>NZ_JAIVFP010000001.1:1220000-4130213 GCF_022760755.1 Candidatus Rhodoblastus alkanivorans
CCCGCCTCCATCTCGATATGCCGGCTGACCGTCAGGGCCGCCAGGCTCCGGCGCCGGATCGGCCAGAGGCTGAGCAGAGCAAGAAGCAGCCCATCCCGATATTGGAGCTCGCGCGTCTTGCGGCTCGTAATCGGCAGGGCGAGAGCGGTGTCCATCAGCTCGATGCCGAAGTCGAGCGTCCGACAAGGCGGGGCCAGCCGATCAAAGCGGTCGATTGGCCGCGCGCGGGCGACGAGTCGCGCTTTGATCGCAGAAAGCCATCGCCAGTCGCGCTCGCCGGCGATCAGGCGGGCCGCATAGCAAAGGCTCTGGATCGTCAGCGCCACCGAGGACGGACGCATTTCAGTGCTGAGCGTGGCGATAAAGTCGCGAACGCGCTCAAGCGAAATCCGATCGGCCGGCGGCTTGCGCAGGTCGTCGGGATGAGCGGAGTGCAGGAACCCCAGCCAGCGACGATAGCCCATCCGGATGCAATTTCGGCTGCCCTCCGCCAGGCGGGCTCCAGCCCCGCCCGTTTCGTCGAACAGGTCGCCGGGCCGGAAGGCCGCCTCGAAAGCCTGACGGTCTGCGGCCGGCCACTGATTTTCGGGGAGATGCTTCAAGAGGCGCATGGCTTCTCACGACGTCGGGACTAATTGATCGCTCTTCTCGGGCCGGCTTTCTTGCCGCGGCGAGCCAACTCGAGCTGCTCGCGCTGTTCGAACAGAATCTTGCCATAGGCCCGGCTGGCGCGGCGGCTGGCGGAGCCCGCATAGATCAGCGTGGTTTTGGCTGACGCGTGATGCAGGATCGCCTGCGCCGTCTGATGGTCTTCCGGGTTGGCGTCGAGATAGATGGTTGCGACGAAGTGACGGAACTGGTGCGGCGTCATGTGAACCCCGACGTGTCTCGCAATCGTTTCGATGATCTGCTGAGTAAGCGTCTCCTGGCTCTTGGGGTCGCCGTTTTTCGTGACGAAAAGAAAGCCGTTCGGATCGCCGCCAACCCGCGGCAACATGTGACGTCGATACCAGCGGAGCCGCCGCGCGACGTCCTCTGGAATCTCGACCGTCAGATCCTGGCGTTTGGTCTTGGTCTCCTCGGCAGGAATATGCAGCAGCAATCGACCCTTCGGCCCATCCGGCTCCAGGAAGTGGCGTCGCCAATGCAAATTACTCAGGTTTTGGGGACGGAGAGGGCAAGCCAATTGAATGTCGATCGCAATCGCGACTTGCCCTTCGACAAACGGCAAGCGCGGCGCCTCCATTTCCGAGGCGACCTTGGCCAGCAATGTTTCTGGCAGAAACAGTAGCCCGGCGCGCGGTCCGTCCGACTCGAGTTGACGCAGGAGCGCCTTGTTCTTCGGCGTCAGATCGAACGGCACGGGCGGCAACTTGGCGGCTAGGGCTTTGAGGTCGGCCACCTGCTCCGCCGAGGCGCCCACGTGATGCTTGGCGACCTGGACCAGCGTTTTGGCGAGGGCGACGGCGAAGGCGTTCGGCTTTCCGTTCTGCTGGCCGTGGTAGTGGCGCAGAATGGTTTTGAAGCGCTCCCGCTCGACCAGGTCCGCGAGTGAAGCCACGTCCGCCACAGCCATTCCCACCTCGACGAGAACCGACGCCGCGAGGCGCAGGTGTTCGCGTTGCTGTCGCAACGTGTTGGGCGCCAGGGGACGGCGCGGCGCCGCGGCCTCCTCGTGGAAAATATCCGGAGCGGCGCGCTTGCCGAGATAGGCCTCGGCGTCGCGGCGAAAGCTTTCACTGAGATCGTCCCAGGCCAGCCGCCTGCGGGGCCCTCTGAACGAAACCGGCGACAGCCTGGTCTTTGGCCAGCCGTCGATCGTCGCGCCAGCCCTGTTCCAGAGCAGGGGCGTCCGGCGCACGACGTCGCGCGGCTTGAGGCAATGGGTGCGGGTCTCCAACCAGATCGCGAACAGCTTCATGGACTCGTCGGTCACTTCGTCCGGGGATATTCCGCTCCTGGCGCACCAGTTGGCGAAAGCGGCGAGACCATCGTCCAACTGCGTGTCGGCGCCGACGGCCTGCATGAGAGGGCCCCAGGACGGATGGCGCCGCGCAAATCCGCGTCCCATGTCGTCGAGCGCGCCAGCTTGCCGCAGGGCGGCCGCCAGGAGGCTTCTCTGGTTGCTGAATGTCTTGGCGCTGACGCCAAACCTCGCCGGAAGGATCTTGCGCAACTCCGCCCTCAATGCGCTCGCCTCCGCCGGCATGTCCGACGGCGTGCGCCCGGCCATCTCGCAGAGGCGGTTGATCGCCGAGATCAGATCGCGCTTGCGCGAGGCGGTGAGGCCGGCCTCCGCGACAATTGCAAGCACGTCCGCCAATGTGTTCGGCTTGCCGTTCAGCGTCGTCATTTTTGTCTCCTGGTCTCATGATTTGGTAAGCAGTGACAAGACGTGTCAAAGAGTGACATTCGGGAATAGTATAACAGAGTAGATGGAACGATTATTTTGGTGACGATCTCCCGATGCTATCCTGAGGATCTGTATTATCTTCATTTTCAGGGTCGTTTTCGTCCCACTCTCGCATGGCCGGCGCGAGCATTTGCAGGACCGCCTTTTTCGCGACCAAGCGAACGCCGGCTATTTTCGCGGATGGCAGCTTCCCCTCGGAAATCCAGCGCCGCACGGTCCTCAGCGAGACCCCGGTCAGGCGCGCGATCTCGTCGGCGCGCATATATTCGCGCGCGATCGTCACGTCCGGTCGTCCGATCGAAGCTGTTCCTGGCGTTCAGGAGAGGGTGGCGTCTGACTCAGACATTCCCGGGCAGCCTCGCGCGCAAGCAAACGCACGAGCACGATCAGCGCGTCGGTCGCCGTCGGGTGGTTCGTCTCGGGGGATGTGGGGCGACGCGCTCTCATGCCCGACCGCTTAAGCGAGTCGGCGGTCGGAGCCTAAATGGCCAAATCGTTGTCAGTCTTGCAATGAGGCGCCCTTCAGCACCGTGCGCTCGCGGCTGCGCCAGGCGTCCTCGGAGAATTCTATTTCCAGCGGCTTGCCTGCGGCGATGAGGAAGCGAATGAGGGGGCCCCCGGCGATTCCCTCATCGGGCCGGTCAGGTCCCCCGACAGAGGTCGCTGGCTCGTTGCCGGTAATGGCGCGATAGGCGCTCATCATCGCTTCCACCCAGTCATTGATCGCCCGATCGCCACGATTTCCTTCCGCCACGGTCAACTTTCCGACCTCGGCAACCTCGGCGGCCGCTTTCATTGCACGGCGGCTCAGTTCAGCCGCTGCAGCGACGCCTTCCATGATCTCCGCCAAACGGCCGATGCGTTGCGTAGCTCGCACGAGAGGCGTCTCATCGTGATCGTCCATCAAAATAAGCGCGTCGAGAATCTGGGGATCGCCGGGACCATCAGCCGCCTCGTCGAGGTCGGCAACGCCGAGGCTCTTCAATAGCTGGCGCGCGTTTTTAGCGATCTGATCGAGCTTCCGGCACAGGACGGATGGAGCGGTGCGTTTCGGCGAATTGCGATCCAGCCGATACCACTGGGCCGCTGCTTCGAACACCTTCGCATTCTTCGCAATCGCCTCAACCTCCATGTCGATGGCGGCGGCGATCTGCTCGAAATTGTCTTGCGTGTATATGGCCATCAGGGTGCGGTGTTTTGGAATGCGACTGAATTGCCGTCTGGTCATGATCAGCGTCATATTTTATCAAACACGTTTTCTCCGTGTCCGCGAAACCGGAAGTAGGCCAATAACGGGTCGTTCCCCCGGGGGGTGGTGTAGCTGAGGCTCCGCGATAGGCATGATCGCCGGCGAGGACCGGGATGGTCAGGCGACCGCTGCCGGTAGCCCGAGGCGACGGGGTCGTCGCTCGCTGGGGCGATCGTTTCCACCGTCAACTTGTCCCACTCGCGCTGACGCCGGACAGCGAAATCATCGAAACCCCAAGAGCCGGGAGGTTGCGTTGTTCCTCACCAATGAGGCTTCGCATTGCCATGGCCGGTCTGTCGCGGCGCAGGCGCATGCGGAGCCGCAAAATGGGGGGGCGCGACAAAATGCGGGGCTGATCGTGGCGCGGCAAAATGGGGAGTTGGTCGCGGCGCCGCGAAATGCGGCGCTGGCTGCGGCGCTCCATAATGCGGAAGGCGAGGGGGCGCAGCAAATGTTGGCGCGCGATGCGGCGCCGTGAAGCGTGGGGCGACGGCGGGCGCCTGGAACCGGGGGGCGCGATGAGGCGCCACGAAATGGGGTCCAGGGCGGGGCGCCGGCGCCCCGGAATACAGACCCCGCGGCCGTGGCGCTGCCGGTCTGGCGGGGTGAACGGCCGTAGCCGGGGGCATGGTCGAAGGCCTGAATGGCGCGATTCCCCGTTGCTGCAAACTCGGCCTTGCGCCCGGCGCGACACGCCCTGCTCCGCCGAGGGGCGAAGCCACGCCGCCTGCGCCCGTCGGACCGGGCGACGGTAAAGCATGACCAGCGGCGGGAAGCGCCGGAGCCTTTGGCGTCATTGCCCGAAGCGCGGCCGCGGCCGGCAGCGCAACCGCCGCCGCTGCGACGCCGGGATGCAGTCCTCCTCCGGCGGGCGGCGAAGCGATATTGGCCGGCGAGGTCGGAAGGATCTGGCCGGCGGCGTTGGTGACCGTCACCGTATTCGCGGCTTGATTGACCACCACCGTGTTGTGGATGTTGGCGATGAAGACATTCGTCGGCGCGGGCGCGACATAGGGCGGCGGAGCGACCCAGGCCGCGACCGGGTAATAGGTCGGAATGGGCAGGACGAAAGCAGCGACGGGCGGCAGCGGGGGCGGAAGGGCCGCAAACCAGAAGGGCGCCGCGACGAAATAGATGATTGGCGGCGGGGGCGGCGGCGGAAATGCCCAGATCGGATCGTCGAAATAGATCACCGGCTGTTCGACATAGATGATTTCGTCAGGCGGCGGCGGCGGCACGTCGTAATCGATTTCTTCAAAGGTCGGCGGCGGCTCGACGGCGGTGTCCAAGTGGACCAGCGCGCGCCTGGCGTCATAAACATGAGGTCCGCGCGGATAACGCTTGACGTACGTCCAGTAGGCGGGCGCCGTTCCGACGGCGCAAGTCTCTCGCCAGATGGTTGCTTCGCGTCGCGCCGCGAGAATGGCGCGGACGCGCGCCGCGAGCGGATCGTTAGGGAAAGCCGTGAGGAACTCCTGATAGCCCTCCAGCGTGTCGCGCGCGACGGCGGCGAGATAAGCGTCGCGCGGACCGAAACTCGCGATGGGTTTGGAGAGCAACTGGCCGAACATGTCGCGCTGATCGGTCGGCGCCTCGGCGGTATGGTCGAAAAACATGAAGGGAAGAGCGACGCGCGAGGCGCTCCACGGAATTTGCGCGCCCTGCGTCGCTTCGCTGACGCGCATCCGGACCCGATCGAACATGTCGTTGACCGGCGCGCCGCCAGCTTTGATCATTTCGACCAAAGCCTTGGCGTAAACGCCGAAGGGTCCGGGCTCTTCCGGGCCGATCGTTCCCGGCGCAGCATTCAAGGCGATGAGCGTTCCGTCGTCCGGTTGCATCAGGGCGAGGCCGCCCGCGAGGGGCTGGCCGGACGCGGCGAAGGGATTCTTGCGCGCAGCGTCCAGGACGACGATGCGCGCCTTGAGGGGCAGCGCGGCCAGAGGCTGGAGAAAATCGGAGACCCGAACTGCATTGATGGCGACATCTGCAGCTGTGGCGATATGGGCGTCGACGCCGGCAAGATAATTTTCGCCGCCGGATTGAAGTCCATAGCCGGCGAAATAGAGCATGGCCACGGTGTCGGGCCCGGAATTCTGCGCTTTTCCAACGAATTCGCGCAGCGCCTCGCGCAATCCTTGCGTATCGAGGTCGCGCGCGCCGACGACATCGAAGCCGGCAGCCTGCAAGGTCTGCGCGACGAGGCCGGCGTCGTTCGGCGCCGTCGCAAGAGCACTAGCGGCGTAGCCGCCCTCGCCGATCACGAGCGCTATCCGTTTTTCGAGTTGCTGCGCGGACGAGGGCGCAATCATGGCGCCAAAGAGCGCGACGACGCCGAAAAGAGCGGCAACAGGAGAGGAGCGCATTCGTAGCCTCCGTGTATCGCGGCCGCGTCCAAATTCCGTCAGCCAGCGTGAACGGCCCATGAATGGTTTACGCGCCGAGGGCCGATCACCGTCGTGACGGATGAACAGCCCCCTTGGATCTCAATGCTGGTCCAATCAAATTCTGTCGCCGTGGTTCGCGCGGGAATAAAGCTAGAAAACTGAGCATTCAGAATACACAAGATATTGTGTTGGAGTGTTTCTCATCAGTGTCTGCAGTACAAAAATAAAATCATCGGCCGTCCGCGCGGTGGTTCAATCGCCCTTTCGGAACGATCCACCTGCCATCTCATCAAGCATCTTAACTTGCTCTCCACAAGGCCGGTTCAACTCCGATTGAAGCGAACATCGCGCTCTTTCCGAGCACACTCGACAGCGCGGACCGCGTGGAGCTAATGTCCCCTATAATCGGGCGACGGATAGTCGGCCGGCGCATTGCCTACCGACGGCACATGCGGAGATTTTGATCCCGATGGCCGATCCCTCCCCGCCCAAATGGAACAAATATGGAATTGGAGATAATTTCCTTGCTGAGGCTGGCGCGCGAGCCGGATCGAAGCGAACGCGGCTGTGCCGGCGCACGTTCCTGTTGGCGGGAACGTTCGGGGTGATTTCTCCGTTCGTTGACAGCCCTTCGTTTGCCCGAGGTCGCACGGATAGAGTGAACCTGCTTTCCGCCCCGATAGAACTCTCTGGGAATTGGGACCACATGATTCCTGCGGCGGCGATGAAAGTCGTCGGCCGCATGAGGCTGGCGTGCCTCACAGGCGTGCGTCTGGTTTCGGATCGCCAGCCCACTGTTTTGCGGGTGGATGAACATCTGTTCGGCCCGCCCGCCGTCTGGCTGCATGCCGCCGAGCCGACGACGGCCTGGGTCATCGTCGATATCGGCGAGCGCGACTGGTCGAAGCTGGCGTACCAGTTCGGCCATGAACTTGGGCATGTTTTGGCCAACAGCTGGCGGTTCGACGCAAGGCCGGCTCGGCCCTGCCAATGGCTGGAGGAAGCCATCGTGGAAGCCTTTTCCATTCGCGGGCTCGGGAAACTCGCCGAAGATTGGAAGCGCAACCCGCCGTTTCCGAACGATAACGCCTTTGGCGACGCCATCGCCAAATATCGCCAAAACATTATCGACCGCTATTCGCAACTTGGCCGCGAGCAGGGCATGGCGGAGGGCCTCGCCGCCTGGTTGCGCAATAATCGCGCCGTAATCGAGGCGAGCGCGCTTGGCCCTTTCGCTAAGGCGGCATCTCTGACAATTCTCGCCGAATACGAACGCCGGCCCAAATGCGTCGAAGCACTGGGCGCGCTCAACCGTTGGAAAGGACGCACCGCCGTACCGATCGATGCTTATCTCCGTTCGTGGGTGGAAAGCTGCGCCCAATTGGCCGCCGATTCCTATTTGCCAGTACGGCTTCAGGAGTTGCTGAGAGTTTGAACCGTCTTACGTAAAAATCACGGCGTCATGCGAACACTTTTCACGGCTTCCTCAATGAGGTCGACCCAGCCTCCAATCGTATATTGCCAGTCGAACTGCCGCGCGGCTTGCTGGATCGAGAGGCATTTCGCTCGATAGGCCCCCGGGTCGTCATGATAATGGCGGAGTTGCTGGGCGACAAAGGAGACAAACTTGTCTCCCTCGACCGGGGCCAGGATTCCACCACCCTCATATGCCTTGCGGGGAAAATGCCCAACTGGCGTTCCGATCACGAGTCGTCCGGCCGCGGCCGCCTCCATGACCGGCAATCCTGCCGCCTCGCTTATTGAACTCGTAAGAATGGCTCCGACGCCACGGTAAAACTCGCGCATGTCATGGAACGACGCCTGGCATCCGGTCGAACCAGCGACCAGGAACGGCAGGCCGGCCTTTTTTGCCGCGGCCTCTGCCAAATAGCCCCGTTTCAATTCAACGCCATACGTGAGCAATGACATTGACGAAGCATAGCCTACGGCTTCAAGCTGCTCGGCGGGCGGCATGAAAAATTCATCGTAATTAATGCCGAGCGCCACAACGCGCGGTTCGCGCCGCACGCCTCGCATTAATGAGGCGCAATAGACAAATTCGCTCACGACGCCGTAAGCGGCAAAACGATTGAATATTTCTGCACCTTTACGCTCGAGCAGCATTCGGATATCCATTTCCCCGTGCGAAACAACTATCATGCGCTCAAAGGGAACACCGTAAGCGTCGCCTAACAAGGCGGCGCCGTCAGGCGCAGTCATGAATAGATCGTATGCGGCTTTTAGAGAGTCGATATATGCACGGTGGTTTTCCCGCCAATTAATAATATCCAACGTATATCCGTCTTCGTATAAGCGTTTACATAAGTCATAATATACACGCCCGTGCGAACATTTGGGGTAGCCGTAAATCAATATGCGGGGCTTTCTAACCTCAGTGGAGGAACTCCGGGCTCTCACCCGAGGATCGACGATGAAATGCTTAAGGAAACGAGTGTCGATCGAATGGGCTGGCGTGATCGGCGGCGCCGTTGTCGGCGGTCGCCTGGAAGGCAGAAAAAACTCCCACCTACTGGCGCGTGTCGCCCCCCATGCTATCGATCCATTCGGAATCGCTTGCAGATAGCGGCCGTCGCGTTCGATTGCGACGAGGCCGCGCTCCAAGGGGACGACGCGGGTCTCACCGCGATTACGAATATCGCCCAGCAATGCGATCCCGCCGTCTGCTGCAGGAGCGGCCATGCGTAACCCTTCGGGACCTTCGCATATCAGCCAGCCTGCCCAGCCGTCGCCTTGCGGATCGGGAATGAAGGCCACATTGGCCGGCGCCGTCGCCGGATCGCCGTGGCGCAGAAGGTCGGTCTGCGTATCGAGATAGACAACTGAGCCCCAGGTCGCAGTGATACGGATGCCGTTCTTGGGGGCGAAAATGGCGCGATCTACGTCCTTCTGGTCGCCACCAACCTGAGGCGCCGGCCGCTCGTTGCCAAGTTTGTCAACCGATCGCGACATGGAGTTTCGTAGATCGGACATTATCCGGCCCTCCTCTCGCCGCGCAGCCTAATGAAGTAATCGAGATTGCTTCTGAGCCGTTGGTTCCCGGGGTCGAGTTCGACGGCCTTTTGCCCCCAATCGGCAGCCTTGTCCATTACGTTGACATGCCAAGCGCCAATAGCGCCGAGATCGAACAATCGGAAACCCCAACATTGGCTGTCGTCCAGGTAGCTGTTGGTTCGGCGCGTCTTCTCAATGCCGTTGGCGCAGGCCCAGAATAGATTCAGCCAATCTGATTGGCCGTGCAGTTCTTCGGCGAGATCGAGCCAGATTTCCCGGCGGTGCGGCGCCTCAATCCTCGCCTTGTCGAGCCAGGACATCTTTTTATCCGGTTGCACCCGCGCGAGGTAGCGCATGGCCTCCGAGCGTTCTTCTCCCCAGGTGGCCGTCGGGAGGCTCAGATAACGTTGCAGGAGGGCGCCCGCTTCATCGCGCCGATCCGCCCACATATATTCGCGACCGAGCCAAAAGCAGATTTGCGCATCTTCCGGCTCTTCCTTATGCGCAAGCTCCATCAGCGGCAGATATTGGCGGCGAGTCTCCTTGCCGCGGTCCTGGACTTCGCACATGACGATGTCGAGACATTCGCGAGTAACCTCTTCGTCGCCGGCGAAGACGAGCGCTTCGTGGACCGGCCGCTTGAAACGATAGCCCCACCTGGAGTGAAAATTCTTGGTCGGCCATCCCCGCAGGATTGTCGGGTCGTCTGGTTTCGAACGGTAGACGGTTCGGCAGTAGAGCGCGGTCGTGTCGGCCGTCCAGGCCGCTTCGAGCTTCGGCCGCCAGCCGGGTTCGAGAAACCGGTCCATATCCATGCTGCAGCAGATATCGACGTTCGCTGGAATCAGCGCCATGGCCGCATTGCGGGCGTCGTCGAAGCGCCATGGGCGGATGGCGATTCGGTGAACCGTCACGCCCGCCTTGGTGAGGCGTTCGACAGTGTCGTCGGTGCTGCCGGTGTCGACCACGATGCGATAATCGGCGTCCGTCGCCGAATTCGCCCAACGTTCCGCATGTGCGGCTTCATTAAGCGCAATCGTGTATACCGCCACCTTCATAGCAAGGCTCCTGATCGAAGTCGTCCATGGCGCTGGTTCGTTCCGTGGGCGAGCGCTCATTCCATTTCAGACACTCTTACCCCGCAAGCCCGGCGCCCCCGCGCTTGCGGATCGCCACGAGCCCACCCATCAGCTTTGCGCGGGAAAGCTCGTAATGGCTGTCGAAGAAAAGGATCTCCTGGAATTCCTGCGCCAAGGCGCTCACTCCCAGCGGATCGATCGATCGTGCGGCGCCATATTCCTGAATCTCCCGCAACAAAGTTTTGGTCAGCGTGATCTTCTGGAGATCCTCGCCAGGCGGCTGCCAATCAAGGTCCTCGATGAAGAACCATCCCCCCTCGGCGAGCAGAGGAAAAAACTCGAGCAAGGTGATTTGCTGGTCGTAAGATGCGTGGCTTCCGTCATCGATAATCACGTCGAAGGACTGCGGCTCGAGTTTCGCCGCGACCTCGCGCAGCGCTCCCGGCTTAGACTGGTCGCAGACGAAAGATGTGAACCGCGCATTGTTGAGCGCCGAGAAATCGGTCAGGTCAACGCCGACGACATGGGCGTAAGGGAAATAGGACTGCCAGAGGGCGACGGACGGGGTCTCAGTCTGTTTGCCACCGTGAATGCGGCAAAGCCCGATCTCCATCAGGCGCCGAAGCGAAAATCGTCTTGGCGAAAGCAGTTTATCATAGGCTCTCGAATAGAAGTGACGGTTGCCGGTGTGGCGGTTCTTGTCCGTATTGAAGCGGTCTGCGAGGTAGGTCAAACGCGGCAGGCGAACAAACGGGTCGGACAATATGGAAATCAGCGCGTCGTCATCCTTGCGCGCTTCGGGATTGGTGCGGGCGTTCCATAGATGGACGCCGAACACGCGTTCGTCGTTCAGATAGTCCGCCAGTTGCGAAATTGGTTGTTTGAACTGGTCGATCTCCGTCCAGTCGATCGAATTGAAAAAGACCGGGCTGAAGACCGAATCGCGCAGTTCGGCGCCCGCGTCCGAGGCGATATAATCCGACAAGAGCTTGGGCCCGATGTCGCCGAACGCGGTTTCGCGCGAGGCGAAGAAGCGTTCGAGCGACATTTCGTAAAGATTGCGAAGATGTCGGCTGTAGCGCTTGGCGAAGATCACGTTGCCGCAAACGAAATGTTCGTTTTTGCTGCCGCTGCGCCACTGCAAGTTGAAGAAATGCTCGCCGCAAAACGGAAAGGGGCGCAGGAGGATGACGTCCGAGTCCATCCAAAGCCCGCCGTATTCATAGAGGACCGCGTATCGGAACACGTCGCTGAAATATCGGATTCCAGAGCCGACCATAATTTTTTCGAACAAGCTTCGGGGCACAATGTCGTCGGCAGACGACAATTCGACTCCGTGGGGCCGCAGGAATTCGAGCTTTTGCGGCGAATAGCTCCATACTTTGACCGGATGGCCCGCCGCGCGCATGGAGGCGGTCGCGGCGACGAGGCCGTCATGCCTCCCGCCGTCCGACTGGATTTCATAAAAGCAATGGATCTGCGGCAGGGCGGCGCCGTCGTCGGCGTCGAGAAACGAACTTATCCGCTCGTCGAACGCCCGCGACTGCTCCCGCCGGAGTTCTGGCGAGTCGGCGGAGAGGAGGAAAGGGGCAATCGAGAGGAATCTTTCTTCAACGGACGTCGTCGCGGCGCTTATCTCGGCTTTCCGCATCGTTCGATCGCTTTCAGCCTTGTTTGCCTCTATGCAAGGCGCCTGGGGGGGCAGTGTAGTTCGCGAGGGTCTAAAAGAAGCAGCGACAATCTTCTGATTGGCTTGTACAAACCTCTTCCTGATTTCGAGCTTCGATGGTGTTCCCGGATCACGAAACTCGATCGGCTCCGGTTCGCCATAATTAAAGTCCTTAAGCGGCACTTCAAGCCCGAAAGTTTCGACTATTTTGCGAAGTGTCGCGGGCAGATCATCCTTCATCTCTTCGTAGCTGATTGTAAGCGGCGTAATTGCGTTTCGAGCAAAAAAGAGACGCCAAGCTGTGTTGTCAGCCGCGAACATCTCCATATCCCTCGCGATTTGGGCATTGTCGAAGAACTGCGGGTCCGTTACTCGGCTCGACGTGACCGTGCCGTCAAGCCCCCAACGTCCGGTAAGCATCGCAACACGATATGAGATTGCCTGCGCCAGCAGGTCTTCACGGTGAAGATATATGAAGTAAGCGTTTTGAAACAGATCAAGACCTTCAGGATTGTTGAGGTAGCGTTCGAGTTGCCCCTGATGGATCTTGGCTGCGAAAATTCCGTTGACGGTTCGTCGTTTGAGCAGAACCTCTATATATGCTCTGCGGACGGCACTGTCGGTTTCCAGCAGACGGCTGTTGCGAAGCTCGTCGACACCGAGTCGCGGACCAATGACTCTTGCATGCAAGTCATGGAAATATTCGTGGGGAACTCCGATTCCGCTATGGATCATCGCGCGGCATAACCAGAAGCTTCCCGTTCGCCCCGTAGTACAGATCAAGACCTTGCTGCGAGGCTCACAAAGAGGTTGGTCGAAGGCTTCGGAGCTGACGGCCAGTTCAGAAATAGCGGCTCGCTCGACATTCGCTCGGCTTTGTCGTGTTGCTGGCGCTTCGTATTTGGTCGTTCCGCGTTTGTTGGTCCCCGATTTGTCGAGCGCCAATCCTGACGTCGGCAGTGCTAGCTTGCACACCCCGTTGGTTCCCGTTGCCCCAGACGGCAACCGATCGGCATCGGCTAGCAGCATGCCCACGTCTTCTGCCTTAACAGTAGCGATCCACGCCTCACTGTCGTTGACGCCATAGGTGATCATCAGGCGCTTTTCGTCGGGATGCCAGGCAAGCCCGGCGGCAAACTCGACGCCGCGCTTCTGGAAAAAGAACGGCCGGCTCACGCCGCGCAGCTTCATTCCCTCGTCGAACCAGACGAAGCGGTGCCGGTAATGCCGCTGTCCGTCGCGGACGCGGGTCTCGTGCACAAGGGCCAGCCAACCGCCATCGAAGGCGATCAATTGCGAACCGCCGCGGAACTGGTCAGCCAGGATCGGCGGCGTCATCGAGACGACTATTCGCGCCTGATCGTCAATAACGCGAGTCGGATCGCAATCATAGACGAACTCGAGAGCGTCGCCATCGACCCGCGGCATCCAGTTCTTCTCGTGCGTCTGCGGGCTTTCGGGGTGCAGCACCCTCCAGTCGGTGAGTCGGGTCGCGTCGCCCTGCTCGTCGATACGCGCCAAGACCTGCTCGCACCAGCCCTCCTTCGACATCTGTCGAACGCACGCGACGCCCCACAGATCGCCGCGCCATGTGAAGAGCCGCATGTCTTCGAAGCCCAGCACTTTGGGCCAGACCGGTTCTGGCAGATCGACCGGATCGAGGATCTCAGCGGAACGCAAAGTCCGGAGGTCGACATCAAGCCGCAGCAGGAAGTTTCGAGTGTGCGGCGCCGAGCCGTCCTTGGCTACATATCGCCGGTCGTCGCCATCGGGGAACGCTGGATCGATCGTGTAATTGACCGCGCGCTGAACGAGAACGATCTCGTCACCGTTCCTCGCTATCGACGGGTTTGTCGGCAGCCATCCTTCGGGCGGCTTGAAGCCGATGGGCCGCGACGAAAACGACGGCAAGAGTTTTTCGGCCGGCTCAACATAAAAATGGAGGTTGGAAACGGCGAGATCGCGCGTCGCCTGCGGCGCGGCGCGGTCGAGCGCCAAACTGTCGCAGAGCTCGAAACCACGGCGCTTTCGCGCGGGATCGCGCGCATAATTCGCCGCGATCGAAAACTCCTCCCGCAAACCCGTCTGATAAACATTGTCTTCAATGAACAGAATATCTTCGTCGGGTCGCTTGATCGCGAGCCCTTCTTCCGAGAAGAGAATGCTCGCCGCGTTCATGCCCTTTTCGCGGTAGAACCGTGCGAGGTCGTAAAGCGGCTCGGCGCGCTGCGGACGCTGGTTAAACGCGGCAAGCGCCTGACGCAGGAAACCAGCCTCGTCGCCGAGCTTCCTCAGGCAGCGCGCCTCCTGGAGCCGCGCATACCACGCCTCTTCTTCCCAGCGGCCGCTCTCGGCGCGCTTGGCGTAAGCCTTGGCCGCTTCCGCGGTGCGTCCGGCGTCGCGATAGGACTGCGCGAGATAGAATAAATATCGCTGGTTTTCCGGCTCCTGTTTGAGCCCTGCCAGCAACAGCTTGATGTCGCGCTCAAACTTGTCGACGCGGTTGGAGCCCGAGGCGTGGTCCTTATACCAGACTCCGCGCAGTTCCTTCACGCCGCCGGGCACGTCGAGATATTCGTGGGTGACCCCGTGATACCGTGCGCCGAGGTCGCGCCGGACCAGGCGCGTATTCCAGTAGGCGAGTCCGGAATGCGTTCGCTGCAACAGCCGATAGCCCGCCCCTTCCAATGTCGTGCGAAAATCCTTGTCTTCGACAACCAACTCCATGTCTGCGTCGGTTAGCAAGAGATAGTCGTACGTTAGGCTCGACCCGTACGCGCAGTCGAGCGCGGCGTTGCGGGCCTGTTCGAAGTTAACGAAAGGAAAGCTGTGCAACTCCCCCGGAATGTTGCGCTTGGCGAAGAACGACTCGATGAATTCCTGCGAGCCGTCGGTCGACCCGGTGTCACCGATCACCCAACACGAGACGTAGGGCGCGACGGCGCATAGACAGAGCTCGAGATTCGCAATCTCGTTCTTCACAATCATGTTAAGGCAAAGGATTTTCGGGCCTGTCATGAAAGTCTTCCGCGCTGGCTGACCAATTATTCTGGCGCTCTCTCTGTGGGGCAGATCATAGGCGTTCGTGACCACCTATCGTTACAACAGGAGCGGTTATAGGCGAAGTCGCGCCACGGTTCCTCAATCACCTCGCTCGGCATCTTGTTCCTGGCGAGCCAAGCGCGGATGAACTGCCGGGTTCCGTCGGTCGAGCCGGTGTCCTCTATCAGTTCGTAATCGACCAGCGACCGCAGGCTGTCGAGGCAGCTCTCGATGACCGCGGTTTCGTTCTTGACGATCATGCACAGCCCGATCGTGGGAATGTGATCCGCATGTTTCATCAGGCTCAACCACTCATCCAATGTGCGTTTTCTGGTCTGACCTTAGCAGTTTTCGGCGCCGCCGGGATTCCGTTGCGTCCGGAAAGAGCATACATATTGTCGGGTCCGCGGGAAGGGACTTTGCGACCTCCCGAAAGGGGGATGGACGCACATTTGAGGGGCGAAGGCCGCGCGACATAAGCCGCGGCGATGATGGAGCCGGGGTTTCTTGAGCGCCCACGAGCGCCACGATGGCTGGCGCATCCACTTTCGCAATCCTTGCGCGACTGGAACATGCGGTCATTCACTCTTGTATTCCGCCCGCCGGCTTCTAGCCGCAATTATGCACCGCTGTGAGGGATTTCGGGCTTGCGTCGGGTTTGGTTGGCTCTGGCGGGTTTGCCTCGACACGGGTCATTTTCTCCTGTGGCGATGCGGAGATGGGAGCGGTCGAGGCTTGAGGTTGACTGGATAGGGTTGAGGTCGGGGCGCGCCGCCCCGTGGACCATGTGACGAGCCGCGGGATGCGTGTCAGCGCGAGTTTTCAGCACGTCCTGCCCGGGACACGCGGTCGGCAAGTGAACCTTGATCATGGTCTTCATCTCGACGACGCGGGCGGCGATTTTGATCAGGTGCAGGCGCAAAGTATCGAACTGGGCGACGCGCCAGAGCGAGCGTTTGGGCGTTGAGGCGCGCAGGCCCCACATCAGGCAGTACGCCCCGGCATGCAGAAAAAGCCGGAACTGGTTGGCGGTCGCCTTCGAGCACGACGTGCGGTCGGCGGCCAGATGCGTCTTCCAGGATTTGATATGGTTTTCCGCTTGGCCGCGCCGGCAATAGACATCCTGGTAGAGACCGCGGGGGGTGCGCGTTTCCAGATTGGTGACGATGAAGCGCGTGTCGGGGCCGTCCACGCCGACTTCGACGCGCGCGACGATGCGCTCGACGCGGCTCCAACTCCGGGCGGCGTGCAGGAACTCTTTGAAGCGACGGACCTTGCCGTCCTTGAGCGCGGCGTCGAAGCGCTCTTTCGTACTCGCTTCCAGCGTTTTGACATGGGCGCGCAATGTCGGGGTCGGCGCGACGCCGAGAATGTAATCGAGGCCGTTGGCGCGACACCAATCGAGAACCTCGGGACAGCAATAATGGCTGTCGGCGCGAAACAGGATTTGCGTGCGCGGCCAAATGGCGCGCAGCGCGCGCAACAGGCGGCGCAGCAAGGCGCGGATCTCAACGCCCTTCGGGCGTTTGGCGGGGCGCAGAACCGCCGTGATGAAGCGGCCCTCGCCATCGAAAACGACGATCGGCTGGAAGCCGTATTCGTCATAATAGGCGTTGAACAACCGCAACTGCTGGCCGCCATGGACGGCGTCGAACGTGTCGTCGATGTCGAGCACGATGCGTTTGGGAACCTGCTTGAACGAGGCGCAATACAAATCGACCATGGCGCGGCCCATGCGCAGCAAGGCGCGGACGCCTGGCAGGTTCTCCAGCCGCGAGATCGTCGATTGCGAACACAGCTCGCGGTCGGAGGGGGCAAGGTCGTGCGCCATTTTGAAGACCGGATCGCCGCGCAGGCGATTGGCGTCGACGCCGTCCTCGTAGCCGGCGGCGATCATCAACAGGCGGAAACGAATGATGTCGGAAAGACTGTGCGTGATCTGGTCGGGAGCGCGCGGGTCGTCGATGCAAGCGGCCAAACGATCGGCGACGCGCAGCCGCTGCTCTACTTCTCGCAAGGCCAAGACGCCGCCGTCTGACGACTGCAAACCACCATCGAATTTGGCCACAACGGACTTGCCGGCGACGGGTGACAGGCCAGGAAGTGGAAGTGTAGTCCCTTTATGGCGGATGTGGCCTCGCAGAAATGGCGTGGATTGGCTTCGACAACCGAATCCTACGATAGATCATATGCTTGAGCCATATCCGCCAGCCTGCGGTGCATAATTCAGGCTAGTCAGCCCGCCGGCGCCCCGCGGCACCGAAGCTTCTGCCCCGGCGGGGCGGCGCAAACAGCCAAGCCAGCGATAAAAACGCGGCGCCTACAGCTTGGATTCAAACAGTTGCGCATAATATACCTCTTTTGAGGTATATTATGCCTAATAATTTGCTAAATCGTCATCGCATCAAGATGTTATAAAATCATCCCGGATTTGTGAAGCTTCTACGCCTTGACTAAGGCGGAAATGCCGTGATTGGATACCGTCGCCCCACGTGTAAAGGTTTTGTTTAGGGAAGCAAGGTGCGTTTGCATGTTGATGAGGCCATCGTGTTCATGTTCGGCCATCATTGTTTTAAGTGCAGATCCCGCGCCACATTCGACGACGCGTTGGCGGAAGCGTGCGCTTTCGCCTGTTGCCTGCGCGATGGAGAGTCCGCCGGCGGGCGCGTCAGCTTAGGCGGCCTTAACGCGCTTACGCGGTCAAGCCTGCGAAGGCGACGTCGCAAGCCCGGCCCGGACAGGCCGGCCATCGAAACGGCGGGCTGGATGGTTGCGGGCGCCAGCGCGCTGCTTCGTTTGCCGAATATTCGATCGTTATTGAGCCGCCCCCGAGTCTCCGAGGGCGGCCTCATATTCTTGCCGCCAATAGCAAATCGACGTTCCACCGAAAGCAGCAATCAGCTTCTGGTCCCCCAACCACCGCGAAGCCTCGGCTTGGCCGCCCGGCCCGCGGTGTCACGTTTCTGACGGGAGTGTGAAATGAGCTTCCACACCAACAAATCAGACGGTCTGAACCGGATTTCCGCTTCAACGCTTGCGCAGGGCGACCAGTCGAGAGGCAAGGAAATCCTATTTCTCGACCCCGGTGTCCAGGATCGCCAGACGATCCTGCACAATCTCAGGCCAGAGGTCGAAGTCGTCTCGCTCGATGCAGGCCGGCCTGCGATCCAGCAGATCGCCGAGGAAGTGACGGACCGCCGCGGTCTGGCCGCCGTTCATATCATGGCGCATGGCGCGCCGGGGCGGGTATGTTTTGCGTCGGGCGAATGGTCGACCGCGACCCTGCGTCAGGACGCGGAGGATTTGGCTGCTATCGGCAGCGCGCTGCGTCCCGACGGCGAATTGCGGCTGTGGAGCTGCGAGACGGCGCGCGGGGCGACGGGCGAAGCTTTTGTTCTTCGGCTCGCCGAGCTTGCCTGCGTCGAGGTCGCGGCGCCGACGGCCCGCATCGGCGCGGCGGCGCTGGGCGGGACGTGGGAGCTTTCCGGCCGCGAGACGGCGCTCGCTCCGATGACGCCAGCGGGGACGGCTGCGTACGCCGGGCTGCTGCTGGATGGCAAGATCAAGGTCAAGGCCACCGCTTCGCCGGTCGACGGCACCGCGGCTCTGGCGCGCGGGACGTATTTCGTCGCCGCCAACGTCGGCGGCGCGAACAAGGTCGTCGGCCAGTTCTCCTTCCTCCCTGGGTACGGCCTCGACATGTTTGTCGGCGTTTCGGACGTCCGCGATAGCTATCGGGTTCACGCCGGCGAGTCGGGCGTCATCCCCGAGGGCGGCGTCTGCATCCTTGATCCCTCGGGCTCCTACAGCCGGAAAGCGACCGAAATTCTGCTCGGCCGCGACGGCGCGATCGTGCCGGCGAGCCCCGGCGCCCCGGTCCGCATCACTCTCGCTCCAGCGCCGGGCGCTGGCCGCTGAATCCCTTTTGCCTTCGAAGAACCGGCCGGCGCAGTCCGCTGGCCAAACCTCGACACGAACGCGAATTCGGGAGTTTACTATGACCAGCTCGATTGACGCCTCCATTCCCTTCCGCACAGCGGATCCCGCCGAGATCCTGTTCGTCGACGCGACGATCCCCGATCTCTCCACAGTTCTCTCGAACTTGCGCCCCGGCGTCGAGGCGGCGCTGCTCGACGCTGCCCGCCCCGCGGCGCGGCAGATCGCGGCGGCGCTCGCCGGCCGTGAAAGGCTCGAGGCTATCCACATCATGACGCACGGGGCGCCGGGTCGCGTCGCCTTCGCCGCCGGCGAATGGTCCGCCGCGACCCTACGTGATGACGCGGCGGATTTGGCGGCGATCGGCCGGGCCTTGCGCGACGGCGGCGAACTTCGCCTGTGGAGCTGCGAGACGGCGGCCGGGCGGGAAGGCGACGCGCTTGTTTCGGCTTTGGCTGAAGCCTTGCGGATCGATGTGTTCGCCGCGCCCGCGCGTGTCGGAGCGCAAACACTTGGCGGCTCGTGGAAACTTTCGAACGGCAAGGACTCGCGTTTTGCTCGCCCGCCGCTGACAGAGGCCGGCGTTCAGCAATATTCCGGAATTTTAGATATCGAATACGCCGAGATTACGGCCAGTCTGACCGGTCCCACTGCACCGGGTCAAGGTAACTACTACATCCTTTTAGGAACCACTATCGTCGGCGAATTTGTCGTCCCGAACGGATCGAGTTTTACGGGAGATACGTTTAAAATTGTCGTTGTTGTCGATGTTCCCCCCACGACTCTAACAAGTGCATTTGTAATTGATAGTTCCAATGGAACGGACACTACAAGCAGTTTTACTTTCACTACAACGACCGTGCAGAGCGGGGTCGGCCCAACCGGACCCACCGGCGCGACGGGCGCGACCGGCGCAACGGGAGCCACCGGAGCCACGGGCGCGACCGGCGCAACGGGAGCCACCGGAGCCACGGGAGCGACCGGCGCAACGGGCGCAACCGGAGCCACAGGCGCGACGGGCGACACCGGCGCAACTGGAGCCACCGGCGCGACGGGCGACACCGGCGCAACTGGAGCCACGGGCGCGACGGGCGACACCGGAGCCACCGGAGCCACAGGCGCGACGGGCGACACCGGCGCAACTGGAGCCACGGGCGCGACGGGCGACACCGGCGCCACCGGAGCCACCGGCGCGACGGGCGACACCGGCGCAACTGGAGCCACGGGCGCGACGGGCGACACCGGAGCCACCGGAGCCACAGGCGCGACGGGCGACACCGGCGCAACTGGAGCCACAGGCGCGACGGGCGACACCGGCGCAACTGGAGCCACCGGCGCGACGGGCGACACCGGAGCCACCGGAGCCACCGGCGCGACGGGCGACACCGGCGCCACTGGAGCCACAGGCGCAACCGGAGCGACGGGCGACACCGGCGCCACTGGAGCCACAGGCGCAACCGGAGCGACGGGCGACACCGGCGCCACTGGAGCCACAGGCGCGACGGGCGACACCGGAGCCACCGGAGCCACCGGCGCGACGGGCGACACCGGAGCCACCGGAGCCACCGGCGCGACGGGCGACACCGGCGCAACCGGAGCCACGGGCGCGACCGGAGCGACGGGCGACACCGGCGCAACTGGAGCCACCGGCGCGACCGGAGCGACGGGCGACACCGGCGCAACTGGAGCCACCGGCGCGACCGGAGCGACGGGCGACACCGGCGCCACTGGAGCCACAGGCGCAACCGGAGCGACGGGCGACACCGGCGCCACTGGAGCCACAGGCGCGACGGGCGACACCGGAGCCACCGGAGCCACCGGCGCGACGGGCGACACCGGCGCAACCGGAGCCACCGGCGCGACGGGCGACACCGGCGCAACTGGAGCCACGGGCGCGACCGGAGCGACGGGCGACACCGGCGCAACTGGAGCCACCGGCGCGACGGGCGACACCGGAGCCACCGGAGCCACCGGCGCGACGGGCGACACCGGCGCAACCGGAGCCACAGGCGCGACGGGCGACACCGGCGCAACCGGAGCCACCGGAGCCACGGGCGCGACGGGCGACACCGGCGCAACCGGAGCCACCGGCGCGACGGGCGACACCGGAGCCACCGGAGCCACCGGCGCGACGGGCGACACCGGCGCAACCGGAGCCACCGGCGCAACCGGAGCCACCGGCGCGACGGGCGACACCGGCGCAACTGGAGCCACGGGCGCGACCGGAGCGACGGGCGACACCGGCGCCACTGGAGCCACAGGCGCGACGGGCGACACCGGAGCCACCGGAGCCACCGGCGCGACGGGCGACACCGGCGCAACCGGAGCCACCGGCGCAACCGGAGCCACCGGCGCGACGGGCGACACCGGCGCAACTGGAGCCACGGGCGCGACCGGAGCGACGGGCGACACCGGCGCAACTGGAGCCACCGGCGCGACGGGCGACACCGGAGCCACCGGAGCCACCGGCGCGACGGGCGACACCGGCGCCACTGGAGCCACAGGCGCAACCGGAGCGACGGGCGACACCGGCGCCACTGGAGCCACAGGCGCGACGGGCGACACCGGAGCCACCGGAGCCACCGGCGCGACGGGCGACACCGGAGCCACCGGAGCCACCGGCGCGACGGGCGACACCGGCGCAACCGGAGCCACGGGCGCGACCGGAGCGACGGGCGACACCGGCGCAACTGGAGCCACGGGCGCGACCGGAGCGACGGGCGACACCGGCGCAACTGGAGCCACCGGCGCGACCGGAGCGACGGGCGACACCGGCGCCACTGGAGCCACAGGCGCAACCGGAGCGACGGGCGACACCGGCGCCACTGGAGCCACAGGCGCGACGGGCGACACCGGAGCCACCGGAGCCACCGGCGCGACGGGCGACACCGGCGCAACCGGAGCCACCGGCGCGACGGGCGACACCGGCGCAACTGGAGCCACGGGCGCGACCGGAGCGACGGGCGACACCGGCGCAACTGGAGCCACCGGCGCGACGGGCGACACCGGAGCCACCGGAGCCACCGGCGCGACGGGCGACACCGGCGCAACCGGAGCCACAGGCGCGACGGGCGACACCGGCGCAACCGGAGCCACCGGAGCCACGGGCGCGACGGGCGACACCGGCGCAACCGGAGCCACCGGCGCGACGGGCGACACCGGCGCAACTGGAGCCACAGGCGCGACGGGCGACAGCGAGCATCACCATCACCGTCACCATCACCATCACCATCACCACCATGACGGGGGCAATAACGGTGATCACGACTCGCTGTATAGCTCGGTCAACCGGCAATCGGTGTCGGGATCACAGGGAGGCCTCGACCAGACGCAATTCCTGCAAGGCGGCGGGACTTCGTCGGTCACAACCGGCGGAGGCGGCAATTCCGACCCGGCGACCGGCGTGCAGAGCCTGCTCGCCAGCCTCGTCAGTATCGAGCAGACCCTGGTTAACGAGCTGACGGCTTTGAGCAACGCGCTCAGCGGCGTGCTCCGGGCCTTGGGGCAGTCGTCCGGAACGCCGGCGTCGGGGGTGACCCCGCAGACGACGGATCACGTTTCCGGAGCCGGCCTCGGTGTCTCCGGCAGCCTCGACAACAACGGCAACGGGCAGAATAACTCGTTGGGTGGCCACCACCACAACGTCCCTCAGGGCTAAACAGCTCTGACGTCCTCTGTGAGACGGAGCCTTGATGGCTCCGTCTCCGGTAATCCGCTCATCCGCCGGTTGACGGCGGGTGACGCCAGAGTGGCGGTCATGCGCCTTCGACAGTCATGGGGAAGCAATCGTGCTCATTCAGAATATCAGTTCGATGTGGAGCCAGGCAGTCGAAGAGGTCCTCTCACCCTTGCCCAGGCGGGTTGGCGAACAAGCGCGGCGGCTGTTCGTCACCAACGAAAAAGGCGGGGGCACGGCGCGCGCGCCAAATAAGGTCGACTATTATTCGGTCGTGTCGCGTTTCGTCGCCTCTCTCGAACCAAATACGAAAGCACGACGGCGAGCCGTTTACCAGCGGGCGCGCGCCGCACTGATGAACCAGATGAGGGAACATCACGCGTCCTTCACGCCGAAACGTGTGGAGCGTGAGATCGAAGCGCTCGAAATCGCCCTGCGTCAGATCGAATTCGAGGCAACGCTGCGATTTGAGCAAGGCATTTTTGACGGCGTTGCGGAAACAGTGGCCGAAGAGGGGGCCAGTGAGCCGGCACTGATCGTCATTCACGGCAGTTCGCCGAGCGAGGCCGGCGCTGAAGGGGGCGACGAAGCTGGATCCGGCGTCAAGGAACCCCGGCGCCATCCGCGCTTGAGCGCGATGATCGAGGCCGCGCGATATCACGGCGTTGAACTTGATGTGGCTGAATTTCGTGACGGGACCGACGAATCGGCGCCGACCCCGGGAGCGCTCTCCGCCTGGGCGGAGAACGGCGGCCTGTGGTCCCGCGCGGTTCGCATCGGCTGGCGCCATCTGATGAAATTCGGCGATTCCGGTCCCGTCGTGCTGCTGCTGGCCGATGGGAACGCCGCGCTGCTGACCGGCGTCGACGCGGGCAAGAGGACCGTGCGGCTGAAAGAGCCCAACGCGCCAGCCGGAGCCGCGTCGGTCGAGATCGACGAATTGAGATTGTCGCAAGCCTGGGACGGCGACGCGATCCTGTTGCGTGGCCTGCGCGGGCAGGCGTCGACCGACAAATTGTTCAATCTGAGCTGGCTTGCGGATCTCATTCTGCAAGAACGCAAGCCGCTGCGCGATATCGCATTCGCCTCTCTCACCATCAGTCTCCTGACGATCTTTCCGCCGCTCCTGGTGATGACCACGGTCAATCGCGTCCTGCAATTCCATAGCGTTTCGACGCTGGAGCTGCTTTCGGTGGTGATGGTGGTTTTCATCGCTTACGAAGCGTTTCTGGGACATGCGCGGCGATTGATCGTCGCGGTCATCGGGGCGAGGCTGGACGCCAAACTCAACCTGCATGTCTTTAGCCGTCTCCTTCGGTTGCCGCTCGATTATTTCGAGCGCCATCCGGCCGGCCAGACCATGTACCAGATTGCCCAAGTCTATCGCGTGCGCGAGTTCCTGACCGGGCGGCTGCTGATGACGTTTCTCGATCTGGTCACCTTGGCCGTGCTGCTGCCGTTCCTGTTCTATTTGAGCGCCATCCTGGCGTCGATCGTCCTCGTGTGCGCGGGCGCGATCTCGCTAGTCATCTTCGCTTATTTGAAACCGCTCCGGGCGCGCTATCAGCGCGTGACTACCGCGGAGACATTGAAGTCCGCGGCCCTGGGCGAGACGATCGTCGGCATGAAGACGATCAAGGCGCTCGCGCTTGAGCCGCAGCGCCAGGCGCATTGGGACGAGCGGATCGCCGAGGCGGGCAAGGGGCGGCTCGATTTTGCGAGGCTGGTGAACTGGCCGCAAACCTTGGTCACGCCAATCGAGCGTTTCATGGTGCTCGGCACGATGATGTTCGGCGCCTATCTGGCGTTGCACGACACGTCGGGATATATGGTCGGCTCCCTTTTCGCGTTCATGATGTTGAGCGGGCGGGTAGCGCAACCCCTCGTTGGACTCGCGCGCCTCGTCGAAGATTTTGAAGAGGTGGGCGCCGCCATTGGCGAGGCCGGATCGGTCCTGAATCGTCCGCTCGAGACGACCGCAGGGGCGGTCGGCTTGCGCCCGAAATTTTCTGGCGCCATCAGCTTTGAGGACGTCACGTTCAGCTACTCTGGAACCAGGACGCCGGCGCTCGATCGCATCAATTTTTCCATTCCGGCGGGTGCCATGGTCGGCGTTGTCGGGCGAAGCGGTTCGGGAAAATCGACCATCACCCGCCTCTTGCAGGGGATCAATCGGGATTATACTGGGTTCCTGAAAATCGATGGAACGGACGCCCGCGAAATTGACCTTCGCTATCTCCGTCAAAACCTCGGGGTCGTCTTGCAGGATAATTTCCTGTTTCGCGGCTCGGTTCGCGACAACATCATCGCGGGCCGCCCGGGCTTGACTTTGGTTGACGCCGTGCGCGCGGCGCGCCTAGCGGGCGCCGAAGAATTCATCGAGCGTATGCCCAATGGCTACGACACCTACATCGAGGAAGGCTCTCCCAATCTTTCGGGAGGACAGCGGCAGAGGTTAGCTATCGCGCGTGCGATCATTCACGACCCGCGCATTCTCATCCTCGATGAGGCGACAAGCGCTCTCGACCCTGAAAGCGAAGCCGTCGTCACTGCCAATTTGCAGCGTATCGCGCGCGGGCGAACGATGGTCATCGTTTCGCACAGGCTATCGTCGCTAGTGGATTGCGACCTTATCCTGGTTCTCGACGGCGGACAGGTCAAGGACATCGCGCCGCACGCCGCATTGCTGGAGCGCTGTTCGATCTATCAGCAACTCTGGCGGCAGCAGAACCGTCATCTCGATAGTAAAGATCAGCATCATGAAGCGATCAGGCCTCGATTGGCGCCGAGCGTCTAGCCGGGCGCATGCCGGAGAGATTAGGTCCAAACACCAAGTGTCGCGGACACGGCGGATTTCGTGTCTGATGACCGCAGGCGGCCTCGACATGGCGATTACGCGATGAAAAAATCCTCCGCAAAAATTGTCCCGTTTGAGGAACGGCGAAATCGGAGGGATCCCACTCTGCCGGTCCTTCTCGAATTTCAGAAGCCCTCGACAGCCATCGTCAACGCTCCTGTCCCGCGATCGGCCCAAGGAGTCATTTGGGTGATCGCCGGCATGGTGCTCACCTTGATTCTTGTCACTGGCGTGATGCCCGTCGATCGGGTGGTGACGGCGAAAGGAACGGTTGTTTCTCAATCGCCGACGATCCTGGTGCAGCCATTGCAGACCTCCATCGTACGCTCGATCGACGTGCATGAAGGCGAGGAGGTGCGCGCTGGACAGCTCCTAGCGAAGCTCGATCCGACATTCGCCGCGGCCGATTTCGCTTCGCTCAAAGCCCAGGCGTCGGCGCTCGAGGCGAAGGTGGCACGTTTGACCGCCGAAGGTGACGGCACGCCATTCACATATTCGGGCGCCAAGGCGGACTGGGCCCTGGAAGCGTCGATTTACAGGCAACGAAAGGCGGAGTTCGACGCAAAGACGGAGAACTTCGCGCACCGATTGGGCGAACTCGACGCCCAGATCGCACGCGCTAAATCCGACATTGGGGGATTCCAGGAGCGGCTTCGGGTCGCTCAAGCCGTCGAACAGATGCGCGCCACGCTCCAGGCAAAACAAGTGGGCACCAAGCTCAATACGCTGATCGCCGAGGACAATCGGGCGGAAATGGCGCGTTCCCTGGCCAGCGCGGAGCACGCCGAGGTTGAAGCCACTCTCGGCAAGCAAGCCCTGGCGGCGGAACAGGAGGCCTTCGTCAGCGGGTGGAAGGCGCAGATCGCCGAACAATTATCGGAGGCGAAAGACAAAGCGGTCGCGGACCGCGAACAGTTGAGAAAAGCGAAATTGCTCCGCAATCTGGTGGAGTTTCGCGCCGAACGCAACGCCATCGTTCAGTCTGTCGCAAAAGTCTCCGTGGGTTCTGTACTGCAATCGGGGCAGCAATTTATCACCTTGGTGCCCACGGACGCCGTCCTTCAGGTCGAGGCCGATATTCCCGGCGGCGAAAGCGGCTTCGTCCACGTCAATGACCCCGTGGCGATCAAGTTCGACACTTTTCCCTATAGCCAATACGGAATGGCTGAGGGCGCGGTGCAAATCGTCAGCCCGAGCAGCTTCACTATACATGAAGAGGCGCGCAATCCCAGCGGCCGGGCGCCGGAGCGAAACGGCCCTGAACTATTTTACCGCGCCAGGATCAATTTCACGCGCCTGTCTCTTCACGGCGTGCCCGCCGGATTCCATCTGATTTCCGGAATGCCGGTAACCGCGGACATCAAAGTCGGTAAGCGAACAGTTCTCCAATATTTGCTTGGCGCGGTGATGCCGGTCGCCCATGAGGCGATGCGGGAACCGTGATCACCGGCCGCCAGCGCAGCTGGGAGAGGGAAGAGAAAGGGAAGGATAATGGCGTTCGTTGATCGGTTAATTGGCCTCGCTTCGCCCAAAGCGGCGTTGCGGCGCGCCATCGAACTCACCGAGCAGCGCCGCTTTGTCGAAGCCTTTCCTCTTCTTTCGGTGGCGGCGCGGGCCGGAATTGACGACGCCGACTATCGGATCGCCTTGGCCTATTTCCGGGGTCTTGGAGTTCCTGCCTGTCAATCCGAGGGCGTCGATTGGCTGCGAAAAGCGGCGGAGCGCGGTAGCGTCGAGGCTCAGGTGACTCTGGGAGTCCTTTGTCTGCATGGACTGGCTGGCGGCGAAGAAGCGGATAAAGCCGTGGAAGCTCCTGCGACGAGCCGGCTTTTTGCAACTGTCGCATTGCGGGAGCCGGATTTCAAATCCGCCATGAAATGGGCGCGCATGGCAGCTGATACTGGTTCTGGCGAAGGCCAGGCGCTCGTCGGTTATCTCCGGACCCATGGGCCGGAAGGAATGCGCGACCTCGAGGACGCGCATCGCTGGTACGGGCTCTCTGCGAGCGGCGGGTGCCCGCAGGGCGCGCTTGGTTATGCGCTCTCGCTGCTCCAGCGCGCGTCCGACGAGGCCACGCAGCGTGAGGCGGCTGTGCACCTTCGGCGGGCGGCCGAGGCTGGTCTGCCGACCGCGATCCATTTGCTGGGCTCAGTCACGGAACACGGAATCGGCGTGACGCGCGATTCACACGCCGCCACTGAACTGTATCGGCGCGCCGCCGAAGGCGGCGTACCTGCCGCTCAGGTTCAGTGGGGACGGGCGCTCATCGAGGGACGCCACGTCAGGAAGGATCCGATAACTGGCGAATCCTGGTTGCGCCGCGCTGCACTGGCGGGCGATTCCGAAGCGGCGGCCGCACTCGGCGATCTCTACAGCCGCAATGGCGCGTCGTCGGGCGATTATGCCGAGGCGGCGATTTGGTATCGAAAAGCGGCGGAATCCGGCCACCGAGCCGCCGCCAAAGCGCTTGGAACGCTTTATCTGACCGGCGCTGGGGTCGCCCGCGACGAGAGCGAAGCCACGAATTGGTTGAGGATCTCGGCGGACGCCGGGGACTGCTCGTCGCAAGTCGATCTCGCAAATCTCATTCTGAAGGGCGGTGGAAACGCCGACGACCCGAGCAGAATCATCGGCTGGTTCGGACAGGCAGCGACGGCGGGCGACCCTGTCGCCGCATTCAATCTCGGGCTTTGCCTGGTCAAGGGCTTTGGCGTCGCGCGCGATGAGGCGCTCGCGATGCAGTGGATGCGATGGGCGGCGGAAGCCTTGCCGGAAGCCCAGCACGCCTATGCCCAGATGTTGGCCGAAGGCGTCGTCGCGCCGGCGGATCCGCGAGGCGCTCGGTCCTGGTTCCACATGGCCGCCGATGCGGGAATAATGGACGCGCAAGTTTCCCTCGCGGAAATGATGCTGAACGGCCGCGGTGGCCCTCGCGACATTCACGGCGCTGTCGCCTTGTTCGAGAAGGCGGCGGCCAAAGGCCACGGCGGCGCGATGTTCGCGCTGGGAGCCGTCCATGGCGGCGGCCACGGCTTGCCCACGAACCGCGCCGTCGCCGAGCGCTGGTTTCACGCCGCGGCGGAAGCTGGCCACGCAGAGGCGCGGCTTATGCTCGCAAAATATTTAGCCGACGGCGTCGCAGGCGAGCGCGGCCGCGCGGAAGCGCGTTCCTGTTCTGAACGCGCGGCGCCGCCCGCCGTCACTCGCCCCGGTTCGGAGGCTCCCGGAGAAAATTCGAAGGATATGTAAGCCGCGGTGAGTCAAGGTCGCACAAGCCCCCGCTGACACCTTTGGCCATCTTACAACTTGCAGCCAATCGTCAAATTTCGGTGGTTTACTGCCCCCGCAACCATCTTGATTTGCTCAACCAAAAGCTCCGGCCCTCCAGCCGGAGCTTTTGCGTTTTCGGGCCCCGAAAGTCGCAGAATCGCCGCCAGTTCCGCCGCGCACCTCGGCCCGAAGGGTCTCCCTCCGCCGAAGGCCGCAGGGATAGGCGGTTGAGCCTAGATGGCGGGGTGGAGGATTCTATCGGACTTGAGCTGACGTTGCCCCCTGAGGCTTATCCGGTTTGAAGTTAGCTCTGGCCCAAGCTTGAGGACCAGGGAATGAAGCGCACCCGTTTCAGCGAAGAACAGATCATCGCGATCCTGAAGGAACACGAGGCCGGGATCGCTGTGGCCGAACTGTGCCGCAAACACGGCGTCAGCGATGCCAGCATTTACAAGTGGAAGGCCAAATACGGCGGCATGGACGTCTCGGAGGCCAAGCGGCTGAAGTCGCTGGAAGACGAAAACACCCGCCTCAAACGCCTCCTGGCCGACGCCATGCTCGACAACGCCGCGTTGAAGGATCTGCTCGGAAAAAAATGGTGACGCCCGCTGCAAAGCGAGAGGCGGTCGCGCATCTTCGAACAGCCTTCGAAATGAGCGAGCGGCGGGCGTGCAAGACCATAGGCTGCTGCCGGATGACGGTTCGCTACGACGCGATCCGACTGGATAATCTGGCGTTGCGCGAGCGGATGAAGGCGATCGCCCATGAGCGACGGCGCTTCGGCTATCGGCGTCTGCATGTCCTCCTGCGCCGGGAGGGCTATGTCATCAATCACAAGCGACTGTTCCGGCTCTACCGCGAGGAAAGGCTGAGCGTTCGGCGGCGCGGCGGCCGAAAGCGGGCGATCGGGACTCGGGCGCCGATGTTGATCCCGCTCGCGCCCAATCAGCGCTGGTCGCTGGATTTTGTGTCGGACCAATTGACCGACTGTCGGCGTTTCCGAGTCCTGACCGTGGTCGACGATTGCACCCGCGAATGCCTTGGCCTGGTGGCGGACACCTCGCTGTCCGGCCAGCGCGTCGCCCGCGAACTGGACCGCATTATCGCTGAGCGTGGTCGGCCAAAGATGGTGGTCAGCGACAATGGCAGCGAGTTCACCAGCAATGCCATCTTGTGCTGGGCTGACGAGACGCGCGTCGATTGGCATTACATCGCGCCGGGCAAGCCGATCCAGAACGCCTTCATCGAAAGCTTCAATGGCCGGCTGCGCGACGAGTTCTTGAACGAGACGCTCTTCTCGTCGTTGGCCCACGCTCGCGTCATGCTGGCAAGCTGGCGCGCCGACTACAACGTCAACAGGCCCCATTCCGGTCTCGGCTGGCAAACGCCAGCCGAATTCGCCCACACCTTCCCGCGGCGTGAGCCGGCGCTGCGCAATCCCGCCAGCTCCGCGCCAGCTCACGCCGCTCAACCCGCCTATCAGGGCAAATCCGACCGCCAGAGCGAACTCAAAACTGGATAAAAGTTGGGGGCAAGGTCACTGGAACTCGATCTGCAAAGAGGCCATCAATTTTTTCGAAAACATCCAGGAACGATCACACCTCTTCTGTTGGAACCGTTCGACCCTTGGCCTTTTGCCAAAATACCGGCTTTTAGCAAAAGGTCTGAGCTCGATTGAAATGGCGGCCCTGTCAGCAAAAAATGAGCTCTTCGGTATGCTTTCAACGATTGAGCCATTGCGTGCGCGTCCCGAATACCCGGAGCTGCAAATGAAAATCGATGCCGGGGAAATCACGGCCGCGGACTTGACGATTGAGCAAACTGCGCCGCTCGACGACGAGTGGCCCGGTTATCGACTTACAATGATCGACCCGTCGCAGATCCTTCCCGAAAACCTGGATGCCCCATTCGACATCGCCTTGCTTTCCGGACGGGTTTCGACTGTCGAGCCGATAGAACCGGACCCCGAATTCCTGCGCCTGCAAAAGCTAATGGACGCGGGAGAGCTATCCAGTGCCGATCTGACAGGTGAACAGGTCCGGCTTTTTTCCCGGGAAAAACATCGCCTAGCGGCGGCGGCGGTCTGGCTGCCCGACCCGCGTGTCGATTCCGACGAAGGCGCCCGGCAATTACGAGATAATGGCGCCCATCGATTCCTGGATGATGGCGCCCCCCCGGTAACGGGATGATGGCGCCCGGGTCGTGGGGTTTGCTGGCTGACAATTTCTTGGCGCCTGAGACGGCGCCTGGTCAAGAGGCGATCGTGCTCTTGGCGCGAGCGCGCCGCATGCTTTCTCCGGTCAGTTCGATGCGGTGGGCGTTGTGGACCAGTCGGTCGAGGATGGCGTCGGCATAAGTCGGATCCCCGATGATTTCATGCCAGCGATCGACGGGAAGCTGCGAAGTGACGAGGGTGGATTTGCGGCCATAGCGCTCTTCGAGGATTTCCAGAAGGTCATGGCGCGCCGCGGCGTCGAGCGGTTCAAGCCCCCAGTCGTCCAGCACCAGGAGATCGGCGCGCCCGAGCGAGCGCAGCAGGCGTGCATGGCGACCGTCGCCGCGCGCCAGGGCGAGTTCCTCGAACAGCCGGGGGACCCGCTGATAAATGACGGACTTATTATCCCGGCAAGCCTTATGGCCAAGCGCCGAGGCGAGCCAACTTTTGCCGACCCCGGTCGGACCGATCAGGGCCAGATTGTCGTGGGCGTCGATCCAGCCGCCGTTGATGAGTTTTTGCATCATGGCGCGGTCGAGGCCGCGCGGGCTGCGATAATCAATGTCTTCAACGCAGGCCTGCTGGCGCAATTTCGCGACGCGCAGCCGTGCGGCCAGTCGCTTGTCCTGGCGCAGGGAGGCCTCGCGATCGAGCAAAAGGCCCAGCCATTCCGGATGACTGAGGCCGCCGGCCTCATCGGACGCCGCGACTTCGACGAAGGCCTTGGCCATGCCGTGCAGGCCGAGGGTGTGGAGTTGGTCGAGGGTTGGATGTTTGAGCAAAAGCTTCTCTCCTAATTGTAGTAGCGCGGGCCGCGGATGTTGGCGTGCAGGATCGTCGGCGCCTCCGCGGCGCGCTTTTCGGCGGGCCGACGATCAAGCTTCTTGTCGAGGATGGATTTGACGGAGGAATAGGTGCGCGCTCCGATGGCGATGGCGCGCTCGGCCGCCGCCTCGACGCGCTCGTCTCCATAGGAGTTCGCCAGGCGAACGATGCCCAGGCAGGCGCGGAAGCCCTGTTCGGGATGGGGGCGACGCTCGATGATCTGCTCGCACAAGGCCGCCGTCGTCGGCCCGATCCGCTTGGCGTCGGCGCGGATTTTGTCGATCGTCCAGTTCTTGTAGCGGCGATGGCTGGAAGGCATGTGGTCGGCCACGGTGGTGTGGCCGTGATTGCCGCTCATGCGAAGATGGGCGGCGATCCGCTCGCCCCGGAGGAATATCTCCACCGTCCTGACGGTGATCCGGGCTTCGACCTCGGCGCGGGCGAAGCGGTGGGGAACCGAGTAATAATGGCTGGAGACTTCGACATGGTAGTCGACGCCGACGCGGCAGGTTTTCCATTGCGCGAACTCGTAAGGTTCGACCGGCAAGGACTTGAGCGCCGGTCGATCGACGTCCTCCAGCAATTGCCGTCGGGTGACGCCAAGGCGCCGGATCGCCCGTTCGTCATTGAGTTGCCTCATCATTTCGACGATGGCGGCGTTCAGTTCGGCCAGGCTGTAAAAGGTGCGCCGCCGCAGCCGCCCCAGGAGCCAGCGCTCGACGATCAGCACCGCCCGCTCGACCTTGGCCTTGTCGCGCGGCTTGTAGGGCCGCGTCGGCAGAATGGCGGTTGAGTAGTGGGTCGCCATCTCAGTGTAGGTTCGGTTGACGTCGGGATCGTAGAAGCAGGCCTTGATGACCGCCGTCTTCGTGTTGTCCGGAACGAGGAGTTCGGGGGCGCCGCCAATCGCCGAGAAAGCGCGGACATGGGCGTCGATCCAATCCGGCAGCGCCTGCGTCCAGCCGGCGCAGGCGAACGTGAAGCTCGACGCGCCGAGAACGGCGACAAAGACCTGAGCCTCGCGAACTTCTCCGGTCAGACGATCGATCACGACGGGCACGGTGTCGCCGGCGTAATCGACAAACAGCCGCTCGCCGGCGGCATAGGTCTGCCGCATTGTCACCGATAGCGTCTTCGCAAAGCCCCGGTAGAGGTCGCAAAACCGCGAGTAGCTGTAGCCGCCCGGATTGACGGCGATATATTCGTCCCAAAGAATCGTCAGGGTGACGTGCTTGCGTTTCAACTCGCGATGGACGATCACCCAATCCGGCTCGGCGACACGCCGATGCCCCCGCCTGCTGCGGCGATTGGCGTAGAGAGCGCCTTCCAATGCGATGTCGCTCATGCCTTCCGCCTGCGTCCAGGAAAGCCCCGCGCTTTCGGCTCTTTGCAGCATCTCGCGCACCGTCGAACGCGCCATGCCGAGCCGCCGGGCGATTTCGTGCGCCGAGAAAGAAGAAAATTTCAGTCGAATGATTGCGCGCGCCTGGCGCATGGAAATTCGCTCCGCTGGCATCGATTGCTCCCTTGGATCGCCAAAAGAGCGACTTGAACATGCCAGCGGCGGCCCCCGTCCTTCACGAAATCACCCGGGCGGGATCATCTCGTAATTGGGGGGCGCCATCATCTCGGAATGGGGGGGCGGGATCATTCCGTCACGGGGGGCGCCATCATCCAGGAATTGGGGGGCGCCTTCGTCAGGAATCTACACCCGCGGGCATTGACGCCGCTCGAGCTCCGCCGCCGTGAAATCTGGCGCGACGAGGCCCTTGCGGAATGGCGGCGCGTCGCGAACGACGAACAGTTGCCGCTTTCCCAAACAATTGCCGCCGGAATGAACATCAAATCCGCCCTGAACAACTGGCAAGGCCCCGCGGTCCGCCGTTTTGTGAAAACCCTCAGCGAAAGCGAGGCAAGACATTTCGGCGTTGATTTCCCGGCCGCCCATGCGGACGGAACGAAAGCTTCGGAGTCGATCTTCGACGACCTCGACATAACGTCTGCGACACGGAAGCAGGTAGACCGCTGGCTCCGGCCGAGAACGATCTTCGCCAGGCGAAGCTGAAATTCTCGCGCGGGGGAGCCGCCCCATCCTGAAAAAGCCGCCAAATATAGCACTGCCTGAAAGATGAGAGCCGCGACGGCGAAGCCTCGCGCCGTCTCTCATTCCCGTCACGCATTCGTTCTTCTAACTTTCTCCCGTTAACCCGGGGGCGAATTTGCGAACGGCCCGAGCCGAAACCCTGCTGAACAATCGCTCGACCGAATTTCCAGCGGTTTGGAGACGGCGAAATGTTGTTCGCAATTTCATCCGAGGGCGCGGCCTGACCTGATGCGAACCCGCGCACACCATAATAACTCGGGTTGCGAGCCGGACCCGGCTTTACTGGCCATGGTCCGCGCGCTTGCAATCGAGGCGGCGCGCGCGGATGATGCGGCTGATCGAAAGCGGCGGCATATATCCAATGACCAACAGGTCGAAGATGAGAAATCCCCCGCCAGGCGCTAGGCGCGCGGCCATTTATGCGCGGTTTTCGACCGACTTCCAATCAGATCGCTCGATCGAAGATCAAGTCGGGCTTTGCACGTCCGTCGCCCATCGCGAAAACCTGTCCGTCGTCGCCACCTATTCCGACCGTGCGAAATCCGGCGCGTCGATCTTCGGCCGCGACGGACTGCAAAAGCTCAACAAGGATTCCAAGGCCGGCGTCTTCGACGTCCTGATCGTCGAGGCCCTCGACCGACTGTCGCGCGACATGGCGGATCTCGCGCTCATTTTCCGCGATTTCCAATTCCGGAATATCGAGCTGCGCGCCGTTCATGACGGCGTTGCGGATACGGTGACGATTGGCCTTCGCGGCCTGGTCGGCCAGCTCTTTCGCGAGGACGGCGCGAAAAAGGTGCGGCGCGGCATGGCGGGCGTCGTCCGCGAGGGACGCTATGCCGGCGGCCGCGCCTATGGCTACATGCCGACGCCTGGCGAGCCTGGCAAGTTGCGCATCGTCGAGGCCGAAGCGGAAACCGTGCGCCGCATCTTCGCGGAATATGCCGGCGGCATTTCGCCTCGGGATATCGCCGCCGGCCTCAATCGGGACCGCATCGCGCCGCCGCGGGGCGATTCCTGGAACGCTTCGACGATTAATGGCAACGCCGAGCGCGGGACCGGCATCATCCAAAACTCCATCTATGGCGGCGAGATCGTCTGGAACAAGGTCCGGATGATCAAGGATCCGTCGACCGGGAAACGCATTTCGCGCCCCAATCCGCGAAGCGAATGGCAGCGCTGCGCCGCGCCCGAGCTGGCGATCGATCGTCGATGCCGACTTGCTCGAGGCGGCGCACGCACGAAAAAGCGGCGGGCAAGCGAAGGAGCCAAGGGGCCCGCGCCGCTATACCCGCTCAGTGCTCTCCGGGCTGCTACAGTGCAGCTCCTGCGGCGCCGGCATGGTCAAGCACGACAACTCGTCCGGCCGGCCCCGCATCCGCTGCAGCCGCGTCGCTGAGTCGGGCTGCTGCGACAACAAGCGTCGCTATTACCTTGACCGCATCGAAGCGGGCGTCCTCGATTCCCTCCGGGCCGAGCTCGACCAGCCTGAGCTGATTGCGGAGTTTGTCCGCACCTATCACGACGAGCGCCAACGCCTGGCCGGCGCCAACGTCCGGGCCAGGGCGAAAGACGAGACTCGCCTCGGCAATATCCGCGCCCAGATGACGCGAATCGTCGACATGCTTGCGGAAGGCGGCGCGGCCTTCGCAGACATGCGGGGAAAAATGGAGGCGCTCGAGCAAGAACGCCGGGAGGTCGAAGCGCGATTGGCGACGGCCGACGAACAGAAGGTTGTCGTCGCGCTCCATCCCCAAGCCGTGCGGCGGTTCCGCGAGGCGCTCGACGCGCTCTCCGTGGCGCTATCGAACGATCGGCCGTTGGCGAACCAGGCCTTCCGCGAGCTCGTCGCGAAAGTGATCGTCCATCCTGCGCCGGCGGGCGTGGAGCCGAAGATCGAGATCATCGGAAATTAGCCGCCCTTCTGGACCTAAAGGGCCTCGGCGCCCCCGCCAACATCGCCGGCGCGTCGGTTGGGGGTTTTTTGGTAGCGGAGGAGGGACTCGAACCCCCGACACAAGGATTATGATTCCTCTGCTCTAGCCGGCTGAGCTACTCCGCCCCGATGCGCGACCGGGCCGCGCCTCAAGTGGGCGGTTAATAGTCCGCCCGCGCCGCCATTGTCAAGGAACCGGCATTATTTAATCCGCTCGATCCGTGCGAGAGTGAACAGGCCGAGCGGCGGGATCTTTCGCCTTTCGACGAGGCGCAAGTCGGGGCGGGAGGCGATCCAGTCGCCCAGGATCGCCCACGGAAATTCCGGCCGCCAGCCGAGCGAGGCGGATTTCTGGCCGAGCCAGGATTCGATCCAGGCGAGCGGCCCCGATTCGGCGCCGACATGATTGACCAGCACGATCTCGCCGCCGGGCTTCACCACCCGCGCCAATTCGTCGAGCGTCGCGGCAGGATCGGGAACCACGGTCAGCACATAGGGCGCAACCACCGAATCAAACGCGCCCGAAGGAAAGGCGAGCCTTGTGGCGTCCATCACGCAAAGCCCGGCGACCTGAAGCAGTTTTTCGCGCGCGGCGCGGGTCTGGGCCCGGCGCAGCATCGGTTCGGAGAGATCGACGCCGACCACGGAAACCTTGGCGTCGAACATCGGCAGTTCGAGCCCCGTGCCGACGCCGACATCGAGGATCAGCCCGCCCCGACATTGCGCGGCGGCGACAGCCGCGCGCCGCCCCGGCGCCATGACCGCCGCAAACGCCAGATCATAGACCGGCGCCCAGCGGGCGTAGGCCTCCTCCACATGCGCATTTTCCAATTGCGCGATTTCGCGGCGCGTTTCCGTCATCCGGCGGCGGCGCGCGGCGACGGGACGGCGGGCGTCGCCGCCTCGGTGCTGCGGATGAAGCCGCCGCCGAGCACGCGGGCGCGCGGTTCGGCGCTGTCATAGAAGACGCAGGCCTGGCCGGGCGCGACGCCGCTTTCGTCGTCGACGAACTCCACGACGATCTCGCCGTCGCGCATTTCCAGGATCGCGGGGACCGGCGGACGGGTCGAGCGCACCCGCACCGCGATCTCGCGCCCGGCGTCGGCCATTTCGCCGGGGCCGATCCAGTTGACATCGCGCAGAACCACCCGCCGCGTCGCCAAAGCGGAGCGCGGCCCGACGGTGACGCGCGCCTTCGCGGCGTCGATCTTCACGACGTAAAGCGGCTCGCCGGCGCTGGCCCCCGCCGCGCCGAGGCCGAGGCCGCGACGCTGGCCGATGGTGAAATGCATGACCCCCGAATGGCGGCCGAGCACGCGGCCGTCGATATGGACGATCTCGCCCGGCTGAGCGGCCTGCGGCGCCAGACGTTCGACGATGTCGCTGTAACGCCCGGTCGGAACGAAGCAAATGTCCTGGCTGTCCGCCTTGTCGGCATTGGGCAGGCCGAAGCGGCGGGCGTGCTCCCTCACTTCGGGCTTGGTCATTTCGCCGAGCGGAAAACGCAGCATCTGCAGCTGTGCGCGGGTCGTGGCGAACAGGAAATAGCTCTGGTCGCGGTCGGGGTCCATGGCGCGATAGAGCGCGCGTTCGGCGCCTTCCGCGCGGGAGGCGATGTAATGGCCGGTGGCGAGGCAGTCGGCCCCAAGGTCGCGCGCGACGTCGAACAGGTCGGTGAACTTGAGTTCCTGATTGCAGGTCACGCAGGGGATCGGCGTTTCGCCTTCGGCATAGGATTGCGCGAAGGCGTCGATCACTTTGTCGCGGAACCGCGTCTCGTAGTCGAGCACATAATGCGGGATCCCGAGCAGGGCGGCGGCCTGGCGGGCGTCGAAAATGTCCTGGCCCGCGCAGCACGAGCCCGGCCGGTGCTCCGTCGCGCCGTGATCGTAAAGCTGCATGGTGACGCCGATCACGTCATAGCCCTGCTCCTTGAGCAGCGCGGCGACGACGGACGAATCGACGCCGCCCGACATCGCGACGACCACGCGGCATCTCTCCGGCGCTCCCGGCAGGTCGAGGCTGTTGAGAAGGGTGGAACCAGCGCTCATGAATCCAGAATCTCGCGAAACTCCCCCGGACGATCCCCCGTGGACGAAAGCGCGCGGCCAGCGCCGGGGCATTCCCGATTTTCGCGCCGCGGGACTTTCTTCAATAGGCCGTCGCTTGCCGCTTTTCAACGAATATGGGACGTTGGAAGGCGCAGCGCCAGCGAAGAAAACATGGTTAACGCTGGCCTAGCGCCTGTTTCGAAGCAGGACATTTTCAGCACTGCGCTAAGGATTTGGCAAGAAATAGGCCTACAAACAATGATTTATAGCTCATTTGCGGCCATTTCGCTTAGGCGTTTCTTAAATAGGACGCGCTAGGGTCGTGACGTAGAGCCCAACGCTCCGGATCAGGCCCTGATGCTCAATTCGGGACGTCAGGCTTCAGTCAGGGTTCTCCGCGTAACGTGAGTATTGATCATGACCGAGCCCCACCGTCCGAGGGTCAAATATGTCATCGGACCCGATGGCAGTCCATTGACAATCGCCGACCTGCCGCCGCCCTCGACCAAAAGGTGGGTCATCCGCCGCAAGGCGGAAGTCGTCGCCGCCGTTCGCGGCGGCCTGCTATCGCTGGAGGAAGCTTGCAGCCGCTATACCCTGACGGTGGATGAGTTCCTCTCCTGGCAGATGTCGATCGACCAGCACGGCCTCGCCGGTCTGCGCACGACCCGCCTGCAGCAATATCGCATGTGACGGGGCAAGCGCACTCAGGATTTCCGAAACGCCGGCCCGTGAGGCCGGCGTTTGCTATTTCGGCGCCTGGCCGAGCTTCTCCCGCTCTTTTTCCCCGGCCGGCTGCGCCTTTCCCTCCGCCATGTGGTGATGATGCTCGATCGCCTCGGCGAGCCGGCGGCGCTCGAAATTCAAAACCACGAAAATCGCGATCCCGAGCGGGATGAGCAGGTACAAAAGGCGGAACAGGAGGAGGGCGGCCAGCACGCCGTCCTGGGGCGAGCCCGGCATGCTCTTGAGGAAGACAATTTCGAAAACGCCCAGCCCTCCCGGCGCGTTGGAGGCCAAAGCGGCGGAAAAGGAGAAGATGAACACCGCGACGACGACGAGGAAGCCCGGATTGCCCGCGGCCGGCAGGGCGTAATAAATGATGCCGGCGGCGCCAAGGATCTCGGCCGGCGCGGCGATGAGCTGGCGGACGACGATTCCCCATTTCGGATAGGCGATGCGGACGCCGGAAAGGGTCAGCGACGGCATTTTGACCAGCGATCCAGCGATATAAAGGGCGACGACGCCGAGACAGGCGAGGCCGATCACCCGGGCGGTCGCGGGATGGGTGAGGAAGGCGGGCAGCAGGTCGTCGAGCTGGGCGAGCGCCCGAGGCCGCATCAGCAGGGCGATTCCGCCGACCAGCAATTCGCCGAGCAGGAAGGTCAGCGAGCACACGGCGACGAGCACCGCGACCTGCGCGGCTTTGAGCCCCTTGGTCGCATAGCCGCGATACCGCACCATGGCGCCTGAAACCACGGAAGCGCCGATATTGTGCGACAGGGCGTAAGTGGTGAAGGAGCAGGCGGCGATGAAGCGCCAGGAGATATGGCGCACGTTCAGGTGCAGCAGCGCGATCCAGTCGTAATAGGCCAAAGCGACATAGGCCACGACGGTCGCGCCGAAGGCGAGCGCATAGCGGTGCATCGGAATCGCCTCGAAGGCGGCGATCAGCTGGGGTCCGAGCGATTGGCCGCGAAATTCCTGGAACAGCAGCCAGAAGGAAACGAGGACGGCGGCAAAACCAAGCGCAGGCCAGATATAGTCGAGATTGCGTTTGATGAAATCCATCCGGGCCCTGCAATGCTCGAACGCAGGCGGCCCCCGCGGGCGCCCGCCTGTGCTTCCTTTGCAACAGGCGGCGGTCGAGCGCAAGCCCGGATTGGCGGATGCGTCCCGGAAGGCGGCGTCAGGCCCGCGCGCCGCGCAGGGCCCCGAAGCCCGGCATGTCGCGCGCGATCTCGCCAGCCGTTGGAACCTTGTCCCGGCCTTCGAGCGCCTGCGCCTTGGCCAGCTCCTCGCAGGCCTGGTCATAGAGCGCCTTGGCCTCGTCGAGCTGGCCTTTCAGCTCGTCGGCCGAATGGAGCAGATTGTCACGCCGCGCGCGCGCCGCTTTGGCATAGGTCGAATAGGCGTAATGGGCGACGTCCTTGACCCCCGATTTCTGTTCCTCCGTGGCGATCTCGCGATCGAGTTCGGCGGCCATGCGATTGAATTCGGCGATCATCATTTCGATCTGCGACAGGCGGCGGCGTTTCTCTTCCACCTGGAAACGCTTGAGACGGACGAGCGTATCTCGCGACTTCATCACATTTAACTCCAAAAACGCAGGCTGAAAGATTCCTTCAACCACCAGACAAAATTTCCGCGAGACGAGCGCAAGATTGCCTTATGGAGGTTGCCGTTTCCTTACCCGCGCCGCGCAAAACCGCGGTTTCGCCAAATTTCTTGCGATTAGAGGTATTTGCGGTGGTCGCGATAAGGCTTCGTTAACCCCCGTGCTTAACAATCCTTGTTAAGTTCCCGCCCATGCGCCGATCATGGCGGAGGGGGGAGCGGAAAGGCGGGCCCGCCGGCGCAAGGGGCTGTCGGAACGCCTTTCCACCGGATTTTTTGCTTGCGGTCGAGGAGCTTGCGCAATCTGACGAAATTCGCGCCGATGTCCCCTTGCCAGAGGGAATCAGACTTTGTTAACCATTCGGCGTTAAGGGTTTTCGGAAATGATTTGCGTGGGCGCTCGTCTAGGGCCGTCGACCAGCCGCTGGCCCGGCTGCGATTTCGGCCCGCGTCGCAATTCCTTGGGGCGGGTGAGGACTTCACATGCGCGTATTATTGATCGAAGACGACAGCGCCACCGCGCAAAGCATCGAACTGATGCTCAAGTCCGAGAACTTCAATGTCTATACGACCGATCTCGGGGAAGAGGGCATCGACCTAGGCAAGCTTTACGACTACGACATCATCCTGCTCGACCTGAACCTGCCGGACATGTCTGGTTATGAAGTCCTGCGCCATCTCCGCGTCGCCAAGGTCAAGACGCCGATCCTGATTCTCTCCGGTCTCGCCGGCATCGAGGACAAGGTGAAGGGCCTCGGCTTCGGCGCTGACGACTATCTCACCAAGCCCTTCCACAAGGACGAACTGGTCGCCCGCATCCACGCCATCGTCCGCCGCTCGAAGGGCCATGCGCAATCGGTGATCGCCACCGGCGACCTCATCGTCAATCTCGACCAGAAGACCGTCGAAGTGGCTGGCGCCCGCGTGCATCTGACCGGCAAGGAATATCAGATGCTCGAGCTGCTCTCGCTGCGCAAGGGCACGACGTTGACCAAGGAAATGTTCCTCAACCATCTCTATGGCGGGATGGACGAGCCGGAGCTGAAGATCATCGACGTCTTCATCTGCAAGCTCCGCAAAAAGCTCGCCAACGCCAGCGAAGGCCGCAATTATATTGAAACCGTCTGGGGTCGCGGCTACGTATTGAGAGAGCCGTCCGACGCGGACGAACGAATCACCGCCTGATTGGACGCCAAGGGAGCGTCAGAAGAAATGCGCCACTGAATTTGGCGAGAAATTCTTCACCTTGGATAATCGTTTATCTGGCCAAGGCGATCCGCTTTCCGCATGATGGCTGTGGGATTCAAACAACCCCGCCCCCGCCAGGGTGACGATCCCGCTGGACTGGAAACCCCGCCGACGAGGCGGGGTTTTTCGTCGGCGCGCCATAGCGGCGTGCAAAAAGGCGGAGGCCGATTTTTCGCAAAAACGCCGCGGTAACAAAGGAATTCAGAATTCCAGGCAGATCTTGCCGAAATGCCGGTTGCTTTCCTGATATTTGAAAGCCTCGACGATTTCCTCCAGACCAAAACTCTTGTCGATCACGGGCCTCATGCCATTGGCGTCGATCGCGCGAATCATATCCCTCTGCTGGCGGCGGTTGCCGACGAGCACCGCCTTGAGCTGGATCTGCTTGATGAGCGCCATGACCACGGGCAATTCGCCCGTCAGCCCGGTTAGAATGCCGATCAGCGCAATATGGCCGCCGACGCGCGCCGCGATCATGGATTGCTCCAGCGTGCCGGGTCCGCCGATGTCGACGACATGATCGACCCCGCGACCGCCGGTGAAATCGCGCGCGATCTGCCCCCAATTCGGATTTTCCTTGTAATTGATGAGATGGTCGGCGCCGAGGGCTTCGAGTTTCGTCAGCTTTGCCGCGCTGGACGACGTCGCGATCACCGTCGCCCCCGCCATTTTGGCGAATTGCAGCGCGAAGATGGAGACGCCGCCGGTGCCCTGGACCAGAACCGTTTCGCCCGCCTTGAGGCGGCCGTCGTCATGCAACGCCCGCCAGGCGGTCAGGCCGGCGGTGGTCAAAGTCGCGGCTTCGGCATGGGAATATTTTTCTGGCGCAGGCGTGAAGGCGGCGGCCGTCGTTGTCACCAGTTCGCGGGCGTAGCCGTCCACGCCGTCGCCCGGCACGGTCGCGAAACCCTCGACCTCCGGCTCGCCATCTTCCCAGGATGGAAAGAAGGCGCTGACGACAGCGTCTCCGATCGCGAATTCGCTCACCCCCGGTCCGACCGCCGTAACGACGCCGGCGCCGTCGGCCATCGGGATGCGCGGCTCCTTTGGCCCCCACATGCCGCTCACCACGGCGTAATCGTGATAATTCAGGGAGCAGGCGTGCAGGCGCACGGTAATCTCGCCGGCCTGGGGCGGAGGCGCCTCGCGCTCACCCCGGATCACCTTGTCGAAGCCGCCACCGGCTTGCACGATCATCGCCTTGCTCATGCCAATCTCCCTTTTGCCGCCATTTCAGCCAAGGCTGGACGTTCGGGCAACAGGTCTTTGGGAGCAGTTCCCGCAAATGCGATTCCGGTTTTCCGCAAGGACGCGGGGATGGCGGATTTTTTCGCAGGCGCCGGGCGGGATCAGGCCAGCAGGCCGACGTCCTCGAATTTTTCCTGCATCGTGCGGCGATCGAAAGGCTTGAACAAAATGTCGTCGGCGCCGGCGCGCAGCGCCCGGCCGATCGCCATCGGATCGTTTTCGGTAGCGCAAAAGATGATCTTCGTCGCCTCGCCGCCGGGCATGCGGCGGATGGTGCGCATGAAGTCCAGCGTTTCGGCGCCCGGCCTGCCGCCATCGAGCAGAATCACGTCCGGCATCAGCCTTTCGCAGATCGCCAGCGCCTTGGCGCGGTTGTCGACCTCTTCGCTCTGGAAATGCAAAAGCCCTAGAATGCGACCCGCCACCATGCGGATCACCGCCGAATCGTCGACGATCAGACCCCGCCTCATTTGGAATCCCTCAAGTTCTTCGCCCGCGCCGGTCTCGACGGAGGAGAGGGCGCAGGATTCTCGGTCCGGGATTATGCCGCCCGGCCCTGAACAAAGAGCTAAAGGAATTCGAACTTTCGAAGGGTCAGCCGCCTTTTTGCGACGCCAGCCAGCGTTCGGCCTCCAGCGCCGCCATGCAGCCGAGTCCCGCCGCGGTCACCGCCTGGCGATATTTGTCGTCGGCGACGTCGCCCGCCGCGAACACGCCCTCGATATTGGTCGCGGTCGAATCGGGCGCGGTCTTGATATAGCCGTTGCCTTTCAGCTCGATCTGGCCCGCGAACAGCTCGGTCGCCGGCTTGTGGCCGATGGCGACGAAGACGCCGTCGAGCGGAATCGTCTCCAGCGCGCCGGTCTTGACGTTTTTGATTCGCAGCGCCTCCACCGAAAGCGGATTCTCGCGGCCGAGAATTTCATCGACCACGCTGTCCCAGCGCATCTCGATATTGGGCCGCGCGAACAGGCGCTCCTGCAGGATTCGCTCCGAGCGCAAAGAATCGCGGCGATGGACCAGCGTCACCTTTTCCGCGATATGGGAGAGATAGAGCGCCTCCTCGACCGCCGAATTGCCGCCGCCGATCACCGCCACCTTCTTGCCGCGGAAGAAGAAGCCGTCGCAGGTCGCGCAGGCCGAAACGCCAAAACCCTTGAATTTTTCCTCGCTCTTTTCGCCAAGCCATTGCGCCTTGGCGCCGGTCGCGACGATCAGGGCTTCGGCGGTATAGATCTGGCTCGAATCGCCGGTGAGCCGGAACGGCCTTTGGCCCAGCTCCACCTTGATAATATGGTCGCTGACGAGCTGCGCCCCGACATGTTCGGCCTGGAGCCGCAACTGCTCCATCAGCCAGGGCCCCTGGATCGGCTCGGCGAAGCCGGGGTAATTTTCGACTTCGGTGGTGATCATCAATTGCCCGCCGGCGTCGAAACCCGAGATCAGAATCGGCTTGAGCATGGCGCGGGCGGCATAGATGGCGGCGGTATAGCCGGCCGGGCCGGAGCCGATGACGACGACTTTGGCGTGGATGGGCGACGATTCCTTCGACATGAACTCTCCACGGGCGGACGCGATGAATGTCTGCTGGAGATAAGCGAAAGCACGGCTTTCCTCAAGGCGCCGCGAGCGCGTCCCGCAGCAGCACCGCCATGTGGACGGCCTTGCGTCCGGCGCCGTCGAGAATCTGGTGGCGGCAGGAAAAGCCGTCGGCGACGATGACGTCCTGAGGCTTGGCGGCGCGGGCCGCCGGCAGCAAGGCCAGCTCCGCCATTTTTTTCGACGCCTCGACATGTTCGGCCTCGAAGCCGAACGAGCCCGCCATGCCGCAGCAGCCCGCCTCGATCAGCTCGAAATCCAGCCCCGGGATCAGGCCGAGCGTCTTGCGGACCGATTTCATCACCCCGAAGGCCTTCTGGTGGCAATGGCCGTGGACGTGGATCTTTACGCCCGCGGGCGTTTCCAGCGGCAGTTTCAGCCCGCGCTGCGCCTCGCGCGCGATGAATTCCTCGAACAGATAGAGATTCTTGCCGAGCTTGCCGATTTCTTCGCCGAGGCCGAGACTGTAAAACTCATCGCGCATCGACAGCAGGCAGGACGGCTCCAGTCCGACGATGGCCTCCCCGGCGGCGACCGCCGGCTTCAGCGCCGCCAAGACGCGTTGGGCTTCGGCGCGCGCCTTGCTCACCATGCCCATCGACAGATAAGTGCGCCCGCAGCACAATGAGCGCCCGGGCTCGGGGTCGTCCTCCGCCGGCCGCGCGATTCGCACCCGATAGCCGCCCGCCGTCAGCACCGAGATCGCGGCTTCCGCGATCTCGGGATCGAAATGATGGGCGAAAGTATCGACAAACAGCCAGACATTTCCGCGCTCGCCGTCGCCGAATGGTCCCTCGGCGGAAAAAGGCTGCGCCGCCGGCGGCGGCAGCGGTCGCCGCGAGGTCAGGCCAAGCAGCTTTTCCGCGGCCCAGGCCACGGGCGGAAAGGCGTTGCGGGCCGTGACCAGCCAGCGCGCCAGGCCGCGCCAGCGGCCGAGCCAGGCCGGCAGACCCGCGAAAAGCCTGGTGCGGGACGAGACGCCATGGGCCTCGTTGCGCTGGGCGAGATATTCGGTCTTGATCAGCACCATGTCCACGGCGCTGGGACATTCCTTCTTGCAGGCCTTGCAGGAAACGCAAAGGTCCATGGCGGCGGCCAGCCTTTCGTCGCCGAAGGGTTTGTCGCCAAATTCGCCATTGAGCGCCGCCTTGAAGGCCGCGACGCGCGCCTCGGTCGAATGGGCGGGATCATGGGTGATTCGGAAGCTGGGGCACATCACGCCGCGGCCCTCGGCCTGGCAGGCGCGATTGTGCATGCAGACCGCCACCGCCTTGGCGTAATTGCCGCCGCGGGCAGGAATGCCGGAATAGGCGTCGCCAATGCCGTAAGTGTCGTAACCGGACCAATCGAGATGCGTTTTCATGCCTGCTCCCAGAATCGCCGTGAGCAAGCAAAAAGTCCGCCATGAGGGATCATTCCACCCAGTCGAACGAACGCCGCACCGCCTTGCCCCAGGAGGTATAGAGTTTTTCGCGCAAGCCTTCGTCCATTCGCGGCGACCAGCGCCGGTCGGCGGCCCAGTTTTCCTCGATGTCGCCGGTCGAGCGCCAATAGCCGACCGCAAGGCCTGCGGCGTAAGCCGCGCCGAGCGCCGTGGTCTCGACGATCTTCGGCCGCACCACGGGCGCGCCCAGGATGTCGCTCTGGAACTGCATCAGCAGGTCGTTGACGACCATGCCGCCGTCCACGCGCATTTCCTGCATCGCCACGCCGGATTCCCTGATCATGACGTCGAGCACGTCGCGGGTCTGGTAGGCGGTGGCTTCGAGCGCGGCGCGCGCGAGATGGCGCCTGTCGGCGAATCGCGTCAGGCCGGCGATGATTCCGCGCGCGTTCGATCGCCAATGGGGCGCATAAAGGCCGGAAAAGGCCGGCACGATATAGACGTCGCCATTGTCGGGCGCGCTCGCCGCCAAGGCCTCGATCTCGCTTGCCGAGCGGATGAGGCCGAGATTGTCGCGCAGCCATTGCACCAAAGCGCCGGCGATCGCAACCGAGCCTTCCAACGCATAGACTGGCTTCGCCTCGCCGAGCTTGTAGCCGAGCGTGGTCAGCAGACCGGCGCGCGAGGGAAAAGGCGTCTCTCCGGAATTCATCAGCAGGAAGCAGCCGGTGCCATAAGTGTTCTTGGCCTGACCCGGCCGCAGACAGGCCTGTCCGAACAAAGCCGCCTGCTGGTCGCCGAGCAGGCCGGCGAGGGGAACGCCCGTGAGCGGCCCCATTGCGCCGCCGAAAATCTCGCTGGACGAACGGATTTCGGGCAGGGCTGCGCGAGGAAGCTCGAAAGCGGCGAGCAGAGAATCGTCCCAGTCCAAAGTGGTCAGATTCATCAACAGGGTGCGCGAGGCGTTGGTGACGTCGGTGACATGGCGTCCCGTCAGGCGCCAGACGAGCCAGGAGTCCATTGTGCCAAACAGGACCTCGCCGGCTTCCGCGCGGCGGCGCGCCTCGGGCAGGCAATCGAGCAGCCAGCGCCACTTCAGCGCGGAAAAATAGGTCGTGAGCGGCAGACCGGTTTTGGCGCGAAAACGGTCCGCGCCGCCGTCGCGCGACATTTCCGCAACCAAAGCTTCGGTGCGCGTATCCATCCATACGAGCGCGTTATGAAGCGGGCGCCCCGTGTCGCGCTCCCAGATCAAGGCCGTCTCGCGCTGGTTGGCGATCCCGACGGCGGCAAGGTCGGACGGGCTTAAGGACGCGCCCGCCAGGGCCTCGCCAATAACTTCGCAGGTCGCGCGAAAAATTTCTTCGGCATCGTGCTCGACCCAGCCGGGCTGGGGGAAAATCTGGCGATGCTCCTTCTGGGCGCCGGCGACGATGGCGCCGGCGCGGTCGAAGACGAGGAATCTGGTGCTGGTCGTGCCCTGGTCGATCGCGCCGACATATCTGGTCATTTTTCCTCCCCGGCGAGAAAAGCGTCGATCGCGGCGATTTTCTCGGCGTCGGCGTGCAGGCCGAGCTTCGAGCGCCGCCACAAAACGTCCTCGGCCGTGCGCGCCCATTCCCGTCCAGCGAGATAGTCGAGCTCGGCCTCGCTCAGGCCCATGCCGAAATTGCGGCCGAGGTCCTCGCGCCTGCGCGCGGCCCCAAGAATTTCGTCGCATAAAGTTCCATAGGCGTGGGCGAGGCGGCGCGCTTCGGCGGCGCGGAGAAAGGGATATTTCGCCGCGAGATCCTTCTCGACGGCGGCAAGATCGCCATTGGAAAAATCGCCGCCGGGCAGGGGGGGCGTCGCGGTCCAGGCCCGGCCGCGCGCGCCGAGATGCGCGGCGGCGCGGTCCACGACCTGTTCGGCGACGTGGCGAAAGGCGGTCAGCTTGCCGCCGAGAATGCTGATGAGGGGCGCGCCTTCGATCCCTGTTTCATCGATCGCATAATCGCGGCTGACCTTCGCCGCCGTTCCGCCGCCATCGTCATTGAGCGGCCTGACGCCGGAAAAGGACCATAGGACGTCGGGCGGCGCCACGCCCCGCGCGAGAAAGGCGCTCGCAACCCGGCAGAGATAGGCGGTTTCTTCCGCCGTTATGGCGGCCTTTTCGGGGGCGCCGGAATGATCGACGTCGGTCGTGCCGATCAAGGTGAAATCGTTCTGATAGGGAATGGCGAAGACCACGCGGCCGTCGTCGGCCTGGAATAGAAAAGCGGCGTCGGAGTCGAACAATTTGCGCGTCACGATATGGCTGCCGCGCACCAGCCTCAGGCGCGGCGGATTTCTTGCGCCGATCGCGCCGCGCAAAACAGACTCCGCCCAGGGTCCCGCCGCATTGACCACGAGACGCGCGGCGATTTCGCGCTCGGCGCTCGTCTGCCGGTCGCGTAATGCGATGCGCCAGGCTCCATCCTCGACTCGTGTGCGCATAACCTCGGCGCGCGTCAAAATGTCGGCGCCGCGGTCGGCGGCGTCGCGGGCGTTGAGCACGACGAGCCGCGAATCGTCCACGCGTCCATCCCAGTAAGAAAAGGCCTTGCGCAGGTCGGGACGGAGCGCGGCCCCTTCCGGCGCCTTGCGCAGATCGAGCGCTTTCGCGCCGGGAAGTTTTTGGCGGACCCCCAGGCGATCGTATAGGAACAGGCCGAGACGTAGCAGCCAGGCCGGCCGCGCGCCTGGGGCGACGGGCAGGATGAAGCGCATGGGCCGCACGAGATGCGGCGCGATCGTGAGAAGAATCTCGCGCTCCCGCAGGGCTTCGCGCACCATGCCGAATTCGAGCGTTTCGAGATAGCGCAGGCCGCCGTGGACGAGCTTGGTCGATTTCGACGAAGTCCCGCTCGCGAGATCGTCCTTTTCCGCCAGGCCAACCGAAAAGCCGCGCCCGGCGGCGTCGCGCGCCACGCCGCAGCCATTGACGCCGCCGCCGATCACGAAGAGGTCGTAGAAAGTCGCCCCGCCGCTCACGCCCTCTCCCAGGCTCGAATCTCTTTTTCTCGATCATCGAACGGGCGCGGGGCGCCGTCAAAACAAAACGCCGCCGGGCAGGCCGACGGCGTTTCGTCCGCGACGCTAAATCGCGCGATCAGAAGATCACGACGGAGCGAATCGATTCGCCCTTGTGCATCAGGTCGAATGCGTCGTTGATCTTTTCGAGCGGCATGGTGTGGGTGATCAGATCGTCGATGTTGATCTTGCCCTCCATGTACCAGTCCACGATCTTCGGCACATCGGTGCGGCCGCGGGCGCCGCCGAAGGCCGAACCGCGCCAGTTGCGGCCCGTCACCAACTGGAACGGACGGGTCGAGATTTCCTGGCCCGAAGGCGCCACGCCAATGAGGATCGACGTGCCCCAGCCGCGGTGGCAGCATTCCAGCGACTGCCGCATGGTGTGGATATTGCCGACGCATTCGAAGGAGAAATCAGCCCCGCCGCCGGTGACGTCGATGATGGCCTCGACCACCTTGTCGCGGCCGACCTCATTCGGATTGATGAAATGGGTCATGCCGAACTTTTTGGCCATCTCGACCTTGGCCGGGTTCAGATCCACGCCGACGATCTTGTCGGCGCCGACCATTCTCGCGCCCTGGATGACGTTGAGGCCGATGCCGCCGAGGCCGAACACCACGACATTGGCGCCCGGCCAGACCTTGGCGGTGTAGATCACCGCGCCGAGGCCGGTGGTGACGCCGCAGCCGATATAGCAGATCTTGTCGAAGGGCGCGTCCTCGCGCACCTTGGCGACGGCGATTTCCGGCAGGACGGTGAAGTTGGAGAAGGTCGAACAGCCCATGTAGTGGAAGATGGGCTGGTTGCTCGCGCCCTCGCAGGAGAAGCGGCTGGTGCCGTCGGGCATCAGGCCTTGGCCCTGGGTCGAGCGGATCGCGGTGCAGAGATTGGTGCGCTGCGACAGGCAGCTTTTGCACTGGCGGCATTCCGGCGTGTAGAGCGGAATGACATGGTCGCCGGGCTTCACGGACGTGACGCCGGCGCCGACTTCGCGGATGATCCCCGCGCCTTCATGGCCGAGAATAGCAGGGAACTTGCCTTCGGAATCGAGGCCCGAAAGCGTGTAAGCGTCGGTATGGCAGACGCCGGTCGCCATGATCTCCACCAGCACCTCGCCCGCTTTGGGGCCGGCCAGATCGATCGTCTCAATGGTGAGGGGCGCTTCCGCCTTCCAGGCGACTGCAGCACGGGTCTTCATGGAAAAGAGCCTTTGAATGGGGAAGTGTTTACTTGCCCATTAAAGTCGCCCGAGACTCCCCGCGCAATCGCCGTCGCCGATTATAAGGACAATTTCAGAACGCCCCTCGGCAAAACATAGCAAAACACATTGCGGCGCACCCGCCGCCGCGCTTTACTCGCCCGTGAGCGACGAAGTCTTTTGGCGCCGCACACATTGCGTCTTCATGTAGACGGTCTCGCCGAGGCCCTCGCGCAAAGCGCCGCGCGCCATCGTCTCCTGCAGGCCGCGCAGGCAGGCGAACTGGTTGTCGACGCGAGTCGAGATGACGTCGATGGCCCGCGTTTCGTCGCAGTTCTGCGGCGGAACCGACAATTGACAGAAAAGAACCACAGCGGTGAAAACGGCCATAACATTCTCCAATGTCCCCTCCGACGCCAGGGCGCCGGCAGGCTTTTCGAGCAAAAAGCCCTCACGTTGCCGCGTCTCCCCGTCGCGGGACGGGAAGGGATGGCGGACGTTCCTCTTCGGCATTCTCACCGCGCAGAGTTTCTTGGCCGGGGGCAGTGCTGGCGGGCGCTAATGCGCGCCGCGGTCATGTGGCCTGTTATCGCGGACCTTGCGTTCTGGCGTCCTGCACGCCTGAGCGTAAGCATCTATGACAATACAAAATTTGGGCCAGATCGGCAATGCTCGCCCGAGCGCCCGATAAAGCCGGCGCGCCGATGGATCGGGCGCAATCCAGCCTCTGCATCGGCCTCTCCGCGCCGGAAAGGCGCGCGAATGGGGGCGGTCGTCGGGGCCTTGCGCGCCTGCCGTCAGGTTTGCGCTTCTCTCTGCTCAGCTTTTGAGCGGACATGCCCTATTTCTGAGCCCTTTTGAATTCGCGGGCGCCGCAGCGCGGAGCGGGCGGCGTCTTATCGCCCGGTTTTCCGCCCGCGCCGGATCGGACCGGGAATAGAGTCTTCGCATTAGCGAAATGAAATAGCGCAGGTTGGGCGGATGCCGACGCATTCGCCCTGAAGGCTCTAAGCCAAATATAATAATCAAATAGCTTGGCTGCTCGTTGCGAGGCTCGAACGGCCCGAGTACAACTTTTTCGTCAGAAATAAGACCGAGCCCCTGATTTCGACGGAATGGCAAGTCTACGCCCTACGTCGAATGGCGACGTTAAAGACTGGCTGAAGCCAGCTAATATATCGGCTGCTGGAAAAAACAGCGGACGCCGTTGCGTTTCGGAGGAAACCCTATGAAGAGGCTTTACGCATCTCTGCTCTCTGCCACCGCGCTGATGTTGTGCGCGCCGGCGTTCGCCAATGATTCCGTCCTGAAAGCCGAGCAGAACCCGGCGGAATGGGTCATCCAGGCGGGCAATTACGCGAATACCCGTTATTCCACGCTCAACCAGATCAATGAGAACAACGTCAGCAAACTCGCTCCGGCGTGGACCTTCTCCACCGGCGTGCTGCGCGGCCACGAAGGCGCGCCGATCGTCGTCGGCGACATCATGTATGTTCACACCCCCTTCCCGAACATCGTCTACGCCCTCGACCTGAACAACGACGGCAGGATCATCTGGAAATACGAGCCCAAGCAGGATCCGAACGTCATTCCGGTGATGTGCTGCGACACCGTCAACCGCGGTCTCGCTTATGCCGACGGCATGGTCTTCCTGCATCAGGCCGACACCACTGTGGTTGCGCTCGATGGCAAGACCGGCAAGGTCGTCTGGAAGGCGGTCAACGGCGATCCCAAGAAGGGTGAAACCAATACGGCGACGGTCCTTCCCGTCAAGGACAAGCTCATCGTTGGCATCTCCGGCGGCGAGTTCGGCGTTCAGTGCCATGTCACCGCCTATGACCTCAAGACCGGCAAGCGCGAATGGCGCGCCTATTCGGTCGGTCCGGACGATCAATTGCTGGTCGATCCCGAGAAGACCACCGCACTCGGCAAACCCATCGGCAAGGATTCCAGCCTCAAGACCTGGAAGGGCGACCAATGGAAGACCGGCGGCGGCTGCACCTGGGGTTGGTATTCCTATGATCCGAAGCTGAATCTCATCTATTACGGTTCGGGCAACCCCTCGACCTGGAACCCCAAGCAACGTCCGGGCGACAACAAGTGGTCGATGACCATCTTTGCCCGCGATCCTGACACCGGCATGGCCAAATGGGTCTATCAGATGACCCCGCATGACCAGTGGGACTATGACGGCATCAACGAAATGCCGCTGGTCGACCAGAAGATCGACGGCAAGATGCGCAAGCTGCTGGTGCATTTCGACCGCAACGGCTTCGGCTATACGCTTGACCGCACCAATGGCGAACTGCTCGTCGCCCAGAAATACGACCCGGCCGTAAACTGGGCGACCAAGGTCGACATGGACAAGAGCAGCCCGACCTATGGCCGTCCGCTGGTCGTCTCCAAATATTCGACCGAGGACAATGGCGAGGACGTGAACACCAAGGGCATCTGCCCGGCGGCGCTCGGCACGAAGGACCAGCAGCCTTCGGCCTTCTCGCCCAAGACCGGCCTGTTCTACGTGCCGACCAACCATGTCTGCATGGATTACGAGCCGTTCCGGGTGAGCTACACTCCGGGCCAGCCCTATGTCGGCGCCACCTTGTCCATGTATCCGCCGGAAGGCAGCAGCAACATGGGCAATTTCATCGCGTGGGACGCCACAAAGGGCAAGATCGTCTGGTCTGACCCCGAGCGCTTCTCGGTCTGGTCGGGCGCCCTCGCCACCGCCGGCAATGTCGTGTTCTACGGCACGCTGGAAGGCTATCTGAAGGCGGTGGACGCCAAGACGGGCAAGCTTCTTTGGAAGTTCAAGACCCCGTCGGGCATCATCGGCAACGTGATGACCTATGAGCACAAGGGCAAGCAATATGTGGCCGTTCTGTCCGGCGTCGGCGGCTGGGCCGGCATCGGCCTCGCGGCGGGCCTGACCGATCCCCACGCCGGTCTCGGCGCGGTCGGCGGCTATGCGGCGCTGAACAATTACACCGCGCTCGGCGGCACGCTGACGGTCTTCGCCCTCCCCGATTGATCGCCGGCATTCGTCCGAACCGGGCGGGTTTTGCAACCCGCCCGGTTATTCGTCGCTCTCACAATGGCGTTCGCCTCCGGGCCGCCCGACGCCGGCGGACGCAGGGAATGGCGAGCCCAAGAATAATGAATGGATTCCAACTCGTGAACGTTCCCGCTTACGCCCCTGCGCGCCCGGCGATAAAAACGCGCCTCGCAGCTTCCCTTTTCGCCGCCTGCTTCGCTTTCATCCTGGGGGGCGCCGCCGCCCATTGCGAAACCAAGCAGCCCGCGAGCAGCAAGGACGGGGAATATTTTGACGCCAAAGGCAACCCGACCTATCATATCAGCCCCGACGGCAAGGTTGACTGGTACACCTATTCCGGTTTCCTGCGCTACAGCTCCGAATGTCTGCGCTGCCATGGTCCGGACGGCATGGGCTCCAGCTACGCCCCGGCGCTGGTCGATTCCCTGAAAACGATCGATTATCCAACCTTCCTTGCCACGGTCGCGGGAGGCAAGAGGAACCTCGGGGCAGGCCAGGAACGGGTCATGCCGTCGCTTGGCACAGACAAGAACGTGATGTGCTACATCGATGACATCTATGTTTATCTCAAGGCCCGGTCCGATGGTGCGCTTGGCCGCAACCGTCCGGCCGAACACGAGCCCAAGCCCAAGGCCTGGGCGGCGGCGCAGGATTCCTGCATGGGTTCCGAGTGACACCATGCGCCTGAACTGGCGCGGCCTCCTCTCCGCCTTCGGCCTGCTGGCGCTTCTTGGCGCCAGCCCCTCGGTTGCGCAGACGATGCCCGATCTCGTCTCGCGCGACCGTTTGCGCGTCTGCGCGCCGCCCGCCAACATGCCGTTTTCCGACAAGGCGCAGCAAGGCTTCGAGAATAAGATCGCGGAACTCGTGGCCGGAGAGCTCAAGGTTCCGCTTCATTATTTCTGGATGCCCGAGGGACCGGGCTTCGTCCACAACACTTTGCTGTCGGACATGTGCGACCTGATCGTCGGCTATGCGTCGGAATCCGATCTGGTCGATCATTCCAATCCCTATTACGCATCGACCTATGTTCTGGTGACGCGCAAGGGCGGACCGCTCGACGGCGTCAACCGGCTCAGCGACCCGCGCCTGAAGAACGCGAAGCTCGGCGTCATCGCCGCCACGCCGCCCGTCGATCATCTGATGGCGCTCGGCGTCTACGACCATGTCAAGAGCTATTCGCTGCTCGTGGACCGGCGCTATTCGTCGCCGGCCGAGGACGCGCTGCGCGATCTCGCGGCAGGGGAGAACGACGCTGTCATCCTCTGGGGGCCGATCGGCGGCTATTTCGCAAAAGTGGCTAAAATTCCGCTAACGGTCACACCGCTGGTCACGGACAAAAGGCCGCAATTCATCTATCGCATCGCCTTCGGCATGCGACGCGGTGAAACCGACTGGAAAGAAAAGCTGAACGCGATCATCCGCAAGCGCCAAAAAGATATTGACGCGATCCTCGAAAGCTATGGCGTGCCGCTTATGCCGATCGCGGCGGCGCCGATCGACGTCGGGCGGCGCGAACGCAGCGGCCCGCATTAAGCAAAGCCGTCCGCGCTCGCCCGCATCGCCTCAAAAGCAGCGGATCTCCGCCTCGGCTTGGGCGCGGCGGAGATCGGCGACAATGTCGTTGAACCGCGGCGTGTTGCGGAAGGCATTGGCTGCCTGGCCGACGCCCAGGCGCATCGATAGGACGGTTTCGGCGTCGACATATTTGTCATAGGGCAGGATCGACGCCAGCACGTCGAGCGAGCAGGCGCATTTGCGCAGCATTTCGCGCGACTCGCCGTTGGCGGCCATGCAGGCGAAGACATAATCTGCGCGCGCCTCGGTCGGATAATCATTTACAGCGTCGTTATCGCCGGCGCGGGCCGGCGCCGCCAGGGCCAGGGCCATCGCCAGCGCGAGACCCAGCGCGGCGAGATCAGCTCTTCTTGCCGTCATAGCGCAATTTCTCCTCCATCAGCACGGCGCCGGACGGGTCGTGGGCGGCGATGTCGATCTCGTAGATGACGCCGGGCAGATTGGGCGCAACGCGAAAGACATAGGTCATGCCGTCCAGACCGAGCATGCGGGATTTTTGCGGATCGTCTTTGAACGGAGCGACCTCGACCCGCCACGCCTTGTCCTGACCCTCGATCTTGTCCGGCGCGCTTTGCGCGCTGCGCAAGGCGCGGCGGATGGCGCTCTTGAAATAACGCGGATTGCCGTGGAGCAGCGCGGATAATTGCTGGATGTTGTTCTCCAGCATCAGAACCAAAGCGGGATTGCCGGTCATGTCCTCGAAGGGGCCGGCCGGCTTGCGCCTTTCGCCTGAGAACATCTGCACATCCACCGTGCGCTCGTCGGGCGCATGGCTGGCCTTCTGAATCATCAGCTTGATCTTGTCGTCGAAGGCGTCGCCATATTTGGCGGGATCGCTGGACTTCTGGCTATAGGAATAATCCAGTTCGTCGCCCGGCTTGGTGTTGGTGAGTTGCGGCGTGTCGAACAGAAGATCGGCGGCGGAGGGAGGCTTGTCGTTGGCGAGCGCCAGCGGCGCTTGAGCGAACAGAAGACAAGCGAAAAAAGGCCCCAGGCGGAGCTTCATGCATTTCTCCTTGGCGGGAGTGGGTTGAAGCGTTGGAGACGGCCACGATCCGGTCGAACCGTTGCCGTCCCTGAATTCCTTTGCTGTCGCGGCGCATTTGCGAAATGCGGGTGACGACCTCTTCGCTCGCCGCTCTGGAGCCGGAAGGCCCCGCGGCGCGAAAAGCTCGGCCCGCGTCCCGCGCTCAGCGCGCGGCGGATTTGTAGCCCGCCATGTCGAGCATGAAGCCACGCCCGCGCACGGTGCTGATGAACGGGCCGCCGACGCGGGTGATCTCGGTGAATTTGGTGCGCAAATAGCCGAGGTAGACATCGACCACATTGAGCGACGTGCCACCCTGATCGCCCCAAAGTTGGTCGTAAATGTCGCCGCGCCCGACCGGGTGATTGGCGTTGTCCATCAGGATGGCGAGAAGCTCGGTCTCGCGCTGGGTCAGACGGATATGGGCGCCGCCGAAGAAAGCCTGACGGGTGCGCAGGTCGAGCACGAGTTGGCCGACCTTGCGGCGCTCGCTCGAATCGGCCGAGATCGAACGATGAATCAGATGGGCGCGCAACCGCTCAACCAGTTCGTCGAACAGGAAGGGCTTGGCGATATAGTCGTCGGCGCCCGCACTGAGCCCGCTGGCTCGATCGGTCGCTTCATGGCGCGCGCTGAGAAAGAGGATCGGTTCGGTGCGTCCGTTGCGCCGCATGGCGCGGCACATTTCGAAGTCGTGCTTGTCTGGAGAGGCGGAATCGAACAAAACCGCGCACGGATTGAGCGCTTTCGCGGTTTCGACCGGATCTTCACCTTCGGCAACGAAAGTGACGTCGAAGCCCTCGGCTTTGAGGCCTTCGGCGAGTTCGCCTCCGGCGACCAGATCGTTTTCGATGATCAGAACATTCATCGCAGCATGCCCCGGGTTTCACATTCCCTGCCGCCGGTCCTTTTTGAGACTTCCGCTCGACCGTTCAGCGTCCGCGAAGATAGAGCCTCGCGCTCGTTGTCACAACGCGGGAGGGCCCGATTGGGTCCCTTCCGGCCACAAAAATCTTATTAAATTAATCTTAGATTTCTTAGTTTGAATATATTGATATAATGATAAACGTGTATTTCCGCCACGTGCTTGAGCAACTTAAAGCAAAAACCGTCGCTCGGCAAGTCGCGAACGCATTGTATCAGAGTCGCTGTTGAATCTTGCGGGCGATTTCGAACAGGCGATTTTCAAGCAACATCGGCGTTTCGCAAACGTAAGTCAGAGATTGGGAGCGCGCCTCAAAGATCCTCTTGTCCCAGGCAAGACTCGATTGTGCGTCCTTCAGCGTCTCGACCGCGGTCAGATTTTTTGCTTCCTGTTGGTCGCCGATCTTGTCGGCCTCATCGCGAATTTTTTCGGCCAGCCGGTTCTGGCCGCGCGCATAGCGCACGATTCCCGAAATGACGCGGTTGCGCTCGGTATTGATGATGTCGAGCACACCAGCGAAAACATGGGTCAGACGAGCGGATTTGTCGGCGCCGGCCTTGGCGGCGAAGGCGGCGATCAGCCCGTCGGCGTCGGTCAGCGGCGTGCGGCGCGACGCCAGCTTGTGAGCCAATTCGGCGGCGTCTTGGTCATCCTCCCAGTTTCCCGCCTTGGCGATATCCGGCCCCGTCCATACGGCCGCGGCGCTGACGGGTCCGGTCTTGGCCTGGGCGCAGGGCCATTGGGCATCGTCCGCCGGCCCCGCCAGGCATGAAGCGGCCGAGCCAAGCAGAAACATCAAAGCGGCGCATGTTACGAGCCGAACCATTCCATCCTCCCAAAACGAAAGCCGTGCGCCGGCGCCTCAATGCGGTGACGAAACCGCGCCCCACGGCGCGAGGCCGACGGGAATGCTCTTGACCACCGTGAGGTTCGGGACATCGATCACCGAGACGTCGTTGGAATTGCCATTGGTGGTGAACAGCAGTTTTTCGTCCGGCGTCAGCGTCAGATGCCACACGCGCAACCCCACTAGCAAATATTTTTCCACCTCGAAGGTCTGGGCGTTGACGACCGCGACGCGATTGGCCGGTCCCAGGGCGACGAAGGCTGTCTTGCCGTCGCTCGTCAGGCGGATGCCGACCGGCTGGATTTCCTGCTGGGTCAGCCCCGGCACGTCGAAACGGATTTGCTTGATGATCTTGTGCGTCTTCGGGTCGATGACGGAGACCATCCCGCCGAGTTCGGAGCTGACCCACAGGCGCGACCCGTCCTTGCTGAAAATTGCGACACGCGGACGCTTGCCCACCAGCACGCTGTCGATCAGCTTGAAGCTGTGCGCGTCGATGAAATGCGCCATGCTCGTCACTTCCGACGTATTGACGAGCGTGTCGCCGTCCGGGCTCAAGGCCATGCCCTCCGGCTCGATTCCGACCGGCACGCGGGCGATGATCCGGTTCTTCTCGACGTCGAGCACGGTGACTTCGGAATTGTCCTCATTCGAAATATAGAGCGGATTTCCAGAGGGATTGAGAGCAAATTGCTCGGGGTCGGAGCCGGAATTGAGCGTGCGCAGGATCTTGAGGTTCGATGTGTCCACGACGTCGATGCCGTTGTCGTCGCTGGCGCAGACATAGAGTTGCTTGCCATCCGGGCTGATGGTGACGCCGCGCGGCCGCCGCCCGACCGGGAAGGTCTTCGTCACCGCGAGCTTTTCCGAATCGATCACGCTGACGGAATTGCCTTTTTCATTGGTGACGTAAATCTGGTAGGCGACGGCCGGAACCGAGACGACGCTCGCCAGCGCGCCGCTCAACACCAACGCGCAGGCCCTAAAGCAATGCATGATCTTCTCCTGGCGGCTATTTGAATTTAACTTTTTGGATTTTTCTTGGCGCCTATTTGAAGTGGCAGGCCGTTTCCGGCAGATCGAAGCCCAGAGTGTCGAGCGTCGTTCGCTGATGCAAAAAGCCCGGCTGCGGCGCGATTCCGACGATGGACATCGGCTGGGCGAGCAGCACCGGCTGACGCAGTTGCAGATCCCAGGGACGGAAGGTGGCGGCGACCCCCTTATATACGCCGATGCTGAAATCCGGCCCCACGAGATAGGCTCGGATCGCACTGGCGTCGGCTTTCTTGAGGGCGACCGCCGCGTCGCCGATCGCACGCCCCGCCATCCAGGCCTGATAATCGATCGGCCGCATGTGGCGCCCGGCGAAGCGCAGAAACTTGGTCTGCAATTGCTCGGCGCCCCAGGCGATGTGAACGGGGCTCCATGAGGTCGCGACGAGCCCCTGCGTGCCCAGAACCAGCTTGGGCTCCGCGGTGCGGTAGAGAATATAATCGCCGAAATCATTGGCCTCGTCCGCGACGACGATGACGTCATAGTCGATGCCCCGGGCGAAGGTCAGCGCTGCCGCTTCCGTCACGCTGTCACTGCGCGCCTTGGCCAGCGGCCCGAAGGTCCAGGGCTTTTGCGCCACGATTTTGAGCCCGAATTTTTTCGCGGAATTCCAGAAGGAGGCGGCGTATTCGGCGTCATGGGGGCGGGGGCCGATGACCAGCAGAATGCGTCGCCACTGACGCACGACGAGGAATTGCGCCAGAGCGTCGGTGAGCATCGCCCTGCTCGGAGCGAGGTGGAAAAGATTGGGCCGGCAGTCCGCGCCGCGCAGGGAATTGTCCTGCGCGGCGGCGTTGAACACCAGCGCGCCGAGCGGCCGCAGGGCGTCGGCGACCTGGATCAGATCGGGGGTTGGCAGGTCGGCGATGAACAGGCGCACGCCCTTGTCGGCAAGAGCGCGCGCCGCCGCGACCGGCGATTGGCCGGGCTCGACCACGGTCGTCGTCAGCTCGTAGGTCTGGCCGACAAAGGACCCGGTCGTGTTGTTCTCCGCGATCGCCAGCGCGGCACCGCGCTCGCCTTCGTCCTTGGGGACGGCGTAAAGATCGTATAGCGCCGGCGCCGGCTTCGCATATGCGATATAGCCGATATTGACCTGAAGCTTGCCCTGCGCCCGGGCGCCGGATGGCTGTGAGACGCACAGGCAGACGCAAAGATAGAAGAGGCGCAACGCCGTCCAAGCGAAGGTGCGGCGCCGCAAAGCAGCATATTCTTGCAAACTACTTTCCATATGAAGATTATTTGTGATCCAATGCTGAGACGTCAATGTGAAAATCATAAGAGATTATTAAGACGGCGCCGAATGCGCGTCACGGGCCCTTGTGCCATAATCCGCTCAATTTAGAAGTTGCGCAAGACTTGCCCAATATCGAGATGCTGTCTGTAGTCGCCATGGTGAATAATACTTCGGAGTTAGAGATGAGCGTGCTTTGGCTCGCGGCCGTGGCCTTGCCCGCGCTGGTCGCGTCATTACCGGTTTACGCCAAGGCGCCGCCGACTCCCTTGCTTGTGATGCCCTTTGCTTTCGCGGATGGCGACGCCATTCTCCAGGCGGACGGCCACGCCGACCAGGTCGAGCTGATGCTGAACGAGCTGCGCGTCGCAATCGATCGCAAGGGCGTTTATCGCACGATCTCGCCGGAATTCACCGAAGATTTCATTTCCGGCGACAGCGCGCGGGTGCTGCAGCGCGCACGCGATCTCGGCGCCGCTTTCGTTCTCGCCGGCGCCGTCCAGAACGTGGGCGCGCAAGCCTCGAATGTCTGGCTTGGCCTCTTCGACGCCGCCGACGGTCGGCGCCTGCTTCACTGGCAATCGACCTTCCGCGGCGACAGCGACGATTCGTGGCGCCGCGCGGCCGCCTTTCTCGGCGACGAAGTCTCGGCCTCGCCGCCGCCCTATTGACGGTGTGCGCAAAGGACGCGGCCCGCGCGTCCTGCGCCCGCCGTTGACGCCTCGGATGTTTCGGGTTGTTCCGGGGCCAATCAGAAACCCGAGGAGGAAGTCATGACTGTCAGCATCCACCCCTCAGTCGATAGCGGGCTCAAGCCCGGACGCGCCGATTTCGAAGGCGGAACCCTGACCTGCAAATGCGCCCATGATCCGGTGAAGGTCGCCATCAAGGGCAATGTCGCGCATAACCACGCCTGCGGATGCACCAAGTGCTGGAAGCCGGGCGGCGCCGTCTTCTCCGTCGTCGGCGTCGTGCCGCGCGAGAACGTCACGGTGATCGCGCATCCGGAAAAGCTCTATATCGTCGATCCCAACGCGACGATTCAGCGCCATGCCTGCAAGGAATGCGGCGTGCATATGTTCGGCCGGATCGAGAACAAGAGCCATCCCTTCTATGGGCTCGATTTCATCCACACCGAACTTTCCTCGGACGACGGCTGGGCGCCGCCGGAATTCGCCGCTTTCGTGTCCTCGATCATCGAATCCGGCTTCCCGCCGTCGCGCATGGGCGAGGTTCGCTCGCGCCTGAAGGAATTGCACCTGGAACCCTATGATGCGCTCTCCCCGCCGCTGATGGACGCGATCGCGACCCATATCGCGAAAGCCTCGGGCAAACTCGCCGCCTGAGCCCGTCAAACGCTTTTCGTTTCAGCGTCGGAGCGCCCGTCAGGGCGCCCCGACGCATTCTTTTCCGCTCGGAGTTCGACGATGGAGACTGTTTCCACCAACAAGTCGCATGGCGGCGTGCAAGGCGTCTATCGCCATGACTCGCGCGAGACCAATTGCCCGATGACCTTTTCCGTGTTCACGCCGCCGCAGGCCGAGCGTGGCCCGGTTCCCGTGCTATGGTATCTGTCAGGCCTGACCTGCAGCCACGCCAATGTCACCGAAAAGGGCGAGTTCCGCGCGGCGGCCGCCGAACATGGCGTCGTCATCGTCGCCCCCGACACCTCGCCGCGCGGCGCCGACGTGCCGGACGAGCCCGACAATTGGCAGTTCGGCTCCGGCGCAGGCTTTTATGTGGACGCCACGCAGGAGCCTTACGCCAAGAATTACCGCATGTATTCCTATGTGACCAAGGAGTTGCCGGAGCTCGTCGCGGCCCAATTCCCGGTGGATACGAGCCGGCAGGGCATATTCGGCCATTCCATGGGCGGCCATGGCGCGATCACCATCGCCCTCAAGCATCCCGACCGTTTCAAGAGCTGCTCCGCATTCGCCCCGATCGTCCAGCCTTCGACCGCGGGCTGGTCGAAACCGGCCTTGGAAAAATATCTCGGCGCCGACGAGAAGGCGTGGCGCGCCTATGACGCCACCATGCTGATCGCCGACGGCGCGCGTTTCAAGGATTTCCTGGTCGATCAGGGCTCATCCGACAATTTTCTCCAGGACGGGCTGAGACCCTGGCTGCTGGAGGAGGCCTGCGCCAAGGCGGGGGTCCCGCTGGTTCTCAACATGCGCGACGGCTACGACCATTCCTATTATTTCATTTCGACTTTCATGGCCGACCATATCGCCTGGCACGCCGCCAGACTTTGACTTGGCAGTCTCCCAAACTTTGACTTGGCGGTCTCCCAAACTTTGACTTGGCAGTCTCAAGGAAAAGCCCTCCGGCCCCCGCTGCCGGAGGGCTTTGCTCTATACGGCTTCCAATTTTTTCCTGCCCAGTTTGGGGCAGGGCGATCCTCCAAATTCACCAAGTCTTTCAGCTTGACAGCGGCGCGGCCCTTCAAATAGCATCATCATAACAAAAGAAACGAATGTGAATAATACAAACGAATGATAAACCTCGCCAGGCAATGCACCGGAGCGAGGGGGAGGGTCAAATGACCGAGGGCAAGATCGGCGCATTGCGCGGATATATTCGCGTATTCAAAAGCAAACTCCGATGTATTGCGCATGGTCGGCGGCCTGTTGCGCCAACTCCCGTAAAAAAATTGCCAGCGGCGCTCTGACCGGCGCGACTTTCGCGTCTCGATCTCGCCTGTCGAATATTTGCCGCGCCGAGCGTCGTCGCGGCCAAGGAAGTCGTGTGCGAGTAATAAAGTTCGAGGAGGAGAAAATGCCAGCGTTATTTTCCGACGACTGGATGGTCGATTTCGGCAATGCCTGGAATGACGAAAAGGACCTGGGCGACGCCCTCGCCAAGATCGGCTTCAATTCCGTCATCGCTTACGGCTTCGACAATGAGGAGCAGCCGCGCGGCGCCATCAAGGTCGAGAACGGCTATGTGGTCGAGGCCGGCGCTTTCAAGGGCCAGAGCTTGAACTGGGATCTGCGTGCGAGCCCCGCGAACTGGGAAAAATGGTGCCAAAGCGGCATCGGCATGATGGGGCTCGGCCTTGCCTATACTTCGGGCAAGATCAAGTTCAAGGTCGGCGACTATGGCGCCATGATCAAGAATCCCGCCATGGCCAGCCCCTTCATCAAGAGCTTTGAAGTCATGGGGAAGGTTCCGCGCAGCTGAATCCGCGGCGGCTCCTTTCTGTTCGGAGCCGCTTCGGCGCGCGTTGATTGAAGGACTGCGCGGCAATGCTTTCCCTCCTGCTCAAAACCCTGCCCATTCTGCTCGCCGCCGTTCTCGGCGGTCTGGTTGCGATCTGGCTGGGCGGCCACGGGCCCTCGGACGAGAGCCCGGCGCCGTCGGCCTATGCGCCGCTGTCTGTCGTCTCCGTGCCGATGGTCGAGGCGACCCCGATGGAGACGGCCTCGCGCTACAAGCTCGGCGGCGTGGTCGAGGCGCGCGAAATCGTGCATCTGACCGCGCAGCAGCCCGGCCGCGTCGCTTTCATCGCGGGGCAGGAGGGCGAGAGGGTCGATGCCGGAGCGGTCGTCGTCGCCCTCGACGACGCCGCGCTCAAGCCGGAATATCGTTCGGCCTGGGCGGCGCTCGGCGGGGACATGGCGGCGCAGCAGAACGCCCAGACCCAGCTCTACCAGAAGCTTTACGGGCCACGCCAGCCGGCCATGGGCGGGCCGGGCTACGACGCCTATGAGCGGACGTTCACGCCCTTCTACAATATGTTCCAGAACTTCATGGGCAGCAATGTTCCGGGGACCGGCTCGCCGCCGATGATGACCCAGGGCCAGGCGCAGACCTCGCCTTCCGCCGTCAACAACGCCCGCGCGGACTACGAGCGCCAGCAGGCGGCGCTGGTGGCGGCCCAGTCGCGTCTCGACTCGCTCGACCAGCGCCTGCGCGACCGCCGTTCGATCGCGCCCTTCGCCGCGGTCATCATGACGCGGCATGTGCGCGTCGGCGACGTCGTGCAGCCGGGCCAGCCTCTGGTCGATCTCGCCGACCCTGACCAGCTCGACCTGAGGATCGAGGCGCCGGCCGATCTCGCTCTCAACGTCAAGATCGGCGACAAACTGCCGGTCAGCCTGGACCGCGGCAATGTCTGGGCGGTGGTGTCGCAAATCTTCCCCGGCGCAGACCAGACGAGCCATACGGTCACGATCAAGGCCGCTTTGCCGCCGGGCGTGGCCGCCGCTCCCGGCATGTATGGGCTCGCCTGGATCCCTCAGCCCGGCGGCGGCGGCGAACAGGCCGTGGCGCCCGGGATTCCGCGCAGCGCCATCGTCTATCGCGGCTCTCTGCCCGCCGCCTTTATCGTCAGTGCCGACGGGACGGCGGAAATGCGCATCCTGCGGCTCGGCGATTCCATGGGCGACCGCATCGCGGTCCTGTCCGGTCTGAGCATCGGGGACAAGGTGGTCGCCCATCCCGCCTCCGATCTTAAATCCGGCGATCCCCTCACCACCTTGCGGCGCTGAGGCGGAACAATGACCGAGACTGCCGCGCACGAAGCCCCCAAGCCGGAACGTCCTCGCCATCACGCTGAACTGGGCTTCGCCGGCCGCGTCGCGCGCGCCTTCATCGAATCGCCGCTGACGCCGCTGCTCCTCATCGCCTTCTTCCTGGTCGGCCTCCTCGGCATGGTGATCACGCCGCGCGAGGAAGACCCGCAAATCTCCGTGCCGATGGTCGATGTTTTCGTCGCCTATCCCGGCGCGACGGCCAGCGAGGTCGCCAATCTGGTGTCGGAGCCGCTGGAGCGGCTGATGTCCGAGCTTTCGGGCGTCAAGCACGTCTATTCCATGTCGCGCGATGGCATGTCCATGGTGACGGTGCGCTTCAAGGTCGGGCAGCAGATGGAGCCGTCGCTCGTCAAGCTCTACTCGACGCTTTATTCGCACATGGACCTGATTCCCAAGGGCGTCATGCAGCCCCTGGTCAAGCCCAAGAGCATCGACGACGTGCCGGTGGTCACCGTCACGCTCAGTTCGTCCAAGCTCGATCTGGTTCAGTTGCGCAAGCTCGGGCTCGACGTGCTCCAGCGCTTCAAGGCTTTGCCCAACACCGGCCAGAGTTTCGTCGTCGGCGGCAGCCGGGAGCAGGTGCGCATCGACGTGGACCTGCCGCGCATGGCCTCCCACGGCGTCACCCTGGGCCAGATCGCGCACGCGGTCGCCGCCGCCAACCAGCGCGCCCCTGGCGGCAATGTCGTCGACGGCGGGAAATGGTTCAATATCTACACCGGCGAATTCCTCGCCAATGTCGACGACGTGAAAAATCTCGTCATCGCCGTCGACCACGGCCGGCCGGTGTTCCTGCGCGACATCGCCGCGGTCACTCATGGCGCGTCCGAAACCAAGAGCATTGAAGACAACAGCGTGCGCGGCGAGAACGGTTTCGTCACCGCGCCGGCGGTGACCGTCGCCGTCGCCAAGAAGCACGGATCGAACGGCATCGACGTCGCCAATGAACTGATCCACGAACTCGACGCGATGAAGGGGCGGATGATCCCCGATTCCGTCACGGTGACGGTGACGCGCGACTATGGCGAGACCGCGCAGGACAAGGTCTCCCACCTGATCATGAAATTGTTCATCGTCTCGGTGCTGGTGACGGTCCTCGCTTTGGTGACGATGGGCACGCGTCCGGCGATGATCGTGCTTGTGACCATTCCGGCCGTGCTGCTGATGTCGATCGCGGTCGCCTACGTCCTGAATTTCACCATCAACCGCGTCTCCATGTTCGCTTTGGTCTTCGCCATAGGCATTCTGGTGGACGACGCCATCGTGGTGGTCGAGAACATCTACCGGCGCTGGCTCGAATCCGGCAGGACGTCCGACAGGATCACCGTCGAGGCGGTGGACGAAGTCGGCAATCCGACCATTCTCGCGACCTTCACCGTGGTTGCCGCGCTGCTGCCGATGGGCTTCGTCAGCGGCATGATGGGCCCCTATATGCTGCCGATCCCGGTCCTGTCCTCGGCGGCGATGCTCTTTTCGCTGTTCGCGGCCTTCGTCTTCGTGCCCTGGCTTGCGGCGCGGGTGAAGCCGAGCATGTCGGCGCTGCGACGCGCCGCCGAGCGCGAGCACCGGCAATCCGCCGCCATCGGCCGCTGGTACAGCTCAATCATCACTCCGATGATGGACAACAGGCTGGTCGGCTTCGTCACCCTGTTCCTGATCATCGCCGCGATGATGGGCGCGGTCTCGATGTTCGTCTTCAAGGCGGTGGCGTTCAAGATGCTTCCCTTCGACAACAAGTCGGAGCTGCAGGTCGTCATCGACATGCCGGAGGGCACGGATTTGTTCGTGACCGCCAATCTCGCTCATCAATTGGGCGCGGAATTGCGCAAAGTCCCCGAGGTGACCGCCTTCCAGACCTATGTCGGCTCGTCCTCGCCCTTCAATTTCAACGGCCTGGTCCGTCATTACTTCCTGCGTGCGGAGCCCTGGCAGGGCGACATCGCGGTGCAATTGCTCGACAAGTCGAAGCGCCGCCGCTCCAGCCATGAAATCGGGCTTTACGTGCGCTCCGTTCTCGAGCCGATCGCGGCTTCGGCTGGCGCGCGGCTGACCGTCGCCGAGGCGCCGCCCGGGCCGCCGGTGCTCGCGCCGATGGTGATTGAGCTTTACGGCCCGACGGCCGAAATCCGCCGCAAGGTGGCGCGCCACGTGCTCGGCATCCTGACGAAGACGCCGCATCTCGTCGACGTCAACACCTTCGTGGAGGCGCCGCACGACAATATCGAATTCCACGTTGATCGACTGCGCGCCGCCATGTTCGGCGTGTCGGTGGAGGACATCAACCGCGAAATCATGATGGCGACCGGCGGCTTCGAGGCCGGACCGCTGCAACGGCGGCGCAATCTCGAACAGGCGGTGATCGTCCTGCAGACGCCGATGGCGACGCGCGGCAATATCGGCAATCTCCTCGTGATGCCGGTGCGCAGCCAGACCGGGGCCATGGTGCCGCTCGGCGAGCTCGGCCACTTCAGCACCCGCCCGGTCGATCCGGTGATCTATCACAAGGATTTGCGGGCGGTGGAATATCTTACCGCCGACGTCATCGGCAAGTTGGGCGCGCCGCTCTATGGCATGCTCGACGTCGAATCCGAGCTGAAACATTACGTCACGCCCGACGGCGTCCATCTGCAGGGATATTTTTTCAGCCGGCCGCCGACCACCAATGTCAGCGCCTTCAAATGGGATGGCGAGTGGCAGGTCACCTATGTCACCTTCCGCGACATGGGCCTCGCCTTCGGCGCGGCTTTGGTGCTGATCTACATGCTGGTCGTCGCCGAATTCCGCAGCTTCATGCTGCCGGCCGTGGTGATGACGCCGATCCCGCTGACCCTGATCGGCATCGTGCCCGGCCATTGGCTGCTCGGCGCGGATTTCACGGCGACCTCGATGATCGGCTTCATTGCGCTCGCCGGCATCATCGTGCGCAATTCCATCCTGCTGGTCGAATTCGCTCGCGAAAAGGTCCACGAAGGCTGGGAGGTCCGCGACGCGGTGCTCACCGCCGGCCGCGTCCGCCTGCGCCCGATCATGATCACCGCCTTGGCCCTGGTGATCGGCTCGATGGTCCTGCTCAGCGACCCGATCTTTCAGGGCATGGCGGTTTCGCTGCTGTTCGGCTCGCTGGTCGCCACCTTCCTGACCCTGATCGTGATTCCGCTCGGCTGCATTACTGCGCGCAAATATTTCAACGCGCGTGGGCAGGACGGGGACGGGGACGACGACATTCCGCCGTCCCCGGTCAGCCCCAGCCCGGCTCCGCCGCCGCCGTCCGCGCCGCCCGAAGGCCCCGCGCCCGAAGGTCCCTCGCCATCGGGCGCCGGCGCGCCCGCGCGCCCAGCCCGCCTGGTCAGGCGGTCCGAGGCCGCGCCGCCGCCGGCGCCGGAAACGTCCGGCCGTCCGCCGCGCCTGGTGAAAAAATCGGAAGCGCCCGCCGCCGCGCCAGAGCCCTCCGAGCCGCTCGCGGCGGCGCCGGGCCGGCCGCCGCGTCTGGTGAAAAAATCCGAACAGGCCGAGGTTGCGTCGCCCGAGCCTCCGCCGCCCGAGCCTCCGCCGCCGGCGCCCGCCGCGCCTGCACCGGCGCCCGAGCCGCCGGAGCCTTCGGCCGCCATGCCGGAATCTCGACCTCCGGCGCGCGCGCCGGCAAAGCCGCCGCGTCGCGCGCCGGCCAGGCGCGATCGCAATGCGCGCGGCATCCGCCTCAAAGACGATTCCTCCGATCCGGGAGCCCAGGGATGAAACGCGACAGGATCCAATCGACGGGACTTGTGGCGCTGGCGGCGATCGCGGCGATGATCGCGGGCGCCGACGCCGCAACTTTCGGAGACCTTGCCGGCGGCCGCGCGGAACCGCCGGCCTATGGCCCGGCGAACGCTGCCCCGGGCGGCGCGTCCACATGGTTCGGCGGGCCGCAGGGCGCCTTTCCGCAGCCTCTCGACGCGCCCGCTTCCGCCCAGGTTCCGCCCGGCGGCTGGACGCCGCCCCAGGCCTATCTGCCCTTTGGCCCCGCCGGCGACCTGCCGAACCGGCGGCTCCAGGTATGGAGCTTCGGCCAGACGAATTCGACGACGGACCCGTTCAATATGGCGGGTCTCAGCACGCCTTTCATGTTCGTGCCCTGGAGCACGCCGCTGTCGGCCTGGTCCAATGCGCAAACGTGGAACTGGTGGCATGAACGCGCAGGCGTTCAGCCGCCCTTTTGGTAAGGGGAGTGTTCAATGAAAAAAGCAATTGGAATCGCGGTTTTCCTCGGCGTCGCCGGCCTCGCGGGGGCGGCTTTCGCCGAACAGACGCCGCCGCCGCCCTCCGGCCCCTATGGCGCCGGGCAGCAGCAACCCGCCGCGACCGCGCCGGGCAATAAGGCCGAAGCTCAGAACCCCAATTGGGGAGCCGCGCCTCCGCCTCCGCCGCCCCCGCCTTACGGCTATGGCTATGGCTATCCTTATCCGCCGCCGGCGGCTCAGGCTCAGCCCGGCTCCAAGACCGGCACGACGACGCCTCCGGCCCAACAGGCCTGGGGACCGCCCCCGCCGCCCCCGCCGCCGCCCTATGGCGGCTATTATGGCCCGCATTACGGCTATGGCCCCTATGGCTATGACCCCTACTACGGCGACCGCTACTACGGCCGCGGCTATGGCTACGGCCGCGGAACCGGCCGGGGCCATATGAAGGGCAACTTCAGCTTCGGCGGCGACGCCGACACCGACATGAACGGCTGGGGCAACAACGACTGGAACGGCTATAACCGAGGCGGTCGCGGCTGGGGTCCCGGCTGGTGGTGAAACCCGCGCCGGCCTGATCGCCGGCGGGCATGAGATGATGGCCGGCGGCGCCGCCGGCGGCCATCGACATATCCCTTTTGCCGCGGGCTGTTTCCCGTCGGGAGGTGAAGGATGCGAAGAGTCAAGACGTGGCTCGCGGCGGCCGCCGTCGCAACCCTGATGGGATCGACCGCCGCCCAGGCGCAATGGTGGGCAGGAACTCCCTATACCGGCGGCCCGATGGGCGGGGGGCCCTGGGGCTATCCCTATAATTACAACGGCTGGAACAATAACGGCTGGGGTCGGGGAACAGGCAATATGAACTTCTCCACCAACCTCGGCGCCTGGGGCAATGGCTGGGGCAACAATGGCTGGGGCGGGCCATGGGGAGGAGGCCCCTGGGGAGGCCCCTATGGCGGCGCTCCTTATGGCGGTGGTCCTTATGGCGGTGGTCCGTGGGGCGGCAGTCCTTGGGGCGGCGGGCCTGGGATGACGCCCTACGGCGGCAGTCCTTGGGGCGGCGGGCCAGGCATGACGCCCTACGGCGGCGGCCCTTGGGGCGGCGGGCCAGGCATGACGCCCTATGCCGGGGGGCCCTGGGGCAGTCCCTGGGGAGGTAGCCCATGGGGGAGCCCAATGGGCGGCAGTCCGTGGGGCGGAAGTCCTTGGGGCGGCAGTCCCTGGCGTTGATGACGACGAAGCCGGCGGCAGGCGGAGCTCCTGCCTGCCGCCGGCGCTCATTCTCGATGACTGAGGCTTGGCGATGTTTTCCTGGTTCGCAACCCGACTGTTCTACGCCATCGTATTTTTCTTTCTCGGCGCGTGGACGGCGTCGGTGTCGCCCCATTTCAGGGGCATGTTGCACCACGCGTCGGACGCCGGCGCAAAGGGCTTCGACAAGATGCGCGACTGGACGTCCGGCACACTGATGATCCCGCCCGACGTCTCCAGGCCCAATTCAGATCAGCCTGCCGCCGCGCCGCCGCCGGCGAGCGAGGCGCCTCCGGTCCAGGCGGCGGCCGCGCCTCAGGCCGAAAGTCAGCATCAGGCCGCGACCGCGCCGCAATCTCCGGCCGCGGATAAGCCGCAAGCTCCGGCGGCCGCCGCGCCGCAAGCCCAGGCGACGAACGCCCCACAGGCTCCGGCGGCGCAGGCCTCGGATGCGAAGGAAAAGACCTTGGATGCGAAGGAAAACGGCGAACTACTCGCGCGCGCCCGCGCAGCTTATGCGCGCCATGACGCCGCCGCCGCCATCAGCGCCTATCGCGCCTATATCGACCGCAACCCCGCTACCTGCGAAGCGCGCGGCGAATTGGGAAACATCTATTTTGCGGAAGGCCGCAAACGCGACGCGGCGCAGATGTATTCGGAATGCGCTATAAAACGTCTCGAGGCGGGCGACATCCCCGGCGCGATCGCCCTGATCAGCCCGGTGATCATGAGCGACCCCGTTGTCGCCGACGAACTCATGCGGCGCATCGATATGGCGCAACAAAAGAAGAATTAGTCGCCGGATTGCGGCTGACGGGAGGCCCCGTGGCGATCGCAAATAGAAAAAAACCGCGCGGAAGCGCCAAATTGATGAAAAAGCTCGCCGCCGACGGCAAGGTGGCGATCATTGGCAATCTCAAGGGCGGCTGCGGCAAAAGCACCATCGCCTTCAACCTTGCCGTGTGGCTGGCCGCCGCGGGCGATCATCCCGTGCTGGTCGATCTCGATCCGCAGAAAACCTTGACCGATCTCGTGTCGGTGCGCGAGGAGATTGGCGCGACGCCGCAGGTCGCGCCTCCGGCAGACACTCTGTCCGCCGCGGAGGGGCGTCGGATTCTGGTGGATTTCGGCGCCGCCGACGCGGCGCGCATGGCGCAGGTCATTCCGGAGGCGGATCTCGTTCTCATACCGGTTTTGCCGAGCCAGGCCGACGTCTGGGCGACCCAGCGCTATCTCAAACTGGTGCTGGCGCATCGCAAGGCCAGCGCCCGCATCGCCTTCTTTGTCAATCGCGCCGAATCCGTCGAAACATCGCGCGAAACCCGGGAGACTGTCGCCGTCCTCAAAGCCATGGCCGGCATGTGTGACAACGCCGTCGTGCTCCCGACCGTGCTCGGCCGGCGGGTGGCTTATTGCCGCAGCCTCAGCGAAGGCCTCGGCGTGTTCGAGATGAAGGGCCAGACAAAGGCGGCGGGGGAATTCGAACGCTTCGCCGCCTCGGTCGCGGCCTTGCTTTGAGCTTCGGCCCAAGAAGGGAAAATAATCCATGCCCTCGACGCAAGACCCGGCCAAAGTCGAAATGGTCAAAGACTATCCCAAGCATGTTTTCCCGGACCCTCCGGAACGACCGCCGGAATATGTCGCCTATCTTGACAAGGCGGCCATGGCGCTGCGCTCTGTTCGGCTGGTGGTCTATGCCGGTCTCGGCGCCTTCGTCCTGTTGGCGGCCTATGGCTTTTTCCTGATCTATCTGCTGACCAGCGACGCGCGCATCATGGCGGAGCAGACCCAGCGCATGACCGCTCAAATGGATGTGATGTCGCAGCAGATGCGATTGATCGCCACCATCATGGGCGACATGGAAACAAATATCGGCGGAATGCGCGCCGATCTGGGCGGCATGAGAAGCGATCTGGGCAATATGCGCGCGAATTTCCAGGAGATGAACCGACATGTGGCCGCGGTCGAAGCCTCCACCCGCGAAATGTCCTTGACCGTCGCCCTCATCCAGCATTCGGCCCGCAATCTCGACGCCAGCATTGGGCCCGCGATGGGCACGATGAACAATTTCATGCCCTTCGGCGCCGGGGGCAACCGCTGGCCGGGCGCGCCCCCCTTCGCGCCAATGCCGCGATAGGATGCGAACGCGCCCTGACGTTCTCCGAAACGTCATCCAGCCGTAGCGAAACTGTCGGCGAAAAGGAATTTAACGGTTCCGGCGCGGCCCGCGCCTCAAAGCGTCGCGAGCCGCGTCATGCAGGGACTGCCCGAGATCAATGCCCGTTATTGGCTGCTTCTGCTGATCGCGAGCGTCTGCGGGACAAATCTCGGCGATCTGGCGTCGGACAAGCTGGGCCTCGGCTTTCTCGGGGCTTTTGCGATTTTTTCCGTTATTTTCCTGAGTATGGCGGTGGCCTCGCGCCGTATCGCCTTCCTGGGCGAAGCCTATTATTGGGTGGCGATCGTCGTTTCGCGCGCCGGCGCGACCGATGTCGCGGACTTCGCCACCCATCAGCTGCGTCTCTCCTATCCCGCGCTGATCATTGGATCCCTGGCCGTTCTGGTCGCAACGCTGGCGATCACGGGGCGCCTCGGTCAGAACACGATCAGGACGGTCGACGCCGCCGACGGCCCCGCGATGGCGTTCCCCACGGCCAATGCCGCCTATTGGACGGCGATGATCCTCGCCAACGCTTTCGGGACCATCGCTGGCGATTATCTGGCCGACGAGCTGAGGTTCGGCGTCGGCCAGGCCATGCTGCTCACCGCTCCGGCGGCGGCCGTCGCCGTCATGCTGCGCGTCGCCGGCCAGTCTTCATCCAAATTCGGCTATTGGGCCGTGGTTCTGCTGATCCGCGCCGTCGCGACCAATCTCGGCGATTATCTCGCCGATGGCCTCGGCCTCGGTTTTTCCGTTTCCTGCGGCGCCGCGTTTCTTCTTCTCGCGCTGCTCATTCTCGCGCTGCTCACCTCTGCCTGGCCGCGCATGCGCGCCGCCGAGGCCCGTTGACCTGAAAGGTGGAATCCGCGCGCCACCGCCATCAGTAATGATGATGATAGTGGTGGTAGCGGTGATGATGATAATGGCGGCAGCCGCCGCGCAGGCCGCATGAGATTGTCGGGCCCGCGGTATAGCCGACGACGCCGCCGGCGACGGCGCCGACCGGGCCGCCGACAATCGCGCCCGCGCCGGCGCCGAGGGCGCCGTCAACCAGGCGGCCGGCATAGGCGGTCGCGCCAATCATCGACATTCCAAGACTCAGCGCCAGGATCAAGAATTTTTTGGCCATTTTTTCCTCCATTCTTTCAAATGAGTCGTAGCGGCGGCGAGCGCGCCGCCCAAATCAGGAACAAGCGGTTCATATTCGACGAACACTCGATATGGCGAATTGTTCCAGCTTGAGTGGAAAGACTTTGCCGGTCAGAAGCGCGACAGCGCTCGCGCCGGCAATGAACGCAAATATTCGTTGCATTCCTCGCCCCGACAACACTCTGCGCGAGCTTCAGTCGGCGATTTGGAAAGAAAATCCAGTCAAGGAAAAAGGCGAGACGAAGGCACTGTCGGCGAGCCGGCTTTTGGGTCCGCTTTCCCGTCGATTGGCAATGGTTCGATGCGGGCGGCGGCGCAGGTTCGGCGGCGAAGTGGCGGGCAGCGCCCGATGAAGATGAGCACTACGAGATCGTCATAACCCGTTGATGATTATGCAGATACTCCGAGTTATGCGGCTATCGGCGGGTTTCGGCGGCATTTGGGTGGATAACGGCGGCCATTTCGGACGTTAGACGGGGCATTTTTTGCTTTGCCCACTGATCGCTACGATGCAATCGCTCTCTGGATATGCGCTCGTTCAGCCTGCTTAGGTCGGCAACTGGGGCCTTTCCTGCCTGGCTGCTGTTGCTCGCCCAATATTGAAAGCTGCCAGCTATCGGAGGGCATTTGCCAACCGCATTAGCATGGTTGCAACAAGCTGAGGATCGAGCGGCGCCGCGGCATCGACAAGGCGCTTTTCGGCATCGGCAACGATTTCAGAGGCTGCCTCCAGGGCTTGATCGCCCGAGGGCGTCAACTCGGTCTTCTGAACGCGCCCGTGCTCTGGATGGGGAGTGCGCTTGATGAAACCCGACTTCTCGAGCGTGACGAGAATCGCCTGCATTGTCTGCGGCGTGATGAAGGCTTGGCGCGCCAGCGCGGCGTTCGAAGCTCCGGGTTCGACCTTCAAGTAGGCGAGCACCGCATATTGTGGCGTGGTCAGGCCGATCCGGCGCAATTCCGCATCCATGCGCGTCCGGAGCGCCTGTTGGGCCAGCTTCAGCGCGAAGCCTATCGTCGCATAGGGGTCGTCCATCAGTAAACTCGCATTGACATATCAGGGCCCTTACATTATATCAGCGCACTGATATTATCAAATCCAACAATACAAGGAAACCCCGTCATGCCGCATCTGATCGGACCTGATTTCATTGGCATTCAAGTCAAGGACATTGAAGCCGCGCGCGCCTTCTACACGCACGTCGTCGGGCTTCGCCCCGCGTCAATGAGTCCGCCGGGAGCCATCGTGTTCGATACCAAGCCGGTTCCGTTTGCCGTCCGCACGCCTGTTATCGACCTGGGGGCGACCGACAAGCTGGGCAGGGGCATTGCCATCTGGTTCGGCTGTGACGACGCTGATGCACTGCACGACCACCTCGTCGATCAAGGCATCGAAATCGAGTTCGCTCCAAAGGACGGGCCGTTCGGCCGATATTTCGCGTTCCGCGATCCGTTCGGCTACTCGATCACGGCCCATACGGTCATGAAGTCCTGATTTGGCGACCAAGGAAAACGACATGACGAACTCCAACCGGCCTCGACTCTTTGTCACCGGCTCGACCGGCGCGCTCGGCCGCCTCGTGATCACAGAACTTCTCAAGAGAGTTCCGGCGAGCAGCATCGTTGCGGGCGTCCGGTCGCTTGACCACGACGTCGCCAAGCAGATCGCCGCGCATGGCGTCGAACTCCGCATCGCTGACTATTCGCGGCCCGACACCCTCCTGGCGGCTTTCGCCGGCATCGACAGGCTGTTGCTGATCTCGTCGAGCGCACAGCGTGACCGCGTTTCCCAACACCAGAATGTCATCGAGGCCGCGAAGGCTGCAGGCGTCGGCTTGTTCGCCTATACGAGCCTGCTTCATGCCGACACCTCACCCCTCGGTCTTGGTGAGGACCATCTGCGGACCGAAGCCCTTCTGAAAGCGTCTGGCCTTCCGGTCGTGCTGCTGCGGCATGGGTGGTACATGGAGAACCACATGGCGGCGGTGCCCCCGGCGCTTCATCACGGGGCGGTGATCGGCAGTGCGGGCGAAGGGCGGTTCTCAACCGCCACCCGTGCTGACTTCGCCGAATCCGCAGCCATAGTACTCTCGACCGAGGGTCACGCGGGACGCATCTACGAGTTGGCGGGCGACCAAAGCTACAGCTTGGCCGATGTTGCCGACGCGATCGCCGCGTCTGCCGGCAAGCCCATAGTCTATAAGGATATGCCCGGCGCGGTCTTCAAGAATGCGCTCATCGGTATGGGTCTCCCCGAGAGCGTGGCCGAACTTATCGCGGACTCCGATGTCGCGGCTTCCAAGGGGGCATTAGAAGACAATGGCCGCCAACTCAGCGCACTGATCGGCCGCCCGACGGCTGATTATCGTCAGGTGGTTGAACAGACGGTCCGTGGCGGTAGCGTCCACGAAGGTGGTGGAGATTTCTGAGTGAAGCCGGCGGGCGGAGCTCCGCTTAGCGGAGCCCGCCGGCGGGCCGGGGCGGTCACCGCGCCCTCTTTGGTTATGGTCGAGTTGCTGAAGCTTGACCCCACCGAAACGAGGACATGATGACCGACGACACAATGGCATTTCTTCATCAACTGCGCGAGCGCGGCGGGGAGGACCTCCTGAAGGACCTCGCCGAAGCGGTGTTGCAGAAGCTGATGGATTTTGACGTCGACAACCTGATCGGCGCCGGACGCTACGAGCGTTCAGATGTGCGCACGACGCAGCGCAACGGCTATCGCCCGCGCGAACTCGACACCCGGCTCGGCACGCTGGAACTCAAAATCCCGAAGCTGCGCAAGGGCAGCTATTTTCCTGGCTTCCTCGAACCGCGCAAGACCGCCGAGCGCGCGCTTGTCGCCGTCATTCAGGAGGCCTGGATCCAGGGCGTTTCGACACGCAAGGTCGACGATCTCGTTCAGGCGATGGGCATGTCGGGCATCTCGAAAAGCCAGGTGTCGAAGCTCTGCGAGGACATCGACGAGCGGGTGAACTCGTTCCTCGATCGCAAGCTCGAAGGCGAGTGGCCCTATCTTTGGCTCGACGCGACCTATCTGAAAGTGCGCGAGAACGGCCGGATCGTCTCGGTCGCCGCAATAATAGCCACAGCGGTGAACGGCGAAGGGCGGCGTGAGATCATTGGGCTCGGGCTGGGGCCGTCGGAGGCGGCGGTGTTTTGGCTCGGCTTCCTGCGCTCGCTGGAAAGCCGCGGCCTCAAGGGCGTCAAGCTGGTCATCTCCGATGCGCATGAAGGCCTGAAAGCGGCTATCGCCCAAGTCTTCAAGGCGAGTTGGCAGCGTTGCCGGGTGCACTTCATGCGCAATGCGCTCGCTCATGTTTCCAAAGCGCATCATGGCATGGTGTCGGCGGCGATCCGCTCCGTCTTTGCCCAGGAGGATCAGGCCGCTGCGTCACGGACCTGGCGCCAGGTCGCCGACCAATTGCGGGCGCGATTTTCGCGGCTGGCCGATATGCTGGACGCCGCCGAGGCCGACGTGCTCGCCTTCATGGCGTTTCCCCGCGCGCATTGGCCGAAGCTGCATTCCACCAACCCGATCGAGCGCCTCAACAAGGAGGTGAAACGGCGCGCCGACGTGGTCGGCATTTTCCCCAACGAAACTTCGATCAGGCGGCTCCTCGGCGCCATCCTGCTCGAACAAAATGATGAGTGGCAATTACAGCATCGCTACATGAGCCTGGAGACGATGGCCGGCCTCGCCGACGAAGCCGCCGCGCCGCCAAAAATCGCAGCCTGAGAAAAGGCGCAACGACCGCCCCACAATTTCCACCACCTTGACGGACGTGACCTCCGTGGCCTCGCGCAGATTCACCCAACCGGCGCCTGAGGGATTGGATCATGACGTTCTGGATGGGTGTTGCATCGGCGGAACACGCGCGCGGAGGCCGTGACGGTGGCTTTGCTCAACTCGGGCATGGCAAGCATATCGCCGTGAAGTCTCTCAAGAAAGGCGACTGGATCGTCTATTACTCTCCGCGCGAGGGCATGGGTGAAGGCGCGACGGTGCAGGCATTCACGACAATCGGTCGTGTTACCTCGGACGCGCCATACCGCTTCGAGCAGGCGATGGACTTCAATCCGTACCGCGTCGATGTGGACTATCTGAAGGCTGCCAGGGCATTTCCGATCAGGCCGCTTCTCGGCGATCTGCGGCTGACACGCGATCACGATGCCAATTGGGGCATCGTGATGCGCGGCCCGAAGCGGGTGCTTCACGAAGAGGACATGCGCCGAATCGCGGAGGCCATGGGCATTCTGGCGGAATTCGAGGCTTCCCGAGGCCGACCTAGCGCATAGCGGCGATAAGAGGAAATCTCGATAAGATTTCCGTCTGGTTCGCTATACCGCACGGTGGTGTGCGATGATCGGCGGCAATATCGGGCCATAGAGGGCAATCGGCGGGATGGCGGAGAGGGAGGGATTCGAACCCCCGATACGGTTGCCCGTATGCCGCATTTCGAGTGCGGTGCGTTAAGCCAGACTCTGCCACCTCTCCGTCGTAACTATCTGTTACTTAAGGACATTCTGTCTGGCTTGATTGTCCCTAATACTGTCCCTATAGATTTCCCTATCAGGCGTCCCTATGGGCAGGAGCGTTGCGGCTCCGGGGCGGTAAATACACAGGGATTCGTTCAATGGCAAGGGGCGACACATATCTCAAAAGGCGGGGCAACAAATTCAGCGTTCGGTTCCAATTGTCCGTCGTCAGAAGATTTGAGACAATTCGCGACGCTCGGGAACGGAGGCTCTGGCTCACTGGGGTTAGATTTTACGCGGCCTGAGCGCGATGCTGCAAGCGGCGGTTTCGCATAGTCTGGCGTTTGATGTTTTCGCGTTCGAGCAGGATGGCGTCTCCGCGCCCGAACCCGAAGTAGATGTCGGCGGGCGTTAGATTGTCGAGACTTTCATGGTAGCGGCCATGATTGTAGTGGTCGACAAAGGCGGCGATCTGCTGCTCCAGTTCGCCGGGCAGGTAATAGTTTTCCAGCAGGATGCGGTTCTTGAGCGTTTGATGCCAGCGTTCGATTTTGCCCTGTGTCTGAGGGTGATAGGGCGCGCCGCGCACGTGGCTCATGCCCTTGGCCTTGAGATAATTGGCGAGGTCCTCGGCGATATAAGACGCGCCATTGTCCGACAGCAGCCGCGGCCGATGAACGACCGCGACCTGATCGAGCTTCGCCGCCTGGAGGGCGAGATCGAGCGTCGCCGTGACGTCCTCGGCCTTCATCGTGGCGCAGAGTTTCCAGGCCACGATAAAACGCGAGTAGTCGTCGAGAATCGTCGACAGATAATACCAGCCCCAGCCGGTGATCTTGAGATACGTAAAATCGGTCTGCCATTGCTGGTTTGGCGCCGTCGTCTTGTCCTTGAACTCGTTGGCGGCCTTGATGACAATATAGGCCGGGCTGGTGATGAGGTCGTGGGCCTTGAGCAGGCGGTAGACCGAGGCCTCCGAGACAAAATACTTCGCCTCGTCGGTGAAGCGCACCGCGAGTTCGCGGGGCGAGAGCTCCGGCTGCTCCAGCGCCATGGCCACGATCGCCTGGCGCGTCTCCTCGGGAATGCGGTTCCAGTTGCGCTCAGGGCGCGACGGCCGATCGGCCAAAGCCTCGGGGCCGCCCGCTCGCAGCCGCTCGACCCAGCGGTAAAAGGTCGAACGGGGAATGCCGAGTTTTTCCAGGGTCTTCGATGCGGAAAGATGCGACTCCTCAACCAGGCGGATGATCTCGGACTTTTCGGAGGGCGAATATCTCATGCCTCGTCCTCCAGGTCCTCGACCCCATCCGCGATCACGCTTTTTTTGAGCAGGCGGTTTTCGAGGGTGAGATCGGCCACGACCTCTTTCAGCGCTTGCGCCTCCCGGCGCAGCGTCTTGACCTCGTCCGAGGTGGCGGCGCGGGCCGTGTCGCCGGCCAGACGCTTTTTGCCGGCTTCAAGGAACTCCTTCGACCAGCCGTAATACATCGAGGTGGCGATGCCTTCGCGCCGGCACAGTTCGGCGATGCTTTCCTCGCCGCGCAAGCCTTCCAGCACAATGCGGATCTTGTCCTCGGCAGAGAAATGCCGCCGCGTCGCCCGACGGATATCCTTCAAAACAGCTTCTGCCGGCGCCTTCGCCGGTCCGGATTTCTGTCTCATCTTCGCTCCTTGATCAGCTATGATGAGCCAGAAATCCTCCCCTCACAAAACGACCTGTTTTGTCCCACTCGCGCTGACGCCGGACAGCCGACGTCTACTTCGGGCGCGGAGACGCCATCCTGCTCGAACGCGAAAACATCAAACGCCAGACTATGCGAAACCGCCGCTTGCAGCATCGCGCTCAGGCCGCGTAAAATCTAACCCCAGTGAGCCAGAGCCTCCGTTCCCGAGCGTCGCGAATTGTCTCAAATCTTCTGACGACGGACAACCGTTGGCAATTTCAAATTGCGACGGCGCCGATATCTTTACCCGAAGGCAACACGCTATGCAGCGCATCAGTGCGAAACGTGAAGCTTGGCCGGATTGTATCGAGACTCAAGGCCTTGATTGTCTTGGCCGTCGGTCCGTCCCCTGTTATCGTCAGGCGAACGGTGTTGGCCCCGCCAAACCGGACGCGACTGTCAACTTCGACGACGGTCCGCAACAGCCGCTTGTTCAGCACCGTAAATGAAACAAAGGGAATGCTGGGGACCTCCAAACCAAAACCCGGCGAATGGGTCAGAACGAATTCATTTTCGAGAGTGACCCTGATGCCGTCCGGTCGGAACGAGGTCGTGATGCCCGTCAAATATTTTGGGTAGCCCCAGATTTCTATGCCGCCGGTCAGCGCCGCATTGGTGGTAACAGGCAGGTTGGTTACATATAACGCTGCGTCCTCTACCTTCCGCAGATCGCTCAAGAGGCTCCATAACGATGGCGAAGTCCCCGGACGCCGCGCCATAACCCCGAGACAAATTTCGTTATAGGGTCCAATTGTCGTATCGCGGTATTCAAAAAGGATCAGCAGAACGATAACGCGGCCGAGTACGACAAGCGGCTCAAGTGGCAGGTTTCCCAGCACCGACTTGGCGACAGCGGGGTCTATGCGATACCCAATAAGCAGCATGGAGCCATCACGGTAAAGCACTGGAAGGCCAACCGGTCCAGCCGAAGTCGCAAAAGGCATTTGCTTAACGTCCGCGAAAATATCTTTGCCGCTCATCATACGTCTCCCAAAGCGGTCTCAACGGGGAAAGATTGCGCCTGTTTCCTCACCACGCGCATGTTCGAAGACTTGCTTCGCTTGCTGGAGCCATCGAGCAAGGCCCGCTTCGGGCCGACTGGCGGCCTTCGCGGTGACACGGGATGACGGAGGCTTCTGGCGGGAACCAGACCTTCTTTCATCCGCCGACCGATGGGCGGCTTGCAGGCCGCCCATAAGAGGATTTGTTATCCCAGCGACTTCATGATTTCGCGATACTCAGTTTCAGGAAACGCCTTGAGGGTCTTGCCCCTTACCGCACCCGCCATCGAAAGCCGCAACATAAACTGCCCTGCCGCCTTGTCGTCAGGAAATTCACTGATTGCAACCATGTCGTATTCGCCCATGGTCATGAAAAATTGTTTCATTTCTCCACCAAGTTGCTTTGCGAGAGCTTTGGCTGCATCAAGACGCTCGGGCGAATGATTAATTTCGCGCAGTCCGTGTTCCGTCCAATTCATGGCGGTGATATATGTAGACATAGACTCCTCCCACATTTTAAAACTTAGGCTCATAACAGCTAATGTGAAGCGCATTTAAACGGAGACATCTCCTGTCTATTCTTTAAATTAATGCCTTCGGTTGGCCAGAGACGTCTCGCGCTCTGAATATACAACTCTGAAGCTTGTATACGGAACACGATTCCGTGATAGCCACGCCAATCGCAAACTTCATCCATCCAATTTTACGCCCAGCATCAAGGTTATTGGATACGGCGCGACCTTAAACCGACCCACGAACAGATCGACGCCAAATCATAACTATAAAACATCGTGATCTAATTTAATTTCAGATGCTCACCGCATTGATAAATAATATTTTATGCGGACGAGCTTAAAATGATTGCGAATGAAATATACGAGGAACGAAAACCACAGCACCGAGAAACAAAAACGTCCTTCACCGACTGGTTTATCGGCACCTACGCGCGCGCCAAGGAAACCCTCGCGTTGATAAACGATACAGAGTCCGTCCTGATCCAATTCTGGATCGCGCGGTTCACCGACCGCGAGAGCCAAATTGCTTTCGTTCTCGTTTGGCCAAACGCGCGGATGGTCGAGGACCCGGACGGGCGGATCGTATGGATTTTGCCCGATAACCTCGTTTCCCGCCAATTTCTGCTGAATCGAGGGGGCGTCGAATTGACGGAATGCGTTGAGATCACCTTCTCATCGCGCCAGACGCGGGCGGCTTTCCTTGCTCACACAGACGACTGATGGCGACCTTGACTCCAAGGCGGCATAATGTTCCATTTATGTTCTCGTGCAGATGGAGCGGAATCATGTCGGCAGCGTCCGAGCGAGAACACGTGGCCGACGCCACGGATGAAGAGATTGATGCAATCGTCGCTGAGTTTGGTGGCGACGCGAGGCAGGCTATCAGGGCGCTCCTTCACGACCTGACGCAGATCGCCTTGGACGCCGAGGCAGCCGTCTCACGCGGCTATGTCCGGGGAAATCTCCTGCCTTTCAAGCTTCGTGGGTCTGCCGATCCGTCATGAACAGTCGGCCTCGTCGGGCGGCGCTATCGCAATCAGCGTTGGCCAACTTGCGGATGAACTCCAAGAAATTGTCGAAGTGCTGAAGCGTTGATCGGCGGGCCTTTTGGGCATTTGACGTCCAGAAGTTCCGGAAATGGGCGCTTCGTCACGCCGAAACTGTTGCTTAGGATTTTGGCGCATCGGCGCAGTGAAGCGGGGCGTCACGTAGATAATAGGCGCGAAGTAAAAATAGACGTAGCATCTCAAAAATAATATTGAGGCACAATATGACCATCTTATATGATAAATAATACTACAAAACATAACCGACACGGATTTACAGCGGCCATCCTGCCGCGAAACTGCACCGGGACATTTAGGCAAGGACAGATAACGCTGTCAGCCGCCAGACCGGGAGCAATGAGATAGTCGGATCGCACGGGCGGAATCGAGACAAACTCCAAATGCGGGTGTCTCCCTAAACGGCCCCCGTCTCACGCGGATCGCGATTGAGAAAAAGGCACTACCATAAAAGAGTAGCATTCGGTCCTGACGATTGGACCATGCTACCAGATGTGAAGTCGTTAGACTGGCTTTCTCATCTGAGCTTTCATTTCCACAAAATTTTAATAACCGTTTGCCAGAGAAATCTGGCGGGATACGTCGCTACATGCTGGTCAAGGGAAACCGTCAGCAGTGGATAAAACCACTACGTGACGAAGTCTACGATTGCCATTCGGGACGTTTGGACCCAAGGTCAACCAATAAAGCAATATCATCCTCCCTTTCGATAAGACCTATTTCTTTTCTTCATTGTCTTATCGAAGGGGGGATAAAGCGATAGGCACTTCGAACGATTACCACAAGTGTTTCGAATATAAATTGCCTGAAGGCTTTCAAAAATTGCTGTTCAAATTTCGAGAAAAAAACATTTCCGAAAGGAGCGAAATTGGTCTTTCGAGCGAAGTGAGAAAGCCAATTGAGTGAGTGAGGAAATAGGACTTGCCGAAGGCAAGGCCTCGAAAGGTTTCTTCCTATACATTAATGGATATTTGCGTCCTTTTTTCAGATTGAATGAGCGTGAATACGCGTTGCGTAGTTCTCCTTTAGGGTTCAGACCCATAAAATGGTTGGCATGATCGCGGCGTTGTGATTCACGGATTCCGAGAGGAATCGCTGATGAATCGGGATCAATTTTGGCTGACGGACACTCAGTTTCTGAAGATTGCGCCGCATCTTCCCACGGATACGCGCGGCAAGCCGCGAGTTGATGATCTGCGCGTCATAAGTGGGATCGTCCATGTGTTGAAATCAGGCGGCCGTTGGATCGACGCGCCGCCCGAATATGGGCCGAAGAAAACGCTCTACAACCGCTATGTGCGCTGGGCCGCCAAGGGCGTCTGGTCCGATCTGTTCCAGGCGCTTGCCCAAGCCGGCGATCCGCCCACCGAGGTTCTTATCGACTCCTCCGCCGTGAAGGCGCATCGCTCGGCCTCGGGCGGAAAAGGGGGGAGAAAAATCAGGCCATCGGTCGCTCGCGCGGCGGACGCACGACGAAAATCCACGCGCTGACCGATGCGCACTGCCGGCCGCTCGCCTTCATCCTCACGGGCGGCCAGGTCGCCGACTGCACAGCGGGCGCGGCGCTGCTTGCGAGGCTTCCGGACTGCGAAATCCTGCATGGCGACAAGGGTTATGACACGAATGCGATCCGAAGGCAGGTCGAAGAGCGCGGCGCAATGCCGAACATTCCGCCGAAGGCCAATCGCAAATGGAAAAATTGCTTCTCGCCCTTCCTCTATCGAAACCGGAACGCCATTGAGCGAATGTTCTGCCGACTGAAGGACTTCCGGCGCGTGGCGACGCGCTACGACCGAAACGCCACGAATTTTCTCGCCGCCGTTTGCATCGCCGCCGCCGTCAGCTACTGGTTATGTGTCTGGACCCTAATGTGTTCGACCAAGGCCGCGCCAATTTACGATTCGACATCGGAATCCTGCCGTGCTCCTTTCGAGACAATTTGCAGCCCGCCATCCGCAAGCGGTCTCTGCAACGCCTTGGCTTCTGACATCGGCGCCCTGAGCCAGATATCCACTTCCTCGTAGGTGGTCAGGATCACTGGCATGGCCTTCGGATGAATTGGCGCGATGTCCGCATTCGCTTCGGTGGTCAAAAAGGCGAAAATGTCAGCGGTGACTTCGCCTTCCTTGGCCTTGCGCACTGATGTCCAGTTTGTCCAGATTCCCGCGAAGGCTGCCAGCGGGCGGCTATCGTCGAGCGCGAACCAGACGGGGACCTTTTTGCCGTCGGGGCCAGCCTCATATTCCGAAAAGGAGGTGAAGGGCACGATGCAGCGGCATTCGACGCCCAGCCATCGACGCCAGTGCGGCGACGCGATATTCCGGACGTTGGTGACGCCCGGATCGGCCGTCCGGCCCTTGAGCGCGAAAACCGGCGACGGCATCCCCCACCGCGCCATCGTCAATTCGCGGTCGCCGTCAGCCACGCGGACGATAGGCGCGGGATAGTCCGGGAAGATGCCCGTCATTGACGGCAGGTTGCCGGTCAGGTCGCGGGTGACGCGGAATGTCGCTCGGACCGCCGCTTGCGGCTTCGTCATTGAATACAGGTTGCACATCGGCAAATTATGGAGGGCGAAGCGGCTGGCGGCAAACTGCCATCGCTTTCCACCGCGCTTCGGGAAACGCCGCCGCGAAGGATCAGCGAATATGTCGCCCCTGACGATTTTTCTCGGGAAGTTCCTCGGCCTTAGCTACCTCATCACCTGCGTCGTTTGCATGGCCCGGCCCAAGGCGACCTTGGACGCGGCCAATTCGATGGCCGAGGATTCCGGCCTGCTGCTGATGTCGGGCATCTTCACAATGGCCGCTGGGGTCGCGGTGGTGATTGGCCACAATGTCTGGTCGGGCGGCGCCCTGCCAATTGCCGTGACGGTGCTGGGATGGCTGATGCTCATCAAGGGCGTCGTCCTAATGGCGATGCCGCCCCGGTTGCTGATCGCCTCATACAGATTCCTAAACTCTCCAGCGCGCTTTCGCCTCCTCATGATCCCGGCCACGATTTTCGGCGCATGGGTGGCGGTGGTGGCGTTCATCGGCTGAATCAAACCGCCGCGCCGACGCGGCGATTAGGCCGCAATCGTTTCGCGACGTCGGTCATCTTGCTTATTGATCTCTTCGCGCAAGCACATCTCATAAAACTCAAGAGCTATCAACGTGCTGATGAACGCCTCAAGCGTATTTTCCGCACACTCAGTCCGACAGCCTGCGCGTCTAAGATCGGCAACAATTATGCGCCACTCCGCAATAACATTCTTCATCCAAATTATGTGCCCAGCGGCCACGTCAATATTATTTTGCAGATCGCACATGAGCGGTCCTCCCCGACCATTTTGGTTGTTTTTGATTTTCTTATTTTTATCTTATATTATTGATCGGATGGCAAAATTCAAGCTGTTGAAACTACCGAGGCCCCGCTCCCAACCGCCCCAACGACGCCGCGATCAGGCCATCTTTCGAACGAAATCCTCAATGGCGCCAAGAACGCCGAGGTCCACGTTCTCCTGCGTGATGCCGCGCGCCTTGAGCGCCGTCTTCGAAACCAGCAGCGAATGGTCGCCGCCCTCGACAACGTGAATGTTGGTTGGCGCCGACATGCGCCCACGCACGTCCTCAAAGATTTGCAGCGGACAGAGATGGTCACGCGTCCCTTGAACGAACATCGCGGGAGTCGTGAGTTCGAGCAGCACCTGATCGCGCAGCTTGGACACATCGCCGCCACCGCATAGCGGGTAGCCGAGGCAGACGACCGCCGCCACCTTCTCGACGAGTGCGACGTGACAACCGACGCGCCCACCCATGCTCTTCCCGACAAGGATGATCGGCCCGGCGTGATTTTGCCGCAAGGCATGGAGAGCGGCGCGATGGGCCTCGATCAGATGCGGCAGGCGGTCCGGACTTTTCCGACCCTCGATCATATAGGGATAGTCGAACGGGTGGACTGATCCGAACCTGCCCAACAGACGCGCGAACATCTGCATGCGCGGGTGCGACGATGGCGCCCCGGCGCCGGGAGCGAGCAGGAAGGCAATGTTTTGGCCCGGCATCTGGAAATGATTTGACCTCTCGCCTTGCTCCCGGTTTCATCAGACACCTACTCTGAGTGCTCACGGAACCGGCGGCAACCCAGGCGGGTTAACAACAAGCGCGGGGAACGATCCGATGACGGTCATCCATGACTTGGTCGAGGACTGGATACAAATCCGCTCGACGCTTCAGCGGCAACTCAAAATGCTCCAATCCGGGGAAGCGTCGTCCGAATCTTATATTTCCGAAAACGAGAAGACGGCGACAATCAACCGGATCAAGGGGTGCATCGAAGAAATGAACGCGCTCTTGAAGGAGCACGCGCGGGTCCATCAACTTTGAAGGCTTTCGGCGGGGGGCTGAAACGCCGAACGTGACTGACTGGACGAACGGCGGCGTCAAAACACTTTCTACAACAGTTTCGAACGATGCTGCCGCCCTAAAAAAAAGACCCCCGACGCGCAGGGCCGCCGGGGCAGGTCTAGTCATAGGGAGGAATAATAATCATTTGCTCTCGCTTTCGACTCAACGTCGAGCGCGATTGCGAGAGGTTGCAGAATACACACTTCCAAAGTTCGCGAAGAATCGGACTCCCTGCCGTGCCGCGTTCTTCACTTCCCCACGCTGCGAGGACAACTATTTAATATCACAAAAACACCAATCCGTAATTCTAATTCAGTCACGATATTTGGTATTACGAGGCGCTGTTGCATATTTGCCGTTGCAACGTTCAAGCTTGACCGGAGGCTGAACCTTAAATGGAATTCTAAGTGAGGCTCAATCCTTCGCTTGGCGATCATTGGTCGGCTGGCCCGTCAGCGCGGCGCTGGCATTCGCCGAACACGGCGATTCCGCCTCTTTCGCTAACCGGCGGGCGCCCGGCGCGCATTTGGGTGAGCCACCAGAAACATTCTCAGCACGACCAACGCATCCGAAGCTTTGTCGCGCACACCAAGATCGAGAAAGCCACGCAGATCGACGATGATCATCTGGCGCACATTCACAGCGCCCCGATGGATGTTCAGCAGATAACTCGCGAGCAATGCGGTATGTCGTTTGGACACGGCGACGTCCGTCGCTACTTCGTCAGGCGCAAGACCCGCGAATTCGGCGCACTCCCGCATGGAAATCACGATATTCACTCCCGGCGTGACCCACATTCTTTGGATTTTTTTCGCCATATAGCGGGTTGCTGAAAAGGATTTTTGACACCCCCGACGTCGTAAAGTCCGACCACCGTTCAGAAGTTGACATTTCCGAGAAAGCAAAGACGGCGCCAATCGCCCGGATCAAGGCGTGAATCGACGCCAGCCATCGTTCGGTTTCACCCGCTGGCGGGATCGTTTACCGCCTTAACCGCTTATGCAGGCTTCCGGGCGACCTTGGACGGCTTTTCAGCCACGACTGCGGCCTTACCCCTGCGCTGCTGGCCGAGTCCCATGGACTTCGCCAATGCCGACCTTTGCGCCGCATAGTTCGGCGCCACCATTGGGTAGTCAGGCGCCAAGCCCCATTTCTCGCGATACTGCTCAGGCGTCATATCGTGATCGGTGCTCAGATGTCGTTTCAAGGATTTGAATTTCTTGCCGTCTTCCAAACAGACGATGAAATCAGGAAAAACTGATTTTTTTATCGGAACCGCTGGTTTGGGGGCCTCGGCCACCACCGGATCGGCGCCAGCGGAAATACGAACAAGAGCGCCATGGACTTCGGCGATCAGGCCCGGAAGATCAGCCGGAGGAACGGCATTTTTGCTCACATACGCCGAGATAATGACGGCGGCGAGTTCAATCTCGTTGGATTCGGCCACTTGGTCCTCATGGATTTCAGTTGTTTGGCTCCAATCGGAGCTTGTATAGAAGCAATCAGAATGCGCAAACGAAAGCGCCTATTCGTCCGATATCGGCTATAATCAAGTTTTCTTCAATGAACGCTTAGAACCCGACTCGAATTTCAATTCTGACTGGCTTTTGCCCTCGCCAGCCTTCGCATGAGAAGGAAAGCCAGGGCCAATTGCAGCCACGCGAGGGCGGATTCGATGGTCGCCTCGAAGTCTTTTGACAGACGGCGCGCGCGATTGATCCAACCGAGCGTCCTTTCGACGACCCAGCGTTTCGGCAGCACCGTAAATCCTTTCACCTCTTTATCGGTTCGCTTGACGACGGTGATGGAAATGCGGCTCGCCTCGAAGGCTGCGCGCTTGGCTTCATCACCCTGATAACCCCCGTCGACGAAGGACATTTTCACCCACGGGCTCTTGCGATGCACGGCCTTCAGCAACGGCGCGAGAGCGTCGCGGTCCTGCACGTCGGCGGTCGTGATCTGGCATTCGATGGGCAGACCGATCGTGTCGACGGCGAGATGGCGCTTGCGCCCCTTGACCTTCTTGCCCGCATCGAAACCACGGGGGCCGCCGGCTTCCGTCGTCTTGACAGATTGGCTGTCGACGACGACAGCCGTCGGCGCGGCCTCACGGCTTTCCGCTTCGCGGGCGTCCATCACGAGAACGCTGATGATTTGCGCCCACACGCCGCTGTCGCGCCACGCGTAGAAGCGGTTTTGCACGGTCGTGAACGGCGGAAAATCCTTCGGCAGATATCGCCATGGGCAGCCGCAGCGGATCAAATAAAACAAGGCGTTGAGAATGATCTGGGCATCTGTCGGCTTGCGTCCGCGCCGTTTGGGCGGCGGCAACAGCGGCGAAATCAGCGCCAGTTCGGCCTCCGACATATCGCTTGAATAGCGCGCCCGAATGACTTCATGAAATAGCCCCGTAAGTCGCCGGACAGGCACTCCCACTTCGCTAAGAGGTAGGAGTAATGTGGTGTTTATGACTGGTGACAATCCGAAGAGTGAGGTCCTGCCGGGCCGAGAACGACGGCGTCGGCGCACGTCGGCGGAGAAATTGGCGATCATTGCCGAGACGATGGAGCCGGGCATGACGGTTAGCCTTGTCGCGCGCCGTCACGGCATCGCCCCCAATCAGCTGTTCACCTGGCGGCGGCTGGCGAACCAAGGCGCCCTGACCGCGACGCAGGCCGAGGAGGACGTCGTTCCGGCGTCCGCCTACAGGGCTTTGGTCGACCAGGTGCGCGAACTGCAGCGCCTGCTCGGCAAGAAGTCGATGGAGGCCGAAATCCTCAAAGAGGCGCTTGAAGTCGCCGTAGGCTCAAAAAAACGGATGTTGCGGTCGTTGTCGCTGCCGACGCTCAATCCACGGGACGGTTCGCGATGAAGGCCGTCTGCGAAACCCTCGGCGTCGCCCGCTCGAATGTCGCCGCGCGCATTGCCGGCGGCGCGGCCAAACGCATGGGCCGACCGCCCCTGCCGGAAGACGATCTGCTCTGCGAGATCAAGGGGATCATCGCCGAACAGCCGTCCTGGGGCTACGCCCGCGTGTGGGCCGACCTGCGCCGCAAAAGACGCGCCGAGGGCGCGGCGCCGGTCAACCGCAAGCGGGTTTATCGGGTGATGAGGGCGCACGGCCTGTTGCTTCAACGTCATGCCGGCGGCGGCGAAAACCGCCGGCATGACGGCAAGATCGCCGTTCTGCGCTCCAACCTGCGTTGGTGTTCCGACGGCTTCGAGATCGCTTGCGACAATGCCGAAAAAGTCCGCGTCGCCTTCGCGCTTGATTGCTGCGACCGGGAAGCCCTCGGCCATGTCGCCACGACGGCGGGCGTCAAGGGCGAGGACATCCGCGACCTGATGGTCAGCGCCGTCGAATATCGCTTTGGCCCGGTCAATCGCCTGCCCAGCCCGATCGAATGGCTGACCGACAACGGGTCTTGCTACATCGCTGGCGACACGAAACATTTTGCCCGCGAAATCGGCCTTGAGCCGCTGACCACGCCGGTCGAAAGCCCCCAATCGAATGGAATGGCCGAAGCCTTCGTCCGCACGATCAAACGCGATTACGCGCGCGTGTCGCCACTGCCGGACGCCGAAACCGTGATCCGCTTGCTGCCGTCGTGGTTCGAGCATTACAACACACGCCATCCGCATCGCGCGCTTGGCTATCGTTCACCCCGCGAGTTCATCGCGGATCGCTTGGCCGCCGAAGCCGGAGAGTGTCTGTCCGAAACTTAAGGGGCTACAACAGTTGGTGCGGCGAATGGCAGACGGACATCAGTTTGAATAATATCGCAATAGGTTATACCAAAGAAAAAATAGGATACGGTCAAGCAAATTCCGAAAATAGCTATCGGTAGAGACCACGATGCGTTTTCTAAATTTGTGCTCGTCGAAGTTGCGACTGAGCTTTCGTCGCGCGTTAATAACGCGAGAAGGGCGCCAACTACCAATGTCAACATCAGCATGGCAGTTATAACCTGAAAAAATGATATAAGCTCAGAAAGCATTGAATTCGGCGTGTATTTTCCGTAGCCAATTGTTGTCATTGTGCTGTAACTCACGTTAAATGCCTGACTCGCCGATGAAATATGGTCGCTAAATTGGCACGACGACGTAAGTGCAATTTGAAAATATATAACTGAAAACCACATGATAAGCTCGACGTAATTAAAAATGATGCCGATCAATATCCTCCTGATCCTCCAAAATGGCTCTTTGTTCAATTCGATATCGCCCCGAAAAATAAAGAAAACACCGGTCTTCAATATCATAATAAGCAAATCGATTGCTCTGTATAAACCGAGCGACGCCATCAGTCTTGTGATCAAACTCTGTTGTGTCGGTTCCCATCGATATAAAATAAAAAAACAAAGCAAAGATAGCGTTAGCATGCCTGTTATAAATATGTCCCTGTTGGTTTGTTGCTTGTATGGCGTGTTATTATTTGTGAGACGCAATGGCGGTATTGCGAGAATAGAAAGGTGCTTGACCCATAAGTTGCCAAACTTGTACAAAAATCTAAGAATGAAGCTATCGCCATAAAGTTTATTCATCGCATGGCCCTCTCGGCGTCGCCGCGTTTTGCGGAAATAGGCGCAGGCAAATTGACGGCGTCGGCACCCCGACCACTATCCGCGCATCGTTCTTCAGATGAGGCGGATGCAGTTTGCACCATGCAGGATGTCCAAATGGGACGCTGATCACAATCATCGATAACGCTGAAACGGTGATCGATTCTCGGAATAAATCCGACTTTCGGGTTCAGCGAATTACGCCGTCTTTCCCACCACGTCAGCGGAGGAAAGTTCCGCTATCTATGCCAGCCGTGTCCCAGCCTTAGACAAGGGCAAGTTTATCGCCAGCTTTGTCAATTTTGACGATGGTGTCATGTGCGTCAGCGACCCCCTTCGTGTTATCAATCCGCTGCTCAACGTTTCAGGGTTTCGCCCATGCCCAACCCAAAGCTCATCGACTCTCCGCTTTCGCGTGTCGTTGAAGAAGACGGCGAGCGCGTCGAGATTTTGATTTATCGTATTGAAGGCGCGGAATGGACGCTTGAGATCGTCGCCGCCGACGGATGCTCCACAGTTTGGGAGGAGCCGTTTGAATCTGACGGGGAGGCGCTTGCTGAGGCCGTGAGCGCCATTCAGCAGGAAGGGATCAAGAGTTTTTTGGAAGGCGGGGTGGAGAAGGGCGCGCTGCACTAGATGGTGATGATTGTCCCTAAAGACTGTCCCTACCGTCCCTAAAATATCAGAAAAATCGTTTATTTTCAATAATGAAGCCGCATTTCGAGTGCGGTGCTTTCAACCACTCAGCCACCTCTCCATCCGGGGCGCATTGGCGGGCATGGCCCGTTGTGTGGCGAAGCGGCGCAATATCAGGCCGCGCGCCAACGCGCAAGCGCCATTGCGCAAAATGCGGAATTTGTCGGCTGCTTCATGCGCGAAGGATATCGGCGCTTGACTTGGCTGCGCGCGCGGCTTAGGAAACCCAACGGTTTGTCGTGGCTCGTTGCCGCGACATTTGCGTTTTTCAGCCCCGCTGAATTTTTCAGCCAGGCTGATCTTCGCCCGCAACCGGATCCCCCAGGCCGAAACGGCCGCAGGGGTCCTATCCACCACCCGGTTCAACTGCAAAGAAGCCGGCCGCGTCCTTGGGCGCAGAGCCGGATCGAACACGAGGAAGAACGATGTTCGCAGTCATCAAAACCGGCGGCAAGCAATATCGCGTCGCCGCCGATGAGCAGATCACCGTCATGTCGCTTGCCGGCGCAGCCGGCGAGGCCGTGACCTTTTCCGACGTCCTGATGGTCGAGAAGGACGGCGCCGCCCAGATCGGCGCGCCTTTCGTCGCCGGCGCCTCCGTCAAGGGCGAGATCGTCGAGCAGGCCCGCGGCCCGAAGGTCATTTCCTTCAAGAAGCGCCGCCGCAAGAATTCCAAGCGCAAGCGCGGCCACCGTCAGGACCTGACGATCGTGCGCATCACCGAAGTCGTCGCCTGACCGGTTCGCGATTCAAGCATTGATTCACGGCCGCGTCGGACGCGGCGAGAGAAGAGTTTCGGAGCAGGAAAATGGCTCACAAGAAAGCAGGCGGTTCGTCCCGCAACGGGCGCGACTCGGAAGGCCGGCGCCTTGGCGTGAAGAAATTCGGCGGAGAGAGCGTGGTCGCCGGCAACATCCTCGTCCGTCAGCGCGGGACCAAATGGCATCCCGGCGCCAATGTCGGCATTGGCAAGGACCATACCTTGTTCGCCCTCGTAGACGGCAAGGTATTGTTCAAGACCCAAGGGGCCCGTTCCGTGATTACGGTAACTCCGGCCCCGGCGGCCGCGGCCGCGGAATAACAGAGGTCGCGATTTTTTCGGGACCTCGCGAGGCGCATGCCCCCGATTGGTTCCGAAAGCCTTTGTTTCCAAGTCCGGCGGGCGCGCCGGGGAAACGACAAATGGCCACGTTCTGGCGAGAAGAAGGCCATATTCTTCCGTCAGGAATAACTTCCGGAGCCAGTTGCTGAAGGGGGAACGGCGCGTTTCCCCTTTTTGCTTTGACCGGAGCCTTTGCATGTTTCCCGATATCGCCCGTGACGACGTCTTCCGATTGGAAACCCGGCGGCTGTGGCTGCGCTGGCCGCGCGCATCGGACGCGCCAGCCATCGCCGCATTGGCGGGAGACTGGGATGTCGCCCGCTGGACCGCCTCCATCCCGCATCCCTATACCGAGGATGACGCCCTGCGCTGCATCATCGCGGCGCGAGCCTGCAATGCGCGCGGCGCGGCGCTGCGCCTGGCGCTGACCCTGAAAACCTTTCCGCGCAAGATCGTCGGCATCGTCGGGATGGATCCATGCGAATATGGTCTGCGGCTCGGCTTCTGGCTGGGCCGGCCCTATTGGGGGCGCGGCCTGATGGGCGAGGCTTTGGAGGCTGTGACCGACGCCTTGTTCCGAATCACCGAGGCGGAGAAAGTGTCGGCGCTGGTCCTTGCCGAAAACACCGCCGCCCGGGCCATGCTCGAAAAATGCGGCTTTGCCGTAACGGATTGTCTTGATGGCGGACCAGGCCGGCACGGCGACAGCCCGACGCTGGGAATGGTCCTGCCGCGTAACGAATGGCATGCGCCCCGCCGCGCGACCGGCTTGCAGCCCGCGCTCGCCTTCGGTAGAGGCTTGTCCTAGGATAAAATAGGAAATTAGCGGCCCGCGCTTCCCGCGCGGGCCGCGCCGGAATTACCGATGAAATTTCTCGATCAGGCGAAGATATACGTGCGCTCGGGCGACGGCGGCGCGGGCTGCGTGTCGTTCCGCCGCGAAAAATTCATTGAATTCGGCGGGCCGGACGGCGGCGACGGCGGCCGCGGCGGCGATGTCGTCGCCGAATGTGTCGCGGGGCTCAACACGCTCATCGACTATCGCTATCAGCAGCATTTCAAGGCCAAGACCGGCGGCCATGGCATGGGCAAGAACCGCGCCGGCGGGCGCGGCGCCGACGCCGTGCTGAAAGTGCCGGAGGGCACCCAGATTTTTGAGGAGGACGGCGAGACCCAGATCGCCGATCTCACCGAGGTCGGCCAGCGCGCGGTGATCTGCAAGGGCGGCAATGGCGGCTTCGGCAATCTCCATTTCACCACCTCGACCAATCGTGCGCCGCGCCGCGCCAATCCGGGGCAGGAGGGCGAGGAGCGCACCATCATCCTGCGCCTGAAGCTGATCGCCGACGCAGGCCTCGTCGGCCTGCCCAACGCCGGGAAATCGACCTTTCTCGCCACCGTCTCGGCGGCCAGGCCGAAAATCGCGGATTATCCCTTCACCACGCTCCATCCCAATCTCGGCGTGGTCCATGTCGATGGCAAGGAATTCGTGCTCGCCGACATTCCCGGCCTGATCGAGGGCGCTCATGAGGGCCATGGCCTCGGCGACCGTTTCCTTGGCCATGTCGAGCGCACCGGCGTGATCCTGCATCTGATCGACGCCACCGGCGAGCATGCCGGCAAGGACTACAAGATCGTGCGCGGCGAGCTTGCGGCCTATGGCCATGGGCTGGCCGACAAGCCGGAAATCGTCGCTTTGTCGAAGATGGATTCGGTCGATCCCGAAGCGCTCAAGCAGCAGGTCGAGCGCCTGAAACGCGCGATCCGCAGCGCCGGACCGCCTTTGGAAGAGGGCGAAAAGCCGCGTGCGCCCCAAAAAATTTCGTCGATCGCGGGCGAGGGCGTGACGGAGGTTCTTCGCGCCGTGTGGCGCGTCATCGAGGCGCGCCGGCAGGAAGAAGCGGAGCGGACGCCGCAGCCGGCATGGCGGCCGTGAGGTGGGAAACTGAAAGATTTCGCTTCGGCCGCGCGCTCTCCACATTGCGCTCTTCTCCCTCGCCGCGCATGGGGAGGGGAGGTGTCGCGCCTTTCCTATGTCGAACTAGACTTCCGGATAAAAAATGGATCTGCCCCGCCTCGACCAATTCAAGCGCATCGTCGTCAAGGTCGGCTCTTCGCTGCTGGTGGATCGCGCGCGCGGCGTGGTGAAGCGCGAATGGCTTGAGGGCCTCGCCGACGACCTCGCCGCCTTGCACCGGCGCGGCGCGGATGTGCTCGTCGTTTCCTCCGGCGCCGTGGCCCTGGGCCGTTCCGTGCTCGGCCTGCCGTCCGGCCCGCTGAAGCTTGAGGATTCGCAGGCCTCCGCCGCGGTCGGCCAGATCGCGCTGTCGCGCATCTGGGCCGAGGCTCTGGCCGAGCGCAAGATCGTGGCGGGCCAGATTCTGGTGACCTTCGGCGACACCGAGGAGCGCCGCCGCTATCTCAACGCCCGCGAGACCTTGGCGCGGCTGATGGCCATGCGCGCCGTGCCGGTGATCAACGAGAACGACACGGTGGCGACCAGCGAAATCCGCTATGGCGACAACGATCGCCTCGCCGCGCGCGTCGCCACCATGGCCTCGGCCGATCTGCTCATCCTGCTGTCGGACGTCGCCGGTCTTTATGACGCGCCGCCCGCGCAAAATCCCCTTGCGCGGCTTATTCCCGTGGTGCCGCGCATTTCCGCCGAGATCGAGGCCATGGCGGGGGGCGCGGCTTCCGAGCTTTCGCGCGGCGGCATGACCACGAAAATCGAGGCGGGCAAGATCGCGACCGCCGGCGGCGCCCATATGGCGATCGCCGACGGCCAGAAAGCCAATCCGGTGGCGCGCATTGCAAAGGGCGAGCCCTGCACCTGGTTTCTCACGCCTTCGACGCCTGTCACCGCGCGAAAAAAATGGATCGCGGGGTCGCTCGCGCCGCAGGGCGTTTTGACCATCGACGCTGGCGCCGCCCGCGCCATCATTGCCGGCGCAAGCCTGTTGCCGGCGGGCGTAAGGGCGGTTGAGGGCGATTTCGCGCGCGGCGATTGCGTGATCATCCGCAACAGCCAGGGCGGCGAGATCGGCCGCGGCCTCGTCGGCTATGACGCCGTTCGCGCGGCGCGGATCATCGGCCGCAACTCCCGCGATATCGCCGCGATCCTCGGGACGGAAGGGCGGGTGGAGATGATCCACCGCGACGACATGGCGCTCGCTGGCGATGGTTCCGTTTAGGCTGAGGCGGAGCGTCCGGCCGGCTTTCCCGTCCGGAAATCCGCCATAAGCTCGAACGATAGTGTTAAACGAAGCAGACGCGGCGACGTTGAGACCTCAACGGCGGCGCCCGATGGGCGCCATTGCCGCAATCGCCGGTCTTGTCTGGGGGGTTCCATGCGGAAATCAGGCGCGGCCCAACGTTTCACGCCATTGCGCCCGAGGCTCGCTTCGGCGGGGTTTCGGGCGGCCCTGCCTCTGGCGGAGCGTTTCTTTCGCCACAGGAACATTCACCGTTCGACAAGCGCGTTCGCGGCGGAGCGCGCGCGCGAACTGGCCGCGCGGCTGGCGCGCGGCGAGACGGTTTTTCTGGCCGGCGTCAGCATCGGCGGCTTTCACAATACCGGCGCCGCGCTGATCGAGGTGACGCCTTCAGGCGGTCCGCGCATCATCTGCAACAATGAGGAAGAACGGTATTCGGGAGAAAAGCATTCGAACAAATATCCCGGGCGTTCGCTGGACGCGCTCGGCGAAATCCTGGCGAGCCGCGGCGTCGGCCCCGACAGGATCGTCGCCTGGCTCGCGACCTACGACTACCCTTTGTTCGTCGCCGCAGGCTTGAGATCGGTGCTGGAAGAATTTCCCGCAAGCCTCAATCTCATTTTTCAGGATCACGCCCCATCCTACGACGGCGATCAACTGGTCGCAGGAATGCGCGTCGCCGACGAACTGGCGTCGCGCTTCGGCCTCGACGGCCCCGCGCCGGTCATCGGCGTGCCGCACCATGACACGCACGCCTATTTTTCCTATCTGGTCTCGCCCTTCGCGGCGGAGCAATCGCCCGTGATGGTCGCGGTCGTCGACGGCTCGGGCGATTGCGCCTCGATCTCGCATTATGTCGGCGAGAGCGGCACGCTGCGGCCCATGCGCTCCAACGCCAGCATCTTCGATTCCCTCGGCATGTTCTACGCCGTGATCAGCTCGACTCAGGGCGGCTGGACCACGCTCAGCAGCGAGGGCCGCTATATGGGCGCGACGGCTTATGGCGACATGAACCGCGCGACCAACCCCTATTACGAAAGGCTGCGAAAGATCTTCGATCTCCGGCCAGACGGCGACGTCCGTCTCAACCGCTCGCTGGCCAACTGGCCCCGGAGCCTGCTTCGCGATCCCTACGCCGCGGAGCTGGCCGACATATTAGGGCCGCCGATTCCTCCGGAGCAGATGTGGAATCCCGATGCGGTGCTGCGCGTTGAAGATATTCACCACCGGCCGAACACGCAGGAGAGGCTGGACAAGGCCGCGGCGACCCAATTGGTGTTCGAGGACGGCCTCTTTCATCTTGTCGATGGATTCATCCGCACGACCGGAAGCGACCGTCTCGTGCTCACCGGCGGCGCGGCGCTCAACGCCGTGGCCAATATGCGGCTGCTGGAACATTTCGACGAGGCCTATTTTCGTCGCGCCCTCGGGCGATCGACCAGGCTTCACTTGTGGGTTCCGCCGACGCCGGGCGATTCCGGGGCGACCATCGGCGCAGCCTATGCTTTCGCCGCGACCGCCGGAGTCGGCCTCGGCCCCCGGCTCGAACATGCGTTTTATTGCGGGAGCGCTGCGCCCAGGTCCAAGATAGAGGCGGTCCTCGCAGGCGCCGACGACCTGGAATGGGTCGAAATCGGCGACGCGGCGCACCCGGCCGGACGAGAGGCGATCGCCGACCTCATGGCCTTCATCATCGCCCGGAATGGCGTCATCGCGATTTTCCAGGGGCCGGCGGAAACGGGACCGAGGGCGCTGGGCCACCGCTCGATCCTTGCCAATCCGTGCAATCCGCGCACGCGGGAAATGCTGAACGAGCGCGTCAAATATCGGGAAGCGATCCGGCCGCTCGCCCCGATGGCGACACTCGCGGCGGCGATCGACCTGTTCGAATTATCCGACGGCGCCGCGGACGACGGCTACAACGCCTATAATTACATGGTCCTGACCGTGAGGGCGAAAGCGCGCGCGCTCGAGCGGGTTCCTGCCGTCATCCACGCCGATGGAACCGCCCGGGTCCAGATTGTGCGCGAGCATACCGATCCCGTGATCCATTCGTTTTTGAAGGCGCTGGGGCGGAGGATCGGCGTCGAAGTCGCGGTGAACACGTCCTTCAATGTCGGGGGACCGATCGCGCAGACGCCCGTTCAGGCGGTTGAAACCCTTCGCCGCGCCAAGGGCATGGATGGCGTCTTCATGCTTTCCGCCGAAGGGCCCGCCATGCTCGTCTGGCTGAAAAAATCGGGCTCCGAAGCGCAGGGTCGGGCCGGCCGATGGCTCGCGGAATGGAAGGCCGAGAGTTGCGCTGCTGAGGCGGGCGGCGAATGACGCCGGCGCCCGTCGGGCTATAGCAGCGTGCCGCGGAGGATCACGAGGGCTATGGAAAAATAGATCACCAGGCCGGTGACGTCGACCAGGGTCGCGACGAAGGGCGCCGAGGCGCTTGCCGGATCGAAGCCGAGCTTCTGGATGGCGAAGGGCAGCATGGAGCCGGTGAGCGAGCCGAAGGTCACGATGCCGACGAGGGCCGCCGAGACGGTGAAGCCGACCAACACCCAATGTTCGCCATAGTCATAGACGCCGAGCTTCTGCCACAGAACGATACGCACGAAGCCGACGGCGCCGAGGATCGCGCCCAGCGCGACGCCCGAGGGGAGTTCGCGCAGGGCGACGCGCCACCAGTCGCGCAACCGGATTTCTTCGAGCGCCAGGGCGCGGATGATCAGCGACGTCGCTTGAGAGCCGGAATTGCCGCCCGAACTCATGATGAGAGGAATGAACAATGTCAGCACCACCGCTCTTTCCAGTTCGGATTCGAAATGCTGCATGGCGCTGGCGGTCAGCATTTCCGCCAGGAACAAAGCCGAGAGCCAGCCCGCGCGCTTCTTGATCATTCTCCAGAAACTCGTCGCCATATAGGGCGCGTCGAGCGCTTCCATGCCGCCCTGTTTCTGGGCGTCCTCGGTGTCGTCGTCGATGATGGCGTCGATGATGTCGTCATTGGTGACGATGCCGAGGATCTTGCCGGAAGCGTCGATCACCGGCGCGGCGCTGAGGTCGTATTTCGAGATCAGCCGCGCGACTTTCTCGCGCGGATCGTCCGGATGCACGAAGAGAGGCTTGCGATACGAGCCGACCGACAGGATGGGCGTCTGCGGATCGGCGGTGACCAGTTCGCGCAGGGAGACGGCCCGGATCAGGGCGCCGTCCGCGTCCACGACATAGGCGGCATAGACGGTCTCAAGCGTCGCGGCGCTGGTTCTTATCGCCTCGAGGCTCTGCGCGACGGTCCATTCGGGGAGCGCGCGGAAGAATTCCGTGGTCATGAGGCCGCCCGCCGTATCCGGCTCATAGGTCAGCAATTGCTCCATTTCGACGCGGGCGTGGTCCGGCAGGAGCGCCAGGAGCCGCCTGGCTTCCTCCCGCTCCATCTTGCGGAAGATCTCGGCGCGCCGGTCGGCGGCGATTTCGGCAAGCAGCGGCGCCGCCTTGGCCCGGGGAATTTCCCCCACCAGCGCGGCGCCATTTTCGAGACCCGCCTGTTCGAGAATATTGACCGCCGAACGGAAATCCATGGCGGCGAGGAGGGCGGCTCCCTTCTCGGCTTCCATGTCATTGAGCGCTTCCACGGCATCGGCGGGATGCATGGCGGCGAGATCGGCGACCTCGAAAGGTTGGACGAGGGTCATTCGGAGTCCTGCGACGAAGAAGGAGCGATTCGGACGAAGCGCCAAGAGGCGGCTGGCGATCCGCCATCTTGATCAAAATGACGTGCGCGCCAAGGGGGAGGCGACGGAAATGACGCGTTTGTGGCGCGTCCGCGTCAGGCGCCGGCAGGCGGCGCCGGGGCGCCGCGATTTGGCGGCGACGGCGGCCGATGATAGAAGTTTCGGCGCCCGCTGCGACGGGGCTGAGGTTGGAGCGAATGGAAAATCTGAAGGCTCTGGAGGGCGAGGGCGGCGATCTCGGCGCCATCATGATTGCGATCGGCCGCAGGGCCCGCGCGGCGGCGCGCGTGCTGTCGCTTGCCGCGCCGGAACAAAAAAATCTTGCCTTGCGCGCCGCGGCAAAAGCCTTGCGCGACCGCAAGCAGGCCTTGCTCGACGCCAACGCCCTCGACATGGCCGACGCCCGCGCCAGGAATCTCGGGCCCGCCATGCTCGATCGTCTCGCGCTCGACGACAAGAGGATCGCCAGCATGGCGCAGAGCCTCGACGACATCGCCGATCTGCCCGATCCGGTCGGCCGCGTGCTGGAGGTTTTCGAGCGCCCCAATGGCTTGCGGATCGAGCGCGTGGCGACGCCGATCGGCGTCGTCGGGGTGATTTTCGAAAGCCGACCCAATGTCACCGCCGACGCCGGGGCGCTCTGCCTCAAGGCGGGCAATTCCGCGATTCTGCGCGCGGGTTCGGAAAGCTTTCATTCCTCGCGCCTGATCCATTCCTGCCTGATCGAGGGCCTGAAAGAGGCCCACCTGCCGGAGGATTGCATCGCGCTCGTTCCCACCCGCGACCGCGCCGCCGTCGGGGCCATGCTCGCCGGGCTCGACGGAGCGATCGACGTCATCGTGCCGCGCGGCGGAAAGAGTCTGGTGGCGCGGGTGCAGGCCGAGGCGCGGGTTCCGGTCTTCGCCCATCTTGAAGGCATTGTGCATGTCTATGTCGACGGCGAAGCCGATCTCGCCAAGGCGGAAAAGATTCTGCTCAACGCCAAGATGCGGCGCACCGGCATCTGCGGTGCGGCGGAAACGCTGCTGGTGGACCGCGCCGGGGCCGACCGCCTGCTTGAGCCTTTGGTCAAGCTGCTGCTCGACGCCCAATGCGAGGTGCGCGGCGACGCCGCCATGCAACAGGTCGACGCGCGTGTAAAACCCGCGGTCGAGGAGGACTGGTCGGCCGAATATCTCGACGCGATCATTGCGGCGAAACTGGTCGATGGCGTCGAGGGCGCGATCGACCATATCGAGACCTATGGCTCGCATCACACCGATTGCATCGTCACCGAAAACGCGCGGAAAGCCGAGAAATTCCTGCGCGAGGTGGATTCGGCGATCGTGATCCACAATGCCTCGACCCAGTTCGCCGATGGCGGCGAATTCGGCTTCGGCGCGGAAATCGGCATAGCGACGGGGAGGATGCATGCGCGCGGGCCGGTGGGCGTGGCGCAACTCACCTCGTTCAAATATGTCGTTCACGGGTCGGGGCAGACGCGAGCGTGAGCCTCCCGCCTTTTGCGCGCGGCATGCGAATTGGCTTGTTCGGCGGATCGTTCAATCCGCCGCACGCCGGCCATGCCCTGGTTTGCGAGCTGGCGCTGAAGCGGCTCGGCCTGCATCGCATCTGGGTCATGGTGTCGCCCGGCAATCCGCTGAAGTCGCGCCAGGGCCTGCCTTCGCTGCAGGAACGCATGGCGGCGGCGCGCAAGATCATGCGCGATCCGCGTTTTGTCGTTACCGGCTTCGAGGCGGAGATCGGCGCGCGCTATTCTTTCCAGACCGTCGATTTCCTGCGGCGCGCCTGTCCGGGCGTGCATTTCGTCTGGATCATGGGCGCCGACAATCTTGCCGGCTTTTTCCGCTGGCAGCGCTGGCGTGATATTGCGCACGCCATGCCTATCCTGGCGATCGACCGTCCCGGCGCCACCCATCGCGCCGAGCGCGGCCAGGCGGCGACCTGGTTCGCGCGGCGCCGCCTGCCGGAATCGCAGGCCAAAACCCTGCCCCTGCGCCGCCCTCCTGCTCTGATTGTGCTGCACGGCCCGCGCTCGCCCCTGTCCTCGACCCAGTTGCGGGCGCAAAAACGCCGCTGACCCCTCCGGCGCTGGCCCGAGTCCTGCTAGAGCGGGACGGATGTCATGGAGAGGCGATATGGCGCGCGCTTTAACCGCGTTTGTGAAGAAAGACGACGTTCCCTCGCGAAAGGCGCTGCAGGGCGCGCTCGATCCGCTTGGTTTCAGAATCGTCCTCGACGAGGATTACAAGCCATTCAAGACGAAGGGCTATGTTCCGGTCGCGCTCGACGGTGAGGACGCCGGCTTCGATCTGCGTTTCGATGAGCCGGCCGCCGAAATCCGCGCGAAACTTGGCCTTGCCGACGGCGCCGTCGCCCTGGCGATCCGCTGGGGCGGCGACCCGCGCGAAGAATTGGCCGCGCTGGCTGTGCTCGCCGCCCTGGCGCAAAGCTTCGGCGCCGCGGTCGCGCCGCCGGGCGCGGAGGCGGTTCTCTCGGTGGAGGATCTGTTGGTCATGGCGCGCAAGGCCGCCCAAGCGTTTTGAACGGGCGGTTTTGACGCCCGATTGGCGGCGACTTGGCGTTCAGACGCCGCCTTCATTCCGCCTTGTGCCCAATGCGGAATGGGAGAAAAGGAGGACGTTCCCGCTGAGGGCGGAGGGCGGCCGAAAAAACCCTGCGGTCTCGGCCTGCGGCACGGGACCGCTGAAATAATATCCCTGGCCCCATTCGACGCCGATGCTGGCGAGCAACTGCTCCTGCTCGGTGGTTTCGATGCCTTCGGCGACGACGTCAAGGTTGAGATCGGCGGCGATCTGGCTTACCGCGCGAATGATTGACGCCGACGCCGTGCTGGACGCCAATGTGTCGGTGAAGGACTTGTCGATCTTGATCTTCTTGAATGGGAAATCCTTGAGGTAGGACAGCGAGGAATAGCCGGTGCCGAAGTCGTCGAGCGAGAACTGCACGCCGAGATGGGCGAATTGCTGAATGATCCGGCGGACGGCCTTCGGGTCGCTGACGAGCAGGGATTCGGTAATTTCCAGGTTGAGGCGATGTGGCGGCAGGCCGGAGTCTCGCAAAGCCCGAACCAGGGCGGCGAACAGGCGGTCGGCCCGGCAGAACTGCCTGGTCGAGACATTGACGGCGACGCTGACATGGTCCGGCCAGTTCATGGCGGCGGCGCAAGCCTTGTGGAGCATCAGGGCTCCGATTTCATTGATCATGCCCGTCTTTTCCGCGATTGGAATGAAGACGGCCGGGCTGATTGGACCATAGGTCGGATGGGTCCAGCGGACGAGCGCCTCGAAACCGGCGACCTCGCGCGTCCTGAGCGAATAAATCGGCTGGAAAAAGGGGATGAGGCCGCCCTCGTCGATGGCGACGCGCATGTCGCATTCGATCTTGCGGGTCTGGGCGATCTTCTTTTCGATTTTCGCGTCGAAATTCCGCCAACCGCCGCCGCCGTCCTTCTTGACCTCGTAGAGCGCGATGTCGGCATTCTTGATGAGCGCCTCGGTGCTCCTGCCCTGCCATGGATAGACGGCAATTCCGATCGAGGCGGTCGCGCGTACGACATTCGAATCGATCATATAGGGAAGGCCCAGGTCCGCCAGCAGACGCGAGGCCAAGGCGGCGACGGAAATATTGTCGCATTCGTCCAGCTTGATGAGGAATTCGTCGCCGCCGAACCGGGCGATCTGGGCAGTCCCGCCGGCGCATTCGCCGATCCGCCGCGCCATCTCGCGGATCACGGCGTCGCCCGCGGTATGGCCGAGCGTATCGTTGATTTCCTTGAACTTGTCGAGGTCAAGGAAAATGATCGCAAAAACCTTTTCGGGCTCTTTTTCGATCGCGCAATCGACGATTCTGTTGAAAGTGTATCGATTGGCGATTCCGGTCAATTTGTCGTAACGCGCCAGATATTCGGTTTCGCGCGTCGCGTTATAGGCGTTGACGATGTTCCGATACAGCGATTTCGAGACATATAAATTGGCGACGATGACTCCCATGAGCAAGGCCGCGTACAGATAGCCGAATCGTCCGGGGTCCACGAGGTACCCGATGAAAATCAGGCCCGCGCAGGCCGTGACCTGGCCCACGACGAGCTTTGGCCGTCCGGCGTTGCGGGCAAAAAAGCCCATCGCATAGCCAATCGTGTTGCCCGCGGCCAGCGTATGGGTTTCCAGCGATGGCGGATAGCTGATGAGACGCCACGAGACGGCCCCAATAATCAAGCTGAACGGAAGCGACACAATAAAAAAATCTCGGTCAAACCGCTCGTAGTCCGTTCGTTTCATATCTGTCTTGTTAGATGAATTATAATCGAAAATGATTTTTGTTCTAGCGAGCCCTGTCACGATAACCAAAACGAATGCGTATAGGAAAAATATATCTCGGGTAATGGCGAAGGCAGACAGGGTCGTGGCGACGCCAAGGGCGTTCGCAGAGAAAAGCGACGTCTTTGAAGTGAAAAGCGAGTTTACGAGATCGATATAAAGACCGTTGTCGTCTGTGTGGTCGTCCAGACCTAAGGCTTTTCGCCAAATCGATTTGAGCGCACTCATTGCGCCGCCCCCGGCTACCATGATGGTGGGGGTGCATTATGTGACAAAATCGCTAAGCTCTGCTTTCGTAATTACGCGTCATTTTCCTTTCAACGTTATCGATTGCTTGAGCATGGGAGCGCTGAACGAAAGCGAGCCGACAAGCTGTTCTTCAACGATGGGCGTGTGGATTGGGGGACCGAACCAATCGTTCGGTCCGGAGGCCCGCCGGCGGACGCTTCACGCATTCGTCCCTTGCTGGACGGCTTCGGCCTTTCGCTTCGCCATTTCCGCTTCCCGGAACGATCGCGACAGAAAATGATCCTGGGCGACGACGATTTTTTGCAGGTGAGCAATCTCTATCGGGGTCAGACGCATCATATGTTCGGTCCAGCGTTTCGCGAGATCGTCGAGTTCTTCTTCGAACGGGCGGGCGACGCGCCGCGAAAAGGCCTGGAAGAGGGCGAGTTGCGCGGCGTGCGTCCTCAGGTTTCCAGTGATGTAATTGCGTATCCAGGCGTCGCTTTCCCCCTCGCCGACGACGGCGTCGATCACGCCGATCCGGGCGAATTCTTCGGCGGAATATTCCTTGCCGCCCGCGAGAATTTCATGCGCGACGCGCGGCGCCACGTAACGCGACAGGACGGCGACGGCGCCGATCGGGAAATGATTGAACTTGACTTCCGGGTAGGAAAACGACGCCTGACGTTCGGCGATCATGATATTGCATGATCTTGGCGCGTCGATCCCGCCCCCGAGAACGACGCCGCGCGGCGCGGCGGCGACGGTGATCGCCGAGCCCCGAAGGCAGGAGTCGTTCCAGATTATGCCTTCGACCGAAAGTCTGGCGTATTCGCGCAGCCTGGCGCGATCGCCTTTGGCGATACAATCCAGGTAGAACTCGATATCGCCGCCAAGCGTTGAAATCGGTCCGACCTGCTTATGCAAATAGGCCAAAAACTTGATCGGCGATTTCGAGGAGACGCCGGAGTTCCACAAGGTGTGAACGGCTCTTTGCACCTTGTTGACGCTCGATAGCAGTTCGAAAGTGAAAACCGGCCTGGGTTCGGGGGCGAGCGTCAGCCAGATGGTCCCGATTTCAGCTTCGTATCCGAGCTCGATTTGCGGGGTCGGCCCCGTACGGGCGTGGATAGCTCCAAGGACGTCGTCGGAGGCGTAATCATGGAGCCGAATCGATTTATCGCGCGTGAGAGGCATGGCAGTCGTCATCGCTTCGCGTCTACGCCGCCGGGTGGCGTTGTCGTCGCGTCCGATAGTAATTGAGGTTAACAAATTGTAAATTTGAACACGTAAAAATGGTTAATATTGCAAAAATATTTGTTGAATCAAAAAGATGTTTCGTGGCCGCGCCGCCCTTGCGCAATGTTCCGGCGCCGCAGTCGCGGCGTCTGCCGGAGCGGTTCCATCGGTCACGGCGCGCAAGGCCGCTCAATTGCGTCGTTGCGTCAGATGCGGCGCAGTCGCCGCCGCATACAGGAAAAGCTGCCGCATCGCCCGCGGAAATGCCGCCATCGGCGCTGACTTCGGAATAGAGCTTCGCCGCCGACACATTGTCCGACGCGAAGCCGCTCGGGGCCTGAAGTTCGACCGTGACTCCGGGCAGGAAAACAGCGCCGGCGGATTGGCGCAGACGGTCGAGATGAACTGGCGCCGGGTGACATTGTTTTGCCGCGCCTGGACCGTCAAAAATTGCGGCCGGCGCTCGGCCGTTCTCGGTACGCATTGCCCATTCGTGATTGCCCGGAATGAGACGGTTCGGCGTCTGACATCATCAAATGCCTAACGGCCGGCGACAACTTGAGATTGAAATCATCAGATGGCGCGGCGCCGCGGAGCGGCCTTTTGCCGCGGAAGACAGGTCCATTTCATGAGGATCGTTAGTTAATCATTTATACAACTCTGAATTGCATTCTTTGCGCAGGCGGCGGCCTCCGGGCTTCGGGGGCGTCGTTTGGGAGGGGGCGGATGAAACTTCTTGGCTTGAAAAAACCCGACTTGCACGACGTAATATTTGACGTCGTCAACCGGTCGCGCGGGATCCTGGAACTGGGTCTCGACGAGACGATTCTCGAAGTCAACGCCAAATATCTCGATGCCATGGGCTATCGCCGCGACGAACTGGTTGGCCGCAAGCATCTGGTCACGGTCGGGAAAAGCGAGGCCGATCTGCGCGCCTACGAGGATTTATGGCGCCGCCTGCGCTCCGGCGAGCCGATGGAGCGCGAAATCAAGCGGATCAGCAGGGATGGATCGCCGCGCTGGTTCCATTGCGTTTATACTTTTCTGCGCGACGCCAAGGCCAGACCCGTCCGGGTCGTCATGGTCTTCGCCGAGATTACCGAACAGAAGATGCAACAGGCGGCGATGGAGGCGCAGCTTGACGCCATCCATCATTCGTCGGCGGTCGTCGAATGCGATGTCGAGGGGCGCATCGTCGACGCCAACGCCAATTTCCTGACGATCATGGGCTATTCCCGCGACGAGATCGTCGGCAAAGCCCATTCCGTCCTGATCGATCGGAACGAAGCGCGGTCGACGGAAAATGCCGAGTTGTGGGCCAGGCTCGCGCGCGGCGAATGTGTCAATGGCGATTTTCGCCGCATCGCCAAGGGCGGCAGGGAGGTCTGGATCCGGGGCTCCTATAATCCGGTGCTCGATCTCGACGGCAAATTGCATCGCGTCATCCAGATGTCGGTCGATGTGACGGCCCAGATCGAGCGAAGAATGCAGCGCGAGCGCGTGTTCAGCGACGTCGATCGCCGTCTCGATTCGATCACTGCGACCGTATCCTCGGTTGCGGGCGAGGCGGGCGAGGCCGCCTTCGCTTCGTCGGGCGCCGCGGGCAATGTCCAGGCGGTCGCGGCGGGCGCGGAAGAGCTTTCCGCCTCGTTCCAGGAGATCACCCGTCAGGTGCGGCGCGCCGCCGAAATCGCGAACAACGCGACCGAGGCCGCGGCGTCGGCGGCCAATCTGGTCGAGACCCTGACCGCCGACGCGCAGAAGATCGGCGAGATCGTCGCCCTCATCAACGATATTGCCGCCAAGACCAATCTTCTTGCCCTCAACGCCACGATCGAGGCCGCGCGCGCCGGCGAAGCCGGACGCGGCTTCGCCGTCGTGGCCTCGGAGGTCAAGACGCTGGCGACCCACACGGCCAAGGCGACCGAGGAAATTGGCGCCCAGGTGGCTTCGGTGCGCGCCTCGACCTCCGGCGTGACCCAGGCGATCGACGTGATCGGCGGCGTGATCGCCTCGATCAATGAAATCACCACGACGATCTCCGACTCGGTCGAAGCGCAGGGCGCGGTCACGATCGATATTTCCGAAAACATGCAGACGGCGGCGCGGGGCGTCGAATCGATCTCGGCCTCGCTGAAGGCCATCGCGCAATCGACGGCGGAAATCGACGCCGCCGCGAAAACGGTTCGCGATCTTTCGCGCGGCGCCGCATAAGCTTGGCTGAGCGAATTCGGCTCGTATGATCCGCGCAGGTTGATTCTTGACGCGGGGACAGTCATCTTATGTCGGACAAATTGTTTCGCGCCTCGCCTGCGCGACGAATGAGGACCGGAAACTGACCGCCAAGCAGATGACAGGAGCGGAGCCGCAACCGACGCCAGGCGCCGGGGATGCTTCATTCGGCCCGCAGATGCAAGCCGTTCTGACGGCGCTCGACGATCTCAAAGCCGATGAGATCGTCGCGATCGATCTTGTCGGAAAGACCTCGATTGCCGATTGGATGATCGTCGCCACCGGCCGTTCGACCACCCAGGTCGGCGCCTTGGCCGACAAGGTCGTCAAGGCTTTGAAGGATTCGGGCGCCGGAACGCCCGCGGTGGAAGGCCTGCCCGCCTGCGACTGGGTGCTGATCGACGCGGGCGACCTCATCATTCATCTGTTCCGGCCCGAGGTCCGCCAGTTCTATAATCTCGAAAAGATGTGGGGCGTGGACCGCCCGGGCGAGAAACGGGCCGGGGCTTGAGCGTCCGTCCGCGATGAAACTTCTGCTCATTGGCGTCGGGCGGCTCAAGGCGGGCCCGGAGCGCGAACTCGTCGCGCGTTACGTCGAACGCTGCGTCGCGAGCGGCCGCAAGATCGGCTTTGGAGGTTTCGACCTGCGCGAGATCGACGAATCGCGCGCGCGCCGCCCCGAGGACCGCAAGGCCGAGGAGGCGGCGGCGCTTTCCGCCCTTCTGCCCCAGGGCGCGCGGAAAATCTGCCTCGACGAGCGCGGCCGCAACATGACCAGCGAGGATTTCGCGCAAAGGCTCGGGGAATGGCGGGATGGCGGCTCCCCGGTCTGCGCTTTGGCCATTGGCGGGCCGGATGGGCTCGATCCCGCCTTCCGCGACCGCGCCGATCTGACGCTGGCCTTCGGCGCCATGACTTGGCCTCACCAAATTGTGCGCGCTTTGGCGGCCGAACAGCTGTTTCGCGCATTGACCATTCTCTCCGGTCATCCCTATCATCGTGTTTAATAAGCAGTTCAAGTGCTGCTCGCCAAAGGCCTAAGGAAGAAACAGCAGCCCTATTCGGGGGCGTTGCGAGAATGGTCCCGGAGCGCGCCCGTCGCATGATCGTCGAGGATAATTTCGAACTCGCCCCTTGCGGGCTGGCGGTTCTTTCGCCCGGCGGCGTCGTCCTGAAGGCCAATCGCGCTTTTTGCCGCTGGATCGGCTGCGCCGAGCCCAAGCGGGTCCGAGGGAGGAATTTCGCCGATCTGATCGAGGGCGAGGGGGCGGCCTTTTTCGCCGAACTGGCCGTGGCGCTTGCGCGCGCGCCGGAACTCGACGACGTTTTCGTCCTGTTGCGCGGCGAATCCGGGCAGGTGCGGCCGGCCTATGTCAATTTCGTGCTGCGACGCGACGAAGCGGGCGCGCCGGCGTCGATCCACATTGCTGCGACCCGCGGCGAAAGCCGCGCCTTTCACGAGGCCGAACTCGAGCGCGGCAAGAGGGCGGCGGAACAGCTCGCCGCCATTGTCTCGACATCGGCGGACGCCATAGTCAGCGTCGATCCTCAGGGCCGGGTGCTGAACGCCAATCGGGCTTTCAGCGAAATCTTCCAATATGAGCCGGCGGAAATCGCCGGGGCCAATCTCGCCGATCTGATCGTGCCCGAGGAGTGCCGCGCGGATTACGAGGGGAAGCTCGCCAGCGCCGCATTAGGCGCGACGAAGGCGCAGATCGTGCGGCGGCGGCGCAAGGATGGCGCCGTGCTCGACCTCTCGCTTTCGACCGCGCCGATTCGCGACGACAGCGGCGATCTCGCCGCGGTCTCGATGATTTATCGCGACATCGCGCCGCTCACCCGCGCCGCCGAACACATCGAATTCCTGCTGCGCGAGGTCAATCATCGCTCGAAAAACCTGCTCGCCGTGGTTCAGGCGGTGGCGAGACAGACGGCGCGGCTCTCCGCCGATCCCGACGCCTTCATCGACCGTTTCATGTCCAGGCTTTCGGCGATCGGCTGCAGCCACGATCTCCTGGTCTCGCGCGACTGGCGCGGCGTCCGCATCGCCGATCTCACCCGCAACCAGTTCAGCCAGCTCGACGACCAGGCCCGCGAGCGCATCGAAATTTCGGGCGACCTGCTGGAGATCAATCCGCGCGCCGCGGAATCCTATGGTTTGGCGCTTCACGAGCTTTCGACCAATGCAGTCAAGCATGGCGCGCTTTCGGCCCCGGCGGGCAAGGTCGATCTATCCTTCCATCTCGACCGCGACGGCAAATTTTACACCCTGAGCTGGAGCGAGAGCGGCGGTCCGCCGGTGACGGCGCCGGAGCGCTCGGGCTTCGGCGGAACGGTGCTGACCCGCATGGCGCCGCTCGCCATCCAGGGCGAAAGCGTGCTCGATTTCACGCCGGAAGGGCTGCGCTACCGGCTTTCGGCGCCCGTTGCTGAAATTGTGATGGGGTAGCTTTTTCGCCCCATTGCCTGCGTGATTCGCTTCTTTAAGGTGACTCCGGCGATTCGGGCGAACAGGCGGGCATGGCGAGCAAAGCGAAAGAGGGACGGAAACGCGGAGTAGGCTTGCTGCGGCTCGCTATGGCGCTCGCCAGCGTCTGGTTCGCGGCTCCGGCGCGAGCAGGGCCGGCCGAGCAGACCGCGCCGGCGTCGCCACAGCCGCCCGGGCAAGGCGAGAAAGCCGCCGATCTGGAGGCGCGGCGTCACGATTATCAGGGCGTGCAGGACACTCTCGCCCAGTCCGAGGCGCAGAAGAAAAAAATAGAAGCGGAGATCGCCTCCTATCAGAACGATCGCGCCAAGCTCGTGTCCGCCCTGATCGACGCCAAGAAAAAGATCGACGACGACGAGGCGAAGATCGCCGAGACGCAAAGCCGCCTCGATACGCTGACGGGAAGCGAAACGGCGATCCGGCGCTCGCTCGAAAGCCGGCGCGGCGTCCTGATCGAAGTGCTCGCCGCATTGCAGCGCATGGACCGCAAGCCGCCGCCGGCGCTGCTCGCCGAACCGCGCGACGTGCTGCGCGCAATTCGCGCCTCGATGCTGCTCGGCGCCGTACTGCCCGAATTGCGGTCGGAAACCGAGGCGCTCGCCAACGATCTGCGGGACCTCGTTTCGCTGCGCGCCTCGATCGCCAGGGAAAGGGCCGATCTTGCTCGGGAGCTGCTGGCCCAGCGCGACCAGCGGGCGCGGCTGGAGGCCTTGATCGCGGCGCGGCAGCAGTCGATCGGCGCGGCGCGGGAAGCGCTCGCCTCGGAACAGGCGAAAGCGCAGGCGCTCGCCGGCAAGGCGTCAAATCTCAAGGATCTCATCTCGCGCATGGAGAGCGAGCTCGATTCGGCGCGCAGGGCGGCGGATGAGGCGCGAAAGGCGGACGAAGCGCGCGCCAGGCTCACCCAGGAACAGATCGAGGAGGCCAAGAAACGCTTCGCCAATGCGCCGCAGCGCGATCCGGCCCGGCTCGCGCCCGCGATCGCCTTCGCGGACGCCAAAGGCATGCTGTCGCTGCCCGCGTCGGGAAGGATCATCAAATATTTCGGCGCCCCGAGCGATTTCGGCGGCGTCGAGAAAGGGCTTTCGCTCGCCACCCGCCCGAACGCCATTGTTTCGGCGCCAAGCGATGGCTATATCGCCTTCAGCGGTCCCTGGCGCACTTACGGACAACTCTTGATCATCAACGCGGGCGACGGCTATTATGTCGTGTTAGCGGGATTGGCGCGAACAGACGTCGCCGTCGGGCAATTCGTGCTCGCCGGCGAGCCCGTCGGGACCATGGGCGACGGGACGGCTAAGACAGCGGCTGCTGTCGCGATCGGCGCGACGCAGCCGGTTCTTTATGTCGAGTTCAGGAAGGATGGAACGGCTATAGATCCCAATCCATGGTGGTCGAAGTCGGAAATGCAAAGGGTTCGCGGATAATGCGCAAAACATCGCTGGTTCTGCTGGGCGTCGCCATTGGCGCGTCGGCTGTTGTCGTCGGCTCGCACTCGAAGGTTTCGTTCGGCGGCCAGGCCGTGGCCGAATCGGCGGAGGTCTATCGCAGCCTCAATCTGTTCGGCGACGTCTTCGAAAAGGTCCGCGACGATTACGTCGAAAAGCCCAATGACAAGAAGATGGTCGAGTCCGCCATCTCGGGCATGCTGACCTCGCTCGATCCCCATTCGAGCTATATGGACGCCAAAAGCTTCCAGGACATGCAGGTGCAGACGCGCGGCGCCTTCGGCGGCCTCGGCATCGAGGTCATGCAGGAGAACGGCCTGGTCAAGGTCGTGGCGCCGATCGACGACACCCCGGCGGCGCGCGCCGGCATCCTCTCGGGCGACCTCATCACCGCCATCGACGGCGAGAACGTTCAGGGCATGACCCTGAACCAGGCGGTCGACAAGATGCGCGGCGACGTCAACACCAGCGTCAAGCTGACAATTTTGCGCGGTCCCAAGAAGCAGAAGCTCGACGTCAACCTCACGCGCTCGATCATTCAGATCAAGTCGGTGCGCTCGCATGTCGACAAGCCGGACATCGGCTATATCCGCATCACCCAGTTCACCGAACAGACCTTTGACGGCCTCAAAGAGGCCATGACGAAGATCCAGAAGGAAATTCCGTCCGACAAGTTCAAGGGCTACGTGCTCGATCTGCGCAACAATCCGGGTGGTCTGCTCGACCAGTCGGTGGCGGTGGTGAACGCCTTCATCGACCATGGCGAGATCGTTTCGACCCGCGGCCGCAACGCCGACGAAACCCAGCGATACAACGCCCGTCCGATGATGGACATCTCCCACGGCAAGCCACTGGTCGTCCTGATCAATGGCGGCTCGGCCTCGGCGTCGGAAATCGTCGCCGGCGCCCTGCAGGATCATAAGCGCGCGACCCTGATCGGCTCACGCTCCTTCGGCAAGGGCTCGGTCCAGACCATCATCCCGCTCGGCCAGGACAATGGCGCGCTGCGCCTGACCACGGCGCGCTACTACACGCCGTCGGGCCGTTCGATTCAGGCCAAGGGCATCGAGCCTGACGTCGTCGTTCTCGAGGACGTGCCGCCGGAGCTCAAGGGCAAGGACGACACCAAGGGCGAGGCTTCGCTCAAGGGCCATCTGAAGAACGGCAAGGAAGAGGAGCACGGTTCGCAGGCCTATGTCCCGGCCGATGAGTCCAAGGACAAGGCGCTGCATGCGGCTTATGACCTGCTGCGCGGCTCCAAGACCCTCGCCATGCTCAAGCAGGAGTCTGCCGAGGCCGACGCCAAGGCTGCCGAAGCGGCCAAGAAGAACGCCGAAAAGACCGAGGCCAAATCCGACGCCGCGCCCGAAGCAGGCAAGAGCGACGCGGCCGCGCCGGCTCCCAAGACCCCCGCGCCAGTCGTTGCGCCGGCGCCGCCCACCGGATCGCAGACCGAACCGGTCCTCAAGCCCGGGCCGTCCAACGACAAGGCGAATTGATCGCCGACTGATACAGTTTCCGAATGATCCATTGGGAAACTGTATTCCGTTCGAACGGAAATCCGCCCGCTCTCAAGGGATTTCCGCGCGATCCGTTTCCCCGATTGCGGAGCAATCCCGGGGAAACCGTATGAACCATGAGCCGTCTCGACGGGCCCGGCCTGCTTTACTAACCTAAGCAGGCTGGGCCCTAGTGATTCGCGGCCCCTTTGCGACGACGCCATGCTCGACGATCTCGATCGCCCCCTGGGCCAGGACCGCAAGCCGCCGCCAGATCCTGGGCAGAGCCCATTTCGGATCGGCGCGCTGGCCCTAGGCTTTGTCGTGGCGGTCGCGGGCGGTGTTTATCTCTTTTCCGCCAGGAATGACGCTTCCAGTGGCGAACCGGAGGCGGTCGCCGTCATCCAGCCGGCCCCGCCCGCTCCGTCGCCGACGCCCGCGCCCGCTGCCCAAGTCGGCGCCCAAGTCGGCGCCGCACAAGATGGCGCCGCTCACGACGACGCTTCCGGCGCCTCCTCGCAAATCGCGATCGAAAGCGGGGTCAAGGTCGTTCGCGGCAATGCCGGAGCGCCCGGCGCGCTCATCATTCATGTGCCCGACGCGGGCGATTCGGCGCCGCTGCCGCCGGCGCCCGATCGTCGCCTCGTGGAAAAGAGCCGCTTCGGCCCGCTGCCGCGTCGTTCGCGGAACGGCGCGACCCCGGCGCAGGTCTATGCCCGGCCGCTGTCGCTCCAGCCCGCGTTCAAGCCGGGAACGCCGCGGGTCGCTATTCTCGTCGGCGGCATGGGGTTGGACGTCGCGGCGACCGAGAGCGCGATCCAGCGCCTGCCGGGGGCGGTGAGCCTGGCTTTCGCGCCTTATGGCGCCGAAGTCCAACACCAGGCGGCGGAAGCGCGCGCGGCCGGCCATGAAATTCTGCTGCAGACGCCCATGGAGCCTTTCAATTCCGCCGACTCGCCCGGGCCTCACGTTCTGCGGGTCGGCAACGGCGCCAAGGCCCTGGACGATCTGCACTGGCAAATGGGTCGTTTCACCGGCTATATCGGGCTCGTCAATTTTCTCGGCGGGCGCTACACCGCCGATCAGGCCGCGACCCAGTTGCTGATGAAGGATCTTGCCGAGCGCGGCCTCGATTATGTCGATGACGGCTCGTCGCCGCAAAGCCTCGCCAAGGATGTCGCCATCGCCAATGGCGTCGGCTTCGCCAAAGCGGATCTCCGCCTCGACGCCTCGCGCGATCCGGCGTCGATCGATGCCGCCTTGTTCCGGCTGGAGACGCTCGCGCGCCAGAATGGCGTCGCCATTGGCTTTGCCGCCGGTCTGCCGGACTCCATCGAGCGCATCGCGCGTTTCGCCGCCGATCTCAAGAAGCGCGGCGTCGCGCTGATCCCCGTCTCGGCCGCGATCCAGGCCGAAGCCCTCGTCAGTAAAGAAAAGAGGTGACGTTTTGATCGAAGCCTTGGCCTATCGTCCCTGCGTCGGAATCATGTTGCTCAACGCGCAAGGATTGGTGTTCGTCGGGCGCCGAAAGACCAAGCGCTCGTCGGACCTTATCCAGGTCGAGCATGAATGGCAGATGCCGCAAGGGGGCATCGACGACGGCGAGACGCCCTATCGCGCCGCGTTGCGGGAATTGCGTGAGGAGACCAGCGTGCGCAGCGTGAGCTTTTTGGCCGAATCGTCCGACTGGCTCAGCTACGATCTCCCGGGCGATCTGACCAAGAAAACCTGGAAGGGGCGGTTTCGTGGCCAGACGCAGAAATGGTTCGCCCTGCGCTTTACGGGCAAGGAAACGGAAATCAACATCGACGCGCCCAACGGGCACAAACCGGAATTCGACGCTTGGCGGTGGGAGCGGATGGAGCGCCTGCCGGAACTGATCGTGCCGTTCAAGCGCCAGGTCTATGAGGCGGTTTGCACGCGCTTCGCCGCTCTTGCGACGCCATAGACGGGCAGGGGGCCGGGTTCAGCCCTGGACGCGGCCAATTCCCGCCCGCGCGACCGGGTCGTTGGGATTGAGCGAAAGCGCGCGCTGATAGTTCACCAAGGCCTTCTGCCGATCGCCCTGCTTCTCATAGGCGAGGCCAAGGCCAGCCCAGGCGTCGGCGTTGTGGTTGTTGACGTTCAACGCGGCGTTGAAATCCTCGATCGCCTTGTTGGGCTTGCCCAGAGCCAGGAGGCTTTGTCCACGGGCCTCATAAGGCGCGGCGTGGAAAGGATCGCGGTCGATCGCATTGTCGAAATCGGTGACGGCGCGGGCGTTGTCGCCCTTCTTCTGATAGATCAGGCCGCGGGCGTGAAAGGCCTGCGCGCTTTCCGGATTGAGGCGGATCGCCTGGTCGAGATCGCTCAGCGCGGGGTCGAGTTGGCCCTGCGCGCGCTCGAGGTTGGCGCGGCCGAGATAGGCCGGCGCATGATTCGGGTTGGACTGGATCGCGTTCGTGAAGTCCCGCATCGCCGCGGAATTGTCGCCGACCTGGCGCTCGGCCAGCGCGCGGTTGGTATAGGCGGAGGCGTGACGCGGGTCGAGTTTCACGGCTTGCGTGAAATCGGAGATGGCGTCGTTGTAGCGGCCGATCTTGGCGTAGGCGACGCCGCGGGTGTTATAGGCCTCGGGGTCGTCGGGGTGAGCCGCGACGACGGCGTTGAGCGATGCGATATTCGCCTCGACCGCCTTGGGATCGGCGTTCGATATTTCCGCATAGCCGGGGCCTCGGCTGCCGCCGGGGACGGAGTCGCAGCCTGCGAGGGGCGCAGCCAGAGCCGCGAGCGCGACCATGATCAAATATTTGCGATGACCCGCCCTGTCGATCTTAGCCATGTCGATCTCAATCCGGCTCCGCCTCTGTTCCGTCGGGCTCCCCGCGCGGCCGGCGCCTGTTCGATGTTACGGCGCGGGGATGGGCGAGGCGAAAGCTAGCCTCGCATAGTGTAGATTTCCTTACCCGCGCAGCTGTGCCGAGGGGCTCCGGTCGCCGAAGGCTCAAAGCCCTGGGAAAAACCGCGAACGCCCATCGCGTGACGCGAAGGGCGCTCCATTCAAAGGCGCTCCTGTCAAAGGCGCTCGTTTGTCCGCCGCGAGGACTGGTCGCGGCGGCGTCAGCGCGCCGCGACCTTGCCCTTCATCGGCAGCAGGCCTTCGCGCTGCATTTTCTTGCGGGCGAGTTTGCGGGCGCGGCGCACGGCTTCGGCCTGTTCGCGCGCGCGCTTCTCGGACGGCTTTTCATAATGGCCGCGCAGCTTCATTTCGCGGAAAATGCCCTCGCGCTGCATCTTCTTTTTGAGCGCCTTGAGGGCCTGATCGACATTATTGTCGCGAACGAGAACTTGCACGCCTGATTCCTGTGTTTGAAGGGCGCCCTCGGCGCGACGCCGTCTTGGCGCCGGCCAGATTAGCCGTATAGGAAAAGAATTTCTTGCGCTTGCGGAGCGCCGGACCGTTGGATTTCCGATAACAGAAAGCATGGCGCCTGTCCAGATGGTTCCCGCTACGCCCCGGGGATGGGGCGGCCGCGAACAGGCTGAAAGACGGCCAAGAGACGCAGTCCCGACAATGGGCGGGCCTTCCGAATTGTAGATCCAATTCGAAGCGTTCTTTGCTGTATAGAATCGGCTCCTGGAATTTTAGTGACAAAAAGTTGTTTTGACGATTGCCGGTCGAGGCTTGGCGAAATTAGGGTAGGCAGAGCAAATGGATAAGAATGATGTAGGTTTAGCTTAATTTTTATGAATTATTCTGAACGCATGGCGTGCCAAGACGTGGTTGCTTATTTTTACCGCCTTGCAGCAAAACCTATGGTAAGCTAAAAAGCGTGGCCTTTTCGGCCTGCGATCTGGAGCCAGCATGACCTTAACGATTTCATCAGCCCCAGCGACATCGGAGCGCGTCGATTCTTCCGCGCTCGAATGTCTGGTGATCGTCGGCGCGATGCAGGGCCTGCAGCTCACCGTGCCGCAACTTATTCAGGACAGTGCGCTCGAGAGCGCCGAGGTCGATTATGCGCATCTCGTGCATTGCGCGCGCCACGCCGGGATGAAGGCCAAGGCCATTCGTCTCGACTGGGACGGTCTTTCCCATCTGGAAAAGGCATTGCCCGCGATCGTGCGGCTCAAGACCGGCGCCAGCATGGTCCTCGTCGCCATGAATGCAACTCATGAAGAAGCGCCTCAAAGCGTAACTTTGCGTGACCCGAACGCCGCGGCGGATGCTTTGCTGACGCTCGACTGGCTGCAGTTCCAGGAGGCCTGGTCGGGCGACGTCGTGCTGGTGCGCCGCAATTATGATTTGATGGATGAGGAAAAGCCGTTCGGCATGGGGCTGATCGGGACCTTGATCCTGCGGGAACGGAAACTCGTTCGCGACATTGCGCTTTCGGCGTTTGTGTTAAGTATTTTCGCCCTGGCGCCGATCATCTTCTGGCGATTGGTCAGCAGCAAGGTGCTCTATTACAAATCGATGGGCACTTTCACGGTCCTGACTCTCGGCATGGGCGTGATCATTGTCTTCGAGGCCGCCTTCACTTATTTACGTAGTTACCTTCTGTTGTTCCTGGCGTCGCGCGTCGATACGCGTCTGGCCGAATATATGTTCGAACGATTGATCCAATTGCCGGTCGATTATTACGAGCGGACCCAGATCGGCCAAACAATGCATGATGTCAACGAAATCTGGAAGATCCGCGAATTCTTGACCGGGCAGGTGTTCGGGGTGGTGCTCGACTCGCTGGTGCTGCTCATTTTCCTGCCTGTGATGTTCGTGTTCAGCCCAACGCTGACCGCGATCGTGCTCGCCTTCTGCGTGATGATCGTGCTTTGGCTTCTCGGCATGCTGCCGCATGTTCGCAAAGCGACGGGCGCCGTGATCAGGGTCGAAACGGACAGGGCCTCGTTTCTTTATCAGACGCTCGCGGGCATCCGGACCGTCAAGTCGCTGGCGCTCGAAAGCCGTCAGCGGAAGATGTGGGACGTGCATGTCGCGCGCTGCGCCAAGGCGCGCGATAATCTGTCCTGGGTCAGCGCGGTCGCCAGAACCGGCGTCTTGCCGTTTGAACGTCTGGCCGTCACCGGCTCGTTCGCCGTCGGCGTCTATATTGCGGTGACCAGCACGAATAGTGGTTACATGATGGGCTCGCTGTTCGCCTTCCTCATGCTTTCGCAGCGTGTCGCCGGGCCGTTGATGCAAATGGCGGGATTGGTCACCCAGGCGGACGAAGCGCGCGCCGCGGTCGAATGCGTGAGGGGGCTCGTCAACCGCAAGAAGGAGGAAGGCCACGGGGAGGCGGGCGTGCGGAAGACTCTGGAGGGTCAGGTCGAATTCAGCAATGTGCGCTTTTTCTATCCCGGCGGGCTGACGCCGGCGCTCGATGGCGTCAGTTTCGACGTGCCGGTCGGGACGACCCTGGGCGTGGTCGGGCGAAGCGGATCGGGCAAGACCACGGTGACCCGCCTGCTGCAAAGATTGCATTCCGATTACGAAGGGCTGATCAAGATCGACGGTGTGGACGTTCGCGAATATAATATTGCGCACTTACGTCGCAGTCTCGGCATCGTCCTGCAGGAAAACTTCCTCTTCAGCGGCACCATTCGCGAAAATATCGCGGTGGCCAAGGCGGATGCGACTTTCGACGACGTCGTCCGCGCCGCGCGTCTCGCCGGCGCGGAAGAATTCATCGACCGCCTGCCGCGCGGCTATGACACGGTGATCTACGAAGGCTCGCCGAATCTTTCCGGCGGCCAGCGCCAGCGTCTGGCGATCGCGCGCGCCCTGATCGTCGATCCGCGCATCCTCATTCTCGACGAGGCGACCAGCGCGCTCGATCCAGACAGCGAGGCGATCGTCAACGCCAGCATCAGGAAGATCGCTCATGGGCGCACGGTAATCGCCATTTCCCACCGCCTGTCCTCGCTTGTTCATTCGGACGCCATTCTCGTCCTGGAGCGCGGCAAGTTCCTGGACATGGGAACCCATCAGGAATTGCTTGAACGGTGCGAAATCTACGCCGGTCTCTGGCATCAGCAGAACGGCCATATCGAGCGGGCGGCGGTCATCGGCAATTCGAGGGGAACGCGCGGTGTCCACTAAAGCCCCCGCCCAATCCGTCATTCGAAGCTTTCAATCGGATGTAGCCGCAATCCGCGAAGCGCCGCTGCCGCGCTCCGCCATGACGACGTCTCATGTCCTGGCCGGGTTCGTGGTCCTTTTTGGCCTGATCCTGTGGATCGGAAAAATCGACCGCGTCATCCAAAGCACCCAGGGTCAGATCGATCTGGTGACTCCGCCGCAGGTTTATCAGGCCTTCGACCAGTCGATCATTCGGAGCATAAATGTTCGTGAAGGCATGCGGGTGAAGAAGGGGGAAGTCCTCGCGACCCTCGATTCAACTTTCGCAGCGGCCGACGTGACCCAGCTTCGGCAACAAGTGGCCAGCCTGAACGCGGAGATTGTCCGGGACCAGGCGGAACTCGCGGGAAAAGCTCCCGTCTTTACCGGCAATGATGACCCCTATCAGCGTCATTACAATCAGTTGCAGCAAAAACTCTTCCTCGATCGCCAGGCGCAGTATCAGGCCCAGATCAAGAGCTTCGACGATCAGATCAGGCAAACGGAAGCGACCGTCGCCAAGACCAAGAACGATATTGCCCGATATGGCCAACGGTCCGACATTGCGGAACGAATCGAGGGCATGCGCTCGAAGCTTCTCAAGTCGGGAGCGGGGTCGCTGTTGAACGAACTGGAGTCGAAGGACAGCAATATCGAAATGCAGCGCACGGTCGAGAACCTTGCCAATTCGCTCAAGGAATCGGCTGCCCAGCTCGACACCACCAAGGCCAACAGGGACGCCTTCATCCAGCAATGGCGCGCTACCGCCAGTCAGGATCTCGTGACGTCACAGAACAACCGGGATCAGGCCATCGCGTCCCTGGAAAAGGCTAAACGGCACCAGGATTTGGTGAAGCTGGTCGCGGCCGATGATTCGATCATCCTGACGATCGCCAAATTGTCGGTCGGCTCGGTGTTGCAGCCGGGCGACAAATTCATTACCGCAATGCCCTTGGATGAGCCGGAGATCGCAAATATAGAAGTGTCTACGCGCGACGTCGGGTTCATCCGCATCGGCGATCCGGTTACGCTCAAGGTCGACGCCTTCGATTATACCGAACATGGGACCGCTGAAGGCACGGTCAAGTGGATTTCCGAGGGCGCGTTCTGGAACAATGATCAGACCGGTCAGCCAACCGATCCCTATTACAAGGTCGGCGTCAGCATCGATAAGATGAATTTTCATGGTGTGCCCAAGAATTTTCGCCTGATGCCGGGCATGACCCTTGCCGCCGACATTAAGGTGGGACGCCGGTCGGCCGCCATGTACCTGCTCGACGGCGTGTTGCGCGGCTGGGGCGAGGCGATGCGCGAGCCATGAGAAGAGTCGCGCGCCGAATATTGCGGCCGGTTTTGCCGTTGGTCGACCGGCCGACGGTTGGCAGGTTGCGCGCCCGCGCCCAACGCGCTTTCGAAGAAAAATCCTTCCACACGGCGATCCGCCTATGGATGCGCGGCGTCGACGTCGACGATGCGGAGAGCGCCTTTCGCCTTGCCGATCTCTATCAACACGGTTATGGCGCAGTTCATCGCAATCCGGCCCGGGCGGCCGCGTGGTACAAATTCGCGGCCGAACGCGGGCATGCCGAATCCCAGTTGCGGCTTGGGCGCATCATGCTGTTCGGCGCGGCTCCCGTTAGCCCCTCGGAAAAATGGGAGCGGACCGTTCGGGATGAGGCGGCCGCCGCGGCGACATCCAATGCGCTTTTCGCCGCGACTCCAAAGATCGAAAAAGACACCGCCGAAGCCGTCGTCTGGCTGGAGCAGGCGGCGCAACAGGGACTGCCGGAAGCCAGCGCCCTTCTTGGCGTGATCTTTCTTGAGGGTATAGGCGCGGAAAAGGATTTCGCGCGGGCGCGACAATATTTTCTGATGTCGGCGGACCAGGATCAGGCCTCAAGCCAGTTCGGCCTGGGCGACATCCATTATCGCGGGCTTGGCGTCGAGCAGGACCTTGCGCAGGGCGCCGACTGGTATCAGAAATCGGCCGACTTGGGTCACGTGCGCGCGCAGGTCGCGATCGCTACGGTTTATCTTACCGGGCAGGGGCGGGAGCAGGATCTCGAGCGCGCCGCTTATTACATGGGTCGCGCAGCGGAGGGCGGCGACGTTTATGCGGCCTATATGTACGGACGCATGCGTTTCAATGGCGAAGGCGGACCTGTCAATATCGATCGGGCCGAAACCTTCCTGCGCCGGGCGGCGAAGGCGGGCCATCTACCGGCGATTCAGGCGCTGGCCGCCTTTTACAGCCAGGGCGGCCTGGTGGTCCCGGACCTGCGTGAAGCCGCGAACTGGTATCAGGCCGCGGCGGAGAAGGGCGATGTTCAGGCGCAATTCACCATCGGCCGCTTCGCCGCCGAAGGCATCGGCATCAATGTCAATCTCGGCGAGGCGGCGCGCTGGTTCCTGAAAGCGGCGGAGCAGGGACACGAGGTCGCCGCCTATAATGCAGGCGTGTTTTTGAGCTCCGGCACGGGGCTCCCCAAGGATGTTGCTGAAGGCGTGCGCTGGCTCGAATTCGCCGCCGAAAACGGTGTGCCCGAGGCCAAGGTCAAGCTGGCTGAACTCCATATGAAGGGAACTTCCGGAACTCCGGATGTCGGGCGCGCCATGAACCTTTTGCAGGAGGCCTCCGATGCCGGCGACCGGACGGCGAAAACCCATCTCGCCATGATTTACCTTTCGTCAAACCATGGCCCGCGCGATCTGGGGCAGGCGGAAAAACTGCTGCTCGATGCGGCCAACTCCGGCTTTCCCGAAGCCTCGCTTCAACTCGGCCATCTCTACTCGGGCCAGTTCGACCAGGCGGTGGTTCGGCCCGACCAAGCGATGCGGCATTATCTGACTGCGGCCGAGACGGGCAATGTCGTCGCTCAACACATCGTGGGCACCTTGCTGTCCTCCGGCCAGACAACGGCGGCTCAGCTTTCCCAGGCGGTCGAATGGTTCCGGCGCGCGGCGGAGGGCGGCTTCGCCCCCGCCCAATTCCAGCTCGGCGTATTCTATTGCATGGCGCGCGGGGTGGAGCAGGACCTGGAAGTGGCGGTGCGCTGGTACGAGATGGCCGCGGCCAACGAGCACAAAATGGCCATGTACAATCTCGGCGTGATGCTGGTGAAGGGCATGGGCGTGGAAGCCGACGCGGCGCGTGGCGAGGAACTGATCCGGCAATCGGAGGTGGTTCCGGCGGCAAACGCTCCGAAAGCGGCGCCGGCGTCGAACGGATGACGCCGACGCAAAATCGTCCTCAGATTCGTTTGACGAGTTGCCCGAGATAGGCGCCATAGCCGCTCTTCTTGAGCGGCTCCGCGAGCGCCTGGAGTTGCCGCTCGGAAATCCATCCTGAGATGAAGGCGATTTCTTCGGGACAGGCGACCCGAAAGCCGGTGCGCTTTTCCAGGGTGCGCATGAATTCCGCGGCTTCGAGCAGGGAATCCGGCGTGCCGGTGTCGAGCCAGGCGAAGCCGCGCCCCATTTTCTCGACCCGCAATTCGCCGCGCTTCAGATATTCGAGATTGAGATCGGTGATCTCCAATTCGCCGCGCGCGGATGGTTTCAAATCGGCGGCGAATTCGGCGGCGCGCCCGTCATAGAAATAGAGGCCGGTCACCGCCCAGCTCGAGCGCGGCGCCTTGGGCTTTTCCTCGATCGAAATCGCCCGGCCGTTGGAATCGAATTCCACCACGCCGTAACGCTCGGGATCGTGGACGTGATAGGCGAAGACCGTCGCCCCGCGCCCGACCGACGAGGCATTGCGGAGCATTGCTGCAAGGCCGTGTCCGTAAAAGAGATTGTCCCCGAGGATCAGCGCCGATTTCTCGCCGGCGACGAAATTCGCGCCGATGTGATAGGCTTGGGCAAGACCTTCAGGCCGCGGCTGTTCGGCATAGCTCAATTGGATGCCCCATTGCGCGCCGTCGCCGAGCAGGCGTTGGAAAAGCGGCAGGTCCTGAGGTGTGGAGATGATCAGAATCTCCTGAATGCCGGCCAGCATCAAAGTGGTCAGCGGATAATAGATCATCGGCTTGTCATAGATCGGCAAGAGCTGCTTCGAAATGACTTGAGTCATCGGATGCAGGCGGGTGCCGCTGCCGCCGGCGAGAATGATGCCTTTCATCGAACTTTTCCGTTTCAAAGGGGATTTTGCAGGAGACGCGCGACGCAGGCGCGGGCGGAAAGGCGCCAATCGGGCAGGGCGACGCCGAAGACCTTAGCCAGCTTGGAATTGTCGAGGCGCGAATTGGCCGGCCGGCGCGCCGGCGTCGGATAGTCGGCGGTCGCGATGCGGCGCACGCGAACCGGCTTGCGGCCATGGCGCTCGGCCTCGGCGAAAATTTCTTCCGCGAAATCGGCCCAGCTCGCTTCGCCGGAGCCTGACATATGGAAGATGCCGGAAAAAGCAGGATTGGTCGGCTCCGCAAGGCGGCGGCGGGCGATTGCGATCAAGGCGTCGGCGATGTCGAGCGCCGCCGTCGGCGCCCCGCGCTGGTCGGCTACCACCGAGACTTCCTCCCGCGTTTCGCCCAGGCGCAACATGGTGCGCACGAAATTAGCGCCGAAGGGGGCATAGACCCAGGCCGTGCGCAGGATCGTCGCGCGAGGGTCCGCCGCGGCGACCGCCTGTTCGCCGGCGAGTTTGGAGCGGCCATAGGCGCCGATCGGGCCGGTCGAATCGTCTTCGCGCCAGGGCCGGTCGAGCGCGCCGTCGAAAACGTAATCGGTTGAAATGTGAAGAAGCGGCAGACCGCGCGCGGCGGCGAAACGAGCGACCGCGCCGGCTCCGGCGCCATTGATCCGGGTCGCGAGTTCTTCTTCGGTCTCGGCCTTGTCGACGGCGGTGTAGGCGGCGGCGTTTATGATCGCGTCGCCTTCCACGCCGCCAAGGGCGCGCGCGACGCTTGCGGGATCGGCGAGATCGAATTCGGGACGCCCGACGGCGACAATTTCGACGCCCTGGGCTGGGCCGCGCTCCTGCAGGGCGCGCACGACCTGTCCCTGCGTTCCGGTGACGATCAGGCGCATGATGTCGCTCAGTCGAATATTTTGGGGAGGTCGCGCAGGCGCGGGTGCTTGCGGTCCTTGTCGGACAGAACCGCGCCGCCCGGCGGCAATGGCCAGGCGACGCCGAGGTCGGGATCGTCCCAGGCAAGACCGAAATCGTTCGCCGCCGAATAATAACTGGTCACCTTGTACATTACCTCGGTATCGGGATCGAGCGTCACGAAACCATGGGCGAAACCGATCGGCACGAGCAATTGCCGCCAGTTTTCGGCCGACAATTCCACCGCGACATGCTGTCCGAAAGTCGGCGATCTTTTCCTGATATCCACCGCGACGTCGAGGATGCGGCCGCGCGGGACGCGCACCAGCTTGTCCTGGGCGAAGGGCGCCGATTGGAAATGCAGGCCGCGCAAGGTGCCGACATGGGCGGAAAGGGAATGATTGTCCTGGACGAAATCCAGCGCGATTCCGCCCTCCTCGAAGGCCTTTCGATTGTAGACTTCGGAGAAGAAGCCCCGGTGATCGCCGAATTTCTTCGGCGTGATGATCTTGACGTCGGGAATGGCGGTCGCCTCGACCGTGATCGCGCTCATGAGGGGCTTCCTTTGGAGGGCTTACTTCAACTGGCCAGGGAGCCGAGCCTTTCGCCGCGATAGCGGCCGGAGCGGATGTCGCCCCACCAGGCCTGGTTGTCGAGATACCATTGCACCGTCTTGCGCAGGCCGGTCTCAAAAGTTTCGCGGGGCCGCCAGCCGAGTTCGCGCCCGATCTTGGCGCAGTCGATGGCGTAGCGCAGGTCGTGGCCGGGACGGTCCTGGACGAAGGCGATGAGCTTTCGGCGCGGCCCGACGCTCTTGTCGGGCGCCAGTTCGTCCATCAGGTCGCAAATGGCGTGAACGACGTCGATATTCTTCCGCTCGTTGACGCCGCCGATATTGTAGCTTTCGCCGACGCGGCCATGCTCGACCACGGTAAGCAAGGCTTCAGCATGGTCCTCGACGAAGAGCCAGTCGCGGATGTTCTCGCCCGCGCCATAGACGGGCAGGGGCTTGCCTTCCAGCGCGTTGAGGATCATCAGCGGAATCAGCTTTTCGGGGAAGTGATAGGGCCCGTAATTGTTCGAGCAATTGGTCGCGACCGTCGGCAGGCCATAGGTATGGGTCCAGGCGCGCACCAGATGGTCGGAGCCGGCCTTGGAGGCCGAATAGGGCGAATTCGGCGCGTAGGGCGTGTCTTCGTGGAACAGGCCGTCGTCGCCAAGCGTGCCGAAAACCTCATCGGTCGAAATGTGATGGAAACGGAAATTCTTCGCGGCGTCGCCCTTGAGGCCGCGCCAGTAATGCAGCGCTTCCTGCAGCATGACATAGGTCCCGACCAGATTGGTCTGGATGAATTCGCCCGGGCCGTCGATCGAGCGATCGACATGGCTTTCGGCGGCGAGATGCATCACCCAGTCGGGCTGGAAGGAGTCGAAGGCCGCGCGCACCGCCTTGGCGTCGCAAATGTCGCCGCGCGTGAAATGGTAGCGCGGGTCGCCGGCGACGGGCGCGAGCGAGGCGAGATTGCCGGCGTAAGTGAGCTTGTCGAACACGAGCAGCGCATGGGGCGTCTGCTGGATGATGCGCCGCGCCACCGCCGAACCGATGAAACCCGCGCCGCCAGTGACCAATATACGCTTTGAAGTCACGAAAACGCCTCTCGATGAACCGCGACAGTCCTATAATTTTGCGTCGCGGGAGGAAAGTGGAAATTCGTTCCGGCCGGTTCAGGCGTCGGGCCGGAAGGGCGCGCGGCCGCTGGTGAGCGCGTCGTCGAGCAGGTCCAGGCGGTCCTGGCCCCAGAACAGTTCGCCATCGAGCACATAGGATGGCGAACCGTACACGCCGTCTTCCAGGGCGAGCGCCAGATTGCGCTGGTAGCATGTTTCCGCCGCCCCGCTTTCTCCCCGCTGCAGCCAGATCGGCTCATAACCGGATTCTTCGAGAATCTGCGCCAGGGTTCCGGCGTCGGCGAGGTCGCGCTGGCGCTCGAACACGCCGGCGAAAGCGGCGGCCATGAATTTTGCAGGATCGACTCCGGCAAGCGTCATGGCGCAGACGATGCGGTCGCCGGGGGCGGGGTCGAATGGCCAGAACTGCGGATGGAGATGGAAATTCAGGCCGCGCTTTTCGCGCCAGCGCTGCAATTCCACGATCCGGTAATTCTGCCGCATCGGGTGCCGCTTGGCGAGCGGCAGGCCGCCCGATTCGGGAAAGACCTGGGACAGCGCGACCGGCCGATAGTCGAGGCGCAGATCATGTTTGGCGGCCAGTCCCTGCAATTCGGCATGGCCGATATAGGCCCACGGACTGAGCAGCGAAAAATAGACGGCAAGGTGGCGGGCCACGGCGTTCTCGCGAAAGGTCGGCAATTGGCGCTCGGCGCATGCCCCTTGCTAACACAATCACGACGACAAGGCGCGCGCCTTTTGCCTTTCCGCGCGAGGAGCGAAATTAACCAATAAGATGGGAAGATTGGGGGCCGCGCCGCTGTGTCTGCGGCGGGGCGACAGGTCGGCGGTTATCCGGACCGGCTCCTGAGGGGCAGATCACGTCCGTCAAGGTGGTGGAAATTAGGGGCGGTCATGGCGCCTCTTCAGGCGGCGATTTTTGGCGGCGCGGCGGCCTCGTCCGCATGGCGGACATCTTGCCTGGCGCTCGCCTGACAGGCTCCCCCCCAATAGTGAAGCTCCTGCGAGCGCGAGCCGGGCGTGGCGCGTCAATATTCGATTAAGTTTCGCCATGATTCGGTCGCGTTTTGCCAAGGCGCCAGCCGCGCGGCCACAACTCTGGCGAGCAGTCGCCAAAGGTCGCGGCGGGATCAGCCTGCCATGCCGACGAGGCGGCGATGCGTCGCCCGCAATTCGTCGATCGCCTGATCGAGATCGGCGCGGCGCTCCTCAAGATGGCGAAGCTGGGAAAGCACCATTTTTTCGTCCAGGGCGAAATCGTTGACCGGTTTGGCGGCGCTGCCGTCGGAATCCAGCAGATCGGCGATTTCGGTAAGCGTGAAGCCGAGATGCTTGCCTTTGAGAATGAGCTGAAGCCGCGCTTTCTGGGTCGAATCGTAGAAGCGCGCGCCGCCGCGGCGGACCGGCTTGAGGAGTCCGCGCTGCTCGTAAAAGCGGAGGGCCCGGAGGGTGACGCCATAGATGCGCGCGATTTCGCCGATCGTCAGCATTTCGGCGAGCGACAGATCCGGTTGGGAGGCGGGATCGATGCGTTGGGCGGAGGCTTTCATTTTACGAAGGTCCCGAAAAGCAAGAGAGAATCGAAACGCGACACGCGTAAGGGTTGTAACCTGGGTAAGCACAACTTGCAATCGGATTTATGCAACTTTGACGTGTGTGTTTCAAAATCGTCCAGAGTTAACGGGTTGTTTACCGTAAAACCGGAAAGTTAACGCGAGGCCGCAGCGCTTCGCTGAACGCCTGAGGCTCCGCGGCCCCGGCCGTTCGCAAGGCGAGGGCTTTGAGTGCGCTGACGAGGCAGGATCGAAAAATGAGCAAAGCGGCTCCCTGGAGCATCAAGGGCGTGGATTTCGACGTGCGCGACGCCGCCAAGGAAGCCGCGCGGCGGGACGGGGTTTCGCTCGGGGAATGGATGAACAGGGCGATTGCCGACCGCGCCGCCGAGATTGGCGCCGACGCGCAGGCGTTTGACGCCGACGAGCGGCTCGAGGCTGTCGCCGCCCAGCTCGCGCGGCTGAGCCGCGAAGCCCGCGAGGACGCGACGCCGCAGCGTCGCCGGGGCGAGGCCGGACGACAAGAAAGCCGGCAAGAGCATCGCCTGGAACCAAGTCAAGCGGCGCGTCAGGAAACCCGCGCCCCGTCTAGCCGGGGTGGCGAGGGCGCCGCGCCCGAGGCGGACGACGCGGACGGGATGGAAGAGACCGCTCGCAATCGGGCGCCGCGACGCCGCGCCGCGCCCGAGCGGCGGGCCGGGCGCGTCCCGTCCGGTGAGGCTTTCCGGCCCCGGGAGGCGGATGAAATCCGCCCGGGACGGCTGGGCCGCGAAAGCGCCGACGCCGAGGCGCTGCTCGAACAGGCGGTTGCCGCCTTCGAGGAGCAGGCGGGCAGGGTCGAATCGCGCGCCGCGCGGGCGATTGCCAATGTCGCCCAAATGATCGAGGCTTCCGAGGACGAGCGCGCCGGCGCCCTGGCGCAGGTCGACGCGCGTCTCGCCGAGATCGAACATTGGCTCAATCGCGGCGACAAGGAAGCGATCAAACCTTTGCGGGGCATGATCGCCTCGGTGCACGACCGCCTCGGCGAAATAGAAACGCGGCTGGCGCGCAAGGAGCGCCCTGCCGATGACAAACCCCTGCGCGGCGCGCTGGAGCGGCTGGAGTCGCGAATCGAGGCGATGTCCCGCCAGTCGGAAGAGAGCGCCGACGATTCCCATTTGCGCCGGCTCGACGGGCGCCTCGGCGCGATTCTCATGCGACTCGACAAGGTCGAGGCGGCCCCTCCCGGCGCGGGGCGCGACGAGCAATTCACCCGCCTCGAAAAGAGGTTCGACACCCTGATGGCGCGGCTTGACCGCCCGGCGCCGGCTCCCGCCGCGCCGCAAGCGGCCGGGTCCGCGCTCAAGGGCGGGGTCGCCGGGGCGATCGGCGAAATCGCCGCCCGCCAGCGCGATCTCGAATCGGGCGCGCGGACGACGCGTCCTCCCGCGCCCCAGCTCGCGACGCTGCTTGACGAGCGCTTCGAGGCTCTGGCGCGCAAATTCGACACCGCCGCCAAAGGTGCGACGCCGTCGCCGGACAAGAACCAAATCGATCGCCTCCAGAACGGCATCAGCGTCCTCTCCGACCGGATCGAGACGATGCGCCAGGAGTTCGCCGCCTCCGGCGCCCATTCCCGCGCCGAACTGGAGCAATTCGCCCGCGAATTGTCCCGTCGCGTCGACGTCGCTCTGGCTGCGCCGCAGGCGGCCGGCCTGAACGGTCTGGAGGAACTGCGCCGCGATATTGCGGCCCTGAGCCGGGACGTCGCCGAAGCGCCGCCGCGCGCCGCGGCAGCGGGGCTTGAAAAGGCGATGCGCGACCTGGCGGATCGGGTGGACGCCTCGCGCGACGCGATGATCCAAGCGGCGGAGGCCCGGCGCGACCCCGCGCCCTCCGCCCAGATCGAGGCTTTGACCGCGCAGGTTGCGGCGCTCGGCCGTCAACTTTCGGACGCCGCGCCGCGCGCCGCCGCAGCCGCGGTGCAGGAGGCGGCGCGCGAATGGACCGCGCGGCTCGAAGAAGCGCGCGACGCCATGGTCCGCGCCGTCGAGACGCGCGGCGAGCCGGCGCCCTCCGCCCAGATCGAGGCCTTGACCGCGCAGGTCATGGCGATGGGACGCGATCTCGCGGCGGGCGCGCCGCGCGCCGCCGCCGCCGCGATCGAACAAGCGACGCGCGAACTGGCCGCGCGGGTGGATGAGGCGCGCGACGCGATGATACGCGCCGCCGCGATCCGCCCCGAGCCGACCTCCTCCGCCGAAATCGACGCCCTGGGCGAACAGGTCTCGGCGATGAGCCGGGCGCTCGCCGATCTCGCGCCGCGCAGCCAGGTGGCTTCGCTCGAAAATGCGGTGCGGGCGCTCACCGGACGCATCGAACGCTCGCGCGAAGAAGGCATCCGCGAGGCGGTGCTGGCGCCGATCGAATCGCTCGCCGCCGACGTGCGGCGGGCGCTGACCGAAGCCGGCGCCTCGGCCAATTTCGACGGCGTCTCCCGCCAGTTGCGCGAGGTCGAGGACAAGATCGAAAATTTGCGCCACGACGGCGGCGCCGACCGCGCCGATTTTCTCCAGGTCTATGACCAGTCGGAGCAGATCCGCGCGATGCTTGCGGAGGCGATCGACAAGATCGCGCCGATCGAGCGGCTGGAGAATCAGGTCGGCGCGCTGGGCGTGCGGCTGGAAGAAGTCGCGCGCCAGACCCGGGAGGCCGGCGCCGCTCAGGTTGCGCTGCCCTGGGGTGAAATCGAGTCGCGCCTGAACGATCTCGCCATGCGCATCGACCGCGCCGGTTTCGATCGCGCGCAGCCGCAAACGCCGGTTGACGACGCGCGCTTCGACGATCTGGCCCGTCGCCTCGATTTCCTGCAGGAAACCCTGGCGGCGCGGCTCGACGACGCCCAAAACGCGCCGCTCGACCAGGCGCCGGCGCAATCGCTGGAGCCTTTGTTGCGCTCGCTGTCCGAAAAGCTGAGCGCCGAGCCCGCGCCGCAAATTGGCCCCGGCGCGATGGAGGCCCTCGAATGCCGGATCGCCGAAATTTCGCATCGGCTGGAGCAGGGCGATTCCGAAGCGGAGCGCCGTCTCCATCGCGCGATCGAGGAATTGTCCGACCGCCTGGACTCGCTGCGCGACCCCGAGCGTGAGGATCGCAACGCCCGCGAGATCACCGACCTGCGCGAAAAGACCGAAGCGTCGGATCGGCGCGCCCAGCAGACGCTTTCCGCGGTCCATGAGACGCTCGAAAAGGTGGTCGATCGCCTCGCCATGCTCGAGGAGGACGTGATCGACGCCCGCGGCGCCGCCGAGGCTGCCGCGCGCGCGCCGGCCGCCGCGGACGTCGAAAGGGTCGCCGTCGATCCCGACGACTTCCTGATGGAGCCGGGCGCGGGCCGTCCGGGCGAGGCCAAGGCCGGGCGGGCCGCGCAGCTCCCGCGCGCGGCGGAAATGGACGACCACGAGCCCGACCTCGGCCTCGATGAGCCAAGGTCGGCAAACAGGCCGGATGCGAAGTCGGGGCAATCGAGCTATATCGACATCGCCCGCCGCGCGCTCGCCGCGCGCGTGGCCGCCGAATCGGCTGAAAACCAGGAAAAGGACACGAGAAGGCGTCTCGCCGCCGCCACGCCGCCGAAGGCCTCCACCATGCCGCCGAAGGCCGCCGCAACAGCGCCGAAGGCCGCCGCCAGAGCTCGTTTCGTTCGCCCGCTCGCGGCGGGCGAGAAAGCCGCGAGCCGCCGCCTGCCGGCGGTGCTGCTCACCGCGGTTTCCGTGCTTTCGCTCGGCGCCTATGAGGCTTATCGCCTGTTCGACACGCCCGCGCCGCCCATGCAGGCGGTCTCGGCGGCTGGCGCCGAAAAGACGCATGACGCCGGTCGCGCGCCGGCGCCGGTCCCTCCGGCCGAAAAAACGGGCGAAGCCGCGCCCGCCGCACCGGCGTCTCCGGCGGCCCCGGCGGCCTCGCCAACGGCGCCGCTCAATAGCGCTCCGGTTCTGCCTGGCAATGTCGTCGCGCCGAAATCCGAAAACGGCGCGAGCCTCCCCGATCCGCTCGCGACCGGCTCCATCGGCTCGGGCCCCAATACGATCGCCGCCGTCGAGGCCGGCGCGCGGGCTCTCGCCCAGAAAGAGCGCGCCGAGAAGGGCGACGCGGCCGCGCAATATGATTTCGCGATCCGCCTCGCCGAAGGCCGCGGCGTTCAACAGGATCAGGCCGCCGCCGTCGGCTGGTTCGAGAAGGCGGCGGCAAAAGGCCTGCCGCAGGCGCAATATCGCCTGGGCGCCATTTACGAGAAAGGCATAGCCGCGGCCCGCGACCCGAAAAAGGCCGCCTTCTATTACGAAAAGGCCGCGAACCAGGGCCATGTTCGCGCCATGCACAATCTTGGCGTCGTGCTCGCCGAGGGAGTGGACGGCAAGCCCGATTACGCCGCCGCGGCGCAATGGTTCCGCCGCGCCGCCGAATATGGCGTGCGCGACAGTCAGTTCAACCTCGCCATTCTTTATGCGCGCGGCATGGGCGTGCCGCAGGATCTCGGCCAGAGCTACGTATGGTTCGCCATCGCGGCCATGCAGGGCGACCAGGGCGCGGCCAAAAAGCGCGACGAGCTCGGCGAGCGGCTGAACGCCGCCGCGCTGCAACAGGCCAAGAAGCAGGTCGCCTCCTTCCATGCCAAGACGCCGTCGGCCGCGGTGAACAACCCGCCCGCCGCCGCGCCGGACGCGTCGGCTTCGGCGTCCCGCAAATCCTCGGCGGTGCGCCGGATCTGATTCGTGACGGCATGCCGTCACGAATTCCTTGTTTGAGCGATGAGGCTTTCCGAAAGGCGGTTTCCGCCTTTCGGGATCATGCGCTCGCGGCGGGCGTCAGCCGCCCGAGGAAATGCGGGTGATGTCGGCGCCGCAGCGGCTCAATTTGCGCTCCAGCGCCTCAAAGCCGCGGTCGAGATGATAGACGCGCTGGATCATGCTCTCGCCCTCGGCGGCCAGGGCCGCGATGACCAGCGAGACCGAGGCGCGCAGATCGGTCGCCATCACCGGCGCCCCCTTCAGCGCCGGCACGCCCTCGACGATCGCCGTATCGCCTTCGAGCCGGATATGCGCGCCCAGGCGCGCCAGTTCCTGCACATGCATGAATCGGTTTTCGAAAATCGTTTCGGTGATGCGCGAGACGCCGCTGGCGTGGGTCATCAGAGCCATGAACTGCGCCTGAAGGTCGGTCGGGAAGCCCGGGAATGGCGCGGTCGCGATATCGACCGCCTGCAACCCATTGCCGTTGCGCGAAACGCGCAAACCCTGGGGCGTGTCCTCGACATGGGCGCCCGCCTCGATCAGGGCGTCGAGCGCGGCCTGGAGATGCTCGGCGCGGGCGCCCTCGAGCAAGACGTCGCCGCCGGTCATGGCGGTCGCCATGGCGTAAGTGCCGGCCTCGATGCGGTCCGGCAGCACGCGATGCTTGGCGCCGCCGAGCCGGGCCACGCCTTCCACCTCGATGACCGGGGAGCCGGCGCCCTTGACCTTGGCGCCCATTTTCACCAGCAGGTCGGCGAGATCGCCAACTTCCGGCTCGCGCGCCGCGTTATGGATGACCGTCGTTCCCCGGGCGAGGGAAGCGGCCATCAGGGCGATATGGGTGCCGCCGACCGTGACCTTCGGAAAGACGATTTCGGCGCCGCGCAGGCCGCCGGGCGCCCTGGCGACGACATAGCCGGCGTCGATGTCGATTTCGGCGCCAAGGCGCTCCATCGCCATCAGCAGGAGATCGACCGGGCGGGTGCCGATGGCGCAGCCGCCGGGGAGCGACACCCGCGCCTGGCCGCAGCGCGCAAGCAACGGCGCCAGCACCCAGAAACTCGCGCGCATGCGCGACACCAGCTCGTAGGGCGCGGTGGTGTCCACGATCTCGCGCGCCGTCATATGGACCGTCTGGCCGGAGTCCGGGTCCTCGCCGTGTCGGCGGCCGTCGATGGAATAATCGACGCCATGGTTCGACAGGATGCGGACGAGCAGGCTCACGTCGGCCAGGCGCGGCAGATTTTCGAGCGTGACCGTGCGATCCGTCAGCAGCGAGGCGATCATCAGCGGCAGCGCCGCATTCTTGGCCCCGGAAATCGGAATGACGCCATTCAGCGGATTGCCGCCGACGATTCTGATGCGATCCATTGCTCCTCGCTGTGGCGCGGCGAAAGCCGGCTTTGGTCCCTGGTCTATGAGTCGCGCGACCCGGCGTCATCATTGGCGCCGGTCCTGCGCTGGCGGGTCTGCTCCTTGCGCCGCCGCAGATTCGCGCGCAAGGCCTCGGCAAGCCGCTGCTTTTCCGCGAGCTTGGCCGAGGAAGGCGCGGGAGGAGCCTCTTGCGGCGCGCTCCCGGACCCAGCCTTGTCTTCCCGTTCCGTGGACTTGTCCTGCATGTCGGGCGGTTCTAAGCGCGAACGGCGCGGCGAACAAGCCTTCTCGACGGATTTGCGACAAAATGCGCTCCCGGCCGCAATCTGGCGCTTGCCATGGCGGTTGGGCTATGGCAGAAACCGCCCGCTTGGTCGGGCGGTCGCGCCGGCATGCAAATCAGCTGCGGTAGCTCAGTGGTAGAGCACTCCCTTGGTAAGGGAGAGGTCGAGAGTTCAATCCTCTCTCGCAGCACCAGCTACACGATTGAAATCTGTAAAAGCCCAAGATATGCGGTCGTTTGCGCTCGCTTCGGCGTCACAAACGGCGTTACAAAGCTCGGAACGGTTTCCCGTCCAAAATAAGCGTTGAGACGCAGCATGAAAGGGCGTCATCATGGCGGGCAAGGATCGAGGGCATCAATACCGCGATGGGCGGTGTTCCCCGCATACGCGGGGCTGAACGTCGTGCTGCGGCCACAGGAATGGTTAAAGATTGGAATCACGCAGCGCCGGATATCGCCGATCGCGGCGCTCCGTTCAATTTTTCGATCGGGCTTTGCCGGCGGTCTGCGATTCTCGCGCGATGCAAATCCCGTTCGCCTTGATGCGATAATCGAGCTGCGCGCGGGAAAGGCCAAGCATTCGCGCCGCTGCGGCGACATTGCCTCGGGATTTCGTCAGGGATCTCTCGATCAGGGTTTTCTCCAGCGCATCCAGGCTTTTCATTTGCGTTAAAGCGATGTCGACGCAATCTCCATCGGACGCCGCGGCCTCGCATAGAAGGCCATCCTGATCGAATATGGCGTCGCGATGCGAGGTCGCCGGCGTCAGGCCAAGATGTTCGACGCCGATCTCTCCTCCCTCCGGCGCGAGGAGAACGCCGCGTTCGATCAGGTTTTCAAGTTCGCGCACATTGCCTGGCCAGTCATGGCCGACAAGCGAATTGGCGGCCATGTCGGACAGGCCCGAAACCGATTTTCCGTGTTTCGCCTGCGCCTTGGCCAGGAAGAAATCGACCAGCGGCAGGATGTCCGCGCGCCGCTCGCGCAACGGCGCGACATGGACCGGAAAAGTGTTCAGCCGATAGAAGAGGTCCGAACGGAAGCGGCGTTCGGCGACGGCCTCCTGAAGATTCGCGTTGGTCGCCGCGATGATTCTGACGTCCACGAGGCGAGTCTTGACGCCGCCGAGCCTTTCGACTTCGCCGGTCTGCAGGACGCGAAGCAGCTTGACCTGGGCGGCTGGAGACAATTCGCCCAATTCGTCGAGCAGAATCGTGCCGCCGTCGGCGCGCTCGAACCGGCCAGGCCTGGCGGTTTTCGACCCCGTATAGGCGCCGGCCTCGGCGCCAAACAATTCCGATTCAAGAAGCTCTTCAGGAATCGCGCCGCAATTGACCGCGACAAACGGACCTTTGGCGCGGCTGCTGTTGGTGTGAACCCAGCGCGCGAAAGCCTCTTTGCCGACGCCCGTTTCCCCCGTGAGCAGAATGGTGACGGTCGAAGGCGCGGCCTTGGCCAGGAGCCGAAGCGTGTCGCAGAATTTTTTCGAGGCCCCGATCAATTCGCCTTGCTCGCGCCGGACATTCAACTGCTTCGAAAGCTCCGCGACCTGTTCGCGAAGCTCGATCAGTTCCGCGCCGACATTGTGCGGCTCCAGCAGTTTTACGAAGGGGTCGTCTTCCCCCCAGGCCGCCGCGGGCCGTCCGACGATGCGGCAGACCGGCGCGCCGCAGCTCATGCAGGCGATTTCCTTGAAGACGATCAGCTCGCCAAGCAGCGCCGTGGCGTAGCCGGATGCATAACCCGTCTGGCTGAAGCAGGCGCTTTCGAACGTCTCGCCGAATTGTTCGAGCTGGCTTTCGCTTTCCCAACTCTTTCGCCAGGAGCCGTCGCAGAAAAAATGCCCCTTCGCGACGTCGAATTCGATCTTGTCGACGCTGCCGACGACGACGCCCTGCAGCCCGTGCATTTCCGGTCCGAGATGAAGCAGCGTCTCGATATCCGCCTCCGGCAGCAAGCTGCGGACGAGGGCGGCGTCGGACCTTCCCGAGGCGAAACCCATACGGAACAGAATGCCTTGCGTGCGCCTGGAGCCAAGCGTCGCGATCAATTCGGCGCGCAGCCCGCGCAAATGCTCGGCGTGCAGCAAAACCATGCGATGCTCGCCCAGCCAGATCTGGCCTTCGTCCTGCCGGAACCGCAAAAGGCGACGGAGTTGCTGAACAGCCGAAGCCGTGCGCGCGGGACGCCAGGAATTGTTCTTTTCAGCATTGTGCAACGCACAACCTCCCCGGATTTCTTCTTTTTATGAATTGATAATTTTCGCGTGGCCGAGAGTCGAGCCTGATTTCATTGCGATTTCGCTGTTTTCTCTCCTGGCACGACGTTTGCGCTTCCAATCCGGCGCGCGGCGGCGCTCGAGAAACAAGAATGCGTCTTAAACCGCCCGGCGACGCAGGGAGGCTATGAGCGATCGAGTCATTTGGAGGCGGGGGTTCGCGGTCGGCGCAAGCGTCGATGGCGTTCTCTGTCGCGTCCGGCACTGCTATTGGCGGAAGGCTAAACGTATTTTACGTCCCAGGCAATACGTAATTCGAAGGCGGACTTCGCTTTCGAAGGGTTTTTCTATGAAAAAATACGCATAATAGCGCAAAGGTATCGCGTTTATATGTAAAAAGTACTTTTTTATTCATATGAACATCTTATCTTGCTTCGACAATACAAAATCGCATTGACCCGCTCGCGGTGAGCGGAAGTCGCGAAACAGAATGATCGCGCACAAAGACGCGAAATCGGGAGGATCGGATGGAACGTGTCGGTGGCGCGCCGGAGGCTTGGCTTTTTGTCGAAGTGGCCGAGCGTCATGCGGCGGCGCAGGACATCGCTCATTTCGTTTTTAAGGAAGCGTCGGGACGGGATTTGCCGCCATTTTCCGCCGGGGCCCATATCGAAATCGAGTTGCCGAACGGAATGCAGCGCTGCTATTCGCTCTGCAACGCGCCGGGGCAGGGCGCGGCTTATGAAATCGCCATTCTGCGAGAGGCGAGCGGCCGGGGCGGGTCCCTGTGCGCCCACGCCGATTTGCATCTGGGCGCGCGTCTGCGCATTCGTCCGCCGCGCAATTATTTCCCGCTCCACGACGAGCCTCATGCGCTGCTTGTCGCTGGCGGCGTCGGCGTCACGCCCCTCCTCGCGATGGCCGAGCAATTGCGCGCGGAAGGCCGCGGCTTCGAGTTTCATTTTTGCGCACGTTCCCCGTCGCGCGCCGCTTTTCTCGACCGCCTTCGGCGCGCGCCTTACGGGGCGAGCGTTCGGCTTCACTTCGACGACGGCGCGCCCGACCAGATTTTCAACGCGCGAGAGATCTTCGAGAGGGCGCCCGCCGGCGCCGGACTCTATGTGTGCGGACCGAATGGATTCATGGATTACGTGCTGTCGGCGGCGCGGTCGGCGGGGTGGAGCGAAGGCCGTCTGCATTACGAATATTTCGCGGCCGTTGCGGCGCCGACCGAAGGCGACAGGCCCTTTTCAATTCTGCTTGCGCGCAGCGGGAAGCGCGTTTTCGTGCCCGCGGGCAAGACGGCGGCCGAGGCGATGATCGACGCGGGAGTCGAGTTCCCGATGAGCTGCGAGCAGGGCGTCTGCGGAACTTGCGCCTTGCCTGTGCTGAAGGGCGCGCCCGACCACCGCGATCATTTCCAGACCAAGGCCGAGCGCGAGGCCAACACCCTTTTCATGCCCTGTTGTTCGCGGGCGCTGACTGAGGAGCTGGTGCTGGATTTCTAGAATTCGGGCGCGACGAGTCCGATGCGCGAAAGGCGTTCGAAAACGCCGTTTCAAACGAGGAGGAATTGATGAACACCCATGTGAAGGACATGCCGCAGACGAAGGCGAAAAGCCACTTCATGAAGCGCGCCTGGTACGTGGCGGCGCTTTCCGCCGACGTGGGGCCGGAGGCCTTGTTTCACCGCCGGCTTCTCGATATCCCCGTGCTGCTGTACCGCAAGCAGGATGGCGCGCCTGTCGCGCTGCACGACCGTTGCCCGCATCGCTTCGTGCAACTGAGCGCCGGCAAGCGCAACGGCGACGACATCGTCTGCCCCTATCATGCGCTGGAATTCAACGCTGCGGGCAAATGCACGCGCAGCCCGCACGGGACGGGCGCCATTCCCAGGGCGGCGCAGGTTCGCTCTTTTCCGCTGGTGGAAAAACACGGTTTCATCTGGATCTGGTTGGCGGACGAGGAGCCCGACCATTCTCTGCTGTTGGACTACGGCCCGCTTGAAGCCGGTCCGCCCACAGGCGTCGGCTACACCTACATGTATCTGAAAGCCCATTACGAAATGATCATCGACAATGTGATGGACCTGAGTCACGTCGACCATGTGCATGGCGAGATCATCACGACGCGCGGCCAGCTTTCGCCTCTCATTCCGCAATTGAAAGAGGGCGACGACACAATTGGCGCGCGCTGGGAATGGAAACAGACGCCGCCGATCGGCATTCTCGCCAATTTTCTGCCCGAGCCGGACGTCGAAGCGCGGCATTTCGTCGAGGTCAACTGGTCGCGGCCGGCCAATATCCAGCTCACGATTGGCGCGACGCAGGATGACGTCCCGCTCGGTCTCGATCATTGCGTGGGACAATACGACTTGCATGTCACGACGCCGGAAACCGAAACCGCGACTCATTACTGGTTTGCGACCCGACGCAACCATCTCGAACATGACGCCGAATTCAACGCCTTCAAAATCAAGGCGATGCACGACGCCTTCGTCAACGAGGATTTTCCGCTGATCGAGGCGGCCGGTCAGGCGATGGAGACCAGCGATTTTCTGAGCCTCAATCCGGTGCTCATTTCCAGCGACGCGGCCCCCGTCAAGGTCCGGCGAATCGTGAAGAAGCTGATCGCGGAGGAAAACGCGGACTGAGCCTTGGCGTTGCGCGACGTGCGGCGCTCCCGAGCGGGGCCGCGCGCCCCGCTCGGCCATGCCGCGGCGCACGACCGATGTGACAAATTCACAACAGCTCTAGGCAATTGCTTGGGCGACCTAATTTGGGCGCTGCAACCCAAAAACACCGCGACGCCTTTGTTACCCATCGCACATAGCGCCGCGGCGGCCATCGCGCCGGTCCGACACTCACGGCAAATGCCGATCGAGGCGCCCAAATATCAAATTCTGGAGGGGGAGAATGTCTTTGAAGAAAAGCTTGGCGGCGATGGCGTGCGGTTGCCTTTCGCTTTGCGCGGCGACGACGGCGTCCTTCGCGAATTCGGGTATCCAGCCCGGCATTACGACCGGCATTCCGCTCGGCGCGGCGCCGCCGGAAGGCGTCTATATCGTCCAGCTCCCGAACTATGGCTACCGCGACGCGAATCCCGGGCAGAATGTCGGCGCGATCGTCCCGGCATGGCTCATCTGGTCGACGCCCTGGACAATTCTCGGCGCCCATATCGTGCTCGACGCAGCCTCGCCGATGGCCAATGTCAATGTCCACAACGTCCTGAACCGGGGCGGTTTCGCCAATCCGATCGTCGACGTTCAGTTTAAATGGAATCTCGGCAACGGCTTTTTCGGCGGCTTTCAGACCGGCGTTTATCTGCCGGTGAAAGACGAACTAAGCATACTTGGCATTCCGCGCGATTTCGCCATGTTCCAGGCCCTTGGCGCGCTGAGCTATCTGAAGGACGGCTGGGATCTTTCGGCGACAGCGATTTACGGCACTGGCCGGTCCGGCGACATCTACAGTGAGCCCGGTTCCTATGCTCCCAACTGGTTCAACCTCGACCTCACGGCGACGAAGACATTCGGCAAATTCGAGGTCGGTTTCGTCGGCTTCGGTTCGGCGGACCTCGACGCGCCGGTTCCCGGCTATGCGAAGCAGAGCCAGATCGCGCTCGGCGGCCTTGTCGGCTACAATTTCGGTGTCCTGAACTTCCAGTTCAAATTGACGCGCGACGTCATGGAGCAAAATTACGGCGGCTACGATACCCGGGGATGGGCCAATATCACCATCCCGCTTTGGGTCGCCGCGCCGCCGGCCCCGGTTGTCGCCAAATATTGAATCGATTGAACGAGAACGGCGCGGCTCCATCCGCGCCGTTCTCCGTTTGGGCGCCCTGGCGACGGCGAATGGACCTCCAGAATTCCGAAATACCCGGCAGGTATCGAAAGGTTCGTCAAACGGTATTGGATGGCTGTCCGCCGTTTCAATAATTTCGCCGCTCGCTCCTCTGGTGCGGATCGAGGAAACGTTTCGAGGTACGGGCGTCATGAACAAAGTCAAATGCGCGCTGATCGGCTCCGGCAATATCGGGACCGATCTGATCTATAAATTGCGTCGCAGCTCGGTGCTTGAACCGGTGTGGATGGTCGGCGTCGACCCCGCTTCGGAGGGTCTCGCGCGCGCGCGCGATCTCGGACTGAAGACGACCGCCGAGGGCGTCGACGGCCTGCTGCCTCATGTCGCCGAAGATGGCGTGCAGATCGCCTTCGACGCCACCAGCGCCTATGTCCATGCGGAAAACAGCCGCAAGCTCAACGAGCTGGGCGTGCTGATGATCGATCTGACGCCGGCCGCGATCGGGCCTTTGTGCGTGCCGCCGGTCAATCTGGCGGAGCACGCCGCCAAGCTCGAAATGAACGTCAACATGATCTCCTGCGCCGGACAGGCAACCATTCCGATCGTCAACGCCGTTTCGCGCGTTCAGGCCGTCGAATATGCCGAGATCATCGCCAGCCTGTCGTCGAAATCCGTGGGCCCAGGCACGCGCGCCAATCTCGACGAATTCACCTACACGACCTCGGGCGCCATCGAACGCATCGGCGGCGCGCGCAAGGGCAAGGCGATCGCCATCATCAATCCGGCCGAGCCGCCGATGATCATGCGCAACACCATCTATTGCCTCACGGACGAAGCGCCGAAACAGGCGGAGCTGACGGACTCCATTCTCGCCATGATCGGCGAAGTGCAGAAATATGTCCCGGGCTATCGCCTGGTGAACGGCCCGATCTATGACGGCCATCGCGTTGCGGTGTTCATGGAGGTCGCGGGCCTTGGCGATTATCTGCCGAAATACGCCGGCAATCTCGACATCATGACTGCGGCCGCGACCCGCACCGCCGAAATGTTCGCCGAGGAAATCCTCTCCGGCAAGATCCGTCTCGAACCGAAGAGGGCCGCATGATGAGCCACGAAAATTCCCTCAAGGGACGCAAGATCGTCGTTCACGACATGACTTTGCGCGACGGCATGCACGCCAAGCGCGAGCAGATCAGCGTCGCGCAGATGGCGGCGGTCGCGACCGGGCTCGACGCCGCGGGCGTGCCGCTCCTTCAGGTCACGCATGGCGCGGGCCTTGGCGGAAATTCGTTGCAGCACGGCCGCGCGCCGCACAGCAATGAAGACTATATTTCCGCGGTCGCGCCGAAGCTGAAACAGGCCAAAGTGTCGGTGCTGCTCATTCCCGGCCTCGGCACGATGCAGGAATTGCAATCAGCTTATGATTGCGGCGCGCGGGCGGTCCATTGCGCCACCCATTGCACCGAGGCCGACACGGCGCGCCAGCATATCGCCTTTGGCCGCAAGCTCGGGATGGACACCGCCGGCTTCCTGATGATGTCGCACCTCAACACGCCGGAGGGCATCGTCGAGCAGGGCCTTTTGATGGAATCCTATGGCGCCAATATCGTCTATGTCACGGATTCCGCCGGCTACATGCTGCCCGAAGACGTGCGCGCGCGCATCGCCCGGCTGCGCGACGCGCTGAAGCCCGAGACCGAAATCGGCTTCCATGGTCATCATAATCTCGGCATGGGGATCGCCAATTCGCTCGCCGCCGTCGAAATGGGCGCGACGCGGATCGACGTTTCCTCCGCGGGACTCGGCGCGGGCGCCGGCAACACGCCGCTGGAAGTTTTCGTCGCCGTCTGCGACCGAATGGGGATCGAGACGGGATGCGATCTTTTCCGGTTGATGGATGTGGCCGAGGATATCGTCGTCCCGATGATGGATCATCAGGTGCGGATCGATCGCGATTCTCTCACGCTCGGGTTCGCCGGCGTCTATTCGACCTTCCTGCTGCACGCCAAGCGGGCGGCGGAGCGCACCGGGGTTCCCGCGCGCGACATTCTGGTCGAGCTTGGACGCAAGAAGATGATTGGCGGCCAGGAGGACATGATCGAGGACACCGCCTTGACCATGGCGAAAGAGCGCGGCGCGGCGTCGAAGAACGCCGCGTGAGGCGCGCGAGGGCGCCGGGGCGCTCACTTCGTCCCGGCGCCCTCACTTCGTCGCGGAGCCCTCCCGGAATTCCGCGATGATCTGCAGGAGTTCGCGCAGAATGACGGAATCGTCGTATTCGCGATAAAGACAGCTGACGTCCAGCATGAGCGGCGGCGATTCCTCAAGCGGCAGAAAGACAACCCCGGAAGCCTGAAAAGCCAAGACCGATTCCGGCACGATGCAGGTGCCGAAGCCGGACGCGACCAGCGCCACGCCTGTGACAGCGTCGCCGACGATCTGTTCGACCCGCGGCGTAAAGCCGTGCTTCTGGCATTGATTGACGATGAAATCGCTGAAATTCGGCCTGGCGACGCTCGGAAACAGCACGAAGGACTGATCCGCCAGCTCGCGCAGGGCCAAGGCCTTGCGGCCCGCCAGCGGATTGGATTCGTGGAGCCCGACCATCAGCCGCTCCCACATGACCACCTGTGACGCTACGCCGGGATATTTCGGCACGACGCGGTTGAACCCGATCGTGATCCGCCGTTCGCGCAGCGCCTCGACCTGCTCCAATTTGTCCAGCGTGTGCAGCACGATATTCACGTCGGGAAAGGACTGACGGAAGCGCAGCAGAACGCGTGGGACGACATCGAACATCCCTGAACCGAAAATGCCGACGTCGAGGCGGCCAATGAGACCTTGCGCGGCGCGGCGCGCGCGTTCGGAAGCGAGTTCGACGAGCGCCAGGATATTCTTCGCCTCAGCATAGAACGTGCGGCCGGCGTCGGTGAGCTCCATCCCTTTGACCGAACGCTTGAACAATTGCGCGCCGAGGTCGTCTTCGAGCTGCTGGATCTGGCGGGTGAGCGGCGGTTGCGAAATGTTGAGCGTCGCCGCGGCCCTTCCGATATTCAGCTCTTTTGCGACCGCGCAGAAATAGCGCAGATGGCGTAATTCCATCCTTTCCTCCCGCAGCGTTTTTCTTGAAGGCAACGGAGCGCAAATGGTGGACCTTGGCAAGAGGCCTCCCGCAAATCCGCCAGTCATACGATTTGGGTATCGTGTTGCGACTGGAAAAGTATTTTTTTTCAGCGCGGGAATGGTCCATCCTCCAACCTAACGAATGCCAAAATGGCCGAGGGGAAGGATGGAGACGAACGGGGAGCGCGGCGCCCGCGACGCCGCAAACGGCAGCGCGTCCGTGTCGGTGACGATTGCCGAGACGGGCGAAACATTTCTCAACGATTCGCGTCACAGCATTCTTGAAAGCATGCGCCGCCTCGGCAAGCGTGGCGTCCCCGTGGGCTGCCGCAGCGGCGGCTGCTCGGTCTGCAAGATCGAGATCCTACAAGGATCGTGGCGGCAATGCCGGCCGATGAGCCGCGAATATGTCTCCGACGATGATCTTGACGCGGGCCGCGTGCTCGCCTGCTGCATCGCGCCGACGGAGAACATGATCTTGCGGGTTCTTGGCAAGATGCGCAAAGCGCTTGAACGGCCGTCGCCAGCCAAGACGGAACATCAACAATAGGGAGTGAACAATGGCTATCAACGGCGTTTTGCGGCCTGGACACGCGCAGTTGCGCGCGCTGAATCTCGAAGAGGACGTCAAGTTCTATCGCGACGTGCTTGGTCTCGTCGAAATGGGGCGCGACTCTTACGGCCGGGTTTATTTCAAGGCCTGGGACGAACGCGATCACCATAGCCTCGTCCTGCGTCAGGCCGATCGCGCCGGCATCGATCTTTTCGCCTTCAAGGTCGACAGCCTGGCGACGCTCGACAAGCTCGAAAAGGATCTCAACGCCTATGGCGTCGCTACCAATAGAATCCCGGCGGGCGAGATGCTCAACACCGGCGAGCGCGTAAGCTTCGAGATTCCGAACGGTCATATGATCGAACTTTTTGCCGAGAAAAAGGATGTCGGCAACGGCCTCGGCTACAGCAATCCGGCGCCCTGGAACAAACAGGCGGAAACAGGCATCGCCCCGACCCGGATGGATCACGCCTTGCTGGGCGGGATCGATCTCGACGGCGCGCGCGACATTTTCGTCAATGTGCTGGGCTTCTATCTGACCGAAGACGTCATTGCCGAAGACGGCAAGACCCAGATCGCGGTTTGGCTGTCCTGCTCCAACAAAACCCATGACATCGCCTTCGTGCGCGCGCCGGAAAACGGCAAGCTGCACCATGTCTCCTATTGGATCGAGACTTGGGAAAAGGTGCTGCGCGCGGCCGACATCATGTCGATGAACGACGTGCCCGTCGATATCGGTCCGACCCGCCACGGCATCACGCGCGGCGCGACGATCTACGCCTTCGACCGTTCCGGCAACCGCTTCGAGACTTTCGCCGGCGGCTATATCTCCTATCCCGACATGCATCCGCTGACCTGGCCGATCCAACATCTGCCGGAAGGCCTCGATTATGCGCAGCGTAAGCTGCACGAATCCTTCCTCACGGTTTTCAGCTGATTTCGCTCCCGGAATTCGCCTCCCACGGATCCGGGCTTTGTGCGAAAGCGTCCGGCGCTCATGCGCCGGACGCCATCCTTCTTGTTTCCCGTAGAGCAAAGCTTTCCGTCAATGCTGCAGATCAGGAATTTCATCGACGGCGCATTCGTCGATGGCGCCGAAGGGAAAACCTTCGCGAAGCGCTCCCCATTGGACAATCGCGTGATCGGCGAGGTCGCCGAAGCCGGCCGCGCGGATGTGGACCGGGCGGTCGCGGCCGGTCGGCGCGCCGTGAAAGGGCCATGGAAAAAACTCAAGCTCGAAGATCGTGTCGATCTGCTCTATGCGCTCGCCGATGAAATGACGCGGCGCTTCGATGATTTCGTCGCCGCGGAAAGTTCGGATACCGGCATGCCGCTCGCCACCGCGCGTCACATGTGCGCGCGTGGCGCCGCCAATTTCAAGATTTTCGCCGACGTCGTCAAAAATGTCCCGAGCGAGTTCTTCGAAATGGCGACGCCGGACGGCGCCGGCGCGATCAATTATGCGCTGCGCCGTCCCGTCGGCGTCGTCGGCGTCGTCTGTCCGTGGAACGCGCCGCTGCTGTTGATGACCTGGAAGGTCGGCCCCGCACTGGCCTGCGGCGACGCCGTCGTCGTGAAGCCGTCGGAAGAAACGCCGCAAACCGCCGCCTTGCTTGGCGAGGCGATGAACACGGTCGGCATTCCGGCGGGCGTCTACAATGTGGTGCACGGCTTCGGTCCGGGTTCAGCGGGCGAATTCGTCACCACCCACCCGGGAATTTCCGCCATCACCTTCACCGGCGAAACGCGCACCGGCGCGGCGATCATGAAGGCCGCGGCGGACGGCGCCCGTCCGGTCTCGCTGGAAATGGGCGGCAAGAACACCGCGATCATTTTCGCCGACGCCGATCTCGACAAGGCGGTCGAAGGAACGATGCGGTCGTGCTTCCTGAACACCGGCCAGGTCTGCCTGGGCACGGAGCGCGTCCTCGTCGAGCGCCCGTTCTTCGATACTTTTGTCGCCGCCCTGAAGGACGCGGTCGGCAAGCTGAAGATCGGCCCGCCGGACGACCCCGGGGCGGCCATGGGCCCGCTGATTTCCCTGGAACATCGTGAAAAGGTTCTGTCCTATTACCGCAAGGCGGTCGAAGAGGGCGCCAATGTCGTGATCGGCGGGCGCGCGCTGGAAATGCCGGGAGAGCTGAACAAGGGCGCCTGGGTCCAGCCGACCATCTGGACCGGCCTGCCCGACACGGCCTCAGTCTGGAACGACGAAATCTTTGGCCCGTGCTGCCACATATCGCCTTTCGACACGGAGGAAGAGGCGATTGAACGCGCCAACGCCACGCAATACGGCCTCTCCAGCGCCATCTGGACGCGCGATCTCGCCCGCGCGCACCGCGTCGCGGCGGAAGTCGAGGCCGGCGTCGTCTGGGTCAATTCCTGGTTCCTGCGCGATCTGCGCACGGCCTTCGGCGGCATGAAAAATTCCGGAATCGGCCGCGAGGGCGGGGTCCATTCTCTCGAATTCTACACCGAGCTGAAAAATGTCTGTGTCAAACTCTGATCTCATCGCGGCGCTCGGCGACGAACTGCACCAGGCGCTCGTGGCGCGCCGAACCATTGCGCCGCTTTCGGGGCGCGGCCACGGCCTGACGATCGAACACGCCTATCGCATTCAGGAACGTATGCTGTCGCATCGCATCGCCGCCGGCCAGAAAGTCGTAGGCAAGAAAGTCGGCGCGACCTCGGCGGCGGTTCAGAACCTCCTCAAGGTCGATCAGCCGGATTTCGGTCTTCTGCTCTCCGACATGATCTATAACGAGGGCGAGACGATTCCGATGAGCCGGCTGATCCAGCCCAAGGCCGAAGGCGAAATCGCCTTCATGCTGAAGCGCGATCTGCGCGGGCCAGGCGTGACAATGGCTGACGTCATCGCCGCGACCGAATGCGTCATGCCGTGTTTCGAGATCGTCGACAGCCGCATCGACGACTGGAAGATCGGGATTGTCGACACCGTCGCGGACAACGCCTCCTGTGGGGTGTTCGCGCTTGGCGGAACGGCGCGCGATCCGAAAAAGGTCGATCTCGAATTGTGCGGGATGGTCCTTGAAAGGAACGGCGATGTGGCCGCGACCGGCGCCGGCGCCGCGGCCCTCGGCCATCCGGCCAGCGCGGTCGCCTGGCTCGCCAATACACTTGGCCGTTTGGGCATTCCGCTGCTGGCGGGCGAGGTCATCCTGTCCGGCTCGCTGGCGACGCTTGTTTCCGTTTCCGCTGGCGATCATTTGCGCGTTTCCATCGGGGGCCTGGGCGAGTGCTCGGTCCGTTTCACGTGAGGTTCGGCCATGGCTCTTGATAAGGATGCGGTCGGCGCCCTCGCGGAATATCTCGAAACGGCTGAGCTGGACGCGCGCGCCGTGCCGCAGATTTCCCTGCAACATCCCGGAATCACGGAAGACGACGGCTATGCGATCCAGCACGCGATTCGTCGGCGCAAGGAAGCGCGCGGCGTCAGGATCGTCGGGATCAAGGCCGGCCTGACTTCCCGGGCGAAGATGAAGCAGGTCGGCGTCGATCGGCCCTCGTATGGCTTTCTTGCTGATTATTTCGCGGTCAACGACGGCGCGCGGATTCCGATCGAGCAATTGATCCATCCGCGCGTCGAGCCCGAGATCGCTTTCGTGCTCGACAAGCCGCTCGAAGGCCCGGGTTGCCACATTGGCGCGGTTTTGGCCGCGACCGATTTCGTCCTGCCGGCGCTGGAAGTGATCGACAGCCGTTATGAGAATTTCAAATTCGATTTCCCGAGCGTGGTCGCCGATAATTCCTCGTCCTCACGCTTTGTGCTCGGCGGCCGATGCCGGCCGCTCGAAGACCTCGACCTTCGCACGATCGGGCTCGTCCTGGAAAAGAACGGCGCGCCTTTCGCGTTTGGCGCCGGCGCGGCGGTGCTCGGTCATCCGGCGGCGGCCGTCGCAATGGTCGTCAATCTGCTCGCCCGGCGCGGCGAGGGCCTGCCGGCGGGCGCCCTGGTTATGACGGGCGGCGCGACGGAAGCGGTATCCGTCGCGGCGGGCGATTTCGTTCAATTGCGCGCCCAGAATCTGGGCTCGGTTTCCGTGGGTTTCGCTTGATATGACGACGCGCTTCGACGACGAACTGGCGGTGGTGACCGGCGCGAGCGGCGGTTTCGGCAAGGTCATTGTCGCAAGCCTTGCGGCGCGCGGCCTGACCGTGATCGCCATAGGACGGCGGCTCGAAGAACTGGAGATGGTGGCGCACGACATCGCCAACGTCCGGCCCTGCGCCGCCGACATCGGCCTCGACAGCTCCATCGCGACGATCGCGGCGGCGCTGGACGGGCCGGTTCGCGCGATTGTCCACGCTCCCGGCCTTCCTTTCGCGGGCGGCGTTCTCGACGCCGCTCCCGGCGCGCTCGCCGAAGCGGTGAACATCAAGGCGGGCGGCTTCCTTCGCCTGGCCCGGGCGGCCGATGCCCGGCTGGCCGGCGGCGCGCGTCTGATCGGAATTGGCGGCCATTATGGTCTCGAACCGACCGCTTATGCGACCTCGGCGAGCGTCGGCAACGCAGCTTTGATCGCCCTGTCCCGCCAGTTGAGTCTGGCCTATGGACCGCGCCGCGTGACGAGCCATGTCATCGCGCCGGGGCCCGCGGACACGGAGCGTCTGCGCAAGGTGGCGGCGCCCCGGGCGGAAAAGGCCGGCCGAACCGTGGACGACGTGCTCGCCGACATGCAGGCCGAATCCTCGCTCGGCGCCTTCACCACGCCAGAGCAGGTCGCCTGGGCGGTGACCATGCTCCTTGATCCGGAAGCGGACGCAATGACCGGTTCGACGCTGATGCTCGATTCCGGCCGACGCCGCGGCTTGCCATAGCATTTGCACAACAGGGGGTTTCGATGCCGGTTGCTCACATTCATCTGCTGAAAGGTCACAGCCGCGTCGTGCTGCGTACAATCATCGCCAAGGTCACCGAGGCGATGAGCCGGGTCCTCAACGCTCCAAAAGAAAGATTCATGGTCTGGGTCACCGAGATCGATCCGGAGCTCTGGGGCATCGAAGGCCGTCCGGCGAGCGAGGCCCTCACCGCCCAGGATCGCAACTCGGTCGAAATGCCCTTCGTCGAAATGGTTTTGATGGAAGGCCGACCGCTCGCGCAATATCACGCCGTGATCGAGGAGGTCAGCGCCGCAATCGCCGAGGCGCTGCAATCGGACAGGTCGCGCGTCCGCGTCCATCTGGTCCAGGCGCAGCCGGATTATTGGGGCATTGGCGGCGTTCCTTACAGCATCCTGCGGGCGGACGAAATCGCCGCGCGTTTGCGGGCCACGGCCTGACCGGCGGAATGATACCAGCGAGGTATGAAAGAGCCTCCAAGATAGTATTTTTCACGTTGGAAGAGGCGATCTAACGTCTTTTCCATAATAATAATCGGGGACGGAAGTCATGGCGGCTCCAGACGCCGGCGCGGGCGCGCCGGGGCGCGAGTCTTTCTGCGGGCGAAAGACGCAAGGCGGGGCCTTTGCGCGGATCCTTGGCGTCCGGCTCGGCCGCTTCGTCGAATTCGAGTTCTTTCTGGACGACGGCCTTCTCTCCGTCGAACTGATCCTGCCGCTGGACGCCTTTCACGAATTCTGTCGCGAGCAAATGGCGGAGATCCTGCCGCCGTCAGACGTGCAAACAGCATCGGACATCGAACGTCTGGCATGGCGGGAAAAACAGCCCGGATTGCTCCGTCCAAGGCAAGAATAAAACAAGGACTTAGGGAGGAATGCAATGACGGTTCAGATCAAGACGATAGACATGGAGCCGAAGCGTCAGACGTTTGGCCATGTCGCCCGGCGGCTGGGCGCCGACAAGCCGGCGACGCGCTATCAGGAGGCGACGCTCGACGTTCAGGCGACCGCGAATTTTCATTACAAGCCTTTGTGGGAGCCGGAATATTGGGTTTACGACACGCGCAAGACCGCGGTCGTCATGGAGGACTGGTACAAGCCGCTCGATCCTAGGCAGTTCTATTACGCCACCTATAATATTTCGCGCGCCAATATGAACCAGTCGGCCGAGCGCGCCTTCGTCTTCGCCGAGGAGCGCGGCCTCATCGAGAAGATTTCGCCCGAGGCGCGCAAGCAGATCGAGACTTTTCTCCTGCCTTTGCGCCACCTGCATTGGGGCGCCAATATGAACATGACCGAGATCGCCCAGCGCGGCTATGGCGCGGCGGTGACCGCGCCCTGCATTTTCTCCGCCGGCGATCATCTCGGCATGGCCCAGATCGTCAGCCGCATCGGCCTCCTGCTCGACGGCCAGACCGGCGTGAGCCTCGACATGGCCAAGGAAGTCTGGATCAACGATCCCGCCTGGCAGGGCGTGCGCAAGCTGATCGAGGACTCGCTTGTCGAGCGCGATTTCTTCCAGCTCTTCGTCGCCCAGACCCTCGCGATCAACGGCGTCGTCTTCGACCTCGTCTACAAAATGTCCGACGCCGCCTGGAAGGACGCGCCGATCACGGTCGCCATGCTGACCGAATTCATGAGCGACTGGCGCGCCGACGAAAGCAAGTGGAGCGACAGCGTCATCAAGACGGTCGCCGCCGAAAGCCCGGAGAACAAGGCGCTGGTTTCGCAATGGGCGGCGGAGTGGATTTCGCGCGCGGTCGAGGCGGCCAAGCCGCTTTCGGCGGCGATGCTCGGCGACAATGGCGCGCTTGCCGAAGCGGCCGGCGACGCCGTCAAGGCGCGCGCGAAAAACCTCGGCCTGACGCTCTGAGAGGAAGAAGAACAATGTCGCAACTCGCGTCTCTCACCCTTTACCACAATGACGAAGCCCGCCCGATCATCGAGGCGATCATCGCCGACAATCCCGGCGTGCGCGTCCTCAACATGCCCGGCGCCGTGAAGCTCGACTGCGAGGGCGCGCTCGTCGTCAAGCGCGCCTCGGTCGAGGAGCGCCTCGGGCGCGAATGGGACCCGCAGGAAATCCACCTCGTGCTCATCTCGATGGCCGGCCATCTCGACGAGGACGACGACCAATTTTCCGTGAGCTGGAAACACTGATCCGGGAGGAAACGATGACCGCCAAAAAACTCGGCCTCAAGCAGCGCTACGCCCATATGACGCGCGGGCTGGACTGGGAAACCAGCTACCAGCCGATCGACAAGGTTTTCCCCTACGACCAGTTCGAGGGCATCAAGATCAAGGACTGGTCGGCCTGGGAAGACCCGTTCCGTCTGACCATGGACGCCTATTGGAAATTCCAGGCGGAGAAAGAGCGCAAGCTCTATGCGGTGCTCGACGCCTTCGCCCAGAACAACGGCCAGACCGGCATTTCCGATGGGCGTTATATGAACGTCCTGAAACTCTTCCTCACCGGCATTTCGCCGGAGGAATATCAGTCGCATCGCGGCTTCGCCTTTATTGGCCGTCATTTGCGCGGCGTCGGCCCGCGCGTCGCGGCGCAGCAGCAATCGCTCGATGAGCTGCGCCATGTCCAGACGCAGATCCACACCATCAGCCATTACAACAAGTTTTTCAATGGCATGTCGGAATTTCCGACGATGCATGACCGCGTCTTCTATCTGTCGGTGCCGAAGAGCTTCTTCGACGACGCCCGGTCGGCGGGTCCGTTCGAATATATGATCGCGATCGGCTTCGCCTTCGAATATGTGCTGACCAATCTTCTGTTCGTGCCCTTCATGTCGGGCGCGGCCTATAATGGCGACATGTCCACGGTGACCTTCGGCTTCTCGGCGCAGTCCGACGAAAGCCGTCACATGACGCTCGGCATCGAAGTCATCAAGTTCCTGCTCGAACAGCACCCTGACAATCTGCCGATCGTGCAGAAATGGGTCGACAAATGGTTCTGGCGCGGCTTCCGGCTGCTGGGCCTCGTCGCCATGATGATGGACTATATGCTGCCCAAGCCGGTGATGTCCTGGAAGGAAGCCTGGGAAATCTATTTCACCGAAGCCGGCGGCGCCCTGTTCCAGGATCTCGCCCGCTATGGCCTGAAAATGCCGAAATATCATGAGGTGGCGACCGAAGCCGCTGAACATGTCGGTCATCAGCTCTATGGCCTGCTTTACCAGCTTTGCCACGTCGCCGGCCTTCACGCATGGATGCCGGACGCCAAGCATATGGACTGGCTGTCGGAGAAATATCCCAACACTTTCGACAAATATTACCGGCCGCGCTTCGAAATGTGGGCGCAGATGGAAAAAGAGGGCAAGCGCTTCTATTACAATGGCCTGCTCCAACTTTGCCACACCTGCCAGCTGCCCATGACTTTCACCGAGCCGGGCGACCCCACGACGCGCTGCTTCCGTGAAACGCAGTTCAAGGGCAACCGCTATCATTTCTGCTCGGACGGCTGCAAAGACATCTTCGACAACGAGCCGGAGAAATATGTTCAGGCCTGGCTCCCGATCCAGCAGATCTTCCAGGGCAATTGCGGCGGCCCGACGGTGCCGGACGTCCTGAACTGGTACCAGATCAAGGTTGGGGTCGATAACGCCGAATATGTCGGCTCGGAAGATCACAAGCTTTGGGAATCCTGGAAACAGGACACGGCGGTCAGCAAGGCCGGCTAAGGGGATATATGGGGCGGCGACCGGTCTTGCGGCGGACGTCGCCCGGCGCTCGGGAGGAAACAATGGCTTTGAAAGCAATCACGCCCGATTATGAGAAATATACCGAAAACCGGGACCTGCCGGAGCTCTATCACGGCAATCTGATGATCTATGTCCATTGGGAGCATCATATATCATTCGTCGCCGCGATCGCATTGCCGCTTCCGCCGCAGACGCCCTTCGGCGCCATCAAGGAAGCTATCGGCGGCGTCTACGGACCGCATCCGGATTGGGCGAAGATCGATTGGTCGCACGCGATCTGGAAAATCGACGGCAAAAATGCGACGCCCGATTTCGACAAGTCCATCGCCGACCACGGCATGGGACACAAGTCGCTGGTGCGCTTCTGGACGCCCGGCCTGGACGGCTATCATGGCAGTCTGAACTAAGGCCTTTGGCGTCGAGCGATGATTGTCCGCCAACTCACCATCGAACCCATCGGCGACGAGATCGAGGTCGCGGAAGGGCAGACCATACTGGACGCCTGTCTGCGTGCGGGCGTCTATCTCCCGCACGCCTGCGGACATGGCCTGTGCGGCACCTGCAAGACCCAGGTGCTCGACGGCGAGATCGATCACGGCGAAGCCTCGCCCTTCGCCTTGATGGATTTCGAGCGCGACGAGGGCTTCGTCCTCGCCTGCACCGCGACGCTGAAAAGCGATGTCGCCATCGAGGCCGATGTCGAGGACGATCCCGACGCCCGCAGGATTCCGGTGCGCGATTTCGTCGGCGAAGTGGTCGCGCTGGACGACCTCACCCATGACGTGAAAGGCGTGCGCCTCGCCTTGCGGGACGGCCCGATCGATTTCCAGGCCGGGCAATATGTCAATGTCTTCCTGCCGGGGATCGAGGCCTCGCGCGCCTTTTCCATCGCCAATCCCCCCTCCGACAGCGGCCATGTCGAATTGCAGATCCGCCGCGTGCCGGGGGGCGAGGCGACGGGCTATGTCCACGAGAGATTGCAGCTTGGCGACAAGCTGAAGATCACCGGGCCGCAGGGCCGTTTCATCGTGCGCAAATCGCGCGGCGGGCCGCTGCTGTTCCTGGCCGGCGGCACCGGCGTCTCCAGCCCGCGATCGATGATCCTCGACCTGCTCGAAGAGGGCTATGCCGAGCCGATCACGCTCGTCCACGGCGTGCGCGCGCAAGCCGATCTTTATGGCCGCGACGAGTTCGAGGCGCTGGCGCGAAGCCACGACAATTTCCACTATGCGCCGGCTTTGTCGCATGAGCCCGAACCGAGCGAATGGCGCGGCGACCGCGGCTTTGTGCACGATGTCGCCAAGAGGATTTTCGGCGGCGTGTTCGAAGGTTCGACCGCCTATCTCTGCGGCCCGCCGCCGATGATCGAGGCATGCATCGCGACCCTGATGCAGGGCCGCCTGTTTGAAAAGCACATTTTCACCGAGCGCTTCTTCACCGCCAAGGATTGCGCGGAGAAGCCCAAAAGCCCCGTGTTCAAGAGGCTGTGACATGGCGGAGGCCGGGAAAATGATTTCGTCGGATCCCAAATTACTTATGCGGCAGACGCGCGACGCGATTTCAGCGTCGCCTCCGCGGGCGGGTGTCCTGTTGGCGGACGTGGATAAATTTCTCCGCCGGGTCGAAAATGTTGAACGGAAATTTGATCTTGCGGCGGATGAATTGTTGATCCTTCTGACGCTCGGTCGTCTGGGCCTGAGTGTTTCGATGATCGGCGTCGCCGTACGGCCGGTGAGATGCATAGAGGTCGCAAAGCGGTTGAAGGCGCCGAAAGAGACGGTGCGTCGCAAATTAACGCGATTGATCGACCTCGGATTTGCGACGATGACCAAGCGTGGGGTCGTGCTGGATAATATCGACGATTGGGTCAAAGTCGCGTTTTCAATCGTATCCTGACCCTTTGGCGGCGCGCCTCATGCGAGCTTGGCAGATCATTGCGTAATGTTTGAAGAAATCATGGCCGGCCATGCTCGCGAGATGGAAGCCAGAAGCGTCATTCCAGGATGCGAATATGCCGGATAAGGCGAAGCAAATGGGAGCTGATTTGGTCGATCGGGCTCAGGAATTCGAGGACGGCGCGCGGCTGACGGCGTCGAGAACGTTTCTTTTCAAATATGGCGGGCGATGAAGCCGCCGGCGTTGATCAGAGCCGCGCGGCCAGGTTGCAGATGAGCGTTCCAGATGGGCCATGCGTGGATCATATGCGGCCAAATTTCGAGCGTCGTCGAAACGTTGGCGGCGCCGGCCGCGGCCGCGAAGCGCGTGGCGTCGTCGAGGAGGGTTTCGGCCGCTCCGACCTGGATGAGCACCGGCGGGAAGCCCCTCAAATCGGCGTAAAGAGGCGAAACGCGCGGGTCCTTCGGATCCACGGAGCCGGCGAGATAGGCTGTGGCAAGCTCGCGGAGATAGTCTTTGTGGATAAGAGGATCCACGGCGTCCTTGGTTTCGAGCGTCGCGCCGGACATGGTGAGATCGGTCCAGGGCGAAACGAGCCAGGCGCAGGCAGGCGGCTCCTCGCCGGCGCCGCGCAAATGGTTGATGAGCGCGACCGTCAGTCCGCCGCCGGCACTGTCCCCGCCGACGGCGATCCGATCCGCGTCGATTCCCTGATCGCGCAGATAGCGCCAGGCCTTCAGTCCATCTTCGAGGGCGGCCGGGAATGGATACTCGGGCGCCAGCCGGTAGCCCACGGCAAGGGTGCGCGCCCGGGCGGCCCGTCCCGCCTCGGTGACCATCCGCCGATGGCTCACAATGGAGCCGGAACAATAGCCGCCGCCGTGAAAGAACAGCAGCACGCGCGAAGCGTCGCTACCCGGCGCGATCGACCATTCGCCGGGCGCGCCGTTCATATCGGCGGGCTCAAAGGCGATGTCGCTTGCGGGCGCCCAGAGCGAGCCCACTTCATCAAGCCGCTCGCGCCGCGCCGCCCAGCCGACAGGCCTCGGCTTGGAACTCAACAAGGCCCGAATGGCGTCTATTTCGTTTGGCGCCATCGCCGCTTCTCCCGCAATCTGCAAACTGCTCCGCCAGCAGAAGCACAACAGACAATGGCGGCGATGGTTCCCGGGCGTTGCGTTCCATCAAAGAAAACGCGCCTTGGCCTGCAGCGGCGCGAGGCGTTTTGACAAATCGGCGGCGCGACTTCTTTGACCTGATCATTTGATCAAATCCGTCATCGAGCCGAGCCGGTTTCGATTCATCATAGCGTCGAGGCAAAGGTCGTCAGCGTTCTTTCGCGCTGCAAGAAGAAAATATTTTCGTGCTTCAACTGATAGAAATAACGCCAGATTTTCTTTGTGCGCCGCAATATTTCCCATCGGCGAAGCGCGTGGCGCCGGGATTGCGACCGGTAGCGGGCGAACCGCGCGAAAAAGCGCGCGTCGCTAAGCACAATCGTTACAGGGAAACGCCATGGCTTTGCTTGAGCGCCACGAATGGTACGACATTGCCCGGTCCACCAACTGGACGCCCCAATATGTGTCCGAGGCCGAGCTCTTTCCGGACGTCATGACCGGCGCGCAGGGCGTGCCGATGGACAAGTGGGAGGTCTATGACGAGCCCTACAAGACCTCCTATCCCGAATATGTGCGCATTCAACGCGAGAAGGACGCCGGCGCCTATTCGGTCAAGGCGGCGCTGGAGCGCAGCCGCATCTACGAGAACGCCGATCCGGGCTGGCGCTCCATTCTCAAATCGCATTACGGCGCCATCGCGCTCGGCGAATATGCCGCGATGAGCGCGGAGGCGCGCATGTGCCGCTTCGGCCGCGCGCCGGGCATGCGCAACATGGCGACGTTCGGCATGCTGGACGAGAACCGCCACGCCCAGATCCAGCTCTATTTCCCGCATGAATATTGCCCGAAGGACCGCCAGTTCGACTGGGCGCACAAGGCCTATCATTCCAATGAATGGGCGGCGATCGCGGCGCGGCATGCGTTCGACGACCTGTTCATGGCGCGCGGCGCCACCGAAATCGCGGTGATGCTGACCTTCGCCTTCGAGACCGGCTTCACCAATATGCAGTTCCTCGGTCTCGCGGCCGACGCCGCCGAAGCCGGCGATTTCACTTTCGCCAGCCTGATCTCCTCGATCCAGACCGACGAATCGCGCCACGCCCAGATCGGCGGGCCCGCGCTTCAAGTCCTGATCGCCAATGGCCGCAAGGCCGAGGCGCAGAAACTGGTGGACATCGCCATCGCCCGCGCCTGGCGCATCTTCTGCATCCTGACCGGCCCGTCGATGGACTACAACACGCCGCTCGAACACCGGAAGCAGTCGTTCAAGGAGTTCATGCAGGAGTGGATCGTCGGCCAGTTCGAGCGCTCACTGATCGACCTCGGCCTCGATCTGCCCTGGTATTGGGACAAGATGATCGCCGAATTCGACTACCAGCATCACGCCTATCAGATGGGCCTGTGGTTCTGGCGTCCGACCCTGTGGTGGAACCCCGCCGCCGGCGTCACGCCGGAATGCCGCGAATGGCTGGAGGAGAAATATCCCGGCTGGAACGCCAGCTTCGGCAAGGCCTGGGACGTCATCACCGAAAATCTGCTCAACGGCAAACCCGAACTGACCATGCCGGAGACGCTGCCGATCGTCTGCAACATGAGCCAGATTCCGATCTGCGCCATTCCCGGCGACGGCTGGAGCGTGAAGGATTATCCGCTCGAATATGAGGGGCGGCTCTATCACTTCAATTCCGAGATCGACCGCTGGATCTTCGAACAGGACCCGGTCCGCTATCGCGGCCATATGACTCTGGTCGATCGCTTCCTCGCCGGAAAGATCCAGCCGCCCGACCTGATGGGCGCGTTGATGTACATGAATCTCGCTCCTGGCGAGATCGGCGACGACGCGCATAATTACGCCTGGGTCGAGGCCTTCCGCCAGCACAAGCAGGCCGCGGAATAAGATCGACTCCAGAAATCGTTATCTCCGTCAGAGGAGCCGTTCATGGCCCTGTTCCCCATTGTTTCCAATTTCCAGCACGACTTCGTCCTGCTGCTGGTTCCAGTCGACACCGAAAACACGATGGATGAAGTCGCGGCCGCCGCGGCCCATCATTCCATAAACCGGCGCGTGGCCCCGCGGCCCGACAAGGTGGTCCGCGTGCGCCGCCAAGGCGCCGAGAGCTTTTATCCGCGCGAGGCCCGTCTGCATGAGACGGACATCAAGCCGATGGAAACGCTCGAATTCATCTTCGCCGACGCGTGAGCCGCCAAAGAGCCGAACATGAGCTTTCAGAAAGCCTGCACACTGGACGAGCTCTGGGAAGGCGACATGACGGAAGTCGATGTCGCGGGCCGGGTCATTCTTCTGGTCTGGCCCGAGGGCGGCGACATTCGCGCCTTCCAGGGCATTTGCCCGCATCAGGACATTCCGCTGTCCGAGGGCAAGTTCGACGGCCGGGTCATCATGTGCCGCGCCCATCAATGGACCTTCGACGCCAGGACCGGCGCCGGGGTCAACCCTTCGGACTGTCGTCTCGCCGAATATCCGGTGAAGATCGAGGGCGACGACATATTGCTCGAAATCGAGGGCGTCACGCCCCTGTTCGCGCACACATAATTCTGGGAGGAAATCCATGAGCAACGTCAAGGTGGCTGACGGCTACCGCAACAATCGCGTCGGCCCGATCCTGCGCGCCAGCCCCATTACGGCAGGCGTGATCGAGGCCGCGGAAGAGGACAATCCGGGCAAGGAAATCCGCGTCGACGACAAGATCGCCTATGTGCGCATCGACACGGAGAACGAATTGATTCTGCGCCGTGAAACGTTGGAGCGCGCGCTCGGGCGGCCGTTCAAGATGGCCGAGCTCGAAGTCAATCTCGGCTCCTTCGCCGGCCGCATCGAGACGACCGACGACCACGTCCGCTTCTATTACGAAAAAACGCTTTGATTTCGATGCCTCTGCTCCCCAAGCAGAGGCGCCGCCGCGCCCGTCGGCGCGGACGCCATGGGCTTCGCCCCTGGCGTCTGGATCTTATAAATCAGGGGAGTGAAAATGAACCAGCCTGCCGTTCTCCAGCCGTTGAAGACCTGGAGCCATCTCGCCGCACGGCGCCGCAAGCCGAGCGAATATGAAATCGTCTCGACCAACCTCCATTACACCACCGACAATCCGGACGCGCCTTTCGAGCTCGATCCGAATTTCAACATGGCGCAATGGTTCAAGGCCAACCGCAACGCCAGCCCTTTGAAACACGCCGACTGGAACGCCTTCCGCGATCCGGACGAGATCATCTATCGCACCTACAACATGCTGCAGGACGGCCAGGAAAATTACGTCTTCGGCCTGTTCGACCAGTTTTCCGCGCGCGGCCACGACGCCATGCTCGACCATGGCTGGGCGTCGCAACTGGCGCGGCTCTATGCGCCGGGCCGCTATCTGTTCCATGCCTTGCAGATGGGCTCCGCCTATCTGTGCCAGATGGCTCCGGCGTCGACCATTTCTAATTGCGCGACCTACCAGACCGCCGACACCTTGCGCTGGCTCACGCACACGGCCTATCGCACCAGGGAGCTGGCGAAGAGTTTTGACGACCTCGGCTTCGGCGCGAACGAGCGCGCCATTTGGGAAAACGATCCGGCCTGGCAGGGTTTTCGCGAGCTGATCGAGAAGGCGCTCGTCGCCTATGACTGGGGCGAAAGTTTCGTTGCGCTCAATCTCATCGCTCGCCCGGCCGTCGAGGAGGCGGTGCTGCGCGCGCTCGGCCAGGCGGGCCGGCACAATGGCGACACGCTGCTCGGCCTTCTCACCGACGCCCAGCTGGTTGACGCCGACCGCCACCGGCGCTGGACCGGCGCACTGGTCAAGATGGCCTTGCAGACCGAAGGCAATGCCGAGGTTCTTGCCAATTGGGTCGCGAAATGGGCGCCGCTCGGCGACGCCGCGATCGACGCTTATTGCGCGCAACTGCCCGACTCGCCCGGCGCGGCCCAGGCCGCCAAAGAGGCCTGCGCGGAGCTGCGGCGCAGCTATGGCCTGTGACGGTCCACGGCCGATGAAATATAAAATCGCGATCGAAGGCGGCGACACATTTGATGTCGCCGCCGACGAAGACTCCCTCCTGCGCGGCGCCTTGCGCGCCGGCGCAGGCTTTCCCTACGAATGCGGAGTCGGCGGCTGCGGAAGCTGCCGGTTCGAACTGACCTCCGGCGATATGCGGACGCTCTGGCCTGAGGCGCCAGGACTGTCCGAGCGCGAACGCAAACGCGGCCGGCGTCTCGCCTGCCAATCCCAGGCTTTGTCGGATTGCGTGATCCGGGTGCGCTGCGCCGATGAATATCGTCCGCCCGTCGCGACGCGTCGTCATGAGGCGCGGTTAGCGCGGCGCCGGGAGATTGCGCCCGGCATGGCGGAATTTCTGTTCGAGACGGAAGCGCCCGCCGACTTCCTGCCAGGGCAATACGCCATTTTCCACCCGCCCGGCGTCGAAGGTCCGCGCGCTTTTTCCATGTCGAATCTTCCCAATGCGCAGGGCGAATGGCGCTTCGTCATTCGCAGGGTCTCAGGCGGAGCGGGCAGCAACGCCATGTTCGACGCCCTGCGCGAGGGCGACGCCCTCATGCTCGACGCGCCCTATGGCGGCGCATTTTTCCGGCCCGACAATGATCGTGAAATCATCTGCGTCGGCGGCGGCTCCGGCATTGGGCCGGTCGTCTCCGTCGCGCGCGCCGCTCTCAAACATGGCGGCAAGAAAGCCCTCCTGTTCGAAGGCGCGCGAACGCGCGGCGACCTCTGCGGCCCGGCGCTATTCAAGGCCGAGGAACTGGCCGCGCTCTCCTACGCGCCGGTTTTGTCGTCCGAGCCGGCTGACAGCGGCTGGAACGGGGCGCGCGGCTTCGTGCATCAGGCGGTTGAAACAGTCGGCGCGGCCCCGGAAAAATACGATTTCTATTTCGCTGGTCCGCCGCCGATGATCGACGCCATGCAAGACCTTCTGGTCATGCGCTGGAAGGTCCCTCACGCGCAGATTCACTACGACAAATTCCTCTGAGCTCCAATCACTGCTGGAGCAGCCGGCGTGCGGCGACGCGCGCCGGTTTTGGTCGTTTTGCAGGCATTACACGCATCAAAATCGGCAATATAGTATAATATCGACATTCTCTTGCCAGCGTTCCGTGCGGATGCTAAAAAGAAAAAAAAATGCTGCGCGAGAAAAAAAATCCGCCGGCGGGGAAGCGAAACAAGAATTCTTGCATCGAGGCGCAATCCGTGACTGACGGGCGCCGCCGGGTGGCGGCGCGCGGGCGGGACGGGTTTGACAAAGCCGCAAACGGCCGCCGCGAATGCGCTCATGGGGAGGATGTCGGGTGCAAACCATTCCTTCGCCTGTCAAACGCGTGGCGGCGAAAACGACGCCGCGTCTGGTCGGGACCGGAAGCGGCGCGGAAATCTGCGAATTCCGGGTGCCGGAAATTCGCGACCTCGCCAATCGTCTGCGCTTCGCGCCGCAACAGGGCCGCATCTGGCTTGACGACCAGCGCATGATGCTGATGCATGTGAGTTCGCTCGGCGCCTTGCGCCAGGAACTGATCGAAAGCCTCGGCGCGGAAACCGCGCGCGGCATCGTTACCCGCATCGGCTATCAGGCCGGCGCGTGCGACGCCGAGATGGCGAAAAAGCTGCGTTCGTCTTGCGGCTCCTACAACCATTTTCTCGCCGGGCCGCAACTTGTTTCGCTCGAAGGCATCGTCCATTGCGAGCCGTTGGCGCTCGAAATCGACGTCGGCAGCGGTCATTATTTCGGCGATTTCGCCCTCATCGATTGCGCCGAGGCGGAGGCCCATGTCGCCCGTTACGGCATAGGCGAGGAGCCCTCGTGCTGGATGCTGGTGGGCTATGCCTGCGGCTACACCAGCCGGTTCATGGGACGTCCCATTCTGTGGCGCGAGATCGAATGCAAGGCCATGGGCCACGACCGTTGCCGCGTGGTCGGCCGCCCGGTCGAGGAATGGGGCGATGACGCCCGCGAAGACCTGCGCTTCCTCCAGATCGGCGATTTCGTCAAATGGACGCCGGCGCCGCCGAATTGTCCCGCGCCCCATGCCCGGGTCGCGGCACGCGCCGCCGCCAGCCAGGAGAACACATTCGGGATGGTCGGCATTTCGGGCGGGTTCAACACCGTCTGCCATCTCGTGAAAAAGGTCGCGCCGACCGATGCGACGGTGCTTTTCCTCGGCGAGAGCGGCGTCGGCAAGGAGATTTTCTCGCAGAATTTGCACCGCCTCAGCAAAAGAGCCAAGGCGCCCTTCATCGCGGTCAATTGCGCCGCGATCCCCGAACAACTGGTCGAATCTGAATTGTTCGGCGTCGAGAAAGGCGGCTATACCGGCGCTGTCGCCTCGCGCCCCGGACGGCTTGAGCGCGCCGATGGCGGCACGCTCTTCCTCGACGAAATCGGGACGCTGAGCTACACCGCGCAGGGCAAATTGCTGCGCGCCCTCCAGGAAGGCGAGATCGAACGCGTCGGCGACACGCGCGTGCGCAAGGTCGATGTCCGAATCGTCGCCGCGACCAATGTCAATCTGTGCGAGGCGGTGAAAGAGGGGACCTTCCGCGAGGATCTCTATTACCGGCTGAACGTCTTCCCGATTCGCGTCCCGCCTTTGCGCGACCGGCGCGACGACATTCCGCTGCTGATGAACTGGTTCATGCAGCGCACCGCGAAGAAGCACGGCAAGACCGTCACCGGCTTCCGCGAGCGCGCGGTCGATGCGATGATCAATTATTCCTGGCCCGGCAATGTCCGCGAAATGGAGAATATCATCGAGCGGGCGGTGATCCTCGCCGATGACGGCGGCGCCCTCGACATTTCCCACCTCTTCACCAATGGCGAGGATTTCCACTCCAACACCTTCGTCATGCGCCGCAATGGCGGGCTGCTGCCTGCGGCCGAGGCGCACCTTCCCGGAGAGGCGCCGGAAGGCGGCCTGCCCGCTTTGGCCGACACCGAAGCGCGGATGTTGCGGCTCGCTCTGGCCGAGGCGAAAGGCAATCTTTCGCTCGCCGCGCGCCTGTTGAGCATCAGCCGGCCGACGCTCGCCTATCGGCTGCGCAAGCACAAGATCGAGGCCTAGAGGATTGCTCGCGGCGCCGACGCGATTGAGCGCTCGGCGGGACATAACGAAAGCAGCATCGAAAGATCGAAGAACAGGGCGGCCGTCACCGCCTTCTGGATCGAGGCCAGAGTCCCGGGCGTCCAGCGGTAGGTCTCGACAAGATAGGTCGTCAGCGCCCGCGCCAGTTCATTGTAGACCGCGGTGATCGCCGGAGTGTCGAGCGCTGCTTTCTGGAAGCCGAAATGCATGGCGAGGACGCCATCGACATAATCGTCGTCGATGCGCCAGGACAGCAGGCGTGCGAAATGCCGCGACTGGACTCTCTTCAGCCGCTCGAAATCGCATTGGCCGTCGCCGTTTCCGGCCGCCATATTTCTCGTGAATTTCTGGAGTTGGGCGACGATCGTCGGCAGGCGGGGCTCGACGACCGGCCAGAAGGTCAGGAGGCGCTCTTCGACCGAGCGATCGCGCGCCAGCAGATCCATGTGACGTTTCAGGTCGTTCATTGTCCGGCGTTTCCGCGCAGCAGGCCGAAGGGTCGGGCGCGCTTTGCGCGCCCGACCCAATTGGCGACCGGGAGGAACGTTCGGAGGGCGTCGGGGCCCCCTCCGAGCGACTTCACGCGGTCATCGCGAAGCCTTCATAGCCGCTCTCGGCGACCTCGTTGCATTTCTGGCGATAGGTTCCCACGCCGCCGGTATAGGACAAGACGCGGCGCGGCTTGCCCGGCACGTTGGAGCCGACATACCAGGAATTGGTCTTGGAGATGAGATTGGCGTTGGCCGTTTCGTCATGGTGCCGCACCCAGCGCTCTTCGACCTCCGCCGTCGGCTCGATCACCGCCACGCCCTTGTCGCGCATGTAGCGAATGCAGTCGGCGATCCATTCGGTCTGCTGCTGCAGGCAGGTGGTCATGTTGCAGAGCGCGGCCGAAGGCGCGAGCGGCGCGCCGGTCATGAACAGGTTGGGATAGCCGTGGACCTGCATGCCGTAAGCGGTGCGGATGTCCTTGCCCCAATCCTCTTTCAGCGTGTGTCCGCCGCGACCGCGAATGTCGATGCGGGTGAGCGCGCCGGAGCCCGCGTCGAAGCCGGTGGCCATAACGATCATATCCAGCTCGTGCACCGTCCCGTCCGCCAGCTTAAGGCCCTCCGGGACGATCTCGACGATCGGATTGTCCTTCACGCTGACGGCTTTGACATTCGGCCGGTGATAGACTTCGAGGTAATTGGTCTCCAGCGGCACGCGATGGGTTCCGAAGCCGTAATCCTTGGGGATCAGCAGGTCGCACAGCTTGGGATCCTTGAGCCGCGCCCGCATCTTGTCGCGCACGAATTCCGAGATTTCCTCGCTCACCTCGGGATCGAAGAACATTTCGGCGAAAGAGGCGAGCCAGAGTTTCAGCGAGCCGTTCTGGTAGATTTCCTCCATGACGTCCCGGCGCCGCGCCGGCGTCAGGTCGGCCCATTTGTACATGAAGTCATATTCGAAGCCGGTGAAAGTGTGGGGCAGGGTGTTCTTCAATTCGTCGAAGCGCTCCTTGTAGGCCTTGACGTCCGCCTCGCCGAATTTCGGATTCTTCATCGGCAGCACATATTGCGGCGTGCGCACAAAGACGGTCAGCTCCCCCACCTTGGACGCGATGGTCTGGATGACCTGGATGCCGGTGGCGCCGATGCCGATCACGCCGACCTTCTTGCCTTCCAGTTCGATCGGCTCATGCGGCCAGCGAGCGGTGTGGAAGATGCGGCCCTTGAAACTGCTCTGCCCCGGGAACAGCTCGCTCAGCGGCGCCGAGAGCATGCCGCAACAGGTGATCAGGAACTGGGCGTCGATGGTTTCGCCATCCTCGGTGCGGATGATCCAGCGGCGCGTGTCTTCATTGTAATGGGCGCTGACGATACGCGCGTCGAACTGGATGTCCTTGCGCAGATCGAGGCTGTCAGTGACCTAGTGCATCCAGCGTTCGATTTCCGGCTGGCCGGGGAACCGTTCGCTCCAGCTCCAGCCCTTGTAGAGATCTTCCGAGAAAAGATATTGATAGATATAGGCTTCGGAATCGAAGCGCGCGCCAGGATAGCGGTTCCAGTACCAGGTGCCGCCGACGTCGGACGCCGCCTCAAAGGCGCGGACTTTCATCCCCATGTTGCGCAATTGATAGATCTGGTAGAGCCCGGCGACGCCGGCGCCGATGATCGCCGCGTCGAGCTTTGTCGCCCCGTCGATATTCCGAACCGCTTCATTCATAATTTCAATTCCTCCAGCTGAACGCCGCGGCGCGTCATTTTTCGATCTCTTGGTTCAATCTTTTGGCGGGGCGCGCGGCGGCTTCGCTTTGATTGATTGGACCCGCGTCGGGAAAATTAGGCGGAGCGCCGGCGGCGGTATTGAACGGCGCGGACAATTCTTTGAACGATCCTGCGGCGGCGGTCTGAGCGAGGGCTCCCGCAAGCTTTTGCCTTCGCGCGCAAAATCTGCCGATCCGGGACATTGTCCGCCGTTCGCGGGCGGCGGGCGGCCGCCGGCGATGATTCACTTATGCCCCGCCTTGAACGACGCGACATCCTCGGAGGGATAATCGAACGACGCGTCGCCGGCGGCAGGGGAGGAAAAAGTGAAGATCAGACGAGCGTCCACGGCCGCCTTGGCGTCCACATTGCTATCAGCCCTCGCGGCCATGCCGGCCCGGGCAGGTTCGGAACTGCAACCGGGAACGACCACGGGCCTGGCGATTGGCGCCCCTCTGCCGGAAGGGGTCTATGACATGACGCTGCCCAATTGGGGCGCGCGCGCCACCCATCCCGCCACCGATGTCGGCGTCCTCACCCCGGCCTGGATCGTGTGGTCCACGCCCTGGACCATTTTCGGCGGCCGGCTCGGCTTCGACGCCGCGACGCCGGTCGCCCAGGTCGCCGTCGACGGTCCCTTCGGCTTGAACAAGGCCGGCTGGGCCAATCCGCTCGTCGAGATGAGCCTGAAATGGGACCTTGGCGGCCATTTCTTTTTCGGCGTCCACGAGGGCGTGCATCTGCCGGTCAACGGCCCGCTGCAGGAGATCGGCGTCGCCTATGATTTCGCGTCCTTCATGCAGGCCGTGGCCTTTTCCTATCTCAACGAGGGCTGGAATCTCTCCGCGACCTTCATCTACGGCACGGGCCGGAACGGGACGACGGTCGGCTCCTATGCGCCGTCCTGGTTCAACTACGACCTGACCGCGACCAGGACTTTCGGCAAATGGGAGATCGGCGCCGTCGGTTTCGGCTCGACCGATCTGTCGAGCCCCTATGCCGGCTATGCCCGCCAGAGCCAGTTCGCGATGGGCGGGCTGGTCGGCTATAATTTCGGGCCGGTCGATCTTCAGCTGAAGCTGACCACCGATCTCACCGAGTGCAATTACGGCGGCAAGGATACGCGGCTGTGGGCGAATATCATCGTTCCGATCTGGGTCGCCACTGCGCCCAAGCAGCAGATCGCCGCAAAATATTGATTTGCGGCGCGTCGGCGAGGCGATGACCGCCTCGGGCGGTCGCGGGCGCGGCTTGTCATCCGCGCCCGCGACGCATATCAAATTCGTTTGGCGGCCTGGTCCGGCCACGAAACAACAACGTCCGGGCGACCAGGCAGGCAAGCCAATCATGACGCCGAAGAACGTCAGCGGCTGCGCCATGGGGAGATGGTTGATGCTGGCGTTGAACCGCGCTTTGCTTCTTGACGCCCAGGGAAGGGCGATCACGAAGCATTGCAAGACGAGTTCCGACGATTGGGAGGAAGTCCAGGACTTCGCCAATCGCTTCTATATGCCTTATAGCTGCACGCCGATCGGGAAAAACGTGCGCCCGAAATCGGTCATGTACGCCGCCAATATCAACCGGATCGTGGTGACGCGGTTCAGCTATGGCGTGCCGATCTATCTCGACAAATTCGATCCCGCCCAAGGCAAGATTCTCGTCCTGACGACTTTGCGCGGCCATTTGAAACATTCGGTCGGCGCGACCGATAGCGAGATCACGGCGTGCGGCGAGAGTTTCGTCGCCGATTGCAGCCGCACCGACTATTGGCTCGAAGGCGACGGCGGCCATTTGCAGATCAATCTCACCATTCCCCATGACGTGGTGGCGGAAATCGCGCTGAGCTGGTTCGACGCCGCGCCTGACGACCGCCTTTGGCGGGAGAAGGTGAAGTTCGGCGGCGCCTCTTCGAGCTGGATCGCACTGCTGGAATATGCGGCGCGGCTGATGTCGGAGGCGCCGGAAAAGGTCGAAAGCGGGCGGATCGGCGCGCATCTGGAAGAAGCGATCTGCGTCGAACTTCTTCGCAATTGGGCTGGCCACGCCAATGTCCTGCTGACGCGCGAGCCCTGCGGCGCCGCGCCGCGCCATGTCAAATGGGCCGAGAATTTCATCCGCGCCGAAGCCGCCAGGGCGCCGACCATCGCCGAAATCGCCAGGGAGGCGGGGGTGAGCGTGCGGGCCTTGTCAGACGCCTTCCGGCGCTTCCGCGACACTACGCCCGGCGCCTTCCTGCGCGAGCAGAGACTCCAGGGCGTGCGCAACGCTTTGCTCGCCGCCGGCCCGGGCGATACGGTCGCCTCGATCGCCTCGTCCTGGGGCTATGTCAATTTCGGCATGTTCGCCCGCGCCTACCAGCGGCGGTTCGGCGAATTGCCCTCGAAAACGCTCGGCCGGGCGCGCCAGCGCTAAGCTTCCGCAAACTTATGCCGAATTGGGACATTTTCCGCCGCGGCGAGGCGGCGGCCCTTTTCCGGGAATGCTGACTTCTTGCTTGCGGCTCGCGATCCGCCAGCCCCGCGTAAACAGGGCTTTGGGGACCGCCGGGGAAAAGGCGCGATCAAGCGCGCCGCGCACGAAGACCGGGAGGAAAGAGTGATCGTCAATTCCTATTACAGCCAGGATGTCCACGGCCCCTACGAGCTTTACGACATCGGCGATTTCGCCCTGGAAGAGGGCGAAACGATCAAGAACTGCAAACTGGCTGTCGCGACCTATGGGACGCTCAACGCCGCCAAGGACAATGCGATCCTGATTACCACCTGGTATTCCGGGACGTCGAAAATCATGAGCGACGTCTATGTCGGCCAGGGCCGCGCGCTCGACCCGGACAAATATTTCATCATCATCGTCAACCAGATCGGCAACGGCCTGTCGACCTCTCCGCACAATACCGATGGCCCTCAAAGCATGGCCAATTTCCCCAAGGTGCGGATCGCCGACGACGTCCGCGCCCAGCACAGGCTGCTGACCGAGAAATTCGGCATCTCCAGTCTCGTTCTGGTCACCGGCGGCTCGATGGGGGCGCAGCAGACCTATGAATGGGCGGTGGCTTTCCCCGATATGGTGCGCCGCGCCGCGCCGATCGCGGGCACAGCCAGGACGACCGACCATGATTTCCTGTTCGCCGACGCTGTCCGCGACACCATGCTGTCCGACCCCAAATTCAATGGCGGCGATTATTCCGCGTCGTCGGACGTCGCGGCCGGCCTGCGCAACCAGGCCAAATTATGGGCCGTCATGGGCTGGAGTACGGAATTCTACGTTCAGCAGCGCCCCAAGGCACTCGGTTTCGATACGATCGACGCTTTCGTCGATGGCTTCATGAACGGCTATTTCGGCCCGATGGACCCGAACGACCTGCTGTGCCTGGCGTGGAAATGGCAGCGCGCCGACGTGTCGCGCCACACCGGCGGCGATCTCGCCGCCGCCCTGAAGCGGATCAAGGCCAAGACCTTCGTCATGCCGATCCTGTCCGACATGTTCTTTCCGCCGGCGGATTGCGCCCGCGAGGCGGACCTCATTCCGGGCGCCGAACTGCGGGTGCTGAAGACGATCGACGGCCATCTCGGGCTGTTCGGCACGGACGCGGAATATGTGCGTCAGGTCGACGCCCATCTGGCGGAACTGCTCTCGACGCCGGCCTGAGCGATCGCGCGAATTTGACATTCGGCTCGCATATGCGAGCCTCGTTCCGGTGCGACGGCGCAAAAGCCGCCGCATCGCCATAAGCCTGAAAAGTCGAAAACGACCAGGGCGCAGGGAGGATATGACCGTGGGTACGCTCGTGCCGCCGGAAGACTTGCCCGATTGGGTTCCCGGAGACGTGCTTTGCGCCAGCGATGGTCTGGGCTGGAAAAACGTCTATCTCCGCACCTATCACTATCTTGGCCAGGACGTGATCGTGCCGGCCATGCGCGATTTCATGATCGTCGGCTATCGCCTCGGCGCCACGCCGATGCAGCGGCGTTTCGACGGCCAATGGTCCCACGCCACATGCGCTCCGGGCGCCGTTTCGCTGCTCACCCGCGCCGAGCAGTCGCACTGGTTCTGGAGCGAGACCATCGACGTCACCCACGTCTATTTTTCGCAGGAGCTCGTGGTTGAGGTGGCGAGCGAGGTCATGGAGCGCCCGATCGCCGAAGTGACGCTCGCCGATGTGCTGCTTCTCGAAGACCCGGCCATCACTTTCGCGCTTCAGGCGATCGCCGCCGAAGCGCAGGCGCAGGGTCTCGGCGGCCCGCTCTATGTCGAGACCATGGCGCGCTGCATGATCGTGCATCTGCTGCGCAAATTCGCTTCGATCAAGCCCGAGCGCGGCTGTCCCGGCGGTCGCCTCAACCTTCTGCAACGGCGTCGGATCGACGAATTCATCGACGCCCATCTCGACGAGGCGATCGATCTGAAGTCCCTGGCCGATCTCGCGAATCTGACGCCGTGCAATTTCGCCCGGCAATTCAAGCGCGCGATGGGCAAGGCGCCCCATGCCTATGTGATCGAGCGCCGGCTCGAGCGCGCGCAAAGGCTGCTGACTCTCACCTCATTGCCGATCAAGGAAATTTCGGCGAGCTGCGGCTTTGCCGATCAGGCGCATTTGACCCGTCTGTTCCTGCGCAGCCGCGACCGGACGCCCGCCGCCTTCCGCAAGGAATTCGGCGGCGGCGGAATGAGCGCCGGCTGAAGATCCGCTCGAGCGAGGCGCGGCCCTGCAAGCGCATGGTCTCGAAGCTCAGTAGGGCGACGCGCCGCCCGTCGCCGGGCCGCCCTTGAACCGGCGGGCGAGATCCTGCGTCGCCTTCACCAGCAGGAGCGCGTCCACGCCCACGGCGACGAAACGCGCGCCCTGTTTGAGATAGGCGGCGGCGACGGCTTCGTCGGTCGCCAGCAGGCCGGGCGCCTTGCCATGCGCGAGGATCGTCCGGATCGCCTTCTCCATCGCGGCGACGACTTCCGGATGCTGGGGCTGACCGATATGGCCAAGCGACGCGGAGAGGTCGGCGGCGCCGAGAAAGACGCCGTCCACGCCTTCGATGGCGGCGATGGCTTCGAGATTTTCCAGACCCGTGCGTGTCTCGACCTGCAACAGCAGGCAGACCTCGTCATTGGCGCGATCGAGATAATGTTCGAGCCGCCCCCAGCGCGCGGCGCGCGCAATGCCCGCGCCGACGCCGCGAAAGCCCCGAGGCGGATAGCGCGTGGCGCGCACCAGCATCTCCGCCTGTTTCGGCGTCTCCACCATAGGAATCAGCAAGCTCTGCGCGCCGATGTCCAGCATCTGCTTGATCAGCACCGGATCGCCGGTCGGCGGACGCACGACCGCATGGGTGGGATAGGGTGCGAGTGATTGCAATTGCGCCAGCATGGTCCGCAGGTCGAGCGGCGAATGTTCGCCGTCGAGCAGCAGCCAGTCGAAGCCCGAACCGGCGCAGATCTCGGCCGAATAGGGATCGGCCATGGCCAGCCACAGGCCGATCTGGGTCGCGCCTTTTTGCAGGGCGGATTTGAATGGATTGGCGAGGATTTCCTCTGTCATCGGACGATTCCAAGGGCTGATTTTACGGCAAAGTCAGGCTTGCAAAAATATCGATATTTTATGTTGTGTCGATAAAATTATGGGCTAGGCTTGGGAAAAAAAAACGGAGCGAACGCCATGAATAGCGCCAATCCCGAGATCGCCTCTTCGATCAAAGCGGCAGGCATAACCACCAATTATCACGATCTCGGCGCCGGTTTCCCGGTGCTGTTTATCCACGGCTCCGGCCCGGGCGTGAGCGCCTGGGCGAACTGGCGCCTCGCCTTGCCGGAACTCGCCAAAAATTATCGGGTGATCGCGCCCGACATGGTCGGCTTCGGCTTCAGCGAAAGGCCGGCCGGAATCACTTATGACATCGCGACCTGGGTCAAGCAGACAATCGGACTGCTCGACGCCCTGGGCCTGGAAAAGGCGCATATCGTCGGCAATTCCTTCGGCGGCGCCATTGCGTTGGCCTTGGCGATCCAGCATCCAGATCGCGTCGCGCGACTGGTGCTGATGGGCAGCGTCGGCGTGCCGTTCCCGATCAGCGCCGGCCTTGACGCGGTCTGGGGCTATGAGCCCTCGCTCGACAATATGAAAAAGCTGCTCGACATTTTCGCCTATAGCCGGGAACTGGTGAACGACGAATTGGCGGAGCTGCGCTACCGCGCCAGCATCAGGCCCGGCTTCCAGGAAAGCTTTTCGGCCATGTTTCCCGCGCCGCGCCAGCGCTGGGTCGACGCGATGACGAGCCGCGAGGCGGATATTCGCGCCGTGCCGCACGAAACGCTGATCATCCACGGTCGCGACGACAAGGTGATTCCGCTGTCCAATTCCTTGACCTTGCTGGAATGGATCGATCGTTCGCAACTTCACGTGTTCAGCTGTTGCGGCCATTGGGTTCAGATCGAACATGCGGCGCGCTTCGCGCAGCTGCTCGACAATTTCTTTGCCGAAGCCAGGGCCTGAGCTAGGAGAAACGACATGAAGATTGATCTGCACGGCAAGACCGCCATCGTCACCGGCTCGACGTCCGGCATCGGCTACGCCATCGCCAAAGGGCTGGCGCAGGCCGGCGCGCGCGTGATCGTCAACGGCCGCGCCGCCGCCCGGGTCGAAGAGGCGTTGAAGAAGTTGCGCGCGGACGTTCCCGGCGCCGAGGCGAGCGGCGTCGCCGCCGATCTGGTGACAGCCGAAGGCGTCGAATCCCTCGGCTCGCAGGTCGAAGACGCCGATATTCTGGTCAACAATCTCGGCATTTTCGAGCCCAAGCCCTTTCTCGAAATTCCCGATTCCGACTGGCTGCGCTTCTTCGAGGCCAATGTGCTCAGCGGTGTGCGCATGTCGCGGCGCTATCTGCCGAAAATGCTGGAAAAGAACTGGGGCCGCATCGTTTTCATCTCGAGCGAATCCGGGCTCAACACGCCGGCGGAAATGGTCCATTACGGCATGACCAAGACCGCGCAGCTCGCGGTGTCGCGCGGCGTCGCGGAACTGACCGCCGGGACGGGCGTCACCGTCAATTCCGTTCTGCCGGGGCCGACGCGGTCCGAGGGTGTCAGCGAATTCTTCGGCAAGATGGCGGCCGAGGCGGGCGTTTCCCAGCCGGAAATGGAGGCGCGCTTCATCGCCGAGCACCGGCCGACGTCGTTGCTGCGCCGGCTGGCCGATGTCGAGGAAGTCGCCAATATGGTCGTCTATGTCTGCTCTCCGCAGGCCTCCGCCACCAATGGCGCGGCTTTGCGCGTCGATGGCGGCGTCGTCAAATTCATCGCCTGAGTCAGAGCATGATATCGCCGGCGTTCAGCCCGGCATTCTGGCGAAGCGGGCGAGGCCTTCGGGAAGCGGCGTCCATTGCTGTTTGGAGTCGCAGAAAATCTCCAGCGTCGGCTTGATCCAGCCGGCGTCATCGAAGCCGCCGGCCTTGACGATAGCCACATCGGGCATGGCCTCGGCCTCGGTCCAGATGGGCGAGCCGCATTCCGAACAGAACCAGCGCCTGAGCGGCTTGCCGCTCTCGCCGACGTCGTCGAATTTCTTCAGCGGACCCGAAACGCTGAAACGCGCGCGCGGCGAAAGCACATTGACGGAAAAGGCCGAACCGCTCGATTTCTGACAATGCGTGCAATGGCAGAGCGCCACCGTCGGGGCGTCGTCGGTCAATGTGAAAGTCGTCTTGCCGCAAAGGCAGCTTCCTTTATGCTCGCTCATGTTCCGCCTCTCGTTTCATCTTTTTCTTCATCGGTTGGCGCGCCAATCGCCGCCATCATGTGTTGGCGGCGGCGGACGCGTCCTGCCAATCTCCCACTGGGCTTCCCGCAATTTGCGGCCGGCGTGACGCCGAAAAGATTTCGCCGGCGCCCAGGCGCCGCAACAGTCACCAGATTCCGCGCGGTTCGGTCAGCATGACGGCGATTGAAAGAATGCGGCGCCGAGAATCGGCCTTTCCAGGCTGCCGAACGAAGCGCCGATGCCGCCGATCACCACGATGAAAATAATGTAGATTGTCCACTCGGTCATGCCGAACGAAGGGTCGGGCGAGATACGCAATTTTTGCAGGGTCGCGAGAGCGCCGGCAAGGCCGAGGAACGGCGCCGTCCACAGGACGCAGAGAATTCGGCCGCGCGCCAGACGGCTTGCGCGTTGCAAATCAAAGGGCGGCGCTGGGCCAGCGCCGTCCCCGATGTTCGATCAATATTTGGCGACGACCGGCTTCGGCGGCGCGGCGACCCAGAGCGGGATGATGATATTGGCCCAACCGCGGGTGTCGTAGCCGCCGTAATTCACTTCCATGACGTCGCGGGTGAATTTTAGCTGCAGATTCAACGTTCCGAAGTCATAGCCAACGAGGCCGCCGAGCGCGATCTGGCTTTGCTTGGCGTATCCGGGGACGGGCGCGTCGAGGTCGGCGGAGGCAAAGCCGACGAGGCCGAACTCGAACTTGCCGAATTTCTTGGTCGCCGTGACGTCGAGGTTGTACCAGGTCGTTCCGTAGGAGCCGGGCGCGGAGAAGATATCGCCGGATTGTCCGGTGCCGAAAATGTTGGTGGCGGAGATGTTCCAGCCATCCTTCAGATAGCTGAAAGCCACGACGCCCTGGAACGACGCGAAATTGCGGGCGATGCCAATCTGTGTCAGCTCATTGTCGACCGGGAGATAGACGCCGCCCTGAATGCCGCCGAAGAAACCGTTGCCGAGATCCCATTTGATCTGGGCGTCGATGAAGGGGTTCATGAAACCGCCGCGGTTGAGGACGCCGTGCACATTGGCGTTCACCATCGGCGAGACGGTGTCAAACATGACATGGCCGCCAAGCAGGGTCCAGGGCGTCGACCAGATGATCCAGGCCGGCACCAGGGCGCCGACATTCGTGCCGGGCGTCGTGTCGCGGTAGCCGTAGTTCGGCATGGTGATGACAAACACGCCTTCCGGCAGCGGCGCGCCGAGCGGGATACCGGTGCTGATGCCCGGCTGCAGCTCCGAACCCGCGAATGACGTCGTAGCCGTCGCGCAAAGGGAAAGGCATCCCATGGCCGCCGCGACGATTTTATTTCTGAAAGACATGCTCCCCTCCACGTGGATATTTGCTCGTTTCTTCGGCTGGGCGCTTCGAGGCGTCCCTGAGCCGTAGAGTCGCAATCATTCGACAGCAACAGGCCGATGCGCTCGACTTAAGCGCTAACCTTGCTGGCGAATTCATGAATAATTCTAGCAAAATATCGGCATTAAGTTCGGGTTATAAAACCTATATTGGGTTTAGTTGCGATAAAAATATTGAAGTTGTTTTTTTATCACAATTTCATATTTAAAAATACACGGAATATAGCCACGGGGAGACGCGGAGATCTAATAAGGGGCTTGTCCTGCGATCGCTTCCGCGAGGCGACGCCATTCGTCCTGATTCTTGATCAGGACGCCGCGTGTCGTTGCTTCGGCAAGCTGCATATCGGCCAGTCGGGCGACCTTGCGACGCACGGTTTCCTTCGGAATGTGCAGCATTTCCGCAAGGTCGAGGCAGGTGACCGGCCGAATCACGACGCCGCGACTATTGGCCGTCAGACCCAGATGGCCCAGCGCGAGGAAAATCAGGACCTCGTCCGAGGTCATATGATCGGCGACGCGCGCCAGGCCGAAAGCCCGCAGCACCCGGCCCGTGCATTGCGACAGGGCGCCGATTTCGCAGGGCGTCGTGCTGGTCATTGCCTGGGCGGAGGATTGCGACATGGTTGGCGCGCGGCGGTTCGGTGGATCAGGTCTTGGCGGCAGTCTTGCTCTTGGCGACGCCCCCGACGCTGAAATGAGCGCCCGGGACTTCGCGAAGGATGACGCGAATCGATTCGATCGGCGCGTCGAGCGCTTCATGAACCGCCTGGGCGACCTTGGCGTGGAGGCGCTCCTTGGCGGCGTTGGAGCGGCCTTCGATGAGCGTGATTTCGACAACGGGCATGGATTACTCCGCAACGCGAATGGAGACGGAACCGAGCTTTTGCATGGTAGTGCGGACATGCTCGCCGACACTCAGGGGATGGGCGGCGGTGGCGCCGCCGGCCAGCACGATCCAGCCCGGTTTCAGGCCGCCGATGGACGAGGCGGCGCGCGCCGCGGCGACCAGCGAGCGGATCGGATGGCCGAGTATCGCCGCGGTTGAACCGATCTGAACCGCGCGTCCGTTCACTTCCACAACAATGCCGAGATTGGAGAAGTCCTGATCGGGTTTGCTCCAACCGCCGACAATGAATCCCGACGACGACGAGTTGTCAGCGATGACGTCCGGCAGGGCGAATTTGAAATCGCGATAGCGCGAGTCGATGACTTCCATCGCTGGCGCGATCGCCTCGACCGCGCTGAGCGCTTCAGCCGGTGAAACTTCACCGACGAGTTCGCGCTTCATCAGGAAAGCGAGCTCCGGTTCGATGCGCGGGTGGACGTAACGCTTCTTCGAAAGCGCGCCGCCTTCCTCCAGCCGCATGGTGTCGGTGAGCCGGCCCCAGATCACTTCACTGACGCCGACCTGCGCCATTTTCGCGCGCGAGGTCAGGCCCATTTTCACGCCGACGAGTTTCTCGCCGCGCGCGAAACGGCGCTCCATCGACAAGGCCTGAATCGCATAGGCCTCCTCGACGCCAAGCGGCTCGCGCTCGGTGAATTGGGGAATGGCGCCCGCGCTGCGGGCGGCCTCGTCGACGATCTGGGCGTATTGGGCCAGCTTGCTCATTGCGCCGCGACCTCCGCTTCACGTGTTTTCAGAATGTCGAGCGCGACGTCGACGATCATGTCCTCCTGGCCGCCGACCATGCGGCGCTTGCCCAGTTCGGCGAGAATGTCGCGCGCGTCCACGCCATAGATTTTGGCGGCGTTTTCGGCATGGCGCAGGAAGCTCGAATAGACCCCGGCATAGCCGAGCGACAGCGACTCGCGATCGACTCGCACTGGGCGATCCTGCAGCGGCCGCACCAGATCGTCGGCGGCGTCCATGAGCATGTGGAGGTCGCAGCCCGTCTCAACGCCCATGCGGTCGAGCACCGCAATGAGCGCTTCGAGCGGGGCGTTGCCCGCGCCCGCGCCCATGCCGGCGAGCGAGGCGTCGACGCGCACCGCGCCGGCTTCGATTCCGGCCACGGCATTGGCGACGCCGAGCGTCAGATTGTGATGGGTGTGCACGCCGATTTCCGTCTCCGGCTTCAGCGCGTCGCGCACCGCCTTCACCCGTTCGGCATATTGGTTCGGCAGAAGCGCGCCGGCTGAATCCGTCACATAGACGCATTCCGCGCCATAGCTCTCCATCAGCTTCGCCTGCTCGACCAGTTTCGCCGGCTCGATCATATGGGCCATCATCAGGAAGCCGACCGTGTCCATGCCAAGCTTGCGGCCCGCTTCGATATGCTGGCGCGAGACGTCGGCCTCGGTGCAATGGGTGGCGACGCGCACGCTGCGCGCGCCGGCCTCATAGGCGTGTTTGAGGTCATGCACGGTGCCGATGCCCGGCAGCAGCAGGATGGTGACGCGCGAGAACTTGCATTCGTCGGCGACCGCCGCGATCCACTCGACGTCGTCATGGGCGCCGAAGCCGTAATTGAAGGTCGAGCCGGTGAGGCCGTCGCCATGGGTGATCTCGATGGCGTCGACATGCGCCCGGTCGAGCGCGCGGGCGATGGCGCGCACGACATCCAGGCTGTAGGAGTGACGGATGGAATGCATCCCGTCGCGCAGCGTCACATCCTGGATATAGAGCTTGTTGGGGTTGATACGGGCCATCACGCGGCCTCCTTCCGAAGTTGCTTGGCAGCCCAATGGTCGGCGGTGGTCAGGGCCGCCGAGGTCATGATGTCGAGATTGCCGGCATAGGCCGGAAGGTAATGGGCCGCGCCTTCCACTTCGAGGAAGATCGTGGTCTTGAGGCCGGAGCACAGGCCAACGCCGGGAATGCGGACCGGCGCGTTGTCGCCGATGTTCTCGAACTGCACCTTCTGTTTCAGGCGATAGCCGGGGACGTATTTCTGGACCGCCGCGACCATGTCGAGAACCGACTTCTCGATCGCCTCGCGCGAGCCGCCCTGCGACAGCGTGAACACCGTGTCGCGCATGATGAGCGGCGGTTCGGCGGGGTTGAGAATGATGATCGCCTTACCATTCTCGGCGCCGCCGAGTTTTTTGATCGCGCTCGACGTCGTTTCGGTGAATTCGTCGATGTTCGCGCGGGTGCCGGGGCCGGCGGATTTCGACGAGATCGAGGCGACGATCTCGCCCCAGATCACGCGGTCGGTGGCGCGGCGCACCGCATGGACCATCGGAATGGTGGCCTGGCCGCCGCAGGTGACCATATTGACATTGGGCTCGTCGATATTGGCGTCGCCATTGATGACCGGAATGGTGAAGGGGCCGATGGCCGCCGGCGTCAGGTCGATGACCTTCTTGCCGTCCTTCTGCAACAGCTCGTTGTTGCGAATATGCGCGCTAGCGGAGGTCGCGTCGAACACGACCCGGATGTCCTTGTAATTGGGCAACTTGCGCAACCCGTTGATCCCTTCGTGCGTCACCGGGACGCCGAGGCGCGCCGCGCGGGCGAGACCGTCGGATTTGGGATCAATCCCGACCATCGCGCCCATCTCGAGATTGTCGGAATTGCGCATGATCTTGATCATCAGATCGGTGCCGATATTGCCCGAACCGATGATCGCGCAGGGAATCTTCGCCATCCTTCACTCCTTCGCGAATGCCGCGCGCACGGAGCCGAGGCCCTCGATCCGCGCTTCGAAAACATCGCCCCATTTCACCGCCGCCATCGGGCCGAGCGCGCCCGACAGAACGGTGTCGCCCGCCTTGAGCGGACGCCCGACTCGGGCCATGGTTTTCGCCAGCCACAACATCGCCGTGAGGGGATCGCCGAGGCAGGCGGCGCCAGCGCCGACCGAGACCGGCTCGCCCGCGCTTTCCATCACCATGCCGGCGCCGCGCAAATCCAGCGCCTCGAGTTTTTTCGGCGTCGCGCCGAGGACATAGAGGCCGGAGGAGGCGTTGTCGGCGATGGTGTCGAGAATGCCGATCTTCCAATCAGCGATGCGCGAATCCACTACTTCGATCGCTGGCAGAGCGAAGGCCACGGCGCGGAGCACGTCCGTCATCGTGAGGCGCTCCTGGTCGAGATCGCGGTCGAGCACGAAGGCGACTTCCGCTTCGACCTTGGGCTGGATCAGCTGCTTGCGGGAAATCTCCCAGCCGTCGGGAACGGCCATGTCGTCGAACAGCATGCCATAATCGGGCTGATCGACGCCCAGCTGTTTCTGCACCGCGAGCGACGTCAGGCCGATCTTGCGGCCGACGAGACGTCGGCCCTTTTCAAGCCCGCGCCTGGTGTTGATCTCCTGCGCCGCATAGGCGAGATCGAGCGCGCCTTCCGGCAACAAATCCCGAATGGGCGCGCAGGGCGAGCCCAATCGGCCGGCGTCGAACAACAGGTCCGCGACCTTGACGACCGCTGCTTCCGTCACTGAATTCTCCGATCACAATTTGACACAGACATTGGTGAGTTCGGTATAGAACTCAAGCGAATGAACGCCGCCCTCGCGGCCGATGCCCGACTGTTTGGCGCCGCCGAAAGCGGTGCGCAGGTCGCGCAGGAACCAGGAATTGACCCAGCAGATGCCGACGTCGAGTTTCGCGGCGACGCGATGGGCGCGCGAGACATTTTCCGTCCACACCGCCGCCGCCAGGCCATAGGGCGTGGAATTGGCGAGCTTTACCGCTTCTTCTTCCGTATCGAACGGACGGATGTGGCAGCAGGGGCCGAAGATTTCTTCATTGACGACGCGGGCGTCGTCCTTGAGGCCGGTCCAGATGGTCGGCTGCACCCAGGCGCCATCCTTAAGTTCGCCGGGCATGTCGGGGACGCCGCCGCCGGTGACGAGCGTCGCGCCTTCGTCCATCGCGAGCTTGTAATAGGAGAGCACCTTGCTGCGATGCTCCTGGCTGATCAGGGGCCCAAGATTGGTGCAGCTGTCCTCGGGCCGGCCAAGGGTCAGCGCCTCGGCCGCCGCCTTCAAACGCGCGACGAAAGCGTCGAAAATCGGCCGTTCGACATAGACGCGCTCGGTGCCCAGACAGACCTGGCCGCAATTGGCGAAGGCCGAGCGCATCGTGCCTTCGACCGCCTTGTCGAGGTCGCAATCGGCGAAGACCAGCGCCGGATTCTTGCCGCCGAGTTCGAACGACACCTGACGGACGCCGAGCGCCGCCTGTTTCATGATCGCTTCGCCGGTGCGGGTCTCGCCGGTGAAGGTGATGCCGTTGATCAAAGGATGCTGGGTGAGGAATTCGCCGGCGGAATTGGGCCCGAGGCCATGGACGACATTATAGACGCCCTTCGGCACGCCGACCTTGTTCATCACCTCGCCGAGCAGCGTCGCGGTCAGCGGCGTCTCTTCGGAGGGCTTCACCACCACCGTATTGCCGCAGGCGAGCGCCGGGCCGACCTTCCAGGTCATCAGCAGCAGCGGCAGGTTCCATGGCGAAATGACGGCGATCACGCCCTTGGGCCGGCGCAGCCCGTAATTGACGGCGTTCTTGCCGTCCGGCGTTTCGAGGATGAAGGTCTCGGTCGAGATGTTCTTGACCGTTTCCGCGAACATCTTGAAATTGGCGGCGCCGCGCGGAATGTCGATATGCGAGGCGAGGCCGTAGGGCTTGCCGGTGTCGAGGCATTCCGCGGCCAGAAAATCGTCGAAACGGTTGTTGATCTCATCCGCCACCGCCGCGAGCAGGTCGGTGCGCTGCGGAATCGTCAGGTTGCCCCAGGGGCCTTCGAGCGCCGCTTTGGCGGCGCGCACCGCCGCGTCGATTTCGGCCTTGCCGCCTTCCGGCACGCGGCCGATCAGGCTGTTGTCGAGAGGCGAACGGTTTTCCCAGCTCTTGCCCGTCGAACCTTGGGTGAACGCGCCATTGATGAAATGAGCCGCGTCCCGCCGCGCCGAGTCGACGCCTATCTGCGCCTGTTTGTGGAGTGCTTGAACCGACATGCGTCCTCTCCTCGAACCGCTCAACCGACCGTCTCCGACGCTGGCCGGCGCGTGAGCCGCCTCTTCCTGCCACAAAAATTATCGATAAAAAATAAAATTATCGATATTATATCGAGGGCGATCGGCCTCAAGCGAGGCCGAGGCTCGCCAGCCCGGCGCGCGCGCAGGCGCGGTCGTCCTCTTCTGTCCCGCCTGAAACGCCAATTCCGCCAATGACTTCTCCGTTCACAATGATCGGCAGTCCCCCGGCGAAGAGAATGACCCCTGGGCGCTGGCCTATGCCCTGATGCAAGGTCGGGTTTGCGATCAAGGCGTTGCTCAGGTCGTCGGTCGCGAGGCCGAACACCGCGGCCGTATAGGCCTTGTCCTGGGCGATGCCGATCGAGGCTTTGAAGGCCCCGTCGGCGCGCAGCAGGGCGACGAGATCGCCGCTCGCGTCCACGACGGCGGCGACCGCGGCCTTGTCAAGGAGGCGGCCGTTGGCGACCGCCCCCCCCACCGCGGCATAAGCCGCGGCGGCGGAAATCGATTTGCGGGAGATTGTGAGTTCCACCCGCAAGCCCTCAGGTCACGACCGACAGGAAGGCGTCGTTCATCTTCCGCTCGTAGTAGAAGATGCCCTTGCCGACTTCGGTCTCGTCCCAGGTGCGGGTCGGGCTGTCGGGATAATAGGTATAGCCGCCGGCGAACACCTCGTTCCGGTTGCCCGACGGATCGAAGAAATAGATCGTCTGGCCGCGGGTGATGCCGTGGCGGGTCGGGCCGATGTCGATCGAAATGTCGTAATGCGTGATGATGTCCGCCGCATTGCCGACGGCCTGCCAATTCTCCAGTTCGAAGGAAATATGGTGCAGCTTACCCGGCTCCGGATATTTCACGAAGGCGATGTCATGTGCCTTCATGCCGCAGGTGAGCCAAACCGCGAGAAGGCCGTCGGGCATGTCCACGCGCTCGGCGAGGCGGAAATCCAGAACCTTGACGAAAAAGTCGGTGACCTGATCGATGTTGGGCCCATAGAGCAGGGCGTGGTCGAAACGCCGGGCCGCCATGCCATGCGGCTCGACCGACCAGACATGCGGGTTATGCGAATAGGGTTTCGGATCGGACTGGTCGGCATGGGCGTAAAGTTCGATGCGATGTCCCGACGGAATGGTGAAGCCGATGCGACGGCCGACGCCGGGCTGTTCGCCTGCCGGGACGTGATCGACGGCGATTCCATATTCGACGATCCGCTTCTCATATTGGTCGAGATCGGCGTCATCGAGGCATTTGAAGGACATGAGGTCGACGCCAGCATGTTCCGCGCGACGCAGGACGATCGAATGGTGATCGAATTCGTCGGCCGCCTTCAGATAGACCCGGCCGTCCGGGCCTTCGCAGACCTGATGCAGGCCGACGCGCTTGGTGTAATATTCAACTGCCGCGGGCATATCCAGAACGCGGATCTGGACGAACCCCGGACGCAAGATTCCGGAAATAGCCATGATAGTCCTCCTTACGCTTCCTGCCTGGCCGTTCGGCCTTTGTCTTTGACCGCGACCGCAGGTTCGAGCCGCAGAGAAAGTTCCGACAGCGGGTAGATGCAGCAGGAGAGGACCAACCCCTCCTTTTCATCTTCCGCCGAAATATGCGCGCGGCTCATCTTGTCGGCGCGATATTCGCCGTCGATGACGCGGATTCGGCAGATTCCGCAGCCCCCTCGCCGGCAGCCGACCGGCAGTTTGCACGGCATATTCTTGAGCTGGCCGAAGCCCTGCGCGCGCTCGAGCGAAACAAGCACGCGCTCATGGGCGTAGCCCGAGGCGTTGCCGCTGCCTTCGACATGAATGGGAAAGCGCTCCGCCATGTCACAGCCTCTTGAACACGGGGCTTTTGGGCTTCTCCGCGCAATCCTTGGCGGTGAAGAAGCGCTCGGTGAAAATGTGCTTTTCAAACAGGCGGCCCTGCATCAGGGTCGCGATGCATGCCTCGATCATCGGCGGCGGGCCGCAGAGATAGGCGGTCGAACCTTCGAACACGCCGCCGAAAATCCTCTTGGCGACATCGTGGACGAAGCCGCGGTCGCCGCGCCATTCGCTCGGTTCGGGCTCATGCGACAAAGCCGGCGCATAATGGAAATTGTCGTGGCTTCGCGCCAGCGCCTCGAACTCGTCGCGGCCATAAAGATCGGCTTGCGCGCGCACGCCGTGGACGAGCGTGATCGGCTCGGCATAGCCCTCTTCGAGCAGGTCGAGGATCATCGACCGCGGGCTGGAGACGCCGGTGCCGCCGGCCAGGAACAGCAGCGGCCCGCCGCGCGATTTGCGCACGATGAAACGGCCCTGCGGCCCGGTGATCTTCAGCTTGTCGCCAAGCTGCAATCTCTCGTGGACATAGCCCGTCGCCTCGCCCCCCGGCACGCGGCGGATCTGCAATTCGACATGGCCGCTGTCGGAGGGGGGATTGGCGATGGAAAAGGCGCGCGAGGCCTCGATCCCCGGCAGGAAGACATTGACATATTGCCCGGCCTGGAAATCGATCGGGCCGTCCCGCAAGGCGAGGCGCACGCCTTTCACGTCATGGGTGAGGTCGTCCAGCGCGACCACTTCGCCGACGAAATCGCGCACCGGAATCCTGCGGGCGTCGGGATCGTCCTCGACATCGGCCTCGATGGCGACATCGCTTTTCAGCGTCGCGGTGCAGGCGAGGACGAAGCCCTCGTCGCGCTCGAAATCCATCAAGGCGAAGGGCGAGGCTTCGCCGTGATCGATCTCGCCGTCGAGCACCTGGGTCTTGCAGGTGCCGCACAGGCCATGGCCGCAGGCGTGCGGGAGATAGACGCCCGCGCGCAGACAGGCGTCCAGTATGGTCTGGCCTTCCGCGACCTCGATCTCGTCGCCGATGGGTTCGATGGTGAGTTGGTGGACCGACATGACGCCTCTCTCCCGCATTCTTTCCGTCTATGGAGATCAGCTCGCGGAGCCCTTGTAGCCTTCGAGGCCCGGCGTCCAGAAGCGCACGAGCGACTTGTGTTTCACGCCGTTCTCTTCGAGCGACTTGTCCATGTCCGGCGTTTTCTTTTCATCGTCGATCATCCAGACGACCTGCGACCAGTCGATGCGCTGGAAATCGGGATGGGCGGCGTAATGCGGCTTGACGATGGCCTCGACGAAGGCGGCGAAAGGCATAGACGGCGGCAGCGGAAACGCGATAGCCGAGCAGAAGGAGAGGTGTTGCTCCCAATGCAGATAGACGACGCGATTGCCGTGAAAATTCTTTTCCAGATCGCGGAATTCGATGTGCTTCTCATAGTCCGGCGTGAGGGCGACGACCGACATTTTTCTCTCCCGGTTTTTGCCGGCGCGGCATTGTCGCCGCGCCTGTTTTTCTTGCGCTTTTTCAGACCGCAGTCTTGATCTTGTCGGCCTGCCATTCGTTCCAGAGTTTTTCGTCGGGCGAGCCGACGTAATCCATATTGTCGGCGCCGACATTCATCCGGTAATAGGCGAGCACGTCGGGGATGGTCGCGCCGCCACAATTGCCCTGGAAGATCTGGTGCACCGGCAGCCACGCCTGAACATATTTCTCCGGCTCGTTGTCGAAGATGTCTTTGCAGCCGTCCGAGCAGAAGTGGTAGGTCTCGCCGCGGAACTGCGTCCTGCGGAAGCAGATCGTGGTCGGATCGCCCGGCTCGGTATAGCCCATCGGAATCTGGCAGGTCTGGCAGAGCTGCGGCAGCGCCATGTTGTAGAAACGCTTGCCCTCCTTCGCCATCTGGCCCCACATTTCGAAACGCGGCCGATAATATTTGTCGAAGGTGTTGGGATATTTCTCCGACAGCCAATCCATGTGCTTCGCGTCCGGCAGCCAGGTGTGGAACGCCGCCGCATGGGTGTATTGGTAGAAGATCGCCCAGTTCTGATGCGAAATATGCTCGGCCTCGGCGGTGGCGATGTCGGCATATTTCGGCGGGCGCAGGCCGTAGCGGGCGAGGTCCTGGAACAGGGCGCCGCCGGCTTCGGTGAAATAGATTTCCCAGGCTTCCTTCCAGGACATCACCGGCTTGGGCAGCATATAGTCCATCATCATGGCGACGAGGCCGAGGACCCGGTGGCCGCGCCAGAACCATTTGTCGACCCATTTCTGCACGATCGGCAGATTGTCAGGGTGCTGTTCGAGCAGGAACTTGATGACTTCGATGCCGAGCGTCATGTGACGGCTTTCGTCGGACTGCGCCGAGAAGCCGAAGGTCACCGTGGACATGTCGCCATTGTAGGCCGCGCCCGACATGAAGGGCACGAACAGAAGATTCGTCAGCACATATTCGAAGGCGAAGCCGATCGCGATCATATATTCGAACGGACCCGCCGACCGGGCGTCGTCGAAGAAGCTTTTCGGGACCGAGAGATACCACACGCGGTCATGCATATGCTGGAACTCGCCGATGCCGTCGAAAAATTTGTTGTAGTGGCTGATGGTGTGGATCTGCGTCTGGACATGGCGCAGCTCGTCGAGCGACTGCATCTGGGCCGCGACGCGCGGACCGACGCCGCGCAGATGGCGGCCGGCGTAAGCGAAGCCACGGTGCGCCTGATATTCCAACGGCGAGACGCCGGTGAGGAACAATTTGACGACGTTCATATAACGCCCATCGGAAATGCCGGTCTGGCCGTTGTTCTGGGCGAAGGCGTCGAGCACCGCATAGAGCTTGCGCTCTTTCTCCGCCTGGAATTTCCAATAGGCGTCCATGGTCAGACGGAACGGGTCTTCCCAGGCCGACCAGTCCTTGATCTTGATGCCCTCGAACTGGTCGTAGGGGAAAACCTTGTCGATCGGCTGGTAGCTGGTTTCCCAGTCCAGCCCGCGCGTCATATGGGCGTAGCGCTGCTTGAGGCCGAGTTTTTTGGCGGTCATCGTTTCCTCCCGGATCAGTGTTTCCAGCTCACGGAAAATTGGTCGTCGTCCTCGTCGAGATGGCCGGCCATCGAGATGAGCACGAGGTGGATTTCCTGCGGGTCCCATTCGCGCCCGAGGCGCTCCTCGACCGAGGCGCGCTTGACGACGAGCGCGCCCTCGCAGTCGAGCTTCACGGCGCCGGGCATGTTGAGGACGCGCACGCCGGGATTGTCGGCGATGATCGCCTCGATGATCGGGCGGGCTTCGTCATTGTGGTAAAGGGTGAGAGACGCGAGTTGCGACATTGTTCTTCTTCCTCTCAGAGCGTCAGGCCGAGGTTTTTCGCGCGCGCCTTGACGGCGTCGCCGGCCGCTTCGGCAAGCGCGCCATTGTCGCCGAGCATCGCCGCCGAAAGCGGCTTGGCCGCCTCGACCGCGCGCGAAATCCACTCCGCCGCCCATTGCGAAACCAGCGCCTTGTTCTCCGGGCTTTCGGCGGCGACCGTCTTGATGACGCTGTCGCTCCACTTGCTTTCGTCGGCGCGCCAGTCGCTCATGAATTCGGTCAGCATGGCGACCGTGATCGGCGCGTCCTTCCAGGCGGCGTCGGACATTTTGTAGACGAGGTCGAAGACGACGCCGTTGATCGCGAGGGTCTGGGCGACGAAGAGCTGGAAGAAATCGCGCTCGACAAGCGAGTCCTCGATCAGCTTGCGCACGCCCTGCCAGGCGGGATCGTTGATCCAGACTTCCTTGGCCATGTCGAGGCTCACGCCGGTCTGGCCGTCGAGCAGGAGGCCGATGCGGCTGACGATCTGGGCCATGCCGAGATGATCGCCGGCGGAGAAAATGCAGGGCGCGGTCACCGCCGCGCCATAGCCGCGCTGGGCGATCTCGGTCATGTTCATATTGGCGCCCCAATGCAGGTGGCGCAAAGGCAGGAGAAAAGTCTCGATCTGCTTGCGCGCCTCGGGCGAAATCTTCTCGATGAGGCCGCGCTCCTCGGCGAAGACGAAGGCGCGCTCGGCCGACTGGTTCATATTGGCGCGCGAAATATTATAGGTGGCGTAATAGAACTGCCTAGGATCGAGCGGCTTGTACCAGTCCTCCATGACGACCGCGGTCTTGCGCGTGTCGTAAACCCAATATTCCGGCTCCCACAAAGGCTTGTAATGAAAATTCGCGGTCGCCTGAACGTCGAGCGTCGCCTCCTGATAGCGCGTCGCCGGCTTGTCGGCGCCCAGCCGCCGGGCGACATGGCCAAACGTCTGACGCTTCGGCTCCATGTCTATCGTCTTGATCTGAACCGTCATTGCATTCCTCCCAGGATCGGTTTCAGTTTTCGGATTCGCCCGCGTCTTTCACCCGCCGCAGCAGTCCGGGCTGGCGCGCGCGCCAGGCCTGTCGCTCAAGCTCGTCGGCGACGGCGGGCTCTGGAGGCAGAACCACGGCGTTCTGCAGCTCGCAAAAATCGTCGAAGGCGCTGAAGGGCAGGATCAGCTCGACCGCGAGGTCCTGATCGTTCACGGAGAATTCGAACTCGACATAGCGGCCGAGTCGCGAGCCGATGATGCGGACGAATTTGCGCATTGGCGCATCTGGGCGCGCCGCTCCTGGCGCGCCGCCAGAATCCCGGCGACCCATGTCCGCTTCCTCCCTGTGACGTTTCCCGTCGCGTCGAAAGGGGGCTCTTCGATTGGCCGCCTCTCTCGATTGATGATTTTTTTAGGTTGGCAGAAATCGAGAGTCAACAGGAATATCGATATTTTTCTTTTTGCCGATATCATTTTTTTTGTCGAGAATCATTTTGGCGGCTAGAATTAGTCGGAGCAATCCACGAAATGGGTTTTGAGGCGCGGCGGCAAACGAGAGCCGGGTCGGCGGGCGTTGAGGGGGCAAAATGGAAGCGGCGAGCGACAGGGCGGTTGGAGAGTTCGACATTCCTTCCAAGGCGAGCAAGACGCTTGTCGAAGGCGCCTATGCGACCCTGCGTCGAGAAATCCTCGACGGAGCTTTCGAACCGGGCGCCAAACTGCGCACGGAGGAATTGCGCACCCGCTACAATGTCAGCGGCTCGACCATGCGCGAGGCGCTCACCCGCCTGCTCGGCGAGGCTCTGGTCACTTCCGAGGGCCAGCGCGGCTTCCGTGTCGCTCCGGCCTCGATCGAGGATTTCCGCGATCTGACGGAAGTGCGCAAGCTGATCGAGACGGAGGCCCTGCGCCAGGCCATATCCTGTGGCGACGAAGAGTGGGAAAGCCAGATCGTGGCGACCTTCTATCGGCTCTCCAAGGTCGAGGAGCGTCTGGCCGAAGATCCCGTCAGCGCCATAAGCGAGTTCGAGGAGCGCAACCGCGAATTCCACCGCGCCCTGATCGCGGCCTGCCCATCCCGCTGGTTGCATCATTTCATCGGCCTGCTGTTCCAGCAGTCGGAGCGCTATCGCCGCATGTCGATGGCGAAGCGCACCATCCCCCGGGACGTCCATGCCGAGCACAAGGCCATCTTCGACGCCGTGATGGCGCGCGACGCCGATCTGGCCAGCAAGCTGACCGCCGACCACATCGAACGCACGCTCACCGTGCTGCGCGTCGCGCTCGAACCCGGCGAAAAGTCGCGCTGTAACGCCAAAAAGGACGCGCAAGACCGCCCATAGGTCGTTTCACGCGCATGGAGCCGTAGCGCCCCGCTCGATCATGCGCGGCGACCCCGATCCACGGGAGACCGAGATGGTCGATGACATTTGCACGGGGGCGGCGGGGATAATTTCCGGTCGGACCCGCTGAACTGGAGACCGGGCGGAACGCCCGATGTGGACGACAATGCGACGATCGCCCCAACCCTGAATGTCGCGGTCGGGGCCTGATTTGCGAAGCAGAGATCGCGGGCCGAAAACTTTGCATTGACTTGGATGGCGCTTATCCCAAATATTGGTCGAAAGATGAGCGGGACAATGCTTTCAGCGGGGCGTCGCTGCGCATCGCATAAGCCCCATTCATCAGGCACAGGAAGTTCAAGTCGCTGAAACAGCGAGTGAAAATTCCTGTTCTTTTCCTGCAAAGCAGGGAAAGCGCGAAACCGGACCGGCAGCGTCCGGGGAACGCCTGCTTCGAGCCGTCCGCGCTCGTTGCATTTTCGCGGCGAGCTTCATCGCCTTGTCGTCATTTCGGCCCAGGATTTGCAAAAGGTCCTGATCGGTCGCGGGGGATCATGTCATGAAGAAAGTCGTTTTCTACTTAAAGCCAGGCGCGGCGAACGATATCGAGCATAAAGCCCTGCTCGCCGCCGCCGGTTATGAGGTCGATGCGCGCGATCTGACCGCGGAACATTGGACGTCGGCGGGATTGCGCGCCTTTTTTGGCGAAAGGCCGATCGAGGAATGGTTCGATCCGGCCGCGCCGAAGGTGGTGTCGGGCGAAATCAATCCGGCGCGGCTGAATGCCCAGGAGGCGCTGGTGACGCTCGCGCTCGATCCGAGCCTCATCAATGGTCCGCTCGTCCGCTATAACGGCCGTTGCGCGTCCGGTCTGGACGCGGACGAGCTTCGTGATTTTGTGGACATTCACGCGCGAAACGGCAAGCCGGCCTCGGTCAAGCAGCCGCCGACAAGCTGGGGCGCAACCGGGATGGGCGAGTGAACGCGTCGAGCTATTGCTCGACGAACGCCTTTTCGATGACATAGGTGGCGGGATCGCCGCCCGATCCCTCGCGGAAGCCGCGATCCTGGAGCAGTTTGACCAGATCGCGCAACAGGCCGGGGCTGCCGCAGAGCATGACGCGATCTTCGGCGGGATTGAGCGGCGGCTGGCCGATGTCCTCGAACAACTTGCCCGATTCGATCAGCTCGGTGGCGCGGCCCTGGTGGACATAGGCCTCGCGCGTCACGGTCGGATAGTGGATGAGTTTTTCGCGCACGATCTCGCCGAAAAACTCGTTCTCCTTGGCCGCCTTGACGATATCGAGGCCATATTGCAGCTCGGCCACCTGGCGGCAGCCGTGGACCAGGATCAGGTGGTCGTAAAGGTCATAGACCTCGGGGTCCTTGATCACGCTGGAGAAGGGCGCAATGCCGGTGCCGGTCGAGAACATATAGAGCCGTTTGCCCGGGAGAAGGTTGGGCTGGACCAGGGTGCCGGTCGGCTTGCGGCCGACGAGCACGGTGTCGCCCACCTTGAGGTGCTGCAGGCGCGAGGTCAGCGGACCGTCCGGCACTTTGATCGAGAAGAATTCGAGATCATCCTCGTAATTGGCGCTGGCCATGGAATAGGCGCGCAGCAGCGGCTTGCCCTCCACTTCGATGCCGATCATCGCGAATTGTCCGTTGACGAAACGGAACGCGGGGTCGCGGGTGGTGCGGAAACGGAACAGCCTGTCGGTATAATGCTGGACTTCGAGCACGGTCTCGCGATTGAAGGCGCCGCCGCTCTTCTTGGGGGCCGCGGCCTGAGCCGGAGGAGCCGTAACCGTGCTATTGTCGGCGGCGTTGGTCATATTGGCCTTTCTCCATGCAATTAATGCGCCTGAAACGCCTTCCACCCAAGGGAAAGCGCCGACCCTCGATTTTCACCTGACGTTGCCGGAACGCATTGACGCTCCCGCGCGATCCTTTCGCCTTCGGGCTTTCGCGAGGCTCGGCGGCCATCAAGCGGATCCCGGCGCTTGGCGTCTGTCCGGCAAAAAACGTGCCGGACCCGACAAGGCCCGTTTCCTAACGCGGCGCGACGCGATTGGCAATGGCGATTCGCGCGCCGGCGCCGTCGAGCGCTGCGAAACGGCTGCGGCGAAACATCACGGCGGATATGGATTTTGTCGCGCCCGTGGCGACGCTTACAAGGCGATCTGGCGAAAATGTCCGGCCTGGTCGAGTTGCCGGGCGGTCAGCGTCATCCGGCGGCTTCCGGCGTCGATGTCGATGAGATAATAGGCGGCGCGGCGGCGCGGGCTGCGCCCGACCGACGAAGCCGAACAGATGCCGAGAACGGGAATGGGGCCGCGCGGGCCGGGCAGGCTCTTGCGCGAAATGGAATGGATGTGGCCGTGGAGCACGAGCTCGGCGCCTTCCTTCGCCAGAATCTCGGCCAGGGCGCGATGGTCGCCGAGATTGCGGATGCCGCCGCCGCCGTCGACGGGCGGATGATGGATCAGCACGACCCTGATTTCGTCGCGCGTGTCGCGCAGGATTTCGGCGAGGCGGCGCAGTTGATCTTGCCCGAGCTTGCCTGCGGCGACGAAGGGCAGGGTCGGGATGCCGCTGCACAGGCCGATGATCGCGACGCCGTTGCGGCGGCGCAGGAAAGGAAAGTCCTGGGCGCCGTCGTCGCCGCTTGTCCAGGGGCTAAGGTCGCGCGCCATATGGTGAAGGCTGGAGCGCATATAGGCGTCGTGGTTGCCGGGGGCGAGGCTCACGTCCTCGGGCGCCCCGAGCGTGGCGAGCCATTGCGCGGCGAGCGGATATTCGGCCGGCAGGCCGATATTGCAGATGTCGCCGGTCATGGCGACATGGTCCGGCCCCTGCTCGCGCATGTCGGCGACCAGCGCGCCCAGAACCTCCATGTCATGGGCGCGCGAGCGGCCGCGCCGCCAATTGAGATAGCCGGTCGCGCGCTTGCCGATGAGTTCGCGCCAGCGCGGGCGGGGCAGGGGGCCGATATGGGCGTCGGAAAGATGAGCAAGACGAAACATTTGCGCCTCATGCGCCGCCGATGAGAATGCCGACCGTGAGCACGACCGCGCCCCCGACGACAATCTGCGCGACGGCCTTGAGAAAGGGCGTGTCCATATAGCGCGCCCGGATATAGGCGATCGCCCAAAGCTCGAAGAAGACCACGATTCCGGCGATGGACGTCGCGGTCCAGAAGGCGTGAGGCCAGGAATCGGGCACGAGAAAGGGCAGGGTGTGGCCAAGGCCGCCGGCCGTGGTCATCAGGCCGGTGACGCCGCCGCGGATGAGGGGCGCGCCGCGGCCGGTCAGCGAGCCGTCGTCGGACAAGGCCTCGGCGATGGCCATGCTGATCCCGGCGCCGATCGAGGCGGCGAGGCCGACGAGAAAGGTGCTCCAATTGTTCTGGGTGGCGAAGGCCGCGGCGAACAAAGGCGCGAGAGTCGAGACCGAGCCGTCCATCAGGCCGGCAAGGCCGGGCTGGACATATTGCAGAACGAAAAATTTGTGGGCCGTGCGGCCTTCCTCCTCGCGCGCGCTTTCGGTGAGGATGGCCTCGGCCAGGGCGTTGGCCTTCTCGCCATGGCTCTTCTCGACCATGGCCAGGTCGCCGAGCAGCTTGCGCACGCCGACGTCCTGCGAGGCTTCGGAGGCCTTGATATAGAAGCGCTGGGAATCCGCCTCCATCGCCTCGGCCTGGTGGCGGATCGTCGCCAGCGGCAGATTCTTGATCAGCCAGGTCGGGCGGCGGCTGAGGAATCCCTTGACGTCCTCGCGCCGGATCGCCGGCAGGTTGACGCCGAAGCGCGCTTGATAGATTTCCAGAAGTCTCCGGCGGTGGCCGTCTTCCTCGGCGGCCATTTCCTGGAAGACTCTCGCGGTCGCGGGGTAGCGGTCGGCAAGTTCTTCTGCGAAACTTGAATAGATTCGGCTGTCTTCCTCCTCGGAAGCGATGGCGATGGCGAGGACTTCACGTTGCGTCAGATCGGAAAAGTTCTTCAGACTCATCACTTGCTCCGAACCAGGCGCGACCGAGAGCCTTGCGGACGCGAGGCGCTTTTGCGCCTGTTCCCAGGACCGACGCGTCAAAGCTATAATTTGGTTTGAACGTCAAATCCAGTCGCGGAGTCGTCATGTCGGAAATCGCCTTCTGGCAAAAATGCGTGCGTCAGGGGCAGCGGATCGCAGGTCTTTTGGGGCGGCCGATGACGCTTGGCGTCCGCGCGATCGCGCTCGACGACGCCGGTCGGGTCTTTCTGGTGCGGCATGGCTATGTTCCGGGCTTCCATCTGCCCGGGGGCGGCGTAGAGAGCGGAGAGACGGCGATCGAATCGCTGCTGCGCGAATTGAGCGAGGAAGGCGGGCTGGAGGCGGCGGAGACGCCGCGTCTCCTGGGTCTCTATTACAACCCGCGCCATTCGCGGCGCGATCACGTCGCGCTTTATCTGGTGCGCGACGTGCGTCAGGACAAGCCGCGGGCGCCCGACTGGGAAATCGTCGAATCCGGTTTTTTTCCGCTCGATGCGCTGCCGGAAGGCGCGACGCCTTCGACCCGCGCGCGCATCGGCGAATATTTGCGCCGGACGGAGCCGGCTTTAGTGTGGTGAGCGGCCTTGGCGCCGTGTGGAATGAACGGAGCACCCAATGAGGGAAGCAGCGGCGGAGCAGGACGAGACGGAAAAACAGACGCCACTTTTCGCGGACATCAGGCTGCTCGGCCAGATTCTCGGCGACACCGTGCGCGAGATGGAAGGCGAGGCGATTTACGAGCGGATCGAGAAAATCCGGCGCCTCTCGGTCGAGGGACAGCGCAGGTCCGACTCCAGCGCGACGCGCGAGCTCGACGTCCTGCTGCAAAGCCTGACGCAGTCTGAAACCGTGTCCGTCATCCGCGCCTTCGCCTATTTTTCCCATCTCGCCAATATCGCCGAGGATCGTCATTTCCTGCGCCGCCGCGCGGCGCATGAGCCGCGCACCCAGCCTGGCGGGCTCGCCCATAGTTTCGAGCGCCTGGAGGCCGCGGGCGTGACGTCGGACAGCATCGAGCAGACATTGCGCGAGTCCTATGTTTCGCCGGTTCTGACCGCCCATCCGACCGAAGTGCAGCGCCGCAGCACCCTCGACGCCGAGCGCGGGATCGCCGATCTGCTTGCGGCGCGCGACCATTGCCGAGCGCCAGCGGAATTGCGCGAGAACGAGGCCCAGCTCCGCGCGCGGGTGGCGCAGCTCTGGCAAACGCGCATCCTGCGCACGGCGAGCCTCACGGTCCGCGACGAGATCGACAATGCGCTGCTCTATTACCGCTCGACCTTCATCCAGGAAATTCCCAAGCTCTACGCCGATCTCGAACACAGGCTCGGGCGCCCCGTGGCGCCTTTTTTCCGCATGGGCAATTGGATCGGCGGCGACCGCGACGGCAATCCGAACGTGAACGCCCAGACGCTCGACGCCACGGTGAAACTCCATTCCGAGACGATTCTACGCCATTATCTCTTCGAGGTTCATCGACTCGGCGCGGAATTGTCGATGTCGCGGACTTTGGTGGATTGCTCCGCCGGACTCGAGGCTTTGGCCGAGGCGTCGGGCGACGTCAATCCCCACCGCGCCGACGAGAGCTATCGCCGCGCGCTGATCGGCGTCTATGCCCGGCTCGCCGGCACGCTGACGGCGCTGACCGGCGGCGAGGCGGCGCGCCACGCCGCGGCGCCCGGCGCGCCTTATGAACGCCCCGAGGCCTTGCGCCGCGACCTGATCGTGGTGCGCGAATCCCTGCTCGCCCATCATGGCGCCGCCCTGGCGCGGGGAAGGCTCGATCAGTTGATCCGGGCGGTGGACGTCTTCGGCTTCCACCTCGCCACGACTGATCTGCGCCAGAATTCCGACCGACACGAGGCGGTGCTGAAGGAATTGCTGGCGGCCGTTCGCATCGTTCCCGATTACAGCGCCTTGAGCGAGGACGAGCGCGTCGCCCTTCTGCTGCGCCTGCTCGCCGATCCGCGCCCCTTAAGGGCGCCGAACATCGCCTATTCCGAGGCGTCGCGCAGCGAGCTGGCGGTATTCGAGACGGCGCGTCTCGCGCGGGAAATTTTCGGCGCCGCGACCATCCGCCATTACATCATCAGCCATACCGAAAGCGTCAGCGATCTGCTCGAAGTCATGGTCCTGCAGAAGGAATGCGGCCTGATGCACGGTACATTGCATGAATCGGAATGCGAGTCGGCGCGGCTCGACCTGATCGTGACGCCTTTGTTCGAGACGATCGAGGATCTGCGCGCCGCCGAATCGATCATGCGCGCGCTCTATTCCCTGCCGGGGATCGCCGACCTGATCCGGCGCTCCAGCGGGGTGCAGGACGTCATGCTCGGCTATTCCGACTCCAACAAGGATGGCGGCTATCTGACATCGAACTGGGAGCTTTATCGCGCCTCGACCGCGTTGGCGGCTCTCTTCGTTTCGACCCCGGGCTTAAGGATGCGGCTGTTCCATGGGCGCGGCGGCACGGTGGGGCGCGGCGGCGGCCCGTCCTACCAGGCCATTCTCGCCCAGCCGCCGGGCACGGTGCGAGGGCAGTTCCGCCTCACCGAACAGGGGGAGGTGATCAACGCCAAATACGCCAATCCCTCCATCGGCCGGCGCAATCTCGAGACCTTGATGGCCGCCAATCTCGAAGCGAGCCTCCTGCTGGACGGCAGTGAGGCGCCGGCGGAATTCCTCGAGGCGGCGGAAGAATTGTCGCGTCTGTCGATGAAGGCCTATCGCGGGCTCGTCTATGAGACGCCGGGTTTCGTCGACTATTTCTACGCCGCCACGCCCATCGCCGAGATCGCGGAGCTGAACATCGGCTCGCGCCCGGCCTCGCGCAAGGCGACACGGCGGATCGAGGATTTGCGCGCCATTCCCTGGAGCTTTTCCTGGGGGCAGAGCCGCGTCGCTCTTCCGGGCTGGTTCGGCTTCGGCGCGGCGGTCGAGGGTTTTTTGCGCGAGGACCATGAGGCGCGGCGGGCCCTTCTGCGCCGCATGGGCAAGGAATGGCCGTTTTTCGCGGCGCTTCTGTCCAATATGGACATGGTTCTGGCGAAAGCCGATCTCGAAATCGCCCGGCGTTACGCCGATCTCGTCCCCGACCGCGAGGCGGCCGAGCGGATTTTCACGGCGATCGAGGCGGAATGGCGCCGCACGATCGCGGCGTTGGAAATCGCTACCGGCCATGACGGGAGGCTTGCGGACAATCCGGCGCTTGCCCGTTCGATCGCCCACCGCTTTCCCTATATTGCGCCCTTGAACTATCTCCAGGCGGAATTGCTGCGGCGCTGGCGCTCCGGCCTCATCGACCATAAGGCGAGGGTCGGCATTCTCATCGCCATCAACGGTATCGCCGCCGGCTTGCGAAACACGGGCTGAACCGGCGCCGCGCCGAAAAAGGAAAGCCCCCTCGGCGGCGCCGAGGGGGCGGAAGGGCTCGAACGCTGGAGCCTTTTATTTCGCGTTCTTCGCGATCGCCTGCATCAGCGTCTCTTTGGGGTGCCGCTTGCAATATTTGTCGATGACCTCGTGATTGCGCTTCACATAGCGCATGTCGACGTTGAGCAGATTCTTCGACGACATGTAATAGCCGCTCATCCACGAGGAAATAAGCGCCTTTCTGGCCTCCGGCGCCTTCATGTACTGGCCGCAGGTGATGAGCGACATGTCGACGACGACCTGGGCCTTGGCGGCCGGCGCGGCGAAGGCGAGCATCGCGGCCGCGAGAATCAGTTTGGATTTCATGTTTTTTTCTCCCGATGGCTGGATGCGGATCACTGCTTCTTCTGCATCTGGTTGACGGCGGCCTGAATGACGCCCATCAGCTGGTCCTTCGGGTGCGCGGCGCAATATTTCATGATGTTGTCCGCGTTGCGGGCGAAGGCGTCCAGATCGACCGAGGTATAGCCCAGCTTCTGGTTGTACCAGCCGCTCATCCAGGCTTCGATCATGAGCTGATCGTCAGGCGGCATGGCGACGGCGTCGCCGCAGGTGATCTTTTCCATTTGGATCATGACCTGAGCCGAACCGGCGGTCGGCGCCAAAGCCAAGCCCAAAGCCAAGCAAATTGCTGATTTTTTCATGTCTGACCCCTCAAAATCGCCTGCGCCGATGGGCGAGAATGCGCAGGCTAACCTCGTACGGAACGCCAAGCCTCGTCCCGACGCTCGTTTTTTTTTCAAGCGGTTCGCGCGCGTCGCCGCCGATCGAAAGAACGGCGCGCCGAATTTGGCCGCGACGGCACAAAAGCACGATTTTCTTGGGAAAGCCAGAGCGCCGCCTTGAGTGCGACCAAGGTTTAATTTTTTTCCCCGAACAAAATCTGGAGCGTCCAGAAATCTATTCCGCATCGCAAAGAAAAGCCGGGGCGCAAGCCCCGGCTGATCACTATCCTGCGTTGAAAACAGGCCTCAATTCATCAGCGATTTGACGCTGGCGATGCCCTGTTCGACGAAAGTTGCGCTGTCGGCAGCTCCGGACTTCAGGATGTTTTCAGCGGCCTTGATTGCCGAATCGACGGCCGCCGAGCGCACGTCGGCCGCCGCCTGCGCCTCGGCCTGGGCGATCTTTTCCTCGGCCTGTTTGGTGCGGCGGGCGACATATTCCTCGATGCGCGCCTGGGCTTCCTTGGACAAGGCTTCGGCTTCGGCCTTGGCCTGTTCGACGATCGAACGGGCCTGGGCCTCCGCTTCGGCGGTCTTGGCGGCGAAGCTCTGCATCAGGGCCTGGGCTTCGGCGCGCAGGCGAGCGGCTTCGGAAAGCTCGTCCTTGACCTTGTCGATCCGGGCGTCGAGCGCGGCGCCGAGCTTGGTGTGCACGCCTAGATAGCCGAGGATCATCACGAAAACGATGAAGCCGATGGCGACGATGAATTCCGCGTCCATATTGCGCTCCTTCAGCCGTTTTTCGACGCGGCGATCGCGGCCGCGACGGCGGCCGGGTCGGCGGGCTTGCCGGTGAGATGTTGCAAGATCGCCTGGGCGGCGTCGGTCGCGATCGAATCGACATTGGCCATGGCGGCCGTCTTGGTCGCGGCGATCTGCTCTTCGGCGGCGGCGAGCTTGGCGTTCAGCTCGGATTCGAGCGTGGCGCGGCGGGCGTCGTTTTTCGCCTGGACTTCGGCATGGGCGGCCTGGCCCATGGCCTGCGCCTTGTCCTTGGCCTCGGCCAGGGTCTTTTCATGCGCGGCGGCGGCGGCGACCGCATCCTCCTGCGCCTTGGCGGCGGCGGCGAGATCCGAATCGATCTTGTCCTTGCGGGCCGCGAGAATCTTGGTGACGCGCGGCAGTGCGATCCTGGACATCAAGAAATAGATCGCGCCGAAGGTGATCGCCAGCCAGATGAGCTCCGCCGCGAAATTGTTCGGGTCGAAGGGCGGGAAGGATTGCTCGTGCGCGGGAGCGCCGGGAACCATTGTGCCGGTATGGAGCCCTTCTGCGTCGTGAGCCATGGGTCGATCCTAATTTGTCGGGACGAAAGTCGCGCCGGCTTTCGCCGCCGGCGCGAAGCGCGATTACTTCACGAAGAGAAGAATGATCGCAACGAGGAAGGCGAAAATGCCGAGACCTTCGGAAAGGGCGGCGCCGATGAAGGCGCGGCCGAACTGGCCGTCGGCGGCGGACGGATTGCGCAGCGCGCCGGAGAGGAAATTGCCGAAAATGATGCCGACGCCGATGGCGGCGGCGCCCATGCCGATGCCCGCGAGACCGGCGCCGACATATTTGGCTGCAACAGGATCCATCTTAGAACTCCATTTTCATTTTGATGGGCGACTATTTGTTGTTGAGGCGATTTATCAGTGGCCCGGGTGAATTGCGTCGTTGAGATAGACGCAAGTGAGGATGGCGAAGACATACGCCTGAAGGAAAGCGACCAGCAGTTCGAACGCGGTCAAGAGAACGATGCCGATGAAGGGCAGGGGCGCGATCAGCGCATAGACGCCGCCGCCGGCCAGCATGACCACGAAGGCGCCGAAAATCTTGAGGGTGATGTGGCCGGCGAGCATGTTGCCGAAGAGACGAACCGAGAGGGTGATCGGCCGCACGGCGAAGGAGATGATCTCGATCAGCACCACGAAGGGCAGTAGGAGCGCAGGCACGCCCGACGGAACGAAGAGATTGATGAAATGCGTTCCGTGCTTGTAGAAGCCGTAGCCGAGCACCAGCAATATGATGAAGGTGGAGAAGGCGAAGGTCACGACGATCTGGCTGGTGACCGTGAAAGTATAGGGGACGAGGCCGATCAGGTTCGCGAAAGCAACGAACATGAAGACCGAGAAGATGAAGGGGAAGAAACGCATGCCGGCGTCGCCGGCGGTCTGCCGTATCATGCTCGCCACGAATTCGTAGCACATTTCGGCGAGCGTCTGGAGCCGGTTGGGAATGATGTGCTCGCCCGAGGTGCCCGCCACCATGACGAAGGCGATCAGAGCGAGGATGACCACCATGAAGAGCGAGGCGTTGGTGAAGGACGCGTCGACGCCGCCGAGGCTCAGCGGCGCTAGGACTTTGATATGGAACTGATGGATCGGATCCATCACGGACGCCGCTTCCGACATGATCTACCCTTCATTTTCCGCGGGATGCCCCGCCATCCTCAATGATCGCGCGGCGCCTTAGCGGTCGCGCCGCCTCGTCGGCCCGGCCGCGAGGCGATAGACATTCCAGAATCCTGCGGCGACGCCCAATCCCACGAACAGGATCAGCAGCGCCGGACTTGTGCCGAGCCAGGCGTCGAACTGCCAGCCCAGCACGGCCCCGACCGCGACTCCGCCCACGACTTCCGACAGCACGCGAAAGCCAAGGCTCATCGCCTGCCCAAGGCCTTTGTCGGACGAAGCCGCTTCCGCCTTGCGCTCCTCCTCGCGTATGGAGTCGCGTCGAGCCTGAAGGTCGGTCGCCAGCCTGGCGAGCCGCGCCTTCAAGTCATCTGGGTCTTCCGGACTGTCTCCCATCGCCTTTCCCCAAAGTCATGGTTTTCGCGAACCATGGCGCCCGCGGGCGCGGCTTGGGGCGGGCGCCGCTCTTTCATCGCGGCCGCCGCTGCATGCTGGAGGTCGTACGGACGATGCCCGATGCGGAACCGGACTGAAGGGATGGAGCCATCCCGCCCTTTTTGAACCGCGCGCACCATATTGAGGCTCCCGCCCCCTGTCAAGACAAGCGCGGCTTTTCTATGACAGGTGTATCATATTGAAAAATAAAGAGTATGGACGAAATGCGCGCGGCCGCCGCAAGCTTTCTCGGCGCCGTGTCGTTTTGTTCCTTCGGCCCGATGCTTTAGGGTAATGGCGGCGTGGCGCGGGAGGGCGATGTGACGAGCGAACGGCTGAAGGCTTTTTCCGATGGCGTGCTCGCGATCATCATCACCATCATGGTGCTCGAGCTGAAGGCGCCGCACGGCGGGAATTTCGTCGATCTCTGGCCGCTGTGGCCAACATTTCTCGCCTATGTGCTGAGCTTCGTCTATATCGGCATCTACTGGAACAACCATCACCACCTCTTCCTCCTGGTCGAAAAGGTGAATGGCGCGACGCTCTGGGCCAATATCCATCTTTTGTTCTGGCTGTCGCTCCTGCCTTTCGTCACCGCCTGGGCCAGCGACACGGAGTTCGCGCGCGATCCGGTGGCGCTATATGGAATCGTGCTGCTCGGCGCCGCGGTCGCCTATTCGATTCTGGTCATGACGCTGCTGCGGGCGCAGGACGGCAGGACGCTGCTGCACGCCGCGATCGGCCGCGACGTCAAGGGCTGGACGTCGAACGTGCTCTATGTGCTTGGGATAGCCGGCGCCTGTTTGCACCCCTGGATCGGCTGCCTGTTCTATGTCGCCGTCGCGGCGATCTGGCTCATTCCCGACCGGCGCATCGAATCGCGGCTGAACGAAGCCCGATGAGTTGCGCGGGCGCGCCGGAACGCGCCCGCCATGATTTGCGAGGCCTATTGCGCCGCGGGATTGGTCGGGGCCATATCGAACAGGAGGGCCTCGGATTCCTCTTCCGCGCGCAGAGTCAGCGTCGCCGGTCCGACGAGCGAGACGCCGTCTCCGGCCGCAATCGCCTCGCCGTTGAGCGTGAGCGATCCGCGCGCCGCATGGACCCAGGCGCCGCGCCCGGCGGCGATCTCATGGGTGACGGCTTTGCCGGCCGAGAGCCGCGTCACAAAGAGATCGACGTCGCGATGGACGGTCAGCGAGCCGTCGCGTCCGTCGCGCGAGGCGACGAGGCGCAGGCGATCGCGCTTTTCGGCGTCCGCGAAGCTCTTCTGCTCATAGCCGGGCTTCAGGCCCTCCCGCTCCGGAATGATCCAAATTTGCAGGAAATGGACCGGCTCGACGTCGGACGCATTATATTCGCTGTGACGAACGCCCGTCCCCGCCGACATGCGCTGGACGTCGCCTGGGCGGATGACCGAAGTCGTCCCCAGCGTGTCCTTATGTTCGAGCCCGCCTTCCAGCACATAGGAGATGATTTCCATGTCCCGGTGCGGGTGAGTCGGAAAGCCCGCTCCCGGCGCCACGCGGTCGTCGTTGATGACGCGCAGCGGGCCGAAGCCCATGTGGCGCGGGTCGAAATATTCGCCGAACGAGAAAGTGTGGCGGCTGTCGAGCCATCCGAAATCGGCGTGACCCCGGTCAGCCGACCGTCTCAATGTCAAAGCCATGATGATCTCCTGAGTTGGGGCCGGTCAGAATTCCCGGCCGATGAGGGCGTCGAGCGAAAACGCGCCGGCGCCGCGAATGACGAAGCTGAGGGCCACGATCCCCCACAGCAGGGGATATTCGAAGCCGCCGCTGGTCCAGAAGAAGCCGTTGCCGAGGTGGACGGCGAGAACCGCCACGCTCATCAGGCCGACGACGAGCGCCGCGACCGGCCGCGTCAGCAGACCGAGGGCGAGGAACAGCCCGCCGAAGAATTCAATTCCACCGGCGACGAGGGCAAGCGAGGGCGGCAGGCCGAGCTTGGTCGCGAAGAACTGGCCGGTCGCCTCCAGCCCATAGCCGCCGAACAGGCCGAACAGTTTTTGCGCGCCATGCGGCATGAGAAGCAGGCCCGCCGTCACGCGAACCATCGGTTCGGCGAAGGGCGAAAGCGCCTGGGTGATCGGGGCGACCGCCGGGATCACGCGGCGGGAAGACGAAGCTGAGGAAAAAGCGAGCGACATGGGGTTTCTCCGGTTTGGCGTCGGACGTCCTCGTCCGCTGAACCGAAACATCGCCCTGTCGCCGTGGGAAAACAATTTAGCAAAAACAGGCAACACTGTTTCTTATTATTGAACAAATTTGCCCCACGATTGTCTTCTAAGATAAAACAGTCATGTCAGAAATTCGCCGATTATCTCTTCCGTCCGAAGGGCCTAGCCTTCTCCCGTCAACGTCATTCGGGAGAATTCCAATGTCCAGCATTCTCGCCATTCACAGCAGCCTTTCCCGCGAAAACGCCATCTCCAGCAAGCTGGTCGATCAGACGGTCGCGAGCCTCGCGCAGGGCGAACCGGGCAGCCGCGTCGTCACGCGCGATCTCGCCGCCACGCCCATTCCGCATCTCGACGGCGCCGCCATTTCGGGCATTCGCGGCGACGCGATCACCGAGGATCAGATCGCGGCCCGCGCCTTGTCGACGGAACTGGTGGACGAACTTAAGGCCGCCGACATCCTGGTCATCGGCGCGCCCATGTATAATTTCGGAATCGCCTCGTCACTGAAGGCCTGGTTCGACTATGTTCTTCACCCCGGCGTCACGTTCAAATATGGCGAAGGCGGACCCAAAGGCCTTTTGACCGGCAAGCGCGCCATCGTCATTCTGAGCCGTGGCGGCTTCTTCTCCGACGGCCCGGCCAAGGCGATGGATTCGCAGGAACCGCATCTGCGCACCCTTCTGTGGTTCATGGGCATTACCGACGTAACCTTCATCCGCGCCGAACGTCTGGCCATGGGACCGCAAGCGATGGAGACCGCGGTGGCGGCGGCCACGAAAGACATTGAAGAGACGGTCGAAACCATGAAGGCGGCGGCCTGACCGCCGCCGGAAAAGGAGGCTCCCATGGGCATGATGGTCGAAGGCGTCTGGCGCGACATCTGGTATGACACCGCCGCGACCGGCGGCGCCTTCCAGCGTCCGGCGACTCAATTCCATGGCCGGATTTCGGCGGAGGGGCCGTTCGCGCCCCAGGCCGGACGCTATCATCTCTACGTGTCCTGGGCTTGTCCCTGGGCGCATCGGACCCTGATCACCCGCAAGCTCAAGGGCCTCGAAGACGCGATCAGCGTCTCCTTTGTCGAGCCGCTGATGCTCGAGCACGGCTGGACTTTTGCCCAGGGCGCCGACCCGGTCAATGGCGCGCGCTTCCTCTGGGAGGTCTATGCCAAAGCCGAGGCCGCCTATACCGGCCGGGTGACCGTGCCGGTTTTGTGGGACCGTGAGCGGAAAACCATCGTCAACAACGAATCCGCCGAGATCATCCGCATGTTCGACGCCTGGCCGGGCGCGCGCGGGCCGCTGCTGCGCCCGCCGGAACTCGCGGCGGAAATCGACGCGCTCAACGACATGATCTATCCGGCGATCAACAATGGCGTCTATCGCGCAGGCTTCGCCACCAGCCAGGCGGCCTATGACGAAGCCTTCGACGCGCTTTTCGCCGCGCTCGACGCGCTGGAGCTGCGCCTGAACGGCCGCGCCTTTCTGGCCGGCGAGCATCCGACCGAGGCCGACTGGCGGCTGTTCACCACTTTGATCCGCTTCGACGCGGTCTATGTCGGCCATTTCAAATGCAACCGCCAGCGCATCGCCGATTATCCCGAATTATGGGATTTCACCCGCGCCCTCTATCAGGCGCCGGGGATCGCCGAGACGGTGCGGCTCGACCAGATCAAGACCCATTATTACGGGAGCCACCGCACCATCAATCCGACCGGCATCATCCCCAAGGGCCCGGCGATCGACCTTTTGGCGCCGACGCGGCGGCGCGTCGATCCCGTCCCGGTTTGAATCTCCGGTTCCGACCCCAATCCGACCTACAGTCAGACGCGTTGAAGACCTCCCTGCGGCGGAAAGCGAGCATCGCTAAATGGTCTGTTTCCGGCTCGAAGTAGACTTTATTGATGAGGCCCGTGACGGTCTTACGTTGCCCCATCTTCAGTTGTTCGTAACGTGCGCTGTGGCTTTGTGATTATCGAGGAGTACTCCTGACGGGTGCACGTCTGCCGCCCTGGACGCCGGCGCCAATCCGCAGACGGCGCAGGCGACGCCACCGAGTGCGAGCGCAACTATTCCATAGAAGCGGACGCCAGAACCATTGCGCCCAGCAACTCCCGTAGCCGCTCCACAATTGGCGTCATCGGAGGGGCGCGCTTTTTGCCGATCCGGACTGTCATCCAGCGCGCGCCGGACGTGTCAACGCTGAAGTTGGCATAGGACGCAAACTGCTGGCTGGCGTTAACGCGGATCGAGCGGTTCCAGATCACGAAGTCCTCTCCATCTGCGTCGAAGTTCCATTGGTGCAACCCCTCATAATTGCCTGACTCGCCCTCGTTCCTGACGTGCGAAAGCAGGATGCGGCCACCCGGCTTTGCCACGATCAGCATCTCCTCGATGCTGCGGACCGGATCAAAGGAATGGTCAAGCGCGTTGCTGCAATGAACAAGATCGAACGAGTCCGGCGGAAAGAACGCGGAAAGGTATTCGGCAAATCCGAACTGCGTAGGCACGGGCCGCGTAACGCCATAGCGTGCGGCGATTTTATCATAGAACGGCGCCAACGGGTCACATGCTACAAGATCAAGTCGTCTGCCCTGGTAACATGAACCGAGCTTCGTCATCGGCCCGGCGCCGACATCAAGCACGCGCGTGCCTGTTAAGCCAGCCATCAGATCGGTATGGATTTCTCTCGTTGGATCAAGGCGGGACCGGAAGTCATCGGGCCATTGGTCGCCTTTTGTAGCAAACCAGTTGTCCCAGAACGTCAGTTCGTTCTGAACGCCATCGCGCCACAGCGCGAGATGCCGGGAAAGATCATTGTGCTGCATGGCGGATTCCCCAGTCGCAATGACGCGCAGTAAGAGCCTGACCTGAAATTGGTTGAGGGGCCTCGCGGCCCTTGACTCCTTTGGTTTGCAACAACTTTGGGAGATTCGAGATGCGTTGGAACGAGGCCGATCAGGCGAAGTATGAAGTCATTCGGGCGCGCTATTCAAGCGATATGTCGGAGGCCGAGTTGGCGCGGTTCATACCGCCCGGGATCATACAACACCCCGGATTTTAGCCCATTCGCGTCCGCTGCGCGCCACGCCGCTGACGCCGGTAAGAGCTTCATGCGGGCGCGAGCGGCAAATCCTTGTCCCAAAAAGGCACCTTGCCGATCGCCTTGGCGAGATGTTCGACAAAGCGGCGCACCTTGAGCACATCGACCCGCCCCGGCGGCATGACCGCATAGAGCGAAGGCTCGCCCGCGCGCCATTCGGGCAGAATCGGCAGCAGCGCGCCCGAGCGCAGGGCCTGATAGGCGATGAAGGTCGGCGCCAGCATGATGCCGATTCCATCCACCGCCGCCTGGACCAGGACGTCGCCATTATTGCTGTGCAGCCGGCCGCTCACCCTGATGTCGGCGCTTTCGCCCTCGCGCGAAAAGTTCCAGATATTTTGCCGCGCGAGATAATCGTAGACGAGGCAGTCGTGGCCGATCAGGTCCTGCGGGCGCTCAGGCTTGCCATGACGTTCGAGATAGGCCGGCGCGGCGCAGACCGCCATGCGCGTTGGCGCGAGGCGCCGCGCCGTGAGGCTTGAATCGCCGAGATTGCGGATGCGGATGGCGACGTCATAGCCTTCCTCGACAATATCGACCACCCGGTCGTCGAGCGTGAGTTGGACGCTGACCTGCTCGTTCTCTTGCAAAAAAGCGTCGATGATCGGGCTGAGGCAGCGGATTCCGAAGGACATCGGCGCATTGACGCGCAACAGCCCGCGCGGAACCGCCGTCGCCGAATGAATCTCCTCCTCGACGCTCTCCAGGAGGCCGAACATGGTTTCGGCGGCCGAAAATAATTTGCGTCCGGCCTCGGTGAGGCTCATGGCGCGGGTGGTGCGATTGATCAGCTTGACGCCGAGTTCGGCTTCGAGATCGGCGACGCGCTTGCTCGCCATGGCGCGCGAGATCGACAATTTGTCCGACGCCCGCGCGAAATTGCCCAGCGTGGCGATGGCGACGAAAGTGCGCAGGGCGTCGAGGTCGCGGATCACGCCTTTCAGCTCGCTTCCAGCAGCTGTTCCGCTTGCTCCAGCTCCACCGACACCAGTTGCGACACGCCGCGTTCGGCTTGCGTCACGCCGAACAGGCGGTCCATCCGCGCCATGGTGATGGGGTTATGCGTAATGGTGACAAAGCGGGTGTCGGTTTTTTGGCGCATGTCATCCAACAGGTCGCAGAAACGCTCGACATTGGCGTCGTCGAGCGGCGCGTCCACTTCGTCGAGCACGCAGATCGGCGCCGGATTGGTCAGGAACACCGCGAAAATCAGCGACATGGCGGTGAGCGCCTGTTCGCCGCCGGAGAGCAGGGTCATGGTCGCGGGTTTCTTGCCCGGGGGCTTGGCCAGGATTTCGAGGCCGGCTTCGAGCGGATCGTCGGATTCGACCAATTGCAGTTCGGCCGAGCCGCCGCCGAACAGAACCGAGAACAATTCGCGGAAATGGGCGTCCACCTTGGCGAAGGCGTCGAGCAGACGCTCGCGGCCTTCCTTGTTCAGGGCGCCAATGGCCGCGCGCAATTTGCGGATCGCCTCGGCGAGGTCGTCGCGCTCGGCGATGAGCTTGCCCTGTTCGGCCTCGATCGCGGCCAGCTCGTCCTCGGCGCGCAGATTGACGCCGCCAAGCCGCTCGCGGTCCTGCTTCAGATTGGCGAGCCGGGCGCCGACGCCGTCCATCGGCGGCGGCTCGGCGTCCTCGCCAAGTCCGGCCAGCGCCGCCAGGCCCTGCGGCGCGCAATTCATCTGGTCGGCGATGTCGCGCACGAGAACCTGAAGCCGCGTCTTCGCGGCCTCGGCCTGGGCTTCGAGCCGGGCGCGAATTTCGCGCGCCGCGCTCATTGCGTCGAGCGCGGCGCGGGCGGCGCGGTCGGTCTCGGCGAGCGCGTTTTCGCCCTCGGCGCGGGCGTCGGCGGCTTCGTTCCGGGCGGCCTCCGCCTCCTCGATCTTCTGGGCGAGCGAACGACGCTGGAGAAGGAATTCGTCCGGCGCGTCTTCGAGCGTCGCCAGTTCCTCCTGCGCTTCCGTCAGACGGAATTCGATTTCTTCGGTCTGGAATTGCGAACGCGCGCGGCGGTCGAGCCAGCTTTTCTTCTCGCGGGCGATGGCCTCCCGGCGGCGCAGCCGGGTTTCCGCCTCGCGCGAAAAGGCCTGAAGCGCGGCGCGGGCTTCGGCCGCTTCGGCGCGGTCGAGGGCGTTGGCGGCCCGCGCCGAATCGCGCTCGCCGAGCAGGGTCGCCGGCTCGGCGACATTGTCGAGCGCCTCGCGCGCTTCGATCAGCCGCTCGCGGGCCTCGTCGCGCAATTCTCGCGCGCGCTCGCGGGCGTCTTCGAGATTGGCGAGGCGCGATAGAAACTGCGCCTGACGGCGCTCGGCGGCATTGGCCGATTCGCGCGCTTCCGCCAGAGCTTTCTGGGTCATGCGCGTTGCTTGCCGGGCGCGCTGGTCGGCCTCGGCGGCTTCAGTGACGGCGGTTCGCGCCGCCTCCATCCGCGCTTGAGCCTCTTCCACCGCCTCCCGCGCCTGGGCCGCCTCGATGCGCAGTTCTTCCAGCCGGTTCTTTTCCGCCAGGCGCCGCGCCGCCGGCGTCGGCGCCTCGGCGGCCTGGGTAAAACCGTCCCAGCGCCACAGATCGCCCTCGATCGAGACGAGGCGCTGGCCAATCTTGAGATGCTGGCGCAGGCTCGGGCCGGTCTCGCGCGAAACGAGTCCGATCTGGGCGAGGCGGCGGTAGAGCGCGGGCGGCGCGTCGACCCATTCGGTCAGAGGCTTGCAGCCGGCGGGCAGGGTCGGATCGCCGCTGCTTTGCGTCAGCGCCCAATGGGTCGGGGCGCCGTCGTCGTCCGAGGCGTCGAGATCGTCGCCGAGGGCGGCCCCCAAAGCCGCCTCATAGCCGCGGGCGACCGCGATGCGCTCCAGCACCGCGGGCCAGCCGGCGCTCGCCCCGGTCTTCAGCAGTTTGGCGAGCGCGCCGACTTCGGCTTCGAGCTTTTGCGCCTGTTTTTCCGCCTCGTTGAGCGGTCCGCGCAGAAATATTTCCTCGTCGCGGGCGAGCGCGAGCGCCGATTCGGCTTCGAGCGCCTCTTCCTCGGCTTGCGCCGCCGCATCCATCAGGCGTTCGGCCTCGGCCAGGGCCTGGGAAAGTTCGAGGTCGCTTTCCGCCGACGCGCGCAGGGCGGCGATCTCTTCCTCGGCGCGCGAAAATTCGGCCTCGAAGCGCATCAAGGCCTGTTCTTCGCGGCGGGCGGCCTCGGCAAGGGCGTTGCGCTGGGCTTCGGCATTGGCGAAGGCGTTCTGGGCGATTTCGAGCGCTTCTTCGGAGGCGCGCAAGGCTTCTTCCGCGGCCTCGCAGCGCAGCCGCGCGTCCTCGACCAGATCGGCCTCGGTTTCGCCGGCGCCGGCCAGTTCGTCTTCCTCGGCGTCAAGCCGGGCCAGGGTGGCGGCGGCGTCCTCGTAATGGGCGCGCTCGCGCGCGAGATCGGCGGCCGCTTGCGAGATTCGGCGCTCCATCTCGGCCTTGCGCTCGGCGGCGCGCTTTTCCTCGCCGTCGAGCGCTTCGCGGGCGCGGATCAGGCGTTGCAAGGCGGCAGCGGCCTCGGCTTCGGCGTCGCGCAGGAAAGGCATGCGATGGGCGGCGAGCGCCTGCAGGCGGGCGGCCTCGGCCTGTTGCCGGGTGCGCTCGGCCACATCGACCACATTGGTTTCGAAAGCGTGTTGCGCCTGTTCGGCCTCAACCGCCGCCTCGCGGAAAGCGATCAGGGCGATCAACGCTTCATGGCGGCGGATTTCGGCGGCCAGAGCCCGATAACGCGCGGCCTGGCGCGCCTGCCGGCGCAAGGATTCCGCCTGCGTGCCGATCTGGCCCAGCACGTCCTCCAGCCGCACGAGATTTTCCTCGGCCCCCTTGAGGCGCAATTCGGCCTCGTGGCGGCGCGAATGCAGGCCGCCGATGCCGGCGGCTTCTTCCAATATGCGGCGGCGGGCCTGGGGCTTGGCGGCGATGATCTCGCCGATCTGGCCCTGGCGCACCATCGCCGGCGAGCGCGCGCCGGAGGAGGCGTCGGCGAACAGCAATTGCACGTCGCGGGCGCGCGCCTCGCGGCCGTTGACGCGATAGGTCGAGCCCTGCTCGCGCTCGATGCGGCGGGTGATTTCGAGAATGTCGGAATCGTTGAACATGGCGGGCGCGGAGCGCGCCCTGTTGTCGAGCACCAGCACGACTTCGGCGTGATTGCGCGACGGTCGCGAGCCGGCGCCGGAAAAGATGACGTCGTCCATCCCCGACGCCCGCATCTGCTTATAGGAATTCTCGCCCATGACCCAGCGCATGGCCTCGACGAGATTGGACTTGCCGCAGCCGTTCGGCCCCACGACGCCGGTGAGGCCGGGCTGGATGACGAAATCGGTCGGCTCCACGAAGCTTTTGAAGCCTGTCAGGCGCAGCTTGTCGAATTTCATCTGCGGGCGATGGCGCTCCTGTTCTCCACGGAACAAGGCGCCAGAAGCTGCGCCGAATCAAGCGCGGCCGCCACGAAAGTTGGGGAAAAGGCGCCCGTTCCCGCGCTCTGGCGCCGCCGCGCGGCCTAAACCGCGGCCAGCGCCTGCGCCGCGTCCTTCTTGATGCGCTCGACCATCGAGCGCAGGCCGTTCGAGCGCTGCGGAGTCAGGTGCTGTTCGAAGCCGAGGCTCTTGAATAAAGCCTGGGCGTCGGCGGCGATGATGTCCCTGGCGGTGTGGCCGGAGAAAAAGGTGAGGGTCAAAGCGACGAGGCCGCGCACGATATGGGCGTCGCTGTCGCCGAGAAAATGCAGCACCGGCTCGCCGTCCGGGCCCGGCTCGACCTTGGTTTGCAGCCACACCTGGCTGGCGCAGCCGCGCACCTTGTTGGCGTCATTATGCGCTTCTTCCGATAGGGGCTCCAAAGTCCGGCCAAGCTCGATCAGATAGCGATAGCGATCGTCCCAGTCGTCGAGGAATTCGAAATTTTCGAGGATTTCGTCAATAGTCATTCCAGGCCCTTTCGATCCGCTCCGCCGCGCGATGCAAGAAATGCGCTTCCCGCTCCATAGAGTGTAAGTGGTTCGCTGTCGCTGTTGCGACAATGGTCTGTCACATTTCGACCCTTTGGCCCAGCTTTTCCGGCCGATAGCCTTCCTCGCGCAAGACGCCCGACACGGCGGGACGGTCGAGCATGGCGCGATAATGGCGCAAAAGATTGGCAGGCAGCGCGATCTCCACCTTGTCGGCCCAGAATTCGACATAGAACAGCACGGCGTCGGCGACGGAAAAATCGCCCGCGACCCAGGTCCGGCCTTCCAGCGCCTTGTCGACGATGGAAAAGGTCTTTTCGACCAAGGCCCGCCCCTGCGCCTTGACAGACTGGTGAAACGCCGAATCCGGGCAGAAATTGCCCGGCGCGAAAAAGCGGGCGAAGCCGTGGCCGTGGATTGAACCGGCGACGAAGGTCATCAATTCCAGCGCGCGGGTCTCGTTCTCAATGTCCTTGGGCCATAATTTTCCGCGCCCGCGCGCCTTTCCGAGCCAGAAGGCTATGGCCGGAACCTCGGTGAGGACGGTGCCGTCGGGCCGCGCCAGCGCCGGGATATTGGCCTTGGGATTGATCGCGAGATAGTCGGGCTTGAACTGGTCGCCGGCCGGCAGATTGACGATATGGGCCTCGAAAATCTCTTCCAGCTCTTCGAGGATGATATGAATCGCCGTCGAGCAGGATCCAGGGGTCATGTAAAGCTTCATGTTCATCGCCAAGGTTTTCCTTCCGGGCGCTCCAAAAAAGCGCGATGGCATGTTTCATGCAAAAATTGCCGCATTCCACAGGGTCCGGGGGAGGCGATGGAAGGGCAGGGGTCTGACGAGGTTTTCGTGATCTGCGCGATGGACGAGATCGCGCCGGGATCGGCCAGGGCGTTCGACCTCGCCGAAGCCGACGGCGCGGGCGGCGCAAAGCCCTTTCGCATCGTCGTCGCGCGCGACAAGGCCGGGCAGTTCTTCTCCTACCGCAATTCCTGCCCCCATGAGGGCGTATGGCTCAACATCGGCTCCGGCGCCTTTCTCGACGAGGCCGGCGCGCAGATCAAATGCGGCCGTCACGGCGCCACTTTCGCCATAGAGACTGGCCAATGCAGTTCGGGCGCCTGCGAAGGCGCCTTCCTCGACAAGGTCGATGTCGAAGCCCTGGACGGCGATGTCTGCATACGGGGCGTGACTCTGGTCGAGGAGGAGCCGCCTTTGCGCCATGACGACGACATGGACGAGACGATGGAAATCATGATCCATCCGGGTTGAACATGAGCGAAAACGAAAACAACTGCCGCTATTTCCTCGCCACCTCGGGCGTGAAACTGCCGATGAAGCTCGTCAACGAGATCGAGCCGGACGCCCTGTCGAACCGGAACACGTTCTTCCGCGCCTATTACGACGCGTCGGGGCTGCTGCTGCGCTTCGAGAAAATGGTTTATGGCGATGTCGAACTGAGCCATCGCTATGAATATGACGCGGCCGGCGCCTTGCGCCGCGCGGAGATCGTCATGCTTGACGAGGAGCCGACAATTCTGGAATTCAACGGCGCGCCGGCATGACGGCCGCGCAGCTGATCGAGGCTTTGGCCAAGCTGCCGCCGGACGCAGTGGTGCTGATGGAGAGCGACGGCGGCCTGTCCCTGGTCTCCGCGCTCGATTTCGTCGCGGCCCAGGGTCCCGGCGCGCCGGCGGAGGTGATCCTCCTGCCGAATATGGAGGAATGAATTTGAGCGAGACGGCGGTGGAAATTTCGATGTTCGACAGGATTGGCGGCGAAGTCGCGGTGGATCGTCTGGTCGAGGCCTTTTACGACAATATGGACAGCCTGCCGGAAGCCAGAACCATCCGCGCCATGCATGGTCCCGATCTTACCGAAATCCGGAAGGTCTTTAAGCGCTATCTGACCGAATGGACCGGCGGCCCCAAGCTCTATTCGCCGGAAAAGGGCCACCCGCGCCTGCGCCAGCGCCACATGCCCTTCCCGATCGACAACGCCGCCCGCGACGCCTGGATGGCCTGCATGACCAAGGCGCTCGACGAGACGCTCGGCGACACCGGAGAGCGCCGCGAGTTGGAGTTCAATATCAAAAAACTCGCCGACTGGATGCGCAACACGGCCTGAGCAGCGGCGTCATTGCGACGGGGCTAAGGGTCGAAATCCAACAGCGGGCTTCCTCCCGCAATCGATGCAAAACGGGTTAAAAACAGCCAATATCCGAATGAGCAGTTTTGACCCATAGTCGAAATTCACCAGCCAATCCGCCGCGCCTCCAATGGGCGGAAAGCTGAAGTTGCGCGAAGGGCAGGTCTCTGGCTAAAGCCGGGCGGATTCGTTCAAGTCATTGCTGCTCAGCAAAAACCGACGCCGCCGTCTTGACGGCCTCCAGAGCGGCGGGGAAACCGGCGTAAACCGCCATTTGCAAGATGATTTCCAATATTTCTTCCCGCGTGCAACCGACGTTCAGCGCGCCTCTTATGTGTTGATTTAACTCGCCCTGCGGGTAGCCGAGCACGGTAAGGGCGGCGACAGTCAGCATTTCCCTGGTCTTCAGATCCAGGACAGGCCGGGCATAGATATCCGCGAAGGGAAATTCTACGAGCCGACGCGCAACATCGGGACTGGTCTCGGCGAGACGGCTCAATTCGGATACGACGCCCGGGCCAAAAATGGCTTGCATCCTGGCGAGTCCATCTTCGTAGCGAGAAATTTTTTCCTGCATGGCTTGTTTCTCTGCGCTCTTCGATCGTCAGAACCCGCCTAGCTCTGGTATTGCCTCAATGGCTCGCGCACGGGCCAACGGCTTGGCATAAGTCTGCCTGCTGGTTCGGCAAAACGGCAGCGGAGCGTCCCTAGTCGCTCAAAAGTGATCTGGATCTCGGCGCCGGGATCGATGAAGTCATCATGATCGAGGCCCGTACAGTCAGGGATGGTGCCGAAGCCAATCACGGAGCCGGACTTGAGCGGCGCGATGAACGTCAGCCACGCGAAAACATTTTCTGCTTTGTGGCTTATTTCGGATGTCGAGCCCCGATATTTGACCTGACCGTTCACCAGAACGGTCACCTCCTGGTCGTAGGGATCGCCGACATCGTCGGGCGTCACCAAATAGGGGCCGAGCTGGTTGCCTTTCGCCATGTCCTTGGTCAAACAGAACCCGCCGACAAACTCCGGTGCTTGAACATCGCGGGCCGAGACATCGTTAAAAATGCAGAATCCTGCCACCGGCTGTTTTTCGTTGCCATAAACAACGGCCAGTTCGGGCTCGATGTCCAATCGCGACGTATAAGCTGGCCAAGGAATGATTTCCCCGTCGCCGACAATCGAGTTCATATTGCACTTGTAATAGGAGAGCGGCTCGGGCTGTCCGGCAGCCGGTTTGGGCTTCGGCGCAAGGACGGATTTAGCGAACGCCTGCAGCAACGGCGCGGTCTGGGGATTATCTTTTTCGTATTTTGTGAGCGTTTCAGCCGAATTCTTGAGATGCCGTGGCGTCAGGCCGAAGTCGTAAAGTGCGACAACTTCCACAGGCTCCAGCAGGCGGACGGCGTCGAGAGGGAAAATTTCCCCATCGCCAAGGTCTCCAGGATGCTGTTCGCCCCAGGCTAACAAGTCCTTTGCCGCCCTCTCGCTTTCCGGAAGATTGGCAAGATAGGATCGGCTGTCAGTGAAATAGGGATAAGACTTTCCCGCTTTCTTTTGCAGAACGTTGAACGGGACCGCTTGCTCCTGAATGACCACGCCGAAACAGGGGTTGGGCGCGTTGGCGGTGGTGAAGCGGATCAGTTTCATCGTTGATTCCTTCGTTGCGTCGAGCTTGGCTCAATATTCGACTTCGATGCCTTTTGCCTTCGCGACCTCATAGATGGCGTCAAAGGTTCCCGCCGTGTCCCAAGGCGCGTCCGGTGGTTCCTTGCGGAACTCGCGGTAGGCGCGCTCGACGTTCATGTATAGGCGCGCCGGCGCGCGCCACGAGCCATATGGGCCGAACTCGATTTGTTTCGCGGCGTCAAGCGACGTCAGCCCCGCGTCGAAACACTTTTTCGACTCGTCGCGGACGTATCGGAGATAAGCCTCCATTTCCGTTACGCCCTCGAGCCCGCAAAGCGGACCGTGGCCCGGAACGATCACATCCGGGTTGAGCTGCTTGATCAGGTCAAGGCACTGGAACCACTTCTCGTATGATCCGGTCCAGCCCATGGGGGTACATTGATTAAAAAGAACGTCGCCCGCGAACAACACACGTTCCTTTGGGACATGGATGATTGTATCGCCATGCTGATGGCAGGGTCCCACGTGGATCAGGTGGACCTCAATGCCGTTTAGGTCCAGCTCATAGCGGGCGTCGAAAAGTGTCGTCGGCGGCACCAGCTCAATATTGTCGAAATTGTAATCCTCCAGCAATTGCTGCCCCGCTGCGACAATGCCGGGGTGGAGCGTCTTGAGCACCAGCCGCGTGAGCAGATGCCCGACGCCATGAAGCAGCTTCTGACTCTCCTTGGGCTCGGCAACTTTTCTCATCTGTTCCGGCAACGAGCGGTGGCCGATGATCTCGGCGCCATCGAAGAGTTGATTGCCCCAAACATGGTCCGCGTCCTCGTGAGTGTTGATGACGCGCTTGGGCATGGCCGGCCAGACCCGACCAAACATCTCGATCATCCGACGCGCATGCGGCAAGTCCGACTGTGTGTCGATGACAACGCCGCCCCCCCGATTGATCAGCCCGGAATTGGCGTCACAAACTCGGTTCTTTTCGTTCAGAACCGCAAAGCAGTTGTCGCTGACCTGCTTCATTTCCATAAGTTGACTCCATTCGCATGAGCTGAGTGCGATTACATCATCAGGGAGAATTAACTTCCATGCGTCAGATCAAGGCTCAATCACTTGCAATGCAGCATTATCAGCCAACAACGGGTTCTTGGCGCATCGAATGCCCATGCATGCCGCAGGCGCCGTTATTGGGACTTCTTTTAACATGCCCCTGAGCCTAATCGGAAACGATGGGACTTTGACAAATTGGAGTCGTGACTTTCTCCGGGAGAAAAAATAATGGTCAAAGTATCGTGCGTGATCGCATCCTTGCTCGTGACCACGGGGGCGATTGTCGCCGTCCCCAGCGCGCAAGCCGCGCCTTGCCTCATCGTTACATTGACCGGCACGAGCGGTCCACCGCCTTATAACGGCCTGGCTGGCCCTGGTACGCTGGTTCGGTATGGCGACGACGCCAACAACTGCAATTCCGTGTTGATGCAGTTTGACGCCGGGCGCGGGACGCTCATGCGATTGTCGCAAGTCGGCGTCCAGGCCACGCAGCTCAACGCCGTATTCTTCACGCACATCCACTCCGACCACACCGAAGGCTTTTCCGACATCATTCAGATGCGCTGGATCTTCGGCTCGCCGAAAACGCCGAAACTCGACGTCGTTTGCGCCGCGGATGCAAAGTCGTCGTCCGGCCCCGACTTGAGCTGCAGCAAATTCGTGGCCCATATCGACGACGCCTACGACCAGTCCGGCGAAACCGCTTACCGGGCCGCCGAGGCCAAAGGTCTCATAGATCCGGCCGGGCCTGTCGCAGGGTTGAAGGTCAGCACGTTCGAGCCCAAGGACGAACCCCAGGTCGTTTGGACGTCGGGTGGCGTGAAAGTCAGTGCAATCCGGACGACGCATATACCGGGCTCCGCGGCGTTCCGCGTTGACACGCCGGCCGGCAGTGTTGTGATCGGCGGAGATGCGTCCAACGACGTACAGGCGCCGCCTCGCATGACGTCAACGTCGGATGAAGTCGCAAAACTGGCCAAGGGAGCCGACATCCTCGTTCATACGACGATTCATCCCGTGCTGTCGCCGGAGCGGGGCGCGAGCACGCCGCCTTCGGTTTACTACCGCCAGAGCAATGCCACTGACCTTGGGGCGATGGCTGAGAAAGACGGGATCAAGTACCTCATGCTCACCCATCTGGCGCCTCCTGTCGGGGCGACAATGCAAGGAACCGTGAAGATTCAAGGCGGACCGCTGACCGAGCAGGACTACGAAAAGGCCGCCCGAGATGGCGGCTATACAGGTCATGTCGTCGTAGGAACCGATCTGGCAAGCGTCAGATTGCCACCGAAATGAAAGCTGGCCTGCTCCCGGTGCTGTCGACTTCGGGTCAAGCTGATCCCGGCTTCCGGGCGAACTCAACCGCATCGAGATAATTGATGGTCGAGCGGCGGCTGACAGTGGTGCCGAAACGCTTCATGTGGTCGAACCCGTCTGCCGTGGCTTCGTCTCGCGCGCGGCAGGCACGGCCGCATTTGCGCTCCGCTTTCAGGGACGAGAAGGCGGCGGCGACAGCCGAATTGTGATCCTGACCAGACGGGTCATAGTCATGCGGTGACCGCCCCAGCCCGCCGCCGGGCTCCGCAATATGCGGAGCTCCGCCCGCCGGCTCCTCAGTAAATCTCCACCACGTCAGTGGACGCTACCCGCCAAGCCGTCGTTCTCGGTCGTCAGGTAAGGGCTCCTTCGAGCCGAATGCCTCATCGTCCGAGGGCGCCAAACGTGCGATTTTATCGACCAGCAACGAAGCAATCCGCTCTGCGGTCCTGCACGACGGTGGATTGCTTCGCCATAGCTCGGCGCGTGCGCCGGGCGCTCTTTCAACGGGCGCGCGACGCGCGTCCCATGGCTCGCAATGACGGCGTTTTGATGCGGTAAGCGCGTCACAGCGGCGCGCCGAAATAATCCTCCTCATTGCCGCCCCAGGCGAGGTGAAGGCCGCGCGCATTGGCCCAGATCGCCTTTTCCGCCTCGTCGGCCTCGCGATAAGTCAGCTTGCCGTCGGGGTTTTCCGCCAGCAGCCAGGACTTGCCGTTGCGCAGGAAGCGCTGCAGGCCTTTCATGTCATTGGGACGGACCACGCAACGCGGCTTTTCGTCAACCAGAATGGTCATCGGCACCAAGGACTAAAACCCTTCCTTCGGGCTGCCCCAGGGATGGGAGCCGGGGACGAGCTTGGCCTTGATGCCCGCCTTGTCGATGTCGGCTTGTGTTTTATAAAGCGTCGCCTCGTGGATCAGGGCGCCGGTCTTGGACATCACCGCGACATAGCGCGCGGGCAGGTCCACCTCGCAAGCGTAGCCGCCGCCGGGATCGTCGGTGCTGCGCAAATCGCCGTTCCAATCAACAAAAAAACCCGCGCTCATTTGCCCTCTCAGACCGTCTCGCTCATTTCGTTCCGCGCCAATTCCTCGCGCGCCAGCTGGCGGACGCGCGCCTCCGGCACGAGCGATTTTGTGAGCTTGGCGATTGCCTTCACCCGCGCCAGAACCGCGGCGCCGATCGGGCCTTCCACATTGAGGCCCGCCGCCCCGCACACCGCCTTGATCGCCGCGAGGCCGGAATGTTTGCCGATCACCACCTTGTGGCGGCGCCCGAGCAGGACCGGGTCGAGTCCCTGATAGGTCCGCACGTCCGACAACAGACCGGCGACATGGATGCCCGATTCATGGGTGAAAATATCGGCCCCGACGATGGGCTTCGCACGTGGGATGGAATCCCTCGCAGCATGGGCGACGATCCCGGCAAGCCGCTCCAGCCGGGTTAGATCGACGCCCGAGCGGGCGTCGGCGGTGCGCGGCAAAGCGACGGCGATTTCCTCCAGCGGGGCGTTGCCGGCGCGCTCGCCCAGGCCCAGCACGGTGACGCTCGCATGGCTCGCGCCGGCGCGGATCGCCGCCAGCGTGTTGGCGGTGGCGAGGCCGAGATCGTTATGGCCGTGGAACTCGATCGCGAGATCGGTCACTTCGCGCAGTTGGCGGATATATTCGTAGGTGGAGAACGGGTCGAGCAGTCCGAGCGTGTCGGCGAAGCGGAAGCGGAACACGCCGAGCTTTTGCGCCGCGCCCGCGATCAGGCCGATGTCGCGCAGGTCGGCGCGCGAGGAATCCTCGCCGCCGAGCGCCACTTCCAGGCCTTTTTCGCGGGCGTAGCCGATGACCCGCGTCACGCGCGCCGCGACTTCGTCGGGCTCGCTTTTGAGTTTCACCCGCATCTGGAGCCGCGACATCGGCGCCGAAATATTGACGTGACTGACGCCCGCGCGCAGCGCCGCATCCACATCGGCCTCGCTGAGCCGGCACCAGGCGGTGACGCGCGGGCCGCGAATCTCGCTGGCGATGGCGGCGATCGCTTCGACTTCCTCGTCGCCCATTGCCGGGGTGCCGGCCTCGATCTCGTCCGCGCCGGCGAGCGCCAGTTCGCGGGCGATGGCGAGCTTTTCCGGCAGAGTGAAGACCACGCCCGGCGCCTGTTCGCCGTCGCGCAGGGTCGTGTCGTTGATCTCTATGCGATGGGAGACGGCGCCGGACATTTCTTCCTCACGCGACCTGCGGCGGGCGGACTTCCGCCCACAGCGGCGATTTCTCGCGCACATTCGCGACGATTTCGGGGAGGGTCGCGAGGACTTTGGCGATGTCCTCCCCGGTGGTTTCGCGCGACAGCGAAAAGCGGATTGCGCCCTGCAAGGCGTAGGGCGGGATGTCGAGCGCCCGCAGCACATGGCTTGGCTCCATCGAGCCGGAGGCGCAGGCCGAACCCGACGAGGCCGCGACGCCGGCGCGGTCGAGCTTGTGCAGGACCGCCTCGCCGTCGGCGTAATCGAAGGCAATGTTGCAGGTGTTGGGCAGGCGGTTCGCGCCGCCGCCGTTGACGCGGGTGAGCGGGACCGCCGCGAGCAGGCCGCTTTCGAGCTTGTCGCGCAGGCTTTTCACGCGCGCCTGATCTTCGGCGAGCGTCTGGCGGGCGCGTTCGGCCGCCGCGCCCAGGCCGACGATTCCCGGCACGTTCTCGGTGCCGGCGCGCCGGCCGCGCTCCTGCTTGCCGCCGCGAAACAGCGGGCTCAGCTTCACGCCCTTGCGCGCATAAAGCGCGCCGACGCCCTTGGGACCGTGGATTTTATGGGCGGACAGCGACAAAAGGTCCACTTCCATGTCCTTCAGCGCCATATCGACTTTGCCGAAGGCCTGGACGGCGTCGGTATGGAACAGGGCGCCGGCGGATTTGGCGAGCTTGGCCAGTTCCACGATCGGGAAAATCTTCCCCGTCTCATTATTGGCCCACATGATCGAGACCAGCGCCGTCTTGTCGGACAAGGCGGCGCCAAAAGCGTCGAGATCGAGGTCGCCGTCGGGGCTGACACCGATGTAATGGACCTTGGCGCGGCCGGCGCGCTCGAGATTCTGGCAGACATTGAGCACCGCCGGATGTTCGACGGCGCTGGTGACGATTTCGTTGCGTTGGGACGAGGTTTCGATGGCGGAAAAAATCGCGGTGGTGTCGGATTCGGTGCCGCCGGAGGTGAAGACGACTTCATGGTCGAATTCGGCGCCGAGCAGGGCTTGGACCTGCTTGCGCGCTTCCTTCAGCGCGGGGGCCACGGCAGCGCCATAGTCATGCGTCGAGGACGCATTCCCGAAGGATTCGGTGAAAAATGGCAGCATGGCCTCGACCACTTGCCGGTCGACGCGCGTGGTGGCGTTGTTGTCGAGATAGACGACGGCCATGGGCGCGTCTCCTCAAGCGAAGGATTTGCCGCAGCCGCACTGGGTCGTGGCGTTGGGATTTTCGAAGACGAAGCCGGATTTCTCCAGGGAAGAGACAAAATCGACCGTCATTCCCTTGACGAATCCGATCGAGAGCTCGTCGATGAAGAATTTCACGCCGTCGGCCTCGACCACATTGTCGCCGTCGCGGGTCTCGTTTTCGAGGTCCATCTTATAGGTGAAGCCGGAGCAGCCGCCGGCCTCGACCAGAATCCGCAGGCCGTCCGCCGGCGACGAAGCGGTTTCGAGAATGGTGCGGGCCGCGTAAATGGCGTTGGGGGTGAGCGTGATCATGGCGATCTCCGAAACCGTTTCGTCAATGGTGTCAGCAACGATTGTGCCATTGCGAAAAGGCCAGGGAATCCGCGGCGCGTGCCTGGTTTTGTCGATTTTACGACATGGAATGGGGCGTTTTGCCGCCATGGGAAAAAACGCAGGATTCCGACATATTGTGCGAGAAAAGCTTCGCCATTAGCTTCTCCCTCGCGTCGAAGGACGACGCGGGCATGAAGGAATAAAACAATGAAACTTTCCGCGCGAAACGTGTTTGACGGCAAGATCGTCGAGATCAAGAAGGGCGTCACCACCTCCCATGTCCTGATCGACGTGAAGGGCCTGATCTTCACCGCCTCGATCACCAATGAATCGGTTGAGGAAATGGGTCTGAAGGTCGGCGAATCGGCCAAGGCGATCATCAAGTCGTCCGAGGTTATCGTCGCCGTCGAGTGACGGAAGGCGCCTCGATCACCTGGCGCCGTTGAAATGGACGGCGCCGTGGTTCGAGACGTCATAACCGCCGAATTCCCTCGCCTTTTCCGCGAATTTCGCGCTGGCGCAGAGCGCCGCGAGTTTTTGGAACGGCGGGTCGAAAAAGGCTTTGCGCCAGACCAGAAGATCGAACCGCTCCTCGACCATCGGCGCGAAATCCAGATTGAATTGCCGCGCCCCGGCCTCCAGCCCGAGGCCGACGTCGGCGCGGCCTTGCGCGATCGCGCCGGCGAGATCGAATTCCGAACGCTCGATCGTGTTCACGATATGAAGATCGGCGCGCGTCATCCCCTCGGCGGCGAGCAGACGGTCGAGCACCAATTCGCTGCCGGCGAGCGCCTGACGCGCCTGGAAGCGTAAGCCGCGCGTCGCCTTGAGGGTTTCGGGCCGCGTCGTGAGCCCCCGGCGCATGATCAAACCGCGCCGCCGCTGCGCCCATTCGATCGTCACCCAGGGCGCCTGCGCGAATTTCGCGGCGACGGCGCCCGTGTTCCAGCCATCGTCTTCGGGAATGTGGAGGCCGGCGAAAGCGCAACCGCCTCTTTCGGCCCGGGCCAAGCCATCCATCGCGCCGTCGAAAAAGCCGGCGATGCCGGATTGCGACTCGCGCAAGGCCCATTCGAGCAGCGGATCGTGGCCGCCCGCGGCGATCAGCGGCGGCTCCGCGACATTTTCCGCGCGCCGTTCGGCGGCCTGATCCTCCGCCGGGGCGGCGCGGCTGCCGAGCCAGTCCTCGATCTCCCTGCGCGGGAACAGCAGCTTGCCGGTGACCTTGCGCACCGGCAGCGCGCCCTCGGAGACCATGTCATAGATTTTGCGCGGCCTGACCCGCAGCAGCGCCGCGACTTCGCTCGTGGTGTAAAATTCTGTCATTTTCTGCGCTGATTCCGGATTCAGGAAAAGATGACATAAAACACAGGAAAAGACAGAGCAAAGCAGAGCGCAAAGAAAAGGCCGGCGCTCGAAAAGCGCCGGCCTGACAGGAAGCGAAAGTTTCGGGTTCAGCGGGGCAGGTTGCTCGAACCCATCAGGAAGAGATCGACCGCGCGCGCCGCCTGGCGGCCTTCGCGAATCGCCCAGACCACCAGGGATTGGCCGCGGCGCATGTCGCCGGCGGCGAAAATCTTGTCGAGGCTGGTCTTGTAGGCGACGGTGTCGGCGCTCACATTGCCGCGTCCGTCGAGCGCGACGCCCAGCTCCTTGAGCATGCCTTCATGGACGGGCGAGACGAAGCCCATGGCGAGCAGGATCAGATCGGCGCGCAGATTGAATTCCGAGCCCGGGATTTCCTGCATCTTGGCGTCGACCCGGATGCATTTCAGCGCCTTGACCGCGCCTTTGTCGCCGACGACCGCCTTGGTCATCACCGCGAAATCGCGCTCGGCGCCTTCCTGATGCGAGGAGGAGGTGCGCAGCTTCAGCGGCCAATAGGGCCAGGTCGTCAGCTTCTCTTCGTGTTCGGGGGGCTTGGGCATGATTTCGAGCTGAGTGACCGACAGCGCGCCCTGGCGCACCGAAGTCCCGATGCAGTCGGAGCCGGTGTCGCCGCCGCCGATGACCACGACATGCTTGCCCGCGGCGAGGATGGGCTCCTCCGGCCCGGCGTTCTCGCGCGCGACGCGGCGGTTCTGCTGGGGCAGGAACTCCATGGCGAAATGCACGCCGGCGAGATCGCGGCCGGGGACGGGCAGGTCGCGCGGCTTCTCCGAACCGCCGGCGAGGATCACCGCGTCATGGCCGTCGACCAGCTCCTTCGCGGCCAGGTCCACGCCGACATGAACGCCATTATGGAAAGTGACGCCCTCGGCCTCCATCTGGGCGACGCGGCGGTCGATCAGATGTTTCTCCATCTTGAAGTCGGGGATGCCATAGCGCAGCAGGCCACCGGCCTTGGCGAATTTTTCATAGACGTGGACGTCGTGGCCGATGCGCGCCAGCTGCTGGGCGGCGGCGAGGCCCGCAGGGCCCGAGCCGACGACGGCGACTTTCTTTCCGGTCTTCTTGGACGGGGGCTCCGGGCGCAGCCAGCCGTTCTCCCAGGCGCGATCGACGATGGCGCATTCGATCGTCTTGATTGTGACCGGCATTTCCTCGAGATTGAGCGTGCAGGCCGCCTCGCAGGGCGCGGGGCAGACGCGGCCGGTGAATTCCGGGAAATTATTGGTCGAATGGAGGTTGCGCGAGGCGGCCTCCCAGTCGCTGTGATAGACCAGATCGTTCCAGTCGGGGATCTGGTTGTTGACCGGGCAGCCGCTGTGGCAGAAGGGGATGCCGCAATTCATGCAGCGCGCGGCCTGGTCGCGCGTCGCCTCCTCGGACAGCGGAATCACGAATTCCTGGTAATGGCGGATGCGGTCGGCGGCCGGCTTGTATTTGCGGTCCTGCCGGTCGATCTCCAGAAATCCCGTCACCTTTCCCATTTCTCTTTCCTTCGCGTCAGCCGAAAGCCCGTCGTTTGACGGGCGTCTTTCGTCGCCCTGCGGTCGCATTCGCTCCTGGCCGGTTCTGCAAGAACCGGCGTCATTCCCCTGCGGCGGCGGCCTGCCGCTGTTCGGTTTGCGTCATCAGCTCCGCGAGCGCGCGGCGGTATTCGACCGGCATGATCTTCCGGAATTTCGGCTTGTAGGCGTCCCAATATTCGAGAATTTCCCGGGCGCGGGTGGAGCCTGTGTATTGGAGGTGGTTGGCGATGATCTGCCGCAGGCGCTCGGCGTCGAAACGCGACATGTCGCTCATGATGTCGACCCGGCCGTGGCTTTCGAGGTCGCCGCCCTGGTTGTTGAGACGCCAGTTGAGGTCTTCCTCCTCGACGACCGGCTCCAGATCGACCATGGCCATGTTGCAGCGCGCCTGGAAGTCGCCCGTCTCGTCGAGCACATAGGCGATGCCGCCCGACATGCCGGCGGCGAAATTGCGCCCGGTCGGTCCGAGCACCACGACCACGCCGCCGGTCATATATTCGCAGCCGTGGTCGCCGACGCCTTCCACCACCGCGATCGCGCCGGAGTTGCGCACGGCGAAGCGTTCGCCCGCGACGCCGCGGAAATAGACCTCGCCGGAGATCGCGCCGTAAAGCACGGTATTGCCGACGATGATCGAATTCTCGGGCGTGATCTGCTGGGCCTCGCGCGGCGGATAGACCACGATGCGGCCGCCGGAGAGGCCTTTGCCGACATAATCGTTGGCCTCGCCCTGAAGCTCCAACGTCACGCCATGGGCGAGCCAGGCGCCGAAACTCTGGCCCGCGGTGCCCTTGGCGCGAATGTGGATGGTGTCGTCGGGCAGGCCGGCGTAGCCATAGATGCGCGCGACTTCTCCCGACAGCATGGCGCCGACCGAGCGGTTGACGTTGCAGATGTCGGTTTCGAGGCGCACCGGCGCGCCGCGGTCGAGCGCCGCCACCGAGCGCGCGATCAATTCCTTGTCGAGCGCTTTGTCGAGATTGTGGTTCTGGAACTCCGAGCGGTAAATGGTCTGGCCGTCGAGCGGCTCCGGCTTGCGGAACAATTTGGCGAAGTCGAGGCCATTCGCCTTCCAATGCTGGATCGCGCGATCGCGGTCGAGCATCTGCATCTGGCCGGTCATCTCGTTCATCGTGCGATAGCCGAGCTTGGCCATATATTCGCGGACTTCCTCGGCGACGAAGAAGAAATAATTGATGACATGCTCGGGCTGGCCGACGAAGCGCTTGCGCAGCACCGGGTCCTGGGTGGCGACGCCGACCGGGCAGGTGTTGAGATGGCATTTGCGCATCATGATGCAGCCGGCGGCGATCAAGGGCGCGGTGGCGAAGCCGAATTCATCGGCGCCGAGCAAGGCGCCGACGACGACGTCGCGGCCCGTCCGCAAACCGCCGTCGACCTGGACGACGATGCGCGAGCGCAGGCGGTTCAGAACCAGGGTCTGGTGGGTCTCGGCGAGGCCGATCTCCCACGGGCTGCCGGCGTGGCGGATCGAGGTCAAAGGCGAAGCGCCCGTGCCGCCCTCATAGCCGGAAATGGTCACATGATCGGCGCGGCCCTTTGATACGCCAGCCGCGACCGTGCCGACGCCGACTTCCGACACCAGCTTGACCGAAATGGCGGCGCGCGGATTGACGTTCTTCAGATCGTAGATCAGCTGGGCGAGGTCTTCGATCGAATAGATGTCGTGGTGCGGGGGCGGGGAGATCAGGCCCACGCCCTGCGTCGAATGGCGCACCTTGGCGATGACCGCATCCACCTTGTGGCCGGGGAGCTGGCCGCCCTCGCCGGGCTTCGCGCCCTGGGCCATCTTGATCTGGATCATGTCGGAATTGACCAGATATTCGGCGGTCACGCCGAACCGGCCCGAGGCGACCTGCTTGATCGCCGAGCGCATGGAATCGCCATTGGGCAAGGGCTTGAAGCGGTCTGGCTCCTCGCCGCCCTCGCCGGTGTTCGACTTGCCGCCGATGCGGTTCATCGCCACGGCGAGCGTGGTGTGGGCCTCGCGCGAGATCGAGCCGAAGGACATGGCGCCGGTGGCGAAACGCTTGACGATCTCGGTCGCCGGCTCGACCTCGTCGAGCGGAACCGGCTTGCGGCCGTCCTCCTCGGCGTCCTTGATGCGGAACAGGCCGCGGATCGTCAGCAATTGCTCGGACTGGTCGTTGAGCAGCTTGGCGAAGGCGCGGTATTTGTCCTGGGAATTGCCGCGCACCGCGTGCTGGAGCAGCGCGACCGTGTCCGGCGACCAGTTATGGGCCTCGCCGCGAATGCGATAAGCATAGTCGCCGCCGACGTCGAGCGCGTTGCGATAGACCGGCGCGTCGCCGAAAGCCTGCTTGTGGCGTTCGAACGTCTCGGCCGCGATCTGGTCGAGGCCGACGCCTTCGATCTGGGTCGCGGTTCCGGTGAAATAGGCGTCGACGAACTCTTTCGACAGGCCGACGGCGTCGAAGATCTGCGCGCCGCAATAGGACTGGTAGGTCGAAATGCCCATCTTGGACATGACCTTGAGCAGGCCCTTGTCCACCGACTTGATGTAGCGCTTGACCGCCTCGTAGCCGTCCACTTCCGCCGGGAATTCGTCGGCCATGTCGGCCAGCGTCTCGAAGGCGAGATAGGGATTGATGGCCTCCGCGCCATAGCCGGCGAGCAGAGCGAAATGATGCACCTCGCGCGCCTCGCCGGTTTCGATCACCAGGCCGACCGAAGTGCGCAGGCCCTTGCGGATCAGATGGTGGTGCACGGCGGCGGTGGCGAGCAAAGCCGGGATCGGGATGCGGTCGGGGCCGGCCATGCGGTCGGACAGAACGATGATGTTATAGCCGCCGGTCACGGCCTGTTCGGCGCGGTCGCACAGGCGCTCGATCATGAACTGCATGCCGTGCGCGGCGAGTTCGACGGCATAGGTGATGTCGAGCGTCTTGGTGTCGAAAGAATCCTCGAAATGGCCGATCGAGCGGATCTTTTCGAGATCGGCGTTGGTCAGGATCGGCTGGCGGACCTCGAGCCTCTTCTTCTTCGCCGTGCCCTCATGGTCGAGGATATTCGGACGCGGGCCGATGAAGGACACCAGGCTCATCACCAGCTCCTCGCGGATCGGGTCGATCGGCGGGTTGGTGACCTGGGCGAAATTCTGCTTGAAATAAGTGTAAAGCAGCTTGGGCTTGGACGACATGGCCGAAATCGGCGTGTCGTTGCCCATCGACCCGACCGCTTCCTGGCCGGTCACGGCCATGGGCGCCATCAGGATCGCGATATCCTCCTGGGTGTAGCCGAAAGCCTGCTGACGGTCGAGCAGCGACACGTCGGAACGCGAGGAGCGGACCTCGACGGGCTTCAGATCTTCGAGCACGATCTGGGTGCGCTTGAGCCATTCGCGATAGGGATGGGAGGAGGCGAGGCTCGACTTGATCTCGTCGTCGGAAATGATCCGGCCCTGCTCCATGTCGACCAGCAGCATGCGGCCGGGCTGGAGGCGCCATTTGGTGATGATCTTCTCTTCCGGGATCGGCAGCACGCCCATTTCCGAGGCCATGACGACGAGGCCGTCCTCGGTGACGAGATAGCGCGCCGGGCGCAGGCCGTTGCGGTCGAGCGTCGCGCCGATCTGGCGGCCGTCGGTGAAAGCGACCGCCGCCGGCCCGTCCCAGGGCTCCATCAGCGCGGCGTGATATTCGTAAAAAGCGCGGCGCTCTTCATCCATGAGCGGATTGCCGGCCCAGGCTTCGGGAATCAGCATCATCATGGCGTGGGCCATGGAATAGCCGCCCTGGACCAGGAATTCGAGCGCATTGTCGAAACAGGCGGTGTCCGACTGGCCCTCATAGGAGATCGGCCACAGCTTGGAGATGTCGTCGCCGAACAAGGGCGAGGCGACCGAGGCCTGGCGCGCCGCCATCCAGTTGACGTTGCCGCGCAGGGTGTTGATCTCGCCGTTATGGGCGACCATGCGATAGGGATGGGCGAGCTGCCAGGATGGGAAGGTGTTGGTCGAGAAACGCTGATGAACGAGGGCGACGGCGGTCTCGAACCGCTCATCGCGCAGATCGGCGAAATAGTCGCCGAGCTGGGAGGCGAGCAGCAGGCCCTTGTAAACGATGGTGCGCGAGGACAGTGAAGCCGGATACCATCCCGCCATGCCAGGATCGCGAAGGCCGTAAACCGCATTGGAGACCATCTTGCGGATCAGGTACAGCTTGCGCTCGAAGATCGTCTGATCGGCGGTCGATTCGCCGCGGCCGATGAAAATCTGGCGATGGACAGGCTCGGTCGGCTTGACGGTCTCGCCGAGGCCGCTCGGATCGACCGGAACGTCGCGCCAGCCGAGGATCTTCTGGCCGTTCTCGGCGACGACGCGCTCGAAAATGTCCTCGATTTTCTTGCGGGCGTCGGGGTCGCGCGGCATGAACAAGGCGCCCACGGCGTAAAGTCCCGGCTCGGGCAAGGCGAAGCCGAGGCGGACGGCCTCCTCGCTGAAGAAACGATGCGGAATCTGCAGCAGCATGCCGCAGCCGTCGCCGGCCTTGGGATCGGCGCCGACCGCGCCGCGATGGTCGAGATTGAGCAGGATCTGCAGGCCCATCCGCACCAGCTCGTGGGATTTGGCGTTGTGCATATTGGCGACGAAACCGACGCCGCAGGCGTCGTGCTCGTTGCGGGGGTCGTAAAGGCCCTGCGCCGGCGGCAGGCCGTTGGCGGTCGCGAAATGCATTCCCTGCTCCATTGTGGAATCGCCGGACGAGACGGAACAATTCTTTTGGCTGGACGCGGTCCGGGAAAGATTCGACCTGCTCAATTCGTTCATGCCCGTCCATCCTGCCAGTTGGCGGCGCCGGCGTCGCGCCGGTCCCGCGCCATATCATCCGTCCGTCTCGGACCCGCCGCGCCCAGGATGGCCCTGTCGCGGTCCCGGCGCCGCCGCGAGGCGGGCGCCGGTCGAACCATGCCCATACGAGGCCTTAAATGGTCAGTAAAGCTGTCCTATTTAACAGCGCGGGACATTGCCAGATTAGCATTCGCCACACAAGTCGTCATGGCCAAGCGCGGGGCGTTGTTGGCAAAAGTTTTTTCACAATCAGGGGCGTGGCGCCGAGTTTTCGGCCTTTCTGTGCGTTTTCAAGGCAATAAGCCGTCGATTGGCGTCGCGGCCTGGGCGCCTTCGGTTTCCGCGCCGTCGTCTTTGTGGCATAGACAATTTGAAGGATTCGGGAGAAGGTCATGACGCGCGCGTCCGTTCCGAGCAGGTTTCAATGGGCCGCGGCTGTGCTCGCCGCCGTCTTGTGGACGGGCGCGGCCCTCCCGGCGCGCGCGCAGTTCTTTCCCTTTTTCGGCCAGCAGGAGGCGCCGCAGCCGGCGCCGCGGCCCCTGACTCCGGGCGAGGTGAGGGCTGTTCTCGCCGACGAGGGCGCGCGTATGATCGGCCGTCCGCGGCTGCGCGGGCCCAATATCGTGGCGATCGGCCGCGACGCCGAGGGCGCCCGCAAGCGTTTCACGATCGACGCGACGAGCGGCGAAATATTGGATGTGACGGTGCTTGCCCGCCGCGAGGAGCCCCGCGCCGCGCCTGGGCCCAACAGCGACTTCGTCATTCCGGGGCGGCCGCTGCCGCCGCCCGAACATGCGCCGGAGGGCCCGGCCGACGCCGGAAACGGCGGCCCCGCCGAGGTCCAGGCAAGGCCCCTGCCGCCGTCGGCGCCGCGGTCCGCGCCGTCGCGGAGCGATTCCGGCGACGCCGCTTTGAGCCCGATCAGGCCGTTGCGCCCTCGGGGGGCGCCCAAGGTCGAGCCGCTGCCGCAGCAATGAGGGCAAAAAAACGGGCGCCCGAACGGGCGCCCGACAATTCGGCGGATCGAAGGATCAGGCCGCCTTGGGGGCTTCCGCTTTCGCGGCCTCGACCGGACGCGGCGCGCCATGGCCGATCGGGACGGTGCGCGGCCGCTGGGCCTCCGGAATCTCGCGGACGAGATCGACATGCAACAGGCCGTTTTCGAGGCGGGCGCCGGTGACCAGAACGTGGTCGGCGAGTTGGAAACGGCGCTCGAAGGCGCGCGCGGCGATGCCCTGATAGAGCATTTCGCGCGTCTCGCCTTCCTTGCGCGCTTCTTTCTCGCCCTTGATGGTCAAAGCGTTCTGGCGCGATTCGATAGAGAGTTCGTTTTCGCCGAAGCCCGCCACCGCAACGGTCAGCCGATAGGCGTTTTCGCCTGTGCGCTCGATATTGTAAGGCGGATAGGACACGGCGGCGCTTTCCGGCGCGCCGGCCTGATCGAGCAGCGAGAACAGCCGGTCGAAACCGATGGTCGAACGGTAGAGCGGAGAGAGATCAAATTGACGCATGGCATATCCTCCATTGAGCGACATGCGGCGAAGGCGCCTCGCCCCCGCCGGAGCGCGTCCGCATTCGGCCCGCGCTATCAAGGAGATGGAGCGCGCCCGGCGTTTTTCAAGGCATTGCGGAACGGTTTTGCGGGTTACGAATTGCGCCAAGCGGTTTTCCCGATCTAAAGTGCGCGCCATGGAGCTGATCGACACGCCCGCCAACCGCTGTCCGCCCGGCGCCAATATCGTCGGCCTGCGCGCGAGCGACGGCGTGGAGCTGCGGGCGGCCTATTGGCGGCCGGAAGGTTTTCCGCGCGGCACGGTGGCGCTCGTTCAGGGCCGGGCGGAGTTCATCGAGAAATATTTCGAGACGATCGGCGAATTGCTGGCGCGCGGCTTCGCCGTCGCGACCTTCGACTGGCGCGGCCAGGGCCTCTCCCAGCGGCTGCTGCGCAACCGCGCCAAGGGTCACGTTCGCCGCTCGACCGATTACCGGCGCGACCTCGACGCCTTCATCCGCCAGCTTCTGACGCCGGATTGCCCCAAGCCGTGGTTCGTGCTCGCGCATTCGATGGGCGCGGCGGCGGTCCTTGATTTTTGCGCGGCGCGTGGCGGCGCGACGCCGTTCGAGCGGATCGTCGGCACGGCGCCGATGATCGACCTTTACGGCTTCCCCGGATCGACGACGGCGCGCCATCTTGCCGCCTCCTTCCACGCTTTGGGGCTCTCGCGTCTGTTCGTGCCCGGCGGCGGCGCCAGGACCCTGTTCCAAAAGTCTTTCTCCGGGAATGTCCTGACCGGCGACCAGCGCCGTTTCGCCCGCGCCGCCCAGCTTCTCGGCCTGGCGCCCGCGCTTGGGATCGGCGATCCGACCATCGGCTGGGCGCATGCCGCCTATGGTCTGATGGACCGGCTGACCTTGGACAATGAGGTCGAGCGCATCCGCACGCCGACGCTGCTTCTGGCGTCGGGTGATGAAAGGCTGGTCTCGACGCCGGCGATCGAGCGGTTCGCGCTGCGGCTGAAAACCGCGTCCTGCCTCGTTTTGTCCGACGCCCGCCACGAGATCCTGATGGAGCGCGCCGAAATCAGGTCCAAATTCTGGGCGGCCTTCGACGCCTTCATTCCCGGCGAGCGTTTTCTGCACGAGGCGGCGGAAGCCGCCTCTCCAAATGCAATCAACCTGGCGGCGGAAGCCGCCTCATCAAATGCAAATAACCTGGCGGCGGAAGCCGCCTCGCAAGATGCAAAAGAATCGGCTGTGCATGCCGCCTCACAAAACGAAATCAGCCAGGCGGTCGAAAGCGGATCACAGGTCGGCGTTTAAAACTTCCAGCGCCTGTTCGTGCGTCCGCCGGTCGCCGGCGGCGACGATGGCGCCGCCTTTCGATGGATCGCCGCCGTCCCAGGTCGTCACCACGCCTCCGGCGCCGCGCACGATCGGAATCAGGGCGACGATGTCGTAAGCGTTGAGCCCGGCCTCCACCACGAGATCGACATGGCCGGCGGCGAGCATGCAATAGGCGTAGCAGTCGCCGCCATAGCGTACGAGCCGCGTCTTGGCCTCCAGCGCTTCGTAGCGTGGCCGCAAGGCTTCCGGAATGAGCTTGGGCGAGGTCGTCATCAGGGTCGCGCGGTCGAGGCCGGCGCAGGCGCGGGTCAGCAGGCGGCGGGTGGCATTTTCGCCGTGTCGCGCGCCGCGCCCGCTCCAATGCGCCTCCGCGCCGTCGCCATAAAATTTTTCGCGCGTGAACGGCTGGTGCATCAGGCCGTAACAGGGAGAACCCTGATGCAGCAGGCCGATCAGCGTGCCCCATAGCGGCAGGCCGGAAATGAAGCTCTTGGTGCCATCGATCGGGTCGAGCACCCAGACATATTCCGACATTTCGCCCCAGGCGCCGAATTCCTCGCCGATCACCCCATGATTGGGGAAGGATTCCTTGATCAGGCGGCGCATCGCGGCCTCGGCGGCGCGGTCGGCCTCGGTGACCGGATCGAACACCCCGCCGCCGGATTTGTCTTCCATCGCGAAGGCGGCGCGGAAGAAAGGCATGATCGCTTCGCCCGAAATCTGCGCCAGTCGGTCCACGAAAGGCAGGAAATCCACCGCCGTCATCTTGCCGCTCCCTGGTTCCGGCTGTTGCTCGGTTGGAGACATGCCATGAAGCGGGAGGCAAAGCGAGTCCGTCCGCGGACTCCAGTCTTATCCGACCAAAGTACAGGGCGCGCGAAGGCGGTCCGCGACGCCGCAAAGCGGAACTTCAATGAAAAACAAAATGTTATTTTCTTCGGTGTGGCTGAGGGCAAGGCCGTTCTTTCGTGAGAGTTTTTTTTGGCGCCGAAAAGTCGTTCGGACCGCCTTGCGTTTTGTGCGTTGCAACCACATACTTAATGCGTCGCGGCGCCTTTTCGCCGTCGATGCCCGCTTTGGGCGTTTCCTCCCCTGACTTGGGCCGCTGACGATCCCGTTGGCGGTCTTTTTTTTGCCCGCGATCCCGGCGCCGGCGCGAAATTATTCCGCGGCGGCGCGCCAGGTCGATCCCGGCGCGACGCCGCCGGCGATTTCCGCGACCAGGCGCGAGAGATCGGCCTTGATCTCCTTATAGCGCGGCAAAGGCTGGAGCGTCGCCTCGTCTATATAGAGCGCGCGGTTGATCTCGATCTGCAGCGCGTGGCGGTTGCGGGAGCGGGCGGCGTAGTTCGTGGTGATGAAGCCCCCGGCATAGGGCTTGTTGCGGGCGACGCGATAGCCCATGCCGGCGAGCAGGGCATGGACGCGATGGGAAAAGGCGGGGTCGCAGCTCGCGCCATGGCGGTCGCCGATCACGAAATCGGCGTTGACCGGTTCGTAAGGGCGTCGCGAATTGCCGGTCGGCATGCGCGACGGCATGGAATGACAGTCGATCAGATAAGCTGCGCCGAATTTCTCGGCGGCGCGGTTCATCAGGCCTTCGAGCTGCGCGTGATAGGGCTTGTAGCAGGTCTCGATCCGGGCGAGGCCCTCGGCCAGCGGAATGCGCTCGCGATAGATCGGCCGGCCTTCGGAGACGACCCGCGCGATGGTGCCGAGCCCGCTGGCGACGCGCAGCGAGCGTGTGTTGGCGTAGTCGGGCAGGGGCTCGACGAACAATTTTGAGTCAAGCTCGTAGGGTTCCCGATTGACGTCGAGAAAAGCGCGCGGAAAATTGGCGCGCAGCAGGGGCGCGCCAAGGAGCGGCGCGACGGCGAAAAGATCGTCCACCGCCACGTCTTCCGAACTGCGCAGCATCTGCAGGTCGAGCGCGGAGGCGGCGAGAAAATCTTCAGAATAGGCGCGTCCGGAATGGGGAGAGGAGAACACCAGAGGCGAGGCGAGCCGCTCCGGCTCCAGCGTCTCGCAGGCCGGTCTGGCGCGTTCCGCGTCCGCCGTAAAAACCTCCATTTCGCCTTCCATTTTCATCGGCCGGCCCTCCAGGCGCCGGCGGCGTTTACGAACTGGCAAGCATGATGCCGGGCCGTGCGATTGTCCAGCGTGAAAGCGCCGGGTGAGGCCGTTAACTTTCCCGGCCTTTTAATGAAATTTCACCTGTTATTTACTACGATGGGGCTTTATCGAAAGGGCGCGAATGAGGGCGACATGAACCAACACCACCACACGGAACCATCGGTGAAGATCCTTTTGGCCGAAGACGACAACGACATGCGCCGTTTTCTGGTGAAGGCGTTGCAGAACGCCGGCTATGCGGTCGTTTCCTTCGACAATGGCCTCGAAGCCTATAACCGCCTGCGCGAAGAGCCTTTCGAACTGCTGCTCACCGACATCGTCATGCCCGAAATGGACGGCATCGAACTCGCCCGCCGCGCCACCGAACTCGACCCTGACATCAAGGTGATGTTCATCACCGGATTCGCCGCAGTGGCGCTCAATCCCGACAATCACGCGCCGCGCCAGGCCAAGGTGCTGTCAAAGCCTTTCCACCTGCGCGATCTGGTCAATGAGGTGACCCGCCTGCTCGCTGCGTGAGGAGAAAAGTTTTTTGCCGGCGCCGGCTTGCGCGGCCGGAACCAAATCGATATACACCCCCCCACCCTTGACGACCCGGTTGGGACAGGTTCCTGGCCGGAGACGGGCGCGTAGCTCAGCGGGAGAGCACTACGTTGACATCGTAGGGGTCACAGGTTCGATCCCTGTCGCGCCCACCATTTTCCAAAATCCGGATTTGCCCGACGTGGGCTCCTTCGCTGCGCGGAGGGGCCGCGCGTCTTCCGCCGCTGCCAAAAAGTTGCAGACGGGGCCGGGATTGTTATGCTTTAAGTGGCTGGACCTCGGCGCTCCGTCCGCCCTGGGCGGGGCGCCTCATTGCCGCTTTGTCCCGTTGGGCGCCGCTGTCCGGGGTTGGGCGCCGGCCCGAAGCCTGGCTTCGCGAGCGGCAGGGTGAAATGGAAAGCGACGTCATGGCGATTTCGGAACATTTGCGTCAGTTGGAAGCCGAGTCGATCTATATTCTTCGAGAAACCGCCGCCGAATTTCAAAATCCCGTCATGCTCTATTCGATCGGCAAGGATTCGAGCGTGATGCTGCATCTGGCCTTGAAGGCGTTCTATCCCTCCAAGCCGCCCTTTCCCCTGCTGCATGTCGATACGACATGGAAATTCAAGGAGATGATCGCGTTCCGCGACGAGACCGCGGAGCGGCTCGGGCTGAACCTGATCGTCCATATCAACCAGGACGGCGTCGCGCGCGGGATTTCGCCGATCGCCAGCGGCTCTTCGGTCCATACCCAGGTGATGAAGACCGAAGGCCTGCGCCAGGCGCTCGGCAAATGGCAATTCGACGCCGCGATCGGCGGCGCCCGGCGCGACGAGGAGAAAAGCCGCGCCAAGGAGCGCTTCTTCTCCCATCGCAATGCCGCCCACGCCTGGGATCCGCGCAACCAGCGCCCCGAACTGCGACGGCTGTTCAACACCCGCATCGCGCCGGGCGAATCCATGCGCGTCTTCCCTCTGTCCAATTGGACCGAGATGGATGTCTGGACCTATGTCGCCGCCGAAAACATCCCGGTGGTCGATCTTTATTTCGCGAAAAGGCGGCCCCTGGTGAAGCGCGACGGCGTGCTGATCATGGTCGACGACGACCGCCTGCCGCTGCACGCGGGCGAAATGCCGGAAATGATCATGTCCCGCTTCCGCACGCTCGGCTGCTATCCGCTGACCGGGGCGATCGAATCCAGCGCCCAGAATCTGGACGACATTATCGAGGAATTGCGCCTGTCCCACCTTTCCGAGCGCCAGGGCCGGCTGATCGACGCCGATGAATCCGGCTCGATGGAGAAGAAAAAGCGCGAGGGTTATTTCTGATGAAACATCCGATGACGACCTTCCCGGCGCGCGACGGCGAAACGACCGTGCAGCTTCCGACCCTGCGGCTGCTCACCTGCGGCTCGGTCGACGACGGCAAATCCACCCTGATCGGCCGCATTCTCTATGATCGCGGACTGGTGCCGGACGACCAGCTCGTTACCCTCGAACGCGACTCGCGCAAATTCGGCACCACCGGCGCCGACCTCGACCTCGCTCTGCTGATCGATGGCCTGGAGGCCGAGCAGCAGCAGGGCATCACCATCGACGTCGCTTATCGCTATTTCTCGACCGACAAGCGCTCCTTCATCATCGCCGACACGCCCGGCCATGAGCAATATACCCGCAACATGGCGACCGGGGCGGCGAACTGCGATCTGGCGATCCTGCTGATCGACGCCCGCAAGGGCATTCTCGACCAGACCCTGCGCCACATGTCGATCGTTTCGATGCTCGGCATCCGCCACATCGTGCTGGCGATCAACAAGATGGACCTGGTCGATTACAGCGAGGCCGTGTTCAACGCCGTCGTCACCGATTTTACCGCCCACGCCAGCGGCCTGGGCTTCAAGACGCTCGCCGCCATCCCGATGTCGGCGCGGTTCGGCGTCAATGTCACATCGCCCTCCACTTCCATGCCGTGGCGTCATGGGCCGTGCCTGCTCGACTATCTCGAAACCGTCGACGTCGCCGACGACGCCGCCGAGGCGCCGCTGCGTTTCCCGATTCAATGGGTGAACCGGCCGAACCTCGACTTCCGCGGCATGAGCGGCACGGTCATGTCGGGGCGGGTCAAGGTCGGCGACGAAATCTCGATCGCGGACACCGGCCTGACCACCCATGTCGCGCGCATCGTCACCATGGACGGCGATCTCGAAAGCGCCGAGGCCAATGACGCGGTGACCCTCGTCTTCACCGAGGAGATCGACGCCTCGCGCGGCGACCTGATCTGCCATGTCGCTGACCGTCCGACCGTGGTCGAGCAATTCGCCGCCCATCTGTTCTGGATGGGCGCGGACAAGCTTTTGCCCGGGCGCTCCTATCTCATCAAGATCAACGGCCGCACAGTCCCGGCGAGCGTCACCGAGATCAAGCACCGCCTCAACATTTCGAACCAGCAGAAAATGGCGGCGAAGACGCTGCGGATCAACGAGATCGGCTTCTGCAACATCGACGTCTCGCGGACGATCTGCATCGATTCCTTCGAGCATTTCCGCAATACCGGCGCTTTCCTGCTGGTCGACCGCACCACCAACGCCACGGTCGCGATCGGCACGATCGCCTTCCCCCTGCGCCGCGCCACCAATGTCCATCTCCAGCGCATGAGCGTGACCAAGGAGGTGCGCGCCACGCTGAAGCATCAGAAGCCGGCGGTGCTTTGGTTCACCGGCCTGTCCGGTTCGGGCAAATCGACGGTCGCCAATCTGGTCGAGGTCAAGCTTGCCGCGCAGCACGCCCATACGGCGACGCTCGACGGCGACAATCTGCGCCACGGCCTCAACCGCGACCTCGGCTTCACCGACGCCGACCGCGTCGAGAACATCCGCCGCGTCGGCGAAGTGTCGAAACTGATGGTGGACGCCGGCCTGATCGTGCTGTCCTCCTTCATTTCGCCCTTCGAGGCCGAGCGGCGCATGGTGCGCGAACTGCTTGGGCCCGGCGAATTCGTCGAAGTTTTCGTGGATACGCCGCTCGATGTCTGCATGCAGCGCGACCGCAAGGGGCTCTACAAACGGGCGCTGGCCGGCGAGATCAAGAATTTCACCGGCATCGACCAACCTTACGAGCGGCCGGACAACGCCGAGATCGTCCTGACCCAGGAAGACGGAACCGCCGAGCAGATGGCCGACCGCATCGTCAAATATCTGCGCGATAACAATTACGTCGTCTCCGCCTGACCGCGGCGAATCTGTTATTATCGCGTCGGTAGGTTTGGCGCTCGCTCTGGCATGCGCCAACCGCTCGCGGGTTTTCTGGCGCTCGCTCTGGCATGCGCCAACCGCTCGCGTGTCTTTTGGCGCTCCGCTCTGGCATGCGCCAACCGCTCGCGCAGGATGACGGGCCGGCGCATGACAGACGAGACAAAGGCATTTTCGGCGCCTTACGCCCCGCCTGATGAGGATTTCGCTCAAGCCTGGCTGGCGGAGCCGCGGCGCGACGATCTTCGCGCCGCCGAATCCGCTCTCGCCGCGCAACTGTTGCGCGCGATCCGGGCCCGTGCGCCGGGCGTCGGCGGGGTCGAGGATTTCCTGCACGAATTCAAGCTCTCGTCGCGCGAAGGCCTCGCCATCATGGCGCTCGCCGAAGCGCTGGCGCGGGCGCCGGACAATCCGACGGCCGACCTGCTGCTGGCCGATAAGCTCGCGGCGGGCGATTTCGATCGTCACGCGCTCCGTTCGGACGCGCCGCTGATCCAGGCCTGCGCTTTTGCGCTCGGTTTTTCGGCGCGGCTGGTCGAGGCGGAATTTTCGCCGAGTCGGGTCGTTTCCGGCCTCGCCCGGCGGCTCGGCGTCCCGGCCCTGCGCGCCGCCGCCCGCCAGGCCATGCGCCTGCTCGGCGGTCATTTCGTGTTCGGGGAAACGATTCAGGCGGCGCTCGCCCGCGCGCAATCGCCCGCCAGCCGGCGCGATCTCCATTCCTTCGACATGCTGGGGGAGGGCGCGCGGACGGCGCGGGACGCTCAATATCATTTCGACGCCTATGCCAACGCGATTGAATCGATCGGCGCTTCCGCGAAAGGCGCGGGGCCGGCGCAAAGGCCGGGGATTTCCATAAAACTTTCGGCGCTTCATCCGCGCTATGAGGCGATCTCGGCTGAGCGCGTCCGCGCCGAATTGACGCCGCGCCTGCTGGAGCTTGCGCTTCTCGCCAGGGAGCGGGACATCGGCCTGACCGTGGACGCCGAGGAGGCCGACCGGCTCGAATTGTCGCTCGACATTTTCGGCCGGGTCCTCGCCGATCCGGCGCTTGGCGAATGGGAGGGCTTCGGGCTCGCGGTTCAGGCCTATCAGAAGCGCGCCGGCGCGATCATCGACCATGTCGCGGAACTGGCGCGCGCCCGCCGCCGCCGCACCACGGCGCGGCTCGTCAAAGGCGCCTATTGGGACAGCGAGATCAAGCGCGCGCAGGAGCGGGGGCTCGCCGATTATCCGGTCTTCACCCGCAAGGCGATGACCGACCTGAACTATCTCGCCTGCGCCGGGCGGCTGCTGGCGGAGAGCCATATTTTCCCGCAATTCGCCACCCATAATGCGCTGACCGCCGCGGTGATCGTGGTGCGCGCCAACAGACGGCGCGATTACGAGTTCCAGCGTCTGCACGGCATGGGCGAGGCTTTGCACGAGGCCCTGCGCGCCCATTCGGGCGTCGCCTGCCGGGTTTACGCGCCGGTTGGGCCGCACCGCGACCTTCTCGCCTATCTGGTGCGGCGGCTGATCGAGAACGGCGCCAATACGTCCTTCGTCGCCCGCGCGGCGGAACCGGACGCCGCCGAGAAAGACCTGCTCGCCGATCCGCTCGAAAGCTTGCGCGAATCGGGTCGCGCCCGCCACGCCCGCCTTCCCCTGCCGCGGGACCTTTTCGCGCCGGAGCGTAAGAATTCCGCCGGGGTCGAATTCGGGCACAGCGACGCGCTTGCGGGCTTACTGGGAGAGATCGCGCCGCATCGGGACGCGGCGCGCGCCATCGCGCCGCATGGGATTGCGCCTGAGGCCGCTTTCGCCCATACGCAAAAAGCCTTTCCCGGCTGGAGCGCGACCGCGGTCGGCCGGCGCATTGCTATCCTCCTGCGCGCCGCCGACCTGTTCGAGGCGAATCGCGGCCGGCTGATCGCGCTTTTGCAGGAGGAGGCGGGCAAGACCTTGGACGATTGCGTCGCCGAAGTGCGCGAGGCGGCGGATTTGTGCCGCTATTACGCCGCCGAGGCCCGCAAGATCTGCGCCGGCGCCACACTTCCGGGCGTCACCGGAGAAGACAATAAGTTGCTCCGATGCGGGCGTGGCGTTTTCGTCTGCATTTCGCCGTGGAATTTTCCCCTCGCGATTTTTTCCGGCCAGATCGCGGCGGCGCTGGCGGCGGGAAATTGCGTCATCGCCAAGCCGGCGGAGCAGAGCCCGCGTATCGCCCGCGTCGCGGCGGAATTGTTCGCGGCGGCGGGTTTGCCTGAAGGGGCGCTGGTCTGCGCCCCCGGCGACGGCGACCTCGGCGCGGCCCTTGTCGCCGATCCGCGCGCGGCGGGCGTCGCCTTCACCGGCTCGGTCGAGACGGCGCAGGCGATTCAGCGCGCCCTGACCGCGCGCGGCGGCCCCATCGTCCCTTTCATCGCCGAAACCGGCGGAATCAATGCGATGATCGTCGATTCGACCGCGCTTCTCGAACAGGTGACGGACGATGTCCTCGTTTCGGCCTTCCGCTCCGCCGGCCAGCGCTGTTCGGCCTTGCGCCTGCTGTGCCTGCAGGAGGATATTTACGCGCCCGCGCTCGATATGCTGATCGGCGCGGCGGCCGAATTGCGGGTCGGCGACCCGCGCGACATCGCCACCCACGTCGGCCCGGTGATCGACGCGGGATCAAAAGCGGCGCTCGAATGCTATCTTGCGGCCCGCGCCGCCGATGGCCGCATTCTTCACGCCGGAACTGCGCCCGAAGACGGCTTTTTCGTCGCGCCCCACATCGTCCGCCTCGACCGCCCGCGTGACTTGACGCGCGAAATCTTCGGCCCAGTGCTCCATGTCACCACCTGGCGGGCGGAACGATTTTCCGATCTCATCGACGAGATCGCCGCCTCCGGCTATGGCCTGACCCTTGGCCTGCACAGCCGCATCGAAAGCCGCATCGCGGAGCTGGCGCGCAAGGCGCCGGCGGGGAATATTTATGTCAACCGCAACATGATCGGCGCGGTGGTCGGCAGCCAGCCCTTCGGCGGCTTTGGCTTCAGCGGAACCGGCCCCAAGGCGGGCGGGCCCGATTATCTCCGCCGTTTCTACCGCGAGGCGACCCTCAGCGTGAACACGGCGTCGCTTGGCGGCGACGCCGGCCTGCTGGCGCAGGAGGATTGACTATTCCGCGCCCCAATCGTGCTCGGTCACATATTTGTACGGATAATCCGGCTCGACATAGCCCTTCGGGCCTTCGCGCTTTGGCAGTTTCACCTTTTCGCTCGGCAACTCCTCGTAGGGAACGTGTCGGAGCAGGTGCGAAATTACGTTGAGCCGCGCCCGCTTCTTGTCGTCGGAGCGCAGAACATACCAAGGCGCCCAGGACGTGTCGGTTGCCGCGAACATGGCGTCGCGGGCGCGGGAATAATCATACCATTTGCTGAAGCTCTTGAGGTCCATCGGCGAGAGCTTCCAGATCTTGCGGCCGTCGTCGATGCGCGCCGTGAGGCGGCGCTCCTGCTCTTCCATGGTGACTTCAAGCCAATATTTCAGCAGGATGATTCCGGCGTCCAGCATTGCCTTTTCGAACGCCGGCGTCATCAGCAGGAAACGCTCCATCTGTTGATCGGTGGCAAAGCCCATCACCCGTTCGACGCCGGCGCGATTGTACCAGGAACGGTCGAAGATCACGATCTCGCCGCCGGCGGGGAAATGTTCGATATAGCGCTGGACATACATCTGCGACTTCTGCCGCTCGGTCGGCGCCGGCAGCGCGACGACGCGAAAGATGCGCGGGCTGACGCGCTCGGTGATCGCCTTGATGCAGCCGCCCTTGCCGGCGCCGTCGCGGCCCTCGAAGACGATGCAGACCTTCAAGCCCTTGGCGACGACCCATTGCTGGAGTTTCACCAGTTCGACATGAAGCTTTTTCAGCTCCTTTTCATAGAGCTTGTTCTTGAGCTTGCCGTCCGCCTCGTCCGGCGCCTCGACTTCCCGATGCTTCTTGCCCTTTTTGGCCATTTTTTTCCTCCCGCAACGCCTTGCCGCATTTTGGCGCAGCATAACACGGCCTGCGCATGCCGCGGTCATCCTAGTGTCAAGAATTCGACCTCTTTGGGCGCCAGCCGCGCCGAGTCGAGATCTGGGCGGGAGAGGAGCTCGAAGCGACATTCAAATCGCCTTGGCGCAAAGCGCTCGCCTGGGCGGCGCCGGCGCGAAAGCGCAGCGTCCACTTTTTTGCGCGCCGCTCTAGGCGCCGGGTGCGCATTTTGCGATTATGCCGCGCCCTTTCACAGGCGTGAACTTGGCAGGTCGGGCGAATCCGGCGCCGGCGCGCCCTATTCAAAATTTGGAAAACAGCAGGAGCCCGCAGGATGAAGGCCGGGAAATTCGCAATACTGGTCATGGCCGTGATGTCCCTCACTTTGGGGGCCGGCGAAGCGGTCGCCGCCCAATGCGGGTCGTCGTCGGGGGGCTTCGAAAACTGGAAGCAGCAATTCGCCCAGGAGGCGCGTGCGCATGGCGTCGGCTCCCCAGGCATTTCGGCGCTGATGGGCGCCCATTACAATCAGGCGACGATCAACGCCGACCGCGGCATGCGGAGCTTCCATCTTTCGCTCGACGCCTTCATGGCCAAGCGTGGCGGCTCGATCATCGCCGCGCGCGGCCGCAGGCTGAAACAGTCCAACGCCGCCTTGTTCGCCCAGATCGAGCAGCGTTACGGCGTTCCGCCCGGCCCCCTGATCGCGATCTGGGGCATGGAGACCGGCTTTGGCGCGGTGCGCGGCAATCAGAACATGATTTCCGCCGTCTCCACTCTGGCCTATGACTGTCGCCGGCCCGCTTTGTTCACCGACCAGCTCTATGCCGCCTTGACCCTGATCGATCGCGGCGTGTTCTCGTCCGGCACCCGCTCGTCCATGCATGGCGAGGTCGGCCAGACCCAGTTCATGCCGAAGACGGTGCTGGAATATGGCGTCGGCAATCTCGAAACCTCGTCGGGCGCGCTGAACTCGACCGCCAATTATCTCCGCGCCCACGGCTGGCAACCCGGCGCCGGCTACCAGCCCGGCGAGCCAAATTTCGCCGCGATCCAGGCCTGGAACGCCGCCTCCGTCTATCAGCAGGCGATCGCCATCATCGCGCGCAAGATCGACGGCGGGGATCATTAAGCCAGCCTTTCGGCTCGCGTCTTTCGCCTCGGCCGCCCCCGGCGGCCGAGGCCTTCGCGTTTTCGTTGAAAATTCCGCGCGCAAAGGTTTGCGGCCTTAAATGGTCTTCAGCTCGCCCATCTTTGTCTTCCTGTTCCTGCCGCTCACGGGAATTCTCTATTTCCTCGCGCCGCGCCGCGCGCGCAACGCGATCCTGCTCCTGGCGAGCATCGTGTTCTATGCCTGGGGCGAGCAGCTTTTCGTTTTCGTCGTGCTCGCCTCGGTCGCGGTCAACTGGCTGCTCGGGCTCCTGCTCGAATGGTTCCGGGGGCGGACGGCGTCGCGCCTGCTGATGGCCGGGGCGGTGATCGCCAATATAGGCCTGCTCGGCTTCTACAAATATTCCGGCTTTTTCGTCGCCCAGTTCAACAGCCTGACCGCGATGGGCGGCTGGCCGGCGGTCAATTTCAACGCGCCGCATCTGCCGCTCGGCATTTCCTTCTTCACCTTCCACGCCTTGTCCTATGTCATCGACATCTATCGGCGCGACGCCAAGGCGCAGAAAAATCCCGTCGATTTCGCGCTTTACCTCGCCTTTTTCCCGCAGCTCATCGCGGGACCGATCGTGCGCTATCACGACATCTCCGACCAGCTCACAGGGCGCAAGGAGCGGTTCGACCTCGCCGTGTCGGGCGCGGAACGGGCGCTGGCCGGATTCGGCAAGAAAATCCTGCTCGCCAATCCGCTCGGGGAAATCGCTGACCGCGTCTTTTCCCTGCCGCACGACCAGCTTGGCGTGGGCGTCGCCTGGCTCGGCGTCGCGGCTTACGCCTTGCAGATTTATCTCGATTTCTCGGGCTATTCTGATATGGCGATCGGCCTCGCCCGGCTGTTCGGCTTCAATTTTCTGGAGAACTTCGATTATCCCTATCGCTCGCGCTCGATCCAGGAATTCTGGCGGCGCTGGCATATTTCGCTCTCGAATTGGTTCCGCGACTATCTCTACATTCCGCTCGGCGGCAATCGCGTCGTGGAATGGCGGGTCTGGTTCAATCTCGTTTTCGTCTTTCTGGTCTGCGGCCTTTGGCACGGCGCGAACTGGACCTTTGTGGTCTGGGGCGCGCTCCACGGCCTTTTCCTGGTCATCGAGCGGGCGGGGTTCGGCAAGGTTCTGGCGCGCCTCCCTTCCGCGATTTCCTGGTTTTATGCGACGGCGGTCGTGACCTTCGCCTGGGTCTTTTTCCGGTCGGACGATCTCGGCGCCGCCTGGACTTTTCTTGCCGCGCTCGCCGGGCGCGGCGCTTCGGGAAGCGGCGTCGTTTCGGCCGGCGAGATGATCGATCTCCAGCTCGTCGTGACCTTCGCGCTCGGCGCGGCGGCGTCGCTTGGCGCCTTCACTTGGCTCACGGCGGACTGGCGCCTCCGCGCCAAACAGTCGCGCGGCGAGATTCATCCAGGGATAGACACTTTGCGTATTGGTTCCGAAGGAACGACAATCCTGGTCGTGCGCCTTGGTTTGCTGGTCGCCATCGCGGTCTTCGCCTGCGCGCGCATGGCGACCGGCGCCTATAATCCCTTCATCTATTTCCGGTTCTGACCATGCGACTCACCATCGACCGCGCGCGCGCCGCCAAGCTTTATGGCCTGCTTCTGCTGGGCTTCTGCGCCGTCGCCACCTCCCTCGGCGGCCTCCTCACCTTCGCCGGCAACCCTGACCCTCTGGCGAACGAGAAGCGGCGGCTGGCGCGGCTGGAATTTCCCACGAGCCTCGCGCAATGGCAAAAATTTCCAAAAAATTTCGACGCCTTTTTCAGCGACAATTTCGGCTTCCGCACCGCGCTGATCCGGCTCGATTCCAAAGTGTCGCTGGCCTTTCTCGGACGCCTGCCGAGCGAGCGCGTCGTAACTGGGAAGAAGGATTGGCTGTTTTTCGCCGGCGAACATTCGATCGAGCTTTACCAGAACGCCCTCCCACTCAGCGCCAGCGATCTCGCCGTCATGCGCGAGCGCATCGCCGGAAGGCGCGACCGCCTCGCCGCCAAGGGCATCGGCTATGAATTCGTGATCGCGCCCGACAAGCACACGATCTATCCCGAATATATGCTCGACCGTTTCCTGCGCAGGTCGCGGCCGTCGCAATATTCGCAGACCATGGAAATGGCGAAGGAAGCGAAACTGCCGGTGGTCGATCTGCGCCCGGTTCTGCTCGCGGCCAAGCCCCACGGCCTGGTCTATCTGCGCGACGACACCCATTGGAACGACATCGGCGCCGCGCTGGCGATGGGGCCGATTCTTGCGGGCATGGCGCCGAAATTCCAATTTCCCCCGCCGTCCGTGACGGGAAAGGATTTCGAGATGAAATCCCTTCCCACTGGGGACCTCGCCGAAATGGCGCTCATCAACCGCCGCGAAACCGCGCCTGTGCGCAAGGAATCAAGCCTGCCGTGCAAATTCGAGGTCACCGAAAAGGACTGGGATTCGGCCGGCCGCAAGTTGCATACCCGCACCCATTGTCCCGGAAAGAAGGGCAAGCTCCTGTTCATTCACGATTCCTTCGGCGACGCCCTGGTTCCTCTCTTGGCTGCGCGATTCGGCGACATGTACGCCCTGTGGATCAGGCCGACCGACCAGCAGTTCGACATTCTGGTGGCGCAGGAAAAACCCGATTTCGTGCTGGAGGAGCGGGCCGAGCGCAATCTGTCGTCCGAGCCGTAAGGCGGCGTGCGAAAAAGTGGATGCCGGTTTTTCGCAAAAAAGCTGCGAAAACAGAGGAATTCAAGTCTTTCAAAGCCCGCGCGCCCAGGCGGGGCGCAGGGGCGCCGTCTCCGGCGCAGCCAGCGCCGCGCGCAATTGGTCGAGCAGGCGCGCCTTGTCGGCGCCGAGCGTTCCCTTCAGCACCAGCCAGTTGGAGGCGTGATCGCTGCGGAAGATCGTGCGCTTCAGCTCCAGCGCCGAAACGAACCGCTCCATTTCCCCGATCAGGCCCAGAATGTCGAGCGGCGCGAAATCGGGAAAATTCGCGCGCAGGCGCACCTCGCCCTTGGGAAAGCTGACCACCAGGGTCGAGAGAAATTCCGGCTGCGCCGCATTCATCAGCCGCGCCGAATTGGTAGCGTGTTTCACGCTGAGCGTTGACCCGCCGAGGCCGTTGAGGATCATTACCGAACGCTTGATCCCAGCCTCGCGCAGCTTTGCCAGCGCGTCGAGGGTCGAAGAGAAAGTCTCGCCCTTGTTGATCCGGGCAAGGACCTCGTCGTCGCCGGATTCGGCGCCGACATAGACCAGCGACAGGCCGAGTTCGGCCAGCTCCCGCAATTCCGCGACGGATTTTTTTGCGACATTGCGCGGCAGGCAATAGCTCGACACCCGCCGCACCCCCGGCAAGGCGTCGCGGATCGCGTTCAGCGCCGCGATAAGCCGGCGGGTCGAAAGGGTCATGGCGTCGCCGTCGGCAAGAAAGACTCGCTTGACCGAATCGCCAAAGGTTTCGCCGCAGCGCCTGAGGCTTTCGAGCACTTCGGCCTCGTCGCGCGGACGAAATTTTTTCTGCGGCGCGGTGTACATTTCGCAGAATGTGCAACGGTTCCACGAACAGCCGTCGGTCACGGGGAGAATCAGCGAATCGGCCTCGCTCGGCGGGCGATAGACGGGTTCGACATAACGGATGGGAAAGGCGTCCATGAGCGTCGCGGCGTTGAAATTTGAGACGAAACTAAACCGGGACGCGCGCCAAAGCCAGAGCGTCCGCGCTTGACCGGGGTCCGGACGAGGGGGGATAAATTCTGCCCCGCGGAGGAAACGAATGCGAATCGTTCAGGCCCTTTTTTTCCTGATGGCCATTTGCGCGCTCGCGGCGCCGGGGCGCGCCGCGCCCTCCATGCCGGGCGAATGGGCGATTCAGGGGGGGAATTACGCCAACAACCGCTATTCGCCGCTCGACCAGATCAACGCCGGCAATGTCGCGCGCCTGCGCCCCGTGTGGACCTTTTCGACCGGCGTGCTGCGCGGCCACGAAGGCGCGCCCCTCGTCGTCGGCGACGTGATGTATCTGGTCACGCCCTTTCCCAACATCGTCTATGCCCTCGACCTCGACGACGACGGCAGAATTTTGTGGAAATACGAGCCCAAACAGGACCCGGACGTCGCCGCCGTGATGTGCTGCGACACCGTGAATCGCGGGCTCGCCTTTGCCGACGGCATGATTTTCCTCCACCAGGCCGACACGACTCTCGTCGCCCTCGACGCGCGCACCGGCAAAGTGGCGTGGAAGGCGGTCAATGGCGATCCGAAGAATGGCGAAACCGGCACGGCGACCGTGCTGCCGGTCAAGGACAAGGTCATCATCGGCGTTTCCGGCGGCGAATTCGGGGTGCGCTGCCATCTTTCGGCCTATGAGATCAAGACCGGCAAGCTCGCCTGGCGGGCCTATTCGGAAGGGCCGGACGATTCCCTGCTGGTCGATCCGCAGAAGACCACGGAACTCGGCAAGCCGATCGGCAAGGATTCCAGCCTCAAGACCTGGAAGGGCGATCAATGGAAGACGGGCGGCGGCTGCGCCTGGGGCTGGACCTCCTATGACCCTGACCTCAACGTGATCTATTACGGAACCGGCAATCCCTCGACCTGGAACCCGGAGCAGCGGCCGGGAGACAATAAATGGGCGACGACCATTTTCGCCCGCGATCCCGACACCGGCATGGCCAAATGGGTCTATCAGATGACCCCCCATGACGAATGGGATTATGACGGCGTCAATGAAATGCAGCTCGTCGATCAGAAATTCGACGGCGTCACCCGCAAGCTTCTCGTCCATTTCGACCGCAACGGCTTCGCCTATACGCTCGACCGCGCCACCGGCGAATTGCTGCTCGCGGAAAAATACGATCCGACCGTCAATTGGGCGAGCGGGATCGACATGAACAAGGCCAGCCCGAATTACGGCCGGCCGATCAGGGTGAAGAAATATTCGACCGAGGCGCAGGGCGAGGACGTCGTCACCAGGGGAATCTGCCCCGGCTCGCTGGGGACCAAGGACGAGCAGCCTTCCGCCTTCTCGCCGAAGACCGGCCTGTTCTATGTGCCGACCAATCATATCTGCATGGATTACGAGCCCTTCCATGTGCATTACACGCCGGGCCTGCCTTTTGTCGGCGCGACCCTGACGCTCTATCCGCCGCCGGGGGAGCGCGATACCGGCAATTTCATCGCCTGGGACGCGGCGAAGGGAAAAATCGTGTGGTCGGACCCCGAGCCGTTCTCGGTATGGTCCGGCGCGCTGGCGACAGCCGGCGACGTGGTGTTTTACGGCACGCTCGACGGCTATCTGAAGGCGGTGGACGCGCGCACCGGCAAGCTGCTCTACAAGTTCAAGACGCCGTCCGGCATTGTCGGCGATGTCATGACCTATATGCACAAGGGCCGGCAATATCTCGCCGTCCTGTCCGGGATAGGCGGCTGGGCCGGCATCGGTCTCGCGGCGGGACTGACCAATTCCCATGACGGCGCCGGCGCGGTCGGCGGCTATCGCGCGCTCGACCAATATGTCGCTCCGGGCGGCGTGCTGACCGTTTTTGCTTTGGCGAAATGATGCATTTCCGCAAGATTGCTTCGCAATCCGCGGAAAGGCGATGGCACGAAAATCCTTTGGATCGCGAGGGGATTTTCGCGCCAACGGAATACGAATTCCGCCGGAATTCGTACGATCAGAGCCCGGCCTTTTTCAGGGCGTCATGGATGCGGGTCTGGAACAGGCTGTCGTCGCCCTTGGCGAGGGGCTCGACATTTTGCGCCACAGCGTCGCAAAGGGCCTCGACCCAGGGCTTTTCGGCCTTGGCGAAATCGCTCAGCACATAGGCATGGACCAGAGCCTTGTCGCCGGGATGGCCGATGCCGAGCCGCACCCGGCGATAGGCGCCGCCCAGATGAGCGGTGATCGAGCGCAGGCCATTGTGGCCGGCGTCGCCGCCGCCGCGCTTGACCCTGACCTTTCCGGGCGCGAGGTCGAGTTCGTCGTGCAGCACGACAATGTCCTCGACCGCAATCTTGTGGAAGCGCGCGGCTTCGGCCACGGCGCGGCCGCTCTCGTTCATGTAGGTCTCGGGCTTCAGGAGCAGCGCGCGCTCGGGGCCGATGCGCGCCTCGCTGACGTCGCCCTGGAATTTGCGACGGAACGGCGCGGCGCCATGGGCGCGGGCGATGGCGTCGAGCGCCATGAAGCCGATATTATGCCGGTTGCCGGCATAGCTTTTTCCGGGATTGCCCAAACCAACCAGGAGCAGCATGGAAAAGCGCATCCGAAAAAGGAACCGCCCGCTTGAAAGGCGGGCGGTGAGACATTTGCGAGGGGCGGCTTACTTCTTGCCGCCCTTGGCCGGAGCGGCCGCCGCCGCGGCGGCCGCAGCGGCTTCCGCCTCCGCCGCCGCCGCGCCGCCGGCCGGCGGCGCGATCGTGGCGATGGTGAAGTTCGACTTGTCCACCGGCGCGCAATTGGCCGGCAGGCTCAGCGCCTGGATGTGCACCGAATCGTTGAAGTCCAGGCCGGTGAGATCGACCATGATGGCTTCCGGAATATTGTCGCCCGGAACCATCATTTCCACCGTATGGCGCACGATGTTCAGCGAACCGCCGCGCTTGATGCCGGGCGCCGCCTCGTGGTTGCTGAAATGGACCGGCACGGCGACCTTGATCTTCTGGCCCGCCTTCAGGCGCAGGAAATCGACATGCATCGGCGTGTCGCGCACGACATCGAGCTGATAGTCGCGCGGAATGGCGCGCTCGCTCTTGCCGTCGATATCGATTTCGAAGATCGTGGTCAGGAAGTGACCCGCATAGACCAGCTTGTGAAGGTCGCGGTAGGAAAGCGAAATCGGCGTCGCCGCTTCGCCGCCGCCATAGATGACGGCTGGAATTCTGCCCTCACGGCGAACGCTGCGGGCGGCCCCCTTGCCGGTCCCACTGCGAACCGTGGCGGCGAGTTTCTTGATCTCGGCCATAGGTTCAATCCTTTTTGAGATGTTCGCGCCCACGCCTCCAGGGGTGTCGGAAACGGGCGCGAAGCCGGGCTTATAGAGACGGAAGGCCGGAAAGGCAAGGGCGGCGGGGCGTTCAAAGGATCGGACGGCGGTCGGCGCAAGGTCTTCGGCGGAAATTTCGCGAACGTGCGACGCAACGGTGACGCTCAGGCTCGTTTCCTGATTTATCATGAAAGTTTCAGCTTTCCATCGCAATGGAGCCAAATTTCGAGCGGAAGCTTCCGCGCTTCTTCCCAAGTGGAGGATTCTTCCCAAGTGGAGGAAGCATCGATGCGCTCTGCCAAGAAACGCATGCGTGCAAGAAACGCATTCGTGTCGGTAGTCCGCCGCTCGTCCTTCCAAGCAGCGCGGGATTGGCGCTGGCTCAACACCCAAATGAAATGGCGCCCAACGGCCTGGGTCCGCCACAGCGGACGACGGCCATGAATGCAGGCGCTCTGGGAATTTCCTCGGGGCGCGGCGCGCGTCCGTTTGTCGTAATCCCTGATCCGGCGACTGCCGGGGGCGTCGCCGGAGTTCGGCCGGGCGTCGCGCCACTCGACCGCCGCCTTCGCGCGGCGCCGTCGATCGAAACGATGGTTGATCGGGCGGTCAGTGCGCGGATCCCGAACGGGTGTTGCGGGGCGCCGCCCTGCGCGGCGCCCGGATCGTCCCATTATCCCCGGCGAAAAAGGAGACGCATCATGAAAATGATCTTGACCTCCGCTCTTACATCGGGCCTGATTTTCGCCTTGGGCGCGGGCGCCGCAGTGGCGGCTCCGCAGGCCCTAAGGTCCGTGGACTATGAGCGCGAGATGCGCGCCGGAGCGGAGCAAAGTGTGTTGGTTCCTGACTGCGTTCGCGCCAATGGCGCGCAGATCCTGACCGGCTTCGCCGCCCCCGGCGATTATCTCTCGCGCACGACCGGCGAGTTTTGCGAGCGCTGAGCCCCGCCAGCGAAGAAGAAGGCCCCGCAGCCGGGGCCTTTTTCGACTCTGGTTCAACGCAAATGGGGCTTCCGGTCCGATCCGCCCCTCGCCGGCTTCGCGTCGGAATTTTTTCCATAACGGCGGGCGACGCTGGCGATGGCGCCAATCGCGGTGAAGCCGTATATTTGCCCCCGGTCAATGGGTGAGCCCAGGCTTTGGGAGGCGGCGATGGAACCGAATAACGCCATTTCTCGTCACTACGCCCATGGCTCGCTGGAACACGCGATCTTTGCCGCTTTATCCGCCTCCGGCAAGAACCTGTCGGCGCTTTCCGTCGATGATCTGGCGCCCGTGGATGAATTCCATATCGGCGGCCGCCAGGCGACGGTCGATCTTGCGGCGCAAGCGGGTTTCGCGCGGGGATCGCGTCTGCTGGATATCGGCTGCGGCCTCGGCGGCGCCTCGCGTTATTTCGCGGCGGAACTCGGATGCCGGGTGACGGGCGTCGATCTGACCGAGGAATATGTCAATGTCGCGCGCGCACTCGCGGAGCGCGTCGGACTGGCGCCCCGGGTGAGCTACCGGATCGGCAGCGCGCTCGCTCTCCCCTTCGCGCCGCAGGCCTTTGACGGCGGCTATATGCTCCATGTCGGGATGAACATCGATGACAAGCAGAAGCTTTTCTCCGAGGCGCGCCGCGTGATCGCGCCCGGCGGAATCTTCGCGATCTATGATGTGATGCGCGAGCCGGGCGCAGGCGAAACCGCTTTTCCCGTTCCCTGGGCGTCGCACGCCGGAATGAGCCATATCGAAAGCGCCGCAACCTACCGCGGCCTGTTGGAGGAGGCCGGATTCGCCGTCGAAAAGGAGCGGAGCCGAGCCGATTTCGCGCTCGACGTCTTCCGGCGGATGCAGGCGCCCGCGGCCGCGGGCGGAGGCCAGCCCTCGCTTGGCCTCCATATCCTTATGGGGGCGACCACGCCGCAGAAAATCGCCAACACGATCGCCGGCCTGGAGCAGGGCCTGATCGCGCCGATGGAAATGATCAGCCGCGTCCGCTGACGCCTCCGGCTTCGCCGGATGGAAAGACCCCGCCCGCGAAGGGGCGGGGTTTTCGGCGATCAGAACCTGGCCGTCACTGCGCCATAGATATTTCGGCCCTGGGCGGCGACCGGCGAATGCAGATTGGAATCCGCGCCCGCCCGCCAGTCGGCGATATCAATGCCGCCGAGCGGATTGTAATAGAGCACATTGGCGATGTTCTCGACGCCGAGGTCGAAACGCAGGTTGCGATATTCCCACGACGCGCGCAGGTTGACGACGCCATAGGCGGGCGTGGTCGGCTCCAGCCGCACGATTTCGACCTCCGTCTTGGCCGCCGCCGCCTGAAGCTCCAGCGCGGTGGTCAGGCGCCCGCCCCACAGAGCGATCGTGTTCTCAAGCGTCACTTTGCCGTTCACGGGCATTATGTGATAGAGGCTCGCGCCATTGTCCACCCGCCAGCCGCGCACATAGCCGATGACGCCACTGATCGAGAAATCGCCGTAATCGGCGGTTTGCGCGATCAGCGCGCGCCCGGCGAGATCGAAGCCGTAAAGTTCGGCGTCGTGGTTGGCGAATTGCAGCAGGTTGACCATGCTCTTCGCGCCCACGGCGTTGGCGACCGCGATCTGGCCCCGGTAATCGACGTCGATATAATCCTGAACATAAGTGTAATAGGGACCGAGCTTGACCTGCCAGATCTTCCGGGTCGGGTCGCTCCACTGGCCGGTCAAAGCGATGGTGTTCGCGACTTCCGGGTTGAGGTTCAGATTGCCGTAATAGCCGTTGCCGTCGCCGAACCAGCCGATCATGCGCGCCGCCATGCCGTTGGTCGACCAGGTGTAAAGCTCGTAAATGCTCGGCGCGCGGGTCTTGCGCGTATAGCCGAATTCATATTGGCTGGTGTCGTCGGGATTGTAGCGCAGCACCGCCGTGGCGTCGAAATCGGCGAAGGTTCTGGCGTGGTCCCGCGCGTTGAACGCGGCCGCTTGCGCGGCGTACATCATGCTGTAGCCCTGAACGTCGCCGGCATTCATCCACACCATGTCGTTGCGCAGGCCGACCAGCGACGACCAGCCCTGGCCCCAGCGCTTCTCCCATTCGACATAGGTTCCGAGCACATTGCGCTGGCCGTCGTTGATATTGACGAAGGTCGAGCAGCACATCATGCCGGGCATGAATTTGCCTTTCATGCCGACCGGCGGCCACCATTCGTTGAGCGTCTGCATATGCAATTCATTGCCGACGCGCAGCAGGTCGGTCGCGCCAAGATTGATCGTCGCCTTGAGATTGTAGCCGTAATCCTGGTCGTTGACATACATCGGCATGCCATTGGCCGGCGTGGCGTCGACGCCGCCGTTCTTGTCGGCCAGGAAGTTCATGTAATGCTGGGTCAAATGGTAAAAAGCGTTGGCCTCGAACGCGCCCCAGCCGAAGGCTCCCTTGTAGGACAGGTCATAGGTGTTGGCGTTGTTCCCCATCATGTCCATCCACTGGTTGGGGAAGCCCTGATAGGGAATCCATTGATAGGCGTAGCGAAACGCGAGCGTCTGGCCGTCGTTGGCATAGGCCAGGGTCGCGGCGTGATTTGTCGCCTCATACAGGGTCGAGCGCACCAGGCGGTCGCCGCCTCCGGCGTGATAATCGCCGGATTTGCTCCAGGCGCCGTCATATTGGAGGCTGAAATGTTCGGTCGCCATGTTGATATGGCCCGATACGCCGATCCCGCCGCCATTGGAGCGGAAATTGGTCGAAACCGAGCCCGAGGCGACGACTCCCCGCCCGAACGGCGCGAAGACCGGCGCGGAACCCTTGGCGCCGGCGGGCGTGGCGAAAACCGGCGGCCGCGGCGTGACCAGGATGGAGCCGCCGATCGAATCCCCGCCCTTGCTGACCGGCACATTGACGGTCAGGACCTCGACCTCGCCGATCGCCGCCGGATCGATATAGGACAGGGGCGGGTTCATGTGATTGGCGCAGCCGGCGGTGACTGGCACGCCGCCGAGGACCACATTGTTGCGCTCGTCCTCGAGGCCGTGGATCACGGGCAGGCTCGACACCGCGCCGGCGCCGTAAAGGCTGACGCCCGGTGTGTTGTCCAGCAGGCGCGCGGAATCGCTGGTGCGCGGCGACATCGGCGCGATGTCCTGGCGCGTGACGATGGAGGCGTCGAGATTGCGGCGCGTGACGATGGAGGCGTCGTCGGCCGGCCGGGAAAAGCGGTCGGCGGAGACGTCGATGGGGGGGAGCGCCGCGGCTTGCTGGGCACGCGCGGCGACAGGCAGCAGGCAGACGCCCGCCACGAGGCAGGAGGCGAATCTGGACATGGATGAAAGCTTTCGGAATCTGGATGACGGCCAGGCGCCGACGCGCGGGGCGCGGCGCGATGAAGCGGAATCTCAGATGGCGAAAGGCGGCGCGCGGGCCGGGGCATGGTAATAATGTTCGCCGCTGGCGAGACGTTCAGCGCCCTCTTTCCAGGTCGCGGGGCGCGCGAGCGGCGCCGGCCGCGCGATTTGCGCGGCCGGCGGGGGCGGCGGCGCGGCGCCCAGATGCACGAAATGACAGAGCGGGCAGCAACCGTCAGGCGCAAAGGGCGCGTGCGGCGCTTTGCCCGCGTCGCCTGGATTGCCGGTCTCGCCGCAGATCACGGCGCGGCCGAGCGGATCGGCCTGCAGCGCCCGGGCCATGGACAGGCTTGCCCCCGCCGGCGCAAAAATTTGCATCAGCAGGGCGATCAGGAAGACAGGAAATGCTGCTCCGATCCGCCGGCCCGTCACTTGGCCCTCCGAATTGCTTCAGCGAAGCGATAACATCTCGCCGCCGAGGGCGTCGATTCGTTTTGCCGCCGCAGGCTTCCCTTCAAGATAATTTGCCCGCCTGTTGCCGACAGGCGACAGAATGAAGCGTGGGGAGGCCGACTTTGCGCGCGAATTGACGCGCCGTCGTTCCTGCCCATAAGGTCGAAGCGATGATCCCTCGTTTTTGGGCGGCAGCATTTGCCGTGATGGCGTCAACCATGCCGCTTATGGCGGAGCCGCCGGCGGTCTGGCGTCCTGTCGGGCCTCATGTTCCGCCTTGGGCCTATTGGCGTCACAGGCATTTTCACCACCGCTTCCGCCCGCCGCCGCCGCCGTACCAGCCATTCCCGTTCGGCTTCCCCGAGCCTTACGGCGCCCCGCGCAATGGTCCCGAAATTCTCCCGCCTCCGGCTGTGCCGCAATCCTCGCCGGGAACGCCCGCCGCTCCGCAGCGCGCGGCGCCTTTGCCTGCCTTCTCCCAGGGCATGACGATCACGATCAGAAAGACATTGCACGAAAATGGCGAGGACGGCGGCAGGAAACCGTCGCCGCTGATCGACCGTCCGAGACAGGCGGCGGAACGTCTGGCCGCCTGCTGGTCGCCGCCTCTGCCGCGGAAAGGGGAGACGGTCGAGGCGACCATCCGCTTCTCTTTCAACAGCCGCGGAACGATCATCGGCGGCGCGCCGCGCGTCACTTATGTCAAGGCGGGCGCGGGCGTGACCGCCGGACAGGTGCGCGATTCGATTCTCGCCGCAGTGAAGGACTGCACGCCGCTGCGCTTTTCGAAGTCGATGGCGGCGAGCGCCCCCGGCTATCCCCTGTCCGTCCACTTCATCGGCCGGTTGGCCGACGATAATCGAGGTCCAAACTGATCGTCACGCCGCGAGTGCGACGGGGCGGCGGGCATAGAGGCCGAAAAAGGCGATGACAGCATAGCACAAAGCCGGCAGCGCCAGCGCGACCGACAGGCTGCCGGTAACATCGGCGAGGCGGCCGGTCAGCGGCGGGATCACCGCGCCGCCGACGATCGCCACGCAGATGATCCCCGAGCCCTCCGCCGCCCGCGCGCCCAATCCCTCGCTCGCCAGGCTGAAGATGGTGGGGAACATGATCGAATTCATCAGGCCGATGGCGAGCAGGCTGTAGCCCGCGAGCGCCCCGGTCTCATTGGCGGAGAGCAGGATCAGCGCCACGGCCCCCAGCGCATTGAAGGCCAGCAGCCTGCCCGGGCTGATGAGCCGCAGCGCCCCCGAGCCGATGAAACGCCCGATCAGCGCGCCGCCCCAGTAGAGCGGGATCAGCTTGCCGGCGGCCTGATCGTCGAGCGCGAGCACATGCTTTTGTTCGAGATAGAGCACGATCAGCGAGCCGATCGCCACTTCCGCCCCGACATATAGGAAGATCGCGGCCGTCCCGAAGGCGAAACGGGCCTGTTTGAGCAGGCCGAAGCCGGAAAACACCGGGCCGTCGCCGTGGCTTTCGCCTTTGAGGCGATTGCGGTGAAGCCAGACCGCGCCGGCGATCAGTGTGAGCGCCGCCGCGAGCCCCACATAGGCATGGGCCACAGCCCGCGATTCGGCGGCGCGATAGGCGTCGAACGCGGGGCCGGAAAGCTGCGCGGCGGTCACGCCGGCAAGGCTTCCGAGGATCAAAATGGCGCCGAAATAGGGAAAGACCGTCGTGCCCAGAGAATTGAATCCTTGCGCGAAAGTCAGCCGGCTATGCGCCGTTTCCGGCGGGCCGAGCAGCGAGATCAGCGGATTGGCCACGACCTGGACGATTGTGATGCCGCTCGCCAGCACGAATAGAGCGGCCAGGAACAGGCTGAAGGCGGGGCTGGCCGCCACCGGAACGAACAGCAGGCAGCCGAGCATCATCGTCAGCAGTCCGACGACGGCGCCGCGCATAAAACCGAGACGCCGCACCAGCGCCGCGGCGGGCAGGGAAATGGTGAAATAGGCGGCGAAAAAGGCCGACTGCACCAGCATGGCCTGCATGTGGTCGAGCGAAAACAGTTCCTTGAGCTTGGGGATGATCACATCGTTGAGGCTGGTGACGCCGCCGAAAATGAAGAACAAAGCCATCACGAAGAGGCGCAGCTCCGGCGCGTCCGCCGCCGTGACCTCATTGGCGGCCGATCCGCCGTCGTTCGCGACATTCGAGGACATTTGAGCGATAGCCTTTGGAGAAGAAGGGAGGGGCTGCTTCAGGCCAGAAAAAACGTGGCTTTCCTTCCGCTTATAGCAGAAGGAGCGATCCACACGTCATAGGCGCCATGGTCGGCCCGGTCGGCGAGATTGCCGTGGACATGGGCGAGGTCGGGCAACCGCAGGGTGAATTCGACCATTTTCGCCTCGCCGGGCGCGAGTTCGACATGCTGGACGCCTTTGAGCTGGCGGACCGGCTGGGTGATGGCGGCGACGCGCTCGTGAACATAGAGCTGCGCGGTTTCATGGGCGGCGCGGCGGCCTTTATTGAGCAGTTGCGCCGAAATCTTCACGACCCGGTTGCGGGTCGGGCGCGGCGCGCTGACAAGGGTTTCGCCATATTCGACGGTCGAATAGGTCAGGCCGTGGCCAAACGCGAAGAGAGGCTCGTTGGAGACCTCGGTGTAGCGCGCCTTGAAGGCCGCAATGGCGTCGGACTGGGGCCGGCCGGTCGAGCGGTGATCGTAATAGAACGGCTCCTGCCCGGACGCCTGGGGAAAGCTGACCGGCAGGCGGCCCTGCGGCGAGAAATCGCCGAACAGCAGGTCGGCGAGGGCGTTGCCGGATTCCGAGCCCAGGAACCACGAGCACAGGATCGCGTCCGCCGCGCGCACGGCGCCCGACAGCGCCAAGGCCCTGCCATGTTTGAGGATGACCACGAGCGGCTTGCCGGTCGCCGCGACCGCCTCGGCGAGATCCTGCTGGCAGGGGGGAATGACGATGGAGGTGGTCGAGGCCGACTCGCCCGACATGCGCTCCGGCTCGCCGAGGTAAAGGACGGCGACGTCGGCGTCCTGCACCGCCCTCACCGCGGCCTCGACGCCGCCGGGAATGGCGTCTTCGGGCGCGCATCCACGGGTGAAACTGCAAGGCGCGCCGGGACCAAGCGCCGCGCGCACGCCTTGCTCCAGCGAGACGGCGCGCTCCGGCTCGCCGTCAAGCGCCCAGGCGCCGAGAGCCTGGGCCGTGTCCGGCACATAGGGGCCGATGAAGGCGAGCGACTTGCCCGTCCTGGGCAGGGGCAGCAGGTCGTTCTTGTTTTTCAGCAGAACGATTGACTTGCGCGCTGCTTCGCGGGCGAGCGCGACCATGTCGGGGCGGCGGACGACATATTTCCGGCGGTCGGGATCGAGCGAGCGATAAGGGTTTTCGAACAGGCCGAGCGCTTTTTTCACCCGCAGCACGCGGCGCGCCGATTCGTTCACTTTCGCCTCGGCGAGGCGGCGCTTGCGCACCAGGGCAGGGATGTGGCGGCGATAGATGTCGTCGCCCAGCGCGACGTCGCATCCGGCGTCGAGCGCCTTGACCACGGCGTCCGCCTCGTCGGCGGCGTAGCCGTGGTCGATCAGTTCCCGCACCGATTGGAAATCGGACACGACCAGCCCGCGAAAGCGCCATTCCCCGCGCAGGATTTCGGTCAGCAGGCGGCGGTTGGCGGTGCAGGGGACGCCGGCGATGTCGTTGAAGGCGGTCATGGTCGAAAGCGCGCCGGCGTCGAAGGCCGCCTTGAAGGGCGGGAGATGGACCTGGCGCAACTCGGTTTCCGGGATATCGACGGTATTATATTCCATCCCGCCCTCGACGCCGCCATAGCCGGCGAAATGTTTGGGACAGGCGAGCAGGGAATCGTCGGCGCGCAGATCGTCGCCCTGAAAGCCGCGGACCCGGGCGGCGGCGATCCGCGCGCCGAGCCAGGAATCTTCGCCCGCGCCCTCCAGCACCCGGCCCCAGCGCTCGTCGCGGGCGACGTCGATCGCCGGCGCAAAGGTCCAATGCAGGCCGAAGGCGCTGGCCTCCTCGGCCGCCGCGCGGGCCGTGCGCCGGCAAAGCTCGGGATCGAAACTCGCGGCCTCGCCGAGCGGGATGGGATAAGTGGTCTTGAGGCCGTGGATCACGTCGGCGGCGAAAATCAAGGGGATGCGCAGGCGCGATTCCTCGACCGCGATCCTTTGCAGCTCGCGATTGAAGGCGATGTCGAAGCCGTTGAAATAGCCCGCCGCCAGGCCGCGACGCACATCTTCCATGGCGTCCTCCCGCGTCGGCTCGCGCCGGCCTTGCGGATTGATCGCGGCCGAAGATATCGGGCTGCGGAAGATCGAAAGCTGGGCGGCTTTTTCCTCCAGGGTCATGCGGCGCAGCAGGTCCTCGATGTGAGGATCGGGCGCCAGCGGACGCGCGGCGGCAAGAGCGCGCGCCACGGTCGCGAGCGCCGCCGAACCGGCCAGAAAGGCGCGCCGGGATAATTTTCGTCTGGCCGAGCCGGAAAAGGGCAAAATATCGAAATCCATGACCTTCCCCAGGCTCCCCGGCCTGTTTACGCTTTCGCCAGAACCCGCCCGAGAATGGCGTCGAGCTTTTTCACCAGTTCCGGATCCCAGGCGTCGCGGGCGGTGACCAGCGCATGGTCCAGCGCGCGGTCGGAGCCGATCGGGCAGGGCTGATGTTCGGCGGGAAAATCCTGCATCAGCCGGGCGAGCAGGCGCGACGCCTTGTCGGCGTTGGAGCGCACGACCTCGAGAATATTGTGGACCTCTACAACGGCCTCGTCCTCGCGCCAGCAGTCGTAATCGGTGACCATCGCGAGCGTGGCGTAGGACATTTCCGCCTCGCGGGCGAGCTTGGCCTCGGGCAGGCCGGTCATGCCGATCACGTGATAGCCCGCCGCCCTGTAGCCGAGCGATTCCGCGCGCGAGGAGAATTGCGGCCCCTCCATGCAGACATAGGTTCCGCCCTTCACGATATCGATCTTCTCCGCATGGGCGGCGGCGATGATGCGGTGCTGGAGCAAAGGCGCGACCGGATGGGCCATGGAGACATGGGCGACGCAGCCATTGCCGAAGAAGGAGGATTGCCGACCGAAGGTGCGGTCCACGAACTGGTCCACAGCGACGAACAGGCCGGGCGGCAGCTCTTCCCGGAACGAGCCGCAGGCCGAAACCGAAATGACGTCGGTGACCCCGACCCGCTTCAGGGCGTCGATATTGGCGCGGTAATTGATGCCCGAGGGCGACAGGCGATGGCCGCGTCCGTGACGGGGCACGAACACCGCCTCGGTCGCCCCGATGCGCCCGAAGCGCAGGGCGTCCGAGGGCTCGCCCCACGGCGTCCTGACCGTCTCCTCGCGCACGTCCTCGAGGCCGGGCAGGTCATAGACCCCGGAGCCGCCGATAATGCCGAGAAGCGCTTTGGGCATCGTTTGATCCTTTGGCCAGATACTTGGGCCGAATCCCAGATTGGATTGCGCAACGTGGCGCAAGCCTTGCCTTCGGGCAAGTCCTCCGATGAGGCAAAAAAAAGCCGGACGCGGAGGCGTCCGGCATCGCTTGCACTGAGGCGCAGCTAGTCTGTCCACACGGAGCGACAGGGGAGGAAAGTCGATCCGCTACGTGGAGTGGGGCCCTTATGCGGTATTGTGCGTCGCACAACAATTTCGGAATTTGCGATGCAGATATGCGACTAACGCATAGCTTGCTTTGCAAGATTGCCGCTATGCCCAAGCGCGCCTCCTGGGCCAGAATCGCGCCAAAGGAGGCAAGGATGAGTCTGATTTTCTTCGAGGATTTTCAGGTCGGCGAGACCCGGGATTACGGCGACTGGCTGATTGACGAAGCCGAACTCCTCGACTTTTCGGCGGCTTACGACGCCCAGCCCTTTCATCTCGACGCCGCGGCCGCGAAAAAGACCATTCTTGGCGGATTGGCGGCCTCGGGCTGGCAGGTTTGTTCGGCGCTCATGCGCATGATGATCGACGCCTGGCTCAACGACAGTTCGGTCGTGGCCGGCATAGGCATAGAGGACAATCGCTGGCTGGCGCCGGTGCGGCCCGGCGACCGGCTGACGGCCCAAACCACGACCGTCGAAAAGCGCGACTTGCGCTCCCGCCCCGACGCCGGCATCGCCACCTTCGCGACGTCGCTTCGCAACCAGGCGGGACAGGAGGTCATGACGCAGAGGATCGCGATGCTGTTCGGCCGTCGCGAGAAGCTTGTTTCGCCGGCCGCCGCCGCGCCCCGCCGCCCGCCCGCTTCCCCGCCTCCCGAGCGGATCGACGATCCGGCCGGCGCCATGCCCGAGGATTTTCCGCGCGCGCGGGTCGGGGCCTATGCGGAGTTGGGCGAAACGCTGTTCACGGCCGACCTAATCCGCGCTTATGCGCTGAAATACGACCCCGCGCCCTTCCATATCGACGAGGCGGCGGGCCGCGCCCATGTTCTCGGCGCGATGTCGGCCGCCGGCCTGCACACCGCCTCGTGCTGGATGAGCCATTTCGTCGCGGCGCGCCTGCGGCTCGGCCGATTGCAGAGCCGCGCCTCGCCGGGCTTCAGGGACATGCTTTGGCGCCGGCCGGTGCTGGTCGGCGATCTGCTTGCCTTTTCGACCCAGGTCGTCGCCAAGCGCGAAACCTCGAAGGAGGGTCTCGGCCTGATCACCAGCCGCAATCTGGGGGTCAATCAGCGCGGCGAGGTCGCGCTCGAATTTTACGCTTCGGTTTTCGCGCCGATCGGCGACGAGCCTATTTCGCCGGCCATCTGAAATCGTCGGCCCGGCCCGGCTGGACCGGCGAGGAATCCGGCGCCGCCCGCGCCGGGCCGGCGGGGGCGAGCGCGCCGCCAGGCGACAGAGCCGCGTCGGTCAGGCTTTCGACTTTTCCAGCGATCGGCTTCGGCGCCGGCGCGGCGGGCGCCGAAGCCTGCGGGGGCGCGGGCGTCGCCGGCTGGGCCGGGGTCGGCGCGGGATTGGCGGGAGTCTCCGGCGGCTTGAGTTTGGCTTCGAGAACTTTCCGGATTTCCGGCTCGACGAAATGCGCCGCCTTGCGGGCGCCGGTCTTGTTGAAATGAACGCCGTCCGCGGAGCGCAGCCGGACGATCGCGCCGTTCACGTCCGGTCCCCAGGCGCGATAGGCGGAGTTTTCGTCGGAAAAAGCCTCCCAGAGATCGACGAAATGGGCGCCCTGCGCTTCGGCATATTGACGGTCGATGTCGTTGAAGACCAAAGCGGCATTGGAAAGGGTCTGGCTGCGCATGATCGGAAGGCCGACCCAGACCAGCGGGATGTTCTTGTCGCGGAAAATCCTGGCGAGTTCTTCAACCCTCTTGGCGTAAACATCGTTGAACGGTTTGCCGAGGGGTTCGAGTCCGCCCTTGGCGCCCTGCCGGAGCTTCTGATTGTCGTTGATGCCGATTTCGATCACCGCGACGTCGATATGCTGCGGGCCGTCGACCAGGGCCCTGGCGGCCGCGCGCCAGTCATAGAAATCGTCGCGCACCAGGCCGCTGTCCACCTTGGCCTTGTTGATGATCTCGACGCGCGGATCGCTGGCGAAGGCCTGGGCGAGGCCCTGAGCCAGCATATTGGCCTGGCTGTCGCCGATCACGGCGATGAAAAAACTGGGCGGCTGCTGCGGGCCTTGCATTTCGCCAAGCGCCTCGCGCTTCGCTGTCGCGCCGCTTCGCGCGCGCCGCGATTCCGATTCGGTCGAACTCGAAGCGGCGGGCCTCGTCAGGTTGTGGCGCCGCGGGCGCTGGCGCAGCCGCCGCTCGACGGGCGGATTCTCGCCGCGCGGCGTGAAGATGGAGCCGAAGAAATCGACGATGGAGTTCTGCGCCGCCGCCGCCGGCGCCCAGCCCGCCAGCAGAACGAGCGCCACGAAGAGGCCGAACAGGATTTGGCGCGGCCGCGCATTTCGGGCCGGGCCGGGAGAGGGGAGGCGGCGAGCGATCGGCATGACCCGATATTAGCCCATTCCGCTCGGCCGGGCGAGGGCCGCCCGATCTGTGCGCAAAGCCTCAAACAGGATCGGGGCCTTGCGCGGCCACAGCGGCCGCCGTCATCACCGGGCCCGGATTGATCGTCAGCGAAACCAGCCCGAGCGCGAAGGCGGCGAGAATGGAAAGGCGCAGCAATTGCCGCCATTGGCAGGCGGCGGGATTGCGGCGGGGACGACGGGCTTTGGCGAATTCGCGTGCGTCGATGGGATCAAGATTCATCGCTCGATTTCCCGGATGGAAAGGCGCGGCGAGGTCGCGCATTACGAACGTTAAAGCCGTATCGTTAACAGCGGATTAACCAAACGGATTGCGCGGCGATCGCGCGCAAAAGCGTCAGTCCGGCGTGAAGGAATTGGCGCTTAGGCGCGCGGCCTTTGACTTGAAGCCGGTCGGCGCGCCGTCCACGGCGGCGGCGCCCGAGAGGGCGTCCAATCTCGACGCGGCGCGCAAAGCCGGCGCGAAACCGGCGCGGACGGGGGGACGGGCGCGGCTTTGCCGCGTCGGCGCCGCCAGCGCCTCGATAGAGGCGCGGTCGAGGCGGGCGGGAGTCATCTCGCGAGCAACGGCCTTTACGGCGCGCTGTTCCGCCGCCTTGCCGCGCGCGGCGGCCCTGAGCGACGGCATGGGCGGGCGCGGCGGCGGCAGGGGCACGGCGCCCGCCGCGGTCGCCGCATAAGCGAGCGTCTCGGCGCCCGGCGCCGTCTCGGCGACGGAAGGCCGCAGTTTCAACGACCAACCAAGGGACGCGCCCGCTGCCGGGCCTCGCGTGATCACATCGGGTAAAGCGGCGAGTTCGACGGGGCGCGGCGGCGGCAGGGGCGCGTCGGACGCGGCGAAGAGGTCGTCGGGACGGCGCGGCGGCGTCGGGAGATCGAGGACCGGGGCGGGGGTCGCGGCCTCCGCCGTCTGTGGCGGCTCCGCGGCGGCGGGCCGGACGGGCGGCGTCGGAACGGCGGGCGCCTCCTGCGCCGCGGCGCGGGCGGCGGGCTCTTGCGCGGTAATCGCCTGCCGGCCGTAACCTCCGGCGTCGCCCGCGCCCATATAGGTTTCGCCGTGCGGCAGATTGGCTTCGGCGTCGGCCATCATCTGGCGCGGGGCGGGCGCCTCCGGCTGCGCCGTGGCGACGCGGGTCGGCGCCGGCGCGCGCTCGAGCTGGCGGTCCTCCTCCTCGTCCCGGCCGCCGCCGAACAGCTTGGCGAAGAAGCCGAAAATGCCGCCCGAATTGGCCTCGGCGACGGTCGGCGCCTGGCCGCCGCGCGCCATAATCTCGGCGCGGGCCTCTTCATAGCCGGGCAGCGTCTTGCCGTTGGAGGCGATAAAGACGGTCTTGCCGTCGGGGAAAAGCTTGGCCAGCTGGTCATAGCTCATGCGCGGCCAGTGGCGCACGCCGCCGACGTCGAGATGGACGAAATTGAGGGTGGGATAATAGCCGACGCCGCCGCGCTCCATGCGCATGCCGATCTCGCGCAGCTTTTCCATCGACAGGCCGGGAATGGTGGTGTCCATCGCCTTGCCGAGCATGTGCTGCGAATGTTCGGCCACCCGGTGCGAGCGGCGGCGCAGCATGGCGTTGGTCGCCGGGCAGCGATAGGCGGAAAGCACGATGATCGGATCGTCCGGACCCATGCGGCCGGCGCCGCGATAGGCTTCCCACAGCACGTCGAACAGCCGGGGGTCCATCTTGGTTTCTTCGTCGTTGCGCCAGTCGCGCAGGAACCAGTTCAGCTTTTGGAGCGTCGCCAGGTCGTAATGGCCGTTGACGCGGAAAGTCGCCGCGATCGAATCCTTGCGGTGCGCGTGATAGAGATAGAGCGTGCGGGTGTCGCCATTGGCGTCGGCGGATTCCAGCGCCCTGGGGGCCAGAAGGGCGAGAAGGCCGAGGGCGGCGACGCAGAAGCGCTTGCCGAAGGGCCGGGCAATGGCCAGCAGGGCCTGTTTCGCGGCGAATTTTGGCAAAAGCGAACGCGCTCCCAATTATTGTCTTCAGATCGGCCCGGACGCAAACTTAACGGAAATGGTAACGATTCCCTTGATGGAAATCATTTCCGACGCCCCGTCCGGGGCCGCTTCCTTAGCGCAACTGTCGCGGCGAAGCCACAGCTTGACAAAAAATCGGCGGCGCCCACGCTTTTTTGCCGCTTGTGGCGAAATTACCAAAATTCAAGGCAATTTTGGGGCGGGATCACGATTGCGTGATCAGCCGCGTTCGGATTTGCCGCCGAGCCCGAGCAATTCGCCCACTTTGCGGGCGTAGCCATAGACGTCGTCGAATTGTTTCAGGTCGCCGGCATCGTCCACTGTCGCCGTGAAATAGACGATATGGATCGGCATCGGCTGAGGAAGCGTCACGCGCCGCTCGTGCGAGCCGAGCAGTTTCTTGATTCGCGCCTCGGTCCAGCCGTTTTCCGGCTGCAGCAGGTCCTCGGCCAGTTTGAAGGGCTGATCGACGCGCACGCAGCCGTGGCTGAAGGCCCGGCGCGAGGCCGAGAACAGGTTGCGCGTCGGGGTGTCGTGCATATAGACGGCGTAATCGTTGGGGAAGACGAATTTGATCCGCCCCAAAGCATTGCGTTCGCCCGGCGGCTGGCGGACGTGGATGCGGCCGTTGACCTCGGTGATGACATAGCCCTGGGCGCGCAAGGCCGCGAGATGCGGCATCATTTCGTTCCTGATGATCGACTGCGGCACGTTCCACGACGGATTGACGATGATATATTGGATCTTGTCGGAAAAGAGCGGCGTCGGCTTGTTCGGTTTGCCGGTGATGACCCGGACCGGCAGGACGAGGGTGTTGTTGCGATAGAGCCGGGCGGTGAATTCCGGCACGTTCACCATGATCCGGTCGGCGCCGAGGTCGCGCGGCAGCCAGCGCCAGAACTCCATATTGGTCAGGATTTCGTCTTCGAGCCGGGCGCTGCGCCGCGACCCGACTCTGGCGGCGTCGGTCATCCGCCGCCCATGGTCGGCCGAGGCGAGCTGGGCCATGGCGACGGGCTCGGCGCGCAGCTCCGCGAGCTTCGCCTTCAGGGCGAGATAGCCCGACTGCCGGGGATTGTAGCCTTCCAGCGTCCTGGCGGCGTCGTCCGACTTGCTGGTTTCATCCAGCGCCCGCGCGGCCGATACGACATCGGGCTTGGAGCCGATCAGCTTCGAAATCCGCGCCGGGTCGATGCGGCCGCCGCTCGCCTGAAAGGCATAGGCCGCGACCGCTTGCGACAAAGCGACGTCGCCCAGCGCCAAAGCCTTGTCGGACCCTTCGCCGAGCGAAAACACCCGATAGGCGCTCAGGTCGAGCCCGTCCTCGGGCGCGCGCTGCAACTGCTCGAATGTCGCGCGCGCCTGCGGCGTCCACTGGCCATGGTCGAGCCAGACCGGCGCGTCGCCGCGGGCGGCGTAATAAGCGTCCACGGCGCGGCGAATCGCGCCCTCCTGCGCCGTCAGCCGCCCGGCTGCTCCCCGGTCGCGGGCGACGGCGCCGCGAATGGCCTGGTTGATCGCCGGCTTGTTCGGACCCTGCGGCTCGGTCGAGACGATCCGAAACGCGGGGGCGGGCGCGGCCGCCGCCGGACCGGCGGCGCTCGATGGCGTTGGCGGCGCGGCGGGCTGGGCCGTGGACGGCGTGTCCGGCGCCGCCGCTGGTGTCGCGACCGGGGCAGCCGCGGGCGGCGTGGCGGCGGGATCGGCCACGGGCGCAGGCGCCGGGACCTGGGTTTGCGCCTGTGCGAAAGCCGCTCCGGCCACGATAAGCGCCGCGAGAGCGGCCGCCGTCCTTAACCTGGCGGCGGACGAGCCAAACGAGACCATGCCGGAGCCTTTCACGAAGAGGGGCCCGCGGATTTTCCCGCGCTCTCCCCTCTCAATTATATCAAGATTATATCAAGTCGCGCCCTTGGTTAAATTCAACCGCCGCGCCGCCGCAATAAGCGATTTCAGCAAAATCGCCTGTGTCGCAAGAAGGCCACATCCTTCGACGCGACGCTCATGCGGCGTCGGCGCCGTCGCCCGCGACATGCTCCGCTAGACCATATTCCTTCATCTTGCGGTAGAGCGTCGAGCGGCCGATGCCGAGCTTGCGCGCCATTTCCGACATCTGGCCGCGATAATGGGTCAGGGCGAAATGGATCGCCTTTTCCTCCAGCCAGTCGAGGCGGCGCACGTCGCCATTCTCGTCGAGAAGTTTGAGGACATTGGGGTCGCGCACCTCGACGCGCACGATCTCGCGTTGGATTTCGCGCTGGGCGACGGGCGGCGGCGCCGGCGGAACGCGGACGTCGAAGCCCTCCACATGGGCGGCGATCTGGGGGAATTCCGCTACCGTCAGCTCGTCGCCGTCGGCGAGGACCACGGCGCGAAAAAGAGCGTTTTCGAGCTGGCGGACATTGCCGGGCCAGTCATAGGTCGAGAGCATGGCCAGGGCTTCGGCGGAGAGTCCGCGCAATCTCTTGCCCTCCTCGGCGCTGAAACGGGCGAGGAAGCGCCGGGCGAGGTCGGGAATGTCGACGCGGCGGGCCCGCAGCGGCGGGATGGAAATGGGGAAGACGTTGAGCCGGTAATAGAGGTCTTCGCGGAAGCGGCCCTGTTTGACGAGTTCGATGAGGTTCTGGTTGGTCGCGGAAATCAGGCGCACGTCGACGCGGACGGCTTTTCGCGCGCCGACGGGATCGATCTCGCCCTCCTGCAGGGCGCGCAAGAGCTTGACCTGGGTTTCGGGCGGCAATTCGCCGACTTCGTCGAGGAAAAGCGTGCCGCCGTTCGCTTCGACGAATTTGCCGATATGTTTGTCGGAGGCGCCGGTGAAGGCGCCTTTCTCATGGCCGAACAGGATGGACTCGACCAGATTTTGTGGCAAAGCCCCGCAATTCACAGTGACGAAGGCCTTGCCGCGGCGGTCGGAGGCCCCCTGGATGGCGCGGGCCATCAATTCCTTGCCGACGCCCGATTCGCCCTCGATCAGCACCGCAATATTGGATTTGGCCGCGCGCTCGCCGAGCCGGATCGCCCGCGCCATGTCTTCGCTGCGCGACAGAACGTCCCGGAACGTCATCTGGCCGGCGGCCCTGCGGCCGATGCGGCGGATTTCGCCTTCGAGCGCTTCGAAGCGCAGGGCGTTCTTGATCGAGATCTGCAAACGCTCGGCGCCGACCGGCTTGACCACGAAATCGAGCGCGCCGGCGCGCATGGCGGAAATCACCGCCTCGATCGAGCCATGGGCGGTCTGGACGATGACCGGTGTCGTCATCTTGAGTTCGCGCATCCGCGCCAGCACGCCCATGCCGTCGAGGTCGGGCATGACGAGATCGAGAATGAGCAGATCGACCCTGGCCGCGTCGGGCGCCTGCATCCGCGCCAGCGCCGCCTCGCCGCCCTCGACGCATTCCGTCTCGTAACCGAACCGGCGCACCATGGCTTCGAGCAGCCGGCGCTGGACGGGGTCGTCATCGGCGATCAAAACGGTCGAGATCATTCTCTTTCTTTCGTTCGAGCGGCGCGCCCGTTGCCTATATGCTGCGCGAATAGGGTAAATGCGATGTTAATGAGCGCCTCAAACGTCTCATTTCGGTTCAGGGCGGCGGTCCGGGTTGATCCCGGCGGGCCGTGGCCCAATATTGTGTTCCAATCTCAGAGCGATTCTCACAAAGGCTTGGCCCGCCATGATCCATCGCCAATTGGTCCCGCCCCGCAACGCACAAGGCGCCGGCGCCGCGCCCGCGGAAGATTTGCCTTGCTGGCGGCTCGACGATCTTTACGACGGGCTGGACAGTCCGCGCTTTGCCGAGGACCTGAAAACGCTCGGCCGCGACTGCAGGGAATTCGCCGCAGTCTATCGCGGCGCGCTCGCCGGCCTGCTGGCGGCGCCGGACGCGCCGAAGAGGTTGCGCGACGCGATCGCGCGCTACGAGGCGATCGACGATCTCGCGACGCGGATCATGTCCTTCGCCGGCCTTTCCTACGCCGAGAACACGATCGACCCGGCGCGCGCCAAATTCTATGGCGACGCGCAGGAGAAGGTGACCGCCGCCTCGATCGATCTGTTGTTCTTCCAGCTTGAACTCAACCGGCTCGACGACGCGGCTTTGGCCCTGGCGATGGAAAAGCCGCCGCTTGACTATTACCGCCCGTGGATCGAGGACCTGCGCAAGGAAAAGCCCTATCAGCTCGACGATCGGCTCGAACAGCTCTTCCACGAAAAATCCGTGACCGGCCATGTCGCCTGGAACCGGCTGTTCGACGAGACCATCGCCTCGCTGCGCTTCGAGATCGACGGCCAGGAGATGACGCTCGAACCGGCGCTGAACCTGTTTCAGGACCCGGACGAAAAGGTTCGCGAAAAGGCTTCCGACGCGATCGCGGCCACGCTCAAGGCCAATCTGCGGGTGTTCGCGCTGATTTCAAACGTCCTCGCCAAGGACAAGGAAATTTCCGACACATGGCGCGGCTTCAAGGACGTCGCCGCCGCGCGCCATCTTTCCAATCGCGTCGAGCCGGAAGTGGTGGACGCCATGGTCGCAGCGGTGCGCGCCGCTTATCCGCGCCTGTCGCATCGCTATTACCGGCTGAAAGCCCGCTGGTTCGGAAAGGAAAAGCTGCGTCATTGGGACCGCAACGCGCCTTTGCCCGACGCGCCCAGGACCGTTTACGATTGGGCCCAGGCGCGCGCCGCCGTGCTCGACGCCTATCGGGCCTTTGCCCCGAAGATGGCGGAAATCGCCGAAAAGTTCTTCGACGGCCAGTGGATCGACGCGCCGGTGCGCCCTGGCAAGGCGCCGGGCGCCTTTTCCCACCCCACCAGCCCGTCCGTCCACCCTTATGTCCTGCTCAATTATCAGGGCAAGCCGCGCGACGTGATGACGCTCGCCCATGAGCTGGGCCATGGCGTGCATCAGGTTCTGGCGGCGCCCAACGGCCCGCTGATGGCTTCGACGCCGCTCACGCTCGCCGAAACCGCCTCGGTGTTCGGGGAAATGCTGACCTTCCGGGCCTTGCTCGCCGAGGCGAAGGAGCCGCGCGAGCGCCGCGCGCTGCTGGCCTCGAAGGTCGAGGACATGCTCAATACGGTGGTGCGGCAGATCGCCTTCTATACGTTCGAACGCAGCCTGCATGAGGAGCGCCGCCACGGCGAGCTGACCGCGGAGCGCGTCTGCGAACTCTGGATGGCGGCGCAGTCGGAAAGCCTCGGCCCGGCGATCGAACTCATGCCGGGTTACGAGACCTTCTGGGCCTATATCCCGCATTTCATCCATTCGCCCTTCTATGTTTACGCCTATGCCTTCGGCGATTGCCTGGTGAATTCGCTTTACGGCGTCTATCAGAAGGCCGAGCCCGGCTTTGTCGAAAAATATTTCGCTTTGCTTTCGGCCGGCGGCTCGAAACATTATTCAGAACTGCTCGCGCCCTTCGGGCTTGACGCGCGCGACCCCGCCTTCTGGAATATCGGCCTGTCGATGATCGAAGGGCTGATCGACGAGCTGGAAAGTCTGCCCGCCTGAAACTGGAATGGCCATGCTGACCGTCGCCGCGCTCTGGCTGGTCCTTTACTGCCTGATCGCGCTCGGCTTTCTGGCGCTTTTCAATCGGGCGCTGATCCGTGTCATCGAGGCGCTCGCGCCGCCGATCGGCCATTTCCTCGAGGTCGGCGGCGGGGGAAGCCGGGTGCGGCTCCATATTGTCGACAGCGGCGCTCAGCCGGGCCAGAGCGAGCCGCCGCTGGTGTTCATCCACGGCCTGCTCGGCCAGCTCAATCATTTCGCCTTCGCGCTTGCGGCGCGCTTCCCGGAGCGGCGGGTGGTGCTGATCGACCGGCCCGGTTCGGGCTATTCGCAGAACGCCCATCCGCAGACCTTGGCCGAACAGGCCGCGATCGTCGTGCGGACGATCGACGCGCTCGGCCTGAAACAGCCTCTGGTGGTCGGCCATTCGCTCGGCGGCGCGGTGGCCCTGGCGCTGGCGCTCGACCATCGCGACAAGGTCAGCGGCCTGGCGCTGATCGCGCCGCTCACCCATCTTGCGCCGGCGCCGCCGAAGCTCTTCGCCGGTCTGACGAAGCACAACCGTTTTTCGCTGTGGCTCGGGGCCTGGACGCTCGGCCCGATCGTGACCTTCCTGCGCGCCGGCATGGCGCGCGATACGGTTTTCGCGCCCGATTCCATGCCGTCGGGGTTCTGGCGGCGCGGCGGCGGCCTGCTCGGCGCGCGGCCTCCGGCCCTGCTCGCGGCGGCGCGCGACCTCGTCACACAGCCGCGCGAATTACCGAAGATGATGCTGCGCTACAGCGCGCTCGATCTGCCGATCGGCGTGCTGTTCGGCATGGGAGACATGCTGCTCGACGCCAAAACGCAGGGCGCGGATTTCTGCGCCATGACGCCGGGGGCGGAACTGAGCTGGATCGCGGGCGGCCATATGCTGCCCGTGACCCATCCGGCGGAAACCGAGGCTTTCATTCGCAAGGTTTTGACGCGAGTCGCGTCGAGCGCCTGCACAGTCGACTCCTGAACGGAGGGTGGGGATGGCGTTGCTTCGATTGCTGGCTGCGGCCCTTTTTCTTGCGTCCGCCACGGCGGGCGCGCGCGCCTTTGAGCTGAAGAGCCCCGACATCGCCCCCGGCGGCGGCGAGATCGGGGAAACATTCGTGAATAACAGTTTCGGCTGCCACGGCGGCAATCTTTCGCCGGCCCTCGTCTGGCGCAATCCGCCGCCGGGAGCCAAAAGCTTCGCCATCACGGTCCACGATCCCGACGCGCCGGTTCGCGGCGGCTTCTGGCATTGGGCGGTCTATAATATCCCCGTCAATGTCACCGGCCTGCCGCAGGGAGCCGGGGACGGCAGTGGCGCGGGCCTGCCGGCCGGCGCGAAGCAGGTCGCGAACGATTTCGGACGTCCCGGCTATGGCGGCCCCTGTCCGCCCAAGGGCGACCGGACGCATCATTACCATTTCACGGTTTATGCGCTGAAAACGGAAAGGCTCGCGCTCCCGCCCCACGCCACCGCCTCGGCCGCCGGCGCCATGATCGGCGCGAACGCCTTGGGCAAGGCCAGCCTGATCGGGACCTACGGGCATTGAGCGTTGCGCATGGACAGCGTTGAGGAAGGCGCATGAGAGACGACGAGGCCAACCGTTTCCGCGCGCGCGCGGCCCGCTACATGGCGGTAGGAGCGCAAGCCGGCGGCTTCGCGGCGCGTCTCGCCGGGGCGCGTCTGCTCGGCCGCGGCGCCGGCAGGGAGAGCGACGCCGAAGCCCTGGCCCGGGCGCTTGGCGGGTTGAAAGGGCCTTTGATGAAGGCCGCCCAGCTCATCGCCAATATTCCGGAAGTCCTGCCGATTGAATATGCCGAGGCTTTGGCGAGCCTGCAGAGCGAGGCGCCGCCGATGGGCGCGGCTTTTGTCCGCCGCCGCATGGCCGCCGAGCTTGGCCCGGCCTGGCGCGAAAGATTCGCGGCTTTCGATCTCGAGCCCGCCGCCGCGGCCTCGCTCGGCCAGGTCCATCGCGCCCGGACGCTGGATGGCGCGGAGGTCGCCTGCAAGCTGCAATATCCCGACATGGCCTCGGCGGTCGAGGCCGATCTCGCCCAGCTCGACATGGTTCTGGCGCTGCAAAGGCGCATCGAGCCGGCGATCGACGCGGGCGAGGCGGCACAGGAAATCGCCGAGCGCCTGCGCGAGGAGCTCGACTATCGCCGCGAAGCGCGGCATGTGCGGCTCTACCGGGCCATGCTGGCGGGGCGCGACGACATTCGCGTTCCCGGCGTGTACGACGCCTTGTCCACCGGCCGCCTCCTGACCCTCGACTGGCTCGATGGCGAAAAAATCCTGACCCTGGTCAATGCGCCGGAAGCGGAGCGCAACAATGTCGCCCGCGCGATTTTCGGCGCCTGGTGGTCGCCCTTCGCCCATTACGGCGTCATCCACGGCGATCCGCACCTTGGCAATTACACATCGTTCCGCGCGGAGGGGGCGGCGGCCGGCATCAACCTGCTCGATTACGGCTGCATTCGCATCTTCCCTCCGGCTTTCGTCGCCGGCGTCGTGCAGCTCTATCGCGGCCTGCGCGAGGGCCGGCGCGATCAGGTCGCGGAGGCCTTTTCGATCTGGGGCTTCCGCAATCTGACCAGGGATTTGATCGAGGTTCTGACGCTCTGGGCCCGCTTCATTCTCGGGCCGCTGCTCGACGACCGCGTGCGCACCATCGCCGATGGCGTATCGGCCGGGGCCTATGGCAGGCGCGAGGCGGCGGAGGTCCGGCGCGGGTTGCGGGATAAAGGCCCGGTGACGATTCCGCGCGAATTCGTCTTCATGGACCGCGCGGCGATCGGCCTCGGCGGCGCCTTCCTGCATCTGTCGGCCCGGCTCAATTTTCATCGTCTGTTCGAGGAGGCTTTGGAGGATTTCAGCCTCGACGCGCTGGCGGCGCGCCAGGCGCGGGCGCTCGGCGCGGCGGAGCTTGAGCCGCCGGTCGGATAAAGTTTGAGGCGGAAATTATTGATTTCCGCCATTGAGCGGCGCGGGGCGTCGCGTATTGTCAACGCGGGAGGGGAGCGCCCATGCAGACGCATCTGGTTCTTACCGTCATTGGCCGCGACCGGCCGGGCCTGGTCAGCGCCGTTTCCGAGACCATCGCCGCCGGCGGCGGCAACTGGCTCGACACGCGCATGGCGCGCCTTGCCGGCCAATTCGCCGGCATGCTTCTGGTCGCCATCGCGCCGGAAAAAGCGGACGCCCTTGTCGCATCTTTGCGCAAGCTGGAGACGCAGGGGCTGCGCTTCATCATCGAGAAGAGCGAAGAGCCGACGCCGGTCGCCGGCCGCACTCTGCGCCTCGAACTGGTCGGCCTCGACCACCCCGGCATCATCCGCGACATATCGCACGTCCTCGCAGAACAGAACGTCAGCATCGCCGAACTCGAGAGCGAATGCGTGAGCGGGTCGTTCTCGGGCGAGGCCATGTTCAAGGCCAAGGCTTTGGTGACGTTGCCCGACGATCTTCACGTCGAAGACCTGCGCCACGCCCTTGAGGCGATCGCCCATGAGCTGATGGTCGATCTCTCGTTCGAAGACAATGCGGCGCCCGTCGGTTGAGGCGGGGCGACAACAATCGCCGTCGCCGTTTTATCGCCGCCGCTTCCGGCAAGGCCTTGGAGTCGCGCTTGCCCGATATGCGCTTATGGAGCGATCGAGGGCAGAAATCGATCCTGAGGCGTCATTCAGAGCGTGCATTGCAGGGGCGGCTTCCCGGCGGGGAGCCGCCATTCGGTTTGGCCGCGCGACGACAATTTTGCGCATTTGATTTATGTACGGGCTCGCGATGAATCGCTTATGCTTTGAGCGCCCCCATTATTAATGGTGAATTGGTAAGTCAGCGCTCAATGGCCAAACTGGTAGCATCCCATGGAAAATATTGACTTCACGTTCAATGAAAACGCTTTTCATATCGAAGGTTTTCCAGATGCCGTTAAGGTCATGAAAATCACAGGCCCGAAAAGCAAGCGCCTAGCCGATTTATACCAAGTCCCTGAAACTCTGACTCGGCGGGCGATTCCCAAACCGGCGTTTATTTGATTCAACAGGCGAACCAGGAGGTTCGCCATGCCGATTGCCCTTCGAGCAGATTTTGATGCGCGCTCCATGCGCGTTGCGGCCAAACGCGCGAAGGATGCGGCGCAGGCGCGGCGCTTGTTGGCCTTGGCGGCCATTTATGAAGGCGCCAGCCGCTCGAAGGCCGCCGAGATCGGCGGCGTCACGCGCCAGATCGTTCGCGATTGGGTGGTGAGATTCAACGCGGACGGCCCTGAGGGCCTGATCAACCGCAAAGCGCCAGGCCAACCCTCGCGGCTCAACGACGCCCATCGGGCGGCGCTCGCCACCGCAATCGAAAGCGGGCCGATCCCAGCCGCGCACGGCGTCGTGCGCTGGCGCCTCGTCGATCTTTGCCAGTGGATGTTCGAGGAATTCCGCGTCACCATCGCCAAACAGACGATGAGCCGGGAGCTGCGGGCGTTGGGCTACCGCAAGCTGTCGGCGCGCCCCAAGCATCACGCCCAGGCCGAGGGCGCGATCGAAGATTTTAAAAAAGTTTCCCCGCGCGCCTGGAGGAAATCGCGCGGGAAAAAGGCGTCGCCGCCGACAAAATAGAAGTCTGGTTCGAGGACGAGGCCCGGATCGGGCAGAAGAACAAGATCACCCGCCGCTGGGCCAAGAAGGGAACGCGCCCCAGCGCGCCCCATGATCAGCGCACCGCCTCGACCTATATTTTCGGCGCGATCTGTCCCAAGGACGGCAAGGGCGCGGCGCTCGTCCTGCCCAAGTGCGACACCTTCGCCATGAACCTCCACTTAGAGGAAATCGCCAAAAATGTCGCGCCCGGGGCGCATGCCGTCCTCATCCTCGACCAGGCGGGCTGGCACACGACGGACAAGCTCGCCGTTCCAGCCAACATCACCATCCTGCCGCTGCCGCCGAAATGCCCCGAACTCAATCCAGCCGAAAACGTCTGGCAGTTCCTGCGCGACAACTGGCTGTCGAACCGCGTCTTCAAATCCTACGACGACGTCGTCGATCATTGCTGCCACGCTTGGAACAAACTCATCGATCAGCCGTGGCGCATCATGTCCATCGGTCTGCGCGACTGGGCGCACGGGTTCTGATCAACGAGACTTGGTATTAGCTCTACACAGAAGTGATTTATCCTTCACTCTTGAATGCCTAAAAACAATTAATTACACGCCGGAAGATCCTCATATAATGCGAAACGTATTATGGGAAACGGCAATTGTGCGTTTCATAAAGTGTTTCGGTCAAAGTGAAGCTCGATTCCGCCTTGATCCAAAAGCAAGTTATGATTCCGATGCGGCATTGAATTCATATAAATTCTTTGCCAGCCTACGCAACAAGAATATTATTCACGATGAAAACTCTTATACCCAATGCATGCCTGGCGCAGTGCTCAACAAAGACGGCATGAGCCACAAAATAGCGAAGATAATATGCCTTGATGTATCTGGAACGACTTTAGAGCAAGACAATTACAACAATCTACATTTATTGGCTACCGACGCCCAAAAATGGGTAAGCGGACAGTTCGACAAACTATGTGACATCATCACCTCGGAGCTTGAAGCCAAACCTTATGTTGAGCTGTTCGCGATGGAAGGAATTACCTACACAGCACCGGCTGCGGACGGCGTCCACACCTCTAGAAATCCGAAATGATGAGCGCTCGCCAAAGTCGCGCGATCGCAGATATGAAACCTGTAGTTGTGACCAGTCGAACTTTCGCTTCGAGCCGATTCCTGCCGATGATTATCGGCCGTTTCCGGCGGAATGCGGAAATTTGGTTTAAGGTCGATCAGTCTAGGAGGCTGTCATAATTTGAGTGAACGAAATATTCGGAAAGGCCGATGCTTTCTTGCGCTCCTTTCCCCATACGATCAACTATCGGTCGCGACGAAAAAAAAAGCGGGGTCGGCTCATAGCTGCCCCCGGACGCCAAGCGGCGATAGGATGTCAAGCAAACGACCAATGAGCCGACGCCAACGAAACCATTCAACGATGAGACGCGCCGCATCGCCGCCAGCGCACAACGCTGGTTAGAGTGGATGTCCGAAAGAGCGGTCGTCGGCGACTCGGTCGATATCTCGAAAACGAAGCGTTTTTATAGAAAAGCGTCGAGATGCCGCTATTAGGGCATTTATAGGTTTAACGCCGCAACCGCCCTAAGCCGCGGAGGCGGTTCGCGACATAAGCGCCGCCGCCGAGAATGACGAGCGCGGCGATGAGAATGAGGAGCATTCCGCTCAGAAACACCAAGCCGAAGGCGAACATGAGTCCCAAGGCGAGCGTCATCACCATGCCGCCAAGTGGACCGAGCCTGATAATTTTCACCGTCCCGCGCTCCCACGAATGATAGACGCGGTCGTCCGACCGGCCTCCTCGCTCGGGTGGGAGGATTTCGATCTTGTCTACAGGAATCCTGTCGGGTTGCTGGGTCACTGCGGTTCTCCTGCCTCGTAGGTACATATAGGAACTGAAAATGGCGCCAATTTGTGGGGCCAATTGTCAGTTCGCATTTCAATGAGGATTCCCTGTGGGGGCGGCGTTGGTCGAATGCCATTGAAAAATCGCTCTATGAATGTCCGCTGTGCCGCAATCCCGGTAAGGTCTCTTCAGAGCCGGAAGCAGCCCGTTGCGTGACGGCTGCTTCCCGCCCACACTGGCGCTTCGAGCAAAGCGCGTTATCGACCCGATCTGCAATCCAAACCAAAACCCGTCCGCCGCGCCCGCTTGATTTTTCCGGCGCGCGTCAAAAATATGAGGCGAAATCGAGGCGCCTACCTTATAACAAGTTGCCTTGAGCCGGTCCTTTTGGGAAAACAGAGCCAATCAGGCCACAGCCAATCAGGCCCGGACAATGAAGCTTGCTTCGCGATGGAGAGGAAAATGGCGGCGACCGAAATGAACCCTGACGCGCTTGGTCATTCCGACATGGACTACCCGGCGCATTACAGGACCTATCGGCTGTTCACCTCATTGGTCAAATGGGGAACGGTAACGGCCATTCTGGTCATCCTGCTGCTGGCCTTTTTCACGCTCTGAGACCATAAACGCGAGCGCGCTTCGGCGCGCCGGAGCTTTCGAGACCCGCTTCCTCCGGGGCGGGCCAGGTGGAGTTTTTCATGCGCATTGCCGTTTCCGCCGAGACCGACGCCAATGAAGCGCGCGTCGCGGCGACGCCCGAAACCGTGAAAAAACTGGTCGGCCTGGGCGCCGAGGTCGCTGTGCAGGCTGGCGCCGGCCAGGCTTCCGGAATTGTCGACGCCGATTTCGAAAAGGCCGGCGCGAAAATCACGCCGGACGCCGCGGCGACCGTCGCCGGCGCCGACGTGGTCCTGGCGGTCCGCCGGCCGGCTCCGTCCGCGCTTGCCGGAGTCAACGCCAACGCGGCGGTGCTGGCGATCATGGACCCCTATGGCCAGCACGAGGCGCTCAACGCCCTCGCCCAGACCCAGGTCCAGGCCTTCGCCATGGAGCTGATGCCCCGCATCACCCGCGCCCAGGTCATGGACGTCCTGTCCTCGCAGGCCAATCTCGCAGGCTATCGCGCGGTGCTCGACGCAGCGGCCGAATATGGCCGCGCCATCCCGATGATGATGACCGCGGCCGGCACCGTCCCGGCGGCCAAGATCTTCATCATGGGCGTCGGCGTCGCGGGGCTTCAGGCCATCGCCACGGCGCGGCGTCTGGGCGGCATCGTCACCGCCACCGACGTTCGCCCGGCGACCAAGGAGCAGGTCGAATCGCTCGGCGCCAAATTTCTCGCGGTCGAGGACGAGGAATTCAAACAGGCGCAGACGGCCGGCGGTTACGCCAAGGAAATGTCGGCGGAATATCAGGCCAAACAGGCCGCTCTCACTGCCTCGCATATCGCCAAGCAGGACATCGTCGTCACCACCGCGCTCATTCCCGGCCGTCCGGCGCCGCGGCTCATTTCGGCCGAAATGGTCGCCTCGATGCGGCCCGGCTCGGTGATCGTCGATCTCGCGGTCGAGCGCGGGGGAAACTGCGAATTGTCCCGCCCCGGCGAAATCGTCGTGACCGACAATCACGTCAAGATCGTCGGCCATCTGAACGTCGCCGGCCGCCTCGCCGCCACCGCCTCGCAGCTCTACGCCAAGAACCTGCTCGCCTTCCTCGAAACCTTGATCGACAAGGAGGCGAAGTCGCTCAGGATCGACGGCGAGGACGAACTGGTCAAGGCGACGCGGCTCACCCAGGGCGGCGCCGTCGTCCATCCCAATTTTGCGGCGGCCTGAAATTCTCCGCGCGGCCCGAGGCCGCTGATCCAACCACTTGATTGAAGCCCGAGAGAGAGGGGCGCATTTCATGGCTACTGACGCACAATCGCTGGTCGACCGGGCGCAGGACGCGGCGCGGGCCGCCCGCGCCGCCGCCGACGCGGCCCAGACCTACGCCGATCGCGCCGCGCATGTCGCCGACGCGGCGGGCGCCGCCGCCCATGTGGCGAGCGGCGGCGCGATCGATCCGTTCATCTTCCGGCTCGCGATCTTCGTTCTCGCCGTCTTCGTCGGCTATTACGTGGTCTGGTCGGTGACCCCGGCGCTCCACACGCCGCTGATGTCCGTCACCAACGCCATTTCCTCGGTCATCGTCGTCGGCGCCCTGCTGTCGGTCGGGGTGAACCTCGCGGGCGCGCTCGACAGCGGCACGGTCTGGGCGCGCATCTTCGGATTCATCGCGCTGATCCTCGCCTCGGTGAACATCTTCGGCGGCTTCCTCGTCACCGCGCGGATGCTTGCCATGTACAAGAAGAAGGGCTGAGGTCCATGAACGTCAATCTCGCGGCTCTTCTCTACCTCGTCTCGGGGGTGCTGTTCATCTTCGCGCTGCGCGGCCTGTCGCATCCGACCACGTCGCGCCAGGGCAACCGCTTTGGCATGATCGGCATGGCCATCGCGATCGTCACGACGCTGGCCTTGCGCCCGCCGTCCGACGGGCTCGGCTGGCTGCTCGTGATCGTCGGCGTCGGCATTGGCGGCGGCTTTGGCGCGGTGCTGGCGCGGCGCATCGAAATGACCAAGATGCCGCAGCTGGTGGCTTTCTTCCACTCGCTGGTCGGTCTGGCCGCGGTGCTGGTGGCGGCGGGCGCGCTGTTCGCGCCCCAGGCCTTCGGCATCGGCGCCCCCGGCCATATCCATCAGGCCAGCCTGATCGAAATGTCGCTCGGCGCGGCGATCGGCGCGATCACCTTCACCGGCTCGGTCATCGCCTTCCTCAAGCTCGACGGCCGCATGTCCGGCAAGCCGATCCTGCTGCCCCAGCGCCACGGGCTCAATCTCGCGTTGGGCGTCGGCCTGATCCTGCTGATCGCCGCCTTCTTCGGCACGGGCAGCCCCTTCCTGTTCCTGCTGATCGTTCTGGTCTCACTGGCTCTGGGCGTTACGCTCATCATCCCGATCGGCGGCGCCGACATGCCGGTTGTGGTCTCGATGCTCAACTCCTATTCGGGCTGGGCGGCGGCTGGCATCGGCTTCACGCTCGGCAATCTGGCGCTGATCATCACCGGCGCGCTGGTCGGCTCCTCGGGCGCGATCCTGTCCTACATCATGTGCAAGGGCATGAACCGTTCCTTCATCTCGGTCATTCTCGGCGGCTTCGGCGGCGAGGACGCGGCGGCCGCCGGCGGCGCCAAGGAAAGCCGGCCGGTCAAGCAGGGCTCGCCCGAGGACGCGGCCTATATCATGGAGAATTCCTCCAAGGTCATCATCGTGCCGGGCTATGGCATGGCGGTGGCGCAGGCCCAGCATGCGCTGCGCGAAATGGGCGACATGCTCAAGGCCGAGGGCGTCGAGGTCAAATACGCCATCCATCCGGTGGCGGGCCGCATGCCGGGCCATATGAACGTGCTGCTGGCGGAAGCGAATGTCCCCTATGACGAGGTGTTCGAACTGGAGGACATCAATTCCGAATTCGCCCAGGCCGACGTCGCCTTCGTGATCGGCGCCAATGACGTGACCAATCCCGCGGCCAAGACCGACAAGACTTCGGCGATCTACGGCATGCCGATCCTCGATGTCGAAAAGGCCAAGACGGTCATGTTCGTCAAGCGCGGCATGTCTTCCGGCTATGCCGGCGTGGAGAACGAATTGTTCTTCAAGGACAATACGATGATGCTGTTCGGCGACGCCAAGAAAGTGGTCGAGCAAATCCTCAAGGCCATGGCCGACTGAGACCAAACGCATTCTGCGCGAGGCGCGGACCGGGCGATCCGGTCCGCGCCTTTTGTTTGCCGCGCGGAAATTTGGCGTGGCGCTCTTTATTCCCGGGCTCAGGTTTTGCTAAAAGGCGCCATGTCGTTTTGCGCCCGTTTCCTTCTCCGGCGAATTATCGGCCCGGCCCGCGGTTGAGCATTTGCGCTCGCCAGCGCGCCGGGATGTTCCGCTGTTCCGCATCCTCGCCGATATCGGGCCTCGCGCCCTTCGCCACAGAGTTCCTCCGCCATGAATGAGAAGACGGGTCCCGACTATTCCACGACGCTTTACCTGCCGAAAACCGCTTTTCCCATGCGCGCCGGCCTGCCGAAAAAGGAGCCGGAGCTACTGGCCCATTGGGAAGAAATCGGCCTGACCGAAAAGATGCGGCAGGAAAACGCCGGCAAGCCCAAATTCGTGCTGCACGACGGCCCGCCCTACGCCAATGGCAATATCCATATCGGCCATGCGCTGAACAAGATCCTCAAGGATCTCGTGACCCGCTCGCAGCGCATGCTCGGCAAGGACGCCAATTACGTTCCGGGCTGGGATTGCCATGGCCTGCCGATCGAATGGAAGATCGAGGAGCAATATCGCGCCAAGGGCCGCAACAAGGACGAGGTTCCGGTGGTCGAGTTCCGCCGCGAATGCCGCGCTTTCGCGCAACATTGGCTCGACATCCAGCGCGAGGAGTTCAAGCGCCTCGGCGTCGCCGGCGACTGGACCGGCCGCTACGCCACCATGGATTATGCCGCTGAAAGCGTCATCGCCCGCGAAATCATGAAATTCGCCGCCAATGGCCTGCTCTATCGCGGCTCCAAGCCGGTGATGTGGTCGGTGGTGGAAAAGACGGCGCTCGCGGAAGCAGAAGTCGAATATGAGGACCACACGTCCGATTGGGTTTTCGTGGCCTTTCCGGTCAAGAAGGTTGGTGTCATCCAAGTCGATCCAAGAAGAACATTGGACGAGGTGCAGGACAATATGCAGAGAGCGCGCGTTGTCATTTGGACGACCACGCCCTGGACGCTACCCGGTAATCGCGCCATCTCCTATTCCCACAAAATCGCCTATGGCCTCTATCGTGTGGTCGCGGCGCCGGAGGGTAATTGGGCCAAGCCGGGTGATCCGTTCGTCCTCGCGGACAAATTGGCGGAGAGCGTATTTCAGGCGGCGAAGGTCGAGGCCTTCGAACGTCTCCGTGATGTTCCGGCTCTTGAACTCTCCGAAACGATTTGCGCCCACCCGCTCGCCGCGCTCGGCTATTCCTTCGACGTTCCGCTGCTCGATGGCGACCACGTCACCGACGACGCCGGCGCCGGCTTCGTCCATACCGCGCCCGGCCACGGCCGCGAGGATTTCGACATCTGGATGGCTTCCGGGCGCCTGCTGCACGAGCGCGGCATCGACACGCGCATTCCCTATACGGTGGACGCCGACGGCTTTTATACGAACGAAGTCCCCGGCTTCCCCGGCGCGCGCGTCATCGACGACAAGGGCAACAAGGGCGACGCCAACGAGCGGGTCATCAAGGCTTTGATCGAGGCTGGCGCCCTGCTCGCGCGCGGGCGCTTGAAACACCAATATCCGCATAGCTGGCGTTCGAAAAAGCCGGTCATTTTCCGCAACACGCCGCAATGGTTCATTGCGATGGACAAGCCTTTCGCGGTTTCGCTCGACGCGACGGCGGCAAAAGGCCTCGGCGCGGGTTCGAACGGCCCGACCCTGCGCGACTTAGCCTTGGAAGAAATCGCCAGAACCAGCTGGGTCCCGGCGGCGGGCGAAAACCGCATCACCGGCATGATCGCCAACCGCCCCGACTGGGTGGTGTCGCGCCAGCGCGCCTGGGGCGTGCCGATCGCGGTCTTCGTGAAAAAGGGCGGCCACGACATTCTGGTGGATGAAAAGGTCAACGCCCGCATCGTCGAAGCTTTCGCTGAAGAAGGCGCCGACGCCTGGTACAAGGAGGGCGCGGCCGAGCGTTTTCTCAGCCCTGAACACGACCCGGCCGATTACGAAAAAATCGATGACGTGCTCGACGTCTGGTTCGATTCCGGCTCGACCCACGCCTTCACGCTTGAGGACCCGGTTCACTTTCCCACGCTGGCCGGCATCCGCCGCCGCCACGACGGTGGGCCCGACGAGGTCATGTATCTCGAAGGCTCGGACCAGCATCGTGGCTGGTTCCATTCCTCGCTCTTGGAGAGTTGCAGCACGCGCGGCCGCGCGCCCTATGATTCCGTGCTGACCCACGGCTTCGTCCTTGACGAAAAGGGCCGCAAAATGTCGAAATCCCTCGGCAATGTCGTGGCGCCGCAAACAGTCATCAAGGACGCCGGCGCCGACATATTGCGCCTGTGGGTGGCGGCGTCGGATTATTCCGACGACCTGCGCATCGGCAAGGAAATCCTCGCCACTTTCTCCGAGACCTATCGCAAGCTGCGCAATACTTTGCGCTGGATGCTCGGCGCGCTCGCCCATTTCGACCCGGCGGAAAAAGTCGCCCAGGCCGACATGCCGGAACTGGAGCGTTACATCCTGCACCGCCTCGGCGAGATCGACGCGCCTGTGCGCGAGGCCTATGCCGCCTTCGACTATAAAAAGGTCGTCGCGCTGCTGTCGTCGTTCATGACCGGCGATCTTTCCGCCTTTTATTTCGACATCCGCAAGGATTGTCTTTATTGCGACGCGCCGTCGAGCGTGACCCGCAAGGCGGCGCTGACCGCGATCGACCTCATCTGCGACGCCTTGCTGAAATGGCTGGCGCCGATTCTGTGCTTCACCGCCGAGGAGGCCTGGCTTGAATTTCGCCCGGATGGCGCGGAATCGGTCCATCTCACAACCTTCGCTTCCGGCCTCGAAATCTGGCGCGACGAGGCGCTCGCCGCCAAATGGCGCCTCGTTCGCCGCATCCGGGCGGTGGTCACCGGAGCCCTCGAAATCGAGCGTGCGCAAAAAACCATCGGCGCCTCGCTCGAAGCCGACCCGCAGGTCTATATTGCCGACGAAGCCTTGCGCGCCGCGCTCGAAGGGGTCGATTTCGCCGAAGTCTGCATCACTTCGTCGATCGAGATCGTGGCCGCGCCGCCGCCCGCGGGCGCCTTCGCCTCGCCCGACGCGGCCGGCGTCGGCGTCGTCAGCCGGCGCGCCCAGGGCAGAAAATGCGCGCGGTCGTGGCGGATCTCGCCGCTGGTCGGCTCCGATCCCGAATTCCCCGACGTGACGCCGCGCGACGCCCGCGCTTTGCGGGAATTGCGCGCTTTGGGCCGCTGGCCGTGAGCCTGTCGCCTCAGGCGCGCCGGCGATTTGCTGGTTTTGCTGTCGCGGCCGCCGTGCTGGCGGCCGACCAGGCGAGCAAATATTGGGCGATCCGCCTGCTCGACGGGCCGGATCACCCGGGCTACGTCCTGACCCCCTTTCTGGCGCTCGTCATGAGCTGGAATCGCGGCATCGCCTATACGATGCTGCAATCGGACGGCGATTTCGGCCGCTTTGCTCTGGTCGGAGTCGCGCTGGCCGCCGTGGGGCTCTTGATTTTCTGGCTGTGGCGGGCGCGCGGCCTGGTTTCGTCAATTGCCTTCGGCTGCCTGATCGGCGGCGCGCTCGGCAATGCGGCGGACCGGGTCACCCATGGCGCGGTGGCCGATTTCCTTTACTTCCACACGCCATTCTCGTTGGGGCCGCTGTCGAATTATGTCTTCAACCTCGCCGACGCCGCCATATTTGTCGGCGTCGTCCTGCTGGTGTATGACGCGACGGCGACGCGGGACGTCGCAATCGGCGAAGACCATGCCTGACCGGCTTTCGGGACCGCTGCGACAACGGAAAAAGGGCTGCGGCATGAACGGAACCTGGACGAAGCCAATCGGCGAAGCCAAAACAGCGCTGCTTCTTACGGCCGCAGCGACGGCTGTTCTTTGCTTGTTCGCGCCGGCGCGGGCTCAGGAGGCCTCCGATCGGCCGCCGACGGCTTTCGGCGTTGAAATGCCGCACCAATATCTGGTGAACCGGATGGTGAATCCGCACCACCAAAACAAGCCAATGGGGAGCGCGCCCGCCGCCGGCTCCAGCCAAGGAGGCGAACAAACCGCCAATACGGCCGGGGGCGCCAGTCAGGCCAGTGATGACGATGACGACAATTCCGGCACATATCCGAAGCGCTATTTGCTGAACCGCATGTTCAATTGGGGCGGCAGCGGCGACGCCCCGGCGCCGGCGGCGTCGGCCGCGCCGGCTTCTGCCGCGAAATCGCCTTGAATCCACGTTAGACGGCGCTATTTTAGTGGCTTTGACAAAAGGGCGTGAGGCTTTGGCGAAGGGTTTCGGGGTTGGTTTGGCGTTGACGAAACGCCCGCGGCGACGGTTCGCGCCTCTTTTGGCTGGCGGCCTGATGGTCTGCGCCTCTGTTTTCGTCCAGACGGGCGCCCGCGCCGACGATTCCCTCTGGGGCAAGGCGATGAGCACGATCGGCCTTGGCGCAAAGCCTTTGTCCAGTCAGGATGGCGCGCGACAGCAGCCCGCCGCCGTGGCGCCCGAGCAGGCGAAGACCAATCCGTCCGCGGCGCAACCAATGCGTCCGGTCAGCGACGGCGCCGGTCCCGCTGCGGCGCCGGGCCAAAATCAGAATTTGCTGACGAACTGGTTCGGCTTGGGCCGCCACAACGACCCGCAGCCCACGGCCCAGGCGGCGCTTGAGCCGCAGCGCAAGGCGCTGACCCCCGTCGATACGCCGCCGCCCGCGCCGGCCCCGGGACCCTCCGGCGGACCGGGCCTGTGGGACCAGATGCTCGGAACGGTCGGGCTCAACTCGCGGAATCCGGCCGATAATATCTATTATGCCGACCGGCCGAAGCTGACCGTTCCCAAGGCGCGCGCCTTGCCTGAGCCGGAGGCGAGCCGCACGCCGGCCGGAACCCGGCCGTCCAATCCACCGGATTTGATCCAGCCGCCGCAGGATTATCTCGAAAAGGTCCGCGGCGCCGACGGCAATGTCTCCGGCCTGCGCCCGGGCGACGAGGCCAAGGACAAGAAATTTTTCGGCCTGTTCTGAGTGTCGCTTCACGAGCGAATTTTAAAAGCCGGGGCTGTCGTTCCGGCTTTTGCGTTCTATATTGTCTGAATAGCTTTTTTCCAGAATAAGGAATCGCACCTTGGCTCGATCGCAGCTTTTTCCCCATTCAGGCGCGGCGCAGGAGACGTCGTCGGTCGAGACCGGGGAGGGCGGCGCGACCCATTCCGGACCGCGGGTCGATCATTTCCGTCTCGACAATGGCATGGACGTGGTGGTCATCCCCGACCATCGCGCGCCGGTCGTCACCCATACGGTGTGGTATCGCAACGGCTCGGCCGACGACCCGCGGGGAAAAAGCGGCATCGCCCATTTCCTCGAACATCTGATGTTCAAGGGCACCAACGCCCACAAGCAGGGTGAGTTCTCCCATCTCGTGGCCGAACTCGGCGGCCAGGAGAACGCCTTCACGTCTTATGATTTCACCGCCTATTTCCAGCGCGTCGCCCGCGAACACCTCAAGACCATGATGGAATTCGAGGCCGACCGCATGACCGGCCTGAACCTGACCGACGAGGTGGTGGCGCCGGAGCGCGATGTCGTCATGGAAGAGCGCCGCATGCGGACGGAGGCCGATCCGGCCGCCCAGCTCGACGAGGCGCTGAACGCGGCGCTCTACACCCATCATTCCTATGGCGTGCCGATCATCGGCTGGGGGCACGAGATCGAGACTCTCGACCGCCAGGACGCGCTCGCTTATTACCGCCGCTTCTATACGCCGGAAAACGCCATCCTCGTCGTCGCCGGCGACGTCGAGGCGCCGGAAGTCGAGATGCTGGCGCGCGAGACTTACGGCAAGATCCCGGCGCGCGGCGAGGCGCCGCAGCGCCATCGCCCGCGCGAGCCGGAGCCCCGCGCCGAGCGCATCGTCCGGCTCGCCGACGCCAAGGTCGAGCAGCCGCAGTTCGAGCGCATCTATCTCGTCCCCTCGGCTCATACCGCGGAAAAAGGCGAGGCCGAGGCGCTCGACGTGCTGGCGCATCATCTCGGCGGCGGCCAGACCAGCCTGCTGTTCCGCCGCCTGGTGCTGGAGCGCAAGATCGCCGTCTCCGCCGGCGCCTATTATTACTCCGACGCCGTGGATGAGAGCCGCTTCTACGTTTACGCTTTGCCCGCCGAGGGCGTGAGCCTCGACGAGCTTGAGCGCGGCGTGGACGCGGTGCTGGAAGAATCGCGGCGCGACGGCGTCAGTGGCGAAGACGTCGCGCGCGCCGCGACGCGGCTCGTGGCCGACGCGGTTTACGCGCAGGACAACCAGACCTCGCTCGCGCGCTGGTTCGGCGCCGCGCTCGCCAATGGCGGCACGATCGACGACGTGCTCGGCTGGAGCGCGCGGATCGAGGCGGTGAGCGTCGAGGACGTCGCCAAGGCCATGAAATGGCTCAATAAACGCCGCGCCGTCTCCGGTTTCCTGCTCAAGGACCAGGCCGCGGCCTGAGCGTCAGAAGAAAGTTGACTCCATGAACGCCCCCACAAAGGACGCCCCCGCAACAGCCGTTTCGCGCGCGTCGCGCGTCCAGCATGTCGTCAGCCCCGGCGGGATCGCCGCCTGGCTGGTCGAGGATTACGCCGTGCCTCTGGTGGCGATGGAGTTTTCCTTCGCCGGCGGCGCGGCGCAGGACCCCCAGGGCAGGGCCGGCGCGGCGGCCCTGCTCGCCGGCCTGCTCGACGAGGGCGCCGGCGATCTCAAAGCCGAGGCTTTCCACCGCGCGCTCGACGACCACGCCATTCGCCTGAGATTTTCCGCCGAGCGCGACGAGTTCTTCGGCCATCTCCAGACGCTCTCGCGCAACAGCGACAAGGCCTTCGAACTGCTGGCGCTCGCGCTCAACGCGCCGCGTCTCGACGCCGAACCGCTGGAGCGGGTGCGCGGCCAGATCAACGCCGCGCTCAAGCGCGAGTCCGCCGATCCCGACGCCATGGCGGCGCGGGCGTGGCGGCGAACAGCCTGGGCCGGCCATGTTTACGCGCGCTCGGCGCGCGGCGAACTGGGCGAGATCGACGGCGTGACGCGCGACGATCTCATCGCCCTGCGCATGAAAATGCTCGCACGCGACACGCTCAAGGTCGCTGTGGTCGGAGCGATCGACGCGGCGACGCTCGCCCGCCAGCTCGACGCGCTTTTCGCTTCGCTGCCGGAAAAGGCGGAGCTGACGCCCATTCCCGAGACGGAAATTCAGGGTCTCGGTCAACGCATCGTGGTCGATTACGACGTGCCGCAGGCCAATATCCGCTTCGGACGCCCCGGACTGGCTCGTCGCGACCCCGATTATATCGCGGCCATGGTGGTCAATCATATTCTGGGCGGCGGCGCCTTCACCTCGCGCCTGTGGCAGGAGGTGCGCGAGAAGCGCGGCCTGACCTATTCGGTCTATTCCACTTTGATGACCGCCGAACGCAGCCCGTCCTTCATCGGCTCGACCTCGACCAAGAATGAGCGCGCAGGGGAATCCCTGAACGTGATCGAGAGCGAATGCGCCCGCCTCGCGGCGCAAGGCCCGACCGCGGAGGAACTGGACAAGGCGAAGAAATATCTCGTTGGCTCCTATGCCTTGCGTTTCGACACCTCGACCAAGATCGCCGGCCATCTTCTGCAATTGCAGCGCGAGGGTTTCGAGGCAAGCTATCTCGACCGCCGCAACGCCGAGGTCGAAGCGGTGACGCTCGACGACGCCCGCCGCGTCGCCAAGCGCCTGATCGGCGACGCCAAGCTGCTGGTCGCCGTGGTCGGCCGGCCGGAGGGTTTGGCGGAGCCAGCCGCCGCCTGAAGTTTTCATGCGCGGCGCGGCGGCTTTGCGGACGTCACGCTCCCGCGCCTTGCGTGGGGAGCAGACCGACGCCGAGCGGAAATTATGGTCGGCGTTACGCGGGCGCCAGTTGGGCGGGTTCAAATTCGTCCGACAGGAACCGATCGGGCCGTTTTTTGCCGATTTTGTCTGCCGGGACCAAAAGCTCGTGATTGAAGTGGACGGCGCGACCCATTCGACGGATGAAGAACGGGATTACGACCGCCGCCGCGAGGCGTTTTTGCGTGAGGCTGGCTATCGCGTTGTTCGTGTGACAAACGATGACGTCTTTCGCAATCTGGACGGCGTCTGCGAAACGATTCTGGCGGCATTGCAATGAAAAGGCTCGCAAAAATTCGTCCGTCGCGCCGCAGCCTCACTCCCTCTCCCCGCGAGCGGGGAGAGGGCAGGGGCGAGGGGGACTCTGGCGCTTGTCGCGAGCCGGTCAGCATGGCTCTTCCGAGATGGACGCGTCTTGGCGTTGAAGCTAACGCGGGTCTTGGCGCTGAAGCTAACGCCAGACTCCCCCTCGCCCCTGCCCTCTCCCCGCGTGCGGGGAGAGGGGACGACAGGCGCCCGTAACCTATGCCTATCCGCCGGCTCGATCCCATTCTGGCGGACCGCATCGCCGCCGGCGAGGTGGTCGAGCGGCCGGCGGCGGCCGTCAAGGAGATGGTCGAGAACGCTCTCGACGCTGGCGCCTCGCGCATTGACGTCACCATCGCCGGGGGCGGGCAAAAGCTCATTCGCGTCATCGACGATGGCGCGGGCATGGACGAGGCCGATCTCGTCCTGTGCGTCGAGCGCCACGCCACCTCCAAAATCCCCGACGGCGACCTCACCAATATTGCGACGCTCGGCTTTCGCGGCGAGGCTTTGCCTTCGATCGCCTCGGTGGCGCGGCTGGAGATCGCCACCCGCGCGCGGCAGGCGCCCAATGGCCTGCGGCTGCGGGTCGAATTCGGCGCCGTTTCCGCGCCCGCGCCGGTCGCTCTGGCTCAGGGCACGCGGGTCGAGGCGCGCGACCTTTTCGCCGCCACCCCGGCGCGGCTCAAATTTCTCAAGAGCGAGCGCGCCGAGGCCTCCGCCGTCGCCGATGTGGTCAAAAGACTGGCCATGGCCAATCCGGAGGCGCGTTTCTCGCTCGGTGGCGAAGGGCTCGCCGGTTTCGATTATCAGGCCTGTCCTCCTGGCCGCGACGGCCTGCTCGCCCGCCTCACCCAGGTCCTCGGCCGCGATTTCCGCGAAAACGCGCTCGCCGTGGACGCCGAGCGCCAGGAGTTCCGCCTCTGGGGTTTCGCCGGCCTGCCGACCTGGCACCGCGCCAATGCGCTCGCGCAATTCGTCTTCGTCAATGGCCGCCCGGTGCGCGACCGCCAGATCGCCGGGGCGATCCGCGCCGCCTATATGGATTATCTCAGCGCCGACCGGCATCCGACGCTCGCCCTTTTCATCACTTGCCCGCCGCGCCTCGTCGATGTGAATGTGCATCCCGCCAAGGCCGAGGTGCGCTTCGCCGACCCCGGTCTGGTGCGTGGCCTGGTGGTCGGCGCGCTGAAACAGAGTCTCGCCGCGGCGTTGCACCGCGCGACGCCCACGACCGCCTCGGCGGCGGCGGTGAAATTCGCGCAGAATATGCCCTCATTCGCTGGTCCGGCGCCCGCGGCGAATTGGGACTGGCGCGCCTCGCCCGCCGCGCCCTCGTTGCTCGACGCCGCGCCGGGCTTTGCCGAGGCCGCGCCCGCCGCCGACGCCCGCGCCCATGACGCCGCGCCGCAGGCGAGCGATCTCGCGGCGCCGCTCGGGGCGGCGCGCGCCCAGATTCATGAGACCTATATCGTCGCCCAGACGCGCGATGGCCTGGTGCTGATCGACCAGCATGCCGCCCACGAGCGGCTGGTCTATGAGAGGCTGAAACGCGAGCGGGCGGAAAGCGGCGTCGCGCGCCAGGCTCTGCTCTCGCCTCTGGTGGTCGATCTCGATCCCGACGACGCCGTTCGCCTCATCGAGTCCGCCGAACTCCTGGGCTCGCTTGGGCTGGCGCTGGAGCCTTTCGGTCCCGGCGCGGTGGCGGTTCACGAGGCGCCGGCGTCGTTGCGTCCCGCCGAAATCGAGCCTCTCGTGCGCGATCTCGCTTGTTCGCTCGCCGAGGACGGCGCGGCGGCGCCGCTGGAAAAAAAGCTCGACCATGTGCTCGCGACCATGGCCTGCCACCATTCGGTGCGCGCCGGACGCCGCCTCGCGCCCGAGGAAATGAACGCCCTGCTGCGCGAAATGGAGCGCACGCCCGGTTCTGGCCAGTGCAACCACGGCCGCCCGACCTATGTCGAACTGAAGCTCGCCGATATCGAGAAATTGTTCGGACGGCGATGAAAGGGAAGAAATCATGAGCGCTTCGTCCGAAACGCAAGCGCGCATCGAGGCGCTGGAGGCGGCCAACGCCCATCAGGAGCGCGTGATCGCCGAATTGAGCGATGCGGTCGCCGCGCAATGGAGCCGGGTCGACGCCTTGACCCGCGAAGTTCTGCGCCTGCGCGAGGAAATTCAGGGGTTGAGCCAGGCGGTCGCGCCCGACAGGCCGCCGCCGCATTATTGACCCTTCGCCCGGCGGCGTGACTTAAACCTCAATTGGCGCCATATAACCCCCGGCTTTCCTTTTTCAGAGTCCGCGCGTCCATGTCGATCATCGACTCCCTCCGCAAGCAGATCGTGCCCATCCATCCGGAGGGCTATGTCTTCATCGCGCTGTTCGCCGGCGTTTCGCTGGTGCTGAGCTGGGTGTGGCCGCCGCTCGGCTGGGTCGGCGCCGTCGCGACCCTGTGGTGCGCCTATTTTTTCCGCGATCCGCCGCGCGTCACCCCGGTGCAGGACGGATTGGTGGTGTCGCCCGCCGACGGCATAGTCTGTTCGATCGGCGAATTCGAGCCGCCGCCGGAACTCGGCCTCGGGGTGGATCCGATGCAGCGCGTCTGCATCTTCATGAATGTTTTCGACTGCCATGTGAACCGCACGCCGATCACCGGCCGCGTTTCCCGCATCGCCTACAAGCCCGGCCTGTTCCTCAACGCCGATCTCGACAAGGCGAGCGAGGACAACGAACGCAATGGGCTCGTGATCGATTCGACCTATGGCCGGTTCGGCGTGGTCCAGATCGCCGGCCTCGTCGCGCGGCGCATCGTCTCCTTCGTGCAGGAGGGCCAGAGCCTTGGCGTCGGCGAGCGTTTCGGCCTGATCCGCTTCGGCTCGCGGGTGGACGTCTATCTGCCGCCGGGCGCCCGCATCCTGGTCGGCGTCGGCTCGAAGGCGGTGGCGGGCGAGACGGTTCTCGCGGATTATCGTGCGAGCGAGACCGAGCGCCATTTCAAGGTCGGCTGACATGGACAGCGAAACTCCTCGCGCAACCGGCGCGGTCCAGGTCGGCGTTCGGCCGCGCGGCCTGCGCAGCGTGCCCCTGCGTTTCGTCGTGCCCAATGTCGTCACCTTGCTGGCTTTATGCGCCGGCCTGACGGCGATCCGCTTCGCGGTCGACGCCAAATATGAGTGGGCGGTGCTCGCCATTCTGGTCGCGGCGGTGCTCGACGGCGTCGACGGCCGCATCGCCCGGGCGCTGAAAAGCTCGTCGCGTTTCGGCGCCGAGCTCGATTCCCTGGCCGATTTCATCGATTTCGGCGTCGCGCCGGCGCTGCTTCTGTTCTTCTGGTCGCTTCACGAACTGAAAACCGTGGGCTGGGCGGCGGTGCTGATCTTCGCCATTGCGGCGGCTTTGCGTCTGGCGCGCTTCAACGTGATGATCGACGACCCGAACAAGCCTGAATGGTCGGGGCGGTTCTTCACCGGCATGCCGGCGCCCGCCGGCGCCATCGTCGTGTTGCTGCCGCTCTATCTGCGGCTGTCCTTCGGCCTGCCGGATTCGCGCTGGCAGATCCTGGCCGAGGCCGCCTATGTGGTCGCGATCGCCGGGCTGATGGCGAGCCGCATTCCGCATTATTCGGGGAAACATATCGGCCGGGTGCCGCGCGACAAATTCATTTTCGTGCTTTTCGCCGTCGCGGCCGTGCTGGTGCTGGTGGCGTCCTTCCCGCTCGAAATGCTTATCGTCGTCAGCCTCGTCTATCTGGCGCTGATCCCCTTCTCGATCCGCGCCTATCGCCGCCTGGAGGCGCAGGACGCCGCCGCGCGCCAGACGGAAACGGGCGCGGCGTGATCCGCGTCGCTTATCATCTGCTCGACGTCTTCACGGAAACACCTTTTTCCGGCAATCCGCTCGCGGTCGTCACCGAGGCCGAAAGCCTGAGCGCGGCGCAGATGCAGGCCATCGCCCGCGAATTCAACCTCTCCGAGACGGCCTTCGTCCTCGCCCCGCGCGACCCTGTCCATACGGCGGCTTTACGCATTTTCACGCCGACGACGGAGTTGCCTTTCGCCGGCCATCCGACGCTCGGCGCGGCATGCCTGATCGCGCTCGTTCGCGCGCCGGACATGATTGGACGCCAGCCGCTGCAATTGGTTCTGGAGGAACGGGCCGGCGTCGTGGTCTGCGAGGTTTCGCGCGTCCACGGTCATTTGCGCGGCGCCTTTCTGCCGCCCCAGGCGCCGGCGCTTGTCGGCGATCTCGGCGACCGCGCCGCGATCGCCGCCGCCCTTGGCCTGGGCGAGGCGGAGATCGGTTTCGACAATCATCTGCCGGTCGTGGCGACGGCGGGTCTGCCTTTCGCTTTCGTCCCTGTCGATGGCCTGTCAGCGCTCAATCATGCCGCGCCGAATGCCGCCCTCCTGGCGGCGGCGTGCGGGCTGGAACGCGCGGCGGCCTTTGTCTACGCGCGCGAGACTGCCGATCCCGCCCATCACGTCCAGGCCCGCGTTTTCGTTCATAGCCTGTCGGGAGACGGGCGTCTCGCGACGCCCTATGGCTTTGGAGTCCACGAAGACCCCGCGACCGGCGCGGCGGCTTCGGCCTTCGCCGCCGTCGCCGCGCATTTCGAACAACCCGAGGATGGCGAGCACCACATCGTCGTCGAACAGGGATTTGCAATGGGCCGTCCCAGCCACATCAGCTTGAATCTGCGGATTGCGGGCGGGATTTTGGTCGAAACCAGCGTCGGCGGCGCTTGCGTGAAGGTGGGCGAGGGCATGCTCACTGTTTGATACGGTTTCCGCGAAAACACATGGCGCGGAAAATCCTTCAAACGAAAACGAACGTCCACGAACGGAATAGGAAATCCGATCATTCATTCGGATTTCCTATGGCGCGCGGCGTCCGGCGCGGCCGGAACACCAGTTTTTGGTAAACCAGTCCAATGCCGATCAGCACGGCGCCCAGGCCGATGAAGGAAAAGGCGCGCTGGACGCCGACGAGATGGGCGAGGTCGAAAATGAAGACCTTGAGCACCGACAACACGATCACCGCCGCCGAGGCGCCGCGCGCTTCGAGCGAATGGCGGACGAGGCCATAGGCGAGCAAAGCGACGCCGAGGGCCAGCCACACGGCTGAATAGGCATATTGTTCGGTCGCACCGGCCGCCTCGCTCCAGCCGATCGATGCGCCTTGGAAATAGCGGCGGGTCTCCAGCGTCACATAGAGGAAGATCAGCGCGACCGCGACCAGCTTGAGCATGCGCGGGAACCATGGCGGGCGATAGGTGCGGCAGAGATTGGCGAATGAAGCGGCGCACAAGCCGGGCAGGGCGTAGCCAAGCAGGAGGGTGTTGATCCAACGCCCGCCGAGGACCGGTTGCTCGGTGAAAAAGGGATTGCTCCACAAGGCGAGCGCCAGGGCGGCGATCACAGCGGAGCCGACGCCGAAGGCAAGCGAGAGAGCATCGAGCGCCGGGCTGGCGCGGCCGAGGCTGAGCCGCGCCAGAACCAGCGAAAAGCCCATGGCGCTGATGGCGTAAAGGCCATTCTCCACGAGACCGACGTCTTCGACGAAAAGATCGCCCCGATGCAGGAAATGGCGGATCTGGAAAAAGACCAGCAGCGCGGCGAAGACCGTGGCCAGCGTTTCCGCGATTTGCGTGGACCTGTCCTCGCCGCCGTTGCGGGCGAGGAAGCGCGCGGCGAGGCCGAAAGCAAGCGCCGGAACGCCATAGCCCCAGAGCAGCCAGTTGAAAATGGGCGCGGTTCCGAGGTCGTCGCCGACAATGCGCGGATCCCAGGCGAGGCGCGCCGCCACGAGCAGGCCAGTCGTGGCGACGGCCTGACGCAAGGCGGGAATATCGAGCCGGGATTCGACAAAGGCCGCGCCGAGCGCCGCAAGCGCGAAGGCGACCGTGAGCATACCGCGATCGAGCGTGAACGTGAGGCCAAGCGCCAGCGCGGCCAGCGCCGCGGACGCGAAAACGCCTACGGCGAGACGGTCGTTGAAATCTTGCGCGCCGCGCGTCCGGAACGCGCCGGCCACGGCGACAAAGGCCGAGGCGAGGGCGAGGGCGACCAGACCGAGCGGCAGGCTGGTCTCGGCCCATGTCATCCGAAGATAGACGACGCAGAGGACGGCGAGCGGCGTCAATGCGCTGCTCGCCGCCAGGACCGGCGCCGATTTGGGAACCGCGGCCCGCCGCCACAGGGCGAGGCCGGCGAGCCCGGCGACGGTCGCCGCGCTCAGCGCCGCGAAGATCTGGAAGCGCGCGGGCAGGGCGGGCGGGGCGTGGTAGAGATCGAAACGCATCGTAGCCGTCGGCCACAACAGCAGCAGATAGACGGCGACCATGCCGGCGCCGGCGAGGAGGCCGGGCGCCGTTCGTGGCCGCGCCGCGCCAGACCCCGCGAGAAGGCCGACGATTCCGGCGGCGCTCAGCATCCATAACAGGTCGAAGGCGCCGCGATTGGCGCAGATGGTCAGTGCAAAAGCCGCGACCGCGGCAAGCCCCAGCGGCCCCGCATGGGCGAGGATTCGTTGCGTGCGGGGGCTCTCGGCCAGCGCAGCGCGGTCGAGCGCAAAGGCGAAACAGGCCAATGCCATTTGCAGGACGAAATGAATCTCGGCGGTCTGAGGAAAATCGGGCCTGCGGCCGAAGGTGAAGCCGAGGCCCCAGACCGCCGCGCCGACGGCGCCGGCGAGCGCGAGCCAAGCCCATTGCCGCAGACGCGCCAGCCCATAGGCCGAGGCGGCGACGACGCCGACATAGAGCAGCAGGGGCCACGGCCGCGGCTCGGTCGATTGAACCAGCAGCGGCGCGGCCAGCGCGCCCGCCAGCCCATAGCCGGCGATGGCGGGGCCGTGCCAGAGGGCGGCGAACATGGCGCCGACCCCGAAGGCGCCCAGCGCGATGAAGGCGAGCGCCGGGCCGATAAAGTCGTAAAGAGCGTGGGCGGCGTAAATCGCGCCGAAACCGGCGGTGACGCCGGCGGCGAGCAGCACGGCGGGGGTTGGCGTCGGCTCGCCCAGCAGCTTTTCGCGACGGCGCAGAAATTCCGCCGCGCCGATCAAGGTCGCGGAAAAGGCGAGCCCCAGAATGACGCGCGCGGCGGGGCCGAACCAGCCCTGTTCGATGGCGTAGCGCACCAGCAACAGGCCGCCTAGCGCCAAGGCGAGGCCGCCGACATAGACCGCCCAGCGCGCGCCGATCACCTGCTCCAGCGACGCAGGAGCGGTCGGCGCGGGCGCGAAAGAAGGCGCCGGCCCCGGGCTTGGCGCAGGTTCGGGACTTGGCGCAGGTTCGGGACTTGGCGCACGCTCGGGACTTGGCGCAGGTTCGGCCTCGCGGGCTGGCGCGCTCGGCGGCGGCTCCGCCCATTGCGCGGCGGCCGGCGCGGCGTCAAGCTGGGCGCGCAAGGCGCGCGTTTCCTCCTCCAGCGTGCGCAGCGCCTTCTCGAACCGTTTCACGCGTCGGCGGGCGTCGACGGCGAGGAAGAACCCCAACAAGCCGAGAAGCGACAACAGGCCGGCGAAAAAATCCATGTCTGCGGGACCGTGCGGACGAGATCGATCCGCGAATATAAATGACGCCGCTTCCGATTTCGTTACGTCGAGGCGACCTCGAGTCAAACCGGCGCCTGAATCTCCGGCCCGTCATTGACGACGCGATTGACCAGCGGCGAAATGGCGAAAAATTCGACGGCGTCTTCGGCGGCGGGCCGCAGCAGATTGAGCGGCGGCGCTATTCTTTCGTCAGGTTCGAGCCAGGCGCCGTAATCCTGCGGCGCGAGCAAAGCCGGCATCCGGTCGTGGATGGCGACGGTCGCGCCATTGGCCAGGGTCGTAATGATGCAGACGGTGTCGATCTCGCCGCCCGATGGATCGGTGTAAGTCTCCCAAAGTCCCGCCAGGCCCATCAGGCCGCCGCCGCGCCGGCGCAGCAGGAACGGCGTTTTCGGCCCCTTGCCGTTCGCGCGCCATTCATACCAGGCGTCGGCCGGAACCAGGCAGCGCCGCCGCCGCAGCGCGGCGCGAAAACTCGGCTTCTGGGCGAGCGTTTCGGCGCGGGCGTTGATGATCAGCGGGAAATCTTTCGGGTCTTTCACGAAGCCCGGCAGGAAACCCCAGCGCGCAAGCTGGAAATGGCGCGCGTCGCCCGCCTCGGAGTGACTGGCGGTGACGATGGGAATGGGCTGGGTCGGCGCAATATTGTAGCGCGGCGGAAAATTGGGCTGTTCGACATAGCGGAAATGGGCGCGGACGGCTTCGGGCGGCGAGGTGATCGCGAAGCGTCCGCACATTTCTATCTCCATTTGTTGGCCGCTTCGCGACCAACGGATCCCTCGCACTGGCTCGGCGTCGCAGTCGCTCCTAGCCGGTTCTCAAGAACCAGAACTATTCCTCGTCGCGGGTGTGGCGCGCCGTCCGGTTGCGCAGGGTGACCAATTCTTCCGCGGCGGAGGGATGAAGCGCCATGGTGGCGTCGAAATCGGCCTTGGTCGCGCCGAGGCGCAGGGAGATTGCGAGAAGCTGCGCCATTTCGCCGGCGCTTTCGCCTAGGATATGGACGCCGAGCACCTGATCGCTCTCGCCGCAGACCACGAGTTTCATGATCACCTTCTCGTTGCCGCCGGCTATCGTCGTCTTCATCGGGCGGAACGAGGTCTGGTAAATATCGACGCAATCGCGGGATTTGCGCGCCTCGGCCTCGGTCAGCCCGACCGTGCCGATTTCCGGCGTGGTGAAGACGGCGGAGGGGATGAAGTCGTAATCGACTTCCTTGTCGGCGCCGCCGAACATACGGTCGGCGAAAAAATGGCCCTCGCGGATCGCGACCGGCGTTAGATTGACGCGGTTGGTGACGTCGCCGACGGCGTGGATCGAGGGCACATTGGTCGTGTTGCGCGCATCGACCTTGATCGCCCCGATGTCGTCCATCTCGACTCCGGCCTTTTCCAATCCGAGCCCTTTGGTGTGGGGCGCGCGGCCGGTTGCGATCAGAACCTGATCGACATGCAGGCGGCTGTGATCGGTGAGGCCGAGGTCGAAGCCGTCATCGGTCTTGACGATTTCGGTCGGCAGGACGCCGAAGCGCTGATCGACTTCCGCTTCAGCGAGGGCGTCGCGCAGGCCGTCGCGAAGAGTCTCGTCAAAGCCGCGCAAGACATTGTCGGCGCGAAACAGCAGGGTCACATGAGCGCCGAGCCGGGCGAAAATGCTGGCGAATTCCACCGCAATATAGCCGCCGCCGACCACCGCGAGACGGCGCGGGAATTTCGGCAGGTCGAAAATCTCGTTCGAGCTGATCGCATGTTCGACGCCGGGAATGGTGGGCAGCATCTGCGGGCTGGCGCCGGTCGCGACCAGAATATGCCGCGCGGCGACGACCCGGCCGGATTGCATCAGGCGCACCTCATGGGGGCCGAGGATTTCGGCGCGCTCCTGGAAAATATCGACGCTGGATTTGAGGAGATTGGCCTCGTAAATTCGTGACAGGCGGGAAATTTCGCCTTCCTTGGCGGCGACGAGTTTCGGCCAGTCGAATTCCGGTCGGTGGGTGAAACGCCAGCCGAAACCTTGGGCGTCGGCGAAATCGTCGGCGAAGCGCGAGGCGTAGACATAAAGCTTTTTCGGCACGCAGCCGCGAATCACGCAGGTTCCGCCAATGCGGAATTCCTCCGCGATCATGACTTTCGCGCCATAGCCGGAGGCGATGCGCGCCGCGCGCACGCCGCCCGAGCCGGCGCCGATGACGAAAAGATCGGTCTCGAATTCGCTCATCGGCGCTTCCTGATGTTCCCGTTCAGCTTTCCAACTGGCCGACGACGCGAATGCCGTTCTTGTCGGCGATGATCACCGCGCTCGCCATGCCGATGAACAGTCCGTGCTCGACCACGCCCGGAATGGCGTTGAGCGCGCGGGCCAGGCCTTCCGGGTCCGGGATGACGCGGAAATCGCAATCGAAGATCGGGTGGCCGCCGTCGGTCATGAATTCCGTTTCGTCGTCCACCTTGCGCTGCACCACCGGGCCTTGGCAGCCGCAGGCGCGCGCCGCCTCCTCGATATGGCGCCGCGTCGCATTGAGGCCGAAGCGATCGACCTCCACCGGCAGTTTGTACCGGCCGAGCCGTTCGACCTCCTTGCTGGCGTCGGTGATGACCACCATGCGCTTCGAGGCGGCTGCGACGATTTTTTCCCGCAGCAGCGCGCCGCCCCCGCCCTTGATGAGGCGCAAAGCCGAATCGAATTCGTCGGCGCCGTCCACGGTGAGGTCGAGTTCGGGCGTCTCGTCGAGCGTTGAAAGCTGCAGATTCCAGCCCTCGGCCTGGATGCGGGTGCGCTCGGAGGTCGGCACGCAGATCACGTCGAGGCCGGCGCGCGCCTTTTCGCCGATGCAATCGACGAAATGGGCGGCGGTCGAGCCGGTGCCGAGGCCGAGCTTCATGCCGGAGCGAACCAAAGCGGCGGCCTGTTCGGCGGCCTGCCGTTTCAGCGACTCGATGAGGGAATGATCCACGGCGCGCTCCTCTCGTCTTATTCTTTTGGCGTAATGCGGAACGCGCGAACTTGCAAGCGCCTAGGTCGAGGTCGATCTGAAGGGTAGGGCGGCGGGAGAAGCCACATGAAAATGACCGGCAATTCCATCTTCATCACCGGCGGCGGAACCGGCATCGGCCAGGCGCTCGCCAGGGCTTTTCACCAACTCGGCAACAAGGTGATCATCGCCGGGCGGCGCCAGGCGCCCTTGATGGAGACCGCCGAGGACTGTCCGGGCATGGCTTTCCACGAGATCGACATGCGCGACCCCGCGAGCATCGAGCGCGTCGCCGCCTGGCTGATCAAACATCATCCCGACGTCAATGTCCTCGTCAACAACGCGGGAATCATGTCGGGCGACAAGACCGGGTCGGAGATGGACGACCAAAAAACCGTCGCGACGGTCGAGACCAATCTGCTTGGGCCGATCCGCATGACTTCGGCCTTGATCGAACATCTCAAGATGAAGCCCGACGCCGCCGTGATCAATGTGACTTCGGGGCTCGCTTTCACGCCGCTCGCCCATTCGGCGGTCTATTCGGCGACCAAGGCGGCGCTCCATTCCTGGACCATGTCGTTGCGCGTCCGGCTCAAAGGCAGTTCCGTGCGCGTGCTCGAGCTGGCCCCGCCCTGGGTCCAGACCGATCTGACGGGATCGCGCGACAACCCGCGCGCCATGAAGCTCGACGATTTCATCAAGGAGGCGATGGAAAAATTGGCGACCGACGCCGACGAGATTCTGGTCGATCGGGTGCGCATGTTGCGCGACAATCCGGGGCCCGACGAATGGGCTTTCGTCGAGCAATTCAACGGCGTTTCGGTGCATTGAGACGAGATCGAGCATGTTGTCGCACATTCCCCCTCATTCAGGCGCCAATGGCCGGCGCCCAGGATGCGCAATTGGCCATCGCGGTGTGCAAGGCGGGCGGGCTCGGCTCGCTGCCATGCGCCATGCTCAGCCGTGAACAGGCGCGCGCCCAGATGCTCAGCCTTCGCGCCGCCACGCCCGCGCCTTTCAACGTCAATTTCTTCGCCCATGTTCCGCCGCAGCCCGACCCGGACGCTTTGGCGCGCTGGCGCGATCTGCTCTCAACCTTTTATGGCGAATTCGACATCGACCCGGCGGCGCAGGCGCCCGCCGCGCAACGAAAACCCTTCGACGCCGATTTTTGCGCTTTGGTCGAGGAAATCCGCCCGGCAGTGGTCAGTTTCCATTTCGGCTTGCCGTCGGACGAACTGCTGGAACGGGTTCGGCGCGCCGGCGCGAAGATCTGGGGCTGCGCGACCTCGGTCGCCGAGGCTCTATGGCTGGAGCGGCGCGGGGTGGACGCGATCATTGCGCAAGGGCGGGAAGCTGGCGGCCATCGCGGCATGTTCCTGACCGAGGACGTCGACGCCCAGCCCGGCCTGTTCGCTCTGCTGCCGCAGGTGGTCGCGGCGGTCAAAATTCCGGTGATCGCGGCGGGCGGCATCGCCGACGGCCGCGGGGTCGCGGCCGCTTTCGCTTTGGGCGCGGCCGCCGCCCAGATCGGCACGGCTTATCTGCTGACGCCGCAGGCCACGATTTCGGCGATTCATCGCGCGGCGCTCAAAAACGCGCGCGACGATTCGACCCGGATCACCAATCTCTTTTCCGGCCGGCCGGCGCGCGGATTGGTCAATCGCCTGATGGAGGCTTTGGGGCCGCTTCACGCCGAAGCGCCGGCCTTCCCGCTGGCCTCAGCGGCGGTCGCGCCCCTGCGCGCGGCGGCAGAGTCGCGCGGCAGCGGCGATTTTTCGCCGCTCTGGGCGGGCGAGGCGGCAAGTCTGGCGCGCGAAATGGACGCGGGCGAGCTGACCGAACTGATCTGGTGCGAGGCGTTACAAGCGGCGCGCGGCCTCGAACCCGCGCTGCGACAGGCCGAAGCTCAGGCGAAATAGGCTTCGAGAATCCGTTCGTAGATGCGGGTCAGCCCATCGATATCGGCCACCGGAACACGCTCGTCGATCTGGTGCATGGTCTTGCCGACCAGGCCGAATTCCACCACCGGGCCATAGGTCGCTATGAATCTTGCGTCGGATGTCCCGCCGGAGGTGGAAAATTCCGGCCGCCGTCCGGTTTCGGTTTGAATAGCTTTCGCCACCAGCTCGGTGAAAGGACCAGGCTTGGTGATGAAGGAGGTCGCGTTGCAGGGATCGAAACTCAGATCGAATTTCTCCGCCGGCCGCGCCGTTTCGAGACGGCGGCGGACTTCGGCTTTCAGCGTTTCGGGCGTCCAGAGATCGTTGAAACGAATATTAAACCGGACGAAAGCCTCGCCGGGAATGACATTGGTCGCCTGATTGCCGATGTCGATCGAGGTGATTTCGAGATTGGAGGCGTCGAACCAGTCCGTGCCCTGATCCAGCGGCTCGTCTTTCAGCGCGGCGCAGAGCGCCAGCAGATGCGGCACGGGATTGTCGGCGCGCTGGGGATAGGCGACATGGCCTTGACGGCCTTTCACCAGCAGGCGGCCGTTGAGCGAGCCGCGCCGGCCGACCTTGATCATGTCGCCGAGGTCTTGGGCATTGGTCGGCTCGCCGACCACGCAATGGTCGAAGCTTTCGCCCTTCTCTGTAAGCCATTGCAGCATTTTTACCGTGCCGTTGACGGCTGGGCCTTCCTCGTCGCCGGTGATGAGGAAGCCGATCGAGCCTTTTTTAGGCGCGCCGTGCTTTGCGAGGTGAGCGAAGGCGGCGGCGGCGAAGGCGGCAATCCCGCCCTTCATATCGGCGGCGCCGCGCCCGTAAAGCTCGCCCGAAACGATCTCGCCGGCGAAGGGATCGACCGTCCATTTGGCGGAATCGCCGGGCGGCACCACGTCGGTATGGCCGGCAAACAGGAGGAAGGGCGCGCTGTCGCCGATCCTTGCGTAAAGATTGTCGATGTCCGGCGTGCCGGGCTCGGAAAAGGGCAGGCGATGGGTCGTGAAACCGGCGGCGTCCAGTCGCGCCTGCAGAATGTCGAGCGCGCCGGCGTCGGCCGGCGTGACGGACGGCCGGCGGATCAGGTCGCGGGTGAGCGCCACGCCGGGGCTGGTCTCGCCATCCAAGTCGCTTGCCTCCACTTCATGTCCTCGTTCCGTCAGGGCGCAGGCCCAATTCGAAAAATTGCGCGACGAAACCCGCCGTCGCCGCGAACAGCAGGAGCCACGGCGCGAAGGGCGGAATCACCCCGAAAAAATGGGGCTCGGCAAAGAAAACCGCGCCGGTCAGAAAGGCCGAGAGCGGCCAGGCTCCGGCCCAGGCAGGGTTGAGCCCGAGGGCGCGAAAACGCTTGGCCGAGAGATTATACTGGCTGACCTGCGCCAGCAGCACGGCGAAAGCATAAAGCAGCAGATAGACGAAGGCGAAAAAGGCCTTGGCCTCGAACAGCCCTTGGGTGGCGAGGTCGCGATGGGTCCATGGGCTGATCGCGGACCAGATCAGCGCCAGCGCCGCGCAGAACCCGGTCAGCGCCAGCGTCCAGCGCCGCCAGACGGGAGCGGAAATCGTCCCCTCGGACTCGCGGAAGAGAAAGCGGAAAGCCGCGCGATCCATCAATCGCGCAGAAGTTCGTTGATGCCGGTCTTGGACCGGGTCTGCGCGTCCACCGTCTTGACGATGACGGCGCAATAGGTCGAGGGGCCGGGCGTCCCGTCGGGCAGGGGCTTGCCGGGCAGATTGCCGGAAACCACGACCGAGAAGGGCGGCACATAGGCCATATGGACCTTGCCGGTGGCGCGATCGACGATCTTGGTCGAGGCGCCGATATAGACGCCCATCGAAATCACCGAGCCCTCGCCGACCACCACGCCTTCCACGACTTCGGAACGTGCGCCGATAAAACAATTGTCCTCGATGATGGTCGGGCCGGCCTGCAGCGGCTCCAGCACGCCGCCGATGCCGACGCCGCCCGAGAGATGGACATTCTTGCCGATCTGGGCGCAGGAGCCGACGGTCGCCCAGGTGTCCACCATGGTCGCGGTGTCGACGAAGGCGCCGAGATTGACGAAACTCGGCATCAGCACCACGCCGGGGGCGATATAGGCCGAATGGCGGACGACGCAGCCGGGCACCGAGCGGAAGCCGGCGGCGACATGGTCCTTGACGCCCCAACCCTCGAATTTGGAGGGAACCTTGTCATACCAGGTCGCGGCTCCCGGCCCGCCGGGGACGACGCTCATCTCGTTGAGGCGGAAGGACAGCAGCACGGCCTTTTTCAGCCATTGATTGACCTTCCAGCTCTCCTTGCCGGTCGCGCCGGGAATCTTTTCCGCCACGCGCGCCTTGCCGGAATCGAGCAGGTTGAGCGCGGATTCGACGGCGTGGCGAATGTCGCCGGTGGTTTCCGGCGTGATCTTGGCGCGATCCTCGAAGGCGGCCTCGATGATGGTCGCGAGCGCGTGCGGCATGGACGTTCCCTTTTCGATTGGTTGGCGCGAGGTTTCGGGTTTTGGCGCTCAGAAGTCAAGGTCGCGCCGCGCGCGACGGCGCCGACGGAACGCTCTTGCGCCCGATTGGAGATTCCAATAATCCAGAGATATGGATAAATACCGCGTCCCATCCGCATTCGTCGACTTCGCCCCAGCCTCGGGGAATGGCCCGTGAGCGACGATACGTCCAATGCGCTGCGCCCGGCCGAGTCGCCCACGGTCTGGGTCGCGGCGACGGTGGCGGCGGTCGCGGCCTGGTTCGTGATTTATTGGCGGCTTGAAGATTTTTCCGCCTGGCTCGTCGGGAAGCTCCCGATCCCTGCGAACAGCCATCGCGCAGAAGCCGCGCGCTTTTTCGTCTTCGATGCGCCAAAGGTCCTCATGCTGCTGGCGCTTGTGGTTTTCGGCATGGGAATCGCGCGCAGCTTCTTCTCGCCTGAACGCACCCGCGCCTTGCTGGCTGGCCGGCGCGAAGGCTTCGGCAATGTCGCGGCCGCGACGCTCGGCGTCTTCACACCCTTCTGCTCCTGCTCGGCGGTGCCGTTGTTCGTTGGCTTCGTCTCGGCCGGCGTGCCGCTCGGCGTCACCTTTTCATTCCTGGTCTCGGCCCCGATGGTCAATGAGGTCGCGCTCGGCCTCCTGTTCGCGCTGGTCGGCTGGAAGGTGGCGCTCGTCTATCTCGCCTTCGGCATGATGGTGGCCATCATCTCGGGCTGGATCATCGGCCGCCTCCATCTCGAGGGCTGGCTGGAGGAATGGGTGCGCAATGTGCGCGCCGGCGAAGCCGTCGTCGTCTCGAACCATGCGACGATCATCGATCGCATCGAGGCGGGCCTGGACGCAGTGCGCGACATATTCGGCCACGTCTGGCTCTGGATCATCGTCGGCATCGGCGTCGGGGCTCTTATCCACGGCTATGCGCCGACCGAGCTGCTGGCGTCCATCATGGGGAAGGGCGCGTGGTGGTCGGTTCCGGCGGTCGTGGCGCTGGGCGTCCCGATCTATTCCAACGCCGCCGGAATCATTCCGGTCGTCGAGGCCTTGCTCGACAAAGGCGCGGCGCTTGGAACGACCCTGGCCTTCATGATGAGCGTCATCGCCTTGTCCGTCCCCGAAATGGTGATCCTGCGCAAGGTGATGACGACGCGGCTCATCGCCGTCTTCATCGGGGTCGTCGCCGCCGGCATTCTGGTCGTCGGTTATCTTTTCAATTTCCTGTTTTCGTGAAGGAGGGAGCCGGCCATGAAAAACGTCAAGGTGCTGGGCTCGGGCTGCAAGCGTTGCGAGGCGACCGCCAATATGGTTCGCGCCGAGGCGGACAAGCTCGGAATCGCCATCGAACTGGAAAAAATCACCGATTTCGTGGCCATCGCCGGTTTTGGAATCGTCTCGACGCCGGGCCTCGTCATCGACGGCAAGGTGGTCCACGCCGGCGGCGTCCCGAAGCCCGAGGACGTCGCGAAATGGCTGGCGGCATAGAGCCGACCGCGATTTGGTCGAATCATCAACGCCGCTCAGTTCCTTCGCTTGTTGCGGCGCTGATCCGGGAAAAGCCGGCGTCTGCTGCTTCGCGCGCCGCTCAAGGCGTTGATTGAGGGCTTCACGGTTGCGTTGTGGCAATTAATCCATTATTCTGGATTTATGGATGAAAAACGCGCCCTATCCGCTCTCGCGGCATTAGCGCAGGCCACCCGCCTGCAAACATTCCGCCTGCTCGTGACCCGCGAGCCCGATGGAGTCGCTGCGGGAGAGCTCGCGCGGCTGGTCGGCGTGCCGCAAAACACGCTCTCCGCCCATCTTTCCATTCTCGCCAACGCCGGTCTCGTCTTTGGCGACCGGTATAGCCGGTCGATCATCTATCGCGCCGACATGGGCTGTCTGCGCGAAGTGGTTCTGTTCCTGCTCAAGGATTGCTGCGGCGGCCGTCCCGACCTCTGCGCGCCGCTGCTCGCCGAACTTTCCCAGTGTAATGTTCCGGAGGTTTCCGCCATGCCTGACCGCGTTTTCAACGTGCTGTTCCTTTGCACCGGCAACACCGCGCGATCGATCCTCGCCGAGAAAATTCTCGAAAAGGACGGCGGCGGGAAATTCCGCGCCTTTTCCGCCGGCAGCCATCCCAAGGGCGCCGTCAATCCCTTTGCCCTGAAAGTGCTGGATGAGGCCGGTTATCCGACCGATGGCGCGCGTTCGAAAAGCTGGGACGAATTCGCGGGCGAGGGCGCGCCGAAAATGGATTTCGTCTTCACCGTCTGCGACAACGCCGCTGGCGAAGCCTGCCCGCATTGGCCGGGCCAGCCGATGACCGCGCATTGGGGCGTCGAGGACCCGGCGGCGGTCGAAGGGACCGACATCGAGAAGGAGCGCGCCTTCGTCACCGCCTTCCGCTATCTCAAAAATCGCATTTCCGCCTTCGCCGCCATTCCCATCGACCGGCTGGACAAGCTGACGCTTGCGACCCAGCTGAAGGAAATCGGCCGGATGGAGGGCGCGACCGTCGGTCGAACCGAAATCAAGGCCTGAATTTTCCCGTCTGCTTGCGGCGTGCTCGGCGTCGCCGGAGCCTGCATATGTCCACTTTTGAACGTTATCTCAGCCTTTGGGTCGCGCTCTGCATCGTTGCCGGCGTCGCTCTCGGCCATTTCTTCCCGGCCGTGTTCCAGATGGTCGGCGCCGCTGAAATCGCCAAGGTCAACCTTCCCGTGGCGGCGCTGATCTGGCTCATGATCATCCCGATGCTCGTGAAGATCGACTTCGCCGCGCTTGCGCAAGTCAAGGAGCATTGGCGCGGCATCGGCGTCACATTATTCATCAACTGGGCGATCAAGCCCTTTTCGATGGCGCTGCTCGGCTGGCTGTTCATCGGCGGATTGTTCCGGCCTTTCCTGCCCGCCGACCAGATCGACAGCTATATCGCCGGCCTGATCCTGCTCGCCGCGGCGCCCTGCACCGCCATGGTTTTCGTGTGGAGCAACCTTTCGAAGGGCGAGCCGCATTTCACCTTGAGTCAGGTGGCGCTCAACGATCTCATCATGATCGTCGCCTTCGCCCCGATCGTCGGACTGCTGCTCGGCCTGTCGGCGATCACCGTGCCGTGGGAGACTTTGCTCCTCTCGGTCGTGCTCTACATCGTCGTTCCGGTCGTCATCGCCCAGGCTTTGCGTCGCGCGCTGCTGGCGCGCGGCGGCGAGGCCGCCATAGGGGCGGCGTTGAAACATCTGCAGCCTTTGTCGCTCGTTGCGCTGCTGGCGACCCTGGTTCTCCTGTTCGGCTTCCAGGGCCAGCAAATCCTGGCGCAGCCGCTCGTCATCGCCATGCTCGCGGTCCCAATCCTGATCCAGGTCTATTTCAACGCCGGCTTTGCCTATCTGCTCAACCGGGCGACGGGAGAAGCGCATTGCGTGGCGGCGCCATCGGCCTTGATCGGCGCCAGCAATTTCTTCGAACTGGCGGTCGCCGCGGCGATCAGCCTGTTCGGCTTCCATTCGGGCGCGGCGCTTGCGACCGTCGTCGGCGTATTGATCGAAGTTCCGGTGATGCTGTCCGTGGTCAAGATCGTCAATGCGACGCGCGCGTGGTATGAGGCCGGCGCGGCCGTGCGCCGGCGCGAAGTCGCCACGGAGATCCGTCAGAAAGCGATTGGCTGACGCAATGAACGCTGTCATTCATCACAAGGCGGATTTCCGCGCCTCGCGAGCGACAAAGCCGGCGCTCATGCGGCTTGAGCCGCTCGGCCGTGCGCGTCCTTGCGCCAGGGGGGACGGCGGGTCGCTGGTCGACGCGGAGGGCCGCCGCCTTGGATAAGCCGATCGATTCCACGCCCAATCTCGACGAGGCCTGCTTCAAGACCATCGACGAAGAGCGGCTGTTCGTCGGACCTCAGCCGCGCCACGCCCCGCGCATATTGTTGCTCCATGGCTCGCTGCGCAAACGCTCCTTCAGCCGCCTCCTGAACGAAGAAGCGTCGCGCATTCTCCATCGCCTGGGCGCGGAAACCCGGACCTTCAATCCGAGCGGCCTGCCTTTGCCCGACGACGCGGAAGCCGACCACGCGAAAGTCCAGGAATTGCGCGACCTCGTCACATGGTGCGAGGGCATGGTGTGGTGCTCGCCCGAACGCCACGGCGCGATGACCGCGATCATGAAGGCGCAGATCGACTGGATTCCTCTCAGCCTCGGCGCCGTCCGACCGACCCAGGGCAAGACGCTCGCCATCATGCAGGTCTGCGGCGGCTCGCAGAGCTTCAACGCCGTCAATCAGATGCGCATCCTCGGGCGATGGATGCGGCTCATCACCATCCCCAACCAATCGTCGGTCGCCAAGGCCTTCATGGAATTCGACGACAACGACCGGATGAAGCCTTCGGCCTATTACGATCGCGTCGTCGACGTCATGGAAGAGCTCGTCAAATTCACGCTGCTGACCCGGGGCTGCTCCAACTACCTCGTCGACCGCTATTCCGAGCGCAAGGAAAACGCCGAAGAATTGTCCCGGCGGGTCAATCAGCGCTCCATCTGACGCGATCGTCCGTCAGCCGGGCTTGCGGGCGACGATGATCGCTTCCTGTCCCTCGCCGAAATGGAAGATTTCCGGCGCCATGCCCTGCGCCGCGAAGGCGTCGGCGATTTCCTCCGCCCGCAGCAGATGATTGCCCTGGACGTGTTCGGTGAGATTCTGGAAGGCGAGGCCCTGGAAGGCGGGGATGCGCAAAGTGGCGCGGTCGGCCGGCCAGTCCGGCTCCCAGATCACCGCCGCGCCGCCGGGGCGCAGATTATCGCGTAGCCGGGCGATGAAGGTCGCGCCGCCGACCTCCCAGACATGGTGCAGGGCGCGGTTCATGGCGATGAGATCGGCCGGCTCGTCGAGTGTGAAATCATGGGCGTCGCCGGAAACGAAATGGAGGCGTTCGCCAAGGCCCTCCCGCGCCGCGAGGCGGGTCGCCTGGGCGATGTTTTCCTCGAAGCCGTCGATCCCGAGGCCGCGCAGTGCGCCGCAGCGGCGCGCGAGCGCGCGCAGATACCAGCCGTTGCCGCAGCCGAGATCGACCGCAAGGCCGCCGCGCCGATCGACCTCGGCGAAGAAGGGCACGCCGGGGCAGATCGTCTGCTCGAAAAAAGTTGCGAAATTGGCTTCGAGCATGGGGCCGAACCAGGGCAGCAAGGTTGCGCGCTCGGCCAGGACCTGCTCGCCGGGCCGCGCGCCGGTGCGCATCAGCTCGGCCGCGCGTTCGGCCATGTGCAGGTTGAGCACGGTTTGCGCGGCGAATGGCATCAGCGTTCCAGGGGCGGTGGGAACAATGGCGGCGCCGGTTTCAGAGAGCCGGAAGCTGTCGCCGCCGGCTTCGAGAAAGTCGAAGGCGTAAGCCGCGTCGCACCAGCGCCGCACATAGAAGGGATCCATGCCCGCGGCGGCGGCGAGCGCGTCGGCGTCGGCCTTGCCGAGGCTGTGGAGCGCGGTGAAAAGCCCGTTGACGACGCCGATATAGGCGACGCCAAGCGTCTGAGCGGCGCGCGCCATGTTACGAAATTGCTTTTTCAGCTCGCCGTGATTGCCCTGCGACATGAGCCCTCCTTGCGGTCCTGCCCGCCTCGCCGGGCGTGGCGGGTAAGGGTTTACACGCTTTGGCCGAGGCGAAAAAGCGCGGACGCCCGGGGTTCGCCGGCGGCGGCGCAAGGATGCGCTTGTCGCGGCGTCTTGCGCGGGGCAAAGTCGTGGCAAGGGGCGCCGGCCTCGATGATTCCGGCGCGAGGGCTTTCGGGGTGGAGCGTCTACCGATCACGTGTTTTTCCGACGTGCTGTGCGTCTGGGCTTTTTTCGCCGAGCTGCGCCTCGCCGCCGTCCGGCGCGCCTTCGGCGGGAAAGTCGCGCTGGAGCACAGATTCTGCGCGGTTTTCGGCGACGTCCCTGGCAAGATCGCCGTTTCCTGGGCCAGTCGCGGCGGCTATGAGGGCTTTGGCGATCACCTCCAGCATTCGGCGCGCGCCTTTCCCGAGGTGACGCTGCATCCCGACGTCTGGCGACGGGCGCGGCCGGCTTCGTCGCTGTCGCCCCATCTCTTCCTCAAGGCGGTCGCGCTTGCTGAAAAGGAAGGCGTTTTCGCCGCTGGCGCCTTCGAACGCGGCTTGGCCGCGATGAGGGAGGCGTTCTTCGTCCGTGGCCTCGACGTCGCCCGCCGGGATGTCCAGCACGACGTCGCCCGCGGGTTCGGCCTCGATCCGGCGCTCGTCCAGGCTTTCCTCGACGACGGCCGCGCCCATGCCGCGCTATCCGCCGATTACAAGGACGCCGAAACCCTGGGCGTGAGGGGCAGCCCGACTCTGATCCTGAACGAGGGCCGCCAGAAGCTGTTCGGCAATGTGGGCTACCGAATCATCGAGGCCAATATTCTGGAGCTGCTGCGCGGGCCTCACCCGGATCAGGCGAGCTGGTGCTGAGGCGCCGCCGGAAATTTAAGCCGGACCAAGCGGAAAGCGCGATCTAAACATAGGCAATATGCCTAATAATTGATCACAATTCGACTTTGTCAGCTCCAGCTTTACCATTTTTCAACGGATTCGCGGCGCCGGCGCCGTGGCATGGACCTTGTTTGGCAGGTCCTGGCCGGGCAACGCCCCGCCGGCGTATTCCTGTGCGACTGCGTCGTCCGAGACGGAAATCAGGGAACATCAGATGAAAATCGTGATGGCTATTATCAAGCCGTTCAAGCTGGACGAGGTGCGCGACGCGTTGACGGGCGTTGGCGTGCACGGCCTGACGGTGACGGAAGTCAAGGGCTATGGCCGGCAGAAGGGCCATACGGAGATTTACCGTGGGGCGGAATACGCCGTGAGCTTTCTGCCGAAGCTGAAGATCGAGGTTGCGGTTCCGGCGGACCTGGCCGCCAAGACGGTCGAGACCATTTCCAGCGCCGCGCGCACCGGGCAGATCGGCGACGGCAAGATCTTTGTCAGCCCGCTCGAACAGGCGATCCGCATTCGCACCGGCGAACGCGATTCCGACGCGCTCTAATTCCCCTCTCTGTCTTCAGGAGTAAATGATGCTTTCCATTCCCCCCCGCCGAACCGGGCTTAAGACGCTCGGCCTCGCGCTGGCCGGGCTGGCGCTGTGCGCCGGCGCGGCTCATGCGCAGGGCGCCGCGCCGGCGCCCGTGCCGAACAAGGGCGACACCGCCTGGATGCTGGTCTCGAGCGCGCTCGTTCTGATGATGTCCATTCCCGGCCTTGCCCTGTTTTACGGCGGCCTGGTGCGCACCAAGAACATGCTGTCGGTGCTCGCCCAGGTCTTCGCCATCGTCTCGATGGTTGGCGTGATCTGGGTTTTGTACGGCTATTCGGAAGCCTTCACCAATGGCGGCGGCCTCAACGACTTCGTCGGCGGCTTTTCCAAGATCTTCCTGAAGGGCGTGGACGCCAACTCGACCGCGGCGACCTTCTCGAACGGCGTGGTCATCCCGGAATACGCCTATATGGTGTTCCAGATGACCTTCGCCATGATCACCCCGGCGCTGATCGTGGGCGCCTTCGCCGAGCGCATCAAATTCTCGGCGGTGATGCTGTTCGTGCTGCTGTGGGTGACGGTGATCTATTTCCCGATCGCCCATATGGTGTGGTACTGGGCGGGCCCGGACGCGGTCGGCGACGCCGCCAAGGCGCTTGCGGCGGCTTCCGGCGACGCGGCCAAGGCGGCGGCGCAGGCCAAGCTTGACGCGGTCAATCTCGACGCCGGCAAGCTGTTCCAGTTGGGCGCGCTCGACTTCGCCGGCGGCACGGTCGTCCATATCAACGCCGGCATCGCGGGCCTGGTGGGCGCGCTGATGATCGGGCCGCGCATCGGCCACGGCAAGGAGCAGATGGCTCCCCATTCGCTGACCATGTCGATGATCGGCGCCTCGCTGCTGTGGGTCGGCTGGTTCGGCTTCAACGCGGGCTCGAACCTCGAGGCCAATGGCGTGACGGCGCTGGCCTTCGTCAACACCATGGTGGCGACGGCGGCGGCGGCTATTTCGTGGATGTTCACGGAATGGGCGTTCAAGGGCAAGCCCTCGCTGCTCGGCATGATCTCGGGCGCGGTGGCGGGCCTGGTCGCGGTGACGCCGGCCTCGGGCTTCGCCGGCCCGATGGGCTCGGTGGTTCTCGGCCTGGTCGTGTCGCCGATCTGCCTGTTCTTCGTCTCGACGGTGAAGGAGAAGTTCGGCTATGACGACGCGCTCGACGTGTTCGGCGTGCATTGCATCGGCGGCATCACCGGCGCGCTCGCGACCGGCATCCTGGTCGCCCCGGCGCTCGGCGGCGTCGGCATCACCGACTACACCAACTTCGCCCACAACAACGCCGGAACCTACGACATGGCGGCGCAGATGATCGTGCAGATCAAGGCGGTCGGAACCACGCTCGTCTGGTCCGGCGTCGGCTCGGCCATCCTCTACAAGATCGTCGATCTCATCATCGGCCTGCGTCCCGCCCCCGACAAGGAGCGCGAAGGCCTCGACATCACCGACCACGGCGAACGCGCCTACAACTACTGATCCAACCTCCCAAGCCAAAAACAAAGAACGGCGGGGCATTTGCCCCGCCGTTGCTTTTTTGCCGGCCGGACGTCGCTTTTCGCCACATGTGATTCTTGCTTATGATTCTTGCGGAGTAGCGGTCATCTGCAGGGAACTCGGACTGCCGGCCCTCCGACGCCGTGGAATTTGTTACATAATTGCCACAACACGTTCTGAATTCACGTTGAAGCCGGTTAATTGCTTAAAATATAGGCAAGTGCATAAGCGTTGCCCTTGAGAATTCCGGCGGAATACCGGCATTTTGCTGGCACCGAGTTTCTTTCAAGTGGAGCAAATAATGAGACTTATTCCGTTCCTTGCGGCTACAGCTCTGGCCGCGTCGGCCGGTGCGGCGGTCGCCGCCGACCTGCCGAGCACCAAGGAGGCCCCGGTCGTTGCGCCGATCGTCGTCAGCCCCTGGGATTTCGACGTTGGCGCCACGCTGACCAGCGATTACCTCTTCCGCGGCATCACCCAGTCCAACCACATGCCGAGCGTGTGGGGCCGCGCCGAACTGCGTTACAACGTCAATCCGACCTGGCAGCTCTATATCGGCACTTCGGGCGAAAGCATCAAATTCTCGCCGAACTATTTCCCGGTCGGCTCGCCGGCGATGGAACTCGATGGCGACGCGGGCATCCGCGGCACGTTCGACAAGTTCGCCTTCGACCTCGGCGGCATCGTCTATGGCTATCCGAGTTCCCCGACCGGCACCTTCCCGGTGTACAGCACCCTTTTGGGCGTCTATCCGATCGGCTTTGCGCCGCGGAACCCGACCTTCTTCGAAGGCTATATCAAGCCGACCTATACGGTTAACGACATGGTTACGCTCGGCCTGAACTTCTTCGGGTCGCCCAGCTATCTCAACACCGGCGCTTCCGACGAATATCTGTCGGGCACCGTCAAGGTGACCGGCTGGGGCAATCTGTCGGCCTTCTCGCTCTCCGGCGAATTCGGCCACCAGTGGCTCGGCAAGGTTGATCCGGTCTATACCGGCTTCAATTCCGCCGCTTATTGCTACATCGCCTGCGGCGGCTCCGGCCTCGCGGTCGGCGACCTTCCCGACTACAACTACTGGAACGTGGGCGTGTCCTACACCTGGAAGTTCGTCACCCTCGACCTGCGTTACTATGGCACGGACCTGAGCAAGGCCGAGGCCTATATCCTGACCGGCATCCCGAGCGGCGGCAGCGTCGAGTTCGGCTATCCGGCCACTTCGAACTATGCCGACGACCGTTTCGTCGCCACGCTCTCCTTCGATCTGACGAGCAAGGATCTCAAGTAATCGGATCGGATCTGGTTGGGGTTCGCGCCCCGATCAAGGCGGAAATCGACGCCCGGCGCTTCGCGCCGGGCGTTTTTTTTGGGCCTGGTCCATCCGTGCCGGACGCCGGCCCTCGCCGCGAGCCTCTGCACATAATTTGGGACATGGATGACTGATTTCACAGCAATTTGCCTGCTTCATTGCGCAGGCTTTCGCTGTCGATGCTTTAGGTCATGGAATTCGTTGAGAAAATTGCGATTTGCGCCGCCGGTTTTTTGGCAAGCCAATTGCTTAAGCGTAAGGCCAGATTTGCATGAGTTCGCACCAGCGGAAATCCTGCATCGACTGCATCCGCCTTCATAGCCGGCCAAGAAATCCCCAAAACCAGGTTCATCAACAAGAGGCGCTTCAATGACGACTGCCAAGGACGTTCTTAAAAGGATCAAGGACGAAGACATCAAATATGTCGACCTCCGCTTCACCGACCCGCGCGGCAAATGGCAGCATGTGACCTTCGACATCGCCCTCGTGGACGAGGAGATGTTCTCGGAAGGCACGATGTTCGACGGTTCGTCCATCGCCGGCTGGAAGGCGATCAACGAATCCGACATGAAGCTCATGCCCGATCCGGCCACCGCGACGATCGACCCCTTCTTCTCGGCTTCGACTCTCTCGATCGTCTGCGACGTTCTCGAACCGATGACCGGCGAACCCTATAACCGCGATCCGCGCGGCATCGCCAAGAAGGCGGAAGCCTATCTCAAGAACACCGGCATCGGCGACACCGCTTTTTTCGGCCCGGAAGCCGAATTCTTCGTATTCGACGACGTGCGCTTCAGCGCCGATCCCTACAACACCGGCTTCGCCCTCGATTCCTCCGAACTGCCGACGAATGCCGACACCGCCTATGAAGGCGGCAACCTCGGCCACCGCGTCCGCACCAAGGGCGGCTATTTCCCGGTCCCGCCGGTCGACTCGCTCCAGGACATTCGCGGCGAGATGCTTGCGGCCATGGCGGCGATGGGCGTCAATGTCGAGAAGCACCACCACGAGGTCGCCTCGGCCCAGCACGAACTCGGCATGAAGTTCGGCACCCTGACGACCATGGCCGATCATCTCCAGATCTATAAATACGCCATCCACCAGGTTGCTCACGCCCATGGCAAGACCGCGACCTTCATGCCGAAGCCGGTCTATGGCGACAACGGTTCGGGCATGCATGTCCACCAGTCGATCTGGAAGGCCGGCAAGCCGGTGATGGCGGGCGACAAATACGCCGACCTCAGCCAGGAATGCCTGTACTATATCGGCGGCATCATCAAGCACGCCAAGGCGCTGAACGCCTTCACCAACCCGTCGACCAATTCCTACAAGCGTCTGGTCCCGGGCTTCGAGGCGCCGGTTCTTCTGGCCTATTCGGCCCGCAACCGCTCGGCGTCCTGCCGCATTCCGTGGACCAACAATCCCAAGGCCAAGCGCATCGAGGTTCGCTTCCCCGATCCGACCGCCAATCCCTATCTCGCTTTCTCGGCCATGCTGATGGCCGGCCTCGACGGCATCGTGAACAAGATCGATCCCGGCGCCGCGATGGACAAGGACCTCTACGACCTGCCGCCGCGCGAACTGAAGAAGATCCCGACGGTGTGCGGCTCCTTGCGCGAGGCGCTCGCCAGCCTCGACAAGGACCGCAACTTCCTGACCGCCGGCGACGTGTTCAACGACGACTTCATCGACAGCTATATCGAGCTGAAGATGCAGGACGTCTATCGCATGGAAATGACGCCGCACCCGGTCGAATTCGACATGTATTATTCCTACTGAACTCCTGCTCGGAACAGACGAAGGGCGGCCGGTTCGGCCGCCCTTTTTTGCTGGCGCCGCTGGCGCGCAAATTGACGAACCGGCGCGGCCCTGTCACCATCAATGGAAACGCCTCGCGAAGTCGAAATTATGCAAGAACAAGCCGGCTGGTGGCGGTGGGCGCCCGGGCTTCTGCTTCTCCGCAATTATCAAGCCTCATGGCTGGCCCATGACATTGTCGCCGGATTGGCGCTTTCGGCCATGCTGGCGCCGGTCGGCATAGCCTATGCCGTCGCTTCTGGCGTGCCCGGCATTTACGGCCTTTACGCCACCATCGCGCCGCTGCTGGCCTATGCCTTGTTCGGCCCCAGCCGCATTCTGGTGCTCGGGCCGGATTCCTCGCTCGCCGCAATCATTCTGGGCGTCGTCCTGCCACTGTCCGGCGGGGACCCGTCGCGCGCGGCGACGATCGCGAGCCTGATGGCGCTTGTCTCGGGCCTCGTCTGCGTCCTGGCCGGCGCCGCGCGGCTCGGCTTCGTGACCGAACTGCTCTCCAAGCCCATCCGCTATGGCTACATGAACGGCATCGCGCTCACCGTTCTGGTCAGCCAATTGCCGAAGCTGTTTGGATTTTCGGTAGAGGCCGAGGGGCCTTTGCGGCGATCCTGGGCGATCGTTCAGGCCATTGCGCGGGGCGAGACGAATTGGGCGGCCCTCGTCGTCGGCGCCGGCGTGCTTGCCGTGATCCTGACGCTCAGGCCTCACAAGCGTGTTCCTGGCGTGCTGATCGCCGTCGTCGGCGCGATTCTGATCGTCGGCGCATTCGGAATGGACGATCGTTACGGCGTGTCGGTCCTCGGCGCACTGCCGCGCGGTTTGCCGGCTTTCTCGATTCCCCGCGTCGAACTGGCCGCCCTTCCCGACATTCTCGCCGGCGGCGTCGCCGTGGCGCTGGTCGCCTTCGCCGACACCAGCGTTTTGTCGCGCGCCTATGCCGCGCGACTCGGCCAGAAGGTCGATCCGAACCAGGAAATGATTGGCCTCGGCGCGGCCAATCTCGTGTCGGGGTTCTTCCAGGGCTTTCCGATCAGCAGCAGTTCCTCGCGCACGCCGGTCGCCGAGGCCGCGGGCGCCAAGACGCAGCTGGCCAGCGTCGTGGGGGCGCTGGCGCTGGCGGCGTTGCTCGTGCTTGCGCCCAATTTGCTGGAAAAGCTCCCCAATTCGGCTTTGGCCGCCGTGGTGATCGCGTCGGCGCTGGGGCTTTTCGAGTTCGAGGATCTCGTTCGAATCTATCGCATTCAGCCTTGGGAATTCTGGCTGTCGATGGTCTGTTTCGCCGGCGTCGCGGTTCTCGGCGCGATCCCCGGCATCGGCCTTGCCGTGGTCATCGCGGTGATCGAGTTCCTTTGGGACGGCTGGCGCCCGCATTCCGCGATTCTGGGACGCGCGCAGGGCCTCAAGGGCTATCACGACGTCGAGCGCTATCCGGATGCGCGTCAAATTCCGGGACTGGTGCTGTTTCGCTGGGACGCTCCGCTGTTTTTCGCCAATGCGGAATTCTTTCGCGAGCGCGCGCTCGCGGCCGTGGCGCAAGCGCCGCAGCCTGCCCGCTGGCTCGTCATCGCGGCCGAGCCCGTGACCAGCGTGGACGTCACCGCCGCCGACGTGCTCGCCGAACTGGACCGGGCGCTGCTGGCGCAAGGCGTCGAACTCTGCTTCGCCGAACTGAAGGACCCGGTGAAGGACAAGCTCAAACGTTTCGGCCTTTTCGCGCAATTCGGCGCGGGCAATTTCTTCCCGACGGTCGGCGCGGCCGTCTCGGCCTATCTCGACGTCTATGACGTCGATTGGGTGGACTGGGAGAATTGAGAAATTCCCCCCGTCCTATTTCGTCGTCTCGCCCAGGATTTGCCGCCGCCGTTCGGCGATCATGCGGCCGAGATAATCGACCGCCAGCGCGATCGGCGCTGTCTTCTGCTCTTCCAGATTTCCCTGGACAACGTCCTGCGAAAAGCGTTCGACCGCCGCGTCGATCCCGGCGTGAATGCGGTCGAGATCCTCGTTGGTGGTCGCGGCCTTGATCAGGCCGATCACCTCCGGCACTTTGGCCAGCAGGCTCTCGCTCGTCTCCTTCGCGCGCATGAAGCCGAGATAGCGCAAAACCGCCAGAATGCCCGAGCCGAGTGCACCGAGCAGCAGCGGGCCGTAATAAAGCCAGTCGCCATATTGCTCCAGCAAGGTGGTTTCCTCGCCGTCATAATAGGCCTGGGCGCCGGGATGGATCGGAATGGTGGCGTCCTTGTCCGTGCTCGCCGACTTGATCAGATTGGCGATGGCGGAATCCTCGGCGATGCGCTGGCGATTCTCGAACAGGTTTCGTGTGAGCGCGCCGATGGTTCGATTGGAGATTCGGCGGTCGGCGACGAGCATGATCGGGACGCGCAGGGTCGAGACCTCTTCCTCCGGCAGCGGCGGCCGGCCGCCGAACAGGCCCGCCGCGATTTCCTCCGTTTCATAAGCCGGCGCGGCTTCGACGATGGCGTCATTGTCGTCGATCGCAACGAATTCGAGTTTTTTTCCGACCGCGCGCCGGACCGCCGCCCAGGATTCTCCGACCTTGGCGCTGCGGGTGGTCGGCGCGACGAACAGGAGAGCGTTCGCCTTGCCCGCGCGGAAGGCGGCGGCGATGGCCGAGGCGGCCGACGGCAGATCGACCACGCGCACGTCGGCGCGGTAATGGCGGGTCAAAGTCGCGATCAGGGCTTCATTGGCGCCGGGCGATCCGATCACGCCGAGGCTCTTGCCCTTGAGCTGGCCAAAATTGTCGATCGCGGGCTTTGCCGGCGCGACGATGACGACCGGATCGCTGTGCAGCAGGGCGACGGCTCGGACGCGTTCCGATACCGGGAGGTCGGCGCGCGTCACCGCGAGCCTGGCCTCGCCGCTTTTCAACTTGGCAAGCGATTCGACCGGGCCGGCGGTCTCCAGGACCTTGAGGCGGACGCCCGCGTCGCGATCCGCCAGCGCCCGGCTCCAGGCTTCGACGAAATCGAAATCGTCATATCCCGGCGGGCCGACCGCGATGGTCAGGATTTTGGGCTGAGTCAAGGCGCGCCAAGCCGCCATGCCTGCGCCCAAGGCGAGCAGAAGCCCCGCGAGCGCGAACAGCCGTCGCGAGAAATTGCTCAATCATCCCCTCCGACGCCGCCGCCGGCCCCGCTCATTTCCACGACAGGTAAAGACCGACGTCGCCCGGCACGCCCTCCGGCCAGTCGACGATCAACGCCTTGAGCTGATAGCCGAGCGGCTGGAGCTTTTCCTTCCAGGTCAGATAGGCTTGGCGGGGCAGGCCCTGCAAAGTCTCCGGCCAGTCCGGCTCTGCCATGTTGATGGCGCGGCCATGGTCGGAGCAAAGCTCGGAGGGGAAGCGGCCGATGAGCATCTCGGTCTGGCCGCCTTCCGCCGTCGCCTTGACGCGTAAGGTGAAGGCGCGGAGCCGCTCCGGGCTGATCGGCTGGTCGGATTTGAGTCGCTGCAACAATTCCTCCTTGGCTTTTTCCGCCCGACCCATCGACTCCACCGATTTCTTGGCCTTGGCCATTTCGACTTCGGTGACATAAGCCTTCAGTTCCTTGACCGACATGAAAATGTCGTCGTCGGAAAGGTTGTCGAGGCTCGACTTGTTCTTGTCGGTCATTTTTGGCTCTCCCCTGCCTGGGCGCGGCCTGGCCACGCGTGAGTCCCCTCGCGCAAGTCCGAACGTGACGCTTGCCGGTTGAGGGTATTCCAGCTAGTCAATAGCAGCAATGACGTCGGTCAAAGGTCAACCCCGCCGTTTTTCCTGGGGCGCAGTCTTAAAGGTGAAGGATCGATGGTCTAGATTCCCCGCCCGGACGGCCAAAAGCTGATTCGCCGCTCGTCCCGGGCGCACCAAAGATTTGACGGAGGAAGACGATCCATGGCTGCTTGTTCTTGCCTCATGAACGTTTCCTCCGCGTCGAGGGCGGGCGCGTTCGCCCTTGCGCTCGCCTTTCTCGCCTTTTCCGGCGCCGCCCAGGCCCAGGCCCAGGCCCAGGCCCAGGCCCAGGCCCAGGCGCCGGTGCGGGTCGGCGTCGTCCCGGCCGAAAAGAAGGAAGTCACCAAGGGCGCCGAATTTGTCGGCCGGGCGGACGCGGTCGAAAAGGTCGAAATCCGCGCGCGGGTGAAAGGCTATCTGCAGGCCGTCCTGTTCAAGGAAGGCCAGGCGGTCAAGGTCGGCGAGCCCTTGTTCGAGATCGAGCCCGACCTGTTCAAGGCCGATGTCGAACAGGCGCAGGGCGCGTTGGGGCGCGCCGAGGCCTCGAAGACGCTTGCGGAAATCCAGCTGAAGCGCGCCGAGGAGTTGCTCGCCAAACAGGCCGGCACGGCGGTGCAGCGCGACCAGGCGGCGGCCTCGGACAAGCAGGCCGGCGGCGCCGTGCTCAGCGCGCGCGCCAATCTCGACACCGCCAAGATCAATCTCGGTTATGCGTCGATCGTCTCGCCGATCAACGGCCGCATCGGCCTGACCAATGTGACGGCGGGTAATGTCGTCGGTCCGGACAGCGGCGTGCTGGCGACCATCGTCAGCGAAGACCCGATTTATGTGACCTTCCCGGTCAGCCAGCGCGAATTCATGCGGGTGACGGGCGACGCCAAGACCACACTGGACAATGCCGGCGCCACGCTGATCTTCGCCGACGGTTCGACTTATGCGCAGACCGGCAAGGTGGACTTCGTGGATGTCAAGGTCGATCGCTCGACCGACACCATCACCCTGCGCGCGGTTTTTCCCAATCCCGACGGGGTCCTGCGGGACGGCCAGCTCGTGCGCGTGCAATTGGCGAGCGACAAGCCTAAAGCTGAGATCGTCGTGCCGCAGGCCGCGCTGCTCGCCGACAAGGACGGCGTCTATGTCTTCGTCGTCGAGGACGGCAAGGCCATGGTGCGGCGGATCAAGACCGGCGTGGAAACCGGCAGCGACGTCGTCGCCGCGAGCGGCCTTTCGCAGGGCGACATGGTCATCGTCGAGGGCCTGAACAATGTCCGGCCGGGCGCCCCGGTCACCGCCTCTCCCGTCCAGAGCCGGAGCTGACGGCATGATCTCCGCCATTTTCGTTGATCGGCCGCGCCTCGCCATCGTCATCGCGATCGTCACGACCATCGCCGGCTTGCTGGCCCTGATGTCGATCCCGCTCGCGCAATATCCCGACATCGTGCCGCCGCAGGTTTCGGTGACGACCTTCTATCCCGGCGCCAGCGCCAAGGTGGTCGAGTCCACAGTCGCCCAGCCGATCGAGGCCCAGGTCGTCGGCGTCGACAAGGCGATCTATATGAAGAGCGTGAGCGGCGACGACGGCAGCTACACGCTCACAGTGTCCTTCGAGCTTGGGACCAATCCCGACATCAACGCGGTCAATGTCAACAATCGCGTCCAGATCGCCTTGGCGCAGCTGCCGCCGGAGGTCCAGAAACAGGGCGTCGTCGTCAAGAAGAAATCCTCGGCCCTGCTCGGCGTGATCGCCGTCTATTCGCCCAAGGGCACGCGGAATCCGCTCTTTCTGTCGAATTTCGTCACCATCAACCTGCTCGACCAGATCAGGAGCACGCCGGGCGTCGGCGACGCCACATTGTGGGGTCCGCAGGATTACGCCATGCGCGTGTGGGTCCATACCGACCGCCTGACCGGCCTCGGCCTCACCACCGCCGACGTCATCAACGCCATCCAGGGGCAGAACGTCCAGGCCGCGGTGGGGCGCATCGGCGCGCGGCCGGTGAACAACGACCAGCAGCTTCAACTCAATATCCAGACCAAGGGCCGGCTGACCTCGGTCGAGGATTTCGAGAACATCATCATCCGCACCCAGCCCGACGGCTCGATCCTGCGGCTGAAGGACATCGCCCGGGTCGAGCTCGGCGCCGCCAATCTCGACCGCGACACTTATCTCAACGGCGCGCCCGCCGCGGCCATCGCCATTTATCAAACGCCGGGGGCCAACGCCCTGACCACGCTTGTCGCGGTGAAGAAGCAGATCACGGCGCTCGAAAAGACTTTTCCGGACGACGTCGCCTGGAAGGTCACTTATGATCCGACGGTTTTCGTGACCGACACCATTCACGAAGTGCAGAAGACGCTGATCGAGGCCTTCGTGCTGGTCGTGATCGTCGTCTTCCTGTTCCTCGGCAGCGTACGGGCGACGCTGATCCCGACGCTCGCCGTGCCCGTCAGCCTGATCGGCGCCTTCATCGCGCTGAAAGCGGTCGGCTATTCGGCCAATACGGTGTCGCTGCTCGCGGTGGTGCTCGCCATCGGCATCGTGGTGGACGACGCCATCGTCGTGGTTGAAAACGTCGAGCGCGTGATGGAGGAAAATCCGGACATGACGCCCGCCGAGGCCACCAAGAAGGCCATGGCGGAGATCACCGCGCCGATCATCGCCATTACTCTGGTTCTGATGTCCGTCTTCGTCCCGGTCGCCTTCATTCCCGGCATTTCCGGCGAATTGTTCCGCCAGTTCGCGGTGACCGTCTCGGTGGCCATGCTGCTGTCGGCTATCAACGCCCTCACCCTGTCGCCCGCGCTGTGCGGCGTGCTGCTGAAGCGCCATCATGGTCCGCGCAGAGGCGTCGTCGGCTGGGTCATGCGCGCGATCGACTGGGTCCGCGACCGCTATGGCGCCGTCGTCGGCCGGCTGGTGCGGGTTTCGATCGTCGGCCTCTTGATGGTCGCGGTCGCCAGCGCCGGGGTCTGGGCGCTCGCCAAGAAGACGCCGACCGGCTTCCTGCCCGAGGACGACCAGGGCGCCTTTTTCGTCGTCGCCCAATTGCCCGGCGGCGCCTCGCTGTCGCGCACCAATGACGTCGTGCGCCAGGCCGAGACGATATTGAAAGGGGAGGAAACGGTCGCGGATTACACTTCGGTCGTCGGCCTCAATTTCATCGATTCCTATTCGCAGCCCAACGCCGCCTTCATCGTGGTCACATTGAAGCCGTTCGAGGAGCGCAAGGGGCGTGAAGAATCCGCCTCGGCGCTCATCAAGCGGCTCGGCCAGAAATTCGCCGGCATCGCCGGCGGCACGGTGGTCGCTTTGGCTCCGCCGCCAATCATCGGCCTCGGCACCGGCGGCGGCTTCACTTACGTCGTCAAGGAAAACGCGGGCTCCGATCCCAAGGCTCTGGCGCAGGCCCTGCGCGGCCTGACCATCGCCGCCAATCAGGATCCCAGGCTCAACCGCGTCTTCACCACTTTCTCGGCGAGCAATCCGTCGATCTATCTCGATATCGACCGCGACAAGGCGCAGATTCTCGGCGTCCCGCTCAACACCGTGTTCCAGTCGCTCCAGGCCTCGCTCGGCGGCTATTTCGTCAACAATATGAACATGTTCGGGCGTACCTGGCAGGTCCAGGTCCAAGCCGAGGCTTCAGATCGCGACAGCGTGGACGACATTTACCGGATCAATGTCCGCTCAAACGACGGCAAGATGATCCCGCTGCGCAGCCTTGCCGAAATCAAACCCGTGGTCGGTCCGCCGGCGATCATCCGTTACAACAATCGCACCGCGGCCACGGTGCAGGGCGGGCCGGCGGCGGGCGTCTCCTCCGGACAGGCGCTGGCGGCGATGGAGGCGGTCGCGGCCAAGACCCTTCCCGCCGGCTATTCCGGCGAATGGACCGACACCGCCTTCCAGGAGAAGCGGGCGGAAGGCAAGACCGCGATCATTCTCGGCTTTGCGATTCTATTCGCCTATCTGTTCCTCGTCGGCCTTTACGAGAGCTGGACCATTCCGGTCCCGGTCCTGCTCTCGGTGTCGATCGGCGTGTTCGGCTCCTTCCTCTTCATCCTGCTTGGCGGCCTGACGCTCGATCTCTACGGACAGATCGGCATGGTCGTGCTGATCGGCCTCGCGGCGAAAAACGGCATTCTCATCGTCGAATTCGCCAAGGAGCAGCGCGAGCGCGGCGTGGAGCTGCTGGAAGCCGCGACCGAAGGCGCGCGCCTGCGCTTCCGTCCGGTCATGATGACCTCGCTCGCCTTCATCCTCGGCCTTTATCCGCTGGTGGTCGCCAGCGGCGCCTCTCAGCTCGCGCGGAAAAATGTCGGCACGCCGGTGTTTGGCGGCATGATCCTGGCGTCAGTGGTCGGCATTTTCGCGATCCCGCCGCTTTATGTGGCGTTCCAGGCCCTGCGCGAGCGGTTCCGGCCGGGCGCGCGTCCCAAGGAGGGGCCGCAGGGGCAGGGCGCAGCGAAGGTTTGAGCGCGGCGGCGCCGTCATCCGAGCGTCGTCTTTATCGGGGCGTCGTGCTGGGCGGGAACATTGGCTGATTCCGCACGGTTCTTCGCTGGAAGGCGGCGGAATGGGAAGGAGCAGAACATGAGCGATCTGGTTTTCATCGCCTTTGACAGCGAGCAGAAGGCGGAAGAAGTGCGCGACCGCATCCTCGGCATGCAGCGCGAATATCTCATCGACATCGGCGACGCGGTGATCGCGGTGCGCGACGACAAGGGTCGGATCAAGCTGAACCAGCTGATGAACACCACCGCCGCCGGCGCGGCTTCCGGCGCGCTCTGGGGCGCCCTCATCGGTCTTCTCTTCATGATGCCGCTCGCGGGCGCGGCGGTCGGCGCCGCCGGCGGCGCGCTCGGCGGCGCGGTGACCGATATAGGGATCAATGACGAGGACATGAAGCGCCAGGCCAATGAGGCGCTGAAGCCCGGCATGGCCGGACTGTTCCTCCTTATCCGTAAAATGACCACCGACAAGGTGCTCGAAGACCTCAAGGGCGTCGGCGGCACAGTGATTCGGACCTCGTTCGATCATGCCCTCGAAGACAAGCTGCGCGCGTCGCTCGACGCGCCGGCGCCGGCGGCTCCGGCCCCAACGGAAACGCCTTCGGCCTGATCTTTGACGATCCGTCGAATTTATCGCGCGCGAAACGGGCAAATGTTCGTTTCGCGCCATTCTTTTCCGGCGCTTGCCGGGCAATCTGACCCTTCGTCAATATTATCGGGCGCGCGGGCGGCCGCATGAGGCTAAGGCGTATTGGTCGGATCAGGGTCGCGGTGGTCGCGCCGGCCCTTTTTTGGGCCGCGCCGGTATGGGCGGGGGCCTGGACCCCGGATCAGGGCCATGGCGAGATCATCGTCACGACCTTTTTCGATGACGCCAATCAAGCCTACGATCAGGCCGGCCGTTTCACCCCGACGCCGCTTTACCGCAGCGGCCAGGCCAATATCTACGTCGCCTATGGCGTGACCGACTGGCTGACCGCGATCCTGCGTCCCGGCGTGCAAAGCTCATCGGTCGCCCCGCCCGAGAACCAGCGCTACACCGGCGTCGGCGACAGCGAAATCGCGGCCCAGGCGCGGGTCTGGCGCGACGATTCGACCGTGATTTCGGTGCTGGCGGGCGTGCGCGCGCTGACCAGCGGCGGCGCGACCGACGGCTGGCTGCAGGGGCCGAACCGGCCGGAATATGATTTCCGCCTGCTGCTGGGCCATAATGTCGGCCTGTGGGGCTTTTCCGGTTTCGTCGATTTTTCGGCCGGCTATCGGCTGGTTGGCGGAATCGAGCCCAATGAAGGGCATTTCGACGCGACTTTCGGCCTTTACCTGACCCGGGACCTGCTTGTCATGGCGCAAAGTTTCAATACGATCTCCGGAGCGTCGGGCAATCCGCAGGCGCCGCAATGGGCGCAGGCCAAGGCGCAGTTCAGCCTCGTCTATCGGCTCAATCCGGAATGGCGGGCGCAGGCGGGCGGATTCGTGACGGTCGCGGGCCAGAACGCCTATCGCGAGAATGGCGTGCTGCTCGGCCTGTGGCGCCAGTTTTGAGCGCGTGAGGGAATATGCCGGGCATCGACGAATTGTTCGCGCAGGCCAAGGCGGCGCAGGCGCGGGCTTACGCGCCTTATTCGCGCTTTCCCGTCGGCGCGGCGCTACGGACGGCGAGCGGCGCGGTCTTCGTCGGCTGCAATTTGGAAAACGCCGCATATCCGCTTGGAATCTGCGCCGAGACTTCGGCGATTGCGGCGATGATCTCCGCCGGCGAAAGGCGGATCGCGGAAATTCTGGTGCTCGGGCCGGGGCCTGGGCGGATCGCGCCCTGCGGCGCCTGCCGCCAGCGCATTGCGGAATTCGGCGCCGGCGCGCTGGTCCATCTCGCCGACGCCAGGGGCGAGGTCGAAACGCTCGCCCTGGCCGATCTGCTGCCCCGGGCCTTCGGCCCCGACGCCTTCAAGGGCGAGTGATCATTCCGCGATCCACGGCTCAAGCCAGGTTTCGGTCAGCTTTTTCGGCCCGGCGTGGAGGAAGGCGCTGATATTGGTCGATTGTCCCGGCTCGACCTGAACATCGACGAAGGCGCGGAAGCCTTTGATATGCGGGTTGGGCATGAGAATGGTGCGGGTCACCTTGCCCAGGGAGGCCGAGGCGTTGATCTGCACGGTGCTGGGATCCTGGGCGTAAAAGGCCAGGTCGCCGCCGGCGAAGTCAACGATGAAGCGGCGCGAGCCGACATCGACGGTTTCGTTGGAGCCAAGCGCCTTGGGCCAGGTCTTCCAGGTGTTGACCACGCGGCCGGCGGGCGAAAGATCGGCGGCCTCCAGTAAAGCGCGGATCCGATAGGAATAAGAGAAAGGCTTGCCCGAGGGCGGCGGCGTGGTCGGGGTCCAATAGGCGACGATATTGTCGGCGGTCTCGTCCTTGGTCGCGAGTTCGAGCAGTTCGATCCGCCCTTCGCCCCAGTCGCCATGCGGTTCGACGAAATAGGTCGGGCGAATCTCATATAGGAGTTCGAGATCCTGATAATGGTCGAAATTGCGGTCGCGCTGGACGAGGCCGAAGCCCTTGATATGGTCCTGCGGGAAGGTGGACATGGCCATGACCCGTGGCGCGCGCAGCGGCCGCCAGATCCATTCGCCGGTCGCCGTGTGCATCAGGAGCCCGTCCGAATCGTGCAGCTCGGGGCGCCAGTCGTCGGAGGGCTTGCCGCTGTTGCGGTCCTCGCCGAGGAAGAACATCGAGGTGAGCGGCGCGAGGCCGAATTTCACATTGTCGCGGCGGGGGAAGATGGTGGCGGCGACCTCCATCACGCTTTCGTCGCCAGGCGTGAGTTCGAACTGATAGGCGCCGGTGACCGAGGCGCTGTCGAGCAAAGCGAAGATGGTCGCCTTTTCGGGCTGCTTGGCCGAGGTCTCGATCCAGAATTCGCGAAAATAGGGAAATTCCTCGTCGTCGCCGCCGGTATTGACGGCAAGGCCGCGCGCGGAAAGCCCATAGGACTGGCCCCGGCCGAGGAAACGGAAATAAGTGGCGCCGAGAAAGGACACCAGCTCATCCTGGCCGTGGGGCGAATTCAGCGGATAATGCAGGCGGAAGCCGGCGAAGCCGAGATTGACCGGGAGATTCTTCTCGAACTTGGCGCGGCCATAGTCGAACAGGCTGGTGGAAAAGGGGATCGGCGTGGCGATGCCGTCGCGGATCGTGTTCACCACCACCGGGCGCTTGTAGATGAAGCCGGGATGGAACAATTGCAGGCGGTAGGGGCCTGAGGTGATCGGCGATTTCTCGGGCTTGAAGCGGATGTCGCGATAGGCGTCGAAATCGAGCCTGTTCAAAGCCTCGGGCAATTTCGGCATGGCCGCGTCATAGGGCGCGGCGGCGAGATCGCGGGCGCGCTTCACGACGTCGTCGAAGCCGAAACGCGGCGCCGGAGGCCGCCCGCCCGCCGCGCCGGAGGGTTCAGCCGCTGCTGGCGACAGGGCGCGCGGGGCGAGCGCGGCGGCGCCCGAGAGCGCGAAAGCGTTGAGCAGGAAACGGCGGTCGATCTGGGGCATGAATCTCAGTCCACGGGCGGGCGCGCCTTGGGCCGGCGTCGGGCGGGCCTGCGCTACGATCCAAGGAACTAGCCGCGATTTGCGGCCTTCGCAAGACGTCCCCGCGGCGCCCCGTGCGGCGGGACGAAGCACGGGCGCCACGGGGCGCGAAAAATGCCAAGGTTACGAATTTTTTCACTTGCGTTTCAGGGACAAGTTCATATGTATGGTCTTGCCCAAATCGCACGTGCCTGTGGTCGTGTGTCGGTTGGCGAGACTCCGGACAAGAGGCCGGAGGAACGCCTGAAAATCAAACCGGCAGCCGGAGGCGAACCGGCGAACCCCGTCTGAACGGGGGATCGCGACTTAAAGCAACGACGGACCGGGCTTTTTCGTCTCTGTCGGCCCTCCAAAGGCCGGCTTACCGAAGAGGCTTGTCTTTCTTGCCGGGCGTGCGGAACGGGGTCACCCATTCCAATCGAAGGCCGCTAAAAACTTGGTAGGCGCACCGCCTTCCGGGCTTTTCGCGTCCACGGCGCAGCACCCGACCGCCACGCGACGCATTGCGCGCCGCTGAAACGGTCCTGGACGGCGTTGTCATCTGGATCTCGCGTCTCCATCGCGCGAGAGCGGACAGCTGGCGCTCGTCCTTCCGAAGCTTTGTTGTTCGGCGGGAAGCCGCCCTTCGAAGGGATGCCGCGATGACCGATCGTATCCTCGAATTCCTCCGCCACCGCCGCGAAAAGGGGCTGGATTCCGGCCCTTGCCTCGTCGTCGATCTCGATGTCGTGCGCGACAATTACAACGCCTTCGCCAAGGCGCTGCCGGACACCCGCGTGTTCTATGCCGTCAAGGCCAATCCGGCCCTGGAAGTGCTGTCGCTGCTCGCCGATCTCGGCTCCTGCTTCGACTGCGCCTCGGTGGTCGAGATCGAGCAGGCGCTCGCCGCCGGCGCAGCTCCCGACCGCGTCTCCTTCGGCAATACGATCAAGAAGGAGCGCGACATTGCGCGCGCTTTCGCGCTCGGCGTCCGGCTGTTCGCGGTCGATTGCGACGCGGAGGTCGAAAAGGTCGCGCGCGCCGCGCCCGGCGCCAAGGTCTTCTGCCGCATGCTGTGCGACGGCGTCGGCGCCGAATGGCCCTTGTCGCGCAAATTCGGCTGCGCGCCGGACATGGCGCCGCGCGTTCTGGAGCACGCCCATCGTCTTGGCCTGGAGGCCTATGGCCTGTCCTTCCATGTCGGCTCGCAGCAGCGCAATCCGCGCATGTGGAACGGCGCGCTCAAAGCGGCCGCGGGCGTGTTCCGTGAACTGGCCGAGCGGGGCATCGTCCTGCAGATGGTCAATCTCGGCGGCGGCTTCCCGACCCGCTATCTCAAGCGGGTGTCGAGCGTGCGGACCTATGGCGACGCCATCTTCCGGGCGCTGCGACGACATTTCGGCAACCAGATCCCGGAGACGATCATTGAGCCGGGACGCGGCATGGTCGGCGACGCCGGCATGATCGAGGCGGAAGTCGTGCTGATTTCCAAAAAGTCGGACGACGACGAGTTGAAGTGGGTCTATCTCGACATCGGCAAGTTCAATGGTCTGGCCGAAACCATGGACGAGATGATCCGCTATCCGATCCGCACCGATTACGATGCGGACCCGCGCGAGCCTTGCGTCCTGGCCGGTCCGACCTGCGATTCGGTGGATGTGCTCTATGAAAAGGAGCCCTATCCGCTGCCGATCAGTCTCGAAATCGGCGCCAAAGTGCTGATCGAGGGGACAGGCGCCTATACCACGACCTATTCCGCGGTCGGTTTCAACGGTTTCCCGCCGTTGCAGTCCTTCGTGATCTAAGTTCGGTTCTCAGTTTCCCGTCAACATCGCCGCCTTTCGCAAGAAAGGCGGCGGCCTCCTCACCCCGCGCCGGCTTGGTTCCGGCCGCGGCTTTTTGCGACCTTGTGGAGGTCCTCATGAACCAGACCCTCTCGGCCCCCGCCGCCGGCGAAGCCATCATCCGCGAAGAATCCGCCAGGGATTTCCTCGCCCGCGAAGCCCTGCTCGATCGCGCCTTCGGCCTCAACCGCTGGCGCAAGACCTGCGAACGGCTGCGCGAAGGCCGTCTGCCCGCGCCGGGCCTCGCCTTTACCGCGATTAACAACGGCGTGCTGGTCGGCACGCTCCGCTTCTGGTTGATCGAAGCCGGCGAAGGGCATGACGCTTTGCTGCTCGGCCCGATCGCGGTCAGCGCCTCGCGGCGGTCGAAGGGCCTCGGCGGCCGGATGATCCGCCTCGGCCTGGAGCGCGCCCGGGAGCTGGGCCACGGGGCGGTGCTGCTCGTCGGCGACGCGCCCTATTACCAGCGCTTCGGCTTTTCGCGCGCCGGCGCGGAAAACCTCGACCTGCCTGGCCCCGTGGAGATCGCCCGCTTCCTCGCGCTGGAGCTTAAGCCCGGCGCGCTCGCTGGCGCGCAGGGACTGGTCCGGGCGACCGGCGCCTTCGCTGCGACCGAGGCCGAGCGACGCCTCGCGGCGTAACCTTCGTCAAACCGTCACATCTCATGTCAAAATACGGCCTCGCGCAAGCGGGGCCGCTTGACCTTGTCCGGCGTCTCGGCCAGTAAACCGCCCAATTCCCGCCCACCCGAGAAGGATGACATCATGACTGACTGGCCCATTCACGGCCGCATTTCCGGCCCGATCGTGATGATTGGCTTCGGCTCCATCGGCAAGGGCGCGCTGCCGCTGATCGAGCGGCATTTCGAGTTCGACCATAACCGCCTCGTCGTGATCGACCCAATCGACGTCGATCGCGAAATCGCGGAAAGCCGCGGCTATGAATTCATCAAATCCGCCGTCACCAAGCACAATTACCGCGACCTGCTGGTTCCGCTGCTGACGCGCGGCGGCGGCCAGGGCTTCTGCGTCAATCTGTCGGTGGATACGTCCTCGCTGGCGATCATGGAGCTGTGCCGCGAGATCGGCGCGCTTTACGTCGACACGGTGATCGAGCCCTGGGCCGGCTTTTACTTCGACAAGCATCTCGGCCCGGAAAGCCGCTCGAACTACGCCCTGCGCGAGACCGTACTAGAATCGCGCCGCAAGAACCCCGGCGGGACGACCGCCATTTCCACCTGCGGGGCCAATCCCGGCATGGTGTCCTGGTTCGTGAAGCAGGCTTTGGTCAATCTCGCCGCCGATCTCGGCGACAAGGCGCCGGAGCCGAAAACCCGCGAGGAATGGGCGGCGCTCGCCCACCGCCTCGGCGTCAAGGGCGTGCATATCGCCGAACGCGACACCCAGCGCGCCAGGGACCCCAAGCCGCGCGGCGTCTTCGTCAACACCTGGTCGGTGGAAGGTTTTGTTTCGGAAGGCATGCAGCCGGCCGAACTCGGCTGGGGCACCCACGAGACCTGGATGCCGGAAAACGGCCGCACCCACAAATTCGGCTGCGGCGCCGCGATCTATCTGCTGCAGCCGGGCGCCAACACAAGGGTGCGCAGCTGGACCCCGACGCCGGGGCCGCAATATGGCTTCCTGGTCACCCACAACGAGTCGATCTCGATCGCCGATTATTACACCGTGCGCAACGACAAGGGCGAGGCGGTCTATCGCCCGACCTGCCATTACGCCTATCACCCGGCCGACGACGCCGTGTTGTCGCTGCATGAAATGTTCGGCGCCGGCGGCAAGGTGCAGGAAAAGAACCATATCCTGGACGAGCACGAGATCGTGGACGGCATCGACGAACTGGGCGTGCTGCTGTTCGGCCACGCCAAGGGCGCCTATTGGTACGGCTCGCAGCTCTCGATCGAGGAGACGCGCGACCTGTGCCCCTATCAGAACGCCACCGGCCTTCAGGTGTCCTCGGCGGTGCTGGCGGGCATGGTCTATGCGCTGGAAAACCCGGAAGCCGGCATTCTTGAGGCCGACGAACTGGACTACAAGCGCTGCCTCGAAATCCAGCGCCCCTATCTCGGCCCGGTGGTCGGCGTCTATACCGACTGGACCCCGCTGCAAGACCGCCCCGGCTTCTTCCCCGAGGACATCGACGAAAGCGACCCCTGGCAGTTCCGCAACATTCTGGTGCGCTAATCAGAAGGACCGGCGCCCCTTCTCCCCTTGCGGGAGAAGGTGGCGCGAAGCGCCGGATGAGGGGGCCGTGGGCTGGCCCCAACGTCGTCGATCGCCTCGGTGATTGGCGGCGCGCGGCTCTCCGGCCTGAACCAGATTCGGGGGGCGTTTTACCCGCAAACCCAAACGTATCCGATGGGGCTTGCCCTCCAACAGGCGCCTACCCCATAGGCCCACCACCGTCCGCGATAGAAGCGTCGTCCAGTGCCGTACCATACGCCGCCGTAATAGCGTCCGCCGACCCGATACGCCCTTCGGGCTCCGGCGCGATATGCCCCTCGGGCTCCGGCGCGATAGCCGCCGCGATAGCCAGGACGCGCGCCATATCCTGCCCGCATGCCGCCGCCGCGAACGCCATAACCGCGGTGCGCCACGCCACCGCCGCGATGGAAGCCGCCAGCGCCGCCGTGGAAGCCTCCGCGTCCGCCGCCTCCGCCTCCGCGTCCGCCCCGCACCAGTTCCAATTGCGGCGCCGGGGTGGTGGCGCCTATGTCGGTAGCGGAGACCGGAAGGGCCAGGGCGGGATTGAAGTCCGCGAAAGCCAGCGCGAACGCGAAAGCATACGAAGCGAGCCGTTTCATGAGCATTTTGAGCCTCCCAATGTTGCTTCGTCTTAACAACTGAGCACGGCTGCGATTCGTTTCAATCGCCTGAGTTTTTTTGAAGTTTCGGCGTTTGCTGTCCGAGCCGCCGCCGTCGCAAAGCCAAGAAGTCGGGAGGCCGACAGCGCGCTGCCGGACTCTCATTTTTGTCCTATGCAGGTGACTAATTTTCAGGCGCGGCGAGTGAGTTCAAGAGTTTCACCTAGGCGCACGCGCGGTTCTTATTCGCTCAGGTCTTCTTTTTGAACAGATTATCTACTGGGTCTTCTTTTCCCTGTGATTTCTGATAGGCGGATGGAAATCGTTTGTTGGCGTGAGCTTGATCCGCCTTCGGCTTTTTGGCCTCTTTATTTCCTCTGACTTGACCCTTAGCCATCGTTCCCTCCCATTGTCACGCTTTGTGCGACAGGCGCCCTGATCGCTGCCGTTGCGACATGCTGGCGGAGCGCATTTTGCCGATATTCGTGCCTGCCCTAACTCGAAATGGTGATTATAAGGCGTTGGTCACAGCCCACGCTCTCCCAAAAAAGCGCGATTTCGTCAGTCATGCATGAACACAATCCCGCGTTCGCGACAGCAGAGGTGGGCGCGCCGCTCTTTGGGCTCTTCGCGTCCCAGAGCCGCAAGGCTTCGCGAAAAAAATGCAGGTCCGCCTGCTGACGGCCGATGATCCGTTCGAGTTCGGCGATCCGGGCTTGTGCGCGGCCCAACTCGTCCATCGGTTTCGCTTCGACGTCGGGCGGAGCTGAGGACGACGCGGCGTCGGACGAGGCGGCGCCCGGCGTCGAAGCCGACTTCCGCTTGCGGTCCGGCTTCGGGCCTCGCTTCTGGTTCAATCCGGCGGCCCCCAGCGTGCGATACGCCGCACGCCATTCATATATCGACTTGCGAAGAACGCCGATCTCCTTCGCAACCGCAGAAAGTCGTTCTCCAGCCTCGACCCGCTGAACAATCTGGACCTTTAATTCCGTCGAAAGACGGCTTTGAACTCGGTCTGACACCATGACCTCCTCTGGAGGCGTGTCACCGAATTATCTCGTGTCCCACTTTTGGGGGCCACTCCAGTATCATGTCACCTTAACTGCATGCCACCGTAACTGTGGGCTCATCGATCGAGCAATGAATGCTCGACGGCCCTTGCTGCGGCGCTTGCAGTTAACGGCAACTCTGACACCAATGCGATCGATTTGCCCGAAATGATCCAATCACTCGGACCAACCGTATACTTGCTGTTGGATGACAAAGGAGGAAGTCATGTCACTATCGGCAAGCAAGATCTTCGCGACCTTGGCCGGCGCCTTGGCGCTCGGTTTCGTCGCAATACAAGGACCTGCAAAAGCCGCAGATATTGTTGACACGGCCGCATCGGCGGGCTCATTCAATACTCTGGTCACGGCTGTGAAGGCGGCCGGCCTGGTGGACACCCTCAAATCGCCAGGGCCATTCACGGTTTTCGCGCCGACGGATGAAGCCTTCAAGAAACTCCCGAAAGGCACTGTCGAGAGCCTGCTCAAGCCAGAGAACAAGGCTAAACTCGTGAAGATCCTTACCTATCACGTTGTGCGTGGCAAGATTCCCTCAAGCGAGGTTGTCGGCAAACGTCCCTCCGTGAAGACCGTCGAAGGACAAAAGTTGCATATCGACGGGCGCCACGGCGTGAAAGTCAACCGCGCGCATGTCGTCAAGGCGGATGTTGAAGCCGACAACGGCGTGATCCACGCGATCGACAAGGTGCTGATTCCGCGATGAAACGATCTTGCGGTCGGTCCCGGCGCAACGTTCTCGACAAAGCCGAGATCGACCGCTGTGCGGTGGTTGCGACATGATAGGCATTCCCCAAATCAAAAAGAGGCAGAACCGACTGATCAGGGGTTTGCAGAGGATTGACATACGTCCCGCGAGCGGCAGCTGGGGACCGACCGCCTACCGTGGTGACCAGATCAGCGCGATCCAGCGGCGCCCAGCTGGGCGAAATGCGCGTGAACCGCTGGCGCGGCGCTGATTTCGAGGGCGAATTTTTCCTTGATGGCGCGGTCAAAATCGCCATAGCCCTTGGCCGGAAGCAGAAAGGCGCCGGCGCCGCCGATCACATATTTGCGATACCAGGGCTCCAGAATCTTGGGCGCGAAAGTGCGCGGCTGAAACGGCCGGCCGGGCGCACGGAAGGCCCCGCCTCCGAGCGGCTCATTGGGGTCGCCTTCATTGATGGGCAGACCGTTGATCGTCATGCCGGTCGCCGTGAGCGCGTCGCGCATGCGCGCGGTCGCGGGGTCCTCGTCGCAATTGTCGACGCCGTCGCCGGAAACGTCCATCACCACGCGTTCCGCCTTCACGGGCAAGGTCGGCAGAATCAGGTCGGAAACGTAGCGCATCATATGCGCGACGCAGGTAAATTCGCCCGCCGGACGCTGCGTTCGCCGCACGCGCGCCGCGACGGCGAAAGCGTCGTCGCGCGAGGCGATGCGCGTCCACGGAATGGCCGTCGCAACTCGTTCCGACCATTCGACCATGGTGAACATCATGCTGGCCCGAGGTCCGCTCAGCATGGCGGCGATGACCTCGGGGTCCTCAAGCGCCTTGGCGATGCCGTCCATCTGAAGCGCGAAGCGGCCCTGGTCGACCGAGCCCGACACATCGACGGAGACGATCAGCGCGGTATCGACCGGCGCCGCGCCGGGCGCGTCCTTGTCGGCGCTTCGGGCCGCCGCATGGCCCACTCCTTGGCCCGCCGCGATCAAAATCATGCCGGCAAGCAGAAGGCGGAAAATCGGCGGCAAGGAAATCTCCTCGGAACCAAAGGGGAAATCGTCCGGCTGGGCGGGAGCGACGGCGGATCCAATATGTGCCGACGCGCCCTTTCCCGCAACTTCGGGAACGATGGCGCCAGGGCCGCGTCCGCCGACGCGGCGGAGATTTTCCGGGGAGCCGCCGTTACGGAGCGGCGATCGGAATTCGTCAATTGCGGCGGGCGTCAATCCGGCCGGCGGAATCGGCCGGTCCGGGCTAAGACGTTGGCGTCGTCGCGCCGGCAAGGCTTCCGCGCTGCGCATAATTTCAATCTGTGGTTGTAAAACCATGTGTAAAACCGATGAAAAAGCGCGCGATTTTTGCAAATTCCGACCATTTTCATGCAAAAACGCATCGATTTCCACCAACTGCAACCATCCAGTTGTATGCGCGCCGCCCGCCGCAAACGGTTATGCAGCGCGCCAAAGCTGGTCGAGCGCGCGGATTTTTTACCTTGCCCGTCACGAGAAACTATCGCGTCAGAACAAAAAGTTATGGGAAGACTCGCTTCTGGTCGCCCAAAAGCGACCGCGGCGCGGCGGTTTATCGCGGACGTTTCACATGAAACAAAGCAGGAACAAAATCCGCGGCGCGAACCGGATTTTTCCTGTCGAATCGATTTCCACCCCCGCCGAACGGCGACAGCGACGGGCCTTCACATCAGCCACGAAAATCCGCGCCGCACAAAGGCCGCGCCATCCTTTTCGGCGCAATCGCCGTGGGCGATGACGACCTTCTCAATCGGCCAGTCGAGAATGCGCCTGAGCGATTCCCGCGCGAGGCGGCGGCGCAGGAAGGAGGCGCGCCATTCGCGCGGGGCGCCGAAATTCGGCGCGACAATGCCGTCGAGCCGCGCCACGAAGCCGCGCCATCTCTTGAACCAGCCGGGCGGGAAATTCTCGATCAGATCAGCGAAAATCGCGGTTTTGCTGGCGCGATGGAAAAACACCGCTTCCGTCATGACAAAACTGCCGCGCAAAAAAACCTGGTCGATGTCGGCGGCCCACAGCGGGTCCGGCGCGTCGCCAAGTTCGGCGTCAAAGGCGAGGACCTTGCGCCGTCCCTTGAGCCCCGGCGAGGCGAACAGGCGCGCCGCGGGAAAAGCCGCCTTCCACTCGCCGAGATAAAGGTGGTGGAGCAGATTGGGCGAAACCAGGCAGGCGACCGGGCCAAGGGACTCGACCTGCGCTTTCAATGCCGTGGTCAGTTCGATTGGCGACCACACGAACAGGCGGCCGTCGGCGAGCCGGATCGCGACCATGCGCGTCGGGTAATGAAAGCCGCCAATGAATGGCACGACGGGACCCTCGCCGACCTAAAGATTTGGCGCGAATTCGCTAAGAGGAGCTCTCATCCCGTCATCGCCTCCGCGTCACAATGCCGCCCGCCTCGTTTTCGCCAGACTTGCGGGTTTGGAGTAGGACAAGCGCGCAGGTCCGCCGGAGCGATTCTTTGATAGATAAGCAAAAAGTTTTGACGGGGGCATGGCTGTTTCTGGCGGTTATGGTCTCGTCATCGGCTCCGGCTTCAGCCCATCCCCATGTCTGGGTCACCGCCCGCGAGCAAATCCTGTTCGGGCCGGGCGGCAAGATCGTCGGCTTCCGCCATGTCTGGACCTTCGACGAAATGTATTCCGCCTTCGCGACCCAGGGCCTGGGCAAGAACGGCAGGCCGCCGACCAGGGAGGAACTCGCGCCTCTCGCCAAGACCAATGTCGAATCTCTGAAGGATTTCGAATATTTCACCGTCGCCAAAACCGGTCCAGCCTATCACAAATTCGGCCCGCCCAAGGATTACGAGCTGACCGCCGACGCCAAGAAGATTGTGACCCTGAGCTTCACCTTGCCGCTCAAGGAGCCGGTTTCGGCGAAAAAGCCTTTCGTCTTCATGGTTTACGACCCGACCTATTTCGTCGATTTCGAACTGGCCAAGGACAATCCGGTCACCATGAAGGACGCGCCGTCCGGCTGTTCGCTGACCACGATGCGGCCGGACCCGCTCACCGAAACCGACACCAAAAAGCTCAATGAGAGCTTCTTTTCCGGTCTCTCGCCGGGAACCGATTTCGGCGTCAAGCTGGCGACGCGCTCGATTGTGGCCTGCCCATGAAGCGGATCGGACTCTCCCTCTTCCTGCTGGCGCTGTTCTGCGGCCAGGCCGCCGCGCAATTCGCCCATTTCGGGCGCGGCAATCCGTTCTCGCTCGGCGTCAACGAAGGCTCGGTCGGCGAGGTCGGCCGGGTCGGCCTGTGGCTGCTGGAGGAGCAGGCGCGCTTTTTCAACGCCCTGCGGCTGGCGGTGGAGGCGGCGCAGGCCAATCCTTGGGCGGTCTTTTGGCTTGCCGCGGTCTCCTTCGCCTACGGGATATTTCACGCCGCCGGACCCGGCCATGGCAAGGCGGTGATCACGAGCTATATGCTCGCCAATGAAAGGGCCTTGCGGCGCGGCGTGGTCCTCGCCGGTCTGGCTGCTCTGCTGCAGGCGGTGGTCGCCATCGCCATCGTCGGGATCGCCTCGATCATCCTGGGCGCGACGGCGCGCAAGATGATCGCGACGACCCATGCCGTCGAGGTCGCGTCCTATGTCTTCATCGCCGCCCTCGGGCTCTGGCTGGTGTGGCGCAAGGGCGGAAGCCTCTATGCCGCCCTGCGCGCGCCGCCGCTTCCCGTCGCGACCCGTTTTCGCTGCGAGTCCGGAGCGGAGGAGGGCGCGCGGCAGGGGCTGCACGGCCAGGATTGCGCCTGTATCGCGCCCGACCCGAGCCAGCTCGGCGACGGCTTTTCCTGGCGTCAGGGCGTCATGACGGTGGTCGCCGCCGGATCGCGTCCCTGTTCCGGCGCGCTTCTGGTGCTCGTCTTCGCCGCCGCGCAGAGCGTGTTCATGATCGGGGTGTGGGCGACCTTCGCCATGGCGGTGGGCACGGCGCTGACCACGGCCGGGCTTGCCGGCGGCGCCGTCCTGTTCAAGGGCGCGGCGCGCGCAATGCTCGGAGCCCGGCGCCGGCGCGCCGAAATTTTCGGCCGGCTGCTCGAGGTCGGCGCGGCCTGCGTCGTCCTCGCCGTCGGGGTCGTGATGCTCGCGGGCGTCATTGCGACGGGCGGCGCGATTTAATCCTGGCCTTAAACGCGGGAGCCATCGCCCGCAAATTCAGGCGCGTTTCATAATTTGCGCCTATAATGGCTGGCGTATTTCAGGGGGGCGTCATGTTGGATATCGTCGGCTCCAGCGGTGAAAAACGCGCGCGCGACGTCATGACCAGTCCGGTGTCCGGAGTCGGCCCTGACGAATCGGCGCGCGCGGCGGCCGAGACGATGCTGCGCCTCGGCGTCAGCGGCCTGCCGGTGCTAGACCCGCAGGGGCGCCCGCTGGGCGTGGTCAGCGAAGGCGATTTCCGCTTCGCCGATTCCGCCATGCATAAGAAACTGCGCGAAGATTGGGTGAACCTGCTGGCCGGCGGCCAGGACATGGCCGCGAATTATCTCGACGCGCTGGAGCGCGAGGCCGACAAAGTGCGCCAGATCATGGCCAAGCCGGCTCTCTGCGTCGATGAGGACGCCAGCGTCGCGGACGTCGCCGATCTGATGAGCGCCCATCGGGTGAAGCGCATTTTTGTCCTGCGCGACGGGATCGTGGTCGGAGTCGTCACCCGCGCCGACCTGTTGCGTTTATTCGCCCCCGAGGAGCGCCCGCAGGCGCGCCCGGTGACGCCCGAGGTCTTCGACGCCGCGCGCCAGCGGGCCCAGGCCAGGCTGAAGAAGCTGAAAGCCGAGAAGGCGCCGCCGCCCGAGCCGGAAATCCCGGCGGGCGGCGTCACGGCGGCGGAGCTGAAGGCGATGGTGGGCGAGTTCGAGCGCGCCAAGGCGCAGGTGCAGCACGACGCGATCCGCCAGGCGCATGAAAAGCGCGGCGAACTGGTGAAGGAATTATTGACCGCGCGCTATGACGACAAGGAGATGGCTCAGCTCATGATGCTGGCGCGCGAGGCGGCGCGGCGCGGCGAAACCGGCGTCGTGGCCCTGACCTTCCCGGCCGCGCTCTGCGACGACGGCGGCCGCGCCATCAACCTGCCCGATCGCGACTGGCCGGCGAGCCTGCGCGGCAAGGCGGCGGATTTCTTTCTGCGCTGGGATAAGGAATTGCGGCCTTTGGGTTTCGCCCTTTCGGCGCGCATCGCGAATTTCCCTGACGGCTTTCCCGGCGACGCCGAATTGACTCTGGTCTGGGGAAGCTGAGAAAAATCCTTGCGCTCGCCATGGCGGGGCGTTGAATGGGCGCGAGGAGAGCGCCCCGATGAATGTGAGCGAAGCCGTCCCGTCGTCCCTGCCGGTCAATATGAGCGACGCGGCCGAGCCGCCCGGGAAAAAGCCGCTCTATCGCCAGCTCTATGTCCAGGTCCTGTTCGCCATTTTGCTCGGCGTCGTGGTTGGCGTGGCCTTCCCGAAATTTGCGACGGAGCCGGGGGTCAAGGCTCTGGGCGACGGCTTCATCAAGCTGATCAAGATGGTGATAGCGCCGATCATCTTCTGCACTGTCTCGACCGGCATCGCTCATATCCAGGACGCCAGGAAGGTCGGGCGGGTCGGCGTCAAGGCTCTGGTCTATTTCGAGGTCGTCTCGACCTTCGCGCTCGTCATCGGCCTCGTCATCGGCAATGTCGTACAGCCGGGCGCGGGCTTCGGCGGCCATGCCGACGCCGCGGCGGTCGTCAAATACGCCAATTCGTCGGCGCATCGCTCGACCGTCGAATTCCTGCTCGACATCATTCCCGATTCGGTCGTCGGCGCCTTCGCCAAAGGCGATATTCTCCAGGTTCTGCTGTTCTCGATTCTGATGGGCTTCGCCATGATGGCGATGGGGGAGCGCAGCGCGCCCCTGCGCCGCCTGATCGACGATGTGGCCCATGCGGTGTTCGGCGTCATCGGCATCGTCATGCGCGCCGCGCCTTTCGGCGCCTTCGGCGCCATGGCTTATACGGTCGGCAAATTTGGCCCGACCGTGCTCGGCAGCCTGCTCGGCCTGATCGCGACCTTTTATTTCGCCTCGGCGGTTTTCATCTTCGTCGTTCTCGGCCTGATTGCACGGGCGGTCGGCTTCAACATTTTCAAATTCCTCGTCTATATCAAGGACGAGCTGCTGATCGTGCTCGGCACGTCGTCCTCCGAGAGCGCGCTGCCGCAATTGATGGCCAAGCTCGAAAAGCTCGGCTGCTCGCGATCGGTGGTCGGTCTGGTCGTGCCGACCGGCTATTCGTTCAATCTCGACGGCACCAATATCTATATGACGCTGGCGACCCTGTTCATCGCCCAGGCGCTGAACATTCCCCTCGACCTCAAACACCAGCTCATCATCGTCGTCGTCGCCATGCTGACCTCCAAGGGGGCCTCGGGCGTCACCGGCGCCGGCTTCATCACCCTCGCGGCGACGCTCGCCGCCGTCGACCCGCGCCTTGTGCCCGGCATGGCCATCGTGTTCAGCATCGACAAATTCATGAGCGAAAATCGCGCGTTGACCAATATCATCGGCAATGGCGTGGCGACCGTGGCAGTCTCGGCCTGGGAGGGCGAACTCGATCGCGCCAGGCTCAATGCCGCGCTCTCGGGCGCGTCCGATTCGGAAGACATTCTGAAAGAAGCGGAGCGGGAGGAATTCGCCGGATGATTTTTCGTCCTTCGACTTCGGCGCGCCGAGGCCATTTCCGCCCCGCGCCTTTTTCCTCGACAAGGGAAGCCTCGTAGCGGTTAAATCGCGCCGCTGGAACGGGGCAGGTGACATGACGGAAAAGGATTGGACGGCGGTTGACGCCTATATTATCGAAAAACTGTCGCCGCCCGACGCGGCGCTCGACGGGGCGCTGAAGCGCAATCGCGACGCGGGCCTGCCGTCGATCGACGTTTCCCCGGCGCAGGGCAAGCTGCTTCATTTGCTCGCGCGGCTCGCTGGCGCCCGCAGGATTCTCGAAATCGGCACGCTCGGCGGCTATTCCACCATCTGGCTCGCCCGCGCCCTGCCGGATGACGGCAAGATCGTCACGCTCGAATATTCGCCCGCCCATGCGGCGGTGGCCCGCGAGAATATTCAGGCCGCGGGGCAGGGAGCGAAACTCGACCTGCGCGTCGGCCCTGCTTTGGAGTCCCTGCCTTTGCTTGAAAAGGAGGGCGCGGTTTTTGATTTCGTCTTTATCGACGCCGACAAACGCAACAATCCCGACTATCTGCAATGGGCGCTTCGCCTCGCCCGGGTCGGGGCGGCCATCGTCGTCGACAATGTGGTGCGCGAGGGCAGGGTGCTCGATGCGGCGAGCGACGATCTCGACATCGTCGGCACGCGAAAATTCTTCGATCAGGCCGGCGCCGAGAAAAAATTGACCGCCACCGCAATCCAGACCGTCGGCGCCAAGGGCTGGGACGGTTTTGCGATCGGCCTGGTCGAAAAGGCCTGATGAACCCGCGGAACGGCCGCGGCGCTCATGCGCCGGCGGCCGCGCCTGTTTGCCGACGGTTCAGTTCGTCTTGGCTTCGTCGGCGGTGCGCTTGTCGAGATAGGCCTTGATCGCCCAGACGGCTTCCTGGGTGAAGACGCTACTGTAGCTGGGCATGGTCACCCGGCCCTCGCTGTTCTTGTGGCCCTCGAGCACGACGCCCTTGAAATAATCGTCGCTGTCCTTGAAGCAGGAGGCCTTTTCCTCCGCGGAGGTCTCGGTCACGCAGTCCTTGGCGATCTGCAGCAGATCGGGGGCCATGCCGCCGGCTTCGGCGTTCAGGCCATGGCACGCGGCGCAATTGTGATAATAGCCGACCGAGCCGATGGCGATCGCCTTGGCGTTGCCGCGATAGGGATTGGAATCGACCCAGGTCTTGCCGAGCGGCGGCAGCCCGGTCGTGTCCACGGGGTGCGGCGTCACGTCGCCATGGGCCATAACCTCGACAGAAGCCAGCAACAGGAAACCGGCGGCCAGCCCGGCCGCCCCCGTGATTTTACGCATAATGAAAGCTCCCCTGGCGATCGATCCCCGACGCCCGTTCTCCGTAAGCCAAGATCTATTCCGATACGCGCGCGACGGCGGCGATGTTGCGCTGCAATCGCCGCCGTCGCGCTGTCTGAATTTGGCCTCAATTGCGGTGAAATTGCGGGGACGTGCGGTCTAAGTACCTGTCATTTAGAACAATTTACACGCAGGAATCAGGGCTTTCGTTCAGCCGTTGAGTCGCCAGACGGCTAAATTCAGCACCGCCGCATAGCCGACCCACAAAGCGAGCGGCAGCAGGCACAGGCCGGCGAGACGGTCGAGGCGCCAGAACAGGATCGTCGTGGCGACGACCAATATTTCCTGCGGGATGATGTCGATCAGCCCGAGCAGGGGGCTGTGGGCGGCGAAAAAGGCGTAGCTCCAGATGACGTTGAGCGCGAGCTGGGCGAGAAAGACGCCGATGGCGAGGCTGCGGGCCTTCTGCTTCGGCTGGATCAGGATGCGCCAGAAGGCCAAAGCCATGAGGGCGTAGAGCAGGGTCCAGACGGGTCCGAACACGGCGTTGGGCGGGGTGAAAGAGGGCTTCGCCAGCCCCTCGTACCAGGGCGTGATATTGGGGATCGTCGCAAGCTGGCCGAGCAGCGAATCGAAAAAGACGAGGCCGACGGCAATGACGGCGGCGCGGCGCGGGGCCATGCCGGGAGCCGGATCGTGAGCCGGGCCGGAGCCGGGCGGCGGCAGAGTTTCGGGAGACGCTGTCAATGGCGGGTTCCGATCGCGGGACAGGCGCTCTGCGGCCGGAAGGTCCATTGGCGGTTGGCGCCGAAATTCCAGAACATCACCAGCCCGGTGGTGACCATTTGCGCCGGCAGATAGGGCGCATGCCATTCGACGACGAACAGGCGCATCAGGCCCCAGGTCAGAAAAAAGCCGACCGCCGACACGGTGAAGAAGCGCCATCCGGCTTCGACATGGGCGCGGTCGCTGGCGAAAGTGTGCCGGCGGTTGAGGACATAGGAGACGAGGCCGCCCAGGCAGAAGCCGCAGAGCGTGGCGGGGATGACGCGCCAATGCGCCAGCTCCTTGAGGGAGATCAAAACGGAATAATGAGTCGCCGTCGCGATCGAGCCGACGATGAAGAAGGAGGAAAACTGACGGCGGAGCGACATCGGGCGGTTCCGGCTGAGCAGGAATTCCGAAAAGTGGTGGCCAATTTTCGGACAAAAATCCTGCTAATTCAAATGAAGCTGAGCATGCATTCGTTGGTTCGCCAACGAATGCATGCTCAGCGTGGCGGCAAATGGGCGAAATAGGCGGCGAGGGCGCGCATTTCCTCGTCGGTCAGGTTGCGGCTCATATAGGTCATTTCCTTGTGCGCTCGCCGCCGGCTGTGGAAGGCGCGCAACTGATTGTAGAGATAGGCCTCGTTCTGCCCGGCGAGATTGGGAACTTCCGCGTCATGGGCGATGCCGTCGACGCCATGGCAGGCGGCGCAAGTCGCGACCATCGAGCCTTTGCCGACGGTCAGCTCACGCCCGCCGACGCCTTGCGCATGCGCCGGGACGCCTGCCGCAAGGGCGAGCAGAGCGACGAGAGCTGCGCGGCAGGAACCGTTCCAGGGGCATTTCTGTTTTGTCATTGTTCGAAATATGGCCTGAAGCCATTACCTTTCCTTGAAAATCCCCGGACGACGCGAAGGGCTCGCGCCGTCCGGGGGTTCACAGCGCTGCAAACTTACGCTAACAGGAGCGTCACATTCAGGCCGGGCGTCTCCCGACCGAAATCTCTCCCGTCGCGGGATGACAGCGGAGGACGCGCTCAGGCTTTCTTGGCCGAAAGTGCGGCCTTTTTTTGTGCGCGGCGCAAGGCCGCGCCGAAGCTCGGAAACAGCCTCCCGCGAGGGGCGCCTCGGGCGCGTCGCGGCCGAGGCAAAAGGTAAAGAGCGGAAAATGCCGAAACGGACAGACATCCAGACGATCATGATCATCGGCGCCGGCCCCATCGTCATCGGCCAGGCCTGCGAGTTCGATTATTCCGGCACACAAGCTTGCAAGGCGCTGCGCGCGGAAGGCTACCGGATCGTCCTGGTCAATTCCAATCCGGCGACGATCATGACCGATCCCGATCTCGCCGACCGCACCTATGTCGAGCCGATCACCCCGGAAATCGTCGCCAAGATCATCGAGAAGGAGCGTTACGCGGCGCCCGGCGGCTTCGCTCTTCTGCCGACCATGGGCGGACAGACGGCGCTGAACTGCGCTTTGTCGCTCAAGAAAATGGGCGTGCTCGCCAAATATGACATCGAGTTGATCGGGGCGACGGCGGAGGCGATCGACAAGGCCGAGGACCGCGAATTGTTCCGCGAGGCCATGATTCGGATCGGCCTCGACACCCCGCGCTCGCATCACATCAAGACGCTCAGTCAGGCGTTGGAGGCGCTGGAGGACATCGGCCTGCCGGCGATCATCCGCCCGTCGTTCACGCTCGGGGGCACTGGCGGCGGCATCGCCTACAACAAGGCGGAATTCATCGACATTGTCGAGCGCGGCATCGACGCCTCGCCGACCTCCGAAGTCCTGATCGAGGAAAGCGTACTCGGCTGGAAGGAATATGAGATGGAGGTCGTCCGCGACAAGGCGGACAATTGCATCATCATCTGCTCGATCGAAAACATCGATCCGATGGGCGTCCATACCGGCGATTCCATCACCGTCGCGCCGGCCCTGACGCTGACGGACAAGGAATATCAGATCATGCGCGACGCCTCGATCGCGGTGTTGCGCGAAATCGGCGTCGAGACGGGCGGCTCCAACGTCCAGTTCGCCATAAATCCAGCCAATGGCCGGATGATCGTGATCGAGATGAACCCGCGCGTGTCGCGCTCGTCGGCGCTCGCCTCGAAGGCGACCGGCTTCCCGATCGCCAAGGTCGCGGCCAAGCTCGCAGTCGGCTATACGCTCGACGAAATCGCCAATGACATCACCGGGGGGGCGACGCCGGCCTCGTTCGAGCCGACCATCGATTATGTGGTCACCAAGATTCCGCGCTTCGCCTTCGAGAAATTCCCCGGCGCCGAGCCGATCCTGACCACGGCGATGAAATCGGTCGGCGAGGCCATGGCCATCGGCCGCAATTTCGCCGAATCCTTGCAAAAGGCGCTGCGCTCGCTGGAAACCGGCCTTTCCGGCCTCGACGAGATCGAGATCGACGGGCTCGGCAAGGGCGACGACATGAATGTTTTGCGCGCAGCCTTGGGGACGCCGACGCCTGACCGCCTGCTGGTCGTCGGCCAGGCCCTGCGCATGGGCATGAGCGAAGCGGAAATTCACGAGGCCTGCAAGATCGACCCGTGGTTCATTGCGCGGATCGCCGAAATCGTGGCGCTCGAAAGCAAGGTCAGGCGCTTCGGCCTGCCGGAGGACGCCGACAATCTCCGCATGCTCAAAAGCGCCGGCTTCTCGGATTTGCGCCTCGCCTCGCTGACCGGCAGGAACGAGTCGGACGTCGCGGCGTTGCGCCGAAGCTTGAACGTGCGACCGGTATTCAAGCGCATCGACACCTGCGCGGCGGAATTCGCCTCGCCCACGGCCTATATGTATTCGGCCTATGAGCGGCCTTTCGCCGGCGTCCTGGCCGACGAGGCGCGCCCGAGCGACCGCACGAAAGTGGTGATCCTTGGCGGCGGGCCCAACCGCATCGGGCAGGGCATCGAGTTCGATTATTGCTGCTGCCACGCCTGTTTCGCGCTCGGCGACGCCGGCTATGAAACCATCATGATCAATTGCAATCCGGAGACGGTTTCGACCGATTACGACACCTCGGACCGGCTCTATTTCGAGCCCCTGACCCGCGAGGACGTGCTCGAAATTCTCGCCAAGGAGCAGGAGGCGGGGACGCTCAAGGGCGTCATCGTCCAGTTCGGCGGCCAGACGCCGTTGAAACTCGCCAAGGCGTTGCAGGAGGCGGGCATTCCCATTCTCGGCACTTCGGTCGATTCGATCGACCTCGCCGAGGACCGCGACCTGTTCAAGCGCCTGCTCGACAAGCTCGGCCTGAAGCAGCCGAAAAACGGCATCGCCTATTCGGTGGAGCAGGCGCGCATCGTCGCCCAGGAGCTTGGCCTGCCTCTGGTGGTGCGTCCGTCCTATGTGCTCGGCGGCCGCGCCATGGCGATCATCCGCGATTCGGGCGAGTTGGACGATTATCTGCTCGGAACGCTGCCGGGTCTGGTGCCGTCGGACGTCAAGGCGCGCTATCCCAACGACAAGACCGGCCAGATCAACACGGTTCTGGGCAAGAATCCGTTGCTGTTCGACCGCTATCTCATGGACGCCGTCGAGGTGGACGTCGACTGCCTGTGCGACGGCGAGGAGGTTTTCGTCGCCGGCGTCATGGAGCATATCGAGGAGGCGGGCATCCATTCCGGCGATTCGGCCTGTTCGCTGCCGCCGCGCTCGCTGACGCCCGAAATGATCGCGCGGCTCGAGGAGCAGACCGGCAAGCTCGCGCTGGCGCTTCATGTCGGCGGCCTGATGAATGTGCAATTCGCGCTCAAGGACGGCGAGATCTATGTGCTCGAAGTCAATCCGCGCGCTTCGCGCACCGTGCCTTTCGTCGCCAAGGTCATCGGCCGGCCGCTGGCCAAGATCGCCGCGCGGGTCATGGCGGGCGAAAAGCTTGCGGGATTCAGCCTGACGCCCTGGGAGGGCGGTCATGTCGGGGTCAAGGAAGCAGTATTCCCCTTCGCCCGCTTCCCCGGCGTCGATACGGTGCTCGGACCCGAAATGCGCTCGACCGGCGAGGTGATCGGCCTCGATCGCAGCTTCGACATCGCCTTCGCCAAAAGCCAGCTCGGCGCTGGAACCAAGGTGCCGACGTCGGGCGCCCTGTTCGTCTCGGTGCGCGATGTGGACAAGCTGCGGGTGCTCGAGGCGGTCAGGCTTCTGGCCGATCTCGGCTTCAAGGTGCTGGCGACCGGCGGCACCGCGCGCTTCCTCAACGAGCAGGGCATTTCGGCGCAAAAGATCAACAAGGTGTCGGAAGGCCGGCCCCATGTCGTGGACGCCATCAAGAACGGCGGGGTGCAACTGGTGTTCAACACCACGGAGGGCGCGCAGGCATTGGCCGATTCGCGCTCGCTGCGCCGCGCCGCTCTGCTGCACAGGGCGCCCTATTACACCACGCTCGCCGGGGCGCTTGCCGCGGCGCAGGGCGTGCGCGCCTTTCTCGCCGGCGATCTCGAAGTGCGGGCGCTTCAGGATTATTTCGCCTGAGGGAAGCTTTCCGGGGGGCGTTGACCTGCGCCCGCCTCTGTTCCATCATGAGGGTTCTTAAAACGAGCATGCGACGCGCCCCATCGGGCGCGTCTCGCGTTTTGTCCCGGCGCCGCGTGAATGCCGTCGGGGTTTGTCGAAAGCTTCGCCGCCCGCGGCGAAGCGAGCCTTAGAATTTGAAAGAGTCGCAGGATGGAAAAGCTGCCCATGACCGTCGCCGGATATGCGGCCCTCGAGGTGGAGCTGAAGCGCCGCCAGCAGGAGGAGCGGCCGCGCATCATTCAGGCCATCGCGGAAGCGCGGTCCCATGGCGATCTGTCGGAAAACGCCGAATATCACGCGGCCAAGGAGTCGCAGTCGCTCAACGAGGGCCGAATCGCCGAACTGGAGGACAAGCTCTCCCGCGCCGACGTGATCGACGTCAGCAAGCTCTCTGGCGGCACGGTGAAATTCGGCGCGACCGTGACCTTGATCGACGAGGACACCGAACTGGAGAAGCGCTACCAGATCGTCGGCGACATGGAGGCGGACGTCAAATCCGGCAAGATTTCGATTTCCTCGCCGATTTCGCGCGCCCTGATCGGCAAGAAGGTCGGCGATTCGGTCGAGGTCAACACGCCCGGCGGCGGCAAGAGCTATGAAATCATGAAAATCGATTTCGTCTGACGCACTTTCCCGCGCGGAGGGTGGAATCGAAGGCGCGACAGAAACGCCGCCGCGACGCGCCCTTTACAGAATATCGGTCACCCTGCGCCAGCGCGCGGCGCTGACGGCGGGCTCGAGGCTGAACGCGCCGACGATATGTTCGAGCGCCAGCTCCCGCGGTTTGCCAGAGGTCACCTGGGCCGAAATTTCGACGCGGTCGCTGCCCTCGATATTGACGCTGTCAAGCTGGCGCAGGTGAAGGTCGCCGGTCGAGAAATATTGCAGCATCCTGGCGCGGAATTCGGCCTCTTCATCCGAACGGCAAACGATCGCCACCAGATAGTAGGATTCGATCTCGGCGTTCTCGACGGGCTGGCGGTCGATCAGCGCCGTCAGCGGGCGCAGGACGAGGTTGACCGAAGCGATCAGGACCACCGTGAAGGCCGCCTGGGGCCAATAGCCGGCGCCTGCCAGCAGACCCACCGCCCCGGAGCACCACAAAGTCGCGGCCGTATTGAGCCCGCGCACATTGGCGCCCTCCTTCCAGATCACGCCGGCGCCGAGAAAGCCTATGCCGGAGACGACCTGGGCGGCGACGCGGGTGGGATTCTCATTGGCGAATTGCGCGGCGAAGACGACAAAAGTCGCGGCCCCGAGCGCCACCAGCGTATGGGTGCGCAGTCCGGCGTTGCGCTCGCGCCATTGCCGTTCGAAGCCGATGAGGGCGCCGCAGGCCAGCGCGGCGAGCAGGTGAAGCGCGTCGCCGATGAAATGTCCATTGACGGGAAGCATTCAGGCCCTTCCAGCACAGGCGTCGCATGTCCGGCCGCCGCGTGGCGTTTTCGCGGATCGCGCGATCAATCGCGATTTCGATTGCCATTTTATGACAACAGCGGCGGGCGGCTCGGGAACGGGCGGCGGGGCTCCCGCCCATCGACGCAATTGCGTCTCACTTTTTCCATTGCCAAGGCGCAGGCTAAGACGATAATGCCCGCGGCGTCACGGTCGGCTCCCGCCTCTTGACGGCGGAAATCCCGTGAATTCTCCGAGAGTTCGGGCGATTTTTGCGCCCAGTGCAAGGAAGGATTTCCCCATGAACATGCGTTCCGTCCTATTCGCCGTTTCCGTGGCGGCGCTTGCATTTTCCACTCATGTCGCTTCCGCCGACCAAGTGCAGGTCGGCACGCTGAATTGCGAGGTCGCCGGCGGTCCGGGATTGATCATCGCCTCGAATCGCGCTTTGGTTTGCCGTTTCACCTCGCAAGGCGGCCGTGTCGAGCATTATGCCGGCTCGATCACCAAGATCGGCGTCGATCTTGGCGCGACCACCAAGGGCCTGTTGGCGTGGGCGGTGTTCGCGCCGACCAGCGCCCCGCCCCAGGGCGCGCTTGCGGGAAGCTACGGCGGTGTGAGCGGCGAGGTGACGGTCGGCGTCGGCCTGGGCGCCAATGTTCTGATCGGCGGCAGCGCCGATACGATCGCGCTCCAACCGGTGTCGCTCACCGCCCAGGAGGGTTTGAACGTCGCCGGCGGCGTGACGGGCCTGACGCTGGATTTCGTTCCGCCGCCTCCCCATCACCATCGCCGTCATCATCATTACTGAGCGATGCGCGGCCGGCGGGAATGGCAGGCTTCGGGACAGGTTCGAGGCGCAGACTTGCGCAGTTGGTTGACCTCTCCGAGGATATCCCCGATGCGCATCCCCGTCTGCCTGCCCTGCTTCGCCTGTTTCGTCACCCTCATCGGTGTGGCGACGCCGTCGATCGCGCAAAATTATGCGCCGCCGGTCGCGAGTCCGCCGAGGTACTCGCCGCCGGCCAACAATCCGCCGGCGAATTTTCCGCCGCCGCCGCAATATAATCAGCCGGTCTATCAGACCCCGACCTATTACCCGCAGACTTATTATCCGAGCCAATATTACCCCCAGACCTATTATAACGGGAACTGACTGGCTGGCCGCGCGGTCCGGCGGGATCGACGCTATTGACATTGCCTTTCGCCGCCCTCACGTCCCGGGGACGTGTTCAGCCGGGGAGGGCGCGCGATGCGTCTCAATGATGATTTGACTTCGCGGGCGGCGGCGCACGCCGGCAGGTTGCCTTGGACGCCGAGCCCGGCGCCGGGCGTCGAGCGGTGCATGCTGTTTCGCATCGGCGACGAGATCGCGCGCGCCACCTCTATCGTGCGCTTCGCGCCAAACAGCCGCTTTCCGGCGCACGAACATGGCGGCGGCGAGGAAATCCTGGTGCTGGAAGGCGTCTTTCAGGACGAAACCGGCGATTATCCGGCGGGCTCCTATCTGCGCAATCCGACAGGCACAGCCCACGCTCCGGGCTCCGACGCCGGTTGCGTCATCTTCGTCAAACTCTGGCAATTCCGGGCGGATGACCATGCCGTCGTGGCCCTGCCGCCCGAAGCCGGAACGTCGCGAAGGCTGCTGTTCGAAAATGCCAGCGAGCGCGTCTGGCAGGAAAACTGGGCGCCGGGGGCGGAGATCCGCCTGCCGAATCCGGACGGACTGGAAATATTTGTCCTTTCAGGCTCTTTCACCGAGAACGGCGAGTGTTTCGAGCGCTGGTCCTGGCTGAGGCTTCCACCGGCGCAGGCGCTCGGCGGCTTCGTGGGGCCGCAGGGCGTGCGGCTTTGGCTCAAGGCCGGCGCCCTGCTTCAGCCCAATGTCTGCGCGCTGGAGGCCTGAGGCGCGAACTTCGAGAACGCGAACAGCGCGAGGTCAAAGCGGAAGCGGCGGATCATTTCAATTATTACAACCTAAGATTGTATTAATTAATATATTCAACTTATGATCGATGATCTGACCGAAGCCGGAGAAGCGCGACGATGGCGAAAGAATGGAAGGCGATGAGCCCCGACGAAAAGATCGAATGGCTTTACGCGGCGCTGCAATCGCTCGAAAAGGCGATCGGCGCGGCGCAGGACGACCTTTCCGGCCTCTCGCGGCGCGTGGTCGAACTGGATTTGCAGCAGAAGTCGACCTATGAGTTGACGAACGAAGTGGTCGCCACCGTGGAGCGAATCGACGCCGGCAGATAGGGCGTCAACTGTCCATCTTGAGGGCGGCGATAAAAGCTTCCTGCGGGATTTCGACCTTGCCGAACTGCCGCATGCGCTTCTTGCCCTCCTTCTGCTTTTCGAGCAGCTTGCGCTTGCGGGTGACGTCGCCGCCGTAGCATTTGGCGGTCACGTCCTTTCGCAGGGCGCGGATGGTCTCGCGGGCGATGATTTTCGCGCCGATGGCCGCCTGGATCGGAATCTGGAACATGTGCTGCGGGATCAGTTCGCGCAGCTTCTCGCACATGGCGCGGCCGCGCGATTCGGCGCGGGTGCGGTGGACGAGCATGGACAAAGCGTCGACCGGCTCGCCATTGACCAGAATCGACATTTTGACCAGATCGCCGGCGCGATAGTCGATGATCGTATAGTCGAACGAAGCATAGCCCTTGGAGATCGACTTCAGGCGGTCGTAAAAGTCGAACACCACTTCGTTGAGCGGCAGTTCATAGACCACCATGGCGCGCTTGCCGACATAATTCAAATCCACCTGAACCCCGCGCCGGTCCTGACATAGTTTCAGGACCGCGCCGAGATAGTCGTCCGGGGTCAAAATGGTGGCCTTGATCCAGGGCTCATGGATCTCGGCGATCTTGACCACGTCGGGCATATCGGCCGGATTGTGCAGCTCGATCGTCTCGCCCGAGGTCATCATGATTTTATAGATAACCGACGGCGCGGTCGCGATCAGGTCGAGGTTGAACTCACGCTCCAGCCGCTCCTGAATGATTTCGAGATGGAGCAGGCCCAGAAAGCCGCAGCGGAAGCCGAAGCCGAGCGCGGCGGACGATTCCATTTCGAACGAGAAGCTGGCGTCGTTGAGCCGCAGCTTGCCCATGGCGGCTCGCAGGTCCTCGAAATCGGCGGCGTCTACCGGAAAGAGGCCGCAAAAGACCACCGGCTGGGCCGGTTGGAAGCCGGGCAGGGCTTCCACGCAGGGTTTCTTGTCGTCGGTGATGGTGTCGCCGACGCGGGTGTCGGCGACCTGCTTGATCTGGGCGGTGATGAAGCCGACCTCGCCTGGGCCGAGCTTCTGGACATCCTGCATTTTCGGGCGGAACACGCCGATGCGGTCGACCTCGTAATGGGCGCCTGTGCCCATCATCTTGATTTTCTGGCCCTTGCGCAGCTCGCCGTCGAAAATGCGCACCAGCACCACGACGCCGAGATAGGAATCGTACCAGCTGTCCACCAGCAACGCCTTGAGCGGAGCCTTTTCGTCGCCTTGCGGCGGCGGCAGTTTCCGGACGATGGCCTCCAGCACGAGGTCGATGTTGAGGCCCGTCTTGGCCGAGATCGGCACGGCGTCCGAAGCGTCGAGGCCGATGACTTCCTCGATCTGGGCCTTGATCCGGTCGGGCTCGGCGGCGGGCAGGTCGATCTTGTTGAGCACCGGCACGATTTCGTGCCCGGCGTCGAGCGCATGATAGACATTGGCGAGCGTCTGGGCCTCGACGCCCTGGGAAGCATCCACCACCAGCAGCGAGCCTTCGCAGGCCGCGAGCGAACGCGAGACCTCATAGGCGAAATCGACGTGCCCGGGCGTGTCCATCAGGTTGAGAATATAGGTCTGGCCGTCCTGGGCTTTATATTCGAGGCGCACCGTCTGCGCCTTGATGGTGATGCCGCGCTCGCGCTCGATATCCATCGAATCCAGCACCTGCTCGACCATTTCGCGTTCGGCCAGGGCGCCGGTCTGCTGGATAAGGCGGTCGGCGAGGGTGGACTTGCCATGGTCGATATGGGCGACAATGGAGAAATTGCGGATATTGTCGATCTTATGCGCGGTCATCCGCCGCAGATAGCAGGGCGGCCGCGCGAAAGGAAGGGCGCGCAGGCAAAAAACGCGCCCGCGCCGATCGCCACGCCCGGCGCGGCGCCGATAGGGAATTTTTCACCGGCGCCGCGTTACCATCGGCGACGCATTTCACCTGCCGGATCGCCGCCCCGATGACTCGCATGAGCAAATATTGGCTGTTGTGGCTGGCGCTGGTCTTTGGCTGGTTCAATCTCTATGGCCCGTCGCTGAGCAGCTACCGGACGCCCGCGGACGGAGCGAACGTCACGGCCCAGCAGATCGCGAGCCGGCTGAACGCCCTTGAATTCCTCGGCGTTCTGGCGCGCAACGACTTCGATACCTCGCGCTATTTCGCCTATGCCAATGCGATGCTGGGCAGGCCCTATTCCAGCTTTTTCGTGCGCACGCCGGCGCAATGGCGGGCGGCGCATGGCGTCTCCGGGCAGGCCGACGCCGGCGCCTTCCCGAAGGTGACGCCGGAACGGCCGCTACGGCCCTGGCGCGATTTCGTCGTGGAATATCCCCCCGGAATGGTTGTGTTCGCCCTCGCGCCGGCCCTCTTCACCCAGGATTTCAGCACCTACCACCTGCTGTTCGGGCTGGAGATGGAGCTTCTGCTGACGCTTTCGGTCTTCCTCGCCGTCCGCGCGGTCGAAAAGCTGTCACCGGGGCAGGGCGAACGCACGCTGTTGTTCGCCTTGGCGACGACGGCGGCGCTCGGCGCCCTTGTCGCCCGGCGCTATGACGCCTGCGTCTCCCTGTCGGTCGGCCTGACGATCTTTGCCCTGGCCGCGCGCTGGTCCGCCGGCGCCGGGGCGGCTCTGGCTTTTGGCGTGGTCTGCAAGGGCGCGCCGATCCTGTTCGCGCCGCTCGGCGCCCTTTATTACGCGACGACGCGGCGCTGGGGCGCGCTTGTCGAGAGCTTCGGCGGCGCGGCGGCGGTTTGCCTTGTCGCCGCGGTCGCCTATCTGTTTTTCGCCGGCGAACATTGGCGCGATTCCTTCGCCTATCATGCGGCGCGGCCCCTGCAGGTCGAAAGCACCCTTGGCGCCCTGCTGATTTTCCTGCGCGCTTTCGATCCGGGGATCGTCGCCGGCTCGGTCTTTTCCTTCGGCTCCGACAATATCGTTGCGGCTTACGAGCCTTTGCTGCGGCCGTTCGCGGAAATAGCGCCCGTTGTGGCCATATTCGGCGTCTTCGCCTGGAGCTGGCGGGCGCTGAGCGCCTGCGAGACCGAATTCGAGCGCGTCGTCGTACTCGCCAAAGGCGTCTGCGCCATCATCGTCGCCTTTTCGGCGCTGGGAAAAGTGTTCTCGCCGCAATATCTGGTTTGGCTCACGCCGGTCGCCGCGCTGGCGTCGCTGCGCGCCTCGCGCGCCGCGAATCTCGCGCTTTTCGCCGGTCTCGTCCTGACGCAGCTGGAATATCCCTATCTTTACGTGTTCTGCGCCGCCAGCCTGCCGCCGATCTTTGGCCTGGTCGCGCTCCTGCGCAACCTCGCGCTGCTGGTCTGGGCGGGCCGCCTGCTGTTCGAGGCGCCACAAAAGCAGAAGACGGGCGAGGCCGCCGCGTTGAGGGCGCAGGCGGCATGACAGACGCAAACGGCAAGCGCGCGGCGCCCGCCGCCCACTTCCTCCCTCCCGGGCGGCGGCGAGCCTAATCTTCTTCACCGTCTGTCATTGGCTTGCGCATTTCGCGCGCGTGGCATACGTCTCAATGGTCGAGTCCAGCTGAATGAACCTGCTATCTCGTCCTTTGACGCGCCGGCTCGTCGCTTTCCTCCCCACTGGCCTCGACCGGCTTTTGCGCGTTTCGCGGAGCCGCAAGACTCATGCATGGAAAGGACAGATCATGCCGACTGGCGCAGTAAAATGGTTCAACTGGCAAAAGGGCTTTGGCTTCATTCAGCCGGATGCGGGCGGCCCCGATGTTTTTGTCCATATCAGCGCGGTAGAGCGCGCCGGCATCCGCGCTCTGCCCGATGGCCAGAAAGTCAGCTACGAGACCGCTGTGGACAAGCGCAGCGGCAAGACTTCAGTGGAAACGCTGACGATCATCAGCTGAACGCGCAGCGACTGGGCCGCTCGGATTTCGACGGCCCAGTCTCCCCCGATCAGCGGCGTTTGGCTTGAGCTTCGCCCTGGCGCGGGCGGCCTTCGCCTGAAGGGCGCGGCGCCCGCCGCCTTTCGCCGTCACGACGCGGCGCCGACCTTTTCACGGCGGGGACGCCATTTGGCCGCCCGAATCGGGCGTCCGGCTTTTTCTCCGCCGGCAGAGTCTCGCCGGCCGCATTGGGAGCGAGGCGCAGATCGGTGGTCGGAATCGTCTGTTTGGTCAGTTTCTCGATGCCGCGCAAAAGATCGCGCTCTTCGTGGTCGCAAAAGGAAATGGCCTCGCCTTCAGCCCCGGCGCGCGCCGTGCGGCCGATGCGATGCACATAGGCTTCCGGAACTTCCGGCAGTTCGAAATTCACCACATGGCTGACGCCGTCAACGTCGATGCCGCGCGCGGCGATATCGGTGGCGACCAGCACGGCGACGCGGCCCGAGCGGAACCCGTCGAGAGCGCGCGAGCGTTGGTTCTGGCTTTTGTTGCCGTGGATCGCCTCCGCCGCGTGACCGGCCTCGACCAGAGCCGAGGCCACCCGGTCGGCGCCGCGTTTGGTGCGGGTGAAGACGATGCTGCGGCGGAAGTCGGGATTTTGCAGCAAGTCGACCAGAGCCTCGCGCTTGCGCTTGGCCTCGATCAGGATCACGCGCTGGGCCACGCGATCGGCCGTCTTGGCCACCGGCGTAACGGAAACCGTGACCGGTTGATGCAGCATTTCCGCCGCCAGCGTGGCGATTTCCGGCGGCATGGTGGCGGAGAAGAACAGCGTTTGACGCCGCTTCGGCAATTTGGCGAAAATCTTGCGGATCGGAACGACAAAGCCGAGATCGAGCATATGGTCGGCCTCGTCCAGAACGACCGCGGAGGTTCCATCGAGCCGCAGATTGCCCTGCGCCATGTGATCGAGCAGACGGCCAGGGGTGGCGACCAGCACATCCAGCCCACGTGAAAGCGCCTGAACTTGCGGGCCAAAGCCAACGCCGCCGAAGATCGTGGCGACGCGCAGCCCGGCGAAACGGCCATAGGTCTTGAAACTGTCGCCGATCTGGGCCGCCAGTTCGCGGGTGGGCGCCAGCACCAGCACGCGCGTCTGTCTGCTGCGCGGATTTTCAGGGAATTGCAGAAGTCGGGTGATGAGCGGCGTGGCGAAGGCGCAGGTCTTGCCGGTGCCGGTTTGGGCGATGCCGAGCAGGTCGCGGCCTTCGAGCAAGGGCGGAATGGCTTGCGCCTGAATGGGCGTCGGCGTTTCGTAACCTTCGGATTTGAGAGCGCGCAGAATGGTCTCGGCCAGGCCGAGATCGGAAAAGGTTGTCAATTGACGTCTTTCATGTGGCCGCGCGCCCGCAGTTTTGGCGGCGGACGCTGAGGCGTGGCGAAGAAGGCCCCGCACAGAATGGGCCGACTGTCAGGAAACGGTCTGGAGGCCGGGCGACGCGTCAATTCAAAAAAATTCGCGTCCCATGCGCCGGCGCGCCGTTAAACGTCAGCTAATAAGCGCATCGGCAATGCATGGCAAGCGCTTCCGGTTGGACCGGATTGGAAAACTTGCGGGTTTCGCGCCAGTCGACAAGATTCTCTCCGCTCGCCAGTACATCCTGGTCCATCCGGGGCGATGAAGCCGTAGCCCTTGCTGGCGTTGTACCATTTGACGGTTCCAGAATTCATGGGCCTCTCTTCCCTGAAAGCACGCTGAATGCAGAGCGCGGGCGCGCTCTGTCGGGTGTTTATCGATGTCGTGGAGATCATAAATAAGGACGCGGGAGCATTAAGCCGCTCACGGACGCGCCACGCCTGGGGCCAAAACTCGATTTGCTCTTGTTGGCGGTCAACAATGTCTGAAACAAGATGAGGTTGTATTTCCGTCTCTGGCCAATCCCCGCGCCATATCGTATAGAACGACGACAGGGTCGTTCGATGGTCGAACACGGAGCTCTCCCCGTATCTCCAAAATAATCGTGTTTCCCTGGGGCGGCAGTCGTTCTGGCGCTTGTTCGCACGTTTCGCGTCGCCGCCACCGGGCCGGTAGCGCATCCCTCGAATGCAAAGATCGGAGAATTCGTGCAGGTATTGGTTCGCGACAACAATGTCGAGCAGGCGCTTCGCGTGCTGAAGAAGAAAATGCAGCGTGAAGGTCTCTTTCGCGAAATGAAACAGCGCCGCGCTTACGAGAAGCCCTCGGAGAAACGCGCGCGGGAAGGCGCCGAAGCCATTCGGCGGGCGCGCAAGCAGGCGCGCAAAAAGGCGCAGTATGAAGGCTTGCTGCCCAAGCCCAAGCGCAAGGCCCCGCGCGGTCCGCAACGACCTGCGGCGCCGGCCTTTTCCGCGGCGCCGCCATCGCCTTGATATTTTAACGTGAAGCGTGCTGTTGCGATGAAATCAACCGTAGAATCGGCCTGCGGCGATGCGGAGAAATGAAAATATGGCGCGCAAACCTGGCTCGAAGAGCGAATTTGTCTTGTTCGACGTCATGTACGAAGACGGCGCCACGCGTTCAAACCGGCGCGTTCCGAAGGAGATTCTTGGCGGCCTCGATGGCGATGAACCGGCGCGGGCTTTTCTCGAAACGCAGGATCGGGAAATCGCCCAGCGCTCGGGTCGCCCAATGGCGGCGATCAAAGTCGTGCGGCGCTCATGAGGAATGAACAGACCGAAGATTAGAGGAAATCTTTGCCGTTCGGTTCTGTGACCGCTTGCCGCCCGGACCCGAAATTCCATTGCAGACGCTCCCCGGCTCGCGTCGCTTTCTCCGCCATCGCCAAATCTGCTAGACAGGATGAATGTCTCCGACTCGTGCGATCCCGTCATGAGCGAATCCGTCTCGCTGACCAATGCGCCGGAAGTGACCGTCTCGGAACTGTCCGGGGCGCTCAAGCGCGCGATCGAGGACCAGTTCGGCCATGTGCGGCTGCGCGGCGAGATTTCCAATTATCGCGGGCCGCATTCCTCCGGCCATTGCTATTTCTCGCTGAAGGACGCCAGCGCCCGCATCGACGCGGTGATCTGGAAGGGAACTTTTGCGCGTCTGCGCGCCAAGCCGCACGAAGGGCTGGAGGTGATCGCCACCGGCCGGATCACCACCTTCCCCGGCAAATCCTCCTATCAGATCATTATCGAACAGCTTGAGCCGGCAGGGCTTGGCGCCCTGATGGCCTTGCTCGAGGAGCGCCGGAAAAAACTCGCGGCCGAAGGCCTGTTCGACGAGGCGCGCAAGAAAAAACTGCCCTTCCTGCCTGCGGTCGTCGGCATCGTCACTTCGCCGACCGGGGCGGTGATCCGCGACATCCTCCACCGGCTGAACGACCGTTTTCCGCGCCGCGTTCTGGTCTGGCCGGTGCGGGTTCAGGGCGAGACGTCGGCGGCCGAGGTCGCGGCGGCGATTCGGGGTTTCAACGCGCTCACCCCCGGCGGCGCCGTTCCGCGCCCCGATCTGCTGATCGTCGCGCGCGGCGGCGGCTCGCTCGAAGATTTGTGGAGCTTCAACGAGGAAGAGGTTTTGCGCGCGGCGGCCGCGTCCGGCGTCCCGCTGATTTCGGCCATCGGCCATGAGACCGACTGGACCTTGCTCGATCTGGTCGCCGACCTGCGCGCGCCGACGCCGACCGGCGCCGCCGAAAAAGCCGTGCCGGTGCGCGCCGAATTGCTGACGGACCTCGCCAATGTCGCGCGCCGCCACGACGCTGCGGCCCTGCGGCTCCTGGATCGCCGCCGCGCCGATTTGCGCGCCCTGGCCCGCGCCCTGCCGGGACCGGAAAGCCTGCTCGCGACGCCGCGCCAGAGAGTCGATCGCGCCGGCGATAAATTGCGCGCGAGCGCGGCGGCCGCGCTCGCGCGGCGCCAGCTTGCGCTCGCCAACGCCTCCCGTCTGCTGACGCGCCACGCCCCGCACGCCGAATTGCAGCGCGCGACCGGCCGCCTGAACAATCTCGCTTTCCGGCTCGGCGCGGTCCGCGCGGCGCTGGTCGAGAAGCGGGGCGAGCGGATCGCGACGCTATGCGCAAGGTTCGGCGCCGCCCGCCTCGCGCGCCTCGCTTTGCTGCGCAACGACCTGCGCGCGCAGGACGAAAGGAGGCGGGCTTTGGCGACCCGGCTCGATGCGGCGGCGCTCGCCTCTCTGGCGCGGCGGCGCGAATGGCTCGGCCACGCCGATCAGATGCTGGCGGCGGTCGGCTATCAGGCGGTGCTGCGCCGCGGATTCGCGCTGGTGCGCGACGCCGACGGCGCTCCGGTGCGCTCGGCCGCTCAGGCGCCCGAGGGCGCGCGTCTCACTCTGCAATTCGCGGATGGCAAGATCGCCGCGACTGCCGGTCCGCCCCTCGAACGGGCGGCGCCGAAAAAGCGCGCGCCGGCGCGGCGCAAGACCGAGGCCGGCGGACAGGGCAGTCTTTTCTGACGGAATTGTCGAAAAGTCGCGGCGGGGACGCGACGCGCGGCGCGATTTGATCTAGAAATAGAATTTCATTGATCTGGATCAAAATGCTGATTGCGCTTCTCACCGATATTCATGGCAATCGCGAGGCGTTCGACGCGTGCCGGATGGAGGCGCGGCGGATGGGCGCCCAGAAATTCGTCTATCTTGGCGATCTGATCGGTTACGGCGCGGATCCCTGTTATATCGTCGATTGCGTCGCTGAGGATGTCGCTCAGGGCGCGATCGCCGTGATGGGCAATCACGATCTCGCGGCGGTCGGCGGGGCGTCGCCATATATGAACGACGCCGCCCGCGCCGCGATCGAATGGACCGCGCGACGCCTGGACAAGGCCCAGCGCGATTTCCTTGCCGCAATGCCTTATACCGCCGCGACGCTCGGCGAGGGCGGCGAGCAGACCCTGTTCGTCCACGGCGACGCCAGCGCGCCGGAACGCTTCAATTATGTGACCGGCATCGACACCGCGGAACGTTCGCTGCGCGCGGTCGAGGCCCGCGTCACCTTCTGCGGCCATGTTCATCGCCAGCAACTCTATCATGTCGCGCCGGGCAAGCCGCCGACCTTTTTCGCGCCGACTCCCAATCTGCCAACGCCGCTTGCCCGTAGCCGGCGCTGGCTCGCGGTGCTCGGCTCGGTCGGCCAGCCGCGCGACGGCAATCCTTTGGCCTGTTTCGCGCTTTACGACGACCTGCGCGGGACCGTGACCTTCAGCCGGGTCGATTATGACGTTGATCAGGCGGCGAGAAAAATATTCGCCGCCGGCCTGCCGGAATTCCTTGGCGAGCGCCTTTTCCTGGGATGGTAGAGCTTACCGGAACGGTATGACCTCGGGCTTGAGGCGGCGGAACAGCCGGTTGACCAGATAACGTCTGGCGCGGCCGATATCGTGGACGACGCGGATCGTTTCCCGTTTCAATTTGAACCACAGTCGGGGGAGGAAGCCGTCGGGACCGGGCCGGTCGGTCCGGGCGATGGCGCTGACGAAATTCGCGCCCGGCGCGTGATGTTTCTCGTAGCGCGAATCCTGGACGGCGACGGCGGGCGTGAGTTGAAAGACATTCAGCCTTTCGCCGATCGGGTCTTCCGGAAAGAGGATGTAATCGACCGGCCGGGTCGGATTTTCGCTCAGGCGCAGGAAGGTTTCGGCGCCGCGGCGGCTCAGAATATAGGCGGCTGAGCTTTCGTGGCGGGTGTAGAGCCGCGCGAGCCCGCGTCCGAGCGGGGCGGGCGACTGCGCGCCGACCATGACCACATTATAGAAACTGTCGAGCTTGACTGCATGCGCCTCGGCGGGAATCCAGTATTCCCCGATCACGAAAGCTGGAAATTCCGGCGAGAAATGAAGATCGTCTTCCAGAAAGCAGGCGAAGGAATCCGGCGTGGCGAGGAATTTTCGCCAGGCGATCCGGTGGCTGTCGATACAGGCGATCTGGAACCGGTTCAGGCCCTTTTTCGTCGGCGGATTCCTGCTGCCGTCTACCGCCGCGACGCGCTCGAAATCGACGCCCTGGAGCATCTGTTCGGTGTGGACGCGGCGCTCCGGCGCGCGGTCGAGATTGATGTAATAGACCTTCAAAGTCCGCTCGCCCCCGTTTCCCTGAGGTCTTGTTCAAGTTCATGATCGGCCAGGATGGTCCACATTTCGACGCCGGGATCAATGCCGTTCGCGGACAAATAAAGATAGAGCGCGCCGCCTTCGAGGTCGATGGCGCGTTGGTGCCGCGCCGCGACGCGGTCCACCACCGCGACGGTCGCGCCGAAAAGCCGCCGCACCGTCGCGCCGATCAGGGCGTCCACGCCAAAGCCGCTGATCCCGGAGCGGAAGCAATCGGCGCTCGCGGCCAGCGCCCGCCGCGACAGGGCGGGCATCATGATCTCGACGTAATTGACCCGCCTGAAGCCGGGCGAGCCCGCCTTTTGGAACAGGGCAAGGAAGGAGCCATAGGAGCCTTCGGCGAGCGCCGGCTGGGCGAGGTCGAGGCTGTTGTTCCGCATGGTTTCGAAAAAATCGGCGAGTTGCGCGGCCGAAAGGTCGATGTCGTCGTCGAGGAAAAGCACATAATCATAAGGGTCGAAAAGCTGCGGCCGCGCCTCGATCAGTTCGGCGATCGCGGTGGTCTTGGTTCCGTTCTGGACGAAGACATATTCCGCTTCCCGGGGCGGCTCTTTCGGCTCGTGATAATAATTGAGCATCAGGTCGTAGCGCCGTTCGGGCGCATGCAGCGCGGCGGGATGGCCGCCATTGGTCTGCACGAAGACGAGCCATGGCCGCCGCGCCGCCCCCTCATGAAGCGCGCGCAGCTTGATGGCGGCGCGAAAGGCGGCCTGATTGGCCTCAAGGTCCTGCCGGTTCAGGACGCAGGATTTTTTGCCGTCGCCGCGCCGCCTGTGAAAGATTTTCATCAGGCTCCGCGCCAGCCTTTTGTTGCGGGTGCGATAGGCGCCAGCGACGAAGGCGAGCGAAACCTCCGGGGAGGGATCGAGCCGCTTCGCAATGCCTTGTTCCGTCATATAGGCCCAGGGCGAGGCGGCCGCCTTTGCTTCCGGATGACGCGCGACGAACCAATCCTCGTCGAATTCGGCGCAGGCCGGGGCGCCGTGAGGCGCGCGCAGAAAGGTGGCGAAAGCGCTGGCGCCGGGGGCTTGCGGCTTTCGCGCGCGAAAAAAGTCGGGATCGAAGAACGGCGTCGGACGATAGCCGCGCTTTTCGCCGGCGAGCAGGTAATGAAACAGGGCGAGAGGCGCGAGATAGCGCGACGAAAGATGCAGCCAGGCATAGTCCGCGGCGCGGAAGGCGCGGGAATTCAGGATCGTCCAGCTATCGGCAAGAATGGGGAGAATGGTTCCGGCTCCGGCTTTATCTGGTCCTGACCCAGCCCTGCTCCAATTCGCCGGAGCCGATGACGGTCTCGAAAGCTTCGGCGTCGTCCGAGGTCCCGACATGGAGCGAGCGATAGCCGGCGCGTTCGGCGGCGTAAAAAATCAATCGTTCGAGCGCATGGGCGGTCGTGCCGTCCACCTGGCCATGTTCCGGCTCGAAGGACGAAAAGGCCAGGTCGAGGTCGAGCAGGGGAGCCAACGCGGCAGGTCTTGCCCAGAACATCGACCCGGCGGGAAAGTCGAGTCGGGTCGAACGCTCTAGCCTTACGCCCATCCGCCGCGCCAGATAAACCGTCTTGCAATAATTCTTGCCCCATTGGACGCCATAGACGACCGACGGATGGACGCGCGGCGCGATCACGCCAAGATGAGGATAGGTTGCGAACAGCCCAAATATGCTGCGCAAGACGTCCGGGGAGCCGAGCAGGCTGTCGAGGATGAATTCCAGCCAGCGCGCCAGTTCCTCGGCGTGCGGCGATTTTTTCGTGTGGATATGCAGGACCAGATCGCATGCGCGCTGCTCGTCCCTGAAACCGACGAATTTCGGCGCGATGTCGCGGCCGCGGTTTTCGAAAATGCGAACGTCCGGCGCATAGGATCGCAGCGCCGCTTCCAGAAAATTCTTTTTTTCGGGCGTGTCAGTCGAGACGAACAGGCGGAAGGGCGCGCCGATATGGGCGAGATAGGGAAGGATGCGCTGGATTTCCTGTTCATAGAAGGCGTGGACGAATATGCCTATCTTCGGCTCGCCGGTCGGCGCTTCGGCCAACGCCGCGATCGGAAGGGCGGCATATCGGTATCTGATCAAGCCGGGCGGAATCTTCAGGAGCCGGCGCCATCTCGCGTCGTTCATCGCCGGCGCCTCTTGGGTCGAAAATAACGAAACGGGTCGGCGGCCGTCTTGATAAGGCTGTTCCGGAACCGGTCGGCGACGGTCAGGCGAAAATCCTCGTCTTTTGGCCGCAGGGTTTGGAAGTCGCTCTCGAATTGGCGCAAGAGGCCAAGGATCGTCGCCCTTTCCGCCCATCTTTCGCCAAGCAGCCCGAAGCGTTCGCGAAGCCGGCGGGCAGAGTTGTCGTCGAGCGCGAAAAGTTTCGCCACCGCGTCCGGCGTCTGTGGCCCCGGCGCCGCCAGCGCAAGGCCTTCGCCCCGGGGAAAGACGAAAAAGGACTGGCCGTTGTGGAGGTCTTCGACGGGTTCGCCATGGATAAGCACAATGCCGCGCGGCGAAATCTTCTTCCGCCAGCGCCGGAATTCTTCGCGCGCGTCCAGAAGCCCGCCGGACGCGTTGATGTGGAGGAGGTCGATCGATCCATCCGCGAAGGCGTCGAGCGCGTCCACGGATCGTATCCGCATCAGCCGGGAAAAGCCGGCGTATCGATGATCGTGGAATTTGGCGAAGTCATCGAAACGCTCGTCGCCGCCCGGATCGGACCAAAGGTCCACGCCGTGGAGCCGGCAATCCAGGCGAAGGCGCAGCGCGGCCTCGCAGAACGCCGCGTAGGACACCCCGCGATCAACGCCCACCTCCAGCACGATGCGCGGCCGCGTCGCCGCCACCAGCCAAAAGGCGAAGGGAACATGGGCCCACCATGCGCTTTCCTCGTCCAGCAGTTCGGGCGTCCAAAAGGCTGGCTCGAACTCGTCCGCCAGAAAGGCGCCGAGCCCGGCCGACCCCCGATCTTGCGTTTTTCCGCTCACGCCTTGTGCAGGACCTTGGCCACATGGTTCGGGCGCAGGCGATAGGCGTCGGGCATTCCCGAGCCGAGCAGCGGACGTAGGTAGAGGCGGAAGGCGTCGGTGACGTCGGTGCCGCAGTCGGACAGGAATTCGTCCTCCATCACCCGGGTCTTGCCGGCCACCGTTTCGAGCGGAACCAGCTCGTAATCGACGGAATAGAATCCCGTGCGCTTGATCGAGACCGAGCCGTTCCGGCCGCTCCACATCGCATATTGCACCGCCTTCTCGCCGACCTCGCGCGCTTCGCGCTGATCGACGTCGGAGACGCAGCCGATGAAGGAGCGCTGGAGATAGCCGAAAGTGTCGCCGCGCACGCGCTTGATCTTCAGCTTGTTCTTGATCTCCTCGCACAACAAGTCGGCGAGCGCGCCGGTGCCGGAAAGCTGGATATTGCCATGGGCGTCATGCTCGACCTGTTCGGCGAGCTTGGTGACGATCGGCGCGCCGGCGGCGTCGTGGACGCCTTCCGAAACCGCGACGACGCAGCGGCCCAGCCGTTCATAGATGCGCTTGACGTCGGCGAGGAATTTTTCGGTGTCGAAAACCCGCTCGGGCACATAGATGAGATGGGGGCCGTCCTCGGGGAATTTCTTGCCGAGCGCGGAGGCCGCCGTCAGGAAGCCGGCGTGGCGGCCCATCACCACCGCGACATAGATGCCGGGAAGGGAGGCGTTGTCGAGATTGGCCCCGGCGAAGGCCTGCGCGACGAAGCGCGCGGCGGAGGGAAAGCCGGGGGTGTGGTCGTTGCCGACGAGATCGTTGTCGATCGTCTTGGGGATATGCACGCAGCGCAGGGCATAGTTCGCCTTGATCGCCTCATCGGCGACGATGCGTACGGTGTCGGAGGAATCGTTGCCGCCGACATAGAAGAAGGCGCCGATCTCATGGGCCTGGAGCACCTTGAAGATCTCGTGGCAATATTTGGCGTCCGGCTTGTCGCGGGTCGAGCCCAGCGCCGAGGAGGGGGTGTTGGCGACCATCTCCAGATTGTGGCTGGTCTCCTGGGTCAGGTCGAGCAGGTTCTCGTCCACGATGCCGCGCACGCCGTGATGGGCGCCATAGACGCGCTCGACGCCTGCGAATTTGCGCGCCTCCAGCACGACGCCGGCGAGCGACTGGTTGATCACCGCGGTCGGACCGCCGCCTTGGGCGACGAGAATTTTCTTCGGCGTCATCAAATTCCTCCCCTTGAAAACAGGGCAGTTTTATAGCGGCGGGCGGAAAAGGGAAACCGGTTTTTGCCGCGGCGCCGGACGCCGAGGCTTGGCTCCGCATCGCCGCGCGGGCTATAGAGCGGCGCGCGCGAAGGCCGACGCCGGTTTTACGCGCAACCCCGAAAAACCAGGCAAACTGGAGCCGCTGGCGATTCCGCCGGATCGCCATTGGTTCCCCTGTCAGTTTTGTTCAGATGTTCAAATCTTGAGGACTAATGGAATACGCATTCGTACCGCCCAGCAGCAGGTCTCCGCTTGGGCGTGGAAAATTGTGTAGGTTTTTCAAACAATTTTACCGAGGATATGGTCCGCCGCCATTCAGTATCCGATTGAAAGTGGGCCGCAGATGTTAGGATTCAACGAGTCGATTGGGTGTCGAAACTTGTCAGGAGGCCCAATCGAAGTGTAGGAACCTCATCATGTCGCGCCAGGGTAAACGTTCGAAGGGAATTGGACCTTGACCATCACGGTTGCCGCAATCATTCCTCTTTATAATGGCGCGCCGTTCATCATTGAAGCGCTTCGCAGCGTTGTCGCGCAGACCGACCCTCCCGACGAGGTGATCGTCGTCGACGACGGTTCGACCGACGAAGGTCCCGCGCTCGTTGAAGAATTCGCGCGCAATCACCGCATCACGATCCTCAGGAAGCCGAACGGCGGCCAATCGTCGGCCCGCAACACGGCGATCATGCACACAAACTGCTCGCACATCGCGCTGCTCGATCAGGACGACGCATGGTACGATAATCATCTTGCGGTTCTGAAAGCGCCTTTCGAAAGCCCGCCGGTTCGGGATCTGGCCTTCGTCTATGGCAATTTGGACCAGATCGATCGCGAGGGCCGCATGGTCGCCCATTGCGTCCTCGACGCCGTTCCGTCGCCGCAGCCGAAGCGGTCTTTGCAGGATTGTCTGAGTTACGACCAGTTCATTCTTCCCGGCGCCTCGCTGATCGCGAAAGACGCCATGGTGGCCGTCGGTCTGTTTGACGAGCGGCTTTCCGGCTATGAGGACGACGATCTATTCCTGCGGCTGTTCATGGCCGGCTACCGAAGCGTTTATGTCAACGAGGCCGTAACGCGCTGGCGCATCTACGCCGGATCGACATCCTTCAGCGCAAGGATGGCTAAATCCCGCATGATTTACTTTCACAAGCTCATCGAACTGTTCCCCGACGATCCGCGCCTGGGCGTATACTGGCGGCGCAACTTCATCGCGCCGCGTTTTTTCGAGATCGCTTACAACGAATTTTATAATGGCTCGAAAAACGGCGAAGCGGCTCGTCTGGCGCATGGCTGGACGGCCATGCTTGAAATCGTCCCCTACATGAAGAATCGCGTCCGTCGGCGCATGAACTGGGTCGCCCCTGTCGTGGGCCGGATCTATCGGGGGCGGCTGACGGGCGTCGCGCGAAGGCTGGTCCGTTTCGCGGCGCGCGCCTGACGGCCCAATATCGGCGCGTCGGCGCGCCTCCGGCGCTTCATGCGTTCGTGAGCCGGGCCGCCAACCGAGGAGTTCACCGATTCCGTTCGACCGCCTCGCCTTTTCCGATTTGCATCCCGGCGACGTCATCGACGGATTTCGCCTGATGGAGCGCATCCATGTCGGCGGCATGGCGCATCTGTGGCGGGTGACCCGCGACGACATGTCGCCTCCGGCGATTCTCAAGGCGCCGATCATTCAGGACGGCGACGACGCCACCGCCATCGTCGGTTTCGAGATGGAGCAGATGATCCTGCCGCTGCTCCACGGCCCCCATGCGCCGAAATTCATCGCCTCGGGCGATTTCAGCCGCCAGCCCTATATCGTCATGGAGCATATTGCGGGCGAAAGCCTGCTCGGCTGCATCGATCACGCGCCGCTGCCGATCGACGACGTGGTCGAGATCGGCGTCGGCGTCGCGCACGCTTTGGCCGATCTCCATAGCCAGAACGTGATCCATCTCGACGTCAAGCCATCGAATGTCATCCGCCGGGCCGGCGGCGGCTTCGCTTTGATCGATTTCGGCCTGTCGCGCCACGACCTGCTGCCCGACCTGCTGGCGGAGGAATTCCGCCTGCCGCTCGGCACTGGCCCCTATCTGTCGCCAGAGCAGATTTTGCGCGATCGCACCGATCCGCGCAGCGATATGTTCGCGCTCGGCGTCATGCTCTATTTCCTGCTGACCGGCGTGCGGCCATTCGGTTCGCCGCGCCAGCGCCGGGCGCTCGCCCGGCGGTTGTGGCGCGACCCGGAGCCGCCCGTCCGCCACCGCCCCGACTGTCCGCCCTGGCTTCAGGAGGTCATCCTGCATTGCCTGGAGCCGGAGGCCGACAAACGCTATCCCACCGCCGCGCAACTCGCGCTCGATCTCGCCGAACCGGAGCAGATTCGCCTGACCGAACGGGCGGAAAAGCGCCGCGCCGATTCCTGGCTCACGGCGCGGCGGCGCTGGTGGGCGCAGAAATTCGCGCCGATGAGGACGCCGCGAAGCATCGCCGCCCGGCGCGCCGCCGCGCCGATCGTCATGGCGGCGCTCGACCTCGGCGACGCCAATGCCGCGCTGGGCGAGGTCCTGCGCGACACGGTCGCCCGAATCATGGCCGCCGCGCCCGGCGCGCGGCTTGCCTGCGTCAGCGTCATCAAGACCAGCCGGCTGCGCCTCGACAGCGCCCAGGACGAGTTCGGTCGCAATCTCCATGTGCGGCGGCTGGTGGAGGCGCGGCGCTGGGCAGCCGGGCTCGGCCTGCCCTCGGCCCAGATCACCGCCCATGTGCTTGAGGCGAGCGATCCCGCGGCCGCTTTGATCGATTTCGCCCGCGAAAATTTCGTCGATCAGATCGTGATCTGCGCCTGCTCGGGCCGGCGCGGCGGCATGGGCCCGGTCGCCGCGCGGATCGGCGCCCAGGCGCCCTGCACCGTCACGCTCGTCCGCCCGCCCCAGCCCGCGGAGGCCGGCGCCGGCGACGAGGTCCCGATGGAGCCGGACGTGGGGCTGGGAATTTAAGCCCGGGATTGAACGGCGAGGCGATTGGCGGTACATCGGTGGAAGCCCCGACGGGAGCGCGGGGGAATTGGATGAGGCCGATGAACCGCATTGATCGCCGGGTCCCGATGAGCGGGCCGGCCGAAATCGAATATCTCGACGGCGATTTCAAGATCAAGAAGCCGGGCGCCTTCGTCGTTTGCGCGGCGACCGGCGCGCATATCATGATCGAGGAATTGCGCTATTGGAACGTCGACCGGCAGGAGCCCTATGCCGGGCCCGAGGCGAAAATGCTGCGCCTGCAGCAGCTCGGCGAATTGCCGCGCAAGCCGTAAGTCCTACATTTTGATTTCGCCGGAAAGCCGGCCGGCGCCGCGGAATTTCGCCACCACGTCCAGCAGCAGTTGGCGCAGGTCGTCGCCTTCCTCGACCACGAGCCCGACCGGCAGAGCCTCGGGCTGGGGAAGATCCTGCCGCAGAACGGGCAGGAAGGGCGCGAGCTTGACCATGTCTTTTTCAGTCGTCACCAGCAAGGCGTTGAGCGCTTCGGCCTGGCGTTGCAGCGCGGCGATTTCGGGCGGCCGGTAGGGATAATGGTCGGGGAAGCTGTGCCGCGCGACAATCCGCGCGCCGCAGGCTTCGAGCGATTCGAAAAATTTTTGCGGCCGGCCGATTCCCGCGAAGGCCACGACCTTCGCGCCGAGCATGCGCAGGGCGGCGTTGGCGTCGGGCGCGAGCCGGCCGTGGAAGACCGGCTTGCCGGAGGCTTCGAACAGGCTCGCCGCGGCGTGGCCCGCTTCGCCCTCGCCGATCACCAGCGCCGCCGAGGAAAGCTTGAGCTGGAGCGCAATGGGCGCTCGCAAGGGGCCGGCCGGCAGCAGGCGGCCATTGCCGAAGCCGACGGCGCCGTCGATGACGGCCAAGGCGAAGTCGCGGCGCAGGCTCGGGTTTTGCAGGCCGTCATCCATGACGATCAGGCTGGCGCCGCCGGCGAGCGCCAGCATGGCGCCGGTCGGGCGGTCGCGCGCCACCACCGTCTGGGCGACGCGGGCGAGCAGTAGCGGTTCGTCGCCGGCCTGGGCCGCGCCGTGGCGGCGCTGGTCGACCAGATGGGCGCCGCCGTCGGCGCTGAGCGCCCCGCCATAGCCGCGCGACAGGAAACAGGGCGTTTCGCCGGCGCGCTTGAGCCACTTGGCGACGGCCAAAGCGGTAGGGGTTTTGCCCGCGCCGCCGACCACGAAATTGCCGACGCAGATCACGGGCGCGGTGACCCGCGAGCCCGCGCGCGCCATCCGGCGCGCCGCCGCCCGGCCGTAAAGCGCGGCCAGGGGCGAGAGAATCGCGATCATGATCCGCCCGAACAGGCCGGGTTTTGCGGACCACCAGAAAGCCGGCGCGCGCATGGGGCCTCGCAAGGTCTTACGCCCATCGGACCCCGAAAAGGGCCGATGGCGTCCGCGCCGACCGGCGCGGCGCCGGCTGGCCAACGGTATGATAGGTAAATCTAGAAGGCCTCAGGCCGAGATACAATCATGTGCGCGATATAATGTTCCAGCGCCAGCATGATTTTGTCGGTCGCGCCGCCGAGCTCGCCGACAATGCGGCGCGATTCCTCGGCGGTGCGGCGCAGCAGGGCAGGGTCGGTGAACAAGGCTTCGAGCTGGCGGGCGAGGGCGTTGGCGTCGGCGACCCTGATCGCTCCGCCCTGGCTGTCGAGCGCGCCATAGACGTCGAGGAAATTGCCGATATGGGGGCCGTGAAGGATCGCCGAGCCGAGCTTGGCCGGCTCGATCGGATTCTGGCCGCCTTCCCCGGCGAGCGACTTGCCCATGAAGATCACGCTCGACAGACGATAGAACAGGCCGAGCTCGCCGATCGTGTCGCCCACATAAACCTGGGTCGAGGGACGGATCGGCTCGCCGCGCGAGCGCAGGGCGGCTTCGAGCCCGGCGGCCTCGGCCTCGGCAACGATGTCCGGGCCGCGATGCGGGTGGCGCGGCGCGAGGACCGTAAGCAGGCGCGGAAAGCGCGCGGCCAGGGCCTTGTGCGCCTGGAACGCGAGCGCCTCCTCGCCCGGATGGGTCGAAGCGGCGATCCAGATCGGCCGCGGGCCGATCTGGCGGGCGAGCTCGTCGAGGCGGGCGGGGTCGGCGGGCGGCGCGTCCACGTCATATTTCAGGTTGCCGATGGCGTCCACGCGCGGCGCGCCGAGCTGGAGCAGGCGCGCGGCGTCGTCCCGGCTCTGGGCGAGGCAGAGATCGATCTTGCCGAGCAGCGCCGAGATGAAGCCTGGCAGGCGCCGCCAGCGTTCGAAGGAGCGCGGCGACAGCCGGGCGTTGACCAGAGTGATCGGGATGTTGCGGGCGTGAACCGCGCAGATGGTGTTGGGCCAGATTTCGGATTCGGCGAGGATGAACAGATCGGGCCGCCAATGGTCGAGAAAACGCTCGATGAAGGCGGGCGCGTCGAGCGGCGCGAATTGATGGGTCGCGCCCTCCGGCAGCCGTTGCGCGAGGATGCGCGCTGAGGTCACCGTGCCGGTGGTGACGAGGACATGGAAGCCCTTTGCGATGAGGCGGCCGACCAAAGGCAGCAGCGCCAGGCCTTCGCCGACGCTCGCGCCATGCAGCCAGGCCAGACGGCCCTGGGGACGGGGCTGGCTCGCGCGTCCGCGGCGCTCGCCGATCCTTTTGATGTCTTCCTTGCCGTTGCGGCCGCGTCGCCAAAGGAAAACGCCGCTGAAAGGGGCAAGGCCCCTGGCGGCGGCGCGGTAGACGGGCAGAAAAACCGCAGAACTCATCGCAGTCCGGTCTCGTTATTATTTTTCGGCCGCGTCGGGGGCCGTCGTCCGGCTCCTCCGCTTAGGGCGCGGCGAATTTGCTCGACCATTCGGGCCGAAACGCGGCGAAGACGTGAAAAGCTCACGCTCCGCCTCCGACCAAGCCTTTGGCTCAGGCGACGAATAACGCAGATCCGGGGAAATTGCGAGGGCCCGACCGTAAGAACGCCGCGGCGCCGGGCTCAATCGTCCGAAGGGTCGAGAACGCGGTGAAGATGGACGATGAAATAGCGCATATGGGCGTTGTCCACCGTCGATTGCGCCTTGGCCTTCCAGGCGGCGTGGGCGCTGTCGAAACTGGGGTACATGCCGACGAAGTCGATTTCCGAAATATCCTTGAAGTCCGTGGTTTCGATATTCTTCAGCTCGCCGCCGAAAACAAGGTGCAGCAGCTGCTTGGGCTCGACTTCATGGCTCATTGGCAATCACCCTTCAATGGCATGGCGGCGCGTTCGCGCGCGGCCTTCGCCGCGCCGTCGCGCGCCGCCCGGATCAGATCGGCTTGGAGGCCGGGCGGTCCCGCGGCGAGGGCGGGATGTTTCGGCTCGACCTGGTTGTACAATGGCGCGCGGCCGGCAAAGTCGGTCAGCGCGCCGCCTGCCTCGCGCAAGATGAGGTCGGCGGCGGCGATGTCCCAATCATAGGCGTTCGCGCGGGAGAGGGCGGCGTCGAATTCGCCGTCGGCGACCCGCAGCAGGCGCATGGCGAGCGAGGGCAGCTGGGGTTTGCGCTCGAAGGCGAGACCCGCGCGCCGGAGATCGGCGGCCAGGGGCTCTGGCGCCGAAACCGACGCGCCGGCGATCGCCGGCCGGCCGGAGACATTGATCGGAACGCCGTTGCGGCGCGCGCCGCCTCCCAATATGGCCGTGAACGTTTCATCGAGCGCCGGCGCATGCGCCACGCCGACGACCGGCCGGCCGCCGGCGACGAGCGCGATGCAAATGGCGAAACAGGGATCGCCCGAGGCGAAACCGCGCGTGCCGTCGATCGGATCGACGACGAAAACCATTTCGCGCCTCAGCCTCTCGGGCGAATCGGCGGTTTCCTCGGACAGCCAGCCGGCCTCCGGCGCGAGCGCGCTTAAGCTTTCGCGCAGAAAATGGTCGATGCGCAGATCGGCTTCGGTCACCGGCGAGCCGCAGGCCTTGTGGCTGACCTCGGCGTGGGTCGGCCCGCCGTGGCGGAAATAATCCATCGCGATCGCGCCGGCCTCGCGCGCGATCGCCTCGATGCGAGGCAGAATGGCGGCATAGGCGGACGGATCGGACAATGCGCGGCCCTGGCTGGAAGGATTGACGTTTCGTGTAATCGTCATGTCACCGCAGCGCAAGACATTTCGCAAGTGCGAAAATCGCGCTTCTCTCCCGCTCGTGAAACAGTTGCCGACAATTTGAACAATTGCCCTAACAGCGGGTTCGACATGCCGCGCGCCCAGGCGAAATCGCTAAAATGCCGCCTGTTTTATTAGCACGGTCGAGGAGGGTTGCGGCGAAAGATCGGCCCATCGCGGAAATCTCCCGCAGGAGCAGATCATGTCCCAGCCCCAGGCCGCCATTCTCGCCCGCTTCGTCGCCGACGATCCGCGCGCCGATTCCGGCAAGCGCGAGGTCGGCGTCGCGGCCGAGGCCATCGCCATCGATCGCTGCGTGGCCGGCGTGCGGATGCGCCTTTCGGTGCCGGTGCGCAGCTTTCGCGGCGTCGTGCTGGCCCTTCACCAAAGCGCGCGCGGCCTGCTCTATCGGGTGATTCTGGCGCATGCCGATCCCGAACTCGATCTGGTGCTGGCGGAAGCCGAGAACGAGAAGGACATCGCTCCCGATTGGCTGGCCTGGGCGCAATTCTTTCGCCTGCCGCGGCTGGCGCGCAGCGCCCAAGGCGACGCCTCGCTCGTGGAAGGCCGCCTCGTGGAGGGCCGGCTCGGCGAGGTCAGGACCGGGACGGTTCAGCCGCGCCGGCGCGGCTGGCCGCTGAAGGAGCGGCGCTCCGCCATGTCGGCGCGGCGCAAGGCCGGCGCGAAAGGCCGCGTCCTGCCGGTCCATTGCGGCGAGCGCGAAATCATCTGCTACGAATGAGCGCCGATCTCAGCGGACCAGATAAAACAGCAGGTTCTCGGTGAAGAGGCCGACGGAGAGCAGGAAGCCGGCGAGTCCGTTGGAGCGGAACAACCTGAGCGCCTTGGCCTCGTCGTCGGCGTCGAGCCCGCGAATCTGCCACACGAGATGCGAGGCGAAGGCGAGCAGGCCGAGATGGGCCGCAAGGCCCGCGCCCGCGAGGACAAGGGCGACCTCGGCGCAGAGCACGGTCAGAAGATAGAAAACCGCCACCGCAAGCTGCACATGCTCGCCGAACAACAAAGCGGTGGATTTGACTCCGGCGGCGACATCGTCCTTGCGGTCCTGAATGGCGTAGATCGTGTCATAGCCGATGGTCCAGGCGACGCATGAGGCGTAGAGCCACAGCGCCGGCGCGGCGAGGCCGCCGGTCTGCGCCGCCCATCCCAACAGAGCGCCCCAGGAGAAGGCGAGGCCGAGCGCGGCCTGCGGCCAGGACGTGAAGCGCTTCATGAAGGGATAGATCGCGACCGGGACGAGCGACAACAGGCCGAGAAGAATCGCGAAACGGTTGAAGGACAGCAGGACGGCGAGGCCGACGAGACCCTGGGCGGCCATGAAGATCGCCGCATTGCGCGGACTGACCCGGCCGGAAGGCAGCGGCCGCGCGGCCGTGCGCTCGACCCGGGCGTCGATCTTGCGATCGATCAGGTCGTTGAAGGTCGATCCCGCCCCGCGCATGGCGACAGCGCCGATGAAGAACAAGGCGAGCAGGCCATAATTGGGATTTTCAAGGCGATAGATGCAGGCGAGGCAGATCGAGGACAGGCATGGGGCGAGCAATAATTGCCACCCTGCCGGACGGTCGAGCCGCGCGAGCTGGACATAGGGCGTCCAGCTTGCTGGAAGGCGCCGCCACAGGCTGGAGGCCGACGCGTCAGGAAGCTGGGGCTGAGCGGCCCCGTCGACCGCCGGCGCCGGCATGGCTCAGAGCGGTCCGGCGGGGAGCTTCGGCGGAGGCGGCAGATTGCCGAGGCCGGCGCCGCCGCCGCTCTCCTGCATCTGCTTGGCCTTGGCGGCCAGGGCGCAGGCCTGTTCGGCGATCTTGGCGGTGCGTTCGGTGTTTTGCTTGAAATTGGCGAGGAAATCGTCCGGGATGTTGCACCAATCTTTGTTCTTGGCGAAATAATTCGCCATTTTGGCCTCGATTTCCTTCATCTTGCGCAGATGCGGACAGGCGGCGATGGGATCGAGCTTGTTGCCGTGCGCCTTGGAAATGGCGTTGAGCGCTTCGATCTCGGTGTTGCGGCTCTTGCCCAAGGCGGCGAGATCCTCGTTGCAGCTTTGCGCGCGCGCGGCTCCCGAGAGCGCGGAAAAGCCCAGGAAAAAGACGCCGAGAAGGAAAAATGGACGCATCGAGGCGATTATCGCTTTGATCATTGTGTCCCGCTTTGGCAGCGCCCCCGCCGCATTTTTAAGCTTCTTTAGCAAAAAGCGCCTTGGAGGCGCAAGCGCCGGCTGTCTCTTGCGGCAAATACGTCCCTATCCGCCCTTCCGATAAGGCGCCATGCCGGCCCGCGCCAGCGCGTCGGCGCGCTCGTTCATCGGGTCGCCGGCATGGCCCTTGACCCAATGCCAGGCGATGTCGTGGCGCTGGGCGGCCTCGTCGAGCCGCTTCCACAAATCCTCGTTCTTGACCGGCTTTTTGTCGGCGGTCCGCCAGCCGTTGCGCTTCCAGCCAAGCATCCACGAGGTCACGCCCTGGCGGACATATTGCGAATCGGTGTGGAGATCGACGGCGCAGGGGCGGGTCAGGGCCTCCAGGGCCGAAATGGCGGCGGTGAGCTCCATTCTGTTGTTGGTGGTCGTGGGTTCGCCGCCCGAAAATTCCTTCTCGGCGCCGTTGAAGGTCAGGATGGCGCCCCAGCCGCCGGGTCCCGGATTGCCCGAACAGGCGCCATCGGTCCAGATCGCGACGCGGCGGCTCATTCGATGAGCCCATATTCGCCGGCGTTGTCGATGGTCTGGTGGAAGCGCAATTTGCTTAGATATTCCAGAGGGTTTTTGGGCTTGACCAGGGCGCCGGGCGGCACGTTGAGCCAGTCGTAGAGCCGGGTCAGCAGGAATCGCATGGCGGCGCCGCGCGCCAGAACCGGCAGGGCGCCGCGCTCGACGTCTTCGAGCGGGCGCAGGCTCTGGTAGCCTTGCAGCAAAGCCCGGCCCTTGGTGGCGTTGAAGGAGCCGTCCGGCTCGAAACACCAGGCGTTGAGGCAGATCGCCAGATCATAGGCGAGCGCGTCGTTGCAGGCGAAGTAGAAATCGATCAGGCCGGAAAGTTTCGGGCCGATGAAAAAGACATTGTCGGGAAAAAGATCGGCGTGGATCACGCCCTGGGGCAGATCGCATGGCCAGAGCCGCTCAAGGGAATCGAGTTCCGCGGCAATTTCCTGCGCCAGTCCTGGCGAAACCTCGTCGGCGCGGGCGCGCGAGGCGGCGAACAATTCGGGCCAATGCGCGACCGAGAGCGCGTTGCGGCGGAAGAGGCCGAAATCGCCGCCGGCGAGATGCAATTGCGCCAATGCGCGACCGGTTTCGGCGCATTGGCGGGCTTCCGGCTTGCGGACCGAGACGCCGTCGAGGAAGGTGACGATCGCCGCCGGGCGCCCGGCGAGCGTTCCGAGCGCCTCCCCGTCGCGGCGCTTGACCGGCAGCGGGCAGGACAGTTTTTTCGCCGCCAGATGCTCCATCAGGCCGATGAAGAACGGCAGGTCGTTCGGCCTCACCCTTTTTTCGTACAGCGTGAGAATGAAACGCCCGGCTTCGCAATGAAGCAGGAAATTGGAGTTTTCGACGCCCTCGGCGATGCCCTTGAAGGATAGAACGGCGCCGAGGTCATAAGCGCTGAGGAAAGCGAACAGGGCCTCGTCCGTGACATCCGTATAAACCGCCATCTTTTGCGACTCTCCCCGCGCGCCGAAGACGTGTTAGCGGCGCGGGAGGGAAGCGTCAAACCGCCGGCTTGAGCGAAACGCCCTCCGGCACGGGCGTATCTTCGGGGACGAAAAAATCCGGGGCGAGCGGGCTGGTCGGATCGACGCGATAGGCGTCGAAATCCTTTACGCCGCGCGAGGCCAGCAGAACGTCGTCGATGAAAAACTGGCCGGTCGCTGCGCGGCTCGGCGAGGTGAAAATCGCATAGGCCGCGTCGCCCATGATCTCCGGCTTGCGCGAGGCGCGCATGATCTGTTCGCCGCCGAGCAGATTGTTGATCGCGGCGGTGGCGATGGTGGTGCGCGGCCACAGGGCGTTGACCGCGATTCCCTTCGGGCGGAACTCGCCGGCAAGGCCGAGCACGGCGAGGCTCATGCCGAATTTGGCCATGGAATAGGCGGTGTGGGGCGCGAACCACTTTTCCTTCATGTCGAGCGGCGGCGCCAGCATCAGCACATGGGGATTTTCGGCCTTGGCGAGAAAAGGAAAGGCGAGTTTCGCCGTCATGTAGGAGCCGCGCGCATTGACCTGATGCATGAGGTCGAAACGCTTCATGTCGATCTGCTGGCTGCCCCCGAGCGCAATGGCGCTGGCGTTGTTGACGACAATGTCCAGGCCGCCGAAAGTCTCCGCCGTCCGGGCCAGGGCCGCGGCCACCTGGGCCTCCTCGCGGACGTCCACGGTCAGGGGCAGGGCGCGGCCGCCGGCGTCCTCGATCTCTTTCGCCGCGGTGAAAATGGTGCCCGGCAAATTGGGATGTGGCTCCGCCGTCTTGGCCGCGATGGCGATATTGGCGCCGTCGCGCGCCGCCCGCAGCGCAATGGCGAGGCCGATGCCGCGCGAGGCGCCGGTGATGAACAGGGTTTTGCCAGCAAGACCAGCCATGATGTCCTCCCTTGGGTTACTTGCTCTTGTTGAGGCTTGCGTTACTTGCTCTTGTTGAGGAAGGCCGCCAGCGCGGCCTGGGCTTGCGGCGACGCCAGGGCGTTGCGGAAGGCTTCGAGTTCGGCGTCGATTCGGGTGAGGATCTCCTCCTTGTCGCCGCGCAGGAATTTACGCGCGGCCATCAGGGCGGTGCGCGGCTTGGCCGCGAGTTTGGCCGCCTTTTCCCGCGCCGTCGCGAGCAGGGAGTCTTGGGCGACGATGTCGTTGACAAGGCCGGCGGCGAGCGCCTCGGCGGCCGAAAAGCTTTCGCCGGCGAGCAGCCAGGCGCTGGCGCGGGCCATGCCGACCCGGCGCGGCAGCAGAAGCGAGGAGCCCGCCTCCGGCAGCAGGCCGAGATCGATGAAAGGCAGGGAGAAGCGCGATTCGGGCGTCGCATAGATCAGGTCGCAATGGAGCAGCAGGGTGCAGCCGACGCCGACCGCGAGCCCATCGACCGCAGCGACGAGCGGCTTGGGAAAAGCGGCGATCTTGCGAATGAAATCGGCGCCGGCCATTTCCCCGCCCGCGCTGACCGCGGCGACGAAATCGCCGATATCGTTGCCAGCGCAAAACACGCCGCCGGCGCCGGCGACGAGGACGGCGGCAATGTCCAGGTCGCGCTCGGCTTCGTGGAGGGCCACGTTGAGCGCGCGGTACATGGCGTTGGTCAGGGCGTTCTTCTTGGCGGGCCGGTTGATGGTCAATTCCAGCACCGCGCCCCGCCGGGCGATTTCGATATCCGCCATGCCGTTCCTCCCCCTGTCCTCGCCCATTGTTCTTGCCTGACGCGCGCGCCGGTGTCATGTGCATCGGCAACAAAGGCGGGATATTAGTTTATAGGTGAACTATATTTCCGCGCCAGCGTCAAGCAGGATTGGCCGATTGAACAAGGAAGACAAGCGCGTGACCCGGCTGCTCGCGCCCGGTCCGGCGGGAATCGCAGAAGCTGCGGGGATTTTGCGCGCCGGAGGGCTGGTCGCGCTGCCGACGGAAACTGTCTATGGTCTCGGCGGCCTGGCGACCGATCCGCGCGCGGTGGCGGAAATCTATCGCGCCAAGGACCGGCCGAGCTTCAATCCCCTGATCGCCCATGTCGCAGATGTCGCGGCGGCGCGGCGCGAGGGGGTTTTCGATGTTAGGGCCGAGAAATTGGCCGAGGCGTTCTGGCCGGGGCCGCTGACTCTGGTTCTGCCGCTCGCGCCCGGCGCAACAGTCTGCGATCTGGCGCGGGCGGGCCTCGACAGCATTGCTTTGCGCATTCCTGGCAATGTCCTGACGCGCAGCGTGATCGCGGCGGCGGGCGGTCCGGTCGCGGCGCCCTCGGCCAATCTGTCAGGCCATGTCAGCCCGGCGACCGCCGCCCATGTGCTGGCCGACCTCGATGGCCGGATCGACGCCGTGGTCAGCGGCGGCGCCTGCCCGGTCGGCGTCGAATCGACGATAGTTTCCCTGCTCGACGAGACGCCCCGCCTCCTGCGTCCGGGCGGCGTTCCGCGCGCCGAAATCGAGCGCGTCCTGGGTGAAAGTCTTGCCGGAGCCGTGGAGGACGAGGCCGGCCAGCCGGTCGCGCCGGGCCTGCTCGCCTCCCATTATGCGCCGCGCGCCTCGGTGCGGCTCGAAGCGGAAACACTGCGAGAGGGCGAGATCGGGCTCGATTTCTGCGGCCGGTTCGCCGACGCCCCCGGCAGGGCGCTGGACCTTTCGCCAAGCGGCGACCTGACCGAGGCGGCGGCCAATCTTTTTTCCATGCTGCGGGCGCTCGACGCGAGCGGGGCGCGCGAAATCGCGGTCGCGCCAATCCCGGAAGAGGATCTCGGCGAGGCGATCAACGATCGCCTGCGCCGCGCGGCGGCGCCGCGCGGCTGATGCTCTGCGGGAAGCGCCGCCAACCTTGCGCTTTTTCTGGAATCGACCCATTTTGACGTCATGAATCAGATCAGTTGGGACGATTTCCGCCTGGTGCGCGGAATTTCCGAATCGGGGTCGCTGGTCGGCGCCGCGGCGTCGCTCAATCTCAACCATTCGACCGTTTTTCGCCGTCTTGGCGCCCTTGAGGCGATGATCGGCGCCAAATTGTTCGAACGTTCGCGCAACGGTTATTCGCCCACCGCCGCCGGCCAGGAAATGGTCGCCCTGGCCGAGCGCATGGGCCGCGACGTCACCGATTTCGAGCGGCGCATCGCGGGGCGCGACGAAAAACCGTCCGGCCTGCTGCGGGTGACGACCAACGACGCCTTGTTCAATTACGTGCTCGCGCCCATTCTGGCGAGTTTCCGCAAGGCTTTTCCGGACATTCAGCTCGACGTGCTGGTAACCAACCAGCCGCTCAATCTCTCGCGCCGCGACGCCGACATAGCAGTGCGCTCGACCTATGCGCCGCCCGAAACCCTCGTCGGCCGGCGCATCGGCCCGTCGGTTTGGGGCCGATACGTCTCACGCGCGCTTTACGAGAAAGGCTTCGACCTCGCCGACGAGAGCAACACCTATATTGCCTTCAACGAACAATTCGGCGGCGTGGACGTTTTCGACTGGATCGAGAAGGAAATCCCGCCGCACCGCATCGCCATGCGCTGCAACACCACGGTCGGCCTCGCGAAATGTATCGCCCAGGGCGTGGGGATCGGCTTCCTGCCGCGCTTCGTCGGCGACCAGCACCCCGAACTGGTATGCACCGACGAACCCATGGCCGGACGCGGCGCCGTGCTGTGGCTTCTGACCCATCCCGACCTGCGCCACGCCGCGCGCGTGCGCGCCTTCATGGATCATGCCGGCGTCGAACTGAGCCGGCGCCGCGCCGTCCTCGCCGGCAACGGCCAGGGCGAGGGGATTTAGCCGATTTCCACAATCACTCGCCCGCGCACCTTGCCCTGGAGAATGTCGGCGGCGGTGTCCATGATTTTGTAGAAACCGATGGTTTGGCTGAGTTCTGCGAGCTTGGTCTGGTCGAGATCGCGCGCCAGCCGCTCCCAGGCTCGCAGGCGCACCGCCTTGGGCTTCATCACGCTGTCTATGCCGAGCAGGCAGACGCCGCGCAGGATGAAGGGCGCGACGGAGGTCGTCAGGTCCATGCCCTGGGCGAGGCCGCAGGCGGCGACGGCGCCTTCGTAAGAGGTCTGGGCGAGGACATTGGCGAGGGTGTGCGAGCCGACCGCATCCACCGCCGCCGCCCAGCGCTCCTTGCCGAGCGGTTTTCCGGGGGCTGAAAGTTCGGCGCGGTCGATGATTTCGGATGCGCCGAGATAAGTCAGAAAATCAGCCTCTTCCTTCCGGCCCGTGGAGGCGATGACCCGCCAGCCGGCCGTGGCGAGCAGCGCGATGGCGATCGAGCCGACGCCGCCCGCCGCGCCGGTGACGAGGACGGGGCCGCGATCGGGCGTCATCCCCTGCTTTTCCAGCGCCAGCACCGCGAGCGCCGCGGTATAGCCCGCCGTTCCGATCGCCATGCTTTGCGCGGCGGTAAAGGCCTTCGGCAGCGGCACGAGCCAATCGCCCTTGACCCGCGCCTTTTGCGCATAACCGCCGAAATGAGTCTCGCCGCAGCCCCAGCCGTTGAGGACCACCGCGTCGCCCGGTTTGAAGTCCGGATGTGACGAGCTTTCGACTACGCCGGCGAAGTCGATGCCCGGGATCATGGGGAAGCGCCGCACCACCGGATTCTTCCCGGTGATGGCGAGGCCGTCCTTGTAATTGACCGTTGAATGGCTGACGCGCACGGTCACGTCGCCGTCCATCAACTCGGATTCGTCGAATTCAGAATAGGTCGCGCGGTAGCCGGACGCATCCTTGTCGATGCGGATGGCCTTGAATTTGGACATGGGGCGCCTCCGTTGGGCGGGCATGAGACTGCGCCGCGCGGAGAGCGTCAAGCGTGGTCAGGGGAAAAGCGATTTGCATCCCGGCAAGGAAAGGATGGGCGTCGCCAACTGGCGTTGTGCCGGAGGGGCGGCGGACCTGGTTGGTTCCGGTTGCTGGGCGGGCGGTTAAACTCTCCTGACCGGCCGATCGACCGTCGGACAGAGCGGAGTCGGCAAATCGCAATTACCAACCCCACGAGAAATCGGTTAGCGTTCCACGCGCCGCCAAAGCCGCTATGCCATTCAACGACGCTCCACGCATGACGTTTTCCCAAAAAATTGCTTCCGGCAGCCTGCTGGTCAGCGTGGTCGTTCTGGCGATCAAATATGCCGCGTACCACGTCACGGGCAGCGTCGCGCTTTTTTCCGACGCGCTTGAGAGCATCATCAATGTCGCGACGGCGCTGACCGCGCTGGTCGCCATTCGTTACGCGGCCCGCCCGCCGGATCAGAACCACCCCTATGGCCACCAGAAGGCGGAATATCTTTCGGCGGTCGGCGTCGGCGCCCTAATCCTGGTCGCGGGCTTCGCCATTTTGCGCGAAGCCTATGCCGGATTCATCACGCCCAGGCCCATCGACGCTCCCGTCCTGGGCCTGGCCATCAGTGGCGTCGCCACGACCCTGAATGCGATCTGGAGCGCCGTCCTCATCCGACAGGGCCGGCGGAACCGCTCGGCCGCCCTGGTTGCGGACGGGAAACATCTTTTTGCCGACGTGGTGACTTCGGCGGGCGTGATCGTTGGCCTTTCGCTGGTCGTCCTGACCAATATCGGCATGCTCGACTCGGTCATCGCCGCGCTCGTGGCGGTTCATGTCCTGCGGAGCGGGTGGGGGGTGATCCGCGAGAGCTCCGGCGGGCTGCTGGACGAAGCGGCGCCCACAGAACAGCTCGCGCTGATCCGCAAGGCGCTGGAGGCCAATGCGGGGGGAGCGCTCGAGGTCCACGGCCTGCGCACGCGCCACGCGGGAAAAACGACTTTCATCGATTTTCACCTCGTCGTGCCGGGCGAAATGACGGTCGCCAGGTCGCATGAAATTTGCGACAGGCTGAAAGCGGCGCTTACCGAGGCGCTGGGCGAAGCGGTCGTGACCATCCACGTCGAGCCCGACGACAAGGCGGAGCACATCGGCGCGCTGCTCGCCTGACCCCGGCCGCCTCCGCCTGTGGCGCCTTGTCCGGACTGAGCCTGTGTGTGCGTCGAGCGCCCTCTTGCAGCGGCGTAGGTCGCGCATTTCCGCCTGTTTCAGGCTCGGCCGGCGAATCGCAACTCCGGACGCCTCGCCGAGGCGGCCTCGGGCCTGATGGCGGGATTGTTCCCGACGCCTGGACCGAAAAGTCGGACGAAATCCGCGAACCGGGACAGCGGCAATGGTTTCGACCAGAGAAAGCCTTGGGCGAATCGCGCGCCCATGGAGCGCAGGCGGTTTGCTTCTTTTTCTGTTTCAACGCCCTCGGCGACAATGTCGACGCCCATGCCCTGGCCGGTGACGATCAGTCCGCTGATGATCGCGTTCTTGTTGCGGTCAGTCAGCATGCCCGAAACAAAGGATCGATCGATCTTGATTTCGCTGATCGGCAGGTTGACGAGATGGAGCAAGGTTCCGCCGCCCGTTCCGAAATCGTCCAGCGCGAGGCTGAAGCCGAGCTTGACGATATCGTCAAGGAGTTTGATGACGCCGATCTGGCCTCGGCCGTAAACCGCGTTTTCCGTGATTTCGATGCGGATGAGCGCGGGCGACAGGCCCTCCGCGATCAGCATGTTGAGTTTGGCGAAGAGCCGCTCCGGCGCCTTGAGAATGGCGCCGGAAAGATTGACGGAAGTCGGCAAGGAAATCGAAAATTCGTCTCTCAAGGCGACCAGAGCCTCGCGATAGGCGTCCAGAACCAGTTCGTCCAGGATCGTTCCGAGGCCGCGCTTTTCGGCCACCTCGAAAATCTCGTCGAGGGAGTAGCCGGCGAGACTTTCCGGGAAGCGGGACAGCGCCTCGGCGCCCTCCACGCGGCCGGCCTGGAGATTGATCTTGGGTTGGAAACAAATGGAAAGCGAGCGCGCGGCGATCGCCTCATTGAGCGCCTGCGCGATCCGGGTTTCCCGCCGGAACGTGTCCGTGAGATTGGCGCTGTAATCGAGATTGCCGCCGCGCCGCGTCTTTTTCGCCTCCCGCTGCGCCATGTCGGCCGCCGCCAGCAGGTCCGAGCGATTGTTTGCATCCTGTGGAAAATAGGTGGAGCCCCCGGTTATCGAGATTGACGGAATTTTCAGATTCGACGTCCGAAGGTCGCCGATCCTTTCATTCACCCACGCGACACAGTCGGTTCCGCTCTTCTCACCCCGGTTCCGGATGGCGATGACCGCGAATTCGTCGCCGCCAAGCCGGGCGGCGAAGCCATGTTGTTCCTCGCAAGTCGCCAGGACGCCGCCAACCGCCTTGAGCGCCTCGTCGCCGATGTTGTGTCCCAGACCGTCGTTGATGTTCTTGAAAAGATCGATGTCCAGCAAGGTCAGAGAGAAAGGCTCCTCGCTCGCGATGAGCGCGTCGAGTTTCGTCATGAACAGGAAGCGATTGGGGAGCCCCGTCAGATTATCCGTTTCCGCCAGGGAAGTGGCGGCCCTGCGCGCCGAATCGAGCGCCGCGATGGTGCGCTTCTGGCACTCGATCGCTTCGTCGCGCTCCACCTGCATCCGGAGCATGTGGATCAATTGTCGGGCGGTTCCCGCGCCGACGCCTGTTACGACGATCAGGAAGGCTGTGGTCGCGCCCGCGAGGACATACCAGGGAATGGTCTTGATGGCAGGGATCGCCAGCCCAATTCCGAGCCCGAAGCCGATGACCGAGGCTCTGAACACCCGGGGCGCGAAACAGGTCGTGTTGGCCATGACGAGGAGGCCGGCCACGGAAACGACCGTCAGCAAGAGGCGGAGGCCGTCGAGGGCTTCCGCCAGCGGCCAGGACGCCATCGCCCAGACGAAGCCGACGCCGAAGAAGATGCGCTCGATACGGCGCAAGTGGTCATTGTCGAGTTCGCCACGGTGAAGGCTGCGGGAAAAGCGGCGCAGGTTGTGGCGAACCAGCTGATCGACCAGGCAATGAAGGAGGCCGATAACGACAATGCTTTGATTTCCGATATAATATCCAGATATGGCGATCAGGCCGAACACGAATTGGGCCAAATAGGAGTTCATCGTTTCGCGCTGCACGAATACTTCGAGCGCGCGCGCCCGGATGCGCGGATCGACCCGCGCTTCGGCTTCGACGGCGGTCAAGGAGAAATGCGCTTTGAATGATAAAGACATGCAGGCGGCCTTGAGCGATGGCTCAATTCCTAGCTGTCAATGATTAACAAGGCGGCGAAGTCCGTTTAAGGATGTCGCCGCGTGGTCGCCAAATTTCGGTCTATGATTACAAAACCTTGCCCGGATTGAGCGTATTGCGCGGGTCGAGCGCGGTTTTGAAGCGGCGCATGACGTTCATCGCGACCGGGTCCTTGACCGTCGGCAGCAACTCGCGTTTCAGCACGCCGATGCCATGTTCGGCGGAGATCGAGCCGTTCATGCGTTTGACCACGGCGTGGACGGCTTCGTTCAACTCCTCCCAGCGGGCGAGATAGGCCGCCTTGTCGGCGCCGATCGGCTGGCTGACATTGAAGTGGATATTGCCGTCGCCCATATGGCCGAAGGGCACCGGCCGCGCGCCGGGAATGGTCTTTTCGACCACCGGAACGGCCTCCGCCAGGAAGGCGGGGACCGAGGCGACCGGCACGCAGACGTCGTGCTTGATCGAGCCGCCCTCCAATTTCTGCATCTCGGACAGGTTTTCGCGCAAAGCCCAAAAGGCCTTGCGCTGGTCGAGCGAGGCGGCGACCGCGGCGTCCTCGATGATTTCCTTTTCGAAAGCCGCTTCGAGCAAAGCCATCAACTTGTCGTTGAGGCCGGTTTCCGACTGCGAGGCCAGTTCCAGCAGCACATACCAGGCGTGCGGGCTTTCCAGCGGTTCGCGCGCGCCGGCGGAATGCCTGACCACGATCTCGACGCCGAAGCGCGACATGAATTCGAAGGTCTTCAAATCCGGCCCGGCCGTGCCCTGGGCCAGCACCAGCAGTTCGAGGCACTTTTCCGCTGAGGCCAGCCCGATCAGGGCGGTCTCGACCGCGCGCGGGCGCGGATAGAGTTTCACCACGGCCGCGGTGATGATCCCCAGCGTGCCTTCCGAGCCCATGAAGACATGTTTCAGGTCGTAGCCGGTGTTGTCCTTGCGCAGTTTGGAGAGATTGCCGAGCACCGAGCCGTCGGCCAGCACCACTTCAAGGCCGGTGACCAGATCGCGGGCGTTGCCATAGGCCAGAACCGCGGTGCCGCCGGCGTTCGACGCCAGATTGCCGCCGATGGTGCAGGAGCCTTCCGAGGCGAGCGAGAGGGGAAACAGGCGATCGACGCTCTCGGCGGCTTCCTGCACCTTTTGCAGGGTGACGCCGGCCTCGACGATCATGGTGTTGGATTCGGGGTCGATCTCGCGGATCTTGTCGAGACGTCCGAGCGACAGCAGGATTTCCTTGCCCGACTGGTCGGGAATCTGGCCGCCGACCAGGCCGGTATTGCCACCCTGCGGCACGACCTTCAGTCCGTTCTCGTCGGCGAAGGCGCAGATGGCGGCGACTTCTTCGGTGCTGCCCGGGCGCACGACGCAGGCCGCCTTGCCATGCCAGAGGTCGCGCGGCTCGGTCATGAAAGCTTCCATGTCCCGCGGCGCGGCGAGGACATATTTCTCGCCGACGATCTTGGCGAGTCGCGCGGCGGTCTCGGCAGGAGAAAGTTCGGTCATTTCAATCCGTTTCGTTGCAATCCCGCACTAGCCGAGGAGGCGGCGTCTGCGCGCGGGCTTGGTCGCTTCCTTCCGGAAGACGCCGACCAACTCCACATGGGGCGAAAAAAGAAATTGGTCAACCGGCGTGACCTGTTCCAGCTTATAGCCGCCATCGAGGAGGATTTTGGCGTCGCGGGCGAAAGTCTGGGCATTGCAGGAGACGCCGACAACGATCGGAACGGCGCTTTTCGCCAGTTCGCGCGCCTGCGCCTCCGCCCCGGCGCGCGGGGGATCGAAGACGACGGCGTCGAAGTCTTCGAGCTCGCCGGAGAGCAACGGGCGGCTGAACAGGTCGCGGGCTTCGCCCTTGAGGGACCGCAGGCCGGGCGCGGCGCGTCCGCCGCGCAAACCGGCGGCGAGCGCGGCGGCGTCGCTTTCCGCGCAGAAGACCTCGGCTTTCTCCGCCAATCTCAACGCGAATGTGCCGATTCCGCAAAAGAGATCGGCGGTCTTTTTCGCCGCGCCCACGGCGTCGAGGACGAGTTGCGCCAGAATTTCCTCGCCGGCGGCGGTCGCCTGAAGGAAGGCGCCGGGCGGCGGCGCGACGCGGGCGCGGCCGATCGCGAGTTCCGGCGCGCGGCGCTCGACCAGCGGCAGGCCGTGGTTGGAAATGCGCGCGAGGTCGAGCGCCTGCGCCTCCGCGATGACGGCCTGTTCGAGCGCGAAATCCAGCTTGCCGCAGCCGCGAATGTCGAGGTCGAGTCCGTTCAGGCTGGCGGTCGCGACGAGATCGAGCGGTTTCTCCAGCGATTCCAGAACCTCGGCGACGCGGCGGGCGGCGGGCAGGGCGCCGGCCAGCTCCGGCGCGAGGATCGGGCAGGCGTCGAGTTCGAAAATGCGGTGGCTTCTCGCCTGCATATAGCCGACATGGGCCTTGCCGCGCTGGTCGTTGCGGGAATGGAAGGTCGCGCGGCGCCTTCCTGCCCCCCAGGCGGGAATGAGCGGCGCGACCTTCGCGCTCACGCCGGCGTTGCGCAGGGCGTCGGCGACGAGGCCGCCTTTCCAGGCCTGATAGGCGGGCTGAGCGAGGGTTTGCACGGCGCAGCCGCCGCATTGGGTGAAATGCGGGCAGGGCGCTCGCACGCGGTCGGGGGAGGGCGCCAGAACCTCGATAAGCTTGCCGCGCTCGCCGTCCACCTCGGCGAGAATGGTTTCTCCTGGCAGCGCGAAAGGCGTGAAGATCAGGCCATTCGGCCCAAAACTCACGCCTTCGCCGCGCGCTCCGAGTTTTTCAATGTCGAGACGGGCGTTCAGATCGATCACGCCGGCTGGACCCGATCCGATCGGATCGGGTCCAGCCGGCGGCTGGTTGTCTTGACGCGATTTCTTCACGCTCAATGGTCTCCATCCGGCTCGAAAACGCTATGTCGATGCGCCCCCAGCAAAAACTCCCGATTGCCGTCGCCGCCGGCGACGGGCGACGGGATCAGGCCGATGACGCGCCAGCCAAGCTTTTCGACCAGAGCCTCGATCCGGCCGCAGGCGCTTTTCTGCGCAACTTCGTCGCGGACGAGGCCCTTTTTCACATGTTCCGGCCCGACCTCGAATTGCGGCTTGATCAGCAGGACGGCCTCGGCCCGCGGCGCGGCGAGCGCCAGAACCGGCGGGAGGATTTTTTCCAGCGAAATGAAGCTGACGTCGCAGACGATGATTTGTGGCGGGGCGGGAAGATCTTCTGCGGAAAGCGCGCGGGCGTCGCGCTTTTCGAACGACGTCACCCGGAAATCCTGCGCAATCCTCGGGTGAAGCTGGCTGTGACCGACATCGACACAGGTCACGTGGGCCGCGCCGCGCGTCAGCAGGACATCGGAAAAGCCTCCGGTCGAGGCGCCGATATCGAGCGCCTGTTTTCCCGAAGGGTCGAGCGCGAAGGCGTCGAGCGCCGCCGCCAGTTTGACGCCGCCCCGCGACACATAAGGATAGGGCGCGCTGGCCGTGAGCACGGCGTCGTCGGCGACCGGCTCCGACGGCTTGGCGACCGGGCGGCCGTCCAATGTGACGAGGCCGGCCTCGATGGCCTCGCGCGCCTTGGCGCGGCTGGCGAAGAAGCCGCGTTCAACCAAAGCGATATCGGCGCGTCGGGTCATTCAGAGTCTCTTGCATGGTCTCTTGCGGGCCTTGGCTTGCGGCCCGCCGCACATTTCATGCGCGGCGCCAGGCGAACGTCGCGCCGGAACGCATGGCGCTCCAGGGCGCGAAGCGCGTAGCATGGGCGTCGGGACGGGAAAAGGTCGGCGGATGCGCCGAAAAGGACGACGAGCGTGGGGGAGGGAGACATGCGGGTCGAGCAATTTCGCCAGATTCTGTTTTGGCCGCTGCAATTGATGCCCTTGGCGGACAAGGGCGACGTCCATTGGCGCCGGCTCGACGGCGATCCCAACTGGATGCTGCTCGATGACGATTTTCCCCAGGACGCGACCCTCTATCAGGAGCGCCATTATCGGGAATTCGTATCCTTCCTGCCGCATGTCCAGCGTTTTCTCTATGGCGAGCGTTCGAAATCGGCGCGCTCCTACGGCGAGTCGCCACTGCTTGTCTATCGCCGCACCGATATCAAGGCGGTGCGGGTGCGCGCGCCGGGCGAAGCCGAACCCCGCGTCCTCACTGTCGATCACGCCGACGTTTTTTTCTTCTACGATGCCGACGTCATGATTCCCGTGATCGAAATTTCGGCGGAGAACATCGATCTGCGCGTCGCCATGAACATTGTCAATCGTTTCGGCCGCGCCTATCCGTCGGCCTGGAGCGAGGGCGGCGAGCCGGCCAATTGTTTCGAGACGGTTGAATGGCTCGATCGCGACGGGGCGCCGCTCGCCTGCGCCGACTACACGACGAAATCAAAATATTATGAATCGGTTTCCCGGACCCAGACCATCGCCATCGCCGCGCATTGGGAATTCATGCTACGGCCGATGGTCCTGAACCGACGCGGCGCCGTCGGCGCCGTGCGCTACCGGCCGCTGGAATTCCACCGCATGCCGATGATGACCTTTCTCGCGGTGGAGGACCCGACCCTTCTGACACGCGCGGAATTCACGCGTCTGGCTTTCGCTGCGCCGCCCGGCGTCGAGGACAGGCTGCCGATGTCTTCCGCTTTTCTTGCCGATTTCGAGCGTGCGCATTGCTACGACCGTTATTTCGACCCCGGCCGTTCCGATCCCGAATGGCCCAATATGCGGCTGATGTGCACGCCACAAGCGCTGGTGATGATCGGCCGCTCCGGCGATCGCGGTTTTGTCGACGCCGAGCGCGGCTTCCTCGGCCAGTTCCGCCACCAGTTTTTCATGCTCGGCCTGATCGCGCATTTCCATCGCGCCGCGATCCTGATGATGTCGAACCGGGTGGTTGACGTCATCAGCCGTCTGGAAAGACGGGACAGCCGGTCGGTGTCGCGCTTCCGCCACGACATTCGCGAAATTTCCGCGAGCTTCCTGCGCTTTACCCACCGCTATTATTTCTGCGAAGTTTCGGATCAGGCCATCTTGCGCGACGTGTTCCGCATTTGGAGAGGGCAGATGCGCACAGAGGCCCTGTTCCAGGAATTGCGCGAGGAGGTCAACGATATGGAGGCCTTCATGGAGGCCGATCTGTTGCGCCGTCAGGCGGTGACCATCCTCCAGTTGACTGTGGTGACCCTGTTCAGCCTGACCGGGACGATCACGACCGGCTTCCTCGGCATGAATCTTTTCAACCACGCCGATCTGCCGACGGCCGAACGGATCATGATTTTTTTCGCGGTCTTCGTCCCGACTTCGCTGCTCACCTTCTACACGGTGATGAAATCCCGTCGCCTTGCCTATTTTCTCAACGTTCTCGCCATGGAGAAGACGGCCTGGCCCGACAAGCTGCGCGCGCTCGCCGCCGTGTGGGACGCGCGCCGCGAATTGCCCACGGACTGAGACGAAAAGCCCCGGGCGCGCGCGGCTCCGGGTTCGATTCGATTGGCGATCAGGCCGTTTTCATGGTTGCCGCGGGGCGGCCGAGGGCCTCGAAGACCTTGGCGACGATGCCGTTGGCGTCGAGGCCGGCCCTGGCGTACATCGCGTCGGGCTTGTCCTGGTCGATGAAGGCGTCGGGCAGCACCATGGCGCGGAAGCGCAAGCCGCGGTCGAACAGGCCGTCCTCGGCCAATTGCTGCGCGACGAAGGAGCCGAAGCCGCCGATCGAGCCCTCCTCGATGGTGATGAGCGCCTCATGCTCGCTGGCGAGCTTGCGGATAAGTTCGACATCGAGCGGCTTGGCGAAGCGCGCATCGGCCACCGTGGCTGAAATACCCTGCGCCGCAAGCGTTTCGGCGGCGTAGAGCGCCTCGGCGAGGCGCGTGCCGAGCGACAGGATCGCGACCTTGTCGCCCTGGCGGATGACGCGGCCCTTGCCGATTTCGAGCGGTTGGCCCTCCTGCGGCAGTTCGACCCCGACGCCGTCGCCGCGCGGATAGCGGAAGGCGATCGGGCCCTTGTCGTAAGCGGCGGCGGTCGCGACCATATGGACCAGCTCCGCCTCGTCGGCCGCGGCCATCACCACCATATTGGGCAGGATTCCGAGATAAGCCACGTCGAACGAGCCGGCATGGGTCGCGCCGTCGGCGCCGACAAGGCCGGCGCGGTCTAGGGCGAAGCGCACGGGCAGATTCTGGATCGCGACGTCGTGGACGACCTGGTCATAGCCGCGCTGCAGGAAGGTCGAATAGATCGCGCAAAAAGGCTTGTAGCCCTCCGTGGCGAGGCCGGCGGCGAAGGTGACGGCATGCTGTTCGGCGATGCCGACGTCGAAGGTGCGCTTCGGGAAAATCTGCTGGAACAGGTCCACGCCGGTGCCCGAGGGCATGGCGGCGGTGATGGCGACGATCTTGTCGTCCTTCTCGCCTTCCTTGACCAAAGCCTCGCCGAACACTTTCGTATAGGCCGGGGCGTTGGCCTTCGGCTTGACCTGGGCGCCGGTCACCACGTCGAATTTGTTGACGCCGTGATATTTGTCCTTGGCGGCTTCGGCGGGGGCGTAGCCCTTGCCCTTCTGGGTCACGACATGGATCAGCACCGGGCCGCCGACATCGGCGTCGCGGACATTTTTCAGCACCGGCAGGAGATGGTCGAGATTATGACCGTCGATCGGGCCGACGTAATAGAAGCCCAACTCCTCGAACAAAGTGCCGCCGGTGACATAGGTGCGGGCGTGTTCCACCGCGCGGGTGATCGCGGTTTCGACGGTTTTCGGCAAATGGCGGGCGATGGTCTTGCCGGCGTCGCGCAGCTTGAGATAGGTGCGGCCCGAGGACAGGCGGGCGAGATAGGCCGACATGGCGCCGACCGGCGGCGCGATCGACATGTCGTTGTCGTTGAGGATGACGATGAGGCGCGAATGCGAGGCCCCGGCGTTGTTCATCGCCTCATAGGCCATGCCCGCCGACAGCGAGCCGTCGCCGATGACCGCGATCACTTTATTGTCGCCGCCCGAAAGGCTGCGGGCGACCGCCATGCCGAGGCCGGCCGAAATCGAGGTCGAGGAATGCGCGGCGCCGAAAGGATCATATTCGCTTTCCGCGCGTTTCGTGAAACCGGACAGGCCTCCGCCCTGGCGCAGGGTCTTGATGCGGTCGCGGCGGCTGGTGAGGATCTTGTGCGGATAGGCCTGGTGGCCGACGTCCCAAATGATCCGATCCTTCGGCGTATCGAAGACGTAATGGAGCGCGACGGTCAATTCGACCACGCCGAGGCTAGAACCAAGATGGCCGCCGGTGACGGAAACCGCGTCGATGGTCGCTCGCCGAACGTCTTCCGCGAGGGCGCGCAAGTCGGATTCCGGCAACTGACGCAAGTCGGCTGGGACTTTGACAAGGTCGAGAACAGGGGTCGTCGAATTATTGTTCACGGCGCACTCAATCAATATTCGCTCCCCCATGAATAGAAGCGCGAAAGCGTGCTTTACACGTTGAGCGACCGGGGGGCAATTGCACCAAGGAATTTTGTTGACCGGCCGTTGGACGGGGCGGCGCGATTCGGCGCCGATGGTCGGCTTAACAGGCAAATCTCTTGACGGCCACGCCGCCTGCGGCTTTCATCTGCGCCGCGTTCAGGCGCCAAAGCGAATGTTTTTCCATAGGAGGCGGCCATGAGCATGGGCATGCCGGGATTTGATCCGCGTCATTCTTTAGGCGGAGCGATCGAGCGCCTGCGCTCGCGCTGGGGCTGGTTCGTCGCCTATGGCGCGCTCTGCCTCGTCTTCGGCGTCGCGGCGCTGGCCATGGCGGAGGTCTCGACCGCGGCCGTCGTCCTGTTCGTGGCCTTCATGCTGATCCTGGCCGGCGGCTTCGAAATCGTCATGGGCTTCAACACCCGCGATTGGCCGTCCTTCTTCCTGTGGGTCATGAGCGGCCTGTTCTATCTGGTGTTCGGCGCCTTCGCTCTGGCGCGCCCCACAGTCGCCGCCGCGGTTTTGACCGCCGTGGTCGGCGTCGGATTCCTGCTCGCGGGCGTCGTGCGCATCTGGCTCGGCTTCAAGCTGCCGGCGGGGCCGAAGGCATTCGTCATCTTCGCGGGCGCGATCACGACGCTGCTCGGCGTCCTGATTCTCGCCGGCTGGCCGGGCAACACCATGGTCGTGCTCGGCGTTTTATTCGGGATCGATCTGGTGTTCTATGGCGCGAGCTGGATCGCGCTGGGGCTGAAACTTCGGCCCTGACGTTTTGTTCATCCTAAAGCCTTTTGTTTTTGCCCGCGGCGATTGGCTTTTGGCGCCCCAAGGTGATAAAGGCCGAAAGCCTCTTACAAGCTCCCGCACACTCTAACGGATGCGTCGGACGAAAATCTGACGGCGTGAGGAAATCCATAATGGCGAAATGGGTCTATTCTTTCGGCGACGGCAAGGCGGAAGGCGCCAGCGCAATGAAGAATTTGCTTGGCGGCAAAGGCGCCAATTTGGCCGAGATGGCCAATCTCGGCCTGCCCGTGCCGCCGGGCTTCACCATTTCGACTGAAGTCTGCGCCTATTATTACGCCAATGGCCATGCCTATCCGCCGGAGCTCGCCGAGCAGGTCGAGGCGGCGCTGCGCCATGTCGGGGCGCTCGCCGGCCATGCCTTCGGCGATCCGGCAAATCCGCTGCTGGTCTCGGTGCGCTCGGGCGCGCGGGCCTCGATGCCGGGCATGATGGACACCGTGCTCAACCTCGGCCTCAACGACGTCACCGTCGACGCGGTCGCCAAATCGGCCGGGGACGAGCGCTTCGCCTGGGATTCCTACCGCCGCTTCATTCAGATGTATTCGAATGTGGTGCTCGACGTGGAGCACCATAATTTCGAGGAGATTCTCGAGGTCTACAAGGACCAGAAGGGCTATCAGCAGGACACCGAGCTGAAGGCCGAGGACTGGCGCAAGATCGTCGCCAGCTACAAGGAGGCGGTGCTGCGCGAAACCGAGAAGCCTTTCCCGCAGGACCCCAAGGAGCAGCTCTGGGGCGCGATCGGCGCGGTTTTCTCGTCCTGGATGAACCAGCGCGCGATTACCTACCGCCGCCTTCACGACATTCCGGAAAGCTGGGGCACGGCGGTCAACGTCCAGGCCATGGTATTCGGGAATATGGGCGAGACGTCGGCGACCGGCGTCGCCTTCACCCGCAATCCCGCGACCGGCGAGAACGCGCTTTATGGCGAGTTCCTGATCAACGCCCAGGGTGAGGACGTGGTGGCCGGCATCCGCACGCCGCAGAACATCACCGAGGCCGCGCGAATCGCCGCGAAGTCCGACAAGCCCTCGCTGGAACAGGCGATGCCGGAAGTGTTCGCCGAATTCGTCCGCGCGACCAAATTGCTGGAAACGCATTATCGCGACATGCAGGACATGGAATTCACCGTCGAGCGCGGAAAATTCTGGATGCTGCAGACCCGCAACGGCAAGCGCACCGCCCGCGCCGCGTTGCGGGTCGCGGTCGAAATGGCCAGTGAGGGCCTGATCACCAAACCGGAGGCGATCGCCCGAATCGAGCCCGCTTCGCTCGACCAATTGCTGCATCCGACCCTCGACCCCAAGGCCGAGCGGAAGATTGTGGCGACCGGCCTGCCGGCTTCGCCCGGGGCGGCGAGCGGCGAGATCGTGTTCTCGTCGGACGAAGCGGAGGCGCTCAAGGCCGCCGGCCACAAGGTGATTCTGGTGCGCGTCGAAACCTCGCCGGAAGACATCCACGGCATGCATGCGGCGGAGGGCATCCTCACCACGCGCGGCGGCATGACCTCGCATGCGGCGGTGGTCGCGCGCGGCATGGGCAAGCCCTGCGTTTCGGGCGCGGGAACGGTGCGGGTCGATTATGCGTCGCAGACCATGACCGCGATGGGCCGCACCTTCGCCAAGGGCGAGGTCATCACCATCGACGGCGCGACCGGACAGGTGATGGACGGCGCTGTTCCCATGTTGCAGCCGGAGCTTTCCGGCGATTTCGCCGTGCTGATGGGCTGGGCCGATTCCGTGCGCCGGATGAAGGTGCGCACCAACGCCGACACCCCGAACGATGCGCGCATCGCGCGCAAATTCGGCGCCGAGGGCATCGGCCTCTGCCGCACCGAGCACATGTTCTTCGACAATGACCGCATCATCGCGGTGCGCGAGATGATTCTCGCCGACGACGAGGAGGGACGCCGCGCCGCTCTGGCCAAGATCCTGCCGATGCAGCGCGAGGATTTCGCGGCCTTGTTCGAGATCATGCACGGCCTGCCGGTGACTATCCGCCTGCTCGATCCGCCGCTGCACGAGTTCCTGCCCCATACGGCGGAGGAAATCGCCGAAGTCGCCGCCGCGATCGGCGCGAGCCCCGATAAGCTCAAGCGCCGCGCCGACGAATTGCACGAGTTCAACCCGATGCTCGGCTTCCGGGGCGTGCGTCTCGCCGTCGCCTTCCCGGAAATCGCGGAAATGCAGGCCCGCGCCATCTTCGAAGGCGCCGTCGCCGCGCAGAAGAAGACCGGCGAGAACGTGACGCCGGAAATCATGGTGCCGCTGGTCTTCTCCAAGCGCGAACTCGATCTCGTCAAGGCGCGTATCGACGCCATGGCGGAAGCGGTGGCGAAAGAGACCGGCGTGACGATTCCTTATATCGTCGGCACGATGATCGAATTGCCGCGCGCGGCTTTGCGCGCCGGCGAGATCGCGGAGACGGCGGAATTCTTCTCCTTCGGCACCAACGATCTGACCCAGACGACGCTCGGCATTTCGCGCGACGACGCGGGCTCCTTCCTTGGCGCCTATGTCCAGAAGGGCATTCTCGCGCATGATCCCTTCGTGACGCTCGATCAGGAGGGCGTCGGCGAGCTGGTGGCGCTGGCGGCGGAGCGCGGCAGGAAGACGCGCGAAAAGATCAAGCTCGGCATTTGCGGCGAGCATGGCGGCGACGCATCCTCCATCGCTTTCTGCGAGAAGACGGGGCTCGATTACGTGTCCTGCTCGCCCTATCGCGTGCCGATCGCCCGCCTCGCCGCCGCCCAGGCGGCCCTCGGACAGGCGGCGGGCTCGACGGCGTGAGGAGAAAGCGCGTCGCGCTGATTTTCCCTCGTAACCAGAATGCCGGAAACTTCTGCCGAGTTTCCGGCGCGGCGGCGGGCGGCCCTCAGAGACGCCAGGCCCTGACTGAGCGCGATGCTTCGTTCGTCGCGCCATCAAACCCTGGCGGCCGCCCCCGTATTGGGCGCTGGTAGAACGACGGACCAGGCTGCGAGGGGACTCACGGCGCCTAAATTTCAGCCAGCTCGCTCGTCAACATGACCGAAAGCCTTCTTTTCAGACGTGACAGGCCTGCGCTTTAGTCCTCATAAATTGCACAGTCGCCGCCAAGAAAGGCTCATGCCGCAATGGCCATCCTCGCGAAACTTCACCATTCCACCCGCTATTCCTATGATCATCCGGTATCGCTGGGGCCGCAGATCGTTCGCCTGCGGCCGGCGCCGCATTGCCGTACGCCGGTCCTGGCCTATTCACTGAAGATCGAGCCCGCGAACCATTTCATCAACTGGCAGCAGGACCCCCACGGCAATTATCTGGCGCGGCTCGTCTTTCCCGAGCTGACCGAGGAATTTTCGATCACCGTCGATCTGCTCGCCGAAATGGCGGTCTATAATCCGTTCGACTTCTTCATCGAGGAATATGCCCAGAAATTCCCCTTCACTTACGCCGAATCGCTGAGCAAGGACATTTCGGCTTACGTCGGCGCCGAACCCGCCGGCCCGCTGCTCCAGGCTTTTCTCGACACGATCCCGCGTGAGGAGCAGGGCACGGTCGATTTCCTGGTCTGGTTGAACCAGGAATTGCAGCATAAGATTAAATACCTCGTGCGCATGGAGCCTGGCGTGCAGACGCCGGAAGAGACGCTGCGGGTCGCCTCGGGATCGTGCCGCGACACCGGCTGGCTTCTGGTCCAGGTTCTGCGCCATCTCGGCTTTGCCGCGCGTTTCGTCTCCGGCTATCTGATCCAGCTCAAGCCCGACTTGAAATCGCTCGACGGCCCCTCGGGCACGGAGCATGATTTCACCGATCTCCACGCCTGGGCCGAAGTCTATATCCCCGGCGCCGGCTGGGTGGGCCTCGATCCGACGTCCGGCCTGTTCGCGGGCGAAGGCCATTTGCCGCTCGCCTCAACCCCGCATTATTCCTCCGCCGCCCCGATCGAAGGCTCTTTCGCGGGCGACGCCCGCGCCGATTTCGGCTTCGAAATGACCATCGAACGGCTTGATGAGAAGCCGCGCGTCACCGCGCCTTTCTCGGACGAGTCCTGGCATGCGCTCGACGCTTTGGGCAAGACGGTGGACGCGGACCTGCGCACGCAGGACGTGCGCCTGACCATGGGTGGCGAGCCGACCTTCGTCTCGATCGACGATTACCAGTCGGCGGAATGGAACACCGAAGCGGTCGGGCCGACCAAGCGGACGATCGCCGACGACCTCACCCGCCGCCTGCGCGAAAAATTCGCGCCCAATGGATTTCTGCATTACGGCCAGGGCAAATGGTATCCGGGCGAAAGCCTGCCGCGCTGGACCTTCTCGATCTATTGGCGCAAGGACGGCGAGCCGATCTGGCGCGACGTCAATCTGATCGCGCGCGAAAATCCGTCGAAGCCGACCACGCCGGAACAGGCGCGCGCGTTCTGCGTCACGGTCGCAGAAAAGCTCATGATTCCAGAAGATTATGTCGTTCCGGCCTATGAGGACCCAGCGCATTGGCTGTTGAAGGAATCGGAACTGCCGGTGAATGTCACGCCCGGCGACAGCAAGCTCGCCGAGCCGGAAGAGCGCGCCCGTTTCGCCCGTGTGTTCAGCCAGGGCCTCAACGTGCCGACCGGCTTCGTCCTGCCGGTGCAGCGCTGGAACGCCCAGACCCAGACCCGCAGCTGGATCAGCCAGAAATGGCCGCTGCGGCGCGGCGCGATCTTCCTCACCCCCGGCGATTCGCCGATCGGGTTCCGCCTGCCGCTCTCCTCGATGCCCTATGTGGCGCCGAGCGCCTATCCCTTCATCGTGGAACAGGACCCGACCGAGCCGCGCATGCCGCTGCCCAAGGCGGAGGCCATCGCCCAGAAATATCGCCGCGGCGCCGTCACGCGCGATCAGCAATTGTGGGACCAGCAATTGCTCGGCTATTCGTCGCAGGTGCGCACGGCGCTGGCGATCGAGCCGCGCAACGGGCGCCTGCATGTGTTCATGCCGCCGGTCGGTTACCTCGAGGATTATCTGGAGCTGCTCGCGGCGGTCGAGGAGACCGCGCGCGACCTCGGCCTGCCGGTCCATATCGAGGGCTATCCGCCGCCGCTCGACTGGCGGATGCAGGTGATCCGGGTCGCGCCCGACCCCGGCGTGATCGAGGTCAATGTCCATCCCGCCGACAATTGGGACGATCTCGTCCACATCAGCACGACCCTTTACGAAGAGGCGCGGCTGTCGCGGCTCGGCACGGAAAAATTCATGATCGACGGGCGCCATGTCGGCACCGGCGGCGGCAATCATGTCGTCATCGGCGGGGCCACGCCCAACGATTCCCCCTTCCTGCGGCGTCCGGACCTGTTGAAAAGCCTGGTGACCTACTGGCAGCGCCACCCGTCGCTGTCCTACCTTTTTTCCGGCCTGTTCATTGGTCCGACATCGCAATCGCCGCGCATCGACGAGGCGCGCCACGACGCGCTCTATGAGATGGAGATCGCGCTCGCCAATACGCCGCGTCCGGGCGAGGGCTATGTCCCGCCGTGGCTGGTGGACCGGCTCTATCGCAATCTGCTCACGGACGTCACCGGCAACACCCATCGCGCCGAAATCTGCATCGACAAGCTCTATTCGCCGGAAGGCCCGACCGGGCGGCTCGGCCTCGTCGAGTTCCGCTCCTTCGAAATGCCGCCCGACGCGCGCATGTCGCTGGCGCAGCAACTCCTTTTGCGTGCGCTCGTCGCCTGGTTCTGGCGTGAGCCGCAGGAGGGCGAACTGTCGCGCTGGGGCACCAGCCTGCACGACCGTTTCATGCTGCCGCATTACGTCTGGGAGGATTTTCTGGACGTGCTCGACGATTTGAGCCGCGCCGGCTACGCTTTCGATCGCGAATGGTATCGCGCGCAATATGAGTTCCGCTTCCCCTTCTACGGCCAGGTCGAACATTCGGGCGTGAAGCTCGAAATCCGCCAGGCGCTTGAGCCGTGGCATGTCATGGGCGAGGAGGGCTCGCCAGGCGGCACGGTGCGCTTCGTCGATTCGTCGGTCGAGCGTCTGCAGGCGCGGGTCGAGGGTTTCAATGAGGCCCGCCATATCGTGACCTGCAATGGGCGGCGGATACCGCTCGGCTCGACGGGAAAACGCGGCGAGGCGGTGGCGGGCGTGCGCTACAAGGCGTGGCAGCCCTATGCCGGCTATCATCCGACCGTCTGGCCGCATGTGCCGCTGACCTTCGACATTATCGACAAATGGAGCAAAAGGTCGCTCGGCGGTTGCGTCTATTATTCGGCCCATCCGGGCGGACGCAATTACGAGACCTTCCCGGTCAATTCCTACGAGGCCGAAGCGCGCCGCCTCGCACGCTTCCAGGACCACGGCCACACCCCCGGCCGCATCTGGCTTCCGGCGGAGGAAGCCACCAGCGATTTCCCGAACACGCTCGATCTGCGCCGGCCAGTGGGGGTGTGAGGGGCTAAGATCAACCGGGACGCCGAAGGCGTCCCGGTTGATCGGAACGTTTCTTTAACTTGGTTTTCCGCCATGAACTATCCCGATGTGGCGGCAGGAATGTTGCTGCAATGCGATTAACCTTTCGATGAGCGAGCAGATTAAAATCGGCGAGAGCCTATCGAAAACCAATGCGCAACGTTCTTTTTATCGCGCGACCGTCGAAGAGTTTTTAACCACGCTAACCGCTGAAATTGTTGGTCACCTCTCCAGTCGACATGTCGCTCTGCACAGCTCCGCGCAGGCCGAACAGATTCGAGCGTGGGAGGCGGAAATCGCCATTCTGCACGACGCCTTTTCTGAAATGGACGTTGGCGTTTATGGCTGGTCCATTTCGCTCGAAGTGTCCCTCTTTCGTCTGGCTAAACGCCTCGATGCGGTTGTGCTGGCGCCAGGCGTCGTTGCCGTGGTCGAATTTAAGATCGGCGAAAAATCTTATCTGGGTGCACACAAAGCCCAGCTCGAACGTTACGCTTGTTCGCTTAAGGATTTTCACGAAGCAAGCCAATCGAGACTGATTGTCCCTATTTTATGTGCTGATTGCGCGCCGCAGGTTTCTCAATCTCTGCAATTATGCGACGGAGTTGCGAATATTCTTTTCGCCAATAGGGAGACGCTGATCGACGCCTTCCGACTAGTCGCGGCGCAGAGCGATTTTGACGCTCTGCCGCTCGATGGCGTGGGTTTTGACGCTTCCGCTTATCGCCCCACGCCAACAATTGTCGAAGCTGCACAGGCGCTCTACCAGGGCCATGCAATCGCCGATATTGGAAGAGGCGATGCGGCCGACGAAGAATTGCAAGCGGCAGCTCAGGCGCTGCGCGATATTGTAAGCGGGGCTGAAACCCTTCGTCGGAAAATTGTTTGTTTCGTGACAGGCGCTCCAGGCGCCGGCAAGACCTTATTGGGTTTGGATCTTGCTCTAAAATTAAGAAGCGGCGAGCGGCCGGCGGCGCTTTTGTCGGGCAACCGCCCCTTGGTTCACGTGCTTACAGAGGCCCTGGCGACAGACAGCGCGCGCCGCGGGCAAAAATCGAAGGCGGCGGCAAAATATGAAGCCGATAGCGCCATTCAGAATCTCCTCGGTTATCTCAAAGAACATACTGACGGCGCCAAGCCTCCCGAACATGTGATCGTGTTTGACGAGGCGCAGCGGGCTTGGAATGCGGAAGTCGGCCAGGAGCTGATGGGGCGGGCTAAATCGGAGCCCGCGCTTTTCCTCGAAATTCTCGATCGCCTTGAATGGTGCTGTTTGGTGTGCCTGGTCGGTCCCGGGCAAGAGATTAACCGCGGCGAGGGCGGATTGCCTCTATGGGCCGAAGCGATCGCGGATTCAATTCGCAATGGCGTCAAATGGGAAATCGTCGCGGCGCCGGCGGCGATTGATGGCGGCCAATTGGTCTGTGGCGATGGTCTCGCGAGCGATTCTGATTTTGCTAGCCTTGATTGCCGGCGCGTCGCCAGTTTGCATCTTGCGAATGCGATCCGCAGCTACCGAAACCCTTTACACGGCTTCTGGGTCGCCGCCCTTCTTGAAAGCGATCTCGTACAGGCTCGAGGTTTTGCCGATCAAATGGACGAGCCGCCCACCTATCTCACTCGAGATTTGGAACGGGCCCGCGCCTGGTTGCGGGAGCGTCGCAGGGGACAACGCTCGGTCGGACTCTTGTGTAGTTCGGGTGCTGTTCGATTAGTCGGAGATGGCGTTCCCCCGGCCCTTCGCTCCAACGAACTTAGTCCGATTGGACATTGGTTCCTAAAACCTTACTCAGATTTTCGTAGCGGCAGCGCCCTGGAAACGCCCGTCAGCGAATATGGCTGTCAAGGTTTGGAAGTCGATTTTGCCGCCCTGTGTTGGGGAGGCGATTTAATTTGGGATGGCCACGCCTTTGCGCCGCGCCGAATGCAGGCGCCGCGTTGGCAGAAACTGCGCGATCCGGAAAAGCGCCGATTCCGGTTGAATGCATATCGCGTTTTGCTGACGCGCGCCCGAGCAGGGACCATTATTTTTATCCCGAGCGGCAGCGAAGACGACCCGACGCGATCGCCTGCTGAATTTGACCAGACTGCCGCCGCTTTGCTTGCGGCTGGATGCGAAGCGCTGCCGTGAGCATTGGGATGCGCCGATAGACAAAGCCATGGTCAGGGGCGGATTGCCCAATCTTCGACGAGCAGGTTTTCAACCGTTGCGAATTCCCGAATGTTATTGGTGACCAGCACGCCGCCGGCGGCAAGCGCGTGGCCGGCGATCATCGTGTCGTTGGGGCCGATCGGGGTTCCTTTTTCCGCAAGCTGCTTGCGAATGAGCATGGCTTCTTCCGCCGCGCTGCGGTCCCAAGGCAAGATGTCGGAGAGGCGCGCGACAAAACTCTCGACCAGCGCCGCGTGACGCGGCGAGGCGTTGCGGCCGATCGTTCCCAGCAGCATTTCGTAATAAGTGACCACCGAAATCACGATGCTGTCCTGCCGCTCCACAGCCGCCTGCAGGCGGTCCAGCACGGCGCGCGGCCTTTCGCGCATGACGAACGAGCAGATATTGGTGTCGAGCATATAGACGGCGGTCATTGCTTGCCGTCGTCGTCAAGCGAGATCCGGCCTCCTTCGATCAGCGCCGGCCGTTCGCGCAGGAAATCGGCGTCCGCGCGCGGCTCGTTGGCAAAGGAGCTCCAGCTCGGCCGGACCGGCCGCAATAACAGGGCGTCGCCGCGCTTCTCAATCGTCAGTTCGGTCACGCCGGGGAATTCGAAATCCTTGGGCAGGCGGACAGCCTGATTGCGGTTGTTGCGGAAAATGGAAATCTTGCGCATCGGGAGCCTCGTTGCCGCCAGTATGGCATATGTTTAACATATGTTACGAGCGCCTTAACGCCGCGGAAAGGGGCGCCGACCTAGATTGCGCAATCCGATCAAACGGGCGCCTCCCATGGCCGACATTTCCAAATCCGCAAACCCCGACGCCCTGCGTCTGCGCGCCCTGAAAAAATCCTTCGGCGGGTCTTCGGGCAAGGTCGCGGTGGATGGGCTCGACCTGACCATCCGTCCTGGCGAATTCTATGCCTTGCTTGGCGCCAATGGCGCCGGCAAGACCACGACCTTGCGCATGGTCGCGGGCCTGCTCCAGCCCGACGAGGGCGAAATCTCGATCTGCGGGATCGACGCGCGGAAAAATCCGATCGCCGCCAAGGCGCTCACCGCCTGGCTGCCGGATGAACCCTTGCTCTATGACAAGCTGGCGCCGCTGGAATATCTCGAATTCGTCGCCGGCCTGTGGGGCCTCGATTGCGCCGCCGGCGCGGCGCGCGCGGAAGAACTCTTGCACCGGCTCGGGCTGTGGGAGCAGCGCAACCAGCGTTGCGAGGGTTTTTCGCGCGGCATGCGCCAGAAAGTGGCGCTGGCGGGCGCGCTGATCCATGGGCCGCGCCTGCTGATGCTGGACGAACCGCTGACCGGCCTCGACGCCGGGGCCGCGCGCCTCGTCAAGAACATGCTCGCCGAGCAGACCCGCCAAGGCGTGGCGGTGGTGCTGACCACCCATATTCTCGAAGTCGCGGAAAAACTCGCCGACCGCATCGGGATCATCGCCCATGGCCGGTTGATCGCGGAGGGAAGCCTGCGCCAATTATGCGCCATGAGCGCGGGCGCCGCCAATCTGGAAGATGTCTTCCTCGATCTCACCGCGCGCGGAGAAGCCGCGTGACGGCCTTGGTTGCGCATGCGCCGACCGCTCGCGGAGCAGGCTCGCTTTCGCTCGCGCGCCTCGTTCGCCACGACCTCGTCCTGTCCTGGCGCCGGCTGTGCGCTTTTCTGCGCGCCAAATCCACGGCCAAGGCCCTGATCCTGGTCGGCCTCGCTCTTGCCGTCCTCCACCTCGTCGCGGCGCCTTTCGCCAAGGTCTTGCTGGCGGCGGCTTCGAAAGAGGGCGCGATCCCGCTCCTTGGCATGGGCTTCGTCGTCGTCTTACCCTGGCTGATGTCGCAGGGCCTGACCGGCGCGACGCGGGCGCTCTATTCGCGCGGCGATCTCGACCTTCTGCTGTCGGCGCCGTTGCCGCCGTGCAAAATCCTCGCCTCGCGCGCCACGGCGGTCGCCATCGAGAATTTCGGCGGCATCGGCATGTTTCTCCTGCCGCTCGCCAATATGGCGGCGCTGTTCGGCGGCCCGCGCTGGCTGGCGATCTATCCCGCGCTCGCCGCTTCGGTGCTGGCGGTCACCGGCTTGAGCTTCGCCGCGACGCTCGGCCTGTTCCGCCTGCTCGGCGCCAGGCGGACCCGCTCGGCGTCCCAGGTCGTGGCGACGCTGGTCGGCGCCTGGTTCGTCGTCTGCGCCCAGATATTCAACTTTCTTCCGGCGAAAAGTCAGGCGGAGCTGCATGCGGCCATGGTCCATCCGAAGCCGGGAAGCTGGTTCGACCCCCATGGCCCGATCTGGCTGCCGGCGCGGGCGGCCGCGGCCGAGCCGGTCGCGCTTGCGCTCTGGCTCGCCCTCGGCTTGAGCGTTTTCCTGCTGTCGATCGCGGCGCTCGGTCCTTCTTTCGCGCGCGGCGCGCTGATTGCGGCGGGGGAGGGCAGGTCGCATCGCGCCGGGCGCGACGCGCCTTTCAACTGCATTCGCGCCGCCGCCCTGCGCCGCAAGGAATGGCGCCTGCTCGCTCGCGACCCCTATCTGCTGTCGCAAGTGCTGCTGCAATCGCTCTACACCCTGCCGGTCGCCTTGATCATCTGGAAAAGCCTCGGCCCGAACGGCTCCATCGCTCTGTCGGTTTCGCCGGCCCTGGTCGCGATCGGGGCGCAGCTTTCGGCCGCGCTCGCCTTTCTCGCCTCCTCGAGCGAGGAGGCGTCCGAAATGATCGCCACCGCGCCGGTCGCGCCGGGCGAAATCCTGCGCCGCAAGCTGGAGGCGGTCGCGGCGCCGGTCGCGATTCTGCTGGTTTTGCCGCTCGCCGGGGTCGCCTGGGCGTCGCCGCGCATCGGCCTCGTGACCCTGCTTTGCGCCGCTGCCGCGGCGGCTTCGACCGCGACCTTGAATTTCTGGAAACCGCTGAAGAACCGGCGCGGCGACCTCATCAAGACCCACGCCCAGAACAAGATCGTCGGCCTCGTCGAACATGGCCTGTCGATCTTCTGGGCGGTGGCCGCGCTGATGTTCAGCCTCGGCTCGTGGCTTGGCCTCGTCCCCGTGGTCTGCGCGGGCGCGCTGCTCCTGGCCAGCAAGCCTCGCGCGGGAGCAGCCGATGCCCTCGCCCCCGCGTAAGGTCTTTGTTTGCTTGGGCATTCGCCGAAAGCGTGGGGCGGGGAAAATAAAATCGCCGGCCCCGAGGGGCCGGCATTGAGTTGGCGGTTTCCTCCCGGACGCCGCAATCGACGCCGCGCTTAAGTGCGCGACATCATATAGAGAAGGGACGTTTCAAAGGCGGGAATCTGCTCGGCGCCGATCGCGCGAAGCGCAGCAGGCGCCGGGACAGATACGACCGAACAGCCGTTCGCCGCGCTGAGCCGCATCAGCACGCCGATCTCCTCGGCGAAAGCGGTCTTCAGATCGGGACCCTGGGGAAGATCCTGCGGCGACCATTTCGCCGCCCATCCCCAGATCGTGTCATGCCCGGCAGGAACGTCCCGGGAAATGAAATCTTCCCACAGACGACCGCTCACCTTGGCGACGCTCATGTCTCCCCCCGCCTCAAACCGGATCCATCTCTCCAGCCAGTCGCGTGCTGCGTCAAGCCGCTTGTCCGAAATTGATGAATTTTCCGGACTTATCGTCATTTCAGAGAATGGAACGCGCTTCTGCCGCCCGTCGCAGTCTTTCGCCGCTTTCTGGGTCTTGTCGCCGATTATCGATCTTCCGCCGATTTCACGGTCTTGGCGTTTTCGCCCCACTTATTCCGGAGGGCTGGATAGCAAATTCACTGACCCGCGTAATTGATTCAGCTCAATTTCAGCGCGGGCTCGCCGGTTCCGGCACGCGATAGGCCGAGCTGGCCTTGATCCTTTCCATGGCGAAGCGCGAGGTGACCTTTTTGAGCGGCGCCGCCGCGATAAGCCGCTGGTAGAAGGCGTCATAGGCGGCGGTGTCGGCGACCACCACCCGCAGAAGATAATCGACGTCGCCCGCCATGCGGTAAATGTCCATCACCTCGGGCATGGCGGAGACCGCCTGCGCGAAGCGCGCCAGCCAGCCTTGCGAATGGTCCTCGGTTTCGATCGAGACAAAGACGGTGAGGCCGAGGCCGATCTTCTGCGGATCGACGAGGGCGACCCGACCGGTGATGACGCCCGATTTTTCGAGCTTTTGCACCCGCTTCCAGCATGGCGTCGGCGACAGGCCGACGGCGCGGGCGAGATCGGCGACGGCGATATTCGCGTCTTCCTGGAGCACGGTCAGGATCTTGCGGTCGATCGCGTCCATGACTTGCCCCCTGTACTGGATTCCCGAAAAGCAGTCGCCCGCATCCAGACAAAACGCTGCGAAACAAATGATGAATCTAAGCAGAATTTCGTTGGCGCGCCAATCAATTCCTGCTTGGCGCCCAAAATGTGGCCGCATTCAAAAACAAATTGCTTTCGGCTGGGCGAGCGGCGTTTGAGCATGTCCGCATCATGCTCTTACGGCGCTCCGGGCCACGCCGGTCAGGCCGTCGGCGGCCTTCGGCGGAAATCTATTGCTGAATCTGCCAGCTGGCTTGCCGGCCGATGTCCACCGTCAAAGTGGCGATCGCTTCTTCAGGCGCGCTGTTGAAGCACGCGGCGCGGCGCGGCGCCGCGCCGCTGAAATCGAGTCCTTGGGCGACGCGCAGATGTTCGTCGCGCGGGCAAAACCCTAGCGCGGGGTCGAAGCTGATCCAGCCGATCGGTTCGACATGAACCTCCGCCCAGGCGTGATATGCGCCCGCGCCGTCGGCTCCGTCGGCGCCGAGAAACAAGCCGGAAATGAAACGTGCGGGAACGTCGAGGCTGCGCGCCGCGGCGACGAAAACCTGGGCCAGCTCTCGGGCCGAGCCAGCGCGCGCGGCGAAGACTTCCGCCGCCGGGCGCGGCCAATCCGTCTCGCCCGGGGCGAAGGCCAAAGTCTTGTGGAGTTCCCCCATCAGAAGATGCATCTGGCCGAGCGGGTCGGTTTCATGCGCCAAAGCGTCGATGGCGAAAGCGGTCAATTGCTTGTCGGCGTGGGTCGCCGCCGTGTCGCGCCGGAACACGTCGAGCGGAAGCCGCTCGACCAGTCCGCGCACGACTCCGGCCGCATCATATGTTTCAACCAGCCCTTCCGCCGTCACCGTCAGCCTGTCGAGCGGGCCGTTGTGCGAGCAACTGTGGACGACATTGCCGAAAGCGTCCTTGCTGCGGCGCAGGGTCGCGTCCGGCTGCACGTCGACCACCCAGTCCCTGATATCCTGGGTGTCGTAGCTGCGGGGCTTGAGGCGAAAGACCTGGTTCAACGCGCGAACCGGCTCGGCGTAGGTAATCTGGAGCTGGAACTGAACAGAGGCGCGCATGGAGCGGAGCTTTCCCCGGGACTGAACGTGCGAATTTATCCAATCAGATATTGCTCGGTGATTTCCGCGCCGAGCCGGTTGTTGTCGGTGACGAAGGCGTCCACGAATTCGTGCAGCCCGGACTGGAAGACTTCCTTGATCGAGGCGCTCTCCAGCCGGCGCCTCATGTTGCGGGCGTGGCGCTGGGACGCGCCCTGGATGCCATATTGGTTGGCGATGGCGTCGAGGAAGCGCACGATATTATCATAGCAGGACAGAAGCGAACGCGGCATTTCCAAGCGCAGGATCAGAAGGTCGGCGACGTTCCACGGCTTGATGCTCTCGCGATAGACCCAATGATAGGCGGTGAGCGCCGAAACCGAGCGCAGGATCGCGGCCCATTGGAAATAATCGACCGAACCGCCCACGGCTTCCTGCTCGGGCAGGAGGACGTGATATTTCACGTCGAGCACGCGAGCGGTATTATCGGCGCGCTCGATATAGACGCCGAGCCGGGAGAAATAATAGGCGTCGTTACGCAGCATGGTGCGGTAGCCCGAGCCGTCATAGAGACTCGACGTCTTCTTGACGTAGTCGAGAAACTTGGACAGCTCCTCGCGGTCGATCCGGCCGAGTTCCTTGTGGACGGCCTCGAATTTTTTCAGCTCCAGCCAAGCGCTGTTGATGCCCTCCCACATTTCCGTGGTCAGCGCCGTGCGCACGGCGCGGGCGTTGGTGCGGCCGAATTCGATGCAGTTGCGGATGCTCGACTGGTTGCGCTCGTCGAAGGCCAGATAGGCGATGACATTGGCCTCGTCCGGCGTCTCGAAATAGTCATAGAAGGTTTCGTCGGCTCCGGAGGCGATCAGCACGCTCTGCCATTCGTCCTGCGCCATGGCATAGGCCTTGGGCAGGGCCGCGATGCGGCTGGAGGCTTCGATCAGGCGGGCGAGGAAGTCCGCGCGCTCAAGATAGCGCGAGACCCAGAAGAGATTGTCGGCGGTGCGGGAAAGCATGGGCGACCTTAGCGAGAAAAGCTTCGGGCGGAAAGGCATAGGCCGGTCCGCCGTATGGTGGCGGCAAACGGCGAGAGTCAGGGCGCGGCGGCGTCGGTCTCCAACACCCAGGTGTCCTTGGTGCCGCCGCCCTGGCTCGAATTGACCACCAGCGAACCCTCTTTCAGAGCGACGCGGGTGAGGCCGCCGGGCACGACCCGGACGCCGTCCGAGCCGGACAGCACGAAGGGGCGCAGATCGACATGGCGCGGCGCGACGCCATTGGCGACCGCGGTGGGGCAGGTGGACAGCGACAGGGTCGGCTGGGCGATGAAACCGTCCGGCGCCGTCTCGAGTTTCTTGCGGAAGGTCTCGATCTGCTCCTTGGTCGCGTGGGGCCCGACCAGCATGCCATATCCCCCGGAGCCGTTGACTTCCTTGACCACGAGTTCGGGAAGGTGGTCGAGCACATATTTCAGCGCCTCGGGCTCGCGGCAGCGCCAGGTCGAAACGTTCTTCAGTTTCGGCTCCTCGCCGAGATAGAAGCGGGTGATCTCCGGCATATAGGTGTAGATCGCCTTGTCGTCGGCCACGCCTGCCCCGACGGCGTTGGCCAGCGTGACATTGCCGCCGATATATGCGCCCATCAGGCCGGCGGCGCCGAGCACCGAATCCTCCTTGAAAACGAGCGGATCGATGAAATCGTCGTCTACTCGCCGGTAGATGACGTCCACGCGCTTGTGGCCCTCGGTGGTGCGCATGAATACGACGTCGTCCTTGACAACGAGGTCGCGGCCCTCGACCAGTTCGACGCCGAGCTTGTCGGCCAGGAAGGAATGTTCGTAATAGGCGGAATTGAACTGGCCCGGCGTGAGCACCACGATATTCGGCTCGCTCGCGCAGTTCGGCGGGGCGACCGAGCGCAAGGTCGCGAGCAAAGCGTCGGGATAATTCTCGACCGGCATGACCCGATGATCCGCGAACAGATCTGGCGCTAGCCGGATCATCATCTCGCGGTTCTCCAGCATGTAGGAAACGCCCGACGGCGTGCGGCAATTATCCTCGAGGACGTAAAAATCGTGATCGTCCACGCGGACGATGTCGATCCCCGCTATATGGGTCCAGATATCGTGGGGAACGCGCCGGCCCTGCATTTCCGGACGGTAGCACTCGTTGCGGAACACCAGGTCCGCCGGAACCACGCCGGCGCGGATGATTTCCTGCGCGCCATAGACGTCGGTCAGGAACATGTTCAGCACCTTGACGCGCTGGATCAGGCCGGCTTCGAGCCGCCGCCATTCGTCGTGCCCGAGCAGACGGGGAATAAGGTCGAAGGGTATGAGGCGCTCGGCGGCCTCCTTGTCGCCATAGACCGCGAAGGTGATGCCGATGCGGCGGAACAGCATTTCCGCCTGCTGGCGCCGGGAATCCAGCAACCCGGGCGGCGACGTCTCCAGCCACTTGGCTATGCGCCTGTAAAGGGCGCGCGGCGTTCCAGCGCCATTGTTCATCTCGTCAAAACAGGGAACGCTCATCGGCTCGATCGCCTGGTTGGAAGTTTCACTCTGACCTTACACGCCGCGCCCGCGAACCGGCCGCGCATCCGGTCTTCACAGACTGAATCGTCGGGCTCGCCCGCGCTTTGACCTAGCTTAAATGCCGCGTTGCGGGATTTGACAGCCTAAACTTTAAGCTAGGCGCCCTGTCACGGGCGGAAGAACAATTGGATGCGGTCGGCTGCATAAAAAATGATCAGACTGTCTGAAGTTTTGCTTTCCAGCCCGCGCGGCCCTGTCGCCGCGAGGCCGGCGACACCATTTGCTTCCCGACGTCGCCAGGGTTACAAGCCCCGGACGGCTTTCGCGGCCAGTCGCGCGCTATCGGTTCATCTAATGCGGAAATTCGTCTTCGGCCTTGTCTTCGTCCTGCTCGCCGGGCTCGTCGCCGGGGTTTATTACTTCCATTTCCAGATCAAGCCGGAGATCGCGCGCGCGGCGATCGCCGCCATGCCGCGCCCGGCGGCCGGCGTGGCGGTGGAGGCGGCGCGCGCCGAGACCTGGGCGCCGCATGTGTCGGCGATCGGGACGTTCAAGTCGGTTCCGGGCATCGACGTCTCCAGCCAGGTGGCGGGCATCGTCGCCGCCATCGCCTTCAAGAACGGCCAGGACGTCGAAAAGGGCGCGCTTCTGGTCAAGCTGGACGATTCGACGGAACAGGCCGATTTGCGCACCAACAAGGCGCAGATGAAAAACGCCCAACAGGCGTTCGACCGCCAGAAAATGCTTCAGGCGAGCGGCGTCGCCGCGCGCGCCAATTTCGATCTCGCGCAAGCCTTGCGCGACCAGGCCGCAGGCGCGGAGGACAAGACCCTGGCGCTGATCGGCCAGAAGACGATCACGGCGCCTTTCGCGGGCCGCCTCGGCATCCGCAAAGTTGATGTCGGCCAATATGTCGCAGCGGGCAGCCCGATGGTTTCGCTCCAGCGGCTCGACCCGATCTATCTCGACTTCCCGGCGCCGGAGCAGGACTATCCGAACCTGTATATCGGGCAGGAGGTTTCGGCGCGGCTCGACGCCTTCCCCGGGACGCGCTTCAAGGGCAAGGTCAGCAATATCGACGCGCGGGTCGATCCCACCACCCGGGCGATTCTGGTGCGGGCGGAATTCGCCAATCCCGACAAGAAGATTCTGCCGGGCATGTTTGGCCATGTCGATTTCGAGGCCGGCAAGCCGGCCCGCGTCGTCACCGCGCCGCGCACCTCGGTCGCCTTTTCGCTCTATGGCGATTCGGTCTTTGTCGTCAGGCCCGACGACAAGCAAAAGGGTTTCGACGGCCCGCTCCATGTCGAAAGGCGCTCGGTCAAGGTCGGCGACGCGCAGGGCGACCGCATCGTGCTGCTCGCCGGCGTCGAGCCGGGCGAAAAAGTCGTCACCGAGGGGCAGATCAAGCTCCAGCCCGGCGCCCATGTGCGCATTGAGCCTGACGCGGCGATGACGCCGCCGGCCGTCCGGCCCATGCCGTAAGCGAGCCGACGATGGGCGCCTTTACCGATCTCTTCATCCGCCGGCCGGTGCTCTCGGTCGTGGTGAGCCTGCTGATCCTGCTCGTCGGCGCGCAGGCCGGCTTCAAATTGCAGATCCGGCAATATCCGGCCCTGTCGTCGGCGACGATCACCATCACCACCACCTATCCAGGCGCCAACGCCGACCTCGTCAAGGGCTTCATCACCACGCCGATCGAACAGGCGGTGGCGAGCGCCGAAGGGGTGGACACGCTCGTCTCCAATTCGCAGCAGAACGTCTCGACCGTGACGCTCAACCTGCGCCTCAACGCCAATGCCGACCGGGCGATGACCGACGTGCTGGCCAAGGTCGCGCAGGTCAAGCAGATTTTGCCGAAAGAAGCCAACGATCCGGTGGTGGTCAAGCAGACCGGGCAGGGCACGGCGCTGCTCTATATGTCGTTCAATTCGGACACGCTGACCGCCGCCCAGATCACCGACTACATCACCCGCGTCGTACAGCCGCGCCTGCAAACCATCGACGGCGTGGCCAGCGCCCAGATCATCGGCGGGCAGAATTTCGCCATGCGCATCTGGCTCGACCCCGACAGGATGGCGGCGCGCGGGGTGACAGCGGCGGACATCCGCAACGCTTTGATCGCGAATAATTTCACCTCAGCCGCCGGGCAGATCAAAGGCGATTTCACCCAGACCAGCATCAACGCCCTGACCTCGCTGGAAACGGCCAAGGCCTTCGCCCAGCTCGTCGTCTTCAACAAGGGCGACGCCCTGGTGAAGCTCGGCGACGTCGCCCGCATCGACCTTGGTCCGCAGAGCGTCGATTCTTCCGCCGTCTTCGACGGGCTCAAGGCGGTGTTCATCGGCATTTACGCGACGCCGACCGCCAATCCGCTGACCGTCATCCAGGACGTTCGCGCGGCCTTTCCCTCGATCCAGGCGGCGCTGCCGGCAGGGGTCAAGGGCGCCATCGCCTATGACGCGACCGAATTCATCCGCGCCTCGATCCATGAAGTGGCGAAAACCCTGCTCGAAGCCGGGGCCATCGTCATTGTCGTGATCTTTCTGTTTCTGGGCGACCTGCGCTCGACCCTGATTCCGATCGTCACCATTCCGCTGTCGCTCATCGGCGTCATGATCTTCATGCTGCTGCTCGGCTATTCGATCAATCTCCTGACCCTGCTCGCTTTCGTGCTGGCGATCGGCCTGGTGGTGGACGACGCCATCGTCGTGGTCGAAAACATCTATCGCCATATCGAGGAAGGCTATTCGCCCAAACGGGCGGCTATGCTCGGCGCGCGCGAAATCGCTCTGCCGGTGGTCGGCATGACGATCACGCTTGCCGCAGTCTATGCGCCGATCGGTTTTGTCGGCGGCCTTTCCGGCGCCCTGTTCAAGGAATTCGCCTTCACCCTGGCCGGCGCAGTCGTGGTTTCCGGCTTCATCGCGCTGACCTTGTCGCCGATGATGTGTTCGAAGCTCTTGAAGCCGCATGAGCGCCACGCGCCGGGGGCGGCGCGCAAGGGCCGGCGCAGCATGGTCGAATTTCTGGACGACGCCTTCGAGTCCCTGCGCCGCCGCTACGAGCGCCTGCTGCATCGCACGCTCAACTTCCGCGCCCTGACCATTCTCGTCCTGGTCGGCGTGCTGGCGCTCACCGGCCTGCTCTATGTCTCGACCCCGCGCGAACTGGCGCCGGAGGAGGACCAGGGTCTGCTGTTGACCATGGTCAAGACGCCGCAATACGCCAATCTCGATTATCTCGAAACCGTCACCAGCCGGCTGCAGAAAAACGTCTTCGACAAGGTTCCGGAAAAGGACCATGTCTTCGTCATCAACGGCTCGCAGGGCGTCAATACCGGCATGGCGGGCATGCTGCTCAAACCGTGGGACGAACGGAAACGCAGCCAGAGCCAGATCCTGCAAAGCCTGCAGCCGCTGCTCGCCGATCAGACCGGCGCCCAGGTCTTCGCTTTCGCCTTGCCGTCGCTGCCCGGCTCGACCGGCGGCCCGCCGGTGCAATTCGTCATCCGCACCGCCGGCGACTATCGCACGCTCGCCGGCGTGCTCGATCAAATGCTCGCCGAAGCGCGCAAGAGCGGCCTCTTCATCTTCACTGACGGCGATCTGAAATTCGACACGCCGCAATTCGAGGTGAAGATCGACGCCGCCAAGGCGTCGAGCCTCGGCGTCACCATGCAGGACATCGGCGCGACCCTGGCGACTTTTCTGGGCGGCAATTACGTCAACCGCTTCAATCTCAACGGCCGCTCCTATGAGGTCATTCCCCAGGCGCCGCGCGACTTCCGCCTGACCTCCGACTGGCTGATGCGCTACCAGCTGCGCACGGCGAGCGGCGCGCTGATCCCGCTCTCGACCGTGGTGAGCATCGAACAGAAAACCCAGCCCAATGCGCTGATGAGCTTCCAGCAGCTCAATGCCGCGACGCTGTCCGGCGTGCCTTTCCCCGGCCACACGCTCGGCGAGGCTCTGGGCTTTCTCGAACGCAAGGCGAAAGAGATTTTACCCGAGGGCTATTCGTATGATTTCCAGGGTGAGAGCCGGCAATTCGTCCAGGAGGGCGACACCCTCGCGCTCGCCTTCGTGTTCTCGCTGATCGTGATCTATCTGGTGCTCGCGGCGCAGTTCGAGAGTTTCCGCGATCCCTTCATCGTGCTGATCGCCCTGCCGACCTCGATGTTCGGCGCCTTGTTGCCGCTCAACATTCTCGGCGTCGTCGGCGCCGCCTCGATCAATATCTATACCCAGATCGGCCTGATGACATTGATTGGCCTGATCTCGAAACACGGCATCCTGATGGTCGATTTCGCCAATCAGATGCAGCGCCGCGAAGGCTTCAACCCCCGCGAGGCGATCGAACACGCGGCCGGCGTGCGCCTGCGCCCGATCTTGATGACCACAGCCGCTATGGTGGTCGGCATGATCCCGCTGATTGTGGCGTCGGGCGCCGGCGCCCGCAGCCGCGCCGCGATCGGCATGGTCATCGGCGCTGGCATGAGCGTCGGCACGATTTTTACCCTTTTCGTCACCCCGGCGGTCTATTCCCTGCTGGCGCGCAAGCACGACAGCAGCGAGTTGCTGGATGAGGCCGGGCCGCTCGCGCCGGAAAAGGCGCGAGGGGAAGTCGCGGAAGTTTGACGTTCGGTCGCCAGGCGCAGCCCTGTCATGGCCCAGCGCAGGAAATGCACGTCGTCGCTGTCGGCAGCGCCCGCAATCTCTTGGGATCGATGTCTTCGCCGCAGCGGACGCAGACGCCGTAGCTACCTTCGGCGATCCGCTGCAAGGCCGCGCGAATCTGGCGGATTTCCTGAAGTTTGGATTTTTCGATGCCTTCGAGCGCGTCCTGGCCTTCGAGCTGGGTCGCCTGTTCTTCCCAATCGGCGGAAAGCGAGGAGCGCAATTCGCTGTCGATCTCCGCGACGAGACCGGTCAGTTCGAAAAGGCGCCGTTCGAGCGCTTCGGCGATATCTTTATAGTTTGTCATGTTTGGTCGATCCGATAGCGAACATGAGGCCGGATGTCAGGGGCGGCGTCTCATGAATCCGTCCGGTCCCTGCAAAGGTTTTTCTCATATGGCGTTTCAACTCCCGGCGAACAGCTTAGAATTGCCGGAGACAGATGCAAATTGGATTTGACGGCCTGGTTGATCTGCGGGATCGGCGCCGCGCCGCTTGTGGGCGATCTCGATTTTGGGGTGGAGAAGCAAAGCGTGATCGGTCATCATCGCGCCGAGTTTGTTCTATGTGATCGATTCCTCAGGGCAACGCCTCAAGCCAGGGCATGAAGCTTCGACAGGAGAGTTGATCCGGTGCGGTTCAAATCCATCCTTCCCCATCTCCGCCGTTTATTCGTCGCCGCCGTGCTGTCGGCGGCGCCGCAATTCGCAGCGGCGCAATCCTCGGATATTCCCAGCTGGCTGCGCGCCCATGTCGGCGAAAGCGAAGGCCAGATCGCGCCGGTGGTCCTGCGCCGGGCGCGGGCTCTATATTTCGAGAAAGTTCGCGCCGGCGAGGTCCGAAATCCCTGCTATTTCGCCATGGACGCCACCCGTCCCAATGATTTGGGCCATGGCCGTCTCGGGCGCCGCTTCTACATCATTTGCGAAGCCCGGAAATCCTTCCGCGCGATTGCGGCGGGGCATGGCGGCGGCCGCGACCTGAGGGGACTGGCGAATTTCGAAAACGGCAGGCAATGCGCGAAGAACTTCGGCAATGCTATGGATTCCAAGCTGACGACCGGCGGGCCCTATGTGACGCGTGAGACCAAAACGTCGTTCAAAGGCTATTATCGCGCTGCCGGCGGGCAGGCGGCCCTGGTGCGCTCTTTCGTCCAGTTTGACGGCGAAGGCGACGCCGCCAACGCCCGGCCGCGCGCGATCGGCGGCCATGCGGCCGAAGTGTTGCGAAACCTCTGCCTGCGGAAGGAGCCGGGCAGCCCTCATGCCGATCGCGAGGGCTATGTTCCCTTCGGCAATCTGGTGATCTATGCCGGCGGGCGCAGCAATGGCTGCACCTCCTGGTCGCCGGAGGACGCCGGGCTCGTCATCCCGATTATGGAAAAAGATCCGACCACGCTCTACATCTATCCCGAATCGGACGACATCGTCGCCGTCGCGCGCGCGGTGAAGGCCGGCTGGCTGCTGGCGGGCGCGGGACTCTATTGGAACGCCGCCTGCCTCAAACAGATCCACGCGCCGAAATTCTGGTCGAAGGAAACGCTCGGCCCTATCCTCGCGCGCTATGAGCGCGATCATCCGCCCCCGCCGCCGCGACCGTTGCCGTTTTGCAAGCGGTAGCAGGACCTAAGCTCGGCCCTCCATCCACCACATTGCAATCCATGCGCTTTGGATCGCGCGTCGTCACGGTTCGATCAGCCAATAGGCCTCGCCGGACTTTTCGCGCTCGGGGAGGCCGCGTTGCGGGGCCGTCATCTCGCGATTGACGATCTTCTTGAAGTCATTCATCGCCTTGGGCTCGGCGAACACATAGGAATGGCCGGAGAGCTGCGCATCCACCGATTCGATGCCGCCCGCGACCAGAATGTCGGCCCCGCCGCTGCCGGCGCGCGGGGCGCTGTGATAGCCCTGCGAGATCAGGATCGCGCGGTCATATTCCGAGGCGTAGAGCGTGCGCAGCGCGCCGATCTTGTTCGCCTGCCGCAATTGCTGGCGGAATACGTCCTGGGATACGTCGGGCGCGGCGAAGACGGCGACGCCGATGGGCAATTTTGCTTTTTCCAGCGCGAAGTCGCGCAACATTTGCAGCAGGATGCGGTTGCCCATGCTGTGGGCGACGAAATCGATCCGCAAGTCCGGCGCAATCGCCGCGATCCGGGTTACGAGATCGGCGAGATGCGGCTCGCTCCAGGCGCTGGAATCCTCGTCATAGGGATAGGCGAAGGCCGAGCCTTCCGACGGCCAGCTCCAGGCGACGATCGCGCCAGCATAGTCGAGGTTTGCGCCAAGCTCCAGCGCCAGTTCGGCGACGCCGCGGAAGGACGTGTTGAAGCCATGGATCAGGATCAGGATTTTCGACGCCTCCGCGGCGCGCGTCGCCGCGACGATTTCTTGCGCGCACTCGTCCACGCCCATGGCAAGGTTTGGCGGCGCGGACGGCAGGGACGGCGGCGGCGCATGCCGCGCCGGGGCGCCGAGCAGTCCGCAGGTCATCCGATAGGGATCGAGCCGCCGCGCCCCGAAACGGCTGACGAAATCCGCACCCCCTTCGTCGTCGCGGTCGGTGGCGAAGAACACCGGCGAGTTCATTTTCATTTTCGGCGCCGGCTCCGCGGGGGGCTTGGATGGGGGCGCCGCCATGCCGTGAACCTCGATTTCCGCCTTACGCCACATCGCCATGTCGCGTTTCATCGCCGCTTCCCCGCCGGCCGCGCGCATCGCCATGGCCATCCGGGCGTCGTGGTCGAGGCGGTTGATTTCGACATTGGGCAGGCGGCGGATGGCGTCCTCGCGGGCGACAAGTTCGGCATTGGCCATCGCCCGCGCCTGTTCGGCGGCGGTGGTGATCGCGTTCTTCTCGAATTCGCTGCGCTTCATCCAGGAGGCGGGCGCGGCCGCGAGCAGGCCGGTCTCGGGCTTGCCGACGGTAAGATAGAGCGTGCCGGCGAAATTTTCGGCGAAGCTGAGCGTCGTGGCGTCGAGATGGGTTTGCATGGCGTTGGCTTGCCTGGCCTTCGTCTCGTCCATCGCGCCGCCTTTCGCCGCCATTCGCAAATTGTCGAAATCCTCCCTCGTTCGGACGGGGGCGCGGGTCAGCAGATATTCGATCGAATGGGACCAGATTTTCAGAGGGAACAGGCCGGTGCGTCCGGCGTCGGCCGCGGCCGACGCGCCCAGAAAACTGTCCTGCATCAAGAAGACTTCCTTCGCCGATTTGAACAGGTAAGGGCGGCTGAGCAGCGACGCCGCGGCGCCCGTGGGCTGAAGCGCCTTGCGGTCCGCCTCGTCGAGCGCGAAGACGCCAAGATCGGCCTCGCCATTTTTCAGCGCCGCCATGGCTTCGGCGTCGCTCGCGACCGGCTTTTCCACGATCGCGAGGCCGGCGCCAGCGAGAACCTTGCTCGCGGCAAAACTCTTGACGAAGGGATCGTCCGCGAAAGCGGCGGTGACAGCGAAGCGGAGTTCCGCCGCTTGGGCCAAGCCAGGCGACCAGAGCAGGGCGACAACGAGCAAATGCCAAAACTTCATGGGGTCTGTTCCGCAGGAACCATTGCAGCGGTTACGTGAAAGGCGTCGGAAAGATTACATCATTTCGTGACCTCGGGGCGTCAAAACCGGGCGAAATGCCGCTTTAGAGTAGCCTCCGCCTAAGGTGCCGCCGTTTGGCGCCGGTTTTTCCGCCTTTGCCTAAAAATGCGGCTTGCTCAGAGCGGGGGCGGGAGTCAGAACCAATCGTCCAACAGAAGGTCAGCGGGATCGGGGGAGTTTCGATGAAGACGGTCGAGGAATTTCTGGCCTATTCCATCCATCTCGAACAGGAAGCGGCTTCGCGCTTCGGCGAACTGGCCGACGCCATGGAGACGGGCGGGAACCGCGAAGTCGCGCAATTATTCCGCCAGCTCGCCGATTATTCAAGGCTGCACCTTGCCGACGCCAAGGCGCGCGCCGGTTTTCGTGAAATTCCCGAAATCGGGCCGATGGATTTCATATGGCCCGATCTCGAAAGCCCGGAAAAGGCGGCGATCTGGGGCGCCGATCCGCTTCTGAGCCGACGCGAGGCGCTGGACGTGGCTCTGGCCGCCGAAAAGGCGGGCCATGATTATTACAGATCGGTTCGCGACACGACGGACGATCCGGAGACCAAGGTCCTCGCCGCTGAATTCGTCGATGAGGAAGCCGGCCACGTCGCCGTGCTGAAAAAGTGGATCGCCGCCGCCGAGGCCGGCCATGTCGCGCCGGCGGAGTGAATTCACGCGCGAATTGCCTTCCGCCCGCCATCTGCGCTAATCAGCCGGGACCTTCTTCATCCCGGCTCATCATGAACAATCTCGATCCCGTCGCGCGTCGGCGCACCTTCGCCATCATTTCCCACCCCGACGCCGGCAAGACCACGCTCACCGAAAAGCTGCTTTTGTTCGGCGGCGCCATTCAGCTCGCGGGCGAGGTGCGGGCCAAGGCCAATCGCCGCCAGACCCGCTCTGACTGGATGGGCATCGAGCGCGAGCGCGGCATTTCGGTCGTCACTTCGGTCATGACCTTCGAATATGGCGATTGCGTCTTTAATCTCTTGGACACCCCGGGCCATGAGGACTTTTCGGAAGACACCTATCGCACGCTGACGGCGGTCGATAGCGCGATCATGGTGATCGACGCCGCCAAGGGCATCGAGGCGCGCACGCGCAAACTCTTTGAAGTCTGCCGGCTGCGCGACATTCCGATCATCACCTTCGTCAACAAGATGGATCGCGAGTCGCGCGATCCCTTCGACCTGCTCGACGAGATCGAAAAGACGCTGGCGCTCGACACCGTGGCTTTGACCTGGCCGATCGGCCGGGGCAGGAATTTTGCGGGCACCTATGATTTGCGCGCCAATGTGGTGCGGCGGCTAGAAGAGGACGCCGAGCCGATCCGCGTCTCCGGTCCGGACGACCCGAAGATCGCGGAAATTTCGTCGGACGCCGACGCAATGCAGGCCTGTGAGGAGATCGAACTCGCGCGCCAGGCGCAAAAGCCGTTCGAGGTCGAGGCCTTTCTCGAAGGCCATCTCACGCCGGTCTTTTTCGGCTCGGCGCTGAAAAAATTCGGCGTGCAGGACGTGATCGACGCTCTGGCCGAATTCGCGCCTTCGCCCCAGCCGGTCGAGGCCTCGACCCGCACGGTCGATCCGCGCGAGAGCAAGATGAGCGGCTTCGTGTTCAAGATTCAGGCGAATATGGACCCGAACCATCGCGACCGCATCGCCTTTCTGCGCGTCACCTCCGGAAAGCTCTCGCGCGGCATGAAGGCGCGGCTGTCGCGCACGGGGAAGAACATCGCCCTGAACGCGCCGCAGTTCTTTTTCGCCCAGGACCGCCAGATCGCCGACGAGGCTTTCGCGGGCGATGTCGTCGGCATTCCCAACCACGGCGCCTTGCGCATCGGCGACACCTTGACCGAAGGCGAGAACCTGGTCTTTCGCGGCGTGCCGAGCTTCGCGCCGGAAATCCTGCGCCGGGTGAAGCTGGGCGACGCGATGAAGGCCAAGAAATTGCGCGAGGCGCTGCAGCAGATGGCGGAAGAGGGGGTGGTGCAGCTCTTCCTGCCCCATGACGGCGCCCCGGCCATGGTTGGCGTCGTCGGCGCCCTGCAGCTCGACGTGCTCGCCGAGCGCCTGCAGGCGGAATATGGCCTGCCGGTCAGTTTCGAGACCAGCCGCTTCGAGATCTGCCGCTGGGTGAGCGCCGACGATCCGGCCGAGCTTGAAAAATTCGTCCGCGCCTATCCGTCCTCGATGGCCGACGATCTCGACGGCGCGCCGGTCTTCCTGGCGCAATCGGTCTTCAACCTGCGCTACGACCAGGAACGCTGGCCGGCGATAAAATTCGCCGACATCAAGGATTATCAGATCGCGCGCGCCTGAGGCCGCGCGTTTCTTCCCGCGACCGGAAGCTGAAACCCGTCATTGCGCGCCAAAGGGCCCGCGATGACGGAACACATGGTCGCGGCGTGGCCGCGTTAACCACAATTGAAGTCTGCAAAGAGTTTTTTGCGCGCCTCAAATGCACCATTATGATACATTTACCAAGCATGCATGTTATAAGACGCAACATTAATGTAATAAATTGGCTCAAAAATCGTTAATAGTCACGCTAATAGCCGCGGTTATGCCTATAGTGTTCAAAACATGCCTTAATGCCTTGTTGTTGAAAATGTTTTTTCTCGAAACTATTCTATTTTCACGCAAATAATTGTTTGAGGCTGTCGAAATGTCCTTGTGCGACCTCCTGGCAGGCTCCGTCGCTCGTGTCGACGGCCAGGCCATCAATGTCTTGAACCCTGAGGACGCGCTTGGCGCCGTGCGGGCGCGGCTGCGGGCGCGCCTCGGCTTTACTTTCGCCACGCTCAATCTCGACCATCTCGTGAAATTGCGCGCGGACGCCGCCTTCCGCGCGGCTTACGCGCGCACGACCTTCGTTTCGGCGGATGGCGCGCCTGTCGCCGCCCTTGCGCGCCGGCAGGTTCCGCAAATCCAGCGCACTACTGGCGCCGATCTCCTGGTTCCGCTCTGCAAGCTCGCGGCGGGCGAGGGCGTTCCAGTCGCTATGTTCGGCTCGACCGAACAAAGCCTGAGGCTCGCCGCCGAAAGATTGCGGATGCTCGCGCCCGGTTTGGATATCGTCCTGATCGCTAGCCCCGATTTCGGCTTCGACCCGCGCTCTGACGAGGCCGACGCCTGGGGCGCGGCCATCGCGCGCAGCGGCGCCCGGCTCTGCTTCGTCTGTCTCGGCGCGCCGAGACAGGAAATTTTCGCCGACCGCATGGCGCAGATCTATGGCGGCATCGGCTTTGTCGGCGTCGGCGCGGCGGCCGATTTCCAGTCCGGCGCGCAGGCGCGCGCGCCCCGCGCGGTTCAGGCTTTCGGCATGGAATGGGCATGGCGGCTGGCGAGCCAGCCGCGCCGCCTTATGGGGCGCTATGCTCAATGCGCGGCGCTGCTTGCGCGCCTGTGGCTGGACCAGAAGCTCGGCCCTGTCGCGCCCATGGAGGTCCAGGAGGCCAGCGAATGAGCGTCGCGCCGCAGAGTGATTCCTCTGCAACGCCGCCCGGCCGAACGGCCGCGCAAAAGGCGGTTGCTGCGAAAAGTTTCTTGACGCGTCCGCCCTTCTTTGCGCATCGTCCCCCTCAATCGTAGCCGGGGGATTCCATGCACTTGACCCGTAGCGCCATTCTGGCGGCCGCCGTGCTGGCGCTCTGCGCCGGCTCCGCCTCGGCCCGTCCGCGCGAGCGCGCCGAGGATTTCTTCACCATGAATTACGACGGCCGCATGCCGGCGTGCGACGACGGGACTTCGCTCTATGAAATCTCGCAGCGTTTCGCGACGGCCGAGGCCTTCACGTTCAACTCGCCCTTGCGGATGGCCGCCTTCACCGACATCCGCCAATCCGGCTTCCGTCCCAACGGTTCCGATTTCATCCCCCGCCGCTATTGCACCGCCAAGGTCGTGTTCAATGACCACAGCGTGCGCACCATGAAATATTTCATCGTCGAAAGCGGCGGCTTCATGGGGTTCAACCGCGGCGTCCAATTTTGCGTGCTCGGCCTCGACCGCTACCGCGCCTTTTCGCCGGACTGCGACGCCGCCGGTCCCTGATCGCGCTTTCGGAACCGCAAGATGAAGGGTTTTCTGGCCGCGGCCCTGCTGCTTCTCGCCGCGGCGCCCGCCCTTGCGGCGGACGACTGCATTCTCGACAATTGCGCCGACCGGCGCCCCCCGTCGCAGGGCCAAGGCGCGCCCGATGCGCCGCGCCCGTCGGATTTCCGGCGCGGCGGCGCGCCAGCGGGCGATTTCGACTTTTACGTCCTGGCGCTGTCGTGGTCGCCGAGCTTCTGCGAAATGGGCGGCGCCCGCCGTTCGCCGGCCCAATGCGCGCGCGGGGCCAATCCCGGCTTCGTCGTCCACGGGCTGTGGCCGCAAAATGACAATGGCTATCCGAGGAATTGCCCCGGCAACCCCTTCCTTCCCTTTGCCGTCTTGTCGCGTCTGGGCAATCTCTATCCCGATCCCGGTCTCGCCCGTCATGAATGGCGCCAGCACGGCCTGTGCTCCGGCGAAAGCCCCTCGGCCTATTTCGCCGATGTCCGCGCGGCCCGCGACGCGATCGTCGTGCCGCCGGCTTTCAGGGCGCCCGATGCCGATCAAAGGCTGTCGCCGCTCGCCATCCAGCGCGCCTTCATCGAGGTCAATCCGCGCCTGCGGCCGGGCATGATGGCGGTGACCTGCCGCCGCGGCCTGTTCCAGGAGGCGCGCTTTTGCCTTTCCAGGGATCTGCGCAATTTCGTGGCCTGTCCCCAGGTCGCGCGGCAGGGATGTTACAGCCAGAGCGTCGTCGCGCCAGCAGCGCGATGAACTACCGCCACGACTTCCACGCCGGCAATTTCGCCGATGTCCTGAAACATGTCGCTTTGGCGCGGACGCTGCTCTATCTGCGGCGCAAGGACAAGCCGTTCCGGGTCATCGACACCCATGCCGGGGCCGGGCTTTACGATCTTTCCGGACCGGAGGCGGCGCGCTCCGGCGAGGCGCGCGACGGCGTTCTCCGCCTGCTTCAGGGCGCGGACCTCGGCGCGGCGGGGGAACTGATCGCGCCTTATCTCGACGCCGTGCGCGCGGCCGGCGCCCCGCGTTTTTATCCCGGCTCGCCGGCCATCGCGCAATCCCTGCTGCGGCCGCAGGACCGCGCCCTGTTCTGCGAATTGCTGCCGCAGGCCCTGGAGAGCTTGCGGCGGGTTTTGGGCCGCGATTCGCGGGTCAAGGCGATCGGGATCGACGGTTATGCCGGCCTCAAGGCTTTTGTCCCGCCGGTCGAGCGGCGGGGACTGGTTCTGATCGACCCGCCCTTCGAGCGCCGCGACGAATATGAGCGCCTGTTCGACTCGCTCGGCGCTGCTCTGCGCAAATGGCCGGGCGGCATTTTCATGGTCTGGCAGCCGGTCAAGGAGCGCGACATTGCCGACGCCTTCTGCCGCGCGCTCGCGGCCCAGGCGCCGGATTGGCTGCGGATCGACCTTCAGGTCGAGGCGCCCGCGCCCGGCCGTCCGCTCGCTCGCACCGGGCTGATGGTCGTCAATCCGCCCTATGTGCTTGAAGAGGAAATGAAAATCATCGTTCCGGCGCTGGCCCGCGCGCTGGCGCGCGGGGCGGGCGCCGAATTCTTGATCGAAAGCGGCGGCGGAGCCGGCGCCCATGATACTTAGGGCGAAAAAAACAGATACTTGCCAAGCGCGTCATTCTGCCGCAACTTTATGAATTTGGGGGCTTCGCCTTGGCGAAGGGGCTGACGAGAAAAACAACGCAGCCTGTCTTGCGACGAAAAAGACTACACAAAAAAGCAAGGGGGGTCCGCCAAGCGGCCGATGGGGAATCGGGCCGGTTGGACTGCATTTGGAATTGCAATCCCAGCGGCGCGCCGCCCGAACTGTCGGCCTTGAACGGAGGAAATGCGTCATGGCTCAGTCGGGGACGATTAAATTCTTCAATGCAGACAAAGGCTACGGCTTCATCCGGCCCAGCGACGGCGGGCGGGATATTTTCGTACATATAACAGCGGTTGAGCAGGCGGGCCTGTCGTCGCTCAACGAGGGCCAGAAACTCTCCTTCGAGGTAGAGCCGGACAAGAAGGGCAAGGGACCCAAGGCGGTCAATCTCCATCTGGAATGATCCATTCAGACGGCGGAAAAGCTCCGCGGCGGGCTGGAGGTTGCAGACCCGCCGGGAATCGGCTTCGCTCCGGCGCGCGCTTTCCGCGCGTCTGGAGTCCGCGCCATGAAACTATACTTCTCTCCGACCTCGCCCTTTTCGCGAAAGGTGCGTATCGTCGCCGCTCTGCTGGGTTTCGACGACAAGATCGAATTGATCGGGACCGACACCGGCAATCCGCAGGACGTTATCCGCGTCAAGAATCCACTCGGCAAAATCCCGACGCTGGAGCGCGACGACGGCGTCTGCCTTTACGACAGCGCGGTGATCTGCGCTTATCTCGACGATCTTGCCGGCGGCGGGCGCGTCATCCCGAAAGAGCGCGAGGCGCGCTTTGCCGCGCTCACGCTCGAAGCCCTCGGGGACGGGATCGCCGACGCCAGCATTTTGCAGATTTATGAAAAGCGCATGCGCGCCGAAAGCGAATACAGCGCGAACTGGGTCGCGCATCAGCGCGACAAGGTCGAGCGCGCGCTCGTGGCGCTCGAAAGCGACCTGCCGGCGCAACCAAAGCCGGAAGTTGATGTCGGCGCGATCGCGCTGGCCTGCGCCTTGGGCTATCTCGATCTGCGTTTCGAGGGATTTTGGCGCGCGGACCATCCGCGTCTCGTCGCCTGGCTAGACGCCTTCGCCGCGGCGGTTCCCGCCTATACCGGGACTAAAGCCTGAAAAAAAGGTCCCGGCTTGGCGCCGGGACCAGCTTCGTCAGGCGTTGGAGCGGCGCCCTCGTCAAAACTTGTAGTTCAATCCGGCGCGCAGAATGTTCACATTCGCGCCAGCGCTCATATAGTTCGGGGTCGAATTGAAGTAATCGTTGCTGCCCAGCGAGGCATAGAGATATTCCGCCTTGGCGGTGATATGCGGGGTGATCGCATATTCCGCGCCGAGGCCAAGCGTCCAGCCATTGGCCCAGTACGACTGGTCGGCCACGGCGTGCGCCGGAATATTGTTCAGCACGCCGCGAATGTCGCCTCCGGCGTAGCCGCCCGTCCCGAAGACCAGGATGCGATCCATGGCGTAGCCGACACGGCCGCGGATGGTGGCGAGGTTCTGGATGATGCCGGTCGAGGCGACGCCCGGCGCCACCGACGCGTCGGACGCGATGCGCGACCAATCGTAATCGCCTTCCGCGCCGATCAGCAGGTTGCCCTGCTGATAATTGTAGCCGACCGTCGCGCCCATCAGCCAGCCGCTCGGACTGGAGCCGAGATAGGCCTGGCCGCTGCCGTTGAAATTGCCGAAGCCGGCGCCCGCGTTCAAGCCGGCGTAAAAGCCGCTCCAGGTGAAGGTGGACGGATAATCGTAATTGGACGCCGCCGCGCCATATGGCAGATCGGCGGCCTGCGCCAGCGAGGCGAAACAGATCGCCGCGCCTCCGATCAAGGCGATCGAAACCTTTTTCATGATTCCACTCCGGATCGAGGCCCTTGAACGGCCTGTCTGGAGCGATTTAGGATGGTAAAGGTAATTGGAGTGTAAAAATAAATGGTTTATGCAAATTAGGAAATATGTTGAGGAGACGGCGAATAATGAGTTAAATGGAGATAGCCATGTTTAACCAAAATATGGCAAGTTTAGTTGGTTTATTTATGCTGACAGTGGTGAAGATTGCGCTGTCGCAATAAATTTTATGAAAAATATGTTGGTTAATAAGGCGCGCGCCTACGCAAGGGCGCTCGCTGAAACGACGGGTCGATGTCTGTTCCTATCGAGTGCATCCAAGACGTTCCATGGTAAAGGCCGTCATTGCAAGGAGCGATAGCGACGCGGCGATCCAGGCAGCTTTTCGGCAGGTTGAATAGTGGATTGCTTGGCCGGAGCCCGGCGCAAGCGCCGGGCGTAAATCCATCAACCTGCGGCGTGCAAAGTGCGCGCCCGATGGCTCGCACTGACGGCGCAATCGCGATCAATCCGCGCTCGGCAGCCGCCGCATGGTGAATTCGATCTGGCCGTCGGCGAGTTCGCGCCAGGATTCGATTTCGGTCATGTAGGCGGCCTTGGGGAAGGAGGCGAAAATTTCGCGCGCCTTTTCACGCGCCTTTTCGCGGGGCAGCACAAAGGATTCCCGCTTGAATCCATCCGCCCGCCGCTGGCCCGAGGCCCGCCGCGGATTTCCCGCCACGCGCGCGGCGATATCGCCCGGTTTTTCGTTCTTGACGGCCATATGCTGCTCCGGCCCGCCGAAAGTTAATCCAATCGGCGTGGCCGCGTCCAGTTGGATTCGTGGGGCTGGCTGGCGCAGGCGGCGTCGATCAGGGCGGCGATCCTTTTGGGGTCCTGCGGAAAACCCGCGCGGATCCAGGTCGCCTGGAGGCGCTTGAGGGCCGCGCCGAGCCCGGCGCCCTGTCTGACGCCGCGCGAAAGGAGGTCGGCGGCGGCGAAGGGCGCTTTCGGCGCCGGCGTGTCGCGCAGAAAAACGTCGGCGGAAAGGAACGCCCTGTCGTCCGGCGCCGCCGGACTTTCCGCCTGAATTAGGAGCAGCCCGTCGCGGGCGGCTTGGACGCCATGCAGGAAAAGCTGCTCGCGCAATTGCGCCGGGGCAGGGGCCTGGGACGCGCCGTGCCAGGCGGCGGCGACCTCGGCCATCGCCGTCAGGCGGCGTTTTTGCGCCCGCGACAGGCGCAAGGCCTCGGCCAGACGATCGGCGTCGCTTGGGGAGTGTAGCGCCAGCGCGGCGAGCGAGAGGAGCGCGTCCGCCACGCCGCGCGCGGCGAAATTTCCGGCGAGGCGGCGACAGCGCGCCGGCCAGGGCGCGACATGGAGAAAGGCCAGCAGGCCCGCCTGGCTCATGGTCTCGATGACGGCGGCGGAGCGGGGAACGGACAGGATTTTCAGCAATTCCCCGCCTAGCCTCTCGCGCGACAGATGCTCCATGCCGTCGCGCAGGGCGACGCAGGCGGCAAAACCCTCGGCGTCGAGAGGCTCCTCGCCGTAGCAGGCCGAAAAGCGGAAAAAGCGCAGGATGCGCAAGAAATCCTCGGCGATGCGCTGGCGCGGGTCGCCGATGAAGCGCACATGGCGCCGGGCGAGGTCGTCCAGGCCGCCGACATAATCGTAAATCCGGCCGTGCGAATCCACCGACAAGGCGTTGATGGTGAAATCGCGCCGTCGCGCGTCGGCGGCGAAATCGCGGCCGAACCGCACCTTGGCGCGGCGCCCGTCGGTCTCGACATCTTCGCGCAGCGAGGTGATTTCGAAATGAGCGCTGTCGAGGATCACCGTGATCGTGCCATGTTCGATGCCGGTTGGCGCGACCCGCAAGCCGGCGCGCTCAGCCTTGGCGACGACGACATCGGGCGTGGCGGCGACGGCGAGATCGACATCGGCGACCGGCGCCCCGAGCAGGGCGTTGCGCACGGCGCCGCCGACCACCCGCAATTCCTCGCCTTCGAGCGCGGCGAATAATCTTTTCAGCGCCGGGCGGTCGAGCAGCGCCCTGATCGCGGATTGGGTTTCGGCCGTCACTCGAAGCGCCCCGGCGTCAGGCGGCCGTGTTCGATATGGGCGGGCACATAGACGCCCGACCGGTTTGAACCGGCGAAGCCTGCATAGAGAAAGCCGGCGATGACCAAGGCGAAGCCGGAAAGAGTAAGCCAGAACAGCCGACCTCGCGACCAATGGGCGACAAGCAGCGGGTGGCGGGCGCGCAGGACCAGAAAAAGGGCGTAGACGAGAAAGGGCGCGGCGAACAGGCCGAGCGATTCGAACAGCGATCGCGCCATAATTAGACTCGCTCCGACTCTGAACCTGGCTGAGCGAAACCCGACGAGACGCGGTCGGCCGCCGTCTGACCAAAGTTCATTTGCAATCCGTATCGTAACCGCTTCCCGGCCTGAGGGAATCCGCCAGATGCGCGACCACGGCGTCATATTTCGCCTTTTCCGCTTTCGGATATTCGATGTCGAGGTCGTTCCACACCTTGTTTCCGCATGAAAGGATTGCCTTCCGGTAAAAGATCTTGCCGCCGCGCAGGCCGGAAACGACGATCCAATCGCCTTTTCGCGCCGTATAGGTCACGGTTTCGCCTTCGAGGGGCCGGGCTTTTTCCGCGAATTCCTCCTCGCGGCCTTCAAGCGCGAAAATTCCGGATATCGTCAGGCGCGCCCGGCCGTCAGACGATGTGAACGCCCGTCCGTCATTGTTTTCCGGCGCCGGCTCCACCTTCCAGTCGGCGGGATAGTCGGCGGTCGCCCCGAAACGGCTGTTGTGATAGAGGCGCCATTGCGCCGCGGCCGCGCCCCATCCGGTCAAGATCATGCCGGCCGACGCCAGCGCCAGAACCGTTCGGCGCGCCAATTTCGCTCCCCTCGCCCGCGGCTTCAGAGATAAAGCCTTTCGTAGAGATTGCGGATCATGCCCGCCGTCGCGCCCCATATATAGCGGTTTTCATAGGGCATGGCGTAAAATTGCCGCCGTCGGCCCTGCCATTCCCGGAACTGGCGCTGGTGGTTGGCGGCGTTCATCAAAAAGGACAGGGGCGTCTCGAACACGTCCTCGACTTCCTGCGGGTTGGGGGCGAGTTCGAGCGGCGGGCGGATGAGGCCGACGAGGGGAAAGACCCGGAAGCCGGTGCTGGTCTGATAGGGATCGAGACAGCCGAGAATCTCGACTTGCGCGCGGAAAAGGCCGATTTCCTCCTCCGCCTCGCGCAGCGCCGCCTCCAGCGGCGATTCGCCGGGCTCGATCTTGCCGCCGGGAAAAGCGATCTGGCCGGAATGTTCGCGCAACGAGCCTGCGCGCTGGGTCAAAAGAAGCGAAACGCCGTCGCCATGGGCGACGATGGGCGCGAGCACGGCGGCCGGGCGGGCCGGGGCGGGCAGAAGGGCGGTCGCGCCGCCCATGGGCTCGTCGAGCCTGTGGTCGCCGTGATGGGGACGGGTCGCCGGATCGAAGGCTTCTTCCGGCCAGTTATGCCGCAGTTTACCGCGGGCGCGCGCCAGAAAGTCGCGAGAATCGAAAGATCTGCCTTCGAAGGAGGTCATGTCAGGTCCGCGATGTCGCGCATCGGCGCCATGGCGAAAAAGGCGCCGTGCGAAAAGACGCCGAACATTTCCTCGCCTTCGACGATCCGGGATTCTCCCCAGGCGACGAGATCATAGAACAAGGCGCGCTTGACCAGCGCCCACAAATCGCCGCGCACCAGCGCATAGGGCTTGAGGCCGCCGCTCTCGCCGGGCAGGAATTTCAATGGATGTTGCGCGGAAATCTCCACCCAATCGTCGACATTGGTGCGCAGTCGCAACTTCTGGCCCTTGCCTTCGCCTTCGCGTAAAAATTCGACGCCGAGGAAAGGCGCGTCCTCGACCACGATGCCGACGCGCTCGACGGGCGTCACCAGCACGAATCGCTCGGGGTCCTTGCGCAGCACGTTGGAAAAGAGTTTGACCAGCGCCGGCCGGCCGATCGGCGTGCCGTTATAGAACCAGGTCCCGTCGCGGGCGATGCGCATGTCGATCTCGCCGCAATAGGGCGGGTTCCACAGATGGACGGGCGCCGGCCCGCCGCGTGATTCGCGCGCGGCGGCGAGGCCGCGCAAAGGATCGGTCGGGGCGCCCGGCCTGGCTTCGGGGAGATCGTTCATCGCAGCACGTCAAAGGCCAGTCGCCGCCTTGATTTGGCGGCATTTTGCGTCGTGAATGGCGGGCCGGCGCCGATTGCCTGTTTATCCGCCGGCAAGAGCCAGACTATATTGGCGTCGCCGGCCCGACAATCGCCGCCAGCATATTTGGAGACCCAGTGGCATGAACGCCGAACCCGCCCTTCGCGCCGAGACCATTCCCGTCAGCGACAGCGAGATCGAGGCCAGGGCCGAACAGGCGCTTGATCTGCTGGCGGCGGCGCGCGAGGCGATCGGCGGCGCGATCTTCGGCCAGGAGCTGGTGGTCGAGGAGGCTCTCGTGACCATTCTCTCTGGCGGCCATGGGCTGTTCGTCGGCGCGCCCGGCCTCGCCAAGACCCTTCTCGTCGAAACGCTCGGCCGCGTGCTGGGCCTGCACGCCAATCGCGTGCAGTTCACGCCGGACCTGATGCCGACCGACATTCTCGGTTCGGAAGTGCTGGAGGAGGGCGTCGACCATCGCCGCGCCTTCCGTTTCATCAAGGGGCCGATTTTCGCCCAGCTCCTGATGGCCGACGAGATCAACCGCGCGAGCCCGCGCACCCAGTCGGCTTTGTTGCAGGCGATGCAGGAATATCACGTCACTATCGCCGGCGAGCGCTACGATCTGCCGAAGCCCTTCCATGTGCTGGCGACCCAGAACCCGCTCGAGCAGGAAGGCACCTATCCGCTGCCCGAGGCGCAGCTCGACCGTTTCCTGATGCAGATCGACGTGCCCTATCCGGAGCGCGACGCCGAGCGGCGCATCCTGATCGAAACGACCGGACGGACGCGTCCGGCGCCGGCGCAGGTCATCGACGCCCAGGGCCTGATGGACATTCAGACTTTGGTGCGGCTGATGCCGGTCGGCGCCTCGGTGGTGGACTGCATCCTCGACCTCGTCCGCGCCGTGCGCCCCGGCGACGGCGACCCGGTTCTCACCCAGCATATCGCCTGGGGTCCCGGCCCACGCGCCGCGCAATCCTTGATGCTCGCCTGCCGCGCCCGCGCGCTCGCGCGGGGACGGCTCGCGCCGAGCAAGGCCGATGTTCTCGCGCTCGCCGCCCCGGTGATGAAACATCGCATGGCGCTAACCTATAGCGCCCGGGCCGACGGCGAAACCGTCGACGGGGTCATTGAGCGTCTGAAGCAAAGATTCGCCTGATGGCTGCAAACGCCCGGAACGGCTACGTCTTTCGTCCGCGCGAGGCGGCGCGGCCCGATCATGAAAAACGAATCCAGGCGCTCGATCTCGCGCGCCGGCTGCCGGCGCTGACGCTCTCGGCGCGGCAGGCGGCCGCTTCCGCCCAGGCCGGGCTGCATGGGCGCAGGCGGGCGGGCGCGGGTGAGAATTTCTGGCAGTTCCGGCCCTTCATTCCAGGCGAAGCGGCGCAGAATGTCGATTGGCGCCGCTCCGCGCGCGACGACCGGCTCTACGTCCGCCAGCGCGAATGGGAAGCGGCGCAGGTTTTGTGGGTTTGGGCCGATCTTTCGGGCTCGATGAATTATTGCTCGCCGCTCAGCGCCCAATCCAAACTCGACCGCGCCCTGATCCTGGCGCTGGCCCTGGCCGATTCCGCCGTGCGCGCCGGCGAGCGCGCCGGCTGGCTCGGCCTGACAAGGCTGTCGGCGGCGCGCGACATCGTGGACAGCCTTGCCGTGGCGCTGGTCGCGGAAGCGCGGCTCAATGGCGAGCTTTTCGAGGATCTGCCGCAGGCCGCCGCGCCCTTGCGTCCGCGCGAAAAGGCCGCGCTGATCGGCGATTTCCTGGTCGAGCCGGCGGCATTTGCCGCCTGCCTGCAACGGCTGAGCATCCAGGGCGCGCGCGGGCACGTCCTGATGGTCTATGATCCCGCGGAAGAAGCTTTTCCGTTTTCCGGCCAGACCGAATTCTATGACGAAGCCGGAGATTTGCTGCGCGCCGGCCGCGCCGAGGATTATGTCGCGCCTTATCGCGCCCGGCTCGCGGCCCATCGCGAGGCCCTGTCGGCGGCGGCGCGCGCGCAAGGGTGGACCTTCGCCGTCCATTCCACCGTGCGCCCGGCCTCGGAGGCCCTGCTCAATTTGCGGCTCGCGCTGACCGCGGATGGGACGCGATGAGCCTGTTGTCGCTGTCTTTCGCGTCGCCCTGGCTACTGCTGGTCCTCGCCGGCGCGCCGCTGCTTTATCTCCTGCTGCGGGTCACGCCGCCGCCGCCGCAACGGGTCGCCTTCCCGCCGCTGAAACTCATCCTCGACCTGAAAAAGCCCGACGCGACCCCAGCGCGCACGCCCCTTTGGCTGCTGCTGCTGCGCATGGCGCTCGCCGCGGCGGTCGTGCTCGCCATGGCCGGGCCGATGCTGACGCCGCCGGGCGTCGCGGCCTTGAAGAAGGGGCCGCTGCTGTTGCTGGTGGACGACGGCTGGACCGCCGCGAGCGACTGGACCTTGCGCATGGATGGCGCCGAATCGCGGCTCCAGGCGGCTATTCGCGACGGGCGCGCGGCGGCGGTCCTCGCCTTTTCCGAGCCGCCGGCGGAAGGGCTCACGGCGCAGGACGCGGCGGGCGCCCTGAGCCGGCTGCGGGCGCTCAAGCCCAAAGCCTTCCTGCCCGCCCGCGCGCCGGCGCTCGGCGCGATCGCCGCTTTCCTCAAGGCCCATCCGGCGGCAGAAATCGTCTGGGTGACCGACGGGCTGGACGATGCCGACGGCGCTTCTTTCGCCGCGCGGCTCGCGGCGCTGGCGCCGGAGGCCGAAATCCTGCGCGATCCGCGCGGCGTGCGGGTCATTGCGAGCGCCGACAATGGCGTCGCGACGCTCGAGGCGCATCTCTTGCGCTCGGCCGCGCCAAGCAAGACGTCCTTGCCTTCGGCGGGGCGGGTGCGTGCTCTGGACGCCAAGGGCGCCTCGCTCGGCGACGCCGATTTCGATTTCGGCAATGGCCTTGCCACCAAAGCCTCCTTTGATCTTCCGGTGCAATTGCGCAACGAAATCGCGCGGCTCGAGATTCTCGGCGCGCATTCGGCTGGCGCCGTGCTGCTGCTCGACGCCGGTTCGCGGCGCCGGCGCGTCGGTCTGGTCGCGGGGGAAATGGGCGAGCAGCCGCTGCTGTCGTCGCTTCATTATCTGCGCGACGCGCTCTCGCCCTTCGCCGATTTGCGCGAGGCCAAGCCCGGCGCCGCCGATCCGATCGGCCAATTGCTCGACGAGGGCGTGGACGTGCTGATCCTCGCCGACGTCAACGCCGCCGCGCCGGCCGTGCGCAAGCGTCTCGACGCCTTTCTCGCCTCGGGCGGCACGCTGTTGCGCTTCGCCGGGCCGCATCTTGCCGCCGCGCGCGGTGACGATCTGTTCCCGACCCGCCTGCGGCGCAGCGGGCGCACGCTCGGCGGCGCGATGTCATGGGAAAGGCCCAAGCCGCTGGCGCCTTTCGACCAATCGAGCCCCTTCTTCGGCCTGAGCCCGCCGCATGAGGTGACGGTGTCGCGTCAGGTGCTGGCCGAACCGGAGGAGGGTCTGCCGGCAAAAACCTGGGCGCGGCTCGCCGACGGCACCCCTCTCGTCACCGCCGAGCGGCGGGGCCCGGGAACGCTCGTCCTGTTTCATGTCACGGCGGACCCGAGCTGGTCCAATCTGCCTATGTCGGGCCTGTTCGTGGACATGCTGAAGCGGATTGTCGATCGCGCCGGCTATGTCGCCAGGACGAGCGGGCCGGGCGCGGAGACCCAGGCCTTTCTGGCGCCCTTGAAAATTCTCGACGGCTTTGGCGTGGCCGGCGCGCCGCCGGCGAGCGTCAAGCCTTTACCGGCCAAAGGCGTTTCTATTCCGAGCGCCGATCATCCGGCCGGGCTTTACGGGCCGGCCGCCGCGCCGCGCGCGCTCAACGCCTTCAACCGCAATATGAAATTGACGCCGCTCGACTTTTCCGGCCTCAAACTGCGCCTCGTCGATCTGTCCGGACCGCGCCCGGTCGATCTGCGGCCGCCGCTGCTGATCCTCGCCTTTGTGCTGGCTCTGGCGGATGCGCTCGCCATGATCTGGCTCGGCGGCCGTTGGCGGCGCCAAGTTGGTCCTGCCAAAGCCGGGCCAGCGATCGCGGGCCTTGCTCTGCTGCTTGCCCTGGCGCCGCCGCCGGCCAAGGCCGAAGTTCATAGCCCGCGCGACATTCAGGCCGCGCTCACCACCAGTCTCGCCTATGTCGTCACCGGCGACCCGCGGGTGGACCGCATCAGCCGCCAGGGGCTTTATTCGCTTTCCCAGACTTTGGCCGAGCGGACCTCCTTCGTGCCGGGCCAGCCCCAGGCGATCGATCCCGCCCATGATGAACTGGCCTTCTATCCTCTGCTTTACTGGCCCGTCGCGCCGGACCGGCCGCAGCCCACGCCTGAGGTCGCGCGGCGGATCGAGGCCTATATGAAACAGGGCGGGCTGGTCTTGTTCGACACCCGCGACGCCGGCATGCAGGTTCCGGGCGGTCCGCCGACCCCGGCGCATGTCTGGCTGCAGAATTTCCTGAAAAACATCGATCTTCCGCCGCTGGAGCCGGCGCCGGCGAACCATGTCGTCTATCGCACCTTCTATATTCTCGACAATTTCGCCGGCCGCACCGAAAACGGCCCGACCTATATCGAAGCCTTGCCGCCGGAACGGGAAAAGGAGAACAGGCCCGCGCTCGCCAGCGACGGCGTCTCGCCGATCATCGTCGCCTCGAACGATCTCGCCGCCGCCTGGGCCGGCGACCCGGCCGGCGAGGGGCTCTATCCGCTGACCCCCGGCGGCGCCCGCCAGCGCGAAATGGCTCTGCGCGGCGGTGTGAATATCGTGATGTACACGCTGACGGGCAATTACAAGGCCGATCAGGTCCATGTCCGTGAATTGCTGGAAAGGCTCAGCCGGTGAAGGAGTTCGGCCTCGCCTTCGCGCCGCTCGCGCCGCTCTGGCTCATTTCGCTGTTCGCCCTGCTCGCGGCGGCGCTGGTCGCCGCCGCCTTTGTCTTGCGGCGCCGCGGCGCGATGCTGCGCCTGTTGGTCTTCACCGCCTTGCTCGGCGCGCTGGTCAATCCGTCGCTGGTCGAGGAAAAGCGCGAGCCCTTGCGCGATGTGGTCGCGGTGGTGGTGGACCATAGCGCCTCTCAGAACTTCGGCCATCGCCGCGCCCAGACCGAAGAGGCGCGCGCCGCGCTCGCGAAGGAGCTGAAGCGTCTCGACAATGTCGAGGTCCGGTTCATCAGCGCAGGAGCGGTTGGCGACTGCCAGAGCGACTGCGCGAAGAACGCAGGAGCGGTTGGCGACTGCCAGAGCGATTGCGCGAAGAAGGCGGGAGCGGTTGGCGACTGCCAGAGCGACTGCCCGAAAGACTCGGGAGCGGAAGCAAGCGCCGCCGATGGCGAGGAGGGCACACGGCTGTTTTCGGCGCTCAACGCCGGCCTCGCCGATGTCGCCTCCTCGCGGCTCGGCGCCGTCATCATGGTGACGGACGGACAGGTCCACGACATTCCGCCTTCGCTCGCCGCCGCCAATCTCAAGGCGCCTTTGCATGTCCTCGTCACCGGCGACGACGCGGAGCGCGACCGCCGCATCGAACTGGTCGAGGCGCCGCGTTTCGGCCTGATCGGCAAGGACATCACTTTCAAGGTCAAGGTCGACGAGACCAATGGCCCGGGCGATCCCGTGCCGGTGACGGTGCGGCGCAACGGCGACGTCGTGACCCGGGTGCTGGCGCAGCCGGGAGAGCCGTTGAAAATCCCGGTCAAGCTCGATCACGGCGGCAAGAACGTGCTCGAATTCGACGCCGAGCCTCTTGCCGGCGAACTCACCGGGGTCAACAACAAGGCGGTGGCGACCGTCGACGGCGTCCGCGACCATTTGAAGGTTCTGCTGGTTTCAGGCGAGCCCAACCCGGGCGAGCGCGCCTGGCGCAACCTGCTGAAAGCCGACGCCAATGTCGAACTGGTCCATTTCACCATCCTGCGCCCGCCGGAGAAGCAGGACGGCACGCCGCTGCGCGAACTGGCGCTGATCGCCTTTCCGACCGCGGAACTGTTCGGGCGCAAGATCGTCGATTTCGACCTGATCGTATTCGACCGCTATTCCAACATGGGCCTGCTGCCGCCGACCTATTTCGACAATATCGTGCGCTATGTCCGCAGGGGCGGGGCCATGGCCATTGTCGCCGGGCCGAATTTTTCCCAGCCCGACGGGCTGTTTTACACGCCGATTGGCAATGTCGTTCCGGCGGAGCCGACCGGCGACGTCGTCGAGACGCCTTTCCGCGCCGCGCTGACCGAGATCGGCAAGCGCCATCCCGTGACCCGCGACCTGCCGGGCGGTCAAAGCAAGCCGGCGGGCTGGAGCGAATGGTTCCGGCTGGTCAAGGCGACGCCTTTGCGCGGCGCCTCGGTGCTGTCCGGGGCCGGCGGCGCGCCGCTGCTGGTGCTGTCGCGCGAGGGCAAGGGCCGGGTCGCTCTGCTCCTTACCGACCAGAGCTGGCTGTGGGCGCGCGGCTTTGAAGGCGGCGGCCCTTATGCCGATCTGATGCGCCGCACCGCCCATTGGCTGATGAAGGAGCCTGAACTGGAGGAGGAGGCCTTGCGCGCCACCGCGCGCGGCCGCGAATTGACGATCGAGCGCCAGACTTTGGGCGACAAGGCGGACCCGGTCCATCTGGTCGCGCCCTCCGGCAAGGCGCAGGACATCGTTCTGGCGCGCGCCGAGCCGGGTCTGTTTCGCGCGCAGGTCAAGGCGCAGGAGTTCGGCCTCTATCGCGCCAGCGAGGACGGCCTGAAGGCGCTGGTCAATGTGGGGCCCGAAAATCCGCTCGAATATCGCGACGTGGTCTCCACCACGGAAAAATTGCGGCCCTTGGCCGAGGCGACCGGCGGTTCGGCGCGCCGCATCGGATCGCCGGGAACAAGCGCGATCACCATGCCGCGCATCGTCGCCATGGGCGACAGCCCGGTCTATGCGGGCTCGGACTATATCGGAATCCGCCGCACCGAATCGAGCGTGGCGCGCGGGGTCAAAATGACGCCGCTGGCGATCGGCTGGTTCGGCCTGCTGGTCCTGCTCGGCGCCCTGGCTACGGCCTGGGCGTGGGAGGGCTTGCGCGGAAGATCGGCGAGGGGATGAGCGGCCGGCGCACAAATTCCCCGGCCCCCCGCTCAGGTTTCGCCGAAAGGCGCCCGCCCGGGTAACTTAGCCGCCGATGGATCGCAGCGGATTTCTTTTGTTGGCGCTGTTGGTGCATTTCTCGGCAAAACGCGGGGTCATCCAGAACCGGAAGCGCAAAAGAACCATGAAAATGCGGTAGACGAAAAGGTCGTATTGAGCCCGGATTGGATTTGCTCGGACCGCAGCGAGTTGTTGGGCGAGTCCGCTCGCGAACTTGTTTCTCTCGGCAAGCGCTTTTTCCAAACGAGCAATCAGAGCGTCGCGGCGGGCAATGGCTTTCTTCGACGCCGCCAGACCTCGGTCGCGATCAGTCAGCGCGTCCTCTAGCCCGGCCACGCGTTCGTCGCGATCGGCGAGCGCAGGTTCGAGTCCGGCCATGCGTTCGTCGCGATCGGCGAGCGCGGCGGCAAGCTCCCCCACGCGCCTTTCCTTCTCGGCAAGGAGTGGAGCGCCGACGTGGATGGCGGCGGTGTTGAACGCCTCGCGAATGCCATCAAGTTTCGTCAGCGCCGATGGATCGTTCGGATTGCGTTGAAGCGCCACCAAAGACCGGTAGGCGCCCTTCAGCCAGCTCGAAACGCCAGGATCGGTCAAAAGCGCATCCAGATCGCTTTGATGATGCCGGTGCGCCTCGTCGACGAAACAATCGATGTCCGCCTCGACGGAAGCATTGTTCCCCGCGTCGATGGCCAGGCTCGCCGCAATCCTTTCGGCGGTCAGGCGCGGTTCTTCGATCAATTCCTCATATGAGGAGAAGATACGGCAGGCTCCGCGCGTCGCCGCCTCCGCGTCGAGAGCATGGCGGAGCCAAATGAGATGCGAAAACCACGGCGGAAAGCCGTTGCGCTGCTGCAGCGAAGCCGCGACGGCGAGAGGATTGCGAAATGTGTGAACGAACTTGACCTCATAGCCGTTGGCTCGCATCAAATTGGCGTAAAACGGCGTGAACCGGCATATGCGAGGCTCTTTCACGACGATGAGCGGCGCATCTCCATATTCGTCCTTGATGATGCTCGAAACCTCGCTCCAATATCGGCCGCCGGGCATGAACGCCGTGTCGGCGAGGTCGAGCGCGCGCCAATCGTCCCAACTGCTCCCGAGATAGGCAAGCATTTCATCGTGAAGCGCGACGAGTCGTTCGGGCTCCCAATGGCCGGTCTCATTGCCGAGGCCGGGCCCCAGCACATGCGCCGGAAGTTCTGCGCCAAAAAGGCTGATCACGCGTGCGAGAGCGCTCGTGCCGGAACGGTGCATGCCGAGGATCAAGACACACACGCGGTTCGGCGTCGGGCCTATCCGTTTTATCGAAGACGGAGACTCCGCCGGCAAGGCCCCGCCTGGTGCGCACATATCTTTGTCCGGCTTGCGCGTTTCCGCGATTTCGGCAAAAACCAAAGCTTTTCGCTCCCTGCGCGATAGGAAGCTTTTCATTCTACCACGGCGAATTTACGGCAATGTTATATGGTTGTCACATTCTGTTTTCACTGGCGCCGGATCGCGGCGCGTCTTTCCGCCGCCGGAGGCGAAATCCGTGCGGCGCCGACGGGCGCAATTCATAAGAAGATTGTCTAAACCGCCGGGCGCACCGCGCCTTTATGACTTTGCAGCGCTCCCGGCTGAAGCTCGCAGAAGAGGATGCGGCCGGGATCGACCGGGCCCGGAAAGGCGAAATGGCCGAAGGGCGCGCGGACGAAACCCAGGCGCTCGTAAAGCGGCGGGTCTCCGACCAGAATGACGAGGCTATGTCCGGCGTCGCGCGCCGCGGAAAGCGACTTTTGCGCCAGGGCCTCGCCGAGCCCCTTGGCGCGGAAAGGCTCCTCAACCGTGAGCGGTCCAAGCAGCAGGGCCGGGGCGCCGCCGATGAGGATGCGGGTCATGGTGTTGGCGCCGACCAGCATGCCGCCGATTCGCGCGAGAAAGGACAGGCTCCAGTCGGGCTCGACGCCCTCTCGCAGGCGATAGGCGGTTTTGGCGAAGCGGCCGGGGCCGAACGCGCGCTCCTCCAGTTTCAGGATCGCGGGGCGGTCGGCGGGCGTGGCGTTGGAATAATTGAGGGACAGGTCGGGCATGGCGGCGGTTTAGTCGCAAAAGGCTCCATCCGCAAATGACTTGATCGCCGCTTGAAACGAAAACGCCGGCCGCAGGGCGGCCGGCGTGGCAAACCGTCGCGGCGAAGGCTTATTTCTTGGAGCCGTCGGCCTTGAACTCGGAGATATAGGCCCAGACGTTTTCGCGGTCGGTCGCGTTCGGCAGGCCGGCGAAAGGCATCTTGTTGCCGGGGACCTTGGCCTTGGGGGAGGTGATATATTCCTCGAAATTCTTCTGGTCCCAGGTGAAGCCGGCGTTCTTCATCGCCTCGGAATAGCTATAGCCGGCCGCCGTGCCGACCTTGCGGCCGTCGAGGCCGTTCATATCGGGGCCGACGCCGTTCTTGGCGCCCGGGCCGATCTGGTGGCAGGCTCGGCACTTCATGAACACCTTGGCGCCCGCGGCGGGATCGCCCGCGGCAAGCGCGGAGGAAGAGATGAAAGCAAGAGCGGCAGCCGCCGGCAGCGCATGGATGAGCTTCATTTGACGTTTCCTTCCTGGAGGAATGGTTTCTCAAACCCCAACGTGAGCGGACTTCCCCGGCGCGGGGCCGGAGAATATCCTGCGCGCCGGAATCTAGGCCGTAGAAATGCCAATGACAATCGCTTCCGCTATTCTCGCGCCATCGACTTTGGCGCCTCCAATTGTCGCAGTGCGGCGCGACCATGGCTGATCTCGACGCCGCCCGCGCGTTCCTGCAGGCCCGGTTCGGCTTCGCCGATTTCCTGCCGGGGCAGGCTCCCGCGATTGAAGCCGCGCTCGACGGCGAGGACATTTTCGTCCTTGCGCCGACCGGCGCAGGAAAATCGCTGGTCTATCAACTACCTGCGCTTGTCCGCCCGGGTCTGACAGTGGTGGTCTCGCCGCTGGTCGCGCTGATGCGTGACCAGGCCGGGAAGCTCGCGGCGCTCGGGCTCCCCGCCGCCGCCCTCTATGCCGAGCTTGCGCCGCAGGAATATCGCCGGATTTGCGACGGCCTCGAATCGCGGCGGCTGCGGCTGCTTTACGTCTCGCCCGAGCGCCTCGTGGATTCCGGCGCGCTCGCCCTGCTGCGCGCGGCGGATGTGCGCGCGCTCGCGGTGGACGAGGCCCATTGCGTTTCGCAATGGGGCCACGATTTCCGCCCCGACTATCGCCGAATCGCGGCGACCGCCGATTTGCTCGGCCGCCCCCAGATCATCGCGACCACGGCCACGGCGTCGCCGCGCGCCCGGGAGGACATTGTCGAAAACCTGTTCGTCCGGCCGCCGCGGCTTTTCGTCGGCTCGTTCCGCCGGCCGGCGATCGCCCTCGCGGCGCTCGTCCGCGACCGCGACCGCCTCGGCCAGATCGTGAATCTGGTCAGGGCCCGGCGCGGCCGCAGCGGAATCGTCTATTGCCGGACGCGCGAGGCGGCGGATCGCGTCGCCGTGGCGCTGATGGGCGCGGGGCTGGCGGCGGCGTCCTATCACGCCGGCCTGCCGGCGGAACTACGCGCGGCGCGCCAGGACGAATTTCTCGAGCGCTCCGACCTGACGATCGTGGCGACCATCGCCTTCGGCCTCGGCGTGGACAAGCCCGACGTGCGCTTCGTTATCCATTACGATGCGCCGGAGGATCTTGAAACGCTCTATCAGGAAAGCGGCCGCGCGGGCCGCGACGGCCTGCCGGCGGAGGCGGTGGCGCTCTATTCGCCCCGCGCCATGGCGCAGTTGCGCGCCGCGCGCTTCGATCTGGCGCGGCTCGATCCCGCGGCGGCCGAGCGGGCGCGCGCGCTGCCGGATTATTTCCTGGGCGAGACCTGCCGCGAACAGGCCTTGCTCCGGGCGCTGGGCGAGGCGGCGCCGCCTTGCGGGCGCTGCGACAATTGCCATCGCGGCGGGTCGGCGGCGCGGCGCGCGGCGCGATTTTTCCGCGCCGCGCCGCGGGAGGCGTGGAGCCTGGCGCGCCATGGCCTGACCAGCGGATTTGCGGCCCTTTTCCCGGGGCCGGCGACGGCGGTGGAAACGCCCGCGCCGGCCCCCGAGCCGGCAGGGGAGGACTGGACGCGCGGGCGCAAGATTCTCACCGTCGAGCAGTCGCGGCGACTCGAACGTCTGCGCGCGGCGCGTCTGGCCATCGCGCGCAAGGCCCGGCTCGCGCCCGTCCGGATCATCGGCGACGAAGCGTTGATTCGCATGGTCGATTCGCCGCCAGCGAGCCTTCCCGAGTTGGTCGCTGCTTACGGCGATGCAAGCGGATTTTTGGCGCGATACGGCATTTCTCTTGTTGAAAGCGCAGTTATCGACAATGTCTAAGCTTGCACACGCTGCAAGTTGTATTTCACGCTGATTCGCGTTGCCTTCGGAAGGCCACGAAATTTTCACTATTCGGTCCGCATAGCTTCCAACATAACATTTCGGCGCGTTAACCTTTGTTAGGATTTCCATGCGTGTTGTCGCTCGCGGGCGCGACGCCTATCGGAATGTTCCAACAATGACGCAATATATAAATCTTTCGTCGCTGCCGAACGCCCATCCCGTGCCGAGCCACATCGCGCGCGGCCCGGATGCGGGCTCGCGGCAAGGCAAGGCGCTGCCGCTGGATTTTCTGGCCAAGCCGCGCCAGACGCTGGATGTGCGCTTCGATCCCTCGGCCAGGGCCGTCTGGTGTTCGATGCGGCACGAGAACAGCGTGAGCTGGACCCGGCCTCTGCTGAGCGAACTCAACGCGCTTTATGCCGACATTCGCGCGCTCCATGCCGGTGCGAATTTCGACGACCCGCCGATCCAATTCTTCGTCGGGGCCTCGCTGCGTCCGGGCGTATTCAACATGGGTGGCGACCTGTCCTTTTTCCTCGACCGCGTGCGCGCGCGCGACGCCGAGGGGCTGCGCGCATACGCCTATGCCTGCGTCGACGCCGTCTACAATAATTACAACGGCTTCGATTCGCCGGTGGTGACGATCGCGTTGCTGGAGGGCGACGCCTTGGGCGGTGGCCTGGAGGCGGCGCTGAGTTGCCAATATGTGATCGCCGAGCGCGGGATCAATCTCGGCTTCCCGGAGGCTATGTTCCACACCTTCCCCGGCATGGGCGCCTACAGCCTGCTGTCGCGGCGGCTGGATGCGGCGCGCGCCGAAAAGCTCATTATGGGCGGGCGGATGTTAAAGTCCGAGGATTTCCATCAGATGGGCCTGATCGACGTCCTGGTCGAAAAGGGCGAGGGCAAGGAGCGCGCGCGCGCCTTCATCGCCGAGAATTCACGGCGCCATTCCCTGCTCGGGGCGGTCGGCAAGGTGCGCCGCCGCATTGCGCCGCTCACATTGCAGGAGCTGCGGGACGTGACCGACGTCTGGGTGGAGTCGGTGATGAATCTCACACCCGTAAACCTGCGCAAGATGGAAATGCTGACCTTGGCGCAGGACCGGCTGTTCCAGCAGACGGCGAGTCAGAGATTCGTGAAATAAACGCGGAATTGTCGCGGTGAAACGAAAAGCCTTCCGCGATTGACCAGATCGCGGAAGGCTCTCTTCTTGTCGCCGCCGCCCGGCTTCGCCTTGAACTCAAGCCGAGGTGGAAGGAGGCTGCCCCGCCTGAATGCGTCCGGGCCTTGGCGACAAGAGTCCGGCGTCGCGCCCCAGGCGACGCGGCCGGAATGCATGATTTACCAGACCACCGCGAGAACGGCTGTCACGAAGGCGAAAGCGGCGCAAATCGAAAAAATTTCAACCATGATCGCGTTCGTCATTATTGAAACCTCCAACGAGCTTGGATGAGATGAGTCGCGCAAGACGCCACAGGTTGCTATTTTTCCAACTTCTCCAACCAAAGTTTAATGTATTGTATATTTTCCGACATATCCGAACAATTCCAAATGACGGGCATTGCGGCCTCAACTCTGAGCATCCGCCTGTTTTTTTCGCATTTTTCGCGGGCGCCGGTTTTGCTCGGGTCAGACGTTGAAACGGGAGGCCGCTCCGCGCTTAATGACGGAGCATCGAGTCGCGCGGGATCGAAGGGCAGGGTGAGGGCATGGGCGCCGAGGGCGGCTTTTGCGGACGGCGTGCCGAAAAGGGGCGGGGCTATCACCATGGCAAGCTGCGCCAGGCGCTGCTCGCGGCGGCGCGGGCGCTGATTTCCGAACGCGGTCCGGCCGGCTTCACCCTCGCCGAGGCCGCCAAAAGGGTCGGCGTCACCGGCGCCGCGCCCTATCGCCATTTCGCCGATCGCAACGCCCTGATCGCCGAATTGGCGCAGCAGGGTTTCGAACATTTCAACGAACAATTGGGGCGCGCCTGGGACGGCGGCAGGCCGGACGCCGTTTCCGCCCTGCGCCGGCGCGGCGCGGCCTATCTCGCCTTCGCCAAGGCCGAGCCGGGCCTTTACAAGGCGATGTTCGGCGACGCCGGCGCACTGGCGCGCCAGGGCGGCGACAGGGCCGGGCAAAGGGCTTTCGACGACCTGCTGCGCACGACCGTGGCGGTGCTGCGCCAGTTTCACGCCCCCGAGCACGGCGCCCGCGTGCTGGCGCTCGAAATCTGGGCGACGACTCATGGAATCGCCGACCTCATGTTCGCCGGACATTTCGGCGAAACGCCCGATCAGGCGCTCGCGCTGCTGGAGGATTCGGTCGCCGCGCTGGTCGAAGCCGCCGTGCGCAAGGCGCTGGGCGTATCGTCGATCCTGCCTCCGCGAGGCTGAAACAAATTTTTCTCCGCCCCCTGTGAATGGCTCAGATGTAAATGTATATTACATTCACATCGCGGTCTCGATCGACGGCGGTGAAGGGAGTGTTCGATGAACTGCTCACAACATGCTGGTGCGCATCGTGGTCATCGCGGCTGCATGCGCTGGAAGCCGATCGAAATCGCGGCGATCATCCTTGGCTTCATCTTCTTCTGGCCGGTCGGGCTCGCCCTGCTGGGCTGGAAAATCTACCAGAGCAAGACTCGCTATGCGGGCGATTTCGGCCAGTTCGCCCAGGAAAAATGGGGCGAATTCGAAAGGCGCGCCGGGCTTGGCGGAATGGCGCGCGATTTCGCCGGCGGCTGGGGCGCGTCGAGCGGCAACGCCGCCTTCGATGAATGGCGCAAGGCCGAACTGGAGCGCCTGGAGGAAGAGCGCCGCAAGATCCACGAGGCGGAAAAAGCCTTTTACGACTATCTCGAAGGCCTGCGCCGCGCCCGCGACCGCGAGGAATTCGAGCGTTTCATGGCGAGCCGCGCTTCGCAGGGCGCGCCAAACAGCCCGCCGGAACACAAGGATTCCTGATCGCTCGGCGGCGGCCCCTATAAGCCCATCGTGAGACGGGCGTCTCGCGACGCCCGGTCGGGGTTGCCGTTTTCTTGCCACGGTCGCGCGAATTTTACATATTAACCATCCTGCTTCAGGGGAGATTAACGCCCAGGCCGCAGGAATCGCGCTATGGCGCGTCGCGGTCTTACTTTCCTCTTGTTCGTCATCGGGCTCGGCGGCCTCGCCGGATGCTCGAAATTCGAGCGCGCCCAACGCCCGGCCTGGCGCGCGCGGGCCGAGAATGTCTGTTTCGCCGACCATCGCGTCGCCTTTTCGGCCTATGTCCGGCCAGCGTCGCATGAGATCGACGGCCCGTCGATCTGCGGCCTGACCCGGCCGCTCAAGGTCACCGCGCTGCAGGACGGCGCGGTGATGTTCAACTCGACCCAGACGCTGGACTGCTCGATGGTGGCGGAGCTCAACCAATGGCTGGCCGAAGTGGTCCAGCCGGCGGCCGAGGCCCGTTTCCGCCAAAAGGTCGTCGAGATCGAGTCGATGGGCTCCTATAATTGCCGCTCCATGAACCACCAGTTCGGCGCGCGGCTCTCGGAACATTCCTTCGGCAACGCCATCGACATCGGCGGCTACCGCCTCGCCGATGGACGCAAGATCACCTATGTCCACGACTGGACCCACGGCGACCAGCAGACGCAGGCCTTCCTGCGCGATCTTCACGGCGGCGCCTGCCAACTCTTCACGACGGTGCTCAGCCCCGGTTCAAATCCGTTCCACTACAATCACATGCATGTCGATCTGGCGATGCATGGCATGCGCTCGACGGGGCCGCGCCACATCTGCCGGCCGGCGCGGCAGAACACGATCGCGCCGCAGCCCAGGGACAATCTGCCGGAGACGCCGGATTTCGACGACGATCTCGACGTCGCTCAGGCTGGCGCGCCGCGCGAGCGGCCGGCGCTTGCGATGCGCGGTGAAAGCCTGGCGGTCTCAGGCGCGGCGCCGGACCTGATCCGCCGCCGGTGGCGCGCGTCGCTTCTGGCGCAGACGGAGCGCATTCTGGCGCAATCGCCGCCACCGCCGCCGCCGCGCCGCCCCGGCGACCTGCGCCCGGTCACGCTCCATGCCGAATTGAGCGCCCAATATCCATATCCGGCGCCGCCGCGCCGCGAATCCCATGGCGCGATCCGGCGTGACGGCGTTTATGTCCCCGAAGGGGGCCCGTCCGATTTCGACCTGCATTAGCGGCGACGAACGCCGGGCGCCGCCGATCGCGCCAATTCAGTCCTCGTCCTCGTCTTCGTCGTCAAATTCTTCGTCGTCGTCGAATTCGATCAGGGACAGGCAGGCGGCCGGAACGATCGCGGTGCGGATCGCATCGTCGCTGTCGGCGTACCAGGTGAGTTCGACCTGATCCTTGGTCTGGCGCACCACGGTCATGCTGCGTCCGCCGGATTTCAATTGCACGACCTCGCCGGGTTTGAAGTCCATATCTTTCCTCTTTTGCCTCTCGTGTTCGTTCGGCGCAGGCGCCGGCCGAATCTTCCCTTTTCATACGGTTTCCGCAAGATTGCTGGGCAATCCGCGGGAACGCCATGGCGCGAAAATCCTTGAAATCGCGAGCGGATTTTCACGCCAACGGAATAGGCGTTCCGCATGGATCATGCGGAATGCGCATCAGGGCCATTTCACTATGGGCGGCATGGATGACAATATGGAGTCGACATTGCCGCCGGTGCGCAGGCCGAAAATCGTGCCGCGATCGTAGAGCAGGTTGAACTCGACATAGCGGCCGCGCCGCACGAGTTGCTCCTCGCGTTGCGCATTCGTCCAGGCCCGGCCCATATTGGCCTCGACGAGGCGCGGATAGATGTCGAGAAAAGCCTCGCCCACGGCGCGGGTGAAGGCGAAGGCGGGCTCGAAGGCGTCGCCGCCCGCTTCGAGGTAATCGTAGAAAATGCCGCCGATCCCGCGCGGCTCGTTGCGGTGCTTGAGGAAGAAGTAATCGTCGCACCAGGCCTTGAACCGGGCGTAATCAGCGACCTCATGGCCCTCGCAGGCCGCCCGCATGGCGGTGTGGAAGGCGATCGCATCGGGGTCGTCCTGGGTGCGGCGGGCGTCCAGAACCGGGGTCAGGTCGGCTCCCCCGCCGAACCAGGCGCGGGTCGTCGCCACCATCCTTGTGTTCATATGGACGGCCGGAACATTCGGATTCCAGGGATGGACGATCAGCGAAATGCCGCCCGCCCAGAAACGCGGGTCGGATTCCGCGCCGGGAATCTGTTTGGCGAATTCGGGCGCGAAGGTTCCATGGACCGCGGAGCAATGGACGCCGGCCTTTTCGAACAGGCGGCCCTTGAGCAAAGCCATCTGGCCGCCGCCGCCGGGCGCGCCGTCGTGGTTGGTCCGCTCCCAGGGCGTCAGCGCGAATCGGCCGGGCGCGGCGCCGGGTTCGGCGAGAACGGCGTCGTCGCGCTGCTCCAGCGCCTCGAAGGCGGCGATGATGCGCGACTGCAGCGCGTCGAACCATTCGACCGCCACGCGCTTGCGCACATCCATGATCGTGTCTTTCACGAAAACTCCCCTTGTTCGCCTTTTTGAGCGAATCCCCCCGTCTGGCGCAGAGCTTCGCCCAAAATCATGGCCGCCGCCACCGCGACATTCAGCGAACGCAGTTTCGGGCGCATCGGAATGCGCAAAGTGGCGTCGGCGGCCGCGAAGACCTCGGCCGGCGCGCCCGCGGATTCGCGGCCGACCATGAGAATGTCGTCCGCGCGGAAGACGAAATCGGAATAGGGCGTCGCCCCTTGCGTCGAGAGCAGCAGGAGCCTGCGGCTACTTGTCGCACGCCATTCCGCGAAGGCGCGCCAGGACACATGGCGCGTGATGCGCACATGGTCGAGATAGTCCAGACCCGCGCGGCGGAAGTGTCTGTCGGAGGCCGGGAATCCAGCCGGCTCGATCAGGGCGGCGTCCACCCCGAGACAGGCGCAGAGGCGCAGCATGGTTCCCGCGTTTTGCGGGATTTCCGGTTGATAGAGGGCGAGGCAAAGGGAGGCGTCGGCCGAAGGCATGGCGTTCGATAGCACCACCTGGGCGCACGGCCAATATTGTCTCTTTCATCGGCGTCGGCCCATCGAGCCGCGCCGCATGATTGGGCATCGGGGGATTTGCCTAAGCCCTGGGCGTGGCGGACTGGCCGAATTGGGCGCCCTTCAATCTGGGCGAAGATATGGACAATGGGTCGGAAAGGCGCCAAATAACGGCGCTTACGCAAACAGGCTCGCCCAAATTCAACATCGCATCAGGTCTTTCGACGGCCGGCGGAATCGAGAATTTTGGCGGAGAATGATCGCCGCGCGCCGAAGACCGAGACCTAGGACGCGCGAAATTCATCGGCTTCCCGTCGCGGGCGGAACAGGGGTCCGTCCCGGGCGCGAAGCCGGCCAACGAACGGGGATTGACTTTGGCCAGCGCAACGACGGTCGAACCGACACGCAGAGACTTTCTGTTCATCGCCACCGGCGCGATGGCCGCCGTGGGCGCGGCCGCCGTCGTGTGGCCGCTGATCAACCAGATGAGCCCCGACGCCTCGACCCTGGCGATGGCCTCGAGCGAAGTGGACATCGGCTCGATCGCGGTCGGCCAGATCGTCACCGTCAAATGGCGTGGCAAGCCGGTATTCATCAGCCACCGCACCGCGAAAGAAATCAAGGAAGCGGAAGACGTCGATTGGAAGACGTTTCGCGATCCGCAGCCCGATTCCGCCCGCGTCAAAAAGCCGGAATGGTTGATCGTCATCGGCGTCTGCACCCATCTCGGCTGCATCCCGCTCGGCCACCAGGGCGAATATGGCGGCTGGTTCTGCCCCTGCCATGGCTCCGTCTACGACACGTCCGGCCGCATCCGCAAAGGCCCCGCGCCTCTCAATCTGGCGGTTCCGCAATATTCCTTCCTGACGGACACCAAGGTCAAAATCGGCTGATCGTGGTCCGGCGCGCGCCGGACATCCGCCTTTCCCGCCATTTTTCGAAGAGATTCCCAATGCACGGACTGTCAACTTTCGAGCCGAAGAACGGCCTGGTGAAGTGGCTTGAAGCCCGCCTGCCAATCCTGAGCTTCATGCACGGCTCCTTCGTCGCCTATCCCACCCCGAAGAACCTCAATTACTGGTGGACCTTCGGCGCGATCCTCTCCTTCATGCTGATCGCGCAGATCGTCACCGGCGTGGTGCTCGCCATGCATTACGTGCCGAATTCGGACCTCGCCTTCGAATCGGTCGAAAAGATCATGCGCGACGTGAACTGGGGCTGGATGCTGCGTTACGCCCACGCCAACGGCGCGTCGATGTTCTTCTTCGCCGTCTATATCCACATGTTCCGCGGCATCTATTACGGCTCCTACAAGGCGCCGCGCGAAGTTTTGTGGATCCTCGGCGTGATCATCTTCCTGCTGATGATGGCGACCGGCTTCATGGGCTATGTGCTGCCCTGGGGCCAGATGTCCTTCTGGGGCGCGACCGTCATCACCAACCTGTTCTCGGCGATCCCGCTGGTCGGCGACCAGATCACGGTCTGGCTGTGGGGCGGCTATTCGGTCGGCGACCCGACCCTGAACCGCTTCTTCGCGCTGCATTACCTGCTGCCCTTCATCATCGTCGCCGTGGTCGGCCTGCATGTCTGGGCGCTGCACGTCGTCGGTCAGAACAATCCCGACGGCGTCGAGATCAAGGACGTCGCCAAGGACACCGTGCCGTTCACCCCGCACGCGACGATGAAGGACTCGCTCGGCATCGTGATCTTCCTGCTCCTTTATTGCTGGTTCATCTTCTTCATCCCGAACTACCTCGGCGACGCGGACAATTACATCCGCGCCAATCCGATGAAGACCCCGCCGCACATTGTGCCGGAATGGTACTTCCTGCCGTACTACGCGATCCTGCGCTCGATCCCGAACAAGCTCGCGGGCGTCATCGCCATGTTCTCGTCGATCGCGTTGCTGGCCTTCCTGCCGTGGCTCGACACCTCCAAGGTGCGTTCGGCCAAATACCGTCCGATCTACAAGGTCTTCTTCTGGGTCTTCGTGGTTTGCGCGGTGGGCCTGGGCTATATCGGCGCCATGCCTCCGGAAGGCGGCTACGTTCTCGCCGGGCGCATCCTGGCCGTGGCCTATTTCGCCTTCTTCCTGATCGTTCTGCCGTTGCTTGGCCTTTTCGAGAAGACCAAGCCGGTGCCGGCCACCATCGCCGACGCGGTCCTCGCCAAGCACGGCGGCGCCTCCGCTCCCCACACCAAGGGCTGACCGGCCGATTTCGAGGAACTCAAACAATGGCTTTTACCAAAAAGTTCGGAATCGCGGCGGCGGCCTTGCTCGGTTGCGTCGCCTTCACCACCCTGAGCCTGCGCGCCCAGGAAGGCGGATCGACCGAAACGCCGAAGCCTGAGCGTCAGTCGTGGAGCTTCGCCGGTCCCTTCGGCGCCTTCGACCAGGCCCAGTTGCAGCGCGGCTTCCAGATCTACAAGGAAGTCTGCTCGAACTGCCACGAGCTGCATATCCCGATGCGCACGCTCGCGGAGCCGGGCGGCCCGGGCTTCACCGAGGCGCAGGTCAAAACGCTCGCCGCGACCTATACGATCCACGACGGGCCGAACCTGCAGGGCGAAATGTTCGACCGGCCCGGCCGCCCGGCGGATTATTTCCCGTCGCCCTTCCCGAATCCGGAAGCGGCCGCGGCCTCGCTCGGCGCCGCGCCGCCGGACATGTCACTGCTCGCGAAGTCGATCAAATATGAGCGCGGCTTTCCGTGGTTCATCTTCGATGCGCTGCCGATTCCCGGCGGCATGTATCAGGAAGTTGGCCCGGATATGATCTACGCCATTCTCAATGGCTACACTCATCCGGACGACCCGAACTGGAACCTTTATTTCCCGGGTCACAAGATCGCCATGCCCAAGCCGCTGAACGACGGCCAGGTCCAATATACCGACGGCGCGCCGATGACGCTCCATCAATATTCGAAGGACGTGGCGGCGTTCCTGTACTGGGCGGCCGAACCGACCATGGAGCAGCGCAAGCGCGTTGGCATCCGCGTGATGATCTTCCTGCTGGTGTTCGCCGGACTGCTCTATTTCACCAAAAAGAAGATCTGGGCCGACGTCGCCCACTGATCCGCGCGGCGTTCGCGCGAAAGGAATGGCAAAGGGGCCCCTGCGGGGGCCTCTTTTCGTTCAGCGATGTTCGTTTTCGGCGCTGGCGTGAGCCGCACGCCCGCCCTTGCGACCCGCCGTCTTGGCGAGATCCTTGTCGCGGGCGAAGCTGCGGTTGGCTGGGCTGACGCTACGTCCGCCTTTGCGCCCGGCTTCCGCGGCCAGTTCAGCGTTCTGGGAAAAGCTGCGCTTTTCGCGCGGAACGCTTTCGCCGCCCTTGCGTGCGATCGCGCGCTGCTTTTCGGGATCCATCGAGGCGAAGCCCCGGGCCTTTTTGATCGTTTCCATGGCATAACCTCGCAGGCGCGCGCCGAGCGCGCTTAGCCTTATTGTTAACGTCCAACGCGCGAGGCTGCGTTTGGTCGCGCCGAGTCGGCCGAATTGCGATCACGAAATCGTTATTTTCCGCCTGGACGGCCCGCGTCTTTCGACATGGCCTGCCCGCTGAAACAGGCGACGACGTCGTCATGGGCGCGCGTCTTCTGCTCGGGCGTCAAGGCGTCGCGGACCATGCGCGGCCAGAAGCCGGCGGCTTTGGCGCGCGAAACCACGCAAGTGCAGGTCTGGTGGCAAAGGTCCGGCTGGTCGGCCTCGCGGATACATTGCTCCGCGCATTGGCTGACGAATAGCCGCTCCTGACCCGGCGAAACCACAAAGAGAGCGAGAAGCGACATGAAGCCGAACAGAATCGGCTGATGGACCAGATAAAAGGTCAGGGAATGCCGTCCGAAAAAGGCGAGCCCCCGGGGCAGCGCACGCCCTGACTCCCTCTCGCCGCCCGCTGGGAGAGGAAATTTGGCCAGCGCCACACCGAACAGAACCATGGCCAGCCAGGGCAGGAGCGGCTGGTAGTCGTTGCTGGGCGGCTCGAAGGTTCCAAGCCCGGTCCACCAGAAGATTTTGGCGTCGAAGAATGGACCGGCGAACAGCGTTGGCGCGGCCAGCGCCAGGACGCCCAGGGAGAGCGCGATCCATGCCGGCGCCTCGACCAGGGGCGCGGCGATCAGGCTCGATAAAGCGATCAGATGGAGAATGCCGAAAAAGATCGGCGATTGCGGGAAAAGCCAGAAGGAAGCCGCGCTGATCGCCGCCGCGCCCGCAGTGATCGTCGCCCAGCGGCGCCAGAAGGCGCGGCTGAGCAGCAGCGGCCCGCGCGCCTTTCGGGAGAGGACCAGACTGATCCCGACCAGCAGCAGAAAGCTCGATGCGATGGCGTGGCCCAGCCAGTGGAAGCTTTCGCTATAGAGCAGGCCGGGGGCGATCCAGCCGAAATGGCCGAGATCCCAGGTGAAGTGGAAGGCGAACATGGCCCACAGCGCGACGCCGCGCGCGATGTCAACCCAGAGGAGGCGCGGGGCGGCGCTCACGGCGCGAAATGGGAGAAAACCATGTCCGGCGCCGAGAGATTATGGCGCGAGGGCGCATGACGCCCCGCCCATAGCTCGGTGACGGAAGCGCCCGGGAAGCTCATGATCGGCGATTCCTTCCAGCCCTTGCCGTCCTTTTCGCGCCAGGCGACCCGGGCGACGTCGGAATTGGTCTCGGTCGTGTACATCGAGCGCAGGGCGGCGAAGGGCAGATCGCCGGGCATGGCCCCGGAATAGCTCACGTCGAGCGCGATATGGTCCTGATCGACCAGTTTGAGGGTCACGGTGGCCGAGCCGCCGCGGACGAAATCGAGGGTGAACGCCTTGGTGGCGGGATTGAAAGCGATGTCCTTGATCGCGACGATCGGACGGGGGCCCGCGGGCGAATCCTGCACCTCCAGCGGCCCGATCTGGAACGACGAGCCATAGGCCGTCCAGCGCATGTCGCCGAAGGGCAGGGGGCGAATGCGCCAATTGCCGTCCGCCGGATAGAGGACCAGAACCTCCTCGGCGCGTTCGCGATAGAGCATCCAGAGCTGGATATAGGCGAAACCGGACTCGACATGGTCGCCGACCCTGATCGGAATATTGGTCGGGCGCCAGAAATTGGGATCGATCAGGCCGGTCAGCCACAGGGTTGGCGATTCATAAAAGGTCTTGCGCGGCAGCGCGCCCTCGCCATGCGGCATGTTGCAGGCGGAAAAATCCGGCGCCCAGCGGTCGGTCTTGATCATCCCGATATAGGCGGGATGGACCGCCTGCACGGTCATGTGGCGCACCTGCGGCGAGATGAAATCCAGCTCGACATTGTCGCGCTCGGCGCAAAGTTCGGGCGTCGATTTATTGACGACTTTCACCGCCAGCTCGGTTCCGAAATCTTTCGCGCCCTCGGCGCGGGCAGGCGCGACAAGCGCCGGCGCGAGAACAAGGAGGGCGGCGAGGGCGAGACGACAAAGGCGCATGAAGGCGTTCCGGTGAGCCTTTCCGCCTTTAAGCCCGGAGGGCGACTATGGCAAGCTCAGGCGCATCGGACCTATGCGCCAAAACTCTCCCTTGCCGGAGGCGTCAAGCGCCATTCGTGTCCGAGCGGGCCATGTCCGGCGCCTCGGCCCTTGCGGCCTCGCGGCTTTTCCCGGGCAAACCCGCCGCTTCGCCAAGCGCGGCGTCGACCTGGCTTTCGCTGAATGACGTCCGCACGAAATCGATCCCCGCCTCGCGGACTTGTCCGTTCAGCGCCTCGTCATTGTGCAAGGCGACGACGGCTTCCGCGATTTCGGCGGGCGTCGCGCGTATCTGATCGGCGAGAATTCTCGGGAAAGCGAATCCCTCGGCCGCGACCGGCGTATAGACGCAGGGCGCGCCCGCCGCCAGGCTGTCGAGCACCTTGCCTTTCAGTCCGGCGCCGTAAGCCAATGGCGCGACCGTGAGGCGGACGCTGTTGAAAATCTCGCCGAGATCGGCGACGGCGCCCAGTATGCGGACCCTCTCGCTCGCCAGCCGATGCAAACTCTCCGGCATTTCGCTGCCGGCGAGAAAGCAGGGGATCGATGGGTCTCTCCTCCAAACCTCCGGCATGATCGATTTGACGAGCGATTGCGCCGCGTCGAGATTCGGCCGGTGGGCGAAATGGGCCAGGAATCCCACGCCATTGCGTTGCGCAAAGCGGGCGCCGGCGGGATTGGGCGCGACATGCCACGGAGCGACGAAGATTTTCCTGGGCGGCAGACGCCGCTGCAAAATCTCCCGCTCGACCGGAGAATGGGTCAAGATGGCGTCGGCCTGCGCGGCGAACCAAAGTTCCTGCTGCTGCAGCCATTCGCTGTGCCGCGCGAGGTCGTCGCGCTGTTCCGCCGCGGCTTCCCGCGCCAGCCGCAACCCGTGCAGATCGGCGAGGCTGTAAATGACCCGGGCGCGCGGCTGAAACTTGCGGACCAGGGCGAGATAGCACGAGGCGTTGGAAAACCGGTGCAGATAGACCAGGCGATAGGCGCCGCGCTGGCGCTCAAGCGCTTCCTCCACCGAATTGACCCATGGCTTCAGATGGCAGGTCACGCCCAGAGCTTCGAGCGCGCCGGCGTCGCCGCGCATGTCGGCCGGCGCGAAACTCACGTCGAAACCCAGCCTTTGCAGCGATTGCATATGCGAGACGATGGCCTTCGATCCAGCGTCCCTGGCGAGGTCGGGCAGCCGGTCGTCGATCACCAAAGCCGACGGCCGCGTTTCGGGAGCGGGATGGCCGTTGGGCGATCCTGCCGGGTCCTGCGATTGCCATCGCTGACGCTTCTCGCGCTCGGCGAGACCGCTGCGTTTCCGGCTGTAATCGCTTTTCAGCTTCTCGGCCCGATCCAGCAGGAAGGCCATGCGCCGCTCGAAATCCTCGTCCGTCTCGGCGGCCGCAAGGATGCGGGCCAATTCGTCCGCCACGGCCTGGTCGAAGGACAATGGCGTTTCGATGACTTTCGGAGAACCGGGCAGCAAGGCGCCGTCCTCCTCCCGCCGGACTTCGACCGTATAACGCTCGCCGCCCGGAAGACGTTTTCGGAACGGGAGGCTGAAGGCGCGCCTGCCGTCGCCGATCCCCGCATCGAGAAGATCGCGCCGGAAGCGATTGGCGAGACAACGCCCCACCACCGCCCCGTTCGCGAGGACGATGATGCTGACCGGCGCCTCCGGTTGATCGTCGTCCCAGGCCCAGCCTTCGACGAGAGCGCCGGAAACCATATCGATGCTGCCGCGCAACCCCATGGCCGATCGTTTCGCTCAGGCCGCCGCGACTTCGGCGTCGCATGCGGCAAAGACCGTCCCCAAAGTTGCGGCATCGGACGAACGCCGCAGACGACCCTGCTCGGGCTGGCGCCGTCCTACCAATCCAACAACCCCTGGGATACCGGAATCGCGGGCGAAACGGCGGGCGGTCCGGGCCTTCGTCGATCTCGCGCAGCAGCAGCCGGGGTTCGAACCCCGCGACGGTGAAACCGGCGCCGCGATAGGGCAAAAAAAATCCGCGGCGCTGACGATTTTCGCCGCGCCGTCGTCGGATAAGGCTTCGCTCATGATGTTCCCCCGACCCGCCATTCGTGCGAAACTATAGCGAAGCGGGGACGCAGTGAAAGAGGAGAAGCGATGGAGATCGTCACGGCCGCCGGCGCGATTCGGCTGCGGCCGGAAACCGCGGGCGACGCCGATTTCCGTTTCGGTCTGTTTTGCCTCTCGCGCGCGCTGGAATGGGCGGCTCTGGCCTCGGCGCTGGTCCATTCATTGCCCCGGAGGAGGCCCGAAGGCATGGCAGGCCGCTGGGTCTTAATGTCGCGCGCCGATATTGGCGCGGAAAAGCTCTATCGCCGCCTTGGTTTGGCAGAGGATGGCGGCGACGAGGTTTACGCACAAATGATCTGGCGCCCGCCTGGCCTGTTCGGCTGATTCCCGCCCGCCCCTGTTGGATCTCCTGCAATGAAAGTGGAGTGTTCATGCGCAGGCGTCGGAGCCGAAGAAGAAGGTAGTTTAAAAATGTTATCTAGTAATAACAGTGTGTTATGATAAGTTTCTAGATAAGTGGATTATTTTTGTCTCTGGCGCCATTCTCGCTTAAGGCTGGCTCTCACGTCCTAATGGGATTATCTAGAAGGACGCAAAAGGCGCGGCGTGGGTTTGGAAACTACTGGTAAATGACAGATATATCGGCTCTTTTCTCTTCGCCTGCGGTTTCCGGCGCGGTCGGTGTCGAGCGCGCGATGGCGGAACTGCGCGCCGGCCGGCCGGTCGTCCTGACCGAGGGCGCCGCGCGCCTGCTGGTCTTTCCGGCCGAGAACCTCGATTCCGCCTCCGCCGCCATTCTCGAAAATCTTTCGAATGGTCGCGCCAATCTGATCCTTTCGCCGCAAAGGCTGCGCCGGCTCGGGGTCGAGCGGGCGACGCCCGGACTCGTCGCCACGCCGCGCATCGACGTTGAACGGGTGGGCGCGTTGCTCGCCGACGAGGAGGCGCGCATCGACGCCCCGGTGTCGGCGCCGGGCGCGGCGGAGGAGGCGGCGCTCGATCTGTTGCGCCTCGCCACGCTTCTGCCCGGCGCGATCGTCGCGCCCTTGTCCGAACCCTTGTCTCAGTTGCAGGAGGTCCGGGGCTGCGACGTGCGCGCCTTTCGCGCCAAAAAGGTGCTCTCGCTCCATCTCGTCGGCCGTGCGCCCGTCCCGCTCGAAGGGGCGCCCGATTCCGAAATCGTGGTGTTCCGGGGCGGCGAGGGCCTGCGCGACCAGGCTGCGGTGATCGTCGGCAAGCCGGACCTGTCGGGCCCGGTCCATGTCCGGCTCCATTCCGCCTGCCTGACCGGCGATCTGTTCGGCTCGCTGAAATGCGATTGCGGCGACCAGTTGCGTCACACCGCGAAGATCATGGCCGAAAACGGCGGCGGCGTGATCCTCTATCTCGACCAGGAAGGGCGCGGCAACGGCCTCGCTAACAAGGTGCGGGCCTATAAGCTTCAGGCCCAGGGCCACGACACCTATGACGCCGACGAAATTCTGGGCTTCGGCCTCGACCAGCGCCGCTTCGGCTATGCCGCGCGCATGCTCGACCTGCTCGGCGTGACCCGGGTGCGGCTGATGACCAATAATCCGGCCAAGATCGAGGCCTTGCGGGCGGCCGGGCTCGACGTCACCGACCAGCGCATCCAGGGCCGGCCGACGCCGCAGAACATCCATTACCTCGCCACCAAACGCGACAGAGCGGGCCACTATCTCGATGTCGATCTCCCCCCCGCCGGCGGTTGAGTCCAAGTCGGTCTTTCGTTTCTCGCTGTTTCTGTTCCTGCTCGCCAGTCTCTACCTCGCCTGGCCCTGGCTGTCGGGACAGGTGACGATCCCGTGGGACGCGAAGGCCGGCTTCCAGCCCCAGCTCTCCTTTCTCGCCCATGCGCTGCATAGCGGCCAGTCGCCGTTCTGGACGCCCAATGTCTTCGCGGGCATGCCGCAGATCGCCGACCCGCAGTCGCTGATCTTCTCCCTGCCGCATCTGCTTCTCGCCGTCCTCGTCGCGCAGCCGACCTTCCAGCAGGCCGACGCCGTGGCCTTTCTCATGCTCACCCTCGGCGGGATCGGCTGGATGCTTTACTTCCGCGATCGCGGCTGGCGCGCGGCGGGCGGGATCGTGGCGGCGCTCGCCTTTGCCTATGGGGGATCGGCGGCCTGGCGCATCCAGCACATCGGGCAGATCATGAGTTTGTCGTGGTTTCCGCTCGCCTTCTGGGCGCTGAACCGCGCATTGGACCGCGCCTCCTTCCTGTGGGGCGCGGCGGCGGGCTTCTTCGCCGCCATGATGGTGCTTGGTCCCGACCAGGTCGCCTGGCTGTTCACCCTGACGCTGATCGCCTTCGTCCTCTGGCGGCTCTTTTCGCCGCCGGAAAGCGACAGCCACGCCTTTGGAGCGCGCTTGGCGAGGATGTTCAAGCCGCTGCTCGGCGGATTGATCGTCGGCCTGCCCCTGGTCGCGCCGCCGCTTTTGTGGACCGTCGCGCTGACGCAGGACTCGAACCGCCCCGAGATCACGCTGCAGGGCGCTCTCATGGGCTCGCTCCATCCGGCCTCGCTTCTGACCGCGCTGGTCGCCAATCTCTATGACATTCACGGGCCGCTGTCGGCGACCTGGGGGCCGCCTTCGTCCGGCTGGGGTCCGACCGGCCTCGTTCTCGCCCGCAACATGGCCGAGATCTATTTCGGCGCCTTGCCTTTTCTCGCGCTGGTCGCGTTCGGTTTCGGCCGGCTTTGGGCGCTGGAGCGTCCGATGCGCTTCTTCTTCGCCGCTTTCCTGGCCGTCGGGGTTTATGCGCTTGGCAAATACACCCCGGTCTTCGCCGCTTTGTTCGAACTGCCGGGCGCCGACCTGTTCCGCCGCCCGGCCGACGCCACTTTTCCGCTTTGCGTTTTTGCCGCGGTCATCGGCGGCTATTGCGTCTCCCGCTTCATCGACGCGCCGCCGGACAAAAGGGGGCGATATATTGGCCTGGCTCTGGTCGCCGCGCTTTACGTTCTGGCTGTCGGCGTCGCCGTCGCCAAGCATCATCTGGCCATGGCGTTGCCTTCGATCGGCTTTTCTCTGGTCTGCGCTCTTTTGTCGCTGGGGGCGCTGCTCGGCGCCCGGCGCTGGCGCGCAAAACCCTGGCTCGGCGTTTTGCTGGTCGGTCTGGTCCTGAGCTTCGACCTGTCGCTGAACAATGCGCCGAACGATTCCACCGGCCTGCCGCCGCAGACCTATGACGTGCTGCGGGAGAACACGCATAACGAAACCATTCTTTTCATCAAGCGGAAACTGGCGGAGAACGCGGCGCCGGACCGCCGCGACCGGGTGGAACTGGCCGGGATCGACTTCCAATGGCCCAACGCCGGCCTGACCCACGGTTTCGATACGGACCTCGCCTATAATCCGATGCGGCTGGCGCTTTTCGTCGATGTGACCCACGCGCTCGACCATGTCGCGCTGCCCTCGGAGCGCGTCTTTTCCCCGGCCTTTCATTCCTACAAATCGCCGATGGCCAATCTCATGGGCCTGCGCTGGATCGCGACCGGCGTTCCCGCCGAAGACATCGACCACAGCCTGAAGCCCGGCGACCTGCCTTTGGTCAAGCGCACCGCCGACGCCTTTATTTATGAAAATAAAGATGCTCTGCCGCGCGTTTTGCTGCCGGGGCGGGCGATCGCGGCGGATTTTTCGCAAATCATCGCCACGGGCGGGATGCCGGATATTGATTACCGCCGCTTCGTCCTGTTCGACCGCGCCGAATGCGCGGCACATCCGGACCTAAATTGCGCGCCGGACGCTGCGGCGGCGCAGGCGAATCGGGCCGAGACTGGTTCGGCCAAAATCCTGCGCTACGACAACACCTTGATCGACATTGAGGCCGACGCGCCGAAGGAGGGCGGCTTTCTTGTCCTCAACGACGTCTGGCAAAGCTGGTGGGCGGCCTATGTCGATGGCCGGCCGGCGCCGATTTTCCGCGCCAATCTGATGTTCCGCGCCGTGCGTCTCGGCCCCGGCCCGCATCGCGTCCGCTTCCGCTTCGAGCCGAGCCGCGCCTTTGTGCAATTTCTGCCGAAGAGGTTTCTGCACGGATAGGGGCGTTTGCGATTTTCGTTGAATTTCTCGCTACGGATTTCGGATCCGGCGGCGATCGCGGGCGAGGCGCAGGTGAGCGACATCGCTGAAGGGATGGCGCGGGGCGCGATCGCCTTGGCGACGCGCGGGCTCGAACGCAACTGGATGTCGCCATACGTTCCACCGCTGTGCGCGAGCCTCGATGAACGCCGAGAGCGGCAAAGCCCAAGCGTCCTGGATTGCGCGGCAGATTGCCCGCCCCCATTCCCTGCGGCCACTCGCGACTTGCCGAACCGGGGTTGGCGCCGTAAATGACGCCCAGCGTCCGGGAGCCGGGCGCCGCCGCCGCTGGCGCGCCGTCCCTAGGCTTTTTCCCGCCCGCGCGCGGCGAGATCGCCGATGGCCCGGAGCGACCGGGCGGCGATCCTGCTCAGGCAGCGTCAGCGATGGAACGTATGGGGAGCGACCAGGAGCAAGAGGCAGAGCCGCAGAACGTGGCGCCGACGTCGTTTTCGTCAACACGACAGAGCGAACGCGCGGCCATCGTGGCCAAAGCCGAGCGGCGGCGCAAGCTCGTCAGCCGCGTCGGCGCCGCCGCGAGCGTTATCCTCGTCGGCCTTGCCGTCTTCGTCCTTTCCCGCGTCCTTGCTCATCTCGATATGGCGCAGCTGCGGGCCGCCTTCGCCGCGACCTCGGCGAGACAGATCGCGCTTGGCCTGCTCTTCACCGCCAGCTCCTATCTGATGCTGACCGGCTATGACGCAATCGCCCTGCGCCAGCTCAAATTGCGCGTGCCCTATCGCACCACGGCGCTCGCCTCCTTCACTTCCTACGCCGTCTCCTTCACTCTTGGCTTTCCAATCTTCACCGGCGGCACGGTGCGCTACTGGATCTATTCCCGCGCCGGCGTGCGCCCGGGCAAGATCGCCAGCCTCACCGTGGTCGCCGGCGTCACCTTCTGGCTCGGCATGGCGGTGGTCATCGCCTTGGGCCTGATAGTCGAGGCCAGGCCAGTCTCGAACATCGACCATCTCGCGGTCGAGTTCAATCGCTTGATCGGCTTCGGCGTCCTGCTCGCCATCGGCGTCTACCTCTATTGGGTTTCCGCGCGTCCGCGCCGCGCCCGCTGGCAGGGGCTTTCCCTCGAACTGCCGGGCTTGGGCCTGTCGCTCGGGCAGATCGCGCTCGGCGTCATGGACCTGTGCAGCGCGGCCGCCGCGCTCTATGTCCTGCTGCCCACCCGCGAGGGGCTCGATTTCTTCACTTTCGCCGCGGTCTATGTCTTCGCCTGCCTGCTCGGCATCGCCAGTCATGCGCCGGGCGGCATCGGCGTCTTCGAGGCGACCATGCTGAAGGTTCTGCCTTCGCCCTCGCAAGAGGCGCTGCTCGCCTCGCTGTTGATGTTCCGCGTTCTTTATTATGTCATTCCTTTCGTGTTGGCTCTTGCACTCCTCGGCGCGAATGAAGGCGGGCGCCGCTGGGACGCGCTGCGCGAGGCGATGAACCGCGCGCAAAGCGAAGGGGAAAAGGACGCCTGAGCCAGGAATTCACCTGGATGAATGAAACGTGCGATTCGGTCGACGCCCTCGTCGCCAGTCTGATCGAAGCCATGCCCGAACCGGTGCTGGTGGTGGACGCCGCGGTCCGTCTGGTCGCCGCCAACGGTCCGGCGCGGGTGATTTTTCCGCTTTTGCGGCTGAGGGCGCCGCTGGCGTCCACCCTGCGCGCCGTGGACCTGCATGACGCCATCGCCCGCGTGCTCAGAACCGGCGAGCCGGAGAACGTCTCCTGGCTGGACCGGGTGCCGGTCGAGCGGCTGTTCCAGGTCCATGTCGCCGGCTTCCATTCCGACGTCACGCGCTATGTCGCGCTCAATCTGCACGATGCTACGGAATCGCGCCGGCTGGAGCAGGCACGGGTGGATTTCGTCGCCAACGCCAGCCACGAATTGCGCACGCCGCTCGCCTCGTTGCTCGGATTCATCGAGACCCTCCAGGGGCCGGCGCGGGGCGACGCGGAGGCGCGCGCCCGTTTCCTGCCCATCATGCTGGAGCAGGCGCGACGCATGGCGCGGTTGGTGGACGACCTGCTTTCGCTGTCGCGGATCGAGCAGACCCTCCATGTCCAGCCGCGCGCGGCGGTCGATCTCGCGCCGCTCGTCCAGCATGTCTGCGACGCTCTGACGCCGCTCGCCATGGAAAATCGGGTCAGGCTCGATCTCGACGCCCGCAAGGTCGTGGTGCGCGGCGACCACGACGAATTGGTGCGGGTCGCCGAAAATCTGATCGAAAACGCGATCAAATACAGCGCGCCGGACAAGAAACAGTCAGCGCGCAAGGTCTGGGTGGCGATCGGCGCGCGCGAAAGCATGGGTTTTCTCACGGTGCGGGACGAGGGGCCGGGCATAGCGCCGGAGAACATTCCCCGTCTCACCGAACGGTTCTACCGGGTGGACGCCGGGCAGAGCCGCGCCAAGGGCGGCACGGGACTGGGCCTCGCGCTGGTCAAGCACATTCTCGCCCGCCATCGCGGCCGGCTGGGCATACAATCGGCGCCTGGACGCGGCGCGGCTTTCACCGCCTTCGTGCCGTTGGACGCCAAATGATCTAACGATGGGTAAGGATTTTTTTACTTGCTCCATCGCGCCCGAATTCCGGGCGACTCAATCGCCGCGCCAAGCTCGATCTGAACCATGCGCCGGCCGGCGTCACCGAACTGTCATTTGAGCGTCGTAGAGGAGGGCGCGCCCCGGCGCAATGCGCGCCCGCATCCTCGCGGCCGCCCCAATTCAGCCTCTGAAGAGGATTTGCATGTCAAAACTCCTGCGCTCCGCTCTTGTCGTCGCTGTCGTCAGCGCGGCGACCTCCGCCCTTGCCGCCGACATTTCCGGCGCCGGCGCCACCTTCCCCTATCCGATCTATTCGAAATGGGCCGACACTTATAAAAAGGACACCGGAATCGGCCTGAACTATCAGTCGATTGGCTCCGGCGGCGGCATCAAGCAGATCGAGGCCAGAACGGTCACGTTCGGCGCCAGCGACGCGCCGCTCAAGCCCGACGTTCTCGAGAAGAATGGCCTGGTGCAATGGCCGATGGTGATGGGCGGCATCGTGCCGGTCGTCAATATTGAAGGCGTCAAGCCCGGCCAGCTCGCGATCGACGGCCCGACCCTGGCGAAGGTCTTCCTCGGCCAGATCACCAAATGGAACGACCCGGCCCTCGCCAAGCTCAACCCCAACGCCAAGCTTCCCAACACGGCCATCGCCGTGGTGCATCGTTCGGACGGCTCGGGCACGACCTTCAACTACACCAATTATCTGGTGAAAGTGTCGCCCGAATGGGCTTCCAAGGTCGGCTCCGCGGTGTCGGTGGAATGGCCGGTCGGCCTCGGCGCCAAGGGCAATGAGGGCGTCGCCAACACCGTCGGCATCACCAAGAATTCCATCGGCTATGTCGAATACGCCTATGCCATGGAAAACAAGATGACCTACATGGACATGGTCAACAAGGACGGCAAGCGGGTCGCGCCGAAGACGGAAACCTTCCAGTCGGCCGCCGCCAACGCCGATTGGGCCCATGCGCCGGGCTTCTATCAGATCCTGACCGAGCAGCCGGGCGCCAAGTCCTGGCCGATCACCGCCTCGACCTTCATCCTGATGCCCAAGAAGGTGCCGGATGCGGCCGCCGCCGCCACTGCGCTGAAGTTCTTCGACTGGGCCTTCGCCCATGGCGCCAAGCAGGCCGAAGCGCTTGACTATATTCCGATGCCTGCCAATGTCGTCACCCTGATCAAGAAGACCTGGGCGAGCGACATCAAGGACGCTAGCGGCAAGCCGGTCTACGAGCCGAAATAATCTCCGGACCTGTCGGCCGGAGGCTTTGGCTTCCGGCCGTCTAACCGTTAGAGGACTGTACCATGGCGGAGGCGGCATTGAGTTCCGTGGCCAAACCGGCGGCGCAAAGCGAAATTCGCGAGAAGGTGCTGCGCCGTTTCGAACTCGGCGACCAAGCCTTCCATGTCCTCACCAAATCCAGCGCGATCGCCGTTCTCATTCTGCTCGGCGGCGTCATCCTGTCCTTGGTTCAAGGCTCCCTGCCGGCCCTGAGCAAATTCGGCTTCGGCTTTCTGACCTCCGACGCCTGGAATCCGGTCACGGAGAATTTCGGCGCGGCGCCGGCCGTTTACGGCACGCTCGTCACCTCGATCATCGCTTTGGCCATCGCCGTGCCGATCGGCTTCGGCATCGCCATTTTCCTCACCGAACTCTGCCCTTACAAGCTGCGCCGCCCGATCGGCATCGCCGTCGAACTGCTCGCCGGCATTCCGTCGATCATTTACGGCATCTGGGGCATGTTCATTTTCGCGCCCTTCCTGCAGGCGACCGTCCAGCCAGCGCTGATCGGCGCTTTCGCCGATGTTCCCCTGCTGAACCAACTGTTCGCGGGGCCGCCCTATGGCATCGGCATTTTGACCGCGAGCATCATTCTCGCCATCATGATCCTGCCGCTGATCTCCTCGATCTCCCGCGACGTGTTCGACACGGTGCCCCCGGTGCTCAAGGAGGCGGCCTATGGCGTCGGCTGCACGCGCTGGGAAGTGATGCGCAGCATCGTCGCGCCTTACACCGGCATCGGTCTCGTCGGCGGCGTGATGCTGGCCTTGGGGCGCGCCCTCGGCGAAACCATGGCGGTCACCTTCGTCATCGGCAACGCCCATAAGATCCATGCGTCGATCCTCGGCCCCGGCACGACGATTTCGGCGACCATCGCCAACGAATTCACCGAAGCGACCGGCGACATTTACACCTCCTCGTTGATCGCCCTCGGCCTGCTGCTGTTCGTCATCACCTTCGTCGTTCTCGCCATATCGCGCCTGTTGCTGATGCGCATCGAAGGAAAGGGAGCGCGCTGAAATGTCCTCCTTGCAAGCCGTGCGCAAGACGCGCAGCGCCATCGCCATGGGGCTGTGCTATGCTTCGACGGGCGTCGGCCTCCTCGCCTTGGCCCTGATCCTCGGCGCTCTGTTGTGGAACGGCTTCTCCGGCCTTTCCCCGGATGTCTTCACCAAGATGACCCCGCCGCCCGGCACGTCCGGCGGCGGCCTCCTCAACCCCATCATGGGTTCGCTGATCATGACCTTCCTTGGCGTCATGATTGGAGCGCCGCTCGGCCTGTTCGCCGGCACCTATATGGCGGAATATGGCCGGAACTCGAAGCTGGCGATGGTGGTGCGCTTCATCAACGACGTTCTGCTCTCAGCGCCGTCGATCGTCATCGGCCTGTTCGTCTATGAAATCGCCGTGGTGCCTTTGGGCCATTTCTCGGCGCTGGCCGGCGCGATCTCCCTCGCTCTGCTGGTGGTTCCCGTCGTGGTGCGCACCACCGAGGACATGCTCAACCTGGTTCCTGGAACCCTGCGCGAGGCGGCGTCGGCGCTCGGCCTGCCGCGCTCGCTGGTCATCCGTCACGTCGCCTATAAGGCGGCGCGCGCCGGCCTCATCACTGGCTTGCTGCTGGCGATCGCCCGCATCTCGGGCGAGACGGCGCCGCTTCTGTTCACCTCGCTGAACAACCAGTTCTGGAGCACCAATCTCAACGCGCCCATGGCCAGCCTGCCGGTCGTGATCTTCCAGTTCGCTCTCTCGCCCTACAAGGAATGGCAGGCTTTGGCCTGGGTCGGCGCGCTCACCATCACCGTCGCCGTTCTGGCGCTTTCGATTACCGCTCGCGTTCTCGGCGCACAAAGGACCAGCTCATGACCGAAGTTGTCGCCCAGGAAGCTCCCGCTCCGCGTGAGAATCTCGCGGAAAAGATGGTGGTCAGGAATCTCGACTTCTATTACGGTGATCAGAAGGCGCTGAAGTCGGTGAACCTCAGGTTCTACACCAACCAGGTGACGGCCCTGATTGGACCGTCGGGCTGCGGCAAGTCCACCCTGCTGCGCGTGCTCAACCGCATGTACGACCTCTATCCGCGCCAGCGCGCGGAGGGCGAGGTTCTGCTCGACGGTGAGAACATTCTCGACCCCAAGCTCGACGTCAACGCCCTGCGCGCCCGGGTCGGCATGGTGTTCCAGAAGCCCACCCCCTTCCCGATGTCGATCTATGACAACATCGCTTTCGGCATCCGGCTCTACGAGAAGATGGGCAAGGCCGACATGGACGAGCGGGTCGAGAAGGCCCTGCGCGGCGCGGCGATTTGGGACGAGGTCAAGGACCAGCTCAACGCCAGCGGCCTCAGCCTGTCCGGCGGCCAGCAGCAGCGCCTGTGCATCGCCCGCACCGTCGCGATCCAGCCGGAAGTCATTTTGTTCGACGAGCCGGCTTCGGCGCTCGATCCGATCTCGACCGCCAAGGTCGAGGAACTGATCGACGAGTTGCGCCGCGACTACACCATCGCCATCGTCACCCACAATATGCAGCAGGCAGTGCGCGTGTCGCAGTACACGGCCTTCATGTATCTCGGCGAAATGGTCGAATTCGACCACACCGACAATATCTTCACGACGCCGAAAGAGCGCCGCACCCAGGATTACATCACCGGCCGGTTCGGCTGATTTCAAGCTCTGGCCAGACAGGAATCAGAACATGGTCGATCATACCGTCCGCTCTTTCGATACCGATCTCGAAACGCTCGACCGCCACATTTCCGAAATGGGCGGCATAGCCGAAAAAATGCTCTCCGACGCGATGGACGCGCTGGCGACCATGAATGTCGATCTCGCGAAAAGGGTCGTCGAGACGGATATGCGTCTCGACAATCTCCAGAGGATGATCGAGGACCTCGCCGTGCGCACGCTTGCCCGCCGCCAGCCGGTGGCGATCGATCTGCGCGACGTCGTCGGCGTGATCCGCATTTCCGCCGACCTCGAGCGCATCGGCGACCAGGCCAAGAACATCGCCAAGCGCGCGGCCAAGATCGCGGGCGAGGCGCGGCTGCCGCGCGCGGTAATCGGGCTCAAGTCGATGCATGAACTGGCCGCCAACCAGCTCAAGGACGTGCTCGACGCCTATGCCCAGCGCGACGCCGACCGCGCCAAGTTGGTGTGGGAACGCGACGCCGAACTCGACGCGCTCGAAGATTCTGTGTTTCGCGACCTGCTCACCTTCATGATGGAAGATCCGCGCAACATCACCTTCTGCACCCATCTGCTGTTCTGCTCGAAAAACCTCGAGCGGGTCGGCGATCACGCGACCAATATCGCCGAGACGGTCGTCTATATCGCGACCGGCGAGACTCTGGCGAGCGAGGACCGGCCGCGCGGCGCGGAAGCGGCGGCGATGTTGCCGTGAAACATTAGGAGCCATCAGCTTTCATGAACGAACCGCGCGCTTCTGTCATCGGAGCCGCATCCCCCGGTGGGGCTCCGCGCATTCTTGTGGTCGAAGACGAATCCGCCCTCGGCCTGATGTTGAGCTATAATCTCGAATCGGAAGGCTATGTCGTCGATCGCGTCGAGCGCGGCGACGAAGCGGAATTGCGGCTGGAGGAATCGGCCCCTGATCTCGTCATTCTCGACTGGATGCTGCCCGGCGTCTCCGGCCTCGAAATCTGCCGCCGTCTGCGGGCGCGGGAGACGACGCGAACCCTTCCCGTCATCATGCTGACGGCGCGCGGCGAAGAGGGCGAACGGGTGCGCGGCCTTTCCGTCGGCGCCGACGATTATGTGGTCAAGCCTTTTTCCGTGCCGGAATTGATGGCCCGCGTGCGCGCGCTGCTGCGCCGGGCGCGCCCGGAGCGCGTCGCGGTGAAGCTGACGGCCGGCGAGCTGGAGCTTGACCGCGAGACGCGCCGCGTCCGCCGGGGCGCGCGGGAGGTCCATCTCGGCCCAACCGAATTCCGCCTGCTCGAATATCTGATGGAGAAGCCGGGCCGGGTGTTCGCGCGTTCCCAATTGCTCGACAGCGTCTGGGGGCTTTCCGCCGAGATCGACGAGCGCACGGTGGACGTCCATATCGGCCGACTGCGGAAAGCGCTGGCCAAGGGCGACGAGGTCGATCCGATCCGCACGGTGCGCGGTTCGGGCTATTCCTTCGACGAGACTTTCGGGCGGGGCTGACCGTCTTTCAGGCGAGTTGTCAAGAACGTTCAATAGTTTGCATGGCGAGCGTCGTCATTGCGAGGAGCATGGGCGCGGAGGCGCCCCATCCGAATGAGACGCTCGACGCCAGGCGTCGAGCCATGGCGGCGAAGCAATCCGCGCCATCTTTCAGGAGCTGGAAGGAGTTGACTGCCTCGCTGGGCTTGCAACGACACGGGCAGGGCGTCAGCATATCTCCGAAGCCACTCCGAAAAGTTGAATTTCGATCCGGTCGAAACGCGATTTGATCGCGCTCAGCCCCGGGCGGCGCGCCTGTCGCGGTCGCGGCGGCGATCCTGCGCCGGTTGATAGGCGATGCGGGCGTGATGGGCGCAATAGGGACCAAGGCCGATCTGCATGCGGGCGCCGCAATAGCGGAAATCCGGGCTGGCGGGATCGCCCAGCGGCCAGCGGCACATGGACTCGCGCAGGTCCATGATGCTCACGCGCTCCGACATCGGAATCACGACTTCTTGCGCGGCGGGGCGCGGCGCCGGCGCGGGCAGCGGCCGCGCCTCGGTGGCGACGGCCAGATTGCCGTGGGAGATTGGGGCCGCCGGCGCGCAATTTTCCTCTTCCGGCCGGCTCTTGCCGCGGGTTCGGGCGGGGGCGGGCGCGGGGGATTTGACCCGGCCGGAAAGTCCGAGGCGATGCACCTTGCCGATGACCGCATTGCGGGTGATGCCGTGAGCCAGTTCGTTGGCGATCTGGCTGGCGCTCAAACCGTCAAGCCACATTTTCTTCAATTGCTCGACGCGTTCATCGGTCCAGGACATCGCGTGGCCTCCAAAACCTTGTTTGTTTCTTGTCCTTGTACGGAACGGCGCTGGGCGTCGTATCCATTCGGCTCCGATCTCTCGCGTGCGCCATCATGAGACGAATCCCAATCCTGTCGTCTGCGCGAACGCAGACGGCGGAAGGTTCCGACCTGACGAGGACTTAACCAGGCAGGCGCATTTCAAACGCGCGCCGCACGAGATGTCGTAGCCGACTGAGGTAAGGTTACACTAGTCGTTGAATCGGGCGCAAGAGTCGTAAAGAAACGTGAAAGGTTTTCCCCAGGCGTTTGCGATCGGGCCGCCGCGAAGTCCAAATTCGAATGGCGAGGCGATTTGACCTTGCGCCTTGGATTTTCTAAATTGTTGGCCTGCCGACGCCGTCCCCGCGGGACGGCGCTTTCATTTTCAATTGGCCCCCGGACGCCTTGTCGGATCCGCCTTCGGCCGGGCGGCCGGCCAGATTGCCGTTGGGAGTACGGACGTGACTTCTGCTCTTCTTCCGACCTATGCGCGGTGCCATTTGGCCTTCGAACGCGGCGAGGGCGTCTGGCTGACTTCGACCGACGGCGAAAAATATCTGGATTTCGGCTCCAGCATCGCGGTGACAAGTCTCGGCCACGCCCATCCGCATTTGAACCGGGCGTTGATCGAGCAGGCGCAAAAGCTCTGGATCACGTCCAACCTGTTCGAGATTCCCGAGGCGGAAGCCTTCGCGAAGCGTCTGACCGAGGCGACTTTCGCCGACCTCGTGTTCTTCCAGAATTCCGGCGCCGAGGCTGTCGAGCTGACCATCAAGATGGCCCGCAAATGGAATACAGCCAATGGCGCGCAGGATCGCTTCCACATGATCACCTTCGAGGGCGCCTTCCACGGTAGGACGCTCGCGACGCTCGCGGCCGGCGGCAATCCGAAATATCTCGACGGCTTCGGGCCGAGAATGCCCGGATTCGATACGGTGCCCTTCGGCGATCTCGACGCGGTCAAGGCGGCGATCGGACCGCAGACCGGCGCCATTCTGGTCGAGCCGATCCAGGGCGAGGGCGGCGTCCGCGTCGGCGCGCCGGAATTCATCCGCGGCTTGCGCGCCTTATGCGACGAGCACAAATTGCTGTTGTGCTTCGACGAGGTGCAATCCGGCATCGGCCGCACCGGCAAATTCTTCGCTTATGAGCTCTATGGCGTCGCGCCGGATATTCTGGCCTCGGCCAAGGGCATCGGCGGCGGCTTCCCGCTCGGCGCGGTGCTGGCGACCGCCGAGGCCGCCAAGGGCATGGGCCTGGGTACCCACGGCACGACCTATGGCGGCAATCCGCTCGCCATGGCTTGCGGCGCCGCCGTGCTCGATGTGGTGCTCGCGCCGGGCTTTCTGGACGATGTCGCGCGAAAAGGTCTGCTGCTGCGCCAGGCGCTTGCGGGGCTCGTCGGCGAGCATCCCGACGTCATCGCGGAAATTCGCGGCGAAGGCCTGATCCAGGGCCTGCGCCTGCGCGTGCCCAACGCCGATTTCGCGGCGGCCGCGCGGGCGGAAAAACTCATCGTCATTCCGGCGGCGGAAAATGTCGTGCGCATCCTGCCGCCGCTGATCGTCTCCGACGACGAGATCCGCGAGGGCGTGCGCCGCCTCGGCGCGGCGTGCCGCCATTTCGAAATTCCGCCGGCGCACGGGGACAAACAGGGAGCCAATACATGAATCTGCCGCCGATCGATCCGGCGCGCCGTTGTTTTCTCGACATTTCGGAATTCTCGCTCGATCAGCTGCGCGGCGTTCTCGACCGCGCCGTCGACATCAAGCGCCGCCGCCGCAAGGGGCGTCCGTCGCCGGACAAGCCGCTGGAGGGCCGCATGCTCGCGATGATCTTCGACAAGCCGTCCACCCGCACGCGCGTCTCTTTTGACGTCGGCATGCGGGAGCTGGGCGGCGAAACGTTGATGCTCACAGGCGCCGAAATGCAGCTCGGGCGCGGCGAAACCATCGCCGACACCGCGCGGGTCCTGTCGCGCTTCGTGGACGCCATCATGATCCGCATCCTCGCCCATGAGCATCTGATGGAAATGGCGGCCTATGCGACCGTGCCGGTGATCAACGGCCTGACCAAGAAGACCCATCCCTGCCAGGTCATGGCCGACATCATGACCTATGAGGAGCATCGCGGCGACATCGCCGGGGCGCGGGTCGCGTGGATCGGCGACGCCTGCAACGTCCTGACGAGCTGGGTCCATGCCGCGGCCCGGTTCGGCTTCACTCTGGACATCGCCTCGCCGGAGGAATTGGCGCCGCGTCCCGAACTCATCGCCTGGGCGCGGTCCCAGGGCGGGGTGGTCAATGTCATGCGCGACCCCTATGAGGCGGTTCAGGACGCGAATTGCGTGCTGACGGACTGCTGGGTCTCGATGGGCGACAAGGACGAAAAGCTGCGCCACATGCTGCTCGCGCCCTATCAGGTCAATTCCAAGCTGATGCGCCACGCCGACAAGGACGCTGTGTTCATGCATTGCCTGCCGGCGCATCGCGGCGAGGAAGTCACCGACGAGGTCATCGACGGCGCGCAGTCCCTCGTCTTTGACGAGGCAGAGAACCGCCTGCACGCCCAGAAAGGCGTTCTCGCCTGGTGCATGGAGGGCGATGCGTGACCGGAGCGGACGACAGCGTCCTGCCTTTCGCGGTCGCGCCGCTCGATCTGCGCGGCCGTCTGGCGCGGCTCGGCCCGGCGATCGACGCCATTTTATCCCGCCATGCCTATCCCGATCCGGTGGCTCGCCTCCTGGGCGAGGCGGCGGCGCTGACCGTGCTGCTCGGCTCGGTGCTGAAATCGGGCGGAAGATTTCAGTTGCAGACCCGCACCGACGGGCTGGTCGACATGATCGTGGTCGATTTCGACGCGCCGGACCGGCTGCGCGCCTTTGCCCGTTTCGACGCCGCGCGTTTGCCGCCGCGGGGCGGTGTCGCCGCCGACGCGCTGCTCGGGCGGGGCCATCTTGCCTTGACCATCGAGCAGGGCGGCGAGCTCACGCGCTATCAGGGCGTCGCGCCGATCGACGGCGGCTCCCTGGAGGCGGCGGCCAGGCTCTATTTCCAGCAGTCGGAGCAGATTCCCACCTTCATCCGGCTGGCGGCGGGTCAGGTCGTGACCCCGGCCGGGACGAGTTGGCGCGCGGGCGGGCTGCTGGCGCAATTCCTGCCCCATTCCGAGGAGCGCCGCCGTCAGGCCGATTTGCCGCCCGGCGACACGCCGGAGGGTTTTCAGGCGCATGAATGGACGGAGGACGAAGCCTGGACCGAGGCCCAGGCGTTCGCCTCCACCGTCGAGGATCACGAATTGCTCGACCCCGACCTGTCGAGCGAGTCTCTGGCCTATCGCCTGTTCCATGAGCGCGGCGTCCACGTCTTTCCGCCCCATCCCTTGCGCGACGCCTGCCGCTGTTCGAGCGAGCGGGTCGAATCCATGCTACGCAGCTTCTCGCAGGCCGAGCGCGACGACATGATCGGGGACGATGGGATGATCGGCGTGACCTGCGAATTCTGCTCGACGCTGCGCCGCTACAACCCCGACGATTTCCGGGAAGACTGAAACTCCGTCGTCGCGGCAGGCGCCTATGGCATTGGCCCGTGCTGGCGATACAACCCGTTCTTCGGCAATTTCATCTGGGTCTGCTATTAACCGACGGCTTAAGGATGGCGGGGCGCCCCCCCGCCGTCCTTCCCGGCTTCAACCGCAATATTCCGCCCAGCACATTGGCGTCTCGAAGATCTTCACCGATTCGAGCTGCGACAGTTCGGGCTTGACGCGCTGGTAAATCCAGACCGCGATATTCTCGGCGGTCGGGTTTTCCAACCCCTCGATGTCGTTGAGCAGATGGTGGTCGAGGCGCGCGAGCAGCGGCTGGAAGGCCTTTTCGACCTCGAAGAAATCCACGATGAAGCCGGTATGGGCGTCCACTTCGCCGCCGAGCCGCAGTTCGACGCGATAGGAATGGCCATGCAGGCGCCGGCACCTGTGGGTTTCGGGCACATGGGGCAGATGGTGTGCGGCCTCGAAGGTGAAGGCCTGGGTGATGGTTACGGGCATGGCGGGGCTTTTTGGTTTTCTTGATCGCGGCAGGCGCGCTCAACGGATCTCTCGCATCAGCTCGGCCGATAAGCCCGCCGTCAGACGGGCGTCTTTCGACGGCCTATGGCGTTTGCTCCCAACCGGTTCTCACAATTGAGAACCGGTATTAGCGTCCTTCGCGACGCAAAAAAAGCGAAAATCACTCGAAAGCGACATCGCGGCTGCGGGGGACGAGATGCTCGCCGCCGTCGATCGGCAGCATCTGCCCCGGCATGTCGGGATGGTCGAGGAAGAAGCCGATCGCCGCGCAAATCTGGTCGGCGGGCGTGGCGCGGCCGGTCGGAATTTTCCTGGCGTCCGTCGCGAAGCGCTCCTCGGTCTGCGGCCCCGACGGGAACATCAGGCCGGGCAGCAGGCCGAACACGCGGATGTCGCGCCGCTCCGCCTGCCGCCACATCGCCGTCAGCGCCATCAGCGCGCTCTTGCCCAGAGTGTAGGAGTAATAATCCGGGTTCAGGTTGAGAAGCTTGTGGTCGAGAATGTTGAAGACGCTCACCACGGCGCCTGGTTTCTTGGCTTTGGCCGCCGCCTCGATGATCGAAAAGGGCGCCAGCACATGGACCGACAGGCTTGTCGCCAGCTTTTCCGGGTCCGCCTCGCCGGGGTAATCATGTTCGAACGTCGAGGCGTTGTTGACGATGACGTCGGGCGCGCCGAAGCGTGCGGTCAGTTCCCCGCAAAATCGCGCGATCGACGTCTGGTCGGCGAAATCGGCGGCGACCACATGGGTTTCCGCGCCTTGTTCCGCGAGGCTGTGCGCAAGCAGGCGCGCCTTGTCCATCGATCTGTTGGCGTGCAGGAGGATGCGGAAGTTCCGGCTGGCGAGATAGCGGGCGAGCGGCGCGCCGAGGCGGCTGGCCGCGCCGGTCACCAGAGCCGTCTTCATTCCGCGGCGCTCCATCGCGCTCGGGTGCGGAACAGGTCGATGCCGGCGCCGCGCGTCTCGTTGTAGATGTCGGGCTTGCGGATCGACAGCCTGCAGGCGACGACGCGCTCGTCATGGAAACAGGAATCGACGATCCGGTCGGCGACGGATTCGACGAGGTCGATATGGCCTTCGTTCTCCAGGGCGCGGATGCGGTCGCGCACCAAGTCGTAATCGATGATCGGCTGGTCGGCGGCGCAGCGGGCGGTCAGCGGCGCGTAAAGGCGGACGGAGATCATCAGGCGGGTTGGACGCTCGGGGTGGCGCTCCCAGGGATGCAGTCCGCAGGAGACATTGACGCAAACCTCGTCGAGGCGCACGACGATATGGTCTTCGCCGTAAAACAGGTCGTTCATTCTTTCCGCCTTGTTCGCATTCGTGGCGCTTCATAGAACATGATCGGGGAAAAGTGGAATCCGGTTTTCGGAAAAGATCATGCTTCGACGGGCGCATCGACTCCGGCGGCGCGGTGCTTCGCCCGACCACGAAAAAGCCGCCGGCGGGACCGGCGGCTTCGCATGGTGGAGAACGGCTGACGCGCGGCCTATTCGGTCGGGGCGTGCATCGCGCCGCTGCGGTCGAACTGCGACATATAGGCGATGACGTTGGCGATGTCCTGGTCGCCCTTGAGGCCCTTGAAGGTCATATAGGTTTTCGGCACGTCATGCTGCGGCTGCTTGAGATAGGAGGTGAGGGTGGCGACGTTCCAGACCTTGCCCGAATGCTTGTTGGCCTCGGAATAATTATAGCCGGGAACAGTGCCGGCCGGACGGTCGATGATGCCGTTCAGCACCGGACCGTAGAAATTGGTCGCGCCCTTGCCGATGTGATGGCATTGCCGACATTGGTTGAACACGATCTCACCCGCCTTGGGGTCGCCCTTGAGCTGTGCGGCTTGCGCGCCAAACGCCAGAGCGGCGAACAGCGCGCCGGAAAGAACCAGAATCTTGCCTCGCATAATTTTTGCTCCGCTTGCCGTGTGGCGCGTTCGCCGCGCCGGGATGGCGACGAACGTCGCGCTTCCCGAACCTTATGGTGAATCACAGGCGTTTCGACATGATGCGAAGCAATTAAAGCACCGGATCGCCCGCGATTCTCCCGTCATAAAGTCCTATTCAAAAAGTCGAAGCGTCACGTCAGCAGAAAAGCGAGCAGCGAGCGCAGCTCCGCCGGCCGCACCGGCTTGTGCAGCATTTCGAGCCGGTTGCGCCGGGCGACGTCCTCGGCGCGCTGCGAATGGTCGGCGGTCACCAGCAGCGCCGGCGCCTCCCTGCCGCAGGCGCGCCGCACCGCCTGAATCGCCTCCGGCCCCAGTTCGCCATGGTTGAGATGAAGGTCGGCGATGATGATTTGCGGCGGATGGGCGAGGACGCTCAGCTTCTCGACCGCCTCGGCGCCCGAGGTCGCCACCGCGACGTCGCAGCCCCAGCGTTCCAGAAGCAGCAGCATGGCCTCGCTGACCTCCGGCTCGTTTTCGATCACCAGGATTTTCGCGCCGGCGATGCGGTTCGGGTAATTGCGCAATTGCGCGACGGCCGGGGGCGGCGGCGGCGCCTCCGCGCTCAAAGGGATCACGACGGAAAAGGTCGAGCCGCGCCTGATTTGCGAGGCGAGAGAGACGGGATGGCCGAGCACCTGGGCGAAGCGCCGCACGATGGCGAGGCCGAGGCCGAAGCCGGTCTCGCCGGGAATGTCGTCATGGGCGCGCTGGAACTCCTGGAAGATCGCCTCGCGCCGATCTTCGGGGATTCCCGGCCCGGTGTCGCAGACCTGCACCAGAATGTTTTCGCCGCGCCGCCTGACGCCGACCAGCACACCGCCGCGCGAAGTGTAGCGCAGGGCGTTGGCGAGCAGGTTCTGCAGGATGCGGCGCAGCATCGAAGGGTCCGAGCGCACCGTGGTGCGCGTCGCGAAGATTTTGAGCTTCAGCCCGCGCTTCTGGGCGAAATGCGCGAATTCGCGGGCGAGCGGCTCCATCACGTCATTGAGCTCGAAACTGCGGATTTCCGGCCGCATCACCCCGGCGTCGAGCTTGGAGAGGTCGAGCAGGGTGCGGATGAGGTCTTCGAGCGTGACAAGGCAGCGATCGACCTGCTCGATCAGCGCGCCCCCTTCGGGCCCGTTCTGCATTTCGCCGAGCGCGGAAAGCGCCAGCCGCGCGGCGTTGAGCGGCTGGAGCAGGTCGTGGCCGACCGAGGTGACGAAAGTGGTCTTGAGCGAACTTGCCGCCTCGGCCTGCCATTTCGCCTTCTCGATCGAGCGCATCGCCTGCTGCAGTTCCTGGGTGCGGCGGCGCACCTGATGATCGAGCGCGATCGCGGTCTCGAACAGGGAAAAGGCGTTGAACTGGCTGTCCACCGAGCGCTCGACGCGCGACATCAGGGCGCGGTTGATCTTCTCCAGCTTCAGGATCCGGCGCTGGAGGTCGTCGCTGTTTTCACCCGCCTGCAAGGTCATGACAGCCGTTCTTCATCGCGGGGACGGTGGCCGAAGGCTATGCCGGTGAACGTCTGGTTGACGTGCATCGAGCGATATTGCTCGCCATAGGTGTTGAAACCCACGACGCGGTGCGCGCGATAAAGCTCCGAAAGGCGATGGGCGATCTGGTTGCGCTCGGCGCCGAGCCGCCGCAGCACGCAATCGAAGCCGATATAAAGCGAGACCGCGCCAAGCTCGCCCTCCATCCGCTCGAAAGTGGCGAGGGTGCTTTCGTAAGGATCAAGAGATTTGGCCACCGTCAGCACCAGGCCCTCGTCGATCGCGCAGAAAAAACTCAGCGAGCCGTCGGCGTTCACCTTCTGGATGGAGCGGGCGTAATATTGCCCGCCGACGCCGACCAGCACAGGATGCGATGCAAAAGAGGCGGCGTCGAGTGAGCTTTCGATCAATCCGACCTGATGGGCATATTCCTGCGCCGCCGGCTCGGCGTTGAGTTCGCGCACGACGCGCGATTCGGTGTCGGCCTCGGTGACCACCATTTTGAGCGCGGTCGGCTCGAAATAATCGCATTTGAAGGTGGCGAAGGGGATGTCGGTGTGGAACAGCAGGAGAAGCGCGGCGTCGCGGTAGATGGCGCCGTCGCGGATCATCCAGGTCTTCTCGAAGGACATGCTGTCGCCGGCCGAGCCGCCGACCACCGGAATGTCGTCGAGCGCCGAATAGAGCGCCGAAATCACGGCTTCCTCGCGCCGGCACATGCCGTCGATCAGCAGCAGGCCGAAGCAGCGGTCGATTTCGCCTTCGGGAATTTTCGCAATCAGCGCGGCGCGGGCCTCGACGGTCGCGGCGCGGCCCTCCTCGACCCCGAAATGGGAGAGGTTCTCGAGCATATGGGCGGTGAGGGTGAAATTGCTGCGCAGGAAGCCGAGCGCCAGCACGGAATGGGACGCCCAGCCGGAAAGCGTCAATTCGCCCGCCGTGGTGCAGCCGTAGATCGGGGTGTCGGGGAGGCGCTCGCGGATTTCGGCGGCAAAAACAGCGGTGTCGTAGCTGGCGCAAACAAAACAGACCACACCGACGAGCGCTTCTTCCGGCCTGTCGTCCGAAGCCGCCAGTTGCGCGCATATTGCCGCCGCGACGTCGCGCGCGGCCTGCTCGGCGTTATCGGCGCTTGTGGACGCGACGACGACGCCCCCCAGACGGTCGGCCCGCATTTCGCTTGTTCGCAAAGGCTGAATCCCCCGGATTTTTTTCTGGCGCGTTCCGTTCAGCGCGCCGTTTCCGATCCCGGCGTGGCGTGACGGGATGAAGATCCCCGACGCGCGCGGCCATCTTACGCCTGCGCAATAGGGAGAAAGTACTATAGGCGATGTTTCCCGCGTAAAACAACCTTGTTGCGGGAGACGGAAATGCCAGAAAAAAAGACGGGGCTTCCGAGGCTTGCGGCCGCGGTCGCGCGCTTTGTCGCGCTGCTGGCGGCGGCGTTTTGCATTTGCGCGGCGACGGCGGGCGCGGGCGCCTCGACGCTCGACCGCGCGGCGATGGAGAAATTGTTTCCAAAGCCCTTCATCGTCGGCGAGCGCGACGCGACCCTGCCGATCTGGCCCATCTTCAGACAGAGCTACAATGGCGACGTTCTCGCGGCTTACGCCTTCGAATCGATCGATTTCGAGCCGATCCCCGGCTTTTCCGGCACGCCGATCGATCTTCTCGTTGCGGTCAAACCCTCGGGCGAATTGCTCGACGTGCGGGTGCTGAGCCAGCACGAGCCGGTCTTCGTCGATGGGCTCGGCCCCGAGCCCCTGATGGATTTCGTGAAACAATATGCCGGCAAGTCGATCAAGCAATCGATCAAGATCGTGGCGCCGGGCACGCGCAATCCGCGCGCCGACAGCGTCGCCGCCGAGATCGACGGCGTCGCCAAGGCCACCGCCTCTGTGCGCATCATCAATGAGACGATCATCGAATCCGCGCTGCAGGTCGCGCGCGCGCGGCTCGGCTTTTCCAAGGGGCGCGACCCCAATCGCGTCGCCCGTCCCAAACCCGATGTGTTCGAGCCGCTGACCTTCCAGCAGATGCTCGACCGCGGCTATATCCGCCATCTGCATCTGACCAATGCGGCAGTGGAAAAGGCGTTCAAGGGCAGCGACGCCGAAGGCCTCGACGAAGAGGGTCTCGCCGATCCCACGGGAACCTTCGCGGACGTCTATATCGCCGAGGTCGACGTACCCGTCGTCGGGCGCAACCTGCTCGGCGAAAAGAAATGGCGCAAGCTGATGGACCAGCTCGACGGCGCCCCGGCCATGTTCATCATGTCCAGCGGGCGCTGGACCTTCATGCCCGATTCCTTCATTCCCGGCTCGACGCCCGATTTCATCGCCTTGAGCCAGGCGAACGCCCCGGTCGCCTGGCGTGATTTCGTCTGGCGCGACACGATCGACCTGCCGGTTCCCAAAGGCCTCGAACTCGACAAAAGCGATCAGGCGATCATGCGCATCGCGCCGCAGGCGGCGTTCGACCCGGCCTCGCCTTCCACCTTCTCGATCCGCGTGCTGCGTGAAAAAGGCCAGATTTTTCCAGAGCATGTGACGCGCGATTTCAAGCTCGCCTATAGCCTGCGGAAAAATCTGTTCATCCTGCCGCCGGAGGATTCCGGCCTCGGCATAGATTCGATCTGGGAGAGCCGGATCCGCGACATTGCGATCCTCGGCGCCGCATTGATCGTGCTCGCCGTCGCCTTGGCGCGGCAGCACTTTTTGGTGCGGTCGCCGCGCAATTTCAAAATCTTCCGTCTCGCCTTTCTCGCCTTCACTTTGGTCTTCATCGGCTGGATCGCCCAGGCGCAATTGTCGATCGTCTGGCTGTTCGGCCTGATCAAGGCGATCAAGGGGGAGGGGAGTTTCGTCTTCTTCCTTTGGGACCCGCCGACCCTGATGGTGACGATTTTCGCCCTCGTCGCTTTGTTCGTCTGGGGGCGCGGAACTTTTTGCGGCTGGCTCTGCCCCTTCGGCGCCTTGCAGGAATTCGCCGGCGAACTGGCGCGGCTGCTGCGCCTGCGCCAGTTCGGACTGCCGCAGCGCTATGAGCGTCTGTCGCGCATTCCGAAATTCCTGGTGCTCGCGGTCATTCTCGTCACCGCCGTCTTCTTCACCAATCAGGCGGAGAAGGTCGCCGAGGTCGAGCCGTTCAAGACCTCGATCACTCTCATTTTCATGCGCTCCGCGCCTTTCGTGCTCTATGCCGTCGCGCTTTTGATCGCAGGCATGTTCCATTACAAATTCTTCTGCCGCTATCTCTGCCCGCTCGGCGCGACGCTCGCGGCCTTGAGCTTCGTGCGCCGCTGGAAATGGATTCCGCGCCGCAAGGAATGCGGCGCGCCCTGCCAGATGTGCCGGGTGAAATGCCGCTATGGCGCGATCGAGCGCAGCGGGGAGATCGTCTATTCCGAATGTTTCCAATGCATGGATTGCGTGGTCATCCACGACTCTCCGACGAAATGCGTTCCGCTGGTTCTCGAACGGAAGCGGGCGCGCAAGCGGGAACGCCAATTGAGGGAGGCGGCGCAATGAGCAAGAATCGCCGGCAGATGTTGCAGCTTGCGCTGATGGGCGCGTCTTTAAGCGCTTCGGGCGTGTGGGCGGCTTCGGCATCGCGCGATGAGCCGGTCTTTCGCCGCATCGGCGTCGCCTTCGACACCGGCGTCGGCCTGACCGTCGTGGGATTGGACAGGAAAGAGGCCGAGGCCGCGCTCGACGCCGGCTTTGCCGAAATCCACCGTCTGGAGCGCGTCGCGGGGCTGTCCACGCCGGGCAGCGACATCCGCCGCCTCAACGCCGAAGGCCGCCTTGAAAAGCCCGACCCGGCGATGCTGGAAATGCTGGCGGTGGCCGACGAGGTCCACCGCGCCAGCGGCGGCGCCTTCGACGTCACCGTGCAGCCGCTCTGGATTTTTTACGATTCTTACGCCAGGCGCGGCGCCTGGCCGACCGGCGAGGAAGCCGCGCCCGCGCGCGCCTTGATCGGCCACAGCCATATGCGGTTCGACGCCGAGGCGGTGAGCTTCGACCGGCCCGGCATGGGGATCACGATGAACAGCCTCACCCATGGCTATGCCGCCGACCGCGTCGCCAAAGTGCTGTCCGACCTCGGCGTGCGCCGCGCTTTCGTGGACACCGGCGAGATGGAATCGCTCGGCCGCGGGCCGCAGGACCGGGAATGGACTGTGGCGGTGAAAAATCCGCGCCAGACCGACGCCATGCTCGGCACGGCGCCGCTGACCGGCTGCATGGCGACGGCGGGGGACTATGCCTATACCTGGTCGGCGGATTATACGCGCAACCACATCCTCGACCCGCGCACCGGCCTTTCGCCGGCCTCCTTCGCGACGGTCGTGGTCATCGCCCCCCGCGCCGTGGTCGCCGACGCGCTCTCGACCACGGTCTCGGTGCTCGGGCCGGACGAAGGCGCCAAACTGCTGACGAAATTCGACGCCGAAGCCTATGGAATCACCAAGGCCGGCAAGGTCTGGGCGACCCCCGGCTTCCCGCGCCAACATCTGGCGTGAGTTTCTCCCTCTCCCTAAAGGCGGGGCGAGGGAATGCGCGCGTGTAGATGGGCGAAACATTGCCGGGCGGCGGGGCTTCGCCTAGAACAGGCGCATGATCCCTTCTACCTCTCCTCTCGATTGCCTTGTCCTTGCTCTGGCGCAGATCAATTGCGTGGTCGGGGCGATCGACCTCAATCTTGAAAAGGCGCGCGCGGCGCGCGAAAAGGCCAAAAATTTCGGCGCCGATCTCGTCATGTTTTCGGAGCTGTTCCTCGCCGGCTATCCGCCCGAGGATCTGGTCCTGAAGCAGGCCTTTCAGGACGCCTGCCGCGCGGCGCTGGAAGAGCTTGCGCGCGACACGGCGGATGGCGGGCCGGCGGTGCTGATGGGCCTGCCCTGGATGCAGGACGGCTTTTGCCACAACGCATATGCCCTGCTCGACGGCGGCCGCATCGCGGCGGTGCGGTTCAAAGTCGATCTGCCCAATTACGGCGTGTTCGACGAGAAGCGCGTTTTTGCGCCCGGTCCGGCGCCGGGGCCGGTCGCCTTTCGCGGGGTGCGGCTCGGCCTGCCGATCTGCGAGGACATCTGGGGACCCGACGTCGTCGAATCCTTGAGCGAGACCGGCGCGGAAATCGTGTTGTCGCCCAACGGCTCGCCCTATTGGCGCGGCAAGGATTCCGAGCGCCTCGCCATCGTCACGGCGCGGGTGGTCGAAAGCGGTCTGCCCATGGTCTATCTCAACCAGATCGGCGGCCAGGACGAATTGGTGTTCGACGGCGCGAGTTTCATCGTCAATGCCGACGGCGGCGTGGCCGGGCGGCTGCCGGCCTTTGTCGAGACGGTGTCGAAGGTCGTTTTCCATCGCGAGACGAGCGGCTGGGTCTGCTGCGAGGCGCCGGACGCGCCCTCGCTCGATGACGACAAGGCGGATTATGCCGCCTGCGTGCTGGGCCTGCGCGATTATGTCCACAAGAACAATTTTCCCGGCGTGGTTCTGGGCATGTCGGGCGGCGTCGATTCGGCGCTTTGCGCGGCGATGGCGGCCGACGCTTTGGGAAGCGGCCAGGTCCATGCGATCATGCTGCCCTTTCGCTTCACCTCGCAGGAATCGCTGAAGGATGCGGCGGATTGCGCGACGGGTTTGGGGCTGCGCTACGATATCCTGCCGATTGCGCCCGCCGTCGAGGGCGTCGAAGCGGCGCTGGCACCTCTCTTCGCCGGGACCACGCGCGGCGTGACGGAGGAAAACATCCAGGCCCGCGCCCGCGGCATTCTGCTGATGTCGGTCTCGAACAAATTCGGGCCGATGCTGGTGACCACCGGCAACAAGTCGGAAATGTCGGTCGGCTACGCCACGCTTTACGGCGACATGAACGGCGGTTTCAACCCGATCAAGGATCTGTACAAGACCCAGGTTTTCCGCCTCTGCGATCTGCGCAATGGCTGGAAGCCGGACGGCGCCCTCGGTCCCGCCGGGCCGGTCATTCCGCAAAACATCATCGACAAGCCGCCGACCGCCGAATTGCGCGAGAACCAGAAGGACCAGGACTCGCTGCCGCCCTATGACGCGCTCGACGACATGCTGGAATGTCTGGTCGAAAGGGACATGCGCCTCGCCGATATTGTGGGGCGCGGGCATGATCCCGAGACCGTGAAAAAAATCGAGCGGCTGCTTTACCTCGCCGAATACAAGCGCCGCCAGTCCGCGCCGGGCGTAAAAGTCACGCGGAAAAATTTCGGCCGCGACCGCCGCTATCCGATCGTCAACCGGTTCAGGGATTCCGGGGCGTCACCCTTCCGGTCCGATCCCGCGGTCGCGCCCGAGAGCCCGGTGGGCGTGAGCGAGCGGTTCGAGGAATAGGCGCCGGCCGCGTTTCGAGGCGCAAATGATGGATGAAATCGACGTCGCGATCATCGGCGCAGGCGCCGCCGGAATCGCCGCCGCGCGCCGCCTGGCGTGGAGCCCGCTGTCCTCGATCGTACTCGAAGCCTCGCCGCGCCGTGGCGGAAGGGCTCGGACCGAGCGCCATGCCGCGTTTCCGCTCGACCTCGGTTGCGAATGGCTCCATTCCGCCGACCGTAACCCTTTAGCGCGCCTTGCGGAGGCGGCCGGCGTCGCACTCGACCGGCGGCCGGCGCCCTGGCATGGGCAATATGCCGATCTTGGCTTTTCCGCCTCCGAACAGGCGGCGGCGAGCGAAGCCTTCGCAAATTGGTCGCAAAAGCTGCGGGCGAACCCGCCCGCGAGCGATTGCGCCGCCGACGCCCTGGCGCCGGAGGGCGCCTGGAACGCCTTCATCCGCGCCAACGTGTCCTATATCAGCGGCATGGCGCCGGAGCGCATCTCCGCCGCCGATTACGCGACTTACGAGATCGCCTCGACCGGCGAGAACTGGCGCGCGCCGAGCGGCTATGGCGCTCTGATCGCCGGGGCTGCGCCGCCCGGCGCCGACATTCGCCTGTCGACGCCGGTCCGGTCGATCGGCCTGGGCGCGCCAGGCGTCACCCTTGCAACGCCGCGCGGCGATCTCCGCGCAAGGGCTGTCATTATTACGGTTTCGACGGCGGTTCTCGCCAGCGGCGCGCTCGTCATGCCGGCCGAACTCGAGCCATGGCGTGTCGCCGCCAGCCTTTTGCCGCTCGGGCGCAACGAGAAGGTGTTTCTGGAAATCGTCGGCCGAAGCCCGTTCGCGCCCGAAACGCATGTGTTCGGCGACCCTCGCGACGCGGCGATGGGCAGCTATCTGATCCAGCCCCACGGCTTGAATTTCATCGAATGTTTTCTTGGGGGAGTGGGCGCGGCCCTCCTTGCGGAAGAAGGGCCGCAGGCGGGCTTTGTGCGGGCGGCGGATCAATTGGCGGGGCTGTTCGGCGCCGATGTCCGGAAGCGCCTGCTTCCCCTGGCGGCGACAGGCTGGAGCGCGGAGCGCTATATCGGTGGCGCCTATAGCTGCGCCATGCCGCGCCATGCCGCAGCGCGGCAGGCGCTGGCGCGCCCATTCGACAACAGGATTTTCTTTGCCGGCGAAGCCGCGCATGAGCGCGACTTCACCACCGCCCACGGAGCCTATGCCACGGGCGTCCGCGCGGCCGAGGACGTGCTGTCGGCGCTTGCGGTTTAAGCCGCGCCATCCACCGTTTCGTCGGCGACCTCGCGCACGGTCATGGAATTGCCCATCCACTCGAAATCGTCGCCCAGCCAGCCGTCGATCCAGACGATGGGAAAGAGCAGGTCGCGCAAAAGATAAGTGACGGGCGAGAACCAGGTCGTCGGCCAGTCGAGGCGCCAATTCGCCAGAGCTTCCGGCAGATGCCAGGCTGCGGCGACGATCACGGCGGCGGTCCAGGGCTCGAAGCCGAAATCGCGCGCGGCATATGCGCCGGCGAGAATCGGCAGCAGGGAACTGGCGAGAATTTCAGGGGCGTACATATGGGCGAAGCTGGCGCGGCGCAGGCGCGCCCAGCGGGTCTGGCGCTGATAGATGGCGCGTAGCGTCCGCGTGCCAAGGGGCTGGCCGAACGGGCGGTCCACCAGCGCGACCTGCATGCCGGCTTCGCGCACCAGCTTGGTCGCGGCGGCGTCCTCGGCGATCTCGGAAGCGAGCGCGGCAATGCCGCCGGCGGCTTCGACGATCTCGCGGCGCCACATCATGCTCTTGCCCTGGGCGAAGCCCATGCCGAGCGCGTCGGCGCAGAATTGCCAGCGCGCCTGAAACGAATTGAGGAAAGCGCATTCGAGCTGGGCGCGAAAACCCTCGGGCGAGACGCCAAGCGGCGGCGAGCAGACGAGGCCGACGTCGGGGCGGAAGCGGACCAGCATCTGCTGGAGATAGTCCCCGGGCGCCAGCACGTTGGAATCGGCGAGCACGATCCATTGGTGCTTCGCCGCCTGCCAGCCCTTGAAGCAATTGTTGAGCTTGGGATTGGGGCTGATCGGATCGTCGCCGATCAGCAGCCGGCCACGGCCCTCGGGCTGTTCGGCGAGTAGTTTTTCGATCAGCGGGATGATCGGGTCGGCCTTCTTCTGGACGCAGAAGATGACTTCATAATCGGGATAGTCGAGTTCGAAGGTCGAGCGCAGGGTCTGTTCTGAAAAAGTCTCCAGGCCGCAGACGGGGCGTACGATGCTCACCGGCGGGGTGGGGTTTTCGAGGACCGTGGGCGACATGCGCGCGGCGATTGGTTCGGGGCGGACGCGGCAACGCCAGGCGGCCAAGGCGAGCGAGACCAAATTGAGCAAAGTCACAATCAGGCAGAAAGCCGCGGCGATATATCCCGTCATTCAAGCCAATCTTTCTCTTTTACGCCTCGCCGGCGACGCTTTCGCGCCCAAAAGAGGCGGCAATGTGACGCGACATTTTCCCGCCGGATTTAGCCTTTGGGAAAGAAGACCGATTGTCAATGACCTTTCGCGGACCTTTCGCGCTGCGGCGGCTGTTGCGCTTATGCGGATTTTTTTTCACGTTTCTATGACATATTGCCCTGTCGGCGCTATCTTCAACGTCAAATCTTCAATTTTGGACTCGCACGCGCCGAGGTGTTCCATCAGCGCCGCCGAGGCGATAGAAATCCCCCATGATTCACCTCGCTCATTACGCCCCCGGCTTCATCGCGCCCGTGGTGCGATTCGCGCCGTCGCCGACCGGCCGCATCCATATCGGCAATGCGCGCACCGCCCTTCTGAATTATATTTTCGCGCGCAAACATGGCGGCAAATTCATTCTGCGCTTCGACGACACCGATTCCGAGCGTTCGACCGAGGAATATGCGCTCGGCATAGAGGTCGATCTGGAATGGCTGGGCGTCGCGCCGGACGCCAAATTCCGCCAGTCGGAGCGTTCCGCGCTTTACGAGGCCGCCGCGCGCCGCCTCAGGGAAACCGGCCGGCTCTATCCCTGCTACGAGACGCCGGATGAGCTTGAGCGCAAGCGCCGGCTCCAGATCGCGCGCGGGACCCCGCCGATCTATGACCGCGCCGCGCTGACGCTGACAGACGCCGAACGCGCCGCCTTCGAGGCCGCCGGCCGCAAGGCGCACTGGCGCTTCAAGCTGGAGCCGGCGGTGGTGCGCTGGGACGATCTCATCCGCGGCGACAGCCATATCGATTGCGCCTCTTTGTCCGATCCGGTGCTGGTGCGCGAGGACGGCTCCTTTCTCTACACCCTGCCTTCGGTCGTGGACGATATCGATTCGGGCGTCACCCAAATCATCCGCGGCGAGGACCATGTCACCAATACGGCGGTGCAGGTTCAGCTTTTCCTCGCGCTGGGCGCGGAAAAGGCGCCGCATTTCGGGCATCACAACCTGCTCGTCGGCGCGGACGGGCAGGGCCTTTCCAAGCGGGCCGGCGCCTTGTCGATCGCGTCCTTACGCGAGGCGGGGGTGGAATCCCTGGCGGTCGCTGCTATGGCGACGCTGACCGGATCGTCGATCGCCGTCCAGCCGGTCCACAGCTTTCCCGAACTGGCCGGCCTGTTCGATCTTTCCGCCATTTCCCGCAACAGCGCCCGCTTCGACGACGCCGAATTGAGGGCCTTGTCGCAGCGCGTGCTACACGGCCTGCCCTATGATTCCGTGCGCGACCGGCTGGCGGCGCAGGACATCGTCGGCTTCAAGGCCGAGCCGTTCTGGCTTGCCGCGCGCGGCAATCTCACTCGCTTTTCCGATGTCGCCGACTGGTGGAGCGTGGTCGAGGGCGACGTTACCGTGACCGCGCTGCCGGACGAACTGCGCGCCGCCGCCGTCGCCGCCCTGCCGGCGGAGCCTTGGGACGAGACAAGCTGGGGCGTCTGGACTACCGCCGTCAAGGAGGCGACGGGGCTCAAGGGCAAGGCTTTGTTTCATCCGCTGCGGCTGGCGCTCACCGGCCGCGAATCCGGACCGGAACTGGCGAAGCTGCTGCCGCTGATCGGCCGCGCCAGGGCGCTCGCCCGGCTCGGGGCTTGAATCGCACCCTCAGTTCGGCGCGATGACCCGCACCTGGCGCGGCGAGCCGTCGGGGCCTTTGCCCTCGACCACCTGGGCGGATGTCGGCGCGGGCGTTGCCTGGACAGGGATTGCTTGGACAGGCATTGTTTGGACTGGCGTGGAGGTCGCTGGCTGCGATGGCCGCAGGCCCGCCTTCTTGCCGGGTTTCGTCGGCATGGCCTGGGGCTGGGCCATGGCCTCGGACTGCTGCTCGGTGACGGTGATGTCGCTCGCTCGCGTTCCGCCTATCTGGTCGAGCACCTGCTCGGCATGGGCGAGGGCCTGGATCCAGCTCTCGTTGGGCGGCTTGCAGGTGCAGCTCGGATCGAAAGTCTTGGCGAATTTCAGGGCGTTGGGCAGGTCGCGATAGGGCGTGCCGTCGACGCCCAGCGCGGTTTCGATGGCGCTCGCCGGATTGCGGGTGTAGAGCTTCACTTCGGCGTTGGGGCAGAGCGCCTGGCAGAGATCCTGCAATTGATCCTGTGGAGCGCCGCGCGCGGAAAAATTCAGGGGAAAGAAGCCGCCGTCGCAGGTGCGCACGCAGAGGACCTGCGAGCCGCCATAGGCGCGCAGTTCGCCCGACTGTGGTTCTTCCGGGCCGACCGCCTGGGGCGCGGCCTGGTCGGAACCCCGGTCGTCGGTGAAATTGCCGAACAGGGTTTCGAAGAAATTCTTTTCGCGTGGGGCGCCCTGGCACTGCGCGGCGTAGCGCGCCCGCAGCGCCCGCCTTTGCGGCGAATCGCCGGAAGCGCGGGCGGCGAAAGCGGCATAGCGGCTTTGCAGCGCCGCGATCCGGCTTTTGAGCCCGGCGCATTGCGGCGGCGGCGGGCTGCCGAAGAACAGGAACTGCTGATTGTCGCAGCCCATGGCGCGGGCCTGCGCCGTCGCTCTTGCCAGTTCGGCGCGCGCCTGGCGCGCGCCGGCGGCCGCGGACGGATCGACGTTCGCCGGCTGCGACAGCGCCGCGCGCAACTGGTCGCACGCGGCGTTCTGGGCGTGGGCGCCGGCGCCGGAGGCCAGCAGGGCCAGGATCAGGGCGAACGACCGCGCCGCGGGCGCAAGGCTCCCGCCGGTCGAACCATTATGCGCTTTTCTTTTCAAAACCCGCGCGCCGCTCCTGCTTCGCTCATCTAACGGCTTCCGTAAGATTGCTTCGCAATCCGCGGAAACGCATGGCGGGAAAATCCTCCGAATCGCGAGCGGATTTTCGCGCCAGCGGAAGTGGAATTCCGCATGAATCGGGCGGAATTCGTATCATTCCGCGGCGTCCGCCTCGGCGTGCGAGGCGGCGCGGTCTTTTTTCAGCTTTTCCGCGATCAGGAACGCGACTTCGATCGCCTGTTCGGCGTTCAGGCGCGGGTCGCAATAGGTCATGTAGCGCGAGCGCAGGTCGGCTTCCGACAGAGCGCGGGCGCCGCCGGTGCATTCGGTGACATTCGCCCCGGTCATTTCGAGATGGACGCCGCCGGCATAGGACCCTTCGGCGCGATGGACGTCGAAGAAGGAGCGGATTTCCTGCATCACCCGGTCGAAGGGGCGGGTCTTATAGGCGCCGGCCTTCACCGTATTGCCGTGCATCGGGTCGCAGGACCACACCACCTTGCGGCCTTCGCGGGTCACCGCCCGGATCAGCGACGGCAGGTGCTCGCCGACCTTTTCCGCGCCAAAGCGCGCGATCAGGGTCAGGCGGCCCGGCTCGTTGGCCGGGTTGAGAATGTCGATCAGGCGCAGCAAACCGTCCGGCGTGGTGGTCGGACCGCATTTGAGGCCGATCGGATTCTTGATCCCGCGCATGTATTCGATATGGGCGTGGTCGGGCTGGCGGGTGCGGTCTCCGACCCACAGGAAATGGCCGGAGGTGGCATAATGGTCGCCGCTGGTCGAATCCACCCGGGTCAGCGCCTGTTCATAGCCGAGCAGCAGCGCCTCGTGCGAGGTATAGATCTCGGTCTGGCGCAGCTCCTGGTGATGCTCGGGGTCGAGCCCGATGGCGCGCATGAAGCCGAGCGTTTCGGTGATCTGGTTGGCGAGCTTCTCATAGCGCTCGGATTGCGGGCTGTCCTTGATGAAGCCGAGCATCCAGCGATGAGCATTCTCGAGGTTGGCGTAGCCGCCGGTGGCGAAGGCGCGCAGCAGGTTCAGCGTCGCCGCCGACTGGCGATAGGACATCAGCTGGCGGCGCGGGTCGGGCTCGCGCGCTTCCGGCGTGAAGGCGATGTCATTGACGATGTCGCCGCGATAGGAGGGCAGTTCGACGGCGTCGATGGATTCGGTCGGCGCCGAACGCGGCTTGGCGAACTGGCCCGCGATGCGGCCGACCTTGACCACCGGCATGGCGGCACCGAAAGTCATCACCACCGCCATCTGCAGGAAGACGCGGAAGAAGTCGCGGATATTGTCGGCGGAGTGTTCCGCAAAGCTTTCGGCGCAGTCGCCGCCCTGCAGCAGGAAAGCCTCGCCGGCGCAAACCTGCGCCAGCTGCTTCTTCAGCTTGCGCGCCTCGCCCGCGAAAACGAGCGGCGGAAATCCGGCGATCTGCTTCTCGACATCGGCGAGCGCGGCCGCGTCCGCATAGGTCGGAACCTGAACGATTGGCTTGGATCTCCAACTGTCGGGCGACCAACGTTCCATCACGCGCTGAACTCCTGAGGCGGCGGGGCCGCGTTTCAAAAGGGGGAAAGGCGGGTCTATACACCAGAGCGGACCAAGCGCCAAACCTTCATTAGGTAGATTCGCGCGCAAATCTGGCGCCGGAAAGGGGCGCCTTTGCGGCGGGCGCGGCGGCAAATTAACTTGAGTATGTCCATATTGTATATTAACTTAATAGAATAATGAAGCTGGCGCGGGCTTCGTTCGCCGAAACGCCGCCATGGTCAGGGCCTCGCCATCACGAGAAAATTTATGCTTTTCATGGCCGCAAGCCTCGGAGTTTCAGGCCTTTGCGCGCCGGCGGCGGCCGAAAAGCTCGATCCGGTCAAGCGGCAGATCGCCGCACTGAAAAAGCGCAACGCGGAATTGGCGCGACGCATCGACGCTTTGCAAAAACGCCAGCCGCTCTTGCCGGCCGTCGCCGACGCCGGCAAGTCGCCGCAGGAGGCGTTCTTGCCGGGCGGCCCGATCAAATGGCGCGGAATGACTTTGTTCGGCGCGATAGACGCCGGCGTCGCCTGGCAAAGCCATGGCGTTCCGCTGAATGGCGCCTATCCGCAGGGCCTTCAATATGGCGTCAGCAAGAACGGCGACCACGCCGGCTTCCATCTCGCGCCGGGCGGCATGGGCTATTCCGGCGTCGGCCTGAAAGGCGTCGAACCGATCGCGCCCGGCGTCTCGGCGGTCTTCGCCGCCTATGCCAATTTCAACCCGCTCTCCGGTCAGCTCAGCAATGGGCCGGCCTCGCTCGTGCAGAACAATGGCGTCCCGCTTGCCGCCCAGAGCGCCAATGGCGATTCCCGAGCCGCCGGACAGGCGTTCAATGATTACACCTATGTCGGCCTGTCGTCGCAGCGTTTCGGGGAGCTGACCTTCGGCCGCCAGCGCACCTTGACCACCAACGATCGCTCGGCTTACGATCCGATCGCCGGATCGCTCGCCTTTTCACTGCTCGGCTACAGCAGCGTGCTGTCTTCCGGCGACAGCAAAAATTCGCGTTTCGATGAGGCGCTGAAATATCGCATCCAGCTCGGCCCGGCGCGTTTCGCCGCGATCTATAAATTCGCCCCGTCGGCCGCCGGGGCGGGCGCGAACCACGGCGCGACCTATCAGCTTTCGACCGGCGCTGATTTCGGCAGCCTCTCCTTCAGCGCCGTCTATAGCCATGTCAGCGGCGCGGTCTCGCTGTCTTCGCTAAGCGCCGCCCAGCTTCTGATTTATCCGTCACATACGCTCGCCGCGACCATTTCCGACAATCAGGCGGTTCTGCTTTCGGCCAAATATACGTTCGACCGCTTCAAGTTTTTCGCGGGCTATGAATATTACGTCTTTTCCGATCCCAGCGACCCGATCCTGGCGCCTTTCTTCGATTATAACGGCTACTTCGTCAGCGTCGCGGCCAACAACGTTTTTCAATACCACGACAAGATCCAGCAATTGATCTGGACCGGCCTGAAAGTTGCTTATGACAGCCGCCTGAACCTCAGCCTGGGCTATTATCATTTGTGGCAAAACGCCTATGGCCAGGTCCATTGCAGTTTTTCCCGCAACAATGCCGTGGTGAAGAACGCCGCCACATGCGCGGGCGCGGAGGACGCGCTCGGCGCGGTCGCCGAATATCATTTCAACCGGAACTTCGAGCTTTACGGCGGCTTGATGGTTTCGGCGGTGACGGGCGGTATGGCCAATGGCTTTCTCTATCCCAACTCCGTCGATCCGATGGTCGGTCTGCGCTATGTCTTCTGAAATTCAGCTGAAACCATATGTGTCGAGGCTGATCGGGCCGACGATGGCGTGATGCAGCCGCTTTCCTTTCGTCCCGGGGCCGGCCGCTCCAAAAGCAAAGGGCAGGGGCAGGTAATGTTCCGGCGTCGGATGGTTGCGCAGGGCGTCGGGGCCTTGTTCCCAGGCGGCGATCGCCGCCGCGTCACCGGCTTCGATCCGGTCGTGCAGCCATTCGTTGAAGGTCAGCGCCCAGGGCGGCGTGTCCTCGCCGCCGAAAAAGGCGCGCAGATTATGGGTCGCGCTACCTGAGCCGATGATGAGCACGCCTTCGTCGCGCAGGGGCGACAGAGCCCGTCCGAGCGCGAAATGATGCGCGCCATTCTCGCGCGGTTGCACCGAAAGGGTCGCGACCGGAATGTCGGCGTGCGGGAACATGACTTTCAGCGGAATCCAGGTCCCGTGATCGTAGCCCCGCCCTTCGGAAAGTGCGGCGTCGAGATTCGCCGCGCGGGCGAGTTCAAAAGCCTGCTGGGCGAGCGCCGGCGCGCCCGGGGCGGGATAGGCCATCTGGTATAATTCCGGCTCGAAACCGCCGAAATCATAGATCATGCCCGGATGAGCGCCTTTTTCGAATGTCGGCCGCGCGGTTTCGAAATGCGCACTCATGATGAGAATCGCCGAGGGGCGAGGCACGTTCGCGCCCAGGCTGCGCCAGAAATCGCGGGTGTCGCTGTCGTAAAGGATCAGATTTGGCGCGCCATGCGAAATGTAAAGGCTTGGCGGGCGGGTCAAGGTGGAGGTCAATGCTTCGCTCGTGCTTTATTTCAGTTGAGCCCTTTCAAACAGGCGTCGCATGGTCATATAAGCGGCGCAATATGGAGCGGCCCGAAATGACCTCCCTTTTCCCGAAAAGCCTGCTTTGCGTTCTTGCATGCCTGGCCATGACGGCGAGCGCCCGCGCCGGGGACGATCCCGACCTGATCTTCCGCAAGTCCACGACCTTCAAGCTGCTGACGCCGAACGACAAGCTGGCGACCTACGCCATCGACGATCCCGTTGTCGCCGGCGTCGCCTGCTATTTCACCGTGCCGGAAAAGGGCGGTGTCGCCGGGGCTTTCGGCCTGGTGGAGCAGACCTCGGATATTTCGCTCGCCTGCCGCCAATATGCGCCGATCCGGTTCAAGGAGAAATTCGGCCAGGGCGACGTCGTATTCCGCGAGAGCCGGTCAGTGTTTTTCAAGCGCATGCAGATTGTGCGCGGCTGCGACGCCAAGCGCAACGTGCTGGTCTATATGGTCTATAGTGACAAACTGGTTGAAGGCTCGCCCAAGAATTCGACTTCTACCGTGGCGATTCAGCCCTGGGGCGCCGATGCGACGCCCAAATGCGCTGATTTTCTCAAAAACTGAGCCTGCCGCTCACTGGTTGCAGGCAATGAACACGTCGTCCGGGGCGAACCGGGGCGTCGCGCCGGGTTTGGCCGAGACTTTGCGGATGGCGCCGGTAATGCTGTCGCTCGCGCGCCCATAGGCCTTGGCTTCGCCATGGCCATGAGCTTCGCACCAGGCGTCGGCCACGATCTTCGCGCAATCGTCGCCGCTGCGGATGCAATCGCTGACGCCATAGCCTTGGTCGGCCGCCACGATGAAGCTGTCGTTTCCGAGCGCCAGCGTCCCGGACTCCGCCCGGGCCACGCTTTGGAGCGCGCAGATGACGAACAGGCCGCCAAGCAGCGGAACCAGCACGCGCGGCAGAAAAACATGCTCGAATTCGTAAAACTTCATGGCCCCGGCTCGCATATTGACCCGCGCATAATTTTTTCTCTGGGCGCGGGCCGCTCCACATGCTTTCAGCATGGATTGGGGCCGATGAAAAAAGCGTTAAATTTAACTATACTGCTTAGCGCACAAGATGATTTCGCCGATCATGGTTAATAAGGCCGGCGCTCAGGCCGCGCGGGGCGGTTCGCCCTGCGCCGCGAGTTCGCCGACTTCTTCGTCGGTGAAGACGCGCGAGCGGGTGAGAAAGCTGATTCCCTCCGGGCCTTCGAGGGAAAAGCCCTCGCCGCCGCCCTTGACCACGTCGATGATCAACTGGGTATGACGCCAATATTCGAACTGGTTGGCGCGGATATAGAAGGGACAGCCGCCGATCTCGCCCAGCAGTACGTCGTGCGGGCCGACCCGCAGCTCCTTCGCGGTGAAGCACAAGGGCGCGGAACCTTCACAGCAGCCGGCAGATTGATAAAAGGCCAGAGGGCCATGCTTGGCCTTCAGACGGGCGATCCAGTTCAGAGTTTCCCCGGTGGCTTCGACACGTGCGGGCGCGGGCATTTTTCCTCCGTTTGCGTCATTTTCAACGGCCCAGATTGCAATGGGTGGCTGAGATACCCAATCCGATCCGATATTTTCTTGTATCATAAAATATTCGGACGTCCGGTTCCGCATTTTCGGCGTCATGCTCGAGCGATGACAAGCGGAGCCGCTCTTTTCCCTACGCGGCGCACGCAGGCTCGCCGGCGACGGCCAGCAGTTCGATTTCGGCGTCGCTGAAGAAGCGCAGACGCGTGAAGAAGCCGACGCCTTCGGGCGACTCGAGGGAAAAGCCGACGCCAGGACCCGGCGCCACGTCGACGATCGCCTGGATGTGGCGCCATTGTTCGAATTGATATCCGCTCATAAAAAAGCGGCAGCCGCCAATTTCACCGAGCAGCCGATCATTCCGGGCCGATCTGTACTCGCCCTCTGGAAGGCAGACCGGCGCGGGCCCTCCCTCGCAGCAGCCGTGGGGCTGATAAAACAGCAGCGGACCATGTTTGGTCTTAAGGCGGTCGATCCAAAGCAGGGCGTCGGCCGTCACGTCGACACGGGCGGGCGCGGGCATTTTTCCCTCCGTTTTCGTCGGTCTCTTAACAATTGCGCATAGAAAAAAATTGCGCGGCGCTTTGGTGCGCCGCGCGAATTTTGCAAGCGAGTGAAGCTGCTCTCAGAAGAAGCCGAGAGCCTTCGGGCTGTAGCTGACCAGCAGGTTCTTGGTCTGCTGATAATGGTCCAGCATCATCTTGTGGGTTTCGCGGCCGATGCCCGATTCCTTGTAGCCACCGAAGGCGGCGTGAGCCGGATAAGCGTGGTAGCAATTGGTCCACACGCGGCCCGCCTGGATGCCGCGGCCGAACTGATAGGCGCGGGTGCCGTTGCGGGTCCACACGCCTGCGCCGAGACCGAAGATCGTGTCATTGGCGATCTCGAGGGCTTCGGCTTCGTCCTTGAAGGTGGTGACCGACAGAACCGGGCCGAAGATCTCTTCCTGGAAGATGCGCATCTTGTTGTTGCCGCGGAAAACGGTCGGGTTGATGTAATAACCGTTTTCCAGCTCGCCGCCGAGAGAGGCGCGCGACCCGCCGGTCAGGCACTGGGCGCCTTCCTGCTTGCCGATGTCGACATAGGACAGGATCTTTTCCAGCTGCTGTTGCGAAGCCTGGGCGCCGACCATCGTGCTCATGTCGAGCGGGTTGCCCTGCTTGATCGCCTGAACGCGCTTGATCGCGCGCTCCATGAACTTGTCGTACATCGATTCCTGAATCAGCGCGCGGCTGGGGCAGGTGCAGACCTCGCCCTGGTTGAAGGCGAAGAGGGTGAAGCCTTCGAGCGCCTTGTCCAGGAAGTCGTCATCTTCCTGCATCACGTCGGCAAAGAAGATGTTCGGCGACTTGCCGCCCAGCTCCAGGGTCGCCGGGATCAGGTTGTCGGCGGCGTAATGGGCGATCGTGCGGCCGGTCACGGTCGAGCCGGTGAAGGCGATCTTGGCGATGCGATTGCTCGAGCCCAGGGCCTTGCCAGCCTCGGCGCCAAATCCGTTGACGACATTCAGCGTGCCCTCGGGCAGCAGATCGCCGATCAGCTCCATCAGCACCATGATGCTGATTGGGGTCTGTTCGGCGGGCTTCAGCACGATGCAATTGCCGGCGGCCAGCGCCGGGGCCAGCTTCCAGCCCGCCATCAGCAGCGGGAAGTTCCAGGGAATGATCTGGCCGACGACGCCGAGCGGCTCATGGAAATGATAGGCGACGGTGTCGTGATCGATTTCCGAGATCGAGCCTTCCTGGGCGCGCAGCACGCCGGCGAAATAGCGGAAATGATCCGCCAGAAGCGGCACGTCGGCATAAGTGGTTTCGCGGATCGGCTTGCCGTTGTCGAGCGTTTCGACGAGGGCGAGGGTGGAGAGATTGTCCTCGATGCGGTCGGCGATCTTCAGCAGAACTCGGGCGCGGTCGGCGGCGGGGGTGCGGCCCCAGCTGGCCTTGGCGGCATGGGCGGCGTCGAGGGCGAGTTCGACGTCCTCGGCGGTCGAGCGGGCGACCTTCGCCAGCACCTGGCCGCTGACGGGCGAAACCTTGTCGAAATACTGACCGCGCACCGGGGCGACCCATTTGCCGCCAATGAAATTGTCGAATTTCGACTTGATCAGATTCTTGCCAGTAAGATTTGTTACAGCTTCCTGGTACATAGACTTTCCTCCATTAATCAGGCGCCTGGCGGCGCTTATCGCAAACGCTCCACCGCGATGCGCTGCCGGCGTTCACGCGCGGGCCGCCTTCGCCGGATCGCTCAAGTTCTGGCCGGATTTTCTCGAAACCCTTCCGTTCCGACGGGCATACAAATCCGCCCGCCGCGGGCGTCAAAAAGCCCGGTCGAGGACGCCGCCGCGCGGAGACGATGGGAATTTTGCATGACCTCCCCAGGACATGACTCGAAGCAGCCAGCGCGCCGCTTTCGACAGACTGCACATTAAGCCGACCAAGATGCAAATTGATACTGCTCTTTAGTGCCATTGACCCTTTGCAGCGCGGGCGCGCGGGGCGGAATATTTGCATTGCAAATAAAATGCTGCATCGCAAAAGAAATGAGCTTAATTTAAGAGCGCGTTCCTACTTTGGCGCCCTAGACGGCAGCGCCAGGCGCCTTATCTTTGGCAAGCGATGTTTGTGTCGACAAGCAGACTGCGACCAAACGCAGCCGATCAGGTGATGCGCTGGACGCGAAATATTCCAACGGAGGAAATGATGACGGAAGCGACTTGGACCGCCCCCGAAGCCTGCGAAGTGTGCGTGGGTATGGAAGTCACCAGCTATATGTCCGCCGAAATCTGATCGCCTGATTCACTGACGCGATTTTCGCCTCATCGGACGCTCGCGCGGCCGGTGGGGTTCTTGCGTTTGTGCGCTGGCATGTGTTTGTGCCCTGGTTTTTCGTCAGGCGCCGTCGCCTGACGAAAAACTTACGATTTCCTCGCGGCGGTCTGACCGCGGCGCGGAAAAAGCGCGTAAGGTAGAGTTCGGTTCCGCGCTTTGTCGGACGGGTTGGTCGGACGGGTTGGTCGGACGGGTTGGTCGGACGGGTTGGTCGGACGGGTTGGTCGGACGGGTTGGTCGGACGGGTTGGTCGGACGGGTTGGTCGGACGGGTTGGTCGGACGGGTTGGTCGGACGGGTTGGTCGGACGGGTTGGTCGGACGGGTTGGTCGGACGGGTTGGTCGGACGGGTTGGTCGGACGGGTTGGTCGGACGGGTTGGTCGGACGGGTTGGTCGGACGGGTTGGTCGGACGGGTTGGTCGGACGGGTTGGTCGGACGGGTTGGTCGGACGGGTTGGTCGGACGGGTTGGTCGGACGGGTTGGTCGGACGGGTTGGTCGGACGGGTTGGTCGGACGGGTTGGTCGGACGGGTTGGTCGGACGGGTTGGTCGGACGGGTTGGTCGGACGGGTTGGTCGGACGGGTTGGTCGGACGGGTTGGTCGGACGGGTTGGTCGGACGGGTTGGTCGGACGGGTTGGTCGGACGGGTTGGTCGGACGGGTTGGTCGGACGGGTTGGTCGGACGGGTTGGTCGGACGGGTTGGTCGGACGGGTTGGTCGGACGGGTTGGTCGGACGGGTTGGTCGGACGGGTTGGTCGGACGGGTTGGTCGGACGGGTTGGTCGGACGGGTTGGTCGGACGGGTTGGTCGGACGGGTTGGTCGGACGGGTTGGTCGGACGGGTTGGTCGGACGGGTTGGTCGGACGGGTTGGTCGGACGGGTTGGTCGGACGGGTTGGTCGGACGGGTTGGTCGGACGGGTTGGTCGGACGGGTTGGTCGGACGGGTTGGTCGGACGGGTTGGTCGGACGGGTTGGTCGGACGGGTTGGTCGGACGGGTTGGTCGGACGGGTTGGTCGGACGGGTTGGTCGGACGGATGGCAAGATGCAATCCAAGCCGATCGGAGCGAAGCCAGAGAGCGGTTCCGTTCCGGGCGAGCCGGAAGCGGGAGCCAAGGATTTGAAATGATGGCCGGTCGCCGGGAATGCGCGCATGCGTCTTGGGCTCGGCAGGGAATGAGGTCGTTCGCGTGCGGTTTCTTGTACTCGGATCGGGGGCGGGCGGCGGCCTCCCGCAATGGAATTGTCTTTGCGAAAACTGCCGCCTCGCTTTCGAGCGCGATGGCAGGATCGTGCAACGCTCGCAGGCCAGCGTCGCGGTCAGCGCCGATGGCGACAATTGGGTCGTCCTCTCGGCAAGCCCCGACCTGCGCCAGCAGATCATCGCCAATCCAGAGCTTCATCCGAAAGCCGCGCCGCGCCATTCGCCGATTAAGGGGGTCTTCGCGCCCAACGGCGACGTGGACAATATCGCGGGATTGCTGGTGATGCGCGAAATGCAGCCCTTCACGCTGTGGGCGACGAAAAGCGTCATGGCCAATACGCTCGGCGGCGTGTTCGGCGTGCTCAATCCCGACGTGGTCAAACGTGAAACCGTCGAGATCGAACAGGCGATCGACACCGGTTTCGGCTTCACGCTCACGCCCTTCGTGGCGCCCGGCAAAATTCCGCTCTATCTCGAATCGCGCAACGAATCCGAGATCGAACTCGGCGCCGAAAGCGACACCACGGTCGGCGTCGAAATCCGCCAGGGCGACAGGCGCTTCTATTACATGCCGTCCTGCGCGCGCATGACCGACGCCTTGCGCAAAAGGCTCGACGGCGCGGAAATCGTCTTCTTCGACGGCACGACCTTCGAGGACGACGAGATGATCCGCCTCGGCCTTCTGAACAAGACGGCGTGGCGCATGGGCCATATGGCGATGAACGGCGAAAAGGGAACCATCGCCTCGCTCGCCGATCTCGCCATCGGGCGGCGGATTTTCGTCCATATCAACAATTCCAATCCGGCGCTTCGCCACGACTCGCCGGAGCGCGCGCAGGCCGAGTCCTCGGGGTGGGAAATCGGCTTCGACGGTATGCGCATCGATCTTTCGGAGACGCGGCCGTGACAAGTGAACAATTGACCGACGATTCGCGTCCGCATCTGCTGCGCGGGGTCAAGCTCAAGAACGACCAGGTGCGCAAGAGCTGGGTGCTGCTAGCGCCGGAGCGTTATCTGCGCCTCAACGCCGTCAGCGTGGATATTTTGCAGCGTTGCGACGGAGCGGCCGCGCTCTCGTCCATTGTCGACGATCTCGCCAACAAATATGGCGCGGATCGCGCGATGATCGAACGCGACGTGCGCGGCCTGCTCGCCAACCTGCTCGAAAAGCGGATGCTCGGCCTATGACCATGACAAAGCCCCCCCTCGCGCCGCCTTCCGCCATGCTCGCGGAACTGACCTATCGCTGCCCCTTGTCCTGCCCCTATTGCTCCAATCCGCTCCATATGGCCGGGCGCGACACGGAAATGTCCACCGAGGAATGGAAGGACATTTTCACGCAAGCCGCGGCTCTCGGCGTGCTTCACGTTCACATGTCCGGCGGCGAGCCAGCGTCGCGGCGCGACCTGCGCGAACTGGTCGAACATTGCGCCAGGCTCGACCTCTACACCAATCTGATCACCTCCGGCGTCGGCCTGACCAAGGCCTCGCTCGCCGAACTCGCGGCGGGGGGCCTTGATCATGTCCAGCTTTCCATTCAGGACGCGGAAGCAAAAAGCGCAGACTGGATCGGCGGCTATGACGGCGGCTTCGCCAAAAAGCTGGAGGTCGCCGGCTGGGTGACCGAAGAGGGCCTGCCCCTCACCATCAATGCGGTGATCCACCGCGCCAATGTCGCGCGCGCCGCCGACATGGTTGATTTCGCGGTGCGGCTCGGCGCGCGGCGAATCGAGATCGCGCATACCCAATATTACGGCTGGGCGCTGCTCAACCGCTCCCATCTGATGCCGACGCGCGAGCAGAGCGAGAAGGCTTATCACGAAGTCGAGGAGCGGCGCGAGCGTTACAAGGGCCAGATCGTGATCGACCATGTCGCCCCCGATTACCATGCGACCTATCCCAAGGCCTGCATGAGCGGCTGGGGCCGGCTGAGCATGAATGTGACGCCCCAGGGCAAGGTTCTGCCCTGCCACGCGGCGGAGACGATTCCCGGCCTCGAATTCTGGAACGCGCGCGAAAAAAGTCTCGCCGACATCTGGGCGAATTCGCCGGGCTTCAACGCTTTTCGCGGTGACGACTGGATGCAGGAGCCTTGCCGCTCCTGCGAGCGCAAGACAATAGATTTCGGCGGCTGCCGCTGTCAGGCCATGGCTTTGGTCGGCGACGCCGCGGCCTGCGATCCGATTTGCGTCAAGTCGCCGCGTCATGGGCTCATCGCGGAAATCGCCGCGCGCGATTCCGCGGAGAAAATCGAAGGCTTCGTCCCGCGCCGCGTCGAGCGCGTCCGCGAAAAAAGCGGCGCCTGAAATATCGCCCGCCGCGCCGCCTTTCGGCTGCGCTGCGGCCATTCCCACCTCCTCCATTATGGGCGCCAAAGTACAATTCCCCTGACGGTGCCGCGCTCTAAGATCGGGCCAAAATCTGGAGGAAATCGTGGCGCTTACCCCCCGCACTTTCGGTCTGTCCCTCGCTGTTTGTCTTGCTCTTTTCGGCGTGGAGCGCGCTCTGGCGCATGGCGACGTGACGCCGCAGCCCGTCGACACCGCTGGCCTGCCGAGCGTCGGCCAGGAATGGCTGGAAAAGAACCCCTACCGCGGCACCAAAAATCAAGAGCTGGCGACGAAGATCGGCTCCTCCGCCTTCAACCAGAACTGCGCCCGCTGCCATGGCATCGAGGCGGAGTCGGGCGGCCTTGCGCCGGACCTGCGTTATCTCGACAAGGGCGAGGACGGCGACGCCTGGTTCATCAACCGCATCCGTCACGGCTACACCCAGAACGGCATCACCAAGATGCCGGCGTTCCAGGGCATCCTGTCGCAGGACGCCATGTGGGCGATCCGCTGCTATCTCGATTCGCGCTATCAGGGCGATTCGAACTAAATGCGCGCGACGCTCCGCGCGCTCGTTCTCTTCACGGCGGTCTGCAGCATGGCGCCGGCCCCCTCGGCGATGGCGCGTCCGCTGCAGGATGTGAAGTCCAGCGGCACGCTGCGCGTGGCCGTCTACAACGACTACAAGCCTTGGTCGTGGGAAGAGAACGGCGCGCTCAAAGGTATTGACGTCGATATCGGCGCCGCGCTCGGCAGAGCCCTCGGCGTGAAGGTCGACTTTCGCGCGCTGCGCGCCGCCGACGACGTCTACGACCCGACCGACGGCGACTTGTTGAATGGCGTGGTGCGGGGGCCGGTAACCGGCGGGGGGGCCTCGGACGTCATGCTCCATGTGCCCCACGATCCCAAGATCGCCGAGGACAACGACAAGGTCAAGCTGACCGCGCCCTATCAGACGGAGAGTCTGGCGATGGCGGTCGATCCGGCCAAGGCTGACGCTGCGAAGGATTTCTCCCTGTTCGAGCGTGAAAAGGTCGCCGTTGACCTGGGGAGCCTGGCCGACGTCATCCTGCTGTCGGCGCGCGATCACAAGCTGATCGACAATGTCGTCCATGTGCGTGGCGAGTCCGGGGCGGTGGAGGCCTACGACAAAGGCGAGGTCGTAGCCTTCTATGGGGAAGCGGCGCTGGTCGAGGCCCTCGCCCGTCGATCGACCCGGCCGGCCGTGATCATCTATCCGCGGGACAAGTTGGCGCGGGACTGGCTGGTCGGTGGCGCGGTCAAGGCCGATTCCGCCGACCTCGGCGATGCGATCGACAGGGCGATCGCCGCCATGGCCAAGTCGGGCGAACTGAAAAGGATTTTTGCGTCGTATGGCGTCGCATGGCGCCCTCCGCCGCAAGAAAATTGACCGCTCGCGGTCGTTGCGCGCGACGGTTTCGCCGCCGCGCGGGTTGGAATGGCGTCGGCTGCGCCGGCGCTCGTCTCTGGGAGGAATGAGAATGATGAAACGCACATTTCTGGCTGGCGTCTCCGCTCTGGGGATCGCCTACGCCGGCGTCGCGATGGCGGCCGGCGTCACCGACGCGGATCTGCTGAACGACGCCACCAACACCAAACAGGTGGTCACCAACGGCATGGGCCTGCAGGGGCATCGCTTCAGCCCGCTGACGCAGATCAACACCACCAATGTCAAGGATCTCGTCCCGGCCTGGTCCCTCTCCTTCGGCGGCGAAAAGCAGCGCGGCCAGGAAGCCCAGGCGCTGGTGCATGACGGCGTCGTCTATGTCACCGCCTCCTACAGCCGGCTGTTCGCGATGGACGCCAAGACCGGCGACAAGCTCTGGGAATTCGACGCCCGCCTGCCCGAGGGCATCATGCCCTGCTGCGACGTCATCAACCGCGGTGCGGCGCTTTATGGCGACAAGGTCTATTTTGGCACGCTCGACGCCCGCATCTACGCGCTGAACGCCAAGACCGGCAAGGTCGTGTGGCACAAGACGATCGATGACTTCAAGGCCGGCTATTCCTATTCCGCCGCGCCCCTGGTCATCCCGACCAAGGCGAATGGCACGCTCATCGTCACTGGCGTGTCCGGCGGCGAATTCGGCGTCGTCGGCCGCGTCGAGGCGCGCAACGCCGACACCGGCGCGCTGGTGTGGAGCCGTCCTGTTCTTGAAGGCCTGATGGGCACTTACAAGGGCAAGGACTCCACGATGACGGGCAAGAAAAACGAGACCTGGCCCGGCGACATGTACAAGACCGGCGGCGGCGCGCCCTGGATGGGCGGCACCTACGATCCGGAAACCAAGCTCATCTTCATCGGCACCGGCAACCCGGCGCCGTGGAACTCGTGGACGCGGCCCGGCGACAACCGGTGGACCTCGTCGCGTCTCGCGATCAACCCGGAAAACGGCGAGATCGTGTGGGGCTTCCAGACCACCCCGCATGATGGCTGGGACTTCGACGGCGTGAACGAATTCATTCCGTTCGACGCCAAAATGGGCGGCAAGGAGATGAAGCTCGGCGCCACCGCCGACCGCAACGGCTTCTTCTACGTTCTCGACCGCACCGACGGCAAGTTCATCCACGCCATGCCCTTCGTGAGCAAGATCACCTGGGCCAAGGGCATCGACAAGAACGGCCGCCCGATCTACAACGAGGACAGCCGTCCAGGCGATCCGAGCAAGTCGGCCGACGGCAAGAAGGGCAAGGAAGTCTTCAACGTTCCGTCCTTCCTCGGCGGCAAGAACCAGATGCCCGTCTCCTATGACGACCAGACCGGCCTGTTCTATGTGCCGTCGAACGAATGGGGCATGGACATCCACAACGAGCCGGTCGTCTACAAGAAGGGCGCGGCCTATCTCGGCGCGGGCTTCAACATCAAGCCGGTGTTCGAGGATCACATCGGCTCGCTGAAGGCGATCGACCCGATCGCGATGAAGGTGATCTGGGAATACAAGAACAAGGCTCCGTTGTGGGGCGGCGTTCTTTCCACCGCCGGCGGCCTCGTCTTCACCGGCACGCCCGAGGGCTATCTGATGGCCTTCGACGCCAAGACCGGCGCGGTGCTGTGGAAGTTCAACGTCGGCACCGGCATCGTCGCGCCGCCGATCACCTGGGACCAGGACGGCGTGCAGATGGTCGGCGTGGCCGCGGGCTGGGGCGGCGCCGTGCCGCTGTGGGGCGGCGAAGTCGCCAAGACCTTCAAGGGCATCGACCAGGGCGGCTCCTACTGGGCGTTCAAGCTGGCGTCGTCCACCGCCGCCAAATGAGGCGGTCGGCCAGGCCTCGGGTCAGACCCGGGGCTTCGCCCCCGATGATTGCAAATGGGCGGCCGTGCGATGCGCGGCCGCCTTTTTCTTTCTTAGTCTTGCGCTTCTTCCCATGTCTTGCGCGCGCCAACTCTTGCGCGCGGCGGCGGCGAGGCGCAAATTCAGCTCACGTGGCCCGCGCGATCCGTGGGCGAATCGCCGGGCGGCCAAAGCGCCGGAAAACCAGACGCCGCTCGCGAAAAATTTCGGCGGAGGAACGTCAGGATGACGCGCATATTGATCGTGGACGATCATCCCCTGTTCCGCGAGGCGCTCGAAAGCGCGGTGCGGCTGGAGCGTCCGAAATGCGAAGTGTTCGAAGCGACGACGATCGATGACGCGCTGAATGTCCTTGGGCGCGAAAAGAACATCGATCTCGGCCTGTTCGATCTCTTCCTGCCCGGCGCCACCGGCCTGTCCGGCCTGGTGCGCGTGCGCGCCGTCCATCCGCATCTGCCGATCATGGTGGTCTCGGCCCATGAAGACCCGCGCGTGGTGCGCGACCTCCTCGCGCTTGGCGTCGCGGGATTCGTTTCGAAGGCGACCTCGAAGAGCGAACTCGCCCACGCCATCAACGAAGTGCTCAACGGCTCGGTCTATCTGCCGGAGCGCTTCCGCGATCTCGACCAGCCGCAGCCGTCCGAGGTCGAACGCGGCGACATGCTGCGCCGCCTCCAGGATCTGACGCCGCAGCAATTGCGCGTGCTCGACATGATTCGCGCCGGTCTCCAGAACAAACAGATCGCTTATGAACTCGGCGTCGCCGAGACCACCGTGAAGGCCCATGTCTCGGAAATCCTGCGCAAGCTGAACGTCTATAGCCGCACCAAGGCGGCGATCGAGGTCGGCAAGATGGATTTCGCGCAATTTTCCGCCGAAAGCCATTCCGGCGGGGACAAGAGCTCGTAGAATCGAGTTGTCTCGCAAAGGGTCCCGCCGTGCGCTCCGTTTCCCGCCGCTTGTTTCTCGCCGCCTGCGCCGCGGGCCTCGCGCTGCCGTCCTCCGTCCGCGCCGCCGAAAAACTTCGCATCGCGGTTCAGGCGACCGGAACCTTCGCCTGGGAGCTGGCGATCGCCCGCGCCTATGGTCTCGACAAGGAAGCCGGGATCGATTTCGACACGACCCGGCTGGCGACGACCGAAGCCGGCAAGATCGCGCTGATCGGCGGCGGCGCCGACCTGATCCTCTCCGACTGGCTGTGGGTCGCTCGCGAGCGGGGACTCGGGACGAAGCTCGTCTTTTATCCCCATTCCACCGCGCTTGGCGCGGTGATGGCGAAAGCGCCGGCGGCGCAATGGAAGGCCTCCGATCTCGTCGGCAAGAAAATCGGCGTCGCCGGCGGCTCGTTCGACAAGAGTTGGCTGATGCTGCAGGCCTGGGCGCTCAAACAGGGCGTCAATCTCAAAAATCAGGCCGAGCCGGCCTTTGCGGCGCCGCCGCTGCTGGCGGAAAAGCTTTCGCAGGGCGAACTCGACGCCGCGCTGGAATTCTGGACTTTTGCCGCGCGATTGCAAGGGAAGGGCTTTGTGCGCGCCATCGACATGCGCGATGTCGAGCGCGATCTCGGCGCCAAGGGGCCGGTCATCGTCACCGGCTATGTCTTCTCGCAGGATTTCGGCTTCAGGAACGCCGACAGGCTCAAGCGCTTTTTCGCCATGATGATGAAGGCGAAAAAGCTCATTGCCGACAATGACGAGGCCTTCGCCAAGATCGTCCCGCTGATCGGCGTCTCCGACCCGAAAACCTTGGCGATCATGCGGCAATATTACCGCGAGGGCCTTCCGACGGCGCCGCTCGCGGAATATCAGGCCGACGCCGCCGCGATCTACAAGGTTCTGGCCGAGGTCGGCGGCCCGCGGCTCGTCGGCAAGGCGACCGAACTCGACGCGAACGTCTTTTACCGCCCGCCGGGCGAAGCCGGAAATCCATGACGCGTCTGATTTCCATTTTCCTGTTCATGGCGTTGTGGCAGATCGGCGCCCGGTTGCTCGGCCCGCATTATCTCCCGGACCCGGAGGCGGTCGCGGCCACCATGTGGGCGGAGGCGCGCAGCGGCGCGCTGGCCTTCAATCTCGGCATGACGCTCACGCGCGTCCTCGCCGGCTTTTCCCTCGCCATGATCGCCGGCTCCGCGCTTGGCGTGGCGCTGGGGCGTTCGCCCTGGCTCGACCGGCTGCTCGATCCCTGGGTCGTGATCCTGCTGAACACGCCGGCCCTGGTGGTGATCATGTTCGCCTATATCTGGGGCGGTCTGAACGAGGTTTCGGCGCTGGCGGCGATCGCGCTCAACAAATTGCCCAACGCCGTCATCACCTTGCGTGAGGGCGCGCGCGCCCTCGACCCCGCGCTCGACGAAATGGCTCAGGTTTTCGCCTTCTCGCGCTGGCGGCGCTGGCGCCATGTCGTCGCGCCGCAGCTTGCGCCCTTTTTCGCGGCGGCCGCGCGCGGAGGGCTGGCCCTGGTGTGGAAGATCGTGCTGGTGGTCGAATTGCTCGGCCGCCCCAATGGCGTCGGCTTCAAGATGAACGAGGCGTTCCAGCTGTTCGACCTCAGGCTTCTGCTCGCCTATGCCTTGCCCTTCATCGCTTTGATGATGCTGGCGGAAACATTCGTTCTGCGACCGGCGGAAAAGGCGGCGAGCTGGTGGCGTCGCCATGGCGCTTGAAATCGGCATTGCGCGAAAGGCCTATCGTCTCGCCGGCGGCGGCAATCGGTTGGTTTTCGATCAATTCGCGCTGGATGTGGCGGAGGGCGCGATCGTCGCTCTGCTCGGTCCGTCGGGCTGCGGCAAGAGCAGCTTGCTGCGCATCGTCGCCGGGCTCGACCGCGATTTTTCCGGCGCCGTCAAAGGCGCGCCGCGGCGCATCGGCATGGTGTTCCAGGAACCGCGGCTCCTGCCCTGGCGCAATGTCGCCGACAATCTCCGCCTCGCCGCGCCGGGCCTTGACGACCCGGGACTGCAGGCCTTGCTGGCGGCTTTCGAACTTGATGGGCGCGGCGCCGATTATCCGGGTCAGCTCTCGCTCGGCCTCGCGCGCCGCGCCGCGCTGGCGCGCGCCTTTGCGGTCGAGCCTGAGCTTCTGCTGCTCGATGAGCCTTTCGCCTCGCTCGACCGCGCGCTGCATCTGCGCCTGCGCGCGCTGCTCGCGCGGCGGATCGGCGCGAAAAAAATGACGGCGCTGATCGCGACGCATGACCTCGACGACGCGCTTATGCTCGCCGACGAAATCATCTTTCTCGACCGCGCGCCGACGCGCATCAAGGGCCGGCTTCCGATCGCCGCGCCGCGTGGCGCGCGTGACGAAAATCTTACAAAATTGAGGGCTTCCGCAGAGATTTATTACGTGATCGACGCGCCCGGGAGTGGTAATCCGGACAGCGCGTCATAGCGCCATCGGCCATTGAAAATGGTCGACGGCGTCCGCGCCGACCGGCGCGGCGCCGGCTGACGCCGGCGGGCAGATTGCAAAGAGCGAAATCAACAATGGGAGCGAAACCATGGGCAGCGCCGCTTTGGCCGAAAAGACCTCCGCGCCGACCGATCTTCTGACGCCGGAAGAATTCGAAGCCGCCATCCGCGCCGTGGGCGCCGAGCGTTACCACGACAAGCACATTTTCCACAAAATGCTGCACGGCGGCCAGATGAACAAGGGCCAGGTCCAGGCCTGGGCGCTCAACCGCTATTGCTATCAGGACGCCGTGCCGCGCAAGGACGCCGCGCTGATGGCCCGCACCGACGACCGCGCGCTGCGCCGCGAATGGATCCATCGCATCCATGACCATGACGGCCTTGGCGAAGAGGAAGGCGGCATCGAGCGCTGGCTGATCCTGACTGACGGCCTCGGGCTCGACCGCGCCTATGTCATCTCCAAGGAAGGCGCTCTGCCCGCGACCCGCTTCGCGGTCGAGGCCTATGTCCGCTTCGTCGCCGAACAGCCTTTGGTCGTCGCCGTCGCCTCGTCGCTCACCGAATTGTTCGCCCCGAAAATCCACCGCGAGCGCATCGCCGGCATGCTGGAGAATTACAGTTTCGTCAGTGACGACGTGATGGCCTATTTCAAGCGCCGCCTGTCGCAGGCCCCGCGCGACGCCGACTTCGCGCTCGACTACATCAAGACCCACGCCAAAACGCGCGAGGAGCAGGACGCCTGCGTGAAGGCGGTGCAGTTCAAATGCAACGTGCTGTGGGCCCAACTCGACGCGCTCTATCTCGCCTATGTCCAAGGCATGATCCCGCCGGGAGCGTTTGTGCCAGCGGCGTAACGATATCCCCTCTACAGGGTCGCCCGTCGAAAGACGGGCGTCCTTGCGGACGCCCTATGCAGCCCGTCGAAAGACTGCGTCCTATGCGGAGAGGGGGGCCATCCGGATAGATCGTTGACAGAGCGGCGGGCGCGGTCCACCGCTGATGGACACACCGCAACGTCCCGCGCTCACGTCCCGCAAAAAGTCTCCACCACCCGTTCCTCCGGGCGCGGCGGCGCCTCCAGATCGTCCTCGGGCTTTTCGGGCGGCGCGGGATCCTCGAAGGGGGTTTTGAGCGCGGCGCAGAGTCGCAGCAAGGGCGCGAGGTCGCCTTCGTTGGCGGCGTTGAGCGCCTGTTCGACGCGGTGGTTGCGGGCGATCACGATCGGATTGCTGGCGCGCATGAGGGCGAGCCGCGACGGGAAATCGTCGCCCGCCGTCAGGCCGCGCCAGTCGGCGAGGAATTTTGCCGCTTCCTCGCGCGTCTCGGCGCTGGTCTCCGCGAACAGATCGAGGAAGGCCGGCGCGTTGGAGCCGGCGGCGAACAAGGTCAGCCGGCGGAAGAACAGAGTGAAGTCCGCCTTGGAGTTTTCCAGCAGCCGCCACATTCCGGCGATGAAGTCCTCATTGGCGGCATCGCGCGGTTTGAGACCGAGCTTGCGCTCCAGCCCCTGGCCGAGCGCTGCGACATAGGCGGGCTGGAAGCCTTCGAGCGTCTCTTGCGCCCGGCGCAGCGCGACCGCGTCGTCGTCGTCGAACAGCGGCAGCAGCGCCTCGGCGAGCCGCGCGAGGTTCCATGACGCGATCGGCGCCTGGCGGTTGAAGGCATAGCGCCCGGCCGCGTCGATCGAGGAAAACACCTGCCGCCGGTTGTATGCGTCCATGAAGGCGCAGGGGCCGAAATCGATGCTCTCCCCGGCGATCGACATATTGTCGGTGTTCATGACGCCGTGGATGAAGCCGACCAGCATCCATTGCGCGACGAGCCGGGCCTGCCGCGCCACCACCGACGCATAGAAGGCGAGATAGCCGTCCTTCTGGCCGGCGAATTCGGGGAAATGGCGGGCGATGCAGTGATCGGCCAGCGCGCGGGTGAGGACGGGGCCCTGGTTGCGGCGGGCGTCCTCATTGGCAGCATATTCGAAAGTGCCGACCCGGACATGGCTGCGCGCGATCCGGGTCAGGACGGCGCCGGGGTGGGCGGTTTCGCGATAGACCGGAGCCCCGGTGGCGACCACGGCTAGCGCCCGGGTGGTCGGGATTTTCAGCCCGGCCATGGCCTCGCTGACGATATATTCGCGCAGCATGGCGGATAAAGTGGCGCGGCCGTCGCCGCGGCGGGCGAATTTGGTCGGGCCCGAGCCCTTGAGATGCACGTCATAGGTCACGCCGTCGGGCGCGACGATCTCGCCGATCATCGCGGCGCGGCCGTCGCCGAGCAGCGGATTCCACTGGCCGAACTGGTGGCCGGAATAGGCCAGCGCGATATTTTCGCGCCCCTCCGACGGCGGGCCGCCCGAAAGCAATTGCAGAAGGCCCGGAGTCGCGGCGTTCTCGGGAAGGCCGAGTTCAGCCGCCAGCCCGTCGTTGAATACGACCCATTCCGGCGCCGGCGCCGGAGAAACCGTAGCGGCGGCGAAAAATTCGGGCGGTAGGGCGCGATAGGACGTCTCGCGCAGGAAGTGGCTGGTCGCGGTCATGCTTACTCCTGACGCGTCTCAAGCAGGAAGCGCGCCAATTTGTCAGACCCTGAACTGGGACCGCGCCAGCTATTTTTCAAGCTCGGCCGGCCGCAGCGAAAATTCCGGCGCCGGGTCATGGAAATCGGTCGCGCGATAGACGTCAAGCGTGATCGCAGCCTTGCCCCCAGCCATGATTTCGACCGGGGCCAGCGGCTCGATCGTGTCGAAATGGCGCCCCAGACGCGCGCGGGCCTGTTGCAGCGTCAGATTCGGCGCCACGATCAGCGCGTCCCGGCCAATGAAGTTGCGGGGGTTGCGAATGAGTCCGAAACCGCGCGGGTCGTCCGAAAGGCACAGCACGGGCGGGTCGCCGTGGAGGGCGTAATCGAGCTTGCCGGCGTCGAGCCAGCGCGTCGCGGCGATGAAAATGTCACCCTTGCGCCAGCCGCGCGCGGAAAGCGCATGGCTGAAATCGTCCCAGCCGAGCGTTTCGATCAGAGGATCGCGCGGCCCGGCGAACCAGGGCAGGGGCAGGCGCGGCAGAGCCGCGACGGCGGCGGCGGCGATTAAGGTGAAGCCCGCCGCCGCGGCCAGCGCCCGCCGCGTGTTTGTCTGGCGCTTGGTCTGGCATGCGCCATCCGCTCGCGAAAGGCGCGCCGCGATTTCGCGGCCGAGCAGCGGAAAAATCATCAGATAGCCCGGTGCCGCCCAATGCGGCAGGACGCGATGGCTGGACCAGAATGCGACCACTGTGAAGAGAACGATCGGGAAGCTGCCCAGACAGGCGAGGAAGAACGCCCGTTCATGGGATGGCCCGCGCCATAAGGCGCGCAGGAACAGAGCCGCGAGCGGAAAGAAAATCCACGGCGCGAGAAACAGGGATTGCAGACCGATGAGGGCGAGCGGCGCGAGGAGATGGAGGCGCGGCGCGCCGGAGCGCGCGCCCTGGAAAAGAAAGGAAACCCAATGGTGCTGGGCGTTCCAGATCAGGACCGGCGAAAAAACGGCCAGCGCGACGAGCCCCGCGAGCCACGGCCAGGGCGTCGCCAGCCAGAAACGCTGGCGTGTGCTCATGAGGACGAAAAGGCCGGCGCCGCCGAACAGCAGTACGCCGTGATATTTCGAGAGCATGGCGAGGCCGGCGAAAAGGCCCGCGAGCAGCCAATAGCGCGGGGAGTGGGCGCGGTCGTCGTCGAAAAAAACCCGCGAGAGGTAAAACGCGCAGGCGAGCATGGCGGGGAGCAGAGGCGCGTCGGGGAGAATCCAGACCGCGTCCGCAAGGCCGAGCGCGGGCGAAAGCGCGAGCGCGAAGACCGCGTAAAAGCCGGCCTCGGCGGAAAAGAGCCGGCGCGTCAGTACGAACAGCAGCCAGCTTGTGACGCCCGACAGCAGCACAAAGGGCGCGCGCAAGGCCAAAGGGCTTTCGCCGAGCAGTTTGCCTGTAAAATGTGCGATCCACCAGGCGAGAGGCGGGTGGTCGTAGGTGCTTAAAGTCAGGACGCGGCTGGTGGCGACGGTGTAGGATTCGTCCACGCCGAGCCCGGTCGTGGCGGCGAAAACAAATCTTAACGCAACGACAGCCAGAATGAGGAGCAGCGTCCTGCGTTCCGCAGTCAAGCGCGCGGCGGAAACAAGATTTGTTCGATCGGACAGGGTGTGGTCCATGCAGGCGCCCAAATCTCCTAACCCTGATTCCAAGCCGGCTCACGCGCCCGACCAGGATCGCGAGCGACTGATGGCGGCGGCGAAAAGGCTGGCTGTACTGAGCGAGGCTTTCCAGCTAACAGATTTGCCGCACGAAAGGAAATCCCCGGTCTTGGCCGTCGAACTCACGCTCGTCATTCCGACCTTCAACGAAAGCGGCAATCTTCGCGAACTGGTGCGGCGCGTGGATGCGGCCCTCGTTGGCGTCGATTGGGAGATGATCGTCGTGGACGACGACAGCCCCGACGGCACCGCGTCGCTCGCCAAGCAGATCGCCCGCGAGGACCCGCGCGTGCGCTGCCTGCGCCGGGTCAACCGCCGGGGCCTTGCCGGCGCCTGTATCGAGGGCATTCTCGCCTCCAGCGCGCCTTTGGTCGCGGTTATGGACGCCGATCTGCAGCATGACGAGCGCATTCTGCCGACCATGCTGGAGAAAATCCATGCCGGGGCCGATCTGGTGGTCGGCAGCCGCCATGTCGCGGGCGGATCCGCCGATGCCGGCTTTTCGCCGCACCGCGCCGCGATCAGCCGCCTCGCGATCCGTCTCGCCAAAGACGCCTTGCGCGCTGATTTTTCCGACGTCATGAGCGGTTTTTTCATGCTGCGGCGGCAGATCGTCGAGGATTGCGCGCCCGAACTTGCGCCCACCGGCTTCAAGATTCTCGCGGATATCGTCGCCTCGGCTAAACAGGACCTGAAGATCGAGGAGGTCGGCTATATGTTTCGCGAACGCCTGGCGGGTGAATCCAAATTCGACGTCAAGGTCGGTCTCGACTTCCTCGGGCTGATGTTGAACAAGGTCAGCGGCGGGCGCATTCCCGTGCGCTTCATTTTTTTCGCGCTCGTCGGCCTGAGCGGCGTTGCGATCCACCTCTCCACCGTCAATCTGGCCATGGCCGCGCTCCCCGTGACCTTCACGGTCGCCCAGAGCATCGCCGTGATCGTGGCGATGAGCAGCAATTTCTTCATCAACAATTCGATCACCTATCGCGATTCGAAGCTGAAGGGCTTTTGGCCGATGCTGCGCGGCCTGCTCTATTTCTACACGGTCTGCGGCGTTGGCGCGGTCGCCAATGTCGGCGTCGCCGCCTGGCTCTATCGCCTCTATCCCGAGGTCTCGCTCTCGGCGCTCGCCGGCGTGGTCATGGGCTCGGTCTGGAACTACACCCTCAGCTCGCTGTTCGTGTGGCGCAAGGACTGAAGCCGCGGGGAGCCCTATCCGGAAAAACCGATCAATAAATCTTGTTTTTCTTATTGGATGTTTTGCGGCGCCGCGTGTCATAGATTCGGCGCTGCTCACGCCCCAATGCGCGGCCAGCGGGGCGGCCTTTCGGGCCAGGCCCAGTCAATAGCTGAAATTTTGAGGCGTTACGATGTCGAAGAAATCTGCTGCGATCAACATCGGCATTCCGGAGGGAAAGCGCGAGAAGATCGCCGAGGGTCTGTCGCATCTGCTGGCGGATTCCTACACGCTCTATCTCATGACGCATAATTTCCACTGGAACGTCACCGGTCCGATGTTCAACACACTCCATCTGATGTTCATGGGGCAATATACGGAGCAATGGAACGCGCTCGACCTGATCGCGGAGCGCATTCGCGCGCTCGGTTTCCCGGCGCCTGGAACCTACAAGGAATTCGTCAAGCTCGCGTCGGTTAAGGAAGTCGAGGGCGTTCCCAAGGCGCTCGACATGATCCGCCATCTGGTCGCGGCGCAGGAGGCGACCGCCCGCACGGCGCGCGACCTGTTCCCGCTGGTGGACGAGGCCAACGATCAGCCGACGGCGGATCTGCTGACCCAGCGCCTCGACGTTCATGAAAAGACGGCCTGGATGCTGCGGAGCCTGCTGGAGGACTGAACTGTTTTGGCGCGGGGGGCCTCGCTCCCCGCGCCCGCCTATTCGGCATGGTGCTTGCGACGGATGCGCCAGACCGTCCAGCCGACAAAGGCGACAATGAAGGGGATGAGGATCGCCGTATCCCTGTCCGGCTCGACATGTGCGCCGGCCTCCCTGGCCCCTTCCAGAAGATGGTGGAAGACGCTGGCGATGTAATAAGTGATGGCGGCGATCGACAGCCCTTCCACCGTCTGCTGCAAACGAAGTTGCAATTTCACCCGCTCGCCCATCTGGCGCAGCAGGTCGCCGTTCTGCGCCTCGACCTCGGTGTCGACTCGCGTGCGCAGGAGCTGCGCGGCCCGCGCCAGCTTGCGTGACAGGTCGGCCTGGCGCGCCTCGGTGTTGCGGCATGTGCGCATGGCGGGCTGCAGGCGGCGGGTCAGGAAGCCGGACCAACTGGGATAATCGGGCAGGGGCGTCTCGTTGATCGCCTCCAGACGAGAGTTTACGAGATCGTCATAGGCGCGGGTGGCGCCGAAACGATAGAGGCTTGCCGCCGCGCCCACCTCCAGTTCCGATGCAAGGCTCGTCAACGCGTCGAGCAAGTGACGGTTCTGCTCGACGCCGGTCGCTTGCGTCATGGCGTCGAGCAGTCGCGGCAGTTCCTGCTCGATGCGGCGGATCGAGGGCGCCAGGTTTTGCGCCTCCGGCAGCCCCATCAGCGCCAGGGTGCGATAGGTTTCGACTTCGAGCGCCCGCTGGGCCAGACGGCCGGCCGCCATCGGCGGCATGGAGCGGTTGGCGATGAAAATGCGGACAAAGCCGAAAGTATCGGGCGCGAAATCGGTGGCGATCAGGGCGCGGCCGGCGTTCGCCTCGGCGATCGCCGCCTGGAGCGGCCCGAAGACCGCGCCGAGCGACGCCGGGTCGCGGTCGCCGTGAAGCATGTGGAGGTCCGCCGCCACCAGCAGCGGCCCCGGCTGCGGCAGCATGCGGATTTTCTGCATCAGCGCGGCGGGCGTGGGCGAAAACGGCTCGTCTGCCTCGACGCCAGCGAATTCCCAGCCATGGGTGATGAATTCGCCGTGCCGCTCCCACATCAAGGTCGCGCCCTGCAATTCGACGCGGAACTGCCGGGTTTGCGGGTCCGGGCCGGTCAGGCCGCGTTCGACGCATAATTCGGTCAAGGCGAGGCGGTCCGCTTCGGCGCGGGTGGAGTCGGTCAGGAAGGCGAAATGCAGGATGCGCGCGGGCGCCTCCAGCGGGCGGGTCGGGCGAGCATGCAACTCGCCAAGGATGCGCGCGCGAAGGGGGTGTTGTTCGAAAGCCGAAGCGCCCAAGCCTGAGTCCGTCATCGGTCCCCCGCGAGAATCACGCCGGTCTCCGCCGGCAGGTCCGAGCTGTTTGCGCCGCTCGTTTGTCGCGCGCAAGGAATTCGCGAGTTACGGCTGAATTTCAAGGGGAAAATATGGCCCGTGGATTGTCAAGGACGCGACGCGGGTAAAGTGTTAGGTTCCGGCGTCGCGGCCGCTTTCCTTGAGGCCGCGGGCAAAGCCGGAGTTGGCTCGCAATGCAGGAACTTACGTCCGAAGGTCGCCAGACCCTTCAAAATCTCGCCAATGCGCATGGAGTGAGTTTCGACGCCGCGCTGGTTCTCATGCAGGCGCTGGTCGCCGGCAACGGGACCCAGGCCCAGTTCAGCCATCCCGATCTCGGCGGCATGGGGCAATGGTCCCGGGGCGGCATGATCATGATCGGCGACATGTTCAACAATTCGTTGAAATATAAGGTCAGCCAGCTGTGCGACGAATTGTCCGGGCTGTTGCGCCATCAGTCGTTCTTCGCTCCGGCGCCGAGCCAATCCCAGATGCAGTCGCAGGGCGGCGGCGCGGGGGTGAGCTTTTTCGTTCAAGGGTCGTCCGGTTCGTGGTGGCCGGCGGAACTGGGTTCCCCATCGTCCAGCGGCGCCCAGAACGACCTACGCTACGCCTATTTTCCGGGAACGCGGCGCCTTGCGATCCAGCAGGGCGGCGTGACGCGGATCTATGACACCGGAGATCATATGATCGGCGGCGTCTCGCAGCAGCAGAGCGGCGACCAGTCGCTGACTTTCACCAGTCAATATGGCCCGGTTCGCGTCGCCGACCTGCCGCTCGTTTCGCCGGCGCCGCAGCCTGCGCCCGCGCCGCAAGCGCCTGCCGCGCCCGCGCCTGAACCGGAGCCTGCGGCCTTCGCGCCGTCTCCGGTCCCGCCCGCCCCGGCGCCAGCTGCGCCGAGCACGGCGAGCGATCAGGATATTTTCGCGACCATCGAAAAGCTCGCCGGCCTGCGCGACAAGGGCATTCTCTCGGAAGAGGAATTCGCCAAGAAAAAGGCCGAGCTGCTGTCGCGGCTCTAAAACTGCGCGAGCGGTTGGCGCACGCCAGAGCGACCGCAAAACTGCGCGAGCGGTTGGCGCACGCCAGAGCGACCGCAAAACTGCGCGAGCGGATGGCGCACGCCAGAGCGACCGTCCTTCATCTGCGAGCCTTGAAAAAATCGCGCAAGAGGTCGGCGGCTTCGCTGGCGCGGATGCCGCCGTAGATTTCCGGGCGATGGTGGCAGGTTTTCTGCGAGAAAAAGCGCGGCCCGTTGTCCACGGCGCCGCCTTTTTCGTCTTCCGCCGCGAAATAAAGCCGGCGGATGCGCGCGAAGGAAATCGCGCCCGCGCACATGGCGCAGGGCTCAAGCGTCACATAGAGGTCGCAGCCGGTCAGGCGCTCGTCGCGCGATTTGCGCGCGGCCTCGCGGATCGCCAGCACTTCGGCGTGCGCTGTCGGATCGTGGTCTTCAATGGTGCGGTTGCCGGCGGAAGCAACGATTTCGCCGTCCTTCACCACGCAGGCGCCGATGGGCGCCTCGCCCCGCGCGGCCGCCGCCCGCGCCTCGGCGAAGGCGCGCGCCCAAGGCTCGATTATTCCCGACGAATCCCCCAAACTTTCGCCTCTTCCAGCCACCCGTTGGCTTCACGGTAAAAACATTCGCAAAGTTCTGCGCCTCTGCTATCAGACCGGCATGAAAAACGACACTCCCAAAAAGGGCGGTCCCGCCCGCAAGCCTGCTGCGAAAAAGCCCGCGCCCGCCGCCCGCGATTTCGAGGGCGAGCGCATCGCCAAGGTCATGGCGCGCGCCGGCCTGTGCTCGCGCCGTGACGCGGAAAGCTGGATCGAGCAGGGCCGCGTCGCCGTCAATGGCAAGACTCTGACCACGGCGGCGAAAAACATCACGGACAAGGACAAGGTGACGGTGGACGGCAAGCCGCTGTCGACGCGCGAGCGCACGCGGCTGTTCCTGTTCCACAAGCCGCGCGGGCTGGTGACGACCGACCGCGATCCGGAAGGCCGCGCCACCGTGTTCGATTATATCGCGGAAAAAAATCCGCATCTGCCGCGCCTCATGTCGGTCGGGCGGCTCGACATCAACACCGAGGGCCTACTGCTGTTGACCAATGACGGCGGTCTCGCCCGGGTGCTGGAATTGCCCTCGACCGGCTGGCTGCGCCGCTACCGGGCGCGGGCTAATGGCGACACCGATCAGGCGCGGCTCGACACTCTGGCCAAGGGCGTAACCATCGACGGGATCGATTATGCCGGGGTCGAGGCGCGCCTCGACCGGGTGCAGGGCGCCAATGTCTGGATCACGCTCGGCTTGCGCGAGGGCAAGAACCGCGAGGTCAAGCGCCTGCTCGAACATCTCGGCCTTGCGACCAACCGCCTGATCCGGCTTTCCTACGGGCCTTTCCAGCTCGGCGAAATGGCTGAGGGCGTGGTGGAGGAGGTGCGCACCCGCGTGCTTGCCGAACAGCTCGGCGGGAGTCTTGCCGAACAGGCGGGGGTCGATTTCGACGGGCCGGTCGTCGATCGCACGCCGGAGCCTGAGCGTGCGGATCCGCGCGAGCGGACCGGGCCGCGTCCCAAGCGCCCGCGGCAGGAAAGCGTGCGCCCGCGGCAAGAAAGCGAGCGCCCGCGGCAAGCTGGCGAGCGCCCGCGGCCGGACAGAGAGCGCCCGCGGCAGGACAGAGAGCGTCCGCTTTCCGAGAGGGCCACGAAAAAAGCCCAACCGGGCACGGAAAAACCTCGCGCGAGAAAACACGTCTCGGCTTTGCGCAGCGACCGCGCGGAAGCGGAGAAAGGTCAGCGCCGCCGCATCGAAAGCGCCGCCACCGAGGACCGCAAGGGCCGCAAGGTGGTGGTCGAGCGCGTGAGCGCCGTGGCGAGACGCGGGGAAGCCGGCGCGGAGGAAGCGGCCGACACCCGCAACGCCCGGCGGTTCAAGGCCGAGCGCGAAAAGACCGAGGGCCGCGCCGACAAAGGGGCTCGGACCGGCAAGACCGCCCGCGGCAAGCACAAGCCGTCCGGCGAGACCGGCGCCGCGAAATTCTTCCGCCGCGACGCCGCCCCCAAGGGGGGGGCGCCGAGAAAACCGCGCGGCAAATAGGATGCGCATCGTCGGCGGGCGGCTGAAGGGACGGGCGCTGCAAGGTCCGAGGGGCGAGGGCCTGCGCCCGACCTCGGATCGGCTGCGCGAAACCCTCTTCAACATTCTCGCCCATTCCTATGGCGATCTGGTCGCCAACGCGCGGGTGATCGACCTTTTCGCAGGCACCGGCGCCTTCGGGCTGGAGGCGCTTTCGCGCGGCGCGGAGTTCTGCCTTTTCGTGGACGACGGCGCCCAGGCGCGCGCCCTGATCCGCCAGAATGTCGAGGCTTTGGGCCTCGGCGGCGTCACCCGCATTTTTCGGCGCGACGCCCGCAAGCTGGGCGACAAGCCGCCGGGGGCGCCCTATACGCTCGCCTTTCTCGATCCGCCCTATAATCGCGGTCTGGCCGAGCCGGCGCTGACCTCGCTGTCGCGCGGCGGCTGGCTCGCGCCGGAGGCTTTGGTCATCGTCGAGGAGGCGGCTGCGGCCATGTTCGAGCCAGCGCCGGGCTTCGACATGCTTGAGCGGCGCGATTACGGCGAGACCGAAGTGATTTTTTTGCGCCCTGCGGCAAGTTGACAGGGTTGACCGGCCTGACAGCCTGGCCTATGAGATACAGACAATCTGGGAACATCCCCCCATGCGGAATATTCTTGTAGTTATGCGAGCGCCACGAGCGGGCCGGGTCTGACCCGGATCACCTGCCGATGGCGCATACCCGGGTCCCGAAAGGGGCCTTTTTTATTTTGGCCGCATGGGAGCGCGTATCCCGAGCAAGCATGTCTGGAGCTCAAGATGTCGAAGACGATGACCGGCGCCGAAATGGTGGTGCAGGCCCTGCAGGATCAGGGCGTGACGCATTTGTTCGGATATCCGGGCGGCGCGGTCCTTCCGATCTATGACGCGCTTTTTCATCAGACCAGGATCCAGCATGTTCTCGTCCGCCACGAGCAGGGCGCGGCCCATGCGGCGGAGGGCTACGCCCGCTCGTCGGGCAAGGTCGGCTGCCTGCTGGTGACGTCGGGTCCCGGCGCGACCAACGCCATCACCGGCCTGACCGACGCCTTGATGGATTCGATCCCCGTCGTCTGCATCACCGGCCAGGTGCCGACCCATCTTATCGGTTCGGACGCCTTCCAGGAATGCGACACGGTGGGCATCACCCGCCATTGCACGAAACATAATTATCTCGTCCGCCGGATCGAGGACCTGCCCCGCATCCTGCACGAGGCCTTCTATATCGCGCGCTCGGGCCGCCCCGGCCCGGTGGTGATCGATATTCCGAAGGACGTGCAATTCGCGTCGGGGACCTATAACCCGCCGAAGAACATCCAGCACAAGACCTACCAGCCGCAGCTCAAGGGCGATCTCGGCAAGATCAAGCAGGCCTTGGCGATGATGGCCAAGGCCAAAAAGCCGATTTTTTATACCGGCGGCGGCGTCATCAACGCCGGCCCGATGGCCTCGACCCTGCTGCGCGAACTGGTGGCGCAGACCGGATTTCCCATCACCTCGACCCTGATGGGCCTCGGCGCCTATCCGGCCTCGGGCAAGGCCTGGCTCGGGATGTTGGGCATGCACGGCTCCTATGAGGCGAACAACGCCATGCACGATTGCGATCTGATGATCGCCGTCGGCGCGCGTTTCGACGATCGCATCACCGGCCGTCTCGACGCCTTCGCGCCTTATTCGAAGAAGATCCACATCGACATCGACCCATCCTCGATCAACAAGAACGTGCCGGTCGATCTCGCCATCGTCGGCGACTGCGCCCATGTGCTCGAGGACATGGTGCGGCTGTGGCGCTCGGAGGCGCTCGCCGCCGACAAGAAGGCGTTGCAGGACTGGTGGGGCCAGATCGACCGCTGGCGCGGCCGCAATTCCTTCGGCTACAAGAAGTCGGACACGGTCATCAAACCGCAATATGCGGTCGAGCGGCTTTATGCGTTGACCAAGGGCCGCAAGACCCTGATCACCACCGAGGTCGGCCAGCATCAGATGTGGGCGGCGCAGCATTACCGCTTCGAGGAGCCCAACCGCTGGATGACGTCGGGCGGCCTCGGCACCATGGGCTATGGCCTGCCGGCGGCGATCGGAGCCCAGCTCGCCAACCGCGACGCTCTGGTGGTCGATATCGCGGGCGAGGCCTCCATCTTGATGAACATTCAGGAGCTTTCGACAGCGAAGCAGTTCCGCTGCCCGGTCAAGGTCTTCATCCTGAACAACGAATATATGGGCATGGTGCGCCAGTGGCAGGAATTGCTGCATGGCGGGCGCTATTCCTCGTCCTATTCCGAGGCTCTGCCCGATTTCGTCAAGCTCGCGGAGGCCTATGGGATCAAGGGGATGCGCTGCTCCGATCCCTCGCAGCTCGACGCCGCGATCCAGGAAATGATCGACAGTCCCGAGGCGGTGTTGTTCGACTGCGTCGTGGACAAGGCCGAGAACTGCCTGCCGATGATCCCGTCGGGCAAGGCCCACAACGAAATGATCCTGCCCGACGCCGACGAGGATATCGGCAATGTCATCGACGACAAGGGCAAGATGCTGGTGTGAGTTTTCCGCGCGGCGCTTTGCGCCGCGTTGCTTCAACCTCGCCGTCATTGCGAGGAGCGACAGGACGAAGTAATCCAAGCCGCGGCTTGTACGTACGGTGGATTGCTTCGCCAAAGCCCGGCATATGCGCCGGGCGTCGCTTCAACCGGCGCGCCATCCGCGCCAATGGCTCGCAATGACGGGGTTCAGTGAGAAAATGGACGGCAATTCATGAACGCCCAGACCCCCGCCGCGCTCTCGCCCTATTCCTCATCCAACGGCAAGGCCTCGCGCACCGAGACCCACACCTTGTCCGTCCTGGTCGACAACGAGCCAGGCGTTCTCGCCCGCGTCGTCGGCCTGTTCTCGGGACGCGGCTATAATATCGAAAGCCTGACGGTGGCCGAAGTCGCCCACGCCCAGCAGCTTTCGCGCATCACGATCGTCACCACCGGCACGCCGGAGACGATCGAGCAGATTTCGCATCAGCTTGAGCGCATCGTCCCGATCCACAAGGTCACCGACCTCAGCCTGCTCGGCAATGCGGTCGAGCGCGAACTGGCGATGATCAAGGTGCGCGGCAAGGGCGAGAACCGGGTCGAGGCTTTGCGCCTCGCCGAGGCGTTTCGCGCCCGCGTCATCGACGCCTCGCTGGAAAGCTTTGTGTTCGAACTGACCGGTGCGCCGAAAAAGATCGACGACTTTGTCGAGCTCATGCGACCGATCGGGCTGGTCGAGGTCGCGCGCACCGGCGTCGCGGCGATCACCCGCGGACCGCAGGGCATGTGATTGGATAAGCTCGTCTCCGGAGCGCGCGCGGGCGCTGCGACAAAACCGCTCGGGCATCATGATTTCCGTCCCGACATCAACGGCCTGCGCGCGCTGGCCGTGCTCGGAGTCGTGGCCTTTCATGCCCATCACGGCCTGCTGCCGGGCGGCTTTACCGGCGTTGATGTCTTTTTCGTCATTTCCGGCTTCCTCATCACCCGCATCATCCTGAGCGAGCGTGAGGCGGAAAAATTTTCGCTGCTGTTCTTCTACGCAAAGCGCGCCAAGCGGATTCTGCCGGCGCTGCTGCTTGTCACTTCCTTTGTTTGGGTCCTCGGCTGGCTGTGGGCCGATCCGCGCCAGTTCCGGATGATCGGCGGCCATATCGAGGCCAGTTCCTATTTCACCGTCAATCTGTGGCTGTTGCGCCAGACGGCGGGGATCGGAGGCTATTTCGACATCGCTTCCAATTCCAAACCGCTGCTGCATCTGTGGTCGCTGAGCATCGAGGAGCAGTTTTATCTGTTCTGGCCGGCGACGATGCTGCTGCTGTTTTCCGCCGGGCGGCGCTGGCTCGGGCCCGGAATCGCGCTGATCTTCGCGCTGTCGCTGGCCTTCTGCCTCTATGAGACGCCGCGCGACCCTTCAGCCGCCTTCTATCTGCCGTGGACCCGCGCCTGGGAACTGGCGCTCGGCGCGCTGCTGGCGTGGCGGGAAGTGTTCATTCTGCATCGCGCGCCCCATCCCGAGCGGCCTTGGGCCGATGTCGGCGCGGGGCTCGGGGTCGCGCTGATCTGCGCTTCTTATGTCCTGCTCGACGAAACGCAAGCTTTCCCCGGCTGGCGGGCGCTGGCGCCGGCGCTCGGCAGCGCCTTGGTGATCGCCTTTCCGGGCTCGCGCATCGGCGCTTATGTGCTCGGCAACCGCGTCGCGCAATTTTTCGGACTGATTTCCTATCCGCTTTATCTCTGGCACTGGCCCTTGTTCGCCTTCGCCCATATCCGGCCCGGCGTGACGCCGGACGGCGCCACCATGGCGGCGCTGTCCGCGCTCGCTGTCGTCCTCGCTTATCTGACCTGGCGTTTCGTCGAGCGGCCGGTCGGCCACCTCTTCCGTCGCCGCCCGCGCGCCGTCGCGCTGGCGCTGGTCGCGCTGCTTGGCGTCACCGGCGTCGTCGGCAGCGCCACCAGAGTCGCGGACGGCGTTCCAAACCGCTTCCCGCCGGAAGTCGTCCGCATCTTCAATTACACCAAGACAGGCGCCGACCTGCCGCGCCTGCAGGCCTGCTTCTATCAGCGCGAGGAAAAGCGCTTTTCCCTAGAAGAGGAAAGGCGGCGCGCCGCGTCCTTCTTCGAGGCGAATCATTGCGGCGTCATCGCCGATCCGCGCAAGCCGACCATCATGATCGTCGGCGATTCCCACGCCGCCGTTCTCTTCGTCGGGCTGGAGCATGAATTTGCCGGGCGCGCCAATGTCGTCGCGATGACCGCGACCTATTGCATGCCGCTGATCGAGAACACGCCGATGGATCAGGGCGCCGGGGGCACGCCGCGCTGCCACGCGATCAACCAATATGTATTCCGGCAGATTCGCGCGATCAAGCCGGACGTTCTGGTGGTGGGGGCCTATTTCGCCTCCTACGCCTCCGATCACGCCTGGCTCTATCCGAATTATTTCAACGATTTCCTCGCCAATGTGCACAGGCTGCACAAGGATGGGGTGAAGAATATCGTGATCGCCGGCGAAATCCCGACCTGGTCGCCCTTCCTGCCCATTCTGGTCGGGCTCGATGTCAACACCGGCAAAAAGCCGCCGGAATTTTCCGCCATCGGCCTGCGGCCTGAATCGCGCGCCGCCGACGCGCGGCTCAAAAAAATGGATTGGGGGCCGGGCGCAACTTACGTGTCCCAGGCCGCAAAATTGTGCCGCGCCGGCGAATGCCGCCGTCTGGTCGGCGACAAGTTGCCGGAGGACATGATCGCGGTCGATTACGGCCATTACAGTTTCGACGGCTCGATTTTCGCGGTCAAAAATATTCTTGCGCCGGTCATCGACCCGCTTCTGGGCAAGGCGCGGGGAAACTAGCGGTCGAAATCTGAAACCTGGCGAGGCAAAGATCGACCAAGACGGTGGTTCCAGACCTTCGATCGGCTGGTGAGAACGCGGCGCCTTGCGCTCGATCTTGCCGCAGTCCGGCGCGTGATCCGACCGGCTGGAACCAAAAGAGCGAGATCCTCGTTTTTCTCCCGGGAGAGTCCGCTCTCAGCTTAGTCGTTCAAGGGAGACCGTTGGCGTTGACGGCGAGGCGGCCGGACTCGCGCCGAGGGCGTCGCCCGGAAATCGGCGGCGCCGTCACTGGTATCCGTCGACCGCCTAATGAACCTCATTCGCCGCGGACCGGCAATGCGGGATCGGCAAATCTCCGAGGAGGTTCTCATGACATGGAGCGTCGAAGGCACATATATCGAGGCTTGCAATTGCGAGGCGGCGTGTCCGTGCATCTTCCTCTCGCCGCCAACCGAGGATGATTGCAGAGTTCTTGTCGGATGGCACATTGACAAAGGTCGTCATGGCGACGCCGTTCTCGACGGGTTGAACGCCGCGCTCATCGCATTTGCGCCCGGCAATATGAAAGACGGCCAGTGGAAAGTTGCGCTCTATCTGGACAGTCGCGGCGACGACAAGCAAAAGGCCGCCCTCCAGGGAATATTCTCGGGCGCCGACGGCGGACATCTCGCCAACCTCGGACCGCTGATCGGCGAAGTCCTGGGCGCGCGCCCCGCAAGAATCAGCTTTAGCGAAAGCGGGAACCGACAGTTCCGTTTTGAAGTGGATGGCGCCGCTTCAACCGAGATGGAGGCGATTCAGGGCCAGGGCGGCGGAACGACCGAGATCAAGGGGCATCCGCTGGCAATATCGCCCGGATACCCTGTGACGGTATCCCGCGCTTCGCACCTCAGGATCGACGATTTCGGAATCAAATGCGAGGTCGGAGGGCGAAATGGTTTCTTCGCGCCGTTCGCCTACCAAAGTTGATCAGAGCGTCACCGCGTCATCGCGCGAACTGATCTTCGAGCGCCCATGGACGGCGGCGGGCATTTGGGCGGCGACGCTCGGAGGATGGCTCGTCCTGTTGTGGGGAGCCACCAACATGGACAGTCCGGCGGCCCAGCTGGCCATGCCGACAGGCGAATGGTCGACGGCGAACTGGTTTGCGGTTTTCGTCATGTGGGCCGTTATGATGGCGGCGATGATGCTGCCTTCGGCGGCGCCGATGGCGATGTGTTTTTCGGCGCTGAACCGGCGGCGCGGCGACGGCGCGAGAACCTTCTTTTTCGTGGCCGCATATCTCGCCTTATGGGGCGCTTTCAGCGGCGCGGCGACCGCCGCGCAATGGGCGCTGCAATCGGCCGGATGGATCTCGCCAATGATTGTGAGCATGTCGCCTGTGTTCAGCGCGGCGCTTCTCCTGATCGCGGGCGTTTTTCAGTTCAGCCCGATCAAACTTGCCTGTCTGCGCGCGTGTCGTTCGCCGCTTGGCTTCCTGATGAACGACTGGAGCGATGGGCTTCTCGGCGCCTGGCGGATGGGAATGCGCCACGGCCTTTATTGTATTGGGTGCTGCTGGGGGCTGATGGCGCTTCTGTTTGTCGGCGGCGCGATGAATCTGCTCTGGGTCGTCGCCCTCGCCGCACTTGTCGCGATAGAAAAACTCGCGCCAAAGGGTGAACTGGTCGCCCGCTTGTTGGGCGTGGTCATGATCGGCGCTGGCGTTGTAAGTTGGACCCGGCCTTTACTGGCGTGACCGCGCGCCCTTCCAGGGCTTGCGCGACCGGCGTTCTGCTTTTTGGATGGGTTGCGCCATCGCGAGTTCGCCATGTTTCACCATTCGCGCCGGTTTTCAGCATTGAGGTGGCGACCGATCGGCGGCTCTGATCTATCCTGCGCCGGACGCGCGGGAGATTCCCATGGCCACGAGTGTCATCCAATATGTTTTGCGACGCCTTCGCGACATCGGCGTGACCGATGTTTTCGGCGTGCCGGGCGATTACGCCTTTCCGGTCAATGACGCCATCTGCAACGAGCCCGGTCTGCGCTGGATCGGCTGCTGCAACGAGCTCAGCGCCGCTTATGCCGCCGAGGGTTACGCCAGGATCAGGGGCGTCGGCGCGCTCTGCACCACTTATGGGGTGGGCGAGCTTTCGGCGATCAACGGCGTCGCCGGCGCCTATGCCGAACATCTCCCGGTGTTTCATCTCGTCGGCGCGCCCAATGTCGCGATCCAGGAATCGCGCGCTCTTATGCACCACACGCTGGGAAATGGTGAGTACGACCTGTTTCGCCGCATGTCCGAGCCGGTGGTCTGCGCCCATGCGGTGATGACCCCGCAGAATGTCGCCTATGAAACCGAACGGCTGATCGCCGAGGCGCTCTATCATCTGCGCCCGGTCTACATGGTCTTTCCCGCCGATCTCGCCTCCGCGCCCGTCGCCGGCGAGGCGCGTGCGATCGCCTCGCCGCAAAGCGACCCGGACGCTTTGGCCCATGTGAGCGAGGTGATTGTTGAGGCGATCGACAAGGCGCGCTCGGCCTGCGTCCTGCCCGGCGTGCTGATCGCTCGCGCCGGATTGCAGCCCGCCCTGCATGAGCTGATCGCCGTTTCGGGCCTGCCCTTCGCCACCATGTTCATGGACAAATCCGTGCTCGACGAGACCCATCCCTGCTACGTCGGCATGTATGACGGCGCGCTGATGCAGCCCGAGGTGCGCGCCTTTGTCGAAGAGGCGGACCAGGTTCTGGCCATCGGCACATTGATGACCGATTTCAACACCGGGGCTTTCACCTCGCGGCTCGATCCCGCCAGAACCATTTCCATCGGCAAGCATCGCGTCCGGGTTGGCGACAAGACTTTTTTCAATGCCGAACTCGGCGATTTGCTGAAAAGCCTGACCTCGCGGCTTTCGCGCCGCGACTGGCCGAAGATCGCGCCGAAGAGGCTCGGTAAGGCGACAGGCGCGGGCGATGACAAGATTGACGCCGCCGCGCTCTATCCGCGCCTCGCCGGTTTCCTGCGCGAGAACGACATTCTTTTCGCCGAAACCGGCACCACCTCGATGGGGCTCGGTTTCGCGCAAATGCCTTCCGGCGCCAATTTCTACAACCAGACCCTGTGGGGCTCGATCGGCTGGGCCACGCCCGCGGCTTTCGGCGCTTCGATCGCAGCGCCCGAGCGGCGCGTCGTGCTGCTCACCGGCGACGGCGCTCATCAGTTCACGGTCCAGGAGATCAGCCAGTTCGCGCGCTACGGGCGGAAGCCGATCGTCTTCGTGGTCAATAATTCCGGCTATCTGATCGAGCGCCTGTTATGCCGCGAGCCCGGGATCGCCTATAACGACATCGCGCCCTGGCGATACAGCCTGTTGCCACAGGCCTTCGGCTGCGACGGCTGGTTCTCGGCGCGGGTCGAAACCTGCGCCGAATTCGATCAGGCGCTGGAGGCGGCGAGCCACGCCGAGACGGGCGTCTATATCGAAATCGTCACCGACGCTTATGCGGCGTCGGACCTGGCGACGAAGATGCACCAGACGTTCCGCAAGCTCTACGAGTGAACGCGGCGCAAAGCGATGTCGCGCGGCGAGTGGTCGAAATTGGGCGCGTGGTTCCCCTTCATGAATGATCCAGAACGGCGGGAAGCGGAAGGTTGCGGGCGCTGATGGCAAGGGCAAAGATGGGCGGACACCCGTCAATGGGGTTCAGGCGCGCCGACGCATGCACGGCGACCTTTTTGTCGCGGGAAGGTTTTGCCGCGCTATACCCGAGTGCTCGTTTGAAGTACAAATAGAACCGCGACTTACCACAGTCGAGCCTCAAGGGGAGGTATTCATGAAAGTGCTCAGGACCGTGTTGCTCGGCGTCGTGATTCTTTCCACCGCCTTGTCGTCGGCGATTGCGCCGGCGTTCGCGTTGGGCGGCTGCGGTCCTAACCGGCATCGCAATGCGTGGGGCCGATGCGTATGGGGCGGTCAAAATGAAGGCTGGTGCCGGAGACATACGGGCCATAGAGCCGTTCGTATGCCCAATGGAACGCTGCGCTGCTTCAGGTGATTGCCCTTCGGCGACGCGCGCCGAAACAGACGGCGCGCTTGGCGTCCTCGAACCCGGCGCCGGCGCGCCAATCGAGATTTCCACTCACGCGACGGGAGCCGAACGCCGGTTGGAACGATGTCCCCTTTGCGTCGACTTGGGACGATCGTCAAACATCCTGCGGATGACGGCTTCGAGCCGAACGCACTCATTCCCGAATGCACCAGGCGTCGGATTTCGACCGCCAGCTCAGCGCGGCCCGGCCTTCACCCCCTCTTGTTGGCGGGATGCACGGTTTTCTCGATGATGTGCATGTCATGGCCGATGACATGTTCGGTCGAGCCGACGATCAGTGGGTCCGGCGGCCTGACGATCGAGGCGTCCTTGTTGGGATAGGGCAGAGTCCACAGGAAATGGGTCATGCAATTGAGGCGGGCGCGCTTCTTGTCGTCGGCCTTGATGATGGTCCAGGGCGCGTCGGCCGTGTCGGTATAGAAGAACATCGCCTCCTTCGCCTCGGTATATTCGTCCCATTTGTCGAGCGAGGCGAGGTCGATCGGCGACAGCTTCCATTGTTTCAGCGGGTCGATCTTGCGCGCCTCGAAGCGGCGGCGCTGTTCCTCGCGCGACACCGAGAACCAATATTTGACCAGCCGGACGCCGGCGCGCGTCAGCATGCGCTCGACTTCCGGGCACTGGCGCATGAATTCGAGATATTCGCTCGGCGTGCAGAAGCCCATGACCCGCTCGACCCCGGCGCGGTTATACCACGAGCGGTCGAACAGGCAGAGTTCGCCGGCCGAGGGCAGTTGCGAAATATAGCGCTGGAAAAACCATTGGGTGCGCTCGCGCTCGGTCGGCTTCTGCAGCGCCACCACCCGCGCGGTGCGCGGATTCATATGTTCCATATAGCGCTTGATCGTGCCGCCCTTGCCGGCGGCGTCGCGGCCCTCGAACAGCATGACGATCTTTTCGCCGCTGGTCTCGACCCAGCGCTGCGCCTTGAGCAATTCCTGCTGGAGTTTCAGCATGTGCTCTTCATAAGGCGCGGTGCGCATATGCACGGCGTAAGGGTATTCGCCGGTCTCGAACACCCGGCGGATCGCGACAGGGTCATGCCGCATCTGGGCGATGTGATGCTGGGGGGAAACTTCAGGCTCGGGGGCCTTGGGCTTGGCGGCGGGTTTTGCGGCGGCTTTGGGCGCCGGGACGGCCGGCGCGGGCATTGCCGCCGCCCCCTCGGCATTGGCGTGCGTTTCGGTCGGTTCGAGGGTTTGGGCCAAAGCAAGTCCTCCACGGGACGCAAAGCACGGCGCGGCGCCCAGCAGAGCGCCGGCAATTCCCGTCACACTACTGTAATTATCCTGCCGGAGCCATGATCCCGCGCAATGCGTCGCGCATTATTGAAGCAGTTCAGGCCCCCGCTTTCAGCAGCTTGTATTGAATCGCGTCGAGCAAAGCCTGGAACGAGGCGTCGATGAGGTTGGGCGACACCCCGACCGTGGTCCAGGTTTCCCCATCCTTGTCGCCGAATTCGATCAGCACCCGGGTCACGGCGTCGGCGCCGCCCTGGAAGATGCGGACCTTGAAATCGAGCAGTTCGATATCGTCGATATATTGCTGATATTTGCCGAGGTCCTTGCACAGGGCGCCATAGAGCGCATGGACGGGGCCGTTGCCCTCGGCGGCCGAGATCAGGCTCTGGCCGTCGATATTGACCCGCACGGTGGCCTCGGAAAAAGTCTCCAGTTCGCCGCGCGCATTGTGGCGGCGCTCGACATCGACGCGGAAGCGATCGACCTCGAAATAATCCGGCACATGGCCAAGCACGCGGCGCGCCAGCAGTTCGAAACTGGCGTCGGCGCCCTCGAAGGCATAGCCCTGCGCCTCCTTGTCCTTGACCGCGACCAGAAGGCGGGCGATGCGCGGATCTTCCCTGCCGACCGGCACGCCAAGCCGCTCCAGCTCGGCGAGAATGTTCGATTTGCCGGCCTGGTCGGACACCAGCACGCGGCGGCTGTTGCCAACGCTTTCCGGCGTGACGTGCTCATAGGTGCGCGGGTCCTTCATCACGGCGGAAGCGTGGATGCCCGCCTTGGTGGCGAAGGCCGAGGCGCCGACATAGGGCGCGTGGCGGTTGGGCGCGCGGTTGAGCAATTCGTCGAGCGCATGGCTGATCTTGGTCAGGCCGCGCAGGCTCTCTTCGGTCACGCCGATCTCGTATTTCTCGGAATATTCCGGCTTCAACATCAGCGTCGGAATGATCGAGCACAGATTGGCGTTGCCGCAGCGCTCGCCGAGGCCGTTGAGCGTGCCGTGAATCTGCCGCGCCCCGGCGCGCACGGCGGCGAGCGAATTGGCCACCGCCTGCTCGGTGTCGTTATGGGCGTGGATGGCGAGGTGGTCGCCCGGCACATGGACCGAAACCGCGCGGACGATTTCTTCGACCTCGTGGGGAAGCGTGCCGCCATTGGTGTCGCACAAGGCGATCCAGCGCGCGCCGGCAGCATAGGCCGCCGCGGCGCATTGAATCGCATATTCGGGATTGGCCTTGTAGCCGTCGAAGAAATGCTCGCAATCGAGAATGGTCTCGCGCCCGGAGGCTACCGCGGCGCGGACGCTGTCGGTGATGCCGTCGAGATTTTCCTCAAGCGAGCAGCCGAGCGCCACAAGCACCTGATAATCCCAGCTCTTGGCGACGAAAACGATTGAATCGGCGGCGCTGTCGAGCAGGGCGGCGATTCCGGGGTCGTTGGAGGCGGAGCGCCCCGCGCGCCGGGTCATGCCGAAGGCGGCGAAGCGCGCCTTGGCTGTCCTCCGGCTCTTGAAGAATTCGGTGTCGAGCGGATTGGCGCCGGGATAGCCGCCCTCGACATAATCGATGCCGAGCGCGTCGAGCAGAGCCGCGATCTGCTTCTTGTCGTCGAGCGAGAAATCGACGCCGGTGGTCTGGGCGCCGTCGCGCAAAGTGGTGTCGAAAAGCGTGACGCGTTCGCGGCTCATTGGATCTTCTCAGGCGCCGAGGCGAGTTTCTTGGTCATGGTGGTGTTGCCCAGGACCTCGTCGCCCAGGAAAACCATGTTGCGCTTTTGCGCCTCATATTTGCGTGCGGCGAAAAAGGCGTGCGCGCAATCGGAGACGTCGGCGGTGAGACTGGCGGCGCGACGTGCGCCGGCGAGCTTTTCCATCGCGTCGCAGAGTCCGGTTCCCACGCCGCGCCGAATGTGCGCGGGATGGACATAGAGCATGTCGAGATGGTCGGCGCCCTTGAGGCTGGCGAAGCCGGCGATTTCGCTGCCGACCGTCGCGACAATGGTCAGTTCGTCGGCGAGTTTTTTTGCAAAGGCCGCTTCGTCGTCGGCCAGCGCCGCCCAGGCCTCGACCTGCGCCTCGCTGTAATCCTCCTGCGCCAGTACCTCGACGCTGGCGCGAAACAGCGCGGCCAGAGCCGGGGCGTCGGCGGGCAAAGCGGGGCGCAGGGCGATATTCTCGCGCATCACAGCAGTCCGTAGTAATGCAGTGCAAAACCGGCGACCAGGGCGACGATCACCACCTTTGCGGCGATGTAATAGAGCCAATGGGCCGGAAAGGGCAGCGTGTCGCGCCAGTCCTTTTCCTTCTCGTCCTTCGGTTCGCTCATCAGGCAACCTCCCATTCCGTTGTCGGCTCGCCGGTCGCCCTGTCCTTGCCGTCCTTGAGCTTCACGCCCATTTCGGCCAGCACGTCGCGCAGGCGGTCGGATTCGGCGAAATTACGCGCCTTTCGCGCAGCAAGGCGGTCAGCCACCAACCGTTCAACTTCCGCAGCGTCCACGTTCGCCTCGGGCGCCTTCTGCGCCCATGTCGCGGGATCGCCCTCGAGCAGGCCGAGCAGGCTGGCGGCGCGGGCGAGCTTTTCGGCTTCGGCTTTGGCGGTCTGGCTGTCGTCGTCGCGCGGCTCGGCCTTGCCGGCCATGGCGTGCAGTTCGGCCATGGCGCGCGGGATGTTAAGATCGTCGCACAAGGCTTCAACGAAGGCCGCGCGCAGGGGCGCATCGTGAGCGCTCACCGCCGTCACGCCCTGGGCGCGCAAGACGCCGTACCAGCGCGCCAGCGTCTTTTCGGCCTCCTCCAGCGCCTTCACGGTCCAGTCGATCGGCTGGCGGTAATGGCTGCGCAGCATGGCGAGGCGCAGGACCTCGCCGCGCCAGGGCTTGCCGCCGAATTTGTCCGAATGAAGCAATTCGTGGATGGTGATGAAATTGCCGAGGCTCTTCGACATTTTCTCGCCTTCGACCTGCAGGAAGCCGTTGTGCATCCAGACATTCGCCATCACGTCGTGGCCGAATGCGCAGCGCGTCTGGGCGATTTCATTCTCGTGATGGGGGAAGACAAGGTCGATGCCGCCGCCGTGGATGTCGAAGACCTCGCCGAGATGCTTGTGCGACATGGCGGAGCATTCGAGATGCCAGCCCGGGCGCCCGAAGCCCCACGGGCTGTCCCAGCCCGGCTCGCCCTCCTTCGAGGGCTTCCACAGCACGAAATCCATCTCGCCCTTCTTGTAGGGCGCGACCTCGACACGGGCGCCGGCGATCATGTCGTCAAGCGGGCGGCGGGAGAGCGCGCCATAATCGGGCATGGAGGGCACGTCGAACAGTACATGGCCGTCGGCGGCATAAGCGTGGCCCCGGGCGATCAGGCGCTCGATGATCACGATCATTTCGGCGATATGTTCGGTGGCGCGCGGCTGGACGTTCGGCGGCAGACAGCCGAGCGCGGCGACGTCTTCCTGGAAGACGCGGTTGGTCTCTTCGGTCAGCTCGCGGATGGTGACGCCGCGTTCGGCGGCGCGGGCGTTGATCTTGTCGTCCACGTCGGTGATGTTGCGGACATAGGTGACATGATCGGCGCCGTATTTTTCCCGAAGCAGGCGGTAAAGCACGTCGAAGACGATCAAAGGCCGGGCGTTGCCAATATGGGCGAAGTCATAGACCGTCGGCCCGCAGACATAGAGCCGCACGTTGCCGGAGTCGAGGGGCGAGAAGACTTCACGCTCGCGGGTGAGCGTGTTGTATAGTTTTACGGGCGTCGAGATGGACATGAATTCCCCTGGCTCTGGCCGGGGCGTCGATCTCGCAGGACGGGAAGGGAGACATGACGGCGCCAGCCAGCTTTGCAGCTAGCTGATAATCGAAATCCCGCAAAGAATTTTCGAATGCGTCATGGCCGGCACCATGTTGTTTTCGGGCGGCGGCGTCAAGGCGTTTTCGGACGGGGCGCGCCGGGCGATCAAAGGCGCGACGGCGTTGTCGCAAGCCGCCCGGGATCCCTGTCCGCAGGGCGGCGCCCCCGACGCGAAACGCGCGCCACTCATCGACGGTTTCCGGGGGCGCGACGTCTGAGAATCGGTCACGACGAGGCGGCGTCCACCAGATGCAGGATCGAGCGGTAGCGGCGGCCGGAATGGGCGGCGAGGCCGATCTCACATGTGCGGTTGGAGGAATAGCCCTCGCGGCATTCGGCCGGCAGACTCTCCTTCAGGTGGCGCAGGGCGTGGTCGTTCAGTTCGGGATGGGAAAAGCCCTTGTCGCCGGCAAAGCCGCAGCACGTTACGCCGGGCGGCGCGATCACCTTTTCCGCGCAGGCTTCGGCCAGTTCGATCAAGGCCGAGGCGAGGCCCACCTTGCGCAAGGAGCAGGTCACATGGACGGCGACGGTCTCCGGCAGGCGTTTTATGGTCAGGCGCGGCGCGATTTCGTCGCGCAGGAACTGGACGAGATCGAGCGGGCGGAAATGCGGGCCCGAAAAGGCGGCCATGCGCGTCGCGCAGGTCGAGGCGTCGATGACGATGGGAATCGCCGCGCCGTCGGTGGCGAGATGTTGCGCCAATTGCTCGGCCTTGGCCTTGGCGATCTCGGGAAAGCCCTTTGAGGCGAAGGGCTGGCCGCAGCAAAGTTCGTCGAGGTTTTCCGGCTGGACCAGCGCAAAGCCGGCGCGCGCGAACACCCGCGCCGCGACGTCGAGCAGCGGCGGGCTGTCGTCGCCCGCCGCTGGCCCCATGGCGCGGCTGGCGCAGGAGGAAAAGAACAGAACCGGCCGCAGGGCGCCGTTCGCCGGCTTGGGCGCGGCCGGCCAGGCGGCGCGCGGCATGGCCGGCGAGAGGCGCGGCAGGCCCAGCGCCTGATGTGCGGCGTCGGAGACCGCCAGCACCGGCTTGTCGCCCAACACGCGACGGGCGAGGCCGCTGGCGGCGAGGCCGGCGCGGGTCGCATTCAACGTCGCGCCGAAATGATTGGCGAGCCCGCCCGCGATCGTCCTGGCGACGCCGCCGCGCTTCTCCGCGCGCAAAGTGCGGATGTAGGAGCCTGTGTCGATTTCGAGCGGGCAGACCGTAGAGCACAAGGAACAACCGGCGCAGGTGGCGTCGCCGGCGTAGTCATAGGCCGCCGCCATTTCCGTCAATTGCGGCGCCTGCGGGTCGTCGCAGCGCAGCCGGCGCATTTCGCGCGCGGATGTGATGCGCTGGCGCGGCGAGAGCGTCAGGCCTTTCGAGGGGCATTGCGGCTCGCAGAAGCCGCATTCGATGCAGGAATCGATTAAGGCCGAAACCGCCGGCATGGCTTTGAGATTTTTGAGATGGATTTCTGGATCGTCGTTGATCAGCACGCCAGGATTGAGCAGGTTTTCCGGGTCGATCAGCGCCTTGATGCGGCGCATCGCGGCGGTCCCGGCGGCGCCCCATTCACGCTCGACGAAGGGCGCCATATTGCGTCCCGTGCCATGCTCGGCCTTGAGCGAGCCGTCATATTTGCCGACGACGAGCTCCGCCACCGCCGCCATAAAGCTGGCGTAGCGCGCGACTTCCCGCTCCGAGTCAAAGCCCTGGGCGAAGACGAAATGGAGATTGCCTTCGAGCGCATGGCCGAAAATGATCGCTTCCGCGTAGCCATGGGCGTCGAGCAGCGCGCGCAGGTCGGTCGTCGCCTCGGCGAGGCGCGCGACCGGAAAGGCGACGTCCTCGATGATGACCGTGGTTCCCGGCGGCCTTTTGCCGCCGACGGCGGGGAAGGTTCCCTTGCGGATGTCCCAGAGCCGGCCGGATTCGACCGGATCGGAGGTGAAATTCACGCCATTGAGGGTGGTCGCCGGATCGATGGTTTCCGCGATCGAGGCCAGTTGCGCGCGAAGATCGTCGGCATTGGCGGCGCGGGATTCGATCAAGAGCGCGGCGGCGTCGGGACCGAGCGCATCGACCTCGACCGGCATGCCCTTTTTGTGCTTGACGCTTTCGAGCGAAGCGCGGTCGAGCAGCTCCACCGCCTCGACCGGCGCGCTTTTGAGCGCGCTCACCGCGCGGCAGGCGGTCGCGAGATCGGCGAACACGACCAGCGCCGAGGCCTTGTCCCGATATTCCGGCACGGCGCGGTAATCGACGCGCGACAGGAAGCCGAGCGTCCCCTCGGAGCCGATCATCAGATGGGCGAGAATGTCGATCGGGTCGTCGAAATCGACCAGAGCGTTGATCGCATAGCCGGTGGTGTTTTTCAGGCGGAATTTGTCGCGAATCCGCGCGGCGGTGGTCTCATCCGCCTTGATTTCCGCTGATAACGCGGCGAGCCCATCGAGCAGCGCGGCGTGAGACCGCCGGAAAGCGGCGACGCTCGCGGGATCGGATGTGTCGAGGACCGCGCCGTCGGCGAGCGCGAGCCGCAGCGACGCCAGCGTGTGATAGGAGTTCTGGCCGACGCCGCAGCACATGCCGGAGGCGTTGTTGGCGGCGATGCCGCCGATCTTGGCTGTCGCGACCGAGGCCGGATCGGGGCCGATCTTGCGGCCGAACGGCGCGAGGCGGCGATTGGCCTCGCCGCCGACGATCGCGGGCCCGAGACGGGCGACCTGATTGGATTCGTCATAAGCGAAGCCGCCAAAACCCTCGCCCAGCACGATCAGGACCGAATCCGTCACCGCCTGGCCGGACAGCGAGGTTCCGGCGGCGCGAAAAGTCACCGGCGCCTTGCGGCGGCGGCAAATCTCGAGCAGGGCGAGGACTTCGGCCTCGTTCTCCGCCACCGCCACGACTTGCGGGGTCAGGCGGTAAAAACTCGCGTCCGTCCCATAGGCGAGGCGGCGCAAGGGGTCGGCGAAGACACGCTCCTTGGGAAGAATCGTTTCGAATTCCGAAGCAAGACCGCCGGCGGCCGACTGGTGTTGCATGGCGCGACTCCGTGACGTCTGGGGCGATGGGAGGGGCGCCGGTCCAAACCGGCGCCCGCGCGGCTCAATGTTTGTCGACGACCGGGATGACCCAGGGGATCACGAATTGCTGCAGGGCGACCAGCAGGCTGAGCAGGAAGGTCAGGAAGATGCTGTGTTTGAACGTGCCGGCGAAAATCGCCCCCTCATGCCCCTTGAGATTGGTCACAGCCGCGCCGGTGGCGATGTTCTGCGGCGAAACCATCTTGCCCATCACGCCGCCCGAAGAATTGGTCGCGGCGAACAGCACCGGGTTGAGATTGAGCTGATTCGCCGCCACCACCTGCAGATTGCCGAACAAGGCGTTGCCAGAGGTGTCGCTGCCGGCGAGCATCACCGCGACCCAGCCCAGGAAGGGCGAGAGCAGGACGAAGAGCTTGCCGGTCGAGGCGACGCCATAGCCCAGGGTATAGGCGAGGCCGGAATAGTTCATCAGGAAGGCGAGGCCGACGATGAACATCACCGTGACGACCGCGAGCCAGATCTGCCTGAGGGTCGTGCCGACGCATCCGAAAAAGGCGCTCGGCGACAATTTGAACAAGGCGGCGCTGATGATCGCGGACAGCAGGATCGCGGTTCCGGTGCCCAAAGGCTGGAAGGCCCAGACGGCGGTATAGGGCTTGTTGTTGTAAAGCGTGATCGAAATCGCCTTGTCGAGTCCCGGCCAGTGGATTTTCTGCTCGGCCAGATGAGCGACGCCGAAATGGGTCCAGACGATCACGATTCCCGAAACGATCAACCACGGCAGCCAACCCTGCCAGGGCGCGACGTCGCGTGACGTTGCCTCTTCGGCGAAAGTCTCGGCCTTGATGGCGAATTCCGGATCGGGCGCGGGCTTCCAAACCTGGAGGAAAAGCAAAGTGAAGACCAGCGAGCCGAGCGATGACAGGACGTCGGTCAACGCGTAATCGAGGAAGTTCGAGGAAAAGAACTGCGAAAACGCGAAACTGCCGCCGGCGACCAGCAGGACCGGCCAGAGGGCGCGGACCGAGCGCCGGCCGCCGTAAATCATCATGACGTAGAAAGGCAGAAAGAGCGCCATGATCGGCAATTGCCGGCCGATCATCGCGCCGAGCGCCGGCGCCGGCAGGCCGGTGACCTCGCCCAGCACCGTCACCGGCACGCCGAGTCCGCCGAAGGCGACGGGAGCGGTGTTGAAAATCAGCACGAAAATCAGCGCCTCCAACGCCGGGAAGCCGACCAGGATCAGCAGCGAACTGGTGATCGCGACCGGCGTGCCGAAGCCCGCGACGCCTTCGAGTAGCGCGCCGAAACAGAAACCGACCACGACTAGGACGATGCGCCGGTCGTTGGGAAGATGCTCGAACACCCAGGCGCGGAAGGCGTCGAAGCGGCCCGATTTCACCGCGACATTGTAAAGCAGCAAAGCGTTGACGACGATCCACATCACAGGCCAGAGCGCGAAAACCGCGCCGTTCGCCACGGAATCCAGGGCGAGGCCGGTCGGCATCCTCCAGCCGATGATCGCGACGACGAGGCCGACTACAAGACCGGCGAGCGTGGCCTGCCAGGCCGGACGGCGCAACACGCCGAGCAGGATCAGGACCGTCACGACCGGCAGGGTCGCGACGATGAAAGACAAGGCGAGGCTATCGCCGATCGGCGTTAAAAGCTGCGCAAACATGGTTCCTCCCCGAGGAGCTGAGCCAGCGGCGCCGAATGGTATGTTTACCTGGTCGCCATCGCTGAGTGGTCATAAAAATTGACCAAAAATCCCTAATTGATTTTTTTCAGGCCATCAAGGCCTCGTGGACAAAATAGTGGGGGGTGTTAGTCTAAAAGGGCAATTCAGGACACCAGATATGGAACCCGTTCGTAATCAAAAGCTTGCCGAGTCGATCGCCGAACATCTCGAACAGTTGATTCTGGAAGGGGCGTTGCGGCCAGGCGAAAGGCTCGCCTCCGAGCGCGAACTGGCGGAAAAATTCGAGGTGTCGCGGCCATGTCTGCGCGAGGCGATCGAGAGCCTGCAAAAGCGCGGCCTGCTCGAGACGACGCGGGCGGGCACTATTGTCGCCGAATTCATGGCCCCGCTGACCGAGCCGCTCGTCGCCATCCTGCAATCGAATGAAAAGGCGCTGCTCGATTATCTGGAATATCGCGGACTGATCGAAGGCGAGGCGGCGCGGCTCGCCGCGCTGCGCGCGACGGAACATGAAATCGAGGCGATCCGCGCCTGCCTGGAGCGGATGAAGGCGGCGCATCAGCTCGACGACCCGACCGCGGAGGCCGGCGCGGACGCCGATCTCCATGTCCTGATCTACGAGGCCTCGCACAACATCGTGCTGCTGCACATCATGCGCGCCTTTTCCGACATGCTCCGGCGCGGCGTGTTCTACAACCGCAACCAGCTCTATGCGCACAAGGGCTTTCGCGACCAGCTGCTCGCCCAGCATCTCGCGATCGGCGAGGCGATTGTGGCCCGCAAGCCGGAGGAGGCGGCGGCGGCCGCGTCCTATCACATGCGTTCGACCGGCGAGACGCTCAAGAAAATACGCGAGGACGATGCGCGTGTCGCCCGGGTGCTGCGGCGCATGGGGCGCGGCGAGTTACTGGCGCGCCAGAGCGGATGACCCGGCGCGGCCAGACCGCGAACAGGCGGCTTTCGCGGCGGACGGACTCGCCTCTTAAAACCCGATCAACTGGGCGTGCAGCTGGCGCGCCTTCAGCGGCGCCAGCAGGTTGAATGCGTTGGTCTCCTCATGATCATAGGTGACCATCAGGACATGATTGCGGCCGGGGCTATGTTTGGCCGCGATGACGCCGTCGAGGCCGCAAAGGTCGCACTCGATCCCGCGTAGGCCGGATTCGTCCAGCGTCTCGGTGACGTGAATGACGATAGCTGACAGATAATGGCGTCCCATATTGTCCTCCCGCTTTCGTAACCGCCTCAAGCAACTTTCGAACGTGGCGACTGTTCCCTTGAAACCGCTAAAAACAGCTTTGGACCGGCTATGCGGCCTCCCCGACAGGGTCGAGGCCCAGCGCGAGCCGGCCGGTGAAGACCTGCTGGCGTTTCGCCGGCAGGGGATGGAATTGGGCGGCATGGGCGTCGCGCAACAGCCGTTCGATTCCCGCCGCGCGGTAGAAGCCGGCGCCGCCCGCCGCCTCAAGGGCCTTTTCCGCCGTCGCCAGGACATTTTCGGCGACGATCGTCTTGCGGGTCAGCATGGCGCCGGCCAGATCCACGCTCATTTCGAAATTGAGATCATTGGCGCGCCGAACCATGTCGTCTGCCGCGATCTGCGCCGTGGTCAGGCGATTGCCGAGTTCGCCGAGAAGGCAGGGCGTCACCGAATCGCATCCGCGCTTCTTCGCCAGCGCCAGACCTTTTTCCGCGACGGCCTCCGCCACGCCGACATAAACCGACATGATTAGCGGCAGGGCGACGGTCAGGATCACGCTCCACGCCGGATGGAACCGGCCGCGCGGGCGGCGCAGCGCGACGGCGTCGTCGGGAATGAACACGCGATCGAGGATGATCGTGCGCGAGCCGGTGGCGCGCATGCCGAGGCCGCGCCAATCGTCGGCGAGCGAGACGCCCTGCGCCGTGAAGGGAATGGCGAAATGCAGGACCTGCCATCCTTCCCCTGGGTCCTGGTAGGGCGCGGACGTGACGATCATGTCTCCGGCCGGCGAGCCGCTGCCGAACGGCTTCTTGGCCGTCACCCGGAAGCCGCCGTCCACGCGCTCCACCGTCCCGCTCGATTCGAGCCAGTCATTGGCGCCAGTCGAAATCAGCACGGCTTCGCTCGCCGCGACCCGTTCCAGCAATTTCCTTCCCGGCCGGCCGTTGCGGTGGTGATAGGCCGCCGCCGCGACGACATGTTGGTGCATCGACAGGGAAAGCGCGGTCGAGGGGCAATATTGCGCAAGTTCGCGCAGGAAGCCGCACATGGCGCTGTGCCGCGCGCCGCCGCCGCCGAGATCGGACGGAACAAGGGCGGAGAAAAGTTTGTATTCCTTGAGGATTTTATAATTCTCGGCGACGAAGGCGTCGCTTTCGTCGCGTTCGGCGGCACCTTCCGCGATGCGCGGCCCGATGATCTGCGGGAGCGCTTTCAGGTCGAGAAAAACGGTCATGGCGGAACCTCCCTTTCCGATTTTTCGCAAGGGTGGCGCCGGTCTCTTGCGATGACAACTTCAGGAAGTGAAGCGCTTGGTCGGCGCGAACGTGCTATGATGGGCCATGGTCGAGAAGAAATCCTATGGCCAGTTCTGTCCGGTGGCGGTCGCCGCCGAGGTTCTGACCGAGCGCTGGATGCCGCTCATCATCCGCGAATTGCTGTGCGGCTCGGTGCGCTTCAACGATCTGCAACGCGGCGTGCCGCGCATGTCGCCGGCCCTGTTGTCGGCGAGGCTCAAGCGGCTGCAGGCCGCCGGCATTGTCGAGCATCGAAGCGGCGGCGAATATCATCTCACCACGGCGGGGCGCGAGCTGTTCCCGGTGATCGAGCAGATGGGCCTGTGGGCGCAACGCTGGCTGCGGCACGATCTCACCGCCGCGGCCAATCTCGACCCCAATCTGCTGATGTGGGACATACGCCGCAACGTCCGCAACCCCGTCGGCGAGGGCGAACGGCGCTATGTCACGGAATTCCATCTCTCTGGCGCGCCCGAAGGCCGGCGGGCCTATTGGCTGGTGTTCGAGCCGGGGCTGGTGGATCTGTGCACCATCGATCCCGGATTCGATGTCGATCTTTATGTCGAGACCAGTCTGCCGGCGCTGACGCGCGTCTGGCTGGGCCATGTGTCCATCGACCAGGCGATAAGGGACGAGCAGCTGACCTTCGACGGATCGCGCCGCGACGTCGCCGCCTTCCGCTCGTGGTTCGCCTTGAGCCTGTTCGCGCGGGCGGGGCGGGAGCCGGCCGGGCGCGAGACCCGCCCGGCGGCAGGCTGATCGCTCAGGCGGTCACGAATTCGTCCGCGCGATAGCCCTGAGCGTAAAGCAGGGCGGTCAGGTCGCCATGATCGACCCGCGCCTGGGCGGCGGCGGCGACCGCAGGCTTGGCGTGATAGGCGACCCCGAGGCCGGCGGCCTCCAGCATGGCGAGGTCATTGGCGCCGTCGCCGATCGCCAGGGTTTCCTCGGGCGCGAGATCGTGGGCGGCGGTCAGTTCCTTCAGCGTGGCGAGCTTGGCCGCCTTGCCGAGAATCGGCTCCACGACCCGCCCGGCGAATTTGCCGTCCTCGATCAGCAGGGTGTTGGCGCGGTTCTCCTGGAAGCCGATGGCCTCGCCGATGCGCGAGGTGAAAACCGTAAAACCGCCGGAAACCAGCGCGGTATAGGCGCCATTTGCCCGCATGGTCTGGACCAGGGTCCGCCCGCCCGGGGTGAGGGTGATGCGCTCTTCAATCGCCGTCTCGACCACGCCGGCGTCGAGGCCGGCAAGCAGGGCGACACGCTCGCGCAGGGCCGGCTCGAAGGCGATTTCGCCGCGCATGGCGCGTTCGGTGATCGCCGCGACCTTTCCCTTGAGCCCGACGAAATCGGCCAGTTCGTCGATGCACTCCTGCCCGATCATGGTCGAATCCATGTCGGCGAGCAACAGTTTCTTGCGCCGTCCCTCGACCGGCTGGACGAAAATATCGACCGGCGCGTCGCCAAGGCCGAGCCGCAGCACGGAGACGGCGGCGCGGCAATAGGAGGCGTCGGCGAAGCCGCCATCGGCGCGATTGCCATGGGCCGCGCCGGGTGCGAAAGGAATGTCGGCGGCCTCTCCGGCCGAAAGAATGACGGGATGGCCGGCCCCTGGCAGGCGCCTGGCGGCGGCGGCGAGAAGATTGGGCGTCAGGACTTGCGCGCCGGGCGCGCCGACCAAAGTGGCGATATGGGTCATTACGATTTGAACGCTCGCAACTTGTCGATCGATAAGGATGTTCAGGCCGTTCTTTTGGCAGGACCCACGGCCAGCGGCAAGTCCGCTCGCGCCATTGACCTTGCGCGGGAGAGGAACGGCGTCGTCATCAACGCCGATTCCATGGCGGTGTATCGGGATCTGCCGATTCTTTCGGCGCGTCCGACCATTGGGGAAATGGGCGATATTCGGCATCTGCTTTTCGGCCATATCGGCGCCGAACGCAATTATTCGGTCGGCCTATGGCTGAGCGACGCCCGCGCGGCGCTGGAGGAGGCGCGCAGGATCGGCCGCCTGCCGATTTTCGTCGGCGGCACCGGCATGTATTTCAAGGCCTTGCTGCATGGGCTGTCGAATATTCCCGCCGTGCCGGCGGAAGTGCGCGCCCGGGTGCGGGCCGAGGCGCAAGGCGTTCCGCCCGAGGAGCTGCATGCGAAATTGCGTGCGCGCGATCCCGAAACGGCGGCGAGACTGCGGCCGAGCGACCCGCAGCGCATCTTGCGCGCGCTGGAAATTTTCGAGGCGGCGGGGGCGCCGCTCGCGACTTTCCAGGGCGCGCGCGAGGGCGCCTTGCTCGACGCCGCGCGCTGCCATCGCCTCTTCCTCGCGCCGGAGCGCGAAAATCTTTACACCCGAATCGATGCGCGTTTCGACAGGATGATGGCGCAGGGGGCCCTCGACGAAGCCCGCCGCCTGATGGCGCGCGGTCTCGACTCCGCGCTCCCCGCGATGCGCGCGGTCGGCGTCCCGGGCCTGATGGCCTTTTTGCGCGGCGAGATTTCGCTCGAAACGGCGGTGGAGAAAGGCAAGCGCGACAGCCGGCAATACGCCAAGAGGCAATTCACATTCGCGCGGACGCAATTGCCGGAATTCGAATGGATCGAAATCGCGTGAGGCTTTTGTAGGAAAGGCTGAACGATGCGAAGCGCGCAGGCGCCTGCGGAGGGCGACACGATCGCGACGAACGAGGTCAAGGTCACCCTTCTCGCGCCGGGCGCGCGCCGGACGATTTTCCTTTATCTCGGCGCTTTGATCACTCTACTCGCCTTCGGCGATCCCAACGGCGGGCTGATGGACGTGTCGATCAGCTTTCTGCTGAAGAACAAGCTGCATCTCAGCCCGGAGGAATTGGCGCGATTTCGCCTGTTGGCCGCGATACCGCTCTATTTTTCCGGGCTTTTCGGCTTTTTTCGCGACACGCTCAACCCCTTCGGCATGAAAGACCGCGGATTCCTGACCCTGTTCGGCGCCATCGGCGGGGCGCTTTACCTGGCTTTCGCCTTCGCCCCGGTTTCGGTCGCCTATCTGCTGATCGCGCTGCTGCCGCTCACCTGCGCCGCTCTCATGCTCAGCAGCGCCCAGAACGGCCTCGCCTCGGCGCTTGGCCAGCAGCACGCCATGTCGGGCCGCATCAGCGCGATGTGGAATATTTTCGCCTCGTTTCCCGGCGTCGCCGCCTTTCTCGCCGGCGGCTGGATCAGCGACCGGCTCGAAGGCATGAACGACGCGACGCGCCCGCTCTTTCTCGGCGGCGCGGCGATCCTCTTTTGCGTAAGTCTTTTCGGTTTTCTGCGGCCGAAAGCCGTGTTCGACAATCTTGCCGACGAGCGGGTGGAAAAAACGCCGCTTCTCGACGACGTGAAAAGGCTGCTCCGCTGCCGCGCGATCTATCCGGCCCTGGCGATCTGGCTGTTCTGGAATTTTGCGCCCGGCTCGCAGACGCCGCTGCAATATTATCTGCAAAACACGTTGCATGCGCCGGACAGCGTCTGGGGTGAATGGAACGCCATTTTCGCCGCCTCCTTCACGCCGCCATTCCTTGCCTATGTCTTCCTCTGCCGGCGGTTCGCGCTGAAGCTCCTGCTGGTTTGGGGCACATTGGCCGCCGTGCCGCAATTCACGCCGCTGCTTTTCGTCCATGACGCGCAGGGCGCGCTCTATGCCGCGGCGCCCATGGGCGTCATGGGCGGCGTCGCTACGGCGGCCTATATGGATTTGCTGATACGGTCCTGCCCGCCCGGACTGCAGGGCACGGTTCTGATGCTGTCCGGCGGGCTTTATTATATCGTCTCACGCTTCGGCGATGTTCTCGGAACGAGGCTCTACCAGGAATTCGGCGGCTTTGGCGTCTGCGTCGCGGCGATCACTTTGGTCTATGCCGCGATTTTGCCGTTGATCGCTCTGGTTCCAAAGGACTTGATCGCTTATGCCGACGGCGAAACGCCCGCCGGCCGTGTTATCGAATAGGCGCGCGCCGACGACGCGGAGCAGGCAGGGCGGCGAGGTGACAGGAGACGACAGGTCCGCGCCCATATCGACTACTGAGAGGCGCCAAACAAAATATCCAGGGATTGCGTATCCATTTTCAGCAGGTCGAGTGGTTACCGTAGTTTCCGCAATTCCAGAAGCGCATCCGTAAGTCGTTTTAAAATAATACAATTTATAGGGCGCCTCCGTAGTTCCCCCTAATTCCCAAGTCGCTCGATTCGTGACTAATTTATTAATATTGGCGCAACATACAAAAATTTTGGACGACCAACTCGATTCCCTGCGCGGGCGCGCGACAAAGGAGAAGAGTGATGGCAATCCTTTACGGCGATACTGCCGGTTCTCTCAGCGGAAAAACGCATGGCGGAGACCAGACGCTGGTGGGCTCCGACCCGACGAATACGATCTTTGGCGACGCCGGCGTGGATCTGCGCGACAAGGCGGTCGGCGGCGACGACACGCTGACAAGCTATGGGTCTGGAAATTTATTCGGCGACGCTGGCGCGAACATTCTCAACCGCGCGAGCGGCGGCAATGACGCCTTGAATGCGCTCATCACCGCCGCTTCGACTTTTCCTTTCAACATCAATATGTACGGCGACGCCGGCGGGAACATTTCCGACCGTGCCGTCGGCGGCGACGACATTTTATATGCGCTCATCTCAGGCCCGTCTTCGACCGATCTCGTCAATATCAAAATGTATGGCGACGCGGGAGGGAACATTTCCGGCCACGCCGTCGGCGGCAATGACACGCTGAGCGTCGATGTTGCCGCGCTTCACACCATGAGCATCAAAATGTTCGGCGACGCCGGCGGCAATCTCTCCGGCCACGCCAAGGGTGGAAACGACACCTTCCTGACGGTGTCTGAAAGAACGCCGTTCGCCCACCAGCCAATGACCATGTATGGCGACGCCGGCGGAGACATGATGGATTTCGCGCGCGGCGGCGACGATTCCTTTGGTCTCGGCGGCGCTCCCGACGCCAAAATCACGAGCTACGGCGATGCTGGCGGAAACATGTCCGGCCATGCCATTGGCGGCAACGATACGTTCACGACGTCGGGCCCCGAAGACGATTATGTCATTTACGGCGACGCCGGCGGCAATTTGAGCGATCACGCCTTGGGTGGAAACGATCGTTTCACCGATAATGCCGCTATTGGCTCCGCGACATTCTATGGCGACGCCGGGGGCGATATGTCCGGTCACGCGCGCGGCGGCAAGGACACGTTCCAGGCCGGCGACGAGACCAGCACCGTTTTCTACGGCGACGCCGGCGGCAATATGAGCGATCATGTCGTTGGCGGAGACGATACATTCATAGGCAATGCGTCGGCGAGCCAGGGCAGGAGTCTGGCCTATGGTGACGCCCTGACCATGTTCGGCAATGCGCAGGGCGGCGACGATCTGCTCGTCGGCGCCAGCTATTTCACCCATTTCACCGACTTGCTCAACATGCTCATCGGCGACGCCCAGACCATGTCCGGCAATGCCCGGGGCGGCGACGACAAGCTTGTCGGCGGCAATGATCCCGGGCCTTCGCACCTGGCTGGCACATATGAGAGCGTTCTCATCGGCGATGCGCAAACCATGTCAGGCGGCGCTCGCGGCGGCAATGATACGTTAATCAGCGGCACGGGCAATGATGACATGTGGGGCGACGCACGGGTCATGCTGGGCAATGCGCGAGGGGGCGACGACACCTTCACCTTTTACGCCAATAACGGCCACGACAAGATCGAGGATTTCGGCCAGGGTTTAAAGGGATCAAACTGGGGAACCGACCACATCAATGTCAGCGCCTTGGGGGTTTGCGACTTTTGTCAGCTCGACATTTCGGCCTTCAATCCCTCGACCCACGAAAGCACGATCACCTTCGGTTCCGGCAATGACGTCGTCGTGCATAGCCTGATTGCGCTCAGGCCGCAGGACTTCATCTTTTCCTGACGGTTCCGGAGGAGTGGGAGCCCGTCACCTGTTCAATCCCGCCTGAGGCCTTGTTGCGACATCCGACACCGTAGTTTCCGCAATTCCAGAAGCGCATTCGTAAGTCGTTTTAAAATAATAAAATTTATAGGGCGCTTCCGTAGTTCCGCCCAATTCCAAAGTCGCGCAATTCGTGACTAATTTATCAATATTGGCGTAACATAAAAAAATTTTGGACGACCAACTCGATTCCGTGCGCAGGCGCGCGACAAAGGAGAAGAGTGATGGCAATCCTTTACGGCGATACTGCTGGCTCCCTCAGCGGAAAAACGCATGGCGGAGACCAGACGCTGGTGGGCTCCGACCCGACGAATACGATCTTTGGCGACGCCGGCGTGGATTTGCGCGATAAGGCGGTCGGCGGCGACGACACGCTGATAAGCTATGGGTCCGGAAATTTATACGGCGACGCCGGAGGGAACATTCTCAACCGCGCGAGCGGCGGCAACGACACATTGAACGCGCTCATCACCGCCGCTTCGACTTTTCCTTTCAACATCAATATGTACGGCGACGCCGGCGGGAATATTTCCGACCACGCCGTCGGCGGCGACGACATTTTATATGCGCTCATCTCAGGCCCGTCTTCGACCGATCTCGTCAATATCAATATGTATGGCGACGCCGGAGGGAACATTTCCGGCCACGCCGTCGGCGGCAATGACACGCTGAGCGTCGATGTCGCCGAACTTCGCACAATGAACATCAATATGTTCGGCGACGTCGGAGGCGATCTCTCCGGCCACGCCACTGGCGGGAACGACACCTTCCTGACCGTGTCCGAAGGAAGGCCATTCGCTCACCAGCCAATCGTAATGTACGGCGATGCGGGTGGAGACATGCTGGATCATTCCCGCGGCGGCGACGACGCCTTTGATCTCGGCAGCAATCATGATGCGCGCACCACATGCTACGGCGACGCCGGCGGAAACATGTCTGGTCATGCTATTGGCGGCAATGATATGTTTACGATGGCGGGCCCCCAAAATAACTACGTTATTTACGGCGACGCCGGCGGCGACATGAGCGATCACGCCTGCGGCGGCAATGATGTCTTCAAGGACAACGCGGCGGGCGGCGATGCCACGTTCTATGGTGACGCGGGGGGCAACATGTCCGGTCATGCGCGGGGCGGCAAGGACACGTTCCAGGCCGGCGACGAGAGCAGCACCGTTTTCTATGGCGACGCCGGCGGCAATATGGGCGACCATGCCATTGGCGGCGACGATAAATTCATAGGCAGTGCGTCGGCTGCCTATGGCACGAGCCTCGCCTATGGGGACGCCCGGACTATGTTCGGCAATGCGCAGGGCGGCGACGATCTGCTCGTCGGCGCCAGCTATTTCACCCATTTCACCGACTTGCTCAACATGCTCATCGGCGACGCCCAGACCATGTCCGGCAATGCCCGGGGCGGCGACGACAAGCTTGTCGGCGGCAATGATCCCGGGCCTTCGCACCTGGCTGGCACATATGAGAGCGTTCTCATCGGCGATGCGCAAACCATGTCAGGCGGCGCTCGCGGCGGCAATGATACGTTAATCAGCGGCACGGGCAATGATGACATGTGGGGCGACGCACAGGTCATGCTGGGCAATGCGCGAGGGGGCGACGACACCTTCACCTTTTACGCCAATAACGGCCACGACAAGATCGAGGATTTCGGCCAGGGTTTAAAGGGATCAAACTGGGGAACCGATCACATCGACGTCAGCGCCTTGGGGGTTTGCAACTTTTGTCAGCTCGACATTTCGGCCTTCAATCCCTCGACCCACGAAAGCACGATCACCTTCGGTTCCGGCAATGACGTCGTCGTGCATAGCCTGATTGCGCTCAGGCCGCAGGACTTCATCTTTTCCTGACGGTTCCGGAGGAGTGGGAGCCCGTCACCTGTTCAATCCCGCCTGGGGCCTTGTTGGGACATCCGACAGCAAGGTCCAGCCAGGGGAAGGCTTACGGCCCTCGCGAAATCCATGTGTTTCGAAATGTTCCTGAGCGGATGCGAACTTCCCTGACCGGACGCCATCGGCAATGTCAGGGTAGGTCTTGAGATACCAAGCCGAGTCGACCTTCATCGGGCGCGGCCATCTGTCTTCGAAATAGCCCGATTCGACGTAATGTTCCCGCGCCGAAGCGATTTTCCCTTGCTTGAATGCAGCGCGAACGTCGCTGTAAGCTTCAAAATACCATTTTTCATCCATTTCGACTTCAAGCAATAAAGCGCGTAACGCGCTTCGAAGCCGATTTTCTTCAATTCTTATGAAGCGGCTATTTTGATCGCGCGTTTCGCTGCGGAGGAATCCATAAGAAAATAGGCTCATAGAACAAACTTCCCGGAATTGCTGGTGAAACCCAGGTGAGCATTGCATAGACGCAATATCGCTTAACCTACTCAAAATTAAAACAAAAATGTCGCGCGTTCAAGGGGTGGTTCGTCATCGCCCGCGCGAACGGATCGAATAGGGCTTCGCCATTCCCGTTCGTCGTGTTGGCAAGATGGTCGGAAAACGCTCTGGCCGTCATTGCGAGGAGCCGGGGGCGACGAAGCAATCCAAACCGCCTTGCAAGAGGTCGCGAGGTGGATTGCTTCGTTTCGCTCGTAATGACGGCGCCGTTTACTCCCCGTCGAACGCGCCGCGATCTATGCCGCCGCCGATGAGAATCTGGCGTTTGCCGGCGTGGTTGGCGGGGCCTACCACCCCTTCCTTTTCCATGCGTTCGACCAGCGACGCCGCCTTGTTGTAGCCGATCGAAAGCCGGCGCTGGACATAAGAGGTCGAGCATTTCTTGTCGCGCAGCACGATCGCCACCGCGCGGTCGAAGAGGTCGCTGCCCTCGTCGTCGCCGGCATAGGTTGTGGCGTCAGCCTCGTCGTCCTCGCCCTCGTCCTCCACCGTCACCGCGTCGAGATATTCCGGCTGGCCCTGCATCTTCAGATGGGCCACCACCTTCTCGACCTCGACATCCGACACGAAAGGCCCGTGCACGCGGGAAATCCGCCCTCCGCCCTGCATGTAAAGCATGTCGCCCTGGCCCAGGAGCTGCTCCGCGCCCATCTCGCCCAGGATCGTCCGGCTGTCGATTTTCGACGTCACCTGGAATGAGATGCGGGTCGGGAAATTGGCCTTGATCGTGCCGGTGATGACATCGACCGAAGGGCGCTGGGTCGCCATGATGAGATGAATGCCGGCGGCGCGCGCCATTTGCGCCAGGCGCTGGATCGCGCCTTCGATCTCCTTGCCGGCGACCATCATGAGATCGGCCATTTCATCGACGATGACGACGATATAGGGCAGGACGGCGAGGTCCATCTGCTCCTCTTCATAGACCGCCTCGCCGGTCTCGCGATCGAAGCCGGTCTGCACCGTGCGCGAGATGATCTCGCCCTTTTCGCGGGCCTCGGCGACGCGGGCGTTGAAGCCGTCGATGTTGCGCACGCCGAGCTTGGACATTTTCTTGTAGCGGTCCTCCATCTCGCGCACCGCCCATTTGAGGGCGACGACCGCCTTTTTGGGATCGGTGACGACGGGGGTGAGGAGGTGCGGGATGCCGTCATAGACGGACAATTCCAGCATTTTGGGATCGACCATGATGAGGCGGCATTCCTGCGGCTTGTGCTTGTAGAGCAGCGACAGGATCATGGTGTTGATGGCGACCGACTTGCCGGAGCCGGTGGTGCCGGCGACGAGCAGATGGGGCATTTTGGCGAGATCGACGATGACCGGCTCGCCGCCGATGGTTTTTCCCAAGGCGATGGCGAGCTTGTGGCGGGTCTCGACGAAATCGGGCGAGGCGAGCAGTTCGCGCAGATAGACGGTCTCGCGGCGGGGATTGGGCAATTCGATGCCGATGGCGTTGCGCCCCGGCACCACGGCGACGCGGGCGGAAACCGCCGACATCGAGCGCGCGATATCGTCCGAAAGCCCGATCACCCGCGACGACTTGATCCCCGGCGCCGGCTCGAACTCGTAAAGCGTCACAACAGGCCCGGGATGGGCGTTGAGCACATCGCCGCGCACGCCGAAATCTTCAAGAGTCTTTTCGAGCGCGTCGGCGTTGACCTCCAGCTCGTCGTCGGGTTCGCTGTCCTCATGGCGGTGCGGCGGCGGCGCCAGCGTTTCGACCGCGAAGGGCTGATAGTCGAAATTGGCGGCCTCGAGTCTTTCGAGGAAGCCGCCGACGGGCGTCTTGGCGCGCTTCATCACGCGAACGGGCTCGGCGGATCTGACGGGTTCGGCTGGCTTGACGGGCTTGGCGGTTTCCGCGGCCTTCGCGGGCTCGGGCTCGGGCTCGGGCTCGGGCTCGGGGATGGGGATGGGCTCCGCGACCGGCTGCGGCGCGGGCTCGCTCGGCGCGGCGACCGCCTTGACGCGAATCCGCATTTTCGCCGGTTTCTCCAAAACGTCGCTGGCCGGGACGGCCAGCGCCTCGGCGGGCTCGGCCAATACGGGCGCAGGCGCCGCGACCGGGGCGGGTTCGTGGACAGGCGCGGGGACGAAAGCGGAAAGGCTGCCAAAGCCGACGCTGAAGGAAAAGCGCGCGCCCATGCTCGCAAAGGCGCCGAAAGCCGGCGCCGGCGCAACCGCAGCCTCCGGCCGCTCCGGCGCCATTTCAGGAGCGGGCTGCGGGGCCGCGGCCTTGCGCTCGCTCACGCGGTCGGGCGTGCGGGTATAGCGGACGCGGGGCTTTGGCGAATTGGTCATATCGTTCATTGCATCGTTCATCGAATGGTTCATGACGTGAACTTGAGCGAGGCGCGCCTCCTCAAGCCGGCGAGCGGAATCCTCGGCGCGGCGGCGCGCTTCCTCCTCGGCGCGGCGCGCTTCCTCTTCCGCCGCGCGGCGCTGGGCTTCCTCCTCAGCCTTGCGCCGCGCGATCGAGGCCTCCGGCGTGCGTGTGAAGCGGACATGGGGCAGGTCGGGGCGGAAGAATTGCGGCGCACCGGGCTCGTGGGGCGATTCGGCGACGACGTTCGACTGGAACTGCGGCCCCGGCTGGAATGGCTGGACCGGCTCCATCGCCTGCGCCGGCCTGGTTGCGGCGGCGAGAATCGCGCGGGATTTTTCCGCCGCTTCGGCTTCGAGCCGGGCGCGCTCGAAGCCGAAGGCCGGGTATGGCGGGGCCTCGGGCGCTTCCGGCGTTTGTCCGGGCGCGAGCGCGGCGCGCGGCGATTCGGCGAAGACCGAACGCGGCCGGCGGATATAGGGCCGGTAGGGCGAGGACTCCTGCTCTTCGTCCCATGCCGGAAATTCAATGTCGGCGTCGATCTGGCGCATTTCCACGCCGTCGAGGCCGAAGGAAGCACGCTGCGCCAGCGGCGCTGCGCGATCGGCGCGCCGGCTCGCGCCGAAAAAACGCGCGAGCCATTGGTCGAGGGTCATCAACATGAACGCTTCGCCTTGAATACGCAAGAACGACGCCCGCGGCCCGGAAAATTCCTGGCGCAAGACAGGGCGTTACGTGGGCGAGAATGGGGTCCGCAGGGTTAACGCCCGGTTTCGAATGAGGTTAATTCGGACCTGTCCACAGGAGCTGACCAATCATTAACTTGCCCGGCGCGCCGGCTTGGCCGATCTTCGCCATGAGAGCCGCGGGGGATGCGGCCGCGGGCTTGAACGGTATGGATCTGGGACGGGGCTGGCGGCGCTTGACGGCCTGGCGGCGACAGGCGGGCGGATGGCGCATGATAGGCTGGCGGGGCCTCGTCGGTTTGTGGCGGCTCTTCCGCACCACCGCCTTCAAGCTGGCGATCGCCTATTTCATCATCTTCGGCTTCGGCTTCACCCTGGTGATCGAGCAGGTCGGCGAGAATGTGCGCGAACTCGTCAACCAGCAGATACGCCAGACCATCGACGCCGACATCAAGGGCCTCGCCGATCAATATGGCGACGGCGGCCTCGCTCAACTGGTCGCGGTGGTGGAGCGCCGCTCGCGCGCGCCGGGGGCGTCGATCTATCTGGTGACGGCCCCGAACGGCGTCGCCGTCGCCGGCAACGTGCTCGAACTTCCAGCCGGCGTGCTCGACCAGAAGACTGCGGTCGAGATCCGATACGAGCGGCTCGGCGAGCCCAATGTCAAACGCCGGGCCATAGCCCGTGTTTTCACCTTGCCCGGCGGCTTCCGCCTGCTGATCGGACACGATCTCGAAGACCGCGAGCGGCTGCGGCACATTCTTGGCTCGGCTCTGTTCACCTCTTTGTTGTGGCTGCTGGTGATCGCGACCTTCGGCGGGCTGTTCGTCGCGCGGCGCCTGCTGCAGCGGGTGGACGCGATGAGCGCGAAGGCCGCGACCCTGCTGCAGGGCGATCTGACCGGCCGGCTGCCGCTCTCCGGCGCGGACGACGAACTCGACCGCCTCGCGCGCAATCTCAACGCCATGCTCGACCGGATCGCCAGCCTGATGGAGGGAATTCGGCAGGTCTCGGACAATATCGCCCACGACCTGCGCACGCCGCTGACAAGGCTGCGCAACAATGCCGAACAGGCGTTGCAGCTCGAAGCCGGGGAGGAGGGCGCCCGCGCCGCGCTGGAGCAGGTGATCGAGGAGGCCGACGGGCTGATCCGCATCTTCAACGCGCTGCTGATGATCGCGCGGGCCGAATCCCATTCCTCGCGCGAGAATTTCACCGATCTCGACGCGTCCGAACTCGTCCGCGACATGGCCGAGCTTTACGAGCCCGCGGCCGAGGAGGCCAATATCGTCCTTCGGGTCGAGGCGCCTCAGCCCGCGCCGATTCACGGCCAGCGCGAGCTGATCGGCCAGGCAATGGCCAATCTGATCGACAATGCGCTCAAATATGGCGCGCCCGACCTGCCCGGCGCGGCGGCGGACGTCGCCATCACGTCGGCGCTCACGGACGACTGGGTCGAGATCGCGGTCGCCGATCGGGGTCCGGGCATTCCCGCGACGGAGCGGGAGCGGGTGCAGGGGCGTTTCGTGCGGCTGGAAGCGTCGCGAAGCCTGCCGGGCTCCGGCCTCGGCCTTTCGCTTGCCGCCGCCGTCGCCCGGCTCCATGACGGCGTGTTGCGAATCGAGGACAATGCGCCCGGGCTGCGGGTCGTCCTGGCGCTGCCGCGCCGCAGGGAGGGAAGAGGAGCATGACGACCAAGGCGCTGACCATCCCCCGTCCGGTCAAGCTCGCCGCCGCCCGCGCGCGGGTCGCGGAAGTTCTTAAAGCCGCGGGCGAGGAAACCGCCGCTGCTCTGCGCGCCTTGCCGGACTGGTCGAAACTGGAAGCGGTTCTCGGCGGGATCGCCGATCAGTCGCCCTTCCTTTGGGGGCTGGCGCGGCGCGATCCCGCCCGCCTGCTTCGCATCCGCAGCCTGAACCCCGATGCGGCGCTCGACGAGGCGCTGCGCCGCCTTTCGGCCTGCCATGCGCCCGATTGCACGGAGGCTCACGCCATGAGCCTGTTGCGCAAGGCGAAGCAGGAGATCGCGCTGATCGTGGCCCTGGCCGATCTTTCAGGCGAATGGGACGTCGTCGCCGCGACCAAAGCCCTGTCGCGGGCGGCGGACCGTTTTGTCGTCGCCGCCCTGCGCGTCGCCCTGCGCCTGTCGGGCGACAGACTGGCGCTCGCCCATCCGGACGAGCCGGAGCGCGACTGCGGCCTTGTGATTCTGGCGCTCGGCAAGCACGGCGCGCTGGAGCTGAATTATTCCTCCGACGTCGATCTCGTCGTGTTCTATGACTCCCGCTCGCCCGTCCTCGGCGCGGGTCCCGGCGCGAAAGCCAATTCGCTGCGCCTGACCCAACATCTCGTAAAGCTTTTGCAGGAGCGCACCGGCGACGGCTACGTGCTGAGGGTTGATCTTCGTTTGCGGCCCGATCCCGGCTCGACCGCCGCCGCCGTTTCGCTCGACGCCGCGCGCCATTATTACGAGACGCTCGGCCAGAACTGGGAGCGCGCCGCCATGATCAAGGCGCGCCCGGTGGCGGGCGATCTCGCGCTCGGCTTCGATTTCCTGCAGGAAATGGCCGCCTTCGTCTGGCGCAAATATTTCGATTACGCGACCATCGCCGACATTCACGCCATGAAGCGCCAGATCCACGCGGCCAAGGGCCATGCCGAGATCGCGGTCGCCGGCCATGACGTGAAGCTCGGGCGCGGCGGCATCCGCGAGATCGAATTTTTCGTCCAGACCCAGCAGCTGATTTTCGGCGGCCGCCGCAAGCAATTGCGCGGCGCGCGCACGCTCGACATGCTGCGACAGCTCTGCACGGACAATTGGATCACGCAGCAGGCCGCGGATGATTTGAGCGACGCCTATCATTTTCTGCGCGCGGTCGAGCACCGCCTGCAAATGGTCAACGACCAGCAGACCCAGCGCCTGCCCGAGGACGAGGGCGCGCTGAAAAATTTCGCGCGCTTCTGCGGCTATGCCGGGACCGCCGGATTCGCCCGCGATCTGCTGCGCCATTTCCGCGCGGTGGAGAAACATTACGCGCGCCTGTTCGAGCATGCGCCCGGCCTGGATTCGCTGGCGGGCAATCTGGTTTTCACCGGCGCTGCGGATGATCCTGAAACGTTGGAAACCCTGCGCGAAATGGGGTTCCGCGATCCCGCGCTCGCGGCCGAGACCGTGCGCGGCTGGCATTTCGGGCGCCGCCCCGCCGTGCGCAGCGCCCGCGCCCGCGAGGCGCTGACGGAGCTGGTTCCGGCGCTGCTCGAAGCCTTTTCCAATTCGGGCGACGCCGATTCCGGCCTGGCGGCCTTCGACGCCGCTCTGGCGCGGCTGCCGGCGGCGACGGAACTGTTCTCGCTGCTCAGATCGCACGCGGCGATGCTCCAGCTTTTCGCCGACATTCTCGGCGGCGCGCCGCGTCTGGCGCAGGTGATCGCGCGCAGCCCCCATGTGCTCGACGTCGCGATCGATCGCGGCGTGATGGCTGCGCCGATGGACGTCGCCGAATACGTAGCGCGTCTCGTGCTGTTCCATAACGCCGGTCCGAGTTTGGAGACTTTTCTCGACGTCGTGCGGGATTTCGGGAATGAGGAGAATTTCATGATCGGCTTGCGGCTGTTTGCCGGGCTGATCGAGCCGGACCAGGCGGCGCAGGCCTATGCCGCGCTCGCCGAGGCGATCGTTCGCGCCTGTCTGGCGCGCGTCGAAATGGATTTTTCCGCCGAGCACGGCGTCGTACCGGGCGGGCGCTGCGTCGTGCTGGGCTTGGGAAAACTCGGCTCGCGCGAAATGACCGCGACCTCCGACCTGGATCTCGTCCTGCTCTATGATTTCGACCCCGAACGCCCCGAATCCGACGGCCAGAAGCCGCTCCACGCCACAGTCTATTACATCAGGTTGACCCAGCGCCTGATCGCGGCGCTGACCGCGCCGACCCGGCGCGGCAAATTGTTCGAGGTGGACATGCGGCTGCGGCCTTCCGGCCGGCAGGGGCCGCTGGCGACGCAATTCGCTTCGTTCCGGGCGTATCAGGCTTCCGAAGCTGAAATCTGGGAACATATGGCGCTGACCCGGGCGCGGCCGATCGCCGGCGACGACGGTCTCGCCGCCACGGCCGCCGCGACCATCGCGCAAACGCTGTATCGCCCGCGCGACACGGCCGGGCTCGCCAAGGCGGTGCGCGACACGCGCGCCCTGATCGCCCGGGAAAAGGGCGACGACGACGGCTGGAACCTCAAGCTCGCCGCCGGCGGCCTGCTCGATGTCGAATTCCTGGCGCAATTTCTCGCCTTGGCCCATGGCGCCGAGGCGCCGGCGCTGCGCCAAACCGCGACGGCGCACATTCTGGCCGCCGCGGCAAAATCCGGTTTTCTGGACGCCGAGACGTCGGAAAGCCTGCTCAAGGCGCACGCCCTTTACGCCAATGTCACCCAATGGCTGCGGCTGGCTTTGGGCGACGGCGCCAACCCGCGGCACGCCGCCCAAGGCGTCAAACGCCGCATCGCCGCCGCCACCGGCCTGCCGGATTTCGGCTTGCTGGAGCGGGAACTGGCGGCGACGCGGAAAGAAGTGAGGCGGATTTTTACGCAGGTCTTGGCGAAGGGCTGAGGCAGGGGAGGCCGCCAACGCCCTGTCATACGGCTTTGTAATCGGTGTATATCATGAGAATATTCATTGATGATTGAACCGCGTCAGCTTCGCCGACGTGGAATTGATAAGGATTTTGACTTGGCGCAGGTGAATGATGCTTATTTGCTGGTCGAGGGGCTTGGCGGCCGGTTGCCTCGTGGCGAGCCGTAAGTCTTTCGGAAATAAACGCTTTACGCCATCTTGAGCTGATAGCGATCGAAGATCGCTTCGTGAACGACATCCGCCTCGAATTCGGAGAAGGCGGCGTATTTCGGGTTTCTCAAAACGCATTGCACGGCGAGATCGATCGCGCCGATGACATTTATAGCTTCGATCATGTTCGCGACCGTGTATTCCTCGTCGAGCAGGTGCGCAATATCGCCGATCGCGGCTCTGATGAGGGTGCTGAAGGTGATGTCGATCGTCGCGGTCATCATGTGGACGTTCTGAGCCTTGCGGGGCAGTGCGTCAAGAATGTGTTGTAAACAAGGTTTTCAGTTCGTTGCCGCGCTTGTGAACGAAAGTCATGACGTGGAAGCGCTGCCCGACCCCATTCTATCGATTGTGACGGCGCCGAAGCGTGGACACAATTCGGACTTCCCGCAAAATGCGGCTCATTCGCTTTTTTTTCGATCAAATCGGCCGAGAGGACGCGACGCTTCCGCCGCCCGGCGGTTCAGCCGGGGGCGCGCGACTTTCCGATGAAGCGGTTCAGAACGCCGCTTCTTCGAAGGCCATCGTGGTCCTGGCGCCGGAGGAGATCGCCTGGAGCAGGCCGCCGGTCTGGGGCAGCAGGCGCTCCATGAAGAAGCGCGCCGTGCCGACCTTGGCGCGATAGAAGGGGTCTTCCTCCGCCTTGGGCAGGCTGTTCTCGGCCATTTGCGCCCATAGATAGGCCAAAGCGGTCAGGCCGAACAGGCGCAGATAATCACTCGCCGCCGCGCCGGCCTCGTCGGGCCGCGCCATGCCCCTTTGCGCAATGAAAGTCGTCGCCTGTTGCAGCCGGATGAAAGCCTTTTCCAGCGGGCCGATGAATTCGGCAAGCGCCGGATCGGCCTTTTTCGCGGCGATATGGTCCGAGACCGGATGGAAGAAACTGCGCAGGAACCTCCCCGCATGGGCCGGCATCTTGCGGCCGACGAGGTCCAGAGCCTGCACGCCATTGGCGCCTTCATAGATCTGGGCGATGCGGGCGTCGCGGACGAATTGCTCCATGCCGTTCTCGCGGATATAGCCGTGGCCGCCGAAAACCTGCATGCCGAGATTGGTCGCCTCGAAGCCGAGATCGGTCATCAGCGCCTTGACCACCGGGGTGATCACGGCGACGAAATCCTCCGCTTTGGCGCGCTCGGCGGGATCGGGATGGCGCTTGGCGAGGTCGAGATTTTTCGCCGCCCAGATGGCGAGGGCGCGCGAGCCCTCGATATAGGCGCGCTGGGTCAGCAGCATGCGGCGGATGTCGGGATGGACGACGAGCGGATCGGCCGGCTTGTCGGGATATTTGGCGCCGGAGAGCGAGCGGCCCTGCAGGCGCTCGCGGGCATAAGCCACGGCGCCCTGATAGGAGGCTTCGGCGAGGCCGAGACCCTGAACGCCAACCGCGAGGCGTTCGGTGTTCATCATGGTGAACATGGCCTGCATGCCCTTGTGGGGGGCGCCGATGAGAAAACCCTGCGCCTCGTCGAAATTCATCACGCAGGTGGAAGAGGCCTTGATGCCCATCTTGTGTTCGATCGAGCCACAGGCGACCCCGTTGCGGGCGCCAGGCGACCCATCCGGCTTGACCAGAAATTTCGGCACGAGGAACAGACTGACGCCCTTCACCCCCTTGGGCGCGTCCGGCAGGCGGGCGAGCACCAGATGGATGATGTTTTCGGTGAGATCGTGCTCGCCGGCCGAGATGAAGATTTTCGTGCCGGTGATCTTGTAGGAGCCGTCGTCGTTGGGAACCGCGCGGGTGCGCAACAGGCCGAGATCGGTGCCGCATTGGGGCTCGGTGAGGCACATGGTGCCGGACCAGGTCCCGTCCACCAGTTTCGGCAGAAACGTTTCCTTGAGCGCGTCGGAGCCATAGGCGTGCAGGGCGACATAGGCGCCGTGGGACAGGCCGGGATACATGCCGAAGGACAGATTGGCCGAGCAGATCATCTCGACGACCAGAGTATCGACCGTGGCCGGCAGACCCTGGCCGCCAAAAGCCGGATCGCAGGCTATGCCGGTCCAGCCGCCGTCGCGGAAGGCGTCATAGGCGTGTTTGAAGCCATTCGGCGTGCGGACGACGCCATTCTCGAATGCGCAGCCTTCCTCGTCGCCGGAACGGTTGATCGGCTGGAGGACTTCCTCACAGAGCTTGGCGGCTTCTCCGAGCACGGCCTCGATGGTGTCGCGGGAAAAATCCTCGAAGCCGGGCAAGGACGTGACGCTTTCGCCGTCCATCAATTCGTAGAGCACGTAAAGCATATCGCGCAAAGGGGCCTTGTAGGCGGGCATGGCGCTTTCCTCCTCTTCGCGGCGTGTCTAGTTGCGGAGCGGCCTGCCGGTTTCGAGCATGTGCTCGATCCGGGCGAGGCTGTCGGAATTGCGGATGAGCTTCATGAAGCCCGTGCGCTCCAGTTCGGACATGCGGTCTTCGCTGATGGTCTCGGTCGGGTCCGTTCCGTCGCCGGAGAGAATTTCCGCCAGCACGCCGGACACGACCCTGTCATGTTTCGTCGCCTTGCCGAGGCGGACGAAGGAATCCACCGCCATGTCGAGCGCAACCTTGCCGGAGGGGCCGGGCAGGACATAGGTCGCCGGCTCGGGCGGCTTGTAGTTTCCCGCCATTTTCAGGGCCTTGGCCTTGGCGTCGAACAAAAGCCGATAGCGGTTCATGGTGATTGCGTCGCCGGGACGCAAAATCATCATCTCCTGCGCTTCGGCGGCCGATTTCGCCACTGTCGCCGTGCTGATATATTCGAAGACCTTGCCGACCGCGGGCATCGGCCCTCTCGGAAGTCTGTTAGCTCTCTGCCAGCGCGCGAGCATTTCCTTGCAGCCGCCCCAGCCGGGGATGAGGCCGACGCCGACCTCGACCAGCCCGGCATAGGTCTCGGCATGGGCCTGGATGGCGTCGGAATGCAGCAGGATTTCGCAGCCGCCGCCGAGCGCCATGCCGGAAGGCGCGGCGACCACCGGGAAAGGCGCATATTTCAGCGTCTTGTAAGTGATCTGCCCCATGGCGACGAGGCCCTGGATGTCGTTCCAGCTCGCGATATTGGCGGCGAAAAGGGCGAGGCCGAGATTGGCGCCGACCGAGAAGTTCGAGCCCTCGTTATAGATGACGAGCGCCTTGTATTCCTTCTTCACCAGTTCGATCGTCTTGCCGAGCAGGGTGACGATGTCGGGGTCGAGCGAATTCATCTGGCTCGTGAATTCGAAACAGAGCACCCCGTCGCCGATGTCCCAGGCCGAGGCCGAGGCGTTTTTCAGCACCGGCTTCGACGTCAGCTTGACGTCGGCGAGCAGCAGCACGCCCTCGGGGCGATGCAGGGTCTTGTAATCCCCGGAAAGCGTCAGCGCCTGGCGCTTGCCGTCCTCGACCCGATAGAAGCTCTTGCCCCGCGCGGCGCGCAGGACCGGCGGGACGGCGCGGCCCTCCGCCTCCAGACGCGCGACGAACCAGTCGACGCCGATCTTGTCGATGAGTTCGAAGGGCCCGCTCTTCCAATTATAGCCGAGCCGCATCGCCTCATCGATCGACTCGATCTCGTCGGCGGCGTCGCCGACCAGCATGGCGGCATAGGTCAAAGTCTCGCTCATGACGGTCCAGGCGTAGCGGCCATGGACGCTGTCATGCTCGAAAAGTTTCGTCAGGCTTTTGCCGGAGTCCTCGATCGCCTCGACCCGCGCCTTTTTCTGCGCGCGATAGTCGCCGCTCTTGAGGTCGATCGCCTCCTTGCGCTTGCCCATTTCGCGATTGAGCCGATAGAAGCCGCCCTTGCCCTTGCGGCCGGTGTAGCCCTCCTTGATCATGCGCTCGATCAGGGGCGCGGGCCGGTTCATGGCGTGGAACGGGTCCTCCGGCGGCAATGAGGCCGCCATGCTGGCGTTGACATGCGGCATCAGGTCGAGGCCGATCAGGTCGAGCAGGCCGAACACACCGGTTTTGGGAACGCCGAAGGGCTTGCCGATGATCGCGTCGGCGTCCTCCACGTCCAGCCCCATGGCGAAAGCGGTGACCACCGCTGTTTGCAGCCAATAGACGCCGAGGCGGTTGGCGATGAAGCCCGGCCGGTCCTTGCAGGGCACAACGCCCTTGCCGAGGCGATAATCACAGAACTCTGTAAGCACCCTGACAGCGTCAGGATTATTCTTCGCGCTCGTCACCAGCTCCAGCAGGCGCATGTAGCGCGGCGGGTTGAAGAAATGGGTGATGACGAAGTCCCGCGCGAAACTTTCGGGCAGGCCTTCGGTCAGCTTGGCCAGCGGGATGGTCGAAGTGTTGGACGAGACGACGCTGCCCTTTTTGCGTCTGGCTTCGATCTTGGCGTAGAGCGCCTGCTTGACATCGAGCCTTTCGATCACGGCCTCGACGATCCAGTCGCATTCGGCGAGGAGGTCGAGATGGTCCGCGACATTGCCGGTCGTAACCAGTTTCGCCGCCGCCTTGCTCATGAAGGGCGCTGGCTCGGTTTTCAGCATTTTCGCCACGGCGCCTTCGGCGATGGCGTTGCGGTTGGCCGCGCCGGGCGGCACGATGTCGAGTAGGACGACCGGCGTCCCGGAATTGGCGACCTGGGCGGCTATGCCTGCGCCCATCACGCCGGCGCCGATGACGGCGACTTTGCCAATCTGAGCCATCACAAAGCCTCCAGAACGGTGGCGATGCCCTGGCCGCCGCCGATACATTGGGTGGCAAGCGCATACTTGCCCTTTTCGCGCTTGAGCAATTGCGCCGCCTTGCCGACGATGCGGGCGCCGGTCGCGCCGAGCGGATGGCCGAGCGCAATGGCGCCGCCGTCGAGATTGACCTGATCGGCCGAGAGCCCGAGGTCGCGCATCGAGGCGATCGCCTGGCTGGAAAAGGCTTCGTTCAGCTCCACCACGTCGAGTTGCTTGGCTTCCAGCCCGGCGCGCTTCAGCGCCTTGCGGCTGGCGCCGACCGGGCCGATGCCCATGATCGACGGCTCGCAGCCGGCGACGGCCACGCTTTTGATCGCGGCGAGAATTTCCAGGCCGTTTTTCTTCGCGTAATCCTCGGTGCAGACGAAAACGGCGGAAGCGCCGTCGGTGAGCGGCGAGGACGTGCCTGCGGTCACCACGCCTTCGGCATTGAAGGCCGGCTTCAGTTCGGCAAGGCCGTCAAGCGTCGCGTCGGGGCGGATGCAGCCGTCGAGCGACACCGTTCCCTTGCGCCCGACGATGGGGATGATCTCATCGACGAATTTGCCTTCCCTTTGCGCGGCGGCCGCCTTCTGCTGCGAGCGCAGCGCGAATTCCTCCTGTTCCTTTCGCGAAACCTGCCATTGCTGGGCGACATTTTCCGCCGTGTCGCCCATGCCCATGTAAGCCGCGGGCATTTTCGCCGCGAGTTCGGGATTCGGCATGGGATTGAAACCCATCATCGGCACGCGGCTCATGCTTTCGACGCCGGCGCAAATGAAAGCCTCGCCGGCGCCGATGGCGATCGAGCCCGCCGCCATATGGACCGAGGTCATGGACGAGCCGCAGAAGCGGTTGACGGTGACCGCGCCGAGCGACTTTGGCAGGCCGGCGATGAAACTGACGAGGCGCGCGACATTGAGGCCCTGTTCGCCTTCAGGGAAGGCGCAGCCGAGGATCAGGTCCTCGATGTCCTCAGGGTTGACGCCCGTCTTCTTGATCAGGCCGGCGATGACCTGCGCGGCCATGTCGTCGGGACGGACAGACGCCAGTTCGCCCCTTTTGGCGGGGGTGAAGGGCGAGCGGACATAGCCTGCGATGACTGTTCTGGTCATTCTTGTCTCCCGGAATCATTCTTTTGCGAAAGGTTGCGCCGTTCACGACGTCTTGACGCCTTTCCCGGCAAGCATTTCGGCGGTCGTACGCTCGACGTCGCGCAATTCGGCGAGGCTCGTTTCGACGTCGCGCAACTGGGTTTCCAGCCGCGCGATGCGCTCGCGCACTTTGCCGAGCAGATTGCGCATCTGGGCGACCCGGGTGGGATCGGCCTCGTAGAGGTCGAGGAATTGCTGAATGTCCTTGAGGCTGAAGCCCATGCGCTTGCCGCGCAAAATCAGGATCAGCCGGGCGCGGTCGCGCGGGCTGAATAACCGTGCCCCGCCCACGCGCTGCGGCGCGACGAGGCCCTTGGCCTCGTAGAAGCGGATGGCGCGCAAGGTGACGCCCAATTCGCCCGCAAGTTCAGCGATCGAAAAAGTTTTTTCCTTCACGGACGATCTTCCCGTCGGAATGGCGGCGGAGCCTCGGACGCCGACGCCGGACGCATCGCTTGGGTCATGCGGCATCGTCACTCGATACCCTCCCTGCACGCGAATCTTGCCGCGCGGCCAATGTTTGTTGACGTATACGTAATTTCTCGACGCCGACCTGTCAACGAAAAAGTTCATATCTGAACATAGTTGGATAAATATAATAAAAACAATTTATTGTCATGGTTGTGGTCGGGGCGTTCCGGTGCGTCGCGGGCAAATGGGGCAAAAATCCGTGCGTCGCGGCGAACCGACGGGTGTTTTGTCGCTCCGAATGGCCTAGCATTGGTCTCGATTGGGTTGACGTGGAGCGCGGATGGCAGCGCCGCCGTGGAGATCCAGGAGAATGCAAATGCGTTTGACTCTTGCCGTTGTCTTTTCTTGCCTGGCTTTCGGCGCCGCCGCGGCGGAGAACGCCCCGGCCCCGGGGCCTGCCGCGCCAGCGACCGCCGCCCCGGCGCCTGCCGCCTATAGCCCCGGTCTCTCCGACATCATGTCCGGCGCGCAATGGCGCCATTTGAAGCTCGGTTACGCCGGCGAGGTGAAAAACTGGCCGCTCGCGGCTTTTGAAGCCGCGCAAATGCGAAACAACTTCGTCAAAGCCGCGCAATATTTCCCCGAGTTCGAGAAAGTTCCGGTCGCGAAGCTCATCAAGCAGTTCAGCGAACCAGCGCTGGACGAGGTCGACGCCGCCATCAAGGCCAGGAACGCGACCGCCTTCCTGCAATCCTTCGGCCGCCTGACCGAGGCCTGTAATTCCTGCCACAAGGCCGCCGCCAAAGGCTTCATCAAAATCCGGGTGCCGACGTCCTCGCCCTTCAGCAATCAGGTGTTCCCGCCTGGACCGTGAGCGTTCGGATGTGGTGAGGTCAAAGCGCGCAATGACGGCGCTGTCCAAGCTACTGTTAGTTTCGAGGCAGCCTCTGAGGCGTTTCAAGCTCCTCCCGTCGCCGTTGCCAGAAATAAGCGGCGAGCGTCGCCAGTGACAAAATGGCGATAAAGATGGCGCCTATGGCGTTGATCTTGGGGCTGACGCCGAGCTTGACGCTGCCGAGCACCACCACGGGCAGCGGCGTCGCGCCGGGCGCGGAGACGAATTGGCTGGTCACGACATCGTCGAGGCTGAGCGAGAAGGCGAGCAGCCAGCCGGCGGCCAGCGCCGGGGAGATCACCGGCAGAGTGATCGCGAAAAACGTCTTGAGCGGCGAGGCGCCGAGGTCGAGCGCCGCCTCTTCGATGGTCGGATCGAAATCGGAAAGCCTTCCCGCGACGATCACCGCGACATAAGACAGAGCGAAGCTGACATGGGCGACGACCAGGGTCCAAAAACCTCGCTCGGACGGCCAACCAAGAATTTCGCCCATATTGACGAACAGCAGCAGAAGCGAGATCGCCATGACGATTTCCGGCATGGCGAGCGGGGCGAACACCAGGCCGGCGAACAGGGTTCGGCCGAAAAAACGCTTGTAGCGGGCGAGCGCAAAACCAGCGAGCGTCCCGAGCGCCAGGGCGAGGGTCGCTGTGACGAAAGCGAGCTTCAGGCTGAGCCAGGCGGCGCCGAGCAGCGCCGTGTCCGAGGCGAGTTCGACATACCAGCGCGTCGAAAAACCGGCCCAGACGGTCGCGAGTTTCGAAGCGGTGAAGGAATAGACCACCACCAGGACCAGCGGTGCATAAAGAAACGCGAGGCCGAGCGCGAGCATCGAACGGCGAAAAATGCCGGGCCCGGTCACGACGCGCCCTCCAGCCGGCGCGCGATCCATTGCAGGACAAGGAGCGGGACGACGAGAATCGCCAGCAGCAGAATCGCCACCGCCGAGGCGGTCGGCCAGTCGCGGTTCTGGAAAAATTCGTTTGAGAGCTGCGTGCCCAGCATAACGTAATTCTGGCCGCCGAGCAGGGTCGGCACGACATATTCGCCGCAGGCGGGAATGAAGACGAGCAGAACGCCCGACAGAACCCCCGGCCAGGACAGGGGCAGGATGATGCGGGAAAATGCCTTCCATTGTGGCGCGCCGAGGTCGCGCGCGGCTTCAGCGAGCGTCCAGTCGATTTTGACCAGATTGGCGTAGATCGGCAGCACCATGAAGGGCAGGTAATTATAAACCATGCCGATCTGCACCGCCCAATCGGTATAGAGAATGCTGGGTGGATGGGCGGGATCGACGAGATGGAGCGCGATCAGCGCCTGATTGATGAGCCCGGTCTCCTTCAAGAGATTGATCATCGCATAGGTGCGGATCAGCGACGAGGTGAAGAAGGGCAGGATGACGGCCATCAGCAGGATCTGGCGGCGGCGCGGCGGCTCCAGCGCCATGGCGTAGGCCATGGGATAGCCTAAGCCCAGACAAAGCAGGGCGGTGGTCGCGGCGATGCGGACGGAGTTCCGCAGAGCGACGGCATAAAGATCGTCGCTCAGGATCGAGCGGTAATTGTCGGGATTGAGCGAGCGCCAGTCGAGCGGATTGCTGTAGGGCGGAACGCTGTCCAACGCATGGGTGAGGCTGATCGCCAGCGACACCAGGAGCGGGGCGAGGAAAAAGGCGACGAGCCACGCATAGGGCAGGACCGCCGAGGGAAAGGCCTTATTTGATGCTCGCTCTGGCGTACGCCAACCGCTTGCCTTGTTGTCCGCGCCGCCGCTCATGCCCGCAACACCGTGATGGCTTCGGGCGGCCAGCAGACGCTCACGGCGTCGCCGATCTTGAAGCCCGGACCGCCGTGGACGGCGTTGAACTGCGCCGCGCGCAACAGCGCGCCGCCCTCGGCGCGCACGAAATAGACGGTGTGGTCGCCATAATAGGAAAGGGCCTCGACCGCGCCATGCTCCGCATTGGCGCGCGGCAGGCAATTCGCGCGCCGGGCGATGGTGATGTTTTCCGGACGAATCGAGGCCCAGAACACCCCCACGCCGAGCACCGGCGCGGCCGGGGCGAGAAAGGTCAGCACGCCCTCGCCGAGAAGGCCTTCGCCGCTCGCGCGGGCGGGCAGCAGATTGGTCGCGCCGACGAAGCCGGCGACGAAACGGTTGGCGGGCCGGGCATAGAGCGCACGCGGCGTATCGACCTGTTCGATGCGTCCCGCGTTCATCACCGCGACCCGCGAGGCGAGGGTCATCGCCTCATCCTGGTCATGGGTGACGACGACGAAGGTGACGCCGGTTCTCTTCTGCACCTCGAGCAAATGCATTTGCGTCGTTTCGCGCAATTTGCGGTCGAGCGCGGACAAAGGCTCGTCAAGCAGCAGAACCTTCGGCCTTTTGACGATCGCCCGCGCCAGAGCGACGCGCTGTTTCTGGCCGCCGGAAAGCTGGTGGGGCTTGCGGTCGGCGAAATCGCGCATGACGACGAGATCGAGGGCCTCGTCGGCGCGCCTGCGCAGCTCGGCTCCGCGCAAACCTTCCTGGCGCAGGCCGAATTCGATGTTTTTCGCCACGCTCATATGAGGAAAGAGCGCATAGGACTGGAACATCATATTGACCGGGCGGCGATGCGGCGGCGCGTCGGTCATGTCGGCGCCGTCGATCAGGACGCGCCCTTTGTCCGGCCGCTCGAAGCCCGCGATCATCCGCAGCAAAGTGGTCTTGCCCGAGCCCGACCCGCCGAGGATCGCGAAAAACTCGCCCGCCGCGATCGCCAGATCGACCCCCGTGACCGCCATGTCGCGGCCGAATTTCTTGGTCAGGCCCTCGACCTGGATCATCAAAGGCCCGTCTTGATCTTGGTCCACAGCCTCGTGCGCAGCTTTTCGGTCTGGCGGCTGGTTACGGTCAGAACGAAAAAGGTCTTTCTGACCTCGGGCGGCGGATAGATCGTCGGATCCTTGGCGATCTCGGGCAGAATATAGGGCAGGGCGGCGGCGTTGCCGCTGCGGCCGCCGACCGTATTGGCGGTGTCGGCCATCACGTCGGGGCGCATGACGTAATCGATGAAGGCGTGGGCGTCGGCGACATGAGGCGCGCCGGCGGGAATGGCGAGCGCGTCGAGATAGAGCAACGTCCCTTCCCTGGGGATGATATATTCGATGTGGAAGGGCTTTTTCGCCTCCTTCGCGCGCTTGGCGGCGATCTTGATGTCGGTCGAGTAGCCGAAGGCGATGCAGATGTCGCCATTGGCGAGATCGTTGATATAGCCCGAAGATTCGAATTTGCGGATCGAGGGCCTGATCGAGGTCATGACCGCGGCGGCGCGCTTGATGTCGTCGGGATTTTCGGAATTGGGGTCGAGCTTCAACCAGTTCAGGATCACCGGCAGCTCGTCGGTCGGGCTGTCGATCATCTCGACGCCGCAATCCTTGAATTTGTCGAGGATTTCCGGCTTGAAGATCAGGTCGTAGCTGTCGAACGGGGCGTCGGGCATGATCGCCTTGACCTTCTCGATATTGACCGCGATTCCATCCGTCGCGACGATCCAGGGAACGGCATATTTGTTGCCGGGATCGGATTTCGCCATAAGCTGCAAGATTTCAGGGTCGAGATTGCCCCAGTTCTTCAACAGCGACTTGTTCAGCGTCTGGTAGAGGCCGATTTTCGCGCCGCGCACGAGGAAGGGCGTGAAGGTGGGAACGGCGACGTCATAGCCCGAATTGCCGGCCGAAAGTTTCGCCTCCAGCGTCTCGTTCTGGTCGTAGGTGTCGTAATTGACTTTTATTCCGGTCTCTTTCTCGAAGCCCGGAATGACATGAGGGCCGATATAGTCGGTCCAATTATAGACATTGACGACTTTCTGCTGCGCGTTCGCCGCGCCCGCCACGCCCAGCGCGAGCAAAATCGCGCCCGCCAATCCGCCCCAACGCGCCATTCGTGAGCCCCGTCGCCTTATCGTCCGCGCGGCCATAATTCCCTGCTTCGCGCCGGCGCGCAACCGCTGCGTCAAGGCTTGCGGGATCAGGACGCGGGGCCGGCCGCCACGGCGGTTGCGCCGAAAAGCTCCTCGATTTTCTGCGACTTTTCCGGCCGCCGCACCACGGCGAGGCTGTCGCCGCCGCGAACCAGAGTTTCGGGATCGGGTTGCAGGAGGGTTGCGCCGTCCTTTTTTTCCAGCGCCACCACCAGGAAGGCGCCGGCGCCGAGTTGCTCGATGCGTTCGACCGTCAGGCCGGCGCAGCGGCTGCCGGCCTCGACTGTCGCAACCTCGATGTCGAGTCCCAAACCTTGGAGGTCGAAGGCGAGCCGGTCGAGATTGCCGCCGCGCGCCCTGGAGATCAGCCGCGCCACGTCCTGATGCAGCAGAAGCTCGGCGACGCGCTCGGCGCCGATTCGGGCGGGCAGGACAACGCGATTGGCGCCGGCATGGATCAGCTTGCTTTCGGTCGAGGGCAGTTCGCCGCGTGCGATGATCGTCAGGTCGTGATTGAGGTTGCGCGCGCTCAGGGTAATGAAGACATTGGCGGCGTCCTCCGGCAGAACGGTGGCGAGCGCCCGCGCCCGCATCACGCCAGCCTGCCGCATGGTCTCCTCGTCCGTCGCGTCGCCCTGGATGAAATGATAGCCGGCCTTGCGAGCGGCGGCGACGCGCTCCTCGCTATGGTCGATCACGACGAAAGGGCTGTGGCCGGCCTTGAGTTCATGGCACAGCATCTGCCCGATCCGGCCGAATCCGCAGATGACGACGTGACTGGAAAGCTTGTCGATCTCTTTCTGCATGCGTCGCGTTCCGAAAAACTGTTGAAGCTGGCTGGCGGCGATCAGCTGGAACATGCTGCCGGTCAGGAATATCATGCCGGTGCAGCCGACGATGATCAAAATTTCGGTGATGGCGCGAAGGGCCGGCGTATCGACCGGATGAACCTCGCGGTAACCGACCGAGTAAATGGTCAGCACCACCATGTAGAATGCGTCGCTTACGCTCCATCCGGCGGCAATATAGGCAAGCGCGGCCGCCAGGCCGACGACGAGCATGAATGTGACGCCCGCGACCAGATTGCGCAATGGCGAGGCGAGCAACGGCTCCATGAGATTCCCTGTTCCAGCGTGAAGAGCCTAGCGCCGCGAGCTTTGCCGCCGGATTGACCCATCGCAAAGAAGGCAAATCAAATCTTCGCAAAGACCGCAAGCCGCGCCTTGAGTTCCGGGATGGCCCAGGACAGGCTGTGGTCCGCCTCGTCGTTGAGGTCGTGGGCGCGGAACATCTCGTCGGTATATTTGGTGAATTTCAGCGGGTCGGCATTGGCCACCCGCGCGATCCCGCGCCGGCGCTTAGCGGCGTATTCTTCATAGGACTTGTCGAAATAGTGGTTCACCTGCGCGGCCGACCAGTCCAGCTCGTCGGAAAGACCGTGAGTCGCCATGGCGAGAGGCGCGCCCGAGGCGAGCGCCGAGCGCCCGACCGCGATGGTTGGGGCGTGCATGTGAACATTGGTCGCGCAGCGCGGCCGGAAGAGACATTTGACGTGGCGGTTGACGTCCGCCCGGGCCGAGGCGGCGTGCGAAAAACGCTCCAGCACCAGGCCGGGCTCGAAAGTCTTGTGGCCGGACGAGCCGAAAATGCGCCAGTTCACCGCAACGCAGGAAATGTCCGGCGCGAAGCCCGCGAGAAAGGAATTGACTGGCGCGCGCGATTTTATGTTGAGGAATTCGTCGGCGTCGAGAAACATGATCCAGTCGGTCGCGCATTTCAACGTCGCGTCGACATAGGCGCGGAACTGCGGCGAGTCGGGAACATTGCGCCATGGATTGTGCTCGTCGATGATTCCCGCCTTTTTCAGCCGGTCGAGGACTTCGGGAGTGGAATCGTCGCTGTCGTTCTCGTAAGCCACGATGCGGTCGAAGCCAATCATGCGATGGAACAAAGCCCATTCGGCGAGATAGGGCGCTTCGTTCTTGACGATGACGCAGAGCGTGCTCGACATGGCGGGACCGGCTGGCGTCACAGGCCGGGCGACCGCTGGCGAAGCAGGCCCGGAACGATGCGGCCATAGGGGCCGAACCCGTCGAGGGCATGGTTGCAGGCGGCCGGCGCGCAATGATAGGCCATGCCCTGCGCATGGGCGCTTGCATGAGCGAATCCGTAAACGGCGCGGTGATCGCCGCGAATGACGGCGTGGTTGGCGCGCAGGAAGGCGTCGGCGGCGGCCTGGTCCAGGCCCCAATTGACGCAAAATCCGCCCCAGGCGTCGGCTTCGGCGACCAGACGCACCGCCTCGGTCCGGGCCGAGGCGCTCGCCGCGCAGGCGGGAAGGGCGACGGTCAGCGCGGCGGCCGCGGCGGCGAAAATCGGGGTTCTTTTCATGTGCCGGGCTCCGAGGCTGCGACGCCGGGAGCTTATTTCACTTCAGCAGCATGATAAAGGTCTGGCTCTCGCCTGGCCGGCTCACGACCAGCCGGCGCAGGCCGAGATAGCGCACGAGGCGCAGTTTGTCGCCGGTCCGGAAGCGGGCGCATTGCCCCGCGGCGACCTGATCGTCGATGAATTTTTCCGCCGTCTCGCGGTCCTGATCGACGTAAAGGTCGATCCAGCGCTTGATGAGGCTCGCGTCCTTGCAGCCGAACAAAGGGCTCCGCATGACGCAGATATCGCCGATCCGGCAGCCTTCGGTCGCCAGCGCAGGCGCCGGCGAAGCAGAGGTCATGGCAATTGCGATGGCGAGGAACAGGCTTGTCTTCATCCGGCGCGTCATGTTTCCCGCGCCGCCGGGATTGCGGCGCCAGCGTTTGATCTGCATAGCGCGCCGGGATTGCGCGAGGCTGGCGTTAGAGCGTTTTACGACCATATCGACGCAATCCGCCGAGGGGATTTCGCGCCGTGGCCAGGAGGGTGGCGACGGCCGTGTCGGGGACACGGCCGAGCCGGCCGACGCCGCGAAAGCCCCCGGCCCGAAGGGTTCGCTTTCGGCGGACGCCCGGCGACGCGCGCGCCTCGACCGCATCCACAATGCGCTCTTCGGCGCGCGCTTGCCGGATCGTCTCCCCGAAAACGAACAGATTGCGTCGATATGGTCGTAAAACGCTCTAATGCCCCTCGAAGGCGATCAGCGAGCGCACCGGGACGCCGAGATCGCGGATTTTCTGCGCGCCGCCGAGTTCCGGCAGGTCGACCACGAAACAGGCGGCGACGATGTCGGCGCCCTTCTGGCGCAACAGTTTTACAGCGCCTTCGGCGGTGCCGCCGGTGGCGATCAGATCGTCCACCAGAACGACCTTTTCGCCCGATTTCACAGCGTCGTCATGCATTTCCATCTCGTCCACGCCATATTCGAGGGAATAGGCGACCGAGACCGTCAGATGGGGCAGCTTGCCCTTCTTGCGAATCGGGATGAAGCCGGCCGAGAGCTGATGGGCCACCGCGCCGCCCAAAATGAATCCACGAGCCTCCATGCCGGCGACCTGATCGATCTTGCGGCCGGCGAAGGGCTGCACCAGCTCGTCCACCGCGCGCCGGAAGGCGCGGGCGTCGCCGAGCAAGGTGGTGATGTCGCGGAACATGATTCCCTTTTTGGGATAATCGGGAATCGTGCGGATGATGGTTTTGAGATCGGTCTCGAAAGTCATGCGGCGCTCTCTTTTCGGGCGGTGGCGAAGCGGGAAGGGCGCCCCTCAATCGAACAGGCTGGAGACGCTTTCTTCCTTGGCGGTGCGCGCGATCGCTTCGCCGATCAATGGGGCGATGCTGATGACGCGGACGTTTTTGGAGACGCGAACCGCCTCGGTCGGCAGGATCGAATCGGTGATGACCAGTTCCTTGAGCCGCGACGACGAGATGCGCGCCACCGCCCCGCCCGAGAGCACGCCATGAGTGATATAGGCCCGCACATCCGCCGCCCCCGCCTCGATCAAGGCGTCGGCGGCGTTGCACAAGGTGCCACCGGAATCGACGATGTCGTCCACCAGAATGCAACTCTTGCCTTTCACGTCGCCGATGATGTTCATGACTTCGGATTCGCCGGCGCGCTCGCGCCTCTTGTCCACGATGGACAGCGGCGCATTGATGCGCTTGGCGAAAGCGCGGGCGCGCACCACGCCGCCGACATCGGGCGACACCACCATGACATTGGCGAGATTGGAGTTCGCCTGAATGTCGCGCACCAGAACCGGCGCGGCGAACAGATTGTCGGTCGGGATGTCGAAAAAGCCCTGGATTTGTCCGGCGTGGAGATCGACGGTGAGGACGCGGTCGGCCCCGGCGCGGGTGATGAGATTGGCGACCAGTTTCGCGGAAATCGGCGTGCGGGGGCCCGGTTTGCGGTCCTGCCGGGCGTAACCGAAATAGGGGATGACGGCGGTGATGCGCCGCGCCGAGGCGCGCCGCAAGGCGTCGATCATGATCAACGCCTCCATCAGATGGTCATTGGTCGGTGCGGAGGTGGACTGGACGACGAAAGTGTCCTGGCCGCGCACATTTTCCTGAATTTCGACGAAAATCTCCATGTCGGCGAAGCGCCGCACCTGACATTTCGTCAAAGGCATGCCGAGATAGGCGGCGATCGCTTCGGTCAGGGGCCGATTCGAATTGCCCGCCAGAATTTTCATTGTCCCAGCCATTACGCAGCCCTTGCCAGGTCCGATTGCGCGGGCGTCTTAGCAGGGGGGGGAGCAATGAACAATACGACAGCCGAAGCTCGTCGTGATTTTGTCAAAGACGGCTGGCGCGCTCAGCGATCCGCCGCATAGGACAAAGCCTGCCGCGCAGGCGTGGCGGGCGCCGCCGGCGCCGCGACGGCTTTGGCGGCGTCGCCCGCGTTCTGCGCCGTGACCGCCGCATCATGCGCGGCGGCAAGCGCCTCGGGCGTGTTGGAGAGATAGGCCGCGAGTTCGTCGGCGCTGCGCCCGGCAAGCGCGGCGAGGGCGGCGGAATCAACCAGTTGCCACGGATCCTGGGCCGAGCCGCGCAGCGCGATTTCATCGTTCAGGCGTTGCGCGCGATGGTCGTGGTGGTCGTAAATGTCCCAGACATAGGTCAGCCGGGCGCCGCCATCGACCGGAATCGCCGCGAGATAGCCCTTGGCCAGATAGCGCGCGCCGGCCGGATTGGTCAGCGCCACGTCCGCCTTGGCCGCGTCGGCGTCGAAATAGGCCATGAACTGATTTTCGAGCGGCGAGGGCGCGCCGTGAATTCCGACCACCGCCAGGGCCGCGGGGCGAGGGCTGTAGCCCGAAGGGACGATCTGGGCGTCTTGCGCCGAGACGGCGGCGGGGCTGACGTGATCGTTGCAGCCCGAGAGCAGGAGCGCGACTGCGCCCACGCCGGCCAAGGGGAGCAAGCCGCGAAGAACCGCCGAAAATGCCGCCATGAAGTCTCGCCCCGTCGATTATTGACGATTCATTAACGTCATAGCTAGCCGCAAATGAGGCGAAGGTCTAGCCTGCCGCGATTCCGTCGGGCCCTCCCGCCTTGGCCATCGATGATCGCGCGCGACAGCGACAGGCCTATGCCACTTTTCGGAAATCGCGCTTAAGCATGAATTCGTTGGCTCGCCAACGAATTCATGCTTAGATTCTTTTGATTTAGCAGGATTTTTGTCCGAAAACCGGTCACCACTTTTCGGAAATCCCGCTTGGATTGGCGCCATGAGTCGCTTGAAAAACCCCATTGACGCGCCGCCGCAGGGAATCTTCGAGCCCGGCGCGGCGGACGACGCCGGGCCGGCCGCGGATTTCGCCCAAGAAGCGGTCGATGAGAGCTCGAGCGTCGAGCTCGATCTCGACGCCGAGCCCGCCGCATCCTTGTTCAAGCGGGGCCTGCGCGCGATCCACGAACATTGGAAGCACGCCCCGATGGGGCCGGGCGTCTATCGCATGATCGGCGAGAACGGCGCGGTGCTTTATGTCGGCAAGGCCAAGAGCCTGCGCAGGCGCGTCGCCTCCTATACGCGGTTGACGGGCCACGCCAACCGCATTGCGCGCATGATCGCCCTTACCGAGTCGATGGTTTTCGTCTCGACCCGCACCGAGGTCGAGGCTTTGCTGCTCGAAGCCAATCTCATCAAGCAGCTTAAGCCGCGCTTCAACGTGCTGCTGCGCGACGACAAGAGCTTTCCCTATATCCTGCTGACGAAGGACGAGCGCGGCGCGCAGCTCGCCAAGCATCGCGGCGCGCGCAGCCGGAAAGGCGATTATTTCGGGCCCTTCGCCAATGTCGGGGCGGTCAACCGCACCCTGAACGTTCTGCAGCGCGCCTTTCTTCTGCGCTCCTGCGAGAATTCCTTCTTCGACAATCGCACGCGGCCCTGCCTGCTTTACCAGATCAAGCGCTGCTCGGGCCCTTGCACCGGGGAGGTTTCGGCGGAAAATTACGATGAACTGGCGCGCGAGGCGCGCGATTTCCTCGCCGGGAAATCCCGCGCCGTGCGCGAGCGCCTGGCCGAGGAGATGAACGCCGCCGCCGAAGAGCTGGAGTTCGAGCGCGCCGCAAGGCTGCGGGACCGCATCGCCGCGCTGGCTGCGATCCAGGGCCAGCAGGGGATCAACCCGCGCACGGTCGCGGAGGCCGACGTCTTCGCCCTCCATGAGGAGGCGGGGCAGTTCTGCGTCGAGGCGGTTTTTTATCGCGCCTTCCAGAACTGGGGCAATCGCGCCTATTTCCCGCGCGCCGACAAGAGTCTTTCGGCCGGCGAGGTGCTCGGCTCGTTCATCGGCCAGTTTTACGCCGAGCGGCCGGCGCCGAAACTGGTCCTGCTCTCTCACGCCATCGACGAGGCGGCCTGGCTCGCGGAGGCCCTGTCGGAGCGCCAGGAGCACAGGGTCGAGATCCTCGTCCCGCAGCGCGGCGAGAAGCGGGAAATGGTCGTGGACGCCCATAACAACGCCCGCGAGGCTTTGGGGCGGCGGCTCGCCGACAGCGCCAGCCAGATGAAACTCCTGGAGGCGCTCGGCGCCGCCTTCGGCATGGAAAAGCCGCCGCGCCGGGTCGAGGTCTATGACAATTCCCACATCATGGGCAGTTCGGCAATCGGCGCGATGATCGTCGCCGGCCCGCTCGGCTTCATGAAGACCCATTACCGGACCTTCAATATCAAGGGCCCGGTCACGCCCGGCGACGATTACGCCATGATGCGCGAGGTCTTGTCGCGCCGCTTCGCCCGCCTGCTCAAGGAGGCGGAAACGCCGGACGCGTCAGATCCCGACGCCTTTCCCCAGGCCCCCGACCTGATCCTGATCGACGGCGGACGCGGCCAATATGACGCGGTGCGCGCCGTGCTCGACGATCTGGGCGTGACCGGCGTGACCCTCGCCGCCATCGCCAAGGGCGCCGACCGCAACGCCGGCCGCGAGAGCTTTTTCGTCGCCGGGCGCGAGCCGTTCAGACTGGCGCCGCGCGATCCCGCGCTTTATTTCGTCCAGCGCCTGCGCGACGAGGCCCATCGCTTCGCCATCGGCACGCATCGCGCGCGGCGCAAGAAGGAATTCGCCAAAAACCCGCTCGACGAGATCGCCGGCGTCGGTCCGGCGCGCAAAAGGGCGCTGCTCCAGGCTTTCGGCACCGCCAAGGCCGTGGCGGCGGCGGCTTTGGCCGATCTCGAAAAAACGCCGGGCCTTTCCGCCGCCACCGCGAAGCTGGTGTTCGATCATTTCCACGAAAAGGGGTGAAGCGCCTTGACGCGGCGCGCTTAAAAAGCTTCCCTCCCGCCATGTCGTTCAGCCACGCCCGCTCCGGCTCCCGCCGCGCCTTGAACCTGCCGAACATCCTCACCTTCGGCCGGGTCCTGATCGTTCCGGCCGTGGTCGCCTGCCTGTTCTGGCCGGACAATTTCACCCTGCGCTGGACCGCGCTTGGGCTGTTCGTCGTCGCGGCGGTGACCGATTTCTTCGACGGCTATCTCGCCCGCGCCTGGGAGCAGCAATCGGCCTTGGGGCGGATGCTGGACCCGATCGCCGACAAGCTTCTGGTCTCGGCGGTTTTGCTGATTCTCGTCGCCGACGGCACGATCAAGAGCTGGTCCTTATGGGCGGCCATCGTGATTCTTTGCCGCGAAATCCTGGTGTCCGGCCTGCGCGAATTTCTCGCCGAGCTGAAGGTGTCGGTGCCGGTGAGCAGGGTCGCCAAATGGAAGACGGCCATGCAGATGATCGCGCTCGGCTTTCTCATCGCCGGCCGGGCGGGGGAGGTCGTGTTGCCCGGCACCGAGCGCATCGGCCTCGGCCTGTTGTGGCTGTCCGCGCTTTTGACGCTATATACCGGCTGGGACTATTTCCGCGCCGGCATCAAATATGTGGTCGAGGAATGAGGCTCATCTATTTCGCCTCGCTGCGCGAGCGCATCGGCAAGAATGCCGAAGAGGTCGATTTGCCGCCGCAGGTGCGCACCATCGCCGAACTGATCGCCTGGCTCGCCGCCCGCGACGAGGCCTATGCCGCGACCTTCGCCGACACAATCGTCCGCGCCGCGATCGACAAGAAACACGCCAAGCTTGAGGCAAGCGTCGTGGGCGCGCGGGAAATCGCCTTTTTCCCGCCGATGACCGGGGGCTGAGGGCGAATCCTTAAGACCTGCGGGCCGCCCGCATGGATTCGGCCATGCGTGAACGGAGCGACCGGTTCAACATCCTGATGCTCCTGCGATGGCGCAAGGTATCGTAATCGAGGAACTTTTCCGCCGCGATCCGGATCGCGCCCATCAAAAGCATCCAGACGATATTATAGGCCCAGACGAAGCCGATCAGGGTCCAGGAGATCGGGTGAACCGGCCAGCCGACGGCGCAGATCGCGACCGCAAGCGCCTGGGTCGCCACGATCGCCCAGAACAGGGGCGCGGCCGGGAAAGGCCTTTCGAAGAACCATCGTTCGGTGCGGGTCACGAACAGCAGCAGATGGCCGCCGGCGACAAGCTGGAGGAACATCATGGTTTGCAACTGGGCCGTGCTCGTCAGGCCGAAGGCGGCGCTGTGGGCCGAATGGCCGAGGATTTCGAAACCGGCCAGGAGCAGGCCGAAGGATTGAACGATCGAGAAGAAGCCGAGCGTCGCGGAAACGCCCAGGAGCTTGGGCATTTGCCAACGGATGGGCCGTTCGCTGACGCGGACTTTGTCATAGGCGATGGCCATGATCGGAACGTCGTCGAGCAGGGAGATGACGACGATCATGATCGCGGTCAGCGGCTGGAAATTCAGGAAGATCGACGACAGCACGACCAGGAACATGATGTCCATCGTCAGCGCGACGCGATAGATCGTATAGCTGGTGATGCGCCCGAAGATGCGCCGCGCCTCGTCGATGGCGCTGTTGATGACCGAAAGCCCCGGCGCGGTGAGGATGAGGGAGGCCGCGCCGCGCGCCGCGTCGGTCGCGCCGGACACCGCGGTGCCGCAATCCGCCTGTTTCAGCGCCGGGACGTCGTTCACGCAGTCGCCGGTCATCGCCACGATATGGCCGCGCGATTGGGTAGTGTCCTAATTTGCCTCTGGTAGAGGGTACAGCAGTCGCACCCTTTTTCCCTCCTCGGCGGCCCGAGCGATCCAACCGACAACCGCGCGGTAAAAGCGGGCTTCGTCTCCGCACGCCTTCAAATCAATTTCGTCCGGCATTAAAAACATGCCGGACGAAATTGGTCTGTAGTCCAAGGAATAGGTTCCAGATGGATGCTTATTTATCTTAAACTCTATGATTGAGTCACTTGCTTGCATAGACCGTCTCCTCACTTCGTCGTCGCCTCGACCAACTCTTCCAATGACCACAGGCGCGAGCTTACACCCGCCGCCATCGCTGGCGTAGTCCTGAGCGTCTTGTGGAGCCGGACAAAATTGTAATGAGCGAAATGCAGTCCAACCGCCGCGCGATGGTTCTCGACCTTCTTTGAGAAGCCATTCGTCAGGCGAGTGAACCGGCGCATACTCATTCGCATCGTCAGGTTTTGACGCTCAATCATGCTGGTGGGGATATGGGCACGATCCGGCGCGCCAGCGATAGCCGTCCGTTCCGACCGCCCAACCTTGGGAGGGCTGTAGCGACCGGGGCCAATGGGCTCGGCTTCGTAGAATTTAACTGCCTGCCCGTAGTCCACGTCCGCGCCGAAAGCCTGCTCAACAGCGTCAACATAGGAGCTGAGCGCATCGGATGAAATCTGGACGCGGTTTGCCAGCCGCTCGGAGAGGTCAGTCATGAACGCGATAGCGTTGGACTTCGACCGCTTGCCGACCAAATAGGACGGGATCAGCTTCGTATCTGGATCAATGGCGACGAAGGTCCATTGATCGCCAACGCGCGTCTTGTCGTCGTCCTTACTGACTTGGCGCTGCTTCTTTCCGACGTAGGCCCAGATTTCATCGACCTGGATACGCTTGCAGGGCAAATCGTGCATTTCTTCATCCAAGAGCTTGGCGCAGCCGTTTCCGACCTCGACCATAAGCCGCATGATCGTGTCGCGATGCGTTTCGGTCATTCGCTCCGTTGAACGGATCGAATTGCCTTCGACCAAGGCCCCGATGATCTGAGTGCGGCGAGCGAGGGAAATGCGGTTCATTTCGATCTCCTTCAATAACAAAAATGTACCCACAAATAACACACATATCAACTTTTAAATTGCTTTTGTGTGTCGTTTGTGGGAACAATAAGCCTTGACGGGGAAACGAGAATGCAGAAAACTGAATTTATGAAGCTGCGCCTTCAAATCGATGAGAAACGAGCCTTCGAAGAATCCGCAGAATTGGCAGGCATACCATTGTCAGCATGGGTGCGAGAGAGACTGCGCCGCGCAGCGCGTATCGAGCTTGAAGATGCCGGACGGCAGGTTCCGTTCGCTAGACTTAGACGGGACGAAAAATAATGGATCACGCATCTACAGGGCTAAATTTTGAAGAGCGAGGAATAGCTGACGCTATCGCTCAACGAACTCTGCGCGTTCCACTCAATCAACGACCGTACGCGTGGACGGAGGAGGAGGTTCAAACTTTAGTCGATGACTTGTATCGCGCTTTTGATGAAGGAGCAACAATATATTTTCTTGGAACTATTGTTTTGACGCGCGGAAACAATAAGCAATGGGAGGTCGCTGACGGACAGCAAAGGCTTGCAACAACATCTATTTTAATTGCTGCTGTAAGAGATTTTTTGATTGAGCTTGGAGACGACGCAGGGGCAGCAAAATACCAATCTACATTTCTCCTAGACTATGACCCAAGAAAGAAGGATTTTAGTCCAAAATTCTATTTGAATTATGAAGACCACGACTTTTTTCTATCCACAATTTTGAAGCCGCCAAAAGAACGAAAGGTCTTCGCGGGACAGCATTTTAACTCACACGATAGATTAGCTGCCGCTGCAAAACTGGCATCCAACCATGTTCGAAAGATGGTTGCAGCTTTTCCGTTAAACGAAAAGGCATCAAGGCTATACGATTGGATCGACTTTTTGCGCGAAGCTGCAAAAATAATTATTATCATGGTTCCTGGTAAGGTTGGCAACGCATTCAAAATGTTTGAAACGTTGAATGCGCGCGGAATGGAAGCGTCTCAACTTGATATTCTCAAAAACTTTTTATTTGACCTCGCAAAGGACAGACTTGCCGAAGTTCACCCGCGTTGGATTCAAATGATTTCAACCATCGAAGGTTTGGGAGAAGACGGACTGCTTCTAAAGTTTGTGCGACATTTTTGGATATCTCAGCACGGCCCGACAACTGAACGCGATCTTGGATCGTCCGTGGAAGCATTTGTCAAAAGCGAGCGTCAGGCGGCTGAAATTATTACCGCACTTTCTTCTAACGCTTCCGATTACGTTGCAATCCTAAAGCCGCGCGATCATCCACGATGGAATGAACTTAGTCGAACAGCTAAGGGCTCTCTTTACACCATTAGCCATGAATTGGGTGGCGAACAAATAAGGCCTTTAATCCTTGCTGTCGCCAGGAATTTTCCAGCCAAAGAGGCCGAGAAGGCCTTTGAAATAATGGTATCGTGGTCCGTTCGCTTTCTCATAGCAGGGGGCGGCGGCGGTGGCGTTTTAGATAAGAATTATGGATCTAGAGCGCGTGAAATAACAAAAGGCGAGCTCACGACGGCTAAACAGCTTAAAGAAAGAATGTCTGAGGTTGTTCCAAACGATGAAGTATTTAAACGGGCGTTTTCAAGCGCGACTGTTCGAAAGAACAACCTAGCGAGATATTATCTAAAAGCGTTAGAGTTATATGTTAAGGATGAAACTCGGCCGCAATTACTACCGAATGAGGACACATCAGCAGTGAATCTTGAGCATGTATTGCCCGTCACACCATCTGAGGATTGGGATATCGAACCAGATATCGCCAGTGCATATTATAAGCGCATCGGAAACATGGCACTCCTAAATTCTAGGCAAAACGTCGATTTGGGAAACAAGTCATTTGTCGAAAAAAAGCCGATCTTAAAAATAAGTCCGTTTATATTAACTAGTGAAATTGCAAAACAAAGAACTTGGGGACCAAAACAAATCGAAAAACGACAGGCCGAACTTGCCGAATTTGCCGTGAAGGTATGGCCAATATGAAAGACGAAGATATTTATCAGCTTCGCTTGACCGTTGAATCCCAACACGGCGGAACGGCGATTCATGTCCAATCGGTTCCGGTCAAAGAGACTTTCTCTGGCCAAACTGTCTGGGAAGGCGTCGTGCATGTCTTCGACCTCGCCGACAATCCTAAGGCCACGCGCGCCTATGCGTGGTCTTCGCCGATCGAGGGAAGCGACAAGCGAAGGTTCTTTACCGTGCTACATATGGGCGGCATAAGGTCGCCAGCGGATGCGGTGAGGGCCGCGATCGTGGCAGAGGCGAGGGCTAAGAATGGCTGATAGAGTGGATTACTATCGAGGCTATGAGCCTGACCTGAAATTGGTTGACCGGCCTCGCGGCCCTTGATTCCCTTGGTTTGCAACAACTTTGGGAGATTCGCGATGCCGTGGAGCGAGGCCGATCGCGCGAAGTATGAAGTCATTCGGGCGCGCTATTCAAGCGATATGTCGGAGGCCGAACTGGCGCTGATTTCGCCGCTGTTGCCGCCGCCCAAACGGCGCGGACGCAAGCCGACAGATGCCCAGATCATTCTCAACGCCTTGTTTTATTTGATCCGCTGCGGCTGCCCATGGCGATATCTGCCGAAGGATTTTCCGCCGTTCACGACCGTGCAAAACCGCTTCTACGCGTGGCGCGACAGCGGCGTGTGGGCGCAAATCATCAGCGTTCTCGTGATGGACGCCCGCGAAGCGGAAAGCCGTGAGGCCGCGCCGACGGCTGTCGTCGTCGACAGCCAATCTGTCAAGACGACGGAAGCCGGCGGCCCCCGTGGTTTCGATGCGGGCAAGAAGGTCAAGGGGCGCAAGCGCCATCTCGCCGTCGACACGATCGGTCTGCCCATCGAATGCCAGATCACGACCGCCGACGTGCAGGACCGCGACGCTCTCGCGCCGTTGCTGAAGGCCGTGCATCGCAAGAGCCCGTGGGTGAAAATGTCCTTCGTCGACGGGGGTTATCAGGGTGATGAAGCCAAGCGCGCAGCCTTCGAGGCGAGCCGCATTTCCATCACCGTCGTCAAGCGAACCGATAAAGAGGTGAAAGGATTTACGGTGCTGCCGAAACGCTGGGTCGTCGAAAGGACGCTCGGTTGGATCAATCGCGCGCGCCGTCTGTCAAAAGACTTCGAGGCGACCATCGAATCCGCCCTCGCGTGGCTGCAATTGGCCCTGGCTTTCCTTCTCATGCGAAGGCTGGCGAGGGCAAAAGCCAGTCAGAATTGAAATTCGAGTCGGGTTCTATGACATAGCTCTTTACTACCTTCACCGGCCAAAAGCGCGTGCGCAAATCCGTGAAGGGGACGGGCTGCCCCCGATCCATGATGGGCCGCTGGAAAAAACCCCAGAACTCGCTCTGCAAAAAGCGAAGGAGATTATTGACGAGAAACTCGCCACCTTGAAATCAAATTAGGACACTACCCAATTTGCGCTTCGCTTGCGGTAACTCGGGGCAGGGGGACGCAGGGGGATGGGGTTCAGCATTCTGGGAGGCCTTTTGCCGCTGAAACGCCGCGAGGCTTTGAAGGACGCCTTCGCGGGCCTGACTCTTGCCTCGATGAACGCGCCGCAGGTTCTCGGATATACGCGAATCGCAGGAACGCCGGTCGTCACCGGGCTCTATACCGTTCTGCTGCCGCTCGTCGGCTTCGCGCTGTTCGGATCGTCGCGCCATCTGGTGGTGGCCGCGGATTCCGCCACCGCCGCGATCTTCTCCAGCTCGCTGTCGCGCATGGCGCCGGCGGCAAGCGAGAAATATATGGCGCTCGTCGGCATGCTGACCTTGCTGACGGCGCTCCTGCTGCTGCTCGCCCGAATTTTCAAGCTGGGATTCCTCGCGGATTTCCTGTCCCGCACGGCTTTGGTCGGCTTCCTGACGGGCGTCGGAATCCAGGTCGGGGTCGCCATGCTGCCCGACATGCTGGGCGTCAAGGCGGAGTCCCACCGCACGCTCGTCCAGTTCTGGGACGTCCTGCTCGGCCTGCCGCGGCTCAATCAGTTCGATCTTGGCCTGTCGGTTCTGGTTGTCGGCGCGATCCTGCTGGGCAAGCGCTTCACACCGCATTTCCCGGTCGCGATGATCGTCGTCCTCGGCATGATCGCGGCCAGCGCGGGTTTCGATTTCGCCAGCCATGGCGTGGCTTTGATCGGCCCGGTTCCCGGCGGCCTGCCGTCTTTGCGCTGGCCCGACGTGTCCTTGCAGGAGACGCTCGCGCTTCTGCCCGTCGCGGGCTCCTGTTTCGTGATGATCATCGCGCAAAGCGCTGCGACCTCGCGCGTCTATGCCCTGCGTCACAAGGAGCGGGTGGACGAAAACGCCGACATTCTCGGCCTCGCCGCGGCCAATGCCGGCGCCGCGCTCACGGGCGCCTTCGTCGTCAACGGCAGCCCGACCCAGACCGCGATGGCCGACAATGCCGGAGCCCGCAGCCAGGTCGCGCAGCTGACCTTCGCCGCGATCGTCGCCGTCGTGCTGGTCGCCCTGACCGGCCCGCTGCAATATCTGCCGCATTGCGTGCTGGCGAGCATCGTCTTCACCATCGCCGTCGGCATGGTGGACATCAAGGGTCTCAAGGCGATTCTGAAGGAGGACGCCGGCGAGTTCCGCCTCGCCGCGCTGACCGCGGCGGCCGTTCCCGGAATCGGGGTCGAGCAGGGCATCCTGCTGGCGATCGCGCTGTCGCTGGTCCGCCACGTCCGGCATTCCTACCGGCCGCAAATTTCGATCCTGGCGCCTAACGCCCTCGGACGCTGGGAGCCGACGCGGGCAAGGCCCGGCCTGCAAACGGCGCCGGGCCTGATCGTCTACCGCTTCGCGGCCGATCTGTTCTACGCCAATGTCGATCGTTTCGCCGACGAGGCGCGCGACCTCATCGCCGCGGCGCCGTCGCCGATCCGCCATTTCGTGATCGACGCTGGCGCGCTGACCGATATCGACTTCTCCGCCGCGCGAAGCCTTCGCGATCTGCTCGCCGAACTCGCGACCAAAAACGTCGAAGTCGTCATGGGCCGCGTCAGCGCGGACCTGCGCAATGATCTCGATCGTCACGGGATCGTGGAGGCGCTCGGCGCCGACAGGATTTTCTCCACGCTGCATCAGGCGCTGACGGCTGTTGGAATCGATCCGAATGCGATGGAGCGCGCCAATACGCGCCCATGACCCGGAGGTTCATGCTCTCTTTTGCCGCCCATGGCATGAGCGCGGCCGGAGGAATGAACGGTTCTCGTGGTCGAAACGACGGTCGAGGCGACGCCTTGCTGGTTTCATCCCGACCGAATTGGTCTTTCCGCGGGCGATGCGCCGGCTATAAACTGCGCCAGACCTTTCCCTCTCTCCCGGGCCAAGCAAAGATCGCATGCCTCGCCATAATGTTCGCGTCCAGCCGCAAGATTTCGACGCCGCCGCCGAGAGCGCGGCGCTGACGCGGGGGCGCGCCGATATCGGCGCCGTCGTCAGTTTCATCGGCCTGTGCCGCGACGAGGCCGGGACGCTCGAAGCGCTGGAGCTTGAGCATTATCCAGGCATGGCGGAGGAGGAGATCGACCGCATCGTCGACGAGGCCGAGAGCCGCTGGCCGTTGCTCGGCGTCACCGTGATCCATCGCACCGGCAAGATCCTGCCCGGCGAGCAGATCGTGCTCGTTCTCTGCGCCAGCGCCCATCGCGCGGCGGCTTTCGCGGCGGCGGAGTTCCTGATGGATTTCCTCAAAAGCCGCGCGCCATTCTGGAAAAAGACGCATCGCGCCGACGGCAGTCAGGGAGACTGGGTCGCGGCGAAGGACGACGACGAGGCCGCGTTGAAGCGCTGGAGCCCAGAATAGCGAGCCGTTGGCGTATGCCAGAGCGAGCGGACCAAGCTTAGCGAGCGGTTGGCGCATGCCAGAACGAGCGTTGACCAAGAACCTCGAGCGGTTGGCGCATGCCAGAGCGAGCGTTGACCGGCGCCCGGGCGCCGGCCCGCCTTAAAGCCGCTCGATCTTGCGGGCCGCTTCGTCGATGATGTCGGCGACCTCGAACAGGAGCTTCTTGTCCGCCGCTTCCGCGAGGCGCTGCTGCAAAGCCGTGCGCAGATTGTTCATGGCGCGGGCGACAGGGCCGGCCTCCATCGGCATGACACGCTCGCCGACGGCGTCGAGCCGCGCCAGAACCGCGTTGGCCTCGGTCCGGTTTTCGTCGAGGAACGCCTTGCCGGCTTCGGTCAGGCGAAATTGCCTTTTGGCGCCTTCGGATGCTTGAGCCTCGATCTGGCCGGTTTCCTCCAGCAGAGCAAGCGTCGGATAGACGATGCCGGGGCTTGGCGCATAGGCGCCGCCGGTGCGGGTTTCGATTTCGCGGATCAGGTCATAGCCGTGGCGCGGCTCGGTCTCCATGAGTGCCAGGAAGACGAGCTTCAGCGCGCCGCCCTCGAACATCCGGCGCTTCTCGCCGCGCCCGAAGCCATGGCGTCCGAGCGACCCTTCGGCCCCCTCGAACATCTGGCGGCCGCGCCGGAAATGACGGCCGAACGGCCCCTCGCTCATGCCCTGTTCCCTTTCGCCGAATTCCGGTCCGCCGCGCTGAAAGCCATGGCCGCGGCCCTTGAATTGTCCGAGCATGTATTATCTCCGATATATCTTTTTGAGGTGGATGAAAAGCCGGTGCGCGCCCAATTCCTTCATGGGGCCGGCGCCGGACCCAGAGCGGAATGTTCTATTCCGCTTTAGATAGGTAAAGATATATCTTAGATATAAACGCCGTCAAGGGCCGGACAAAGAAAAACGGCCGCCCGAACGGACGGCCGCCTTACACATGCAAATTTCGCTGGTGCGCCTTATCGGGCCAGGGCTTCCGCCGCCACCTTGGGCTGGACTTCGTCGGTATAGGCCTCGATCAGGCCGCGCGAGATCGCGCCCGGAACGAAATTATAGGGGCCGATTTCGGAAACCGGGGTGACCTCGGCGCCCGTGCCGCAAATGAAACATTCCTCGAAGCCCGAAAGCTCCTCCGGCATGATCCGGCGCTCGTTGACCTTGATTCCCTTGGCCTTGGCGAGGCCGATCACGGTCTGGCGGGTGATGCCGTCCAGAAAGCAGTCGGCGATCGGGGTGTGGATTTCGCCATCCTTGGTGAAGAAAATATTGGCGCCGGTGCATTCGGCGACGCGGCCCTGCCAGTCGAGCATCATGGCGTCGGCATAGCCGCGGCGCTCGGCGCGATGCTTGGAGATGGTGCAGATCATATAGAGGCCGGCGGCCTTGGAATGGCACGGCGCGGTCATCGGATCGGGGCGGCGGTATTCGGCGACGTCGAGCTTGATGCCCTTCATCTTGGTCGCGATGTCGAACATCGACGGCCAGTCCCACACCGCGATCGCGACATGGATCGTGGCGTGCTGGGCGGCGACCGCCATCATTTCCGAGCCGCGCCAGGCGACCGGGCGGACATAGCAGTTCTTGAGGTTGTTTTTGGCGACGACCAGATCCTTGGCCGCGATCAGCTCCTCGACCGAATAGGGAACGGCGAAATCGAGCAGCTGGGCGGAATTCTTGAATCGCTCGGAATGTTCGCGCGATTTGAAGATGACGCCGCCATAGGCGCGCTCGCCCTCGAACACGCAGGAGGCGTAATGCAGGCCGTGGGACAGGACATGAAGCTTGGCGTCCTTCCACTCGACCAGCGCGCCGTTCATCCAGATATAGCCGTCGCGTTGGTCGAAGGGCAGCACAGACATGGCGGAATCCTCGAAATCGTCCCGATAGGAAGGCTTGACGACTAAACCCCGACCTGAAATATGTCAATAGACCTGACGTATTTCGACCGGGCTCGGGAGGACGGCCGCATGACGGACGCTTTGCAGCGCAGGGGCGCGTCGCCCGCGCGCCCCGAGCTTAAGGCGGGTTCGGGGCCGATGTTCGACCTGATCGAGCTTTTTTTCTTCGCCTATCGCGATTTCGTCGGCGACGCCGATCGTCTGCTCATGCGTTATAATTTCGGCCGCGCCCATCATCGCGTGCTTTATTTCGTGGATCGCCGGCCGGGCCTTTCGGTTGCCGAACTGCTCGACCTCTTGAAAATCACCAAGCAGAGCCTGTCTCGGGTGCTGAAGGACCTGCTCGACCAGAATTACATCGAACAGCGGCCGGGCCTGCTCGACCGCCGCCAGCGCCTGATGTTTCCGACCGCGAAGGGCGAGGCTTTGGCGCTGGAGCTGGCGGAGCTGCAATCGCGCCGTTTCGCCCGGGCGCTCGCCACTTTGCCCGAAGGCGCGCGCGCACAGGCGGCGGCCTTTCTCGCCGCCGTGCGGGACCCGGAAAATCGCGACCGCGCGCCAAAGGAATCGCCAAGAGAGGCGCCAGGAGAGCCCAGATGAACGATGCGGAACTCCACCCCCTGGCGGACGACGCCCTCCACCTGCTGATCGTGGACGACGACCGCCGCATCCGGCAATTGCTGAAACGCTATCTGCAAGGCGAGGGCTATCGGGTGACGGCCGCGGAAAGCGCCGAGGCCGCCTATGACCATCTGCGCGGGCTCCATTTCGATCTCATCATTCTCGATGTGATGATGCCCGGGCAGAGCGGCGTGGAATTCGCGGCGAAAATCCGCGCCGAAAACACGCCGCTCGCGGAAGCGCCGATCTTGATGCTCACCGCGCGCTCCGACACCGAGGACCGCGTCAAGGGCCTCGAAGCCGGGGCCGACGACTACATGGCCAAGCCTTTCGAGCCGCGCGAGCTGGCTTTGCGCGTCGCTTCGATTTTGCGCCGCGCCGCGCCGCGCGCGCCCGCCCAGACCGCTCCGGGCAAGAACGCCGTGCGCTTCGGCGAATACACCTTCGATCCCGACCGCGGCGAATTGCGCCAGGGCGACGATGTGATCCGGATTACGGAACGCGAGCGCGAAATGCTGCGAATCCTGGTGGAAAAGCCCGGCGAGACGGTGTCGCGCGAGGCGCTCGGCGGCGGAGGTGGCGCGGCGAATGAGCGCACCGTGGACGTGCAGGTCAACCGCCTGCGCCGCAAGGTCGAGACCGACCCCACCAATCCCCTGCATCTCCAGACCGTGCGCGGCCTCGGCTACAAGCTGGCGATCGAAAGATGAATTCGGCCTGGCGGGTCTTTTTTCCGGCGTTGCGGCTATGGCGGATGTTCACGCGCATGCTCGCGGGGGTCATGCCGAAGGGGCTTTACGCGCGCTCGCTGCTCATCGTCATCCTGCCCATGGTTCTGCTGCAATCGGCGGTGGCTTTGGTCTTCATGGAGCGCCACTGGCAGATGGTGACCTTTCGCCTCTCCAACGCGGTGACCCAGGACATCGCCGCTTTGATCGACATCTATCGCGATTTCCATAGCCTCGATCCCGACAACAGCAAGCTGGAGGACATAGCGCGCCGGCGCCTCAAGCTCGACGCCGAAATCCTCCCGCCCGGGCCGCTGCCGCCGGCTCTTCCAAAGCCCTTTTTCTCACTGGTCGATCGCGCCATGTCGAGCGAGATCCAGAAACAAATCCACCTGCCGTTCTGGATCGACACGGTGGGGCGCTCGGATTTCATCGAGGTGCGCGTGGACATGGGCGACGCCATCCTGCGGGTCGTGGCGCTGCGCAGCCAGGCCTATGCCTCCAACACCCATATTTTCATCATCTGGATGGTCGGCACGTCGCTCGTGCTGATCACGGTCGCGATTCTGTTCCTGCGCAACCAGATCAGGCCGATTCTCGCGCTTGCCGACGCGGCGGAGGAATTCGGCAAGGGCCGCGAGATCGAATTCCGCCCGCGCGGGGCGCGAGAGGTGCGGCGCGCGGCCTATGCTTTCCTGGAAATGAAGCGGCGCATCGAGCGCGCCATGGAGCAGCGCACCACCATGCTCAACGGGGTGAGCCACGATCTGCGCACCATCCTCACCCGCTTCAAGCTTTCCCTCGCCCTGCTTGGCGACGACGCGGAGGCGGAGGAACTGACCGCCGACGTCAATGAAATGCAGCGCATGCTCGAAGCCTATCTCGCCTTCGCCCGCGGCGACATCGGCGAGGGCGCGGCCCCGACCGATATTCCGGCCATGCTTGAAACTTTGCGCCAGGAGGGCGAGCGCCTTGGTCATGACACGGAAGTTCTCTACTCTGGCGAACCGGTCGCCACGGTGCGGCCCGACGCCTTCAAGCGTTGCCTCGCCAATCTGCTCAACAATGCGGCGCGCCATGGCGACCGCATTCGTCTCGAAGGCTCATGCGACACGAAATTCCTGCAAATTCATATCGATGACGACGGGCCGGGCATTCCGGCCGGGGCTCGGGAGGACGTGTTCCGGCCGTTTGTCCGCCTCGACGAGGCACGAAACCAGGACGAGGGCGGCACCGGCCTCGGCCTCGCCATCGCGCGCGACATCGCCCGCTCGCATGGCGGTGAAATCTTTCTCTCCACCAGCCCGCTCGGCGGCCTGCGGGCCAGCGTCCGGGTTCCGGTATAAGGCATAATTCCATGAATTTGGTCGAAATCGCTCTGAACGATCTTTCCGGCGCGGAAACCTTTCCGCTCGACGCCTTGATGACGCTTCGCCAGAAATGGGCCGAGGCGAGGGGGCCGCTCCTCGAAGCGCTGAACCTTTTCGCCTCGGGCGCCGATCGCAGCCCGGAAAACGCTGAAAAGGTCTTTTTCGGCCTTCATCTCATGGCCGAAAAACGCGAGACCGAGGCATGGGCGCCCCTGCTCGCCGTGGCGATGGAGCGCGAGATTCTCTACGATATGATCGGCGACGCGACCTCGGAAACGCTCCCCGCTATCCTGCTCAGCCTTTATCCGGGCGATCTCGACGGGCTGAAAAAGCTGATCGAGGCGCCGCAGGCCGACGATTGGGGCCGCGTCGCGGCGCTCGAATGTTTTTCGGCTATCGCCGCGGATGGCCAGATTCCGATGGACGAGGCCGTGGCTTTTCTTTCCAAATGTTTCGAGACGCTGCAGCCCCGCGAAAACCACCCGGTCTGGTATGGCTGGCAGGGCTGCGTCGCGCTGCTGGGCCTGAGCGAACTGGAGCCGTCGGTCGCGCGCGCCTTCCGCCAGGGCCTGGTGGAGAAGAATGTCCTGACCTTCGAGGATTTCCAGGCCGATCTGCGCGCTAGCCGCGCCGCCGCCGACCGTCGCGAGCTTTTCGAAGAGCGGGGGATCAAGCCGATCGACGATGCGTTGGACGCCCTGGCCGTTTTCGACGTGGACGAGGACGACCTGCCCGAGGCGCCGGCGGAAAACCCCCTGAAGAATGTCGGCCGTAACGACCCTTGCCCCTGCGGTAGTGGCAAGAAATACAAAAAGTGCTGTTTGGCTGCGGAATGAGACGCGGCTTTCAAATCGAACGATGAGGCCATCATTGCGAGCAGATCTAAGCAATCCGTCGTCGTGTTTTGGCGGACTGAGTGGCGGATTGCTTCGTTACCGCCGTAATGACGGCCTTATTTGGTCGCGATAGTGACGATCTATTATTGATTTGTCTTATAGGGCATTTCCCCGGCTCGTTCCTTGCCTTCCGGCACGATCCTTGGCCTGGAACTTGCTTCAATCTTAGGCAAATTCATCCGGGGACCCATATGCCGCTTTATTCCTACAAATGCGCCGATTGCGGGAAGGAATCCGAACTTCTGATGCGTTCGGACGACAAAGCTGTCTGTCCGGCCTGCGGCGGCGAGAAGATGGAGCGCCTGCCCTCCTGGCTGGCGCCGGAGCTGAAATCCGACGCCATTCGCAAGTCATGGCGCGCGGCGGCGGCGCGCGAGGGCGACGCCAGCAATTTCAGCAAGGCGGAGCGCAACACTTTCAAGAAGTGACGCCGCCGCTCCCTGTTCAGTGCGCCGGGGCCTTCGCGCCATAATGATGGGCGACGATGGCGTCGGCGGTCTTGCCGACAATTTCCGCCAGATGGTCGAATTTCTGGGTGAATGAGCCGACGCCCGCCGTCGCCGAGCGCAATTCGACGATCAGCCCGTCCATTTCCGCCTCCGGGATCAGGGCGTTGAGCACGTCCCAGCCGTCCCAGCCCGGCCTTGCGTCATAGCCGAGGATCTGGCCGCGCCGGCCGGAAACGATCGCGGTCACGCGCGACAGGGCGTCGCTCGGCGTCGCGATTTCCACTTTCAGAATCGGCTCCAGCAGGACCGGACCGGCCTTGGCCAAAGCCTCCGACATGCCAATGCGGGCGGCGGTGCGGAAGGCCATGTCGGAGGAATCGACGGTGTGATAGGAGCCGTCGGTGAGGGTCACGGCGACGTCCACCACCGGGAAGCCCAGCGGTCCCTTCTCCATCGCGTCCTTGCAGCCTTCCTCGATGGCGCCGAAATAATTCCTCGGCACGGCGCCGCCATGGACGGTCTCGCTGAAGGAAAAACCCTCGCCGCGGGGCAAAGGCGCGACATCCAGGGCCACGTCGCCGAACTGGCCGTGGCCGCCGGACTGCTTCTTGTGGCGTCCGCGCGTGGACACCGCGTGGCGGATCGTCTCTCGATAGCCGACGCCGGGCTTGCGCGCCTCGACGGTGACGCCGAAGCGCGCGGCCAGCCGCTCCAGGGCGACCCGCAGGTGCATCTCGCCCTGGCCGTATAATTTCAATTCGCCCGCATCCTGGTCCTGCACGAAGGAGAGCGAGGGATCCTCATCGCTGAGCTTGGCCATGGCGGCGGCGAGACGCACCTCGTCCTTGCGGTCCTTCACGCTCAGGGCGACGCAATGGGTCGGCGGCGGCGGCGCGGCCGCCGCGACGGCGGGCGCCGGGTCGCTGTTTTTGGCGTCGCCGAAGGCGTCGCCCGTCGCGACATGCTCCAGCCGGCCGAAGGCGACGCAATCGCCTTCCTCGACCTTGCCCTGCTTCGACGCCGTGAGGCCCATCAGACGGGAGAGGCCGGAAATGCGATCCTCGCCCGCGCCGCTCCGGACCAGCGCGCCGTCGGTGAACGAACCGCGCAGCACCCGGGCGAAACTGAGCTTGCCGCCATGGGCGGTGTGGATGGTCTTGACCGCCTGGGCGAGCGCGGGACCGTCGTCGGCGAGATGGAGACGGGCGCGCAGCCTGGCGAGCCCGGGCGATTCGTGGCGCAGAGCCTTGAGCAGGCGGGTGACGCCGTGACCGGCCTCCGCAGAGCCGATCAGCACCGGCGCCACCAGTCCCTCCCGCAGGTCGCGGGTGAGGTCGTCGAAAATCTGGTCGCGCGGCGGCTCGATGTCGGCGATCAGTTCTTCCATCAAGGCGTCATCATAATCGGCGAGGCGCTCCAGCATGGTATAGCGCGCCTCCTTCTCGCGCGGCATCTCGCCCGCCGGCACGTCCACGACGACGGAAGGCGCGTGCTCGCGATAGACGAAGGCCCGTTCGAGAGCGAGATCGATGAAGCCGGTGACGATGTCGTTCTGCCAGAGCGGGATTTGCCGCAACAGCAGCGGAGTTTGCGAGGCCGGCTGAAGCATGGCGAGAATCTCGCGTATGCGCACCGCCGTCTGGTCGATCTTGTTGAGAAACAGGATGCGCGGCACGCGAAGATCTTCGAGTTCGCGCAGGATTATGCGCAAAGCCGGCAGTTTGCGCTCATCCGCCTCGCAGACCACGATTGCGGCGTCGCACAGGGGCAGGACATTGCGCGCCTCGTGAGCGAATTCGACGGAGCCGGGCAGGTCGATGAAAGTGTAGCGGTCGCCGAGATAATCGACCGAGGCGATATTGGCCTCGACGCTCGCGGCGTGGGCGCGGGCCTCGGCGGTGCTGTCGCCGACCGAGGAGCCGTCGCGCACCGAGCCCTGGCGCGACAGCGCGCCCGCCCGGGTCAGCAGGCATTCGAGCAGGGTGGTCTTGCCGCTCTGGAACGGGCCGACGATCGCGAAGAGCCGCGGCCCGCTGACGCGTCTGTCGCCATTTGCGTTCTCGCCCATGTCCCGCTCCTCCATTCGTTTCGGATCGGCCTGTCGCAAATATTTCACGCAGCGCGCGAAATGCCAATGTTTTAGTGGAGCCGGTCAGGCTCTCCTGTCCTGCGTCAAATTATCAGTTGACTAATTTGCTATAATTTCCAAACTTAATCAGTTTCTCGAGATGGAGGGGCTCCATGTTGGCCGGACATTTCATCCAGTTTCACTATACGATCGCCGGGATCGCCGTCGGATCGCTGGTGGGGCTGACGGGCGTGGGCGGCGGCTCGCTGATGACGCCTTTGCTCGTTCTGCTGTTCGGCGTCCATCCGGCGGTCGCCGTGGGCACCGACCTGCTCTATGCCGGGATCACCAAGATCAGTGGCTCCGCCGTTCATCACGCCAATGGCTCGATCGACTGGAAAGTGGTGCGGCGCCTGGCGGCAGGCTCGGCGCCGGCGGCGCTCCTGACGCTGGCGAGTCTGTCGCATTTCGGCGTGGTCTCGTCGCAGTCGAGCCGGGCCATTACCCTGATTCTGGGCTATACGCTCCTGCTGACGGCGGTCATCCTGCTGTTCCGGTCCTGGCTGGTGGCGAAGACCCAGCCGTTCTTCGAGAAAATGTCCGACGAGAGGATCGGCGCCCTCACCGTGGTCCTCGGCGTTGTGCTTGGCGTTATGGTCACCATGTCGTCGATCGGGGCCGGCGCCATTGGCGTCACGGCTCTTCTGATGCTTTATCCGCGCATGTCCACCCTGCAAATCGTCGGCTCGGACATCGCTCATGCGGTTCCCCTGACCCTGATCGCCGGCGCGGGCCATTGGATGATCGGTTCGGTCGATTGGTCGATGCTGGTTTCGCTGTTGCTCGGCTCCATTCCGGGAATCATGATCGCAAGCCATTTCGCCGCCCGCGCCCCAGACCGCGTTTTACGCACGCTTCTGGCCCTCTCGCTGGTTTTCGCGGGAGCCAGGCTAGCGCTTTGAGGGGGTTGCAAAAAACATTTTATGTTATGACATACGCCCGCCGCCGATTGATGTTCGGCAGACAAATTAGAAGTTTTCTAAAGATTGGAATTCCGGTTTGGATCCGGGTCGCCGTGGCCTATGGCTGATCGTCACAGAGGCTGCGTAAAATCGTCGCGCCGCGGATCAGTTGGGGGCATTTATGAATTCGGGCAAGGTCTTGCGTAGAGGCGTGTGCGCGACGGCGATTGCGGTCCTGGTCGCCGGCCCGCATGCCGCTTTCGCGGACGAGGGTGGAACCAGCTATTGGGTGCCCGGGTCGTTTGGCAGCATGGCGGCTGTCCCGACCGCTCCGGGCTGGTCCGTGTCGACCTGGTTCTATTATGTCAACGCTCAGATGAACGCGCCTGGGATTTTCTCGCGGGATCCCGTGCTCGGGGCCTTGCCGGCCAATGTGGCCGCCATCCCCTACGCCACGCAATATAACACGGCCTATCAGGGCTATATCTCGCCAACTTACACGTTCAAGGATCCCGTTCTCTGGGGCCAACTCGCCTTGAACGTCACCGCCCAGGTGACGCAGTCGTCATCGACGGTCGGCGGACATTGGTTGGGATTTGCTTCGACTCCCTCGGGCGTTCAGCCCTATACGCAATATGGCGTGGGCGGCGACACGATTTCAGGTCTCGGCGACATTGCGCCGGAGGCCAGTCTGAAATGGGCCTCCGGCGTGCACAACTTTCTCGCCTATGCCGGGTTCAATATTCCAGCCGGATTGTTCAACGCCGCCCGGTTCTCCAATATCGGGATCGGTCATTGGGCGATCGACGCCGGCGGCGGCTATACCTATTTCAATCAGAAGACCGGATGGGAGTATTCCGGCGTCGTCGGCTTTACCTATAGTTTCATCAATCCATCGACGCAGTACCGTGACGGCGTCGACATCCATTTCGATTGGGCGGCGTCCTATACATTCAACGACAAGATCTCGGCGGGTGTGGTCGGCTATTTCTTCCACCAGCTTAACTGCGACAGCGGTTCGGGCGCCTTCGACGGCTGCGATATTTCCCAGGCTTTTGGCGTCGGTCCGCAGCTTACCTACAATTTTCCAGTGAATGACTGGCAGGGTTCGCTGAATTTCAAGGCATACAAGGAATTCTGGGCCGAAAACCGCCCGGCGAACTGGAATGGTTGGATCACGCTGACGATCTCGCCGCCCTCGCCGAGCTGAACGCGGGCTTCTGGAAATTCTTCGTTCCACGCCGGCTGCGTCAGCGGCCATCGGGCGTGTCGACGCCGATGAAGCGATCTCTCGTCTGATCGTAATGAGTCCTCGGATCGTATGTCGTCACGGCAAGGCCGAGACGCTGCGCCGACAGGAGGCCGGACGCCGTCATCACGGCGTAGGACGCAACGACCCGGTCATATTGCGCGGTCAGCAATCTTATCCGAGAGTTGAGCAGGGCCTGATGGGCGTTGAGAATGTCGAGAGTTGTCCTCAATCCGTCCTTGGCCTCCTCGCGCAGGCCCATCAATGAGAATTCGTCCGCTCTGACGGTCGCCTCGTCGGCGGGGATCGTCGCACGCGCGGCCACAAGCCGGCCCCAGGCCGTGGAAAGCCGCGCGCGGACGGCTGCCCGTTGGGACTCCACGGCGAGGCGCGCCTCGGCCAAATGTTGTCGCGCCTGCCTGATCGCGGCATATTCCGCACCACCCTGGTAGATGGGAATGTTGATCTGGCCCCCGACGCTCGCGAAGGAAACGACATTGTCGGGAGGGCCTGTGAAGTCGGTCGGCTGCTGGGCCGCGCCCTGGGCGACGACGGTCGGGAGCAGGGCGCTTTCGGCGACCTTGACCGCGGCCTCGGCGACGGCTGCCTGATGCAGCGCGCCAATGATCGCCGGATGTTGCGCCATCGCGGCCGCGATCGCCAGCCGCAGGCTGCCCGGAAGCAGTTTTTCGATGGGACGCGCCGGCTGCAGCTGCTCGGGCGCGACTCCCACCACACGACGATAGTTGGCGATGTTGGCCTCCAGATTGGATCGCGCCATCGCCAGATCGGCGCGCGCGACGGCCAGGAAGGTTTGAGCTTGCGCGACGTCGGTCCACATTACCTCATTGGCGTCGAAACGGGCGCGCGCATCTACCAGTTCGACCTTCAGCGCCTCGACATATCCCTGCCGCAGGTTGAGGATCGCGGTGTCGCGCATGACGTTCATATAAGCGGTCGCCGCAGTCTGAAGCGTGTTCGATTCGGTTTGGCGCAGTAGCGCGCGCGCCGCAAGCACGCTGCTTTCGGCTTCGCTCACGGAATTTGCGGTGCGCCCACCATCGAAAAGGTTCTGCGTCAAGCCGACTTCATAGGTCGCCGCCGGCGCCTTCGACACGTCTTTCGCCGGCGACGTCGGATCGCCAATGGTGACGCTATATTGAGGGCCGTCGCCGACGCTCCCGTTGATTTTCGGACGCCAACCGGATTTGGCTTGCGGCACGCTTTCGTCGCTGGCGCGGACGGCGGCGCGCTGTTCGTTGAGTTCCGGATTGTTTCGATAGGCGCGCCCCAGGGCGCCCGAAATCGTCTCCGCCGCGACTTCCAAGGCGCTGCTCGAGATCGCGGCCGCGAGCAGCGCGACAAGGCAAAATCGCGCGCGAGGGGTCATGCGAGCGTCCCCGTGATATCGCTGACGCTCGCAATCGGCCGCTCTCGCCGCGCAAAGGCGTAGGCGTCGGTCATCGGAAGATGGTTCGCCCTGTTCATTTGAATTGTCCAAATTGTTCGACCGGCTCCACCCAATAGGCGAGATTGGGCACGGCGATCCGCTCGAGCAATTCGGCGAGGAGGCTCTCCAGCCTCGCGCGGTCGAGGACGATGAAGACCAGGCGTCGTTCGATCCGGCCGCGAACCATTTCGCGCGGCGAGGCGTTTTCGAATCCAGCGCCGTGTCCTTCGACGCGCAGGCTGGTGAACCCCGGCAGGGCCGGCCGGGAATCGAGCAGGAAATCCAGGATCTGGTCTTCCGCCGTCACCGGAAAGACTAGGTTCAGCTTGCAGAGGTCGTGATCCATTGCGGTTTCCGCGATTTATCCGAGGCGGAACGGTTCTCCTCCCCGAAGCGTCTGAAAAAGATGGGCAGCAGCACCAGCGTCAGCAGAGTCGAGGTGATGAGCCCGCCGATCACCACGACCGCGAGCGGCTTCTGGATCTCGGAGCCGGGACCCGACGCGAAAAGCAGCGGAACGAGGCCAAGCGCCGCGATGGTGGCCGTCATCAGCACCGGACGCAGCCGCCGCAGCGCGCCGTCGAACACGGCGCTCTCGATCGGCGCTCCGGCCGCCAGGAGCTGGTTGAAATAGCTGACCAGCACAAGGCCGTTGAGCACCGCGATGCCGAGCAGGGCGATGAAGCCCACCGAGGCGGGCACGGACAGATATTGACCGGAAATCCACAGCGCGATGAGTCCGCCGACCAAAGCGAAGGGCACATTGGCCAGGATCAGCAGAGCCTGCCGGATCGAGCCGAGGGTGGCGAAGAGCACGACGAAGATCAGGCCGAGCGCAATCGGGACGACGATGGCGAGCCGCGCCATCGCGCGTTGCTGGTTTTCGAATTCGCCGCCCCAGACGAGCCGGTAGCCGGGCGGAAGCGGAATCTGCGCCGCCACCGCCTTCTGGGCGTCGTCGACGAAGCCGACGAGGTCGCGGCCGCTGACATAGGTCTGCACGATCGAGAAGCGCGATCCATCCTCGCGGTCGATCTTCACCGCGCCCGCCGTTCTGGAGAGCTGCGCCACATCCCGGCTGCGGATCAATCCGCCGTCGCCCGACGCCAGCTGCATGTCGGCAAAGGCTTCCGGCGACTCGCGGAGGTCCTTCGGGCCGCGGACGACAATACCGGTTCGGCGGTTGGGCTCGATGACCAGGCCGGCGGGGGCGCCTTCGAGCAGCGAGCGCAACTCGTCCTCGATTCGATTCACCGACAATTTGGCGCGTCCGAGCGCCATACGGTCGAGCTTGACCTGAAAGTAATCGACCGCCCCTGCCGAGGGCGTCATCACCTCGGCGGCGCCCCTGACCTTGGAAATGACCGATTTGATCCGGTTGGCGAGCGTCGAAAGGGTGTCGAGGTCCGGTCCGAAAATCTTGACCGCGAGATTGCCGCGCGACCCGGTCAGCATTTCCGAGGTGCGCATTTCGATGGGCTGGGTGAAGGCGAATTCGACGCCGGGGAAACCGGACATAGCCTCGCGCAATTGTCCCAGCAGCCATTCCTTGTCGGGCACGCGCCACTGCTCCCGCGGCTTGAGCACGAGGAAATTGTCCGCTTCGTTGAGCCCCATCGGGTCGAGTCCGAGTTCGTCGGCGCCGACGCGCGTGACGATGCGCTCGACTTCCGGAACCGATTTGAGCACTTGCCGTTGCAGCAGAAGGTCAAGCTCGACGCTGTGGGCCAGATTGATCGACGGCAACTTCGTCGTCTGCATGATGATGGCCCCTTCGTCCATGGTCGGCATGAAGGCCTTGCCGACAGCGCCATAGGCGAAGGCCGCGGCGACAAGTCCGCTCGTTGCGACCAGGATGATGGGCAGCGGGCGCCGAAGGGCGAAGCCCAGGACCTTTCTGTAGGCGGGGTTCAGAATTCGCATCAGCCACGGTTCGTGATGCCCCGTGACGTTCAGGACCATCGACGCGAGGACCGGAATCAGGGTCAGCGACAGGAGAAGCGATCCACTCAAGGCGAAGATGATGGTGAGCGCCACCGGCGCGAACATCTTGCCTTCGAGCCCCTGGAGCGAAAGCAGCGGCAGGAACACCAGGCAGATGATGAGAATGCCGGACGCGACCGGCGTCGCAACCTCCGCGGTCGATTGATAAATGTGGTGCAGCCGCGGCGTCTGGCTGTGGCTGGCCCGGCCGAGCCGGTCGACATTGTTCTCGACGACGACGACAGCGGCGTCCACGATGAGGCCGATGGCGATCGCCAGGCCGCCAAGACTCATGAGATTGGCCGACATGTCGAACCAACGCATGATCACGAACGTCACCAGGGCCGCCATGGGCAGGGTGATCGCGACGACGATTGCCGCGCGGAGATCGCCGAGGAAAAGCAGGAGAAGGATGATGACCAGGACGGTGGCTTCGATCAGGGACTTCTTGACCGTTCCGACCGCCTTGTGAATGAGGTCGGCGCGGTCGTAGAAGACGCTGACGGAGACGCCGGGCGGAAAGCTCGACTTCAACTCGGCGAGTCGTTCGCGCACGGCTTTGACAACCGCGCTGGCGTCGGCGCCGCGCAAGCCGATCACAAGGCCCTCGACAGCCTCGCCCTTGCCGTTTTGCGTGACCGCGCCATAGCGCGTCAGGGCGCCGATGCGGACCGTCGCAACGTCTGAAACGCGCAAGATCCGGCCGCCCTCGATCTTCAAAACGATCTGTTCGAGATCCTGCGGCGTCTTGATCGCCCCTTCCGAGCGCACGACAAGCGCCTTCTCGCCGTCGACCAGGCGACCGGCGCCGTCATTGCGATTATTCACTGAAATCGCCTCGACGAGATCGGCGACGCCGAGGCCCGCCGCGGCGAGGAGCCGCGAATCGGGAACGACCTCGAAGGTGCGGACAAAGCCGCCCAGGGCGTTGACGTCGGCCACGCCGGGAATCGTCCGCAGCGCCGGCCGGATGGTCCAGTCGAGCAGCGTGCGCTTTTCCTCGAGCGACAGGCTGTCGCCCTCGACGGTGAACATGAACACGTCTGAAAGCGGCGTCGAGATCGGCGCGAGACCGCCGGAAATATTGGTTGGCAGGTCGCCGCGGACCGCGGCGAGACGCTCGGCCACCTGCTGGCGCGCCCAATAGATGTCGGTTCCGTCCTCGAAATCGATCGTCACGTCGGCGATAGCATATTTCGCCGACGAGCGCAGGATGGTTTTGCCGGGAATGCCGAGCAGTTCCATTTCGAGCGGCGTAACGACGCGTGTCTCGACCTCTTCCGGGGTCATCCCTGGCGCCTTCAGGATGATCTTGACCTGCACCTGGGCAATGTTTGGGAAAGCGTCGATCGGGATGCGCATGAACGCATAGACGCCGAACCCGGCGATCAACCCGGCGACCAGCAGGGTGAACAGACGCTGCGACAGCGAGAATTCGACGAGACGTCGTAGCATGCCTATTCCCCGGACATCATTTTTTCCAGCTGCGCGAGGCCGCTGACCGCGAGTTTCTGGCCTTGCCGCAGGTCGCCCTCCACCGTCGCGATCGCGGCCGTGCGGCCCTTGACGACGATCGGCGTCGGGGTGAAGCCGCCTGTGGTTTGAATGAAAACATGAGCCTTCCCGCCGATCCATGAAATGGCGTCGGACGCGATTTCGAATTGCTTGCTCGAGGATTGCTTGACGACGGTGATTGACGTCGTCTGCCCGGAAATATGCTCAGGGCTCGCTGGAATTTTCGCGATCAGCATGGTCGAACGCGTCACCGGATCGAGCGCGATCCCGACCGAGATCACCTTGCCGGCGTCGCCATTGGGCAATTCGATCTTGTCCCCGACCGCCACCGCGCCGATCATGTTTCCGGGCAGCTGCGCCTGCAGCCAAAGCTCGTGGCTGGTGTCGATGATCACGGCCGCGTCCATGGCCTGCAAGGCGACGCCGGGCGCGGCCTTGACTTCGACGACGCGGCCGTCCTTCGGCGCGGTCAGGCTGTAACCGCCGTCGGCGTTGAGCTTGATGTCGCCGATGGCCAGAAGGCGTTGGCTCTGGCTGACCAGCGCGCGGATTTTCTCGACCTGGGATTCGGCCTCGCCGACCTTGCTCACCGAAACCAGCTTTTTATCGAACAGCTGGCGTTGACGGCGCGCGATGGCTTCGGCCGCGTGCAGATCGGCTTCCGCCTGCTTGAGACGGACGACGGCCTCCATGACGTCGCGGCTCGCCAGAACGACAAGCGGTTCGCCCTGATGGACGGTCTGGCCTGGCAGGACCTTCACGGCGACGACGGTCCCCGAGAACGGCGCTGTGATCGCAATGCGGGTGTTGAGCGGCGGGATAATGGTGGCGGGCAGGGTGGCGACGATGCTCTTGGTCGCGACCCCGACGTCTGTGAGCTTGATGTCGAGTTGTTTGATCTGCTCGGGCGTCAGGGTGAGTTCATTCGCGACGGAAGCAGATGGCGGAATGCCGCCGATCAGGGCCGCCGCAGCCAGAACCGTCGCGCAACGCCGGAACGGTGAGGGGCCGAAGCCAATCCGAGCCATCATTGACCACCGCTCAGGCTTGGGCGACCGGCGCGCCCGCCGTGCGGACATTCCCGTCGAAGGGGGATCGATCGCGGCGCGGTCTTCCGCTCGACGGCGAAAGCCGCTCGTCCGACGGCGTCATCGCGACAGTATCGAATGCGCCTCGCGCCTGCCAGCACCATTTGAAAGTCCTCGGACAAAGAATTACCCTCATCTGGTTTCTGACGCCCCGGCGTCTTGCCAGTCAACCGGACGCCGGCGACAGTCGTCGATCGGCGCAGGCTTGCCGCGCCGGGCCGCCGCCGCCGGGTTCGTTCCCATCGCACATTCAAGCTGACAGTTTGCTGACGGGCGCGCGCGGGGACCGTCCGGCGCACCCCTGGGGATCAGCGCGTCGCGTTGAAGACGTGCTCTTCCAGCAGATATTTCAGGCCGCGGTTCCAGGAGAGGTCGTCGTTGCCCCGGATATCGACGCTGCCGCCCTTGATCGGCGCGCCGGTGGCGGCGTCGACGATGCGGATGTTCATGTTCAGGATCAGATTGCTGACCTTCTGGACCCAGGCGACCACGGCCACCTGCGCGCCGGCCTTTTTGGCGAGATCCGCCTCGCATCCGTTGCAGTCGTGGACGTCCCGCACCGCGTCGACCTCGGGCTTGATCGAGGCGACGTCGATCACATGATATTGGCCCGACTTGTCCAGCGCCTGTTTCAATTGCGCGGTCAATCTGGCGATCCGCGCCTTTTCTTCGGGCGTCGTCGGCTGCGGCGAGGAATTGACGAAGACCGCGTCGAACACGGCGGCGGTGCGGACCGTTTCCGCGCGGGCGGCCGTCGTCGCGAGCAGAACGAAAACGGCGTAGAGGAGGGAAGGCAGCAATCTGGTCACGCGCGGGGCCTCTCGAGGCTATGTCGTTGCACGCGCGCAGGTTAGCACGGGCGCGCGTGGTCGCAACATCGCGCGAAACCAGCTAGACTCAGGCGAGTCGCGTCAGCCGAGCGAGTTTCCATGTCGGACAAGCCTTCCACCGCTTCACCCGGTCCCGGTCCCGGCGCCGCGCCCGCGCTGACGGATTTCCCCTTCCGAACGCGCGACAAGCTGCGCTACGGCGACACCGACCGCCAGGGTCATGTCAACAACGCCGCTTTCGCGACCTTTCTGGAAACCGGGCGGGTCGACATGCTGATCGGCGGCGACGTCGATCTGATGGGGCTGAACGGCGCCTTCGTCCTGGCGCGGCGGCTGCTGGATTACCGGCGCGAGGTCAACTGGCCGGGCGAGGTCGAAATCGGCACGCGCGTCGCCTCGGTCGGGCGCAGCTCGCTCAAGCTGGCGCAGGCGGTGTTCCAGAACGGCGAATGTGTCGCGACCGGGGAATCCACCGTCGTGCTCACCGACGTGGCGACGCGGCGCTCCAAACCCTTTTCCGACGAGGCGCGGGCCTTTCTGGAACAGGCCCGCGCCCCATGAGCCCTCTCAGGGCGCGAGGGCTTCCACGCCGCTGACGGCCTTGGGATAGGGCAGGTCGCCGACCAGCTTCGACATCGGCTTCGTCTGCGCGAAGATCTGGTTGAGATCGATGGTCAGATAATGCAGGCGATGGTTGTAATCGGCGAAGGTCAGGCGGTTGTGGGTCAGGTCCTTGATCGCGACCCATTGGGTGTAATCCGAGATCAGCGAGCCGTCCTTCTCGCGCGACTGGGCGACTCCGATGGGAATATCGACCGTGTTGAGAACATGCGCGACGGCCTCGGTCGCCTCGTCGCCGGTCTTCGGTTGCGCGATTCCGTGCCGCAGGAAGGTCGCGCGCACGAAGCGCGACGGCGGCGTGTAATCGCCCGGAAGGCCGACGAGGCCGCCGCCCTGGCCGATGGCGGTGACGTCCACCGAGCCGATCTGCCGGCTCGACACGCCGACCGTGGACAGGCTGAGATAATTCCGCACATTGAGCAGGTGCCAGGGATAGGTCGGCGCATTGGTCAGAACATGGGCGACATTGTCGTGGATCTGGACCTTGCCGCCCACATATTCGACGATGATGCCCGCGCCGCTGCGGTCGGTGAAGACGAAATGGAGCAGCGGCGGGGTGGGGCCGGTCTCTGCGGTGGGATCGGACCAGACCTTCGTTTCCTGAAGCGCGGCGCGCAGATCCTTGACATTGGCGAAACGCCCGAGCGCCCAGTCTCCGAAGCTGAGAATTTCGACATAGGAATTATCCTGCGGCGTCACGCTTTGATAGGTCGTGAAGCCCGGCAGGAAATTGGCGCTCATGCCCAACCCTGCCGAATTCTGTCCCTCCAGCAGCGGCGCGCCCGGCAGGATGCCGACGCCGACGCCGACGACCGGATAAAGAGTCTCGATCTCCTTGGCCGGCAGTCCGGAGCTCTTGGGCGCCGCAAGCGTCAGCTTCGAGCCTTTCGGCAGGCTGACAAGCTCCCATTTCATGTCGAAGGCCCATTCCATGGTCCGTCCCGCGATCACGGTTTTATCGGCGGCGACCATATCGACAGCGGTGCAGGCGAGTGTGGGGAGGCCGGCGCCCAACAGGGCGACGGAGGCAAGAATTGCGCGCAACATGTATTAATTCTCCCGAAACTGGGCGATGAAACGCGGCTACAATCGGGAGCAAAAATGAAGAAAGCGACAACCGCGCGCGCTGAATTGTCCTAGCCCAGCTTCGTCCGGTGAACGGTGGCCATGGCCAGCACCATCATGGCGAAGGCCTGATGCGCCATGGCGATGGGCAGGGGCACGACCAGCAGCAGGGTCGCAACGCCGAGGACGATCTGGATCAGCACCAGCGCGACCAGCGCGCGCGCCCGGCGCTTCGCCCGCTTCGCCAATGTTTCCCGGCCGATGTGCAAGGCGTGCAACAAGGCCGCCGCCAACACGGCATAGGCGACCATACGATGCTGGAACTGCACCAAAGTGACATTATTGACGAAATTGGCGGTCCACGGCTTCAGGCGGAACAGGTCGGCGAGCGGCGGGATGAAGCGGCCGTCCATCAAGGGCCAAGTGTTATAGGTATATCCGGCGCGCAAGCCCGCGACCAGCCCGCCGAGCCCGATCTGCGCCAGGACCAGAACCAGCAAAGCGGTCGCCTCGGGGCGGAAGGTTTTGGCGTCGCGGCCGAGCGGGTCGCGGTAATTCGGGGCGAGGCCGGTGGCGGTCCAGATGACGGCGGCGTAGGTCACCGAAGCGAGCAGAAGGTGGATCGCCAGCCGCTGCGGGGCGACTTCGACGCGGTGGACGAGGCCGGACGACACCATCCACCAGCCGACGAAACCCTGAAGCCCGCCGAGCGCGAAAATACCCGCGAGCCGCCAGCGCAACCCGCCGGTGATTTTGCCGCGCGCCAGGAACCACAGGAAGGGGACGGCGAACAGCACGCCGATCAGCCGGCCGAGCAAGCGGTGGCTCCATTCCCAGGCATAGATGGACTTGAACCGGGCGAGGTCCATGTCCGGGAATAACTGGTGATATTGCGGAATCTGCTTGTATTTTTCGAAGGCGTCGGCCCATTGCGCCGCATTGAGCGGCGGCAGCGCCCCGGTGACCGGCTTCCATTCGGTGATGGAGAGGCCCGATTCCGTCAGCCGCGTCGCCCCACCGACGACGACCATGGCGAAAATGCTTAACGCCACGAGCCAAAGCCAGATTCTTACGGCGCGGTCGGGGTCGGCGGTCTGGACGATGGTTTCAGGACGTTGGCGATGCAGCATTGCGGTTCCGAGCCTTCTTCCCTGATTTTAGCCCGGCGCGGATAAGCTGCAAAGTTGAATGGCCGCAGGCTGCGAAAAGAAAGCCGCGGCGGGGGGCGCCGCCGCGGCCGATCGGCATTTCCGAGCGATCAATGCGAGGTTGGACCGCCGGCCGGGGCGCCCGGCGCGCCCATGTCGCCGGGACGACCCATCGGGCAATGCATGCCGTCCGGACCCGTCGGGCAGTGCATGCCGCCTCGGCCCATCTGGCCGCGCATGCCGCCTGGGCCCATCGGGCCGTGCATGCCGCCGGGTTCGCCCGAACCGCCCATGTCCTCCATTTCATGTTCCATCATCGGCTCGTGAAAATACAGGATCATATGCAACATCATGCCGAGCCGCATGTCGTCGAAAACCACTTTCTGCTTGTCACTGAGGCCGTTGTAAAAGGCGATGGCCTTGTCCGTCACCGCCTTGCGGGCGTCGAGGCGCTGCTGCATCATCTGCATGCGGAAGTTGAGCCGGTTAGGGAAGGTCGAGAGATCGGGCTTCTTGGCGCAAAAAGCGGCTTTGACATCGGCGAACGCTTTTACGCGCGCGTTCACCACATCTTTCAGCGCCGCCATCTGGGATTCGTTCAACTGCAAGAGTTGGGCGAAATGCTGGGCGCGACGCTCGATGAAGGACGGGTCCGGCGCGGCCATATTGGCGACCTCGCACATGTGATCGATCCATTCCTGCGGGCCGGACACCGGCTGCGGCTGAGCCTGCGCCTGCGCCTGAGAAGACGGGGCCTGCTGCTGAGCCTGCGCCGGAAGAGCAAATCCTCCCGCAAAAACCGCCAAAGCCAGCGCCGAAATTTTCAAATTGCGCATTTTAACTCTCCCCAATGTTTTTTTCGTCGCCGCGCAGTCGACGGCGTCGCCAGATTTTTGCGCTTGCGCGCGCGAACTTGAATTGAATTTAGCGCGCTTGGCGGGATTGCGAAACCAGGGACATTCCGCACGTGGCGCTTGAGATCAGTAATTTATTTTAATTTCAATAGGATACTTATTTTTGAGAGGCCGGCTGCGAGTCTCCGCGGCTCGGGCCCGCGAAGATCGGCGCGCCAAGGAAAAGCCGCGGCGGAGGACCGCCGCGGCGAAACATTATCGCGTGGAAGGGGCTTATTCCTGGTCCGGTCCGCCCATGCCGCCGGGGCCGCCCATCATTCCCGGGCCGCCCATCATCCCGGGGCCGCGCATGCCGCCATGGCCGCGCCCCATCATCCGCTCGCGCATATGCATCAGCATTCCGCCGCGCATTGCGTCGAAGGCGCCTTTCTGCTTGGCGTCGAGACTGTTGTAAAACGCGAGGAGCTTCGGCGTTTCCGCCTTAACGACGTCGAGGCGGTGTTGCAGCATTTTCTCGCGGAAGGCGAGGCGGTCCGGGAAATTCGCAAGGTCGGGCTTGCTGGCGCAGATCGAAGCCTTGAAATCCGCGCGCTCCTTGGCGCGGGCGTCCATGATGTCCTTGAGCGACGCCTTCTGGGTGTCGGTGAGTTGCAGAATGGTGGCGAAGCGCTGGACGCGCCGCTCCATGAAGGCGGCGAACTTGTCGCCTTTCGCGTCGGGGGAGCACATGCGATTGATCCATGCCCCGGGCGCCTTGGGCGGCGCCGGCGGTTCGGCCTGCGCCTGCGAAAGAGCGAGGCCGCCTATGACGCAGGCCAGGGCGAGCGTGGAAATTTTCAAGATGCGCATTGCAATTCTCCAGGATGACCTGAGACGCCGCGCGATTGCGGGCATCGCTTGAGATTTGCGCCCCCCCGCCTGAACTTGATATGAACGCATGCAAGGCGCGGGAGGGAACCAATATGCGCAGCCGCCAACGGAAACTCATCGGCGCGATCTTCATGGTCTTTTTCGTCATCGTCTATGCGCTGGTCGCGATGGTCCTGGCGCAGGCGACGGCGCTCCAGGTCAATAATGCGGCGCTGCGGCTGTTGATCTTCGCCGCCCTCGGCCTCGGCTGGGCGATTCCCATCATCCCGCTCATCAGCTGGATGGAGCGCGGGGACGATTGAGGCCGCGAGCTCGTGGGATTTTTGCGCGCCCGCTCCGGCCTACGCCAAAAGCTCGCGAGTTCCTGATCGTTCGCTCTGGCCACGCCAAAATCTCGTGGGGATGATGCTCAGCCGACATTGAGGCGCCGGCCGGCGTTCCATAGAGCGAAGGGCGCGCCCGACAGCAGGACGTCGAAACTGGCGAGGTCCTGCCACAGCCCGTTCACGGAAAGGCGCGGCAAGGCGAAGAGATGGCCGGCATGTTCCGGGAAGATCATGCCTGGTCGAGTCGTCACCGCCGTTGCAAAGCCGGTTTCGGCGGCGAGCGTGAATTCGCGCGGACCCGCCGAATCGGCGGCGCCGTAAGGATAAGCGAAATGCCGGACGGTCTGGCCGAGTTCGCTTTCGAGCCGGTCGCGGCTTTCCGCCATTTCACGCCGCGCCGCCTCGACCGGAAGGCTCGAAAGGCGCGGATGGGTCATCGAATGGGCGCCGATCGTCGCCAGATCATGCGCCGCCAGTTCCCGCAACCCTTCCCAGTCGAGGCAATTGGCCTCGACCACGGCGCGGGCCTCGATTTCCGCCTTCGCGCTCAGTTCCGTCACCGCGGCGAGGAGGCGCTCGTCGCCGCCGCCGCGCAACAGCCGATAGACGCGCTCGAAGGCCACGCTTTTTTCGTCGTCGCCGCCCGCCGGCAAGGAGAGGCGGGCGCCGTCGAGTTCGAGTTCGATCCGGTCCAGGCGGAGTATCGCCTCTTCGAGCTCCACCCACCACAGGCGCGCGGTCCGATCCGCCAGACCCGGCGCGAGATAAAAGGCCGCCGGCGCGTCATGACGCTCCAGTGCGGGCAGGACATCGTCGAGAATGTCGCGGAAACCGTCATCGAAGGTCAGCGCGGCGAATGGGCCGCCCTCGCCGCTCACCAGCCGGAACATGGCCTCGTCGAGCGACACCAGCGCGAAGCCGCTCTCGCGCAGTCTGGTGAGGACGGCGTCGAAAAATTCCGGCGTGATTTCCAGCAGGGCGTTGGGCGCGAAGCCCGTCTGCGGTGCGGGGCGCACGCGATGGAAGGTCAGGAGGACGCCGCGCCCGCGAAAAAGCTCTCCGGCGAAGCGGTGCAGCCGGGTGGCGCGGAACAGGCCGAAACCGGCAGAAATTGCGTTCTTCTTCCAGTTCATCGCGGTCGAGGGCCCGGGTTTGAGACGGAACGCCAGATTAGCAAGTAAGAATTGACCTTTTATTGATAGGTAAGGAACGGTTCGCCTGCAGGAAAGGCTCGATGTCCGTCGCCGCGCCGCAAAGCATGTCATCTTCAGCGCCGCGGGCCGAGGCCCCGGCGCGGTCGCCTTTCGCGCGCGTCGAGACCTACGACGATCCCGCGCGGGCGCTTCGGGCCTGGCGCGACCTGTCGCCAGAATCGCCCGGCTCGTATTACCAGACCGAGCCTTTCTTGCTGGCTTGGCTCGAAATCTTCGCGCCGCGCCGCAAGGCGACGCCCTTTTTCGTCGTCGCCTATGACGCCGCCGGCGCGCCGCTCGCCTTCCTGCCGCTCGGCCTGTTCCGTTTCGGCCCGTTGCGGGTGGCGCAATTTCTGGGCGGAAAACATTCCAACTACAATCTCGGCCTGTTTCGCGCCGGCGCCGATTTTTCGGCGCAAGATCTGCGGCGACTGCTGCGCGCGGCGGCCCATTCCACGCCCGGCGGACCCCATCTCTATCGCCTCCTGAATCTGCCGCTGCTTTGGCGCGGCGCCGTCAATCCTCTGACATGGCTCGATCACCAGCCCGCCGCAAGCCGCGCCCACGCCGCGCATTTGCCGGCGGACGGCGACGCCTTTCTCGCCAGCCGCCTTTCGACCGACACGCGGAAAAAATTGCGCAAGAAGGAAAAACGCCTCGCCGCTATGGGCGCCCTGCATTATTTCCGCGCCCGGGACCCGCAAGAAAAGCGGTATGTTCTCGACGCCTTTTTCCGGCACAAGATCGGGCGCCCGGAATTCGCCCTGCCGGAAGCCGAACTCGACGCGACGCGGCGCTTTTATCGCGCGCTTGCGTCAGGCGAAAGCGGCGCCGAGCTTCACGCGCTCGCCCTCGACGACCGCATCATCGCCGTTCTCGGGGCCGGCGCGGCCGGCTCCCGCCTGCAGGGCATGTTCATTTCCTACGATCCCGATCCCGAGATCGCGAAGTCGAGCCCCGGCGAAATCCTGCTCACTCATGTCCTGCGCGACGCCTGCGCCCGCAAATTCGCCGCTTTCGACCTCGGTGTCGGCGACGCGCGCTACAAGGCGTCCTTTTGCGACGAGGCCGAACCGCTCGCCGACGCGCTCTACGCGCCGACAGCCGGGGGGCGGCTGGCGCTACCCTTTTTCACGCTCGCCGCCGCCGCGAAACGAATAATCAAACGCAACCCGAAACTCCTCGCCCTCGCCGAAAAAATCCAGCGCCGCTGACCATTTCGCGCCTTGCCGATGAGGAAAACGCGACAACGAACTATTGACCAAGCCCCCGAAGCCCTGTACTTCCCCACACGCCCATGAGGGAGCGCGTAGCTCAGCCGGTAGAGCATCTGACTTTTAATCAGAGGGTCCAGGGTTCGAGTCCCTGCGCGCTCACCAAGTTAAATCAAAGACTTGGCTTGTATTTTTAAAGAGCGTGCTTCCCAAAAGTTCGATTTGGGCAGCACCCGGGAAGCACGATGACGATTTTTTACGCTTTCTAGCCCAACAAGTCCCGTCAGCATCGTCCATCGCCGGATCGCCCCGTTCATAGGCGTCCCAACCGTAGCGGGCACTGCCACCCAATTTACTCGCGACCGCCTCCCAGCGCGCCTTGCGCCTGATCATGACGGTGGGGCGTGGAGGCCCGGCTTCATAGCGTCATGGCCTTCGCCATCACCCACCTCTGGCCTGATCTTCCTTCGATCTCGTTGGGTCGTTGGCGCGTCGCGCTCGTCCAAAGGCGCTGCCGAAGTGAGTAATTCTTTTTTCGGCAGGGCCGCCTCAGAGGGGGGAATTTGAATGCAGAGGGGTCGGGGGCTTCCATGGTCGCCCAAAGAATTTTTTGGATTTTTCAGCGGAGCATTATCCATCAACATATTTAACGTTGCTTTCGCTGATCTGCCCCGCGATTGCTCGTGGAACTCCGGCTGATTTGTAATCAGTAGGTCGCGAGTTCGATCCTTGCAACCGCACCAAATTCGCAAATAAAATAAATGGTTTGTTCGTCAGCGTGTTGATAGGAACATGGTCGGGTTCCCGGCTTGGGAAACGTTGGGGAAACGCGCATTAGAGCTTCAGGGAAGCCCGTAGAGCGGTCTTGATCGGTTCGGACTAGTCGGCAGGGAAAATTATGCCCGGCAATAATCTTACCGTACCCCCGCAAGAGGCCGCCGACAGAGGCAAATTCACAACCTCGATTTTGACCGCCGTTGCCGCCACGATCTTTCCGCAGGCCGCCCTACTCGCCGGACTGTCGCAAGCGGCTTTAACGTTCGCGTTCGACAAGTACGCGAGGCGCGCCCAAGAGGTTATAGAAGCCGAAACCGCGCGGCTCAATTTGGCCTCGCTCAGTGTTGAACAGCAGGCCGCCTTTGTCCCGATGGTAGTTCGCTATTTCGAGGCCGCGAGACAAGGCGAATACGAACATACGTTGGAGGTCCTAGCCGCCTTCATTGCAGGCGAAATGAAAAAGGACGAACCGAAACCCGGACACGTCGCAAGGATGGCGCGACGGATTGAAGGATTGTCTAAGCGAGATTTGAAAGTGATTGCGCTGATGAACGATTTGGCGAACAGGCCGCCACCAAATCCGCCGCCAATACCAAGCAAAGGTGGGATTTCCGTCATGGACGTGCTCACTTCGTTCAGCGAAGCGGGAGAAATGGGTTTCGCCGCTGTATGGGAAAGCCTTTCCGAGCTTTCAAATCGGTCGCTACTGCTTATGACCCACGTTTCCGGCTACGGCGTGTCGGAAGGCGTATTCGTAACGACAGAAGCATTCCGCGATTTGATCGAAAACGCCGAAACGAAATTCGCGCGGGGCGAGGCGGAAAGCGAAACGCCCTGACTTCTAACTCGAACGCCCTCCCGTCCGCAAAAGGGCGAAGCGGCATATAGGTGGGCGATCTGTTCGAGAAGCGCAGGCAGCTTATGGCGGATTGGTCCGAGTTCTGTGCGTCCAAGGTCGAATTGGACGTTGAGGCGTTGAGCTAAACGCCCTCCGGTAAGCAGGATTTAACGCTACGCTTGCGCATCATTGCGCTGGACGGTAGCGTCCACGAAGGTGGTGGAGATTTCTGAGTGAAGCCGGCGGGCGGAGCTCCGCTTAGCGGAGCCCGCCGGCGGGCCGGGGCGGTCACCGCGCCCTCTTTGGTTATGGTCGAGTTGCTGAAGCTTGACCCCACCGAAACGAGGACATGATGACCGACGACACAATGGCATTTCTTCATCAACTGCGCGAGCGCGGCGGGGAGGACCTCCTGAAGGACCTCGCCGAAGCGGTGTTGCAGAAGCTGATGGATTTTGACGTCGACAACCTGATCGGCGCCGGACGCTACGAGCGTTCAGATGTGCGCACGACGCAGCGCAACGGCTATCGCCCGCGCGAACTCGACACCCGGCTCGGCACGCTGGAACTCAAAATCCCGAAGCTGCGCAAGGGCAGCTATTTTCCTGGCTTCCTCGAACCGCGCAAGACCGCCGAGCGCGCGCTTGTCGCCGTCATTCAGGAGGCCTGGATCCAGGGCGTTTCGACACGCAAGGTCGACGATCTCGTTCAGGCGATGGGCATGTCGGGCATCTCGAAAAGCCAGGTGTCGAAGCTCTGCGAGGACATCGACGAGCGGGTGAACTCGTTCCTCGATCGCAAGCTCGAAGGCGAGTGGCCCTATCTTTGGCTCGACGCGACCTATCTGAAAGTGCGCGAGAACGGCCGGATCGTCTCGGTCGCCGCAATAATAGCCACAGCGGTGAACGGCGAAGGGCGGCGTGAGATCATTGGGCTCGGGCTGGGGCCGTCGGAGGCGGCGGTGTTTTGGCTCGGCTTCCTGCGCTCGCTGGAAAGCCGCGGCCTCAAGGGCGTCAAGCTGGTCATCTCCGATGCGCATGAAGGCCTGAAAGCGGCTATCGCCCAAGTCTTCAAGGCGAGTTGGCAGCGTTGCCGGGTGCACTTCATGCGCAATGCGCTCGCTCATGTTTCCAAAGCGCATCATGGCATGGTGTCGGCGGCGATCCGCTCCGTCTTTGCCCAGGAGGATCAGGCCGCTGCGTCACGGACCTGGCGCCAGGTCGCCGACCAATTGCGGGCGCGATTTTCGCGGCTGGCCGATATGCTGGACGCCGCCGAGGCCGACGTGCTCGCCTTCATGGCGTTTCCCCGCGCGCATTGGCCGAAGCTGCATTCCACCAACCCGATCGAGCGCCTCAACAAGGAGGTGAAACGGCGCGCCGACGTGGTCGGCATTTTCCCCAACGAAACTTCGATCAGGCGGCTCCTCGGCGCCATCCTGCTCGAACAAAATGATGAGTGGCAATTACAGCATCGCTACATGAGCCTGGAGACGATGGCCGGCCTCGCCGACGAAGCCGCCGCGCCGCCAAAAATCGCAGCCTGAGAAAAGGCGCAACGACCGCCCCACAATTTCCACCACCTTGACGGACGTGACCCGCTGGACGTCGGTCCATGGGCTAAAGCATTAGCCCGCTAAAAGAGCACGCACGTCCATCGATTGATATTGAATATCATGGAGGTGGGAATGTTCGGCTTGCTTCGTAGGAAACGGCAACCATGATTAGATGCAGAAATAGACGAAACAAGAAAGCATTGCGTATTTGTCTTCGCTAAAACATGGCGCGATTTAAATCCGAGGGTCGAAACACCTGAAGACTTAGAGCCTGACCTGAAATTGGTTGACCGGCCTCGCGGCCCTTGATTCCCTTGGTTTGCAACAACTTTGGGAGATTCGCGATGCCGTGGAGCGAGGCCGATCGCGCGAAGTATGAAGTCATTCGGGCGCGCTATTCAAGCGATATGTCGGAGGCCGAACTGGCGCTGATTTCGCCGCTGTTGCCGCCGCCCAAACGGCGCGGACGCAAGCCGACAGATGCCCAGATCATTCTCAACGCCTTGTTTTATTTGATCCGCTGCGGCTGCCCATGGCGATATCTGCCGAAGGATTTTCCGCCGTTCACGACCGTGCAAAACCGCTTCTACGCGTGGCGCGACAGCGGCGTGTGGGCGCAAATCATCAGCGTTCTCGTGATGGACGCCCGCGAAGCGGAAAGCCGTGAGGCCGCGCCGACGGCTGTCGTCGTCGACAGCCAATCTGTCAAGACGACGGAAGCCGGCGGCCCCCGTGGTTTCGATGCGGGCAAGAAGGTCAAGGGGCGCAAGCGCCATCTCGCCGTCGACACGATCGGTCTGCCCATCGAATGCCAGATCACGACCGCCGACGTGCAGGACCGCGACGCTCTCGCGCCGTTGCTGAAGGCCGTGCATCGCAAGAGCCCGTGGGTGAAAATGTCCTTCGTCGACGGGGGTTATCAGGGTGATGAAGCCAAGCGCGCAGCCTTCGAGGCGAGCCGCATTTCCATCACCGTCGTCAAGCGAACCGATAAAGAGGTGAAAGGATTTACGGTGCTGCCGAAACGCTGGGTCGTCGAAAGGACGCTCGGTTGGATCAATCGCGCGCGCCGTCTGTCAAAAGACTTCGAGGCGACCATCGAATCCGCCCTCGCGTGGCTGCAATTGGCCCTGGCTTTCCTTCTCATGCGAAGGCTGGCGAGGGCAAAAGCCAGTCAGAATTGAAATTCGAGTCGGGTTCTTAGCAAATGAGATTGAGCGATTTGCACCGGATGCATTCCGGTTCAGGTTCACCAAGTTTCCAATTACAAAAAATGCTCCCGTAAAGGGGGGTGGCTCATCGTCTTTGAAGCCGTCAATGAAGCCGGAACTCATTCCGAGGCGCTTGTAACGAAAGCTGTCGAGATAATTCGCTCCAAATATGCAAACTAGAGCAACTAAGGCTTCCCACTTGTAGCCCATCGCCCTTGACGCCGAACCCCAATGCGTTCATGCCTTGTTCTCTCATACGAACCGGACCTGAACGCGTGACCGTTCCGCCACTCGACGCCCCGTTGTCGCTGCTAGCCGGCTATTGGCTGGAGACGAATTGCAAGCGCCGCCAGAGCTACACGCCTATCAAGCTACTCGCCTAAGCGCGTCGGATCGCAGACCCGCCTTAGCGACATTCTGCCGCGCCTGCGGTGCGATCGATGCAAGGAACGGCCTAACGAGGTCGCGTTGGTTGACGATCCGGCTGCGGGCGCGAATGGGGTTCCGGGCGGAGGGAAACTGGTTCGGGTTGTGTTGGGGGTGGATAGTGCAGGCGGGCAGTCGTGACGCCAGATTGGCGCGGCATGAAAGCGCCGGGTGCGGGCGGGTTTTGAAGGGGCAGCCTCAATTTTGATATTTCGCAACGAACTCGGAAATAGAATTTTTGTTTGATTTAAAGTTTGCTGCCTCTGCCGCATCGAAATCGCTAATGAACGTTATTGCGTCCTTCGTGTAGCCCTTTCTCGCTAAACAAGAAGCGAACATCTTTTCAATGTACGCAGAGAATTTATCCAGCTTATCACGCTCATCAGCAGTGAGCGCGTCCGCAAAAATAGCCTCTTTCATATTTTTCCTAAGCATCTCAGGCGATAACGACGCATCGTCTTCATATACGAAATTATGTTGTATTTCAATAATTTTGTCTTTCGCTGCAATCCTTAGAGCCTGACCTGAAATTGGTTGACCGGCCTCGCGGCCCTTGATTCCCTTGGTTTGCAACAACTTTGGGAGATTCGCGATGCCGTGGAGCGAGGCCGATCGCGCGAAGTATGAAGTCATTCGGGCGCGCTATTCAAGCGATATGTCGGAGGCCGAACTGGCGCTGATTTCGCCGCTGTTGCCGCCGCCCAAACGGCGCGGACGCAAGCCGACAGATGCCCAGATCATTCTCAACGCCTTGTTTTATTTGATCCGCTGCGGCTGCCCATGGCGATATCTGCCGAAGGATTTTCCGCCGTTCACGACCGTGCAAAACCGCTTCTACGCGTGGCGCGACAGCGGCGTGTGGGCGCAAATCATCAGCGTTCTCGTGATGGACGCCCGCGAAGCGGAAAGCCGTGAGGCCGCGCCGACGGCTGTCGTCGTCGACAGCCAATCTGTCAAGACGACGGAAGCCGGCGGCCCCCGTGGTTTCGATGCGGGCAAGAAGGTCAAGGGGCGCAAGCGCCATCTCGCCGTCGACACGATCGGTCTGCCCATCGAATGCCAGATCACGACCGCCGACGTGCAGGACCGCGACGCTCTCGCGCCGTTGCTGAAGGCCGTGCATCGCAAGAGCCCGTGGGTGAAAATGTCCTTCGTCGACGGGGGTTATCAGGGTGATGAAGCCAAGCGCGCAGCCTTCGAGGCGAGCCGCATTTCCATCACCGTCGTCAAGCGAACCGATAAAGAGGTGAAAGGATTTACGGTGCTGCCGAAACGCTGGGTCGTCGAAAGGACGCTCGGTTGGATCAATCGCGCGCGCCGTCTGTCAAAAGACTTCGAGGCGACCATCGAATCCGCCCTCGCGTGGCTGCAATTGGCCCTGGCTTTCCTTCTCATGCGAAGGCTGGCGAGGGCAAAAGCCAGTCAGAATTGAAATTCGAGTCGGGTTCTGAGCGCGGGCTGCTATCCACGCCCCATAGGATCTATTTGGAAGTTGGAGCCTCCGGCAAACCCGGCGCAGTTCAGACCGAAGCTGGGAAAGTCCGCTGACGGCGTTGCACCGGCCATTGCGAGACAAGCTTGAAAGGGGCGTTCGAGCCGATTTGCGTCTTCCTGCGGACGCGCTAAAAATGGTCAAATGCGCTTGAAGGGCTCGCTGACGGCTTTTTGAGACTATATGCGCTTTACGCATCCTTACAGGCCACGCGCGAAAAAAAAACGCGGCGCCGAATGGGGCCTCGCGACGAGCGGCTGGCGCGTCGCGGCGATCACCATGAAGCTACTCGTCGGCGGGGGCGCGGCGATCGCCAGCGGGATCATCCGCACGAGCGGCGAAATTGGCTGGCAGCGATCGAGCCGGCTCGGCGAAGCTCTGACGGTGGAAAGCGAGATCCCAGGTGTGAAGCCGTCGCGTTCAAAGCCGGTTCATGGCATGGTCGCGCTGCGGAGCGAGACTCGCAACCATTGCGGTGATCTGGCGCAGATGTTCACCGCGAAATTGGTCGCGGCGCGGCGCCAAGTTTGCCGCCTGAAGTGGCCGCTGCCCATCCGGGCAGTGGCGGCGCGCCTTGGGAAGACACAGATTTGGGGAAAGGAGTTTTTCCATGCCCCAAGTGTCTCTCGAAGTGTCTCTCGAAGCCTTCTCGAATTCGCTCGCCGACCTCGTCGCCGCCGCCTCCGAGAGCGTCGTCCGCCTGTCCTCCGAACGCGCACAATCGACTGGCTTTTTCTGGCGGCCCGACACGATCGTGACTTCCGACGAAGCCCTGGCGGAAGAGGGCGACGTTTCTGTTGTCCTCCCCGGCGGAGAAGTCCGGCCGGCCACAGTGCTCGGCCGCGATTCGACCACCGACATCGCGCTGCTACGTGTCGAGGGGGCGAAAATTCCGCCGGTCGTATTCAGCGAGACCCCGATCCGCGCCGGCGCCCTGGCGCTCGTCGTCGGCGCGGCCGCCGAGGGCGCGCTCGCAGCGGTCGGATCCGTGGCCGCCGTGGGACCGTCCTGGCTGTCGGTGCGCGGCGGCAAAATCGACTCGCGCATCGAGCTGGATCTGCGTCTGCGCCGCGCCGCGCAAGGCGGCGTCGCGCTCGACGCCTCCGGTCGCGCCATCGGCATGGCGACTTTCGGGCCACGACGCCGTGTCCTGGTCATTCCCGCGGCGACGATCGCAAGGGTGGCGAGCGTTTTGGTGAGCGAGGGGCGCGTCCCGCGCGGATTTCTCGGCCTCGGCTTGCAGCCCGTGCGTCTCGACGGCATGGACGGCGTCGGCGCGATCATTACCGGGATCGTCAAGGACGGACCCGGAGAAAAGGCCGGCGCGCGCCAGGGCGATGTCATCGTCGCCTGGAACGGCGCGCCTTTGCATGGGGTCTATTCGCTGCTGCGAACGCTCGGGCCCGACAGCGTCGGCCAGAACGTGACGCTCGGCTTGCGCCGCGGCGGCGAACCACTCGATCTGGCGCTGACCATTAGCGAAAGGCCGCGGCATTGAAGGACTATGGCCCCCTGACCATCTCGCTTGAGATCGGCGACCCCGCCCTCGCCGAACGCGTCGCCGCGTCATTGCGCGAGGCGGGCGGCCTGCGGGTCGCGGCGGCGGGCGAAGCCGCCGATCTCATCATTATCGAGGCGAGGCCGTCTGAACGCGCGCCCGAAGGGGATGCGCTTTTGACGCAACGCGAGCTGGAAGTGCTGCGCCTGCTCGCCGAAGGCTCGTCGAACAAGACCATCGCCCGGCGGCTCGGCATTTCGGCCCACACCGCCAAGTTCCACGTCGGACGTCTGCTCGACAAACTTGACGCCAATGGGCGCGCGGATGCGGTCGCGCATGCCGCGCGGCTCGGCGTCCTTCATTTGTAGGCCAAAATGGAAAACGTTCTCGACGCTTATTCGAAGGCGGTTGTTGACGTCGCGGAGACGGTCGGGCCGGCGGTGGTTCGCGTGGCGCCTCTGAGCCGGCGCGGCGGCGTCGGTTCGGGCGTGGTCATTTCGCCCGACGGCCTTGTCGTCACCAACAGCCATGTTGTCGGCGGCGCCAGAAAACTGCGCCTGTCCTTTGCCGAAGGCGGCGAAACCGACGCGCTGCTGTTGGGCGACGATCCCGATTCCGATCTCGCCTTGCTGCGCGCCGAATTGCCGCGCGGCGCTTCGATCGCGCGCCTGGGCGATTCCAAGACGCTGAAGCGCGGCCAATTGGTGATCGCCATCGGCAATCCGCTTGGCTTCGAGTCGACGGTGACGGCGGGCGTCGTCTCGGCGCTCGGCCGCTCGTTACGCTCACGCGGCGGCCGGCTGATCGACGACGTGATCCAGACCGACGCGGCGCTCAATCCCGGCAATTCTGGCGGCCCGCTGGTTTCGGCGAGCGGCGAGGTGATGGGGATCAACACCGCCATGATCGCGGGAGCGCAAAATCTGTGTTTCGCCGTGTCCAGCAATACCGCGACTTTCGTCATCAGCGAATTCATCGCCCATGGCCGGGTGCGACGCGCCCATCTCGGCATCGCCGCGCAAACTATCCCCCTCCCGCGCCGTCTCGTCGTGGCGACGGGCGCGGCGCCGCGGGCGGCGCGGGTCGGCGAAGTCGAGCCAGGCGGTCCGGCCGAGCGCGGCGGTCTTCATGTCGGCGACATCGTGCTGAGCCTTGACGGCCTCGCCATCGACGGGGCCGACGATCTGATTCGGCTCCTGGGCCGCGAGCGTATCGGTCGGCCGACGATCTTGCGGGTCATTCAGGGCGGAAAGCTGAACGAGGTCGAGGTCGTTCCGATCGAGCGGCCGGCCAAGGCGGCGTGAAGCGTCAAAAGGCGCCGCCGCTGCGATCCTTTTCCGAGCGCATGGCGTTTGGCGAACCTCCGTTAAGACGGAGCGGCGACAGGCGCGCGCTCGGCGTCAAAGTTGCATTCCGCCGGCGGCCGTGGAAAGACGCGGCGAGCCGATCGCGCGTAAGGACCTCTTCCCATGGCCTTCTGGTTGGAAATAGCATCCTTCGCCCTGAAAGCCGTTCTTATCGTTGCGGCGCTCAGCGCCCTCGCGCTGCTCGTCGCGCGCCTGACGCGCCGCGACGCAGGGCGCGGGCGCGAAATCGAGGTCCGCTCGCTCAACGAGCGCTACGACCGGATGCGCGACGAACTCGACGCGGAAATCCTCGACAGCAAGGAGCGACGGTCGCTCGCCAGGGCCCGCAAGCGCGAGGCCAAGGCGCGCGCGGCGGCTCCGGCCGGCAAGCGCGTTTATGTGCTCGGCTTCAAGGGCGACTTGGTGGCGTCGGCCGTCAAGCGCCTGGCCCGGGAGATCGACGCTGTGCTTACCGTCGCCCGGCCGGAGACAGACGAGGTCGTGTTGCGCCTGCAAAGCTCCGGCGGCACGGTGACCGGCTACGGCCTCGCCGCCGCCGAAATCTCGCGTCTTCGTGACCGCAAGATCAGGGTCACGGTCTCCGTCGATCAGGTCGCGGCGAGCGGCGGCTACATGATGGCCTGCGCGGGGGACAAAATCGTCGCCGCGCCTTTCGCGCTCATCGGCTCGATCGGCGTCGTGGCGCAGGTGCCGAACCTCCATCGCCTTCTCAAGAAGAACGATATCGACTTCGAGGAGCTGACGGCGGGCGAATTCAAGCGGTCCGTCTCGGTGCTCGGAGAGATCACGCCGGCCGGCCGCGAGCATTTCCGCGGCAAGATCGAGGACACGCATGCCGCCTTCAAGAGCTTCGTCGCCGATCGCCGCCCGGCCGCCGACCTCGCCAAGGTCGCCACCGGCGACGTGTGGCTGGCGAGCGAGGCCGTGGGCCTCGGCCTCGTGGACGCCTTGTCGACCGGCGACGATCTCATCTTCCGCTTGAAGGACGAGGCGCGCCTCTTCGAAGTCGCAACCGCGGCGCGCAGGACGCTCCTGCAACAGCTTCTCGGCGGCCTCGGCTTCGACGGGCCATCGGCGCTCGCGCCGCTTGGCGCGATCGCCAAAGCGTTCAGCGCCGTTCGTAGCAATTGACGGCGACGCGAGGACTGCGCGTCAGTCGTGGAGCGCCGCGCATTGGACGAGGCAGGTCTTGTCCTTGCGGCGGAACAGCACGAGCGAGGATCGATTGTCGTAGCCTCTGACCTAGCCGGCGAGGCCCCAGCTGTCGGCGAGCGCCTTTTCGATCGTCAACGGCGGCTTGGCGAACGCGACGCCGACCCCGAGGAGCGCGAGCCAAAGGCCAAGGACGACGCGCATTCTTCTCCTCCCGGGCCGAGCCGCAGCGCCAAGCGGGCGCAGCGAAGGCCCGCAACGTGGCGGAATTGCGGATCGAGGCGGGATGCCCGCTTTGTCACCCCAGCGCGCCCTGCTGTCTCGCTGTCCACGCTCGACCTCGACAAGGTCGCCAACGGCGACATCTGGCCCGTCCGCGAGACGATGGCGCTCGCCCTCGTCGACGAGCTGTCGACCAACTGCATCGTCGCCATCATCGGCCCCAATACCATCATTCGGCCAAGGGCCGCTTTTCGCCTCTTCGAGCCGATGGCTTTTCCAGGTGCGAAAGACCGCCATGGGTCACGAACGCCAGTTCATTTCGTTTTCGGAACGTCCGCTGAGTGTGCGGCAGCTGCTGGCGGGACCTTTATGAGGTAGGGCCGCAAAGTGTTGAACACACCCAATCGCCAATGACAGAGGGGGCACGCCTTTGCCAATCAAACGCCGTCAAAAGTAATCCTCAGGAAAGGGACGCTGCGAGCCGCGATTCTGTGGCAGGAAATAGCAAGCTATTGATAGGTCTGCGGCAAAGGAAAACTCGCAGGGCCAAGCAAGTGTAATTTTCGCAATCTACACTATGAGCCGCTTTCAACGCTCTCGTTCTCTCCCGCGTCCGCGCCGTCCTCACGCAGCTCTGTTTTTTCTCCGCTGAGCGACGCCGCGATCGCCGCGCCGATCGTGTTGATGGCGGCAAGGGCGGGATCAATGTCGACATGCGCATAGCGTTGCGTCGTCGCCGCCTGCGTATGGCCAAGAAGCCGGCCAATGACGGGCAGATTGAGTCCGCTCGCGACGCCGATGCTCGCCGCTGTATGGCGCAAGTCGTGAATCCGGACGTCTTCGACGCCGGCGCGCTTGCGTATGAGCGCCCACGGCTTGGCAAGATTGACGAGAGGCTTTTTTGCAAGCCTCCCCTCGATGACATGGGGGTTATCCGATCCTTCCGCCGCCGCCTTTCTGACGCGCAGCAATTCGATTGCTTGATCGCTCAAAAACAGCGGCTTTGCGCCTGTCTTGCTCTCGGGCAGGGCGATCACGCGCCGATTCCAGTCAACCCATTCCCAGCGCGCGCCCAGTATTTCTGAAACGCGAGCGCCGGTCAGAAGAAGTAGTCGTATTGCGGCGTCCATGTGGGCGTTGATTTCGCCGGCGTCGAGCGCAACGGCTAGCGCTTGGCCGACGCGGACAAGCTCATCGGGTGAGAGGTATCTTTGTCGCGCTTGTTCGCGATATTTCACGATGTGGCGACAGGGGTTGCTGCCGTCTGGCCTATAGCCCCAAACCTCGGCCATGATCATCATTTTCGACAGAAGCGCGATGCTTCGATTGGCCTGATAAGAACCCGACTCGAATTTCAATTCTGACTGGCTTTTGCCCTCGCCAGCCTTCGCATGAGAAGGAAAGCCAGGGCCAATTGCAGCCACGCGAGGGCGGATTCGATGGTCGCCTCGAAGTCTTTTGACAGACGGCGCGCGCGATTGATCCAACCGAGCGTCCTTTCGACGACCCAGCGTTTCGGCAGCACCGTAAATCCTTTCACCTCTTTATCGGTTCGCTTGACGACGGTGATGGAAATGCGGCTCGCCTCGAAGGCTGCGCGCTTGGCTTCATCACCCTGATAACCCCCGTCGACGAAGGACATTTTCACCCACGGGCTCTTGCGATGCACGGCCTTCAGCAACGGCGCGAGAGCGTCGCGGTCCTGCACGTCGGCGGTCGTGATCTGGCATTCGATGGGCAGACCGATCGTGTCGACGGCGAGATGGCGCTTGCGCCCCTTGACCTTCTTGCCCGCATCGAAACCACGGGGGCCGCCGGCTTCCGTCGTCTTGACAGATTGGCTGTCGACGACGACAGCCGTCGGCGCGGCCTCACGGCTTTCCGCTTCGCGGGCGTCCATCACGAGAACGCTGATGATTTGCGCCCACACGCCGCTGTCGCGCCACGCGTAGAAGCGGTTTTGCACGGTCGTGAACGGCGGAAAATCCTTCGGCAGATATCGCCATGGGCAGCCGCAGCGGATCAAATAAAACAAGGCGTTGAGAATGATCTGGGCATCTGTCGGCTTGCGTCCGCGCCGTTTGGGCGGCGGCAACAGCGGCGAAATCAGCGCCAGTTCGGCCTCCGACATATCGCTTGAATAGCGCGCCCGAATGACTTCATACTTCGCGCGATCGGCCTCGCTCCACGGCATCGCGAATCTCCCAAAGTTGTTGCAAACCAAGGGAATCAAGGGCCGCGAGGCCGGTCAACCAATTTCAGGTCAGGCTCTTAGCGAAGTGGGAGTGCCTGTCCGGCGACTTTAAGTCGCCCGAGGGCTGGCAACAAATGCGCCGAGGCGATCTGGCGGTAGCCAGCGGCCGATCTCGGCTTTTTCCGCGGGAGATGTTCGTCCTCAAACCTTTTCCAAAGATCAGCGACCGTTGGAGCGGTGCGGAGTGATTCCTTTTGGCCTTGCGGATCTTCGCCGCGAGCCACGGCGGCTAGCACTTGGGTGGCGATTTCGCGCGCTTGCTCGCACGTCAGCTGTCCGTGCGCGCCAACCGCATACCACCGAGGTCGCCCCGTGCGACCACCGCCCACGCGATATTTGACGATATATTTTTTCTTTCCGGTCGGCAGAATCTTGACGCCGAAACCGCTCAGCTGATCGTCCCATGCATAGCTGGCTTCAGACGCGGAGGGGAGGGCGTCAACAAGCTTTTTGGTAAGGCGGGGCATGGCGTAGCGGCTCATGGGCGACGTGCAATCATCGAACGGCTCGGCAAAAATAGCAACCACCTAGCAACCACCAAAACGGGAAGCCGCGTGATCGACGGGGGCTACGAATGAAATGTGCGACATTCATAACTTGCTGAAAATAACGGCATTATATGACAATTTCAGTATCAGAGAGTTATGGCGGGAAATCGTGGGAAACAGCGTTTTTCATAACTTTTAATCAGAGGGTCCTGGGTTCGAGTCCCAGCGCGCTCACCAAGGAAAACAATAAGTTGTTGCGGAAAGCCCGGCTGGATTGTCGGGATTTTTCGTTTTTGGGCAATGAATGGGGCGAACTGGATTGACTTTCGCGCCGCCTTGTTACGGCCGATGTATGTTTGCATCAAATTCGTCGCCAAGGGCAGGCGCTGAAAACAGGCCGCAGGACGTTCGCGAGACGCGCATCGAGACGGGCGTCAGAGTCCGCTGACCGCTGGCGAGGCCGGCGCGATCCGCTTTGGTCTTGGCCGGAATCGCTTTGCACGCGGCGACGCAGCGCATAGGCTGGGCCGGATGGAACAAACGGACATGCGCAAATCTGTCAAACCGAAACTCAATTTCGCGGCGATCGGCTTTGCCTTCTTTTTTTTGGCTTTTTTCGCGGCGCGGGCGGTTCGGGCCGATACGCTCGACGAGACGCGCAGGCGCGGTTTTGTCGTCTGCGGCGTGAATATTGGGCTTGCCGGCTTCGGCTTGCCGGATGATCGCGGCGCGTGGCGGGGCTTCGACATCGATTATTGCCGCGCGGTCGCGGCGGCCATATTTGACGATCCAGCGAAAGTGACGTTCATCCCGCTTTCCGCCAAAGACCGTTTCACCGCTTTGCAATCGGGCGAGGTGGACATTCTCTCGCGCAACACCACGTGGACGGAATCGCGCGAGGTGGGGCAGGGGCTGCTGTTCACCGGAATCAATTATTTTGACGGCCAGGGTTTCATGGTTCGCAAGAGCCTCGGGATCACCTCCGCCTTGCGGCTCAACGGCGCCTCGATCTGCGCCCAGCAGGGCACCACGACAGAACTCAATCTCGCGGATTTCTTCCGCTCGCATGGCATGAAGGCGGAATCGGTGGTGTTCGCGAGCGCCGACGAGGCGATCAAGGCCTATGATTCAGGCCGTTGCGACGCCTTTACCACCGACGGCTCCGCGCTCTATGCCCAGCGCCTGAAACTGACCCATCCGGAAGACCATGTCGTGCTGAAGGAAACGATTTCCAAGGAGCCGTTCAGCCCGGCGGTGCGGCAGGGCGACGACCGTTGGTTCAATCTGGTGAAATGGACGGAATTCGCGCTGCTCGACGCCGAGGAGCTGGGCGTGACCTCGAAGAGTGTCGAGGAGATGAAGACGTCGAGCAATCCCGCCATCCGCCGCCTGCTTGGCGTCGAGGGCGATTTCGGCGCGGGGCTCGGCCTGACGCCGGACTGGGCGGCGCGGATCGTCAAGGCGGTCGGCAATTACGGCGAAATTTTCGATCGCAATCTCGGCAAGGATTCAGCCCTCAAAATTCCACGCGGGCTCAACGCGCTGTGGCGCGATGGCGGGCTCCATTACGCCCCTCCGGTGCGATGACGGCGCGCGCCGCGCGACGCTGGGCGATTCAGGCCCCGCTGCTGCTCGCGGTCGGCGGTCTGTTCGTCTTCGCTTATCTCAACGCCCGCGACAACCTGCGGGCCCTGGGAATCCCGACGTCCTTCGCCTTTCTCGACGACGTCGCCGGCTTCAGCATCAACCAGAGTCTCATTCCCTATTCGCCCTTGTCGTCCTATGGCCGGGCGCTGCTGGTCGGTCTGCTCAATACCCTGATGGTTTCGGCGCTGTCCGGTCTTTTCGCGACGCTCATCGGCTTCGCCATGGGCTTTGCGCGGCTGTCGCGAAATCTGGCGCTGTCGCGGCTTGCGGGCGCCTATGTCGCGATCGTGCGCAACCTGCCGCTGCTGCTGCAGATCCTGTTCTGGTATGTCGCGGTGCTGGCGCCGCTGCCGGGGCCGGCGGATTCCTATCATTTCGCCGGCTTTTACCTCAACAACCGCGGCTTGAGTGGGCCAGCCCTTTCTTTTGCCCATGGCTGGCCCGTGGCGGACTGGCCCGTGTTCGATTCGGCGGTGAACCCTTTCAATGTCGCGGGCGGCTGGCGCCTCGCGCCCGAGGCCTGCGCCCTGATCCTTGGCCTGTCGATCTATACCGGCTCCTATATCGCCGAAATCGTGCGGGCCGGGGTGCAAAGCGTGCCGCAAGGCCAGAGCGAGGCGGCGGCGGCTTTGGGCCTGAGCGCGTCGCAGGCGCGGCGGCTGGTGATCCGGCCCCAGGCGATGCGGGTGATCCTGCCGCCGCTCATCAGCCAATATCTGGCGATGACGAAGAATTCTTCGCTTGCCGCCTTCGTCGGCTTCGCCGATCTGATGCAGGTCTCGGGCACGATCCTCAACCAGACCGGCGCAGCCTTGCAGGTCATCGCGCTGGTCATGGCGCTCTATCTCGGCCTGTCGCTGGCGACCCTTGTTCTGGTGCGGCTCTACGAGCGCCGGCTGCGCTGGGGAGGGCGGACATGACGGACTTTTTGCGCGCGGCGCCGGCGCCGCAACGCCCGCCGCCGAAAATCGTGCGGCCATTCCGGGCGGTCGTGCGGGAAAATCTGTTCGCGGATTGGACGTCCGCCCTGATCACGCTCGCTGTCGCCGCCTTGCTGGCGCTGGGGCTGGGGCCTTTGTGGCGTTTCCTCGTCGCCGACGCCGTGTGGCGGGCGTCCGACGGCGTCCCATGCCGGGCGCCGGGCGCGGGCGCGTGCTGGGCCTTCATCGCCGCCAAGGCGCCATTCTTCATTTACGGCTCCTACCCGCCCGACCAGCGCTGGCGCGTCGATCTCGCCTTCGCCCTCGCCGCCGCGCTGATTGTCTGGCTGCTGTGGCCGCGAGCGAAGCGCAAGGGCGTCGCCGCTCTCGGCTTTTTCGTCGCTCTTCCCGCGGTTGGTTTCGCGCTGCTCAGCGGGGCGCCGGCGCTCGGTCTGCCGCGGGTTGGGACCAATCTGTGGGGCGGCGCTATGGTGACGCTGCTGGTCGCGCTGACGGGCATTGTCGTCGCCTTGCCGGGCGGGGTGCTGCTCGCGCTGGGGCGGCGCTCCGACCTGCCGGCGGTGCGAGCTCTATGCGTGGGGCTGATCGAATTCGTGCGCGGCGCGCCTTTGATCGCGGTGCTGTTCATGGCCAACGCCATGCTGCCGTTGTTCCTGCCGCCGGACTGGGCGCCGGACCGTTTGCTGCGGCCCCTGATCGGCATCGCTTTATTCGCCTCCGCCTATATGGCGGAGGTCGCGCGCGCGGGGCTCAACGCCGTGCCGCGCGGTCAGGGGGAGGCGGCGCAGGCCCTGGGGCTCGGCCGGATCGCGACCCTGCGCTTCGTCATTCTGCCGCAGGCGCTGGCGGCGGTGATCCCCGCGATCGTCAATAATTTCGTGGCTTTATTCAAGGACACGACCCTGGTGGCGATCGTCGGCATCTTCGACTTCCTGCACACGGTGGACGTGGCGCGGGTCGATCCGCGCTGGGCCGGGCCGAATATCGCCGTCACGGCCTATGCCTTCGCCGGCCTGTTCTATCTGGGCTTCTGCCTCGCCATGTCGGCCTATGCGCGCGGCGTCGAGCGGCGGCTGGCGGCGGGCCGTCATCAAACTCGCATGTGAAGATGGAAAGCTGAAGCGCAGCTGAGGCTCGGGACCTCCCGTGCGAAAAGTCACTTGGCGCACAGAAGACAGCGACTAAGCTGGCGTCGCCATTCTGGCTTGGGGGAGGTCAATATGAAAAAATATATTGCGGAAGTCATAGGGACCGCGGCTCTGGTCTTTTTTGGCTGCGGCTCGGTCACCTTCGCGGGAATGGGCGATCTGCTCGGCTCGTCCACGCCTTTCGCGCCGCTCGCGGTCATCGCCATTTCCATGGCCTTCGGCCTCACCTTGGCGGCGATGGCCTATGGGGTCGGCCCGGTGTCCGGCTGTCATGTCAATCCGGCGGTTTCGGTCGGGGTCTGGGTCGCGGGCCGGCTTTCGACCGCCGACCTCGTCGGCTACATCATTTCCCAATGCATTGGCGCGATCATCGGCGCCGGCGTGCTCTACCTCATCCTGTCGGGACATCAGGGCGGCTGGGACCTCGCCAAGAGCGGCCTCGGTCAGAACGGCTGGTCCGAATATTCGACGACCTCGGCCTTTATCGCCGAATTCGTCGGGACTTTCTTTTTCCTGGTCGTGATCCTCGGCGCGACTTCGGAGAAAGGCGTTACGCCGGTCGCCGGCGTGGCGATCGGCGTGGCCTTGCTCGTCATTCACATCAACCTGATCCGCGTCACCGGCACGTCGGTCAATCCGGCGCGCTCGCTGGGCCCGGCTTTGTTCGTCGGCGGCAAGGCGCTGGCGCAGCTCTGGCTGTTTATCGTCGCGCCGATTGCGGGCGCGGTCGCGGCGGGCGCCCTGTTCCGCGCCAAAGTCATCGAGCCATAGAGGCCGGACTCGTAACCAGCGCCTGACCGCGGGCGCTCGAGGAGCCGTTCGGGCAACGCCGCGGCCGCCGTGCAATCGGCGGCTTGCCTGCTGGTCAGCATGAAGCGGGCGGCATTGGGCGTCCGTCAACGCATGGATCGTCGTCTTGCGCCCGCCGCCGAGCGACGGGCTTTGATCGCCGAACTGTCGATCAGGACTTGCGTTGGCTGCGCGCCGGCTCGCGCAAGCGCGTGAAATAGCTCGGCGCGCCGCCTTTCTTCGCCCGGTGGACGACGCCATTGTCGAGCGTCTTCCTCGGTCCGTTTTTCGGGTGGCGCGTGTTCAGGCGCGGTTCTGGTTCGTCGCTCTCACAGATGTCGCTTCGCCGATGTCGCGCCTTTCGGCTGCCGCCGCGGGCCGGGGAATGGGCGGGCGTGTGGCGCCGGGCGCGGAATTGCGCGGGGCGCCGGCCATGGCTTCGATCATCCGCAGGGCGACGCGGCGCGGAACGGTTTTGATCAGGCGCATTTCGCGGTCGAAGGATTCGGGTGACAGAGCGATTTTGGGAAAGGCGACCAGGAGAATGCGCGCGGCGACATCCGCCGGCAGGCCGATGGCGACGAAGGCGATGGCCAATGCGTCGCCGATTTCGTCGTCCACGATGCGCCGCGCCGTCATCGCGTCGCATTTCAGCAGTTCGGCCATGGCCAGCGCGAAGCTCGCCCGCTTCTGCCTTATCGCTGACGCTTCGATTCGCCCGGCCGTCTCCGCGTCGAGGGCCGCGCTGGGTTCGGGTCGGCCCGCGTGGATCAGATTGGCGTCGAGCGCCAGGGCGAGCAGCCGCGTCCGCTCCCGCGCATCGGCGCAAAGATAAAGCGGCAGGCAGTCGAGGGTCGGATCGCCGCGATCAAGCAGGGCGCGCGCCAGCGCGGAATCGTCGCGCCCGCGCGCCGCGAGCAGGCGAATGTCCTCGGGCCACAAGGGCGCCTTGGGATTGGCGGCAAGGGCGCGCAAGACTTCGCGCTCCGGCCGGGCGGCGAGGATTCGGACGATCTCGCGGTCGAGGTCGCCGCGTCCCGCCACCGCGCAGGCCTGGTCGCAGGCGCCGCTCGAAGCGATCTGGCGCAGGTCGCGCCACCCGATCTTCGCGCCCCTCAGCAGGATTTCCCGGGCCGGCTCGCCGCCGCGCGCGCGGATGCGCTGGATCAGGGCGGGCGGGGCGTCGAGGCAGCGTCCCAATTTACGCGCGACATTGGTGAGGGTGGTCTCGTCGGCGTTGTCGATCAACTGGCCCGCCATCTCCTCGTAAAGGCGGATTTCCTCGCTGGTGTGCAGCGGGCGCAGGGCGAAGAGGTCGGTTGTGACGCGCAGCAGCACCGGGCGCATTTCTTCCGGATTGGCCTCGGCTGAAGCAGCGAGGTCGCGCAGGCGGGCGTATATGTCGGTCGGCATGACGGGCCCCGAAATTTTTCGGACGACGCGAACCTAGGCGAGCTTTATTGACGCTTCATTAACCATCACATCCCATTAATCGAACAGGTGAAATTCAACGGTGAATTTTTAACGGATGCGACTGTTCAATTTTCGCGGCCACCGGGACGAGGCGATTCGGTCGGAGGCCTAAAGAGGTCAAGCGCCATGGGCGAAATCGTGCCGTTCCGTATCGCCAGTCGGCCCCGCGCCGTCGACGCGCCGCCGCAGGGACCGGCGCAGATCCTGTTCTTTCTCGGCGTCCGCTATGTCCGCGACGACGGCGAGAAGGGCGGGCCGAAAAACCGCAAATCCGACGCCGGCGCGCGCCGGACCCGCCGCGGGAAGCGCGCCTGAGTTTTGCCGCCGCGCCGGTCAGCGCGTTGGCTTCTCCATGGAACATTGTGCGCTCGCCAGCGCGGCCGCGGCGGCGTCATAGTCGCCCTCGCGCAGGCTGAGGACGCGAAAAACCGCGAAGCCCCTCGGGCTCGGCGACACCAGCCGCAATTCATCGCCCGGGCCGGGAGTCGGCGCCGCATCCTGGCCCGATCCTTGGCCGGATCCTTGGCCCGATGCTTGGCCTGATCCTTGGTCGGCGTCCTGGTTCGTATCCTGGGACGGGTCCAGGGCGTCGGCCTGCGCCTGGCTGACGATCAGGATGTTGAACGTCCCGCCCGGCGTCTGGCGATCGTTGCCGGAATAGATGATCGTGCCGTCGGTCAGCCGCACCGAAACCGAAAAGGGCCGGTCGCCATCGGCCTGCGCCCGCAGCCGCAAGGGGCCGCGGGACAAATCGAACCGGCAGACAGCCAAAGCCGCGAAGGGATCGGAAAAGGCCGTGCCCTGGCCTCCGACCGCGGGCCGGGGCAGCGTTGCCTTTTGGCCGAGCGCGAGACGGGAGGCGAGCACGCGATAGGGCGCGCCCGGCCAGAGGGTCGGCAAGGCAAGAATGGTCAGTAGGTGGATGGCGACAGCGCCGAACAGCGCGCCGAGCGCCCAGGGCGCAACGCCAATCGCGCGGTCGATCCAGGCAAGGCGCGACGCTTTCGAGAAGCTCGCGGGGCGGGAGAGAAGCTCGCTCATGAGCAGCCGTTCCGGACGATGGACGGGACCTCCATCCCTTCATAGGCATATCCGACCGCGGTGGTCGCCGCCTGATAAGCGCGCAAAATCAGAATGAAGCGGCTCTTTTCGTCCAGAGGCAGCCAGTTGCCGGGCCGCGCCTCCCGCGCCGCCGCAATCCGGAAATCTCCATTGGCGTCGCGCAGCAAGGCGGTGGAGGTCAGGCCATAGCGATGGGCGGCGTTTGGCCGCAATTTGCCGTCGACGTCATAGACGCTCAACGTCCAGAAGCGGGCGGACGGCGCCGAGCCGGATATGAGATAGTCGCAGCGGGCGTCGAGCGGCGCGCCCATATCGTCCGTCTTGGCGATGAAGGCCAGGCCCTCGCCGGAGCCGAGCGGCAAGGCGCCGTCCACCGCGAGACTCGCCCGCGCGTAGGGATCGATGTCGGAATTGCCGATCTGCGGCCAGGTCGTCCAAGCTCCGATCTGGATGGCGCCGAAGCCGGGTCCGTCCTGGAGGGAGGCCGTCGTCGCCGTGAGGCCAAGCGCCACGGCTACGATCGCCGCGAACGGCAGGGCTCTCAAACCGCTCAATCTCCCCTCCCGCTGGCCGGGCAAGATGCGGCGCTCACTTTCGGCGATTCCTCATTGCCTTGCGAAAAGGCGGCGTGCGATTTCTGCACGCCGCCCTAGGCCCATTGGTGGCATAAAGCTGGAGTGGCTGGCAAGCGGGCGGACCCGCGAAAAGGACGTCGCGCTCTCGTTCCGGCGCGTCAGCGCCAGAAGACGAGCCGGGAGCCGAGATTCAGGGCCGCTTCGCTCAGATGGGCGGCGCCGTCGCGCAGCGACGCCGCCTGGGCGCCGATCGCAGCCGATCCGGGGAGGGCGAGGCCGAGAAATTTCATGGAGCCGATGGCCGATGCGGCTGCCGGACCGGGCGGTGGGACGACAGCTGCCGCCGTCGTCGCCTCGGGGCGACGAAGCGCCGTCGTCGCCTCGACGCGACGAAGCGCCTTCGGCGGCGGGGCGCGGGGCGCCGGTTTGACGGCGGCGGGCGAGGGCGCCGCGACGCCGCTCTCCGCCTCGGGCGTGAATTCGCTCAGGCTCGCCAGCACGGCGAGCTGTTCGGGGTAATAGGCGAGGTTGCGCAGGCCGGCCGGCGCCGGGGCCGCCGCCGGAGGCGGCGCGGCGGGGGCGGGCCGGCTGGCGTTCAGTCCGGTGTCGAGCCCGAGCAAAGCCAGCGCCGCCACCGCGAAGGCGCCGCCGATCTTCACCCTCAAAGGCAATGTTTCGAATTCCGCTTCCAGATTCGCTCTCATCCCGGTCTCGTCCCGCGCCGGCGCGCTCATCACTTTGTCCAGGGCATTCAAAGCAGCCATTGCGGCTAAAGCTCGGCTGGATTCGGTCCTTCCGGCGCCAGGTTCGGCGTTGAGCCAAGGATTTGACGGTTCACGTCTTATTCAGATTGTCTTGTTCAAATTTTGGCATGGCCAAAATCCGCGCGTTGGCGTTGCTCCTCTGCCTTGTGGGCCTCGCCGTGGCGGGCGCGGGCGGCACGCGCGCCGACGGCTTTCGCTTTCGCGGCTGGCGGTTGGGGTCGCCGCTGTTCGGGGTTCCCCATTTCGGCGAACCGAATTTCGCGGGCCCGCGCTACGACGGCGCGCTTCCCTATGACGTCGAGACGCTCCCGCCGCCACCGCACGACGAACGGGGCCGCCCGCCTCCCGGCCCGCCGCCAGGCCCGAGAAAATGCTATTCGCCGGCGGAGACGCGCGAGCGCGTCGCCAGCAAGAAGCTGCGCGAGCCCTTCGAGATGATGCGCAAGGCCAGCGCCATGACAAGGGCCGAGGCGCTCGCGGGGAAATTGTGCCGCTGGAACGACGAGGATATCTACGTGATCAGTCTGCTGCGTCACGATGGCGCCCTGATTCGCGTCTTCATGAACGCCGTGACCGGCCAGGTGGTCGGCGCCAGGAAGCCACATTGATGGGAGACGATCTTGCGCCTTCTCGTGATCGAGGACGATAAGGACCTCAACCGCCAGCTCGTCGCGGCGCTCGAAGCGGTGGGCTATGCCGTCGATTCGGCGTTCGATGGCGAGGAGGGCCATTTCCTCGGCGACACCGAGCCCTATGACGCGGTCATTCTCGACATCGGCCTGCCCAAAATGGACGGGATCGCCGTGCTTACCTCCTGGCGCAAGGCTGGCCGGACCATGCCGGTGCTGATCTTGACCGCGCGCGACGGCTGGACCGAAAAGGTGCGCGGTTTCGACGCCGGCGCCGACGATTATGTCGCCAAGCCCTTCCATGTCGAGGAAATCCTCGCCCGCCTGCGCGCTTTGCTGCGCCGGGCCGCCGGCCACGCTTCGAGCGAACTGACCTGCGGGCCGGTCGCGCTCGACACGCGCTCCGGGCGGGTTCTGGTGGCCGGCGCGCCGGTCAAGCTGACCTCGCATGAATACCGTCTGCTCGCCTATCTCATGCACCATTCCGGACGGGTGGTGTCGCGCACCGAAATCGTCGAACATCTTTACGATCAGGACTTCGATCGCGATTCCAACACGATCGAGGTCTTCATCGGCCGCCTGCGCAAGAAGCTCGGCGTGGACGTCCTGCATACGGTGCGCGGGCTCGGCTATGTGATGGAGCCGGAGCCGGCGGATCGCGACGGAACCTCCGCCGGCGCGGCGGGGGGACCGCTCAATCCCGCCCGTTAGCCGAATGTGGCGTCGCGGCCCGCCCTCGATCGCCCGGCGGCTGTTCCTGTCCTCGGCGGCGGCCTGCGTGGTCGTGCTGACGGTCGCGGGGCTGGTGCTGACGGCGCTCTACCGCGACAACGCGCAGGCCGCGCTCGACGACCAGCTCGGCGTCTATCTGCGGGCCCTCGTCGCGGACATCGCCATGTCGCGCGACGAATCCAACGACGCCAGCCAGCTCGCCGAGCCTCAGTTCGATCTGCCTTTTTCCGGCTGGTACTGGCAGATCACGCGGATCGACATCAGTCCGCCGGAAATCCGCGCTTCGCGCTCCCTGTTCGCCTCGCGGCTGCCGCGCCTGAAGGAGAGCGACGCCGATCGCGATCAGGACGGGCGGAGGCGGGGCAATGTCACCGGCCCCGGCGACAAGCCTTTGCGCATGCTGGAGCGCGAGATCAACGCCGGCGATCAGGGCCGTTTCCTGGTGCAGGTCGCGGCGACGACCCAGTCGGTGGACCGCCAGGTCAGGGAATTCGCGGTCGATCTCGGCTTCACCTTTTTGATTCTCGCCCTGCTGCTCGTCGCCGCCATGGCGTTGCAGGTGCGCTTCGGCCTGCGTCCTCTGCGGCGGTTGCGGCGCGGAGTCGTCGCGGTGCGGCGCGGACAGGCGGAGGCGGTCTCGGGCGCGTTTCCGCAGGAGGTCGCGCCGCTCGCCGAGGAATTGAACCTGCTGATCGCCGCCAACCGCGAAATCGTCGAGCGCGCCCGGATCCAGGTCGGCAATCTCGCCCACGCCCTGAAGACGCCTTTGAGCGTCATCGTCAACGAGGCCGACGCCGAGGATTCAGCCCTGGCGCGCAAGGTTTCGGAACAGGCGGAGGTGATGCGCGACCAGGTGAAATTCTATCTCGACCGCGCTCGCGCCGCGACCCGCGCCCGGGCGATCGGCGCTTCCGCCGATCCCGCCGCCGCCCTGGCGGGGATGGCGCGCGCCTTCGCCAAGATCTATCCCGGAATCGAGCTCAAGGTGGATTGCCCTCCCAACTTGCGCTTTCGCGGCGAAGGCCAGGATTTTGACGACATGGCCGGCAATCTCATCGACAACGCCTGCAAATGGGCCCGCGGCGCGGCGCGGGTCGCGGCGGAGCCGCTCGCATCGGGCGGCGGCGACCGCGCGTTTTTCCGCCTCACCATCGACGACGACGGGCCGGGCCTTCCGGCGGACCGCCGCGAGGAGGCTTTGCGTCGGGGACAGCGCCTCGACGAGAGCAAGCCGGGCTCGGGCCTCGGCTTGGCGATCGTCTCCGACCTCGCGGCAGCCTATGGCGGCCGTCTGGAGTTGAGCGATTCGCCGCTCGGCGGCCTGCGCGCGGTGCTGATTCTGCCCGCCTTGCCGCGGGATTGATTCGGCCGGCTATGTTTCAGCTCGAATTTCGATTTAGGAAGGAAAGCGGGAGTCCGCAGAATTGGCAGTTTGCGCGTTGGAGCGGTCGTTCACGAAACAGCGCGAAAAGGGCGGGCGCGTCTTCGTAAACGTCGCTCAGACGGGCCGCAGGCGGGGCTTCTGTTTCAAGGAATCGAAGCCGACATTCTCGCCGTTTTCCTCCATGATTCGCATCGCAGCGCCGAGCAGGTTCGATACGCGCTCGGTCATAAGCTGCAGGTTCCGGTTGGCTTCTCGGTAAGCCGTCTCAGTGTTTTCCAGCTCTTGCCGCAGCGACGCGTTTTCCGCCTCAAGCGCGCCGATATGGGCTCGCGCCTCCTCCGCGTTGACTTTGGCTTTTTCGCGTGTCGACTGAAGATCAATGAAATATTGCTCAGATTCCCGTCGAACAGTCTCAAGCTCGCGCTTGATAGCTTCGATTTCTTTGCCGTAATTCTCGATCGTCTCGCGGGCGCTGGCCTGGACTTCTTTGTTCCGGCGCGTGGCCAAATTCATCACTTCAACGGCGCGTTCAACCAAATCCAAGGACGCGCCAATGTCAGGCGCATTCCGCGGCTCCGTCGAGTTGAACAAGAAGCGAAGCCCGTCGGGAATTGGGGTCTCACGCCGCGGATTATAAGCAGCTTCCGCTGAGATGTTCTGCTCAACGGACGCCATTTTGGCTCGAATCGCGGTCGCCATAATCCCTCCGAATCGCAGGTGCTTTGTTGGAATTTTAAAATTCCTGTCACGCTCGCGAGAATTGCTTAAGATTGGTAAATAAAGGGTAAATTTGTTTTCATCAGCGGCCTTCCTGTATGACTCGAAAGGGATTCCCGGCTTGGTCCTGATCCGATTGCTCGGCGCGGGGGAATCGCGCCATGCCTGCCAGGTAAAGATCAGGATCGACTTTTCGGCCGTTGAGCTTCGACGTTTGGCGCCAAGTTCGAAGGACGCCGCGCCAACCGAATGGCGGCTTCAGCCTCGTGAAGAGGCGCTGACGCTGAGAGGCGGCAGGTCTCCTCAGGGTCGAAAACCCGCGCTCAAACTGCTGTTGGTCCTTTGGCCTTCCGTCGCGCGTCCGGGGCGGCTAAGATGCGGCGCAGTTCACGATCATTGATTTCGGAGGTTTGCCCGTGAAGATTCTGGCCCGCGCCGGCGCCGCCAGCGCGATGATGCTTTTGCTTGGAGGCTGCGCGACTCAATTGGGCGGCGCGCCGCCGCCAGCCGCCGCGACGTCCGCGCCTCTGCCGGGGCCCTATGCGGGCCTCGCCGACGGCTTGCTCGGCGCCAGCCTCGACGCTGCCGACAAGACCGCCGCCAATAATGCGGAAATCGCGGCGCTCAATTCCGGCGACCGCAAGACCTGGCGCGGCGATGACGGAACCTATGGCTATGTCGCCCCCGGCGCCGCCAATGGCGATTGCCGCGACTTCACCCACACCGTTTATTTCAACGGCCGGCCCAAGGTCGGCAAGGGAACTGCCTGCAAGGCCGACGGCGGCTGGAAGCTCAAGGCCTGATTTTTGCCGGCCGGCGCCAAACGGGCGCCGGTGTCCTGTTCCCGCGTAGACCAAATCTCCGCGCGGGCGCGTGACGACGCCTGTTATTTCGGCGCCACCAATCGGTCATTTCGGGTTAAAGCTGACGGAGACCGCTGGCGCGAGGGGCTTATCGCCATGTTCTGGACGCGCTTGCCGCTCATATATGGGGCTTCATCTCGCCGCTTCCCCTGTCCTCGCGGTCTTTCGCCCGATCCCGCGCGCGCCGCCCGCGGCTTGCCGACAAGGTTTGATTTTTAAATGCGAATTCGTTTCGGTTACGACATGACCTACCAGACGCCCAAGCCGACGCCGATGATCGGCATGCTGAACGTCCATCATTCCCTGGTCGGACAGCTTGAAACTCCGGATGTGCTTCACGTGGAGCCGCAGGTTCCGATTTCGACCTACCATGACAGTTTCGGCAATTTCTGCTTTCGCCTCGTCGCGCCGGCCGGCGACACCAGGTTTCATGCCGACGCCGTGATCCACGTGTCCGGCGCGATCGATCCGGTCGGCTTGGACGCGGTTGAGCATCCGATCCAAGATTTGCCCGACGAAACCATCCAGTTCCTGCTCGGCAGCCGTTATTGCGATACCGACCTTCTATCCGACGAGGCGTGGAAATTGTTCGAACATGCTCCCGCCGGCTGGGGCAGGGTGCAGGCGATCTGCGATTACGTCCACGATCACCTGAAGTTCGACTATCTGGATTGCGCCCCGACGCGCACTGCGGCGCAGGCCAATCAAAAGCGCGCCGGCGTCTGCCGCGACTTCGCCCATCTCGCCATCGCCTTCTGCCGCTGCATGAACATTCCAGCGCGCTATTGCGTGGGCTATATCAGCGACGTCGGCCTGCCGCCGCCGTACGAGGAGCAGGATTTCTGCGCCTGGATGGAGGTTTTTCTCGGCGGCCAATGGTGGACGTTCGACCCCCGCAACAACGGTCCGCGCATCGGCCGGATCCTGATGGCGCGCGGCCGCGACGCCGCCGACGTGCCGCTGGTCCATTCCTTCGGTCCGCATGTCTTGAAGAGCTTCAAGGTATGGGTCGACGAACTGCCGCGTTAGCGGCGAAAATCCGACAATTGCCGTCCTGTGGCGGGTGATGAGGGGACGCCGGTATCGCCCTCCATCGGGGGCCGCCCCGGCCAGCCACCCTGACCGCCTCGTCACGAGCGTGAAGCGGCGGTCGTCGAGATGCAGACCAGCCAATCTCGACCCAAAGCGCCCCGCAAACTGCGATGTGGTCGTCCGTCGCGTTGAACCGCGCCGGTCCAATCGCGCAAATCAATTGGGCCTAGACCAGATGACAGTTCCGTCGCCCTTGCGACCGGGCCGATCGGGACGGGATCGATGGTCCTTTTCCTGAAAAAACCCGGATCCTTTCAGCGCTCCCTGGATTGGTTATCCGATCCGCGCCGCGTGGTCCGCCTGAAAGCTTCCGTGTTACAATTACAGGCTTACGCCGCCGATGGTTGCGCGAAGGATATAGACCCGTGGCCCCGCCTGCGACTCGTCATTATGAAATCACTATTCGTGTCCGTACTGTAACGCAGCTTTTCAATTCGCTCGACCCCTCGCCATTTCGCGAACGCGACCTCGACCCCCACGCGGACGAGTTCGTGACTGGCTGGGTGCGCGAGCTGCCGCATGGCGCTCCCTTCACCATAGTGGTCGAATTGCCAATCGAGGAAGCCAATAGGCCCGAGGCGAATCGAATCCGCGAAGCCTTTGCGAATTATTTCCGCCGCTGCGCGGAAGCCGCCGAGCGCGACCTCCGCGAATTGTTTCGCGTCGGCTGGCGTTCGCTGCTGATCGGCCTGGTCGTTCTCGTTGCCTGCCTTTCAGGCAGCCAATTGGTCGCCGCGAAAATCAAAAATACGGTGGTGGCGCGGGTGTTGGAGGAGAGTTTGATTATTGTCGGCTGGGTCGCCAATTGGCGCCCAATCGAGATCTATCTCTATGATTGGTTGCCGATCCGCCGGCGCATTTCTTTGTTTCGCCGCATCGCCCGCGCGCCCGTGGAAATAAGGTCGATTTGACGCCACTCGTTTCGGGCAGGGGATCGCCCGTGATTGCCCGCCCAAGAAACGGAAGGCCTCCTTCCCATCCAAACCCGCGCGATAGGGCGGTGGACGCCAAGCGTTTGATTTCGGAGCGCTTGTGGTCGCCGCGCCTCAAGCCTCCAGCTGCGCGCGGATGGTCTTCAACTCCTCGCTCCGCTCCTCGCTCACCGTCGGGAAGGCGAGTTTCAGCGAATCCAGCTTCTCCAGGATAATTTGGGAGACGATCAGCCGGGTCGACAATTTGTCGTCGGCCGGCACGACGAACCAGGGGGCTTCGTTCGTGCTCGTCGCCGTCAGGCATTTCTCATAGGCCTTCCGGTAATCGTTCCAGAAGCCGCGCTCCACGATGTCGGCCTGCGAGAATTTCCAGTTCTTCTCCGCCTCGTCGATGCGGTCGAGGAAGCGCTTGCGCTGTTCCTCCTTCGACAAATGCAGAAAGAATTTCAGCACATGGACATTGTTGGCGGCGAGATGCCGCTCGAGATCGACGATCGAGCGATAGCGTTCGCCCCAGAATTTTTCGTCCGCTTTCGCGGGATCGAAACCCTCGGCGTTCAGCAATTGGGGATGCACGCGCAGGATGAGAACGCTCTCGTAATAGGAGCGGTTGAAAATGCCGATCATGCCGCGCTCGGGCAGTTCGCGCGTCGTGCGCCACAGAAAATCGTGCTCCAGCTCGACGCCGCTCGGATGTTTGAACGGCGTCACCCGGCAGCCCTGCGGATTGACGCCCGACATCACGTGGCGGATCGCGCCGTCCTTCCCCGCCGCGTCCATGGCCTGAAAAATGATCAGCAGGGCGTCGCGATCGCGGGCGTAGAGTTTCTGCTGAAGATCGCTGAGGCGCTCGACGTGTTCGGCGAGCACGTCGTGATAATCCTCCTTGGAGGGATAGACCGGTTCGATCAGGGTCGGCCAGTCCTTCAGATGGACCTTGTCGCCTTCCTTGACCCGGAATTGTTTGGCGTCGATCTTATGTTTCTTCCTGGCCATGGTCGCCTTCCAGTTCAGGGAATCAGCACCGCCGCGCCATCGAACGCGCCGGCGCGCAGATCGGCCAGGGCGGCGTTCGCTTCCCCGAGCCTGTAAATTTTCGTCGTGGTTTCGATTCCGAGCTGCGGGGCGAGGCGCAAGAACTCGACGCCGTCGCGCCGGGTGAGATTGGCGACCGAGACGAGCTGGCGCTCCTCCCACAGAATCGCATAGGGAAAGCTCGGAATGTCGCTCATGTGGATGCCGGCGCAGACTGCGGCGCCGCCTTTTCGCACCGCGCGCAGGGCGGCGGGAACGAGGGCGCCGACGGGGGCGAAGATGATTGCGGCGTCGAGTTTTTCCGGCGGCGCCTCGTCCGCGCCGCCGGCCCAGACGGCGCCGAGTTTTTGCGCGAAATCCTGGCTCGTCCTGTCGCCCGCCTTGGTGAAGGCGAAGACCTGATGGCCCTGTTTCGTCGCGACCTGGGCAAGAATATGGGCGGCGGCGCCGAAGCCATAGAGGCCGAGCCTTTCGATCCGCCCCGCGCTGCGCAAGGCGATCTTGAAGGCGCGCCAGCCGATCAGCCCGGCGCAGAGCAGAGGCGCGAGCGCGGCGTCCTCGCCTTTCTCGCCCAGGGGAAAGGCGAAACGGGCGTCGGCGACCGTCATTGTGGCGTAGCCGCCGTCACGGGTGAATCCGGTGAATTCGGGGTGGTCGCAAAGATTCTCGTGGCCGCTCAGGCAGGGCGCGCAGACCTGGCAGGTATGGCCGAGCCAGGGCACGCCGACCCGTTCGCCGATTTCGAGGCCGCTGACCCCCGGGCCGATCATGTCCACCCGCCCGACGATCTCATGGCCGGGAATGATCGGAACATGCGGATCGGGCAATTCGCCGTCCACCACATGCAGGTCTGTGCGGCAGACGCCGCAGGCGGAAATTTTCAGGCGGATTTCGCCGGGGCCGGGCAGCGGATCGGGCCGCTCCGCCCATTCGAGCGGCGCCCCGATCCTGTTGAGAACCATGGCATGCATGAGGCGGTCTCCTCATGCGCAATTTCGACCCGGTGGGGGCGAAGTGTCAAACGTTCAGGTCAAAACCCAGCCGAACACCGCCGTCGCGACGACGCCGAGCGCGAACAGGCCCCATTCGAGCTGGCCCCAGAAGGTAACGATCTCACGGGCGTCGGCGTCGGGCCGGGCGGCGGAGGTCGCGAGCAGCCGGTTGTTCAGGGGCACGATGACGAAAAACGTATAGGGCCAGCTCGCCAGCACGATCAGCGCGCCGATGAGCCAGCGTATGTCGCTGTTCTGGCCGAAGGCGGCGAGGCCGGCGAGGGCCGCCAGCACGGCCAGTCCGCCGAGCAGCGCGAAGCCGCGCCTATCGCTCGGCGCCCATTCGCGAATCATCGAGGAATCGTCGAGCGCGAGGCGGGCAGGCTGCTCGACGAGAACGAGATAAAGCGCCGCGCCGGCGAAAGCCGCGGCGAAAACCAGAGCGAGCACACCTGAAAGCATGAATCAATTCCGAATTTAAGCGCAACCGGCGTCGTCGCGTCATAGCTCTTTTGTCCGGCGACCGGAAGCCTTTTCACGCCGCCGGCCCGACATGGGCGCGTTAAGCGCTCGTTAAGCAAAGAATTGGCATGATACCTGCTTGTTAGATTTGGCAAACCGGCCGCCTCAACGCGGCGGGACCAGAAAAGGGCAGGGCGTCGGGAAGGAAGGAGACCGGATTGGCGACAATCCGGCGGCTGGTTCAACAGATTTGACAGAGGACGACCTATGCCAATGACCCGCTGCGCTTATTGCCATCTTCCGACCCGCATCCATTTCGCCTGGTGCCAGGAAAGCGGCGTCAAAGGCAAAATGCCTCCGGAGGCCCTGCGCCCGGGAAGCATCGTGGCCGATTCGCGGGAACTGCCATGGTGCAGGCCGGTGAGCGGCGTCAGGAATCCGCGCTGACGGGAACGCGACGGAAGGGGTTCGTCTCGGCCGGCCGGTCTCGTCTCATTGGCTAGTGCTTGTTGGGCTAAGGCTTTTTTGCACCTTGGCCGCCATCGCCTTGGCTTTGGCCAGATCTGTTTCCGTCAGCGCCATTTTGGCCTGATGGGCGGTCGCCTCCAGAGCCTTGCGCTTGTCAGGCGCTGAATCCATGATGGCGCCCGACCCTTGGCCTTTGCAAGGATCGCCCGGTTTGGCGTCGAAATCGGCGCCCTTGGGGCCCTCCAGGCAGTTGAGCACGTGGTGCAGATGCATATGCACCGTCTGCAGGGTGTTGGATGCGGCGGCCATTCCGGCATGGGTTGCCGCAGTCTTGATTTCCAGTGCGGCGTTGGCGGCCAGAGCCGGCATGGCGACGACCGCGAGCCACGCGCCGAGCGCCGGCGCCGCTGCAAATTTGCGCATTCTGAATCCCTCTCTTTTGGGGCGGCGGACGATGGCGCGCCGCCGGGCCTCGAACGACAAACCCGCGCGGCGGCCAAACTGTTCCGAACGCTGCGAGACATTGCCAAGGGCGCGATTTCAGTCCAGAAGGGACGCCTCCTGTCCGTTCCGCGCGGATGATCGCCATTGGCGCCCGCTCTCCCCGCACAGGGCGTCCTTGCGGACGCCTTAAAGGGCGAGGGGGGCGGTCGGCGTTCGTGTCATGTGTCTGGCGGCGCGGAAGTCTAAAACGGTTCCGACCTCATGAAACGCGCTTTGCCCGTCACCCGCGAAGAAAATTTTCCCGAATGGTACCAGGCCGTCGTCGATCAAGCCGATCTGGCGGAGACGTCGCCGGTGCGCGGCTGCATGATCGTAAAACCCTGGGGGTGGGGGATCTGGGAGCTGATCCAGGCCGCGCTCGACAAGCGCATCAAGGAGACCGGCCACGAGAATTGCTATTTTCCGCTCTTCATCCCGATGAGCTTCATTGCCCAGGAGGCGAGCCACGTCGAGGGATTCGCCAAGGAAATGGCGGTCGTCACCCATCACCGGCTCAAGGCGCAGGACGGGAAACTGGTCGTCGATCCCACTTCGGAGCTCGAAGAGCCGCTGGTGGTGCGGCCGACCTCGGAGACGATCATCGGCGACGCCTTCCGCCGCTGGATCAGTTCCTATCGCGACCTGCCGATTCTGATTAATCAATGGGCAAATGTGGTGCGCTGGGAAATGCGCACGCGCATGTTTTTGCGCACGACGGAATTTCTGTGGCAGGAGGGCCATACCGCCCACGCCAGCAAGGACGACGCGCTCGCCGAAACGCTGAAAATGCTTGAAGTCTATCGCGAACTGGCGGAGGACGTGCTCGCCATGCCGGTGGTGGTCGGCGAAAAGCCCGAGAACGAGCGTTTTCCGGGCGCCGATTCGACTTTTTCCATCGAAGCCATGATGCAGGACGGCAAGGCGCTGCAGGCCGGCACCTCGCATTATCTCGGAACCAATTTCGCCCGCGCCCAGAACATCCGCTACCAGTCGGCGAGCGGCGAGCTGGAATATTGCCACACTACTTCCTGGGGCGTGTCGACCCGGCTGATCGGCGGCGTCATCATGACTCATGGCGACGACGACGGCCTGCGCCTGCCGCCGCGCATCGCGCCGAAACAGGTGGTGATCGTGCCCATGTTGCGCGAAAAGCCGGAAGACGCCGAGCTTCTCGTTTATTGCGAGGCGCTAAAGGATCTTCTCGACGGCGTGACCGCTTTCGGCCAGCCTTTGCGCGCCCATCTCGACAAGAAGCCGGTCCGCTCGGCGAACAAGCGCTGGGACTGGCTGCGACGCGGCGCGCCGATCCTGCTCGAAGTCGGTCCGCGCGACATGGCCAACAATCAGGTGACCATGATCCGCCGCGACAGGCTGCGCGATGGCGACAAGGTCATTTCGGCCGGTCTCGCCCGCGCCGATTTCGTCCTTCACGCGCCGGAGCTTCTGGCGGAAATCCAGGCCAATCTCTTCGCCGAGGCCAAGGCCCGGCTCGACGCCAATATCCGCGCCGATTTGAAGGATTTCGACGCCATCGGCGCTTATTTCGGCGCGGCGGAGGAGGACGACGCCAAATCCGTATTCAAGGGTTTTGTCCGCGCGCCCTGGGCGCGGCCGACCGGCGCCGAACTGGTGGAGGTCGAGACGCGGCTGAAAGCGCTCAAGCTCACCCTGCGCAATGTTCCCGCCGGCCAGACCTCCGCCTCGGGCGCCTGCGTTTTCACGGGGCGCCCGGCGGTCGAGGACATCATCATCGCCCGCGCTTACTGAAGCGCGGGCGTTTCCAACGTCACATCATGCGCTCTTGCGGGTGATGGGCGGCCCAGAGTTCGCTCGCCGCCGCGATCACGATCAGCAGGCCGAGGACGTAATGCGCCGCCACGGCGGCCATGACATGGGTGAAGCCGAAGACGAGAGGCGATATGAAAACGCCGATCCCGACCAGGAGATTGACCCATTCCTCCCATTCCGCGAATTTGATGATCGCGGCGAGCGAAAGGATCGCGACGGCAAGTCCCCCGATCCAGGCCACGCGCGTCGCCATTTCGTGGCCGGTGTATTGCATAGCCCAAGGCGCGATGAACAGCACCACGCCAAAGACGAAATTGGCGTAATCCTGAAAGCGCGCGCCTGTTTGTCTTGAGTCGGTGAGGCCAGCCATAAATGCCTCCTCTTACGCGATATGTGTTGTAGCCCCTTAAGTTTCGGACAGACACTCTCCGGCTTCGGCGGCCAAGCGATCCGCGATGAACTCGCGGGGTGAACGATAGCCAAGCGCGCGATGCGGATGGCGTGTGTTGTAATGCTCGAACCACGACGGCAGCAAGCGGATCACGGTTTCGGCGTCCGGCAGTGGCGACACGCGCGCGTAATCGCGTTTGATCGTGCGGACGAAGGCTTCGGCCATTCCATTCGATTGGGGGCTTTCGACCGGCGTGGTCAGCGGCTCAAGGCCGATTTCGCGGGCAAAATGTTTCGTGTCGCCAGCGATGTAGCAAGACCCGTTGTCGGTCAGCCATTCGATCGGGCTGGGCAGGCGATTGACCGGGCCAAAGCGATATTCGACGGCGCTGACCATCAGGTCGCGGATGTCCTCGCCCTTGACGCCCGCCGTCGTGGCGACATGGCCGAGGGCTTCCCGGTCGCAGCAATCAAGCGCGAAGGCGACGCGGACTTTTTCGGCATTGTCGCAAGCGATCTCGAAGCCGTCGGAACACCAACGCAGGTTGGAGCGCAGAACGGCGATCTTGCCGTCATGCCGGCGGTTTTCGCCGCCGCCGGCATGACGTTGAAGCAACAGGCCGTGCGCCCTCATCACCCGATAAACCCGCTTGCGGTTGACCGGCGCCGCGCCCTCGGCGCGTCTTTTGCGGCGCAGGTCGGCCCACACGCGGGCGTAGCCCCAGGACGGCTGTTCGGCGATGATCCCCTTGATCTCGCAGAGCAGATCGTCTTCCGGCAGGGGCGGTCGGCCCATGCGTTTGGCCGCGCCGCCGGCAATGCGCGCGGCGACATTCGAGCGGGCGACGCCGAGGGTTTCGCAGACGGCCTTCATCGCGAACCGTCCCGTGGATTGAGCGTCGGCAGCGACAACGACCGCAACATCCGTTTTTTTGAGCCTACGGCGACTTCAAGCGCCTCTTTGAGGATTTCGGCCTCCATCGACTTCTTGCCGAGCAGGCGCTGCAGTTCGCGCACCTGGTCGACCAAAGCCCTGTAGGCGGACGCCGGAACGACGTCCTCCTCGGCCTGCGTCGCGGTCAGGGCGCCTTGGTTCGCCAGCCGCCGCCAGGTGAACAGCTGATTGGGGGCGATGCCGTGACGGCGCGCGACAAGGCTAACCGTCATGCCCGGCTCCATCGTCTCGGCAATGATCGCCAATTTCTCCGCCGACGTGCGCCGACGCCGTCGTTCTCGGCCCGGCAGGACCTCACTCTTCGGATTGTCACCAGTCATAAACACCACATTACTCCTACCTCTTAGCGAAGTGGGAGTGCCTGTCCGGCGACTTACGGGGCTATTTCAATATGCGACCGGCGCCGTGCCGGCGCTTCAAATGAATTCTGACTTAGTTCGACATTATGTTTTTTCAAGCGATCGGGGTCCGAATGGCTGAAGCCGCCGGCACGGATCGATGCGAGGCGCCGCATCTTGTTTTGTGTCAAAAGGTATAGTTACGCCTTTACATATAATCGATTGAAATTTAATTGCAGATTCTGGCCGTGCGGGCGCGGTCTTTTGGGGGAACGATGGCTTTCTCGGCGCAAAAATCTCCTTCCAAGAAAGCCAAGGGCTCGAACGCCCGGGGCGCCGGCTCCAAATCGACCGAAAAAAGGACGAAGGCAAAGTTTGCGGCCGGGGAGACGACTACGGCCGCAGCCGCGCCTGCCGCCTTGCTGGCGGCCGCGGACGGGATCGATCTCGAGCGTCTGCAGTTCGGCGCGCTGCCTTGGCGCAGGGCTGAAGCCGGTCTCGAAATCATGCTCGTCTCCTCGCGCGACACCAAACGCTGGATCATTCCCAAAGGCTGGCCCATGGCCGGGCGCAGCGGCGGGGCGGCGGCGGCGATCGAAGCGTTGGAGGAAGCAGGCCTGCTCGGCGTCATGTCCGACGAGCCGATCGGCCATTTCCACTATGTGAAAAGATTAACGCGCCGCTCCGATTGCTGCCGCGTCGTGGTCTTCGCCTTGCGGGTCGTCCGCCAGCGCGCGCACTGGCCGGAAAAACACGAGCGCGTCACGCAATGGTTTTCCGCCGGCGAAGCAATCGCCAATGTATCGGACCCGGAACTCGCCCAACTGATCGAAAGTTTCGCGCGCGGCTTCGCAAGCTGAACGCGCGTCACGCCTTTTCCGTGCGCGCCGCGCGCGCCAGCGCCATCAGCGGGAAATAATGGCAGTATAGACCATAGCGCAGCATGAAGGCGCGCGACAGCTCCGGCCCCTGCCGCAGGCGCTCGGACAGCAGCGGATCGTTGAGTTTGATCGTTTGGCCGACGCCATAGCCCGGAAAGCCGGTCCCGGTATATTCCGGCTCCGGCCAGGTTCCCTCGCTCTGGCGCTCGATGAGAAACTGGCAGCCGCGCGCGATCGCCTCGCCGTCCTGCGGGCGGGCGGCGGCGATGAGGCCCATCAAGGCCCAGGCGGTCTGCGAGGCGGTCGCCGTTCCGCGCCCGGCCATGTCCGCCTGCATATAGGAGGCGCAGCTCTCGCCCCAGCCGCCGCTTTCCTGCTGGCGCGACTTCAGCCAGTCGCAGGCCCGGCCGACGGCGGGCTGGCCCATGTCCTCGCCGATGGCGGCGAGCGCCGGCAGCACGGCGCCAGTCCCGTAAATGTAATTCACGCCCCAGCGGCCGAACCAGGAGCCGTCCGGCTCCTGCTGCGCCCGGATAAAGGCCAGGGCCCGCGCCATCGACGGATGACCGCGCGAAATCCCGAGCCGGGCGAAAGCCTCGATGACATGGGCGGTGACGTCCACCGAAGGCGGGTCGAGCGCTTCGCCGAAGTCGCAGAACGGGATTTTGGTCAGGAGCTGGTTGGTGTTGTCCTTGTCGAAGGCGCCCCAGCCGCCGCTCGCGCTCTGCATCGCGATCAGCCAGTCCACGCCGCGCGAAATCGCCTGCTCGACGCCGCGCGTCCGCCATTTCGGGCTTTCGCGGAAGGGCGCGAGCGCGATCAGCGCGACGGCCGTGTCGTCCACGTCCGGATAAGCATTATTGGCGTACTCAAAAGCCCAGCCGCCCGGTTTGACATGCGGCAGTTTGACCGACCAGTCGCCGGGGACCAGAACCTGGCGCTTCAAAACCCAATCGACCGCTTTTTCGACCGGCTCCGATTCCGCCCCCGGCGCGCCGGAATCGTCGAAGGCGAGCAGGGTGAGAATCGTGTCCCAGACCGGGGAATTGGTCGCCTGGATGAAGGTCGCCTCATTGACATCGACCCGCCAGCCGGGATCGTTCAGGCAGGCGAGGCCCTTGGCCAGCACCGGATGGTCGAGGGCATAGCCCTCCGCATGGAGCGCCATCAGGCTGTAGATCCAGGGCGGCTGAATGCCGCCCCAGCCGCCGTCGGCGTCCTGATGGCGGATGATCCATTCCAGCGCCTGCCGCGCCGCCGCGCCGCGCCACAGTTTCAAGCCGTAACGATGGCCGAATTCCTGCAGGGCGTGCAAAACCTTGTCCGTCTTGCGGAAGAAAACGTCCCAGCCGTCGGGATTCGCCTTGGCGGGCAAATCATAATCGAAGCTGGCGCGCCCGCCGGGGAAAAGCGCGTCCAGCCGGCGCTCGGGCGGAAGAGGGCGGCTCGGCCGGCGCGCCGAAAGCAGAGCGATCGGCATGAGCGTCGCCCGCGCCCATTGCGCGAAATGATAGATGTTGAAGGGAAACCAGAGCGGCAGCCAGATCACTTCCGGCGGCAGATTGGGTGTCTTCTCCCACGGCCATTCGCCGATCAAAGCCAGCCAATAGCGGGTGAAGACGCGGACGTTCCTCAATCCGCCCTTGGCCTCGATCCAGCTTTGCGCCTTGACCAGAGCCGGATCGTCCGCGGCAAAACCCGAACAGCGCAAAGCCGCATAGGCCTCGACCGTGGTGTTGATGTCGCCGTTCGGCGCGCGGTGATAGATTTCCCAGGCCCCGTCTTCGCGCTGCGTGTCGATGAGCGATTGCGCCAGCCGCGCGCACAGCAAATGGTCGTCAAGGCCCAGAAACCACAGGCAGAGGCGCCATTGCGCCTCCATGCAGCCATTCGATTCGGCGCGCCCGACCCAATGGCCGTCTGGCTTCTGGCGCGCCAGCAGCCAGTCGGTCGCAGCGGCGATGGCGGAGCGCGAAGCCCCGCGAAAATTGTCGGACCCGACCGAAACCCGTTCATCCATATCCGTCGTCGTCACCAAATTGCCTCGGCCTTCAAAGGGACTGGCCAGCGCTTTTCTTTAAAGAGCCTGGCCGATGGCGCCAAGCCGGCGTCTTTTCGCCTTTGCAAAGCCCGCTTGGGCCGAATCCGTCGCCGTTTCGCCGGCGGGGGGAACGGGCCCGGGGAGCGCCGACTTTTGCAATATGGGTTTTCATGCTTATATGCAATGCAGCAAAAGCTCATCCTCAAGAGCTTCTGCCGACGGCGCGTCGGCCCCAGAACCAGGGGTGCGCGCTGTCTGGACCTTGTCGAGCCGTCGGCTCGGGGCCGGCGATTCGCCGGTCCGGCAAAGAGAGGACGCATGATGGAATTTGGACTACTTGTCGCGGTGCTGACCGTTGGCGCTGCAGGTCTGGTGACCTATTGCCTGCAGAACGGGTGCGAGCGGCAATAGGCGGATGTCCGCCTGCCAACGCGCCTGCTGGAAAGATAATCTGAAATCAGAGCGATAATGGGAGGAATTTTCGCCCGCCTGACGCTTGAGCAAGCGGCGCGAAAGCCATTTTGGAACCCGGTCCCCCGCGATGTCGCGGGGGACCGTTTTATCAGGCCGGGAAGCGCCTGCGAATCGCGGCCTGAAACCGATGGCGGCGAAGGGCGAAGACCGGCGCTCCGATCACGGATGCGCCGCGCGCGGATCATGGACGCGCCGCGCGCAAAGGAGTAGGAGGGGCTCCAAACTTCGATCCCGGACGGAAACCCATGCCTCCTTTTCGCTCCCGCACCTCCACCCACGGCCGCAACATGGCCGGCGCGCGCGGCCTGTGGCGCGCCACCGGCATGAAGGACGGCGATTTCGGCAAGCCGATCATCGCGGTGGTCAATTCCTTCACCCAATTCGTGCCCGGCCATGTCCATCTGAAGGACCTCGGCCAGATGGTCGCGCGTGAGATCGAGGCGGCGGGCGGCGTCGCCAAGGAATTCAACACCATCGCGGTCGATGACGGCATCGCCATGGGCCATTCCGGCATGCTCTACAGCCTGCCCTCGCGCGAAATCATCGCCGACAGCGTCGAATATATGGCCAACGCCCATTGCGCCGACGCCCTCGTCTGCATTTCAAATTGCGACAAGATTACCCCCGGCATGCTGATGGCCGCTCTGCGCCTCAACATTCCGGCGGTCTTCGTTTCCGGCGGTCCGATGGAGGCCGGCAAGGTGGTGATCGGCGGCAAGACGAAGGCGGTGGACCTGATCGACGCCATGGTCGCGGCTGCGGACGCCAAAAACAGCGACGAGGACGTCGCCGCCATGGAGCGTTCGGCCTGTCCGACCTGCGGCTCCTGCTCCGGCATGTTCACCGCCAATTCCATGAACTGCCTGACCGAAGCCCTCGGCTTGTCGCTGCCCGGCAACGGCACGATCGTCGCGACCCATGCCGACCGCAAGGAACTGTTCCTCCGGGCCGGCCGGCTCGCCGTCGATCTGTGCCGCCGCTATTACGAACAGGACGACGACAGCGTGCTCCCGCGCAATATCGCGACTTTAAAGGCGTTCGAAAACGCCATGACGCTCGACATCGCCATGGGCGGTTCGACCAACACCGTGCTGCATCTGCTCGCGGCGGCCTATGAGGGGGGCGTGAATTTCCAGATGGCGGACATCGACCGCCTGTCGCGCCGCGTCCCGGTTTTGTGCAAGGTCGCGCCCTCCGTGCCCGACGTCCATATCGAGGACGTCCATCGCGCCGGCGGCATTTTCGGCATCCTGGGCGAACTCGACCGCGCCGGTCTGCTCAATCGCGACGTCCATTCGGTCCACAGCCCGAGCCTCGAAGCCGCGCTGGCGGAATGGGACGTCAAGCGCAATTCATCCGAGGCGTTGCACGACTTCTTCCGGGCCTCGCCGGGCGGCGTCCCGACCCAGGTCGCCTTCAGCCAGTCGCGCCGCTACGAAACGCTCGACGACGACCGCGCCAAGGGCGTGATTCGTGACGCCGAACACGCCTTCTCCAAGGATGGCGGCCTTGCCGTCCTGTTCGGCAATCTCGCCGAGGAGGGCGCCATCGTGAAGACGGCGGGCGTGGACGAAAGCGTTCTCAAATTCTCTGGCCCGGCCCTGGTGTACGAGAGCCAGGACGACGCGGTGCAGGGCATTCTGTCGGGCAAGGTCAAGGCGGGCGACGTGGTCGTGATCCGCTATGAGGGGCCACGCGGCGGGCCGGGCATGCAGGAAATGCTTTATCCGACCTCCTATCTGAAAAGCATGGGCTTGGGAAAAGCCTGCGCGCTGATCACTGACGGGCGGTTTTCCGGCGGCACTTCCGGCCTTTCCATCGGCCATGTCTCGCCGGAGGCGGAGGAGGGCGGACTGATCGGCCTCGTCGAAACCGGCGACCGCATCGAGATCGACATCCCCAACCGCGTGCTTCGTCTCGACGTCGCGGATGAGGAACTGGCGCGCCGCCGCGCCGCGATGGAGGCCAGGGGCAAGGACGCCTGGAAGCCGGAGGGTCGCGACCGCCCGGTGAGTTCGGCTTTGCGCGCCTATGCGGCCATGACCACCAGCGCCGCCAAGGGCGCCGTGCGCGTCGTGCCCTGAACTTGAGGCGCTTCTCCGTAAAAGCCGAAGTTGGTCGCTAAATACTCACTTTTTCAGCGACTTGGCGCCTTTCTTTTGCCAGATTACGTCGCGCATCGACCAAGTGCTTAGTCTCTTGGGCGATGCTGCTGGTCTAGACAAGGCCAAGCGAGCGTCCTCCAGTCATTTCTTCCCGCGTCACGTCGGGAGCGCCGATGCGGCGACAAAGAAATCGACTGGAGACGCCGCCGTAATCGGGAGGAGCCAATATGGCTTTGAGTGCGGAAGAGATTGAAAAGAATCCAAAATTCCAGGAGCTCGTGGCGAAACGCCGCACGCTCGGCTGGTCGCTGACTATTCTGACGCTGATCATCTATTTCGGTTTCATTCTGCTCATCGCGTTTGATCCGAAATTCCTCGGCGAAAAAATGGGCGACGGGGTGATGACGATCGGCATGCCGATCGGCCTTGCGGTCATCGTCGCGACCTTCCTCATCGTCGGTTTCTACGTCGTGCGCGCCAACGCGACGTACGACGTCCTGACCAAGCAGATCGTGGAGGAGAGCAAGTGATGTCGCGCTACAAGGCTCTTTTTCCGGCGACCTTGTCCGGCCTCGCCTTCTCCCTGCTGAGCAGCGCCGCTTTCGCCGACGCGGTCACAGGCCCGGTGCAGAAACAGGAGGTCAACGCCGCCGCGATCGGCATGTTTGTCGTCTTCGTGGTGCTGACGCTCGGCATCACTTATTGGGCGGCGAAACGCACCCGGTCGGCCGCGCAATTCTATGCGGCCGGCGGCGGCATCACCGGCTTCCAGAACGGACTCGCCATCGCGGGCGACTATATGTCGGCGGCGTCCTTCCTGGGCATTTCCGGCCTCGTCTACAAATCCGGCTACGACGGCCTGATCTATTCGGTCGGCTTCCTCGTGGGCTGGCCGATCGTGATGTTCCTGATCGCGGAGCCGCTGCGCAACCTCGGCAAGTTCACCTTCGCCGACGTCGCCTCCTTCCGCTTCCGGCAGATGCCGATTCGCGTGCTCGCCTCCTGCGGCACGCTGGTCGTCGTCGCCTTCTATCTGATCGCCCAGATGGTCGGCGCGGGCAAGCTCATCCAGATCCTGTTCGGGCTCGACTATTGGATGGCGGTGGTGATCGTCGGTGCGCTGATGATCATTTACGTGACCTTCGGCGGCATGGTGGCGACGACCTGGGTGCAGATCATCAAGGCCTGCCTGCTGCTTGCCGGCGCGACCTTCATGGCCCTCATGGTCCTGGCCCATTTCGGCTTCAGCCTCGAGGCTCTGTTCGCCAAGTCGGTCGAAGCGCATCCGAAACATCAGGCGATCATGGCGCCGGGCCAGCTCGTCACCAACCCGATCGGCGCGGTTTCGCTCGGTCTGGCGCTGATGTTCGGCACCGCCGGCCTGCCGCATATCCTGATGCGCTTCTTCACCGTCGCCGACGCCCAGGCGGCGCGCAAGTCGGTGTTCTACGCCACCGGGTTCATCGGATATTTCTATATCCTGACCTTCATCATCGGCTTCGGCGCGATCGCTCTCGTCTCGACCAATCCGGAGTTCCTGAACGCCGGTTTGCTCGCCAAGGGCAAGAACGCGATCGAGGCGATCCGCGGCGGCGACAATATGGCGGCGATCCATCTGTCGGCTGCGGTCGGCGGCCAGGTCTTCCTCGGCTTCATCTCTGCGGTGGCCTTCGCGACCATTCTCGCGGTGGTGTCCGGCCTGACTTTGTCCGGCGCCTCGGCGGTGAGCCACGACCTCTACGCCACCGTCTTCAAGGGCGGCAAGGCGAACGAGCAGGATGAAATCCGGGTTTCGAAGATGGCGACCGTCGTGCTCGGAATCATCGCGGTCTTTCTCGGCATCGCCTTCGAGAAGTCGAACGTCGCCTTCATGGTCGGTCTGGCCTTCGCCATCGCGGCGTCGTGCAACTTCCCGGTCCTGCTGATGTCGCTGAAATGGCGCGGCATGACCACGCGCGGCGCGGTGATCGGCGGGTTCCTCGGCCTGCTGTCGGCGGTGCTTGGCGTGGTGCTCTCGCCGGCGGTCTGGGAAGTGGTGATGGGCCATCCCAAGGGCTCGGCGCCGTTCCCCTACAGCAATCCGGCCCTGTTCTCCATGACCATCGCCTTCGTCGGCATCTGGCTGTTCTCGAAGCTGGACAACAGCGAGCGCGCCCGGATCGACCGGGCCGGTTTCGACCAGCAATTCGTGCGCGCCGAAACCGGCATCGGCGCCACTGGAGCCTCGGCCCACTGAACCTCGTCGGGCGCGGCTTTTCGAGCCGCGCCCTTCGACCGAATTTCGCATCTCATTTTTCGCTGATGCGCAGCTTGCGGGCGGCGGATCTAAATGTCTGTCCTTCTCGACACTACGACGGCGCCCTTCGACCGCCTGACCGCCGACGAGGCGGAGGCCCTTCGCGGCGCCTTGGACGTCGCCTATTTCAAGCCCGGCGAAACGATCATCGCCCAGGGCGCCGCGCCAGAAGGCCTCTATGTCATCATCAAGGGGGCGGTGGAGGAGCGCGCGCACGGTGAACTGGTCGGCCTGCTCGGCCCCGGGGATTTCTTCGACAGCCGCGCCCTCGTGCAGGGGGCGGGCGTCAGCGGCTTCGTTGCGCGCGAGGAAACTCTGTGCGCCCTGGCGCCACGCCCCGAGCTGTTGCGGCTCATCAATTCCAATCCGCGCTTCGGCGCCTTTTTCTACACCGACATCTCGCGCAGGCTCGAAGCGCTCGCAGAGCGGGACGAATCGAACCAGATCGAATCGATGATGCGCGCGCGGGTGCGCGATCTTTACCTCATGCCGGCGGCGATCATCGATTCCGACCAGCCGATCGTCTCGGCGGGCCGAATCATGCGCGACATCGATTGCAACGCGCTTCTGGTGCGCGATGGCGAGCGCACGGGCATCGTCACCGGGATGAATTTGGCCAAGGCGGTGGTGCTCAATGGCTCGACCATCGACGAACCCGTCGGGCGCATCGCCCAATACGACCTCGTCGCCATCGAGCCCGACGAATTCGTCTCCCAGGCGCTGCTGCTGATGACCAAGCACAACAAGCGCCGCGTCGTGGTGAAAAAGGGCGACGATTTCGTCGGCATTCTCGAAGACATCAATCTCCTGAGCTTTTTCGCCGGCAATTCGCAGCTCGTGGTCGGCCGCATCGACCGCGCCGCGACCGTACCGGAACTCGCCGTCGCGGCGAAGCAGATCGCGGAGCAGGTCCGCCCGCTGCGCCGGCAGGGCGTGAAATTCGAAGTGGTGGCGGAAATCATTTCCGATCTCAACCGGCGGCTGTTCGCGAAATTGTTCGAACTGCTCTGTCCGCTCGAACTGCGCGACAAATGCTGCCTGATCGTGATGGGTAGCGAGGGGCGGGGGGAGCAGACGATCCGCACCGATCAGGACAATGGCCTGATTCTCGCCGGTCCGGTGGACGAAAAGGCCCTCGACCGTTTCCGCAACGAATTCTCCGGGGCGCTGGCGGAGTTCGGCTTTCCGCCATGTCCCGGCGATGTCATGGTCAATAATCCGCTCTGGTCGCGTACATTCGCCGAATATGTCGCCGATTTCGGCCTGTGGACGACCGCGCCGGACGACCAATCGGCGATGAATGTCGCGATCTTCTATGACGCCGAAGCGGTCGCCGGCGACGCGACCCTGCTGGAGCGCGCCAAGAAGGTTTTGATGGAAAAGGTCGCGGGAGAAAGGGTGTTCCTGGGCCGTTTCGCCAAGGCCATCGAGGCTTTCGAGCCGCCGATCGGCCTGTTCAACACCTTGAAGACATCGGAAGGCGAGGGCGACGCGCTCGACCTCAAGAAGGGCGGCATTTTTCCGATCGTTCACGGCGTGCGCTCGCTCGCCATCGAACAGGGACTGGAGGAAACCAACACCTTCAAACGCTTGGCGAAACTGGCGGAACTCGGCCTGCTCAGGGAGAGTTTCGCCCGCGATCTCGCCCGCGCGCTGGATTATCTCATGACCATCCGCCTCGACGCCCAGATCGACGCCGCAAAAAGCGCGAGCCTGCTGAAGCCCGCGACCCTGACCAGCATGGACCGCGACTTGTTGCGCGATTCCTTTCAGGTGGTGAAGCAGTTGCGCGAACTGGTGCGCCGGCGCTTCAACCTCGCGATGTTTTGAGGCGCGAACGCCATGGCCCTGCGTTGGCTCTCCCGCTTGATGGACCGAGCGACCCTCGGCGACAAAAGCTATGATTTCCTGTTCGAGCCGGGCCCGCCCGACGAGGTGGTTTCCGTCGATTGCGAAACCACGGGCCTCGATCCGCGCCGCGACGAAATCATATCGGTCGCGGCGATCCGGATTCGCGGCGACAGGATTCTTTCGAGCCGATCCTTCACGGCGGTGGCGCGGCCGCGGGTCGCCATTGCCGCGGAAGCGATCAAGGTGCACGGCCTGCGCGAGATCGATGTCGCCCGGGCGCGGCCGATGAGCGAAATTCTGCCCGGTCTTCTGCATTATGTCGGCGGGCGGCCGCTCGTCGGCTATTACATCGATTTCGACATCGCCATGCTTAACAATCATGTCACGGAAATGCTCGGCGTGCAGCTGCCCAATCCGCGCATCGAAGTGTCCAGCATCTATTACGAGCGCAAATATGGCGACGCGCCGCCCGGCGCCCAGATCGACCTGACCTTCGCCACTATTTTACGTGATTTGAAGCTGCCCTTGTTCAATCAGCACGACGCCTTCTCCGATGCGCTGATGACGGCGATGATCTATTTGAGCCTCAAGGATTTGCGGGCGCGCGGCGTCCGCATTCCGCGCGCGCGCACACGGAGCGCGGTCGATCATCACGGCATGTGAGGCAAAAAAAGCGGACGCCGGGGACCGGCGTCCGCTCCTGATTTTGTCGGCGGCTTCAGCCTCAGGCGAGCGGCGCGCCGACCGGCAGGACGTCGCGGCCAAACACACTGCGGAAGACGACGTGGAACATCATGTACCAGGCGGTGAGGGCGCAGACGATCAGGTCCCAGGCGGCGATCGGCTTCAGCGAGGGCCGGCCCCAGAACACCAGATCGAGCAGGATGAAACCAATCAGCAGGGTGAGAAAGGTGAGGAACATCGCCTTGCTGATCTTGAACGAGGCGATCCACAGGCCGGCGGTGAACAGGGTATAGCCGAACAGGAAGAAGCCCACGTCGTTTTCATTCAGGGCCAGCATCTTGTTGCCGGTGGTCGAGCCGAGCAGATAGGCGCAAAGGATAATCCAGAAGGCGCCATAGCCGGCGAAGGCGGCATAGCCGAAATTATTGCCGGTCTTCTGCTCCTGGAAGCCGGCGATCAGCTGACCGACGCCGCCGAAGACGAAGCCGCTCCAGATAACCGGGGTGATGCCCATCCAGCCGAGATTGTGGAATTGCAGCAGCATGGTGGTCATGCCGAAGCCGCCGAGGCCAACCACGGCCGGGTTGCCGAGCACGGGCGCCACAGGATCTTTATCGATAGTTTCCGCCATTTTCCTCTCCCTAGTCAATCGTCACGACTCATCCGTGAAAGATTTGGAATGGCCATGACAATACTGACGGCGCCCCCTTTTTTAAAAGGAATGATAACGCCGTTAGTTTCATGGGTGACATTTTAGCTTGGATTTGAGCGACTTGCAGAGCAGCGCCCTGCATTTCACTTAAACCATCGGGCCTCCGGGGGCGATTATACAATCTGACTAATTCTTAAGCAGCAGTCTGTTTCAGTTCGAAAATTTCTCATGCGCACGCGCCATCCTCCTCTAAAATGCGCGCCGAATCCGCGCCGATCCGAATTGTCGGCGCGGCCCGGAATGTTCAGGGAGCGCAGGATTTTGAGCGACGTCACCCTTTTCGAGAACCGCGACGGAATCGCCCATTTCGTCTTCAATCGGCCCCACGCGCGCAACGCGCTGACCTTCGAAATGTACGAACATTTGCGCGAGGCCTGCGAAAAGGCGGATGCGGATCGTTCGATCAAGGCGCTGCTGATTTACGGCGCGGGCGAAAAGGCCTTCGCCTCGGGCACCGACATCGCTGAGTTTCGCGCGTTGCAATCGGCGCAGGACGCGGTCGATTACGAGATCAAGATCGAGCGCGTGCTTTCAACTCTCGAAAAGTGCCGGGTTCCGACCATCGCGGCCATCGCCGGCGCCTGCACCGGCGGCGGCGCGGCGATTGCCGCCTGTTGCGACCTGCGGATTGCCGCGAGCAGCGCCAAAATCGGTTTCCCCATTGCCCGCACTCTGGGAAATTGCCTTTCCGTCGCCAATTACGGCCGTCTTGCCGGAATCATCGGCGCGGCGCGGGTCAAGGACCTCATCTTTACGGCGCGGCTTATTGACGCAGAGGAAGCTCGGATGTTCGGCCTGGTCGGGGAGGTCGTCGCGCCCGAGGCTTTGGCCGCCCGCGCCGAGGAACTGGCGAAGATTGTGGCGAGTCACGCCCCCCTGACCCTGCGCGCGACCAAGGAAGCGCTGCTGCGCCTGCGTCCGCCGATGGAGACGGGCGAGGATCTGGTCATCATGTGCTATCGCAGCGCCGATTTTCAGGAAGGCATGGAGGCCTTTCTGGCCAAACGACCGCCACAATGGCGTGGCCAATGACTATCCATGTTACAGGATCACGAACCGCTGACGGCAGCGCAATTCGGCGCTCACGCCCAGGCCTATGTGGCGAGCGTGGTCCATTTCGGCGGCGCCGGACCTCGAAGCGTTGTGCGCGCGCTCGACACCCATTTGCAGGCGGTCGAACTGCTGCGCGACGTCTCCCATGCGCGCGACCATAAAGTCGGCCAATGGCGCGAGAAGCTGGGGCAAGCGGGCTTCGCGGTCGAGCAAGAGACCTTTTGGCGCCTGCGGATGTATTTCGCCGCCTGGACGCAACGTATCGGGACGCCGGCGCCGCTCGCCGAGGCGATCCGCCCGCTCCAGGAGAAGGCCGACGATGAGACACGGGCTTTTTTCGCGATAGAGAGCGACGGGTCGTTCCAACTCGACGCAGCGATGTTCTTGGTGGCCGCAGTTTGAACAACATGTTGAATCTACTTCCGATGCCAGGAAAGACTTCGGATTTTGTAATTCGACTTTATCTCCTTGCGTCATTTTGTTACCCTAGCGATAGGATATACTGAAATTCATGATTAACCCGCGCTTAACTTGCGGGTCCTCGTTGTAATGGTGCACCATTGAACGGTCGTTGGGGCGTGTCGCCCAGCCCGTCCATGGCGGGGACTCGCGCCGCGATCTTTCGACTTTTTTTTGGGTCTTGCGCCCGAGGCTATCAATGCGTGAGAGCGATGACGACGAATTTTATTGATCGGCATGTTGGCATGCGGCTGAAGGCGCTCCGCGAGAGCCGCGGCTTCACGCCGGAAAGGCTTGCCTCGGCGCTGAAAATATCCACCGGCCGCCTGCAAGATCTCGAAGAGGGACGCGAGCGTATCACCGCCGATCTGATGCGGCCTTTGTCGCGCGTGCTGAACGCGGCCCCGGCCGACTTCTTCGACGGCTTTTCGGTCACGGCGCAGGGCGTGGTCCGGCTGACCGAGGACGACGCCCGCGCGGCGGACGAGGAGGCGCGCCTGACGCGCGATTTCGCCCTAATCCGCGACGAGGACGCACGGCAGCTCATCCTCGCTCTGGTTTCGAGCTACGCCGCTTTCGGCGATCTGGCCAAGGCCTGATCGGGGCGCTGATTTATATCAGTGTGGCATAGCCTTTTTCGGCGCATTTCGTCTCCGGCGATCGAGGCGCGAGGAATCCCTCGCCGGGTCCAAAAGCCGAGCTGTTTTCTTTTCGATGAAGCTTGGTCGCCTCGCGCGCCCCTAGCACTGGCGACATGTGGGTCGAAAGGCGCCTCGGCGTGATGGGCGAGCCGGATGCCGAAATATGACCAAGGGGCTCGCGCGCCACAAACAAATCGATCCGCCGCCGCGCCAACGCCGCTGGATCGTCCATGTCCTGCGTAAAATCCGTGACTATACAGGAAGTTGAACCTATGGCCCTTATGGGGCAGCCCGTTCCAATTCCTGCGTCCGGCCCCGCAGCAGCCGGCGTCGCTCCATAGTGGCCTTGGCCGGGAGCGCCGACCTGGATTTAACTGGATAAAAACAATAGACATTATTATTTTTGGCGAAGCTACAGGAGGCCGCTATGGCGAAACTGGTTGAAAACCCCGAAGTCGCAACAGTCGCGCTGGCGTCGCTGGTCAAAATGATCAGCCTGTTGGTTGCGGAACTGGTGGTCGGGACGCACCACGACAATATCGACCTCGTCGAATCCAACGTCCGCGCCAAGCTGTTCGCCTCGGTCGATGGCGTCTCCAGCGAAGCGACCGCCGCCGGCGTCGCCCTCGCCCACCGCCTGGTCGAGCCGGTGCTGCGCGACCTTCGCGCCCGCGCCGAGGCCCGCCTTCGTGAGGAGGAGGCCGAAGGCGACGCAAATCCCGCGGAAGCGCCGAGCGCTTTGCCGAAAGTGGCGCCTTCCCGCCTCAACTGAACGCGAGGCTCATTTTCCGGCCAGCAGCACGATCTTGCCGAGATGGGCGGAGGATTCCATCAGTTCATGGGCGGCGCGCGCCTGTTCAAGCGGGAAGGTCGCGTGGACGACAGGCTTCACCGCCCCGCTGTCGAGCAGCGGCCAGACCTTTTCCCGTAAAGCGGCGGCGATCGCCGCCTTGACCGCCAGGGGGCGCGCGCGCAGGGTCGAGCCGGTCAGGGTCAGGCGCTTGAGCATCATGTTCATGAAATCGAAATCCTTGACCTTGCTGCCTTGCAGAAAGGCGATCTGCACCAGACGCCCATCCGGCGCCAGCGCCGAGAGGTTCTTCTGGAGATAGGGTCCGCCGACCATGTCCAGAATCACGTCCACGCCTTTCTTGCCGGTGAGAGCCTTCACCTCGGCGACGAAATCCTGCTCGCGATAATCGATCGCGACATCGGCGCCGAGGGTCTTGCAGAACGCGACCTTTTCCGCCGAGCCGGCGGTGGTGAAGACTCTGGCGCCCGCGTGTTTGGCGAGCTGGATCGCGGTCGAGCCGATGCCGCTCGACCCGCCATGGACGAGAAAGGTCTCGCCGGGCTTCAAGGCGCCGCGGGAAAAGACATTGTCATAGACGGTGAAGAAGGTTTCGGGGACGCCCGCCGCCTCGGTCAGGCCGAGCGGCTTCGGCCTGGGCAGGCAGAGTGGCGCGTCGGCCAAACAATAGTCCGCATAGCCGCCGGAGCCGACCAGAGCGCAGATTTCATCGCCGACGCGCAATCCCTCGACGCCCTCACCGAGCGCGACGATCCGGCCGGCGATTTCGAGTCCTGGAACCTCGCTCTCGCCCGGCGGCGGCGGATAGAGGCCGGCGCGCTGGATGCAGTCGGGCCGGTTGACCCCGGCGGCGGCGACCTCGACCAGAACCTTTCCGGGTCCGGGCGCCGGAACCGGCGCATCGCGCATTTTGATCACCTCCGGGCCGCCGGCGCCGTCGAAGAAAATTTCGCGCATGGTTGCGGGCAAAGCGGCCATCGGAGACTCCGGGTCAAAACGTCTTGAGATAGAAGTGAACACTTAGCACGAGGCCGATGAAAATCACGAACAGGCGGACAAAGAGCGCCGGAATGCGCGACCCTGCATGCGCGCCGGCGAATCCGCCCGCGATCGAGCCGGCGGAAAGCACGACCGCCTCCAGCCAATGCACGCGGCCCGAGAACAGGAAAACGGCGGTCGCCGTTGCGTTCATCAGGGTCGCAAGAAGCATTTTCAGGCTGTTCATCAGGACGATGTCCTTCAGCCCATAGAGCGTCAGGGCGGCCAGCATCAGAATGCCGATGCCGCCGCCGAAATAGCCGCCATAGATGGCGACGAAACATTGGGCGACCAGCACGCCGGTGGCGCTCAGCACCTGCTTGTCGGCCTTTTTCGGCATGACCATTCCGGCCGCGAACACCAGGGTTGCGCCGAGCAGGAGGAAGGGCACCAGACGCTCGAACACGTGTTCGGAGGTGGATAGCAGCAGGATCGCGCCGAAAAAGCCCCCGACCAGCGAAACGATCGCGAGGATGCGGCCGTTGATGCGCGGATCTTCCAGGGTTTTGGCCAGGCTGTCGCGATAGGCGTAGGTCGTCGCGATCTGCGCCGGGAACAAGGCGATGGTCGAGGTGGCGTTGGCGCTGATCGCCGGCAGTCCGGCGCCGATCAGGGCGGGAAAGGTGAGGAAGGAGCCGCCGCCCGCCAACGCATTGATGAAACCCGCGCCAAAGCCGGCGAGGACGAGAAGAAGAAAATGCATGGGCGGGAGGTCCGGCAGGCAGCAGGCCCTCCTTTAGCGGCAATATTACGAGAGGCCAAACAACTTGTTGCAATGCGGGATAAAATTCCCCCGCGGCGTCCTGCGGTCTTGACCCGGAGCGCTGGATCGCCTCTCCTGCCGGAGCCATTCTTTCGCGGAGAGGACCCCGTGAATCATATTCCGCCCAAGGCTTTACCCTCCCTGTTCGCCGACGTTTTGTTGCGGGCGCTTTTGATTGCTGCGCCGATGTTTTTTGTGGCGCCGCCGGCCTGGGCCCTGGACAGGGTGGTTTTCGCTTCGAACTGGCTGGCCCAGGCCGAGCACGGCGGCTTCTATCAGGCGGTCGAGGACGGGACTTACGCCAAATACGGCCTCGACGTGAAAATCGTTCCCGGTGGCCCGGAAAGGAACAACCGCCTGCTGCTCGCCGCCGGCCGGGCCGATTTCTACATGGGCGACAATCTGATCGGGGAATTTTCGGCGCTCGCGGAAAATATCCCGATCGTCACCGTCGCCGCGATCTTCCAGAAGGATCCCCTCGTTTTCATGTCCCATCCCGGCGCCGGGCTCGACCGTTTCGAGGATTTGCCCAAGGCTGACAAGGCCTTCGTCGGGCTGGCGACGCTCACCACGGTCTGGCCGTGGATGGAGAAGGAATGGGGGTTCAGGCGCGACCGGGTCGCGACCTATAATTTCAATTCCGCGCCCTTCATCGCCGACAAACATTCGATCGAGCAGGGCTATCTGACCTCGGAGCCCTTCGCCATCGCGCGCTCTGGCGGCTTCAAGCCCAATGTCTTCCTGCTCGCCGATCACGGCTATGACACCTATGCCACGACCATCGAGACCCGCCGCGACCTGCTGGAGAAGAATCCCGATCTGGTGCGGCGCTTCGTCGAAGCGTCGATCCTAGGCTGGGTCCATTATCTCCATGGCGACAATCGCGCCGCCAACGCTTTGATCAAGCGCGAAAATCCAGACATGGACGATGCCCAGATCGCCTTTTCCTTTCAACAGATGAAGGCTCATGGCATTGTCGAATCGGGCGACGCCCTGACCCGCGGAATCGGCGCGATGGATAGCGCGCGGATCGCCCGTTTCTATCACGAGATGGCGGCGGCGGGCGCTGCGCCCGCCGGGCTCGATCTCGCCCTCGGCTTCGATTATTCTTTTGTTAACAAGGGCCTGGGCCTGGAAGGGCTGAGCCGGAATTGAGCGCGCCGCTCGCCATTTTGAGCGATCTGCGGCTTGCCTTTCCGGGGCAGGGGGCTCCCGCGCTCGACGGCGTGCGGCTCGATCTTCTGCCCGGCGAAACCCTGTGCCTGCTCGGCCCCTCGGGCTGCGGCAAATCCACTTTGCTGCGGCTGATCGCCGGGATCGAACAGCCGGATTCGGGCGAAATCCGCTGGCGCGACGGCGTCGCGCCCAAGATCGGCTTCGTATTCCAGGAGCCGACCCTGATGCCTTGGGCCGATCTCTTCGCCAATGTCCATCTGCCGCTGCGGCTTGCGGGCGTGAGCCGGCGCGACGCCGCGCCGAAAGTCGAGGCCGCGCTGGCGGGGGTGGGCTTGAGCGACCGTCTGCGCGCTTTGCCGCGCGAACTCTCCGGCGGCATGAAAATGCGCGTCTCGATCGCCCGCGCGCTGGTGGACGAACCGGAGTTGCTCCTGCTCGACGAGCCTTTCGCCGCGCTCGACGAGATCACCCGCTGGCAGCTCAACGATGCTTTGCTCGACCTGCGCCGCAAGAGCGCGGCGACCGTGGTTTTCGTCACCCATTCGGTTTACGAGAGCGCCTATCTCGCCGACCGCGTTGCGATCATGCGCGCGCGGCCTGGCCGGATCGATTCGATCCTGTCTCTCGAACGTGGGCCGACGCGCGGGCTCGAACTGCGCCGCAGCGCCGTTTTCGCGCAAGATTGCGCGCGCATTGCGGAAGGGTTGCAACAGGCGATGGGGAGGGCGGCGTGAACGGCTTTGTCGCGCGGTTGGCTCCCCTCATTGCGCTCGCGGCCCTGATCGCGCTGTGGGAGGCCCTGGTTCGCCTGCTCGCGATTCCTCCGGCGCAATTGCCGGCGCCGAGCGTGATCGCCGCGACTTTGTTCGACAATGGGCCGCAATTGCTGGCGGCGACCGCGACCACCTTGACCGAGGCGGTGGAGGCGCTGGCTCTGGCGGCGGCCGGCGGCGTGGCTTTGGCCGTGCTGTTCGCCTGGTCGCCCTGGCTGGAAAAGACGCTGCTGCCGCTCGCCATCGCACTGCAGGTGACGCCGCTGATCGCGATCGCGCCGTTGCTGCTGATCTACCTGCAGCCGAAGGCCGCCGTGCTCGCCTGCGCCTTCCTGGTCGCCTTTTTCCCGATCCTTTCCAACGCCTCGGCCGGGCTCGGGGCGACGGACCGGGGTCTGATCGAGCTTTTCCGCCTCAAGGGCGCGTCGCGGCTAAAGATCCTGCTATGGCTCCGGCTGCCCGCAGCCCTGCCGCAGATCTTCACCGGCCTGCGCATCGGCGGCGTTTTATCGCTCATCGGCGCGGTGGCGGCCGAACTTGCGGCCGGCGCGTCGGGGCAGGGCGAGGGCCTCGCCTTCCGCATTGTCGAGGCGGGCTATCGCCTCAAGATCCCGATGATGTATGCCGCCGTGGTCCTGCTCTGCCTGTGCGGCGTGGCGCTCTACGGCGGTTTGGCCGCGCTGGACGCGATTTTGCTGCGACGGTGGCGCGATGAGCCTCGATACTAAAGTCGAATTCCGAGCGGAAGCTTTGCCGGGCGCCAATCCGAGCGCTCGGCGCAATGAATGGTTGAAACTCCAATGCCTTAAAGGGAGAGGCGGCGGCGATCTGCGGCAATTTGCCGTAGGGAAAACTTGTGTGTTGTTTCGATCACTGTCAAATAAAATTCCCGTGATCCACATTTTCGCCCTTTTTTTCGCTTTTTTTCGACTTGCTCAAGCGGCGGCGCACTCGCCCGAGTCGAATCTCATTCGGGCCGCGCCGGAGCGCATTCGTGAACCGGGAGAGTCGCGAATGCGCAAGTCATTGCTTTGAAGGAAGTTCACTTCGCAAGGCGACAGCGCTTTTCGAAGAATGCGAACGGCTGCGCGGCGCCCGCCCCCCATGGCGCCGCCCGGAATGCAGCGCCGGAAACGGGAGGGGACGGGCAGAAAATATGCAGCTTTCTCTGAGAGCCGTTAAGAGGAAATTAGGGATAATTCGCTTCAATCCTAGGACGTTCGGCGTCCTTAGCCCTTCGGCGAACCGTTCCGGCGCCACGGCGCCGTCGAATCGCTGCTCATCCACCCTGGGGACCGCTCTCGTTCCCGCCGAACCGCGCCGCGGCGCGACCAGTGTTTTGTATTCGGGGTCCGGCGTATGACCGATTGGAGCTATGAAACCTGCGATCCGGCTTTCGAAGATCGCGTGAGCCTTCCTCGGAAGGTCTTTGTCCGGGCCGTTCCTGCCTTTGCCGCCTTCTCCTTCAGCGCGGCAGTCGCGCTGCGGCTCGCGGGCGGCCTCGCCGGCCAGGCCGCCGCGCCCGCGCCCGAGCGAGTTGCGGCCAATGCGCCGGCGGCGCCCGAGAATGTCGCCATTCCCCATGTCGACCTCGCGTCGGGTCCGACGAAACCCAATCTCGACAATGCCCGCAATCCGTTCGGCGGCCTGTTCGATCCCCAGGGCGAAACCCGGGGCATGCCGGCTCTGGAGGCCCGCACCGATCCCATCGGCCCCTCTTTCTCGCCGCTTCAGGCCCAGCCTTTGTTCACGATGGTCGAAGCGCCGGACGCCGGAACCGATGTCGCCGACGCCAGGACTGACCAGCAGAGCGTTGCCCAACAGACTGCCGCCGCACAGCTCGACTCCGCCGACGACGTCGAGCACACGCCGCTGAAGCCGGCCCTGCCTCCGGTCCAGACCGCGGAGGTCGAGCAGACGGATGCGCAAGTTCAAAGCTCGGCCCAGGCCGAAATCGCGGCTCCCCTGCCGCCGGCCCGCCCGCCCCAACTCGCCGCGCTGGTGCGCTCCGCCGAGGAAGCCGCGCCGCGCCGCGAGTCGCCCTCCGCGCCGAGCCGCGCCGCCGCCGCCGCCGCCGCCACCGCGCGCGAGCGCGCCCAAGCCACGACTTTCGCGCGCAACGACCCGCGCAGCTTCTTCGACAATATCTTCGACAAACACAACGATCAGCAGCGCAAGGGGCCGCAGCTCGCCTATGCCTCGCCCGACGCCGGCGGCGGCGGCCTGTTCAACCTCTCGCACCTCTTGCCGTCCTCTCCGGCGCCGGTCACGGCGAGCGGCGGCACGGCGGTCTATGACATTTCGGCTCACACCGTCTATCTGCCGGACGGCCGCAAGCTCGAAGCCCATTCCGGCCTCGGCGCATTTTTCGACGATCCGAACCATGTCCATGTCCGCATGCGCGGCTCGACGCCGCCTGCGGTCTATAAGCTCAGCCTGCGCGAGAGCCTGTTCCACGGCGTCCGGGCGCTGCGCCTGACCCCGGTCGATGGCAATGTCTATGGCCGCAACGGCCTGCTGGCCCATACGTTCATGCTCGGCGCGCGTGGCGATTCCAACGGTTGCGTGTCGTTCCGCAATTATCGCGCCTTCCTCGACGCCTATATGCGCGGCGAGGTCCGCGAGCTGAAGGTGGTGGCGAGCCGGTAGTCCGGCTCGCGCTCCGCGCGGCTTGCCTCAAAAATCCTTTTGCTATTTCGCCCCGGCCGCCTCCAGGGGCCGCGGCCCCGATGGTTCCCGTGGGCCGGGGCTCTGCCGTTTGCCTGCATCCCGGCTTTCGTGGCGGCGATGCCGAATGAGGCGCTGACACCGGCCCCATCCCGCTCTATAAGACGCCTTCCGCCCGCGCCGAAAACCGGCGCGGGCCTTTCGGCATTTCGGAGGCTCCATGTCGGGGACGACAAGGTCGAGCGAAGGTTTGGATGCGCGCCGGCGGAAAATTCTGTTCCGCTGCTGGCACAGGGGCATGAGGGAGGTCGATCTCCTGCTCGGCCAGTTCGCAGACGCCCGCATCGGCGAATTGAGCGAGGACGAACTCGACCAGCTCGAACATTTCATGGAAGCGCAGGACGCGGACATTTTTTCCTGGTTTGCCGGCTCGAAGCCGGTCGATCCGGCCTTCGATCGTCCGATCTTCCAGACGATCAAAGCCTTCCACACCCATAACGGCCCGATTCACGTCTGACGGAACCGCTTCCATTCCCCGCCCAGGGCGTCGGCAAGGACGCCCGTCTTTCGACAGGCCGGCGGGGAGAGGGGGCGCGAACGACACCCATTCGAACTGACCCCATGCTCCACCTCCTCCGCGCCAACGCCGAACTCGAAAAAGGCCATTCCCTCGTTCTGTCGCGGGCGCCGGAAGGCTTTGACGCCTTTGTCGCCGCCGATCTCGCCCGCGCCCAGGCCAAGGCGGGCGAGGGGCGCTCCTGCGCTCTGGTTCATGTCGCGCGCGACAGCCAAAGGCTGCGCGCCTTCCGCGAGGCTTTGACCTTCGCCGCGCCCGAGGCCGAAATTCTGGAGTTTCCGGCCTGGGACTGCCAGCCCTATGACCGCGTTTCGCCAAACGCCGCGATCGCCGCGCAGCGCATGACGGCGCTGGCGCGCCTCGCCCGCACCCGCTCCTCGCTCGAAAAACCGCGCATTCTGCTTACCACCGTCGCCGCGCTCTCCCAGCGCGTCCCGCCGCGCAAGGAAATGGCGGCCAAGAGCTTTTCGGCCGCGCCCGGCGCCGTGGTCGATCTGCATGAGCTTGCCGCCTGGCTCGACGCCAACGGTTTTTTGCGCGCTTCCACGGTGAGAGAAAGCGGCGAATACGCCCTGCGCGGCGGCATTGTCGATCTTTACCCGCCGAGCCTGCCCGGCCCGGTGCGGCTCGATTTCTTCGGCGACGTGCTGGAAACGATCCGCGCCTTCGATCCGGAAAGCCAGCGCACCACCGGCCAATTGCGCTCGCTCGATCTCGTGCCCGTCAACGAGGCGCCGATCCTCACCGAGACGATCAAGCGCTTTCGCCAAGGCTATATCGCCCATTTCGGGGCCCAGACCCGCGGCGACGCCCTTTACGAAGCGGTCAGCGAAGGCCGCCGCCCGGCCGGGCTCGAACATTGGCTGCCGCTGCTCTACGACCGGCTCGACACCTTGCTCGACTATCTCGACGACGCGCCATTGCTGCTCGACGCCCAGGCGGAGGCCGCGGCGCACGAGCGTTTCGTTCAAATCCAGGATTATTACGAATCGCGCCGCAGCGTCTTTGCCCATGAGCCCGCGAGCTGCAATTACAAGCCGCTGCCGCCGGACGAACTCTACATGGGGCCGGACGAATTCGCGAAGGCGTTGAGCAGCGCCGCGACGGCGCGCTTCTCCCCCTTCGCCGAGCCGGAGGGCGCGACGAAAGTCATTGATTGCGGCGGCGCGCCGGGACGCAATTTCGCAACCGAGCGCAATGACGAAAACGCCAATGTCTTCCAGGCGGCGGTGGACCATATCCGCGCCTTGCAGGGCGAGGGCAAAAGGATCGTGGTCGCCGGCTGGAGCGACGGCTCGCGCGAGCGTCTCGCCTCGGTTCTGGCCGAGCATGGCTTGAAGAAACACGAAAACGTCTCCTCGCTCGTCCAGGCTCTCGGCCTGCGCGACGCCCGCGTCGCCTTCGCGGTGATCGGGCTGGAGGCGGGCTTTGTCGCCGGCGATCTCGCTCTCATCGGCGAACAGGACATATTGGGCGACCGCCTCGCCCCGCAGCGCAAGCGCCGCAAGCGGCCCGAGAATTTCCTGGCCGAGGTCGCGGCCCTGTCGGCGGGCGATCTCGTCGTCCATGTCGATCACGGCATCGGCCGTTTCGTCGGCCTCAAGCAGATCGAGGCGGCGGGCGCGCCGCACGACTGCCTGGAGCTGCATTACCACGGCGGCGACAAGCTGTTTCTGCCGGTCGAGAACATCGAGCTGCTGTCGCGCTATGGCTCGGAAGAGACCGAGGTTCCGCTCGACCGGCTCGGCCATACCGCCTGGCGCGAGCGCAAAGCCCGCCTGAAGCTGCGCATCCGCCAGATGGCGCAGGGGCTCATTAAAATTGCCGCCGCCCGAGCCCTGCACGAGGCGCCGAAGCTGACGCCGCCCGAGGGCCTTTACGAGGAATTCTGCGCCCGCTTCCCCTATGACGAGACCGACGACCAGACCGCTGCGATCGAAGCCTCGCTTGCCGACATGGCCTCGGGCCGGCCGATGGACCGCCTGATCTGCGGCGACGTCGGCTTCGGCAAGACCGAAGTGGCGCTGCGCGCGGCCTTTGCGGCGGCGATCAATGGCGTTCAGGTTGCGGTGGTCGTGCCGACGACTTTGCTCGCGCGCCAGCATTTCAAGAATTTTTCCGCGCGTTTCGCCGGTTTGCCCGTGCATCTGGCGCAAATGTCGCGCATGGCGAGCGCCGCCGATATGCGCGCCGCCCGCGCCGGGATCCAGGACGGCTCGATCGACATCGTCATCGGCACCCATGCGGTGCTGGGCAAGACGGTGAAATTCAAAAATCTCGGCCTTGTCATCATCGACGAGGAGCAGCATTTCGGCGTCGGCCACAAGGAAAGGCTGAAGGAGCTGCGCGCCGAAGTCCATGTGCTGACGCTTTCGGCGACGCCGATCCCGCGCACCCTGCAACTGGCGCTGACCGGCGTGCGCGAACTCTCGATCATCGCCACGCCGCCGGTCGATCGCCTCGCGGTGCGCACGTTCGTCACGCCCTTCGACGATCTCATCCTGCGCGAGGCGCTGCTGCGCGAGCGTTTTCGCGGCGGCCAGAGCTTTTTCGTCTGTCCGCGTCTGGAGGACCTCGAAGATGTCGCGGCCTGGCTTCGGCAAAATGTTCCGGAAGCCAATTTCACCATCGCTCATGGCCAGATGGCGGCGACCGAGCTGGAGGAGCGCGTCGGCGCCTTCTACGACGGCAAATATGACGTGCTGGTCTCGACCAACATCGTCGAATCCGGCCTCGACATTCCGACCGCCAATACATTGATCGTCTATCGCGCCGACATGTTCGGTCTGGCGCAGCTCTATCAGTTGCGCGGACGCGTCGGGCGCTCGAAAACCCGCGCCTATGCCTTCTTCACCACGCCGGTCAACCGCACGATCACGCCACAGGCCCAGAAACGGCTGGAGGTGCTGCAATCGCTCGACACGCTCGGGGCGGGCTTCCAGCTCGCCAGCCACGATCTCGACCTGCGCGGCGCCGGCAATCTGCTCGGCGACGAACAGTCCGGCCATATCAAGGAAGTCGGCTACGAGCTTTACCAGCAGATGCTGAACGAGACGATCGCCGCGCTCAAGGCGGGCGGCGGCGAGACGGTCGAAGAGACGTGGTCGCCGCTGATCACTTTGGGGACGCCGGTGACGATCCCCGAACATTATGTCGAGGATCTCGACCTGCGCCTGCAACTTTATCGCCGCCTCGCGACGCTCGACGAAGAGGCCGAGATCGAGAGTTTCGCCGCCGAAATGATCGACCGTTTCGGCCCCATGCCCGACGAGGTGAAGCAGTTGATGACCCTCGTCGGCGTCAAGGTTCTGTGCCGCCGCGCCCATGTCGAGAAGGTCGAGGCGGGGCCGAAGGGGATCATCGTCGGTTTCCGCAACAATTCCTTCGCCAATCCGGCCGGGCTGGTGCGTTTCATCGCGCGGCAGGGCTCGGAGGCGAAGGTGCGGCCGGACATGAAAATCGTCTTCATCGGCGATTTCGAACGCGCCAAGGACCGCCTGAGCGGCGCCCGCGCCATTTTGCGCGAGCTGGTGCAGATTGCCGAGAAGAAGGGGTAAGGGCAGCGGCCTTTCGGCCTGACCCGAAAGGCATGCTTCGGCTGGCGTCGATCCGGCTTTTTGGCGCGAGAAGGGTTCGCGCCATGCCAGCGACGGTAAGGATCACGACGGACTTTTCGGCGTCTGAACCGCGGCGCCTTGCATCGCGTTCGAAAGACGCCAACCGATGCCGACGGCTTTCGTCTCCGGCGGCGGTCGTCGATGGGATCGAGCGGTCGGATGCCGCGCGGCGCTCGCCTCGCCATGCGCCGGTGCAAATTCATGTCGATGAAATCTCCCGCCGCGTCGCCAAAGGCGCCCACACCGTCACGCGCCCCCGAAACTGAACCCGGTCGAAAACGTCCGGCGGCGTCCGCGCGCCAATGGGCGCTCGAACCGGGTCTTCGAAGCCTGTAACGAATTCATCGACGCCGCCCGCGACGCCTTGAAAAAACGCGCGCCCGCGCCCGCCGTCGTAACTTCAATCGAGCCTGTGCGGCCGGGACCACGCGGGTCCTTCGCAAGCGCCGCGGCATGACATCCGGAATTGGTCTCTCATTTGCTTGGGACCGTGACAGGATCAGATGATGCGAGAGGACGAAATGTCAGACGATGCCTTGCGCTCGGTCGTTGTGGCCAAGAAAACCGTTGAAGCCAGCAATATGTTGTCCTTCGAACTGGTCGACCCTGACGGAACGGAGCTTCCTGCCTTTTCCGCTGGCTCCCATATCGATGTGACAATCCCGGGGGGATTGGTTCGCCAATACTCCCTGTGCAACAGCGAAGCCGATCGTCAGCGCTATATTATCGGCGTGTGGAAGGATCCGAACAGCCGCGGCGGGTCGATCGCCATGCATGACGCGGTGAAAGAAGGGGATGTGCTGCGGGTCGGCCTGCCGCGCAACCGTTTCCGCGTGCCGCGCAACACCAAGCGCGCCTTGCTGCTCGCGCGCGGCGTCGGCGTGACGCCGATCCTGAGCATCGCCGATCACCTGAAGGCGCATGATATCCCCTTCGCTTTCCATTATCTCAACGCGCTTGGGTCGCCGGGGGCGTTCCAAGCCATGATCGAGGGCTCCGCCTTCGCGGAAAATACGACATCTTATCTGGAATCGAATGGCGAGAGCGTGGACCCGAAGAAGGTTCTTGTCGATCAACCGGAGGATACGCAACTCTTCATCTGCGGCGTCGACTGGTGGATCGACCCAATTGTTGCCTTTGCCAAGCAAAACGGCTGGACCGAAGAACGCATCCATATCGAGCGCTTCACGGCAAAGGCCTCGGCGCCTTTGCTCGACAAGGTGTTCGAGGTGAAGATCGCAAGCACCGGCGCCGTCTTCAAGATTCCCGGCGACAAGAGCGTCACTGAGTTTCTGGAAGAAAAGGGCGTCAAGATTCCCACCTCCTGCGAGCAGGGCATGTGCGGGACCTGCAAGGTCAAGATCGTCGAGGGCGAGGCGGACCACCGTGACAAACGCCTCTCGGACGAGCAGCGCGCCCAAGGCTATTTCCTCGCCTGCGTGTCTCGGGCGAAGGGCGATCTTCTTGTGTTGGATCTGTGACATCGACTGAGGACGAGGCTGCGGCGCTCCGCCCGCGTTGAGGACCGGGCGGAGGCCCTGCGCCTCGTCGCTTATCGGACAAAGGACACACGACCATGCACAACAAGCGCCTGGAGGCCCTGCGCAGCAATCCCGGCGGGGACTGGATCCCCGCCGACATCGAGATCACAGCCTCTCAATATGCCTTGAAATTCAGGAAGGTGACCGGAACCCACGAGGTGTTTCTCCATCCCTCCGTGCCGGATTGCGTCACCATCCCGCTGAAACAGAAGATCCGGGCCGTTCATGTCCGCGCCTTCGTCGCCCTGATCGACAAGATGGATGCACTCGACCAATGACCGATCCCAGCGCCTATCGCTACGAGGTGGCGCCTCTCGCTGAAGCGGAAGGCGGCGGCTATGTGGTGAGCTTCCCCGATATTCCCGGCTGTCTCGGCGTCGGCGACACCGAAGAGGAGGCCGTCGCCGATGCGCAAAAGGCGCTCTTTGCCTGCCTTGACGCGCTAAAGGCCGTCCGGCGGGCGGCCCCTGCGCCCTCCGCGCCGCCAGGCTGACAAGGGCTCGGCGAGGTAGGGGATTTCCGGCTGATCGCCGATCGCCGCGTCCACAATCCGGAATGATCGCGAGAGGGGCGCGTTGGCTTCGTGGAGAGCGCGATAGACGATGACGTCCGGCCCGCCGGCGGCGGGCGCCAGGCCAGAATAAAACGGACGCGAAGTCGAGAACCTCGAAAAACCACAGGCCGCGCCGTCATTGCAAGCGAAACGAAGCGCTCCATTCCTACGATGAAATTGATGTGGCGAGGTTTTCTGGATTGCTTCGTCTTCAGCCATTTCGGGAGTCGGATTGAGATTCATGGCCGGCATGGCGGCGTCCCGCCGCGCCGATGCCGGAACGATTGGCAAAATTCGTCAAAAAACATTTATCCCCGCGCAAATGTCGCGAAAGCGTCCAATTGTTTGGCGAGAAAATCCTTTGTTCCCGCGTCGGTCAGATCACCGGTGGCGCTGTCGCTCTTGCCATAGGCGCCGCCGATCATCGCTTCGGGGACATTCATGACCTTCGCGTCGAGGAACACGAAGCTCTGGCGCAGGTGATATTGCATCCGCGCGCCGCCGAGCGCGCCGGGCGAGGCGCTCTGGATCAAAATCGGCTTTTGCTTGAAAGGGGTTGTAGGCAGACGCGACAGCCAGTCGATGGCGTTCTTCAGCACGCCGGGGACGGAATAATTATATTCCGGCGACACCACGATCACGCCGTCGGCGGATTTGATCGCCGCGCCCATCGCCTCGACGGCGGGGGGAAAGCCCTCGGCCTGAATGTCGGCGTTATAAAGCGGGAAATCGCCGACGGAGCCGAGCGGCGAAATCGTGACGCCCTCGGGCGCCAGAGCGGGCAGGGCGCGCGCCACCCCGCCATTAACCGACGCCTTGCGCAGGCTCCCCAGAAGAATGACGAAATTCAGCGGAGCGGCGGAAGCGGGCATGGCGGGTCCTGGAGGGTCGGAAGGATGGCGCGCGGATCAAACTCATAACGCCGCTTGAGCGCGACGGTTCCGCGGAAGACGTTCGGCTCACGCTTGCGGCGGCGTCAGTTCCCTCAACGCTTCGGCGGGAAGATGCGGGCGGATCGCGGCGTCGAACACGTCCATCGGCACGGTGACGACGCCAGCGGGCGGTTCGCCGAGCGCCAGCGCCGCCGCCCTGCGAAAGAAGAACATTCTTGGCGTAACCTTTCCGATGCGCTCCCAGGGAATGAACAGGCGCGCCTTCTGCGCCAGCGACACGGGAAAGCCGGGCTGGAGGTAAAAGCCGGCGTCGTCGAAGCCGACATTCATGCTGCGGCGATAGACGATTTGCCCCACGGCGACGTTCTGGCGCCGAAAAGTCTGGGGCGGCATGGGACGCGTGGTGGCGAAGACCTTCGCCAGATCGCTCCAGCCGCCGCCTTTGGGACCAAAAACGTGCCCGAACAATGGCGTTAGCAGCCGGCGCAGGAACAAGGCCAGCGCGAACAGGAAAAGCAGGAAGACAAGGTCGAGGAGGAATCGGGCGTCCATCAGCGTCGCGCTTCAGCCGGTAAGAAAATGCGGTGAGAAATCGCCGGTCTGCATGAGCCAGTTCTCGGCCGCGGCGCGGCCCGCCTCGCGAAGGCGGCTCAGGAAGGACCATTCCAGATTGGCCGGGCTGTGTTCGGCGAGGAATTCGATCTCATCCTCGGCGGAAAGGCGGTCGAGGCGCAGTTTCGCCCATTTCCCCGAGGCGTCGCCGCCCGCGCAGATCGGCGCCAGCAGCCGAATCGCCTCGATCTCGCGGTCGAGGGTCGAGGCAAAATTGATCTGTTCGATGCGCCGCTCGATCTCTTGGCGCGTGCGCGGCGCTTTTTCCGATTTGGTCTGCGAAATCTGGATGATCAGCACGTCCGAGGCGTTGGTCTCCGTGACCAGAGGGGTCAGCGGCGGATTGGCGATATAGCCGCCGTCCCAGTAAAGCTCGCCGTCGATTTCGATCGACTGATGGATGAGCGGCAGGCAGGCCGAGGCGAGAATCACCGCCGAGGTGATTTCCTCGTTGCGGAAAATGCGCAGGGACGCGGTGCTCACCCGCGTCGCCGCGATCAGCAGGCGCGGGCTGGAGACATGGCGCAGCCGCTCGAAGTCGATATGGGATTCCAGCGCCACGCGCAGCGGGTTCAGGTCGAACGGGTTGAACTGATAAGGCGAGAGCGCGCGGGCGAGAAAGCCGAACGGCAAGGTGACCGCCTTGGGCAGGAAGGCTGCGCTCTGGCTGACGCCGGCCCAGAACTCGTTGAGCGTCTTGCGGGCGCCTTCCCGCCCGCCCTCGGCAAGGCCGCTGACCAGCAAGGCGGCGTTGACGGCGCCGGCGCTCGCGCCGGAAAAGGCGTCGAGGGCGATGCGCTCGTCCTCCAGCAGCCGCTCCAGCGCGCCCCAGGTGAAGGCGCCGAACGAGCCGCCGCCCTGCAAAGCGAGAGCAAGCCGGTCGGGCGGCCAGGAACGGCTGATCGCCGGACGGCGCAGGTCGAGGGCTGCCTTGATGATGTCCAATCCGGGCCTCCGCCGCCTCCGCCGTGCACGAATATGAAAGTAAGCGTCGATGCCCAAATGGCAAGTGCACAACCGCTAAATCCCATTTTGCGGCATCTTGCCGAGCATTAATCTGAACTTAACGAATCATTATTGTTTTTCGTTCAGTTTGTGCGAGTCGCCGGTTCAACCGCGGAGTATCCGCATGCCGCCGAATCTTTTCGCCGCATTGCTTTCGGGGGCCTTTGTCGGCCTCTCCCGCGAGGCTGGGGGCCGTATCCGCGCTCTGGCGGCCGGCGTCGCGGCCTCGGCGCTCGGCTACGCGCTCGGGCTGGTCCTCGCCAGAATCGCGCCGACGGCCTGGGCGATCGACAGCCGCTGGGTGGAGGTTTCCGCCGCCTTTTGCGTCTTTGCGCTGGGCCTCGGCGCCGGACCGCTGTCGCCTTGGGAAGAGCCGTCGCCCGACGAGGCTCCGCCCGCGCCCGAGACGGACGAAGCCGTCTTCGCCGCACATTTCCAGTCCTTCGCGCTGGGCTTCGCCGCCTTTTTCGGCGCCTGGACCTATATGGCGGTTTTCCTTCTTCTGACGGCCGGCGGCCGTCTCGCCCAGGCGGCGCAGCTTGTGGCGGAAGAAATGGAGCCGGCGGCCAGCGGCGATTCCCGCCTGGACTGGCTCGCGGGCGAGCCGCCGCCCTCCTTCATCGCCGCGCTCAATGCCGGGCAGCCGCCGCGCCCGGAGCGAGGCTCCACGTCTCCAGCACATCGCCAAATAAGGGTTGTGCATAATGGGGCAAAGCCTTTGGATGCGCGATCCGCCGCCAATACGCGATCCATTGCGCATGCGAATGGTACAGCGGGACCACGTAAAAGCCTGAAAGCAGCACGCGATCCAGCGCGCGGGCGGCGGTGACGAAATCCTCGCGGCCGCGCGCCGCCAGCAAGGCCGCGATCATGGCGTCGATGGCCGGGCTCTTGGCGCCGGCGAGATTGTAGGACGATTCCTCACTGGCGCTGTCGCCGCCCCAGCGCATGCGCTGCTCATTGCCGGGCGAAGCCGAGGCCTGCCACAGGCCGATCATCATGTCGAAATCGAATCTCTGGCGGCGGCCTTCGAATTGCGCGTCATCGACCAGCCGCACCCGCGCCTCGACCCCGATGCGCCGCAGCAGATCCGAATAGTAAAGCGCGAGGCGTTCCTGCTCGCGGTCCCTTACCAGAATTTCAAAATTGAGTTGCTGGCCGTTTCGGGTCAGCCGTCCGTCCTGCAGGGTCCAGCCGGCCTGATGCGCCAGGGCCAGCGCTTTTTTCGCCAGCTCGCGGTCGCGCCCGGAGCCGTCCGAGCGCGGCGGCGACCAGGAGCCGTTCATGATGTCGGCGCGGACGGCGCCGGGGTAGGGCGCGAGCAGCTTGCGCTCGGCCGCGCTCGCCGGGCTACCGGAGGCGGAAAGCTCCGATTCGTCGAAAAAGCTCTTGTCGCGGGTGTAGAGATTGGAAAAGAGATTGGCGTTGAGCCATTCGAAATCGAACATCATCGCCAGGGCTTCACGCAGGCGCGGGTCCTTGAAAAGGGCGCGGCGGGTGTTGAAGGCGAAGCCGCTGAGGCCCTTGGGGCCGCCGAGCGGCAGCGATTCCACGGCGACCCGGCCGTCGCGGCGCGCGGGAAAGCCATAGCCGCTCGCCCAGCGATGCGGATCGGTCTCCTGGCGGTAGTCGATCAGTCCCGCCTTGAAGGCCTCGAACAGGCTGTTGTCGTCGCGGCCATAGTCGAAAACCACCTCGTCGAAATTATAGAGGCCGCAATTGATTGGCAGATCGCGGCCCCAATAATTCGGGTCGCGGCGCAAATCGAGCCTTTCGCCCGGCCTGACCTCCGCGACCTTGTATGGCCCCGAGCCGACCGGGATCGCCAGCCCCTGATCCGTAAAGCGCTTTTCGGTCATGACGTGGGCCGGCAGCACCGGCATCAGCGCCAGGATCAGCGGCAGTTCGCGGTCGTCCGCTCCGGCGAGGTCGTAGCGCACGGTGTGATCGTCGAGCGCCTGGATCGAATGCACCAGGCCATAGGCCGCGCGCTGCTGCGGGCGGCCCTTGGCCTTGAGCAGGTTGAAGGAAAAGAGCACGTCGCGGGCCGTGATCGGGACGCCGTCGGAAAAATGCGCCTTGGGATCGAGGCGGAAGACGACATAATCGCGGGCATCGTCGGTTTCGATCGATTGCGCGACGAGCCCATAGAGGGTGAAGGGCTCGTCAAAGGAGCGCGCCATCAGGCTTTCATAGACCGGGCCGGCGAGCCCCGCCGCCGCGTCGCCGGCGTTGACGCCATAGGGATTGAGGTTCGCGAAGGTTCCGAGTTCGCCGAGGTGGAGAATTCCGCCCTTGCGGGCGTGTGGGTCGGCATAGGGCAGGCAGGCGAAATCGGGCGGCAGCGCCGGCTTGCCCTGCATGGCGATGGCGTGGCTGATTTGTCCCGGCGAACCGGCCGCGCGCGCCGGGCCTGCACAGGCAAGGGCGAGCGAGAGGGCGAGGACCAGGCGCGGGGGGGGCGTCATCAGGCGCATGGCGCCATGCTAAAGGAAAAATGAGGAAGCCGCGCCCGTCGATTGATAAAAACGCCGTCGCGCGGGAATTCCCGGCTGGAAAATCGCGGGCGAAGGCGATATGTAGGCGCCGTCAATCTGTCGCCTCAATTGGCGGCCAAGAGCACGCCGTTTCGCTCCAAGGAGCGGAAAAGCGTTTCCTCGGTCTCGTGGGTCGCGCGTTCCGCTGCTCCGCTGAAAGGATTTCGAATGTCGATTTCTCCGTCCCGCTTTGGCGTCGCTCTGGTCGCGGGCGCGCTACTTCTCGGCGCCGCGCCGGCTTTCGCGCAGCAACCGGCCATGCCGGCGCCGGCCGGCATGCCGCAGGGACCGGTCAAGGTGGACCTCATCCCCACCCAGGCGAACTGGACCAAGGTCTGCGGCCACGACAACGCCGCCAACAAGGACATCTGCTACACCACCCGCGATTTCGGCGCCCAGAAGGACCAGGCCCCGGTGCTGGCCCTCGCCGTCTATGACATCAAGGGCGAGGACACCCGCATCGTGCGCTTCCTGATGCCGGTCGGCCTGATGCTGCGCCCGGGCTTCCGCTTCTCGATCGACAAGGGTCCGGTCTCCGAGGGCTCCTTCGAAATCTGCTTCCCCAACGGCTGCTTCGCCGAAGCCAAGGTGAAGAAGGACGTCATCGACGCCGCCAAGAAGGGCAAGACGATGACGGTCGTCGTCAAGAACCAGGCCAATGCGGAAGTGATCTTCAACGTGCCGCTCGAAGGTTTCGGCAAGGCTTTCGATGGCCCGGCGATCGACCCCAAGGTGCTCGCCGAACAGCAGAAGAAGCTTCAGGAACAGCTTCAAAAGCGCGCCCAGGAAGAGCGCCAGAAGCTCCAGCAGCAGGGCGGCGCCGCCGCGCCGGCGGCCCCGGCGAAGAAGTAATTTTCGGCCAAGAGCCGGAGAAACGCGCGGCCGTCGGGCCGCGCGTTTTTGTTTGGGCGATTCGATTTTGCGGCGAAAAGGAAAGCCTCAGTTCAGCACGCGCTCGCGGCGCACATAGCGGCCGGTATCGGAGCGCGCGAAGGCTTCGTCGATTTGCGGATTGCGGAAGGGCGCGCCGGATTCGTCGCGCTCGAGATTCTGTTCGGACACATAGGCCATATATTCCGTGTCCGAATTCTCGGCATAAAGATGATAAAAGGGCTGGTCCTTCGCCGGACGTACTTCCTCGGGGATGGACAGCCACCATTCCTCGGTGTTCGCAAAGACCGGATCGATGTCGTAGATCACGCCGCGAAAGGGATATTTGCGGTGTTTGACGACTTCGCCGATGCCGAATTTCGCCGCGCGCGGTTTCATGTCATTTGCCCGTCATGCTGAGCGGTAATAAAAGTTTCATAAGCCCGCACGCGAGTCAATTGGGACGCTTCGGACATTTGGGGCGCGCGGGCCTTCCGCCAGCGCGCCCGGGCTTTCCAGTTCAGAAGCCGTAAGCCGCCGCATATTCCGGATCCTTGGCGGCGACCTGTCGGGCGAGATCGACGATCACCTTGGCCTGCTTCCAGGTGGCGTCGTCCTGCATCTTGCCGTCGATCATGGCGACGCCGGAGCCGTCCGGCATGGCTTCCAGAATTTTCCTGGCGAAAGCCACTTCCTTCGGGTCGGGCGAGAACACCTTTTTGGCGAGCGCAATCTGATTCGGATGCAGCGACCAGGCGCCAGCGCAGCCCATGAGGAAGGCGTTGCGGAACTGGACTTCACAGGCGGCGAGATCGGCGATGTCGCCGAACGGGCCATAAAAACTCTTGATGCCGGCGGAGGCGCAGGCGTCCACCATTTTGGCGACGGTGTAATGCCACAGGTCCTGCTGATAGACGGCGCGCGGCGCGGCCGGATCGGCGCCCGGATCGGCCAGCACCTTATATTCCGGGTGACCGCCGCCGACGCGGGTGGTCTTCATCGCGCGCGAGGCGGCAAGGTCCGCGGGGCCGAGGCTCATGCCGTGCATGCGCGGCGAGGCCAGGGCGATGTCCTCGACATTCTTCACCCCCTCGGCGGTTTCGAGAATGGCGTGGATCAGAATCGGCTTGGTCACGCCGTGCCTGGCTTCGAGCTGCGCGAGCAATTGGTCGAGATAATGAATGTCCCACGGGCCTTCGACCTTGGGCAGCATGATGACGTCGAGCTTGTCGCCGATGGCGGCGACGATCTCGGTGACGTCGTCGAGCATCCACGGCGAATTCAGGCAATTCACCCGAGTCCACAGGCCGGTCGAGCCGAAATCATTGGCCTTGCCCATTTCGATGAAACCCTTGCGCGCGGCCTCCTTGGCGTCGGCGGGAATTGCGTCCTCGAGATTGCCGAGAATGACATCGGCGGTCGGGATCATTTCCGGCATTTTGGCGCGCACTTTTTCGAGATGCGGCGGCACGAAATGAATCATGCGCTCGACGCGCACCGGCAATTCGCGAAAAGGCGCGGGCGCGCCGATCGCCAGGGGCTCATAGAATTTGCGGGGGCTTTTGCTCATGGACCAGGCTCCAGGTTGCTTTCCTGCGTCTAGGACAATTCCCGCGATGCAACAATTGAACTATTTCCGGTTGCGGCTCAAAATCAAGCGATGCGCGCTCTCGACCTCGACCCGATCGAACTTCTGACGCCCGCCGAAATGGGCTGTGCGGATTCGCTGACGATTCAAAGCGGCACACCAGGCTACAGTCTGATGCTGCGGGCGGGAAAAAATGTCGCGGCGGCGGCCTCCGACATGCTACGGGCGAACGAAGGCGGCCGGATCGCGATTTATTGCGGGCCCGGCAACAATGGCGGCGACGGCTATGTCGCCGGCCGTCTGCTGCGCGAACAGGGCTTCGAGGTCGCCATAGGCGCGCTCGGCGACCCGCTCGCCTTGCGCGGCGACGCCGCCCAGGCCTTCTCCGACTGGGGCGGGACCGTGGTCGCGGCCGAGACGCTCTACCCGCCCGCCTATGATCTGATCATTGACGCCTTGTTCGGCGCCGGCCTGTCGCGCCCGCTCGACGGGGCGGCGCTGGCCATCGTCCAGCGGATCAACGGCTCCGGCGCGCCGGTTCTTGCCGTGGACGTCCCTTCCGGTCTCGACGGCGCCAATGGCGCGATCGGCTCCCAATGCGTGCAGGCGCGCGAAACGGTGACCTTTTTCCGGCTCAAGCCCGGCCATGTCCTTATGCCGGGCCGGCGCGCATGCGGCAATGTCCGGCTGACGCAGATCGGGATCGAGGACGAGGTTTTGCGCGAGATCGCGCCAAAAGCCTTTCTCAACGCGCCGGCCCTGTGGCGCGATTCCTTCCCCTGGCCCAATGAGGCCGGCCATAAATACGAGCGCGGCCATCTGGTCGTCGCTTCGGGGCCGGCGATCCGCACCGGCGCGGCGCGTCTTGCCGCGCGGGCCGGCCTGAGGGTGGGGGCGGGCCTTGTGACGCTCGCCAGCCCGCCCGAGGCGCTGGCCGTCAATGCGGCGCATCTCACCGCGATCATGCTGCGCTCGGCGGAGGGGCCGGCGCAATGGCGCGAGTTGCTGGCGGATAGACGTTTCTCGGCTGTCGTCATCGGCCCGGCCTTCGGCGTCGGCGAGGCGACCGCGGAAATCGTCGAAACCATTCTGGCGAGCGCCGGAAAGGACCGGGAGCGGCCTTTCGGCCTGGTGCTCGACGCCGACGCCTTAACCTCCTTTCAATCACAATCGGATAGGCTGGGGAACATCATCCGGAACAGCGGCGCGCAGGTGGCTTTGACGCCGCATGAAGGTGAGTTTTCACGTCTTTTCAGTCATAAAGACAAAGAAGTTGATGAATTAGGTCAAGGCGGCGCCTCAAGTTCGACATCAACTTCGCAAATTCAGACACAACCATCTGACTTTCCATGTAAAATCGATCGCGCGCGGGCGGCGGCGGGGGCGACAGGCGCCTTCGTCGTGCTCAAGGGACCGGATACGGTGGTGGCGAGCCCGGACGGCCGCGCAGGCATAGCCCGAAACGCCCCGCCGACGCTCGCGACCGCGGGTTCCGGGGACGTGCTGGCCGGTCTGATCGGCGGATTGCTCGCCCAGGGCATGGAAGGCTTCGAGGCCTGCGCCTGCGCGGTCTGGCTGCATGGCGAGGCGGCCAATCTGTTCGGCCCGGGCCTGATCGCCGAGGATCTGCCCGAAATCTTGCCCCAAGCGCTCGCAAATCTGGCCTTGCGCTGACGCCCATGGCCTTTTACCTCTGATCGGACAAATCTTGGGCGCTGGCAAAAGATGCAGGAGAAACCATGACCGAGCCCGTCGTCGCCCAGAAATCGCCCTTTCCGGTCGAGGTCGAAGAGGGCAAGACCTATTTTTGGTGCGCCTGCGGCAAATCGGCGAAACAGCCCTTTTGCGACGGCTCGCACCGGGGAAGCGCCTTCGCGCCGATCGCCTATGAGGCCGAGAAGGCCGGAAAAGTCTGGTTCTGCGGCTGCAAGCACAGTGAGAAAAAGCCGCTTTGCGACGGCGCGCATAAGAGGCTCTAAACGACCTCGAACCACGCTGCCAAACCGTTGGCGAAATGGTCCAAGATCGCGGAAGCCACCAGCCATTTTCCGGGATTGTCGGCGACGAAGGCGATATGCTTGGTCCGTTTCGGCGGCACGATCACGCTGTCGCGCCAATAGGGCTCCCAGCCGTCGTCGAGGTCGTGCAGCAGCCGCACGACATGGCCTTGAACGTGAATAGCCTGTGCAAACAGGGATTTGTTCACAAGGCCTAAAGTGACGGGCGAGCCCTTCTTCACCGAGAACAGTGGCGGGCCGTCGAGGCCGGTCGAACTCCTGCCGTTGATCGACCACACCCGACGCAGGGCCTCGCCGGTCGGTTTGTAGCGGGAAGGCGTGGTTCGGGTCGCGCCGCCGGCGATGACGAGATCGAGCCTTTTCGATTTTTCCAGCCGGATTTCGGCGGGCAGGAGCGGGTTGAGCGGCGGCGCGGCGATGGGCGGCGCCGGCGGCCTGACGGCGCCTTTGGTCCGGATTTCGAGCAAGGTGAGGTCCGGCAGTTCGGCCTCGCCGCGCAGGATCAGCTTGAAACTCTGGTTCTCGGTCGGGGCGAGGTCGAGCAGCAGGTCGCAGCGCGCGCCGGGGCCGAGCGGCAGGGTGCGGTCGTGCGGCTCGAACGGGTCGCAGAATTGGCCGTCGAGCGCGATCGCCTTGAGGTCGCCGCCCGGCAAATAGAGAGACATGATTCGCGCCGTGGCGGCGTTGACGAGCCGCAGGCGCAACCGCGCGCCGGGCGCGAAAGTCAGCGGCGCGGGTTTCGCGCGTGCATTGACGCTGCCGACCGCGCCGAGCCGGCCCTGACGCAAAACGTCGGCCGGATGGTCGAAATCGGGGACGATCTGGCCCTTGGCGTCCAGCCGCCAGTCGTCGAGGACGAGAATCAGCTCGGAATCCGAGAAGATCGGCTTGGGCTCGTCGACGATGACGACGCCTTGGAGTCCGCGCCCGAGCTGTTCGCCGGAAAAAGGTTGGATGAGCGGCTGATAGAAAAAAGTCCCGGCGTCGGGCGGGGTGAAGCGGAAGTCGCGGCTCTCGCCGGGCGCCAAAGATTTATGCACAAGACCGGCGGCGCCGTCTATTTCATTGGCAATTCGCATCCCGCGCCAATGCAAAGCGGTCGGTTGATCGAGCTTGTTGATCAGCCGCGCCTTGATCTCCTGGCCAAGCCTCACCCGCAGCAGAGGCCCGGGAACGTCGCCGCCGAAACCCCAGATTTTGGTCTGCGCCGCCGGCGCCGGCAGCAGGGGGACGGCGCCGGGACGCGCTTCGAGCAGGGTGAAGCCGTCGTCGCCTGGGGCGGGCGGCGTTTTCTCGTCCGCTCCTGCCGGCCGCAGTCCGGCGATGAGCGTTGCGACGATGGAGCCAGTGAAGGCGCGGCGGTGCAGGCGCATTGGGCGTTCCGGGTGACGACGCGGAAATCTTATCAGATTTCCGCGCGTAGAGCCCCGGCGCGATTCCCGCAGATTCCGGAGCGGCTCACGTCGCCGCCGGCAAGCCCTGCATGATGTTGCCTTTCACCGGCCGCGAGGCGAAAGTGCGCCAGACCAGCCGCCAGTTCATCGGCTCCCGGCGGTTCCAGGGCATGAGCGACAGGCAGCGCGCCAGGGTGCAATAGCCGAACAGGACCTGGGCCAGGGTTCCGATCGCCAGGATCCAGTAAAGCCAGCGCAAAGGCGGCAGAAAAGCCAGCAGGAGCAGGCCCGTGTAAGCGACGCGGACCTGCGTCGGGAAGGCGGCGAAAGCCCCGGTTCTCCAGCGGAAATGAACGATCTGGACGCAGGAGAGCGCAATCGCGAGCAGGAATCCTTCTTCATGGCCGGCGAGGCCGAGGAAGAGCAGGACGTCGGTCGCCGCCCAATACCACCAGCTGAATTCGCGATAGAGAATCATCCCGGTTTCTCCTTATTGATCTAGCAGTTATTGATCTAGAAGCTCAAAGTGGCCGCTCCGCCCTTGATCAATTCGTGGACGTTGCTCGCCCCCGCGATGACCACGCCGTCGATCAGGTCTTCCTGGGAATAGCCGCGGCTCTTGACGCAGGGCGTGCACGCCCAGATGGCGCCGCCGCGGGCGAGAAAATCGCGCATCATGTCCGCCAGCGGCTCCAGAGGCTTGACATGGGTGGCGTCGGCGGCGCGGCGCCGGGCGATATCGACGCCGGAACTGGTAAGAAAAATGGAGACCTTCAGGCCCGCCGTCATGCCGCCAAGCGCAATGGTCAAGCCGGCGGACGATAATTCATGGTCGATTCCATGTGTCACCATGACGACGAGATCGCGGGCGTCTTGACTCATCTTTGCCTCCCACCGATGTTTGTTGGACATCGGCAAAAGTGTAATTTTCGCCGCGAGGCGACGCCATGGCCGGGACGCCGGAAGATTTGATCGAAACGCCGTCGGACGGGCGGGACCTGCTTTCCGACCTGCTCAGCGGGATGCGCCTTTCCGGCACGGTGTTGTTTCGCGCCGAATTTCGCGAGCCCTGGTCGGTGGTTACACCCGATGGTTGCCATCTCGCCCAGGTCCTGCCCTTCCGCACCGAACACATCATCCCCTTTCACATCATCGCCGCCGGCGGTTGCTGGCTCGGTTTGCGGAATGACGCGCCCGTCTGGCTGGCGGAGGGCGATGCGGTGCTGTTGCCCTATGGCGATAGTCACGGCCTTTACGGGCGCGAAACCGCCGCCGCGGTCGAGGTCGGCAAATTGTTGCCGCCGCCGCCCTGGCCCGACATATTGGTGGTCGAACACGGCGGCGCGGGCGCGAAAACTTCGGTCATCTGCGGCTTTCTGCAATGTGACGAACTGCTGTTCCATCCTTTGCTGCGCCATCTGCCGCGGCTCTTGCACGTCAGCTCCGGCGAGGAGACGGGCGATCGCTGGCTCGGCTCGACGATCCGCCATACGGCAGATGAGACGAGCCGGCTGAGCCCCGGCTCGCGCAGCATGCTGCCGCGCCTGACCGAATTGATGTTCGTGGAGATATTGCGCGCGCATATCCACGGCCTGTCGGCCGACGACGCCGGCTGGTTCGCGGCGCTGAACGATCCGGTGGCGGGGGCGGCCCTCAAATGGCTGCACGCCGAGCCGATGAAGGATTGGAGCGTGGAGGAGCTGGCGCGCCGGGTCGGGACCTCGCGCAGCGTGCTCAACGAGCATTTCCGCCGCTATCTCGACCAGCCGCCGATACGCTATCTGGCGAAATGGCGGCTGCAACTGGCGGCGCAGCAGATGAAGACGGACAGCCTTCCCATGAAGGCCATAGCCGAGCAGTATGGCTATGAATCGGAAGCCGCCTTCAACCGCGCCTTCAAGCGCTGTTTCGGCCTGCCGCCCGGCGACTGGCGCAAGCGGCAGGCGCGGAACTGACGGCGAGACGCGTGAAAGGCGCGCGATCCCATTTTTTTGCTGCTTTCCTTTTGTGTCATTGCTATAGAGCGCAGCCTACGTGGGCGGTCGGCGAAAGCCGGCGGAATGGCGCGCGCGGGCGTGGCGGAATTGGTAGACGCGCCGGATTTAGGTTCCGGTGGTGAAAATCGTGGGGGTTCGAGTCCCTCCGCCCGCACCAGTACGGCGCCAAACGCTCGAATCGGCTGGTTTCATCCCGCAAATGGCCAAAGAGCTATCGCGGTGGAGAGGTTTGAGAAGGTTTTGACGATGCAGACGACGGAAACGCTTTCGCAGGGGCTGAAGCGCGAATATCAGGTGGTGCTCGCGGCTGCGGAGCTTGCGGAGAAGCTTGAGGCCCAGCTTGCCGAGATGAAGGACAAGGTGCGCATCAACGGCTTCCGCCCGGGCAAGGTCCCGGCCAGCCATTTGAAGCGTCTTTACGGCAAATCGATCATGGGCGACGTCGTCCAGCAGGCCGTGACCGACGCCCAGAACAAAATTCTCTCCGACAACAACATGCGCCTTGCCGGCCAACCCAAGCTGGATTTCCCGGAAGACCGCGACGAAATGGAAAAGGTGCTGGAGGCGACCGGCGACCTGTCCTTCAAGATCGCTTTCGAAGTGTTGCCGAGCTTCGAAGTCGGCTCGTTCGAGGATATCGAGCTTGAGCGTCTGGTCGCGGAGGTTCCGGAAGAGGAAATCGAGCAGCAGCTCAAGGCCCTGGCCGATGGCAATCGCGCCTATGCCGACCGCGAGGAGGGCGCCGAGGCTCAGAATGGCGACAAGCTGACCATCGATTTCGTCGGTCGCATCGGCGACGAAGCTTTTGAGGGCGGCGCGGCCGAGGGCGTCGATCTGGTGCTCGGCTCCGGCTCGTTCATTCCGGGCTTCGAGGCTCAACTCGAAGGGGCCAAGGTTGGCGACGAACGCAAGGTCACGGTGACCTTCCCGGAGGACTATCAGGCCGCACACCTCGCCGGCAAGGAAGCCGTCTTCGACGTCACGGTCAAGGTGGTCGCCGCGCCGCAAGAGGTCGCGATCGACGACGAACTGGCCAAGAAATTCGGGCTGGAGAGTCTCGACAAACTGCGCGAGGCGGTCATCGCGCGAATCAAGGCGGATTATGACCGGGCCTCGCGCGAAAAGCTGAAGCGCGCCCTGCTCGACGCCCTCGACAAGAAGTTCGATTTCGAATTGCCGCAGGACATGGTCGAGCATGAATTCAACGGCATCTGGGGGCAGATCCAGGCCGAGCAGAACGCCGCCGGCAAGACCTTTGCCGACGAGGGCACGACCGAGGAGGCGCAGCGCGCCGAATATCGCCGCATCGCCGAGCGCCGGGTGCGCCTCGGCCTGGTCGTGGCGGAAGTCGGCGACAAGGCGGGCGTTCGCGTGGGCGACGACGAGGTGACCCGCGCCATCGTTGAGCGCGCCCGCCAGTTCCCCGGCCAGGAGAAGCTGTTCTGGGAATATTACCAGAAGAATCCGCAGGCTCTGGCCGAGATTCGCGCGCCGATCTATGAGGAAAAGGTGGTCGATCACATCGTCGGGCAGGCGAAGGTGACCGACAAGACCGTCGCGAAGGAAGAGCTGTTCAAGGCCGAGGACGAAGAAAAGACGGCCTGAGTTCACGACTTTCCAGGTATCGTCCGTCGAAACGCCCGCGTACTCGCGGGCGTTTTCTTTTGTGGCGCATCCGGCTCTTGTGCCGCGCAGTGTGACGTTTGTTGGGAAAGCGCCAAACGACCGATGGAAAGGCGATATTTCCAATTCTCGCGGCGACGAGTCGCCGCGAAAGGCGCCGATCGGCTTATTTCCAGCCGGCCTCCCTGTCGCATTCGTGCATTTCCACCGGGCGGGATTTCTCCCACTGCGTGATCGACCGGGTTTCGCTCTCAGGCATCTTGTTGTCCATGCAGGCGCAATAGGCGGCGACGACTTCGGGCGTGGCGCCGTCGTTCCTGTTGTCCGCGATGCACCGCTTGATCCAGGCCGCATCGCCCGCCCATGCCCTTGAGATCAACCGCGAGGCCTTCGGCCGCTGTGACGAGGTGATGTCGGCCTCCGCCGCCGACTTCCAGGAGAAGCTCGCCGCCTTCCTGGTCAGGCTTGACGCCGCCGGCAGGCTGAGACTCAGCTCGGATTTCACTTTCGACGAAGCCGCTCAACTCCTCGCCGACGGCGCCCGCGGCGTCAACGAGACTTTGCAGCCGCGCCCCGCCGCGACCCTTTCGGAGCGTTACCGCCGAATGTGTGCGGGCGGTGCTCTTCGGTTGCGCGGAGAGGTGAGGGGGCCGCTCCGGAAATAAGTCGGGATGGAACTCATGCGTCATGCGCCGGCCATTGGCCGCCATCGCCGCCCGGTGACGCGTTCCCAGCAGATTCTTAGAACTTTTTTCACACGCGCCCGCCTATTGCTCGGGTTCGTGTCGCGCGGCGCCGGGCCGATTCGGGCTCCGCCACGCGGCGGCTGAATTTTCCCGCGAGTCGTGTCTGCCCTGTTTCGGCCCCGATCTTGCATTTTTGTGACGAGGCGTGGCGGCCATTGCCTCGGCCGGCAAGCGCATTATGTTGGGATGAGGCAAAACAGCGGCGAATCCCGCCGAAGGAAATGGTCTATGCGCGATCCGGTTGACGTCTACAATCAATATCTCATCCCGCAAGTCATCGAGAACACCCCGCGCGGCGAGCGCGGCTTCGATATTTACTCACGGCTGCTGCGCGAGCGAATCGTCTTCCTGACCGGCCCGGTCGAGGACGGCATGGCCTCGGTCATCATCGCGCAATTGCTGTTCCTCGAAGCCGAGAATCCGAAGAAGGAAATCTCGATGTACATCAATTCGCCGGGCGGAGTGGTCACCGCCGGCATGGCGATCTACGACACGATGCAGTTCATCAAGCCCAAGGTTTCGACGCTCTGCGTCGGCCAGGCGGCCTCGATGGGCTCGCTGCTTTTGTGCGGGGGCGAAGCGGGCATGCGATTCGCGCTTCCCAACGCCCGAATCATGGTGCACCAGCCTTCCGGCGGCTTCCAGGGCCAGGCTTCGGACATTTTGCGCCATGCCGAAGACATCATGAAGGTCAAGAAACGCCTGAACGAGATCTATGTGAAGCACACGGGTCAGGATTACGACACGATCGAGAGCACCCTCGATCGCGATCATTTCATGGCGGCCGAGGACGCCAAGGCCTTCGGCCTGATCGACGACGTGCTCAGCAAGCGTCCGGAGGAGTCGCCGGAGAAATGATGTCGCCGGAGAAATGGGGGCGCCGGAGAAATGAGGATGAATGTCTGGGGACGGCGCCCACTTTGCATGGCGTCCCGCACAATGCGAAGCTTGCCATCAGCGACCATGGGCATACATTAGCATTTTGAACTAGATGGAAGAACCGGGGCGCGTAAGCGCGGATTCGTCGAACCGGCGGCGAGAATCCCAGCGGCCTCAGGCGGATTTTTCCGCCGGGGGCGGCGCAAGCGGGTCGAACGGCGCCGGAAGGGGGCGCCGTTCAGCCGCAAGGAGAAGCTCATGAGCAAGGTTGGCAATAGCGACTCGAAAAACACGCTCTACTGCTCGTTCTGCGGCAAGAGCCAACACGAGGTGCGGAAGCTGATCGCCGGGCCGACTGTGTTTATCTGCGACGAATGCGTCGAGTTGTGCATGGACATCATCCGCGAGGAGAACAAGTCCTCGCTGGTCAAGACCCGCGACGGCATTCCCACGCCGAAGGAAATCTGCAAGGTGCTCGACGATTACGTGATCGGCCAGCACCAGGCCAAGCGCGTGCTTTCGGTCGCGGTCCACAACCATTACAAGCGCTTGAATCACTCGACCAAACATTCCGATGTCGAACTGGCCAAGTCGAACATCCTGCTGGTCGGCCCGACGGGATCGGGCAAGACCCTGCTGGCGCAGACCCTGGCCCGCATCCTCGACGTGCCCTTCACCATGGCGGACGCCACCACCCTTACCGAGGCCGGCTATGTCGGCGAGGACGTCGAGAACATCATCCTGAAGCTGCTCCAGGCCTCCGATTACAATGTGGAGCGGGCGCAGCGCGGCATCGTCTATATCGACGAGATCGACAAGATTTCCCGCAAGTCGGACAATCCGTCGATCACCCGCGATGTGTCGGGCGAGGGCGTGCAGCAGGCCCTGCTGAAGATCATGGAGGGCACAGTCGCCTCCGTGCCGCCGCAGGGCGGCCGGAAACATCCGCAGCAGGAATTCCTGCAGGTGGACACGACCAATATATTGTTCATCTGTGGCGGCGCCTTCGCCGGTCTCGACAAGATCATTTCGTCGCGCGGGAAAGGCACCTCGATTGGCTTCCAGGCCAAGGTCGAGGGGCCGGACGAACGCCGCACCGGCGAAATCTTCCGCAGTGTCGAGCCTGAGGATCTGCTGAAATTTGGCCTGATCCCCGAATTCGTCGGCCGCCTGCCAGTGATCGCGACCTTGGAGGACCTCGACGAGGACGCCCTGAAAAAGATCCTTACCGAGCCGAAAAACGCTCTGGTCAAGCAATATCAGCGCCTGTTCGAAATGGAAAATGTCGAGTTGACCTTCCAGGACGAGGCCCTCAACGTGATCGCCCGCAAGGCGATCGAGCGCAAGACCGGCGCGCGCGGCCTGCGCTCGATCATGGAGGGCAACCTGCTCGACACCATGTTCGACCTGCCCGGCCTCGAAGGCGTGGAGCAGGTGGTGATCGGGCCGGAGGTCGTCGAAGGCAAGGCCAAGCCTCTCTACATCTATGCGGAACGCGCCGAGAAATCCGGTGCGAGCGCGTAAAGTGAAGGCAATGGGGGTTTATGAGGCTGCCTCAAACGCGAAGAGCGCTTGAAAGGGGGTCGAAAAACCCCATCTGCGGATAATGTTAACCAATCGCCGCCGATGCTTGAAAAGGTCGCGCGGCGCATGGGGCGGAGGCCGTCGGCGCCGCGAAACTGTTCCGGGTCGCTCCGCGAATCGGGACAGGGCAGACAGAGGTTGCAGCCCCTTTCGATCCCGCGCGGATCGTCAGGGCGCAAGGGCCGGCGTCTCAAAGCCACGTGGGCGTGGCGGGAATTCTTTCGGGCGGATCCCATCGCCCCGGAGAAGGACCGGTGCGCCATGACAGATAGGATTCAGTGATGACCAGCCCCAAGCGAGTGCTCCCCCCCGCAGGCGTGACCGACAATTATCCGGTCCTCCCCCTGCGCGACATCGTCGTTTTCCCGCATATGATCGTGCCGCTGTTCGTCGGCCGCGAGAAGAGCATTCGCGCCCTCGAAGAGGTGATGAAGGCGGACAAGTTCATCCTCCTCGCGACGCAGAAAAATGCGGCGGAGGACGATCCCAAGCCGGATGCCGTCTATTCGGCCGGAGTGCTCGCCAGCGTGCTGCAATTGCTGAAACTGCCCGATGGCACCGTCAAGGTTCTGGTCGAGGGCATGGCCCGCGCCAAGATCGCCGAATATGTCCGCACCGACGAATATTACGAGGCCGAGGCCGAGGTCACGCCCGAGGAAGCGCCCGATCCCGTCGAGGCGGAGGCTCTGGCGCGCTCGGTCGCGTCCGAGTTCGAAGGTTATGTGAAGCTCAACAAGAAGGTGTCGCCCGAAGTCGTCTCGGCGGTCGCGCAGATCGACGATCCCGGCAAGCTCGCCGACACCGTGGCTTCCCATCTGTCGGTCAAGATCACTGACCGTCAGGCGGTGCTGGAAATGACCTCCGTCACCAAGCGCCTGGAGAAATGTCTGGCGCTGATGGAAAGCGAAATCTCGGTTCTTCAGGTCGAGAAACGCATTCGCACGCGCGTGAAGCGGCAGATGGAGAAGACCCAGCGCGAATATTATCTGAACGAGCAGATGAAAGCCATTCAGAAGGAGCTGGGCGACGAGGACGGCAAGGACGATCTCTCCGAGCTGGAGGAGAAGATCAAGAGGACCAAGCTGTCCAAGGAAGCGCATGACAAGGCGATGGCCGAGCTGAAGAAGCTGCGGCAGATGTCGCCGATGTCGGCCGAAGCCACCGTCGTGCGCAATTACCTCGACTGGCTGGTCTCGATCCCGTGGAACAAGCGCTCCAAGATCAAGAAGGATCTCGCCTCGGCGCAGGATCTTCTCGACGCCGAGCACTATGGCCTCGACAAGGTCAAAGAGCGGATCATCGAATATCTGGCCGTGCAGAGCCGCGCCAACAAGCTTACCGGCCCGATCCTGTGCCTCGTCGGCCCGCCCGGCGTCGGCAAGACCTCGCTCGGCAAGTCGATCGCCAAGGCGACGGGTCGTGAATTCGTCCGCATGTCGCTCGGCGGCGTGCGCGACGAGGCCGAGATTCGCGGCCATCGGCGGACCTATATCGGGTCCATGCCCGGCAAGCTGATCCAGTCGATGCGCAAGGCGAAAACCTCCAATCCGCTCTTCCTGCTCGATGAAATCGACAAGATGGGCATGGATTTCCGCGGCGACCCGTCCTCGGCGCTGCTGGAGGTGCTCGACCCCGAACAGAACGCCACTTTCAACGATCATTATCTCGAGGTGGACTACGATCTGTCGAACGTGATGTTCGTGACGACCGCCAACACGCTGAATATTCCGGCGCCGTTGATGGACCGCATGGAGATCATCCGCATTGCCGGCTATACCGAACAGGAAAAGGCGGTGATCGCGCGCAAGCACCTGATCCCGGCCGCGACCAAAAAGCACGGGCTGTCGCCCAGCGAATGGACGATCGAGGACGCGGCGCTGACCAAGATCATTCGCCGCTACACCCGCGAGGCGGGCGTGCGCAATCTGGAGCGCGAAATCTCAAATCTCGCCCGTAAGGCGGTCAAGGAGATCCTGCTCTCCAAGACGAAGATCGATAAGGTCGTCATCACCGAGGACAATGTCGAAACCTATCTCGGCGTGCCGCGCTATCGCTATGGCGAGGCGGAACTGGAGGATCAGGTTGGCGTGGTCACCGGTCTGGCCTGGACCGAGGTCGGCGGCGAGCTGCTGACGATCGAGGGCGTCATGATGCCCGGCAAGGGCCGCATGACGGTCACCGGCAATCTGCGCGACGTGATGAAGGAATCAATCTCGGCGGCGGCCTCTTATGTCCGCTCCCGCGCGGTGGATTTCGGCATCGAGCCGCCTTTGTTCGAGAAGCGGGACATCCATGTCCACGTGCCCGAAGGAGCGACGCCCAAGGACGGCCCGTCGGCGGGCGTGGCGATGGCCACCGCCATCGTCTCGGTCATGACCGGCATTCCGGTGCGCCGCGACATCGCCATGACCGGCGAGATCACCCTGCGCGGTCGCGTGCTGCCGATCGGCGGCTTGAAGGAAAAGCTGCTCGCGGCCCTGCGCGGCGGGCTGAAGAAGGTCCTGATCCCGGAAGACAACGCCAAGGATCTGGTGGATATTCCGGAATCGGTGAAGAACAACCTCGAAATCGTGCCGGTTTCCCGCATGGAGGAGGTTCTGAGCCATGCGCTTCTGCGCATGCCGGAGCCGATCACCTGGGAAGAGGGCGCGGTCAAGCCGCAGGCCGAGGTCGAGGACGAGACGGTCGGCGTCGTCGCGCATTAAAGCGCGACGCCGTTCGAACGCTGGAAAAAAGCCGGGATGCGGGCGCATCCCGGCTTTTTCGCGCAGCACATCCCGAATGCGGCGCGAAAGCTTGGCTTTTTTTCGGCATTTTCGGCCTGTTTGGTTTGCGGTCGCTTGCTTTGCCACGGATTCAAAGGGAAAGTGGCGGCGTCGAAAGGGTGCGATTCGAGTTGCGGTCGCCCTCGCGGCGCCTTATTCGTCCGCGCCTCGACGGGAAATCAATTTCCGCGGCGTCGGGGGCGCCGTGGCAGGTCACCTTGGCGCTCTCCGGCGAGAAGCGCCCCATTCAAGGAAAAAACGAGATGACGAACAAAGCCGAATTGATCGATGCGGTGGCGGAAGCGACGGAAAGCTCGAAGGCGGCCGCCGGTGTGGCGCTCGACGCGGTGATTGCGGCCATAACCGACGCTCTGCACAAAGGCGAAGAAGTCCGTTTGGTTGGTTTCGGCACGTTCTCCGTCAAGACCCGCGCGGCGGGCAAGGGCCGCAATCCGGCGACCGGCGCCGAGATCGACATTCCGGCGTCCCGCAGCGTCCGCTTCAAGCCCGGCGCTCAGCTCAAGGACATCGTCAACAAGTAAGCTGGTTCTCGCCCGGGCGCGGCCCGTCCGCGCCTCGGCCGCGACATTCAGTCTTGCCAGCGGCGGCCGCGCGACCTATCTCCGGGGAGGCCCGTCCGGCAGGGCGTCGTCACGTCGGTTCGGGCGGTTAGCTCAGTTGGTAGAGCATCTCGTTTACACCGAGAGGGTCGGCGGTTCGAGCCCGTCACCGCCCACCAAACCGAAGGGAAATCGATGGTGGCCGGGAAGTTTGGCGGTCCTTCGCTCACAACCGCTCCAGCCCTGGCGGCGTTCGCCATTTTCCTTCTGTCGTCGCCCGCCGCGAGGGCGATGGATTTTCATCTCCAGAGCGTTTCCGATGGCGCCTGTCGGGCCCATTGCCCGCGCGTCATCGTCGCTCAAGGCCAGATCGCCAATTCCACACCGGACGATTTCCTGGCGTTCCTGCGTGAAAATATTCGCAATCGCGACTTGCGGACCGTCGTCCTGCTCAATTCGCAGGGCGGTTATGTCATGGCTTCGATGGAGTTGGGGCGGATGTTCCGGCGAATCGGCGCTGCGACCGTCGTCGCCCATAAATGCCTCTCGGCTTGCGTTTACGCCTTCATGGGCGGGATCAAAAGGGTCGCGCCGCGTGGGACCTATCTTGGCATTCACCGGATGTTCGCCAACACTTCGGACGGAATATTCGACGAGACGCGCCGCGTCTATGACGATGGCTCTATGGCGGGCATGCTGATGCGCTATAGCGCGCGCATGGGCGTCAGCCGCGATCTTGTCCGCTATGCCGAGCACGTTTCCTCGCAAACCATCCATTTCGTCACGAGCGCGGAAATGGCGCGCTGGCGGCTGGCGAGCCGCAAGTTCTGAGTGACGCTTGCGCGTGGGTGAAGGTTCACGAATTCGCCATATGGCGCTTGACTTGCCGGCACGCCTGTCTTAATTCGCAGGCCTCCGATCGACGCGACAGCGTCACGGTCGAGCGGGGGAGTAGCTCAGTTGGTTAGAGCGCCGGCCTGTCACGCCGGAGGTCGCGGGTTCGAGTCCCGTCTCTCTCGCCATTTCATGCCTGCCCGGCCCTTTCCGCTATGGCGCGGCGTGAGTGTGCGCGCAAAGCTTGTTGCCGCTTCAATCCCCTTTATTCGCAGAATGGCTTCTCCGCGCAATGCGGTGGAGCAGAAATAGCTCGCGTGGCGTGATACGAGCGGCGCGTCGGCTGTTTGTTGTTCCCATTGCCACTTATATTGTCTTTCGCGGCGCCAATTTTATCTATGGGGTCGCAAATTGCCGTCGTGAGAATGAATCACTCAATTTCATTCGCTTTCCAGCAACTTCGTCTCAACAGGCGATTTCGAATTTGTAGCCGTTTCCCACATAAGGCGCTCTGAACGACGCCATCCACCGATTCGGGGCGCCCGAGAACATGAACATCAGGGCAGCCGGTTCATGTCCTTTGCCTGGACCGACCGCTTGAAGCGCGTCGGCGCCCGAATCTCGATGGACGGCAAGGCCCGCTGCATCGACAACGTCCTCATCGAACGGCTCTGGAGGCCGCTGAAGTATGAATGCGTCTACCTGCGCACATGGGAACGGGCACGCACGCCAAGGTCGGGATCGGTGGCTGGATGACCTTCTACCATCCCCGGCGACCTCACGCCGCCCATGGCGGGCGGGCCCGCGCGCCGTGGTTTATTGGAACAGGATTGAATCCGACCAGAAGGCCCGGAAAGTAACTTAAATTTCGCCGGAAATTATCCAACCCGGAGGGAGTAGCTCAGTGAATCAGATCACGCTCGATTCGCCGAGGCCTTGGGACGCGTCCAGCCGCTCCCACCGCGGTCCCGCGCCGGCGGGGCTCACGACCAGTTGTTCTTTTCCGGACAGCCTTTCTGGCGGGGCAGGGCGCATTTGTGCCATGCAGCAAGACCCTGGGTCCGACTTTCGCATGAGGCTAAACTAAATCATGGTCGGAATCGCCTGGGCTTTGCTGGAAATATCTGGAATTCCAAGAGATTTATGATTACATCCGGCGCCGATGGCGCCGCTGGCCGGGGTCGTCGGAGCGCGCTTTGGCCTTGCGCCCGGCGCCGCCCTGCGATACGGAACCAATGTGATCCAGCGGCGGGGGGCGACTGCGCGCCAGCCTGCCGCGCCGGGGCGCTCAGCCCGGAAAAGGACAATTGAGAGCAAGGACGTCCCTCCCATGCCGGTCCTCCTGAACGATTATCTGCCGCTGGTGATCTTCATCGCCCTGTCGGCGGTCATTTCGGGGGCGCTGCTGGTCGCGCCCTTCCTGCTCGCCTTCAAGGCGCCCGACGCCGAAAAGCTCTCGGCCTATGAATGCGGCTTCAACGCCTTCGATGACGCTCGCATGAAATTCGACGTCCGGTTCTATCTGGTGTCGCTGCTCTTCATCATCTTCGACCTGGAAGTGGCCTTCCTGTTCCCCTGGGCGGTGGCCTTCCGCAAGATCGGCGCTTTCGGCTTCTGGTCGATGATGGTCTTTCTTGGCGTGCTGACCGTCGGCTTCGTCTATGAGTGGAAAAAGGGAGCCCTGGAATGGGATTGATTTCCGACAAGGGCAGCACGATCGTCGCGCCCGCGCCGCGGGGCGTTCTCGACCCGCGCACCGGCAAGCCGATCGGCGCTGACGACCCTACATTCCTGGCGATCAACGACCAGCTCGCCGACAAGGGCTTTCTGGTCACCGCGACCGACGATCTGATCAATTGGGCGCGCACCGGTTCGCTGATGTGGATGACCTTCGGTCTCGCCTGCTGCGCGGTGGAGATGATGCAGGCGGCCATGCCGCGCTACGACGTCGAGCGCTTCGGCTTCGCCCCGCGCGCCTCGCCGCGCCAGTCCGACGTGATGATCGTCGCCGGCACGCTCACCAACAAGATGGCCCCGGCTCTGCGCAAGGTTTATGACCAGATGCCCGAGCCGCGCTACGTCATCTCGATGGGCTCCTGCGCCAATGGCGGCGGCTATTACCACTATTCCTATTCGGTGGTGCGCGGCTGCGACCGCATCGTTCCGGTTGACGTCTATGTCCCGGGCTGTCCGCCTTCCGCCGAGGCCCTGCTTTACGGGATCATGCTGCTGCAGCGCAAAATCCGCCGCACCGGCACGATCGAACGCTGACGCGAATATCCGGCGCGCCGTCCGGCGCGTCATTCTGTCTTGCCGGCGCCAGCCGGATATTGGGGTGAAGCATGGCTGACGGGCAGAACGCCGTGACGGACCACGCCGCGGACTTGCGGGAAAAACTGAAGGATTTGTCCGGGAAGATCTGGTCGGCCCTTGGCGGTTCCGTCCTGTCGGCGGATATCGCCTATGACGAGCTGACGGTCGTGTTCGAGGCGAAGAACTGGGTTCCGGCGCTGACTTATCTGCGCGACAACGGCTTCATCTCCTTCATCGATCTCACCGCCGTGGACTGGCCGTCGCGCGAAAAGCGCTTCGACGTGGTCGCGCATCTGCTCGACCCCAAGGCCAATCTGCGCATCCGTGTCAAATGCATGACCGACGAGGTCACGCCGGTCGAGAGTTGCGTCGATGTCTGGCCCGCCGCGAACTGGTTTGAGCGCGAAGCCTATGACATGTATGGCGTCTTGTTCTCCAATCATCCCGACCTGCGCCGGATGCTGACCGATTACGGCTTCGACGGCCATCCCTTGCGCAAGGATTTCCCGCTGACCGGCTATGTCGAGGTGCGTTACGACGACGCCCAGAAGCGCGTGGTCTATGAGCCGGTCAGCCTCAGTCAGGAATTCCGCAGTTTCGATTTCCTCTCGCCCTGGGAAGGCGAGTCCTACACCCTTCCCGGCGACGAGAAGGCGACGAAGCAGGCTTGAGCGGGGCGGACGGTTGGCGGGCGGCATGGCGAAGACGAGCGTCGAGGTGAAAAACTGATGGGCGAACAAGTAATGTCCGGACAGGCGCCGCGCAATTTTTCGATCAATTTCGGGCCGCAGCATCCCGCGGCGCACGGCGTTCTGCGGCTGGTTCTCGAGCTTGACGGCGAAGTGGTCGAGCGCGTCGATCCGCATATCGGCCTGCTGCATCGCGGCACCGAGAAGCTGATGGAAGCCCGGCCCTATATGCAGAACACGCCCTATTTCGATCGGCTCGACTATTGCGCGCCGATGAATCAGGAGCATGCTTTCTGCCTCGCCATCGAAAAGATGCTCGGCGTCGAGGTTCCCCGCCGCGCCCAGCTCATCCGCGTGCTCTATTGCGAAATCGGCCGCCTCCTCTCGCATCTCCTCAACGTCACCACCCAGGCGATGGACGTCGGCGCGCTCACCCCGCCGGTGTGGGGCTTCGAGGAGCGAGAGAAGCTGATGGTGTTCTACGAGCGCGCCTCGGGCGCCCGGATGCACGCCAATTATTTCCGCCCCGGCGGCGTCGCCAAGGACCTGCCGCCCAAGCTGATCGAGGACATCGGCGCCTGGCTCGATCCCTTCCTCAAGCTGTGCGACGACCTTGAAGCCCTGTTCGTGGAAAATCGCATCTTCAAGCAGCGCAATGTCGATATCGGCGTGGTGACGCTGGAGGATTGCTGGAAATGGGGTTTCTCTGGCCCGGTGTTGCGCGGTTCAGGCGCCGCCTGGGATTTGCGCCGCGCCCAGCCCTGTGAATGCTACGAGGAAATGGAATTCGACATTCCGGTCGGCAAGCATGGCGATTGCTATGACCGCCAGGTCGTAAGGCTTGAGGAAATGCGCCAGTCGGTGCGAATCATGCGACAATGCGTGAACAAGCTGCTGGATCGCGCCAATGAGGGCCCGGTGCTGGCGCCGAATCACAAGATCACGCCGCCGCGCCGCGGTGAAATGAAGCGTTCGATGGAATCGCTCATCCATCACTTCAAGCTGTTCACCGAAGGTTTTCGTGTGCCGGAGGGCGAGGTCTATGTGGCGGTCGAGGCGCCCAAGGGCGAATTCGGCGTCTATCTCGTCTCCGACGGCACGGACAAGCCCTATAAGTGCAAGATCCGCGCGCCGGGCTTCGCCCATCTGCAGGCCATGGACATGCTGAGCCGCGGCCACATGCTCGCCGACGTGTCCGCCATTCTCGGCGCGCAGGACATCGTGTTCGGGGAGGTGGATCGGTGACGGTCGTCGAATCCCTTCGCAAAAACGGCCATTTTCTGCTGACGGGCTTCCTCTCCGCCGTCGTCCTCCTCGTTGTCATGCGCTGGTCGGACGGCGCGCCCCTGTTCCAGCCGCAATCCGATTTCGGCATTCTCATCGGCGCCGCGCTGGTCGCCGGTTTCCTTATTTACCGTGATGTGCGCGGCTCCAACGGAAAGCAGTCATCATGAGCGTTCGCCGTCTCGCCGAGAAGCAGCCCGAGAGCTTCGAGTTCACGCCGGAAAACCGGGCGTGGCTCGACGCCCAGATCACCAAATACCCGCCCGGCCGCCAGGCGTCGGCTGTGGTTCCGGCCTTGTGGCAAGCCCAGAAACAGCACGACTATTGGCTGCCGCAGAAGGCCATCGAAAAGGTCGCCGACATTCTCGGCATGCCCTACATTCGCGTGCTTGAGATCGCGACCTTCTACACGATGTTCAATCTGGAGCCGGTCGGGAAATTTTACGTGCAGCTCTGCGGCACCACGCCGTGCCAACTCGGGGGCGCGGACGAACTCATCCGCGTCTGCGAGGAGCGCATCGGGCCGCAGCGCAAGGTCACGGCGGACGGCATGTTCTCCTGGCTGGAGGTCGAGTGCCTCGGCGCCTGCTGCAACGCCCCGATGGTCCAGATCAACGACGATTATTACGAGGACCTCGACGCCGCCAGTTTTTCCAGGCTGCTCGACGATCTGGCGGCCGGTCGCCCGACCCATATCGGGCCGCAGAACGGGCGTTTGCGCTCCGAGCCGCTCGGCGGGCTGACCTCGCTGACCGAGTTCTACGGCGCCGACGGCAAAAGCGGTCCGCTCACCGATCTTGAGGCTGCCTTGCAGCCCGCCCACCCCGGCAAGTGAGGAGGCGAGGATGCTTCAGGACAAGGACCGCATCTTCCAGAATCTCTATGGCTATGGCGACTGGGGCCTGGAGGGCGCGAAAAAACGCGGCGCCTGGGACAACACCAAGGGTCTGCTCGAAAAGGGCAAGGACTGGATCGTCAAGGAGATGAAGGATTCGGGCCTGCGCGGGCGCGGCGGCGCCGGCTTCCCGACCGGCCTCAAATGGTCCTTCATGCCCAAGCCCGACCCGGCGCGGCCGTCCTATCTCGTGGTCAACGCCGACGAATCGGAGCCCGGCACCTGCAAGGATCGCGAGATCATGCGCAACGACCCGCATCTGCTGGTCGAGGGCTGTCTGGTCGCCGGTTTCGCCATGGGGGCTTCGGCCGCCTATATCTACGTGCGCGGCGAATTCATCTTCGAGCGCGAGCGTCTGCAGGCGGCGGTCGATCAGGCCTATGCGGCCAATCTGATCGGCAAGAACAATATCCACGATTATCCGTTCGAGGTTTTCGTTCATCACGGCGCCGGCGCCTATATTTGCGGCGAGGAGACGGCGCTGATCGAGTCCCTTGAGGGCAAGAAGGGCATGCCGCGCCTGAAGCCGCCGTTCCCGGCCAATGTCGGCCTCTATGGCTGCCCGACCACGGTCAACAATGTCGAATCGATCGCGGTCGCGCCGACCATCCTGCGTCGCGGCTCGGCGTGGTTCGCCGGCTTCGGCGCGAAAAACAATTCGGGCACGAAATTGTTTTCGATCTCCGGCCATGTGAACAGGCCGTGCAATGTGGAAGAGGCGATGTCGATCCCCTTCCGCGAGCTGATCGACAAACATTGCGGCGGCATTCGCGGCGGCTGGGACAATCTGCTGGCGGTCATTCCCGGCGGCTCTTCGGTGCGCTGCGTGCCGGCCCATGAGATCATCGACTGCCCGATGGATTTCGACAGCCTGTCCAAGCTCAAATCGGGCCTTGGCACCGCGGCGGTGATCGTGATGGACAAGTCCACCGACATCATCCGCGCCATCGCCCGGCTGTCGCATTTCTACAAGCACGAGAGCTGCGGCCAATGCACGCCCTGCCGCGAGGGAACGGGTTGGATGTGGCGCGTGATGGAGCGCATGGTCGAGGGCCGCGCCCAGAAGAAGGAAATTGACATGCTGTTCGAGGTGTCGAAGCAGATCGAAGGGCACACGATCTGCGCGCTCGGCGACGCCGCGGCCTGGCCGGTGCAGGGACTGATCAATCATTTCCGCCCGGTGATCGAGGAGCGTATCGACAGCTATACCGCGCGCGCCGACAAGGACGCGATCAAGGTGGCGGCGCAATAACGTTTGGGCCTCGACCGCTCCAGCGGGCGAGGCAAAAGATGAATTCCGCATCGGCGAAGCCGGTGCTAGGAGCGAATGCGACCGGGCGTCGAAAGACGCCCGTCAAACGACGGGCTACGGCCGAGCTGATGCGAGGGGCGCCTCGACCGCTCCAGCGGGCGAGGCAAAAGGGAAGAATGATGGCCAAGATCATCGTCGATGGCGTCGAACTGGATGTCCCGCCGGAATATACTTTGCTCCAGGCGTGTGAAGTCGCGGGCAAGGAAATTCCGCGCTTCTGCTATCACGACCGCCTGTCGATCGCGGGCAATTGCCGGATGTGCCTGGTCGAGGTGAAGGGCGGCCCGCCCAAGCCGACGGCCTCCTGCGCCATGTCGGTGCGCGACCTGCGCCCGGGCCCCAATGGCGAACCGCCGGTGGTGCTGACCAATTCGCCGATGGTCAAGAAGGCCCGCGAGGGCGTGATGGAGTTTCTGCTCATCAACCATCCGCTCGACTGCCCGATCTGCGATCAGGGCGGCGAATGCGACCTGCAGGACCAGGCCGTCGCCTTCGGCATGGACCGCTCGCGCTATCATGAGAGCAAGCGCGCGGTGGAGAACAAATATATCGGGCCGCTGGTCAAGACCGAGATGACCCGCTGCATCCATTGCACCCGCTGCGTCCGCTTCACCGCCGAAATCTGCGGCACGTCCGACATGGGCGCGATCGGGCGCGGCGAGGACATGGAGATCACCACTTATCTCGAACAGGCGATGACCTCCGAATTGCAGGGCAATGTCACCGACCTCTGCCCGGTTGGCGCGCTCCTGCCCAAGCCGCAGAATTTCCGCGCCCGCCCTTGGGAATATAACAAGACCGCGGGCGTGGACGTCATGGACGCGCTCGGCTCCTCGATCCGTATCGACACTCGCGGCCGCGAGGTCATGCGCATCCTGCCGCGCCCCAATGACGCGGTGAACGAGGAATGGATTTCCGACAAGGCCCGCCAGATCGTGGACGGGCTGAAGATTCAGCGCCTCGACCGGCCTTTTGTCCGCGACAACGGCAAGCTGCGTCCGGCGACCTGGGCGCAGGCCTTCGCCGCAATCGCGGCCAAGGTCAAGGCGACGGCGCCGGAGAAAATCGGTTTCATCGGCGGCGATCTGTCCTCGGTCGAGGATCTTTACGCCGCCAAGTCGCTCGCCGAATCGCTTGGCGCCAAGAATATCGACGCGCGCCAGGATGGGGCGAGGCTCGATCCCGCTAAAGGACGCGCCTCCTATCTGTTCAATGCGACCATCGAAGGCGTCGACCATGCCGACGCTCTGCTGATCGTCGGCTCGAATCCGCGCTGGGAAGCGCCGGTGCTCAACGCCCGCATCCGCCGCCGCTGGCGCCAAGGCGGTCCTCACAACTCCCATTTCCCGGTCGGCGTGATCGGTGAGAAACTCGACCTGACTTATACATATGACTATCTCGGCGCCGGGCCCGATGTCCTCGCCAAGGTCGCGCAGGGCGAGGGTTTCGGCGAAATCCTGGCCAAGGCCGAGCGGCCGCTGATTCTGGTGGGGCAGGGTGCTTTGGCGCGCGAGGACGGCGCCGCCATTCTTGCGCTCGCGGCCAGGCTCGGCGCCCCCAAAGGCGACTGGACCGGCCTCTCCATTCTCCATACCGCGGCCGCGCGGGTCGGCGCGCTTGACATCGGCTTCGTTCCGGGCGACGGCGGCCTCGACGCTTCGGCCATGGCCAAGGCGGGCGCGCTGGATCTGGTCTTCCTCGTCGGCGCCGATGAGATTTCGGTCGAGCCGGGCGCCTTCGTCGTTTATGTCGGTTCGCATGGCGACCGCGGCGCCCATCGCGCCGACGTCATCCTGCCGGGCGCGGCCTATACCGAGAAATCAGGCACTTACGTCAACACCGAAGGCCGGGTCCAGATTTCCGACCGCGCCGCCTTCCCGCCCGGCGAAGCCCGTGAGGAATGGGCGATCTTCCGCGCTCTTTCGGCCGCGCTCGGCAAGCCGCTGCCCTTTGATTCTCTGGCGCAGCTGCGGGCGAAACTTTACGCGGCTTACCCCTGGCTCGCGCGCATCGACGCCATCGCGACCTCCGATCCCGCTTGCCTCGCGTCGCTTCCGGCCGGGACTTTGGGGCAGGGCGCCTTGGTGTCGCCGGTCTCCGATTTCTTCCTGACCAACCCGATCGCCCGCGCCTCGCGCGTCATGGCGGAATGTTCGGCCCTCGCCAAGGGCCGCCTCACCGCGCAAGCCGCGGAATAGGAGAGAAGAACGTGGACCTCCTGCTCTCCATTCTCCTGATCGTCGTCAAAAGCCTCGCGCTTCTGGTGGTCGGCCTGATTCTGGTCGCCTATTACATCCTGCTCGACCGCAAAGTCTGGGCGGCGGTGCAGCTGCGGCGCGGCCCCAATGTCGTCGGACCGTGGGGTCTCCTGCAAAGCTTCGCCGACATGTTCAAGTTCCTGTTCAAGGAGCCGATCATTCCAGACGGCGCCAACAAGGGCGTCTTCCTGATCGCGCCCCTGGTCACGGCGACCTTGTCGCTGGCGGCCTGGGCGGTGATCCCGGTCAACGACGGCTGGGCCGTCGCCAATCTCAACGTCGGCATTCTTTATATTTTCGCCATCTCGTCGCTCGGCGTTTACGGCATCATCATGGGCGGCTGGGCGTCCAACTCGAAATATCCCTTCCTCGCGGCTCTGCGCTCCGCCGCGCAAATGGTGTCCTACGAAGTCTCGATCGGCTTCGTCATCATCACCGTACTGCTCTGCGTCGGCTCGCTCAATCTCACCGACATCGTTCGCGCCCAGGACACCCGTTTAGGCCTGTTCGGCTGGTACTGGCTGCCGCTCTTCCCGATGTTCGTGATCTTCTTCGTTTCGGCGCTCGCCGAGACCAACCGCCCGCCCTTCGATCTGGTGGAAGCGGAATCGGAGTTGGTCGCGGGCTTCATGGTTGAATATTCGGCGAGCCAATATCTACTGTTCATGCTCGGCGAATATGTCGCCATCGTCACCATGTGCGCACTGATGACGATTCTGTTCTTCGGCGGCTGGCTGCCGCCGGTGAACATCCCGCCCTTCACCTGGATTCCGGGCGTGATCTGGTTCGTGCTCAAGCTGACCTGGTTCTTCTTCATGTTCGCCATGGTCAAGGCTTTCGTGCCGCGCTACCGTTACGACCAGCTGATGCGTCTGGGCTGGAAGGTCTTTTTGCCGATTTCGCTCGCCTCGGTGGTCGTCGTTGCCGGGGTGCTTGAATTCATCGGCAAAGTCGCCCACTGAGGACATGCCATGCAGATCGTTTCCTCCGCCAAGGCCCTGCTCCTCAAGGAATTCGTCGCCGCCTTCTTCCTGTCCTTCCGCTATCTCCTGAAGCCGAAGGCGACGCTGAACTATCCGCATGAGAAGAACCCGCAGTCACCGCGCTACCGCGGCGAACATGCGCTCCGCCGCTATCCCAACGGCGAGGAGCGCTGCATCGCCTGCAAATTATGCGAGGCCATCTGTCCGGCGCAGGCCATCACCATCGAGGCCGCGCCGCGCGGCAATGACGGCACGCGACGCACCACCCGCTATGACATCGACATGACGAAATGCATCTATTGCGGCTTCTGCCAGGAAGCCTGTCCGGTCGATGCGATCGTCGAGGGGCCGAATTCGGAATTCGCGACCGAAACCCGCGAGGAATTGTTCTTCGACAAGCAACGACTGCTCGACAATGGCGCGATCTGGGAGCGCGAAATCGCTCGCAACATCGCCGCCGACGCCCCCTATCGCTGAAGGCAGGGCGCCCGCCCTGCCTAAAGCTCAACTTTACCTCGCGCCGACTCACGGTTAAGCAGCGTCGGCGAGAGCATGGTCCCGATAAGTGGAATCCGGTTTTCGGGATCAAGGTCAAAAACGAGAGCAAACGATCAAGGCCCGCTCGCCGGGCGCACAGGTGGACCATGACGCTTGCCACGGCTTTCTTCTATCTGTTCTCGATCGTCATGATCGCATCCGCCGTCATGGTCATCGCGGCGCGCAACCCCGTTCATTCGGTGCTGTTCCTGATCCTCGCCTTCGTCAATGCGGCGGGGCTGTTCCTGCTCACCGGCGCGGAATTTCTGGCGATGATCCTCGTCGTCGTCTATGTCGGCGCTGTGGCGGTGCTCTTCCTGTTCGTCGTGATGATGCTCGATGTCGATTTCGCCGAGCTGAAACAGGGTTTTCTGCAATATTTGCCCATCGGCATGCTGGTCGGCCTGATTGTGCTCGTCGAGCTGATTACGGTGATCGGCGCCTGGTCGGTCGCGCCGCAGGCCGTGCTCGCGACGCCGACGCCGGGAAATCTGACCAACACCGCGGCGCTCGGCCAGGTGCTCTACACGCAATATGTCTATCTGTTCGAGGCCGCCGGCTTCGTCCTGCTCACCGCGATGATCGGCGCCATCGTCCTGACCCTGCACCATCGGTCGAACGTCCGCCGCCAGAACATTGCGGAGCAGAACGCGCGCACCCGCGCCTCGGCCATCGAAGTTAAGAAAGTCCCGTCGCGGGCGGGCGTTTGAGGAGCGCGCAATGGTCATCGGTCTCGAACATTATCTGATCGTCGCCGCGATCCTGTTCACCCTGGGCGTCGCCGGCATCATCCTCAACCGCAAGAATATCATCATCATCCTGATGTCGGTCGAGCTGATCCTGCTCTCGGTGAACCTCAATCTGGTCGCCTTTTCCGCCCATCTCCACGATCTGACGGGGCAGATCTTCGCTCTGTTCATCCTCACCGTGGCAGCCGCCGAGGCCGCGATCGGCCTCGCCATCCTCGTCACCTATTTCCGCAACCGCGGCACGATCGCGGTCGAAGACATCAACATGATGAAGGGCTGAAAGCATGTATTCGGCAATCGTCTTTCTCCCCCTTCTCGGATTCCTGATCGCCGGCCTGTTCGGCCGCCGGATCGGCGACCGCCCGTCCGAAATCGTCACCACCACCTTTCTGTTCATTTCCCTCCTTCTGTCCTGGATCGTGTTCTTCCGTGTCGGCTTTTCCGGCGCTCCCTTTTCCGCGCCGGTGCTCGGCAACTGGATGACCTCGGGCGATCTCAAGATCGACTGGGCCTTGCGCGTCGATACTTTGACCGCGGTGATGCTGGTGGTGGTGACGACGGTCTCCGCGCTCGTCCATCTCTATTCGATCGGCTATATGCACGAGGACCCGTCTCGGCCTCGCTTCTTCGCCTATCTGTCGCTGTTCACCTTCGCCATGCTGATGCTGGTGACCGCCGACAATCTTGCCCAGATGTTCTTCGGCTGGGAAGGCGTCGGCCTCGCCTCCTATCTGTTGATCGGCTTCTGGTACGAAAAGCCTTCGGCCAACGCCGCCGCGATGAAAGCCTTCGTGGTCAACCGCGTCGGCGATTTCGGCTTCGCCCTCGGCATTTTCCTGGTTTTCATGCTGACGAAGTCGATCAGCTTCGATGTGATTTTCGCCGCCGCCCCGGGCCTCGCCCACAAGACGATCCATATTTTCGGCTCCAACTGGGATGCGATGACGCTCACCTGCCTGCTGCTTTTCATGGGCGCGATGGGCAAGTCGGCGCAGTTCCTGCTCCACACCTGGCTGCCTGACGCCATGGAAGGCCCGACGCCGGTTTCCGCCCTCATCCATGCCGCGACCATGGTCACCGCCGGCGTGTTCATGGTGGCGCGCCTGTCGCCCTTGTTCGAGCAATCCTCGACCGCGCTCGCCGTCGTCACCGTGATCGGCGCAACCACCGCCTTTTTCGCCGCGACGATCGGCCTGGTGCAGAACGACATCAAGCGCGTGATTGCTTATTCGACCTGTTCGCAGCTCGGCTATATGTTCGTCGGCTTGGGGGTAGGGGGCTATTCGCTCGGCATTTTCCACCTTTTCACCCACGCCTTCTTCAAGGCCCTGCTGTTCCTCGGCGCCGGTTCGGTCATCCACGCGATGCATCACGAGCAGGACATGCGCAAGATGGGCGGTCTGGCCAAGAAAATCCCGATCACCTTCTGGTGCATGACCGCCGGCACTTTGGCCCTGACCGGCTTCCCGCTGACCGCCGGCTATTTCTCCAAGGACGCGATCATCGAGGCGGCCTATGCCGCGGGCCTGCACAGCCAGGCCGCGACCTATGGCTATGTGCTGACGGTTGTGGCGGCGGGATTGACCTCGTTCTACAGCTGGCGCCTGGTGTTCATGACTTTCTTTGGCAAGCCGCGCTGGGCGGAAGCGGTTCACGGCGACGCGCACGGGCATGACGATCACGCGCACGCCGACCAAGGCCACGACGATCATGGCCACGACGATCACGGCCATCACGCGCTCGATCCGCATGAATCGCCCAATACGATGCTGATCCCGCTCTATGTTCTGTCGTTCGGCGCGATTTTCGCCGGCATGATCTTCAAGGGCGCCTTCATCGGCGAAGATATGACCGGGTTCTGGCGAGGCTCGCTGTTCTTCGGCCCGCACAATCACATCATGCATGCGATGGAGGAGATCCCGAAACTGGCGGGGCTGCTGCCCTCGCTGCTGATGGTGCTCGGCTTCGTCATCGCCTATTATTTCTATATCGTCTCGCCGGAAACGCCGGTCCGTCTCGCCGAGCGCTTCCAGCCGCTGTACCAGTTCCTGCTCAACAAATGGTACTTCGACGAGCTTTATGACTTCCTCTTCGTCCGTCCGGCCTTCTGGCTCGGCCGGCTGTTCTGGAAGGGCGGCGACGGCGCGATCATCGACCGGCTCGGCCCGGACGGGATTGCCGCGCGCGTGCTCGACGGTTCCGGCTGGGTGGCGCGGCTGCAGACCGGCTACATCTACAATTACGCCTTCGCCATGCTGATTGGCCTCGCGGCGATCATCACCTATTATTTGGTCTACGGGGCGCGCTGATGTTTGGTTTTGGCATTCTCTCCTGGCTGACCTTCCTTCCTCTGGTCGGCGCCGCGCTCATTCTGCTGGTCCCCGGCGAAACCGATGCGGGCAAGAACAATATCCGCTGGATCGCGCTGTGGACGACCCTCGTCGTCTTCGCTCTGTCGCTTTATGCCTGGAGCAAATTCGTTCCCGGCGTCGCGGACTTCCAGTTCGTCGAGCAGAAAAGCTGGTTCGGCTCGGGGCTCAACTACAAGATGGGCGTGGATGGCATCAGCTTTCCCTTCGTGGTGCTGACCGCCTTCCTGATGCCGTTCTGTATCGCGGCCTCCTGGTCGTCGATCCAGAACCGGGTCAAGGAATATTTCATCGCCTTCCTGGTGCTGGAAACGCTGATGATCGGCGTGTTCTGCGCGCTCGATATCGTGCTGTTCTATCTGTTCTTCGAGGGCGGCCTCATCCCGATGTTCCTCATCATCGGCGTGTGGGGCGGCAAGCGCCGCATCTATGCGGCCTTCAAATTCTTTCTCTATACGCTGGTCGGCTCGCTGCTGATGCTGATCGCAATTCTTGCGATGTACGCCCAGACGCATACGACCGACATCACCGCCTTGCTGCACGCCAAGTTCGATCCGAGCATGCAGAAATATCTGTGGCTCGCCTTCTTCGCGTCTTTCGCGGTGAAAATGCCGATGTGGCCGGTCCACACCTGGCTGCCCGACGCCCATGTCGAGGCGCCGACGGCGGGCTCGGTGATCCTGGCGGGCATCCTGCTGAAGATGGGCGGTTACGGCTTCATCCGCTTCTCACTGCCGATGTTCCCCGACGCCTCGCATTATTTCGCGCCGCTGGTCTTCGCTCTGTCGGTCATCGCGATCATCTATACATCGCTGGTCGCTCTGGTGCAGGAGGACATCAAGAAGCTCATCGCCTATTCCTCGGTGGCGCATATGGGCTTCGTCACCATGGGCCTGTTCGCCATGACCCAGCAGGCGGTCCAGGGCGCGGTGTTCCTGATGGTCTCGCACGGCCTGGTCTCGGGCGCGCTCTTCCTCTGCGTCGGCGTGGTCTATGACCGGATGCACACCCGTGAAATCTCGGCCTATGGCGGCATTGTCGAGCGCATGCCGCTCTATGGCGCGATCTTCATGGTCTTCACCATGGCCAATGTCGGCCTGCCGGGCACTTCGGGCTTCGTCGGCGAATTCCTGTCGCTGCTCGGCACGTTCCAGACCAATAGCTGGGTCGCCTTCTTCGCCACCACTGGCGTGATCCTCTCGGCGGCCTATGCGCTTTACCTTTACTGGCGGGTCATCTTCGGCAAACTGGAGAAGCCCAGCCTCATGAGCCTGAAGGATCTGAACCCGCGCGAAATGGCGGTTCTGACGCCGCTCGTCCTGCTGACGATCTATTACGGCGTCCATCCCGGCCCGATCCTCGACGCCTGCTCCGGCTCGGTCGCCGAATTGGTCAAGGGCTATCATTCGGCGCTGGCGCTGACCAAGACCGCCGCCCTCACGCTGCCTTGAGAGACGTTCCATGAATTCGCTCAGTCTTGAACTCGCTCATGCGCTCCCCGAAATGATTTTGGCGGTCGGCGCGATCGTCATGGTGCTGGTCGGCGCCATTCGCGGCAAGGATGACGACGGTCCGATGTCCGAACTGGCGGTCGTCGCGCTTGGCGCGGCTCTGGTCACCATCCTGCTCGGCCACCGCGAAGCCGGTGTCGTCTTCAACGGCGCCTTCATCGACGACGGCTTCGGCGATTTCATGAAGGCCTTGTCGCTGACGGGGTCGATCGTCGTCCTGCTGATGGCGGGTGATTTCCTGCGCGGCGCGGGGGTGAACAAGTTCGAATTCCCGATTCTCATTGTCCTCGCCACCCTCGGCATGCTGATGCTGATCTCGGCCAATGGCCTGATCGCGCTCTATCTCGGCCTGGAGCTGATGTCGCTGTCGCTCTATGTCGTCGCCGCCATCAGCCGCGACGACGCCCGCGCCTCGGAAGCCGGCCTCAAATATTTCGTCCTCGGCGCCTTGTCGTCCGGCATGCTGCTTTATGGCGCCTCGCTGCTCTATGGCTTCGCCGGAACGGTGTCCTTCGCCGGCATCGCCTCCGCGATCGGCGGCCATCCCAATACCGGCGTGATCTTCGGCCTGGTGTTCCTGTTCGCCGGCCTCGCCTTCAAAATGTCGGTCGTTCCCTTCCATATGTGGACGCCGGACGTCTATGAGGGCGCGCCGACCCCGGTCACCGCCTTTTTCGCTTCGGCTCCGAAAATGGCCGCCGTCGCCATTACGGTTCGCGTCATCATGACCGCCTTTCCCGGCGCGGTCGCCCAATGGCAGCAGATCATCGTGTTCCTGGCTCTGGCCTCGATGGCGCTCGGCTCCTTCGCGGCGATCGTCCAGACCAATATCAAGCGCCTGATGGCCTATTCCTCGATCGGCCACATGGGTTTCGCTTTGGTCGGCCTCGCCGCCGGCACCGAGGCGGGCGCGCGGGGCGTCGCCATCTATATGGCGATCTATCTCGTCATGACGCTCGGGACCTTCGCCGCCATCCTTTCGATGCGGGTCAACGGCAAGCCGGTCGAGAAGATCGCCGATCTTTCCGGTCTTTCGCGCACCAATCCGACCATGGCCTTTTTCCTCGCCATGCTGATGTTCTCGCTCGCCGGCGTGCCGCCGCTCGCGGGCTTCTTCGCCAAATTCTATGTCTTCATGGCGGCGGTCGAGGCCAAGCTCTACTGGCTGGCGGTGATCGGCATCCTGACCAGCGCGGTCTCGGCCTATTATTATCTGCGTATCGTCAAGATCATGTATTTCGACGAGCCAGAGTCGGCCTTCGACCGTCCGAGCATGACCCAGCGCGCGGTTCTGGCCGTGTCGTCGCTGGCCATGCTGCTGTTCTGGATATTCCCGGCGCCCCTGGTCGACGCCGCCGCCGCCGCCGCGCATTCCCTGTTCTAAGGCCTTGTCTGGCGCGGGCGAGGGGCGGTCGGCCAAGCGCGACCCCGGCGTGAAGGATTTTTACTGCGCCGTGGGGCCACAGGCGGCGCGCGCCGGCTACAGGCTGGAGGTCTTTACATCGCTCGCATCCACCAATGACGAGGCGATGAGCAGGATCGCCGCGGGCGATCCCGGACGGCTGTGGATCGTCGCCGCGACCCAGACCAGGGGCAGGGGGCGGATGGGCCGGGTGTGGAACTCTCCGCCCGGCAATCTTTACGCCAGCCTGCTGCTGGTCGATCCGGCGCCGCCGGCGCGGCTTGCCGAAATCGGCTTCGTCGCCGGGGTGGCGCTGATCGACGCCTTGCGGGTCCTCGCCGGGCCCGGGCCGGCGATCCTCCTGAAATGGCCGAACGACGCTCTGGGCGACGGCGCCAAATTGTCGGGTCTGCTGCTCGAAGGCGCGAGTCTGCGCAACGGCCAGTTCGCCTGCGTGGTCGGCGTCGGCGTGAATTGTCAGTCTTCTCCGGTCGACGCGCCCTATCCGACGGCGAGCCTGCGCAGCCTCGGCGCGGCCTCGTTCGATCGCGGCGCCCTGTTCGCCGAATTATCGGAAAGATTCGCTCATTGGCTCGAGGTCTGGTCGCGGGGCGCGAATTTCTCCGCGATCCGCGCCGCCTGGCTCGCTCGCGCGGGCGGGCTGGGCGAGAGAGCGCAAGTGACGCGCAACGGCGAGAAACTGGAAGGAATCTTCCGCGGCATTGACGCGCAAGGGCGCATGCTGTTGGAAAAGGCAGGCGGAGCAGTTGAGACGATTGAGGCGGGTGATGTGGCGTTCGATCCACGGCGCGCGTGAAGGCGGGTCCTCGAAGGCGGGAAATGGCGACAGACAGGGAAGAAATCGTATTCGCTCCGCTCGGCGGGCTCGGCGAAATCGGCATGAACGCCGCGCTTTATGGCTTCGGGCCGGAAAAAAAGCGCAAATGGATCCTGGTCGATTGCGGCGTCGCCTTCGCCGGCGCGAACATGCCCGGGGTCGATCTCATCCTGCCGGACCTCTCCTTCATCGAGAAACGCCGCGCCGATCTTCTCGGCCTGATCGTCACCCACGCCCATGAGGATCACGTCGGCGCCATCGCTTCGCTGTGGCCGCGTCTCGGTTGTCCGGTCTATGCCACGCGCTTCGCCGCCGGCCTGCTTGCGACGCGCCGCCTCGCCGAACCCGGCGCGCCGGATGTGCCGATCCATGAGGTTAAGCAGGGCGGCCGCCTCAATCTCGGGCCTTTCGACATCGAATTCGTGCCGATGTCGCATTCCATCCCTGAGTCCAACCTGCTGGCGATCCGCACCAGCGCCGGCCTCGTCGTCCATACCGGCGACTGGAAGCTCGATCCGTCGCCGGGGCTGGGCAAGACCACCGATATCCGGCGGTTGAAGGAGATCGGCGACGAGGGCGTGCGCGCGCTAATCTGCGATTCGACCAATATTCTGCGCGAGGGCGAAAGCCCGTCCGAGGCGCAGGTCGCCGAGGTCCTGCGCGAAAAAATCCTCGCCGCCCCGGGGCGGGTGCTGGTGACGACCTTCGCCTCCAATGTCGCGCGGCTGCGCGCGGTCTGTCTCGCCGCCGAGGCGGCGGGGCGCCGCGTCGTGCTCGCCGGCCGGGCGATGGAGCGGTCGCTGGAGGTGGCGCGCGAATGCGGCTATCTCGACGGCGTGCCGGAACTGCTGTCGCTCGACAGTTTTTCCCGGATTCCCGCCCATAAAACGCTCGTTCTCGCCACTGGCAGCCAGGGCGAAGCGCGGGCGGCGATGGCGAGGATCGTGCGCGGCGAACATCCGGTCAAGCTTTCGCCGAACGATCTGGTGATCTTTTCCTCGCGCACCATTCCCGGCAACGAACGTGAGGTGAATGCGATCGTCAATGGCCTGATCCTGCAGGGCGTGGACGTGCTCACCGATCGCGACGCCCTGATTCATTGCTCCGGCCATCCGCGGCGCGGTGAAGTCGCGCAGCTTTATCAATGGCTGCGGCCGCAGACCGCCGTGCCTGCCCATGGCGAGGCGCTGCATCTTCAGGTCCACGCCGAATTCGCGCGCAAAGCCGGGGTCGAAAATGTGCTGGTCGCCCATAATGGCGACCTCATCGCGCTCGGTCCCGATGCGCCCGCCCATCTCGACCAGATCGCGCACGGCAGGCTCTATCAGGACGGAGACCTCATCCTGAGCGAAAAAGAAGAGTGTTTCCGCGAGCGCCATCGGCTGGCGGCGGCGGGAATCATCTCGATCGCTTTCGCGCTGACGGCCGAGGGCGACGTGGCGGGCGTGCCCGACGTCACCATGTTTGGCTTGCCGCGGAAAACGCGCGACAATCGCGCGATGGACGAGGTGGTGGACCGCGCTCTGTTCGAGACGCTGGAATCCCTCCCGCGCGCGCGCAAGAGGGACATTGACGCGGCTTGCACCGCGGTCGAGCGCGCGGTGCGCGCGGCGGTCGGCGCCGTCTGGGGCAAAAAGCCGCATGTCCATGTGCTGGCGATCGAGGTTTGATAGAGGAGCAAGGAATGATCGGCCGTTTGAACCATGTTGCGATCGCCGTGAAGGACATCGCAGCCGCTTCGGAAACCTATCGCAACGTCTTGGGCGCGAAGGTGTCCGAGCCGACGGCCCAGCCGGAGCATGGCGTGACGGTGGTGTTCATCGAGCTTCCCAACACCAAGATCGAGCTGCTCGAACCGCTCGGCGAGGCCTCGCCCATCGCCAAATTTCTGGAAAAGAACCCCGATGGCGGCATGCACCATGTCTGCTATGAGGTCGAGGACATTCTCGCCGCGCGCGACCGCCTCAAAGCGACCGGCGCGCGGGTGATCGGCGACGGCAATCCCAAGATCGGCGCCCATGGCAAGCCGGTTCTTTTCCTGCATCCGAAGGATTTCAACGGCACCCTGGTCGAAATCGAGCAGGTCTGAGAGGCGGGGAATGGCCCATTTCAATTTCGCACCCTTTTCCCTGTCGATGACCATAGCGGTCCTGTTCGTGACCTGGTGGGTGTGTCTGTTCGCCGTCCTGCCCTTTGGCGTGCGCAACCATCGAGAGGAGCATGAGGACCTGCCCGAGGGAGCCGATCCGGGCGCGCCGGTCAAGCCGATGCTGGTTCGCAAGGCGCTCGCCACCACCGCCCTTGCCGTCATCGTCTATGGCATCATTGTCGTCATCACGAATGTGGCGGGCTGATTTCGACGCTTTCGTCCGTGGCGCGCGGGGTCGCAGCGGACGCCGCCGTCAAGGCGGCGTGGCGCCGCTCGAAACGCCGCATCGCATGCTGGATGGCGAGCGATGTCTTCCATTGCTCGCCCTTGTCGGAATCGCTTGACGCTTCGACGCAGGCGACGAACGCCTCGTGCAATTCCTGCTCCAGGGTTTCGAGCCGGTCGCGATCGGCGGTGGCCGCTTCGCCCGCCAAAGCGATCAGGCGCCGCAAGGCGATGCGGTCGTTTTTCGCGCTTCGCGCGCTCATTGACGAGACCAGCAGGGTCAGCAGCGAGGCGCCGACGCTCAGCGGAATGCCGACGATATAGAGATAGCGCTGGGCCTGGTCGAAAAAGCTCTGGTCGCCATTGTTGAGATAATCGGCGAAGCCGGGATGGATCGGCAGCATTGGATTCTGGTCGCTGACGTCGGGCGCTTCGATCTGGCCGGCCAATGGCGAAAGGTTCATCAGCTGCGCCTTGGCGGTCAGGATCGAGCGGCCGATGGCGTTGGCGACGATGTCGGGCATGGCGATCGGCACGGCGAAGCGATAATTCACCGCAAGCGTGGTCACCGTGTCGTCGGGTACTTCCGGCTTGGCGTGGAATCCGCCCTCGGGGACGTCGTAGGATTCGAAAGCCGGGAAACGTTTGACGATGGCGTCGGCGTCGTCGAAGCCCAGGATTTTCGGCGCGCCTTGGGTCACGCGGGCGATTGAGGCGACCGTATCGACGACGTCGCCGGGGCCGACCGGGCCGATGGCGAGCGCCGCCGCGGCCTGCTTGCGCGCGATCGCCGGGCCGATCTCCGCGACCGGAAGGAAGACGCGCTTCACCCTGTCGGGCGCGATGCTGTAATAATTCAGCAGCAGATCGAGCGCGTGGGAATTCTCATTCTGCGCGGGCCCGATCGGAATGGCGATGGTCTTGCCGGCGAGATCGACGAGGCTGGAAATAGCCGAATGATGGGGAACGATGATCGCGACGGCGTCGTGGCGCAGGATCACCAGGGTCTCGCCATTGACGGGCAGCGGAACGTCGCTTCGGATGACCGCAATATCGACCTTGCCCTGCTCCAGGGCCTTGGCGCTGGCGCGCACATCGGCCACTGGGACTGCCTTGAACCTGATGCGCGGATGCTGGATTTCGGCGACCTTGATGAAGGCCGCGATGAAACGATGCGCCTGGCTGCCCTCCGGCCCCGTCGTGATGCGCAGCATCGCATGAGGAGATATGAAATAGACCGCCGCCAGCGCCCCGGCCAACGCCAGGAAGGCGATCGCGGCGGCGATGGCCATGGCGCGCGATTTGGCGAAAAGTCCAAACAAGCCTCTGGCTCCTGCGCTGGGGCGGCGAATATTAAGACGGCGTCAGGCGCCGGCAAACGGCAATTTCGCGCCGATGACGCTGGCGCTGGTGAAAATGATTCAAAGCCTGTAAGCACCTTGAAAAAACGCGGCCCTGATTGAGGTGAGGATTCGATGGCGCTCTCCGACAACCAGCTCGATGAAATCCGCGCGATGCGGGCCGACGGATCGGCGACCTTGCGGCCGACCGTTCCCGCTTTGGAGGAAATTCTGTTCGAGCCGATCCGGGTTCTGGACCACGGCTTTCTCCGCGTCATCGACTATATGGGCGACGATGCAGCGGTGGTGCAGGCCGCGCGTGTGTCTTACGGCAGGGGGACGAAGAAGGTCTCGGAGGATCGCGGCCTCATCATGTATCTGATGCGGCATTGGCACACGACGCCGTTCGAAATGGCGGAGATCAAATTTCACGTCAAACTGCCGATCTTCGTCGCAAGACAATGGATCAGGCACAGAACCGCCAGCATCAATGAATATTCGGCGCGTTATTCGATCCTCGACAAGGAGTTCTACATTCCGGACGAGGAGCATCTCGCGGCGCAATCGACCGCCAATCGCCAGGGGCGGGGGGAAATTTTGACCGGCGACGAGGCGGCCCGCGTGCTGGAGATGTTGCGGTCGGACGCGGAAAAAACCTATGCCGATTACGCCTGGATGCTCAATGAAAATCCGGATTCGACCGTCGCCGACGCGAATCGCGCCGGATTGGCGCGCGAACTCGCGCGCATGAACCTGACCTTGAACACCTATACCCAATGGTATTGGAAGACCAATCTCCACAATCTGATGCATTTCCTGCGCTTGCGCGCCGACGTTCACGCCCAGTACGAAATTCGCGTCTATGCCGAGAAAATGCTCGATGTCCTGCGCCGCTGGACGCCTTTGACCTACGACGCTTTCGTCGAATACCGGCTCGGTTCGGTCAGCCTGTCGCGGACAGCGCTGAATGTGGTCAAAAAGCTAATCGCGGGCGAAAAGGTGACCCCGGAGGCCAGCGGCCTCTCGCCGCGCGAATGGCGCGAACTGATGCATGTCCTAAGCGAGGCAGACGCGCAGAAATAGGCGCGCCGCAAGCAGGGCGCGCGTTCGGCCGGAACGGCGGTCACTGGCGCGGTCCGCGCAGGGCTTCAGGCGGCAGGTCGGCGCCGATCGCGGCGTGCGGGGCCTGTGCGGCGATCGGTTGCGGCGGCGCCGCCACCGGGGCCATATAGCGCAATCCTTGGGCGTTCACGTAAGGCTCGGCGGGCGCCGCCTGCGCATATTCGGGGCGTCGCCGGGGCTCGGCCGCCCGTCGCTCGGCCGCCCGTCGCTTGGCCACGCGCGCCGGCCGGGGAGGCGCTTCGGCAATCGCTTGGGCGGAGCCGTAATTTTCGGGAATATCGACGACGATCTCGCGCGCGTCGTGGACAAGGTCGTCGATGGTGGCGTCGGCGCGACAGAGTTTGATCCGCAATGTGGCGGGCGCCGCTTCGACGCCTTCGAGCGGTATGCGCCGGCCGTTTTCGAAACTGCGGCGCGCGTCGTCGATATATTGCCAGACGTAAATGCAGCGCAGATCCTTGCCCTTGCGGCCGATCGCCACGCCGATCCGGCCATAGCGGTTGGAATAGTCGCCATTGGCGACGACCTCCATGCGCATGCCGGGGAATTGCCGTGTCAATTCCTCGCGAATGCCGGCCTCGCCAGGTTTCCATACTGGAACCTTGTTGGACGAATAGAGCGTCTTGCCGCTCTGGATGGCGATTTCGACATGGTTGTCGGCCGAGGGGACATCGGAGGCGAGTTCTATTCTCTGCCAATAGCCGTTGGGATGGCGGCGATCGCTGACCGCCCTGGGCTGGCCGGCGCTGTCCGGAAGATGCGCCAAAGCGAAATCTGCCGCGATTCTGCGCGGATGCGGGTCGAACCGGCCTTGGGCCGGCGATTCGGTCGCCAGAGCCACCATATCGAGATTATTGGCTCCGCTTTGCTGGCGCCCGCCGCAGGCGGCGACGCTCAGCACGAGAGGGAGAAGGAAAAGCGTCTTTTTCATTTCAGCCATTCCTCATCGGATCGGTCCTGGCGGCCGGCGTGACGATCGCGGGCAGACCGGGCGCGGGCTGCGGCGCGATGATGGGCGGCGCGGCGGAGGCGGGCGCATTGATCTGGGCGGGCGCCGCATTGATGACCTGGGGAGGCGCCCGATTGAATTGGGCGAGCGGCTCCGCGGCCGGCGGGACCGATTGCGGCAGGCTCGGCGCGGCGGGCGAATCGAGCTGGACAGGATCTTCCCGGCGTTCGAGCGCCCACAAGGTTCCGGCCGGCGCGATCTGTTCCGCCGCGGTCGGCGCGCTGGCGGTTGTGACGCCGTTATAGCCGGGCAGCAGGGCAAATCCGTAACGTTCGTAGGGCATGGGGCCGACGCCGGGAACGCGATGGGCCACCAGCGGGATGCCGCCCGGTCGCGGTTCGGGCGCATAGCCGCCGGGTTTGGCCGCGGGGTCCGCGCCGACCGCGGCGTTGACGACCGATGGCTGCCCGACCGCCGCGAAGCGCAGCGGATTTTCCGGTCCGACATGAATGGGAAATTCCGTCCGGCGAATTTTCGGCATTCCCGCGAGCGAGGCGCGTCCGCTGGCGGCGTCGTCCGGCCCGGCGACTCGGCCCCAGACATATTGGCGCGCCGGATCCTGGGTATAGGCCCCGGGAACATTGACGCCCCCCATTTGCGCGGCCCTTGTGGCGGCCCAGCGCCTCGCGCGCCCATTGTCGTCGCAAGGGGTCGGCGGATGCCGCCGTCCGTCGGGGAACAGCAGCGCCACGACCTTCGGAAACAGGCCGTCGTAGCGATTGATCAAATCGACCGCGTCGCGCCGCTTCTTCAGCCGCATCAAGGTCAAGGCATAGCCATAGACGGTGCCTTCCTTGGGGCGCCAGGCGACGGCGCGTTCGAACCATTGCAGCGCCGCGCCGAACTGGCAGGAATTATAGGCGTACCAGGCGAGCGCCTGCGCGCCTTCCCCGGATGCGCTGTCCAGCGTGACCTCGCCATAGCGGGTGAGCCGCGCCGGTTCGATATAGGGCGGAATCGGCTTGGTCAGATCGGTCTCGAGCGTGTCGATGAAGAGGATCGAATTGTTGACCAGAGGCTTGCGCCAGGCGTAAGCGACCTCCTCGGTTTCGCGCCTCTTGCCGAGCCAGCGCAGCGACAAGGCCAGGCCATGGGCCACCATGGCGTCGCCGCCGCGAGCGAGGGCGAATTTGAACCAGTCGAGCGACGGCGCATAAAGCTTGAGCTTGTAATAATACCAGCCGAGCAGCGCCGGCTGGTTGGGGTCGCTGGCGCCATGGGCGAAATCGCCGAAGATCTTGAGATCCTGGGCGTCGACCTGCTGCTGGCGCTCGTCGTGAAGAAAGGCGGCGATGCGCGCGCGGGCGATGTCGGGCGCGATGACGTCGAATTCGCTTTTGCCGGCGGAATCCTTGTGCGCCATGGCGAGCAATTGCTCGACCTGATCCATGCGCAGCGACCCCATGGCCTTCTGCACCGTCGCCAGCCGCAACGGCGGATCGGTTTCATTCTGGAGGATGGTCTTGTAGACGGTCAGGGCGTCGCCGGTCAGGCGCGATTTCTGATAGGCTTCGGCGATCGTCCACAGCACGTCGATATCGACGCCTTCGAGATGCGCGCCGGAATCCTTCAGCATCTGCACGATGTCGCCGAACCTTTGGCTTTTGGCGAGATCGACGATCCGGTTTCGGAACAATTTGGCGGCCAGTTTGGCGCGCAGATCCGCCGAGGGCTCCCAGCCCGGCTCGGCCTTCCGCCGCTCCGCGATCGCCTGGCGCAATTCGTCCAGCTTGCCGGCGCCGTAGAGATTCCACAAATCCTGCTCGTCCTCGCCGCCGGGCGCGGCCTGGGCGTAATTGAGGTCGGGAGGAGTCCAATCGGGATAAAGCCGGCGCAGGCGGCGCAACTCCGCCTGGGCGCGGGCGGTCTGGCCGCTCGACGCATAATAGCGCAAGGCGCTCTCGTCGACCCGGCGCTCTGGTCCGCTCGTCCTCGGCATCGCGGCGGAAGATATGGCGGCGCCGGGCGTCTGCGCGCAAGCTGAAGCGCCCGCGCCGGCGGCGAAAGCCACAGCGAGCGCCGAAAGCGCGAGTTTTCCGGGAGGCCTCAGCTTTTGGAACATGACGCATATCTCAGATGCGCGGCGACAATCGCGAGGAGGTGCAATGTCGCCGGATAATAGTTTGCGTTGGTCGCGGCGGTAAAAAACATCGGGTTCAGGGGCGTTTTCCGCGTCGCGCAAAGGGTCAGTTCGGCGATGGCGTCATAGTCGCGATCGCCGAATGGCGCGCCGCGGCGGCCGTCGTCGAGATTGACCGGCCCAAGCGCGGGATCCTGCGCCCATAAGGCGACGAAGGGCGCGAAAGTCGCGCGGTCGCCGACGCCCGCCATGGCCATGTAAAGCGGAATGCGGATGGCGTTATAGGAAAAGGCGCGGGCAAAGCCTGTCGCCGGCTCCCATCTGCCATTCTGTTCGGATATCCAGTCCGGCGGCAGGTGGGCGGGACCGACGCGCGCGGCCTTGATCAGCGTCAGCCCGGACTGGATGAGGCCATTCCAATCCACTTCCGGCGCGACTTGCGGCAGGCGCTCGAACGCGGGGAAAACCCAATAGGACAGATTGAGGACCGGACCGTCGGGCCGGTCCTCCTTGGCGAAACCGGCCACTGCCGGCAGCAGCAGCGGCCCCGCCTCGCCGCCGACCAGCAGCAATTTGCGGCCGATTTCGACGGCGATGCGGCGCGCCGCGACGCGATAGGATTCGTCGCCCCAATAATCCGCCGCTTCCGTCAATCCCCATGCGACCAGGATGTCGCCATCGGAGGCGTCGTTCATGTCGGTGACCGGGGGGCGGGAGCGCGGATCCCAGCGCCATGCGATGAGCTGATCCTCCCGGGTCATCATATTGGCGCGGGTAAAGCCCCAAATGCGGTCGAAAGCCTCATGGTCGTTCGCCGCGACAGCGAGGAGCATGCCATAGCCCTGACCTTCGCTATGGCTGATGGCGCCATTGGCGTAATCGACTACGCGGCCGGATTGCGTGATGAAGCGCGCCTTGTAGCGCGCCCAGAGGTCGGGGCTGGCCAGGCTTCCGCCGAGCTTCCTTTCGCTGGCGTCGAGATCGAGCCTTTCCGCGGTTGCGGCGGGCGCGGCCGACGGCGTCTGCGCGGGGGCCTGCGCGGGGGCGGCGCCCGCGACGAGCAGCAGGCCGATGAAGTAAAGGGTGTGGGCGATCCTGGGCCTCATTCCGCCCTCCGGCCGACATTACGCACGAATTCGAGGGTGGCGGCGGCGAGAATGAAAGCGACGATCAGGGTAAAGGTGACATAGACCGCCGGATTGAGCGACAGCCAGCTGGCGGAGATCAAGCGCACATTGGAGACCGACAGGGGCTGGGTCGCGACAAAGTGCAACTGGCTTGCCGGCAAAGTCGCAATGGCGCCGTCGGAATCGTCGAGCAGCGAGAGGCGTCCGTCGACATGCCGCCAGACGCGCGGATCGGAAAGGCAATCCACCGATTGCGACAGCAAGGTGGAATTGGGCGCCGTCACCAAAGTCCAGACGTCGTCGGCTGCCGCGCCGCGCACGGTCTGGGCGATCAGAAGCGAATTGTCGCTGCGGTAGATGATTTTCGCCGCCGCCTCGTCGCCGTTCGCGATGAGCGCCTGCGCTTCGTCCATCGTTCCCCGCCAGGCCGCGCCGGCCACGTCGGCGATTTCCGCGCCGGCGCCTTTCAGCCATTGCCGCCAACGCTCATGACCGCCCAGCTTTTCCGACCATGCATCGAATAGATCGCGATTGGCGGGCGTTTCCGGGGGATTCGCCGCTTCGGCGAGCAGTGCGGCAATATCGACCGGCGGGACCCCGGATGCGGGACCGACGACCGGCGCGCGCCGCAAATGGCAGGCCGCCGGGAGGTTCTTTTGCAGCACCAGCCGGCTGCGGGCGCGAATGTCGGCCGGCGACGGTTTGGCGAGGGAATCAGCGGGGGCGGCGGATCGATCGGCCCAGGCGGCGCGCAATCTTTCGGGGTCGAGGCCAAGGGCGCGCGCCGTCGCGAAATCGAGCTGGCCGGCGGCGGCGACGACCAAAGTGGCGCCCGAGCCGACCGCCGGCGGAGCCGTGGTGAAGCGGAAGTCGATCGGGCGGCCGGCCGAGGCGGCCATGCGCGCGGCGAAGGTGGCGGCGGCGGCGATCGAATGAATGTCTGGCGATGGAGCGTAAAGCTTGGGCTGTTTCCCGCCGCCGATATAGGGGAATCCGCCTGAAGCGGTGACCGCGAGATCGGGCACGCGGCCAATGCGCGCCAGTTGCGGAATCCGGATCGTGGTCGAATCGAGGAAGAGGAAGCGCTTCTTGTTGGCGATCGCCGCGAGCGGATCGCAGGCGGCGTCCGCGGCGGTCGGCAATTGCGCCTGGATCTCGATGCGATTGAGGCCGGGACGTAAAAATCCGAGCGGCAGGGGCAGGGTCTTGTCCTTGAAGACTGCCCCACGGGCGTTGGATAGCGGGGCCGAGACCGCGTTATGGCCGTTGATGGCGACGATGATCTTGGCGTTCGACAGCAGGCCCGGCGCATAGCCGCCGGCAAGGTCGAGCGGGACCTTGGCGTAATCGGCGGAATAGAAATCGGCCGGCATGATGATGTTGAAGCCGACGCGGAAATAGCGCCCGGAAAATTCCTCGCTGTGGAGGCCGAGATCGGCGAGTTTGACGGTCTCGCCGCCGGTCACGCGGTAGCCGGGGAAGGCTTGCGAAGCGCGCAGGCCGGCGCGTGAGCCGCGCGGCTGCGCCGTCTTGTCGAATTGGCGCAGGGCCCGATTGACGTCGTCCTGCGTCCTGCCGGTGATGACGATCGTGGCGCGTCGCGCCGCCGTCGCCGGCAGGAAGGCGAGACGGGGGCCGTCGATCCCGCCGAAGGCGGCGAGATCGGGAATCCGGGCCAGGTCGGCGGCGAGGCCGACCACCAGATTGACGCCATAGGCGCCGCCCGCCATGGGCCCGACATCGACCATCGGCTGCTCGAAATGGCCGCTCGAGGCGATGATCTGCACCGCGCGAATGACGCGTTCGATATTGCCTGGGCTGGTCCGTCCCGGCAGAACCGCCCGCACGGGCAGGGCGCCTTGGGAGTCTGGCGGCAACGCGGCGAGGTCGGCGAGGCCGAGCGCCTCGTTCTGGCTGCTCGGCGCCAGAATTCCGGTCTGCGACGGATCGATCTGGGTCCAGAGTTCGTAAGTCGCTTCGAGGGAGCAATCGACGCGGTGGCGCTCGTCTACCGCAATGCGCACCGCATTGAAGCCGGGCTTGACGAGATTGGGCGGAATGTCGAAATCGACGGTCTGCACCTTGTCGAAGGCGCTGATCCGGGTGGCGCCGATTTCGACGTCGTTGATCGACACGATGATTTTCGACGCCTCCGGCATGACCGAGACAGCCGACATGTAGCCGAGCTGGAAACGCAATCTGCTGCGCGCCTGCGCCTCGGAAAGATAGATCGGCCATTCCGACGCGCCGATTTCGCCGCTCAGACGAAAGCCCTGGATATTGTTGGGCAGATGGCGAAGCACGAAGCCGCCTTCCGCCGCATTTGGCTCGGAGGTGGGGGCGGGCGCCGGCCCTGGCCCCGGCGCGGCGGCGGCGGACGGCGGAAGAGGCGCAGGCGGCGATGCGGCGGCGACAGGCGTCGATGCGGCCGGCAAGCGAATCCGTGGCGCGGCCTCGATCGTTCCGACCGGGGCAGGATCGATTTTCGCGGCCGGGCCGTCGCGATCGGCCAGGAAGGCCGGCGGCGCGAAGGCGATGCGGTTCGGCGCCAGGAAAAGCGCCTCGTCCGGCGTCGCCGTCCGGGGTTGAGCGCGAGCCGCCGCGAGCGCCAGAATGACGGCGGCGGTCGTCGCGGCCCCTCGAAGGGCGTGCTGCGGCGAGCGCGTTTCCGCCTTTGGCCTCGGGCTCATGGTCAAGCCTTCTTCGCCGTTTGGACCGCTTGCGCCGTGGCGTCGCGCATCTGGGCCGCTGCGAGATCGAGCAGGTTGCGCAGGCCGGCGACCGAAACATCGGCGATTTCGGTCGCGGTCCGCGGTTCGGGTTCAGGCTCGGGAACCGCCTTGCGCGCGATCTCGGGGAGCCAATCCCTGACGGCGTAGCGGATCGCCCGGACCGGCTCGGAAAGGCCCCACCAGATGAACTGGCCCGAACCGGCGAGCAGGTTCTTGTGGCTGCGGCGCGACCTCAGGAAGCGGGGGAGCGCATCGGAATCGCCATACATCAATTCGGCCAGAGCGAAATAATCGCGCGGGCGCATATCGTCGAACTGGGCGCCGACCAGGGCTTCGTCGGGCGATGTGGTCTCGCGCAGGATATGGAAGGGGAGGCTCTGGCGCGGATGCCGCGCCGCCGGCATCGGCCTGACATAGAGCCGGCCCCTGACCGAGCGTATCGCCAGGCTTTCCGGCGCCGCGTCGGTAAAGACGAAGGCGCAGCCGCCGGCCGACACATTCTTGATCCGCACCGGATAGCGCACGCCCTCGATCACCGCCGCCCCTTCGCGGTCGACGCCAAGGCGAGGATGGCGGTCGGGCTGTTTGCGCTCGGACACCGCGCCGAGCGCCGCTCCGGCGATCATCAGATTGAAGCCGTTCCACAGGCTGACGACCAGCATCAGGCCATTGGCGCCGGGATCGAAAGCATAGCGCCAAAGCGCGACGAATTGGGCGACGAGCAGGAGACCCCAGGCGGCGAAGAACGGCCAGGACAGTTCCGACAAATGGTCCTCGTCGAGCGACAGGCCCTTGGCGGTGACATTGAAGGTCGGCTTGCGCGGCGAGGCGACCACCGAGACGATGGCTTTGGCGAGAAAGATTCCCTGAACGTATTCGTAGAGTTCCGATACCCAGGGCCAGCGCAGCCTGCCGTAAATATAATTCTGGAGCATCATATTAACGATCATGTACACTAGCGTATAGGAAAGGGCTTCGTTGACGTTGGCGACAAATAGCTTGATATCGAAGAAGATATAGCAGAGCGGCGCGAACATGAAGATGAGCCGCGGCACGGGGAAGAACCAGAATGTCATGCTGGACAGATAGGCGAGCCTCTGGATCGGCTTCAGGCCCTTCTTGAAAGTCGGATTTTTCAAGAGCATGATCTGAAACATGCCCTGGCACCAGCGCGAGCGCTGGCCGATGAAGGACGAGAAGGTCTCCGGCTGCAGACCGGCGATGAGGGGCTTGTCGACGAAAACGCTGTGCCAGCCGCGCGAATGGAGTTCGAAGGCGGTTTCGCAGTCCTCGGTGATGGTCACGCCGGAAAAGCCGCCGGTTTCAAGCAGAGCGGCGCGGCGCAGCAGCGCGGCCGAGCCGCAGAAGAATGAGCCGTCCCATTTGTCGAGACCGCGCTGGGTCATCGAATAGAACATTTCGTTTTCGGACGGCATCGCGTTGAAAGTGCGCAGGTTCTTCTCGATCGGATCGGGATTGAGAAAGACGTGCGGCGTCTGCACCAGGAAGAGTCGCGGGTCGCGGCGGAAATGACCGACCGTTTCGCGCAGGAAGGCGCGAAAAGGCGCGTGATCGGCGTCGAAGACGACGATGATTTCGCCATCGGTGTGCGGCAATTGGGCGTTCATATTGCCGGCCTTGGCGTGCTCGTTCTTGGCGCGGGTGCGGTAATGGGCGCCAAGCTCGGCGCAAAGCGACTGAAGCGACGCCCGGCGTTCGCGCGCGGCCTTCGCCTTTTCGGGATTGCGGTCGCCGCATTTCTGGTCGGTCCCGCCGTCGTCGAGCAGATAGACGTTGAGCTTGTCGGCCGGATAATCCATCGATTTCGCCGCGGCGACCGTCGTGGCGAGGATATATTCATCCTCATTATAGGTCGGGATGAAGATATCGACCGTGGGCAGGTCGGCGTCGCGCTCGAGCTTCGGGCGCCGCAACGGTTCGATATTGATGATCAGGCTGATCGTCAGGATGACGACGCAATAAAGCTCGGCGCCGAACAAAATGACGCCGCAGATGAAGCCGGTGACGTCGGATATCGGCGGCAAGGTCTCGGCGCCGCGCCAATAGATGTAGCGGATGACGACAAAGGTGGCGAGGGCGAAGAACAGCTGGCGCGCCAGCGCGCCGCGCAGGAAAATCCACACGCCGAGCATGAGCACGATAACGGCGCCGCCGAGGATGCCCTGAGCGGCGACGCTGACCGGCTGGGTCAGGAGCAGCAAGGCGAACAGTCCCGCCACCAACCAGAAACTCAAACGCAACGCCAACGCCATGCCCGCTTCCTTGGTTACTGGATACCGTAAAGGAAGATGTTTAACGTCAGCGTTAAGTGGTCATTATAGAAAAAAGTCTTCTTTTTCTTATGATTAACGGCAGGTTTCTCATTTAAAATCAGCGCCATGGCGTCGGGGAAACCTTGCGGCGCCGTCACTGAATTCGGCGCTTTCGTGGGCAAGACGGGGCGCTGCCGGGCCGCGCGGCGTTCAATTCATGGGATCGGCGAGGGAAGCCATTCGCGACGGAGTCGTGGCGAGTTCGCGAAAGACTGCGGTCCGTTTTTTCCGCTGCGGCTTCAGGTCAGAAGGCCAATTGGGCGTCGAGGAGGGCATAGCCGCCGGAGCCGGTGACCCGGCTGCTGGTGGCGCCGCCCGAGAGGCCAAAGGCGAGCCGGCCGATGGTGAGGCCGGTCAAATGGACGCCGGCGCGATATTCCGAATAGAAGCGATTGCCCAGGGCAAGAAACTCGGGACCGATGAAGACATTGCCCCAGATCCGGTAACCGGCCTTGATGCGGGAATAATATTCCGAATTGTTCGTGCTGAAGGATCCGTAACCGCTCAGCATCGTATTGGGGGTCGGATTGCCGTAGAATTCACCGGCGATCTTCGCGCCAATCGAGAAGCCGGCGGTCGGATTATTAGGATCGGGATAGGACAGGGTCGTATTGCTCAGCTCCATGCCGCCGAACAGCGCGAAGGACCAGTTGCGCATGACCCAGCCATAACCGCCGAGCACACCGCCGTCTTCCTGGTCGGCGTAGATTTTCTTCCGGACGCCGACGGTCGCCGGCGCGACGGCGGGCAGGGTGGTGAAGTAATTATAGGTTCCGGCGACGCCCTCGACCCGGAATCGGAAGCCGTTCTGCCGGAAATCGCCGTCGATCGCCCCGGTGACGGCGGCGGCGCCGAAAACGCTCTGCGTGGTGGTCGCCGAGCCGGAGGCGTCCAGCAAGACGGTCGGCGCGTAATCAGGCTCCGTGGTCTTGTCGCCGGTGTACCAGTCGGCCGCGCCCGCCGCCTGGGCCTGGACGATCCACAAGGCCGCCGCCAGCAAAAACTTCGACCGACGCGCCGGCAAAGGGGCTGGCGTTTGCGCCGAAAATGGTCTGGCAACGGCTTTCATCCGTGAATTCCAATCAAGCGATCAGCCCCCGAACGGTCGCGCGTGCCGTTCGGGGCATGATTGACCAAGCGTAATGTCAATCGCTAAATTGCGGATATTAACGGGTGATTTCGCAGAAACGCCGGAAACGAAACATGATTAAGCCGCGTTTAACGCTTGGTCGTTCCGTCGCCGGCGCGACGCGTTGCCAATGTCGCTACGCAACGCCGTAGACGTTTGACGAAAGCTCATGCCCCGCGCCGGACTTCAGGCCCGGCGGCGGCGAACTTTCCAGTTTTGATTCAGCTGGTCAGGAATTTTTGGCTGGGAGACCTGGATTCGAACCAAGATTAACGGAGTCAGAGTCCGCTGTTCTACCGTTGAACTATCTCCCACCGGGCCGGTGGCCGAAGTGGGATTGGAATAGCGAAGTGAGGGATCAAACGCAACCCCTGTTTGGCCTTCGACCAAGGATCTAAGTGGCGCCATTGTGATGGTTTTCCACATAAAAGCCTTGTCTGGCCTCTTCGCGGGGCTTTATGCTGGACGGACAATGGGTAGAAGACGCTGGCGCCAGGCGCGGGAGGAATTGTGTCGTCGATCGACGCGATAGGGAGCGGGAATTCCATCGAGCAGGCCGTGCGCCTGCAGGGATTCTCCACCAACGGCGACCGGCGGCTGGCGCGGCGGTCAGCGACCTATGCCGCACTCGATCTTGGCACGAATAATTGCCGTCTCCTGGTCGCGCGGCCAGTTCGTGAGTCCGAAAGCGCTTCCGGCGAACATTTTCGCATTGTCGATTCTTTTTCCCGGATCGTTCGGCTGGGCGAAGGTTTGACTCAAACCGGCCGGCTCTCCGAAGCCGCGATCCAACGCACCATCGACGCGCTTCTGGTGTGCCGCGAGAAAATGGCCGCGCGCGGGGTGACGCGTTCGCGCCTGATTGCAACCGAGGCCTGCCGCTCCGCCGCGAATGGATTCGAATTCATCGAACGGGTTCGCGAGCGCGTCGGCCTGGAGCTCGAAATCATCAGCCGCGAAACCGAGGCGCGGCTTGCCGCCGAGGGTTGCGCGTCGCTTGCCGATTCGGCGGCGAAAAGCGTGGTGCTGTTCGATATCGGCGGCGGCTCGTCCGAGATTGTCTGGCTTGCGGCGGGCGCCGGCGTCCCGGGGGGCGACCGGATCCGCCATTGGACTTCGCTTCAACTCGGCGTCGTGACGCTCGCCGAACGTTTCGGCGGCGCCGAAGTTTCTTATGCGCAGTTCTCGGCCATGACCGATCTGGTCGAGGCGGAATTGCAGAGTTTTCTCGCCAGCGCGTCGTGCGAGGAGCGCTGCCAGCGCTTTCATCTGCTCGGGACGTCGGGGACGGTGACGACCTTGGCGGGTGTGCACCTCAATCTTCCGCGCTACGACCGCCGGAGGGTTGACGGGCTTTGGATGTCACGCGCTGAAATCGACGCCGTGATGAATCGGCTGCGGCGCATGTCTTATGCCGAGCGCTCGCAGAACTCCTGCATCGGGCCGGAACGCGCTGACCTTGTCCTCGCCGGCTGCGCGATTCTGGAGGGGATTCGGCGCTGCTTCCCCTCGGAGCGGATTCGAATCGCCGACCGCGGCTTGCGTGAGGGGATGCTGCTCGAACTGATGCGGGCCGACCGATCCGTCGATTGAGACGGGCCCTGTTCATTCCGCGCTTTTGAAGCTACGGGAGGGTCTTCTCGGGCGAAAGGGCGGCGGATGGCGAAGACGACGAAAGGGCCGGGCGGACCAGGCGGGCGTGAATTGAAGACGCGGGTGAAAACCGCGCGGAAGCGGACGCTCTCTTCGACCCTTTGGCTCCAGCGGCAGTTGAACGATCCCTATGTCGCGCGCGCCAAGCGCGAGGGCTGGCGTTCGCGCGCCGCCTTCAAGCTGTTGGAGATCGATGAGAAGTTCCATCTGCTGCAGCCGGGGCAGAAGATCGTCGATCTCGGCGCGGCGCCCGGCGGATGGGCGCAGGCGGCGGCGAGGAAGGTCAAGTCGGCGGAAGGGCGCGGTAAGGTCGTCGGTATTGATTTGCTCGACATCGAGCCGATCGCCGGCGTCGATTTCGCAGTGCAGGATTTCCTTGCGCCGGAAGCGCCAGAGCGGCTGAAGGCAATGCTCGGCGGGGAGGCGGACGGCGTGCTTTCCGACATGGCCGCCAACACCACCGGCCACAAGCGGACGGATCATTTGCGAATCATCCACCTGGCCGAGCTTGCCGTCGAATTCGCCGGCGAAGTCCTCAAACCGGGCGGCTTTTTCCTCTGCAAATTGTTCCAGGGCGGCGAAACAGGCGAATTGGTGACGCGGCTGAAACGCGACTATGCCCTCGTGCGCCATGTCAAGCCCGGCGCGAGCAGGGCGGATTCAGCCGAGCTCTATGTCCTTGCGACAGGCTTTCGCGCCATGCGTTTCGGCGGATTGCGAAGCAATCTTGCGGAAACCGAATGAACAAAGAAAAGGCCCGGTCGTAAGACCGGGCCTGATCGGGAAGTTCCTTGATCCTTGCGGATCTCAGTACTTTTCTCAGTACTTGGCGACGACCGGAGCCGGGGCGCTGAACAGATAGGCCAGGCCGACGCGGATGGTGTTGACCGAGGTCTGTTCGCGGAGCGGGGTGTAGGCAGCAACCCACGGGCTCAGGTTGTAGTTGCCGAAGTCGTAGTAGCGATATTCGACGCGACCAACCCAGTTCGGGGTGAAGGCGTATTCGACGCCGCCGCCGACATCGTAGCCGGACAGGTCGGCGGTCCTGGAGACGGTGCCGTACCAGATGCCGTTGGTGGTGCCGGTGAGGGACGCGGTGCCCTGAGCCCAGGCCGCGCCGCCGATGGCGTAGAACAGAGCGCGGTCATAGGAGATGCCGACGCGGCCGTTGATCGAGGCCAGCCAGTCGATGCCGGTCTTGGTGGTCAGAGCCGCGCCGAGCGGAGCGTCGGGCAGAGGCGGGGTCACGAACGAGTAGCTCTGGTTGGCCCCGGTGCCCTGGAAGTCGCCTTCGATGCCGAGGACGAAGTTCTGGTTGAACTGATAGTTATAGCCGACATAGCCGCCGCCCATGACGCCCGAGGTGTCGAGGGAGTGCGAGTTCCAGCCGGTCCAGTCGGAGTGCAGGCTGGTCGAGCCGAACGCGCCGCCGATGTCCGCGCCGAGGTAGAAGCCGGTCCAGGAGAACGCCGGGACGGGCGCGACATAGACGGGAGCTTCCTTGCGCGAGGGGAGGTCGGCCGCGAAGGCCGAACCCGCCAGAGCCGCAAAGGCGACCGTGGAGAGCAGAAGAGTACGCATTTGATATTTCCTTCCTTGCTAAAAGCCAAAACGACCGCAAGCCGCTATCGTGGCAAGACCATAATTCGACTTAACCGGCAAGGCTAGCCGAATAAAACTTCGTCGGCTTGATTGCCGTGGCGTGTTGCAAAAGTGCCTCACTTCAGGCCGTATTCGCCGGGGATTCGGCGGAGACGCGGCGTAATGACAATCAATGACGAAAATTTGATATTCCATTAAGGACGAAGTGGCGAGCGTAAAATTTGCCATTTATTAGCCATAATTTGAAAAGAGTCCGACCGAGTTCTTGAGAAACGGCGGTGGGGGCGCGGATGAGTCGCTCATTCGGCATGATCATCCGAGGTATTAGCTTTAACTGTTTGTGATCTATTTAAAAAAATGCCTGCAGCAATTGGCGGTCTCCCGGCGGACTCCCACAGAGTTGACTAAGGCGTTTCTACCATCGCCGCCCCGAAATCGTGGCCTGCCGAACGGCGTAGATTTTTGCGCGCTCCAGAGCGGCCGCGTTCTTGCTTACAACGACCTTCGGGATCGCGGCGCATGACGCCGACTCTATTCCGCGCTCTCCCGGGCGGCGGCCCGCCCCGCGAGCGCCGCGCCGGCGTCGACCGGCAAACGAAGGAAAATGAGGGCGGAGGCGGCCGAAATGGCGGCGACGACGAAAAAGGCGGGCGGGAAGACCTGATAGCCGATCTCGTCGCCGGGAAAAAAACGCCGCGCCATTTCGACGACGGCGGCGGCGATCGCGACGCCCGAAGCCAGCGCCAATTGCTGGGCGACCGACGACAGGCTCGTCGCCTTGCTCATCTGCGAGGGTTCGACATCCGCGAAGGCGAGCGAATTCAAGGCGGTGAATTGCAGGGAGCGGAAAAAGCCCCCGATGAAAAGGGCGATCAACAGGATCGCCTGCGGCGTGTCGGGCCGAAACCAGCCGTTCAGGGCGAGAAAGGCAGAGCTGATCACGGCGTTGAACAGCAGTGTGGAGCGGAAACCGAATCGACTCAGGGCGCTCGCGGCCGTCGCCTTCATCACCAGGGCTCCGGCAGTGGCGACGAAAGTGGTCAGCCCGGATTGAAAAGGCGTCATGCCGAAACCGAGCTGGAGCAGCAAAGGCAGAAGAAAAGGCGTGGCGCCGACGCCGATCCGGAAGAAAAAGCCCCCAACGACGCTCGCCCAATAGGTTCTGATCCGAAGCAGACGCAAATCGAGAATGGGATTGGCGAAGGTCATGGCGTGGCGGATATAGAGGGCCATCAGGATTGCGCCGAATGCGATCAAGGCAATATTGGCGCTGCGCGGGATGAAGTGGCGACCCAAAACCGTCAGGCCGAAAATCAGGCTGGACAGGCCCAGTCCCGACAGCGCGAAACCTTTGCGATCGAAGGCGGAAACGTTTTCGTCGCGGATGTCGGGGATATAGAGCGTCGACAGGACCACCCCCAGGACGCCGACGGGCACGTTGATCCAGAAATTCCAGCGCCAGTGGAGATAAGTGGAGATGAAGCCGCCGAGCGGCGGGCCGAGCATCGGGCCGACGAGCGCGGGAATGGTGAGATAGGCCATGGCGCGCACGATTTCGCTGCGCTCGACCGAGCGAAACAGGGTCAGCCGGCCGACCGGGGTCATCATCGCCGCGCCGCAGCCCTGAAAAATCCTGGCTCCGACGAATTCAGGCAGGTTGCTGGACAGGCCGCAGAGAATCGATCCGACGGTGAACACCACGATCGCCGCGCGAAAAACCCTCTTGGCGCCGTATCGGTCCGCGACCCAGCCGGAAGCGGGAATGAACACCGCCTGCGCCAGCAGATAGGAGGTCATCGCCAGCTTGAGCGCGATCGGGTCCTGTTTCAGATCGAGCGCAATGGCCGGGAGGGACGTCGCGATGATCGTCGAGTCGAGATTCTCCATGAAGAGAGCGACGGCGACGATCAGCGACGTGAGGATGAAAGGGCGCAAGGCTTGAAACCGGCGGCGGAAACGGAAAATTTAGATAGCCGTCCCCGCGCCGGAGGGGAACCTGTTTTGCCCCATATTTGAAGACTCGCCGCAAGCTCGGTCGGAGCGCGCCGCGGCGCGCGCAAGATGGCGGAGCATGGACCCTATCGGCAGCCCGGGATCGGTCAGCGCATGGACCGCATCCTTGGCGAGCGGCCGCAAGCGGGCGAGGGCGAATGCGGCGACCGCGCCCCGGGCGTTGAACGGCCGATAGAGCGCGCCCATCGTCGTCGCGCCTGTGGCGAAGGCCAGTTTGTAGGGGTCCGCCGGCGGCAGGAAGTCGAAATGTTTGACGCCCTGCCGGGCGAGCAGGGGCATGAGAAGCAAGGTCAAGGCGTGGCCGGGCGAGCAATCGGCCAGATCGGAATCATAGGCGGCGATCAGCGAGCGATAGGCGTCCTCGCGGCGCAGGCCCAACTCGACGGAAACGAGCCTTTCGCCGGCCCATAATCTGTGGACGCAGAGCACGCCTTTTTCGGCCAGGGCCAGCGCGCAGGCCACGACGTCGGGGTCCGCCAGCGAGGCGCTGGACCGTCGCTGGCGGCGCAGCCATTCGCTCTTGAAGGCCAGCGCCTGTTCGGCGGCGTTGCGGCGATCCTGCGGGCCGGCGCCGGCTTCGAGGCGCAATTCGCCGTGCGACGCGAGCTTTTTCATTCGCCGCTCGATGCTGCGATGGCGCCGGGGCGCGCGGCCAAGGTCGACGAAGGGCGCGGCGAATCGAGACGCGCTGGCCAGGACGAGAGGGGCGCCGCAGGCGGCGAGAACGCCATCGGCGCGCAGCCGGGTCAGGGCGAGCAGATCGATGTCGCCCCAGCGGCCGATTTCAGCCTCGGCCGCGGCGAGCCAGTCCGGCCGGCGCGGTCCGGGCAAAGCGAGCGCGTCGCCATATTGGGCGAGCGGTTCGCCGAGCCAGCGGGCGACCGCCGTCCCGCGCATGCGGTCGATCTGCAAAGGCAGCAGCATGACCAGCCGGCCGTTCTCGCGAACGGCGACCAGCCGCGCGGCGGATTTGCCCGATTCGCAGCACAGCCGCCACGCCGGCGCCTGGAAGCCGGTCGCCTCGGGCGTCGCCTTTTCGAGCGCCCGCCATTCGGCCGCGAGGCTTTCGATCGCGGCGGGGCTCGCCAGCGTGCGGGCGGTGATCGCCGGTTCGGTCATCGCGCGACCCGGCAGGGCTCGATGTCGACAAAGCCGCCGGGGGCGGACGGATCGACGCGGAAATCGATGGTCATCGCGAGTTGCGCCGGTGTGCGGCGCGACAAATCGTGGCCGCCCAACCAGGGCCTCAGCACGCCGTTGGCGTAATCCACCGCATAGCCGGCGCGCAATTCGTCGGTCCAATGTTCGGTCGTGAAGGATATGTTGACGCAATCGCCATTGACCACGCGATGCGGGCAGGCGCGCTTGCGCTCGCGCGCCTGCCACAGGCTCTGGCCGGGGACGTCGCTGTGATGGGCGGCCGACATTTTGGGCGAGGAGATGAGCACGCTCATCGAGCGGCGATAGGGGCGGCGGCCGAAATGGGCGGCGCCGTCGGCGCGCCATTTGAGCAGATTGGCAGACATAACGCATTCCAACGGGTTTCGACCGTTCGTAATCGGGAAGGTCACAGCTCCATCATGCCTGAAGTCGGCGGCAAATCGGCGCAAGTCTAAAGAATTGGTTAGCTTTAACCGTAAACAGCGCTCGCGGCCGGGTTCGAGCCGGCGCCATCAGCGGACGAAACGCTTGGTCCGATCCTACGCCGCCATTGCGAGCGAAGCCAAGCAATGACGGCGGTAAGGCGCTCGCGCCTCGTCAGGCTTCGCGATGCGGCGCGACGGCGAGGACTTGCGGCGTCTCGAACGGCAACGCCGCGCGCAGGCCTCTGCGCGCGGTCCGGGCAAGAAAGCCGAGGCCGCGGCGCAGCCGCCAGCGCAGGCCGGGGGCGACGGACATTTCCTGCAATTGGCGGCTGCGCGCCAAAGAGGCGGCGTCGGTGGCGCGCTTTTGCGGATCGGCATAGAAAGCGCGCGATCTTTTCCGCGCCCATGCCCGGCGTCGCCAGCCATTCTGACAGATAAACGGCGAGGCGGGCGACGCCGGAAAAGACCTTGTCGAGGCCGGAGCCGCTGGCGGGGCAGGCGGTTGCGAACGAATCGCCGATCAGAACCACGCCGGGCCGAGTCACATTCTCGTTCCGATAACGATTGACCGACCGCAAGGCCGGCGCGTCGTCCAGGGCGAAATCGTCGATCAGGCGGCCGAGGCCGGTCAATCATCCGGCGGAGTTCCTGTTCGGGCGAGGCCTTCATTCGCTCGATCCAGGGATCGTCCGCCGCGCGATAGACGAAGAGATTGCCGCGCATCGCCACGCCGATAGGTAGCGGTTTTGACGCCCTGGCGCGCCAGGACGAGAGCAAGCGCCGCGCCCGCCGCGCCGGCGCCAACCACCGCCACGGCATAGTCCGGCTCCCGATTCGACATTCTCGTGGCTCCAGGCCCTTTTCCACGCCCATTAAGCGCCCGCGCCCGATAATATTTGATTGGCGCCGCGCTAAGGTTTGAAACCGCCAAAAGAAATGCTATGAGCACGCGCCAACTCGAATGGCCGCCGCTTCAATGAATTGGTCGGCGCCTTTTTCGCCGATGGAGCTGGCAATGAACGGTTTCCCGCAACTGACCGAAGCCCTGACCTTTGACGACGTGCTGCTGCGTCCAGGTCATTCCGAGGTCATGCCGTCCGGCGTCTCCATAAAGACCCGCCTGACGCGGGACATCGAACTGAACCTGCCGATCATGTCTTCTGCCATGGACACGGTGACAGAGGCCCGCCTCGCCATCGCCATGGCTCAGGCCGGCGGCATCGGCGTCATCCATCGCAATTTCGAGCCTGCCGACCAGGCGGAGGAAGTCCGCCGCGTCAAGCGTTACGAGAGCGGCATGGTGGTCAATCCGATCACCATTTTCCCCGACGAGACCCTGTCCGACGCCCTCGGCCTGATGAGCCGCAATGCGATCTCCGGCATTCCCGTGGTCGTGCGCGGCGTCGACAACAAGCCGGGCAAGCTGGTCGGCATTCTCACCAACCGCGACGTGCGCTTCGCCGACAATCCGGACCAGCCGGTCTCGGAACTGATGACGAAACAACTCGTCACGGTGGGAGAAGGGGTGACCAAGGACGAGGCCCGCCGCCTCCTGCACCAGCACCGCATCGAAAAACTGCTGGTGGTTGACGCCGATTACCGCTGCGTCGGGCTGGTGACGGTCAAGGACATCGAAAAGGCCACTTTGCACCCCTCGGCCTGCAAGGACGACGCCGGCCGCCTGCGGGTCGCCGCCGCCTCCACTGTCGGCGACAAGGGTTTCGAGCGCGCCGAAATGCTGATCGACGCTGGCGTGGACTGCGTTGTCGTGGACACCGCCCATGGCCATTCGCAATCGGTGCTCGACCAGGTCGCCCGAATCAAGCGCATCTCCAATGCGGTCGCGGTCATCGCCGGCAATATCGCCACCGCCGAGGGCGCCAAGGCCCTGATCGACGCCGGCGCCGACGCCATCAAGGTCGGCATCGGCCCGGGCTCGATCTGCACCACCCGGGTGGTGGCGGGCGTTGGCGTGCCGCAGCTTACCGCGGTGCTCGAAGCGGCCTCCGAGGCGAGAAAGGCCGGCGTGCCGGTGATCGCCGACGGCGGCATCAAATATTCCGGCGATCTCGCCAAGGCGATCGCGGCGGGCGCCGATTCGGTGATGATCGGCTCGCTGCTGGCCGGGACCGAGGAGGCGCCGGGCGAGACGTTCCTCTATCAGGGCCGCTCGTTCAAGGCCTATCGCGGCATGGGCTCGGTCGGCGCCATGGCGCGCGGCTCGGCCGACCGCTACTTCCAGCAGGACATCAAGGATCAGATGAAACTGGTGCCGGAAGGCGTTGAAGGACAAGTGCCTTATCGCGGCCCGGTCGGGCCGATCCTGCACCAGCTCGCCGGGGGCTTGCGTGCCGCCATGGGCTATGTCGGCGCCTCCACGATCCCCCAATTCCAGACCCGCGCCCGCTTCGTCCGCATCACCAACGCGGGCTTGCGCGAAAGCCACGTCCACGACGTGACGATCACACGAGAAAGCCCGAACTATCCGACCGGGCACTGAGGGGGCGCGCCGTCGCGGACGAGCGCGGAACGCCGGGGTTGATCGGCGCACTGGAAAATCAAGACTTCGGCGCATGTCCGAGATGGGCGGTAAGCGGCCGTCCCTCAACGGTCTGCTTCCGGCTCGAAGCGGAAGGTCGCAAGAGCCTCCGGCAAGGGCGGCTTTGCGCCTTGGCGGAAACTCGCGGCAGGGTCAGCCGATCAGTCCAGGCAGCGCAGGGGGGCGGAAAGAAGAAATCGCCGGTCGGCGTTGAGGCCGACGAAAATGTCGAAATCGCCCGGCTCCAGCATCGGCCGAAGATCGGCGTCGAGGCAGGACAGGTCTTCGGCTGCGAGAGCGAAACGAACGGTCCTTTTCTGCCGCGCCGCCAGTTTCACCTTGGCCCAATTCTTCAACTCCAGCACCGGCGGCGCGGCAGTGGCGACACAATCACGCGAAAAGAGGAATATGGTTTCGAACGCTGGCCGGTCGGAAAGGTTCTGCGCGTCGATTGCAACCCGGATGCGGTCGCCCCGCCGGAATTCGGCGTGGGCGAGGCGCAGATTGTCCAGTTTGACCTGGGCGTAGGACAGGCCATGGCCGAAGGGAAAAAGAGGTTCGTTCGGCAAATCGATATATTTGCTGGTGAAGGGATCGGTCGGATTGGCCGGCCGGGCGGCGGGCCGTTCGGCGAAAAAGACCGGAATTTGACCGACGTCCAGCGGCCAGGTGACGGGAAGCCGCCCGGTTGGATCGAATCGTCCGGTCAGAACCTCGGCGATCGCCTCGCCGGCGCCTGCGCCGAGAAACCAGGTCGCGACCAGGGCGCGGGCGCGCTCGGCGAGAAAGGGAACGATGAGAGGCCGGCCGGATGAGAGAAGGGCGACGACAGGACGGCCGCTCGACAGCACGGCTTCCGCCAGTTGGCGCTGGCGCCCCGGAAGTTCGGGACGCGCCCTGCTCGCCGCCTCGCCGCTCATGTTTGCGGCCTCGCCCAGGCAGAGAATGGCGGCGTCGGCGTTCTGACAAAGCGCCCGCGCCGCGGCAATGCCGCTTTCATCGTCGCCGGCGATGGTCACGCCCAGCTGGCAATGGATTTCGCGTTCCGGAAGGGCGGCGCGCAAGCCGTCGAGAATGGTTGCACATTGGCGCGGGTCGCCCGCCAGCGTCCAGGGGCCGACCATTTCCTCTCGCGCCTCGGCGAGCGGACCGACCACGGCGATGCGGCGGATGTTCTCGCCGAGCGGCAGGATCCCGTCATTGGCGAGGAGGGTGATGGCGCGCCGGGCGACGTCGAGGGCGAGTTTTTTCGCCGCACGCGATGCGGAGCGCGCCCCTTTCGTTCGGCGGTAGGGATCGTCGAACAGGCCGAGTTTCATCTTGAGGGTGAGGATTCGCCGCACCGCCGCGTCAATGTCCTTCAATTCCGCGAGACCGCGCGAAAGCGCTTCAGGCAATGCGGCAAGATAGACGCCGCTCACCATGTCGATATCCACGCCGGCTTTCAGCGCCAGGCCCGCCGCTTCGGCGCGGTCGGCGGCGACGCCATGGTCGATCAGCTCTTCAATGGCGGCGTAATCGCTCATGATCACACCGTCGAATCCGAGCTTTCCGCGCAAATATGAGCGCAGCAACGGAACATGCGCGGTCATCGGGACGCCGCCAAGCGAGTTGAAGGCCGACATGATGGCGGCGCAGCCGGCTTCGACGGCGGCGCGGAACGGCGGCAGATAGGTCTCGTGCAGAGTTCGTTCGGACATGTCGGCGGCGGCATATTCGCGCCCCGCCAGCGCGGCGCCGCCGCAGCAGAAATGTTTGGCGGTCGCGGCGAGCGCGCCCGGCGAGGCGAGATCTCCGCCTTGAAAGCCGCGCACCTTGGCGGCGGCGAAGCGCGCGCCGACCAGGGGGTCTTCGCCGAAGCCTTCGGCCATGCGGCCCCAGCGCGGGTCGCGGGTTGTGTCGAGCATGGGCGCGAAGGTCAGATCGACGCCGTCGGCCGCGGCCTCCCGCGCCGCCGCCCGCGCCGTGCGCTCCCAAAGATCGGGATCGAACACGGACGCCTCGGCAAGGGGAATGGGAAAGACAGTCCGGTGGCCGTGCAGGACATCGACGCCGAAGAACAGGGGAATGCCGAGCCGCGTTTCTTCCACCGCGAGCTTCTGGAAACGATCGGTCGCTTCCCGGCCCCAGAGATTCAGCAGGGAGCCGACCTTGCCGGCGCGAACGCTTTCCGTCGTCGCCTCGCCGCGAATCGGTCCCGTCGCCGCCGCGCCTGCCGGCGACATGGTCATCTGGCCAAGTTTCTCTTCGAGGGTCATTCTGGCGAGAAGTTTTTCGATCCAGTTCAAGTCCATGCCCGAATCCCGTCCTGCCCGCTTGCCCGACGCCTCGGCCAATGATGTTATAGGCAGCTGGATTATGCAAAAGCGGGCGCTTGGCGAGGCGACGGTAGCGGTCGAGGATCGATGGCGGAACATGCTGGCGCCGCTCCTGAGGCCGCGGTCGAGAAGCAGTCGCAGGACGACGGCTTCGTCGCGTTGGCGCGCCTCCTGCTGAGGGCCCTCGGCGCTTCGCCGCAGCGCGCCGCCCTTCTGAGCCTGGCGGGAGGGCTACTCGCCGTCGTCGGCGCCACCGCCGGCATGCAGATCCGCCTGAACATATGGACGAAGGCCTTTTACGATTCTCTCTCCGAAAAGGACATCGCCGGCTTTGGGCGGCAGCTCCTGCTCTACGTTTTCATCGCCGGCGCGCTGCTCGCTCTCAATGTCGCTCAGAGGTGGCTGAGCATGACGATGAAGATGAAATTGCGCGAAGGGCTGACGCGCGACCTCATCTCTGAATGGCTGACGCCCCGCCGCGCGTTTCTCATCGCCGGGGCGGGGGCCATCGGCGTCAATCCCGACCAGCGCATCCACGAGGACGCCAATCATCTTTCCGACGTCTCGACCGATCTCGGCGTCGGCCTGCTGCAGGCCGCGCTGCTGCTCGTCTGTTTCATCGGCGTGCTGTGGGGCCTGTCGGAGGGCGTGGTCCTGTCGTTCCGCGGCGCCCGTTTCAGCATTCCCGGCTATATGGTCTGGGCCGCGCTCACTTACGCCGGCGCGGCCTCATTGCTGTCCTGGCGCGCCGGACGGCGGCTCATTCAGCTCAACGCCGAGCGCTATGCGCGCGAATCCAACCTGCGATTCGCCCTGGTGCACGCCAACGATCACGCCGAAGGCATCGCCGTCTATCGCGGCGAGAACGAAGAATCGACCCAGCTCAACACCCAGCTCGACCGCCTTCTCGTCATCCTGCGCCAGGTGATCAGCGTCACCACCCGGCTGACCTGGGTGACTGCCGGCTACGGCTGGTTCACCATCGTCGCGCCGATCGTCGTCGCCTCGCCCGCCTATTTCGCCGGAAACCTCACCTTTGGCGGGCTGCTGATGGCGGTCGGGGCCTTCGATCAGGTGCAGCAGTCTTTGCGCTGGTTCGTCGACAATGTCGGCGTGATCGCGGACTGGCGCGCCACTCTGTTGCGCGTCGCCGCCTTTCGTCGCGCGCTGGGGGCCATGGACCGCATCGGCGGCGGCGGCCCCCGCATCGAGTTGACGGTCTCGCCGGATAACAGGCTGCTATTGGACGATCTCACGGTCATGTCACGGTCGGGCGGCATAACGTTCGACGAGGCCCATGTGGAAATCGCCGCGGGCGAGCATGTGCTGATCGTCGGCGCGCCGGGGGTGGGCAAGACCAGCCTGTTTCGCGCAATGGCCGGCCTGTGGACCTGGGGCTCCGGGCGCATCGCCTTGCCGTCGGATGACCGGATCATGTTCATGCCCAAGCGCCCCTATATTCCCGATGGCTCCTTGCGCGAGATTCTGGCCTATCCGGCGCAAACGGAAATCTTCGCTGCGGAGCAGTTCGACGCCGCCCTGACGCGGATGGGCCTCTCCCACCTCGTCGGCCGCCTGGACGAGAGCGGACGCTGGGACCAGAACCTCACTGACGCGGAGCAGCAGAGCGTGGCCTTCGCCCGCGTGCTGCTGCACAAGCCGCTCTGGGTCATCGTCGATTCCGCCATCGATTCGCTCTCCCTCGTGTCGCGGAAGGCATTGTTCGACATTTTCAGCGAGGAGCTTTCCGCTTCGACCCTGGTCAATATTGCCGGATCGCAAGGCGCTGATCCGTTCTTTCGGCGCATTCTCTGTTTGACCCGCAAACCGCAACGTGAAAGCTTGGCCCAGCGCCGCGCCGCCGGCTGAGCAGGATTTCCGAAAGGCGGTCGCCAGTCTTCGGAATGAGGTCCTCGATGAGCAAGCCGCGATCTGAGCCTTGGACACAAGGACTGGACGATTGGCTGGCGCGCCAATATCGGCGCTGCGCCGAACTCATGCCGCGCGCCATTTCGGCGACGCATCTGGTCAAGCATCGCCCCAATTACGGTCAGACCATCCGTCCGGCGCGCGGCTCCATCCTCGCTTCCACCGATCTCGCCGAAAATCCCGATTATTTCTTCCATTGGCTGCGCGATTCCTCCGTGGTCGTCGACGGCCTGCGCTACCTCATCGAGGACGGGTCATTAGGCGACGAGGGCCTGAGGCTTTTCGGGGAATTCGTCGAATTCAGTCTGGCGTTGGGCCAGCTCGACGGGCGCGCCAATCCGCACGACGAGGAAGAACGCGCCGGCGTCCTGCCGGACCATGTCAAATATGTGCGCACGCGCGAGGAAATGGCGGATATCCATGGCGAGAGCGTGCTCGGCGAGGCGCGTCTGACCGCCGACGGACGGCTGGACATTCTGCAATGGTCGCGTCCGCAGAATGACGGCCCGGCGCTGCGGGCGCTCGCCCTGATGCGCTATTGGCGCAACGAAAGCCTCCGTCCGCTTCTGCCGATCGCCGCCATGCGGACCCTGATCGAAGACGATCTCGACTATACGCTCAAATATTGGCGGGAGCCCTGCTACGACATTTGGGAAGAGCATCGTCGCCGCCACTATCACACCCAGATCGCACAATTCGCGGTCCTGAGCGATGGAGCCGAATGGGCGCAATCGCTCGCCGACGCGCGCCGCGCCGAAAATTGCGCCTTGGCGGCGCAGGAGACGGCGCGAACGCTCGATCAGTATTTCGACGCCGGCGCCGGCGCCTATCTGACGCCGCTCCCCGATCCGTCACTGAAACCCACCCCGACCATGCGGCTCGATTTCGCCGCCATCCTTGGCGTGGTCCAGGCGGCCCGGCTGAGCGGTCCCCACAGTCCCGCCGATCCCAAAGCCCTGGCGACTTTGGCCAGGCTCGAACAACTCTTCGATGGCGCCTATCTCATCAATCGCAACCGGCCGAAGGAATGCGGAATTGCGCACGGGCGCTATGACGGCGACGTTTATTTCACGGGCGGCGCTTTTTACTTTTCCACGCTCGGCGCGGCTGAATTCTACTACCGTTTTGCCATAGCCGCCGCCACCGGCGAACCAATCGCTCTTTCGCTCTACAATCGCGAACGCCTCGCCGAAATGCTGGGCGAGGAGGCTTGGGTCCTGGGCGAGGAGGCGCTCCGGCCGCAGTTTCGCGAAAGGCTGGCGCGGGTCCTGATCGAGCGCGGCGACGCGGTCATGGCCACGGTGCGCCGGTTCGCGCCGGAATCGGGCGTTCTCGCGGAGCAGTTTTCCCATATCGACGGCGCGCCGACTTCGGCTTTGAACCTGACCTGGAGCTACGCCTCCTTCATCATCGCGTCCGCGTGCCGCAGGCAGGCCTTGCGCTCGATGGACCGGTGAGATTCTTCTCCCCAAGCAGAAGCAGGTCGTGCCGCAAATTCCTCTCTTCGACGGATCGAACCGAACAGACAGCACATTCTCAAGGGCTGGTCGGAAAGCGGTCGCGGGCGGAACGTCCGGTTTATGAGGCACGCAGTCCTTGCGGGAGGGGGGGCGATCTTCCGCTATCCGCCGGAAGCCGACAATGCAGCGAGTGTTCGGAATGATGCCTTCGGCTGGCGCCTCATCGCTGGATCGTGGGACGAGGAAGGCCGTTACTTTCCCTCGATCATTTTGCGCGCCGCATCGCGGAAGGCGGCGCGCGAGCCGTCCTCGGCGTAGAACATGTGGCCCCCGGCGAGTGCAAGAAGATCGATCCGCTCCGGCGAACCAATGTCCGCGCTCTGAGCCAGCAGCAGGCAAGTCCCGAAATAGGGCGTCACGAGATCGTTGAGGCCCAGCGCCACAAGAACCCTGATGCGAGGATCGAGCGCCATGACGCGGTGAAGATCGGACAGGGATTCCTGGCCGAGACGACCATGGCCCCAGTCCCAGCTTTCCGAAACCTTGTCGTTCAGAATTTCATATTTGGAATCGCCGACCGGCCATTTGAGCCTTCCCGTCACGACCTGCTCCATGGCCTCGGCCAACGGCGCGCGCAGCGCGTCGAGCACGGGGTCGGCCCACTCGGACGGAGGCCGCCTCGGGTCCGGGCTGAGGCCGCGCGTGGCGCCGTCATAGAAGCTCGCGACGGTGCGGCCGGAAGGGTCCGAATCGCGCGTCCAATCCTCGGCGCTGACGCGGCCGCCGAGCCGACGCAGTTTTTCGGGCGCCAGGCCGGTCATGGCCGAGAGGCGGCTGACGATTCGCTCCAGCGCAGCCTTGTCCCGCGGGCCGCGCAGCAGATCGGCGAGGTAGTCGCCTTGCGCATAGGCCTCCGCCTCGGCCAAAGCGGCGCGGTCCTTTGCGCCCGTGTGGCTGGCGACGAGCGATGGCAGGCGGGAGGCGTCGAGCAGCGGATTGTTGCGGCCATGGATCCAGGAGAAGTCGAGGACCGGGGACAGCAGGATCAGGCCATCCATCCCGATATTCTCCTTTTCCTGCAAGACGCGGACGATTTTGGGCGCACGGAAGCCGCCATAGCTTTCGCCAAGCAGATATTTGGGGCAGGCTTGGCGATGCTCCCGCACGGTCCAGCGCCGGATGACGACGGCGAGCATGTCGATGTCGCCGTCCACCGACAAAAATCTCTTTCGCGCGGCTTCATTGGTCGGCAGGCGCGAGTAGCCGGTTCCGGGCGGATCGAGGAAGACGAGATCGGCGAAGTCGAGCCAGCTTTCCTGATTGTCCACGAGGCGCGGCGGCGTGGACGGAACGGCGCCGGCGAAGGGCAGGCGCCAGGGTCCGATGGCGCCGAGGTTGAGCCATGCCGACCCGGCCCCAGGGCCGCCATTGACAGCGAAGACGATGGGACGACAAGCGGCGCCGCCGCCGCCGCCCGCTTCCGCCTTCGGCGGTTCGACCGTGAAGGCGAGGGTGGCGATTTCGGCAAGGACCTCGCCCGATCGAGCATCCTTGACCGGCACGGCCGAAGCCGTCGCCTTGAACCCGAGCTTGCGGCCGCCGATCTCGATGCTCTGTTCGGTGACCGACGGCGCGGGCAGAGGTTCGTACTTCTGCTCCGGAGCCTTGGCGAGCGCCGCTCCCCCGACCAGCAGGATCGCGAAAGCCAGCGGAAGGATCGGCGGGCTTGATCGCGGCTTTGTCCAGAAGGGTTTCATCCCAATGCTCCCGAGCGCGGCCCCCGCCGCGAAGATGACGGCGCACCGCGACAATGCCAAGAGTTAATCGGCGCCCTTTCAGCCGGCGCCCGTGCGCAAAACGCGATCTCGTCGATAGAGGCCGTCGACGCACGCTGGCGATTTCCGCCTTATAGCCCCGCGATTTTTGCCGAATTCGCGTCGTTTTCGCAAAAAGGCCGCCGATTTTCGTCGATTTCCACATCCTCTCTTTGAGGCGCCGCCATCGCGCGACACGCCAATTCGTTCTTGCCTGGGCGTCCCGAGTGTGAAACGACGGCCGCCCGTGAGGCGCCGGCTTGGCGTCGTTCCTTCTCCTCAAGGCCAGCATGCACCCCTCCGCCCGGATCGCCGCCGCGATTGAAGTTCTTGACGATCTTGAGACGCGTCGTCGCCCCGCTGCCGACGCGCTGAAGGACTGGGGGCTCGCCCATCGTTTCGCCGGGTCGAAGGACCGGGCGGGGATCGCCTCGCTGGTCTATGACGTCCTGCGCCGCCGCGCCTCGGCGCGCTGGGTCATGAAGGCGGAGACGCCGCGTGCGGAAATGATCGGCGCGCTCCTTCTGGCGCGCGGCCTGAGCGCGCAAGAGATCGCCGGCCATTTCAGTGGCGAGGGCCATGCGCCCGCGCCATTGAGCGAGGACGAGAAAGCGGCGCTCGCGGCGCCCGATCTTTCCGGCGCGCCGATCTGGGTCGCCGGCGACTTCCCCGAATGGCTGGCGCCTCATTTCGCCCGCGCCTTTGTCGAAAAAGCCGTCGAGGAAGGCCGGGCGCTCGCCGCCCGCGCGCCGCTCGATCTGCGGGTGAATGCGCTGAAGGCGACGCGCCAGCAGTCGCTCGAAGAACTGGCGCATCTCGGCGCGCAGGCGTGCCGTTTCGCGCCGCTGGGCTTGAGAATCGCGCAAGGGGCGGACGGACGGGCGACGGCGCTGTCGGGCGAGCCGGCCTATGCGCGCGGGCTGGTCGAAATCCAGGACGAGGGTTCGCAGATCGCGTCGCGCATCGCGCGCGCCGCGCCCGGCGAGCAGGTTCTCGACCTGTGCGCCGGCGGCGGCGGCAAGAGCCTCGCAATGGCCGGCGACATGGAAAATCGCGGCCAGATTTACGCCACCGATTCCGACGGCCGGCGGCTGACGCCGATCTTTCCCCGGCTGGAGCGGGCGGGGGCCCGCAATGTCCAGGTCCGCGCGCCGCGCGGGCCGAATCACGATCCCGCAGGCGACCTCGCCGGCGCCTGCGATCTCGTGCTGGTGGATGCGCCCTGCACCGGGACCGGCACGTGGCGGCGCAATCCCGACGCCAAATGGCGCATCAGGCCCGGCGCGCTGGAGCAGAGGATCAAGGCGCAGGACGATGTGCTCGCTCGCGCCGCGCTTTATGTGAAGCCGGGCGGCCGCCTCGTTTATGTCACCTGTTCGCTGCTGTGCGAGGAAAACGAGGACCGGATCGCGGCCTTTCTCGCCGGCCACATTGATTTCGCAGCCGAGCCGGCGGCGGAAAGCCTTGCCAAGGCGGGTCTCGCCGGTCTCGACGCCGCCGCTTCGCCTCACGGCCCGGGCCTTCGGCTCACCCCCGCGCGCCATGATACGGACGGCTTTTACGCCGTCGTCCTGCTTCGGGCGGCCGGCTGACCGGCGCCAAAATCGCCGATCCGAGTCATCAGGCGCTCGCTGTGGCGGAGAAATCCTGTCGTGCTTTCAGTGTGTTGAGAGATGAATTGCTTTGCTGCGCTCGCGATGACGACGTGGGAGCGTCGATATCACGCGCCCATCGCATAATCGCCGAGGAGGCTCGCGGGGCGGCGCAGGTCGTCGGACATGCGCCAGCGTCCGTGACGGCCGCCGCAGCCGTTGCTGGCGAGTTCGGCTGCATAGGCGGCGCGGGTCATCGTGGCGCAGCGCAGCCGCAGGGCGAGCTCGGAGGGCGCCTTGATCGCGATTAGCGCGAAATTCCAGCGCTGCAACTGGAAAGCAAGGTTGTTCACGCCGCGCGCCAGCGCCTCCTCGTCGCGGGCGAACAGCCGTTCGATGGTGAAGACGCCGCCGACTGCGACTCCGATCAAACCGGCGAGCAGATCGCCGTCCGCGTCGCGGACTTCGAGCGAATGGGCGAATCCGGCGTCGTAAAGGTCGCCGAGGGCGAGATCGAGGACGGGATGGCGCCAGACGTCGCGGGACGCCCGCGCGCTCGCCAGCAGAATCTGGTCGAATGACTGGTCGAGGCTGATGTGGACGGCGGCCGAATCGGCGCCCGATATGCCGCGCGGGAAATCCCAGGGGCGCAGGACGGCATGGGTCGCCGGCGACCAGAGTGTCGGAACGCCGAGGAAATTTCGGGGGCTCAGACCGCGCGAATAAGCCTCGATCAGATAATCGGGCGCAAGGGACGCGGCGCGTCCGCAGAACCCCAGCGGCCGCTGGCCGCAGGCCTTGGTCGAGGGCGTTGCGCCGTCGGTCGCCCAGTCGCGCGCCATGCAGGCGAGCACCAGAGCGGCTTCGACGAAATGACGGGGCGAGAGCCAATGGCGCAGGCTGCGAAACCTGCGGCGCAGGTCGGCCAGAGGCGTTCCGCGCAGCGCCTCGCGGCGCGCGGCGCGCCGTTTCGCGCGTCCGAGGGCCGCGGGTCCTTCCTCGTTTCCCTCGGCGAACAATTCGGCGATGCGGGCCGCCCGCACATTGAGCGGCATGCGCGCCAGTTCGAAGAGACGGGGGTTGGTCACTTTTCGCTCCAGACGTTACGGCAGTTAACCTTGCACGTCCGGATTGCGGGCCGGTTTGGAAAACGACTAAAATGCGCGGCAATTCATGGGCAAGGGGTCTTCATTTGCGCGCAATTCGGGTCTATCTGCGGCTCACGCGCCGGTCCCGGCGCGTGAGCCGCATCGGGCCCCTTTCGCCGGCGCCCATCTTGGTCCACGGGCGTCGAAAGAGAGGTCATGATCCATTTCACCCGGTTTTTTGCGCGATTCGGCGCCGCCGCCGCCGAAGGATCGGGCGCCGCGCCTTTCGGCGCCTATGAGCGCATGCTGGCCCTGCGCTACATGCGCTCGCGCCGCAATCGCTGGCTGCCGTCGGCCATAGCCGGGCTTTCCGTCACCGGAATCACCGTCGGCGTGATGTCCCTGATCGTCGTCATGTCGGTGATGAACGGCATGCGCGACGAGATGATTTCCAAGCTGATCGGCGTCAACGGCCATATTTTCATCCAGCCGATCGACACGCCGCTCACCGATTACCGCGAGGTGACGGCCCAGCTCAGGAAAATCCCCGGAATCACCTTCGCCTTTCCCATGGTGGAGAATGCGGCCGGCATTTCCTCGCCCCAGCAGCAGACCGGGGCGCTGGTCCGCGGCGTGACCGAGGCCGACCTCAAGCGCCTGCCGGGCATTGTCGGCAATGTCCGGCAGGGGACGCTCGACCATTTCGACGACAAAGTGGGCGTGGTGATCGGCGAAAAACTGGCGGAGACGCTCGGCGTTCAGGTCGGCGACAAAGTTTCGATCCTCACCGCGAAAGGGGCGCAGACGCCGTTCGGCGTCACGCCGCGCCTCAAGGCCTATCCGGTCAAGGCGATCTACCAGTCCGGCCTCTATGACTTCGACCAGCTGATCGTCTTCATGCCGCTCGCCGAGGCCCAGGCCTTTTTCAACCGCCCCGACGAGGCCAATATCATCGAGGGCTTCGTCGCCCATCCCGATAAGGTCGATGCGGTGCGCGAGCGGATCGTCCAGGCCATCACCCGTCCGATCATGCTGACGGACTGGCGGCAGCGCTACAAGAGCTTCTTCGACGTGCTCAAGGTCGAGAGCGATTCGATCTTCCTCATTCTCGCGATCATCGTCGCGGTGGCCTCGCTGCTGATCGTCCAGGGGCTGATTCTTCTGGTCAAGGACAAGGGCCGCGACATCGCCATCCTGCGGACCATGGGGGCGACGCGCGGCTCGATCCTGCGCGTCTTCATCCTTACCGGCCTCTCCATCGGCGCCACGGGCGCGATTCTCGGCACGGCTTTGGGCGTGCCGCTGGCGCTGCAGCTCGAAAACATCCGCACTTTCGTGAACCGGACCTTCAACCTCAACCTGTTCCCGGCCGACATCTACCATCTGTCGCAACTGCCGTCGTCGCTCGATCTTCACGAGGTCGGTGGGATCGCCGTGCTGACCCTGTGCCTGTCCTTCCTCGCCACGCTCTATCCGTCGTGGCGCGCCGCCCGGCTCGATCCGGTCGAGGCCCTGCGCCATGAATGACGAGGCTTCAAAAAACGCTCGGCGGCCGACGCTGAAACTGACCGGGGTCACGCGGCGCTACCGCGAGGGCGACGGCTTTCTCGAAATTCTCCGCGGGGCCGACGCCGTGCTGTGGCCGCACCAGGCGGCGGCGTTGGTTGCGCCTTCGGGCGCCGGCAAATCGACCCTGCTCCATATCGCGGGGCTATTGGAGCGGCCGGACGGCGGCGAGGTCGAGATCGAGGGCCAGCCGACCTCGGGCCTGAACGATTCGCAGCGCACGGCCCTGCGGCGAAACCGAATCGGCTTCGTCTATCAGTTTCACCATCTCCTGCCGGAGTTCACCGCGACGGAAAATGTCATGACGCCGCAGATGATCGCCGGCCTGCCGCGCCAGGAGGCGCGGCGCCGGGCGCTGGAGTTGCTCGATTATCTCGGCCTGGCGGCGCGCGCCAATCATAGGCCGTCGGAAATGTCCGGCGGCGAGCAGCAGCGCGTGGCCATCGCCCGTGCGGTCGCCAATGCGCCGGGCTTGCTGCTGGCCGACGAGCCGACCGGCAATCTCGACCCCGAAACGGCCGACCGAGTTTTCTCGGCGCTGATGTCGCTGGTGCGCGCCACTGGCCTTGCGGCGCTGATCGCGACTCACAACGTCGACCTTGCCGCGCGCATGGACAGGCGCCTGACCTTGCGCAACGGACTGCTGGCGGAAATGCCGTGAACTGAAACCGGCTGTGGCCCTGCCGCCACATTTGCGTGCAATGCGTTATGGCGCTCTTGACCGCCGTAAAACCTCAGGATTGCCGCAATCTAGCCGCAAAAGCGGATGTTCGGCCACGCAACTTATCCACAAGGCGCTTCCCAGCTTATCCACAGGATGCTGCTTCGTAATCTCTTGTTTTTACGTGATATGTCATGAAGGCAACAAATCTTGAACAGTTCGTCGTCATCGGAATAAATATAGAATATCAAGCGAACATTACGAAAACAGACGTTATCCACATGTTTTTGTCGAAAGATTATATTGGGGCGGGACCTTTGCGGTTCACGGCCGCATTATCGTAATCCAATTCAGGCGTGGGAGGCGGGCAATGGTCGAGCGGATGATCGAGAAAGTCGGCTTCGTTCATCTCCATGTTCATACCGCTTTTTCCTTGCGCGAAGGCGCGATCGGCGTGAGCAAATTGCTGAAGCTCGCGCTCGCCGACGTCCAGCCCGCGGTCGCGGTGACGGACGTCAACAATCTGTTCGGCGCCCTGGAGATTTCCGAAAAATTCGCGAAGGAGGGCGTGCAGCCCATCGTCGGATGCCAGCTCACGTTGGATTTTGGCGACGTGGAAAATTTTCGCACGCGCGGCGAGAGTCTGGCGCTGGACGCCGGCAAGGGCAATATCGTGCTGTTGGCGCAAAGCGAGCAGGGCTACGCCAATCTCATGCGGCTGGTCTCGCAGGCCTGGCTCATGGTCGATCCCGGCGATTCGCCCCATGTCGGAATCGCACAGCTTGCGGCGGCGAGCGAAGGTCTGATCGCGCTGAGCGGTGGTCCGACCGGACCGCTCGACCGCGCTTTCGCGCTCGACAAGCCCGAGGTCGCGCAGGCGCGGCTCGCCGCTTTGGCGCCCTTGTTCGCCGATCGATTCTATATCGAAATCCAGCGCCACGGGCTCGAAAGCGAGCAGAAGGTCGAACCCTTCCTGCTCGACATGGCCTATCGCGAAGGCCTGCCGCTGGTTGCGACCAATGAGCCCTATTTCGCCGTCGCCGCCGATTATGACGCCCATGACGCGCTCATGTGCATCGCCGACGGCGCCGTCGTCGGCCAGGACAACCGGCGCAAGCTCACGCCCGAGCATCGCTTCAAAACCCGCGCGGAAATGGTCGCTTTGTTCGCGGACCTGCCCGAGGCGACGCGGAACAGCGTCGAAATCGCGCTGCGTTGCGCCTATCGGCCGCGCACCCGCAAGCCGATCCTGCCTAATTTCAACGAAGGCGTCGACGAGGCGGCGGAATTGCGCGCTCAGGCCGCATCCGGCCTCGCCGACCGGATCAGCGCCCATGGCCCGGCGCCCGGCCACACCGAGGAGGATTATCGGAAAAGGCTCGAATTCGAGCTTTCGATCATCGAGAAGATGAAGTTCCCCGGCTATTTCCTGATCGTGTCGGACTTCATCAAATGGGCGAAGGCGCAAGGGATTCCGGTCGGGCCGGGGCGCGGCTCGGGCGCGGGCTCGCTGGTCGCCTATGCCCTGACCATCACCGATCTCGATCCGATCCGCTTTTCGCTGCTGTTCGAGCGCTTCCTCAATCCCGAGCGCGTTTCGATGCCGGATTTCGACATCGATTTCTGCCAGACCCGCCGCGACGAGGTCATCGCCTATGTCCGCCGCCGCTATGGCGAGGATCGGGTGGCGCAGATCATCACCTTCGGTTCGTTCCTGGCGCGCGGCGTGTTGCGCAATGTAGGGCGGGTGCTGGAAATGCCGCTTGGCCTCGTGGACAAGCTCGCCAAGCTTGTGCCGCAGAACCCGGCCGCGCCGGTCTCGCTCAAACAGGCGATCGATTCCGAGCCCCGCCTGCAGGAAGCCGCGCAGCAGGATTCGCGAGTGCGGCAGCTGTTGGAGGTCGCGCAGAAGCTCGAAGGGCTTTACTCCAACGCCTCGACCCATGCCGCGGGCATTGTCATCGGCGATCGGCCGCTGGATCAACTCACGCCGCTCTATCGCGATCCCAAATCCGACATGCCGGCGACCCAGTTCAACATGAAATGGGTCGAACAGGCCGGATTGGTGAAATTCGACTTTCTGGGCCTCAAGACGCTCACGACGCTTTCAACCTGCGTCGCGTTGCTGAAACAGCGTGGGATCGAGGTCGATCTGTCGAAAATCCCGCTCGACGACCAGAAAACCTTCGACATGCTCGGGCGCGGCGAGACGGTCGGCGTGTTCCAGGTGGAAAGCGCGGGCATGCGCAAGGCGCTGGCCGAAATGCGCGCCGACCGTTTCGAGGACATTATCGCGCTGGTCGCGCTCTACCGTCCCGGGCCGATGGCCAATATCCCGACCTATTGCGCCGTGAAACATGGCGAGGAGGACGCCGATTACCTCCATCCCAAAATCGAGTCCGTGCTGAAGGAGACATTCGGCGTCATCATCTATCAGGAACAGGTGATGCAGATCGCCCAGATCCTGTCGGGCTATTCGCTCGGCGAGGCGGACATGCTGCGCCGCGCGATGGGCAAGAAAATCAAGGCGGAAATGGACAAGCAGCGCGCCCGTTTCGTGGACGGCGCGGTGGAGCGTGGGATTGAAAAAGCCAAGGCCGATGAAATCTTCGACCTGCTGGCGAAATTCGCCGATTACGGCTTCAACAAGAGCCATGCCGCAGCCTATGCCCTGGTCGCCTATCAGACCGCGTGGTGCAAGGCCAATCATCCGGTCGAATTCCTCGCCGCCTCGATGACGCTCGACAAGAGCAACACCGACAAGCTGGCGGAATTCCGCAACGAGGCGACGCGTCTCGGCATCAAGGTCGAGCCGCCTTCGGTCAACCGCTCCGGCGTGGATTTTGACGTTCATCGCGACGCCTCGGGCGTCCTCACGATCCGCTATGCCTTGTCGGCGGTGAAGGGTGTGGGCGAGGGGCAGGCGGAGGCTTTGGTGCGGGCGCGCGGCGCAAGATCGTTCCGCGACCTGTCCGACCTCTCGGCCCGGCTCAATCCGCGCGAGGTCAACAAGAAGGTGCTGGAGGCGCTCGCCGCCGCCGGGGCCTTCGACGAGCTGGAGCGCGACCGCGCCAAGGCTTTTGCCGCGGTCGAGCCGATTCTCGCCCTTGCCAATCGCGCGCAGGAGGAAAGCCTTGTCGGCCAGTCGGCGCTGTTCGGCGCCGCCGAGCCGGAGGCCCTGCGCCTGACCAATTACGAGAACTGGTCGGCGGAAGAGCGTCTGCGCCGCGAATTCGAGGCGATCGGCTTCTTCATTTCCGGCCATCCGCTCGACGCCTATCAGAACGTGACGAAAAGGCTGCGGGTCGATAATTGGGCCCATTTCGCGAGGGCGGTGAAGCAGGGCGCCTCGGCGGGGCGACTCGCCGCCACCGTGCTCGACCGCGCCGAGCGCCGCACCAAATCTGGGTCCAAGATGGGGATCGTGACCCTGTCCGACCCTTCCGGGCAATATGAAGCGATTATGTTTCAGGAAGGACTGAACCAATATCGCGACCTGCTGGAGAAGGGCGCCTGCGTGCTGGTCACGCTTCAGGCCAATCTCGATGGCGAAGACGTGCGCGCCCGCATCACCATGGCCGAGAAACTGGACGAGGCGGCGGCGCGCATCCAGAAGGGCCTGCGCATTATTCTGCGCAATCCGGCGCCCTTGCCGCGCCTTTCGGAGCGGCTGAAGGGCCGGCCGGAAGGCGAGGTGACGCTGGTGCTGCGGCTCGACGCCCCCGAGCGCGAGGTCGAAATCAGGCTGCCCGGCCGCTATCCCGTCAATCCGCAAGCCTCCAGCGCGATCAAGGCGATTCCGGGCGTGGCGGAAGTGGAGCTGGTTTAGTGGCGCCGACCGGACAGGACGGGCGCCGGATTACTCCGTGAGCGTCATCAGAATATCGGCGTACCAGGCGCAATTCAGGCCCAGCGCCTCGTCGCGGTCGAGGTCGCGCGCGACGTCGAACCGGGTCGAATGCACGCCGAGCAGCAGCCATGGCGGATCGAGCGCGGCTCCTTCGCGGCTGACCGCGCGGGTCACGACCGGCGAACCGCTCGCGCCGCGATGTGTTCGGGCGTCGGTCAGGAAAAAGCCCTGGCCCTGAAAGCGCAGCCCGAAGGAGGACGCGATCACGCCCTGACGCACCACCGGCAAATGATGCAGGGTGTCGTGGAAGCCGAGCGGAAACCCGACGACCAGTATAAATGCGCCGGTTTCGATCGTTTCGGAGGGGCCCGGCAAATGATCGGGCGTGAAGGCGCGGTAGATCGTCGAGTCCGGCAGGGCCTCGCGCTCGATTTCGATCGCCGCGACGTCGATGTCGCCGGATTTATCGGCGCCTTGTCGCCAGGCCGGTTTTCCGTCGTCATAGAGCGGCACGGAAAAGCCGGTGGCTTTCGCCAGATCGTCACCGTCGATGTGAAGTTCGATCTCAATGCTGTCGGGAAAGTGGCCGCTGGCTTTATCGACGAGAACATGCCGGCTCGTGACGACGAACAGGCGATCATCGCGCAGGAAGAAAAAGCCGCTCGCGCCGGTAAGGATCTGGCCCTGTCGAAAGGTCGAAAAGCGCGTCGAGGTCAGAAGCAGCGGCTCGACCGACCATTTATCCATTCTGTCTCCCGAGATCGACGCCTGGCGATTTCGCTTTCCGGCCACCGCGCGGAGCCCTGTTTCGCAGGTCGGCCTGGCGTCATTTTGACAGTGGAGTAAGGCGCGATTCGGTCGTAACGCGTTCGTAGTTCTCTCGCTCGCTCTTGATCCGGTATTGTGGTCCGGAGCCGCCGTCCGGCAGATGGCGGGTGATCTTGAAGGCGGTTTGATCGGACCCGCCGCTCAACACCACGACGGACCCGATCGAATATTTGTGGCTGAGCGAGCGCAACGGGCGGGACGGCGGATCGGCGGCCGGCTTTTTCGGATAATTGCTCATGTGCTGTCATCCTTCTCCGGAAGGTTCCGGCGCTTGCGTCGTCGAGCGCGCCATCGGCGACGACATCGGGGGCGAGCGATTGTGACCGCCTCTAAATTCTTTGAATTTCACGGCATTTTTTTGCGACGACCCGGCATCCGCCGTTTCGCGCGCCGAAAACGCAAATAAAAAGCCCTGAGCGTCGCCCAGGGCTTCCAGATCGCACGACGGCTCGCGCCATTACATCCATGACCAGCGAAGCGCGCGAAATCGATTCCCTCGTCAGACGACCTGAAGCCGTGACGCGGAAGACTTGCCGCTCCGGCGGTCAACTGCGATTTCGTAGCTGATCTTCTGGCCTTCCGCCAGGCCCGTGAGCCCGGCTTGTTCCACCGCGCTGACATGGACAAAAACATCCGTGCCGCCATCGTCGGGCTGGATGAAGCCGAAGCCCTTTTGACCATTAAACCATTTTACAGTGCCCGTAGCCATATTGACTCTCCTTAAAGCGAGCAAAAAACGACTCAATTCAAGAAGTGAGTCTAGCGATATCGAGATTTTTTGGGGGAGCGATAGCTGCGCTGTTGATGCAACGCGAATTCGACGACCGAAAAGTTCGATGTTCGTTAAATAAAGGCTTTCAGGCTGGAAAACAAGCCCCCGCAAAAACTATATTTCCAGACGAACAACTGGGCGCGCCGCGGCGAGGTCGAAACCATGCCTGCGCGACCGAGGCGATTCCCGGCGTGGCGGAAGCCGATCTCCTTCAGCGATTCGTTGCGGCCGGCCGCATTAGAGTCTATTTGAAATCGAAAGATTTCCTGGAGCCTCGCGATGGCTGTCGTGCTCGACCTTCTCAATGATGATCCCCGCAAGAAGGACGATTCGCGCCCGCGTCACCCGGAAAAGGCGCACAAGCCCGACCAGCCGATCGCGCGCAAGCCGGAATGGATCCGCGTCAAGGCGCCGGGCTCCCCCGGCTGGGCGGAGACCAACGCCATCGTCAAGGCCAACAAGCTGGTCACCGTCTGCGAGGAAGCGGGCTGCCCCAATATCGGCGAGTGCTGGGACAAGAAGCACGCCACTTTCATGATCATGGGCGATGTCTGCACCCGCGCCTGCGCCTTCTGCAACGTCAAGACCGGCCTCCCGGCGCCGCTCGACGCCGGCGAGCCCGCCCATATTGGCGAGGCGACGGCGCGGCTCGGTCTGAGCCATGTCGTCATCACCTCGGTCGATCGCGACGACCTCGACGACGGCGGCGCCGGCCATTTCGCGGCGGTGATCGCGGCGATCCGGGCGATGAGCCCGTCAACCACCATCGAGATTCTGACGCCCGACTTCCTGCGCAAGCCGGGAGCGCTGGAGCGCGTGGTCGAAGCCAAGCCCGACGTGTTCAACCACAATCTCGAAACCGTGCCCTCGAACTATCTTACCGTCCGCCCGGGCGCGCGCTATTTTCACTCTTTGCGCCTGTTGCAGAAGGTGAAGGAGCTGGACCCGGACATTTTCACCAAGTCGGGAATCATGCTGGGGCTGGGCGAGGAGCGCAACGAGGTCCTGCAGTTGATGGACGACCTGCGCTCGGCCGAGGTCGATTTCCTCACCATCGGCCAATATCTCCAGCCGACCCGCAAACACCATCCGGTCAAGGCCTTCGTGCCGCCCGAGCAATTCAAGGCCTATGAATCCATCGCCTACGCCAAGGGCTTTCTGCTCGTCGCCTCTTCGCCGCTGACGCGTTCGTCGCATCACGCGGGCGAGGATTTCGAACGGCTGCGCGCGCGCCGGCGCGGCGCGCGCGGATGAGGCGCCGATGCCAAGCTTCCGCACCAGCCACGTCGTCAATCATACGCCGCAGCAGATGTTCGATCTGGTGGCGGATGTGGAAGCCTACCCCCAATTCGTGCCCTTGTGTCAGGCGTTGCGGGTCAAACGACGCTTTTCGGGCGCGGACGGCGCCGAGGTCGTTCTTGCGGAGATGGAGGTCGGCTACAAGGCGATTCGGGAGCGATTCACCAGCCGGGTGACCTTGAACCGCGCGGCGCGGCGCATCGATGTCGAATATGTCGATGGTCCGTTCAGCCATCTGGAAAACATATGGCGCTTCGTCGACGCGGACGAAGGGAAGTGTCGGATCGAATTCTATATTGCTTATGAATTCCGCAGCCGGATGCTGGCGGCGCTGATGGGCTCGATGTTCGACGCCGCGTTCCGGAAATTCGCTTTCGCCTTCGAGACGCGCGCCGACGAGGTCTTTCGTCCGGCCTGAATTTCCTTCCCTCTGCGTCTAAAAGACGCGATTGCGCCAAAATTGATTTAAGTCAACGACCGCAATCGCGGCCAGCGCGACGCTGCAAGCCACCAGCGGCGCAAAGGCGGTGAAATTGACGCCTTTACGCTCCCTGGAAAAGCGAGAGAAGAAGCCTACGGCGATTTGACCGCATCGCCGTAGGCTTTGCAGGAGGCAACGATGATTAGATTGGCGGCATTGTTGTGGGTCATGGGCGGCGCTACCCTCGCGGGGGTTTTGATCATCGTCGTCCTCATGGTCCCGTCGCTGCAATTCGAAGCGATGCGCTATATTCTCATCGCCGCGGCCGCGGGCTTCATCGTCGCGATTCCGCTGGCGCTGCTGGCGGCCAAGGCGATCACCCAACATCGCGCAAGCTGAACGCCGCAATGGGAGCGCCGCGCCGGACCCGCGCGGCGCTTGAGCTTTCGATAGTCACCCCCCGCGAAATATTGGCGGCGCGGGCGGTTACCGGGACAGGCGGGAAAAGAGGCCCGCCAGCCGCATCAGGCCCTCGGGCCAAGGGCCATGGCCGCTTTCGGCGTTGATATGGCCCGCCTCGCCCGCATCCGCGAGGTCCAGCCCCCATTGCTGGGCGAGCTGCTCCGCAAAAGCATAATCCGCGAAGGAATCATTGCGGCTGGCGACGAGGACGCCCGGCACGCCCAGCGCCGTTTGCGGCGCTTTTTCCTTGAAGGCAGGGTCAATCAGGCCGGGCGGCAGCTTTTCGGCGTCCGGGTCGGGCGGCGCGACCAGAAAAGCGGCGGCGATTTTTTCGCGCGCCGGCGTTTCCGCGATGGCGCTGGCGGCGGCGAGCGAGCCGAGGCTGTGCCCGACGAGGGCGACCGGACGCGCGGCGGCGTCGATTTCGCGTAAGATTGCTGCGACCCAGGCGTCGCGCGCCGGGTTCACCCAGTCGTCCTGTTCGACCAGGCGGGCTGTGGAAAGCTTCTGCGCCCAGCGGCTCTGCCAATGATCGGGCCCCGAGCCCCCGAGGCCGGGAACGATGAGAATGTCGAGATCGGAAACACGCATTCGGCTTACATAGCGAGAAGCGGCGCTTTTTTCAAAGCGCCGCTCCTTTCAGCAGCAGCGGAACCCCCCGGTCGAGACGCCGCCGCCGTAGCGCCGCTCCTCGCGGTTGCGGAAGAATTCCGTGCGGTTCATCGGCGTCTCATCGGGATGGAATTGCTTCCAATGCGCCACATAGGTCTCGTAATCGGGCTGACCGATCATGAGCGAGGCCGTCTGGCGCAATTTGCGACCTATTCCTCTAAGCCTTGACGGGCTGCAATCCAGACAGATCATCGCCCACCTCCCTGGTGGTGACATTGGGGTTGGAGCGGGCGTTGCGGATCGTGACGAAGCCCGCGACGATCATCGCGACGACCACTGCGATGAATATGGCGGTGAGACCGGCGTCCACGTAATTATTGGTGATCACCCGGTTCATCTCATCCATGCTGTTGGCCGGGGCAAGCACTTTGCCCTGGGCGACAGCGGCCGAGAATTTCTGCGCATTGGACAGAAAGCCGATCGCCGGATTGGCGTCGAACAGTTTCTGCCAGCCGGCGGTCAGCGTGCAGATGATCAGCCAGATCGTCGGCATGACCGTGACCCAGGCGTAGCGTTCGCGCTTCATCTTGAACAGCACGGCGGTGCAGAGAATGAGCGCGATGGCCGCGAGCATCTGGTTGGCGATGCCGAACAAGGGCCAAAGCGTATTGATGCCCCCGAGCGGATCGACGACGCCTTGATAGAGGAAATAGCCCCAGCCGGAGACGGCCAGCGCCGTGGCGGCGATATTGGCGCCCCAGTTCCGGGTTTGACGCATGACCGGGACGAAATGGCCGAGCAGGTCCTGGATCATGAAGCGGGCGACGCGGGTGCCGGCGTCCACCGTGGTGAGGATGAACAAGGCTTCGAACAGGATGGCGAAATGGTACCAGAAGGCCTTCGCCGCCGAGCCGCCGAGGAAGCCCGACAGGATGTGAGCCATGCCGACGGCGAGCGTCGGCGCGCCGCCGGCGCGCGACAGGATGGTGTGCTCGCCCACCTCCTTGGCGGCCGCGGCCAGCATGTCGGGCGTGACCGCGAATCCCCAGGACGAGATCGTCTGCGCGGCCTGCGCCGGCGTGGTCCCGATCAGCGCCGGGGCGGAGTTCATGGCGTAATAGACGCCCGGCTCCAGCAGGGTCGCGGCGATCAGCGCCATGACGCCGACGGCGCTTTCCATCAGCATCGCGCCATAGCCGATCGTGCGGATTTCGCTCTCGCGCATGATCATTTTCGGCGTGGTGCCGGACGAGATCAGGGCGTGGAAGCCGGAGACGGCGCCGCAGGCGATGGTGATGAACAGGAAGGGGAACAGCGCGCCTTTGAACACCGGCCCGGTCCCGTCGATATATTTGGTCACCGCCGGCATATGCAGTTCCGGCCTGACGATGGCGATGCCGATGGCGAGCGCGAGGATCGTGCCGATCTTGAGGAAGGTCGAGAGATAGTCGCGCGGCGCGAGCAGCAGCCAGACCGGGAGCACGGAGGCGACGAAGCCATAGGCGATCAGCATGAGCGCGAGCTGGGGGCCCTTGAAGGTGAAATAGGGGGCGAGCGTCGGGCTCTGGCTGACGGTCTGGCCATAGACGATGCCGAGGATCAACAGCACGAAGCCGATGATCGACATTTCGGCGATGCGGCCCGGCCGGATGAAACGGCTGTAGACGCCCATCAGCAAGGCGGTCGGCAGGGTCGAGGCGACCGTGAACGTGCCCCACGGGCTTCCGGCGAGGGCCTTGACGACGACGAGCGCAAGCACGGCGAGAAGGATGACCATGATCGCCAGCACGCCGAACTGCGCGATCATGCCGGCGGTCTCGCCCATTTCGGTCTTGATCAGGTCGCCGAGCGAGCGGCCGTCGCGGCGGGTCGAGATGAACAGGATGACCATGTCCTGCACCGCGCCGGCGAAGACCACGCCGACGAGCAGCCAGAGCGTGCCGGGGAGATAGCCCATTTGCGCGGCGAGAACGGGGCCGACCAGAGGTCCGGCGCCGGCGATGGCCGCGAAATGATGCCCGAACAGCACATATTTGTCCGTCGGCACGTAATCGAGGCCGTCGTTGCGGCGCACGGCGGGCGTCACGCGCGCGTCGTCGAGCTGAAGCACCTTTTCAGCGATGAACACGCTGTAGAAACGATAAGCGATGAGATAGACGCAGGCCGCCGCGGTCACCAGCCAGAGCGCGTTGATGGTCTCGCCGCGATGGAGAGCGACCGTCCCGAGCGAAATGGCGCCGACGAGCGCGACGAGAATCCAAGCGGCCCACGACAAGGGAGAGCCCTTGGGGGAGCCCGTGGCGGGCTGGGCAATGGTCATTGGCGATTCCTCCAGACACGCCCTTGACCGGGCGGGCGAATTTTTACGCAATGAATTTAGCCGGACGTCAAGATTTTGGAAACAATCACAATTGGGAATAAGCTTCGGCGGCGCGCTGTTTGCGACGAAAAATGAAGTCCGCGCCGCGCGGCGCATTCCTGTCGGCGTTTCCGCAAGTCGTGGTTTGCCGCAAGGCCGGTGAGCGCGCCGCGCGAAGGCGCGTTACAGCTGGACGATCGAATCGAACGAGAAATTCTGGCCCGGCGGATTTTCGCCGATGCGCAGGGTCTTGGCGTCGACCAGGCGATAGGGCGGCACCGGAAGATTATAGGGCGCCGGCACATTGGTGTAGACGCGGCCGGCGAGGTCGTATTTCGAGCCGTGGCACGGGCAGAAATAGCCGCCTGGCCAATCCGGGCCCTGCTGCCCCTTGTTGGGCTCGTAGAGCGGAATGCAGCCGAGATGGGTGCAGACGCCGACGACCGCGAACCATTGCGGCTCGATCGAACGGTGCCAGTTGCGGGCGTAGGGCGGCTGTTGCGCGACCGCCGAATCCGGATCGCGCAAATGCGCGGCGAGCTTCGGGTCCTTGAGGGTCGCCAGCGCCGCGGGCGGCCGGTTGACGATGAAGACCGGATGCCCACGCCACAAAACCGAGATCTGCTGGCCCGGCGCGATGGAGCCGATATCGACGTCGAATGGGGCGCCGGCGGCGATCGTCTGCGCGTCCGGCGACATTTGCGAAATGAGCGGCCACACGGCGGCGGCGGTCCCGACGGCGGCGAAGGCGCCGGTGGCGATATAAAGGAAATCGCGCCGGGTCGGGGCGTGGACGTCGCTGTCGGCGAGAGTTGAGGCGTTGGTCATCTGGGCCTCTCTGGCTGAATGAAAAGCCCCCCAAGCTTGAATTTGGGCGCCGGGGCCAGTGCGCGCAAGGGCAGGGCGTTCTTGACAGCGGCGCTGACCGATATTAGTTAGTAGACTAATAATTAGGACCATAATGATATCGGCCATGATCTACGAACGATTCTTCGCCTCCGCTCTGCTGCTGCCTCGCCGCTGGCGCGCCGCCATGGACGCCGAGGTTTCGCGCTACCGCCTGACCAGCGCCACCTGCCGGCCCCTTTTCTATCTTGGCCGGCTCGGCGAGGGCGTCCGGCCGAAGGACCTCGCCGAAATCCTCGAAATCGAGCGGCCCTCGCTGGCGCAATTGCTCGACCGGCTGGAGGAGGGTGGGATGGTCCAGCGGCGCGAGGACCCGCACGACCGGCGCGGCAAGACGCTGCATCTCACAGCGGAGGGCCGTAAGATTTTCGAGCTGACCAAGGACCTCGTCGATCGGATGGCGGCTCGCCTGTTCGAGGGCGTCGCCGAAGCCGACATCGAGGTCTGCGAGCGGGTTTTCGCGCGGATTTTCGCCAATGTCGCGCGGGTGGAGGAAGAACTGGCGGCGCCGGCGAAGGCCCGGAAATGAGCGCGGCGACGACGACGGCCGGCGCCGGATTCGCGGCCGCTTCGCGCGCCGCCTTCGAGCCGCTGGCCGCCCCCACTGTCTGGGTCCATGGCGCGCGCACGGCGGTCGCGGCGCTGCTCGCGCTGTGGGTCGCGTTCAAGCTCCAGCTCGACACGCCCTATTCGGCGATGACGACGGTCCTGATCGTGTCCAATCCCGTCCAGGGCATGATTCTCGCCAAGAGCCTCTACCGGCTCGGCGGCACCCTGATCGGCGGCGCGGCCGGCGTGATCCTGATGGCGCTGTTCGCCCAGGCCCCCGTGCTGTTCCTGCTCGGCTTCGCCTTGTGGCTGGCGCTATGCACGGCGGCCTCGACGCTTTTGCGCGGCTTCCGCTCCTATGGCGCGGTGCTCGCCGGCTATACCGTCGCGCTCATCGCCATGCCGGCGGTCGATCGGCCGGAATCGATCTTCACTCTCGCCATGGCGCGCGTCGCCGTGGTTTCGCTCGGAATCGCCAGTTCGGCGCTGGTCGGGGCGCTGCTGAGCGGCCATGGCGCCGCGCGCGGGCTCGACAGGATGCTGCGCGCGATGCTGGCCGACCTGTTCGCCCATGCGCGGATCGCGCTGCGGCCGGGGCAGGGGCTTGCGTTGAAACCGCAGCGGCGGGCGCTGGCCCTTCGCGTCGGCGCGTTCGAGGCCTCGATCCCCTTCGCCGCCGCCGAAAGCCCGAAACAGGGCGCGCGACTCGCCGCCTTGCGCGACGCCGGCGCCGCCTTTTACGGCGCGCTGACGGCGGCGCCGGCTCTGTCGGAAGCGCTCGACGCCGCGGAGGCGCCCGAGCCCTTTCTCGCGGAAAATCTGCGCGACACGGAGGACGCGCTCGACGCGGCGGGCGCCGCCCTGGCCGCGCGCGACGATTCCGCCTTCGCCGAGGCGACGCGCCGGCTCGGCCTGTCGCGGGCGCGGCTCGAATCCATTTTCGCGGCGGGAGGGGAGAGACTGTCGCCGCGATCCGTCGTCGCGATCGACCGCCTCGCCGACCTGCTGGGAGAACTGGAGCGCGCCGCGCTCGGGCTGTCCAGCGCAGCCGCGCCCGCGCGCGTTCTGCGCAACGCCACCCATCTCGACTGGCGCTGGGCCTGGCTCAACGCGGCGCGCGCCGGCGCTGCTGTCCTCATCGCCGGCGCGTTGTGGTTCGGCTTCGGCTGGTCGCGGTTCGGGGCGATCATGATGGCGTCGGTCGCGCCCAATGTCGCCCTGATGTCGCTGCGCGAAAGGCCGACGGCCGACGCCATGGACATGGTGTGGGGCGTGATCTTGGCGACGGCGCTGGGCCTGTTCTACCTGCTCTGGGTTCTGCCCCAGATCACCGGCTTCCCGTTGCTCGTCCTGTGGCTCGCGCCGCCGCTGATCGCCAGCGCCGCCGCCATGACCGCGCCGCGCCTGATGTTTGTCGGCATCGGTTTCGGCGTGTTCTTCATCACTCTCGTCGCGCCATCGAATCCCATGGTCTTCGAGCCCGAGATATTCATGAACAACGCGCTCGCCACCATCGCCGGCGCGGCGCTCACCTCGCTCGTCTATCGCATCATTCTGCCGGTGGACGCGCGGGCGTTGCGGCAGCATCTGCTCGCAGAAATCCGGCGCGACCTCGCCGATCTGCTGCGTCGGCGCAAGGCGGTCTCCGCGCCGGAATGGGAAGCGCGGATGCACGACCGGATGCGGCTGCTGATCGCGCGGCTGCGCGCCGCCAATGTCGCGAGCGACTCCGCGCTGCGCAGCGGCTTCGCCGCGCTGCGCCTCGGCCGCGACGTGCTGCGCCTGAGAACCCTGCTGGCGGGCGATCCCGCATCGGACCGGATCGCCCGCGACGCGCTTGCCGGCCTCGCCGGCGCCGGCCGCGCCGCCGCCCTCGCCGAGACCGGCGCCCGGCTGCGCGCCCGCGCGGCGGAGGTCGAACCGGAGCGCGCAGCGCCGATCCTGCGCGCGGCCAGCATCCTTCCCGCCATCGACGCGCTGGTCGCGGGGCGTCGCCGCTTCTTCCAGCAGGCGCTGCAATGACAACGGAAATCAATTTCTTCGGCGTCTATGTCGCCCCCTTCGTCGGCGATCTTGCCGTCGCCTTCCTGCTTTTCCTGCCCCTGCGCTGGCTATTCGCGCGAGCCGGCCTGTTCGCGCTGTTCTGGCATGTCGCTTTGGTGGAGCTTTGTCTGTTCGTCGCCGTCCTCGGTTTCACGGTCTATCTGGTATGAAACGCAAATTTCGCCGCCTGTTGGGAATCGCGCTGACCCTGTGCGCCGCCGCCGGCGGCCTGCTCCTCGCCACAGCTCTATGGCGCCATTACATGATCGCGCCCTGGACCCGCGACGCGCGGGTGCGGGTCGAAACGGTGACAGTTGCGCCGGAGGTCGCCGGCAATGTCAGAAAATTGCTGGTCTCCGACAACCAGCCGGTGAAAAAGGGCGACATTCTCTTCGTCATCGATCCGCGCTCCTACCAGATCGCGGTCGCGCAGGCCGAGGCCGCGCTCGACGGGCAGGAGCAATCGACCCGGCTGGCGCAGCTCAAATCGCAGCGCCGCGCCAAGCTGACCGACCTCGCGATCTCCAAGGAAGAAAAAGAGCAATATGAAGTCGGCGCCAAGGTGGCCGACGCCGCGGTCGATCAGGCGCGCGCCCAGCTCGACATGGCGAAGCTCAACCTCGAACGGTCGATCGTGCGTTCGCCGGTCAACGGCTATGTCACCAACTTGCGCCTGCGCGAGGGCGATTTCGTCGCCGCCGGCCAGTCCAGCCTGACCATAGTGGACCGGGATTCGTTCTGGCTCGCCGGCTATTTCGAGGAGACGCAGCTTGCCTCCATTCATCCAGGCGAAGAGGCGCGCTATGTCCTGATGGGTTATCCCGACCATGTCCTGACCGGGCGGGTGGCAAGCGTCAGCCGTGGCGTCGCCGATCAGGACGCCGGCGGCGCGGGGACGGGGCTCGCTTCGGTCAATCCGGTCTTCACCTGGGTGCGCCTCGCCCAGCGCGTGCCCGTGCGCATCGTGCTCGATCCGGTTCCGTCCGACGTGACCCCGGTCGCCGGCTTGACGGCGACGGTGGAGATCGGCCGCCCCAATACCTTCCGCGACGATCTCGCCTGGGCCTGGGCGTTCTGGCGGCGCGGCTGGCGTTATTGAACGGCGTCGATTCGATTGGCGCGGCCGCGCGGCGGGACTATAAAGGACGGAACAATCCGATCCGCCGCGCGCGAATGGCGGGAAAAGGTGAGGAGGCAAGCCGTGAAGCTCATCATTTTTGACATCGACGGCACGTTGGTCGATAGCCAGAACTGCATCGTCGAGGCGCAGCGGCGGGCTTTCGCCGCGCTCGGCCTTCCGGCCCCGCCGACTCGCGAGAAGGCGCTGTCGGTGGTCGGCCTGTCGCTGGTCGAGGCCTTCGACGCCCTGACCGAAGGGCGCGGCCCGAGCAAGGAGCTGGCCGACGCCTATAAGGCGGCCTGGATGCAATTGCGCGGAGAATCGCGGATCGAGGACCGCTGCCCGGTCTATCCGGGGGTGGAGGAATTCCTGAGGCAAATGTCGCGGCGCGACGATTGCAGACTGGGCGTCGCCACCGGAAAGTCGCGCGCCGGCGTGGACCGGCTGTTTGACGCCTATGGCTGGCGGGATATGTTCGCCACGGTGCAGACGGCCGACGACGCGCCTTCGAAACCCGCTCCCGACATGTTCAACCGGGCGCTGGCCGAGACCAGTATGACTGCGCGCGACGCCTGCATGGTCGGCGACACCGTGTTCGACATGCGCATGGCGCGCTCCGCCGGCGCCCACGCCATCGGCGTCGGCTGGGGCTATCATCCTCATGAAAAGCTGACAAAAGCCGGCGCCGTGACCATCGCCGACAATCTGGACGCCTTGCGCGTCCAACTCGACGAGTTCATGCAATGCGTGACGACCTGAGCGCCTTATTCGTCGAATCCGGCGAACGCGATCCCCTGAAGGCGGCGCAGCGGGACATGAAACGCCCGCTGCCGAAGAAATTCTATACGGAAGTCGGCGTCGAGGCGCGGGGCGAGGGGTTCGGCGTGGCCCTCGACGGCAAGCCGGTCCATACCCCGGCGCGGGCGCCTTTGGTCGCGCCGACGCGCGCGCTGGCCGAGGCGCTGGCGGCGGAATGGCGCCGTCAGGGCGACCATATCGACCCCGCCGACATGCCGATGACGCGCATGGTCAACACCGCGCTCGACGGGGTGAGCCGCGAAATGCAAGCGACGGCGGCTGCGATTGCGACCTTTGCGGGCTCGGACCTCGTCTGCTATCGCGCCGGAGAGCCGGAGAGCCTGGTCACGGCCCAGAACGCGGCGTGGGAGCCGGTGCTCGATCATTTTCGTGACGCGCACGGCTCCCGCTTCCTTTGCGTCGAGGGCGTGATTTTCGTGGACCAGCCGGCGGAATCGCGCGCGGCGGTCGAGGGCCTGGTGGCGCGCGAGGCGCAAAAGCCGGACGGCGCGCTGCGGTTGGCCGCGCTCCACGTCATGACGACTATCTCCGGCTCGGTCCTGATCGCGCTCGCCTTGATCGAAGGCGCGCTGGGTTTCGACGCCGCATGGGACGCCGCCCATGTGGACGAAGACCACGAATTGCGCCTCTGGGGCGATGACGAAGAGGCTTCAGCCCGCCGCGCCGCCCGGCGCAAGGAAATGCGCGCGGCTTATGAGCTTTACGCGGCGTTGGGGTGAAGTCGTTCGTCAGACCGTTGACTTTTGGTCATCGAGCGGCGCCTTGAAGCCAGTTCTGTCATCGCGAGCGGCTTCCTGCTCGCCGACTTCGCGTCGCCGCATTAGCCCAAAGGATTTCATCCGTTCGTCATCTGGCGGGTTCCGGCCCCCAAAAAGCCGTGCTAAACCGGCGCGATGCTTGTTGCGGCGCAGTGGCGAACCAACTCCGCCTGAACACCGGGAAATCTCCATGAAACATATCCTCGAAGCCCTCGACGAGCGCCGCGAGGGCGCGCGGCTCGGCGGCGGTCAAAAGCGCATCGACGCCCAGCATAAGCGCGGCAAGCTCACGGCCCGCGAGCGTATCGAACTGCTGCTCGATTCGGATTCCTTCGAGGAATTCGACATGTTCGTGCAGCATCGCTGCGTCGATTTCGGCATGGACAAGGGCGAAAAGATCCCCGGCGACGGCGTCGTCACCGGCTGGGGCACGATCAACGGCCGCGTCGTCTATGTCTTCGCCAAGGATTTCACCGTGCTCGGCGGCTCTTTGTCGGAAACGCACGCGCAAAAGATCATCAAGATCCAGGACATGGCGTTGCGCAACCGCGCCCCGATCATCGGCCTGTTCGACGCCGGCGGCGCCCGCATCCAGGAAGGCGTGGCCGCGCTCGGCGGCTATGGCGAGGTGTTCCAGCGCAACGTGCTGGCCTCGGGCGTGATCCCGCAGATTTCCGTCATCATGGGGCCCTGCGCCGGCGGCGACGTCTATTCGCCCGCCATGACCGACTTCATCTTCATGGTCAAGGACACGAGCTATATGTTCGTCACCGGACCGGACGTGGTGAAGACCGTCACCAATGAGACCGTGACCGCGGAGGAGCTCGGCGGCGCCTCGGTCCACACGACCAAAAGCTCGATCGCCGACAAGGGCTATGACAACGACGTGCAGGCGCTGCTCCAGATGCGCCGGCTGATCGACTTCCTGCCGTCCTCGAACACCGACGAACTCCCGGAATGGCCGAGCTTCGACGATTCCGACCGCATGGACCTGTCGCTCGACACTCTGATCCCGGACAATCCCAACAAGCCCTATGACATCAAGGAATTGATCGTCAAAGTGGTGGACGAGGGCGATTTCTTCGAGATTCAGGAAGCCCACGCCAGGAATATCGTCGTCGGCTTCGCCCGCATCGACGGTCGGACCGTCGGCGTCGTCGGCAACCAGCCACTGGTTCTCGCGGGCGTGCTGGATTCCGACGCCTCGCGCAAGGCCGCGCGTTTCGTGCGCTTCTGCGACGCCTTCAACATTCCGATCGTCACCTTCGTGGACGTGCCCGGCTTCCTGCCCGGCACGGCGCAGGAATATGGCGGCCTGATCAAGCACGGCGCCAAGCTCTTGTTCGCCTATGCCGAGGCCACCGTGCCGAAAATCACCGTCATCACCCGCAAGGCTTTCGGCGGCGCCTATGACGTCATGGCGTCGAAACATCTGCGCGGCGACGTCAATTACGCCTGGCCGACCGCCCAGATCGCGGTCATGGGCGCGAAAGGCGCGGTGGAGATCATCTTCCGTCAGGACATGGGCGATCCGGACAAGATCGCCGAGCGCACCAAGGAATATGAGGACCGCTTCCTGTCGCCTTTCGTCGCGGCCGAGCGCGGCTATATCGACGAGGTGATTCAGCCGCACGGCACCCGCCGCCGCCTGTCGCGGGCGCTCGCCATGCTCCGCCACAAGGAACTGGAAAATCCCTGGAAAAAGCACGACAATATTCCATTGTAAATGCGCTCTTAACAAGGTGTCGCTTTGATTTGAAAGGCCTTCCGTTCGTAACGGAAGGCCTTATACGTTTTTAACGAAAGAGTTTAACCATGACGTTTGGGCATTGTACGGCCCATGGTAAGGCTGAGTTAAATGATTTCCATTAATTGAAAGAAGAGAGAGTTTTTCCAGTTCGGCGTCGGCGTCGCCGCTTATCGCTCGAGATTAACGAAATGCTTATTTTGCCTGCCATACCGCAGATCGGGGGGGCAACAGCGCCGTCCCGTCTCCAACGGGAGCTTGATAAAGCTCGGCTGTCGCAACTCGCTTCGCATCTTCCATTGCTTTACAGTATACTTTGCCTTAATGTCATAACAATTGCTTTCGTCTTTTCGTCGGTCGCGCCGCCATTCCTGATCTATGTCGCGCCCTCGGTCCTGCTCGTCGCCGGGGCCATCCGCGCCTATTCCTGGCGATCGCGCCGCAACAAGCCGGTCGATCCGGATCGCGCGAGCGCCATGCTGCAATCCGTCCATCGCTTCGCGGTCGGCTTCGCCCTCGCCTATATGGCTTGGACATTGGCTTTATTTCTCTATGGCGACACCGGCCGTCAAAGCCAGCTTGTCTATACGGTGGTCATCACCGACATCATCTGCAGCTTTACCCTGGCGCATCTGCCGCGCGTGGCTCTGGCTTTATCGGCGATCACTTTGCCCGCCTTTTTGCTGCTGCTGGCGTTTTCCGGAGGATCCGATGCGAAGGTGATCGCGCTCAATCTGGCGATGGTCGCGCTGTTTTTCGGTTATATGGTGGCTGGATCAGCGCGGGATTTCGAAAGAATGGTGGAAGCCCAGTTGAGGTCTGTCCAACTTGCCGACGAAAACCGCCTGCTCGCCAATAGGGACAGCCTGACGGGTCTCCCCAATCGGCGGGAATTTTTCGCGAGGCTCGAAAGCGCCCTCGACGCCGAGTCGGCTGGCGGCGGACTTGTCGTCGGCGTCATCGATCTCGATGGCTTCAAGCCGATCAACGACCTGTACGGCCACGCCCTCGGCGACCGCGTGCTCAGGGAATGCGCCGCGCGCCTGGAGCTGTTCTCGGGCGGCGCCACCACCATCGCCCGGCTCGGCGGCGACGAATTCGCGCTCTTCATGCGCGGCCGCTCCAGCGAGGACGACATTCTTCAGCTCGGCGCCCAGATCTGCGCCGCGCTCAAAGCGCCGTTGAAACTCGCGGAGATCCACGCCGGCCTTTCCGCGTCGATCGGCTTCGCGCGCTATCCGCAGGACGCGATGGATGCACACCGGCTTTATGAGCGGGCCGATTACGCGCTTTATTACGGCAAGCAGCACCGGCGCGGCGAGCCGATCCTGTTCTCGCCGGACCACGAAAGCAAAATGCTGCTTAACGCGCGCATCCAGCAGGCCTTGCGTAGCGCCGATCTGGAAAAGGAGATTTCGGTCGAGTTCCAGCCGCTTCTGGATGTCCCGTCCGAGCGCATCATCGCATTCGAGGCGTTGGCGCGGTGGACGAGCCCCGAGCTCGGCCCCGTGCCGCCGGACCTGTTCATACCGGTCGCGGAATGCGGCGAGACCATCCATCTGGTGACGCGCACGATTCTGCGGAAGGCCCTCGCCGCGGCGCGGGACTGGCCCGAAGATATCGGCTTGAGCTTCAATCTTTCGGCGCGCGATCTCGCCTCGCCCGTGGCGATGACCCAGCTCGCCGCCCTGATCGAGCGCAGCGCGTTCGATCCCGGCCGCCTCGAGATCGAAGTCACCGAGACAGCCCTGATTTCCGATTTCGAGCACGCCGCTCATGCGATCCAGCGGCTCAAGGCGCTCGGCGCGCGGATTTCGCTGGACGATTTCGGGGCCGGCTACTCCAGCCTCGCCTATATCCATCGGCTGCCGGTGGACCGAATCAAGATCGATCGCAGCTTCGTCCAGGAAATGCACGCCAACTCCGCCGCGCGCGACATCATCAAATCGGTGATCAGCCTGTGCGACAATCTGAAACTGAATTGCGCGACCGAAGGCGTCGAAACTCTGGAGCAACTCGACCTCCTGCGCGACTATGGCTGCAATGTCGTGCAGGGCTTCTATTTCGGCGCCCCGATCGGCCAGGAGGCGGTGGCGGAAATGATCGCGGCCAACAGGAAGGCGGACGAGGGCCAGAGCTTGCGCGCGTGACGGCGCGGGCCGGGGCGCCGGTCAGCGCCCGCACCTGGCCGCGGGTGGAAACTCGATTCGGGTCAGTTCGCCCCTCAGGACAAAGTCGCCGTAATCGAGCCTGAGGTTGGTCGAGACGCCGTTCTCATAAAGGTCGAACGACAATACGTAATCCGGCAGGCCGTCGCGCCGATCCGCAGGGAAATAGGCGACCGCCACCGGCCAGCGCGCGACGTTGCGGAAGGCGGGGCCCTGGGCGCCCTGGTCGGCGTCCGGCCCGCGCGCCGGTTTGCCGATGATCGTGGTGACATTGTAAATGTGGCGGCCGTTGTCGGAGCCGTCATAGACCCTGGCGAGCATGACCTTGTCGCCGCGCCGGGCCGCCTCGATGATTCGCTCGATGTGCTGGGTCGGGAAAAGCACGTCCGACTGGGTGGAGAGCCGGAAAGGCTCCGGCCGGCTCAGGGCGATGGAAATTCCATCGGCGTCGCGTTGGGCGCTACCGTCCACGTCCCCGCCTTGGCTCGCGGGCCGCGCCGTGCTGAACCTGAAATCCGCGCCGTCGGCGTCCTCGAAAGTGGTGGAGCGGGTCTCGGTGATCCGCTCATCGCCCTCGTTCGGCTGCATATCCACCACTTGTCGCAGCGTCTGGGCGTAGCCTCCGCAATCCGCGGCGAAATCATAGGCGATTCGGCCCGTGGCGCTGGCGGGCGCCTTCGAGCCGCTTCCGTCCGCAAGCCGGAGATCGTAAATCGCGCGATGGCTGACCAGGCCTGCCGCATGGTCGGAAGGAGGCTTGATCTGCGCGATGGCGGGAGCCGCGGCGCAGGACAGGGCCAGGGCGAAAGCTGCAAGGACAGGACGCATCGGAAAAGCTTCTGGCGAGCGATTCGCGGTCGCGAAATCGTAACTTGCCGCTATTGTTGGGGGAAGCCTGTGGCGAAACTTGGATGATGAAGGAGAGACGGCGATGGGGCAGACGGGAAGCGACATCGAGCAAAGGCTGCGGGATCTGGGCCATGTGCTGCCCCAGCCCACCGCGCCGCTCGCCAATTACGTCCCGACGGTCGCCAGCGGCGCGCTTTTGTTCGTTTCCGGCCAATTGCCCTTCGGCGCCGACGGCAAGCTGGCGTCCGCCTATGTCGGGAGGGTCGGCGGCGGCGTGTCGGAAGTCGACGCGGCAGGGGCGGCGGCGCTTTCCGCGCTGAATTGTCTGGCGCAGGCGAAAACGGCGCTCGGCGACCTCGGCCGGATCCAGCGCTGCATTCGCCTCGGCGGCTTTATCAACGCCGTCGAGTCGTTCACCGGGCTCGCCGGCGTGATGAACGGCGCCTCGGACCTGATCGGCGAGGCGCTCGGCGCCGCCGGCGCCCACGCCCGCTCGACCATCGGCGTAGCCCAATTGCCGCTTGGCGCCTGTGTCGAGGTCGAGGCGATCTTCGAAATCGCGTCATGAAAGGCGAAAACTTCTGGCTGGTCGCCCGGCCTATCGCCCATCGCGGGCTGCATGATCGCGGGCGCGGAATCATCGAGAATTCGCTTTCCGCCGCGCGCGCGGCGGCCGGGCGCGGCTATGCGATCGAATGCGACGTCCGCCTGTCGCGCGACGGCAGCGTCTTCGTCTTTCATGACGACCTGCTCGACCGGCTGACCGAGGCTTCCGGCCCTTTCGCCCGACACGACAGCCATGAACTGGCGCGGATCGCGCTGCGCGGTGGGGATGAGGCGATTCCGAGCCTCGCCAAATTCCTGGCGACGGTCGCGGGCGCCGTTCCGCTGATCCTGGAGCTGAAAAGCGACTTTTCCGGCGACCTCGCCTTGGCCGGGGCCGTTGCCGCCGCCTTGGCCGATTACGGCGGCCTGGTCGCGCTCAAGAGCTTTGACCCCGCGCTGATCGCCGCCCTGCGCGCGCGCGCCGCGCCTTGGCCGCTCGGAATCGTGGCGCAGAGCGATTATGACGGCGCGGAATTCGTCGGCCTCCCGTCCGCGCAATGGGAGGAATTGACGCGCTTCACCCATGCCGCGGCGACGCGGCCGGATTTCCTCTCCTGGCGCGCGACGGACCTCCCGGCGCCCGTGGTCGAATTCGCCCGCGCCGTCGCCGCGATTCCCGTCATGACCTGGACCATCCGTTCTCCCCATCAGGCGGACGCCGCCCGCAAACATGCGGACCAGATCATTTTCGAGGGTTTCGAGGCTTGATTCGCCACGACGCCGTGGGCCGCCCCGCGTCTCTTCGAAAGGGCTGAGCGCCGCCCGCAAGAGCTCGATCCATCGGCGCTTCCAGGCGGCGCCGAAGACAGTTTCGCCGGCTCGCGTCGGAGAGCGTCCGGACCTGTGCTGGCGGCGGCGAGGAGTTTGACGAGGCTTTTGTTCTGTCGCGGAATGTAATTTCGGCGGCGGAGCGATAAAAACGATTGACGGAACTCAAACTCGCTCCTATGTTCCGCGCCACTTCAGACAGGCCGTAGACGGGCATGTTTTCCAGCGCCACGCGGGAAACCTAGGCAGTCTAAACGCTGTTGACCAGCTTTGCGACTGAACAGTCATCCGGTTCCGCTCAGGGGTTTCCTGGCGGGATCGTTCATCGACACGATTGGCGCTTGAAGCGTTGATCCTCTGTCTGGCAAGCGCCGGAAGCCCCTTTGGGCTGAAGGCGCTCGTTTGTTTCGCCGCGCGTCCGTCCGGGCTGTGGCGAAGCAAAACCGGGGCGGCGACGTCCCGCGACACCGTTTCAACATCGCTTCGGAAGGGCGAAGGATGCCGACAATTTCCCAGTTGATCCGCAAGCCGCGGCAACCGAAAACCTATCGCGAAAAGGCCCGCCATCTGCAGGCTTCCCCGCAGAAGCGCGGCGTGTGCACGCGCGTCTATACGACCACGCCGAAAAAGCCCAACTCGGCTTTGCGCAAGGTCGCGAAGGTTCGTTTGACCAATGGCTTCGAGGTCATCGGCTATATCCCCGGCGAGGGCCACAACCTTCAGGAGCACTCCGTCGTCATGATCCGCGGCGGTCGCGTCAAGGATCTTCCCGGCGTGCGCTATCACATCCTGCGCGGCGTGCTCGACACCCAGGGTGTCAAGGACCGCAAGCAGCGCCGTTCCAAGTACGGCGCCAAGCGTCCGAAATAAGATTCAGATTTTCGAGGAACGAACATGTCTCGTCGTCACAGCGCCGAAAAGCGTGAAGTCATCCCGGACGCCAAGTTTGGCGACGTCATCGTCGCCAAATTCATGAATTCGATCATGTATGACGGCAAGAAGGCGGTCGCCGAAGCGATCGTCTATGGCGCTTTCGACATCATCGAGGGCAAGGCCAAGGCCGACCCGCTTGGCGTCTTCAAGCAGGCTCTCGACAATGTCGCGCCGGCGATCGAGGTCCGCTCCCGCCGCGTCGGCGGCGCCACCTATCAGGTGCCGGTCGAAGTGCGCACTGAGCGCCGGCAGGCGCTCGCGATCCGCTGGATCATCACCGCCGCGCGCGGCCGGAACGACAAGACCATGGTCGATCGCCTGTCGGCGGAATTGCTGGATGCGTCGAACAATCGCGGCTCCGCCGTGAAGAAGCGCGAAGACACCCATCGCATGGCGGAAGCCAACCGCGCCTTCTCGCATTACCGCTGGTAAGCCCGCAGCCAAGCCAAGGAATTTCGACCATGCCGCGCAGTCATCAGATCGAAGACTACCGCAACTTCGGCATCATGGCCCACATCGACGCGGGCAAGACCACGACGACCGAACGCATCCTCTATTACTCCGGCAAGTCGCACAAAATCGGCGAGGTGCATGAAGGCGCCGCGACGATGGACTGGATGGAGCAGGAGCAGGAGCGCGGCATCACCATCACGTCCGCCGCGACCACCACCTTCTGGAACGGCAAGCGCCTGAACATCATCGACACCCCTGGGCACGTCGACTTCACCATCGAGGTCGAGCGTTCCTTGCGCGTGCTCGACGGCGCGGTCTGCGTGCTGGACGGCAACCAGGGCGTCGAGCCGCAGACGGAAACCGTCTGGCGCCAGGCCGACAAGTACAATGTGCCGCGTATCGTGTTCGTCAACAAGATGGACAAGATCGGCGCCGATTTCTTCAAATGCGTCGACGACATCAAGACTCGCGTCGGCGGCCGTCCGGTCTGCATCCAGCTGCCGATCGGCTCGGAGTCGAACTTCAAGGGCCTGATCGACCTGATCCGCATGAAGGCGGTGGTCTGGGACGACGAAGGTCTCGGCGCCAAATATCATGACGAGGAAATCCCTGCCGAGCTCAAGGAGCAGGCGGAGGAATATCGCCAGATCATGATCGAGGCCGCCGTCGAACTCGACGACGACGCCATGGGCGACTATCTCGACGGCAAGGAGCCGGACGAGGCGACGCTGAAGCGTCTGATCCGTCTTGCGGTCAAGAACATTACGTTCCATCCGGTTTTCTGCGGCTCGGCCTTCAAGAACAAGGGCGTGCAGCCGCTGCTCGACGCCGTCGTCGACTTCCTGCCGTCGCCGCTCGATCGCGAGGCGATCAAGGGCGTGGACATGGACACCGGCGAGGAAATGGTTCGCCATCCGTCGGATTCCGAGCCTTTCTCCATGCTCGCCTTCAAGATCATGGACGACCCCTTCGTCGGCACCATCACCTTCTGCCGCGTCTATTCCGGCAAGGTGGAATCGGGCACGACCGTCCTGAACTCGACCAAGGACAAGAAAGAGCGCGTCGGCCGCATGTTGCTCATGCACGCCAACAACCGCGAGGACATCAAGGAAGCCTTCGCGGGGGACATTGTCGCGCTCGCCGGCCTCAAGGACACCCGCACCGGCGACACGCTCTGCGATACGCTGAAGCCCGTCATTCTGGAGCGCATGGAATTCCCCGATCCGGTCATCGAGATCGCGATCGAGCCGAAGTCCAAGGCTGACCAGGAAAAGCTCGGCATCGCGCTGTCGAAGCTCGCCGCCGAGGATCCGTCCTTCCGCGTCTCGACCGATCAGGAATCGGGCCAGACCATCCTGAAGGGCATGGGCGAACTCCATCTCGACATCAAGGTCGACATCCTGAAGCGCACCTACAAGGTGGACGCCAACATCGGCGCGCCCCAGGTCGCCTATCGCGAGCGTCTCTCCAAGCGCGCGGAAATCGATTACACCCACAAGAAGCAGACCGGCGGCACCGGCCAGTTCGCGCGCGTCAAGATCGTGTTCGAGCCGAACGAGGCGGGCGCGGGCAATGTGTTCGAGAGCCAGATCGTCGGCGGCGCGGTGCCGAAGGAATATATTCCCGGCGTCGACAAGGGCATCCAGTCGGTCATGGGCGCGGGCATTCTCGCCGGCTTCCCGGTGGTGGACGTCAAGGCGACCCTGATTGACGGCGCCTTCCACGACGTCGACTCGTCGGTTCTCGCCTTCGAAATCGCGTCGCGCGCCGCCACCCGCGAGGCGCTGCAGAAGGGCGGTTCGGTTCTGCTTGAGCCGATCATGAAGGTCGAAGTGGTGACCCCGGAAGAATATACCGGCTCGGTCATCGGCGACCTGAACTCGCGGCGCGGCCAGATCCAGGGGCAGGACATGCGCGGCAACGCCAATGTCATCAACGCCATGGTGCCGCTCGCCAATATGTTCGGCTACGTCAATCAGTTGCGGTCCTTCACCCAGGGCCGCGCGAACTTCACCATGCAATTCGACCACTACGAGCAGGTGCCGGCCAACGAGGCCGCCAAGGTTCAGGCGAAATACGCCTGAAGCATCTGAGAAACTTTTGAGGAGTCCAGGCCATGGCCAAGGAAAAATTTTCGCGCACGAAGCCGCACTGCAACATCGGGACGATTGGTCACGTTGACCACGGCAAGACGTCGCTGACGGCGGCGATCACCAAGGTTCTGGCGGAGACGGGCGGCGCGACCTTCACGGCTTACGACCAGATCGACAAGGCGCCGGAAGAAAAGGCGCGCGGCATTACGATTTCGACGGCGCATGTCGAATATGAGACCGCGAAGCGCCATTACGCCCACGTCGACTGCCCCGGGCACGCCGACTATGTGAAGAACATGATCACCGGCGCGGCGCAGATGGACGGCGCGATCCTGGTGGTTTCGGCGGCCGACGGCCCGATGCCGCAGACCCGCGAGCATATTCTTCTCGCCCGTCAGGTCGGCGTTCCAGCGCTGGTCGTGTTCCTGAACAAGGTCGATCTCGTTGACGATCCGGAGCTTCTGGAGCTGGTCGAGCTTGAGGTTCGCGAACTGCTGTCGAAGTACGAATTCCCTGGCGACGACATTCCGATCACCAAGGGCTCGGCGAAGGTCGCGCTCGACAATGGCGATCCGGAGCTTGGCCGCAACGCCATCCTGAAGCTGATGGAGACGGTTGACGACTATATTCCGCAGCCGGAGCGCCCGGTCGATCTGCCCTTCCTGATGCCGGTCGAAGACGTGTTCTCGATCTCGGGCCGCGGCACGGTGGTGACCGGGCGCGTTGAGCGCGGCATCATCAAGGTCGGCGAGGAAGTCGAGATCGTCGGCCTGCGTCCGACCATCAAGACCACGGTGACCGGCGTCGAAATGTTCCGCAAGCTGCTCGACCAGGGCCAGGCGGGCGACAACGTCGGCTGTCTGCTGCGCGGCACCAAGCGCGAGGACGTCGAGCGCGGCCAGGTTCTGTGCAAGCCCGGCTCGGTGAAGCCCCACACCAAGTTCAAGGCCGAGGCCTACATCCTGACCAAGGAAGAGGGCGGCCGCCACACGCCGTTCTTCACGAACTATCGTCCGCAGTTCTATTTCCGCACCACGGACGTGACCGGCATCGTGACCCTGCCGGAAGGCACGGAAATGGTGATGCCGGGCGACAATGTCACGATGACGGTGGCTTTGATCGTTCCGATCGCGATGGAAGAGAAGCTGCGCTTCGCCATCCGCGAAGGCGGCCGCACCGTCGGCGCGGGCGTCGTCGCTTCGATCATCGAGTAATCAGGCTGGATGCGCCGGCGCTGGGCTTTCCGGCGCCGGACCCCAAGGGATTCAATCAATGAACGGCCAGAATATCCGCATCCGCCTCAAGGCGTTCGATCATCGGATTCTCGATACGTCGACGAAGGAAATCGTCTCCACGGCCAAGCGCACGGGCGCTCAGGTGCGTGGGCCGATCCCGCTGCCGACCCGGATCGAGAAGTTCACGGTGAACCGTTCGCCCCATGTCGACAAGAAGTCGCGCGAACAGTTCGAAATCCGCACCCATAAGCGGGTTCTCGATATCGTCGACCCGACTCCGCAGACTGTCGATGCTCTGATGAAGCTCGACCTTGCTGCCGGCGTCGATGTCGAGATCAAGCTCTAAGTCAGTTCCGAGACGTTTTTATAACGGCTCGCGGCGCCTCTTCCAAGTCAACGTTACCCAGTGAACGCGCCTTAAGGGAAAGAAACAATGCGCTCAGGCGTCATCGCACAGAAGGTCGGCATGACCCGCGTCTTTACCGACAGCGGGGAGCATGTTCCGGTCACGGTTTTGAAACTCGACGGCGTTCAGGTCGTCGCGCATCGCACGATGGAGAAGAACGGTTATACCGCCGTTCAGCTCGGCATCGGCCGCGCGAAGGTCAAGAACGTCTCCAAGGCCGAGCGCGGCCGCTTCGCCGTCGCCAATGTCGAGCCGAAGCTGAAGCTTGCCGAATTCCGCGTCGATGCGGAGGGTCTGCTGCCGATCGGCGCCGAGATCACCGCCGACCATTTCGTCGTCGGCCAGTTCGTTGACGTCACCGGGACCACCCTGGGCAAAGGCTTCGCCGGCGCGATGAAGCGCTGGAACTTCGGCGGCCTGCGCGCCACCCACGGCGTGTCGGTCTCACACCGTTCGCATGGTTCGACCGGCGGCCGTCAGGACCCAGGCAAGACCTTCAAGAACAAGAAGATGGCTGGCCACATGGGCGCCGAGCGCGTCACCACCCAGAACCTGCGGGTGGTGCAGACCGACGTCGAGCGCGGCCTGGTTCTGGTCGAGGGCTCGGTTCCCGGCCACGCCGGCAACTGGATCTTCATCCGCGATGCGGTCAAGAAGGCCCTCCCGGCCGAGGCCCCCAAGCCCGGCAAGTTCCGTATTGTCGAGGGCAAGGCTGAAGAAGCTGCCGAGACGCCGGCTGCGCCCGCCGAACAGGCTGCGCCCGCCGAAACCAATTCTTCGGAGGCCTGAGCCGTGAAGATCGACATCACCTCCTTCGACGGCCAGACCGCTGGCTCGCTCGACCTCAACGACGACATCTTCGGTCTGGAGCCGCGTCAGGACCTGATCGCCCGCATGGTGCGCTATCAGCTCGCCAAGCGCCGCGCCGGGACCCATGCGGTCAAGAACCGCGCGGAAATCGCCCGCACCGGCAAGAAGATGTACAAGCAGAAGGGCACCGGCTCGGCCCGTCACGGCTCGGCCCGCGTGCCGCAGTTCCGCGGCGGCGGTCGCGCCTTCGGCCCGGTGGTGCGCTCCCATGCGCATGACTTGCCCAAGAAGGTTCGCGCCCTGGCGCTCAAGCACGCGCTCTCGGCCAAGGCCAAGGACGGCGCCATCCTGGTGTGGGACGCGGCCAGCGCCTCCGAGCCCAAGACCGCCGCGCTCAAGGCCAATTTCGCCAAGATCGGGCTCAAGAACGCGCTGATCATCGACGGCGCCGAGGTCCAGGCCAATTTCGCGCTCGCCGCGCGCAACATTCCGCAGATCGACGTGCTGCCGGTTCAGGGCATCAACGTCTATGACATTCTCCGCCGCGAGACGCTGGTGCTGACCAAGGCGGCTATCGATGCGCTGGAGGCGCGCTTCAAATGAGCCAGGATCCGCGTCACTACGACGTGATCGTCGCCCCGGTCATCACCGAAAAGGCCACCATCGCGTCCGAACAGAACAAGGTCATTTTCAAGGTCCGTCCCGACGCGACCAAGGAGCAGATCAAGACCGCCGTCGAACGCCTGTTCGACGTCAAGGTCGAGGCTGTCAACACGCTCGTCCGCAAGGGCAAGAAGAAAGTCTTCAAGGGAACGCGCGGCGTGCGTTCCGACGTCAAGAGCGCGGTCGTCACTTTGGCCGAAGGCCACAAGATCGACGTCACCACCGGGCTCTGAGCTGAGGTAAGGAAACAGGCAGATGGCGCTTAAAACGTTCAAGCCGATCACGCCGAGCCTTCGCCAGCTCGTGATCGTCGATCGCGGCGAGCTCTACAAGGGCAAGCCAATCAAGAAACTGACGGAGGGCCAGTCCTCCGCCGGCGGCCGCAACAACACCGGCCGCATCACCGTCCGGTTCCGTGGCGGCGGCCACAAACAGGCCTATCGTGTCGTCGATTTCAAGCGGCGCAAGGAAGGCGCGGCCAAGGTCGAGCGGATCGAGTACGATCCGAACCGCACGTCCTTCATCGCCCTCATCACCTATGGGGACGGCGAGCAGTCCTACATCATCGCGCCGCAGCGGCTCGCGGCGGGCGACACGGTGGTGTCGGGCGCCCAGGTCGACGTGAAGCCCGGCAACGCCATGCCGTTGTCGGCGATTCCCGTGGGCACGATCGTGCACAATGTCGAGCTGAAGATCGGCAAGGGCGGATCAATCGCCCGTTCGGCCGGCTCCTATGCGCAGATCGTCGGCCGCGACCAGGGTTATGTCATCCTGCGCCTGAACTCGGGCGAGCAGCGTCTGGTCCATGGCCAATGCTATGGGACCGTCGGCGCGGTGTCGAACCCCGACCACATGAACACGTCGATCGGCAAGGCCGGCCGGCAGCGTTGGCTGGGTCGCCGTCCGCATAACCGCGGCGTGGTCATGAACCCGGTCGATCACCCCCACGGCGGCGGCGAAGGCCGCACCTCGGGCGGCCGTCATCCGGTCACTCCCTGGGGCAAGCCGACCAAGGGCAAGAAGACCCGGTCCAACAAGACCACCACGAAATTCATCGTGACCTCGCGTCACAAGGCGAAGAAGAAGGGCTAACCCAATGTCGCGCTCGATCTGGAAGGGTCCGTTCGTCGACGGTTACCTTCTCAAAAAGGCGGAGGCCGCGCAGTCCGCCAAACGTGGCGAGATCATCAAGATCTGGAGCCGCCGCTCGACCATTCTGCCGCAATTTGTCGGCCTCACCTTCGGCGTCTACAACGGCCACAAGCATGTGCCGGTGCAGGTGACGGAGGACATGATCGGCCACAAATTCGGCGAGTTCTCGCCGACCCGGACCTTCCATGGCCACGCGGCCGACAAGAAGGCGAGGAGGGGCTGACATGTCGCAGGAAAAGAATCCCCGCGCGCTCAAGGATAACGAGGCCAAGGCGGTCTGCCGCATGATCCGCGTCAGCCCGCAGAAGCTCAACCTCCTCGCCCAGCTCATTCGCGGCAAGAAGGTCGATCGCGCGCTCGCCGACCTGACCTTCTCGCATAAGCGCATCGCCCTCGACGTCAAGAAGACGCTGGAGAGCGCGATCGCCAATGCCGAGAACAACCACGACCTGGACGTGGACGATCTCGTCGTGGCCGAAGCCTATGTCGGCAAGGCTCTGGTGATGAAGCGTTTCCACGCCCGCGCTCGCGGCCGCGCCGGCCGCGTCGAGAAGCCTTTCGCCAATCTGACGATCGTCGTACGCGAAGTCGAAGCTTCGGCCCAGGCCTGAGGAGAGAACGATGGGACAGAAAGTTAATCCGATCGGTCTTCGTCTGGGCGTGAACCGGACGTGGGACTCGCGCTGGTTCGCCAACAAGGGCGAATACGGCAAGTTGCTGCATGAGGATTTCGCCATCCGCGACACGCTGATGAAGGCGTTGAAGCAGGCGGCTGTGTCCAAGATCGTGATCGAGCGCCCGCACAAGAAGTGCCGCGTCACCGTTCATTCCGCCCGCCCGGGCGTGGTGATCGGCAAGAAGGGCGCCGACATCGACAAGATCCGCAAGATGGTGGCGAAGCTCACCGCGAGCGAAGTCGCGATCAATATCGTCGAGGTCCGCAAGCCGGAAATCGACGCGACCCTGGTCGCGGAATCCATCGCGCAGCAGCTCGAACGCCGCGTCGCCTTCCGCCGCGCCATGAAGCGCGCCGTGCAGTCGGCCATGCGTCTCGGCGCCGAAGGCATCCGCATCAACTGCTCCGGCCGTCTCGGCGGCGCGGAAATCGCCCGTCTCGAATGGTATCGCGAAGGTCGCGTGCCGCTCCACACCCTGCGCGCCGACGTCGATTACGGCGTCGCCACCGCCCATACGGCCTATGGCGCCTGCGGCATCAAGGTGTGGATCTTCAAGGGCGAAATCCTGGAGCACGACCCCATGGCGCAGGAGCGCCGCGCCAATGAGATCGGCGGCGACCATTCGCACGATCGCCGTGAACGGCGTGAGCGTCGCGAACCGCGCGAACCGCGCGGCGCGCACTGACAGAGCTTGAGAGTTTGAACCATGCTGCAACCCAAGCGCACCAAATTCCGCAAGGCCTTCAAGGGCCGCATCAAAGGCGTGTCGAAGGGCGGGTTTGAGCTCGCCTTCGGCCAATTCGGCCTGAAGGCGCTCGAGCCGGAGCGCGTCACCGCCCGCCAGATCGAAGCGGCGCGCCGCGCGATGACTCGCCATATGAAGCGCGCCGGCCGTGTCTGGATCCGCATCTTCCCTGACGTCCCGGTCTCCTCGAAGCCGACCGAAGTGCGTATGGGCAAGGGCAAGGGCTCGCCGGAATTCTGGGCGGCGCGCGTCGCCCCCGGCCGCATCATGTTCGAGATCGACGGCGTCCCGGCGCCGCTCGCCCGCGAAGCCTTCGCGCTTGCCGCGGCGAAGCTGCCGATCAAGACGCGTTTCATCGAACGCATCGCCGAGTGAGGACGAGAGGATGAAGAACCAACAGCGCCTGTCCGACCTCAAGGCCATGTCGGACGATCAACTCAACGACGAGCTGCTGAAGCTGAAGAAGGAGCAGTTCAACCTGCGCTTTCAGAAGGCGACCGGCCAGCTCGAAAATACGTCGCGCGTGCGCGTCGTGCGCCGCGAGGTCGCGCGCGTCAAGACGATCGCTGCGCGTAAGCGCGACGCCGCCAAGAAATAAGGTTTTGCCATGCCGAAGAGAATTCTCCAGGGCGTCGTCGTCAGCAACAAGCAGCAAAAGACTCTCGTGGTGAAGGTGGAGCGCCGCTTCACCCATCCGCTGCTGAAAAAGACGGTGCGCCGCACCAAGAACTACCACGCCCATGACGAGGCGGGCGCATTCAAGGTGGGTGACATGGTCTCCATCGAGGAGACCCGTCCGATTTCGAAATTGAAGCGCTGGATCGTTGTGAAAGACGAAGCCAAGGCTTGATTTTTGAGTCGAAATGAAGGAGGAAGCGCACTCGCTTCCTTTTTCAGGGATTTGCGCGGGATCGCGATCCGCGGTGCTGCGAAAATGAATCGTGCGGAAATCCCCGGACTTAGGGAGGACCGCGCAAGCGGAATACGGATTCCCGGAAGGGAGCCGTATCAGGCGTAGTCCGAACGGGAATGAACCCGGACGGAAACCGATCTGAGGGAAAGGCTCGAAGCCATGATTCAGATGCAAACGGCTCTCGACGTCGCCGATAATTCCGGCGCGCGCCGTGTGATGTGCATCAAGGTGCTTGGCGGCTCCAAGCGCAAATATGCAGGCGTTGGCGATATTATTGTCGTGTCCGTGAAGGAAGCGATTCCGCGCGGGCGCGTGAAGAAGGGCGATGTGATGAAGGCGGTCGTCGTGCGCACCGCCAAGGACATCAAGCGCCCCGACGGTTCGGTGATCCGTTTCGACACCAACGCCGCCGTCCTCATCAACAACCAGAAAGAGCCCGTGGGCACCCGCATCTTCGGACCGGTTCCGCGCGAATTGCGCGCCAAGAACCACATGAAGATCATTTCGCTCGCGCCGGAGGTGCTGTAATGGCCGCGAAGATCAAGAAGGGCGATAAGGTCGTCGTGATCGCGGGCCGCGACAAGGGCCGCAAGGGCGAAGTGACCTTCGTGTTTCCGAAGGACGGCAAGGCCGTGGTCCAGGGCGTCAACATGGTGAAGCGTCACCAGAAACAGACCCAGACCCAGGAAGGCGGCATCGTTTCCAAGGAAGCGCCGATCCAACTGTCGAACATCGCGATTGCCGATCCGAAGGACGGCAAGGCGACCCGCGTCGGCTTCAAGACTCTCGACGATGGCCGCAAGGTCCGCGTCGCCAAGCGTTCCGGAGAAATGATCGATGGCTGAGGCGAAGACCCCCAAGAAGGGCGCCGAGAAGGCCGAGAAGGCCAAGGGCGTCGAATCCGTCGCCGCCGCCGGCGCGGTCGCCGGCGCGCCCGAGGGCTATGTCGCGCGGATGCGCAAGCACTACGATGAAGTCGTGCGTCCCAAGATGATCGAGGAGTTCGGCTACAAGAATCCGAACGAGGTTCCGTCGATCGAGAAGATCGTCCTCAACATGGGCGTCGGCGAAGCCGTCAACGACACCAAGAAGGTGACGACCGCGGCCGCCGATCTTGCGCTCATCGCCGGCCAGAAGCCGGTGATCACCCGCGCCCGCTTGGCGATCTCGACCTTCAAGGTGCGCGAGAACATGCCGATCGGCGCCAAGGTCACTTTGCGCAAGACCCGCATGTACGAATTTCTGGACCGCCTGGTGACGGTCGCGCTGCCGCGCGTTCGCGACTTCCGCGGCCTGAATCCGAAGTCGTTCGACGGTCGCGGCAATTTTGCCATGGGCATCAAGGAGCACCTGGTGTTCCCGGAAATCGACTACGACAAGGTCGACACGGTTGTGGGCATGGACGTCATTGTGTGCACCACGGCCAAGACCGACGACGAGGCGCGCGCTCTTCTGCGCGCGTTCAACTTCCCGTTCCGGCAGTGAGGCTCGTCCTCAAACGCGGAGACCAGAGGTAATCCATGGCCAAGAAAAGCAAGATCGAGAACAACAAGAAGCGAGCGATGCTCGCGGTGCAGAAGGGCGCCAAGCGCCTGCGCCTGCGCGCGATCGCCAAAGACCGCTCGCTCAGCGTGGAAGAGCGCTTCGAGGCGACCTTGAAGCTCGCGGAAATGCCGCGCAATTCCTGCATCAACCGCGTGCGTAACCGCTGCGAGGTGACGGGCCGTCCGCGCGCCTATAACCGCAAGCTGAAGATGTCGCGCATTGCGCTTCGCGAACTGGGCTCCAAGGGACTGATCCCGGGCCTGGTGAAGTCGAGCTGGTAAGGAGACCGACATGGCGATCAATGATCCTGTGGGCGATCTGCTCACCCGTATTCGCAACGCCCAGATGCGTCGCAAGTCTTCCGTCTCCACGCCGGGGTCGCGCCTGCGCGCTCATGTCCTCGACGTGCTGAAGGACGAGGGCTATATCCGCGGCTACAGCGTCACGGAATATGGCAACGGCCGCACCGATTTCGAAATCGAGTTGAAATATTTCGACGGTCAGCCGGTCATCCGCGAAATCAGCCGCGTCTCGAAGCCCGGCCGCCGCGTCTATGCGGCGGTGGGCGCACTGCCGCGTGTCGCCAACGGCCTTGGCATTGCGATCATTTCGACCCCGAAGGGCGTTCTCGCGGATCATGCCGCGCGCGACGCCAATGTCGGCGGCGAAGTGCTCGCGACGGTCTTCTGATCCGAAGACGAGGAGGAGCAAACCATGTCTCGTATCGGCAAGAAGCCCGTGGCCGTCCCGGCCGGCGTCACCGCCAAGGTCGAGGGCCAGAAGGTCTCCGTCAAGGGCGCCAAGGGCGAACTGTCCTTCGTCGTCCATGACGACGTTCAGGTTGAAATGAACGACAACCAGATCAAGGTCGACCCCCGCTTTGAAACCAAGCGCGCGCGCGCGCTTTGGGGCACGGCGCGGGCCCAGATCAACAATCTGGTGGTCGGCGTGACCTCGGGCTTCGAGAAGAAGCTCGAAATCACCGGTGTGGGCTACAAGGCGGCGGTCGCGGGCAAGAACCTGCAATTGTCGCTCGGCTATAGCCACGACATCAGTTATCCGATACCGGCGGGCATCGCGATCGCGACGCCGAAGCCGACGGAAATCACCATCACCGGCATCGACAAGAAACAGGTCGGCCAGGTCGCCGCCGAAATCCGCGATTATCGCGGCCCCGAGCCCTATAAGGGCAAGGGCGTCAGATATGCCGGCGAATTCATCTTCCGCAAGGAAGGCAAGAAGAAGTAAGGAACCCGCGTCATGGCTCAGGATAAATCCTCCGAAAGCCGCCGCAAGGCGCGCGTTCGCCGCACCCTCCGCGCCCGCGCCTATGGCAAGCCGCGGCTGTCGGTCTTCCGTTCGTCGAAGCAGATCTACGCTCAGGTCATCGACGACGAGAAGGGCGTCACCGTCGCTTCGGCGTCCACGCTGGAGAAGGACAATCGCGCCGCGCTCAAGACCGGCGCCAATGTCGAGGCTGCAAAGACGATCGGCAAATTGCTCGCCGAGCGCGCGGTCGCGGCGGGCGTCACCGAGGTGGTGTTCGATCGCGGCGCCTATATGTACCACGGCCGCGTCAAGGCTCTGGCCGAAGGCGCGCGCGAAGGAGGTCTGCAGTTCTGATCGGCGGGAATCCCGCCGGTTTAACAGCTCAAAGCCTTCGCCCGGGACGCCTGGCGTTCCGGGCTCAGGCTTTGAGCAATCCCAGCGAGCGGGCGTTCGGCAGAACGTCCCGCGCAAGTGACGGACAGAAAAATGGCTCGTGAAGGTGAAGGCGGTCGCGGGCGCGATCGCAGGGATGAAGAACGCGACAGCGAATTCGTGGATCGTCTGGTCCACATCAATCGCGTCGCGAAAGTCGTGAAGGGCGGCCGCCGTTTCGGCTTCGCCGCGCTCGTCGTCGTCGGCGACCAGAAGGGTCGGGTCGGCTTCGGCCATGGCAAGGCGCGCGAAGTGCCGGAAGCCATCCGGAAGGCGACCGAATCGGCCAAACGCGGCCTGATCCGCGTGCCGCTTCGCGAAGGCCGTACGCTGCATCATGACGTCAACGGCCGCCATGGCGCGGGCCGCGTCATTCTGCGCGCGGCGCCTGCCGGCACCGGCATCATCGCCGGCGGCCCGATGCGCGCCGTGTTCGAGACCCTGGGCGTCCATGACGTGGTCGCGAAGTCGCAGGGCTCGTCGAACCCCTACAACATGATCCGCGCCACCTTCGACGCGCTGAAGGCCGAGGATTCGCCCCGCTCCGTCGCCGCGCGCCGCGGTTTGAAGGTTTCGGTGTTGCAATCCCGTCGCCCCGGCGGCGAGGATGGAACGGCCGAAGGCTGAGGGAGGAGCGATCCATGACTGAAGCCAAGACCATCACGGTCGTTCAGACCAAGAGCCCGATCGGCCGTCCGGCCCATCAGCGCCAGGCCCTCGTCGGCCTCAAGCTCAACAAGATCGGCCGCAAGGCGGTGTTGAAGGACACGCCCGCCATTCGCGGCATGATCGAAAAAGTCGCGCATCTCGTGCGCGTCGAAGCCTGAAGGGAGCGACGCACATGAAGCTCAACGGCATTTCCGACAATCCCGGCGCCTCCAAGGAGCGCATGCGGGTCGGCCGCGGCATCGGCTCCGGCAAGGGCAAGACCGGCGGCCGCGGCGTCAAGGGCCAGAAGGCCCGCACCGGCGTCGCCATCAAGGGTTTCGAAGGCGGCCAGATGCCCCTGCATCGCCGTCTGCCCAAGCGCGGCTTCTGGAATCCCTTCTCCGTGGATTACAATGAAGTCAATCTCGGTCGCATCCAGCAGGCCGTCGAAGCCGGCAAGCTCGACGCCAATGCGCCCGTGACGCTCGAAACCCTGCTCGCCGCCGGCGTGATCTCCAAGCCGCGCGACGGCGTGAAGATCCTCGGCAACGGCGAATTGACCGCCAAGCTGACCTTCGAGGTCGCCGCCGCGTCGAAATCGGCGGTTGCCGCGATCGAGAAGGCTGGCGGCGCGATCAAGCTTCCGGCAGCCGTCGAAACGGCCGGCGCCTGAAATTTTTTGCGGCAAATTTCGTCGAAAAGGGCGTGATTTTGCCGTAGCGAAGATTTACACGGGGCGGCGGACGACGAGTCTCCGCCCCGTTTCTTTCAACTCCCTGGCGGGGCGGCGTCCGCCCAACTCTCATGCGCCCCATGCGCATCCTGGAGCGACAATATGGCCTCGGCAGCTGAACAGCTTGCGGCTAACATCAATTTTGCGGCCTTCGGCAAAGCCGAGGAGCTCAAGAAGCGGATCTGGTTCACGCTCGGCGCCCTGATCGTCTATCGCCTGGGCACCTATATTCCGCTGCCCGGCATCGATCCCGCCGCCTTCTCCGCACATTTCCAGAGCCATCAGCAGGGCGTGCTGGAAATGTTCAACATGTTCGCGGGCGGGGCCGTCCAGCGCATGGCGATCTTCGCGCTGAACATTATGCCCTATATCTCGGCCTCTATCATCGTGCAGTTGATGACCTCCGTCATTCCTTCGCTCGAGCAGCTCAAGAAGGAAGGCGAGCAGGGCCGCAAGGTCATGAACCAATATACCCGCTATCTCACCGTGGTGATCGCGGTGTTCCAGGCCTATGGCATCGCGGTCGGGCTTGAGGGCCAGGCCAATGTCGTGACCGATCCGGGCTGGTTCTTCCGCGTCTCTACCGTGCTGACCCTGACGGGTGGGACTCTCTTCCTCATGTGGCTGGGCGAGCAGATCACGTCGCGCGGCGTCGGCAACGGTTCTTCGCTCATCATTTTCGCCGGCATTGTCGCGGCTTTCCCGGCGGCCATCGGCAACACCCTGGAGCTGTCGCGCCAGGGCGCGATCTCGCCTTTGGTTCTGCTCGGCCTGCTGGTCATGTCCTTGGCGGTGGTGGCCTTCATCGTCTTCATGGAGCGCGCCCAGCGCCGCCTGCTGATCACATATCCGAAGCGCCAGCAGGGCAACCGCATCTATGAGGGGCAGACCTCATTCCTGCCGCTCAAGCTGAACACTTCGGGTGTCATTCCGCCGATCTTCGCCTCCTCGCTGCTGCTGCTGCCGACCACGATCGCGAATTTCGCGGCGAATGGCGGGGCCGGGGGCGTGCTCGGTTTTCTCGCGACCTATCTCGGCCACGGCCGGCCGGCGTACATGTTCATGTATGTGGCGCTGATCGTTTTCTTCGCTTTCTTCTACACCGCGATCGTGTTCGATCCAGTCGAGACGGCGGACAATCTGAAGAAGCATGGCGGCTTCATCCCGGGCGTGCGTCCTGGCGATCGCACCGCCCATTACATCGACCACATCCTGACTCGAATCACGGTTCTCGGCGCCGGCTATCTGGCGCTGATCTGCCTCCTACCCGAAATGCTCATTTCCCAATTTGCGCTTCCGTTCTATTTCGGCGGGACCTCACTGCTGATCGTGGTGAGCGTCACGATGGATACGGTTGCGCAAATTCACGGCTATCTCCAGGCGCAGCAGTATGAGGGGCTGGTTAAAAAGGCCAAACTCAGGGGGAAGAAGAAATGAGGCTGATTCTGCTCGGACCGCCCGGGGCCGGCAAGGGAACCCAGTCGTCGCGGCTGGAACAGAAATATGGCATTCCGCAGCTTTCCACCGGCGACATGCTGCGTGCGGCGGTCAAGGCGGGAACGCCGATCGGCCTGCAGGCCAAGGCGGTCATGGAATCGGGCGGCTTGGTGTCCGACGAAATCGTCGTCGGCATCATCGAGGGGCGCATCGCGGAGCCTGATTGCGCCAAGGGCTTCATTCTCGACGGCTTTCCGCGCACGGTCGCCCAGGCCAAAGCGCTCGACGCCATGCTCAAGCGCCATCACAAGGAGCTCGACGCGGTGATTGAACTGGTCGTTGACGACCAGATCCTGTTGTCGCGCATCGAAAACCGCGCCAAGGAGACGGTTGCGGCGGGCGGAGCTGTCCGCGCCGACGACAATCCTGAGAGTTTCAAGAAGCGACTGGCGCAATATCACGAACTGACCGCGCCGGTTTCCGACTATTACCGCTCGGTCGGCGAATTGCGCACGGTGGACGGCATGGCGGCGATCGACGCCGTCACCGCCGAGATCGACGCCATTCTCGGCAAGTAAAAATTTCCTGAAGAGCGGTTGACGGAAAGCCGTCGCCGTTATATGGGATCGGCTTCACTCCGCGCTCCGGCTTGAAAAGGCTGGAGCGCTGTTTTTCTGTACCCCGGAAGTTCCCAATTCCCGCAAGGGCCGGCCTCCACCGGACGCGGGCGAACCCTGGGCCGCACGGCCCGATATGGAGAGAAGAATGGCTCGTATAGCCGGCGTCAATATTCCGACCAACAAGCGCGTCGTCATCGCGCTTCAGTACATCCATGGCATCGGCTCGAAGAAGGCGGAAGAGATCTGCGAAAAGGTCAATATTCCAGCCGCGCGCCGGGTGAACGAACTCACCGACGCCGAAGTTCTGCAGATTCGTGAAACCATCGACCGCGACTATATGGTGGAAGGCGACCTGCGCCGCGAAGTCGCGATGAACATCAAGCGCCTGATGGATCTCGGCTGCTATCGCGGCCTGCGCCATCGCCGCCAGCTCCCGGTTCGCGGCCAGCGCACCCACACCAACGCCCGCACCCGCAAGGGCAAGGCCAAGCCGATCGCCGGCAAGAAGAAATAAGGTTCGGGGCCTCGCGGCTTCGATATCCGCGGGGCGCTCGTTTAGAGCGCCCGTCGATCGGATGATCATAAGGGCGTTTTGCATTATAGCGCCCGCTCACCCCAGCGTCTGGAATTACGGACGCGCCAGAAGGACTGAAAAAGAATGGCCAAGGACAACACCCGCGTTCGCCGCAGGGAGCGCAAGAACATCGCCTCCGGCGTCGCCCATGTTCATTCCTCGTTCAACAACACGATGATCACCATTGCCGACGCCCAGGGCAATACCATCTCCTGGTCTTCGGCCGGCACGATGGGTTTCAAGGGCTCGCGCAAATCCACGCCCTATGCGGCGCAGATGGCCGCCGAGGACGCCGCCCGCAAGGCGGCCGAACACGGCATGCGCACTGTGGAAGTCGAAGTGTCCGGCCCCGGTTCGGGCCGTGAATCGGCGCTCCGCGCGCTCCAGGCGGCGGGCTTTACCGTCACCTCGATCCGCGACGTGACCCCGATCCCGCATAACGGCTGCCGTCCGCGCAAGCGCCGGCGCGTCTGATTTTTTGAAGGCCGCGCGAGGCCTCGACGGAGGCGTCGCGTGTTTTCCTGACAAACGGCCCCGGCGCCATGGTTGACGAACCGATATGCCCGGCGGCCGAAGGAAGAAACGAGATGATTCAGAAGAACTGGCAAGAACTCATCAAGCCGAACAAGCTGCAGGTCACTTCCGGCGATGACCCCAAAAGGGTCGCGACCGTGGTGGCCGAACCGCTCGAGCGCGGCTTCGGGCTGACCCTCGGCAATGCTTTGCGCCGCATTCTGCTGTCGTCGCTGCAAGGCGCCGCCATCACTTCCGTCCATATCGACGGCGTGCTGCACGAGTTTTCGTCGATCCCCGGCGTGCGCGAGGACGTCACCGACATCGTCCTGAACATCAAGGACGTGGCCATCAAGATGCATGGCGATGGCCCCAAGCGCATGACCCTCAAAAAGGTCGGCCCCGGCGTGGTCTATGCCGGCGACATCGGCGTGACCGGCGACATTGCGGTGCTCAACCCGACCCTGCCGCTCTGCACCCTCGACGAGGGCGCGGAAATCCGCATGGAATTCACCGTCAACACCGGCAAGGGCTATGTTCCAGCCGATCGCAACCGCGCCGAGGACGCCCCGATCGGGCTGATTCCGGTCGATTCGATCTATTCGCCGGTCAAGAAGGTTTCCTACAAGATCGAGCCGACCCGCGAGGGCCAGGTGCTCGACTATGACAAGCTGACCATGCAGGTCGAAACCAACGGCTCCCTTTCGCCGGAGGACGCGGTGGCCTTCGCTGCCCGCATCCTGCAGGACCAGCTCAATGTCTTCGTCAATTTCGAGGAGCCGAAGCGCGAGGAGCACGCGCCGTCGATCCCCGAACTCGCCTTCAACCCGGCGCTGCTCAAGAAGGTGGACGAGCTGGAGCTGTCGGTCCGTTCGGCCAACTGCCTGAAGAACGACAATATCGTCTATATCGGCGACCTGATCCAGAAGACCGAAGCGGAAATGCTGCGCACGCCGAACTTCGGCCGCAAGTCACTCAACGAGATCAAGGAAGTGCTGGCGCAGATGGGCCTGCACCTCGGCATGGAAGTCACGGGCTGGCCGCCGGAGAATATCGACGAGCTCGCGAAGCGCTTCGAGGAGCATTATTGAGTTTTACCACGGCCCTGAAACGGGGCCGGGTTCGCCGCCCGCCAGGGCAAAGCACAGGACGGCCGTTCCTTGGCACGGCGGCCGTAATCAATATGGAGAAGCCACATGTATCACGGTCGTTCCAAACGCCGTTTCAATCGGTCCGCCGAGCATCGCAAGGCGATGTTCGCCAATATGTCGCAGGCGCTCATCAAGCATGAGCAGATCGTGACCACTCTGCCCAAGGCCAAGGATTTGCGTCCGGTGGTCGAAAAGCTGGTGACGCTCGGCAAGCGCGGCGATCTGCATGCCCGCCGCCAGGCCATCGCCCAGATCAAGGACGTGGATCTGGTGAGGAAGCTGTTCGATGTGCTTGGGCCCCGTTACAAGGAGCGCAATGGCGGCTATACCCGCGTGCTCAAGGCCGGCTTCCGCTACGGCGACAATGCCGCCATGGCGGTGATCGAATTCGTCGATCGCGACGTCAACGCCAAGGGCGCGGGCGCCGCTCCGGCTGAAGCGGCGGAATAGTTCCGACAACTTTCGCGCAAAGGGCGGCCATTCGGTCGCCCTTTTTCATTGGCAAACGCGCGCCTATATTCCGACGACTCAACCGGGGAATCGCATGGCGCCGATCAAATTGCTGTCCGCTCGCATCGTTCTAGCCGCGCTCGGGCTCGCGCTCGCGCTGTCCGCGCCATCGCGCGCGGAAGAATCGCGCGTGGTTCCGCAATCGGCCGCGCAGATCAAGCTGAGCTTCGCGCCGGTGGTGAAGAAGGCGGCGCCGGCGGTCGTCAATGTCTATGCGCAGCGCGTCGAACGGAACCGGCCGCGCAATCCCCTGTTCGACGATCCGATTTTCCGTCGCTTTTTCGGCGATCGCCAAAGATCCGGCGGCGCGACCGCCCAATCGCTCGGCTCGGGCGTGATCGTCGATCCGTCAGGCCTCGTGGTGACCAATAATCACGTCATCGCGAATATGACCGACGTGAAGGTCGCGCTGTCGGACCGCCGCGAATTTCCTGCGGAAATCCTGCTGCGCGACCCGCGCAGCGACCTCGCGATCCTGCGCATCAAGGCCCCCAAGGACGCCACCTTTCCCGTGCTGGAAATGGGCGATTCGGACACGCTTCAAGTCGGCGACATCGCGCTGGCCATCGGCGATCCCTTCGGCGTGGGCCAGACCGTGACCCAGGGCATCATTTCGGCTCTGGCGCGCACCGAGATCGGCATTTCCGATTACGGCTTCTTCATCCAGACCGACGCCGCCATCAATCCCGGCAATTCCGGCGGCGCTTTGGTCGGTATCGACGGTCGGCTGATCGGCATCAATTCCGCGATCTTCTCACAGTCGGGCGGCTCGGTCGGCATCGGCTTCGCCATTCCGGTCAATATGGTCAAGGACGTGGTGGCCACGGCCAGGGCGGGCGGCAAGGAAGTCCATCGGCCCTGGCTCGGGGCGAGTCTGCAGAACCTGAACCGCGACATCGCCGATTCCCTTGGGCTCGACCGTCCGACCGGCGCGCTGGTCACCGATGTCGATCCGAAGGGGCCGGCGGCCGAAGGCGGACTGCGCCAGGGCGACGTCATCACCGCGGTGGACGGCAAGGAGGTTTACGATTCGGGCAGCGTCGGCTATCGCCTCGGCGCCAAGCCGATCGGCGGTTTGGCGTCCCTCTCGATTCTGCGCGACGGCAAGAAGCTGGTCGTACCCCTGAAGCTGATGGCGGCGCCGGAGCGTCCGCCTCGCGATCAGCTCACCATCGTCGGCTCGTCGCCCTTCTCCGGGGCCACGGTGGTCAATATTTCGCCGGCGACGATCGAGGAATTCTCGATCGCTCACGCCCATGAAGGCGTGGCGGTAATCGGCGTCGCGGACGACACTCCGGCATCGGTCGTGGGCGTCCAGAAGGGCGATATCGTTCTTTCGCTGAACGGCGAGAAAATCCACAACACCCGCGACCTGCAGCGCGTCGCCGGCGGAAATCCCTATGTCTGGAAGCTCCAGATCAACCGGGACGGCCAGGTGATTACGAGCGTGATCGGGGGATAGCGGCGCTTTCGGCGCCTCCGCCCGAGGCGTCCAACAACGAATCCAACCGGCATCGTACAGAAACGTTTCGGCGGCGTTCATACCGTAAGCGTCAGCAGACGTCCCAATCCGGAGTTCAAGGCATGCATTTATCGATCACACATCTTCAGCCGGGCGTCGCCCTGATCGCGGGCGTCCTGATCCTGATCGCGCCCCGCCTCCTCAATTATATCGTCGCGTTTTACCTGATCATCATCGGCGTGCTCGGCCTCGGCCTTTTGCACTGAGCGCCGATCACCCTGGTCGCGCCATCTGGAACAAGGCTCCGATGGTCGCGTAATCCGCCGCATAGCCGCAGCGCAGGATCGGCTGGGCGGCGACGAGGTCGAATCTGCCGTCGCGGATGAAAGCCTCGTCGAGATGGACGCCGACAACCTGGCCGATGGTCAGGATCGCGCCCATCGGCTGGCCGGAAATATCCTTGAGCCGAACGATTTCAGTCACCATGCATTCCAGGCTGCATGGACTCGCCGCCACGCGCGGCGCCTTCACTTTCACGCCGGGCGCGCTCGCGAGCCCGGCGTGTTCGAATTCGCTTTTTCCGCGCGGCAGGGAGGCGGACGTCGCATTCATTGCGTCGCGCAGGGGAAAGGTCGCCAGATTCCAGACGAATTCGCCGCTCTCTTCGGCGAAAGTCGCGCTGTCCTTGGCGCCTTCGCTCGAAAAGGCGATGAGCGGCGGCGCGCCGCCGATGGCGTTGAAGAAACTGTAGGGCGCGAGATTCACCGCCCCGGAAAGGCCGCGCGTGGAAATCCAGCCGATCGGCCGCGGCGCGACCATGGCCTTGAACGGGTCATGCGGCAGAAGGGCGCGGTCGCGCCGGTCGGTTTCATAGAACATCGGAACGCCTTCGGACCGCGTTTCGTCAGGCTTTCGCCCGGGTGTTCTCAGCCGTCTGGCCGAACAGGACCTTTTTCGCCTCCTCGCTCATCGGCTCCGGCGGCCGGATGCGATCGCCGATCTCATAGGCGCGCTGCACCGCGGGCCGGGCGCGGATCGTATCGAACCAGCGGCGCAGGTCGGGGAATTCGTCGAGGTTCTGGCCCTGCTGTTTCCAGGGTACGATCCACGGATAGCTCGCCATGTCGGCGATGGAATAGGCCCCGGCGATGAAGCCGCCCTGGTCTCGGGTCTTGGCGAGCTGGCGGTCGAGCACGCCGTAGAGGCGGTTGGTCTCCTTCACATAGCGGTCGATGGCGTAGGGCAGTTTCTCCGGGGCGTAGATCGCGAAATGATGGTTCTGCCCCGCCATCGGGCCGAGGCCGCCCATCTGCCAGTACAGCCATTGCAGGACGGCATATTTTTCGCGCGGGGCCTGAGGGAGGAATTTTCCGGACTTTTCGGCGAGATATTGAAGAATGGCGCCGGATTCGAAAACGGAAAGCGGCGCGCCGCCAGCGGCCGGGGCATGGTCGATGATCGCCGGCATGCGGTTGTTGGGCGAGATTTTCAGGAAGTCGGGCTTGAACTGGTCGCCGGCGCCGATGTTGACGGGGCGCAATTGGTAGGAAAGGTCGGATTCCTCGAGGAAAATAGTGATCTTGTGACCATTTGGGGTCGGCCAGTAAAACAGCTCGATCATGTTCGCCTTTCCCGCCATTTGGGGTTAGCCTGCGCCTAAAGATAAGGGTTGAGGTTCCCGGCGGGGTTTGCAATGCCGAAAATCTTCCGCGCCATCGGCGCAATGACGGGCACGTCCATGGATGGCGTCGATCTCGCCTTTCTGGAGACCGACGGCCGGCAGACATTGAAATTCGGTCCGGTGGCGTCCTATCCCTTTTCGGACGGGGAGCGCGCGATGCTGCGCTCGGCGGTCGACGCCGCGAAATATCTCGTCGGCCGCGACGACCGGCCCGGTCCGCTCAAGCCGGCCGAGGATCTGGTCACCCGCCGCCACATCGAGGCGATCCACGATTTTCTGGCGCGCGAGCGCGTCAGGTCGGAAACGGTCGATCTCATCGGCTTCCATGGCCAGACCGTGCTGCATCGTCCCGACCGGGGCCTGACCGTGCAGATCGGCGACGGCGCCGCTCTGGCCCGCGCCGTCGGCATAGATGTCGCCTATGATCTGCGTGCGGCGGACATGGCCGCTGGAGGGCAGGGGGCGCCGCTGGTGCCGGTCTATCACCGCGCCCTGGCCGAAGCCTCGGGCGCCGTCCTGCCCCTGCTTTTCGTCAATATCGGCGGCGTCGCCAATCTGACCTATGTGGCGGACGGGCAGGACCCGATCGCCTGCGACGCCGGGCCGGGCAACGCTTTGCTCGACGACCTGATGCGCGCCCGCACCGGCGCGGCGATGGACGCCGACGGCGCCTGCGCGCTCTCGGGCAAGGTGGACGAGGGCGCGCTCGATGTCCTGCTCGCCAATCCGTTTTTCGCGCAGAAGCCGCCGAAATCGCTCGATCGCAACGCTTTTTCGGCCGCGCCGGTCGCGGCTTTGTCGACGCCCGACGCCGCGGCGACGCTTGCCGCCTTCACCGCCCGCGCCATACTCGCCCATTTGCCCTTTTTGCCCGAACCGCCGCGCATGATTGTTTTATGCGGCGGCGGCGCGCGCAATCCGGCCATCGTCCGGGCGCTCGGCGACCACGCGCCCTGCGCCGTGCGCTGCGCCGAGGATTTCGGCTGGGCCTCGCAGGCGATCGAAGCCCAGGCCTTCGCCTTTCTCGCGGTGCGCTCGGTCAAGGGGCTGCCGCTGACCTTCCCGAGCACAACCGGCGTCCGCGAACCGGTCAGCGGCGGCGCCCTGGCCTGGGCGGGGCTGTAAGGCTAAAGCGTCAGAACGGGATTTCGTCCAGCGCCTTGAGGCAGGCGGCGTCCTTGCCCTGCGCCTGAAATTTGCGCGCGCGGTCGAGCGAGGATTTGGCCCTGGCCATGGCGTCCTTGTCCGCGGCGAGCACGCTGGCGGCCGTCGGCTGATGGTGCATGGTGGCGAAGGCGCCCTCGCTCATGTCCGTCACCGGCGCTCCGCCGGCCTCGGCCCGGTCGACCAGGGCCTGAAGGCGGGTGATTTCGCTTTGGCATGTTCTGGTCTGCGCTTGCGCCGTGTCCGCCATGGCGCAGAGACCGGCCAACGAGAACAGGGTGGGGATGAAGACGCGCGACATGATTCCGCCTCTTTGCGACAGGTATTAATTCAGGCCCTCCGGCGTGGCGGCCGCGCCGATCATATTGCAACCGCGCTTTCGCCGTAAAGGCGTTGCATTTCGGCGATGTCGCTTTCCGCCGGCAGGCCGGCCTCGTTGCCGAGATGCTGGACCTTGAAGGCGGAGGCGGCGCGGGCGAAATCGAAATGATCCGCCCAGCGCCCGGTGCGATTACGCAAATATGATGCGAGATAAGCGCCGTGAAAGACGTCGCCGGCGCCCGAAGTGTCGATGACTTTTTCCGACGGCACCGGAAGCGCCGGCATGCGCGAGATCAGCCCGTTCTCGTCGCTCCACAAAAGGCCATGCTCGCCCTCGGTGACCGCCGCGATCTTGACCCCGCGCGCGGCCAGATAGGCGAGCGTATCGAGCGCGGTCAGCTTGAGTTGCTCGCAGAAGGCTTCGGCCACCACCGCCACGTCCGTATTGTGGAGCACTTCTTCGGTATTGCTGCGCACGGCGCCGCCGTCCAGCGACGTCAGCAGGCCCCGCTGGCGGAAGGCCTTGGCGTAAAAGAGCGCGGCGTCGGCCTGGTGGCCGTCGAGGTGCAGGGCCTGGTAGCTCGACACGTCGAGCTTCATGAAAGGCCGCAGATATTTGTTGTCGCGGGCGCGCAGGATGGCGCGCTTGCCGCCCTTGGGCAGGACGAAGGAAAGCGACGAGCGCTCGACCTTGCGTGGATAGATCGACACCCCGTATTTGTGCGCCATTTCCCAGAACATCTGGCCGAGCCAATCGTCGGACATGGTCGTGAGGAGGTCGGTCTGGATCCCGAGCTTGGCGCAGGCGAAGGCGGCGGTGACCGCATTGCCGCCGAAAGAGACAGCGTAATCCGTGGCGACGGATTTCTCGTCGCCGGTAGGCATGTCATCGGTGATCATCGTCATATCGATGTAGGAATGTCCGACAAAAAGGGCGGTCACGGTTTTCTCGCGAGTAAGGTGGCGTCAATTCGGATTAAATTACAAAATCGCCGCATTGTCTGCGGTCATCGTCAAGGCCGCGCCAGCAATGTCCGCGCGCGACCGGCGCCGGATGGGAACCAGGTCCGCGACAATCGCGGAACGCAAATCTCGGAACGCCTTGATGTCAGAGCCTAATCCCTTGCTTGTCTCCCTCGTCTCGCAGGCGGGCGAACGCGCCGCCGGAACGCCGGTCTCGTCGCTGTTCATCGGCCGCTGGTCGGCGCGCGCCATGACCGGCGAGCCGATCCCGGACAAGGTGCTGTTCGCCTTGTTCGAGGCGGCGCGTTTTGCGCCATCGAGCAATAATTCGCAGCCTTGGCGCTTCGCCTATGCGCGGCGCGGCAAGCCCGCATTCGACAAATTTCATGCCTGCCTGAGCGATTCCAACCGGGTCTGGGCCTCCAAGGCGTCGGCGCTGGCGCTGGTCGCCAGCAAAGCCGCATTCACGCCGGAGGGCGGGAGCGAACCGCGCGTGTCCGGCTCCTCCTCCTTCGATACCGGCGCGGCTTGGGCGAGCCTCGCCTTCCAGGCGGCGCTTCTGGGCTGGAGCACGCGCGCCATGGGCGGCTTCGACCATGACCTTGCCCGCGCCGCGGCCGGAGCGCCCGAGAGCCTGAAACTCGAAGCCATGATCGCGATCGGCAAGCGCGGCGACCCGTTGCTGCTGCCGGAGGAGCGCCGGGCTTTCGAAAAGCCCAACCGGCGCAAGAAAATCGAGGAAATCGTTTTCGCGGGCGGCTTCCCCGCCGATTGCTGAGCAGGACCTCTGAAAGGCGGCCGCCGGTTCCGGCGTCAAAATCCTGCTAGAATGTAGAATTCCAAGCGTGAATCTTTTGGCGAGCCAATCAATTCACGCCAATGTGGCGAGGGCGCGTCTTGGCCTATAGCGTCAAGGAAATGTTCAAGACCCTGCAGGGCGAAGGCGGCCAGGCGGGGCGGGTGGCCGTGTTCTGCCGTTTTGCCGGCTGCAACCTGTGGAGCGGTCGCGAGGAGGACCGCGCCGCCGCGATTTGCGACTTCTGCGACACCGATTTCGTCGGAACCGATGGCGGGGGCGGCGGCAAGTTCGCCGATGCGCAAGCGCTCGCCCGCCGACTTGCCGAAACCTGGGGCGAGGGCAGGGAGGGCCGCTGCGTGGTCTTCACCGGCGGCGAACCCTTGTTGCAACTCGATCCCGCGCTGATCGCCGCCGCCCATGACGAAGGCTTCTTCGTCGCGGTGGAGAGCAATGGGACGCTGGCGCCGCCGCCTGGGGTCGACTGGCTCTGCGTCAGCCCCAAGGCGGGCGCCGATTTGCGCGCGCGGCGAGGGCAGGAACTGAAACTGGTGTTCCCCCAGCCCGGCCTGGACCCGCGGGAGTTCGAAGCGCTGGAGTTCGAACGTTTCTTCATTCAGCCGATGGACGGCCCCGGTCGCGCGCGCGCCACCGAAGCCGCGATCGCCTTCTGCCTGGCGCATCCGCGCTGGCGCCTGAGCCTCCAGACCCACAAGCTGATCGGCATCCCGTGAAGCCTGTTGCAGAAAAACAACGCCTATCAAAAAAGCGCCGCTCTGGTCACGGATTTTTCAGGAATTGATTTGAACCAAGGCAAGCGTCGCGCAAGATGCAAATGCTTCGTTTCGGCTTCGATTCTGAGCCGGCTGCGGCAGGCAGGTTGCAGCGTTTTTCGATTCGTTCGGATATCGGAGGCGTTGACCGTGAAACATCGCAAATGGGCGCGTTTCCTGGGGCTTGCCGTCGCTAGCGCGGCGTCGCTCTGCCTTGGCGCGTTTCTGTCCTATCAGGCCGCCATTCAGCAGCAGCAGGCGGCCAATCCGCTGGAGACGCAGGTTGCGCTTCGCGCGCCCGTCGCGGCGGCGGCGCCCGCCGTTCCGGCGCCTCAAAAGCTCGCCGCCGTCCAAGCGCCAGCTTCCAACGTTCAAGCGCCTGTTTCCGAGGTCCAAGCGCCTGTATCCGAGCCTGCGCCCGCTCCGGCTCCCGCGCGGCCGAGCGGCCCCATCGTCGCGAGCCTCGAATCCGATGCGCCGCCGGTCTTTTCCCCATCGATGGCTCTGGCCCTGCCGCTGGACCTGCGCATGGGCGAGGACGCGACGGTGGTCGAGGCGTCGCTTCCCGCCAGCGATATGGCGACGCCGACCAATCCGGAGCCGATCCCGGCGGCGCCCGAGGCCGCCGCCGAAAACGAACTGTTCCATGGCAAGCCCGCGCCGCTGCCGCCAGTCCGTCCGACGTCGCTGGACGCCTCCTCCGCGTCGCAACTTGAGGCGGCCCTCACGCCTGCGGCCGCCAATCTGCCCGCGCCGCCGCCCGTTCCCGGCCAGGGGCGCGCGCCGGTCCTTTCCGCCCCGGCGGCCGCGCCCTCCGCCGCCGCGCCGCAGAGCGGGTTTACCGGCTTCGCCAACGCCCTGGCCGCGGTCACCTCGTCGGTGGGCGGCGCCAGTTCCGTCATGAAGCCCGCCGAGTTGGAGCCGGCTCCGCCGGAAGTCGCGCGCGGCGGCTTCAAGATGGGCGACCCCGTCTATATCCGTATCTTCAAGAAGGAATCCGTGCTTGAGCTTTGGATGAAGCGCGGCGACGGCTATGCGCTTTACAAAACCTTCCCCGTCTGCCGATGGTCGGGCCAGCTCGGGCCCAAGTTGAGATTTGCGGATTACCAGTCCCCCGAAGGCTTTTATGAAGTTTCCGCCCGCCAGCTGAACCCGCATTCCCATTTTCATCTGGCGTTCGACCTCGGCTATCCCAACGCCTATGACCGTCGCCATGGCGCCACGGGCAACGCCGTCATGGTCCATGGCGACTGCAAATCGGTCGGCTGTTTCGCGATGACCAACGCCGGGATCGACCAGATTTATCCGATCGTCGCGGCGGCTCTGCGCGATGGCGAGCGCGAGGTGCCGGTGCATATCTTCCCGTTCCGGATGACCGACCAGGCGATCGCGCGCGAAAGCGCGCCGCGTACATTCCTCTCCTTCCTCGCGCCGGGCAATGCGCGGCCGCATCAGGACTGGTCGGCCTTCTGGCGAAATCTCAAGCAGGGCTATGACATATTCGAGCGCACTCATATTCCGCCGGTGGCCTATGCCTGCGGCGATCGCTACGAGTTTGGCGCCGCCGGTCGCTCCTGCGCCCGCATCGCCGGCTGGTGATTCGCTTTTCCGCAACTGGCGGCGCGCTCCGCTCCCCGCTATGATCCGCGCGCCCGGCCTCGATGGGAGGCGTCGGCGGAAGCACTTGCCCAAGGACGGCAGCATGAGAATTGTCGGCATCTGGAAACTGAACCTGGAAACGCCCTTTGGCGTCCAGACCCCTTCATTGCGCATCAATGCCGACGGAACCGGCGGACTGATCTCGCCGATCGGCGAGGCGCCGCTGAACGATCTGCAAATCACCGACGACACGGCCGAATTCACCGCCCAGGTTCCGACGCCGATGGGGAAATTCGCGATCGGCTTCAGCGTCAAAGCGGACGGCGACGCGCTCGCGGGAACCTTCACCTCGCCGCTGGGCGCGACGGATTTTTCCGGTCAGCGCGAGGCGTAAGCAGGATTTCCGAAAAGCGGTCGCCGGTTTTCGGAAAAAATCCTGCTAAAGCAAAAAGATCAAGCGGCGGAGTCGGTTTCGTCGATGAACTCGGCGATCCGTTCAAGCGTCGGAAAATCGAGCAGGAACGGCGCGTGGCCCTGGCCGGGCACGACATGGGTCTGGCACAAGGGGTGGCGCGCCGCCATTTCGGCATGAACCTCCGGCGCCAGCACGTCGGAATGTTCGGCGCGCAGGGCAAGAATCGGCGCCTGAACGGCGGCGAACTGCGGCCAGAAGTCGGGCAGCGGCTTCGTGGGGTCGAAATTGTCGAGCGTCCGCGCCAGTTGCGGGTCATAGGACAGGCGCAGCCGCTCCGGCGTCTGGTTCAGCGAGTTCTGCGCATAGAATCGCCAGTGCTCGTCCGGGACGCTCGGGAAGAACGGTCCCAACACGCTTTTGTAATGCGCGACGGCGGCGTCGAGATCGCGCAGTAGCGGTAGTTTGCCGACATATTGACGGATGCGCGCCAGACCGTCGACCTCAATCTGCGGGCCGACGTCGGCGAGGACCATCGCCTTCACAATGTCCGGCCGCTGGTTCGCCAGAATGATGGCGTGGAGCCCGCCCCGCGACAGCCCGACAAAAATCGCGGAGCCGATTCCGAGCGCCTCCAGAACCGTAAGAATGTCGGCGAGTTCGGTCGGAAAATTATAGTGGGTCCAGTCGGGATCCCAGTCCGATCCGCCGCGGCCGCGATAATCCAGGCTGACCACCCGCCGATTGGAGCGCGCGCGCAAAAAGCTTCCGAGCACCACGAAATCGCGCGCCGGACGGGTCAGGCCCGGCAGGCATACGACGGGCGGGGCGCCGCTGCGCCGGCCCGGCTCCTCCTCCTGGACCAGGGCATGAAGATTGAGCCCGTCGCTGGATTGGAAGAAAAGGCTCTGCAGTTTCCCGCTCATCCGCGGCGCCCCCCGAAGTCTTCTATGCGGTCGGCCGGCGCGGGCGTTCAATCGCCCCGCTTCAGGAGCCGGCTTTTCTCGCGGTTCCAGTCGCGCTGCTTCTCGGTCTCGCGCTTGTCGTGCGTCTGCTTGCCCCGGGCGAGCGCGATCTCGATTTTCGCGCGGCCCCGGTCGTTGAAATATAGCTTGAGCGGCACGATCGTCATGCCCTCTCTTTGGACGCCCTGCGCGAGTTTGGCGATCTCTCGATGTTTCAGCAGGAGTTTGCGCAGCCGCTTGGGTTCATGGTTGAAACGGTTTCCGGCGAAATATTCGGGAATATTGGCGTTCACCAGCCAGATTTCACCATTCTTGTCCACGCTGGCGTAGGATTCGGCGATATTGGAGCGGCCGGTGCGCAGACTTTTCACCTCGGTCCCGGTCAAGGCGAGTCCCGCGTCGAAAGTCTCGCCGATTTCGTAGTTGTAACGCGCCTTGCGGTTGTCGGCGACGATCTTGAAATTGGATTTCGGTTTTTCCGCCACTTGCTGTCGGGTCGTCCCGCTCCGTTGGTGCGGCGGCGCATTGGCGCCGCCAGTGAGGCCTCAGGCCGCGAGAACGCCCGCGTGAATCATCGCGGCGTGGATCGCATCGCGCGTCTTGTCGGTCGAGCCGACCAGGGGCAGGCGGACTTCCTCGGAAGCCTTGCCGAGCAGGCTCAGACCGGTCTTGGCGCCGGTGACGCCGGCTTCGAGAAAGGTCGCGGCGTGAAGGGGCGTCAGCTTGTCCTGAATGACGAGGGCCTTGGCGAAGTCGCCGCCCTGCGCCGCCTTCCACAGGTCGGCGCAGGGGCGCGGCGCCGCATTGGAGACGACCGAAATACAGCCGACGGCGCCGGCGGCGAAACAGGCCAGCGCCGTCATGTCGTCGCCAGAAAACTGCAGGAAATCGGGCCCCATCGCCTGGCGCTGCATGGAAATGCGCGCGACATTGCCGGTTGCGTCCTTGACGCCGACGATATTTCGCAATTCGCCGTAACAGCGCGTCATCGTCTCGACCGACATGTCGATCACCGAGCGCGGCGGGATGTTGTAGATCACGATCGGGATGCCGATAGCCTCGTCGATCGCCTTGAAATGCTGGAACAGGCCTTCCTGGTTCGGCTTGTTGTAATAGGGGGTCACGACCAGCACGGCGTCGGCGCCCGCCTTTTCGGCGTGGACGGCGAGATCGATCGCCTCGCGCGTATTGTTGGAGCCGGCGCCGGCGATCACGGGAACGCGGCCTTTCGCCTCGGCGACAGCGATCTCGACGACGCGCTTGTGCTCGTCATGCGACAGCGTCGGGCTCTCGCCTGTCGTCCCGACCGGCACGAGCCCATGGATTCCGCTCTCGATCTGCCAGCCGATCAGGGCGCGGAGCGCGGCCTCGTCCACGGCGCCCTGCTTGAAAGGCGTCACCAGCGCCGTCATCCATCCCCGAAGTCGCGTTGCTGTCGCCATCGCCATTTTCCGTCCTGCTTATCGCCGCTTTGTGGCCCAACCGGCGCCGCTTTTGGCAGGTTATTAGCCTGCGTCACTCATAGCGGCTGAAAACGGCGACGAAAAGGGGCGCGTCGCGCCCGCAACATGAATTCGTTGATTCGCCAACCAATACATGCGGAAGGCTCCTTGTTCAGCAGGATTTTGTCCGAAAGCCGGCGAACTTTCCGAAAATCCTGCTCGGGCGATGCGAAGGAAATTCGCGCCGAGGCGAGTGGTTAACCCGTCGTTAATTTCATCGGCGCAGGCTGCTGCCGGCGTCACGAAGCAGAAGGCGTTTAAATGCGGATATTGCCCATGGATCGACGACTGGCGGGCGCGGCTTTCGCCGCGACCTGCTGTCTGACGATACCGGTCATGCAATATTACGCGTCCCGCCGCCCCATCATTCCGTCGCTTCCCGTCTATTTTCCGTCGCAGTCGCCATCCTCGGCGCAGGACGACGGCCATTGGGGCCCGCCCGATCCGTCGAAATTCGCCGGGAGCCGGAAGGACGATTCCGGCGCCGAGAAGGCGGCCGCGCATGATCTTTCTGGCGTCGCCGACACGCTGCGCTATTACGGGCAAGGCGACGTCAGGTCCGGCGACGCGGCGCTGGCGACCAGGGATCCGATGGTTCGCGACGCCGTGGAATGGACCCTGATTCGATTCCATCCCGACAAGGCGGGGCTCGACCGGGTCGTCGCGTTCCTGCGCTCCCACCCGGACTGGCCAACCGCCCAGTTGCGCAAGCGCGCTGAAGAACTCGCCGGCTCGCAAGGCGCCAAGCCTGATCGCGCCGCGGCTTATTTCGCCGAATTTCCGCCGACCACCGCCGGCGGTCGTCTCGTCTATGCCGAGCTTCTGCGCAACGATCCGGCGCGGGCGGACGAAGCGGCGCAGATCGCTCGCGATCTGTGGCGCGGCAGCGATCTGGGGCCGGCCCTGGAAAAGCGCCTGCTCAAGAATTTCTCCGGCGCGCTGACCGTTGCGGACAAAATCTTTCGGCTCGACCGCCTGATGGAGCGCGAGCAATATTCGGCGGCGTCGCGCGCCGCCGCGCTCGCCGGCAAGGATGGACGGGCGCTCTATCGCGCCGAATCGGATCTCGCTCATGGCGCCTCCTGGACCAAGGTTGCGCGGCGCGCGCCCGCCAGCCTGCGCGGCGATCCCGGCCTGCTTTACATGCGCATTCATTCGGAACGCCACGCCAATCATATCGACGAGGCGGCCAAACTCATGCTCGCCGCGCCGCGCGATCCCGCCGTGCTGGCGAGCCCCGACGACTGGTGGGTCGAGCGCCGCCTGCTCGCGCGCAAATTGCTCGACGCCGGAGAGAACCGTCGCGCCTATCAAATCGCCGCCGAACATGCGCCGGCGTCCAACGCCGCCGACGTCGAGGCCGAGTTCACCGCCGGCTGGATCGCGCTGCGCTTCCTCAACGATCCGGCGCTCGCGGCGCCGCATTTCGACAAGCTGGCCCAGATCGCGCGTACGCCGCATTCCATCGCCCGCGCCACCTATTGGCAGGGCCGCGCCGCCGAGGCGCGCGGCCAGGACGCCAAGCGGTTTTACGCGCGGGCGGCCAATGAAACCGAGACCTTCTATGGCCAGATGGCGCGGGCAAAACTCGGCGAGGAGCCGGTGATGCTGCGGCCGGCGCCGACGGCGGCCCAGGGCGAATCGCGCGCCGAGGTCGTGCGTGCGGTCCAACTGCTGTTCGACCTGGGCGAGCAGGACGCCGCGCGCCGGCTCGCGCTTGAAAGCGCCTCGACGCTGACCGATCCGACCCAGATGGCGGCGTTGTCGCAACTGATCGAGGCTCACAGCGACGCCCATACCGCGCTGATCGCCGGCAAGGCGGCGTTGCACCGCGGCCTCGCCATCGACAGCCTGGCTTTTCCCCTCAATGGCGTGCCCCAATATTCCGAGCTGGCCAATTCCGCGAGCCGTCCGGTGGTGCTGGCGATCGCGCGGCAGGAAAGCGCCTTCAACGCCGTGGCCAAGTCGGGCGCCGGCGCTTTCGGCCTGATGCAGATGATCGAGTCGACGGCGCGCAAGGCGGCGCAGAGCGCCGGCGTCGCCTATGACGAGCAGAAGCTGAAGAGCGACGCCGCCTTCAGCGCCCAGCTTGGCGCCTTCCACCTCGGCCAGTTGCTCACAGAATATCGCGGCAATTATATTCTCGCTTTCGCGGCCTATAACGCCGGCGGCGGCAATGTCGGCGACTGGATCAAGGCCTATGGCGATCCGCGCGCCGCCAATGTCGATCCGATCGACTGGATCGAACGCATTCCCTTTACCGAGACGCGCTATTACGTCGAGAAGATCATCGAAAACCTGCACATCTATCGCGCGCGCCTCGACGATCCGGCGCCCGATCTCGTCGCGGGCGACCTCCGGCAGACGGTCGCCGCGAGGGAGTGAGGCGTTGGTTCAGCCGGCGCGCAGATCGGCTGCGATCCGCGCGAAGACCGCCTCGAACATTTCATGCGTGAGGACGCCAGTGTTCGTGTTGTAGCGCGAGCAATGATACGAGTCGTAAAGTGTGATGGCGCGCGATTTCAGGCGATGAACGGCGCCATGGGCGAAGGGCAGGGCCTTGGCCTTTTCGCCGAACAGGCGCAACGCGCTGTCATGGGCGATGCGTCCGAGGCAGAGAAGCGCGCGCAGGCGAGGCATGGCGGCGATCTCGCGCTCCAGAAATTCGCGGCAGGTCGCGATTTCCTGAGAGGTCGGCTTGTTCTGCGGCGGGACGCAGCGCACCGCGTTGGAAATGCGGCTTGAACGCAATTGCAATCCGTCGTCGGCGCGTTCGCGATAAGCGCCTTCAGCAAAACCGTGGCGCAGCAGCGCGGGATAGAGCAGGTCGCCGGCCCAGTCTCCGGTGAAAGGGCGCCCGGTCCGATTGGCGCCGTGCAAGCCCGGGGCGAGGCCGAGAATCAGCAGTTCGGCGTCGAGCGGTCCGAAGGCGGGCACGGGCGCATTGAAGCCGTCGGGAAGCGCGCGGCGGTTCTCAAGGCGGAATTCACCGAGACGCGGGCAGAGGCCGCAATCCGCATCGGGCTCCAAAAAGGAAAGAGGCGCCGCCGCGGTCGTCGTCGGCGCGCCTCCTTGTCGTTCCGCGCTCGTGCTGTTTGGTCGATCTGCTTTCGCGCTGCTCGCGCGCGTCACTCGTCGTCGTCCGCCATCTGCTCCTGCGGCGAGGCGACATTGGCCGGGCGCCGTTCCTGGAACCGCTGCATGCGTTCGGTGCGTTCCGCCGGGTCGCGGCCGATTTTGTTGGCGATATGGACGATGTCGACGAATTCGTCGGCCTGACGACGCAATTCGTCGGCGACCATCGGCGGCTGCGTCGTAATGGTCGAGAGAACCGAAACACGCACCCCTTTGCGCTGCACGGCCTCGACGAGCGAACGGAAGTCGCCGTCGCCCGAGAACAGCACCATATGGTCGATGTGATCGGCCATTTCCATGGCGTCCACGGCGAGTTCGATGTCCATGTTGCCCTTGACCTTGCGGCGGCCCAGAGCGTCCACGAATTCCTTCGCCGGCTTGGTGACGACGGCATAGCCATTGTAGTCGAGCCAGTCGATCAGTGGCCGGATCGAGGAATATTCCTGATCCTCGACCAGGGCAGTATAGTAGAAAGCCCTGAGCAGACGTCCCTTGGACTGAAATTCCTTCAGGAGGCGCTTGTAATCAATGTCGAAACCTAACGATTTCGCAGTTGCGTAAAGGTTTGCTCCGTCAATGAATAGCGCGATGCGTTCCGGTTCAGCCATTATCAATTTCCACTTCTAGTTGAAGTTGATGGATAATCAGTTTGTTTGCGGTTCATGTTTTGACATTGCTCTATCGCAAAAAACGGGAAATGCAAGTTACGTTTTTATGAAGTTTCGGCGATGGCGCCAAAAATCGGAGGTGGCAAGTTCGGAGTCGTTATTTTACGGAAATTCGGGGCCAAGGCTGCTGCAATCCGTTTCCCGTCGCTTGGGGCCGCCCGACGCCGCCTTCGCGTCGAAACCGCGCCAACATGATTGAATATCGCTGAAGATTGTGTTCCTACAATGATTTGTCAATCGTTTTGTCAATGGCGAGGCGCTGCTCGAGCCTAAAGTTCGAATCTGGCTATTTTGCGAAAGCGCCAGGAACGCGGAGATTCGCGGGACTTGCCTTGACAGCCCCTTTCATGTATGCAGGCAAATTCCCTACATCGTCTGTTCTCCAGGAGTGTGGCCGAATGGCTCGCGTCACCGTAGAAGACTGCATTGACAAGGTCGACAACCGCTTCGACCTCGTTCTACTCGCCAGCCATCGTGCGCGGATGATTTCATCCGGCGCGCCAATCACCATTTCGCGCGATAACGACAAGAATCCGGTCGTCGCGCTGCGCGAGATCGCTGACGAGACCGTCGCGCCCGAAGACCTCAAGGAAGATTTCATCCATTCGCTGCAGCAGCATGTCGAGGTGGACGAGCCCGAGGCGGAAGTCGTGCCCACTCTTGTCACGCCGGTCAGCGACGCCGCTGGCGATGTCCAGTTCGACCGCATGACCGAGGAAGATCTGCTGCGCGGACTGGAAGGCTTGGTGCCGCCGGCGGAAACCGAAGACGATTCCGAATAAGGCGTCGCTTGCGCCGCAGCCGCCTCTCGCGCAAGCCGCGCGGGAGGCTTTTTGTTTCCCGCGCCCCGTCGTGTGGTTTCCATCAGTTTTTTTAGCGTTCCGGCGCGCGCCGCGCTTGCCGCGGACCGTCGCTCCGCTGATATTGCTGAAGTACGCTTTTCCACTCCGGTCCTGGAGATTTTCGTCGGCATGATGCGGCAATACGAACTCGTCGATCGCGTTCGCAAATATAATCCGCACACCGACGAAGACCTGCTCAACCGCGCCTATGTCTATGCCATGCGCGCCCATGGCCAGCAGAAGCGCGCTTCCGGGGATCCCTATTTCACCCATCCGCTCGAAGTCGCCGCGATCCTCACCGAACTGAAGCTCGACGACGCGACCATCGTCGCGGCCGTTCTGCACGATACGATCGAGGACACCGGCGCCACCAAGGCCGAAATCGATTCCCTGTTCGGCCACGAGATCGGCCGTCTCGTCGATGGCCTGACCAAGCTGAAAAAGCTCGATCTCGTCTCCAAACGCGCGGCGCAGGCGGAAAATTTCCGCAAGCTGCTGCTGGCGATCGCCGAGGACGTGCGCGTGCTGCTGGTGAAGCTCGCGGACCGGCTGCACAATATGCGCACGCTGCATTACGTCTCGCCGGACAAAAGGGCGCGGATCGCCCAGGAGACGCTCGACATTTATGCGCCGCTGGCCGGGCGTATGGGCATGCAGAATCTGCGCAACGAGCTGGAGAATCTCTCGTTCAGATATCTGATGCCCGAAGCTTTCGCGATGGTGTCGACGCGGCTCGAGGATTTGCGCGAAACGAACCGCGAGCTGATCAAGACCATCGAGGACGAACTGACCGAAGAGCTGGCGCTGCGCGGCATCGAGGCCGAGGTCCACGGGCGCCAGAAACAGCCCTATTCGGTATGGAGCAAGATGGAGCGCAAGTCGCTCTCCTTCGAGCAGCTTTCGGACATTTTCGGCTTCCGCGTCGTCGTCGGCGACGTCGACGAGTGCTACAGGGTCATCGGCGTCGTCCACACCAAATGGCCCATGGTGCCCGGCCGCTTCAAGGATTACATCTCGACGCCCAAGCAGAACGACTACCGCTCGATCCACACCACGGTGGTCGGGCCGGGCCGCCAGCGCGTCGAACTGCAAGTGCGCACGCGCGAGATGCACGAGATCGCGCGCTACGGGATTGCGGCGCATTCGTTCTACAAGGACCAGCCCGACGCGCCGGCGCCCGTGCTCTCGCACGAGAGCAGCGCCTACCAATGGCTCAAGCGCACGATCGACATGCTGGCGGAAGGGTCGAGTCCGGAAGAGTTTCTGGAGCACACAAGGCTGGAGCTGTTCCACGACCAGGTGTTCTGCTTCACTCCAAAGGGCCGCCTGATCGCGCTGCCGCGCGGCGCGACGCCGATCGACTTCGCCTATGCTGTCCACACCAGCGTCGGCAATTCGGCGGTGGGCGCCAAGATCAACGGGCGCATCGCGCCTTTGCTCGCGCCGCTCGACAATGGCGACGAGGTGGAGATCGTGCGCGCGGAAGGCCAGATCCCGCCGGCCGCGTGGGAAACGATCGCGGTCACCGGCAAGGCGCGCGCGGCGATCCGGCGCGCCACCCGCGACGCCGTGCGCGCGCAATATGCCGGCCTCGGCCGCCAGATCGTGTTGCGCGCCTTCGAGCGCGCCGGCAAGAAATTCTCCGAGGACAAGCTGCGTCCGTCCCTGCCGCGCCTTGCGCACTCCAACATCGAGGATGTACTGGCGGCGGTCGGGCGGGGGGAAATGTTCTCGGGCGACGTGGTGAAGGCGGTCTATCCCGATTTCAAGGAAGAGCGGAAGGCGCCGGCGCCCGACCGCTCCGAGCCCGGCTGGTTCCGCATGCAGAAGGCCCAGGGCGTCGAGTTCAAGTCGCCACATAATGGCGAGGCGGTGCCGATCCGCGGTCTCCAGGGCGACCTGCCGGTGAGTTTCGCGCCCAACGGCGCGGTGCCGGGCGACCGCATCGTCGGCATCATGACGCCGGGCGAGGGGATCACGGTCTATCCGATCCAGTCGCCGGCGCTCGAAGCCTTCGACGACCAGCCGGAGCGCTGGCTCGATGTGCGCTGGGACGTCGAGGACGCCCAGGCCCTGTTTCCGGCCAGGATCATGGTCGCGGCGATCAACGAGCCGGGCAGCCTCGGCGCGGTGGCGGCTCTGATCGGCGAACAGGGCGCCAATATCGACGATGTGAAATTCAACAAGAAATCCCCGGACTTCCGCGAGATCAGCTTCGACGTTCAGGTCTTCGACCTGAAACACCTCAATGATATTCTCTCTCGCCTGCGCATGTTGCCGATGGTCCACAGCGTCGAGAGGGTGATCGGCTGAAAATGTCCGAAAGGCCCAAGCGATGAGTTCCGCGAAAAAAATCCGCCTCGGCGTCAATGTCGATCATGTCGCCACGCTGCGCAACGCGCGCGGCGGCGCCGTTCCCGATCCCGTTCGCGCGGCGCAGATCGCCTTGGCGGCGGGCGCCGACGGGATCACCGCGCATCTGCGCGAGGATCGCCGCCATATTCAGGACGAGGACATGCGCCGCCTCAAGGAGGCAATCAACGCGCCCTTGAATTTCGAAATGGCGGCGACCGAGCAGATGCTCGACATCGCCTTGAAAATCCGGCCTCACGCCTGTTGCCTGGTGCCGGAGAAGCGCACCGAGCGCACCACCGAAGGCGGGTTGGACGTCGTTGGCGGACGTGACCGCCTCGCCCCTTTCGTCGATGAGCTGTCGCGCGCCGGCGTGCGCGTGTCCTTGTTCATCGAGCCTTCCATGGAGGCGCTCGCCGCCGCCAAAGAGGTGAAGGCGCCGGTGGTCGAGCTGCATACGGGCGCCTGGTGCCACGCGCTTGAAATCGGTGAGAGGGAGAAGGCCGTAGCCGAATTCGCGCGGCTGCGGGCCGCGGCTGTGGAAGCCGAGCGGCTTGGCATCGAATGTCACGCCGGCCATGGGCTGGACTTCGACACGGCCCGGGAAATCGCCGCCTTTCCCCAGATCGTCGAGCTGAACATCGGTCATTTCCTGGTCGCGGAGGCGATCTTCATCGGCCTCGACGCCGCGATCCAGCGGATGATCGCGGCGATTTCCCAGGGACGCGGCGAAACGTCGCCGCAATTGGGGGAGCGACGCGGCGAAACGTCGCCGCAATTGGGGGAGCGACGCGGCGAAACATCGCCGCCATCGGCGGAGGGACGCGGCGAAACATCGCCGCTATTGGGGGAAGGGCGCGGCCTGTGATCGTCGGCCTTGGCGTCGATCTTTGCGACATCCGCCGCGTCGAGCGGGTGCTGGAGAAATATGGCGACCGCTTCACCCGCCGCTGTTTCACGGCCATCGAGCGCGCCAAGGCCGACGGCCGCAAGGCCCGCGCCGCGACCTACGCCAAAAGATTCGCCGCCAAGGAAGCCTGCGCCAAGGCGCTCGGCACCGGGCTGGGGCAGGGCGTGGGCTGGCAGGAAATGGGCGTGGTGAACGACGCTTTCGGCAAGCCGTCGCTGGAGCTGTCCGGCGCCGCCGCCGAGCGCTTGGCGCGTCTCACGCCGCCGGGCCATGAGGCCCGCGTCCATCTGACGCTCACCGACGAATATCCGCTCGCCCAGGCGCAGGTAATGATCGAGGCTTTGGCGAAGTCCTGATTGGCTCGTCTCGCCGCCCGGCGCGCCAATTCCGGCGAAAGCGGCGGGGGTGGAAATCATTTGGACAGGATAAAACCCGTCTGGAATTGCGGATCATTGTTGTTTGTTTGTTCAATATGAAACGTCCGCGCCGGCGTGGGCTATTTCGGGGCGCCGTCCACTGTAACCCATGTCACCGTAACCCCGTAGCCACCGTAACCAGCGGGACGAACTTTCCGCTGGAGTCCAAAATGTTTCGGTTTAATCTGGCTGGCAGGGCGCCCCCACAAGGGGGGCCTGTACCTCCCCGCGTGGGGGCAAAACGGATGTTGATATAACTCAACGGAGGAGCAGATGGACCTGATCCTGATTATTCTTGTACTGTTTCTCCTTTTCGGGGGCGGGTTTGGCTATTCTCGGTGGGGATATGGGGGCGGCATCGGTATCGGCGGTGTCTTGCTGATCGTGCTTGTCGTATATTTGTTGTTCGGACACGGCAGATTGTGATTTTTCTCCGTTCTGGCGCAGTTTTCTCATTGTACCGCATCAGCGGCGTCATCGCCCCTGCAATTCATGAACTCTTGAGCCATCAACACCCAAACCAAGGGCTTTCTATTTCCATTCATCCTCGGTGGCGAAAGAGTGTCGCTACCTTACCAGCGCAGGTGGGTCTATGCTTTCGGTTTTGATCGCGGTTTTGATTATCATCGTCGTCGGCGCAATTTGTTATTGGGCCATCGATAAATTTGTTGATGATGGCCGGTTGGCAAATCTTCTCAAACTCCTCGTGGGGCTGATTTGCCTGGCGGCCATACTTCATCGGGTGTTGCCGCTGGCGGGAATTAATTGGCTGTAGTTGCGGTTACGGTGCCCGGCCGGCGGTTCGGCGGTTACGGTGATGATACGAATCCCCTAATTTGAAAAAGGGAAGCAACGGAGGCGCAACGGCGGTCGTCGATCTTCGGAATGCGGGAGAATTGCAGAATCTGCGGCGCGGAACGGGAACAGCCGAAAATTCAATCGATTGCTCAAATTCAGCATCGGAAATCTCTGCCAAGCCGTCCAAAATGCAACCGGACGCCACGAATGCGCCGCGCGCAAGGCAGGTGACCTGTTGGCGCAGCGGCAGGCCGATTCATTTATCGATGGCGCCAGGTTTCGGACCGCGCTTCTGTGGCCGCACCATTCGCCCGAGTCTGGCTTCGATTTCGTTCAAAAATGCCTCTCCGCCCATGGGCCGGCCATTTGCGCCGGCGAGTTCAAAGGCTGCCGCTTCGGCGGGCCGTAAATTGTCGCCGAGCAATTGCCGAAATTTCGGCGCCCGCGCCAACCCCGGCGTCACATCGACCAATTTGTCGTTCTTGCCCGCCAAATGCGCGGCGACGCTGCTGTGCGGCCAGTCTTCCGGCCGTTTGACCCGCCTCGCGCGAACGGGATTGAACGCGAGATAGCGCAAGGCGCTTATCAAATGGTCTTCGTCCATGACCGAACAGGCGAAACGCCCCTGAAACAAATGGCCGGTGACCCGCGCGCGAGCGTTGAAAAACGCCGTATAGCGCCGATGCGCCTCGCCGACCGCGCGCGACAGTCCAGTTTCGCTCGACGGGGTCAGAATGAGATGGACATGGTTGGGCATCAGGCAATAGGCCCAGCAGGCGACGCCATTGGCGCGGCAGCACTCGGCGAGCAGATCGCGATAAAGCGCATAATCGCTTTCCTCGACAAACAGCTTTTGCCGCCGGTTGCCGCGCTGGGTGACATGATGGGGCAGATCGGGAGCGATGATGCGAGCAATACGGGCCATGACAGCATGCCAGACAAGAAATCAGCTCATTCGTATCATTGTGAGCCGCGCAAATAAATTGGGGAATTCGTATCATGTCACCGGAATTCCGTAATTCCACGGAGCGCATATCGAGCCATTTCGCGCCGATTGCGAGGCGCTGCGATCAGCGATCGCCGCGATGAAATTCCCGAAACCCATAGAGTTGCGGTCCGCCGCGAGGGCTTGGATAGGTCTTCAATCCTGGCGCGAAGATCATACAATCGTCCTAAAACTTAAAAGCGTTTCCATATAATTTTAATTATTATTTTAAATTCCAACACTCATCTCAGAGTTAAATATCGTTTTAGCAAGTCAGAACGAAATATAAAATTTTAGTTCGCGGAGGTTGCGCCATGCGCCGTTCCCTAAAGTTTGGGCCGAAGCGACGGCCTTGGGCTGATTGCAGGTTGGTTAACACAGAGATATTTGGGAATTTCCGCGCGGAGTCAGGCGGCAATGTACTTGTGCTGTTCAGCTTGAGCGCTCCCATCCTTATCCTCGCGGTCGGCCTCGCCGCTGACGTCGGTAGTTGGGAGGCCGCCCACAGGCGCCTCCAAAGCGCCGCCGACTCGGCCGCGATCAGCGCCGTTGTCGGCTTTCAGGCGGGGGTGGACGTTCCAACTCAGGCCAAAGCCGTGGCGGCGAGCTACCATTTCGTCAGTGGCGTCGCGGGAACCACGGTGACGGCGAACCGCCCTCCGCAATGGGGCGCTTACGCCGGCAACAGCGCCGCAGTCGAAGTCATCATAAGCCAGCCGCAGGCGCGCATGTTTTCCGCGCTTCTGGGTGGGCAATCGGTCGCCGAGCGCGCCCGCGCCGTCGCGCTCCAAACCTCCAACGCATGCATCCTGGCGCTCGATCAAACCGCCTCCAACGCGATTTCTGCGCAAGGTTCGGTCGCCGTCAACGCCAACGGCTGTTCAATCTACAGCGATTCCAACAGCTCAACCTCAGTCAACGCGGGCGGATCGGCGCGGATCTCAGCCCAGCAAATCGGCGCCGTAGGCGACTTTTCAGGTCAGAGCAACATGACCACGGTCGATGGCTTCACCCATGGCGCGGTCATCGCCGATCCTTATGCTTATGTCACGCCCCCGATGTTTTCGGGATGCGATGAACACAATTTCAGTTCGAAGAAAACCGAAACCATTTCTCCTGGAGTCTATTGCGGTGGCCTGACGCTCAACGCCGGCGCCAATGTCACCATGTCGCCCGGCATTTATTACATCGATCAGGGATCGTTCACCGTCAACGGCAGCGCCACGCTCACCGGAACCGGCGTGACCATCGTTTTCACGTCGAGCACCCCCAGCTCTCCCAAAAGTTACGCGACGGCCAATATCGCCGGCGGCGCCAGTATCAATCTGACCGCGCCAACCTCCGGACCGACCGCTGGAATCGTTCTATATGGGGATCGAAATATGCCCGTGGGGACATCTTTCAATTTGGCTGGCGGCAGCTCGCAAATTCTCACTGGCGTCACTTATTTCCCGAAGGGCGCGGTGTCTTTTGCCGGCGGCGCGTCGTCTTTCAACGGTTGCTCTCAAGTCGTCGGCGACACCGTCAACTTCGTCGGAAATTCGGGGCTCGCGACAAATTGCTCGTCGCTGGGCATCAAGAAGATCGGCGCCATAGCGCAACTTGTCGAGTAATCCGATGAAATTCCTCCCCCGACTTCCGACTGCCCGGCCAGCCGAAATTTCTTGTCGCTCGGTCTGTGGATTTGCGCGCGCGAACAGCGGCGCCTCCGCTGTCGAGTTCGCGTTCGTCCTCCCGATCGCGGTCTATCTCTTCATTGGCGTCGTCGATTACGGCATTGGCCTGTATCGGAAGATGGAAGTGAACAAGGCGGCGCAGGTCGGCGCGGAATATGCCGTTATTCACGGGTTCACCCCCAACGCCACTTTGCCCAATCCGAGTTCGCCCCAAGCGATTTCGAACGCCGTGGCCAACGCGAGCATTTTCGGCGTTACCGCCAACCCGGCGCCAAGCTCTTTCTGCGGCTGCGCATCCGCATCCGGCGTCGTCAAGGCGACCTGCGGAACCACCTGCAGCGATGGCACGGCGGCGGGGACCTATCTCACGGTCAGGGCGTCCGGACAATATAGGACCGCGCTGCCCTATCCTCTCGTTCCCAGCAGCTTCAGTCTCAACGGCTTGGCCACAGTGAGGATGCAATGAAAGTCCTGAATTTCCTCCGTCGGCGCGACGGCGTCTCGGCCGTGGAGTTCGCCATGGTCGGCCCGATCTTCATCAGCCTGATGCTGGCGATCTTTCAGGGAGGCATGATGCTTTGGACCCAGCTTGGTCTCGAACACGCCGTCGAAGCGGCGGCGCGCTGCTCGGCGGTCAACGCCTCGACATGCGGCAGCGCCTCGGAGATTCAGGCTTATGCGGCGACGCAAGCCTATGGTCTCAACCTGCCCGCATCGACCTTTTCATATAGCCAGTCAACTTGCGGCAACCTGGTCTCGGCTTCCTATACTTATCCCTTTTTCTCGAATGTCTTCGAATCAGCCTCCATGCCGCTCAAGGCGGAAGCTTGTTTTCCGACATGAGAGCCTGACCTGAAATTGGTTGACCGGCCTCGCGGCCCTTGATTCCCTTGGTTTGCAACAACTTTGGGAGATTCGCGATGCCGTGGAGCGAGGCCGATCGCGCGAAGTATGAAGTCATTCGGGCGCGCTATTCAAGCGATATGTCGGAGGCCGAACTGGCGCTGATTTCGCCGCTGTTGCCGCCGCCCAAACGGCGCGGACGCAAGCCGACAGATGCCCAGATCATTCTCAACGCCTTGTTTTATTTGATCCGCTGCGGCTGCCCATGGCGATATCTGCCGAAGGATTTTCCGCCGTTCACGACCGTGCAAAACCGCTTCTACGCGTGGCGCGACAGCGGCGTGTGGGCGCAAATCATCAGCGTTCTCGTGATGGACGCCCGCGAAGCGGAAAGCCGTGAGGCCGCGCCGACGGCTGTCGTCGTCGACAGCCAATCTGTCAAGACGACGGAAGCCGGCGGCCCCCGTGGTTTCGATGCGGGCAAGAAGGTCAAGGGGCGCAAGCGCCATCTCGCCGTCGACACGATCGGTCTGCCCATCGAATGCCAGATCACGACCGCCGACGTGCAGGACCGCGACGCTCTCGCGCCGTTGCTGAAGGCCGTGCATCGCAAGAGCCCGTGGGTGAAAATGTCCTTCGTCGACGGGGGTTATCAGGGTGATGAAGCCAAGCGCGCAGCCTTCGAGGCGAGCCGCATTTCCATCACCGTCGTCAAGCGAACCGATAAAGAGGTGAAAGGATTTACGGTGCTGCCGAAACGCTGGGTCGTCGAAAGGACGCTCGGTTGGATCAATCGCGCGCGCCGTCTGTCAAAAGACTTCGAGGCGACCATCGAATCCGCCCTCGCGTGGCTGCAATTGGCCCTGGCTTTCCTTCTCATGCGAAGGCTGGCGAGGGCAAAAGCCAGTCAGAATTGAAATTCGAGTCGGGTTCTGAGTTCTTTCTGGGGTTACAGTGACATGATATGAATTGCACAATTAGCCTGAATGGAAATCATATCATGTGGCCGCAACCAAAGTAATTTAGAGTTTTCATATCATCCCACCGTAACAGTAATGAGATTCTCCCCAGCCATCATGTTGAATCAAAACTCAACCAATTGAGGAATCCCCCGGTTCAACGGAAAAGCAGTCCGCTCTATGGGCCTTTTTTGAACGCACGCTCGTCATTCAGATCGCGACCGGCGGCAAGCCGTCCTGAAATCGCCGCCACATCGTGGCGAACAAGGTTTCGATGGCCCGCGTATAGGCCTCCACGTCGAAGAGCGGCTCCTTGAGCCTGTTGTTCGCGAGCTTGGCTTTGCTGTGCGCCAGAGTGGCGGGCTCCTGAGCCAGACTCAAGGCGAGGGCGAAAAAATCGTCTTCGTCCCGGGCGATCAGTTCGGGCATGCCGACGGCGTGCAACAGGCTGCCGGCGACCCGCGAAGCGAAGGTCGCGCCCGGCAGCGTGACGATCGGAACGCCGGCCCATAACGCGTCGCTGGCCGTCGTGTGCGCGCCATAGGGGGCGGTGTCGAGCGCCAGATCGGCCTGTTGCAGGCGGGCGAGGTGATCGGCCTGAGAGACGTCCGGCGCGAAGATCAGGCGCGATCCGGCGACGCCATGGGCGAGCGCCATGTTCCGCAAATTGCCCTCGGCGGAAGGCGCGGCCAGAAGCCAGAGAACGCTGTCCGGAACGGCGGAGAGCAGTCGTCGCCAGAGATGAAAGACCGCCGGGGTGAATTTGTAAGCCTGATTGAAACAACAGAAGACGAAGCCCTGCTCCGGCAGCCCGAGTGCGCTGCGCGACGGCGCGGCGCCAAGGCCGCAACGCCGTCCGCGCGGCTGATAGGAATGCGGCAGACAGGCGAAGCATTCGTCGAAATCCGGCGCGCTGGCGGCGGGTGTGCAAAAGGCGTCGGTGACGATGTAATCGCACAGGCCAGGCCCCAGCGTGCCGGGATAGCCAAGGAAGTTCACCTGGACCGGCGCCGGGCGCAGGGCCAGGATGGAGGTTCGCGACTCTCGCGTGAATCCCTTCAGATCGATGAGGATGTCGATGCGGCCGTCGTGAATGGCCGTGGCCGCCTGGACGTCGGAAAGCGGACCGATGTCGGTGAAATGGTCGAACGCTTGAACCAATCGGCGACGCATGGATTTGCCGTCGTCCGCGCCGTAGGAAAAAGCATGGGTTTCGAAATGCGCGCGGTCATGCGCCTCCAGCATTTCGATCAGGAGAAGCGCTGTCGCGTGGTCGTGAAAATCGTTGGACAGATAGCCCAGTCTGATCGGGCCGCCGCTCCTGCGCCGGTCCGGGAATTGGAAATCCAGCCTTTCCCGCTCAGGCCTCGCCGCGGCGATTCGCTGGCGCATCCATTGTTCGGATGAAATGCGCTGCTCGGCCGCGGTGACGCCGGGCTCGGCGAGAAGCAGGAAAGGGGAAAGGCGTTCGCCCTCGGGTTCCGCCAGACGCGCGCGGACATAGTCCTGACGCTGGTCGAAATCCTCCCAATCGCACATGTTACGGGAGCGGATGAACGCGCGCATGACGCCTTTCCGACGGCAATCCGTCGCGGCGCTGGCGCAAGGTCCGAGGAATGTCGGCTTTTGGCGACCGCCGAACCATTGCAAGCAAGGCTTGAGCCAAAAGCGCCATCGGCCTCGCTTCCGACGAGCCGAAAGCAAGGCGAGAGGTTACGAAGATCGCCTCATGTTGATCCCACCCGACGCTGCTGACGCTCCCGGCCGCAAGTTCAGATTTGATGCTCGTCAAGGAAGAAGCTGACATTTTCTGGCATTGTGGCGATCAGGCTGGTGGCCTGCGATGCATATGCCAGCGACCAATCCGGCTCCCTAAGGGCGTCAGCAAGGGATGAAACACTCATGCCGCTCTGGTTAGTTAAGGCGACGTGGATTGAAGATGAGACTGAAGCACATGAACAGTGGGAGGTAAATGCCGCCACGGCTCACGATGCGGTACGCGAGGCGACTGCTCATATTCATTTTCCTCCTCATCACATCGAAGCGAGATTATGCATGCCGGCGGGCCTTGGAGCGGCTTCCAGCGATCTCCCGCCGGGTAACGCACGGCGCGTTCCACCACAATGACCGCCTTGGCCTGCTGCCGGTTTCGCCGCCTCAACCCTGGCGAGGAAGAAACGGGAGTTGGAAAAAACAGCGCGAAGCCTTTCTGTCCGCGCCGACGGGGTGCGGTCTGGCGCGAGAACTGCAAGCCAAAATCGGCCGCGCGCGAAACCAGCTTCTCACCTTTTGCGACTATCCCGGCGAGGTCGACGTCACCAACAACGCCTCGGAACGCAGGCTCCGTCCCTGCGTAATCAAGCGAAAAGTAACGAACAGCTACCGCGCGATGCGGGCCGCCGAAGCCGAACCGGACGTCCCGACAACCGTCGATACCGCAGGGCTCAAAGGCCGCCAACTCCTTCGCCGTGATCGTCGGCATCCTAGTTTGAATGCGGTCCGAACCGCGAGTGTCCGCGTCATGAAATAGGGGGTGGGTTCATTCCGGTCAACAGCGCGAAGGCGCTCTGGGCGACAAGGTGAGCCGATATGGATCAGAATTTTTGGATAGCGTTCGCCGCCAGCCTGATCGCCGGCGGGGTAACGACGAGCGGAATCTTTGCCATTCGCCGCTTCGGAGGATGGGCTCGTCAGAACATCACATATTTCGTCTGCTTTGCGGCCGGCGTGCTGATTGCGGTGTCTTTTCTGCACATTATTCCGACGTCATTCGCGATGAGCCCGCAGGCGCCGTTCTACCTGTTTGCGGGCTATCTGTTCATGCTCGTCTTCAACCGGTTTCTGACCGCCTATGTCTGCGACAAGCCGGAGACTGCCGAGTATGCTCTCGGGCTTGTTCCTCTCATCGGGATTGGCTTTCACTCCTTTCTCGACGGCGTCGTATACTCGATCAGCTTCAGCGTCAGCATGTTTACGGGCGCGCTCGTGGCGGTCGGGATGGTATTGCATGAGTTCCCCGAAGGCATCGTCACCTATACTTTGCTCATTCGCAGCGGATTCTCCGAGCGGCGGTCTTTTCTCCTCGCCTTTCTTGCCGCAGCGCTGACGACGCCAGTCGGCACGCTCGCCTCCTACCCCTTCATAAGCCAGATCCATCCACCACTGCTTGGCCTGCTGCTCGCGTTTTCAGCCGGCGCCCTGATCTACGTGGGCGCGACTCATCTTCTGCCGCGGGCGGAACGCGAGCCGCGCAGATTTAGTCTTGTCGCGCTTGCAGCAGGGATTCTCGTGGCTGTTGGGATCATCCTCAGCAAGGGGTAAGGCAAAACGGGCCTACAGAGGCCCTTGGTGTTACGGTGATGGGGTGGACGGCGTCCCGGAGCGGGATCGATGCGCCATGATGGTGGTCGTTGCCGCAACCATTGAACGGGGAGCCGTCCATGGTGAAGTCTAACGGGAAATCCGCCGCTGTCACGCGGGTTGGCGTCGATCTGGCGAAGAACGTCTTTCAGGTTCACGCGATCGATGCGGGTGGCGAAATCATTGTGGCGCGCAAGATTCGGCGCGGCGCCTTGCTTGATTTCTTCGCGCGCCTGCCGCCGTGCGTCGTGGCCATGGAAACCTGTTCCTCGGCGCATCATTGGGGCCGGCTGCTGATCGCGCAGGGCCATGAGGTTCGGTTGATCCCGGCGGGGCATGTCAAGCCTTATGTGCGGCGGGGCAAGAACGACGCGGCCGACGCGGCGGCGATCTGCGAGGCCTCTCAGCGCCCCGGCCAGCGTTTCGTGGCGGTGCGCACGATTGAGAACCAAGCGGCGCTGATGCGCCATCGCGCGCGCGAGCGGCTTTCCGGCCAGCGCACGGCGCTGCTCAACGCTCTGCGCGGCCATCTGGCCGAAATCGGCGTCATCCTCCCACAAGGCGCGCAGCGCGCCTATGAGCTTAAAGCGCTTCTCGACCGGCGCGCCGACGAGAACGGCGAAATCGTCGTTCCCGATTGCGTGCGCGCCGCGCTGTTGCCGCTGGCTGCGCAAATCGACGCGCTGGACGAAGCGATCGGCGCGATCGACGACGAACTGGCGAGCGAGGCGAAGGCGCACGCGACGGCGCGGCGCTTGATGACCATTCCCGGCGTGGGGCCGGTGATCGCCTCGGCGCTTGTCGCGACGACGCCGGATACGAGCGCCTTCGCCAACGGGCGGGAGTTCGCCGCCTTTCTCGGCCTGACGCCGCGCCAGCATTCGACGGGCGGCAAGCAGCGGCTCGGGCGCATCACCAAAATGGGCGACCGCTACTTGCGCAAGCTCCTTGTTGTCGGCGCGACCTCGGTGCTGCGCCACGCCCAAGGCCATGACGACGGGCTGCGCAGCTGGGCCAAGGCGTTGCTGGCGCGCCGGCCGGAGAAATACGGATACAAGCTGACGGCGGTCGCGATCGCCAACAAGCTTGCGCGCATCGTGTTCGCGCTGATGAGCCATGGCGGCGTTTACGAAGGCCGTCCGGCGGCGGCGTGAGGAGGCCAACGCCGCCGAAAGCCGCTCGCTCGCTTCGGCGCTATGTAGGGCGCGCTTCGCGAGCGGCTTTCTCGCGTTCGTCGCGTTGCGACGGGAAGGAATCGAGGGTGACCACGAGGTGATGTGAAATAACGGAAAAGGCTCGGAAGCCAGATATCGTGTCGGCGCCAAGACGAGCGCGCTACGGTGATTCCGGCAAAGAGCCTGGCGGACGATCCATCAGGGCCAGCGGGAAGACACCTGCGTCAACAGGCCGGAGACATGACCGCACCCTATAACTTCACGCCGCTTCAAGCAAACCCTTGATCAAGGGGCGCCGTCCAGACCTGACATGATACGAATTGCACAATTGGCCTGAAGAGAATTCCTAACATGTGGCCGCAATCAAAGTAATTTGGAGCTTTCGTATCATGCCACTGTAACGCAATGACCTCGCCGCCGTATCCATCGCGGCGACTGTCGCCTACTGGTTATGAGTCCGGGCCGTAAAAGCCGCGGGCTGGCCCATTTCATCTGACGAGGGACAGCGGCTGTTCCGATTCGACCGTGATCGATCGCCTGTTGAGAGGACGGGTTCTTCAGGTTTTGAGGCCTGCGTAATCACGAGCGGGACGCTGAAGCCAAATACCGGATCGGGGCAATGAAGACGAGCCGATCGTCAGAGAGGTCGCGCGGAGGCTTCGGGAACGGCTCGGCTCGTTTGAGCAAATCCAGGGTCGCCGCGTCGAGAGCGGCGCTGCCCGAGCTTTCCACGATTCTGCTGGTCAGCAGGCGGCCGTCGCGGTCGATGCGGAACATCACTTTGGCGACGCCGGATCGCCCGGATGCGTCATGAGGGTAGCGCTTGGCGCGCTCCAGGCGCACGGCGATCCGCCTCTCCCAGCGAAGCTCGGCCGCCGAGGGTTTTTGGGTCGCGCGGCCGACCGCCGGAGCCGCCGCATGGTCGGCGTGTTCCGTGGCCTCGGGCGGGGCCGTCGCCGCGCTTTCGTCTTGGGGCGCCTGTTGGGGCGCCTGTTGCTGCGTTTCGGCGGGCGCGGGTTTCGGCGGCGGTTGCGCCTGGTCTGGCCCGGGGGCGGGCGGGAGCGGCGGCGTGGGGTCCGGCTTTTGCCGGTCCCGGGCGTCGATCTGGTCGCGTTTTTCCGCTTCCGCCTGCGGCGGTCCCGGCTCGATGTCCTCGCGTTTCGAGTCGAGCGCGACGGCGACGGGGGCGAGTTCGATGAAGGCCGCCGGCGACCCGGCGTCGGGATCGGCCGGCGCCATCTCCGGAAGCATGATGAAGGCGGCGCAGCCATGGGCGAAAACCGCGATGGCGACGGCGAGCGCCCATCGCAAGCCGGCTCGAGAGTCGATCGCGATTCCCTCAAATCGCGATCGACTCTCGAGTCCTCTGTTTTCGCGACGTTTTTGCGAAAAACCGGCGTCCACTTTTTCGCATGGCGCTCTGGGGCGGGGCGTCATGGCGGGCCGTCGGATTCGAGCCCGACCAGGGCCAGTTTGAGATAGCCGGCGGCGCGCAATTCGTTCATCAGGCGCATGACTTCGCCATAGGGAACGGATTTATCGGCGCGCAGGTAGAGGCGCGGATCTTTGTCGCCTTCGGTCGCCCGCGCCACCGCCGCGGCGAGGTCGGTCCGCGCGACGGTCTGATTGCTGAGCGCGAGCGACAGGTCCGCCTTCAAGGTGAGCGTGACCGGCTTGTCGGCCTTGGGCTGCGGCTGCCCATTGGCCGAGGGAAGATTGACCGGAACGTCGACCGTCGACAGCGGCGCGGCGATCATGAAGATGATCAGCAGCACGAGGATGACGTCGATGAAGGGCGTGACATTGATGTCGTGGATTTCGGTCAGATCGTCGCCGCCATGATCGAGACGCGCGCTCATGGCTCACTCCGCCGCGGCGTCGACGGGGCGAGGGAACGGGAGCGCCTGTTCCGCGCGGTCGAGGTCGCGGCTGGCGAGGCGGAGGATTTCCGCGGAGCCGTCGGCGCAGAGCGCGCGATATGACGCGAGCCCGCGCGAAAAGGCGTTGTAGATGGCCACGGCCGGAATCGCCGCGACCAGGCCCATCGCTGTGGCGAGCAAGGCTTCGGCGATGCCCGGCGCGACCACGGCGAGATTGGTCGTATGCTGTTGCGATATCCCGATGAAACTGTTCATGATGCCCCAGACCGTGCCGAACAGGCCGACGAAAGGGGAAATCGACCCGATGGTGGCGAGCGCGCCGGCGCTCGCTCCCATGCGGCGGCCAAGGCCCGCTTCGATGCGTTCAAGGCGCGAGGCGATCCGCTCCTTGATCGCCCCCTTGTCGCGCACGCCTTGCGAAAGCGCGATTTCCTCCAGCGCCGCCCGCGTCGCCTCATCGAGGCGGCCCTGACCGGCGAGGGCGTCATTCGCCTCGGCCAGCGACCACGATCGCGCAAGGAGACGGCATTGGCGCTTTACGGCGCGTTTTCCGCTCCACAGTTCGAGCCCTTTGGCGATGGCGACCGTCCAGGTGACGAGGGAGGCGAGGACGAGCAGGACCATCACCGCCTTGACGACGATATGCGCCGAAAGGAACATGCTCCAAGGCGACAGGCCGTCGGGCAAAAGCGACGCCCGGGCAAGCTCCGGCGCTTCCGGCGAAGGAGGATTCGCCGGAAGCGCCAGAGCGGCCGCGCCAAAAAATGCGCCTCCGGCAAGAGCCAGGGCAACAGCCATCCGAAGGCGGGCGCGCGAGGGGAAAGGGGTCATGGACGTCAGATCTTTTGCGAGATGCCGATGAAGAAGCCGCGTCGCGGCCCGTATTGCGGCGCGAAAACGCCGATGCCGCTGCCGTCGCGGATCGCGTAGATCGTGTCGAACAGGTTGACGACGTCGAAGCGGATCGTCACCGGCTTCATGTCCGGCGCCCATTTGAATTGGTGCATGGCGCCGAGATTGAACTGCACATAGGGCGCGGAGGTCTGGGTGTTGGCGAAGCCGGCGCGCAGGCCGCTGCCATAGATCATGTCGGCGCTGAATCGCGTTCCCTGCCAGCGATAGGAGGCGCCGGCCGACGCCGTGAGCGTCTGGGAATGATCGGTATAAATGTAATGGTTCGAGATGAAGGCGAGTTCATCCGGGTCGAACAGATATTGGTTCGAGACGACATTGGTCGCCATCTGTTTGGCGAGCGCGAGATTGGCATAGGCCCGGAAGTCGCCCTGTTCGTAATTCACCTTGAATTCGAGGCCCTGGTTGAAACCCTTGGCGTAATTGAATGCGGTGAGGACCAGAGCCTGGCCGAACTGGCCGTCGTCGAGCAGGTCCTGGGCCCATTTCAGATAGCCGTCGATTCCGATGGTCAGGCCGGGGAGGACCTTCTGCTCTATCCCGGCGTCGAGATAGGTCCCGTGTTCGGGCAGGACCGAACCGGACTGGCTGACCGCCGGCGCGGCGGTGGTATTGGCGAAATCGGCGAGATTGACGGGGGCGCTCAGCGCCTGCGACGGCGGCGTGAAATAGCGCGCGAAGCCGATGTGCATATTCGTGCTGTCGAACGGCGCATAGGTCAGGCTGAGGCGCGGACTGAACTGATTGGCGTCGACATATTGATACATCTGGTCGAAACGCAGCCCGGCGTTGAGCGTCAGTTGCCGGCTGATCTTCCATTCGTCCTGGAGATAGGCGCCGAGGAGCCAGCCGAATTTCGAGCTTTTATCGACCGGCGCCGGAAAGGGCGCGCCATAGGGATCGCCACCGGCGTCCGTGGCGAAGACGAAGGACGAATTGCGGACATAAGTGTCTTCGCCGCTGGCGTAGAGGCCGCCGCGGATCGTGTGCGCGTCGTTGTAATGATATGCGGCGTCGACGCTGACGCCATTCAGGAAACTGTCACGCAGCACGTCGGAGGCGACGCCGTTGTAAAGCAGGTCGCCGTAGGTGTCCGGCATGAAGTGAAGCTCGCTGTAGCGCGAGAAATAGGCGAACTGGAAATCCAGCGCGCCGGCGGATTTCTGCCACGCCAGAACGTTGTAGAGGCTCGCCTCATACTGGTTTTCCGCGACGGCCGACGACGGAAAGGCCGCCGAGTTGGGCAGCAGCGCCGCGACGCCGGGAAAAGGCGTCTGCCAGGGGGTCGCCGGAATTTGGTAGGTTCCGACGGCGCTCCCGGTGAGGAAGCTCAGCCGCGAGCCGTCTTCGAGAATGGTCGAGACATAGCCGAAGAATTTGTTCAGCGCGTCGCGGTCGTGGATCGCATTATAGGCCGGCGTCGTGTTCTCGATGCCGAGATTGCTCTGGGAATATTGGCCGGTGAAGAAATATTGGGTCTGGCCCGACGACCCGCCATATTCGAAGCTTGGCGTGATCGTTCCATGGCTGCCGCCGTAAACCCCGACGGCGCCGCCGCCGTCGAAGACGCCGTTCTTGCTGGTGACGTCGATGATTCCCGAGGTATGAAGGCCGAATTGCGCCGGCAGGGCGCCCGTCAGCAGCGACATATTGCCGATGAACTGGGTGTCGAGCAGAGTGCCGAAGCCCGCCACACCTTCGGGCAGCAGCACGCCGTTGACGCGGTATTGGACATTGGCGTGCTCGTTGCGGATGTGCAGCGATCCGCTCGCGGCGGAATCCTGCGAGACGCCCGGCGCCTGGAGCAGGACCTTGTCGAGCGGCGCGTTGGCGCCCTGCGGCGCCTGTGCGATCGCCGCGCCGCTGATGTCATAGGGACTCACGCCGAGCGGCGGGAGGATGTTGGCGCGCGCTTTGTTCAGGCCCGTTGTGTTTTGAGCGAGAGCGCGCGCTTCGGCCGCTGCGGGCGTTTCAGCTTCGGGCGTTGGCTGTCGCGGGTGGGGCAGGGGCGCCGCCGCTCGATGGGCGATGCGCCGAATATTCGGATGCGGCGCCGGCTTGCGCGCAACCGCGATCTTCCTCCTCGGCGCGGCCGGCTTTTGCTGGCGCACGGTGACTTCCGGAAGGTTGGTCTGGGCGCGCGCGGCACAATGCCAACTCAAGGCCGCCATCGAACCACCCAGCATCAACAATTGTCGCCATCCGGTCGCCCGCGTGTATTTCATTGCCGTCCCAGTCCGTCGCCCGCATGTTATTTTATAACATAACATATCGAGACCACGGCCTGTCAACTCGTTCGGCGTCGGGCGGGAACACGAAACAGGGACTTGCGCCGGACGCCAATTCATGGGCGGCGTCGACTTCGCTGCAAGCGCGGCAAAGCCCCTCTATCTCAGATACTTGCCGCTGCGGTCGAAACCCGGCCTTGATCGCTTCCTCCGCCAGAAGGGTGTCGATCTGCGGGCTTCGATCTCATCGCCGCGGCCGCATCGACCGCAGATCAGCAACAACCCGTGGGGGTGATGGCTGGCCTGCTGCCGGTTTCGGGGTTACGGCGACGTGATGCGAATTGTAAAATTAGCCGAAGGGGATTCATTTCATGTGGCTTCAGCCAAAATAATTGTTGGATTTCGTATCATGTCCCCTTAATGCCCTTGATGCCCGGTAATGCCCGCGGGCCCCGGGCAATGCCAAATCAGGTCCTCAGTGACGGATCAGGGCTAGAAGAATGATGATCGGGATCGGAACGCCGAGCATCCAGAGCAAGATGGAACGGCCCATGACTTTTCTCCGCGTTGGAGGCGTTTCGCCAGCGTGTCAGATGGCTGGCGTCAAAGTTTTCGTCACGGTGGCGACCGCCCACGCTGGCTCCCCACCAGGCCGCCGCAGCGCCGAGGACCATCGAGGCGGCGGTCAGGAATGCGAGGAGGATCCCGGCTTTGCGCGCGGTTTCAGTCGCTGCCCGCTCTTTGTCGGCTGAAGTTTTGATCTGAGCGGAAATTGCATCGACGCGTTTTTCGGCGTCAGCCGGCTTGAGGCCGGCGCGCGCCGAGACAATACGCGCCAGATAGGCGCGATCATCGGCGTTCAGAGAACCATCGGCCGCGCCCTTCCTCAATATTCGCGCGACTTCCTGACGCGACGAGTCCGAGTTCCCGCTCCCGCCCATCGTCGCTCCATCGTTTCGCAGCAGGGCGTCGGCTTCGTAGCCCATGGGATCGACCCCAGGCGAGATGCTCGACGCAATGGCCGATGACGCGGACTTTCCATGATCGGCGCCGCCTTTGATCGCGGACGACAAGGACATCGTGGTGACAGCGGATGAAAGTGAAAATGTCGCGAGCGACGTGCCGATGACCACTGCAACTGCCCAGACGACAAGGCCATGCGCGCCATCCCTGACATGGACCTGATGGGGCGTCGCGCCATCGATGGGACGGCGCAAACAGCCCGTGACATATCCACCCGCGACGAAGCTGGAGACCGTGATCCAGGTGAACCAAAGCGCCAGAGCGACGTAAAATATTGCTGGCGATGGGCCGTGATAAGGGGAAACAAGCGAAAGGCCGATAGCGGAGCCGAAGGCAGTCATCAGCACGATGATCGCGGAAGCAAGAATCGCCCCCGCAAAGATTGCCGACCATTCGACGTAGGACGCCCCGGACGGACCGCGTGCAATTGGACTGGCTGGCGTTGATGTGTCGGTCATGGCCGCGTCTTTCTTCTTGTCTTGCTCAGCGCAAGCCGAGGAATGAAAGGATGAACATGACGACCACGATGAGGCCGACGATATAGATGATGCCGTTCACACAGCCCTCTATGGAAGCGACGATCCGGATCAGGCGTCGCCTCGCCGATAACCTTGTCTCAAATGAAATTGGACAATCCTGAGATCGGGCGAAGGAGTCGGCGGGAGACGCATTCGCCCGAACGCGCTATCGTGAAAAAGCGGCGCGAATGAGCCGCCCTTTTTCACGACTGGCCTGAGGCCCCGATCAAGCCTTGTCTACGATTTCCTTGATCGCGTCCTTGGTCTTGCCAACGGCCTCCTGCGTCTTGCCCTTGAGCTTCTGCGCGGCGCCTTCAACTTCAAGGTTCGGGTTGCCGACGGCATGGCCCGCGGCCTCCTTGACGGCGCCGGCGACCTGATTGGCTGCGCCCTTAACTTTGTCGCTCATACTGCCCATGATCAATCTCCTCGGGGATTGAGGCGAAGCGTTCCCGCGCATCGCCTCCTGGGTTGCTGTTCGCGGGTCCGACAATATGAGGCGTCGACGGATCGCGAACAGGCTCGGAAAATACCCATCCATGTCGGGCCAGCGCGGCGAGGGAAACGTGGGGCGCGGGCCTGTTCGAAATCGTGTTCGTGAACCGGGTTCAGTATCGGCCACGCCCATAACCATGCCCGTGACCATAGCGATAGCCATGGCCATAGCCATGCCCGCGCCCCCAGCCGTAATGGTGGCCACGGGACCAGCCGCCATGCCGGCCTTGGCGCCCGTAATATCCATGAACCTGCGTGATCATCGCCTCGGATTGGCCCGCAACCACGCCCGATGAAGGCGCGAGAGGCATGGCTCCGGCAGGGAGGGCCAAAGTCAGACCAAGCGCGATCAGCGCGCCGCTCAACATCGTTTTCATTCAGATTCTCCTTCATTCGTGCATCGCGCCTGCGCGCACAATTTCCGTTGCGCGCGAAGCGCTCAGTCCAGGCCGCCTGTCGCCGGAGGAACGCCGGTTACCTCGCGCTCTTCGAAATCGCCGCAGGAGCCGTCGAAGGCCGAAAGCGCGTCCTCGATATAGTTCGGCAGCAGCGCCGTCCCGAGCAGATAGCCGGCTGTATTCGTCTCCCGGCTCCGTCCGGATTCCGAACCTCCGAGCGCCATTCGGGGGTAAAATCGCCCCGCCCGATCCAGGCGAACGCGACGAGGGCGTCCATCTCGTCGCGTCAAGGGCGTCGATGAATTCCCGCAATTCCTGCATGAAATGCCGGTCGGCGGCATCGGTCAGGGTGATGGTCGAGCAATCGTCTGACGGATTGGACGCATCAGGTCTGACGCCTTCGTCCTCCGACAGGAGTTCGCGCGCCTTGACCACGATGAAACAGACTTTGTCCATATTGATTTCCGGCATATCCGCTTCATTGTCGCGCGCATTCGCGGCTCATCCTCTCGCGGTTCGGAGCCGGAGAAAGGCTCCGGCGCCTGCAGGTCCCATCAGCGTTGGCCGCCGGGGCCTCCGCCCCCGCCGCCAGGGCCACCCCCGGCGCCGCCTGGGCCGGCGCCACCACCTGGACCGCCGACAGCGGGGCCGCCGCCTCGCATTGGACTGCCGCCTCCGTGACCGCCGCCTCCGGGCACGCGGCCATGGCCAGCGCCTGGCCCGATTCCTGCCGGCCCGATTCCTGGATGACCGCCTCTCGCGCCGCCGCCAGGGCCTGCTCCAGGCCCTGCTCCAGGCCCTGCTCCAGGGCCTGCTCCAGGCCCGGCGCCAAGGCCGCCTCTCGGAGCGCCAGGCGCCACAACCCCGCGTGCGGGGTTGTGGCGCGTATCGACGCCTTTCCGATGACCAGGAGAGATCCAGCCCTGCCAGCCATAGCCGCCGCCCCAACCCATGCCACGCCGCTTCGCATAGCCGCACCAATACCAACCGGGTCCTTGCCACCCAAACGGGTACCAGCAGTAGCGATGGCCGCCGAAGCGATACTGGATGTTTTCGATGTTGCTCACGGGAACTGCGCCGCGCAGCCCATTGAACAAAGGCGCGGCTTCCGCAGATTTGGCGTAGAGATTGGCGCCACCCGTAAGCGAAATCGCGGACACCGCCGCAAGGATGAATGTTCGCATGAGTTTTCGCTCTTCCTCTTTAACGCCGCAGCGCCGATGTTGAGGCGGCGCGCTCGGTGCAATGAGGGGTTAGTTTTGCTCCAGCTCACGTTCGGCGGCAGAATCGGAAACTACTCATGCGGCCCGTAAAGGGCCGGTTGAGATCACTGAGGCGCCGGTGACATCGGGGATTTGCGCTTTGTTCTGCTGGTTGCCGCTCGGAAATAGCGGGGGCGGGCTGTTCCCGCCGTCCACCCCATCACCGTAATTCCCGTTCACCAACCGTGTCCAAGACGGTGAACATGTGCCAGCGTCAGATGTAGCCATCGGGCGTGTAGGGCTTGAAGGGCGCGCGGCCGCGGCGCATTTGCAGCCGCCGGTCGATGCGCGCCAGCGGTTCCGAACGCGGGTAAAGCGGATCGTCGGGCAGGACGAAACGGTCCTCGCGGCCGCTGGCGTAGCCGGCGAGCTTGTAAAGGCGCGCGCTTAATCCGGCGAAGGATGCGCCTTGCATAACGCCGTCGAGAACGGCTCGCATCGCGTTGCGACCGGTGTTGCGGAAGAAATTCACCGGCGAACTGGCGGCGATTTCCATGAGTTGGGACGCCGGAACATGCGCGATCGCTAACTTGGCCTTCTCGACTCCCCAGCAGCTTCCGTCGAGATAGACGAGCGGATTTTTCGCCTCCCTGGATCGCCTTTCGAGCAGCATGGCGAAATTCGAATAGGGCAGGCGCCAAAGATGCGGCTTTTTTTTCAGGTTGAACAGGATGTCGATTCTCATCGTCCTTCCCTTCTCGACTTTCCGTCCCTCCAGATCGAACCCCGTTCGATAGAGGACCATGGCGTCGTCGTCGTCGCCGTCGGAATGGCCGTCGCGGACGAGAAAGTCGAGCTTTCCTTTCGCGATTTCGTTCTCGACGAAGGCGGGCGCGACGGCGACGGCCATTCGCCTGGTGAACCTGAACCCGAGAGACCTGAAATAGGACGTATAGGCGGCGACGAGATCCCGCACGTCGTTGGGGGCGAGCGTCGCGTCGAGCGCAACCAGTCCGCGCCGCGTGTGTCCTGGGAAGGCGGACGGCGGGGTCTCGCCGTCGTTCATGACTGGGGTGACATTGATGTCGGCGGCATAGTCCCGATCGCCCTGCCTCCAGCTCCAGTGAAATTTCTTCACGCTCCCTGCCGTGCGAACGTCGATCTCGCCGAGCGGCTTCGTATAGAATCCGAACCTGTTTTCGGCGCCGCCCTGGATCGGCTGCGATCCTAGCAGTTTGAACGTCACCTTGCCGTCCCGTTGATACGAGGACACGTCAGTGAAATTGATCGAATCCTTCTTATGGAACAACAGCGTCGCTGCGTTCCACGCGAACACCCACCCCTTATATGGCCCCATCGTGATCGCGGCCGGCCCATTCGAAATGCGTTCCGCCGACCTGTATCCATAGATGTAAAGGTACGCCTCGATCTCCTTGCGCGACATGAAGGCCTTGAAGACGCGGCTGTACTCCACCCATCCGGCATAGTCGTCGAGACGTCCTGACGACAGCGCGTCCATCAGGAAATAGGCGACGAGAGGCTTGAGCTTCCGCTTCAATGGACGCGGCATGAGGGCGATCGGACGCCCGCATAGGCTTCCGGCGAGAAGGGCGTCGCCGAATGACCGATAGACTTCGGAGTCCTTCGGGCCGACCTTGATGACGTAGTTGTTGGCGTAAAGCCGTGAGATCGAAATGCTGCGGCCGTTGGGCAAAGTCTTTCGCCACGCGGAGCCGGCGAGGCCCTCGATGGGCACGTCCTCCCCGGCGCGCGCCAGACTCGCGGGCGGACGGGCCTTCCGTCCGAACCGCCTTTCCGCTTCGCGCGAAAAGCGTTGCGGCTCCTTGGCCGAGGTCGGGCCGCCGCGGTCGAGATCGTAGCCGATGGTGACGCCGTCCCACGAAACGGCGAGACGCTCGCGGGCCTGATCGACGAACACATGTTCGTCGGCGTTCAGCTGGAAGGCCGGCCCCAGTTCGAGCGACGAATAGTCGCAGGCGGGTGCGGCCGGCCGAACAGGCGCCGCGGCGGCGGAACATTCGGGGAGGGACAAGGCGCAGAGAAGGAAGACGAGGCGCAGGATCATTTCCGGAAAAAGGCGGATCAAGATCCTCTCCTCGCGCCGGCCTCGTTGCCGAGAGGCGGCGCTCTCGTAACGACGATGCGGGCTGCTGGTTCCGCCTGCGCCATGCCGGAATCGTCGAAATTGGTCAAACTCAGATGGCGCGTGGCGGCGAAGCGGTCGTCGACGATTTTGTCCCGGTCGATCCTGTCGTCGTACCCATGACGAGTGATATGGACCATGTCGTCGGTCACGGCGAACTTTTTTTCAACGCGTCGAAGGTATGTTGGAGCAATTGCGCACGGCCTTCGACTTCCACGGTCGTAGTCATGCTTTCCTTGAGCTTTGTTCTATTTTCCGTGTGTCGCATGGTTTGTCCTCATCGATCAACAGACGGATCACGCGAACGCGCTTATTCACGCTGTTCCACAGCCTTTTCTTTCCCGGCGACGCCTTTGGGAAGAATGCTTCGCGAGCGGCGATGCTACTCGCCAGGCTGCGCCACGATCTGGGATCAACACCGTCGACACGGAGCTTGACGCTATTTATTTTCGATTGATACCCCTTTGGGGCCGACGTGAATCTGCACGCCCTGTGGCTGCTTTCGGTCCTGGTAAAGCTGATAGCCGAGCACGCTGACGATCACGACGAGGCCGCCGATGACCAGATAGAATATAGCGCCGCGATTCATGGCTTTGATCTCGGTAAGGGGGCTGTGTACTGCGATATTCGCCCAATTGGCGAGGGTGTGACGTCTCGACTTTACGAAACTCTCATTTCAGACAGCACCCCCGGAAACTACCCAGGCTAAAAAGTCAGTTTTAGCGTTCTGCCGCCTTCGCCGCGTCTTTCGCCGCCTCGATCTTCGGCTATTTGGTCTCCCCTAAGAAGTCCGCACGCGCTTTGTTGTTCGCAGGGTACAAAGTTGACCCCGCGTCCTCGCGGTTACGGGGACGGTGTGGACGGCACCCCGAAATGCCGGCCTTGATCGCTTCCTCCTCCAGAAGGGCGTCGATCTGCGGGCTTTCGCTCTCATCCCAGCGGCCGCATCGACCGCAGATCAGCAACAACCCGTGGCGGTGATGGCTGGCCCGCTGCCGGTTTCGGGGTTACGGCGACGTGGATTACCGTGACGTGATGCGAATTGTAAAATTAGCCGAAGGAGATTCATTTCATGTGGCTGCAGTCAAAATAATTTGGAGATTTCGTATCATGTCCCCGTAATGCCGTAATGCCGTAATGCAGGTAATGCCGTAATGCCGTAATGCCGGTAATGCCAGGGTATTCCGACGAGGTGGAAAATGGCGGGGACCAGAAAGACCGGCAGGCGCCGTAATGCAATTGAAACGAAAAAAGGCGGACCGGAGCCCGCCTTCATCCGGAGTTACGGGAGTTACGGGGACGTGATACTAATTCACCAATTACCGCAAGTGTAAGCTTTGGTGGCAGGCGAGGCTCGTTCCGGCGGCGTGGAGGGAGGCGGGGCAGTTGTCGTCGTCGCGGCGTCTGGGGTTCTTTGGTGCTGCGAAAAATTCAATCATTGGTTGTGAAACGGCGTGAAAATGCAGTGAAAAATCGCGCGATTTTTGCAGATTCCGGGCATTTTGTTGCAAAAAACCCCTCGATTTCCACCCCCTGCAACCGCGCGGTTGTGCGCGCATCGCCCGTGGCAAGCGAATTTTTGCGTACGGCGAAACAGGGGGCGCGCTTGTTTCCCATTCCCGCACGCCGACGAAAATTCTCGTCAGAATAATATGTTGCGACAACAAGTGGTCTTGATCGCCTCAGCCTTGCCGAGCCAGCGGTTCGTCGCGGATGTTTCACATGAAACAAAACAAGAACAAAACTTCGCAAGTCCGAGTGGGTTTTTCCTGTCGAATTGATTTCCACCCCCCGATTTAACGCCAATCCAGGGCTCCGAATCCGGGCCGTGAAGCGCCGTCAAGCCCGGGGACGTCAATCCGCGTTCAAGCTCCTTAAGCGAAGCGCGCAAATGTCGCGAAACTGCGGTAAAAGGAGGTGATGAGCGAATCTCAGCCTCCCGTCGCGCCCCTGCGCTTCACCGCCCGCGCCCTCCTTCTCGGCGACCGGATCGACCTCGGCGGGCTGGAGCGGACCGACACGATCTCGACGTCGCCCTCGCCCCTGGCCTTTCACGTCGGGCAGAACGGCAAGGTGGCGCTTTACCGCTATGGCGTCGCCGTCATGGCCGGCCTGACCCCCCTGGAGGAGGAGGACGTGCTCGCCCGGCTCAAGGGCCGGGTGGTCGGCTCGCCCTTGCGGAAGGAGGACGAAATCGCGACCCTGCTGGTCGGGGAGGGAGAAGAGCGCATCACGCCGGGTGGGCAGATCGCGCTCAAGGACCTGTCCAACGAGCGTTTCCTCGTCTTTGCCGACGCCATCGCCAAAAGCGTCGCGCTTGCGCGCGACGAGCGCGAGGTCAATATCGTCTTTGACAAAGTCGAGCCTCTGGCCAATGTTCTGGGGCGGCTTGGCAGGCCCAACCGCAACCGCAAGGAAATGCTCAAGCTGATCGGCCAGGCGCTCGGCGTGCAGCATCGCGTCTCGGGCCGCGTCGCGGTCGACGACAAGCCGGACGTTCTGTGGGACCGGCCGGACCTCGAACGCCTCTACGCCCGGCTGGAGGACGAATATGAGCTGAAAGAGCGCGGCGAGACCCTCCAGCGCAAATTGGACGTCATCGTCGAAACCGTCCGCGCCCTGACCGACATCATCGACGCCGACCGCTCGTCCTTCATGGAAATGGCGATCGTGCTGCTGATTCTCGCGGAAATCGCCATTTCCCTGTTCGAAATCATCTTCGTTCGCGGGCATTGACGCCCCCGCTTGAGCGCGACCGGGCTCCGCGTGACATTTTTGCAATGGCGTCGCCGCCGCCGCGCCGCATGGGGGAACGCGGCATTGACACAGCGGCCATTCCCTTTAACAGAGGGGTCTTGTCGCGTGGGCGCCCGACGGGGAGGCTGCCGGAGCGTCCGGGCGCGCGTTCCACAGGCGGCGGGAGACGCGGAAGCCCATTTGCAAGCCGCCGAGCGCCGAGAGGCCGGATTTTGTTCTCTGCCCTGAAGCAAAAGTTACGGAAGCGGTGGTTCACCACCGGACAAATGCACCTGATCGAGCGCCTGATGCGCGAGCAGGGCTCCAAGCATTTCTGGGGCTATGTCTTAGCCTTCGGGATGATGGGCGTTATCGCAACGACCACGACCCTTTCCGCCTATATGATGAAATATATTGTCGATCGCATCTTTGTCGATCGCAATATCGAGGCGATGTGGGCGATCGGCGGCGCGATCACCGTGATCTATATCGCCAAGGGCTTCGCCACTTATGGCCAGCAGGTGATTTTGTCGCGAATCGCCAACAATATCATCGCGGAAAGTCAGGCGAAGATCTTCGACAAGATGCTGGCGATGGACGTCAGCTTCTACAACGCCCGCCATTCGACCGAATTCCTCGCTCGCCAGGCGTTCATTTCGCAATCGGCGGGCAGCGCCCTCAACACTCTGGTCACGGCCTTCGGCCGCGACGTGCTGACCACGCTCGGCCTGACCTTCGCGATGTTCCAGCAGGACGCCGTGCTGGCCTCGGTCGCGATCCTGATCATGCCGCTCGCTATTGTCGGCGTCAGAAAGCTGGGCAATCGCGCCCGCCGCGTGATCATGACCGAGTTTTACGGTTTCGCCGCCATTCTCGAATCCCTGCAAGAGACCGCTCAGGGCATCCGCGTGGTGAAATCCTTTACCCTCGAGCCCTTTATGCGCGAGCGGCAAGTCGCCGCCATTCGGAGTTTCGAGACGGCGGCCAACAAACTGACGCGGGTGCAGTCGCGTTCGAGCCCCTTGATGGAGACGCTCGCGGGCGTCGCGGTGGCGATGGTCGTGGTCTATGGCGGCTATCGCGTGATCAATTCCGGCGCGCAGCCGGGCAATTTCTTTGCCTTCATCACCGCGATGCTGCTGGCGACCGAACCGGCCAAGCGCGTCGCGCGCCTGCATGTCGACATCAGCACCTCGCTGCTCGGCGTCGAAATGCTCTATCAATTCCTCGATGAGAAGACCCCGGAAACCGAGCCGGACGACATGCCGGCGCTGCAGATCACAGCGGGGCGGGTGGAGTTCGACAATGTCGAATTTTCCTATCGTCCGGGCGAAATGGTGCTGAACAAGCTCAGTCTCGTGGCCGCACCGGGCGAGACCACGGCGCTGGTCGGCCGCTCCGGCGGCGGCAAGACCACCGCCATGAGCATGATTCTGCGCTTCTATGAGCCGACCGCGGGCAGGATTCTCATCGACGGCCAGGAAATCGCGGCCTTTTCGCGGCGTTCCTTGCGCAGCCAGATCGCCTATGTCGGGCAGGACACCTTTTTGTTCAAAGGCTCGATCCGCCAAAATATCGCTTTCGGCAAGCCCGGCGCCTCGGACGAGGAAATCATCGCCGCGTCCAGGGCCGCCTTCGCCCATGATTTCATCATGTCCTTCGAGAACGGCTATAATTCGCCGGTCGGGGAACAGGGCATGCAGCTTTCGGGCGGGCAGCGCCAGCGTATTTCCATCGCCCGCGCCTTCCTCAAGGACGCCCCGCTGATCCTGCTCGACGAGGCGACCTCGGCGCTCGACACCGAATCCGAACGGGCGGTGCAGGAGGCGCTGAAAACCCTTTGCGCCGGACGCACCACCATTGTGATCGCCCACCGCCTCAGCACGATCGCGAACGCCGAACGCATCTGTGTGATCGAGGGCGGTCGCGTGGTGGAAACCGGCCGCCAGGACGAATTGCTTGCTCGCGAGGGCATTTACGCCTTGTTGCACAAGACCCAGTTCGACCGCGGCCTGATGCTCGCCTCGTCAGGAGCCGCGGCGGAGTAAAACTACTCAAGATCAAACAATTAATTTCTATGCCTGCTGCAATGGATGAAGTTGGGCGCTGCTTTCAAGAATTATCGCTATCGCATTGAAACAGAAAGATGAATATGCGTTCTAGCCGATGTGCGCCTGGAGAGCGCGCGGCGCGGCTGGAAAAGCGCGACCTTTTGCGCAATCCTTGCCGCCCTCCGCCGAATGACGCTCTCCATCATTCCCATTCCGAGTCCGTTCCATGCCGAAATCCGCTTTTTCTGAGCCGGTCCTGACCGTCGCCGAAATCGAAAAGCTTCTTGACGAGGTTTTCCCACAGCTTCACCACGGCGGCCGCACCATCATGGTCGAGCAGGTTGCGCCGATGACCGCGCGGCTACGGCTGATCGCTCATGAGCGCCATTTGCGTCCGGGCGGGACGGTTTCCGGCCCCGCCATGTTCACTCTCGCCGATGTCGGCATCTGGGTCGCGATCTTCTCCCATATGGGGCAGGAGGCCCTGGCGGCGGTGACCACCAATCTCAACATCAATTTCCTGCGTAAACCGCCCCATGGCGATGTGATCGTCGAATGCCGCCTGCTGAAATTGGGCAAGAGGCTCGCGGTCGGCGAGGCGACGCTCTTCGCCGACGGCGCGGACGCGCCGGTCGCCCATGCCGTGGGAACCTATTCCATCCCGGCGGCGAAGCATAAGGTATCCTGATACCTATACCATGACTCCATTGAGAATTCAGTAGAGATGGCGCGAAAGGGCGGTTGACAACGGGACTCTGCGCCCGTAAAAGCCCGCATCTTCCCGCCGGGCGCCAGCGTCCCGGTCAATCCGGAAAAGAGACAATGTACGGCAAGACCTATTCGGCAAAGGCCGCCGAAATCGAGAAGAAATGGTTATTGATCGACGCCAAGGGGCTGGTCGTCGGCCGCCTTGCCTCGATCATCGCGCTGCGCCTGCGCGGCAAGCACAAGGCGACCTTCACGCCTCACATGGACGATGGCGACAACATCATCGTCATCAATGCGGACAAGGTGGTTTTCACCGGCCGCAAGCGCGACCAGAAGGTCTATCACCATCACACCGGCTTCCCGGGCGGCATCAAGGAGCGTTCGGCCAAGTTCATTCTCGACGGCCGGTTCCCTGAGCGCATCGTCGAGAAGGCGGTGCAGCGCATGCTGCCGCGCGGTCCGCTCGGCGCGAAGCAACTCGGCAATCTGCGCGTCTACAAGGGCGCCGAACATCCCCACGCGGCCCAGAACCCTGTCGTTCTCGACGTCGCCGCCATGAACTCCAAGAATTCGCGGAACGACTGACCATGGCCGAAACCATTTCTTCCCTCCAGGACCTCAAAAGCGCGACTGCCGCCCCGGCGCCGGAAGCCCCCGTCCACGTCCAGAAGCTTGACAAGCTCGGTCGCGCCTATGCGACCGGCAAGCGCAAGAACGCCGTCGCTCGCGTCTGGATCAAGCCCGGCGCCGGCAAGGTTACGGTCAACGGCCGCGAACTCGACGTCTATTTCGCCCGTCCGGTGCTGCGCATGATCGTCCAGCAGCCGCTCGGCGTCGTCCAGCGCGAAGGCCAGTATGACATCATGGTCACAGTCGCCGGCGGCGGCCTGTCCGGACAGGCCGGCGCGGTGCGGCACGGCCTTTCCAAGGCCCTGACCTATTACGAGCCGGGCCTGCGCCCGGCGCTGAAGAAGGAAGGCTTCCTCACCCGCGACTCGCGCGTGGTGGAGCGCAAGAAATACGGCAAGCGCAAAGCCCGCCGCAGCTTCCAGTTCTCGAAGCGCTGATCGTTTCGATCCTTTCGCGAAACGGCGGGCCAAAAGCCCGCCGTTTTGTTTTGTCCGTCATTATGTTGAGTTAAAGCCGTCCATCCGCCCAGGGGATTCTGCCATGACCGACGTGCCCAAAAAAATCTTCATCGACGGCGAGGCTGGCACCACCGGCTTGCAAATCCGGGAAAAACTCGCCCAGCGCGCGGATGTCGAGATCGTCTCGATCGATCCAGACAAGCGCAAGGATTCCGCCGCCAAGGCCGAAATTCTGCGCCAGGTCGATCTGACCATCCTCTGTCTGCCCGACGCTGCCGCAAGGGAAAGCGTCGCTTTGACCGATTCCCTCGGCGCCCAAGGTCCGCGCGTGCTTGACGCCTCGACCGCCCATCGCGTCGCGCCGGGCTGGACCTATGGCTTTCCGGAACTCAGCCCCGGGCAGGCGCAGGAAATCGCCGCCGCGCGGCGCGTCGCCAACCCCGGCTGCTACGCCACGGGGGCCATCGCCATTTTGCATCCGCTGGTCGAGGCGGGGCTGATTGATCCCGGCCATTATCTGGCGATCAATGCTGTCTCGGGTTATTCCGGCGGCGGCAGGCCGATGATCGAGGCTTACGAGGCGGGCCGCGCTCCGGCCTTCGAGCTTTACGCGCTCGGCCTCGAACACAAGCATGTGCCGGAGATCATGGCCTATGGGGGGGTAAGGATGCGGCCGTTGTTCGTCCCCTCGGTCGGCAACTTCCGCCAGGGCATGCTGGTCAGCCTGCCGCTATCCCTGGACGATCTCCCGACCAAGCCGCATGCCGGCGATCTCGAAGCCGTTCTGGCCGACCATTACGCCGGCCGGACCCATGTCCGGGTGGTCGCGGCGGAAGAAGACGGCAAGCTGGAACCGGAGGCGCTGAACGGCACGAACGATCTGGAAATCCGCGTCTTCGCCAATGAAACGCGCCGGCATGTCGTGGTCGTGGCGCGTCTCGACAATCTCGGCAAGGGCGCCTCTGGCGCCGCCGTGCAGAACATGGACCTGATGCTCGGGTTGTGACGCGGACGCCCCCGGACTGGCCGGGGGCTGCTGTCATTCACACGAGACTTCGCCGCCCCGGATCACGGTCAGATGATGCCGGCCCTTGCAGCCATGCGCATGATGATGGCCGGACACATAGATGATCTTGGGCCCGAGACGTTCCGGCGTGAGGGGAAGGTTGTAGATCACGCCATTGCCCGTCGGGGTGTAGCTCGCGCCGTTATAGCCGACGGGATAGGGGGGATAATCATCATAGACCGTGGTCATGGGCAGGACGATGGCCGCCCCGACTGCCGGCCAGGCGCCATACACCCCATTGTAATAGGTCCCGCCATAGCCGAGGCCGCCATAGCCGCCGCCATAATAGCCTCGGCGATAACCGGCGCCGTAATAGCGGGTGAAGGGATAGGCATAGCCGTTATAATAGCCGCGCTGCTGGCCATTGGCGCCGTAATATCCGCGGCGGTATCCATTAGCGACCGCGCGATTGCCGGCATAAAATCCGGGCCGATAGCCGGTCACGGCCGGCGCACGGACGCCGGGCGCCATGTGGGGCCGATAGACGGCGTTGGGCCGGACTCCCGTTCCGACGGGCCTCGCCGGAACCATTCCGGCGCCGTAATGAACGCCCCCCATGTGGACGCCGCCGAAATGGCCGCCCGCGAGCGCAGGCGGCGTCGCGGCCAGAAGCGCGCCTGCAAAAGCGAGGGCGCCGATTTTGAAGAATTGACCCATTTTCGCACTCCTGTCCCGAAACGAGACGGCCCCGGCGCTGACGCCCCCCAAAAAGGGAAATTTTTGGGCCGCGGCGGGGCGACCGGCAAAAGCCGGGCAAGAAGGGCGCCGCGCCGCGGTCAATCGCCAGATGGCATAACTTCGCGGCGCGCGGAAAAGTTCAAGATTTCACGCGGACATATTCGCCGGGGGCGTCGCCGAGGAGAGGAACCTTGCCGCCGCCCGGCTCGCGCGCGGGGATCTTTTCCGGGGCCTGGGCGGAGATCCATTGAAGCCAGTCCGGCCACCACGAGCCAGGATGCTCCTCGGCCTGGGCGACCCAGTTCTCGTAGGTTCCGGACGGACGCGGCCCGGTCCAGAATTGATATTTGGGCTTGGGCCCAGGCGGATTGATGACCCCCGCGATATGGCCGGAGCCCCCAAGCACATAGCGCATCTCGCCGCCGAACAGCTTGGCGCCGTTGAAGACCGAACGCGCCGGAGCGATATGGTCCTCTTTCGCCGCAAGATTGTAGACCGGGATATTGACCTTGCCGAGGTCCAGGGTGACGTCGCCCAGCACCATTTTCTTCTTGGGCAAGAGGTTATCGAGGTAGCACTTGCGCAAGTAAAAAGAATGATTGGCGCGCGGCATGCGGGTGGAATCGCCGTTCCACGCCAGCAGGTCGAAGGCCATGGGCTCGACGCCTTTCAGATAGTTGTTGACGACATAGGACCAGATCATGTCGTTCGGCCGCAGCATGTTGAAAGCGTTGGCCATGGAGCGGCTTTCGAGATAGCCGGCCATCTGCATTTCGGATTCGATATTCTTGATCCGGTCCTCATCGGCGAAAATTTTCAGATCGCCGGGGTCGGAGAAGTCGACCTGGGTGGTGAAGAAGGTCGCCGCCGCAATGCGGTCGTCGCCCGTGGCGGCCATATAGGCCAAGGTAGCGGCAGTCAGCGTGCCGCCCACGCAATAGCCGATGGAGGAGACTTGGCGTTCGCCGGTGATCTTCTCGATCTGCTCCAGCGCCGCGAAAATGCCCTCCGTCATATAGGCATAGAAATCCTTGTCGGCGTGGCGCGCGGTCGGGTTGACCCAGGAGATGCAGAACACCGTGAGACCGTTGGACACCGCCCAGCGAATGAAGCTCTTCGCCGGGTTGAGGTCGAGAATATAGAATTTGTTGATCCAGGGCGGAACGATCAGCAAGGGCCGGCGATAGACTTCCTCGGTCGCCGGCGCATATTGCAGCAGTTCGATCAGATCGTTGCGAAAGACGACCTTGCCGGGCGTCGTGGCCATGTTCACGCCGAGGACGAATTGATCGACATTGGTCTGGCGGATTTTCAGATTGCCTTCGCCCGCTTCTATGTCTTCGGCCAGCATCTTCATGCCGCGGGCGAGATTTTCCGCTTCCGCCGTCCAGGTGGTGCGCAGCAGCTCGGGATTGGTGAGGAGGAAGTTCGACGGCGACGCCGCGCCCGAAAGCTGACGCAGGTAGAACGACGCCTTGTCATGGGTGCTTTTGTCGAGGTCCGCGCTCTCGACCATGTTGTTCGCCCATGCGTCGGCGATCAGATAGGCCTGGCGCAGGAAATCGAAATAGGGATTGTCCCGCCAGTCCGGCGAGGCGAATCTTTTGTCCTTCGGGTCGGAGGCGATATAGGGCTCTTTCGTGTCGCCGGCGAGGCGTAGCAGCGTGTTCGACCACAGGCCGAGCAGGTTGCTGGAAATGCTGGTCTGGGCTTCGAGCGTGCGCTTCGGATCGGCCAGCCAATATTCGGCGACGCGGCTGAAGGTTTTGACGGCGTCGGTGATATCCTCCGAGAAGGTCGGCTTCACCTTGCCTTCCTCGACGGGCCGGATCATCGCGGCGATGGCCTTGCCGCCATGCTCCATGGCGATCGCGAAATTGTCGGCCATGCGCTCGAAATTGGGCATTGGCGCGCCACTGCTGGCGGCCGCGGGCTTTTCGGCCGGCTTTTTCGCCTGCGCGGCTGCGGGCGGCGCGGCGATGGCCTCGACCGGCAAGGCGGGCGCGGCGGATTCCTGTGGCGCGATGGGCCTTTTCGGCGCGGCGGTCCTTTTTGCCGGCGTTTTCTTGAGCGGCGCCTCATTCTCGGACGCCGCCTTCGGGCGCGGCGCGGCACCCTTGACAACACCCTTGGCAACACCCTTGGCAACGCCCTTGGCGGCGCGCTGGCGCCGCGGTTCCTCACTGGCGGTCATTTGCTTCCCCTTGGCGTTTCCTTTTATGTCAGGCGGGGTTCGCGTTTCAATGCGCTCCGTCGTCCCGTTTCCGACATAATAAGACTTTATGCGGCAGATTGAGCAATGATCCGATGGTGGCGCCTCGTTGTGATGATGCGCGCCGCACTTGACGAAAGTCCGTGGAAATGAAGGCCCTCACAGCTTCTGGCCGCCGCGCGGCGCGCGTGGCTACGGCATTGGCGCTCGCCTTTGCGGCGATCCTCTCGGCGAGCGGAGCGCGCGCGCAGCAGAACCCTTTGCGCGGCCTGACCAACGCGCTGGGCTGGACCGCGACGGCGGGCGACGGGCCGGATTTCGTCCGCGACTCCCGTCCGGATACCAAGACGATGGGCTTTTCCAATCTCACAGGCGTGGACAAGAAGCGCGTTCCGGTGAAAACGCCGGATCAGCTCAAGGCCGATCAGGCGGCGCTCATCTCCGATCGCGAAAAGGCGGACGCCCAGCGCAAGAAGCTCGAAGCCGTCAAGGTCGATCCCGTCGCGCCCACCAAGGTCGCGCCCATCGAAGACGAATAATTTTGATCGCAAGGCCGCTGACACCAGCTTCGAACGCATGCTAATCACGGCGTTTCCATGGCGTGTCGCCGGTCGGATGACGAAGCAGGGACGAAACTGATGAGCGATTTCTATCGCGTGCGGCGGCTGCCGCCCTATGTGTTCGAACAAGTCAATCGTCTGAAGGCCAAAGCCCGCGCCGCCGGCGCCGACATCATCGATCTCGGCATGGGCAATCCCGACTTGCCGACGCCACGCCACATCGTCGAAAAGCTGGTCGAGACCGCCGGCAAGCCGCGCACCGACCGCTATTCCGCCTCCAAGGGCATCGCCGGACTGCGCCGCGCCCAGGCGGCCTATTACGAGCGCCGTTTCGGCGTGAAGCTCGATCCCGAGACCCAGGTCGTCGCGACTTTGGGCTCCAAGGAAGGCTTCGCCAACATGGCCCAGGCGATCACGGCGCCGGGCGACGTGATTCTGGCGCCCAATCCATCCTATCCGATCCACGCCTTTGGCTTCCTGATGGCGGGCGGCGTGATCCGTTCTGTGCCGATCGAGCCGAACGAGGAATTTTTCCGCGCCGCCGAGCGCGCCGTCCAGCACTCCATCCCGAAGCCGATCGCGATCGTGGTGTGTTATCCCTCGAATCCGACCGCCACGGTCGCCTCGCTGGATTTCTACCGCGACCTCGTGACCTTCGCGAAGAGGCACGACATCTATATTCTTTCCGATCTCGCTTATGCCGAGGTCTATTTCGACGACAATCCGCCGCCGTCGGTGCTTCAGGTCCCCGGCGCGGTCGACGTTTGCGTCGAATTCACCTCGATGTCGAAGACCTTTTCGATGGCCGGTTGGCGTATCGGCTTCGCCGTGGGAAACGAGCGTCTGCTCGCGGCGCTGGCGCGGGTGAAGTCCTATCTCGACTACGGCGCCTTCACGCCAATTCAGGTCGCGGCGGCGACCGCGCTCAACGGCCCCGACGATTGCATCAAGGAGATGCGCGCCATTTACAGGAAAAGGCGCGACGTGATGGTCGAGAGCTTCTCGCAGGCCGGCTGGAAGATCCCGGCGCCGGCCGCCTCGATGTTCGCCTGGGTGCCTGTTCCCGAGCGGTTCCGCCCGCTCGGCAGCCTGGAGTTTTCCAAGTTGCTGATCGAGAAGGCCGACGTCGCGGTGGCGCCGGGCGTCGGCTTCGGCGAGCATGGCGACGATTACGTCCGCCTCGCCTTGGTCGAGAACGAGCAGCGTATACGCCAGGCCGCGCGCGGAATTCGCCGCTTCTTCGACGGCGCCGAAGATACGCTGCATAATGTGATCGAGGCGCGGGCGCGCGCCTGACGGCGCGGCGAAAGGCTCGGGCAAGTCTCACGTGTCCAGATCGTGACTGCGACCTTGGCGCTCCATGGCGCGGAGGCGCATGCGAACCGACCGCAGAGACGAAGCCCGTGCCGAAATTCGATTTTCATCTGACATTGAACCGTCGCGTCTGGGCGATGGCGGCGCTCGCCCTCGTCACCATGACGCTGGGCACGGGCGTGGCGCTTTTTCGATTCAACGGCGCCATGTTCGACCTGCGCCGCGCCGAACGGCGCGCCGAGGTCGAAATCGCCTCCAAATGGCTTGAGAGCGCGACGCACGGCAGGAAAGCCGACATCCGCGACGCGCTGGAGGGCTTACGGCCTGTGCGTTTTGGCGAACACGGCTATTTCTTCGTTCTCTCCGACGACGGCGTGTCCATGCTCGCGCCGACGACGCCGAAGGCCGAGGGAAAGAGCCTGCTCGCCATCCACGACAGCGCCGGCGGCCGTCCGTTCGAGGCGATGATCGCGATGGCCCGCAAGAACGGAGCCGGCTTCATCACCTATCCCTATCCAAAACCGGGATCGAACGAACCCGGCGAGAAGACCTCCTATGTGAAGGCTCTTCCCGAATTGGGCGTGATGGTCGGCTCCGGTCTATATCGCGACGACAGCTTCCATGATCTGGTCGAGATCGCCCGCGCCATCTCTTTGGCGGTTTCACCGCTGCTGATCCTGTTCGTCGCCGTCGCTTTTCTGATCGGCCGCACGATCAGCCTCCGTCTCCAGGCCCTGACCAAAGGACTCGACGCCATGGCCCGGGGAGATTTCGACATCGCCTTGCCGGGGCTGGAGCTTCGCGACGAACTGGGCGACATGGCGCGGGCCGTCGAAGCGATCAAGCAAGGCCTGCGCCGCGCGGCGCAGGAGCAGGACGCCGACGGCGCCGCGCGGCGCGAGGCCGCCGACCGCGCCCGCGGGGACGAGATGGGGGCGTTGGCGCAGAATTTCGAAACGGCGGTCGGAGGGGTCGTCGCGGGCGTCACCGCCGCCGCGCGCCTTCTGGAAAACCACGCCCGCGCGCTCGTTCAGGAGGCGCGCTATTCCGGCGATCAGGCCGACATTGGCGCGAAATCGTCCGAAATCGCCTCGCAGAACGTGCTTTCCGTCGCCTCGGCGGCCGAGGAGCTGAGCTTTTCGGTGGCCGAAATCGGCGCCAGCGCGGCCCGCTCGCGCAGCGTTTCGGAGGAAGCCGCGCGCGAGGCCGAAACCACCCGCGCCCGCATGGGCGAGCTGGTCGGCGCCATCGACCATATCGGCGGCATTGTCGCCATGATCGCCGGCATTGCCGAACAGACCAACATGCTGGCGCTTAACGCGACGATCGAGGCGGCGCGCGCGGGCGAGCAGGGGCGGGGCTTCGCCGTCGTGGCCCAGGAGGTCAAATCGCTCGCCGAGCAGACGGCTCGCGCCACTTCCGACGTGGCCGACCGGATCGCCCAGATTCAGCGCGCCTCGCAGGAGGCCAGCGCCTGCATCGGGAGCATGGCCGGGGCGACTCACGAGGTCAGTTCGATCGCGTCGAACATTGCGAATTCGGTCGGCTCGCAGGGCGACGCGACCCGCGAGATTGCGCGCAATGTCCAGGACGCTTCGAATCGCACCAAGGAACTCGCCCAGGTCATCGAAGAGGTGCGCTTGGCCTCGCGCCAGTCGGGCGATTCCGCCGAGCAGGTGCTGCAATCCGTCACCGATCTCACCCGCCAGACCGACGCCCTGCGCCGCGAATGCGACTCGTTCCTGGCGCGGGTTCGCGCGGCCTGACGGAAGCAGCGGAAGCGGAAGCGCGACCAATTTCAGGTCGCGCGTTTTTGGTTTTTCGGCGACATTTGCGGTTGGAATTTCGCGCCGGAGGCGCCCGCGATGCCTGCTCCGAAAAATCTCGCCAAGGTCGAGGGCCTGCTGCTCGATCTCGACGGCGTGGTCCATGTCCGCGACAAGCCCGTGCCCGGCTCGCTTGAGGCCATCGGCCGCCTGCGCGCCGCCAAAATCCCGTTCCGCTTCGTCACCAACACCACGCGCCGCCCGCGCCGCAAGATCGTCGAGGGCCTTTTCGCCCTCGGCCTCGTCGTGGCGGAAGACGAGCTTTTCACTCCGGCCAGCCTTACGCGCGACCTGCTTGGCAAGCGGGGCCGCGCGCCGCTTCTCGTCATCCATCCCGATCTGCGCGAAGATTTCGTCGGGGTCGCGGAGGGCGCCGACGCTGTGGTGATTGGCGACGCGGGCGAAAATTTCACCTATGACGCGCTCAACGGCGCATTTCGCGCGCTCAGTCACGGCGCGGAATTTTTCGCGCTCGCGCGCAACCGCAATTTCCTCGACGCCGACGGCGAATTGAGCCTCGACGTCGGCGGCTTCGTCGCTGCGCTGGAATACGCTTCCGCGCGCGAGGCGACGGTGATCGGCAAGCCGTCGCGGGAATTCTTTCACGCCGCCGTCGAGGCCCTGAACGTTCCGGAGCGGAATGTGTTGATGGTCGGGGACGACGCCGAGGCCGATGTCGGCGGCGCCATGGCGGCCGGCCTGCTCGGCGTCCTGGTGAAGACGGGAAAATACCGCGCCGGGCAGGAGAAAGGTCTCTTTACGCCGCCAACGCTCATCGCCGACGATCTCGCCGCGATCGTCGAGCTTCTGCTCGAGGAATAGCTCATGAGCATGGAGGGACCGACCATGGCGCCAGGGAAACCATGGATCGTTTCGGCGCCGCTGTTGCCGGCGGCGGCTTCAGAAACCTAAATCGTCCGGAGGCTGACGCCTTCCGGCGTCGCCTCGATCTTGCGGTAGAAGCATGACTTGCGTCCGGTGTGGCAGGCCTTGCCGTCGCCGCCTGCCTCGACCCGCAAAAGCAGCGCGTCCTGGTCGCAATCGGCGCGGATTTCGACCACTTTCTGGACCTGCCCCGAGGTGTCGCCCTTGCGCCAGAGTTCATTGCGGGAACGCGACCAATAATGGGCGACCCCGGTCTCGAGCGTCTTTTCCAGCGCCAGCGCGTTCATATAGGCCAGCATAAGGATTTCGCCGGTCGCAGCCTCGACCGTCACGCAGACGATGAGTCCGTGAGCGTCGAATTTCGGCGTGAAGGCCGCGCCTTCTTCGAGGATTTTCTTGTCGGCGGAGGGTGGGGGGAAGGGCATGGTTTTCGTTCGCGAAAGATGATTTTACCCCCTCTCCCGCTTGCGGGGAGAGGGGGCAGGGCGGTGCTTCAACGGCCGCGCACGAGGCTCAGGAAGCGGGCCTGTTCGGCGGGGTCGGTCTTGAAGGGGCCCGAGAACTGCATGGTGACGGTGAGCGCGCCGGGCTTGCGCACGCCGCGCATCGACATGCACATATGCTCGGCCTCGACCAGCACCGCCGCGCCGCGCGAATGGAGGCGCGCATCGAGGGCCGCCAGAATCTGCGCGGTCATCGCCTCCTGGGTCTGGAGGCGGCGGGCATAGACGTCCACCAGCCGGCCGAGCTTGGACAGCCCGAACACGCCGCCGTCCGGGTAATAGGCGATATGGGCTTTGCCGAAGAAGGGCGCCATATGGTGCTCGCAATGCGAGAAGAACGGGATGTCCCGCACCAGCACCATTTCCCCATAGCCCTCGACCTCCTCGAATACGGTGTCGAGAATGGGGCTGGGGTCCTGTTTGTAGCCGGCGAAAATTTCCTCATAGGCCTTGACGACGCGCGCAGGGGTGTCGCGCAGCCCTTCGCGGTCGGGATTGTCGCCGGCCCAGGCCAGCAGTGTTTTGACCGCGGCTTCCGCCTCTTCCCGGCTCGGACGCAGGAGCGTTTCTGCTTTGGGGGCCTTGGCCTTGATTGTCTTTACGCCCTCTTCGGGAGCCCGGGAGCGCGACTTGGCGGCGGCGCGGCGGCGCGGCCGGGCCAAAGCGGAGTGCACCAGATCGTCCAACAAACATCTCCCATGCGAGGGGACGGCAAGGCGAGCCTGCCGCGTCAGAAAAAACTCAGCGCGGCTTTCGGCGCCGCGGGCATCCGCGAGAGTCCGAAGATATGCGGCGCATTGAATAATATAGAACTTGGCCCGGCCATTTCCAGCGCTCTTATGAAATCCGCTTCGTGGCTTTTTTCAGCCAGGCGCGTTCGGCGGGATCGAGGAAAGGCGACAAGGCCGCGCGCACCCGTGCGTGATAGGCGTTGAGCCAGGCTTTTTCCTCGTTGGTCAGGAGCTTGGGCTCGACCAGGCGCAGGTCAATCGGGACGAGGGTCAGGGTTTCGAAACCGAGCATCTCGCGCTCGGCCCCGGCTATATTGCGCTTTTCGACCGCAACGAGATTTTCGATGCGGATGCCGAAGGCGCCTTCGCGATAATAGCCCGGCTCGTTGGAGAGGATCATGCCCGGCTCAAGCGCCGCGCCGCCGAGCTTGGAAATGCGCTGCGGCCCCTCATGCACCGAGAGATAGGAGCCGACGCCATGGCCCGTGCCGTGGTCGAAGTCGAGCCCGGCTTCCCATAGCGGACGGCGGGCGAAGGCGTCGATCTGCGCGCCGCTGGTCCCCTCGGGAAAGATTGCGCGGGCGATGGCGATATGGCCTTTGAGCACCAGTGTGTTGGCGCGCGACGCCGCTTTGCTGGCGCGCCCGACCGCAAGCGTCCGGGTGACGTCGGTGGTGCCGTCTGGATATTGCGCGCCGGAATCGACCAGATAGACGCCCTTGCCAATGCGGGCGTTGGATTTTTCGGTGACGCGGTAATGTGGCAACGCGGCATGGGAGCCGGCGGCGGAGATGGTGGGGAAGGAAATGTCGCGCAATTCCCCGCTTTCGCGCCGGAAAGTCTCCAGAGCCTGCGCCGCCGCGATTTCGGTCAGCCGGCCCCTCGGCGCCGTCTTGTCGAACCAGCATAAGAATCGCGCCATGGCGACCCCGTCGCGCAGATGGGCGGCCCGGGCGCCGGCGAGTTCCGCCGCGTTCTTGCGCGCCTTCATCAACGCGATGGGGTCGTTCCCGATTTCGGCCTGTCCGCCGGCTTCGGTGAAAAGACGGGCGAGGCGTTCCGGCGCGGTCCCGGCGTCGAACAGGACTTTCTGCTTTTTGGCCCCGAGTTCTTTCAGCGCGTCGGGCAAAAAGTCGGGTGGCGACAGATGCGCCAGCTTTCCGAGCGCATTGGCCGTTCGGCTGTTGAGCTTTTCTGGATCAAGAAAGAGGCGCGGCTTGCCCCGGCGCGGAATCAGCGCATAGCCGAGCGCGATGGGCGTATGGGCGACATCGCCGCCGCGCAGGTTGAACGCCCAGGCGAGCGCATGCGGGTCGCTGACGAGCAGCGCGTCGGCGCTCAGCATTTCGGCGACGCGCTTCAGCTTCTTCGCGGCGGCCTCGCCGGCGTGTTTTTGCGGATGGAGGACGACGCGGCCGCGCGGTGGCGTGGGGCGATCCTCCCACAACAAATCGAGCGGGTTTTCCTCAACCGCGACGAGCCTGGCCTCGGCCTTTTTCGCCGCCGTTTCGAAACGGGCGATCTGTCCATTGGTGTGAAGCCAGGGGTCGTAGCCGATCCGCGCGCCTTTCTTGGCGTTTTTCGCCAGCCATTCGCTCGGCGGTGTTTCGCCGAGCGGGACGAGCGCGAAAGCTTTCGCGTCCACCTGTTCGCGCGCCTGGATCGTATAGCGGCCATCGACGAACATAGCGGCCTTGTCGGCGAGAACGATGGCGAAGCCGGCGCTGCCGGTAAAGCCGGTCAGCCACGCCAGCCGCTCCTCGCAGGGCGCGACATATTCGTTCTGATGGGCGTCGGCGCGCGGGATGAGAAAGCCATCGAGCTTCATCGCCTTCAACCGCGCGCGCAACATCTTCAGGCGGGGCGCGCCGAGCGAGGGGTCGGCGGCTTCCTCGTAGGTCTGGAAATGGGAGTCGAACATTTTTTCAGCCTAACAAATTTCTGGCGAAAGGCGAATGAAAGCGGCAAAGCTGTCAATGCCGAACGGTTTGTCGATAAGCAAAGATTTGGCCAATGCGCTTTCAGGTTCGTCACGAGACCCATTATTCCTATTCGACGCCGGTCGCCCTCGCACCCCATATTCTTCGACTCTCGCCGAGGCCGGAGGACGTCGCTGTTCGGAGGCAAGGGCTCCACATCGAGCCGGGCCCGGTCCAGCGTGACAATTTCCGTGATCCGTTCGGCAACCCGGTCACGCAGGTCGCCTTCGCGGGAACGACCCGTGATTTCATCATCGTCAGCGAATTCGAGGTCGAAACCTTCTCGGTCCCGGCGCCGGGCGCGCTGCTTTCGCCCTTGCCATGGGGGGCGGCGGAGGATGGTTTTCAGATCTATCGCGACGGCGGCGTCCATCCGAGCGTTCGCGCCTTCGCAGCGGAAATCTCCGCCCGGCAGGGCGGCTGGGCTCTCGGCTTTCTCGACGATCTCACGCAGACCCTCTTCGCCCGCACCGACCGGCGCATCCGGATCGACGGCTATGCCCAGTCGCCGGAAGAAACGCTCCTGAAGGCCGAGGGCGCCTGCCGCGATCTTTCGCTGTTGTTCATCGCCGCCGCGCGCAGCCTCGGGTTGCCCGCGCGTTTCGTTAGCGGCTACCAGGCCGAGGCGGATACGCCCGATGGCCAGCGCCATCTCCACGCCTGGCCGGAAGTGTTTTTGCCGGGTGTGGGGTGGCGGGGCTACGATCCGACCCACGGCCTGCCGGTGAGCGACGGCCATGTCGCGCTCTGCGCCGCGCCGGATCAAATGGCGACCATGCCGGTCGAGGGCGGCTATTATTTCGATGGGACGGAAGTGACCTCGACCCTGACTTACAACGTGCGGATCGCGACTCAATCCTGAACAGGTTTCGGCGCGGCGCCGGAACGGCGCAGCAACAGGGTCGCCCAGCCTTCGAGGTCGCGCCGCCGCCACAGGGAAAAGCCCTGCGCGCGATAAGCGGACAGCACGCCGGGCACGTCGCGCGCCAGCAAGCCGGACAGCACGATCTCGGCGTCGGGCGCGGCGATGCGGGCAAGCGACGGCGCGAGGCGGCGCAGGGGCCTGGCCAGAATATTGGCGAGGATCAGATCGTAATGCCCGGGCCGGTCGAGCGCGGGATGGTCCACGCCTTTGGCGACGACCGGGCGAACCCAGGGGCCGGCGCCGTTGAGCAAAGCGTTGCCGCGCGCCGCCGCGACCGCGCCGCCGTCGATGTCGCCCGCCGCCACTTTTTCGCGCAACGCTCGGGCCAGCGCCATGGCGAGGACGCCGGTGCCGCAGCCGACGTCGATCGCGGCGCCGGGACGCCGGCGCTTGAGAATGTCGTCGATGAACAGCAGGCAGCCGCGCGTCGTGCCGTGATGGCCGGTGCCAAACGCCAGCGCCGCCTCGATCTCCAGCCCGATGTCGTTGGCCCTGACGCGCGCCCGGTCATGGGAGCCATGGACCAGGAAGCGCCCGGCGCGCACGGCGGAAAGGCCTTCGAGCGAGGCCGCCACCCAATCCTTCTGCTCGACCCGGCCGAATTCGACCCGTTGCGCCAATTCTTCGCCGACGGCCGCCGCGACCAGAGCGCGGACATTTTCTTCGTCAGGCGCATGGCCGAAATAGACTTCGACCACCCACGGCGTAGCGGCCCAGCTCTCGGTCGAGGATTTTTCCTCGAAGGCGGCGGCGGCGGTTTCGGCGGGGTCGAAGGTTTCGACCACGAGATCGGCGACGGAGCGCGCCTGGTCCTCGCCGCAGCGCAGGCGCATGAGGAAAGCGGCGTTGTTGGGGGGCAAACCTTCGAGCATGGCGCTTGGGCAAGACGGGATCCGTCGGCGCGCCGACAGTTTCTCGCCTCCTATCATGCGGCGGAGGGGAAGTCGATGTGCGAGGCGCCGTCACGCCACGTTGTGCAGGCCGCCGTCCACATAGATCGTGTCGCCGGTGATGCCGGAGGCCGCGCCGCCGACCAGAAAGGCCACGACGCGGCCGACCTCCGCGATATCGACCAGACGATGGGTGGGGCTGCGCTTCACCGCCATGTCGATCAGCTCGTCGAATTCGGCGATGCCGCTGGCCGCGCGGGTCTTCAAGGGACCGGGCGACACGGCGTAGACGCGGATGTTCTTGTCGCCGAGTTCGGCGGCAAGATAGCGGGTCGTCGCTTGCAGGGCGGCCTTGACCGGACCCATGACATTGTAATGGTTCACGACTTTGTCGGCGCCGTAATAGCTCATGGTCATCAGGGCGCCGCCCCGGGTCATCAGCGGTTCGGCGAGGCGCGCCATTTCGATGAAGGAATAGCACGACACCTGCATGGCCTGGGTGAAGCCGTCGATCGAGCAATCGATCACGCGGCCGTGGAGATCCTGGCGCGGGGCGAAGGCGATCGAATGGATGACGAAATCGAGCTGTCCCCATTGTCTGCCGATCTCCTCGAACAAAGCCGTCATCTCGCCGGGCTTCCGCACGTCGAGCGGGAGCAGCATGCTCGCCTCGATCTGCTCGGCCAGCGGCTGGACATAGGGTCTGGCCTGCTCGTTGAGATAGGTCAGCGCCAGTTCGGCGCCGAAGCCGCGCAATTTGGTGGCGCAGCCGTAGGCGATGGAGTTTTCGTTGCTGACGCCGACGACGAGGCCGCGTTTGCCCTTCAGCATTTCCCCGATTTTCAGTTCCGGGTCCCAGACCTTGGGCAGGGGAACGATCTTGAGGGCCTGTTCGTCCATTTTTCCCTCCGTTCCCGGCGCCGCCGAGGAAATCATGCCGCGGAATAAGTGAAGAAGCCGCGTCCGGTCTTGCGGCCGAGATAGCCGGCGTCGCACATCTGCTTGAGCAGGGGGCTCGGGCGGAATTTGGGATCGTTGAAGCCGGCGTAGAGCGTCTCCATCACGTCGAGCACGATGTCGAGGCCGATCAGGTCGCCGAGCGACAGCGGACCCATGGGATGAGCGGCGCCGAGCTTCATCATCGCGTCCACGTCTTCCGCGCTGGCGATATTTTCATAGACGCAATTGATCGCCTCGTTGATCATCGGGATCAGCACGCGATTGACCACGAAGCCATAAGAGTCGCGGGCGACGCGCGCGTCCTTGCCGATCGCCCCGCACAATGCGGTGACGGCGGCCGCGACCTCGTCGCTGGTCTGCAAGGCGCGGATGATCTCGACGAGCGGCATCATCGGCACGGGATTGAAGAAATGCATGCCGATCACCCGCGGCGGGATTTTCGTCGCCGCCGCGATCTTGGTGAGCGAGATCGACGAGGTGTTGGAGGCGAGGATCGCGTCCTGGCGACAGACGCGGTCGAGTTCGGCGAAGATCGCCTTTTTCACCTCGAATTTCTCGACGATCGCCTCGACGACGAGGTCGCAATCGGCGAAATCCTCGATTGCCAGCGTCATCCGGATGCGGGCGAGCGCCGCCTCGGCGGCGGCGGCTTCCAGCTTGTTCTTGGAAACGAGCCGGTCCAGGCTGCGACGCACCGCCGATTTGGCGTGGTCGAGCGCGCCTTGGGCGATATCGCGCACCACGACGTCGAAGCCGGAGACGGCGAAAGCCTGGGCGATCCCGGAGCCCATCGTGCCGGCGCCGACGACGCCGATTTTCTGAATTTTCATGGTCATGGCAGCCTCGCTTGTCAGCGCGCGGAAAGTCCCGCGCGTTCGCCCGTCCCGGGCGGCCGGAATCCTTGCCGGCGGGGTCGTTCTTACATCGGCTTTGGCGCGGACGACAGCTTGCGGACCGCGCGCCCGCGCGGTTCAGCCGGCGAAGGCCATTTCCGGCACATAGTCCGGAACGCCGAGCCTGGCGCTGGTCGCGGCGACGATTTGCCCCACCTCGACCCCCGGCGCGCGCTCCAGCAGGATCAGTCCCAGATCGGTCGGCTCGATCACCGCCATATCGGTGACGATGAGGGTGACGCGCCGGGTCGAGGTCAGCGGCAGCTTGCATTCGGGCACGATTTTCGGGCGGCCCTTGGCGGTGTGCTGCATGGCGACGATCACCCGGCGCGCGCCGGAGACGAGGTCCATGGCGCCGCCCATGCCGGGAACCATCTTGCCCGGCACGACCCAGTTGGCGAGATGGCCGTGCTCGTCCACTTCGAGGCCTCCGAGCACGGTGGCGTCGAGATGGCCGCCGCGGATGAGGCCGAAGGAAAAGGTGCTGTCGACCGTCGCGGCGCCCGGCACGGCGGTGGTGAAAATGCCGCCGGCGTCGGTCAGTTCCTCGTCCTCCATGCCTTCCGGCGGGCGGGAGCCCATGCCGACGATGCCGTTTTCCGACTGGAACAGAATTCCGGCGTTGGGATCGATATATTGCGCCACCCCGGTCGGCAGGCCGATGCCGAGATTGACGAGCGTCCCGGGATGGAGTTCGCGCGCCACCCGTCGCTGGATGATTTCATCGGGGGTCATGGGGCAGCTCCCTGCGAATGAGATAATCGACCAGCACGCCGGGGGTGTTGACGTTATCGGGCGAGATTATGCCGACCGGGACGATTTCACGCGATTCGCAGATCACGGTCTTCGCCGCCGTCGCCATGACCGGATTGAAATTGGTCGCGGTGAGCTGATAGACGAGATTGCCGTTGTAATCGGCGCGATCGGCATGGAGCAAAGCGAAATCGGCGCGCAGTGGCGGGGCGTAGAGCCATTCCTCGCCGTCTATGTCGATCACTTTCTGGTCTTTCGCGGCGATGGTGCCGAGCGCGGTCTTGGTGAGCACGCCCCCGAGGCCGAAGCCCGCGGCGCGGATTCGTTCGGCGAGCGTGCCCTGCGGAACGAGTTCGACTTCGATCGAGCCGTCGAGCATGCCAGTCTGGACTTCGGGATTGAGACCGATATGGGAGGCGATGATCTTGCGCACGGCGCGCTCGTGGATCAGGCGGCCAATGCCGTAATTGGCGCGGCCGGCGTCATTGCCGATGATCGTGAGGTCCTTGCGCCCCGCCTCCGCCAAGGCCTGGATGACGCGGTGAGGGCTGCCGACGCCCATGAACCCGCCAATCATCAGACTGGCGCCGTCGGGGATCATTTCAGCGGCTTCGTGCGGCGACAAGGCCTTTTTCATCAGCCGTTCCTTCTCCGATGCGACGCGCCCTCCTGGTCGGGCGGAAACGCGGCGCAATGAAAGCATAATTAAGCAGGCTTTTCGACAGCCCCATGACGACTCTTCCGGCCTGTTCGCCGCGCCCGGGGCGCGGCATTTGAGTGGGCGATACACGCATAAAGTGTTGTCATGCAATGAAACAACCGGTGATTGAAATGTTGTTTACCTCGCGCGGTTAATGTCCGCGAGCGTGCCGCCGTCGTGGTGCAAGGCGGTCCGTTCCGGTTGAGGTGCAGCGTTGACGTCAGTTTCAGCCCCATCGCGTTCCGCGAATATGGATCCGGCGTCGTCACCGCGCATTGGGAGAGGCTTCGCCGACGGAACGCTGCTTCTCGACGCCGCACCAGCCCTGATCCTGGGCGGCGCCATCTTGGGAAACGATTTCGGCGCCCTGGCCAGCGCGGCGGCCTGGACGCTGATGGCGACGGCGGCCGTGAAGATCGCGCTGCAGATCCTCCAGAACAGATCGGGCGACGAACCTGGAACGGGCCGCCTTGCGCAGGGCTTCGCCGGCATCGCCATGGCTGCGGCGCTGGGCTTCGTGACTCTGGCGTCTTATCTCGCGGACGCGCCCCCTACCTTCCGCACGGCGGCGGTCATTTGCACTTTCGGCTATGTGGTTCTGACCGCCGAACGCGACGGCGCGCCGCCCCATTTCGTCGGTCTCCAGGCGGTCGGCGCCTTCGGCCTGTTCGCGGCGGGACTGGCGATCAAATGGGACCTTCATGCCCCGATCGCGCTTGCCGCGGCCCTCAGCGTCGGCTTTTCCCTCTTCATGGCGACGCGACGGCGCGCTCGCCACAACGCCAAGGCGCTGGAGGCGCAGCGCCGGTTCTCGGCGGCGCTGAATGGCATGAGCCAATGCGTCGGCATGTTCGATTCCTCCGGTCGCCTGATCGCCGGCAACAGCGAGTTCCTGCGCATGTTCCGCCTCGCCGGGCACAATGCGCGCGGGATGGAGGCCGAGGAGCTGCTCACCAAGAAGCTCGGCGTCCGGCCCAAGGCCGCGCAGAGCGTGAAAGCCCTGTGCGAGGCGGCGCAGGCCGTCGCGAAGCGTCATACGCGCCATGTCGAATCCGTCGATCTCACCGACGACCGCTGCATGGAATTCACCTTCCAGCCCGCGCCCCAGGGATTTTCCCTGCTGATCGAGGATTGCACGGCGCGCCGGGCCTCCGAGTTGCGCATCGAGCGGATGGCGCGGCTCGATGACCTGACGGGCCTTTCCAACCGCACCCGTTTCCGCGAGGAGCTCGAAAGCGCGACCGCGGTCGTCGGCGAAGGAACTCCCCCTTTCGCTGTGATGCTGATCGATCTCGACCGCTTCAAGCACGTCAACGATTCCCTCGGCCATCCGGTCGGCGACAAGCTTTTGCAGCGGGTCGCGAAGCGGTTGCAGGAAATGGCGGAGGAGGGCGACGTCGTGGCGCGGCTCGGCGGCGACGAATTCGTCTTTCTGCGTCCTTGCTTGCGCGAGGAGGCGGCGCAATTCGCGGCGCATGCGGTCGAGACTCTGAGCGAGCCCTATCATGTCGATAGCGCCAAATTGATCATCGGCGCTTCGATCGGAATCGCCATGGCGCCGGACAGTGGCTCGAATGCGAGCGAACTGATGAAATCGGCCGACATGGCGCTCTACGCCGCCAAGGACGCGGGGCGCGGCGCCTTTCGCTTCTTCGACAAGAGCATGGCCGAGGACGCCCTCCGCAAGCAGGAAATCGAGCGCGACCTCCGCGTCGGCATCGGCCGCAACGAGCTCGAGGTCTTCTACCAGCCGATCGTCAGCCTTGGCAGAAGGCGCATTTCCGCCTGCGAGGCCCTCGTGCGCTGGCGCCATCCCGCGCTCGGCATGGTCTCGCCGGGCGAATTCATGGAAATCGCCGAGGATTCCGGCATTGTCGTGCAGCTTGGCGAATGGGTGCTGCGCCAGGCCTGCATCGACGCCAAGGCCTGGCCGCGCGACGTAAGGCTGGCCGTAAATTTTTCGGCAATCCAGTTCACCCGCGGCAATTTGGTCGAAATGGTGCGCCGCGTCCTCAAGGAGACCAAGTTTCCCGCCGCGCGGCTTGAATTGGAGATCACGGAATCGGTGCTGATGCACGACGCCGATTCCGTGCTCACGACCATCGACGAATTGCGCGGCATGGGCCTGCGCGTCGCGCTCGACGATTTCGGCACGGGCTATTCGTCGCTCGCTTATCTCAGCCGCTTCCGCCCCGACAAGGTCAAGATCGACCAGAGTTTCGTCCGCGACATGGACAAGAATGGGACTTCGCTTGCGATCATCAAGGCGGTGAAGGCCATTGTGGCGGAGCTTGGCATCGACATGCTGGTCGAAGGCGTCGAAACGATGGAGCAGTTCGAAATCCTGCGCGCCAACGGCGCCGACGAGGCCCAGGGTTATCTGTTCAGCAAGCCCCGCCCGGCGCAGGAAATCGCTCGCCTCGTCTCCGACCCGGCGCAACTGGTGCGCGGGCGCAATTTGATGACCGAGGAGTCCCCGCCCTGGGCGAAATCCTTCGAGCGAGTCAATCCCTCCGTCGCCCAAAGCTTGAACTGACGCCCATCATGGCCGATGGGCGTCAGACGGGCGCCTCAGGGAGTGGCGACGACCCGATAATAGACGCCGTTGGCGCCATAGGCCGGGCGCAGCCAACCCAACGGGCAATGATAATAGGCCATCCCGCCGACATAATCATAGACGCAGCCGGTGGGCAGATAGCCATAGGTCCCGCCGACAGGCCAGGCGCTGGCCGCCGCCGCCGTGGCGACCGCTGCGCCGGCGATCGCGCCCGCCGCCACCGCGCCCGCGCCCCAGCATCCGACGCAGCCGCCATAGCTGTGCACCACCACCGGCGAATGATAATAGGCGCCGCCGTGCCAAACGCCGTCGTGCCAAGCGCCGCCATAAGCGCCGCCGTGCCAGGCGCCGCCACGGCCGACGGCCGTGCCATGCCAGAAGCCGCCGGCGTCGCTGACATGGGCGACGCCGCGCGGTCCGGCGACAGTGCCGTGCGCGAATCCGCCGCCCCAGCCGCCGTGGAATCCGCCGGCGCGAAAGAAGGCGTTGGCCGGCTGCAGCGTGAGCGCCAGACCCAGCGCGGTCGTGATGGCAAGGAATGATTTTTTCATCGCGAGAACTCCTGCGCCTGATGGAGCGGGCTATTTCTTTTCGGTGGGTGGCGCCAGGGAGGGGAGCGGCGAGGGATCATCCGGCGTCGCGAACGGGATGTGCTTGGCCTTGGCGGCCTTTTCCGACGTGAACGCCGCCGGCTCGACCTTTTCCCCGAGTTTCCAATTGGAAAAATCGACCTGATACAGCGCATGCGCCGGCTCATGCGCATAAACGACCTTGATCATGCGCGGCAGATGATCCTCCGCGCCGAGCCAGATTTCGCCCGCGGCTTCGTCGCCGGCGATCGCGACCATGTCGGTCTTCACGCCGCCGACCGCGATCGACTGGCCGACATAGAACGCCGAATGGAGGTTCTGGGAAAGTTCAGCATAAGGGTCGGACGCGAGGACATCCGAGAAGGGGAAGTAGATCGCGGCCTTGTCCCAGACATCGTCAAGAAGCTGGTCCACCGTCGGCGGGGCGTCGGCAATGGCGACGAGGTCGGCGGATGGGATATAGGCCATTATCGTCTTGCCGTCATAGTAGAATTCGTCCGGCGTGCGGTCGCCGATCGTGATTACGCGCAGCTTGTCGGGGCGCTGCATGGTGACGTCGCTGACGGTGCTGAAGAACAGCGGTTGGCCGTTGGCCGCCGCGTGCTCATAGGTCGTGACGGCGTGGAAGGACAGTGTCTGCGCGCTGGCAAGCGCCGCGCTCGCCGCCTTGAGCAAATCGACGGCCTTGGGCTCGATCGCGGGATGCGCGGGCGCGGCGGGCGCCGGCGCGGCCATCGGGGGCGGCGCGTTCTGGGCCAATGCCGCGGGCGCGGCGGCGACCATCAGGCCCAGACAAAGCCGATCGTCTGTTTCGTCGACATTTCTGCGTTGCTCCCTTGTTTCGGCTAGTGGGCAATCGCCGCGAAAACCGGGTGAATCAGGCGCTGGAGTCCTTTGTTTTCGCAGCGTTTTTGCGAAAAACCGGCATCCACTTTTTCGCACGCTGCTCCAGGAACGAACGTGAGCCTAACATTGCGGGACTGCGCGGAACAGAGAACCTACGCGCCCGCGCGCTATCTGAACGCCCGTTTGCGACAGAAAAATCTCATGCGGGCGGGTTTTGCCGAGGCAGGACGCCGTACTCTCAAAAGGCGTAGCTGATGGTCGCCTGTGGGCCCAGCAAGGTCTGCTGGAAGCGGAAGCTCCCGCCGTCGCCGTTCCACTTCCGGTAATCGACATAAAGCGCGCGAAAGCCGACGGTGGAGGAAATCCGGGGCGTCCAATTATAGCCGAGCGCGCCAAAGGCCTGCCAGGTCGCGCTGTTGCCGGTTCCGCCGATATCCGCCTCGGTGGTCAAAAACCATTTGTCGTTGAATGCGTAATTGGCCGTGAACCCGATGATCGGGTCCGTCCAGTTCTCGCTCTGCGCCCCCGAGAGGCCGATGCCGGGAATGAATGTGTTCAGGTCGATTGTGGTGTTCACATTGGAAAAACGGGCGCCGGCGATGCCATAAGCGGCGAGATTGGCTATTTGAATCGGGAGCCGCACGCCCGCGTAGCCCATCAGGAAGGTCTCGCTGAGACGCAGGCTGCCATTGAGGCCGCCATAGGGCCCGAGCGCCGTGTTGGACGCGCGAACATGCGCGCCTGCTGAAACGGCGGACCAGTAAAGATCCAGGCCGAGGATGAAATTTTCGTTTTTCGCGGTGAAGGCCAGCGGAACCACGCCGTTGAGATGGCGCAAAAGCGTGAAAAAGCCGAGATTGCTGGAAACGGTCGGCAAATGACCCACGCCGGCATTGGCGATCGAGCTTGGCGCCCAGCCGTTGATCGTCGCCTCGAAACGCCAGCCGCTGGGGATCGGCGCCGGAGCAGGGGCTGGCGCTTCCTTGAGCGTCGGAAGATCGGCCGCGAGGACCGGAGCCGGGACCGTGACGCTAAAGGCCAGGACTATTGCGCCGCGCCTCACGATTTTCCTCATGGCCGTCCTCCCAGATCACGCCGGTTGTTCATTCGTTACATTATTGCAAAACGCACGGCCGAATAAAACTTCTATATGAAGAACGTAATTCTCAATTCAAACCGTTGTTGCACAATTACGACAAACGCCCAAAACTTGTTCAATATGCCGGTGTTGAACAAGTTTGCGCCCCTCCGGCAATCGCTGGATTGCGGGAGGGGCGGCGGTGAAAACCTGTCAATGCTGGAGTTCGATTTCGCCCGGCCGCCAGCTCTTGTCGAAAAACGCCTTTTCCGGACCATAGAGGCGCAGCAATATGTTCCAGCTCCGGCCCGGAACCGTCTGCGCCCAGTTCGATTCGAGCCCGGCCGGCGGTTTGGGTCCGAAATAAACGTCGACAGAGCCGTCGTCATTCACCTTCAGGCCCTTGGTCTGACTGCTGACGCTCGGGAACTGCTGGTCGGTCTGGGCCATCGAGCGGGTCTGGTTGTCATAGACGATGACCGACCAGAAATTCTTGACCGGAATGTCCTTCGGCAGGTGCAATTTGTAGTTTTTGCCGCCGTCGAGGACGTTGCCCTTCGAGTCGACGAACATCAACATATATTGCGAGCCTTCGCCGACAATCTTCGAATCCATCGCCGGCGTCACGCCGGTGGCGTAGAAGAAGAAGCCGGAATAGGCGTCGAGCAGGCGGGCGCCGCCGTCCTCGAATTTGTAGCCGCCGATGAAGCCGAGCCGCCAATGGCTCTTGGGGTCGTCGGGATACCAATAGCCGTCCGAGCCGCGCCAGCGATACATGATCGCGCGCGCCGTGGCGTCGCCCACCTCGGCCGCCTCGGTCATGATCTTCTTCATCCGCGCGTCGGGCGCGAAAGGCTTCCCCTTGGCGATGCCGAGGGCGTTCCAGAAACCGAGTGTGGTCGCGTCCAGCGAGTCGGTCGGCTCATCCTGAACGACCTTGGCGAGCATTTCCCAGAAGCGGAAATCCGCCGGGGCGACCATGTTGAAGGGCTTGCCCGACATATCGACGAAGTTGAACTTCGGCGGGTCGTTCTCGCCAAGCTTGTAAATCTTCAGGTTTTTCTTGACCAAGTCCACGCCCGGCTTGGGGTCGCCGTCAACCAGGAAGCTGCGCCAGGCGATCCAGACCGAATTGGAATGTGGCCGGACGATGAAATAGCCTTGCGGAATCGCGCCCGCATATCCAGGCGGCAGGAAAAGATATTTGCCGCCCAGCCCCTTGTCCGGCCCGGTGACGCCGATGTCGCCGACCCAGTTGTACCAGATGTCGTCGGCGAGCCCGAGCACCTTGGGCGGCGCTTCGACGACGATGGGACCGTCGCGCAGATCGAGCCAGAACCAAGTATAGGGCGTGTTGTTGTTGGCGGTGAGTTCGGTCGTCTTCGCGTCGACCATTTTCTCCCAGATCGCCACGGTCACATTGGCCGGCCCGAGGGTGAGGATATTGTCGCGGTTCGCGGCCTGGCTCACCACGGGCAAAGCGAGCAGATAGGCCTGCACCGCGCGCTGGAAATCGAGATTGTCGTAAAGCTTTTCGGTCGTCGCCGCGTCCGGGAAGCCGCCGAAAAAGCGCAAGGTCCCGAGTCGGGTTTTCAGCTGGTCTGGAATGGCGACGCCGGGAGGCGTCGGCGTCGAAAATTCATTGACTTGCTCCGCTCCCGCTGGGAAGGCCAGGGATGCGGCCCACAGGACGGCGAAAATAGACGCGCCAATTTTCATCTTCACCTCGTTGTTTTCGCACGCGGGGAGTTCGGTTCCTCGCGGCGCGCCTCGGCGCTGGGCCGGGCCGCAAAGGGTTTCCTTCGTCAACGCCGACGGCTTGCGAGAGGTCGATCGGCTTGACCTCGCCGACGAAGACGACGGAATTCGGAAAGGCTCACTCATGCAGTGGGTCTGGGATAGCACTTCCACGCCGGGCTGGGAACATTCCGGCATGCGCCGCTCCATGTGGCCTTAATTCGTCCGCTGCCAGTCTCAATAGCCATGGCGGCGGTTGACGCGCCGCGAGGTGCGGCGCGTCGAGCGGTGCGCGACGCCGGCGCGGGTCGCCGTCTGGGTCGGCTGGATCCCGACGACGGCGTCCTGCGTCGACATCTGAATCGGCATCGCCACGACGGGTTCGGCGAGAAGCGCGATCGCGCCGAGAGCGAAAAGAAATTTCTTCATGCTTTCCTCCTCCAACAGGCCGCAGACGCGCGGCCGATTCCGGTTAATGAATTTGTCGTGGTTGCCCGTCGGGCGCTTTTTTCGCCCGACGGTTAGAAGGCGCTCAGGCTTTGGCGCGGTCTAGTTCGCGTCCTGCACCGCGTGCTCCGCCTCCAGCAGCTTCTTCTTGTCCGCGTCGGTCAGGACCGGCGGCGCGACCGCAATGGTCAGCTTGTCGATCTTGCCGGTGAAGGCGAAGGGAACCTGATAATCGCCGTCGTCGACCGGCGTGCCGGTGTCCGAGCCGATGTCGAAGGTTTCGTCCCAAGGCAAGGTCAGCGGCACGGTGTGGTCGAGCTTCTCGGTCGCCACCACCTTGCCGTCCACGCTGAACGTTCCCGTGCCGCCACGGCCGAGGCCGCTGATATTGTTGAAGGCGAGCGTCGCGAAGCCCAGCCCGTCATATTTGAAGTCATAGACGAGCGTGTGCTTGCCCGGCGTGAGCGCCTCCGGCGCCTGCCATTTCACCCGCTTCAGGTCGAGCAGGTTCCAGGTGAAGACTGGCTTTCCCTTGAGCAGATAGAGGCCGTAGCCGCCGAAACGCCCGCCGCGGGTCACGATCATGCCATCGGCGCCGCCGTCGAGGACGTCGATGTCGGCAGTGATCGTATAGGACGTGTTGAGCAGGTCCGGGCCGGTCCCACGCGGCAGGCCGGCGATCGGCTCGCCGCTATAGGTGAATACCTTGCGGTCGCCGTTCATGGACGGACGCGGGCTCACCATGCGCGTGGCCACCGCAGCGTCGAGCGGCAGCACCTGATATTGCGCGAATTGGGCGAACATCAGGTCGGTCATCTCCTTGACCTTCGCGGGGTTCTGCGCCGCGACGTCGGTATATTGCGTCCAGTCGTGGCGCACGTCGTAAAGCTCGAACTTATAAGCCGAGGCCGGATCCTCGATCGCCTTGCCGAGCAGCTCCCACGGCGGACGAACCGGGACGGCGCTGAGCATCCAGCCGTCGTTGTAGAGTCCTTGCACGCCCATCATTTCGAAATACTGGATCTTGTGCGTCGAAGGCGCGGCGGCGTTGGCCTTGTCGAACGTATAGGCCATGCTCACGCCTTCGATCGGCTTCTGGGCGATCCCATCGACCATGACGGGGGCGGGGATGCCCGTGGCCTCGAGGATCGTCGGCACGATGTCGATCACATGATGGAACTGCCAGCGGATTCCGCCCTTGTCGGTGATGTGGCCCGGCCAGGAGATCGCCATGCCCTGACGCGTTCCGCCGAAGAAGGACGGAACCTGCTTGGTCCACTTGAAGGGCGTGTCGAAGGCCCACGCCCACGGCACCGCCATGTGGCTATAGGCGAACTGGCTGCCCCAGGCGTCGTAGAACTTCATCTGGTCCTTGACCGGCAGTTCGATGCCGTTGAACTGCAGCACCTCGCTCGGGGTGCCATTGGGCGAGCCCTCGGCGGAGGCGCCGTTGTCGCCGCTGATATAGATGATCAGCGTATTGTCCAATTCACCGAGGTCCTGGACCGCCTGGATCACCCGGCCGATCTCGTGGTCGGTGTAAGCCAGATAAGCCGCATAGACGTCGGCCTGGCGGATATAGAGCTTTCTCTCCTCGGGGGTCGTCTGGTCCCACGTTTTCAGGAGTTTTGCGGGCCAGGACGTCAGCTCGGCGTCCTGCGGGATCACGCCAAGCTTCTTCTGGTTAGCGAAGATCTGGTCGCGCAGGGCGTTCCAGCCCTTGTCGAACAGGTGCATGTCGCTGATCTTCTTGATCCATTCCGGCGTCGGCTGATGCGGAGAGTGCGTGCCGCCGGGAACATAATAGACGAACCACGGCTGGGACGGATTGATGTCCTTGAGCTGGGTCAACCAATGGATGGCGTCGTCAGCCATCGCCGTGGTCAGGTTCCACTTCCCCTGCTTTCCGACATAGGGATAGATCGCGGTGGTGTTGCGGAAGAGGTTGGGCTCCCACTGGCTGGCGTCGCCGCCGACGAAACCGTAGAAATAGTCGAAGCCCATTCCGGTCGGCCATTGATCGAACGGCCCGGCCTGGCTCGTTTGCCAGGTCGGCGTGTTGTGGTCCTTGCCGAACCACGACGTGCGGTAGCCGTTCTCCTGCAGGATTCGGCCGATGGTGGCGTTGTCCTTGCCGATGATGCTGTCATAGCCCGGAAATCCCGTCGCCGCCTCGGAGACGACGCCGAAGCCGACCGAATGATGGTTGCGGCCGGTGATGAGCGCGGCGCGGGTCGGCGAGCACAAAGAGGTGGAATGGAAATTGGTATAGCGCAGGCCGTCGGCGGCGATGCGGTCAAGCGCCGGCGTCGGGATGACGCCGCCGAAGGTGGAGGGGGCGGCGAAGCCGACGTCGTCGGTCATGATGAGAAGGATGTTGGGGGCGCCCTTCGGCGGCACGACGCGGGCCGGCCAGCCAGGCTTCGACTGCGCGGCGTTGAGCTCGATCTGGCCATGGAACGGCTGTGGCGGCGGCGGCAGATAGCGGCCGTCGATGGTCGTCGTGGCGTCGGGTGCGCCGGGCGTCCCGTTGATCTGCTGGGCGCGGGCGTCGCTTCCGGCGATTCCCAGGGTGAGGACCAGCGCGAATCCGGCGAGCTTCATTGCGCTTGGTCGCCTCAGGCTTCCGGCGAAATCATTCAGGAACGCATTCATTAGCGTCCTCCCTCAAAATTTTGAATTGGCAAAAACAACTGGTACGGCCGAACCGCGTCTACCTGCCGTCCGGGCCGGAATATTCAACAGGCGGCCAATGGCTGTCATTAGCATTGTCGTGGTAGAATTGACTATTCAGCGCTTCGCCGCGACGGGGCGGACTTGCGTCAATCGCCGGAAACCCCCTTGTTTCCAGCGCCGAAGGCGAGGACAGATGGTAGCGACGATCAAGGTTCGTAATTTCTTCGCGGTGAAGGACGTCCTCGAATTTTTCGGCGTCGAACCGGCGGCGGCGCTGAAAAACGTCGGACTTGATCCGAACCTTTTCGCGAATCGCGAAACCGTGGTGCTCTATTCGGACGCCGGACGCCTGCTGGCGGAATGCGCGCGTTTGACCGACCGTGACGACTTCGGCTTTCGCGCCGGCCAGCGGGAGGACGCCACGGCGATGGGGCTGACAGGGCTCCTCTCGCTTCACGCCATGAAGGTTGGCGAGGCCCTTGGCTATATTGCCGTGGGCCTTCGCGCCAGCGACACCGGCGGCGTATTCTCTTTCGAGGCGCGCGGCGGCGTGGCCTCTCTCAGCTATGCGGTGATCGAGACCGGCGTGGAGCGCCCCGAGCAGATCGTGGACGCCGCCATGGCGATCGCCTGCAACACCTTGCGCCAGTTCTGCGGGCCGGGCTGGAGCCCGGAACGGGTGTTCCTGCCGCGCGGGACGCCGCGCGATTTCAGGTGCTACCGACAGTTTTTCGGCGCGCCGGTCGAATTCGAGGCGCCCGCCGCGCGGATGGTTTGCGACGCCTCCGTTCTCGATCGACAGATCGTCACGCACAATCCGCATTATATCGACATTCTCACGCCCTTGTTCGACGCGGCGCTGGCCGGGGCGCGGGGCGATCTGATCCTGACCGTCAAGGCGGTGCTCAAGGCGCAGGTCGGAGGTGGACGGCTGACCCGCGCGCGCGTCGCCCAGGCGATGGGAATGAGCGAGCATGTGCTGGTCGCGCGACTGGCCGAGGCGGACGCGACGTTCAGCGATCTCGCCGAGGAGGTCAAATTCGAGCTTGCCCGCCAGATGCTGGCGTCCGGCCGGGAACAGCGCGCGATCGCCGGTGAGCTCGGCTTCGCCGACGCCAGCGCCTTCAACCGGGCCTTCGTCAAATGGTCCGGTCAGACGCCGGGCCGTTGGCGCGCGGGCAGAATGCGCAGCGAGGAAACGCAGGGCTGACCGCGCCGGATCGCTCGTAGCCGCGGTAAGAATTGTCAGGTTTTGGCCGCAACCCTTCACTCGCGTCGCGGGAGCGACGGAGGGCGGCGACCGTACGATATATATAATTACATTATATAATGAGTTGATGTAAAAATCCGGCGCTCTGATGTCGTGGCCTATGTATTGCATTGACATAGCTAGCAGCGTCGCTTGGGGTCGCCGATGTCCAATGCAAGCCAAAACCTACTTGCCTTTCAGAGCCGGCGTCTCGCCGTGGTGATGGGAACGAACGAAATCGCGTCGGCGATCGCCGTCGCCCTCAACCGCGCCGGTTATCCGACCGTTCTGAGCCACGATTCCTATCCGCCGGTGATCCGCCGCGGCATGGCCTTCCACGACGCTCTCTACGACGATTTTGTCGAACTCGGCGGCGTTGTCGGGCGCCGCGCCGAAAGCCTGCTGGAAATCGCCTCGGTCACCGCGCGCAGGAAAAGCGTGGCGGTGACCCCGCTCTCGCTCACCGATCTGCTGGCGCTGCGCAGGACCGACGTGCTGGTGGACGCGCGGATGCAGAAGAGCCGGATCACGCCCGATTTTCGCGGCCTCGCGCGGGTTACCGTCGGCCTCGGGCCGAAATTCGTCGTCGGCGAAAATTGCGACATTGCGGTCGAAACCCGCCCCGACCGTGTTGGCGGCCTGATTCGCAAAGGGGCGACGGAGGAGGCGGACGGCGTTTCCCGCCTGCTTGGCGGCGTTGGCCGCGAACGCTTCGTCTATTCCGGGCGCTCGGGCGTGTGGCGCACGCCGGTCGATATCGGCATGTGGGTTCCAAAGGGCTTTCTCATCGGTCGCCATGAGGATGTCGCCGTCTTCGCGCCGATGGACGGCTTTCTGCGCGGGGTCGCGCGCGATTCGACCTTCGCGCCGGAGGGCGTGAAACTGGTCGAGATCGACCCGCGCACCCGCGCCGAGGGGTTCAAGGACGCCGACGAGCGCTGCCGGGTCATCGCCTCGGCGACCATGAAGGCGGTGAAGATCGAGACGGCCCGGCGCGAAGCCTTGGCCGAGACGGCGGTGGGAGAGCGACGATGAGCGCGCCGGGCCTGCCGCGCGCCGCCCGCATCGGCGTCGTCGTCGGAGAGGACGGCGCTGGAAAGCAGACGCTGCTGCTGCAATTCGTCGCGCGCCGCCGCCTGGAAGGTCTGCGCGTCGCCGGCGTGGCAGAGGTTCCGGCGCCCGCCGGAACCTGCGCCTGCGGCGCCCATGACGCGCTGGACCTCGCGACCGGCGCGCGCTTCGCGCTTTCGCAGGATCTCGGTCCCGGCTCGACCGCCTGCAATCTCGATCCCGGCGGCGTCGCGCTCGCCTGCGCCGCGGCCCAGCGCGCGATCGAATCCGGCGCCGACCTCGTGGTGTTGAGCAAGTTCGGCAAGCTGGAGGCGGGACATGGCGGGTTGTGCGACGCCTTCGGGGCCGCCGTGGCGGCTGAAACGCCCGTCCTGACAACGCTCAAGCCGTTGATGCGGCCGGACTGGGCGCTTTTCGCGGGGTCTCTTTCCGACGAACTGCCGCCGAGCCTCGACGCCCTCGAAATCTGGTGGCGGGGGCTGGCCACGACCGTCGCCTCCGCCTGACGCTCTTGTTCGGAGAATATCATGATCGCGCGCTGCTTCGCCGTCGCCCTCACGCTGGTTGCAGTCTTTGGCGTGTCTTCCAGCGAGGCCCGCGAGATTGTCGATATGGCGGGACGCAGGATCGATGTTCCCGACAAGATCACGCGGGTTTATTCGGCCTCCTATCCGCTCACGGTCCTGCTCTATGTGCTGGCGCCCGATCTGCTTGTCGCGGTCAATGTCCCGCCCAATGGGCGGCAGTTGAAATTCCTGCCGCCCGTGATCGGCAAATTGCCGGCTTCCGGCGGCAGGCCGATGCGCGGGCCGGCCGCCAATCCCGAAGAAGTCATGGCGCTGAAGCCCGATCTGATCGTCGCCTGGCTGGAGCCGATGCACGATCGCGGCGTGACCGACCGCAATTTCGGGCGCACCGGACTGCGCATCGCCTATATCCAGCTCGATTCAATCACGGATTACCCTCCCGCGCTGAAATTTCTGGGCGAATTGCTCGACCGGCGCGAGCGCGCGACGGAACTCGCCGATTATATTTCGAAGGCGATCGCCAGGGTCGAAAAGGCGGTCGCCTCGGCGCCGGATGACAAGAAGGTCCGCTATTATTATGCGGAGGGGCCGGACGGCCTCGCGACCGAATGTTCCAACTCCTTCCATGTCGAGGCGATGCGTCTCGCCGGCGGCTATAATATCGACCAATGCCGGCAATCGAACCATATCGGCATGGAGCGGATAAGTCTTGAGCAGGTCATGGTCGGACAGCCGAACTTGATCATCGCGTTGACGCCGGGTTTCAGGCAAAAGGCAAAGGACTCGGCGCGCTGGCGCAATGTCGAAGCCGTGGCCAGGGATCGGATCGCGACGGTTCCCCGGATGCCTTTCAACTGGCTGGACCGGCCGCCGGGCTTCATGCGGGCGCTCGGTGCGCAATGGCTGGCCCATTTGTTCTATCCCGAATTGTATCCGGTCGACATGACGGCGGAGACGAAGAAATTCTATAAATTGTTCTTCCATGTCGATCTGAGCGATGCCGATGTCGAACGCATCATGCGCTGAAGCGACCGTGGCGCGACGGCGCTCGACCCCCGGAGTCCTGTCGCTGCTGTCCGCGCTGCTGGTTTTCGCCGTGCTCGGGGCGCTGACGCTTGGGCGCTATCCGGTTTCGCTGCGTGATATATTCGAATTTCTTGGCGTCCGGCTTCATCTCGCGACGCTCGCGCCTCATCGGGACGACCTGCTGCGCAATGTGATCCTGGAGGTTCGGGCGCCGCGGGTGCTTTCGGCGGCGCTCATCGGCGCCGCGATGAGCGTCGCGGGGGCGTCCTACCAATCGGTCTTTCGCAATCCGCTGGCGTCGCCCGCCATGCTCGGCGCGCTGGGCGGCGCGAGTTTCGGCGCCGCGCTCGGCCTTCTTCTCGGCGTCGGCTGGGCGGCGGTTCAGGGGATTTCCTTCGTGTTCGGCGTGGCCGCGGTGACGCTTGGGGTGGGCGTCGCCAATGCCTTCGGCGCCGCCTCCACCATCACGCTCATTCTCGGCGGCATGATTTCCGGCGCCTTTTTCACCGCCCTGCTGTCGATCCTGAAATATCTCGCGGATCCCTACGATCAATTGCCGAGCATCGTCTATTGGCTCATGGGCAGCCTTTCGGGCGTCACCCTGTCGCAGGCCATGATCGCCGCGCCGGCCATATTGGCGGGCATTCTCGTCCTGGTCGCGCTGGCGCGGCCGATGGACGCGCTCGCCATGGGCGAGGACGAGGCGCGCTCGCTCGGCGTGCCCGTCGGGGCGGTCCGCTACGGGGCGATCGCCGCCGCGACGCTGATCACCGCGCTCGGGGTGTCGCTCGCCGGCATGATTGGCTGGATCGGCCTTTTCGCGCCCCATCTCGCCCGCATTCTGGTCGGGCCGCACAACAGCGTCCTGGTTCCGGCGGCGGCGCTGATCGGCGCCATTTTCCTCATCGGCGCCGACAGCCTCGCCCGGTCGATGGGCCGGGCCGAAATTCCCGTCGGCATCGTCACTGAACTGATCGGCATTCCCGCCTTCCTGCTGGTGTTGCGGCGTAGCCGGAGGGGCTGGACATGAGCGCCGCCTCGCTCGTCGGCATGGACATCGCCTATCGGCGCGGCGCGCGCGACGCGCTCGCCGGCGCGTCGCTCGCGATCTGGTCGGGCGAAATTGTCGCGCTGCTCGGCGCCAACGGCTCCGGCAAGACCACTTTGCTGCGAATCCTGATGGGATTTCTGGCGCCGGCGGGCGGGCGCGTCCTGCTCGACGGCGCGCCGATCGAAAAGCTCGGCCGGCGGGCGATCGCGCGGAAAATCGCCTATGTCGCGCAGAACCATGCCGCGCCCTTTCCCTATCTCGTGCGCGACGTCGTGGCGCTCGGGCGCCTGCCGCACAGCGGCTGGCGTCCCGGCGCGAGCGCGCATGAGGAGCCTCATGTGGACGAGGCCCTGCGCCGCCTCAGGATTTCCCACCTCGCCGACCGTCCCTATACCGAAATTTCCGGGGGCGAGCGGCAACTCGCGATGCTCGGCCGCGCGCTCGCGCAGGGGGCGGAAATACTGGTGCTGGACGAGCCGATGACTGGCCTCGACTATGGCGCGCAATTGCGCCTGATCGCGCTGCTGCGCGGTCTGGCGGCAGAGGCCAGGGGAATCGTCATGACCACCCACCATCCCGAACACGCCCATTGGGCCAGCGACCGCGTGGCCTTTCTGGAGAAAGGCCGGATCGCCGAACAGGGCCCGCCGGACGAAGTGCTTACGGCGGCCGCGATCGAGCGGCTTTATGGCGTGAAGGTCGACACGCTGGAAACGGATACGGGCCGAAGGCTTTTCGGGCCGCGCGAGCACGGCTCCTGGTGATTCAATATTCCCACTGGGTCGCCACGCCCAATGAGGCGCTGCCGTCGGCGTCGGCGGTGCCCTGGACGCGCAGGCGCTTGGTGATGTCCACGCCGAGGGTCACGGCATTGTCGGCGGGCTTGGCGCCGGTGCGCACGCCGACATTGACGTTTTTCGAAATATAGCGGCTGGCGCCGACCTGCGGGCTGCCGTCGGGTCCGACTCCGACATTGAGCGTATCGACGCCGAGGGCGCGCCGCATCTTGTTCATCACGCCCGGTCCGCGCTGGCCGGAAAATTCCGCGATGGTCTGGGCCAGTTGCAGCGCCTGGATCGTGGTGAGCCCGCCCGAGGCGGAATTGAACAGCAGGCGCGAAATCACCTCGTCCTGCGGCAGCGAGGGGATTGACGAGAAGGCGAAGGCGGGTTCGTCGGCGGGGCCGGTGACCGCGATCCGGGCGGTGATGTCGCCCGCCGCGACCTCGGTCAGGAAATCGAGTTGCGGGATGGGGCCGCCGGTGAAGACGATATTGCCGCGGGTGAAGTCGAAGGTCTTGCCGCCCAGCGACATGGCGCCGCCCCGCAGGTCGAACGAGCCGTGGCTGGACGGCGCGGTGAGGTCGCCGGCGATGTTGAGATGGCCGCCGAGTTCGGCGTTGATGCCGTGGCCGCGCACGAAAATGCGCGAGGGCGCGCTGACCGCGACATTGAGATCGGCGTTGAAGGCGGGCTGGCTTTTCTTCCGTTTCGCCTGTTGCGCCTTGCGTTTGGCGGCCAGCGCCATCCGGGCGCGCGCGGCGGCCGTCGGATCGACCTGGCGGATGTTGGCGAGCGGCTGGCTCGAAACAGGAATGCTGTCCGGAACGCGCACGTCGATGCTGTCGAAATCGACCTTGCCGCTGATGCGCGGACGCCGCGCCAGCGGGCCGCTGAGATCGAGGGCGAGATTGGCGATCGCGGTGACGTAATCGTTGGAGACGAGTTCGGCCTTCTGGCCCGTGATGCGCAGGGAGGCGGGGAAGCCGGCGTCCGGCGCGACGCGCACGTCGCCGGTCATCGCGATCGTGCCGCTGTTGCGGGTCGCGGCGGTGAAGCGCTCGATCGCGATTCTGTCGCCGCGCGCCCGCAGCATGGCGTTGACATGGTCGAACCGCACGCCCGCGAGCGGGTCGTCGAAGGAGCCGTTGGCGAGGCTGGCGGAGCCGGCGAGTTGCGGCTTGTTTGCCGGCCCCTGCGCCTTGGCGTCGATTGACAGCTTGCCGGAGACGCTCTGGCCGCCAGCCGCGAGCATGGTGTTGGCGAGGCTGGCGTCGATCGCGGCGCGGATCGTCAGGTCGAGCGCGCCGGCGGGATCGAGTGGGGCGAATCCGGTGATTTGAGCCGTTCCGCCGCGCGGCAGGCCGATCGTGGCGTCAAGGCTGGTCCGCTTTCCCTGCAGCCGGCCGGAGGCGCGCGCGCCGATCGCCGGCAGGCTGGCGGAGCGGGTCTGCGGCGTGGAGAGCCGCGCCAGCTCCAGCCGCCAGTCGCCCGTGGGCGCCGAAGGCTTGCCGGCGATTTTGGCCGCAACGTCGAGCGTTCCCTCCAGAGCGAGATCGGGCGAGGCCAGTCTGGCGAGGGCGAGCGGGAGCGATTTGGCCGAAACACGCAGGTCCAGTTTGTCGCCCGCCGTCCCGTCGACATTCAGCCGCCCGGCGCCGGAGGCGAGCGACAGGCCGCGGATTTCCACCCCGCCGGGCGGGTAGGCGAAACGCGCCGGACCCGCGAGGGATATTCTCTGGCCCGCGCCCTTCGCCTCGAAGGCGGAGAGTTCGAGCTTGATCGGCTTCTGGGCGAACAGCCGGCCCTTGCTTTCGACCGTGTTTCCGCGCGCTTCGGTGGAGAGGGTCAAATCGCTGGCGCCGGCGCCGGATTTGGCGACGAGGCGCAGGCGCGGGATGGATTCGCCAGCGATGCGGGCGCGGTCGATCGAGGCCGTTCCGTCGAGCGTCGGCGCCCCGAACAGGTCCGAGCCGCGCAGATCGACATCCAGTTTTTCGACGCTTGCCTGCGCCGCCTTCAGGCCGGTGGCCGTGACCCGGGCGGCGCCCGACTGGCGGCCGTCCGCGGCGCTGAAGGTGAGATCGGCGTCGAGCTTGCCGGCGAGTTTCTGCAGGGCGAGGGGCGAGACGTCGTCGAGGTTATCCGCGCGGAGTTTTAAAGTTCCGTCCAGCAAATTCTTGGGCGACAGCGCGCCAGAGCCGGACAGGAACACCGAGCCGATGCTCAGCTTGTCGGCGGCGAAGCGCCAAACCTGGGCGGCGTCGCGCGAAATGTCCAGCGCGCCCTTGGCGGGTTTGGAGCCGATCTGGCCGTCGAGCGCGATCCGCGCTTGCGGCGCTGCGATCAGGTCCTTGCCCGATATGTCGAAAGTCAGGCGCGGAATCGAGCGGCCCATCGAACGGACATTGGTCAGCGCCAGCGTCAGGGTCGCGTCGGGATGTTCGAGCGAGCCGGTCAGTTTGCCTTTCGCTTCCGCCTTGCCGGCAAAATCCTTGGCGATCCGGGCGAGGTCGCCTGCCGTGGCGGTGAAATCGACGTCGGCGGCTTCACGGGTCGCGCGGCCGTCGATCCGCGCTGTAAGGCCGGGGGTCGTCAGGGTCAGACCATCGAAATGGAAGCCGTCTTTGCTCTTGCCCAAGGCGCCGGCAATGTCCGCCTTGCCGCCGATCAGACCATCGGCGGCGGCGATTCCCGTCGCCAGCTTCTCAGCCTTGATCGCAAGTTTGGCGTCGATCCGCCCCTTGGCCGGGGCGCCGGACAGATCGACGCCGCCCTTGACCGAACCGGCCAGCGCCATCTGCGCCAAAGCGGCGAAGCGGCGCAGATCCGGCGCGCCGAAATCGACATGGCCGTTGAGCCGGTGGAGGCCGAAGGCGCCGGTCGCGGCGACCTCGCCGGCTGCGGTGCTCAGTTTCGCCGTCGACACGTCGGCGTCGCCGCTCGGCGCGGCGCGGGCGCGCAGCGTCAAGGTGAAGCTTGCGCCAATAGCGTCGTTCAGGCTTTTGTCGCGGAAGGACAGGCCCTCGCCCGAAGCGTCGGCGGCGACATCGACCCTTGTCTTGGCGTCGGTCGCGGGGCCGTCGGGCCGCGCGGTCACCTTGGCGTCGAGCCGGCCGATCTTTCCGGCGGGCGCGGCGGCGTCGGCGACGTGGAGATTGAGATCCATATCGGGCGCCAGCATCGGCCCCTGGGCGTCGAGCCGGAATTCGAGCGCGCCGATGCGGACGTCGCCGGCGCGGACGGCGCCGCTCTCGTCGGCCAGCGCGGCGAGCTTCACATGGGCGTCCACATTCCGGTCGGCGGAGAACTTTCCGCTGGCGTCGAGTTGCGCCTCGCTGGCGGCAATGCGGAAGGCGTCGAGGCCGTAGAAGCCGTCGTCGCCGAACAGGATCGCGCCGGAAACCTTGGTGTCGCCCTGGAAGACCGGGCCGAGCCACGGCGGCAGCAGTTTTTCGACCGCGCCATTGAGATTGAGCGTCAAGGCGCGGGCGGCGGCGGCGCGGTTCAGGCGCGCGTCGCCGCTCACCGTCGCCAGTGGGCCGGCGACGAATTTCAACTGCGCCTGGAAGCCGTCGAGCGGCCCCTCGCCATGGAGGTCGAGATCGATCGGGGGCAGGCCGTCGAGCTTGGCGGCATGGGCGATCAGGCCGCCCGCCGGCTCGTGGACGGAAGCCCCAAGCTTGAGCATGGTCGACGTTGGCTTGTAGGCGAGATTCAAGGCCAGCGCGCCGGGCGCGTCCTGTCTTTTCAGGTCGAAGACGAGATCGAGCCCGTCGGAGGCGCGACCGAGGCTGGCGTGGCCCTGGGCTTCGAGACGGGCGGCGACGCCGATCACGGGCTGGCCGAGATCGAGCTGGGCGAGGGAAAAGGCGCCGACCACAACCTTGATCGGCAGATTCGGCGCGGAGGGCGCCCCGGCGGGCGCTTCGGATCCCGATTCCGCCGGCTTGGCCTGGGAGGGAATGGGCCTGCGCAGGATTTCGAGATGGCCGATCTCGAGGTTGTTGACGAGCAGTTTGCCGAAAAGAAGCGCCGATTGGGTCCACACGATCCTGGCGCGATCGAGCTTGAGCCAGGGGCCCTTGGCGTCGGAAATCTCAACGTCGCGGATAGTCGCGTCCGAGGACAACGCCCCGTCCACCGCGCCGATCGAGATTTTCATGTCGGGCGTGGACAGCGCCTTTTCAATCACCGAGGCGAGAAGGCCTTTCTGGTCGCCCGGGGGCGCGCCGGCGGCGGTGGGCCCGGTCGGCCCCGCATAATAGACGAGCCCCGCGTAAATCCCGCCGCCGATCAGGGCGAGGAGCACGGCGGCGAGGCCGAGATATCGCAACGCGCGCGCCATCAGAAGGCCTGCCCTACGCCGAAATAAACAGCCACGGACGGATCTCCCGACTGGCGCTCGAGCGGGAAGGCGACGTCGACGCGGAACGGTCCGAAGCCGGTATAGTAGCGCAGGCCGAGGCCGACGGAATAGCAGATATATTGCTCGAAATTGGGGAAGGAGGTCGCATAGGCCTGGCCCGCGTCCACGAAGGGAACGATTCCGATCGTGTCGGTGATCTTGATGCGCGCCTCGGCCGAGGCCTCGAACAGGCTCTGGCCGCCCATCGGCTCGCCATTGGCGCCGAGCGGGCTCAGCGAGCGCCAGGGATAGCCGCGCACCGAACCGCCGCCGCCCGCGAAAAAGCGGCGGTTGTCGGGAATGTCGAGGATATAGGCGCCGCCGCCGGCGCCGAGCGCGACCCGTCCGGCGAGTACATAGCGGCCGTCGTCGTCGATCGAATAATAGGTCGAGGCCTGGGCCTTGCCCTGGTAGAAATTCATCGACGAGCCGAAGAATTTCGGATCGGCGCTGCCGGTCGCGATCACGCGCACGCCGCGATGGGGGTCGAGTTCGTTGTCGGTGGTGTCGTAACGCAGGGCGACGGAGACGCCGGACAGGAAATAATTGGTCTTGCCGAAGGAATCCTGGGACTGGCCGCGCTCGATCTCCCAGCCGGCCTGGAACCAGAATTCTTCGCTGAAGCGGTGGCGGATATATTGGCTGACGTTGAAATATTGCGCCTGATAGGAGTTCGTGACCTCGCGGGCCAAAGTGACGTCGGCGAGATAGTCGTTGCGCGAGCCGCCGAGCGCCGGTTTGATGAAATTGGCGTTGAGCCGCCCCAGCATGCGGTTGGGATCGAACCAGCTTTTGTTCCGGACCGTGTCGTAGGTGGTGTTCTGCGAATAGCCAACCACGCCCGAGAGCCGCAGCCTTTCGCCGCCGCCGAACAGGTTGCGCGCGGTCCAGTCCGCCCGCGCCGAAGGCCCGTCCACGGTGGAATATTGCGCGGCCGCGCTCACCGCATATTTCTTGCGCTCGTCAACCTGCACGGTGATGGGCAGATTGCCGTCGGGGTCGAGATGGTCGGATTCAAGGATGCGGGTCGAGCCGATGGCCTCGATCTGCCCCATCGATTTGCGCATGGCGGCGATCTTGTCGGGCGAATATGGGTCGCCGGGCTCGACATAGATGAAGGAGCGGACGACGCGCGGGTCGAGGTCGCGCGTTCCGGTGATCGTCACCTTGCCGAAGCCGGCCTTGGGTCCGGAATCGACCGTGACCAGCAGATCGACCCGCTTTTCGGGATGAATCACCGTGGCCTGAGCGAGATCGACCTTGGCGAGCGGAAAAGACTTGCGGCGGACGGCTTGCGCGAGACGCGCCTGCATCGCGCGAATGCTGCCGGCCGTGGCCGGATCGCCGCTCGCGAGCTTGAGGACGCGCGGCTGGGTCAGGTCGGGATCGACCGGCGCGCCGGTCCTGGCGTCGATGACGCGGATTGCGCCGATGTGATAGAGCTGGCCGGACGAGACGATGAGGCGCGCACGGACGACGCGGCGGCCGATATCGGCGTTGGCCTCCTGGGCAGCGGCGTCGAGTCCGGTCCCGTCCATCGTGATGGCGTGGCCGTCGAGGGTGGCGCGGACAGAAGCGTCATAATAGCCCTCGGCCCATAGCGTATCGACGAGACGCGGCAGATCGGCCTGGGCGCGGCGGGCGAGGCCCTCGCCATTGTCGGGCGGCTGATGGCGGAGCCGGTAGAGATTGGACGAGGCCTGCAGCGTATCCTTGAGGGAAGCCTTCGGCGTGACGATCTCGATTTGATAGGCGGCGACGCCCGGCTTGGGCGCGGGCGCAGGGTCGGAATCGCCGAACAGGCCGAAGAACCAATCCGCGCGCGCAGGTTGCGAGACCAGAGCCGCGCCCGTCAGGAGGCCAAGTAAGAGGGCTTCGGGCAAACGGTTCATTGACCTGCGATAGAACGAAACGCCAAATCCACACACCATAAGGAGAAATTTATCCGACTATAATGAAACGTTTCTTTCGCCGAAAGCGCGCGGCCTTGTTTTTCCCCGGGCCGGCCGCGGGGAGGGAAAGGACGACGGCGGCGCGAATCATTTGCCGATCCGCTTGATGTCTGCGCGATCCAGACTTCACGAAATTGTGATCCCAAGGAAATATTTGCCGTCAAACAAAGCGCAATCGGCAAAACCCGCCGGAAAGCCGGGATTTTGATCGATAATGATGCGAATTGCGGCTGAATGAATCTAGCCAGATGGGGGGCTTTGCTGCTAAAAGGCTATTGCGCGGGCTCTGGACTAGGAAAACACACCATCGGCTGGCGTTTCCGGGCGGTCAATTTCGGCTGCCGCGGGGGCAGGGCGTTGTGCGGCTTCACTCTGGGGCTGCATGACCGGATTGAAATGAGGCGGAGAATTAAAGGCGCACATGAGCAAAGGTAGAGATTTCCGAGGACCCCGTAAGCGCGGTTTTGATGACGACGGGCCCTCTCCTTACGACAGTCCGCGCCAGTTTCGCCAGCCTCGCTCCTTCGACCGTCAGCCCATGGGCGGCGGATTCGGGGGCGAATTCGCGCCTTCTCCGGTTCAGGGCGCCAGCGCCGCAAATTCCGTCGACGCGGTCGTGAAATGGTTTAAGGGCGACAAAGGCTTCGGCTTTGTCGAACTGTCGAACGGCAGCGGCGACGCCTTCCTGCATATTGGCGCCTTGCAATCGGCGGGCTACGAGTCCGTTCCTCCGGGCGCGAAATTGAAGGTCCTGGTCGCCAATGGCGTCAAGGGCCAGCAGGTGACGCGGGTGCTGGAGGTCGATACGGCCGGCGCCGCCGAGCGCGCGCCGCAGCGCAGTTTCGATTCGTCGCGACCGCCGCCGCGCCGCCAGCCCGACCTCGCCAATGCGGTGGAAGTTCAGGGCGCGGTGAAGTGGTTCGACGGCGCCAAGGGTTTCGGCTTCGTCCAGGCCAGCGACGGAGGAAAGGACGTTTTCGTCCATATCTCCATCCTCGGCCAGGCCGGCATCTCCCAGCTTCCCGAGGGGCAGCCGGTGACGATGAAGGTCGTGGACACCCAGAAGGGCCGCGAGGCGGTCGCCATTTCGCTCGACTGAGCCGTGGCGCGAATCTGAAGTCATCCAGAGCAGGGCTTGAGCCCTGCTCTTTTCGTTTGGGACAATAGAGCAGGGCTTGCCCTGCTCGTCTCAAACAGGAATGGGAACGGCAGAGCAGGGCTTGCCCTGCTCGTCTTAAACGGGAAAAGTCATGCAGCCATCGCGCGACATCGAGCGCCTTCTTGAAATCATGGCCGCGCTGCGCACGCCGAAAACCGGCTGCTCCTGGGATCTCGCGCAGGATTTCAAAACCATTGCGCCCTATGCGATCGAGGAAGCCTGCGAGGTCGTCGACGCCATCGAGCGCGAGGATTTCGTCGATCTGCGTGACGAGCTCGGCGACCTGCTGCTGCAGGTGGTCTTTCACGCGCAGATGGCGGGCGAGCGCGATCTGTTCGATTTCGGCGGCGTGGTCGAGGCGGTCACGACCAAGATGATCCGCCGTCATCCGCATGTGTTCGGCGAGCCGGCGCAGCGCACGCCGGAGGCTGTGGAGGGCGTCTGGGCCGAGATCAAGGCGCAGGAAAAGGCGGAAAAGGCGGCGGCGCGGCGCGCGGCCGGTCTGCCGGAACAGGCGCGGCAAGGCCATCTCTCCGACGTTCCGGCGGTGCTGCCGGCGCTGACCCGCGCGATCAAATTGCAGGAAAAGGCGTCCAAGGTCGGCTTCGATTGGAACGACGCGCGGCTGGTGTTGGCGAAAATCCGCGAGGAATGCGACGAGGTCGAGGAGGCGCTCGATCGCGGCGACATGGCCCATGTCGCAGAGGAAATCGGCGACGTTTTGTTCGCGGTGGCCAATCTCGCCCGTCACGCCCGCACCGACCCCGAGGCCGCGCTGCGCGCCTGCAACGCCAAATTCGAACGCCGCTTCCATTTCATCGAAAAAGAACTGGAGCGCCAAGGCAAGAAACTGGGCGAAGCTACGCTCTCCGAAATGGACGCCTTGTGGGATGTGGCCAAGGCGAGGGAAGGCGCGGCTTGAAGTCTTGCGCCGGGCGCGGTCAAAAATTCGCCTGCAATTTGCGCGACGGCCTTGCGCGGGATTGAGAAAACGTCGACAACCGGCGCCCAGCAACGGAAACAGACATGAGCGAATACATGAGCGACTCCGCGCCGCCCGCCGCCAAGAAATCCGAGGGCGGGCTCGGCGAAACGATCATTGTGATCCTGCAGGCGCTGGCGATTGCGCTCGTCGTTCGCACCTTCCTGTTCCAGCCCTTCAATATTCCCTCGGGCTCGATGATCCCGACGCTGGACATTGGCGACTATCTCTTCGTCTCGAAATATAGCTACGGCTATTCGCGCTATTCCTTCCCCTTCGGCATTCCCCCCTTCAAGGGCCGCGTCTTCGCCTCGCCGCCGCGGCGCGGCGACGTGGTGGTGTTCAAGCTGCCGCGCGACAACGAGACCGATTACATCAAGCGGGTGATCGGCCTGCCCGGCGACAAGATCGAGATGAAGAAGGGCCGGCTCTTCATCAACGACAAGGAAGTTCTGCGCGCGCCGACCAAGGAGGTCGATAGCTTCGATCTTTACGGCCATTACGGCCCGGTTCCGACCTATATCGAAACCCTGCCCAACGGGGTCAAGCACAGGATCATCGAAATCCAGGGCGACGATGGCTTCAACGACAATGCCGGACCGTTTCTCGTGCCCCCGAACCATTATTTCATGATGGGCGACAACCGCGACAATTCCACCGATTCGCGCGTTCCCGAGGATCAGGGCGGCGTCGGCTATGTGCCGTTCGCAAATCTCGAGGGCCGGGCGGAGCTGATCTTCTTCTCGGTCGGCGACGGCGCGCCGGCGTGGGAATTCTGGCGCTGGCCGTGGACCTTGCGCGTCAATCGCATTTTCAAAGTGGTCCGATGAAGCCCAGGCCGGCGCAAGGACTGGATTCGGACGCGCTCGCCGCCCTGCAGGAGCGCGTCGGGCACCGTTTCGGCGACCCGGCCCTGCTCACGCGCGCCCTGACCCATGTCAGCGCCTTGCCGGCCGCCCAGGCGCAACGGCGCGTTGAATCCTATCAACGGCTTGAGTTTCTGGGCGACCGCGTGCTCGGCCTCGCGGTGTCGGAAATGCTGTTCGAGCAATTCCCCGAGGCCGAGGAAGGCGAATTGTCGCGCCGACTCGCCGATCTCGTGCGCAAGGAGACCTGCGCCGATGTCGCGCGCGGCTGGAGCGTCGGCGAGGTCGTGCGGCTCGGCGATGGCGAGGCGCAGACCGGCGGCGCGGCCAAGGCCGCGATCCTTGGCGACGTCTGCGAATCCATTCTCGGCGCCATTTTCCTTGACGGCGGCTTCGCGGCGGCGCGGGCGACGGTGCGGCGCTTCTTCCACGACAAGATGCTCAATCCGGTCAGGCCCTTGCGCGATCCCAAGACCGCCTTGCAGGAATGGGCCCAGGCGCGCGGCCTGCCGCCGCCGTCCTATCGCCAGTCCGGGCGCATCGGGCCGGACCACGCGCCGGTTTTCATCATAGAGGTCGCGGTTGCCGGCTTCGAACCGGTCGGGGCGCAGGGCAGCTCCAAGCGTTTCGCCGAACAGGCCAGCGCCCAGAAGTTTTTGACGCGCGAAGGCGTGTGGGAGGAGGGCGCTTGAGCGAGGCCGCGCTGCCACCGCGTTGCGGCTTCGCCGCCCTGATCGGCGCGCCCAACGCCGGGAAATCGACGCTGCTCAACCAGCTTGTCGGCGCCAAAGTCTCGATCGTCTCGCGAAAAGTGCAGACCACCCGCGCTTTGGTGCGCGGCATCGCGCTGGACGGTCCGGCCCAGATCGTTTTCGTCGATACGCCTGGCATTTTCGCGCCCAGGCGCCGGCTCGACCGCGCCATGGTGACCTCCGCATGGGGCGGGGCGGGCGACGCCGACGTCGTCTGCCTGCTGATCGATGCGCGCAAGGGCGTGGACGAGGAGGTCGAGGCGATCCTTGACAAGCTGCCGCAGGTCAAGGCGCCGAAGATATTGGTGCTGAACAAGATCGACACGATCGAGCACGAAAAGCTGCTCAGCCTGGCCGCCGACCTCAACGCGCGGCTGCCTTTCGCCGACACTTTCATGATCTCGGCGCTGAAAGGCCATGGCGTGGCGAAATTCCGCGAAAAACTCGCCGGATACATGCCGGAAGGGCCGTGGCTTTATCCCGAGGACCAGATTTCCGCCGCGCCCCTGCGCGCGCTCGCCGCTGAAATCACCCGCGAAAAATTGTTCGAGCGCCTGCACGACGAATTGCCCTATCAGTCCACGGTCGAGACCACTTCGTGGAAGGACCAGAAGGACGGCTCCGCGCGGGTCGAACAAACCATTTTTGTGACCCGCGACGGCCAGAAGAAGATCGTGATCGGAGAGGGCGGGCGCACCATCAAGGCCATCGGCCAGGCGGCGCGCAAGGAGATCATCGAGGCGGCGGAACAGAACGTCCATCTGTTCCTGTTCGTGAAAGTGCGCGAGAATTGGGGCGACGACCCCGAGCGTTATCGCGAAATGGGTCTGGACTTTCCGAAACATTGAGGGGCCTGCGGCCATGGAATGGTCGGAGCGCGGCCTGATCCTTGGCCTGAAGAAGCATGGCGAGACCAGCGTCATCCTGGAACTGATGACGCGCGCGCATGGTCGTCACCTCGGCGTCGTGCGCGGCGGACGCTCCAAATCCATGCAGCCGGTGCTCCAGCCCGGCAACGAGGTCGCGGCGGTCTGGCGGGCGCGGCTGGAGGAGCATCTCGGCCTTTACGCCGTTGAGGCGGCCGCCCTGCGCACCGATCTTCTGCTTTCGAGCCCGCAGGGCCTTCATGGCGTGAACTGGTTGGGCGGCCTGCTGCGCCTGCTGCCCGAGCGCGACCCCCATCCCGGCCTCTACGATCGCGCGCAGGTGCTGTTCGAACATCTGACGACGCCGCTCGCCCCGGCGCTCTTCGTTCATTTCGAACTGGCCCTGCTCGCCGAACTCGGCTTCGGCCTCGATCTCGAGCAATGCGCGGCGACAGGCAGGCGCGACGATCTGATCTACGTCTCGCCGAAATCCGGCCGCGCGGTGAGCCGCGAAGCGGGCGCCCCCTGGGCCGCGCGGCTGCTGCCGCTGCCGGCTTTCGTGCTGGAGACGCCGGGCGCGGCGGTCGAACGGGAAAAAGTCCGCGAAGGTTTCCGCCTGACTGAATATTTTCTCGTCCGTGACGTTTTCGCGCCGCGCGGGCTAACGGCGCCCGATTCGCGCGCGGCCTTCATCGCGCGTTTCTGATCGTCCGAAAAAGCCGCGATTGCGGCCCCTTCTCCGCGACGAAGCGGGAGGTTACGGAACGACGGGAACGTGCTTCAGCTTCGCCAGGACACCTTGCCGAACCGCCATCAACTCCCGTTCGCGACGGATGATTCGCGCCCACATGTCCTCGGGTTGAGGGTTTTCGGACCAGGACGCTCAATTCCCAGCCGCGCCGCCTGATTGCGGCGACGGTCGCCTGACCAATGAATCCCGTTCCGCCGCTGAGGAAAATTTTCATCGGTCCCGCTCCAGACCCAAACATGCTCAAAACATGCCCAAGTCTACCGCCGATCCGATATGCGCGAAAAACTAAAAGCGGCCACGAGGGCCGCTTTTTTCACCGCAGGCGGCGCCGTTCAACGACAGATGCGGCGGATTTCCTTGTGCGAGACGCCATAGCCCTCGTCGGCCTCGACCTCGCGGAATTCGCACTGCGGGCTCTGTGGCGTTTCGGCGTCGGCCTGTTCAGCGGCGCCGATGATGCGCGCGCCGCTTTCCGCCAGCACCTGGCTGGCGGGCGAAAGATAGGAGAGAGCGAAAAAACCGAGAAGAGCCAGCAAAAACAACGTAGGCATCAGATGAATGGACGATCTCATAACTGCCTCAGTCATCGAACCCGACGCCAAAACGCTGCGAACAGACGATTCATCTTTCGCGAACAAGGATTCAGCCGCCGGGATTTTCAACATTTCAGGGGGATGGAAGTTCCGCTGAAGCTACAATTTTGTCGGACTTCTAAACCCGCTGACGCATCCATGCTAGTGCCAAAAGGCAACATATTTCGTTAAAGTCGTCCAGTACAAACAGGGAACTTGAACACGCGGCGCGGCTGCTTTATGGCAGGACCCATGGCCCGACCGCATCTGCCGCCGCCCGGCGAGAACAACCAGCCGATCAATCTGCGCGATGCGCTGGAAGAGCGCTATCTCCAATATGCGCTCTCGACCATCATGGGCCGGGCGCTGCCGGACGCGCGCGACGGGCTGAAGCCCGTCCACCGCCGGATTCTTTACGGTATGCATATCCTGCGGCTCGACCCCGGCTCGCCGTTCAAGAAATGCGCGAAAATCGTCGGCGACGTGATGGGCTCCTTCCACCCTCATGGCGACCAGGCGATCTATGACGCTCTGGTGCGTTTGGCGCAGGACTTTTCCTCGCGCTTCCCGCTCGTCGACGGGCAGGGCAATTTCGGCAATATCGATGGCGACGGCGCGGCGGCCTATCGTTACACCGAAGCACGCATGACCGACATTGCGCGCGCCCTGCTCGAAGGCATCGACGAGGACGCCGTCGATTTCCGCGAGAATTATTCGGGCGATCTCAAGGAGCCGGTGGTCCTTCCGGCCGCCTTTCCCAATCTCCTCGCCAATGGCGCCCAGGGCATTGCGGTGGGCATGGCGACATCGATCCCGCCCCATAATGTCTCGGAATTGTGCGACGCCGCGCTCTATCTCATCGCCAATCCCAAAGCCGACGCCGACCAGCTCATGACTTTCGTGCCGGGGCCGGATTTCCCGACCGGCGGCGTGATCGTCGATTCCCGCGAAGCCATCGCCGACACCTATCGCACCGGGCGCGGCTCGTTCCGCATCCGCGCGCGCTGGGTGAAGGAAGAATCCGCGCGAGGCCAGTGGAATGCGGTCGTCACCGAAATTCCCTATGGCGTTCAGAAATCGAGGCTGATCGAGAAACTGGCGGAGCTGGTCAACGAGAAGAAGCTGCCGCTGCTCGCCGACGTGCGCGACGAATCGGCCGAGGACGTGCGAATCGTGCTGGAGCCGCGCGCGCGGAATGTGGACGCGGGCGTGATGATGGAAAGCCTGTTCCGCATGAGCGAGCTGGAAAGCCGCTTCGCGATGAACATGAACGTCCTGGTCGATGGCGTCGTCCCGCGCGTGCTGTCGCTGCCCGAGGCTTTGCGGCAATGGCTCGACCATCGCCGCAATGTGCTGATCCGGCGCTCGCGCTTCCGTCTGGCCGAGATCGAGCGCCGGCTCGAACTCCTCGCCGGCATGATCGTCGCCTTCCTCAATCTCGACGAGGTGATCCGCATCATCCGCGAGGAGGACGAGCCCAAGGACTTGCTGAAGACGACCTTCGCGCTGACCGACAACCAGGCCAATTACATCCTCGACACCCGCCTGCGCTCTCTGCGGCGGCTGGAGGAAATGGAGTTGCGCCGCGAGCACGCCGACCTCCTGACCGAAAAGGCCGACATCGAGGATTTGCTCGGCGGCGAGCAGCGGCAATGGAAGACGATTACGGCGCAGATTCGCGAGATCAAGAAGAAGTGGGGGGCGATGACGGCGATCGGCAAGCGCCGCACCACTTTCGAGACGCTGACCGAGCGCGCGGAAAATTTCGACCTTGCCGACGTTCTGGTCGAGCGCGAACCGATTACCGTCGTCGTCAGCCAGAAAGGCTGGATCCGGGCGCTGAAAGGCCAGGTCGCGGACCTCTCCAGCCTGCAGTTCAAGGGCGACGATTCGCTGCGCCTGTCCTTTTTCGCCGAGACGACCTCGAAGATTCTTGTCCTCTCCACCGACGGCAAGATTTTTACGCTGGAGGCGTCGAAACTGCCGGGCGGGCGCGGGGCGGGCGAGCCGATCCGCCTGCTCGCCGACATTGATGACAACGAGGACGTCGCCGCGGTCTTCGTCTATGCGCCGGGCGCCAAGACGATCGTCGCGACGACCGACGGGCGCGGTTTTCTGGCTGCGCAGGACGACATGATCGGCAACACCCGCAAGGGCAAGATGTTTCTGGGCGTGGACGCGTCAGCCAAGTCGCGTTTCGTCGTCCCGGCCGAGGGCGACCATGTCGCGGTCATCGGCGAAAACCGAAAGCTGCTCTGCTTCCCACTGTCCGAACTGCCGGAAATGACCCGCGGCAAGGGCGTGCGCCTGCAACGCTACAAGGACGGCGGCCTTTCCGACATCAAGACTTTTACGCTCGCCGAGGGCCTGAGCTGGACCGATCCGGCCGGCCGCGTCTTCAATGTCGCGGCTGACGCCCTGATCGAATGGCTCGGCCATCGCGCCGACGCCGGTCGTCTGCCGCCGAAGGGCTTTCCCAAGGCGAACAAGTTTAATTGAACGTGGCGCGTCTGGGCGCGGGCGCCATTCGCGGCCAGGCTTGCGAGGCGGCGCGGTTTCAGCCGCAACCGACGGGAGATGGGTCATGACGAAGGCCATTTTTGTCTCCGCCGCTTTGCTGTTCGCGGGACAGCCGGCGACAGCCGGAACCATGAGCGGCAATGGCGCGCTGTCTTTCGCTGCTTTGCTCGGCCAGCATTCGCCGCATCTGAGCAAAGCCGAGAAACGCCTGCTGCTGAAATATCTGAACGGCGAGGCGGAGGCGAAAGCGCCGAAAGGCAAGACCGTTTCCGTCAAGGCCGATGCGGTGACCTGTCGTATCAGCAATGTCGACATCACCTTCCATTCCTGCGATCTGACTTTTGCGGGCAGGAAAGTCGCGCTCAAAGGCCGGGCCGCGCATGAAATCTACGCGACGCTGGTCGAAAACGGCGTCCCCGGCGACGGCGCCGCCGGCTCGATTTACGAAGCGATCGGCGCGGTCGATTGCAGGATCGCCCCTGCCGAAGTCGTCGGCCGCGGGGGCGGCGGCGCGCAATGTGATTACGCCGCGGCGAAGTAAAGCCTTGATGTTCAGCCCGAGGCGCGGGCGCGGGGTTCGCGCGCGATCTTTTGGCGCAAAATGTCGATGGTCTTGAGCAGACGCGGCGCGGGGGCCGCGCCGCTGGTGAAGACGAAAGTGAAACCGGCGTCGCGCACGGCGTGCGCGGGGAAGCGGTCCGACAGCACCTGGTCGGCGCGGCGCGCGATCGCCGGGGCCGGGTCGATCCAGCGGACGGGCCAGGGTGCAAGGCGGGTGAAGAAATCCTGCAACAGCGGATAATGGGTGCAGGCGAGCACGACGGCGTCGGTGCGACGCCCGTCATGGCTCGCGAAACAGGGGGCGATTTCGCGCGCAATCGCGTCGTCGGCGACGCTCTCCCCCTGCATATAGGCCTCGGCGAGTTCCGCGAGATGTGTCGAGCCGACCAGGGCCACCTCGCAAGCGCTGGCGAATTTCTCGATCAGGTCGCGGGTATAGTCGCGCGCCACGGTGCCGGGCGTGGCGAGGACCGAAATCAACCGTGACTGCGACAGTTCCGCCGCCGGCTTGATCGCCGGCACCGTCCCCACAAAGGGAATCTCCGGCCAGCGCGCGCGCAGAAGCGGCAGAACAAGGGTCGAAGCGGTGTTGCATGCGATGACCACGCAATCGGGCGCATGATCCGCGATCAGCCTCTCGACGGCGCTCAGGACCAGCGCCTTGACGTCCTCCTCGCTCTTCAAGCCATAGGGAAAACCGAGGTCGTCGGCGGCATAGACATAATCCGCGTCCGGCCGCTGCGCGGCGAGCGCCCGGAATACGGTGAGCCCGCCGAGGCCGGAATCGAAGACGAGGATTCTTGGCGCGCGATTCATTAAGGGCGAAAGCAGGAGTTTCCAGAGCGAGAACACGCTTTTAAGCTGAACAAAGGGTTAAGCGCAAACTGCGCATTCCTCATGTCGCCATTCGAATTCCGGCTTTGGGCGGATTCCAGTCTTAGCCTGAAAGTCAGATCTCGGATTTACGTCCGCCGGATGGGCGCCGCCGACGTTCATGTCAGACAGCAGCGTCGGGGGGCTTGACGCTTGCTCCCGGCGATTGTACGGATGCCCTTCATTCGCGCTTGCCTGACAGGCGCGAAAGTTTTTCGCACCCGTGACTGCTCCTTTCAAAGTGAGCTGTCTGTCGATCTGCAATAGCAGGTAGAGGAGGGCGTGTTCCACCCGCGCGGCGGGGGGACGCTTTTCGCGCCGTTTTCGCGGCGGCGGGCTGTCCTCATGCTGCTTCATTGAGGACAGAAATGACCAAGCGTTCCGAAGCAAAATATAAAATCGACCGCCGTATGGGCCAGAATATCTGGGGTCGCCCGAAGAGCCCGGTCAACCGCCGCGAATATGGTCCGGGCCAGCACGGCCAGCGCCGCAAGGGCAAGCTGTCCGACTTCGGCACCCAGCTCAAGGCCAAGCAGAAGCTCAAGGGCTATTATGGCAATATTTCGGAAAAGCAGTTCCGCAAATATTACGCCGAGGCGATCCGCATGAAGGGCGACTCGGGCGACAACATGATCGGCCTTTTGGAGCGCCGCCTCGATGCCGTCGTCTATCGCGCCAAATTCGTGCCGACCGTGTTCGCCGCGCGCCAGTTCGTCAACCACGGCCATGTCAAGGTCAATGGCCGCCGCGTCAACATCCCGTCCTATCTCGTCAAGCCGGGCGACGTGGTCGAGGTCAAGGAAGCCTCTCGCCAGCTGGTGCTGGTGCTCGAATCGGTCGGCCTGGCCGAGCGCGACGTGCCGGAATATTACGAGGTCGATCATTCCAAGATGACCGCCAAGCTGACCCGCATTCCGCTGCCGAGCGAAGTGCCTTATCCGGTCCAGATGGAGCCGAATCTGGTCATCGAATTCTATTCGCGGTGACGTCCGCCCGCTCGAGCGGTCGCGACTTATCCGTCAAACATGCGAAGGCCGCTCCTTTTGGGGCGGCTTTTTCGTTGGGCGTTACGGGTCGAGCCGCTTGCGTTCGCGCAATTGAGCGGTGTCGCACCTTTCGCGCTGGATCATGTGCCAGACGACGACCACGGCGAGAAGGACGCCGTCGGTGATCATGATTTTGGCGAAGGTTTCAGGGGGCCATGGCTGGAGCCAGAGCTGTGCCAGCACGACCGCGGCGCCGGCGAGGAACAGCCCAAAGCCTGCCGCCAACGTCCAGCTCATGAACGCGCCTCTTCCACGACCACGGCGGTCCCGTAACAGATGACTTCGGTGACGCCGTTCATGATTTCATTGGCGTCATAGCGCATCATCACGATGGCGTTGGCGCCGTTGGCCTCGGCGTGATCGCACATCATCTCGTAGGATTGGGTGCGGGTGCGCTCGCACAGATTGGTATAAACGGTGATATTGCCGCCGAACAGGGTCTGCAGAACGCCGGCGACATTGCCGACGAGCGAGCGCGAGCGCACGACAATGCCGCGCACGACGCCGATATTGCGGGTCGCACGGTAGCCAGGCAGTTCGAGGCCGGTCGTGACCATATTGGGCTGCATGATTTTTCCCCCGGCATGCGATCATAGAGGCCGGCGGTTTGTGGCGCCAGCGCAAAGGATTTGTCCGCGGGACGTCGTACAGGCTTTTATGGAGAAAAAGTTTCGGCGCAGTGGCGGGCGTCCGTCGGCGGCCATTCTTGCGGGGCTGCACGAGAACGGCCCCGTCGCATGCTGCGTACGGGGCCTTTTATTCGCTCGAAGCGAATTCCGATGACTATCAGAAGCTGAGGCGGCCTGTGCCGCTATGAAATTCGAAATGTTGCGATGATTGGCGTCTCCCGTCAAAAAAGCCAATTCCGAACACTTCCGCCCTGCAGTGACGTCAAAACGCCGTGCCGAGGCGGGAATTGCCGGAAGAGGCGCGCTGAGGTGGAGTCATCTTTCCCCGTTTTCCAATTCTCATCGCAAGCGCGCCCGGATTGCGAGCCATGCCCGTATCGGCGGCCTGCATGCGATACCGAATGGTCGAACAGCCTAAGGGATCAAGGCATTTTAAGTCTTGTCACGTTATGGCTGGATTCGATCGGGTTGTTGCCCGCCAAACGGGTTCGTAGCCCGTCGACGATCTCCTTGATCTTAAAGCGGCTACGCACGTCTTTCGATCAAGGCTGCAACACGTTGAGTTTGGCGCCTTTTTTTCCAGCGTCAATAGATTATTTCACGATTGCGTCATCGATCCTCCGCGAACTTTGCCGCGAAAATGGCGACACAGCGGCGTCGTCCGCCTCTGTTCCTCGCGGTTTCGCGCGCCTTGCGCGGCATGACGTCGCGGCGTCAGTTGGCCAGGTCGTTCGCCACCGAGGTGAATTTGGTCGTCAAACTCGTTCCGACAATGCCCATGGCGGCAACGCAGGCCACGGCGATCAGGGACGCGATGAAAGCGTATTCGATGGACGTCGCCCCCGATTTAGCGCCAAGGAATTCCAGAATCAGTTTTCGCATCGCTGCGAGTCCTTGTTTGGGTGGGTGACACCGGGTTGCGAAACGTTTACGAATGTGGCCGAAAATAACCACAGGTTGATTAATGCGGCGTCGCCTGCTCAGGGTTGCGCCTTTTCCTCTCGGGCCGCCGTTCGATTTCCTGCGCAAACTTCGAACTCGATTCGCGCATTCATCGTCGGGCGTCCTTTTCGGTCGGCGGCGCCCGTCTTGGGCCGTCCGACCAGAACAAATTGGCGTCGAAAGCTGTGAAGAACCTTAACGGCGAGGGCGCACAATGCGTTTGAGCGGCCTTTTTTGGCGTGTAACTAAACCTAGCGTCGCCACACCCTTGTGACGAACGCGTTGCGCGGGTTAACGGCCATTAGAATCTGCTGGGCGGATGGACAGATGGCGCCGCCTCCGGCAAGGCCAGCAAAAGCGGCGGCTCCGGCGCCGGAGAGGGCAGAGCGGCGCCGGAGCCGCCAGTCCGAAACGCGGGAGATGGGGACCGCGGCCCGGACAAGACGATGACCCGCCGCCTTGGGCGGGACGAGGCCTGAATTTCCACGCACGGGGCTGACGCCTCGGCGCGCGGCGATTAGTATGGACGTTCGTGACGCCAATCGGGGAAACTGGCGGCGCATCGTAGTTTATTGAGGTTTCATATTGCCGTAAGACTAAGTCTAAAATGGTCTTGTGGCAAGTATAATTTCCGCGCGTCGCGCGGTTCTGGCGGGTCGGACATGACAGGCAACAAAATCAACGCTCTTCTCGCGTTGCACAGCGAAGGGCGTTTTCTGGTCGGCCATGAGCGCGTCAAGCTGCTCGAAAAGGTGGCGGAACTCGGCAGCATCGCCAAGGCGGCGAAGGCGACCGGCTTCAGCTACAAGACCGCGTGGGATTCGGTCAATGCGGTCAATAACCTCCTGCCGACGCCGGCCTTCCTTACCAGGCCTGGTGGGCGCTCAGGCGGCGGCGCGGAGGTCACCGAGGAGGGCCGCCGGCTCATCGCGACCTTTCACAGGCTCGAAGAGAAGCTCTCGCGCATTTCCAATCTGATCGCCGAAGAAGGGCTTGAAGGACAGGAGGAGGCCTTCCTTTGGACGCTTGGCGCCCGTATCTCGGCGCGCAACGTTTTCCAGACCGAGGTCAGCCATGTCAAACGCTGGCCGGTGGACGTCGAGATCACCCTGAAATTCGCCGAAGGCCAGAAATTCCTGGCGATCGTCACCAATGAGGCCGCCGACGACCTCGAACTCGCGGTAGGCAAGAAAGCGCTGGCGCTGGTAAAATCCTCCTTCATTCGGCTCTATGCGCCGCAGAACGCGCCGCGGGACGACCGCAACGCCTTCATCGGCGAAGTCACCGACCGCACCGACGCCGAGCGCAACACCGAAATTCGGCTGGACATTGGCCACGGCAAGACGTTACACGCCGTTGTGCCGCGTCAGACGGCGGAAGACCTCGGCCTGGAGGTGGGCGCAAAGGCCGCAGCGACTTTCGATCCGAGCCAGGTGATATTGGCCGTCAACTGACGCGCGGAAATCTGCAATACAAGCGAAAGCTCCGGATGGATTCACAAGCGGGCGGCGCCGCCGCGAGGGGGCATTCCTTTCTTCATCATCTCGCGGCCTGGGGACCTGGCCTGCTGGTGATGCTCGCCGACACCGACGCCGGCAATGTCGTGACCGCCGCCCAGGCCGGAGCGCAGTGGAACTTTCGCCTGCTGCCGCTGATCTTCGCGCTGATCCCGGCGCTCTATCTGGTGCAGGAACTGGCGGCGCGTCTCGGCCTGTTCGGGCGCGCGGGCTTCGGCGAAATGATCCGCGCGCGCTTTGGCAAGACCGCGGCTCTGCTGGCGCTCGCCGGCCTTGCGCTCGCGGCCTTCGGCACCCTGGTCACGGAATTCACCGGCGTCGCCGGCGTCGGCGAGCTTTATGGCGTCTCGCGCGACATCTCGCTCCCGGCGACGGCCTTTGCTTTGCTTGCGGTCGCCGCGACCGGGTCCTACCGCAAGGTGGAGCAGGCCGCTCTCAGCGTCGGCCTGTTCGAATTCGCCTTTCTGGTCGTCGCCTGGAAGGCGCGCCCCCATCCGTTGGCCGTGGTCCGCGATTTCTTTCACGCGCCGCTCACCGACCGAAGCTTTCTGTTCCTCGCCGCCGCCATCGTCGGTTCGGTCTTCAATCCCTGGATGGTGTTTTACCAGCAGGCCGCGACGGCGCGGCGCAAGATCGATCCGGAGGAATTCTCCGTCGTGCGCGCCGATACCGCCGCAGGCGCGGTCCTCACCCAGGCCTTGACGGGCGCCGTTTTGATCGCGGCGGCGGCGGCGCTTTACACCGGGGACAAGGGCCACAGCCTCGACAGCATCGGGCAGGTCGGGGAGGCGCTGACCGCCGCGCTCGGGCGCGACAGCGGGATGCTGGTCTATAGTCTCGGGGTGCTGGGGGCGTCTTTCGCGGCGGCGATCGTCGCCTCGCTCGCCTTGTCCTGGGGCGTCGCCGAAGTGTTTTCAGCCAGGAGAATCGATGCAGGCGCCGAGGGCGCCGGCCTTTTCGACTCGCGTCGCTACATGGCGCTTTATGTCGTGAGCGTCGGCGCTGCGGCGGCGCTGGTGGGCTTTTCGCACGATCTGGTCTGGCTCAATATCGCGACCCAGGTCGGCAATGCCCTGCTGTTTCCGCTGATCGTCGGGTTGCTGATCGCTCTGGCGGCCAAGGCGCTGGCGCCGCCGTTGCGCCTGCGCGGGTTGCGGCTCGCGGTCATGATCTTTCTCGCGGCCAGCGTGGCGGTGATCGGCGTGATCGGCGCAGCCGCCGCCGTGTCCTGAGGCCGCCATGCCCAAGGCCGGCAATTTCTTCGCCGATCTTCCCGACGCGAGCGAGGGCGAGGCGACCCAGATTCTCGCCGCCTTTCCCGGCGCGCGGGTCGAACGGATTGTGTCGCTGGGGCAGGCGAGTCCGCCCGGCTTCTGGTACGATCAGGCCTGGACCGAATGGGTGGTCGTGCTTTCGGGCGGGGCCGGCCTGCTGATCGAGGGCGAGGACGCGCCGCGCGCTTTGCGGCCCGGTGATTTTCTGGAAATTCCCGCCCACGTTCGCCATCGTGTCGAATGGACCGAGGCTGGGCAGCCGACCATCTGGCTGGCGGTGCATGGTGAACGAATCCCTGCCTGATCGCGCGAAAAACAGTGCAATCGCCTTACGCATTGTAAAACATGACCAAAATCAGCGCGCGCCGGGCGGTATTTGATTAAAATGCGCGGCTTTCCTTTTCGCGGCCCGCAACCCGCCGCGCCCGATGCTCGATCCCGACAAGACGGATGGTTCGGCTCCGTCGCAGCGGGATGCGGGCCATGTCGAGAATTGCAGCGTTCTTCCTTTCGGCCGCGCTCGTTTTCGCCGGCGGGGCGGCGGAGGCGAGCGGCGGCCTGCCGACCAGCAGCTTCGCCGTCGTCGGCGGCGAAACCTCGATCCCCTATGGCTGGATCGACTTCTGCCAGCGCCAGCCGCAGGAATGTTCCCAGCCGGTTCTGCCCTCCCGCGACGTGAAGCTCGACGCCGCGACCTGGCGCGCGCTCAACCATATCAACGCCCAAGTCAACGCGGCGATCGAGCCGGTCTCAAATTACGATCATTGGGGCACAATGCTCGATCATTGGGATTATCCGACCGACGGCAAGGGCGATTGCAAGATCTATGCGCTCTATAAGCGCAAGCTTCTGATCGACCGCGGCTTTCCCCGTCAGGCGCTGCTCATGACCATCGTCCGCGACCACGAAGGCGAGGGCCACGCCATCCTCACCGTGAAGACCGATCACGGCGATTTCATTCTCGACAATCTGACCAATAAAATCCGCCCCTGGACCGCGACGGGCTATCGCTTCCTCAAGCGCCAGTCGCAGGAGGACCCCAATGTCTGGGTGTCCTTCGCCGGCGCCGCGCCGGTGGTGTCGCGCGCCGGGGTGGCGCGGATCAACTATCGGTGAAAATCGAAAAAACCGAGCCCATCGCCAGACGAGTCTTTCGGACGCTTGACGAGGCCACGGCGGACGTATTCGATTACATGGAGCGTATATACAACACTGTCCGGCGGCGCTCGACCATCGGCTATCTCAGCCCGGTTGAGTTCGAATGGAAGGTGAAATGAGCTTAACTGACTGTCCATGAAACGGGCGGTGGGCCAATCCTCGCCATCGCCGCAGCGCAAGCTTGCGATCTGATCGTTATGGGCTCGCATGGCCGCTGCGGTTTCGTGACGCTGGCGCTTGGCGGCGTAACGGAAAAGGTGCTCGCGGACGCGACGGTCCCGGTCCTATTGACGACGACCGCACAAGATTTGCTGCGCGGGAGCAGGGAGGACAGTGAAATTGCGAGCAACCACAGCAGCACTGGCCGCTTCTTTGTTTCTTCTTGAGGCGAACGGCGTGGCGCTGGCCGCCGGACCCTGGCGCGCAAACCAGGAAAACACGCGCGGCTGGATGCTCATGTCGCCGGAGGAACGGATCGCGCATCAGGCGAAGATTAGGGGCTTCACCAATTACGAGGACTGCCACGCCTATCAGCTCGCGCATCACCGGCTGATGCAGGAGAGAGCCGCGCAGCTGGGACTGAAACTGCCCGAACGCGGACGAGACGCATGCGCGCATTTGCGTCCGTCGCCCGATCCTCGCAATTGATCGCGCTGGCGGACTTCATGCGAAACCTGGCTAAATTGTCGGTTCCCATCCTGAGCCTTTCCTTTGTGGCAGGCCTCGTTTTTTGGGCTTATCCCGAAGGCGGAGCGCTGGCTCGACAGATCGGCATCGTCCTGGGATGGACGGGTTGCGGCATGCTTCTCGTCAGCCTCTTTCTGGTTCTGCGCGAGGCGCGCCTGGCCGCCGTGCTGGGCGGCCTGGAAACTATGTATCGGTGGCATCACCGCCTTGGCATGGCGGCCTATGTCGCGCTGCTGGCCCATCCGCTGCTCCTCGCCGGCGCCTCTCTGCCAAAGGCGCCGCGAGAAGCATGGGAGCTTCTCTCGCCCTTCAGCGAAAGCTGGCCGGTTTGGACCGGATGGCTTTCGCTGCTGGTGCTGATGGCCGGCCTCGGCGCGACCGTTTCCGGTCGTCTCGCCTACCGCATTCGCCGTCCGATCCATGCGGCGCTCGGACTTGCCGTCCCAGTCGGTTTGATCCACCTGATTTTATTGGGCATTGACGAGCCGGTCCTGCCGATCCTGCTCGTGAGCCTCGTTTTGCTCGCTTGCCGCCTCGTTCGTGAAGATTGGGGCCTCGGCGCGCTTCCCTATGTCGTCCGCTCGGTCGCCCGCGTCTCAGCCAATGTGGTCGAAGTCAGTCTTGCGCCTCTCGGCGAGTCGATCGCGGCGCAGCCAGGGCAATTCGCCCTCGTCGCCTTTCAATCCGGCCGGCGTTTCAAGGGCTGCAACGAATTCCACCCCTTTACCGTGAGCTCAACCGACGGCGTTTCGGGCTTCCGCATAGCGGTGAAAGCGCTTGGCGACTGCACGCGCAATATACAATCCATCGAGCCCGGCGTTCCGGCGCGCGTCCAGGGAGCATTCGGCGATTTTCTCGACGATCCCGCTTCGACCCCTCAGTTCTGGATCGCCGGCGGCATGGGAATCACGCCTTTCCTGGCTTTGCTCCGCGCCGGCCGGTTGGACAGGCCGACCATTCTGATCTACCTTTTTCCTTCGGAAGGCGACGCGCTTTTTGTCAATGATCTGCGCGCCATTGCCGCGAGCCTGCCAAAACTGACGTTGCGGCTCGTCGCGACCGGCGACAATCCTGTCGAACCCGGGAGCGTTTTTCCCGCCGGCGACGATGTCGCGAGGGGAGAATTCTGGCTTTGCGGTCCGCCGCCAATGATAGAAGCCTTCACGCGTTTCCTTCGCCGGCGCGGAATAGCCAATCGCCGGATGCATTTCGAAAACTTCGGACCACTTTGATGCGCAAGATTTATATGGTTTCGACGGCCACATTCTGGATTCTCGTCGGTGGGTTATGGCTGGCTGGAATTTTCGCGCCAAAGACGCTGGCGGAAACCGATGCGTCCGCCAGGAAGAGCTTTTCTCTCACAGAAGTCGCCACTCATGCGTCCCCAGGCAATTGCTGGATGGCCATTCACGGAAAAGTCTATGACGTGACGCCCTATCTGCCCGACCATCCGTCGCGGCCTGAAGTGATCGAAGGCTGGTGCGGCAAGGAAGCGTCGAAGGCTTACGACACCAAGACCAAGGGCCGCCGTCATTCCGAGGCGGCCGATCGGCTGCTGGAACGTTATTTCATCGGCGATCTGAAGCCGACAGCGCCATAGCGCGCCTCGCCCATTCGCGCATCGCGCCGAAGGGAGCGTGGCCAGAGCCACAAATCAGCCCAAAATACGCGCCACGAATATCAGGCGTTACAATCGCAAAGTGCGGCGACGATTCGGTAGCCGCGGCAGGCAAGGGTGCAAAATGGACAAAAAAGCTGCCGGATTAGCCGGCGTTCTGGCGGTCACTTCCTTGGCGGCGGCTCATGCTGCGGTTCCCGCGCAAACGATTTCGCGCGCCAATGCCTATGCCGAGCTGCTGAAACCCATTCCCAATGCCGTGGAGCAGCTCAAAGCGGCCGATGCAGTCGCGCGTGACCAGGGCGAGCGGCGGAAAGCGGAAGCGAACGTTCAACTGGCCCAATATTATTATGACGGCGGTGACGGCTATTACTACTACCCCCGTCATCATCATCACCACCATCATCACGATTATTATCCGCAGACGCCGTGGTATCCCCACCACCACCATCATCATCACCACCATCACCACCATTGGCAGGGAGGTGGATGGGAGGGCCAATAGGAATCCGGCGCGTCTATCCGCCAGACTTCATCCCAGATCCTCGTCATCCGGGCGCTTCGACCTATCGCCGCGCATTGCGCCGTGCAGGCGGCGATAGGTGGCGTCAAAGACAGTGTTTGTCGATGAGAGCCACTGGCTGTCGGCGCCGAGCGTGGATCTGCTCTCGTAAATGCGTCGCGACTGCAATTCCCGTTCGGCCGCTTCGTCTTCCGTCATAGGCTCAAGGACGAAATCCGGGTCTTCGGGAACGAAACTGAATTGCGCCATTGGCTCGCCCGGTCGGAAAATATGGGTTCGTCCCTCCGGAGGCGCCTTGAAGACAATAAAATAAATCATCGGCCACCAGTTACGAATCAACGCTGGCACGGCCAGAGGAGTCGTATCCGTCGGATCGGTGAAATAGCGAGGATGGGGATCGATTCTCGTGGCGAATCCGAGTTCCGGCTTTAAATCCAGCAGGAGCTGAAAGGTGTAAAAGCCGTCTCCGAACGAGCGAAACGGCGGCCATGCGCGCTCATCGTCAGGCGGAGGACCGAAATCGCCCTCGAAAGCGAAACGTCCGCTCCGCGTCGAAACGCGAATTTCGTGGTCGTAAGGATAAAGAATTTCAACGCTGTATTTCGCCATTTCGGAAAACGGCGTGCAGTGCCAGGGCTGTTCCTGCGAACCGTCCGCCCGCGGCTGAGGGTCGCCCGCCCAGCCAGGCACAGGCATCCTGATGCGCCGGGGTTCAAGACGCGGCTCAATCAAACGGAATTTGACGCGGTGCATTTCTCTTCCCTGGCGCGCAAGAACTTCAAAGGATGTGACCGAAAAGCCAACACATCAATTGCGATATCGTTAGGGACAATCGCTTGACCGTAGCGTTATCGCATCGGTTTATGGCTGGAAACAGGCGATGCGTTTACGAGAGTCGGACCGCCAGACCGGCGATGCGCCCGCGTTTGCCGTCGCGCCGAATGGGTCACCCTCGACCTGCTCAAGCCGCAAAATTGGCGTAGCCATGGGGCTGAAAGGCAGGGCGCCTCGTGAGGCGGCCAGCGAATTCTGTCCGTTCAGGGAAGCCGGCTTGACGCCCGCGCGGATCACCACCAGTCCCAGGGCCACCAGCTGCCGCGGTCCCACGGGCCCCAACCGCGACGGCCCCACGGACCCCAGTCTCGGTCGCCATAGGGGCCATAATAGGGATCGTAATAGCCATAAGCGGGATAGCCGTAGCCGCCGTAATAGGGATAGCCGTAGCCGTAATAGGGATAGTTGTAGCCGCCGTAATAGGGATAGCGGTAACCCGCATAGGGATAGGCGTAGCCGGCATAGGGATAGGCATGGCCGGCGTAGGGATTGGCGCGATGCTCGGCGGGCGCCTGTTGCGCAGTCGCCGGCGGCGGAGAAGCGCCGGACTGAGCCGCCGGCTGTTCGGCGACCGCGGCCGTCGCCAGAATGCTTATCCCCGCCGCCAAGGCAATGGAACTCAATCGTGGGAAATTCAGTTCGCCCATGACTCTCCCCTGTTGCTTATTCGGCAGAGCGGCGTCCGGATTATGGATGGTTTCTGGCGACCGCCCTTGCCCAACTGAGACATCATGCCTTCCTCCCGCGCGCGCGGGAAAAGACAAAACGTCGCATGAAAATATTATCATCCGTGTCGTTTTGAGGAAACCCGCGGCACGGATCTGCAAACGCCTCGCTAAGACGCGAACTTCTCCCGCCAGCCCGGCAGAGCGCCGGCGAAGGGCAGGGACGTAGCCTCGTAAACGGCCCGCGCCACGGCGCGGGCGAGGCAATCGGCGGCTACGGCGCCGATGGTCGTCAACGCGAGAGCGTCCACGTTGCCTTTCGCCCGCCCGGTGGCGGCGGAAAAGACCGTGTCGCCGTCCATGGCCGCGTGGACGGGCCGCAAGGCCCGCGCCAGACCGTCCTGCGCCATCACCGCCATGCGCTTGGCCTGCGCCTTGGTCAGCGTGGCGTCGGTGGCGACAATGGCGATATTGGTGTTTTGCGGCGCCGCGCCCTTCATTTTCAGCGTCAATGCGCCTGCAGGCAGTTGGGCGGGCCAGCCGAGGCCGCCGAATTCGTCGCCTTGCTCATAGGGCGCGGCCCAGAAATGCGGCGTCTCGCCGATGGTCGCCTGACCGACGGCGTTGGCCGCGACCAATGCGCCGACGACGAATCCCTCCGGCGTCCGGGCGCTGGCCGAGCCAAGTCCGCCCTTGAGATCGACGAGCGTCGCGCCAAGCCCCGCGCCATGGCTGCCGAGCGCGAAATCCGCTGCCGCCGCCCGCGCCGCTGCTTTCCCGAGTCGCCAATAGGCCGGTTCGCCCCAGAAGCTTTTGTCTCCGCCGTTGGCGAGATCGAACAATATCGCGCCGGGGACGATCGGCACGAACTGGCCGGCGACCTCGAAGCCGCGCCCGATCTCGCGCAAAGCCGACTGGACGCCGCCGACGGCGTCGAGCCCGAAGGCCGAGCCGCCAGAGAGGACAAGTGCGTCAATTTGTTGCACCGTCATGTCGGCTTCGAGCAAAGCCGCATCGCGCAGGCCCGGCGCGCCGCCGGAAATGGCGAGCGAAGCGGTCGCAGGCGCGTCGAAAACGAGGGCGGTGACGCCGGAGGCGAGTTTCCCGTCATGGGCCGAGCCGACCTTGACGCCGGCGACATCGGTGATCAGGTTGCGCATGCCTTGCCTCTTCGTGCTTGAAACATCGTTCGAATTCTAGCGTATAAGCAGCGGAGATCGAGGTCTTGCGACAATGCGCGACCTGATCGCGCGGGGGCGGAAACGGGGAAGACATGACGAGCAATGTGACGATTTCCGCGGCGGGCGTGGCTGGCCTGCTGTCGTTCCTGAGCCCCTGCGTGCTCCCTCTGGTGCCGCCCTATCTCACCTTCATCGCCGGCACGGGGCTGGAGGAACTGGTCGAAGGCGGCGAAAGGCGGGCGCGGCGCGACACTTTGATCGCGGCCGTGCTGTTCGTGCTCGGTTTTTCCACGGTTTTCGTCGTTCTCGGCGCGACGGCCTCGGCGGTGGGCCAGACCGTGCGCGCCCATCTGCCATTGTTTTCGACGCTCGCCGGTCTCGTCATCATCGCCATGGGCCTGCACTTCCTGGGCGTGTTCAAGCTGAGCCTGCTTTATCGCGAGAAGCGCGTGAGCGTCGAAAAGCCGGTGGGGCTCTGGGGCGCCTATGTGATGGGCCTCGCTTTCGCCTTCGGCTGGACGCCGTGCATCGGGCCGATTCTCGCCGCCATTCTCGCGGTGGCTTCGTCGGAACAGACGGTCACGCAGGGCGCCGTCCTGCTCGCGGCCTATTCCCTCGGCCTCGGCATTCCCTTCCTGCTCGCGGCGCTGGCGATGGAGCCCTTCGTCCATTTCCTGCGGCGGTTCAAGGCCCATTTCGGGAAAGTGGAGCGGCTGGTCGGCGTGCTGCTGGTGGCTACCGGCGTGCTGTTCCTCACCGGCGGCATCCAGAACGTGAGCTTCTGGCTGCTTCAGACCTTTCCGGGGTTGGCGAATCTGGGGTGAAGGAGAGCCTTCTCGCCTTTCCGCGCATTAGGGCGTCCGCAGGGTCTGCCCATTGCGCGAAGAGGGGGTGGCGGCCCGCTTACTTACTTATCCAGCTGGAAATAAGTGATCTTGCCGTCCGGGCCCTTGCGCCATTGGTAGACGACGTAGTCCGCGCGCTTCACGTCGCCCTTGGCGTCGAAGGAGAGATCGCCAACCACGGTCTTGAACGGGCCGTCGTCGTGCAGAACCTTGGCGACCGCGGTCGGGTCGGTCGACTTGGCCTTTTCGATGGCCTGGGCGATGACCTGGACGGCGGCGTAGCTGTAAAGCGTGTAGGTCTCCGGATTATAGTGCCTGGCCTCGAATTCCTTGACCACGGCGGCGGCTTCCGGGCGCAGGCGCGGGTCGGGCGGGAAGGTCATCAGCGTGCCGACCACGCCGGGCCCAGCGATGGCCGCGAACTCCTGGGAGGCGATGCCGTCGCCGCCCATCAGGGTCGCCTCGACGCCCTGGTCGCGCATCTGGCGCACCAGCAGACCGCCCTCGGTATGGACGCCGCCGAAAAACACGATGTCGGCGTCGACCGATTTGATCTTGGAGACGATGCTGGAATAGTCCTTCTCGCCGGGATTGAGGCCCTCATACAGCACTTCCTGGACGCCCGCGGCGTGGAGCCTCTTGCGGGTCTCGTCGGCGAGGCCTTTGCCATAGGTCGATTTGTCGTGGATGATCGCTATTCTTTTGCCCTTGGCGTGGGCGATCAGATAGGCCGCCGCCACCGCGCCCTGCTGGTCGTCGCGTCCGCAGGTGCGAAACAGCATGGGGATGCCGCGCTCGGTGATCTGCGGATTGGTCGAGCCCGGGGTGATCTCCAGCACGCCCGCCTCGTTATAGGCGTCCGAGGCCGGCATGGTGACGGACGAGTTGAAATGGCCGATGACGAAGGACACGCCGTCGCCGATGAACTGGTTGGCGACCGAGCGGCCCTGCTTGGCGTCGGCGGCGTCGTCGCCGACTTCGAGCGTCACCTTCTGGCCGAGAATGCCGCCGGCGGCGTTGATGTCGGCGACCGCCTGTTCGGCGCCGTTCTTGAGCTGCGCGCCAAACGCCGCGTCGGATCCGGTGATCGGCGCGCCGACGCCCATTTTGATCTCAGCGCGGGCGGCGCCGGAAAAAAACGCGGCGGCCAGCAGAGCCGCCAACAGTCCTACCCGCATATCGAACTCCCTTGCGCCCAGGCGGCAAGGCCCGCGCATGGGCGGCCTCTTCGTCAACAATGCTTAAAATTGTTCTGGGCCGCGGGCAAGGCGCCGATGAAGCGCCCTTTGGCGCGCGCCATGGCGCACCTGTCCCGCCTCATTTGCTTCCCGTATCGATGGTGACGGGCGACACCTGGCCTTTGGCGGCCATTTCGGACGCCTTCCTCGAAAGCGCCTGGTAAGCCGCCGTGGTGGAGCGCTCATCCGCCGCGGTCACGCCGCCCCAGCTTCCGCTGCAGGAGCTTCCCGGACGGCACGCGTCGCGAGGGTCGGCAAGGCAGCCGCCCAGATAGCAGGGATTGGTCAGAACGCCGCCGACGATGCCGACGACGGATGTCGCGGCAAATCCGACGCTACGGGCTGGCGATGGGGAGGCCGGCCAGTAACGGCCGTCATAGAGGGTTTCATAATGGCCGTCATATTGATGGCGCCAATGGCTGGCCTTTTTCATCGGCGCGGCTTGGGCGCCGGCGAATCCGCCGCAGATCAGACAAGTCGCGAGCAAAATGTTGGACAGGCGGCGCATCAGGCGTCTCCTTCAAGAGTTCCAGCCTTTTTGACTTATATCGCCCCGCGCCCGGGAGGTCACCTGCAATGCCGCTAAAATCACAGGAAGGCGGCGCCCCTGGCCGGGAGCAGGAAAAGCTCCCTCGCCCGTGGAATCAGGCGCCCAGGTTTGCCGGTTTACCGATGGAAACCGCGGCCGTGGAAACCTCCGCCATGGAAACCTCCGCCATGGAAACCTCCGTGATGGAAGCCTCCGCCGTGGAACCCTCCGCCATGGAACCCTCCGCCATGGAACCCTCCGCCATGGAACCCGCCGCGATAGAAACCGCGCCCGCCCCAGCCGCCGCCATAATAGCCGCCGCCCCAGCCGGGACCGCTATAGACGTAAGGGCCATAGTAGCCATAATTATAACAGCCGCCATAGAGGCAGGGATTGGCCAAAAGGCCGCCGACGACCGCGCCGAAGATCGCCGCGCCGGGATCATAGCCGTAATAGCGCCGGTAATAGCGGCGGTGGTAAACATAATGGCGTCGGTAAACGCGATGGCGGTAAACGCGATGGCGGTAAACGTGGCGGTGGCGATAAGCGTGGTGAACCGGATGTTTATAGGCGATCTGCTCGACCGGGAGCGGCGCCGGGCCGCGTAGGGTCGAAGGCGAGATCGGCGCGGCTTCGGCGCCGGCGAAATTCGCGCCGGCCAATGAAGCCGCGAGAAGAACGGCGATCATGCGGGCCATTGGACGTCTCCCTGAAAACGGATCGGGCCATGACAACCAAATGGCCTCGCGGCGGGAGGGTCGCCAGCGAAGCAGCCAAAAAATCACGAAAAAGCGGCAATTACCTAAGTTCGCCAGGGATATTGGCGGCGAATCAGCGCTTCGCGCGCCAGGCGCCACGAAAAGCCCTGGACCGCGAGCGACCAGCCATAGGCGACGAGCGCGGCAAGCGGCGCGGCGAGCGGTTCGCCAAAGAGTGACCATTGCAGGAAGCGCATGGCGAAGGCGAGCGGCAGGCCGTAAAGCGCCAGCAGCCACAACGGCCGCCAGGTCAAAGCCACCGCGCGGCCGGCGGCGAAGGAGGCGAGGCCGCCGAGAACGATCGTGACGCCGAAGAAGACGCGCGGGTCGCCGATGACGAAGCTGGCGTTCAATGGCCGCCTCCTTCGAGATAGGCGGCGCGGATTTTCGGGTCGCGCAACAATTCCGTGCCCGAGCCCTGCATGGCGATGGCGCCATTGACCAGGACATAGCCGCGATGGGCGAGTTTCAGCGCGTGATGGGCGTCCTGCTCGACGAGAAAGACGGAAATGCCCTCTTCCTGGTTCAACCGCCGGACCACGTCGAAAATCTGGCGGCAGATCAGCGGCGCGAGCCCGAGCGAAGGCTCGTCGAGCAGCAGCAGCTTGGGCCGGCTCATCAGGGCGCGTGCGATGGCCAGCATCTGCTGCTCGCCACCGGAAAGCGTGCCGCCGCGCTGGCCGGCGCGCTCTTTCAGCCGCGGGAAAATGGCGTAAACCCGTTCGAGATTTTCGGCGAAGCGATCGAACTTCGTCACCGACGCGCCCATCTGGAGATTTTCGAAAACCGTCATGCGCGAAAAGATGCGCCGGCCTTCCGGCGATTGCGCGATCGACAGCCGCGCGATCTCATGGGTCGGCAGGTCGGTGATGTCCTGGCCGTCATACAGGATTTTGCCGCTGCGCAGGCGCGGCGCGCCGAATACGCTCATCATCAGGGTCGATTTGCCCGCGCCATTGGCGCCGATCAGGGCGACGATCTCGCCTTTGTTGACGTCGAGATCGACGCCCTTGAGCGCCTGAACCGCGCCATAGAAGGCGGCGGCGCCGCGAATGGAGAGCAGGGCGCTCATTGGTCCGCCCCGCGTTCCAGCGCGTGCTCCGCCGTTTCGGCTTCCTCTTCGGCGACGCCGAGATAGGCGGCGATCACCGCCGGGTCTTCGCGTATTTCGGCCGGCGAGCCGTCGGCGATTTTCTGGCCGTAGTCGAGCACGACGATATGGTCGGAAATCGCCATGACCACCGCCATGTCATGTTCGATCAGAAGAAGAGAAACACCGTCCAAATCGCGAATTTCACGTAATAGTTTTGCTAATTCTGCGGATTCGTGGCCGTTGAGGCCGGCGGCCGGCTCGTCGAGGCACAAAAGATAGGGGTCCGTGCACATGGCGCGGGCGATTTCCAGCCGACGCTGGTCGCCATAGGGCAATTCGCCGGCCGGATCGTTGGCGCGGGCGCGCAAGCCGATCCGCTCCAGCCAGTCTTTCGCCTTGGCGACCGCCTTTTCTTCCGCGCGGCGGTAAATCGGAAGGCCCAGCAGGCCGAAGAACCCATAGCCCGACGCCGGCGTCAGCGCGACATGCTGGGCGATGATGAGATTTTCCAGCGCGCTCATGCCCGGGAAGAGGCGGATGTTCTGAAAAGTCCGCGCGACCCGCGCCTTTTTGGCGATCTCGTAATCGGGCATGCGCTCCAGCAGGAAAAGGTTCTCGCCGCCGCGCGAAAAACGCCGGGCCGAGGCGGTGAGCGCCTCGATGCGGTCGTCCCACAGCGGGCCCTTCGGGGAAAAGGCGATGCGCCCGGCCGTCGGCTTGTAGAAGCCGGTCAGGCAGTTGAACAAGGTGGTCTTGCCGGCGCCATTGGGGCCGATCAGCGCGGTGATGTCGCCGCGCCCGACCGCGAAGGACACGTCATTGACCGCGACGAGGCCGCCGAAGCGCATGGTCAGCGAATCGACCCGCAGCAGTGGATCGGCGATCCAGCGCGACGCGGTCACTCCGCCGCCTCCGCGACCGGGAGGAGCTTGATGGTGGGCTCGCGCGCGGAAACAATGCCGCGCGGGCGGAAATTCATCATCGCCACCATGGCGAGGCCGACCAGCAGCATGCGATATTGCGCCGGGTCGAAATCCGGTCCGAAGACCATTTTCAGGAAATTGAGCTGGCGCAGCAGCTCCGACGCGCCGACGATCAGCACGGCGGCGAGCGCCACGCCCCATTGCGAGCCGCGCCCGCCCAGCACGACGATGGCGAGGATGGTCGCGCTCTCGTTGAAGGTGAAGCTCGAAGGCGACACCACGCCCTGCCGGAGCGCGAACAGGCAGCCGGCGATTCCCGCGAAAAAGGCGCCGAGCGCAAAGGCGGTGAGTTTGATATTGGCGGTGTCGAGGCCGAGCGCCCGGCAGGCGATCTCATCCTCGCGCAGGGCCTCCCAGGCGCGACCGAGCGGCAGGCGGCGCAGGCGAATCGAGACGACATTGGCGAGCAAAGCCAGCGCCAGCACCACGAAATAAAGGAAGATCAGCTTGTGGACGGCGGCGAAATGCAGGCCGAAATGGGCGTCGAAGCCGCGCGGGCCGGGGATGAAGGGCAGGCCGAAAAAGGTGATGTGGGGGAAGTTGAACAGGCCCTGTTCGCCATGGGTCACCACGTCCCAGTTGATCAGCACCATGCGGACGATCTCGGCGAAGGCCAAAGTGACGATGGCGAGATAGTCGCCGCGCAGGCGCAGGATCGGGAAGCCGATACAGACCCCCCACAGCGCCGCGAGCATGCCGCAGACGGGGAGCAGGGACCAGAACGATAGGCCGGTGAGCGGGGCAAGCAGGGCATAGGCATAGGCCCCGACGGCGTAGAAGGCGGCATAGCCGAGATCGAGCAGGCCGGCGAGGCCGACGGTGATGTTCAGGCCCCAGCCGAGCAGGACATAAAGCAAAATCTGGACGCCGAACGTGTCCACCCATTTCAGCGCCGGGCGAGGCCCGAGCAGGGCTGTCACCGCCAGCGGATAGGCGATCAGCGCCGCCACGCCGAGCCAGGCGAGCCACGGCCTTTTCACCGCCGGTTTCGCCGCCGCGACTTCCGCTTTCAGGGTCCTCGGCCGCCCGTTCCATAGGGTGAGCACGAAGCGCAGGGCGAAGCCGAGCGCGCAGAAAGTGAAATAGAGGGGCCAGCGCGCGCGCAGAGTCAGCACATTGTTGAAATCGGGCGCGGCGCGGTAGGCGAGGATGGGGAAGCCGAGGACCGCCACCACCAGCGCCGCGACGCTCGCTTCCCGGAAGGCGCGGGAGAGGAGGGACGGCTGCGCGCTCAAACGTCAGACCTTTTCGACGTCGGGCCGCCCGAGCAGGCCGGAGGGCATGAAGATGAGGGTGACGGCGAGGATGGAAAAGGCGGCGACGTCCTTGTAGTCGCTGGAAAAATACTGGCCCCACAAGGTTTCGATCAGGCCGATGGCGAGCCCGCCGAGGACCGCGCCGGGCAGCGATCCGATGCCGCCAAGGACAGCCGCGGTAAAAGCCTTCACGCCGGGGACGAAGCCGTCGGTGGATTTGACCACGCCATATTGCAGCAGGAACAGGAATCCGGCGACCGCCGCCAGCGCCGCCCCGATCACGAAGGTCAAGGCGATGGTGCGATCGACGTCCACGCCGAGCAAAGCGGCCATTTTGGCGTCCTGCTCGCAGGCGCGCTGCGCCCGCCCGAGCGGCGTCTTCTGCACCACGAACCAGAAGGCGGCGAGCAGGACCGCCGTGACCGTGACGATCAATATCTGCTTGTAGGAGAGCGTCACGTCATAGGAATTGTCGTGGGTCAGCAGGATGACCTTTTCGAGCAGCGGCGGAATGGACTTGTTGTTCGGTCCCTGGGTGACGGTGACGAAATTGGAAAGGAAGGTGGACATGCCGATCGCCGAGATCAGCGGCGCCAGCCGGAACGAGCCGCGCAGGCGGCGATAGGCGACGCGCTCGATCACGAAATTCCACAAGGCGGTGATGCACATCGAGCCGAACAACACGAGGATGAAGAGGACGCCCGAGGGCAGGCCGGCGGATTTCATCAACAGCAGCAGCAGCAGCGCGATGAAGGCCGAGAGCATGAAGACGTCGCCATGGGCGAAATTCACCATGCCGATAATGCCATAGACCATCGTATAGCCGATGGCGATCAGCCCGTAGATCGAGCCGAGGGTGACGCCGTTGATGAGCTGTTGCAGAAAAACTTCCATTCGCGCCCCGGAATCGCCCGCCACTCATGTCACGCTAGCAAGGCCGGCGCCGGGTCGCAATATTTCGTCCTGACGCGGCGCGGCTCAGCGCGTGTTATGTGAGAGCTTCGCCAACGCCGGCCAGGGGAGCACGGCCCAATCCGGATTGTCGCAGGCCCGGGCGACGCCGGCGAAACGCGCGCCCAGCCACAGCCCCCAGCCACAGCCACTTGTCATTTGTCATCGAGCGACCAGGCCGGAAAGCTCCACACCTCGGGATCGGAATAATCGCGTATTGAGTGATCTGGGCGATCTTCGCAAGCCTGACGCCGGCGGCCGATGGCTTTTCCGGCGCCGGAACGGAACGCCCCATCGACCGGGCGGCTTTCCCGCGGCGCGCGGATAGTGCTAATCACGGCGGATGCTCGAAGGAAGTTTGATGCTCGATCCCAAGGCCTATCGCGACGCGATGAGCGAAATCGCCTCGCCTGTGCATATCATCGCCACCGACGGACCAGCGGGACTCGCCGGCATGACCGTGACCGCGCTTGCGTCCGTCACCGATCAGCCCGCGACTTTGCTGGTCTGCGTCAACCGCCAATCGCCCTCCGCGCCGCGCTTCCTCAAGAACAAGGCGTTCAGCGTGAATTCGCTTGGCGCCGCGGACCAGAAGCTCGCAGATATTTTCGCCGGCCGCACCGACGAGCATTTTGCCGAAAAATTCACCCATGGCTTATGGCGCAAGGGTGCGACCGGCGCGCCGCTGCTCGAAGGCGCGCTGGCCAATTTCGACTGCCGCCTGATTGAGGCGAAGGACGTCGGCACGCATCACATTCTGATCGGCGAGGTCGTGGCCGTCGCCCGCCGCGACGAAGGCGCGGGCCTGCTCTATCACCGCCGCGCCTACCGGCGCAGCGACGACGAACTGTGAAAGAGAAGAACGGGTTAACCTTTCCACCTGTTGACTCTAATCCTTTAGCTTCGAGCAATTCGGCGCGCGTTAGCCTCTGGACATGACGGAGAGGCCGACCATGAGACAAGCAAGCGCCGCGAAAATTACCCTTTATGGCGTGGAGGCGCTGGATGAGCGCCGCGCCATGATTTCCTCGCTGGCCCAGGCCGGCCGAAATCTCGCCCCGGCCGAGGTGCGCCAGCTGCGCCGCGCCCTGTTCGAGGACGAGGGCGTGAGCCGCGACGAGGCTCAGGCCCTGTTCGACCTCGACCGCGTCCAGGACGCGCCTTGCGCCGAATGGACCGAATTTTTCGTCGAATGCCTGACCGACCATGCGGTCTGGCAATGCCGGCCCACCGGAATCGTTTCGGACGGCGACGCCGAATGGCTCGTCCGGGAGGCGGACCGCTGCCGTCCGGTCACCGGCGTCGCTTTGCTCGCCAATGTGCTGGCCGAAGCCCATCGCGCGCCGCCCTGGCTGGTCGCCGCCGTCCGCGCCCGCGTCCAGATGCCCGAAATTCAGGCGGAGCTCGCCCGGGAGGCCTGAAAAAGTCAAGCCGCTCCTAGTCCTTTGGCTGCTGGACGAGGGCGGCGACTTCCCATAAAAGCGGTTCGATCCAATCGTCAGCATGGGCCTTGCCGCCGCAAGGCCGGGTTCGTTCCGCTCCGGGGCCTGAATGTTCAAGAAAATTTTGATCGCCAATCGTGGCGAAATCGCCTGCCGCGTCATCAAGACCGCGCGGCGGATGGGCATCAAGACGGTCGCCGTCTATTCCGACGCCGACAAGGACGCCCTCCACGTCGAAATGGCCGATGAAGGCGTCCATATCGGCGCGCCCCCCGCCGCGGAATCCTATCTGATCATCGAGAAAATCATCGACGCCTGCAAGAAGACCGGCGCCGAGGCCGTCCATCCCGGCTATGGTTTCCTCTCCGAGCGCGCCGCCTTCGCCGAGGCTCTCAAAAGCAACAATATCGTCTTCATCGGCCCCAATGTCGGGGCGATCGAGGCGATGGGCGACAAGATTGAATCGAAGAAATTCGCCAACGCCGCCAAGGTCAGCACCGTGCCCGGCTTCCTCGGCGTGATCGAAACGCCCGAGGAGGCGGTGAAGATCGCCGACGGCATCGGCTATCCGGTGATTTTGAAAGCCTCGGCCGGCGGCGGCGGCAAGGGCATGCGCATCGCCCAAACCCGCGAGGAAGTGGCCGAAGGTTTTGCCCGCGCCAAATCGGAAGCCAAGAGCTCGTTTGGCGACGACCGCGTCTTCGTCGAAAAATTCATCGTCAATCCGCGCCATATCGAAATCCAGGTGCTGGGCGACAAGCACGGCAATGTCATCTATCTCGGCGAGCGCGAATGTTCGATTCAGCGCCGCAACCAGAAGGTGATCGAGGAGGCGCCGTCGCCGCTGCTCGACGAGGAGACCCGCCGCAAGATGGGCGAGCAGGCGATAGCGCTCGCCAAGGCGGTCAATTACGATTCCGCCGGCACGGTCGAATTCGTCGCCGGGCAGGACAAGAGCTTCTACTTCCTCGAAATGAACACCCGCCTGCAGGTCGAGCATCCGGTGACCGAGTTGGTCACCGGCGTCGATCTAGTCGAGCAGATGATCCGCGTCGCCGCCGGCGAGCCGCTCGCGATCAAGCAGAGCGACGTTCATCTGAAGGGCTGGGCGGTCGAGAGCCGCATCTACGCCGAGGACCCGACCCGCAACTTCCTGCCGTCCACCGGGCGGCTGGTCAAATATCGTCCGCCGGACGAGGGCCGCGCGGAAGGCGTCACCGTGCGCAACGACACCGGCGTCTATGAAGGCGGCGAAATCTCGATCTATTACGATCCGATGATCGCCAAGCTCGTGACCCACGCCGGCGACCGCCTCACCGCGATCGACGCGCAGTCGCGCGCGCTCGACGGCTTCGTCATCGACGGCATCCGCCACAACATCCCCTTCCTGTCGTCGCTGATGCAGCACGAGCGCTGGCGTTCGGGCCATATATCGACCGGCTTCATCGCCGAGGAATATCCCGACGGTTTCTCTCCTCTGAAGCCGAAGGGCGAGATCGCCCATCGCATGGCGGCGGTCGCGGCCTTCGTCGACAACCTTTACAACGAGCGCAAGCGCCAGATTTCCGGCCAGATGCAGACGCAGAAGCCGGTGAAATTCAAGACCGAGCGCACGGTGACCCTAGACAAGGATCATTACGACATCGAGATCGACGCGGGCGAAGGCGCGCTTCTCGTGCGTTTCGCCGAGGGCGGCCACGCCCATCGGCTGGAATCCGACTGGGTTCCGGGCGAGCCGGTCTGGAACGGCCTGATCGACGGGGAAAAAACTGCGGTCCAGGTCCGTCCGATCCTCAACGGCTTCGACATCGCCCATGCCGGCGTGAGCGTCGAGGCCCGCGTCTTCACCCGCCGCGAGGCGGAATTCTATGCGATCATGCCGGAGAAGACGGTCGCTGACACTTCCAAGGTGCTGCTCTGTCCGATGCCGGGCCTCGTCAAGGCGATTTACGTCAAGGAAGGCCAGGAGCTGAAGGCCGGCGACCCGCTCGCCATGGTCGAGGCGATGAAGATGGAGAACGTGCTGCGCGCCGAGCGCGACGTGACCGTCAAGGCGCTGAAATGCAAGGAAGGCGATTCGCTCGCCGTCGATGCGGTGATCATGGAATTCGCCTGAGCGTCGGCTGAATCGAAACTCCCGGCGGGAAGGCCGGGAGTCTTGATGCGGAAAGGCTCAGGAAATCAGATGCGCTTCCAGCTTTCGGAATCGCACATCGATTCGCCGACGGCGCAGCCCTTGATGGTCAGGCCGCCGCCGGAAACGGTGACGGTGCCGTTGAAGGTCATCATGCCGGGCATGGAGGGGTGCTTCATGTCCGAGCCTTTCCAGATCGAGCCGCCGACATGGCTCATGCCATGGCACATTTCGAAACCCGCCTGGCGGCCGGAGACGATCTTGCAGTAAAGCTTGCCGCCGACGACCGACACCTTGACCTTGTCGCCATTCGGCCGCGCATAAGAGCCGGCGACGTCGCCCGCCGCGGCCTGGCCGATCATTCCGGCGGTGAATGCAATGGCGACAGCCCATTTTGCAAATTTCATTTGTTTCCTCCCGTTTCGGCTTTTATGTGCCGGTTCGGCGCAATTTCCGCGCCCGAGCGATCATCACATTCAAATACGTCAATATCAATATGGGTAAGGCGCTCCCATGCCGTTGAATTTCGCCTATGGCTCCAACATGGACGCCGCCGCCATGGCGCGGCGCTGCCCCGGCGCGCGTGCGCTCGGGCGGGCCTTCCTGCCGCGCCACCGCTTCGACCTGATGCCGGACGGCTTCGCCACCATCGTCCGCGACCCCGCCGCCATGGTCGCGGGGGTGCTGTGGGAACTGGGTTTCGGCGATCTCGCCGCGCTTGACCGCTATGAGGGGGTGGCGCAGGGCGCCTATCTCAAGATTTCGCAGCCGATCCTGCGCGAGGGCGCTTCGCCGATCCGCGCCCTGGTCTATATCGGCGCCCCGGGCAAGAGCCTTGGCCGTGCGCCAGCCGATTACATGCGGCAGATCGTCGTGGCCGCCCGCGCCCAGGGCCTTTCGAGCGATTATGTCGATTACCTGCGCCGCGTCGGCGGCGAGGACGTCCCCGAGGCGCCGACGAAATTTCGCGCCATCAAGAATCTTTCTTTCCTGTGAGCCCCGGATGACCGAACAGCCGCTGATTTTCCGCAACATCGCCGTGATGCGCCGCGCCGTCGCGCAATGGCGCGCCGCGGGCGAGGCCGTCGCCCTGATCCCTACTATGGGCGCGCTCCACGCCGGCCATATTTCGCTGATCAAAGCCTCGCGCGAAAACGCCCGCCGCGCCATTGTGTCGATCTTCGTCAATCCGACCCAATTCGCGCCCAACGAGGATTTTTCCGCCTATCCGCGCACCTTCGAGGCCGATCTCGCCAAACTCGCGGAAGCGGGCTGCGACGGCTGTTTCGCCCCGATGGCTTCGGAAATGTATCCGGAGGGCTTCTCGACCAAAATCCTTCCCGGCGGCCCGGCGCTCGCCGGGCTGGAGGACAGGTTCCGGCCCGATCATTTCGCCGGCATGGCCCAGGTGGTCGCCAAATTGCTCAACCAGTCCCAGGCCGATTGCGCCTTTTTCGGCGAGAAGGATTTCCAGCAACTCGCGGTGATTCGCCGCATGGCCGCCGATCTCGACATTCCGACCGCAATTTTCGGCGTTCCGACCCTGCGCGAGCCGGACGGCCTGGCGATGTCGTCGCGCAATGTCTATCTGTCGGCGCAGGAGCGGGCGCAGGCCGTGACCCTTTCGCGCGTGCTGCGCGACAGCGCCAAGGCGATCAGGGCCGGCGCGCCGGTTGTTGACGTTGTCGCGCGGGCGGGCAGGGAGATCACGGCGGCCGGTTTCGCGCTCGATTATTTCGAGGCGCGCCAGGCACAAAGCCTTGCGCCGATCGCTGGGCTCGCCGAAGGGCCGATCCGGCTGCTGGTCGCGGCGCGGCTGGGCCGGACTCGGCTGATCGACAATTGGCCCGTTGAATAAAATTGCGCGAAAGAATTTTTCCTTTCGTTTGTGCTGCGGAAATCTTTTCCTTTTTGTTGCAAAATCTTTCGGAGAATTAATATTTTAGACGGCTTTGCCTTAGGGCTCTCTTGATTTTGTCGGGTCAGGCTGCGCTCCTCCCGTACGAATCTCGCATGAATCATGGGGAATTCGTATTCCGTCGGCGCGAAAATCCGTTCGCGATTTCAATGATCTTCGCGCCTGCGCGACTTTGCGGATTGCGCAGCAATCTCGCGGAAGCCGTATCAACTGGCGAGGATGGGTCATGACCGACCGTTTTCTTTGGCTGTTGTTTTCGTTTGAAGGGCGCATTAACCGCGCGACTTTCGCGAAGATTTTTTTCGCTCAGTTCGTCCTGGGTGCGGTCTTCCAGTTTTTTGTCCTAAATCGCTATATGGTTCCGACGCTTGACGCGGCGACGCACAAGATCCGGATGGCGCTCCACGCGCCGCCGCAGGTCGCCGCCGTGCTGTGCTTTCTTGCCATCGTGTCCTGCTGGGTTTCGTTCGCGAACTATATCAAGCGGCTGCATGATTTCGGCTGGAGCGGCTGGTGGCTCCTGGGGCCGGTGGGCTTGACGCTCGCGGGCCTGGTGGCCAGCCTGCCGTTTTTCCTGGTTCATCTCCGCGTCGTCGGCGCGCTTGTGCTTGGCGTCACGGTCAGCATGACAGTGATCGGCGGCCTGTTCCTTACGACGATGATGTTCTTCCGGCGTGGCGACACGGGCGAAAACGGCCATCCGCGGGCGCCTGGCTCACGCCTTCGCCCGCGCTTCGACGTCGAGCCCGGGGCGGCGCATGCGGAGCCGTCGGAATTTCATCCCGAGCGTCCACCTGCTCAGGGCTTCGGCCGCCGCGGCGTCCGCGCCTGATTTCAGGCCGGCGCGATCGGCCCGAAAATCTCTTCGAAACTGCGCTGAAGCGCCACGTCCACGTCGTGCATGGTCACCGGCAGGCCGAGATCGACCAGGCTGGTGACGCCGAGATGAGGCTCGGCGATGCCGCAGGGCACGATGCCGGAAAAATGCGTCAGGTCCGGCTCGACATTGAGCGCGACGCCGTGGAACGACACCCAGCGCCGCATCCGCACGCCGATCGCCGCGATCTTGTCCTCGGCGATCTCGCCTTGCGGGCCGGGCGGCTTGTCCGGCCGCCGCACCCACACGCCGACCCGCCCATCGCGAATCTCGCCCTTGATATTGAAAAGCTCCAGCGCCGCGATGAGCCATTTTTCGAGCGCGCAGACATAAGCGCGCACGTCGCGCGAGCGGCGGTTGAGGTCGAGCATGACATAGGCCACCCTCTGGCCGGGACCATGATAAGTGAACTGGCCGCCGCGCCCCGTGGCGTGGATCGGGAATCGCGCGTCGAGCAGGTCTTCCGGCTGCGCCGAGGTTCCCGAAGTATAGAGCGGCGGGTGCTCGACCAGCCAGACCAGCTCGCGCGCCGCGCCTTCGGCGATGGCGCTGGCGCGCGCCTCCATTTCCGCGACCGCAAAGGCGTATTCGGTCAAGCCCCCGGAAACGCGCCATTCGACCGCCGGGGCGCCGGCCGCGGGAACGAAAGAGGCTGAGGGCTTTTCGCAAGTCTGGGTCATGGCGGCGTCATCTTCCTCTCCCGCATGGCCCGTCGAAAGACGGGCGTCCCCACGGACGCCCTGTGCGGGGAGAGGGCTGGGGCGAGGGGTTGGGGCAAAGGCTTTAAAGCCGCTTTTTCAAATGCGATCAACTTTGACGCCAACCGCCCGGCCACTCGCCGCGCCAAGGGATATGTGGCGGATGTTTTCGCTGCTTACGTGGTCTGCTTTTGCCGCCGCGGCGCGGCGCCCAGCGTCGAGCGGAAAAAATGCAAAATCGCATTGCGATAGCCGTCCGTCGTCACATGCGAGGTCTCATCATGGTCCAGGCCTTCCAGAATCAGCAGTTCTTTCGGCCCCGGCGCCGCATCGTACATTTCGCGCGTTTCCTCGGGCGGTGTGAAGCGGTCGGCGCCGCCGCCGACAATGAGGACGGGCCGATTGAATCGCGCCAGGGCCTCGATCGGCGCGAGCCGTTCCGGGCGAACGCCGAAACGCCAGATCGATTGATAGGACAGCAAAGGTTCGAGCAGAACGGCGACCGGCCGGGACAGGAATGCGGCGACGCGATTGCGCGCGGCGCGCCTTATATCGGGATAGACCGCCTGGAGGGCGAGCGCGTCGCAGGGCAGAGGCCCCTCGGGGCCGAGCAGGGCGGCCGCGCCGCCGAGTGAGACGCCGAGCACGCCGATCGGGGCGCGTCGTTGCTCGCGCCGCAGCCAGTCGAAAGCGGCGCGCGCGTCGAGCGCCTCGCTCCAGCCGAAGGAATGGGGCGCGGCGCCGGAGCGCCCATGCCCGCGAAAGTCGATCGCCATCACGGCAAAACCCTCATCCGTCAGCCAGCGCGCGTGGTCGACGAAATCGGCTCGCGAGTCGTAGAGGCCATGCAGCAGCAGGACGGCGGGCGCGCCGGCCTCGGCGCCGGGCCAGAAAGTCGTGGCGATCGCCGTTCCGTCGGTGGCCCGCAGCAACAGGTCGCGTGCCGGCGCGCCGGGCTGGAGATCGGGCGGCTTTCGCCGCAGGCGGACCGTGATTTCGCCTGCGAACCAGCTTCCGGCGAGGAGGAGGGCGGCGGCTCCGGCGAGGGTGGCGATCATGTTTCTTCTCCGGCGGCGGTCGCGGATGAAAAAAGGTGGCGAACAGCTTGCAACGCGAGAACCGATTTGTTAGACGACGCGCCTACCGATTGCTCGGGCCCACGGCCCGATAATCTTGCGGCCATGGCGGAACTGGTAGACGCGCTAGCTTGAGGTGCTAGTCCTTTAACGGGGGTGGAGGTTCGAGTCCTCTTGGCCGCACCAAGCCTAACGAAGGCTTGGATTTTTCCTCTCACATTCGAGGCGCCGGATCCTTCTGCTCCTGGAGCGGAAGGCCGACCTTGGGCGAGGCCGTCTTCGGCCCCCTGATCCCCATTTTCTTCAAAGTCGCCTCGGTTTCGGATTTCCAGCCGGCCGGCGCCTGTTTCTGCGACGGCGGCGCGTCGCCGGGGACGATCTGGACGAGCTGAAAGCCTTCGGCTTTCAGCTCGGCGAGAAAGGCGGGCAGCATTTCCGCCGTCTGCTTCTTGGTGTCGTGAAGCAGGACGATCCCGCTTTTGGCGCGGCGCAGCCGGCCCATGAGCAGCTCCAGTTCTTCCTTCGGCGTCATGACGTTCCAGTCCGAGGCCCAGAGATCGGCGCCGAACACCGGCATTTTCCTCTGATCGAGCGCGGCGAGGAGAGCGGGCGAATCGGCGAAGCCTGGGAAGCGGAAAAACTTCGACGCATTGCCGCTGGAGGCCTTGTCCACGGCGGCGGCGCCGGCGTCGATATCGGCCGTGGCCTTGTCGAAGGGCAGGCTGCGGAGCATCGAATGGGTGTTGGAATGGCTCCCCACCGTGTCGCCATCCGCGATCTCGCGGCGCACGATCTGCGGCATGGCGGCGGCGTTGCGGCCGATCAGGAAGAAGGTCGCCCTGGCGCATTGCGCCTCCAGCGCTTCGAGCACGCGGCGGGTGGTCGGGGCGGGGCCGTCGTCGAAGGTCAGGACGACCTCGTGATCCTTGAGGTCGAGCGTCTGCGGATAGGTTTTGAGGCCAAGATGGGCGGGCGCGCCGACCGCGATGGTTCGCGACACCCCGAGCGTCCGGGGACCGCAGGATTCGGCCCGCGCCGCGCCGCACAGGGCGAAGGTCAGGGCCGCCGCGATTAATTCTCTTTTTACCCACATTTTCAAAATGCCTCTGCGCGAGAACCGGCCCCCGAGCCCGCCCGGCGGCCGGACGGCGCCGCAGCGCGCCCGTGGAATCGCAGGAAAAACGGGGCTTGCCTATGGTCCGCTCTTGTCAAAATCGTGAATTGCGGTTCAACTCTGTCATCACCGAGGCGTGATGTGGATTAAGGACTCGTTACCCCAATCGAGGTAATCTGCCCGCATGTGTGGTTTTTCCTTGAAAATCATCGCGCGTCTGGCGCTCCCAGGCCTTCTCCTCACGCTCTCCGCATGTGGAGAGGGACCGTCCGCCTTTCCGGAGCGGCCGCTGGTCGGCGCCCGGGCGGGCCATTACAAAGAGACCGAGGCGACCAAGCTCGCCCGGCATTTTACCGTCCATGGCGTCGACGTGTCCAAATATCAGGGCAATGTCGATTGGGACGCGGTGCATGACGGCGGCGTGCAGTTCGCCTATATCAAGGCGACCGAAGGCGGCGACCGCATCGATCCGAAATTCGTCCAGAACTGGCAGGGCGCCAAGGCCGCTGGCCTGCCGCGCGGCGCTTATCATTTCGTCTATTGGTGCCGACCGTGGCAGGATAATATGGCCTGGTTCGAGCGGAACGTTCCTCCCGACCCGACCGCTTTGCCGCCGGTGCTCGACGTCGAGGCGACGCCCGATTCGCCGACCTGCCGGCGCCGTCTCGAACGCGATTCCACTTTGCACGAAATCCGCGCCATGCTGGCCGAGATGGAGCGCTATTACGGCAAGAAGCCGATCGTCTACACCACGGTCGATTTCTACCAGTCGATCATCCAGGGCTCGCTGACCGATTATCCGATCTGGATTCGCTCGACCAAGCACCGCCCCTCGGCGAGATATGGCGATCGCGCCTGGCGCTTCTGGCAATATCAGTCCGACGCCTGGGTGCGGGGCATTCCGACGCGGGTGGATCGCAACGCCTTTTATGGCGACGAGCAGGACTGGCGGAGTTTCCTCAAGGCCAATGGCGTCGTGCGCAGGCAGTCGGCGTCGGAGTGACGCCGGGCCATTTCGTCAGGGCGCCGGGAACAGGGCGTTGGTCTTTCCGGTCAACCGATAGACCAGCAAACCAACCCATTCCCGCGCCGCCGTCTCGAAAATGACGACGGCGCGCGCGCCGTCGCCCGGCGGCCGGTTATCCCGGGCGTTGCCGAAAGTGCGGTAATCGACCGGGAAGGCTTCGGGGTCCATGCCCTGGGCGCGGAAGACGCCCATGGCGCGCGGCATGTGATAGGCCGAGGTCACCAGCAGCCATTTTTCGCCCTTTTGCGGGTTCACCAGCCTTTTGGTGAAGGCGGCGTTCTCGAAAGTGTTGCGCGAGCGATCCTCGAAACGCATCTGGCTTTCTGGAACGCCCAGTTCGCGCCACAGCCGGCGGGCGACATTCGCCTCTTTCGCCGAATTGTCGATCAGCGCGCTCGAACCGCCGGAAAAGACCAGCATCGCCTGGGGATAGAGGCGAGCCAGCGCGGCGCCTTCGGTCATGCGCTCGGCCGCCTCGTTCAGCGCGACCTGATTGCGGGCGAGCGTGAGCCCCTCGTCCACGGCGCCGCCGAGCACGATGATTCCCTTGGGCGGCGTCATGACCGCGGATCGTTCCGGGAAACGGTCCTCGAGCGGGCGGATCAGTAGGGCGCTGGCGGGCGAAAACACGATCAGCGCCAGGACGATGGCGGCGGCGAGCGCCAGCATCCGGCCGGGGCGCCAGCGCGGCGCTAAAATGAGCCCGGCAAGCAGCAGGATCAGCAGCAAATGCAGGGGCGAGGCGAGGAGCCAGAAGATTTTCGAGGCGACGAAAAACATTTCCCCTCCCTTGGCCAGGCCCGTCGCGCTCAATCCGCGCGCGGCAGGCCGACGCGATAGACGCCGCGAAAATCGTCCGGGTCGGCCGGCTTGCCCTTACGATAGATCACCAGCCGCCCGGCGCGGGCAAGGGCGATGGCGCGGGCGCGGACCTGGGTCAGGTGGCCGCGCCAGGCGAGGTCGTCCTGTTCGCGCGCACGGGCAAAAGCCTTGGCCGCGTCGGTCGGGCAGATCGACCTGGCAGGGCCGGCGTCGGCGCAGAGCGCGAGAATCGTCTGGGCGATGGGATCGTCGTCGAGCATGCGCGCTTGTCGGAAAAAGTCGAGGCCAGGTCAAGATTCGTGAAACCGCGCCTCGGTTTGAGCTCACGCCATGGGTCGACCTCGGCCCATCGATGATGGCCGACGAGGCCGAGCCGTGAAGGTCGAGGTCCACCAAGGAACCGTAAGCCCTGCAAGAGCTATTTTTCAGCAACGTAGAGACGACTTCCGTCGCGATAAGGCGACCCGTGTTGAACCTGTTGGCGCAGCGTGGCGGAAGACGGAGGATTGCGATAGTTTCGGTTCGGAAAGCCTTTTGTTCTCGAGACTGCAAAGTGACGAAGCCGCGGACGAGCCTGACCCACCCGCTTGAGATCGCGCAAGTGCGCGCCAGCCCCTCGCACGGCCGGATCGGGATTACCTTCTGCCCCGGCAAGCACGACAGGGCCGCGAGCACGGGGGCGTGGGCGCGGGACCTTTCGATGGATCTCGACGCCATCGCCGACTGGGGCGCGCGTCTGGTGCTGACGCTTAACGAGCCGGCCGAACTCGACGCGCTCCAAACGCCCCAACTCGGCGTGGAAGTCCTGAGTCGCGGACTCGATTGGCGACACCTGCCCATTGCCGATTATTCGGTCCCTGGCGAAGCGTTCGAGAGGCAATGGCGAACGCATGGCCGCGACATCCGTACGCTGCTTCGCCGCGGGGGCGATATAGTGGTGCATTGCAAAGGCGGACTTGGTCGGGCCGGCATGATAGCCGCCCGGCTGCTCGTCGAATTGGGCGTGAACCCCGAGGAGGCGATCAAGGAAGTCCGCCGCGCCCGCAAAGGCGCGATCGAGACGCCGGCGCAACTCGCACTGGTCCGACGGACGTCGCCCATCATCGACGTCGAAGCGATCGATACGGCGACCCTGCAAAACGTTGGCCGCCAGTTGGGAAGCAATCCCGGCGGCGTCTATCAGGACGAGAACGGTCGGCGCTTCTATGTGAAGACCCTCGAATCTGCGGCGCACGCGCGCAACGAAATCCTGGCGGCGAAGCTCTATCAATTAGCCGGCGCGCCGACGCTGACTTATGTGCGCGCGAAGGACTCCACTCAGGTCGCGACCGAATTCGTCGAACTCGAAAAGACGCATATCGCCAATTTCAACGGCGACGAGCTGAAACAGGCGCGGCGCTGGCTCGGAGTGCACGCATGGGCCGCCAATTGGGATGCCGCCGGCTTCCACGGCGATAATCAGGGCGTCGTGGCCGAAGTGGTGATGACGCTCGACCTCGGAGGGGCGCTGGAGTTTCGGGCGCAGGGGGATCCGAAGGGCAAGGCATTCGGCGCCTGCGTGCGCGAACTCGACACTTTGCGCTCGGACGAGGGTAACCCTCACGCGGTCAAGCTTTTCGCCGACATGAGCCCCGCCGAGATCAATGAGGCCATCGCGGCGGTGACGCGAATTCCGGAAACCGCGATACGCAGGGTCGTCGCCGAAAACGGCGGCGGCGAGGCGCTTGCCGAGAAGATGATCGCGCGCAAAGCCGATATGGCCAAACGCCCGGCTTGAATCTGCGAGCGCCTCCTCGCGCCGCGAACTTCATCACCCGGCGCGAGCCACGGGGTGAAGCGCCTTTGCTTCGAGCAAGATCAGATGGACGCGGGATAGCGCATCGCAGCGGCAACTGCCGGCGCCGGAGGCCTATATCATTCGCCATGCCCGCTTTGCGAGGCGGCCCCATGTTGACGCGCTGCGTTCCCTGCGGTCCAATCCCGGGCAGGGAGTCGCGTCATGCCGAGCAAGATTGGTTATGGTATTCAACAGATGCTGGCCGAGGCCAATGCGGCGGTGCGGACGCTGAAAGTGGCTGAGGCCCAGGACCTGCTTGGCCGCGACGACGTGCTTTTCGTCGACCTGCGCGACCCGCGCGAATTGGACCGCGAGGGCAGAATCACCGGCGCCTTCCATTGCCCGCGCGGGATGCTGGAATTCTGGATCGACCCGGCGAGCCCCTACGCCAAGCCGCAGTTCCAGGAGGACAAGACTTTCGTCTTCTTCTGCGCCGGCGGCCTGCGCTCGGCGCTCGCCGCACATCTGGCGCAGCGCATGGGCCTTGGCCCGGTCGCCCATATCGAGGGCGGCTTCGGCGCGTGGAAAAAGGCGGGCGCCCCACACGAGCCGCCGCGCGAGCCGGCGGCGAAGAAGTTCTGAGAAAGCCATGTCCCTTACCCTGTTCATCGGCAACAAGGCCTATTCGTCCTGGTCGCTGCGGCCCTGGCTCCTGATGCGCGCGCTCGACATTCCGTTTACGGAAGTGGTCACGCCGCTCTATGTCGACGGCTCGCGCGAACGAATGCTGCGGGAGGCGCCGACGGGAAAGGTTCCGGTGCTGCGCGCCGGCGATTTCGCGGTGTGGGACTCGCTCGCCATTGTCGAATATCTGGCCGAGGCTTTCCCCGACAAGAACATCTGGCCGCGCGGCAAGGAAAACCGCGCGCGGGCGCGCTCGCTATGCGCGGAAATGCATTCGGGCTTCCAGGCGCTGCGGCAGGCCTGCCCAACCAATTTCCGCCGTGCGCGCCGCGCCGCGCCCCTGGGCCTGGAGGAGGCGGCGCGCGCCGATCTCGCCCGGGTTCAGGCGATCTTTGCGCAAGCCGGGAAATCCTTTCTGTTCGGGGATTTTTGCGCCGCCGACGCTTTTTTCGCGCCCGTCGTCTCCCGGCTCGACACCTATGCGCTGGAGCTGGAACCGGCCGCGCGGGCCTATTGCGACAGGATTCTGGCCTTGCCGGCCTTTCGCCAATGGCGCGAGGACGCAAAGGCCGAGAGCTGGGTCATCGACAGGTGGGAAGACCTTTGATCCGCCGTCGCCAATCCGACCGCGACCATTTGGTGCGCATCGGCGACCGCGAGTTCCTGACCCGCGGCCTAGACCAGTCCTTCTGGACCGACGCCTTCCACAACAGCATGAGCGTGTCCTGGCCTTTGTTCTTCGGAGGCTTCGCGCTCTATTTCCTGACGATGAACCTGCTGTTCGCCTTCCTGTTCTGGCTCGGCGGCGATTGCATCGCCAATGCGCGGTCGGACTCATTCGTCGATCTTTTCTTCTTTTCGATCGAGACCCTGGCGACGGTCGGCTATGGCGACATGCACCCGCAGAATATCTACGGCCATTCGATCGCCACCATGGAAATCTTTACCGGCATGTCCACTCTCGCAGTGTTCACCGGCCTGATTTTCGCGCGCTTCTCGCGGCCCCGCGCGCGGGTGATTTTTGCCGATTCCATGACGTTCGCCCAGCATGACGGCCAGGCCACGCTGATGGCGCGGTTCGCCAACGCCCGCCGCAGCTCGGTCAATGAAGCGCGAGCGGAACTCTGGTTCGTCTATACCGACACCACCGCCGAGGGCGTCGGCTTCCGCCGGTTCCGCCATCTCGCCCTCAAACAGCCGCGCAATCCGATCTTCGTCTTTTCCTGGACCCTTTTTCATGAGGTGGACGAGAACAGCCCGATCTTCGGTCACGGCCGCGAACAGCTGGAGGCGATGGACGCCTATTTCATGGTCGTCTTCGTCGGCCTCGACGACGTTTCCGGCCAAAATGTCAATGTCCGCCAGGGCTATTCGTGGCGCGACGTCAAGTTCGGCGAGGTTTTTGCCGATATTCTCTCGGTCGGCGAAAACGGGGTGCCGCAGATCGACTATCGCCGATTGAGCGCCACCGAGCCGCAGGAGACAGATGGCGAAGATTGAAGCCGCCAGGGTAAATTTGCGCTATCGTCGCGCCCGGCATTTCGGGAGCGCCCATGACTCCGCATCAGATCGCGTTGATTCAGGAAAGTTTTGGCAGGGTCGCCCCGGTCGCGGACCGTGCGGCGCAAATGTTCTATCAGCGGCTGTTCGAGATCGCGCCGCAGGTCCGGCCTTTATTCAAGGGCGAGATCGACGCGCAGGGGCGCAAATTCATGGCGACACTGACCGTCACCTTGTCGGGCCTGGAGAATTTCGACCGGCTGAAGCCGGGTCTGGAGGCTCTCGCCCGCCAGCATCTCCGTTTCGGTGTGCGTCCAGAACATTTCGCGCCGCTCGGCGAGGCCCTGATCTGGACCCTGGCGGAGTCGCTCGGCGAGGATTTTTCGCCCGAGACGCGCGAGGCCTGGGAGGCCGCCTATGGAGAAATGGCCAAGGTCATGGCGGCGGTGGTCCTGGATGAGGCCTGACGAAAGGCCGCGGCGGGTCGGACGGGCCGCGCCGCCAGCGGTCTTTCGCCGTAACGGGGAGAATCGCGCATGAACGACGGCATCGGGCTCGACGCCTATCTGGCGCGGATTGGTCATGAGGGACCGCTTGCGCCGGATTTGGCGACGCTGGCCACGCTGCATGACGCCCATGTGCGGGCGATTCCCTTCGAGGCGATCGATCCGCTGCTCGGGAGGCCGGTGTCGCTCGATCTGCCGGTGATCCACGACAAGCTCGTCGCAGGCCGGCGCGGCGGCTATTGCTTCGAACAAAACCTCCTTTTCAAGGCCATATTGGAGCGTGTCGGGTTCAATGTCGTCGGACTCGCCGGGCGGGTGCGCTGGATGTCGCCGCCCGGCGCGCCGCTCGGTCCGCGCACGCATATGCTCCTTAAAGTCGATGCGCCCGAGGGTCCGCATCTCGCCGACGTCGGCTTTGGCGCCTGCCTGATCGACGCGCCGCTGCGCTTTGCGACCGGCGTCGAGCAGCGCACGACTATGGGGACCTTTCTGCTTCTTGAGTCCGAGGGGATATATGAATTGCGGGCGAAGCAGCCACAAGGCTGGCGCAGCATGTATGTCTTCACGCTTGAAGCGCAACTTCCCTCCGACTACATGCTGGGCAACTGGTTCACTTCGACGAGCCCGCTCGCGCCGTTCACGAAAAATCTGACAATGGAGCACATCGTCGGCGACCGACGCTGGAAGATCGTGAACCGCCGCCTCGTCACGGAGGCGCGCGACGGGGAGGTGGCGGTAGAGCGCGACATCGCCGACGCGGCGAGCCTTGCGGAGACCATGCGGACCCATTTCGGCATGGAGCCTCCGGCGCCGGCGGAGGAAATCCTTGCTCGGATCGGCGCCTAAGGCCCAGCGCCCCAGGCCGCCGAACGACGCTCAATGCAAGGACGCCGAAGCGCCGTTCAGATCAGCCCCAGTTCGGACAATTGGCGGCGTAACGCCTCCGGCATTTCGGCGAGGCCGCTCGATGTGGCGTCGAGATCGGGCGGGGCCTCGGCCGGCTCGAAATAACGCCAGCCTTGAAAAGCGCGATGGGGGCGCGGACGAAGCGCGACCACCTCGTCGTCGAGTTGCAAGGCGCAGCGTTTTATTCCGGCGGAATCGACGAAGGGCTCGATGCCGATCAGCTTCTGCCGAGCGCAGATCTGCCCCTTGATCACCCAATAGAGCGAGCCGCCGTCGAGCAATTCTTCGGCGCGTTTGGGAAACATGCGGGTGACATGGGCGTGGACGCCGGACTGGCGCTCGCGGCGCATCCGGGTCCAGGCGCGCAGGTCGGCGACCGAATCCGCGCCGACGCAGAGTTTGAGAAGATGGAGGGGCATGATTTGTTGTAGTCCGGCGCGGGCACGGCGCAAGCCCCGTCTTGCCTTTGCCGCCGCGTCATCCATCTTATCGGGAGCAGGGGGAGGATGAAGTGGGGAGCGAGGGCAGGAATCCGGTGACGCCGGCGGGCCGGGACGAAGTCGAGGCTTTCGCGGAGGCGATGCGGCAGGCTCCGGCGAAAGCGTCGGCGCAGCCGGCGTCGGGCCGCGGGCGGCTGGTCTTCGCGCTCGACGCCACCATGAGCCGCCAGCCGACCTGGGATCTGGCGCAGCAGGTTCAGGGGCAGATGTTCGCGGTCGCCGCCGCTTGCGGAGGTCTCGACATCCAGCTCGTCTATTTTCGCGGCCTGAACGAATGCCGCGCTTCGGGCTTCATGCGCGACGGCGCCGGGCTCGGCAGGGCCATGAGCAAGATTTCGGTGATGAGCGGCCAGACTCAGATCGGTCGCGTGCTGCGCCATATTCGCACGGAGCGGGGCGAGGCGCCGCTCGGCGCTTTCGTCTATGTCGGCGACAGCATGGAAGAGAAAGCCGACGATCTCGGCCGCATCGCCGGGGAGCTGGGCCTGCTCGGCGTCAAGGGTTTCTTTTTCCATGAGGGCGGCGACACCAAGGCGGCCGCCGTCTTCAAGGATCTGGCGCGGCTCAGCGGCGGCGCCTATGCCGTGTTCGATTCCCGCGCCCCCGGGCGCCTCGCCGCGCTGTTGCGGGCGGCGGCGGCCTATGCGGCGGGCGGTTACCAGGCCTTGCGCGACCGCGCCAACGCGGGCGAGGCCGAGGCGCGCCAGTTGCTGTCGCAAATGCGGTGATACGTATTCCGAATTCGGCATTCCTGTTCCTCCGGCGCGAAAATCCGCTCGCCGTTCAGGGGATTTTCGCGCCGTGGCCTTTCCGTGGATTGCGCAGCAATCTTGCGGAAACCGTATGATATGGAGACCTCATGCCTTTTCTGCTGATCGGGCTCTTGACGCTGATCGTCGGCGTTTATCTTCTGCGTGAACTCGGGCGCGCTTCACCCGCGCGGGTCGCGGCCAATGTCAGGACCGGCAGCGGCGTCCTCGCGGCGGCGGCGGCGCTGCTCGTGCTGCTGCGCGGCGGGCTGAGCCTCGCGCTGGGTTTGGGCGGGCTGTCGCTCTATCTGTTCTCACGGAACCGCTTTTCCTGGGACAAATTCTTCGCCCGCCGCAGCCCGGGGCGGGCGCGGTCGCAGATCCGCACCTTTTATCTGGAAATGATCCTCGACCACGCCAGCGGAATCGTTGACGGAACCGTGCTCGAAGGCGCTTTCGCCGGGATGAAGCTGAGCGCCATGTCGCGCGAGGAAATCCTGCGGCTGCGCGCGGATTGCGCCGCGCTCGATCCCGATTCGGCTCTATTGCTGGATAATTATCTCGACCGCCGCTTTCCCGGAGGGAGCGCGGCAGGCGAGCGTGACCCGAACGCGGGGCGGCGAGGGTCGGAGCGAAGCCGGAACGGCGAAATGAGCGAGCAGGAGGCTTATCAGACGCTGGGTCTTCGTCCGGGCGCGCGCGCCGAGGAGATCGTTCGGGCGCACCGGCGCCTCATGAAGGAACGCCATCCCGACCACGGGGGGACGACGGATGATGCGGCCCGCCTCAATCAGGCCAAGGATCGGCTGATGCGTCGTCAACACTGACAAGCTCCCCACAACTCAGAACACGCGACGAACTCATTTTCCGAAGATGCGGCGACGGAGCGCCGCGTCCCCGCTTAATTCCGGATGGCGAAACAGTGGAAGCCGGAATTCTTGAGGGCCTTGCAGGCGGCCTGGGCTTCGTCTTCCTCAAGGCCGGCGAAACGGGCGCGGTAGATCGTTCCGTGGCCCTTCTGGACCTTTTCCGTGAAAGGCTTGGCGGAGGCGAGCAGGGTGTGGCGCTTGGCCTTGGCCTTGTCGAGCAAAGCGGCGGCCTTGTCGGCGTCGTCGGTGGCGCCGATCTGGATCATCCAGCCGGACGCCGGCGGCTTGCCGGGCAGCGGCTTCGGGGCGGGGGCGTCATTCGCCTCGTCCTCGGCCTTGGCGGCGCGCTCGGCCTTGGCGGCGGCTTGGACCTTGGCGGCGGCTTGGGCCTCGCGCCGGGCCTCGCGCGTGGAGGTTCGCGATTGGACGCCGTCGTCCTCGGAACGGAAGCGGGTAGCGGCGCGCAGATTGATGCCCGGGGGGCCCACGATCCAGCGGCTCACCGGCGTCGGCGCGCTGGCGGCTTCGGCGGTGGTTGCGGCGCGCGCTTCCGCGTGGCGATGGGGAATCGAGGCGGTGTAAAGCCGCCCATCGCTGTTCTCGTGAAGATTTGCGGCCGGCGCCGACACGAAGGCGGGACGCGGGCGCGGGTTGGAATCGACCGGCGCCGCGGGCGCGGCGGCCTCTTCGCGCCGCGCGGGCTCCTCGTGTTCCGCGACGCGGGATTCGGCGCGCGGCGAGCCTCCTTTGTCGAGATATCTGTTGATCAGCGCCGCCATGTAATTGTCGCGCGAGCGCGCGGAGCGGCCGCCCATGACGACGGCGACGATCGAATGGCCGTCGTGTTTCACCGAGCTGAGCAGGTTGAAGCCCGAGGCCGCGGTATAGCCGGTCTTGATCCCGTCCATGCCGGCGACGCGATCCATCAGATGATTGTGGTTGCGGATGTGCTGGCCGTGATAGTCGAATTCGCGCAGCGAGAAGAAATGGTAATATTCCGGGAAGCGCGACTGGATCGCACGGCCGAGAATGGCGAGGTCATAGGCCGTGGTGAGCTGGGCGTTGTTGGGCAGGCCGGAGGCGTTGACGTAATAGGTGTGGGCCATGCCGAGCGCATGGGCCTTCGCCGTCATTTCCTCGGCGAAATGGTTCTCGGAGCCGCCGACATATTCGGCGACAGCGACGGCTATGTCGTTGGCCGATCTGGTGACGATGGCCTTGATCGCGTCCGAGACTCTTATCGTCGAGCCCGGGCGCAGGCCAAGCTTCGTCGGCGCCTGGGCCGCGGCATGGGCCGAAATCGGGATTTGGTCGTTGGGGGTGACGTGGCCTTTTTCCATCTGCTCGAACAGCAGGTAGAGCGTCATGACCTTGGTGATCGAGGCGGGATGGCGCGGCGCGTTTTCGTCTATTCCCCAGATGACGCGTCCGGTCGCGCCGTCCACGACAATGGCGGCGTTGGTCGAGATCGGCGCGGTCGCGCCGTGATGGCGCCTGTGGGCGGCGAAATGGGCGTGACCGTGGCCGCGATGGACGGCGCTCTGGTGATGGGCGTGACGATGATGATGATGATGACGCCGGGCTTGCGCCGGGGTCGTGAAAGCTCCGCCGATCAAGGCGGCTACGAGAGCGGAAATGGCCGCCTTGGCCAGGAAGCGATCGCGAATATTACGCTTGAACATACTTCAGTCCCGATGATCCCGATTGATCGGTTTCCGACGCGAAACGAGGCGTCGTGACGTGAACGTGACCAAACTTTAAGGGAACGCGGTTACCCGGCCGTTAAGGCGAAGATAAGGAAATGATCAAAAAAATGCTGCGATGCAACAAAAAGCGATTGACTTTTTGTGCGCTGCATATAAGTTACGGTCATGGGCGCCGAGAATAGCGTGTGCTCAGGGTTCAGGCCGACCAGCGGCCATCAGGATAGGTGTTAAAATGGCCATCAACTTCGAGGAATATCAGAAATTCGGCAAGGAGCATTTTGAGGCCGTTCAGGCCGCCGCGACCGAGGTCTCCAAGCAGCTCCAGGCGATCGCCGCGGAGACGACCGATTTTTCCAAGCGTTCGCTCGAGAGCGGCTCGGCCTTCGTCGAAAAGCTCCTTGGCGTGACCAAGTTCGACCAGGCCATCGCTCTGCAGCAGGACTACGCCAAGTCTTCCTATGAAGGCTTCGTCGCTGAAATGTCCAAGCTCGGCGAGATGTACGCCAGCGTCGCCAAGGAAGCGTTCAAGCCGGTCGAAGGCGCGATCGCCAAGGTCAAGACTTCGGCGAACTGAGTTAGCCGGGACTGCGCCGCTATCGTTTGAAATGCCCCGGGTCGGGCGTTTGCGTTCCGGGGTCGCGTTCGGGTTGCGTAGCGTAGCGTTCCCCGCGTCGAGTAGCGTTCCCCGTGTTGAAATAAGAAAGCCCATCCGCCCGGTCGGGCTTTTCTTTTTGGATTTGCTGTTCTCGCGGGAGGCGCCTCGCCTCTCGGCGCGCGACTCGGGCAAAAAGCCAAAATTTTGAGCGCAACTGGATGGGACTGCCGCGCAATTTGTGCGAAAATCGCTTTGCGCCGGCGTGAAAGCAGTACACCATGCCAAGTGCTTCGCGCCATAGCGGCGCCGGGCGGGCCGGGCGATCTCGCCGGCTGTCGGATGGTCGCTAGTTCGAAGTCCGACATTTCACCGCATGGGCGGCAAATGGCCGCGCGCGCGGCACATGAAAATTCTCGCGCCGCGTTTCATGTTTCGGGCAAGAATTGAGGCGCAGACTTTCGATCCGGCTAAAATCTTTTGGACGGATCTGGCGGGCGGGGCAGGCGGCGCATAAATTGCATTAAGCGCAATGCGCCATCCGATCCTTCGGGCGCCTGAACTAATGCCGGAATCGCCGCGTTAAATGGGAGTGTTCGAGGATCAGGACCGGGTCAGGCATGGCAGTTGAGGAGAGGACGGCCTTGTTCACGCGAGAGAGCAATCCAGGTTGGATCGATCGGAGCCGCAATGCGGCGGCGCGTAACACGGATGTGACGCATTTTCCGCGCGACGCTTTCCCGACGCCGCCAGCAGCGGCGGGGAAGGGCGGACGCAAGTCGTCGGCCGACGGTCCCGGTCAGGGAACCGGAACGGCGGTGATCGCGCGGACCAAGCCACAGACCCAACGCCCCTCCATGTATCGCGTTCTGCTCTTGAACGACGATTACACGCCGATGGATTTCGTGATCGGCGTGCTTTGCACCTTCTTTCACAAGAATTTCGACGACGCCAACCGTATTATGTGGCAGGTCCATAATAACGGCGTCGGCGAATGCGGGGTCTATACATACGAGGTCGCCGACACCAAGGTGACCCAGGTGATGGACCACGCCCGCAAGCATCAGCATCCGCTGCAATGCGTCATGGAAAAGAAATGAGGTTGATATAATGCCGTCATTCTCTCGCAACCTCGAACAGACCCTACATCGCGCTCTTGCCGCCGCCTCCGAGCGCCGGCATGAATATGCGACGCTGGAGCATCTGTTGCTCAGTCTGCTGGACGACGCGGAAGCCGCAGCCGTCATGCGCGCCTGTTCGGTCGATCTCGACGCGTTGCGAAAGAGCCTTGTCGGCTATATCGAGCATGAACTGGACAATCTCGTCACCGAACTGCACGAAGACCCCAAGCCGACCTCCGGCTTCCAGCGCGTCATCCAGCGCGCTGTGATCCATGTGCAGTCCTCCGGTCGCGAGGAGGTCACCGGCGCAAACGTGCTCGTGGCGATTTTCGCCGAGCGCGAGAGCCACGCCGCCTATTTCCTGCAGGAGCAGGAAATGACCCGCTACGACGCGGTCAATTATATCAGCCATGGCATCGCCAAGCGGCCGGGCCACTCGGACGCGGGCAAAGCTCCGCGCGGCATGGAAGAGGATCCCGAGCGCGCCGAATCGGCGCGCGAAGGCAAGGAGCAGGATTCCAAGAAAAAGGAAACCGCGCTCGATGCTTATTGCATTAATCTCAACCAGAAGGCGAAGGATGGCCGCATCGATCCTTTGATCGGGCGCGAGGCCGAAGTGCTGCGCACGATCCAGGTCCTGTGCCGCCGCCACAAGAACAATCCGCTGCTCGTCGGCGACCCGGGCGTCGGCAAGACCGCGATCGCCGAGGGCCTCGCCCGCAAGATCGTGCGCGGCGAAACGCCGGAAGTGCTCAAGGGCGCGACCGTCTATGCCCTCGACATGGGCGCGCTGCTCGCCGGCACCCGCTATCGCGGCGATTTCGAAGAGCGCCTCAAGCAAGTGATGAAGGAGATCGAGCAGCACAAGAAGGCGATCCTGTTCATCGACGAAATCCACACCGTCATTGGCGCCGGCGCGACCTCGGGCGGCTCCATGGACGCCTCCAACCTGCTGAAACCCGCGCTTGCCCAAGGCGGTCTGCGCTGCATCGGCTCGACCACCTACAAGGAATTCCGCCAATATTTCGAGAAGGACCGGGCGCTCGTTCGGCGCTTCCAGAAGATCGACGTCAATGAGCCGACGGTCCCGGACACGATCGAAATCCTGAAAGGCCTGAAGCCCTATTTCGAGGAATTCCACAAGCTGCGCTACACCAATGACGCCATCAAGGCGGCGGTCGAGCTGTCGGCGCGTTACATTCACGACCGCAAGCTGCCCGACAAGGCGATCGACGTGATCGACGAGACCGGCGCCTCGCAGATGCTGACGCCCGAATCGAAGCGCAAGCGGACGATCGGCGTGAAGGAGATCGAGGCCACCATCGCGACCATGGCGCGAATCCCGCCGAAGACCGTGTCCAAGGACGACGCCGAGGTGCTGCAACACCTCGATACGACCCTGCGCCGCGTGGTTTATGGCCAGGACGAGGCGATTGGGGCTTTGGCCTCCGCGATCAAGCTGGCGCGCGCCGGGCTGCGCGACGCCGAAAAGCCGATCGGCTGCTATCTCTTCTCCGGCCCGACCGGCGTCGGCAAGACCGAGGTGGCGAACCAGCTCGCCAAGGCGCTCGGCGTCGAGATGGTGCGCTTCGACATGTCGGAATATATGGAGCGCCACACCGTTAGCCGTCTGATCGGCGCGCCTCCCGGATATGTCGGCTTCGAGCAGGGCGGGCTGCTGACCGACGCCATCGACCAGCATCCGCATTGCGTGCTCCTCCTCGACGAGATCGAGAAGGCGCATCCGGACCTCTACAACATCCTGTTGCAGGTCATGGATCACGGCAAGCTCACCGACCACAACGGCAAGCAGATCTCGTTCCGCAACGTCATCCTGGTGATGACGACCAATGCGGGCGCGTCCGATCTCGCCAAGCCGGCTTTCGGCTTCACCCGCAGCAAACGCGAGGGCGACGACGTCGAGGCGATCAACCGCATGTTCGCGCCGGAATTCCGCAACCGGCTCGACGCTGTCGTGACCTTCGCGCACCTGCCGACCGAGGTCATCGCCAAGGTGGTGGACAAGTTCATCATGCAGCTCGAGGGGCAGCTCGCAGATCGCAATGTTTCGATCGAACTGTCGGACGAGGCGCGCGCCTGGCTGGTCGAGCGTGGCTATGACCAGGCGATGGGCGCGCGGCCGATGGCGCGGGTCATCCAGACCCACATCAAGACGCCGCTGGCTGATGAGGTCCTGTTCGGACGCCTCAAGAACGGCGGCACCGTGCGGGTGGTGACGGCGGGCGCCGGCGCCGAATCGAAACTCGCTTTCGTCTTCCCGGACGGCCCGGTTCTGCCGCGTCCCGCCAAGGAAATCGTCGAGGCGCGGCGCAAGAAGGTGCGTCCGGAGCCGGAAGTGCGCGCCCGCAACCGCAAGCCGAAAGCAGCGCCGGAGCCGGCCGGCACACCGGAATGACGGCTCCACGCCTTTGAACGAAAATCGCGGCGGCCCTCCGGCCGCCGTTTTCTTTCCCGCCGCCGGCGGTGGTGTTTTGTCGCCGCTTCTTGTTGGCGCCCGCGAAAAAAACGCTAAAGTCGCAGCGGCTTGCAGGACCTCCCCTCAGGTCTTCCCGGCCGCGGGCGTTCGTCATGGCGTCGTTTCGCGCCGCCAGCGCGCCGATAGATCGGTTTCTTATACGTTTTTGGCTTCGCCCGAGGCCGCAGGGGGCGTCATTGAACAAAAAAGTGAGCGCTAAAGGCTTTTCCATGCGCGCCGACGCGCCACCGCCCCGGAATTTCATCATCAGCGAATTCGCCCCTTCCTCACTGGAATGGCGCGGCGGCGGTTCGCTTTTTCGTGGCGAAATCGACTTTCTCACCGCCGGCCGGATGCGTGGCTGGGCGCTCCGCGTGGACAGGCCGCGCGACCCGGTTCATCTGGAGCTGTCCGTTGCGGGAATTCCGTTCGGCGAAATACAGACGGGGCTTTTCCGGCCCGATCTCGAAAGCGATCTTCCCGGCAACGTCGCCGGATTCGACGTCGCCCTGACCCAATGGGGTCTCGAACAACCGCTTGCGGCGCTCGAAAAATTGCGGAATATGGATGAGGCGGCTTTGTCGGCGCCGGGCGACCTTTCCGTGGTCTTCGCCGGCCGGCAATCGCGAATCGAAACCTTGGCGCTGGGGCTGACCAACCGCTCCCTGCGGGATCAGCTTGCCGCCGCGCTGGCCGCGTCGTTCGAGCATCCGCTCGCGCCCGCCCCCGCCCCCTTCCATGCGCCTGCGCAGCCCGCCTTGAATTTGGTCAATTCGGCGGGGCCAGGTCTCGATAGTCCTTTCTCGGGGGCGCGCTACCGCGTCGGGCTGGATTATTTTGCGGACGGCGTGCTCAAAGGCTGGGCGGCCGATCTGATTCGGCCGCAGGCGTCTTTGAAGATTGCGCTTGTCGCGGACGGCGCGGAACTCGATCGCGCTCTCACATCGCAGCCCCGGCCAGACCTTTTCGAGCTTCTGCCGAAGAATGTCGCCGGCTTTTCCTTCGATCTGCGGGCCTGGCCAAATGAAAGGCTCCAGCAGCTGGAGCGGCGGATCGCCGAGACGCCGGGACGCCCGTCCGCCAACGCCTGCCGGCTGATCCTCGCCCTTGGCGACGGCCCGGCGACGATCGGGCTTGGCCAGTTCGGCGTCAGCGATGGCGATCTCGCCGGTCAGATCGCTAAAATTCTCGGCGGCCGCCGGGCGGAGGCGGCGAAGCTCGCCGCGTCCCAAGCCTCGCAAGCCGCCCGCGCCGCCATGCCCGCGCCGGCCTCCGCCGCCGCGCCGCAGGACCGCAACCAGATGGTCTGGCTGGCGCGGATGCTTTCCGATGAGCGCCGCCAGATTCTCGACGCGCTCGGGCAGGGCACGGGCGACGGGCAGACCCTGCGCGCGGGGGCGCGGCAGGCCGATCTCTCGATGCGGCGCTGGCGCGCCTGCTCCATGATCGAGGAAATCCGCGGGCTGGCGATCCTGTCCGACCGCGTCAAGAGCCACGCTTTGGCCATCGCCGATCTGTTCGATCCGGATTTCTACAAGGCCTTTTATGGCGAACGCGTCTCGGAAATCGACAATCCGCTGCTGCATTATGTCCTGATCGGCTGGCGTGCGGGGCTGCGTCCCCATCCGCTGCTCGACGGCATCTTCTACCGGCGGCAGATGGGCGGCGCGCAAGGCGACCCGCTCCTGCATTATGTTCTGGACGGCGCGGCGGCCGGGCTCGATCCCTATCCTTTGTTCGACACCGATTTCTACCGCGCGACCTATATGAGCGAGGCGGAGGAAGCGACCAATCCGCTGCTGCATTACCTGACGATCGGCGGGCCGGCGCGGTTCGATCCGTCGCCGGTATTCGACACCGAGGCTTTCCTGGCTTCGGCGCCCGACGCCGATGCGATCCTTTGCCCGCTGGAGGCTTTCGTCACCAATCGCAAGCGGCACGATCTCGCGATGGTTCCCGCTTTCGATCCGCGGCTCTATCGCTATCAGATCGAAACCGAGCGCGGCGAGAAGCTGTTCGATCCGCCGGTCGCCCATTATCTCGGCCACGGCTGCCTGGACGAGACGCTCCTGCCGAACCTGTTCTTCGATCCGGCCTTTTACCGGACGCGCAACGAGATTGACCTCCACGAGCCGGCGCTCATGCATTATCTGCGCGAGGGCGACGCTGCCGGACTCGTCTGCCATCCGTTCTTCTCTGCGAAAATCTACAATGAGGAGCGCGGCGAGGCGCTCGACGCGACGACGGCGATCGAACATGCGATGCAATCGCCGCAAACCATGCTGCGTTCGGATCGCCGCATGAAAACGCCGCTCGACCCGCGCCTTCTCGCATTCTTCGACGAACTTCTGGACTGCCGCGACGATTTCGACCTTGAATTCTATCGCCGCGTCAACCCCGACCTCGCGGAACTGGAGGACGAGCCACTCATCGCCCATTGGCGCCATCACGGCGCGCCGGAAGGGCGTTTCGGCTCGCCGCTGTCGCTGTTGAAGCGGACCGGCATGCGCATTCGCGACATTCCGTTGGGCTTCTTCGCCGAGGAATATGTCGCGCTCAATCCCGACCTCGCTCATCTTAGCGGCGATTTCCTCGCGGCCTTCTGCCATTTCCTGGTCTGCGGCCGCAGCGAGCGCGACCGCATGTACGGGCGGTGGCAGTTCTTCTTCGACGACATCAGGATCGACCTGCCGACGACCGCGGCGCCTTTGCGCATCGCGCCGCCCCAGGAGCGAATCAATGTCTGCGTGCTGATCCACGCCTTCTATCCGGACATCTGGCAGGAGTTGGCGGCCTTCGCCCAGAATTTCCGCAACCGCAGCTTCGATATTTTCATCAATCTGGTGGATCTGTCATGGACGCCGGAACTGCATGAGGAAATCCACAGCCTGTGCCCGGGCGCCTTCCTGCAGCTCTCGAACGACGCCGGGCGCGACATCGGCGGCTTCACCCGTCTGCTCGACAATGTCGATATCGATCGCTACGACCTCTTCGCCTTCATGCACACCAAGAAGAGCCCGCATATTGCGATCGAGCGCGCCGACCATTGGCGGCGCACCCTGCTGCGCGCCTTCGCCGGCAGCCCCGAAGTCGCCGACGAATGCGTCGATCTGATGCTGGATGATCCGAGCGTCGGCATGATCGGCGCGAAGGAATGGCGCTCTTCCGACATGGGCAAGAATATCGATGAATATGAGCGGCTGCTCGACCTGCTCGAAATCACCGGCGCCAATCGCGAGCTTGACTACCTCAGCGGCTTCATGTTTTTGATCCGCGGCGACATCGTGAAACGCCTTCATTCCATTCTGAAGCATCAGGAATGGGAATTTGGCGGCGACAAGGGCGTCGATTTTCATATCGACGGACAGATCGCACATGGCGTCGAAAGAGCCGTGCCGGCCCTCGTTCGTCACATGGGCTACAAAGTCCTCTATCGGTAGGCCGCCATGTCGATCACCCTGGTTCTGCACGAAGCCACGCGGACAGGCGCGCCGCGAGTCGGCGGGCTGATCGCCAAGGAACTCGCCAAGGAACTCGCCAAGGCCGAAGACGTCCATGTCATCGTCCTCAAGGACGGCCCGCTGACGCCCTGGCTGCGCGACCTGCTTGGCGACGAGCGCCTGACCGTGCTCGACGGCGCGGAATTCGAGTTTCGCGTTCCTTTCGAGGAGCGGCTCGCGGCGGCCGCCGCGCTTCTGGAGAAGCGCCCGGACGATCTGGTCTATGTGAACTCGCTCGCGGCTTCCGTTTTCGTGCTCGCCGCCAAGGCCGCGGGGCGCCGCGCCGTCATCCATGTTCACGAGAAGGCCGACGAAATCGTCCATTTGATGCGGCATGTCCTGACCAAGATCGAGGTCATGTCGGTGGCCGACGGCGCGGTGCTCGCCGCCGGGGACCTGTTCCGCGACGTCCTCGATGTTTTCGGCATGATTCCGGCGAAAACCGTCGATTTCGGCATAGCCATCGATATCGACGCAGTTCGCGAACAGGCGGCGGAGACGCCGACGCCGGCGCTCAACGCCGCCGGCGAGCCTTTCGCCAAGGGCGAGCGTCTGGTGGTCGGGATGTGCGGTCACGCTTCGCCGCGCAAGGGGTCGGATATCTTTCTCGGCGTCGCCGAGGCGGCGCCCGATTGCGACTTTCTCTGGGTTGGCGGCTGGTCGCCCGAGGAATCGATCGAAAATCTGGCCTATGAGGATTTCGTCGCGAAAAAGCCGCCGAATCTCTATGTCGCGGGCGCGGTCGACAATCCCTACGCCCATATCGGCCAGATGGACCTGTTCTTCCTGTCTTCGCGCGAGGACCCCAATCCGCTGGTTCTCGCCGAGGCCATGGCTTTGCGCGTGCCGCTACTCTGTTTCTCGAAGACGACGGCGGTCGCCAACCGGCTCGGCCGCAGCGCGATCCTCTGCCACGGCCTGCCCAATGTCGAGGACGCCACCCGGGTCATCAAGGCCTGCGCGCCCGAACATCTCCGGTCAGAGGCGTTCCGCGCGCTGTCCGACCCATGGATTTCATCCTTCGATCTCAAGGAAAAAATGAGAGATATCATGGATCTGATCGAAAATATTCGTGCGGCGGACGAAGCCTTGTCGCTCGAGATCTCCGCCGAGGTCGAAATTGCCGCCGCGGATTCGGCGTCGTGAAGGCGGTCCTGCTCGCCGGCGGGCTTGGCACGCGCCTTTCCGAAGAGACGACGGTCAAGCCGAAACCGATGGTCGAGGTCGGCGGCCGTCCGATCCTGTGGCACATCATGAAAATCTACGCCGCGCATGGCGTGAACGAATTCGTCGTCTGCCTCGGCTACAAAGGCTACGTCATCAAGGAATGGTTCAAAAACTACTTCCTCCATTCCTCGGACGTGACTTTTCATCTCGCCACCAATGAAATGGTGCTGCATCGCGCGGACGCCGAGCCGTGGTCGGTGACCCTGGTCGAGACCGGCGAGGAGACCCAGATCGGCGGGCGCATCAAGCGCATCCTGCCCTATGTCAAGGACGACGAAGCCTTCTGCCTGACCTATGGCGACGGCGTTGGCGACGTGGACATTACGGCGGTGATCGACCTGCATCGCCGCAGCGGCCGCCTTGCGACGGTCACCGCGACCCAGCCGCCGGGCCGTTTCGGCGCCTTGCGCTTCGAGGGCGACAAGGTCGCCGGCTTCGAGGAAAAGCCGGTCGGCGACGGCGGCTGGATCAATGGCGGCTTTTTCGTCTGCTCTCCCAAAGTGGGAGACTATATCGAGGGCGACAAAACCGTCTGGGAGCGCGAGCCGCTGGAGCGCCTCGCCGGCGAGGGGCAGCTTGGCGTGCATTTCCACCATGGCTTCTGGCAGCCGATGGACACTTTGCGCGACCGCCGGCATCTCGAAGAGCTGTGGGCGGCCGGCAAGGCGCCCTGGAAAGTCTGGTGACCGGATTTCCGGCCGCTCCCTCCGAAACAATCTGGTGTGTCCATGAAAATTCTTGTCACCGGTAACCAGGGTTACATCGGGCCGATCCTCGGCCGTCATCTGCGCCGGGTCTGGCCCGACGCCCATCTCATCGGCTACGACACGGGCTATTTCGCGCTTTCCACCACCAACGCCAAGGTCTGGCCCGAGCGCGTCTATGACGAGCAGATCAACGGCGACGTGCGCGACTTGCCGGCCAATGTGCTCGAAGGCGTCGATGGCGTGGTGCAACTCGCCGCCATTTCCAACGATCCGATGGGCGCGAATTTCGCGGAGGTGACCGATCAGGTCAATCGCGGCAGCGCGGTGCGCATCGCCCGGCTCGCGGCGGACGCCGGCGTCAAGCATTTCGTCTTCGCGTCGAGTTGCAGCGTCTATGGCTTCGCCCCCGGCGGCGCGCGGCGCGAGGAGGATTCGCTCAATCCGCAGACCGCCTACGCCCGTTCGAAAATCGACACCGAGAACGCCTTGGCGGAAATGGACCTGAAGGGCATGATCACGACCTCGCTGCGCTTCGCCACCGCCTGCGGCATGTCGGACCGCCTGCGCCTCGATCTGGTGCTGAACGATTTCGTGGCCGGGGCCATCGCCTCGGGCAAGATCACCGTGCTGTCCGACGGCACGCCATGGCGGCCGCTGATCGACGTGCGCGACATGTCGCGGGCGATCGAATGGGCGCTGACCCGCGACAGCGCCAAGGGCGGGCAGCTGCTGCGGATCAATATCGGCTCGGACGAGTGGAACTATCAGGTCAAGGACCTCGCCAACGCGGTCGCCGCCGCCGTGCCGGGGACGACCGTCTCGATCAACACCCAGGCTCAGCCCGACACCCGCTCCTACAAGGTCGATTTCGCGCTGTTCCGCTCGCTCGCGCCCGACCACCAGCCCCAGATCACGCTGGCGCGCTCGATCGAGCTGTTGCGCGAGGGGCTGGCGGGCATGGGCTTCGCCGACGCCGAGTTTCGCAGCTCGCCGTTCATGCGGCTGAAGATGCTGCAGGCCCATATCGAGGCGGGGCGGCTCACCCCCGATCTGCGCTGGAACGAAGAATTCCTGGAAAGGGTATAAGGGCGCCTTTGGACGCACGTCTTATTGACGGGCCATGTGGCCTCTTCAGATGCCCGCCTTAACGAGGAAATGAGATGATTTTTCACGAAACGCCCTTGAAGGACGCGCGGGTGATCGAACTGGAAAAGCGCGGCGACGACCGCGGCTTTTTCGCCCGCATGTTCTGCGAAAAGGAGTTTTCCACGGCAGGTTTGGAAACCCGCTTCGTCAACGTGAATAATTCGCTGTCGGGCGCCAAGGGCACCCTGCGCGGCATGCATTACCAGCTTGGCGACGCGGCGGAAGTCAAGGTGGTGCGCTGCGTGCGCGGCGCGCTGTGGGACGCGATCGTCGACCTGCGCCCGGATTCGCCGACTTTCGGCAAATGGTTCGGCGAGACGCTGAGCGCCGACAATCGCCTGATGATGTATGTGCCGCGCGGTTTTGCCCACGCCATCCTGACCCTGGAGCCGGACACCGAGGCGCTTTATCTGGTTTCGAGCTTCTACGCGCCCGAGGCCGAACGCGGCGTGCGCTGGAACGACCCTAAATTCGGCGTCGAATGGCCGATCCAGCCGGTGGAATTGTCGCCCAAGGACGCCAACTGGCCCGATTTCAATGAGGCCTTCCACCAGCCGGAGCGTCTGCGGGGCCTGAAATGAAGGTTTTGTTGACCGGCGCCAGTTCTTTTTCCGGAATGTGGATGGCCGAAAAGCTCGCCGCGCGGGGCGCCAGGGTGGTGGCGCCGTTGCGGGGGGCTCCGGACAGCTATTCCGGGGTGCGCGGCAAAAGGGTCGAGCGTCTGCGGCAATTCGCCGAAATCGTGCCGGAATGCGCCTTTGGCGACGAGAAATTCATGGATCTCGTCGCCTCGACGCCGTTCGACGCTCTATGCCATCACGCGGCCCATGTCGCGGATTACCGCAGCATGGATTTCGACGTGGTTGGGGCGGTCGCGGCCAACACCCGCAACCTGCGCGCCGTGCTCGAAGGCCTGGCCAAAAACGGCCTGAAGGCGGTGATCGCGACGGGCAGCGTGTTCGAGCAGGACGAAGGCGCGGGCAATGCGCCAATGCGCGCCTTTTCGCCTTACGGCCTCTCGAAAGGTCTGACCTGGCAGGTCATCAGATATTGGTGCACGATTGTCGGCCTGCCCCTCGGCAAATTCGTCATCGCCAATCCGTTCGGCCCGTTCGAGGAGCCGCGTTTCGGCGCCTATCTGGTCAACACCTGGCGCAAGGGCGAGACGGCCGAGGTCCGCACCCCGCGCTATTTGCGCGACAATATCCATGTCGATCTGCTGGCTCTGGCCTATGCCGGCTTCGTCGCGGAATGCGTGGAGAAGCGGGAAGGGCGGCGCTTCGGCCCCTGCGGCTATGTCGAAACCCAGGGCGCCTTCGCCCAGAGGGTGGCGGCGGAACTCGGGCCGCGCCTGGGACTCGAATGCGGCGTCCGCCTGCTGACCCAAACCGACTTCTCCGAGCCCCTGGCCCGCATCAACACCGACCTCATCGACCCCGCCGCCTACGGCTGGGACGAGGGCGCGGCGTGGGATGCGATGGCGGAAAGTTATTTGCATTCTTGATCTGTCGCGGAGCGCTAAGATGAAGGTTATTGGGGCCATAGATATTGCCGACAACACCCAGGTCGCGGGATGGCTTGCGGGCGAAGAATTTGGGGAAAGCCGTTTCGTCAGGATATTCGTCGACAATGCAGAAATTGGGACTGCAATTGCACGTAATTTTCGGCAGGATCTAAAGGATAAGAAGATCTCAGACGGCAATTCAGGATTTCGTTTTATTTTTCCTCGGCCTCTCGATCCGCTTGTCGGTCATGATATTCGTGTTGAGGATCGAGACACCGGTATCGGCGTCAGGCAGACCAATGTAAGACTTCCGTCGGTTATCAGCGCAAATACTGATGGGAAAGAAAGCTTTTTCGGTTTCGATAAAAACTTTGTAAATATAAGGCTTCGGGATGGGTTTGTGAAGGATGGGGTGTGGACGATATGGCCGCGGGTCATCGGGCCCGCCGATTTCAAGTTCGATATCGTCTGTACCGGCGCTGAAATCAACGAGTTCAAGGTTTCTTCGGAGCGCAGCCCCTATTGGTCGGCGCTGGGATTACAGGAATGGACCGTCAAGATCGTATTGACGCCTGAAGCAAACGTTCGTTATGTCGTCCTGAAGCTGACGGACGATTCTGAGCTCGCCAATCGTTGCAAGGCTGTTTGCAGTGTGGCCGTTCCCGCAAAAATTCCTAGTTACATAACTTCCATGACCGTTGAGAATGTGACCAGGGTATCGGGGCCGACCAGTACGATTGAACAATTTGCAGTGAGCGGCTTCAATACGGCTTACCGGTTAAATGAAATCCTGAAAGCTCATTTCAGGAAAGAATTTCGTGATTTCAAAAATTGCCTGGATTGGGGCATCGGTGCGGGGCGCGTCGCTCTTCCGATCAAACATTACTTTGCTCCCGACCTAAGGTTAGTGGGGACAGACATTGACGATTTCAACATCGAATTCGGACAAAAGAGCTACCCGGAGCTTGAATTCGTTCGCTCGCGGCTCTTGCCTCCCTTGCCTTTCGCGGATCAATTGTTCGACACGGTTTATGGAATTTCCGTTTTCACCCACCTGACCGAAGGCGTCCAATTCGCTTGGCTTGAAGAATTGCGGCGGGTCGTCAAGACTGGCTCGCCAGTGATTATGACAGTACACAGCGAGATGGCGCTTTTTGACGTATCTCGTTCAAGGGGTGATGTTTTGTTGGAAGTGTCGAAGTTTGGATTCAGTGATAGTCTGATCGACACGAACCTGGGTTCGAAGCTGGAAGCGCAAACCTATTACCGTTCAACATTTCACGGGCGAAAATATATTTTAGAAAAGTGGAGTAAATATTTCGATATTTTGGCGTGCTATACATCGGCTAACGTCGGGGTGCAGGATTATATCGTGATGAGAGCAAAATAGGTCGTCTAAGATGCGGAAGGAGCATGTATTTCTGCAAGAGTTTGAGTTCATGCGCGTCAGGGATATTGAAAGCCGCACTGATGACCTCCCTTGAAGCTCATCCAGGACCGGAACGCCCGATGACCAATGAGGGAGTGCGGATCGATTCTGCGACACGTACGCCAGTGGGTTACTTTAGCATTGTTTCCTTTCACGGCACTTATGTCGTAGTGTCGCGGGCCGAGAGGTCCGCGCTCGTGGTCCCGGCCGAAATTTCGCCGACCGCCCAGTTCGTTCCCCTTTATGGTTGCATATTCGAAAGCCGTCCTGGCAAGATTGTTTTGATTGCCGAACAACCAGCACGCGAGTTCAGCATCGGGGCAGAACGATTCGCGCAAGGGATGGCCTGGCTGACGCTGGAGACGCTCGAGGGCGGGCTTTTTCATCTGCGCCATCCGAGCACCGGGCGCTATTTGTGCGCTTTTCCTCGCAAAGGGAATGCGGCGGAGCCCGTCCAGATCAATCGTCTCGAAGCCCGCGAATGGGAAAGCTTTCGCCTGGAGGCGCTCGCGCCGGAGACGATTTCCGCCCCGACACGTGAAATTGTTGAATTGCTCGCGCGAAACGAGGGCGATCTGATCTCGGCGGACGCCATCAAGACGGCGTTCCGCGCGCCGGCCGGAAATCTCGGCGCAGTTGTCAAATCCTTTTCTGTCGCCGAAATCCAACCGGAACAGCTCGCTGCCCTCAGCGACTGGCTCGTCAAATCCGACGATTGGCGCCAGGGCCTGCCGAATCTATATCCGCGCGATCCCTGGGCTCATCACGCTTTGCCGCGACTCACGAACTGGCTGCGTGAGTCGCCGACCGAGCGCGGGAAATGGCCGAGGTTCGAGCGCGTTACGGCTGATTTCGACCCGGTCGCCACGCGCGACATGGCGATCAGCGCGGCTTCGCTGCCCTTCGTGCTCAACGCGGTCACGCGCCGGAATGTGGAACCGTCGAAGGAAATCTGTCTGATCGCGACGGTTCGCAACGAGGGGCCCTATCTTCTGGAGTGGCTCGCCTGGCATCGCTGCCTCGGAATTGAAGACGTTTTTGTCTATAGCAATGACAATACGGACAATTCCGATTCCCTGCTCGCCGCATTGGCGCACGCAGGCCTGATCACGTGGCTTGAGAATAGCGAACACGGCGCGACGCCGCCCCAGTTCAAAGCCTATGGACATGCTCTTTCCGTCTTGCCGCAAATCCTCAACTACCGATGGGCGGCGATTATCGACGCTGATGAATTCATTATGCTCGATTTCGACGCCTATAAGTCTCTTGGTGCCTATTTGGCTTGGCAGGAAGAGGTCGCTCCCGACGCCATCGCCTTGAACTGGAATTTTTTCGGGGCCAATGGACAACAGACGTGGGCCGATGAACTAACCGTCCGCCGATTCGTCTCGCGGCAAGCGGAAACGAATCGGCATATAAAGACGATTTTCAGGTCAAACAAATTTTTGAATTCCCATTGTCATTATCCCATTGCAATGGCCAATGAGAACATAAACTTCGTCAATGAATGCCGATCTCCGCATATTTACAGCGTGTCTCGGGATCCTTCTATTTGCGATTTTCCAAGCGCGACACATGCGTGGATCAACCATTATTATACGAGGTCCGCGGGAGAATTCATTTGGAAGAAGGCGCGCGGCTATGGCGATCGGATCGCAAATAGAGAGCATTTGTTCGCCGATTTCGGATTGAAGGAAGGTCGCTTGCAGATCAGCTTCTCGAACGCCCTCAATCTAATCCGCGAGACAGGCCAAGTTCCCGACGAACGGGCGCTTGAGCGCGCTGTTTTGGTCGACCAGGAAATGGTGCGCTTGTTATCCGATCCTGCGATTCGGGCGGCTCATGATGCGGTGATCGAATATGCGGGCGCGGGAATAAAACTCGCCGTCGATGCATTCAGGGCTCTGCCCGCCGAAATCATGCCGGACGACCTGAAACAGATTTGGCTTTCCGCCGCCGGCGCTGATGTGCGGGCCTGACGTAGTAATATCGGCGCATGTTTCAATGATGCTGATGCGCCGCATAATCCAGGATTAGGTGTGTGAAACTGGTTGGGTCGCTCTCCGGGAGAGCGCGGGTTGGGTGCGGGAACCAGGATTGAAAAATGACGATGTCGGGCTGGCTGCCGACCGCTTGTGGAAATTCGGAACAATGCGCTTGGGCGCTTGCGAGCCAGGCGGCGTCTGCGCCGTCTTCCTGGCTGCCGTCGCAGATCACTCCGACGGGCATGTGATCGCGTCGCATTTGTGCGAACACCGAGCGAACGCGAGCTTGCCAAAGGCTGTGCCAGTTGACATCGAATTCGAAGGCGGCAAAAGGCTCCCCAAACGCCGATGCGAACGCAGCATGCCAGTCCGAAATCAGTTTAGCGGTATTCGGATCCTTGAAGTTTGAAACTGCCTCGACGTCGACGAATTTTACATTGGGGAACACAGAGCGGATCGCCTTTGCGGTTTCGGCCGCTCGGCGCGCGAGGACATCAATTGGCTGGTTGCAGCCGGGCTTCGGACTGCTTTCGTAACCTCCTAAAAGGGGCGCGTCCGCCACAACATAATCGATTTGTCCGCCCAAGCTCTCGATATGCCGCGCAATTCTTAATTGGTCGGTATCGAAGCCTTCAAGGTGGGGGCAGGGCGCCGCAGAGGGCAACAACCCGATCCCGATGGCGAGGGCGATGTGGTGCTGTTTCAGGAATGCTATCGCTTGGCGGAAGTTGTCATCCGAAGCCTTTCGCGTGTAGTTCACACCGAACTGGAAAAGACGGACATTTGAGGCGGCGCGCCGCCAATCGGCGTTGGGGTCGAACAGCTTTTGATAATCGGAGACGCCCGCGGAATTGCCGCTCGCGGGGTCCGTATGCCCCGGGGCGGGCGCGAACCAGATTTCGGGACGGGACGCGGCCCAGGACGGCTCCAACAGAAGTGTCGTCAATATAGCTGCAGCAGCGGCGAAAAGGCGGAGGCTCCCGCTTTGCATGAGCATATCCTCTCTGAGAGGGTTAGGATTCCCGCAAAGAGAGCGGCTTTTTATCACGTTGCTAGAGTCTAACTGTGCAGGATTAATGTGGCAATATCATCAACGGGTTGAAATAGCCCCGTAAGTCGCCGGACAGGCACTCCCACTTCGCTAAGAGCCTGACCTGAAATTGGTTGACCGGCCTCGCGGCCCTTGATTCCCTTGGTTTGCAACAACTTTGGGAGATTCGCGATGCCGTGGAGCGAGGCCGATCGCGCGAAGTATGAAGTCATTCGGGCGCGCTATTCAAGCGATATGTCGGAGGCCGAACTGGCGCTGATTTCGCCGCTGTTGCCGCCGCCCAAACGGCGCGGACGCAAGCCGACAGATGCCCAGATCATTCTCAACGCCTTGTTTTATTTGATCCGCTGCGGCTGCCCATGGCGATATCTGCCGAAGGATTTTCCGCCGTTCACGACCGTGCAAAACCGCTTCTACGCGTGGCGCGACAGCGGCGTGTGGGCGCAAATCATCAGCGTTCTCGTGATGGACGCCCGCGAAGCGGAAAGCCGTGAGGCCGCGCCGACGGCTGTCGTCGTCGACAGCCAATCTGTCAAGACGACGGAAGCCGGCGGCCCCCGTGGTTTCGATGCGGGCAAGAAGGTCAAGGGGCGCAAGCGCCATCTCGCCGTCGACACGATCGGTCTGCCCATCGAATGCCAGATCACGACCGCCGACGTGCAGGACCGCGACGCTCTCGCGCCGTTGCTGAAGGCCGTGCATCGCAAGAGCCCGTGGGTGAAAATGTCCTTCGTCGACGGGGGTTATCAGGGTGATGAAGCCAAGCGCGCAGCCTTCGAGGCGAGCCGCATTTCCATCACCGTCGTCAAGCGAACCGATAAAGAGGTGAAAGGATTTACGGTGCTGCCGAAACGCTGGGTCGTCGAAAGGACGCTCGGTTGGATCAATCGCGCGCGCCGTCTGTCAAAAGACTTCGAGGCGACCATCGAATCCGCCCTCGCGTGGCTGCAATTGGCCCTGGCTTTCCTTCTCATGCGAAGGCTGGCGAGGGCAAAAGCCAGTCAGAATTGAAATTCGAGTCGGGTTCTAAGAGGTAGGAGTAATGTGGTGTTTATGACTGGTGACAATCCGAAGAGTGAGGTCCTGCCGGGCCGAGAACGACGGCGTCGGCGCACGTCGGCGGAGAAATTGGCGATCATTGCCGAGACGATGGAGCCGGGCATGACGGTTAGCCTTGTCGCGCGCCGTCACGGCATCGCCCCCAATCAGCTGTTCACCTGGCGGCGGCTGGCGAACCAAGGCGCCCTGACCGCGACGCAGGCCGAGGAGGACGTCGTTCCGGCGTCCGCCTACAGGGCTTTGGTCGACCAGGTGCGCGAACTGCAGCGCCTGCTCGGCAAGAAGTCGATGGAGGCCGAAATCCTCAAAGAGGCGCTTGAAGTCGCCGTAGGCTCAAAAAAACGGATGTTGCGGTCGTTGTCGCTGCCGACGCTCAATCCACGGGACGGTTCGCGATGAAGGCCGTCTGCGAAACCCTCGGCGTCGCCCGCTCGAATGTCGCCGCGCGCATTGCCGGCGGCGCGGCCAAACGCATGGGCCGACCGCCCCTGCCGGAAGACGATCTGCTCTGCGAGATCAAGGGGATCATCGCCGAACAGCCGTCCTGGGGCTACGCCCGCGTGTGGGCCGACCTGCGCCGCAAAAGACGCGCCGAGGGCGCGGCGCCGGTCAACCGCAAGCGGGTTTATCGGGTGATGAGGGCGCACGGCCTGTTGCTTCAACGTCATGCCGGCGGCGGCGAAAACCGCCGGCATGACGGCAAGATCGCCGTTCTGCGCTCCAACCTGCGTTGGTGTTCCGACGGCTTCGAGATCGCTTGCGACAATGCCGAAAAAGTCCGCGTCGCCTTCGCGCTTGATTGCTGCGACCGGGAAGCCCTCGGCCATGTCGCCACGACGGCGGGCGTCAAGGGCGAGGACATCCGCGACCTGATGGTCAGCGCCGTCGAATATCGCTTTGGCCCGGTCAATCGCCTGCCCAGCCCGATCGAATGGCTGACCGACAACGGGTCTTGCTACATCGCTGGCGACACGAAACATTTTGCCCGCGAAATCGGCCTTGAGCCGCTGACCACGCCGGTCGAAAGCCCCCAATCGAATGGAATGGCCGAAGCCTTCGTCCGCACGATCAAACGCGATTACGCGCGCGTGTCGCCACTGCCGGACGCCGAAACCGTGATCCGCTTGCTGCCGTCGTGGTTCGAGCATTACAACACACGCCATCCGCATCGCGCGCTTGGCTATCGTTCACCCCGCGAGTTCATCGCGGATCGCTTGGCCGCCGAAGCCGGAGAGTGTCTGTCCGAAACTTAAGGGGCTACAACACGGGCCGTCGATCCAGTCACTCGCTTGCGGCGGACCTCTGACTAACGTAGCCTCTGCGACGCGATATTTTCGTTGGGGGATCCGATGGAAGTGAGGCAATTCTGGTCGGCGGTTGGTGAAGATTTGGGAGTTTTTTCTTCTGCCGCTTCGCAGTAAGGTTTCAAAAATGTTAGATAGGATGCCAAGGATAGTTCTGCATATCGGCTGCGAGAAAACCGGAACGACAAGCATTCAGCAATTCCTCTCGCGTGAACGCGACTTTCTAATGTCGAAAGGCATTTTATTTCCTCGTGTCCCGGCAGGAAATGCCAGTGAACCGAATCACAAATTACTAACTCTCTGCGTGCGTAGATCGAACGTTGAAGACTTGCGTGCAACAGTGCCTGACGTTGATACAAAGATAGAACATTTTCTGTCTGATTTTGCTGCTGAAATAGCAGAAAGCGCCTATCATACCATCATATTGTCTAACGAGCACTGTTCTTCTCGGCTTCCTGAGCTCGATCAGATTGGCGCATTGAAGCGCCTATTACTAAATTTTTCTGAGAATATTGACGTTATTGTCTATATAAGGAGGCAAGACAAATTATTATGGAGTATGTATTCAACTTCTCTGAAGTCTGGAAACGTCAGAGAGTTTGTTTATCCAAATGATATAAATTCACCTCTTCTTAATTTCAAGACGCTTCTTGATCGTTGGAGCGAAGTATTCTGTGTTAAAAACATTCATGTCAGAAGCTACGACGATGTTATTCTTAACGGTGGTGATGTTGTTCATGATTTCTTGGCGACCGCTGGGCTTGCGGATTTATTTGGTCCGTTGCTGCTTGGAGAGTCTGTAACGAATCGCTCTCTCGATGGAAAGACGCTGGAGTTCCTGCGCTTATTTAATAAATATGTCCCTTATCTGGTGGATGGAAGGCTTAATGAACAACGTGGGAATATTATGAAATGTTTGGAATCGATTTCGGGTAAGGATGATGGGCCGCAAGACGAGCAAGCAGGGCGCGAATTCCTTGAAAGATTCCGCGATTCGAACGCTTACGTCGCGAGGAAATATCTCGGTCGCCAGAACGGACAAGCTTTCCCTGAAGATTGGGGTTCTGCGGCTAGCTCAGATCGGGAACTGTCGGTGGAGGATGCGGTGCGTATTGCGGCCCATCTTTGGATTGATAATCGGAAGTGAGCGATCCCTAAGACAGTGATGGATATGCGGCAAATCGCTTAAACCGCGTCTGATAGGCTGCGTCCTGTCGGCAATCAGATACGCATGCTAGGTCGATCATCGCTCAAACAAGCGATTGGCCGCGTGTTCCGCAAGCGCCAGCGAGGACGTCAAACCGGGGGATTCGATGCCGAAGAAGTTCACCAGATTCGCCATGCCGTGCAACTCCGGGCCGTCGATGCGGAAGTCGGCGTTGTCGGCGCCGGGGCCGGTGATCTTGGGGCGGATGCCGCAATAGGCGCTGGCGATTTCGCGTTTTTCGATTCCCGGCCAGTAGCGCATCACCGCCTCGCGAAATTCCTCTTCCTGGCCGGACATCGGCGTGTAGTCCAGTTCGTCCACCCACTGGACATCGGGGCCAAGGCGCATCCGTCCGCCGAGATCGAGGGTCACATGCACGCCGAGGCCGCCCTCGACTGGCATGGGATAGATGAGGTGTGAGAAGGGCGTGCGGCCGGATACCGTGAAATAATTGCCCTTGGCCATGAAGCGCGGCGGAATCAGGTCCGCGGGATAGGTCTCGATCCGCCGCGCGATCTCATGGGCGCCGTGGCCGGCGCAATTGACGACGGCAGCGCAAGAGACCGTGTCGCCGCCCGCCGTTCGGACCTGATAGCCGTCCCCCTGCGGCGCGATCCCGGTCACACGGGTCTGAAAGACGAATTGCGCGCCCTTCGCTTCAGCGTCGCCTTGCAGCGCCAGCATCAGGGCGTGGCTGTCGACGATTCCGGTCGAAGGTGACAGCAAAGCGGCGACGCATTCGACCTCGGGTTCGAGGCGGCGGGCCTCCTCCCGGCTGAGCGGGACGAGATCGTCCACGCCATTGGCGATTCCGCGCCGATGCAGGGCTTCGAGCTTGGGAATCTGTCTTTCGTCGGTCGCGACGATGAGCTTGCCGAGGCGCTGCGCCGGAACGCCGCGCTCGGCGCAAAAAGCGTAAAGCATCTTGCGACCCTCGACGCATAGGCGCGCCTTGAGGCTGTTCTCGGGATAATAGAGGCCGGCGTGGATGACTTCGGAATTGCGCGACGAGGTATGGACGCCGATGGTCTTTTCCGCTTCGAGGACGAGAGCCTCGCGTCCCGCATCCGCGAATTGGCGGGCGACCGCGAGCCCGACCACGCCGGCGCCTATGACGACCGCATCGAAATCCATGAATCGAACTCCTCGCGGGCTCTTTACGGCCAAACGCGCCGCAAGGCCAGAGCCGCCTATTTTGTTTGTTCCAGATGAAGCGAGACCAGCCGCGCCAGCAGAATCGCCGGGTAGAGCTGGCCGCAGATCGATTCGAGATTGCACAGGCTGCGGGCGATCGGATGGACGGGGGTGATATCGCCGAAGCCGACCGAGGTGAGGGTCGTCAGGCTGAAATAGATCACGTTGGCGCCGAGTTCCGGCGTGTCGGCTATGGTCAGATTGTCGAAGGCGCCGGGAAAGGTTGCGCCGACGAAGAGATAGAGCGAGGCGAAGACGAGCGAGATCAGCAGATAGACCAGAATGGCGCCGACGATCCGATGGACCGTGATCGTGCCGGCCGCGTAAACGGCGCGGGCGACGACGACCGCGAAGGTGACCGAGAGGGTCAGCCACAGGCTCGCAATGAGATAGACATGGGAATGCTGCAGGTCCTGCACTTCGCGCCGAAGCGTCAACGCGAAGCGCAGGACGGCGGCGATCGCGAGGGGAATGAGAATGATCCAGCGCCCCGAGAGAATATAAACGCCGGCCCCCATCACCAGAATGATCGCCACGCCGAGCGGCAGGAAAGAGAAGCCGAGCGTCGCCTGGAGTGGCGCGGCCACAAAAAGCAGGAGCGCCAGAAGCACGGTCAGGACGCTCAGCGTCGGATCGCTGTAGTACTTGCGGAATTCGTGGAATTTTTCCTGGTGGTTCATTGGCCCTCCCTTAACGCCGTCGAGTTCAAGGATGGCGCCGTCGCGACATTTTGCGTCTCGTTGCAGGGCTGGCAAGGCCCTTGCTTGGGTGGAGCGAACCTGTGAAGTGACCGCCATGGCCGAAGACGACATGCCCCCGCTCTTGAATGAAATTGTCCAGACTGACCCCGCGCTCGGCATTCTGCGGCACGCCGCGCTGCTCGCGGAAGCCGAAGGCGCCCCGGATGACGAGGAACTCGACCTGCTCTACAGGCAGACCGACGCCGGATTTCTGCTCGACCTTGCGCCGGCGCGAGTCTGGCCGGAACTGGCGCGCGGGTTGATGGGGTCCGCGCCGGCGAAAATGTTGGGCAATTTGCGCGAATGCGGCGCGCTGGAGCAAATCTTGCCGGAGGTCGAGGCTCTGTTTGGCGTGCCCTTGCTGTCCGACCAGCCGGGCGAGGTCGATCTCGGCGAACACGTTCTCGCGTCGCTGGATGAAGCTTCTTTTTGTGAGGCGCCGCTCGCCGTGCGCTTCGCCTTGCTGACGATGCATGTCGGCAAGGCCGATTCGCCGAAGGAGCATCTTCCCGTCCATTACAAGCACATCGAGCGCGGTTGTCCGCGCGTCGAGGCGATCGCCGCGCGCTTCGCCGCGCCGGCGGACTGCCGCGAACTGGCGCTGACGGCGCTGGCGGAAAGCGAAAGGGTGCATCGCGTGTCGAAAATGCGCGCCGGCCCGGTCGCCCTGATGCTGGAGCGGCTCGGCGCCTTCGACGCGCCGGACGTCTTCGCGCGGCTGATGACGGTCTGCGCCTGCGATTATCGCGCCTTTCCCGGTCGCACGCGCGCGCCATATCCCAAGGCCGCGCTGCTGGAGACCGCCCGCGCCGCCTGCGCCGACATCAGGGACGACGGGACCGAGGCGACGCGCGAGGCCCGCGCCATCGCCATTGCGCGGGCCTTTCAATCGCTGCGCTGGGCGGACGAGGACTGATTCAACCTTCCTTCGCCGCCGGCTCGGCCGGAGCGGCGGGGGCGGGCTGTTTCTTCGCCTTGCGCGATTCCTCGAAGCGCTGCAGCACGGCAAAGAACGACGGCACGAACAGCACGGCGAGGCAGGTCGAGGCGATCATGCCGCTGAACACGCTGATGCCGAGCGAGCGCCGCGCATTGGCGCCGGCGCCGGTAGCGAGCACCAGCGGCAGCACGCCGAGAATGAAGGCGAAGGAGGTCATCAGGATCGGGCGGAAGCGGGCGCGGGACGCTTCCTTGGCGGCGTCGAGGATCGACATGCCGTGCAACAGCCGGTTCTCGCGCGCGACTTCGACGATCAGGATGCCGTTCTTGGCTGACAGCGCGATCAGCAGCATCAGGCCGATCTGGGTATAGAGATTGTTGGCGACGCCAAGGCTGGTGAGGGCGATGACGGGGCCGAGCAGGGCGAGCGGCACCGCCGAAAGCACGGCAAGCGGCAGGATCCAGCTCTCATATTGGCCAGCGAGAACGAGATAGACCAGCAGCAGCGACAGGCCGAAGACATAATAGAGCTGGTTGCCGGTGATCTTCTCCTGATACGACATCCCGGTCCATTCAAAGCTGACGTCGCTGGGCAGGATTTTCTTGGCGATGGCCTCCATCGTGGCCAAAGCCTGGCCGGAGCTGAAGCCGCGCGCGGGTCCGCCCACGATGGTCGAGGACGGGTAAAGATTATAAAGCGTATTGAGGGCCGGGCCGACCGCCGTGCCCAGATGGGCGACCGCGCCGAGCGGCACCATGTTGCCGTCCTGGCTGCGGACAAAAAGGTTCAGCAGGTTGTCGGGACGCAGGCGGAATTGCGAATCCGCCTGGGCATAGACCTGCAGCGACAGCCCGAATTTGTTGAACTGGTTGACATAGGTCGAGCCGACATAATCGGTGAGCGTCGAGAAGACGTCGCCGACCGGGACCCGGAGCTGCTGCGCGCGGTCGCGGTCAACGGTGAGGGTCACGCGCGGCGCATCGTTGCGATAAGTGGTCAGGACATTCTGCAGCGAGGGCTCTTTGGCGGCCGCGGCGACGATCGCATCGGTGAGTTTGCCGAGCTTTTCATAATTGGTGTTGCCGCCGAGCAGTTCGAGCTGCATCTGGAAGCCGCCGGCGTTGCCGATGCCCTGGATCGCGGGCGGCGGCAAGACGCGGGCCTGACCGTCGGGAAGATTGGCGAGGGCGGCCGACAGTTTTTTGTAAAGCGAGAGCAGATCCTCGTCCTTGGCCTTGAGCCTCTCGTCGAAGGGTTTGAGCATGACCCAGGCGGCGCCGGCGTTGAACAGGTCAGCGCTGTTGTCGAGCAGGGACATGCCGGTGACGCTGATCACGCGATCGACGCCCGGAATTTTGCGGGCAAGTTCGGCCGTCTTCTGCAACGCCTCGCTGGTGCGGCCCATGGCGGCGCCTTCGGGCAATTGCAGCGAGACCAGCAGATAGCCCTGGTCGTCGATCGGAATGAAGGCGGTGGGAATGCGGGTCAGACCCCAGAAGCCGAGGCCGGAGACGATCAGGGCGATGATGACCATCAGCCCGCTGCGATGGACCATTTTGCCGATGAAATTGGCGTAGCCGCGCTCCATCGGATCGTAGATGGCGTTGAAGGCGCGAAAGAAGAAATTGCGCTTTTCCGGCGGGACAGGCGTACGCAGCCAGAGCGCGCATTGGGTCGGCTTGAGGGTGGCGGCGTTGATGGCGGAGATCAGCGCGGTGGCTGCGATCACCAGCGCGAATTGCGCGAACATATTGCCGGTGAGGCCGGGCACGAAGGCCGCGGGCAGGAACACCGACATCAGGACGAGGGTGATGCCCATGATCGGGCCGAACAATTCGTCCATTGCCTTGATCGCGGCCGGGACGCCGGGCATGCCCTGTTCGATATATTTGGTCACGCCCTCGACGATGACGATGGCGTCGTCCACCACGATGCCGATGGCCAGCACGATGCCGAACAGAGTGGACAGATTGACGGTGAAGCCGAGCGCCGCCATGCCGGCGAAGGCGCCGATGATCGTGACCGGGACGGTCGTCGCCGGAACCAGGGTTGCGCGGAAATTTTGCAGGAAGACCAGGATCACGATCAGGACGAGGATGCCGGCCTGATAAAGCGTCTTGTAGACCTCGGCGATCGAGTCCCGGACGAAAATGGTCGTGTCGTAGGGGATTGAATATTGGAGGCCTTGGGGGAAGCGCTTGGCCATCTGGTCCATCAGCGCCTTGACTTCCTTGCCGACCTGCAGCGAGTTCGAATCCGGCGTCTGGTAGATGGCTATGCCCGCCGCGGGCTTGCCGTTGAGGCGGAACTCCTGGGAGTAGGTCTGCGAGCCGAGTTCGATCCGCGCGACGTCGCTGAGATGGATCAGCCTTCCGCCCTGCGCGGTCTGGTCCTTGATGACGATGCTGCCGAATTCCTCCGGCTGGTCGAGGCGCGACTTGACGTCGATCGTATATTGGAATTCGACGTCTTTCGGCGCGGGCGGCGCGCCAACCTGGCCGGCGGCGATATTCTGATTCTGCTCACGGATCGCCTTGATCACGTCCGACGGATCGAGGTTGAAGCTCTGCAGCTTGCCCGGATCCATCCAGATGCGCATGGCATATTCGCCGGCGCCGATAACCTTGACATTGCCGACGCCGGGCAGGCGGGCGAGGGCGTCGACGAGATTGATCGTCGCGTAATTGCTCAGGAAAAGCGCGTCATATTTGTTGTCCGGCGAACTTAGCGTCACGAACTGCAGGATCGAGGTGTTCTTCTTCTGGACGTTGACGCCCTGGGCCTGGACCGGCTCCGGCAGCGAGGCCAAGGCGAGCTGGACGCGGTTCTGCACCAGAACCTGGTCGATGTTCGGATCGGTGCCGATGGCGAAGGTTATGGTCAGGACATAGGTGCCGTCCGGCGCGCTGGTCGATTCCATATAAAGCATATGGTCGACGCCATTGACCTGGTTCTCGATCGGCAGCGCGATGGTGTTCAGCACGGTCTGGGCGCTGGCGCCGGGATAGCTCGCCGTCACCTGCACCGTGGGCGGGACGACATTGGGATATTCGGAGACTGGCAGGCGGTAGAGCGCCACCGCGCCGATGACGACGAGCACGATCGCCAGCACATTGGCCAGCACCGGACGCTCGATGAAGAATTTTGACATCATCGGCTTGTTTCCTGTTCCGGCTATTGCGCGGCCGTCGTTAATTTCGGCGTCACCGTCATGCCCGCCGAGACGCGCCACAATTCGCCGACCACGATGCGGTCGGTGCGGTTGAGGCCGTCGCTGATCGTCTGCATCGCGCCGACCGTCTGGCCAAGCTGGACATAACGCTTTTCGACGACATTGCCGTCATTGACGATGAGCAGATAACGGCCGCCCTGATCCTCCTGCAAAGCCGTCTGCGGGACCAGCAGGGCGCTCTTTTCGATTTTGCCCATCGGCAGGCGAATCTTGACGAACATGCCCGGCAGGAAGGTCCGCGTCGGATTGGGGAGAACGCCGCGGACATAGAGCGTGCCGGTGGTGGGATCGATCGCGGGCGCGACATATTCCACCGTTCCCTTGTGCGGGAATCCTTTTTCGTCGGAGAGTTGGGCCTCGATCGGAACCTTGTGCAGTTCGGCGAGGGTCAGACGGCGCTGGTCGAGATTGGCGCGGATCTGCAACGCCTGCTGCGAGCTGATATTGGCGACGACATAGATCGGATTGAGCTGGGTGATCTCGGCGAGCACGGCCGTTTGGGCGCTGGCGCCGACCATATTGCCGGCATCGATCAGGTGCTTGCCCATCTGGCCGTCGAACGGCGCGCGCACTTCCGTGTAGCTGAGATTGAGCTGGGCGATCGCGACCTGCGCCTGCGCCGCCTTGATATTCGCCTCGGCGGTCTTCTCCTGGAACACCCAATGATCGACCTCGACCTGCGAGGTCGCGTGTTTCGCCAGCAGCGCGGTGTAGCGCCCGACTTCCAGCTTGGCGTGGTCGCGCGCCACGACCTGCGCTTCGAGTTGGGCCTGGGCCTGCTGGAGCTGGGCCTTGTACTGGTCCTGCTGGACGGTGAAGAGCAGGTCGCCCTTCTTGACGATCGCGCCGTCCTCGAAATGAATCTGCTCCAGATAGCCGGGCACGCGCGCGACCAGCTTGACCTGGTTGATCGCCGCTGCGTTGCCGACGATCTCCAGAGTGTCGCTGACAGTCTGCATCTTCGGCAGCATCACCGGAATTTGCGGCGGCGCCGATTGCGCCTGCGCTTGGGCGGCGGGCGCCGCCGCGGCGGCGAAGAGGGCAAGGGCGGCTGCGAGCCACAAAGGCGCAAGTCCGCGGCGCGCGGAGAAGCGGAAGACGTCTTTCATCGCGATCACCATTGCGGCGGCCTCACAGTCGGTCCGAGGTCAGACGGGCCGGGAAGCCCGGGCGTCGCCGGCGCCTTTTTGCCGGCGGGCGGGAGCAGTTCGCCCCAATTGGTGCGGGAGCGCATTTCGTTGGCGACCGAGGCGGTGACGAAATCGCGGCCCCAGCGGATCTGCCAGCCGCCGCCGAGCGCGCGATAGGCCATGGTCAGGCTGACCGAAACATTGCCTTCGGCCGCGACCAGATTGTTCTGCGCCTGATAGAGATTCTGCTCGGCTGTCAGCACGGTGGTGAAGTCGCGCGTGCCGAGCTGGTACTGGGCGAGCGCCACGGTGAGGGCGCTGCTGGCGGCCGCGACGCTCTGTTTGAGCAGGACGACCTGATGGCGGCCCTGGAGGAAGCCGCTCAATCCATCCTCGACCTCGCGCTGCGCCTTGAGCACGGTGTTCTTGTAATTGATCAGCAGCGCCTGCAATTCGGCGTCCTGGGCGCGGACGTTGTTGGTGATCTGGCCGTAATTCAGGATCGGCCAGCTGAAGGACGGGCCGAAGGCGAAGGTGAGGCTCGGCTGGGTGAACAAGGGCTTGAGGGTTGCGCCGTTCGCGGTGCTCGCGAGCGTGCCGAACGCGCCGCCCAGGGTGAAGGCGGGATAGAGATCCGCCTCGGCGATGCCGACCTGCGCTCCTTGCGCGACCGCCTTCAGCTCGGCCGCGCGCACGTCCGGGCGGCGGCGCAGGAGATCGGCCGGAATGCCGACCGCGACGGTCGCGGGCGGCGCGGGAATCCCGCGCGAGCGGTTGAGCAGACTGTCAATGGTCTGCGGCGGCTCGCCGAGCAGGACGCACAGGGCGTTCTCCTGCTTCTGCAATTGGGCGCTGTATTGCGGTATCGCGGCCTCGGTCTGCGCGAGGACGTTTTTGGCCTGGAAGACGTCGAGTTCGGAAGTGGCGCCGCCCTTGTAGCGGGCCTGCGCTATGTCCAGCGCCTCCCTTTGCTTGATTACGTTCGCCTTGGCGATGGCGATCTGCGCCTGCAGGGTGCGGACCGCGATATAATCATTGGCGACGTCGCCGATCAAAGTAACCAGCACGTCGTCGTAAGTAGCGATCGAGGCGAGATAGGCGGCGTCGGCCGATTCGACCCCGTGCCGGAACTTGCCCCAAAGGTCGATCTCCCACGCGACCTGGCCGCCGAGATCGACGCGCCAGAAATTGTTGCCGATCGCATTGCTGGGGTTGGTGGAGGCGTCCGTGCGCGGAAGCTTGATGTAATCGCCCGAGCCGTTGAGTTGCTGGCTTTGCGGATAGACCTCGCCGATGGCCTGGCCCAAAATCGCGCGGGCCTTGAGCACGCGGGCGCCGGTCTCCATCAGCGTCAGGTTCTGGTCATAGGCGATCAGGACCAGGCGGTTCAGGGTCGGGTCGCGGAAGGCCGTCCACCAGTTGCGGTAGTCCTCGCGGCGGGTTTTCACGGCAGGATTGCGCGCCTCGCGCCATTTCAGGCCGAGCGGCGCGTCCGGCGCGACGAATTTCGGCCCGACCGAACAGGCGGCGAGCGGCGCGAGCAGGAGCAGGGCGGGAAGCCGAGCGAACCGGCGGCAGGGCGGCGCGCCGGACCGTCGGCGCGAGGGCCGGGACATGCCGCGATACTGGTTCATCAAATATCCGTTCCCGGCGTGTTTACCGCGCCTTAAACAAACTGCGCGTTAATGCCATGATTCTGCCGAATGCTATGTTCCGCTGTTTGGACGATCAAGCGGAGCGGAGGCTTTGCGCTTGTTTCCGTCGCCGCGTTGTATTGCCGCAACAGACAGCGTTCTTCGTCGGCAAAGCTTCTCGGCAAAGCTCGATTGCCGCCCCGCTCGGGCGGGGCGGATCACTCGCGCGTCGAGCTTCCGGCGGTCAGGCCAGATAGTCGTGAACGACCTTGCCGAGATCGAGCGTCAGGTCGGCGAGAATATGAACGGCGGACACCACTTCGAGCACCGGCAGTTCCGCGACCGGCGCAAGCGCATGGGAAAACAGGTCGAGCGTCGCCGGCCCCGTCCAGGCGCCTTTGAGGTTCACGTCGATGAGCTTGTACTCGACGATTTCGCAAATGCGCGGCGTTCCATCGACATGCGGAATGATTTTGAGCAGGAAGTTGGGCGCCTCCATCGAGGCCTTCACCGCGGCGAGATCCGCCTGCTTGTGCTTGTAGCCCATGGTCCCGACGGCGACTTCCACCGGCCCGTAATGCAAATGGCCGACCAGAGTGTCGATTTCGACATGAAGGCGCGGCTTGGCCAGTTTTTTCGGAAAGCCCCACAATTCGCGACCGCCGGCGATCGGCGGATGGTCATTGAGGAACATGCAATGGGTGTAGCCGCCCTTGCGGCCCTCGAACGTGACCGGAATGACCTGTCCGGTCTCGGTATAGTCGCCGAAGCCGGTGGAGTCCGGCATTCGGATGAACTCGTATTTGACCAGCGGTTCTTCCACCTGCAGCGGTTCCGGCACGACTTCGCGCAGCTTGGCCGGATCGGTGCGATAGGTGATGATCATATATTCGCGATTGACGAAGCGATAAGGCCCGATCGGATAGGCCGGGCTCGTCAAAGGCATGGCGAAAGCCTGCCGACGGACGTCGTCTTCTTTCATGTCTTGCTCCTTCAAGGGGCGTATGGCGGGCGTCAGGCTTCGTGAGAGAAATCGAAAACGCAGAATCCTTCGCGATTGTGGGGCCGTCGCAGCACTTCCGGATGCCCCAGCGCCTTGCGGGCGGCCGAATAGCCGGCGCTCCAGTGCTCCTCCATCGTGCGGCGGGAAAATTCGAAATCCTTGACCACGCCCTCGTAGCTCTTGGCGTGATAGATCAGATGGACGATGTTGTAGACGGATTCGTTCGATTCCTTCGCCAGATACTCGACTTCGGGCAAAGCGCGGATTTCTTCCGGCAAGTGCTCGTAAACACGGCGGAAGATACGTCGCAGGCGTTGCATGTTGATGACCTGATGGGTCGCTTCGCGGGTGCGGCTTGAATATTGAATGTCCTTCTGCCGCGTTTCCACCTCGGCGAGGTCGCGCGGCAAGTCGCCGGTGGCGCTCCACAGATCGACCTGGAAGGTGAGCGTGTCGCGGCGCGGGTGCGATTCGAGCACCCATTGCAGCGGCGTGTTGGAGACGATGCCGCCGTCCCAATAAAATTCGCCGTCGATCTCGGTCGCCGGGAAGCCCGGCGGCAGCGAACCGCTCGCCATGATGTGACGGAAGTCGATGCGATGGGTCTTGGTATCGAAATAGGTGAAATTGCCGGTGCGGACATTCACCGCGCCGACGCTGAGGCGCGTCGCGCCGGAATTGATCCGGTCGAAATCGACCAGGCGCTCCAGGGTGCTTTTGAGCGGCGAAACATCGTAATAGCCGAGCGCGCTGGGGTTGTGCTCCGGCCAGACGAGCGGCGAGGGGACGCGCGGCTTGAAAAATCCGGTCGCGCCGAGGGCCGCCGCGCCGAAGGCGCGAAACTGGTTGAGGGCGCGGTGAAGGTTTTCGTTGATATGTTTGGCGTGGGGATTGTAGGGCAGACCGAACGGCCCGAGCGGCGGTTCGGTCACCGTCTCCCAGAATTCACGCAGCTTTTCCACCCGCTTCTCGGGCGGATTGCCCGCGATCAGCGCCGAATTGATGGAGCCGATGGAAATGCCGGCGACCCAATCGGGATGAATATTCGCCTCGGCCAGCGCCTCATAAACGCCCGCCTGATAGGAGCCGAGCGCGCCGCCGCCCTGAAGGACAAGGGCGATGCACTTGAACAGGTCTCCGCCGGATTCCGTTGCCGCTGGGCGCGGGATTTGCTCCGTCATGGAAGCTCCTTCGAAAAAGCGCGGCGCGCCGGGAATCGGATTCGCTCGGCGCGCTTTCGAACAAACTCGCCCGGATCGGAGGTCGAGGCAAGACGAGAATTTGCGCGTTGCAGCGCCTTTTTCGCGCCGCGGCGCCGCCTGTCCGCCATAGCGATCCAGGCCGGCCGGCGGGCCCCTCAGCTGAGTGCGCCGATCGTGGCGCCGCCCATCAGCGAGGCCAGCGTTCCCGCGGCAAGCGCGCGGAAGCCCAGCGCGATAATGTCGTGCCTGCGCTCCGGCGCCATGGCGCTCAAGCCCCCGACCAATATGCCGACCGAGCCGAAATTGGCGAAGCCGCACAAGGCGTAGAGCAGGATGAGGCGCGAGCGCGGGCTCAAAGCGCTGGCCGGCGTCGCGGCGAGATCGACATAGGCGATGAATTCGTTGAGCGTGGTTTTCACGCCGAGCAGCCGCGCCGCCGCGTCGAGGTCGGGCGTGTCGATCCCGATGAGATAAGCGAGCGGCCGGAAAATCCACGCGAATATGCGCTGCAGGCTCAGGGGCGCGCCGAAAATGTCGGGCAAGGCGCCGAGGATGGAATTGACCAGCGCCGCCAGAGCCAGCAGCACGATGATATGCGCCAGCACATTGACGAGAATGACCACGCCGTCATTCGTGCCGCGCGCCAGAGCCTCCAGCGCATTGAGCGGCGGGTCCTCGATCACGATCTGGGCGTCACCCGCGGCGCGCGGCGCGAAGGGAATGAGGATGGCGGCGACGGCGATGGCCGCCGGGGCTGAGATCAGGGCGGCGGTCAGGACATGGCCGAAGGCTTCGGGAATGACGGCGCTCAGGATATGGCCGTAGATCACCATGACCGAGCCGGCTATGCCCGCCATGCCGGCGCTCATCAGCGCGAACAGTTCGCCGCGCTGCATCTGCGCGAGATAGGGGCGGATCAGGATCGGCGATTCCACCATGCCGACGAAGAAATTCACCGCCGCCCCGGTGCCGAGCGCGCCCCCGATCCCGACCGAGCGGCGCAGGACGAAGGCCATGCCGGCGACGATTTTCTGCATGATCCCCCAATGGAACAGCAGGGACGACAGCGCGGCGATCACCAGGATGAGCGGAAAGACCTGGAACGCCAGCACCAGGGGCGAGCCCTTGCCATCGGGCGCAAAGGGCAGAGGCGCTCCGCCGATATATCCGAAGACGAAGCTCGTTCCCGCCTCGGTCGCGCGATCGAGCGCGCCGACAGCGGCGGCGAGGCCCGCCATGAAGGCGCTGGCCGGCGGGAATTTCACCAGCAGGACGGCGAGCGCGATCTGCAAAGCGACGCCGGCCGCGACCACGCGCCAGGGAATGGCGCGGCGGTCCTCGCTGAAGAGAAAGGCGAGGCCGAGCAGGCAGGCGAGACCGAAAATTCCGTGCAGGAAATGCATCGCGGGACCGGAGTTTTCAAATGGAGGCTGCGAAGGTCGCGCCGATGGCGCCGAGGATCACCACCGCCCAGGGAGGGACTTTCCACGCCGCAAGCAACAGAAAGGCCAGGACGGCGAGGGCGAAGTCGCTCGGCGAAAAGATCGCGCTGGTCCAGACGGGATTATAGAGCGCCGCGAGCAGCAGGCCGACCACGGCGGCGTTGACGCCTTTGAGCGCGCCCTGCGCCTTGGGCCGCGCGCGCAGGGCGCGCCAGAAGGGCAGGACGGCGAGCACCAGCAGGAAAGACGGCAGGTAGATCGCGACGAGGCAGAGCAGGGCGCCCGCCGCGCCATTGGGCGCCTCGCGCATCGCGGCGCCGAGAAAGGCGGCAAAGGCGAACAATGGCCCGGGCACGGCCTGCGCCGCGCCGTAACCCGCAAGGAACACGCTGTTGTCGATCCAGCCGGGCGGAACGACCGCCTGCTGAAGCAGGGGCAGGACGACATGGCCGCCGCCGAAGACCAGCGCGCCGGCGCGGTAGAAGGAGGCGAACAGGGCCACGCCATGGCTCTGCGTCGCCGCCGCCGCGAGCGGCAGGCCGAACAGGAGCGCGAGAAAGGCGAGGGCGGCGGCCAGCGCGCCGCGATGGCCCTCGATCCTGAGCGCCGGCGCCGGGGCGGCGGGTCCGGCGAGGAAGAAAAGGCCGAACAGGCCGCCGGCGGCGATGGCGGCGATCTGCCCGCCCGCCGAGGGCAAAGCGAGAACCAAAGCGGCGGCGCAGACGGCCAAAGTCGCGCGGATTCGATCGGGGCACAGGTTCTTGGCCATCGTCCACACCGCCTGGGCGACGACGGCCAATGCGACGATCTTCAGCCCGTGCAGCCAGGGTTGGCGGGCGAGGTCTCCGAGCCCTGACAGGCCATAGGCGAAAGCGACGAGCGCGAGGGCCGAGGGCAGGGTGAAAGCCGTCCAGGCGACGAAGCCGCCGCACAGGCCGGCGCGACGCAGGCCGAGCGCGAAGCCGACCTGGCTCGACGCCGGGCCGGGCAGGAACTGGCAGAGCGCGACGAGATCGGCATAAGAAGCCTCGTCGAGCCATTGGCGCCGTTCCACGAATTCGGCGCGAAAATAGGACAGATGCGCGACCGGGCCGCCGAAACTGGTCAGTCCGAGGCGGAGAAAGGCCCAGAAAACCTCAAGACAGGCGCCGTTTTTTTTCTCCAAAGTGCGAATCCCGGCCAATGACGCCGGGATCATGGCCCGGGCGCGGCGTGGGCGCAAATCGGCGGCGGCGCTTGCGCTTCTCGTCACGCGCGCGCAAATTTCGGCCATGCGCGCCCTCGAACTCGGCAAGGTCTATCAGAAGCTCGAACCCGGACCCGTCGTGCTGGTGGCGACGGCGGAAGGCGGGCGCGCCAATGTCATGACCATGTCGTGGCACATGATGGTGGAGTTCAATCCGCCGCTGATCGCCTGTGTCGTTAGCGAGGCCAATTTTTCTCACCGGGCGCTGACAAAAACCGGCGAATGCGTGATCGCGATCCCGCCCGCCGATATGGCGGAGACGGTCGTCGCCATCGGCAATTGCTCGGGCCGCGAGGTCGATAAATTTGCGCGTTTCGGCCTGACGGCGGCGCCCGGACATGAGGTCGCGGCGCCGCGTATCACGCAATGTATCGTCAATATCGAATGCAGGGTCGTGGATCGCCAGCTTGTTGCGCGCTATAACCTGTTCATTCTCGAAGCGGTGAAGGCCTGGATCGATCCCGGGCGCGCCAAAGCGAAAACGTTGCATCATTGCGGCTACGGCCGTTTCTTGCTCGACGGCGAGGAACTGCGGCTGCGATCCGCCAAGGCCTGATCACGCGGGCATTTCCATCGGGAGCAGGGGGAGCAAATGAGGGTTTATCGCCTTTCGCCTCAGCGCCGCGACGATCCGTCGTGGAAATATTCGATCGAGAAGGCCCATGTCTGGACTTGCGCGTCGACACCGGACGAGGCGCGCGACATCGTCGCCGCCAAGACCGGCTTCGCCAAGCTGGCCGAGCCCGGCGCCGTCTCGCCCTGGAAGGACGAGCGCGTCACCAACTGCGTCGAGGAGCCGACGATGACTTATCCCGATCCCGGCGAGGTCATCCGCGAGGATGGCAGCCCGGTTTCGGATTGACATGCAAGCCGGGATCGCCATGCGCTCGATGGCCGCGGCCGCGATGCTCCTCGCTCTGGCCCTTCCCGCCGGCGCCGAGGACAGGCCTTCGGCGCCGTCCGAGGCCGTTGTCGCCTTCGGCGCCTCCCATCCTGATTGCGCGGAATGGACCGACGGCTGCGTGATCTGCGTGCGGGGCGCCGACGCCCCGCATTGCTCGACGCCCGGCATCGCCTGCCAGCCGGGCGAGACCTTGTGCCGGAACTCGAAGAAATAAGCCGGCGCGGTCGTTACATGCCGGGCGCGCCCTTCAGAATTTCATCGGCTTTTTTCTTCTGTTCCTTTGACAACACGCCGTAGAGCGGTTGAATGGCCGCCTCCATCCCGCGAAGGGAATTGAGTTGGTCCGACAGCCGCATCTCCATCACCTTCATGGAGTCAAGAAGATTTGCCGAGGCCAATCTTCGAGCTTGTTCTTGATCTGAGAGGCAGGAAGACATCTTTTTCTGTTTGTCGGCGCGGAAGGATTCGGCGAAAACACCCCAGGCCGGTTCTTGCTCTTGAGTTATGTTCAGTTCTGCTTTGATAAAGGCCAGTTGACCATCGACATGCTGGTCGGCTTGGCACGCCATTGCCGGATAAGCTGCGCCCGGACCGGCTGGTCGAGCCATGCCAGCCTCTTGCGCCATCGCCGCGTCGGCAGTCGCTAGAATAGTCATGACGGTAATGCCTACTTTCAGCAGCTTCATCATCTTTTCTCTTGGCCCCAGGGTTGTTCGACAGAGCTTAAATCAGCGCTCGTGCATGAAATCGGTCGTCCACATCGCTGGAATTGCACGGAAGCCTCACCAGAGAGCGACCTGTGGCGATACATAGGTGACCGACGAATAAGTTGGAGAAGAAACCGTTGGGCAAATGCAGATTGCGCATGTGTGGGTCCTATGGGCAATCCGTCGAGGGCGATAAGTATAGCTGTATACGTATTCTGGCTCAGAATAATAGGCATAGCTATATACGGGTGGCGGAAACCAGTAGAATGGGCGTGGGTATAGGTCATAAGCATAGAATGGATATCCAAAGCCATAGAATGGATCGCCGAAGCCGTAAGGGGGATATCCGTAAGCATAGAACGGATAGCCCAAGCCAAAATATGGATCGTAAAGATAGGGATCGAGCGGGTATCCCTGGGCCAGGGTGGAATACCATAGCGCGCCGCCAACGAGACCCAAGCCGAGCGCAAGCCCGAATCCGGAGCCGTAACCAGCGCCCCATCCCCAACCGGGGTAGCCGCCCCAGCCCGGATTATAGAATCGATTGGCGCCAGCTACGCCATTGGTGAAATTGCCATATCGAACTTGGGCGCCGGTCAGGCCGCCGCGGTTCTGCAGTCGGCCGATATTGCCGCGTCCCGCGCCGCCAAAGCCGCCGCGGTAACCGCCGACCCCGCCACGATAAGCGCGCGCGCCGAAACTTCGGCTTCGGAAGCCGCCGCCTCCTCCATGATAGGCGCGGGCGCCGAAACTTCGGCTTCGGAAGCCGCCGCCTCCGCCATGATAGGCGCGGGCGCTGAAACTGCGGCTTCGGAAGCCGCCGCCCCCGCCATGATAGGCGCGCGCGCCGAAACTTCCGCTTCGGAATCCGCCGTGGAAACCTCCAAACCCCCTGCCGCCATAGCCTCCGTGGAAGCCGTGAAAGCCTCCACCCCCCCCGCCATGAAAGCCGCCTCGGCCGAAACCCGCGGCGACCGCCGCCGCAGGATTCGCCAATCCCACCGCGATGCTCAGGGCTGTGGTCGAAAGCAGGGTGAGAATGCGTTTTATTGACAGCTTCATTGGTCCTCTCTTTGGCGCGGAGGCGGGCATGTAGGAGGCATAAAACGGGCATTTTCATGAAGGCGGGGATCAGGGTTCGGCGGCGGCTCCGTGTATTGTTCGACGTCAGAAATTGCTTGCCAGCCTGGCGAGACGATCTGCAAAATGCGGACAAGAACGAGCCCTAAATGATCCGATGCCGCGCGAAAAACCAGCGTTTGACGAAATAAACCGCGAGGAGATAGGCGGCGGTGACCGCCGCGAGCGCCGCCAGGAGGGGGCCGGGCAGGGGAACGAATCCCAGCCATGACGCCAGCGGCGAAAAGGGCAGGGCGAGCGCGGCCAGGAAGGCGCTCATCGTGGTCGCCACGAGCGCCGGATGCGGCCTGTCGCGCAGCGGATCCGTGGTGCGAATCAAAAAGATCACCATGACCTGGGTGGCCATGGATTCGACGAACCAGCCGGTATGGAACAGCGATTCATTGGTCTTGAAAGCCCATAGCAGCAAAGCGAAGGTGACATAGTCGAAAACCGAGCTCAGCGGCCCGAAGATCAGCATGAACTTGCGGACGGTGTCGAAGTCCCAGCGGTGCGGCTGCGCCACCATGGACTCGCTGACCCTGTCCAGCGGGATCGCCGTCTCGGAAAGGTCATAAAGCAGATTATTCAGCAAAATCTGCGTTGGAAGCATCGGCAGAAATGGCACGAAAAGCACGGCGCCCGCCATCGAGAACATATTGCCGAAATTCGAGCTCGTGCCCATCATGATATATTTGAGAATATTTGCGAAGGTCCGCCGGCCTTCGCGCACGCCGTCGGCGAGCACGTTGAGATCCTTGCGCAGCAGGATCATCGACGCCGCCTCCTTGGCGACATCGACGGCAGTGTCCACCGAAAAGCCGACATCCGCCGCGTGCAGCGGCGGCCCGTCGTTGATGCCGTCGCCCATATAGCCGACGACATGGCCCTTGCGCCGCAGGGTCGAGATGATCCGCGCCTTTTGCGGCGGCGTCACCCGGCAGAACAAAATCGTGTCGTCGATCCGCGCCATCAGCGCCGCGTCCGTCAGCTCTGCGATCTCCGGTCCGGTCAGCGTCCCGGTCACGTCGACGCCGAGTTCGCCGCAAACATGGCGGGTGACGAGTTCGTTGTCCCCGGTCACCACCTTGACGGCGACGCCAAGACTCGCAAGCGAAGCCAGCGCCTCGCGGGCGCCCTCCTTCGGCGGATCGAGAAAGGCCAGAAATCCCGCGAAGGTCAGTTCGGTTTCGTCGGCGACGCTCGCGTGCCGGCGATCGGGCTCGACCTCGCGCGAGGCGACCCCGAGAAGGCGGAAACCTTCCGCGCTCAGCCGATTGAACGTTTCCTCGGCTTGTTTGCGCGCGCCGGCGTCGAGCGGCCTGCATGTCCCTCCGTCGTCGTAGGTTTGCGACAAGCGAAGCACGTCCTCCGGCGCGCCCTTGACGACGATCATCCGCCTTCCTTCGCCTTCGACCAGGACGGAGACCCGCCGCCGCTCGAAATCGAACGGCTGCTCGTCGATCTTGCGCCATTGCGCGAGATGGGGCGCTTCCACCGCGAGGATGGCCTCGTCCAGAGGGCTCTTGATCCCGGTCTCGAAGGCGGCGTTGATCTGCGCCAGATGCATGACATTGCCGCTGTCGCGCCCGGCGAGGTCCACTTCGCGGATGAGCTTGATGCGCGCTTCGGTCAAGGTGCCGGTCTTGTCGCTGCAAAAGACGTTCATGCTTCCCAGATCGTCGATCGCCGTCTGGCGCTTGACGATCACGCCCTTTTTCGCCATCCGCAGCGCTCCGCGGGCAAGCGTCACCGAGACGATCATCGGCAGCAGTTCCGGGGTCAGGCCCACTGCGAGCGCCAGGGCGAACATGAAGGATTCGAGCGCCTTCCTGTGGAACAGAAGATTGATCAGGACGACGAAAAGGACGAGAAAGATGGTCGCACGAACGATCATCATCCCGAATTTCTGGATTCCCACCGCAAAAGCGGTCGGCGGCGGCGGCTTTTGCAATGCGCGGGCGATGGCGCCGATCTGGGTGGCGCGGCCGGTCGCGAAGACCACGGCCCGGGCCGCTCCGCTCACGACCGAGCTTCCCATGAAGACGAGATTGGGCGGCAACGCTATTTCCGGCGCCGTCGCGGGCGGATTCGCCTCCTTTTCCGCCGGATAGGCTTCGCCGGTGAGGAGCGCCTCGTCGACATAGAGATCTTTCGACTCAAGCAGACGGGCGTCTGCGGGAACTAGATCGCCAGCCCCGAGCAAGAGGACGTCGCCGGGCGCGATTTCGGTCGCGGCGATCTCGACCTGCCGCCCGTCGCGCAACGCCGTCGCCTTGAGCGACACCTGCGCCCGCAGGCGTTCGGCGGCGTTCTGCGCCTGATAATCCTGCGCCACGTCGAGGATGACCGACACCAGGACGATCGCGCTGATGATGGCGAAGCTCGCGATGTCGCCGGTGAAGGCGGACACGGCGGCGGCGAAAAGCAGGATGAGGACCAGCGGATTGGCGAAGCGTCCGAGGAAGTCGAACAACAGCCGCTTCCGTTTGGCGGATTCGACCTGATTCGGCCCGGAGGCTCGCAACGCCGCCGCCGCGCCTGCGGCGCTCAGGCCGTTTTCGTCGCTGTTCAGCGCGCGCAGCAGATCGGCGATCGGCTGGACAGCGGTCTTTGAAATTTCCGGCGTGGCGCGGTCGGCTTGTCGTTTCGCGGAGGACGTCATTGGATTCGGGCGATTCATGGTTCCTCCCGGCGCAAAATGCGTTGGAGCCTGTCCTCGGCCGCGCCGAAGCTAGCCTTCGCCGCCGCCGACGGCAACACGGAATCCGGCTCCGTCCTTCGGCCGTTCGGGCCTACGCTTGTTCCCGCCTGCCCGAAGCGGCAAAATGCCGCTCGCAAGCGCGCCCGGATTCGATTCGCGGCGCCCTTCTGATGCGGCGGAAGGGGACTTTCTGATGCGCTGTCCCTATTGCGGCAGTCTCGACACTCAGGTGAAGGATTCGCGACCGACCGACGATTCGTCCTCGATCCGCAGGCGCCGCGTCTGTCCGGATTGCGGCGGGCGTTTCACCACTTTCGAGCGCGTGCAGTTGCGCGAACTGACCGTGATCAAGAAATCCGGCCGCCGCGCGCCTTTCGACCGCGACAAACTGGCGCGCTCGGTGCAGATCGCCTTGCGCAAGCGCCCGGTGGACCCCGAGCGGGTGGACCGCATGATCAACGGCCTGGTGCGCCAGCTCGAAAACCAGGGCGAGGCGGAAATTCCCTCCGAAACCATTGGCGAATTGGTGATGCAGGGGCTCAAAACGCTCGATGAAGTCGCCTATGTGCGTTTCGCCTCGGTCTATCGCAATTTCCGGGAGGCGCGCGATTTCGGCCCGCTGCTCGACGAAATCGCCGATGAGGAGGCCGCGCGCCGCAAGGAGGAGGACGCCTGAAATGGCGCTGTCGGAGCAGGACATGCGCTTTTTTCGCGCCGCGCTCGCGTTAGGCCGGCGCAATCTCGGCGCGACCGCGCCCAATCCGGCGGTCGGCGCGCTGGTCGTGCGCGACGGCGTGGTGGTGGGTCGCGGCTGGACGGCGCCTGGCGGGCGTCCGCACGCCGAGACCCAGGCGCTCGCTCAGGCCGGCGATCTGGCGAGAGGGGCGACGCTTTATGTGACGTTGGAGCCCTGCGCCCATCACGGCAAGACGCCGCCCTGCGCCGAAGCCGTGGCAGCTGCGGGAATAGCGCGCGTCGTCGGCGGCCCTACCGACCCCGACGACCGGGTGGCGGGCGAAGGCTATGGTCTGCTGCGGCGCGCGGGACTCGAGGTCGAGGCCGACGTTCTGCCGGAGGAGGGGCGGCGCGCCCATCGCGGCCACATCCTGCGAGCGACCGAGGGCCGGCCGATGGTGACGCTGAAGATCGCCGAGACGGCGGATGGGCAGGCGGCGGGCGGCCCGCACGATCGTCGCCTTGCGATCACCGGCGCTGCGGCCAATCTGCGCACCCATGTCCTGCGCGCGCTGCACGACGCGATCATGGTCGGGGTCGGCACGGCGCTCGGCGACGATCCGCTGATGACCGTGCGCCTGCCGGGCTGCAATCGCAAGCCCTTGCGCGTGGTGCTCGACGCCCGGCTCGACCTGCCTTTGCGTTCTCGGCTGGTCGTCGGCGCGCGGGATTTTCCGACGCTCGTCTTCTGCGGCGCCGAGGCCGCGCCGGCGCGCCGCGTCGCGCTGGAAGATCACGGCGTCGAAATCGCGACCTGCACATTGACCGATGGCCGGATCGACCTCGGCGCCGCTTTGCGCCAGCTTGGCGCGCGCGGGATCACCCGGGTTTTTTCCGAAGGCGGGCCGCGTGTCGGCGCCGCTCTGATCGCGCAGGCGCTCGCCGATGAAATGATTCTGTTCACGGCTCCGAAACCGCTTGGGCGCGAGGGTGTGGAGTCGCTGTCGCCGCAGGCGCGCGAGACACTGGCGGACCCGGGCGTCTATCGCATTATGGAACAGGGATTGCTCGGCGCCGACCGTTTCATCCATTACGAAAGAAACTGAATGTTCACTGGCCTCATCAGCGACGTCGGAACGCTCCTGTCGGTTGAGCCGCGCGGCGACCTCAAGCGGCTCAGGATCGCGTCGCATTATCCGCATGACAGTCTCGCGATGGGCGCCTCGGTCGCCCATAACGGCGTCTGCATGACGCTCGTCGGCTTCGGCCCGCGCGCCGAGGGCGACTCCTATGTCAGCTGGCACGAGGCGGACGCCGCGGCGGAGACCTTGGCTGTGACCACCGCGGGCGCCTGGGCGCCGGGCGAAAAGATCAATCTGGAGCGGGCGCTGCGGATCGGCGACGAACTCGGCGGCCATTTGGTGTCGGGCCATGTGGACGGCGTCGCGACCATCGCGTCGCGGCGCGATTTTGACAATATGGCGCATTTCGAGATCGAGGCGCCGAAGGCTCTGGCGAAATTCATCGCCGAAAAAGGCTCCGTGGCGCTGGATGGAACCTCCCTCACGGTGAACAAGGTGGAGAAAACCCGCTTCACCATTCTGCTCATTCCGCACACGCTGGAAGTGACCAATTGGGGCGGCCGCATGGCCGGCGACAAAATCAATATCGAAGTGGACACGATGGCGCGTTACGCCGCGCGGCTCGCCGAGGCGGCGGGTGAGTAAGGCTCGGGTTCCGCTTTCGAGCCATGGGGAGGCGCTTATCCTTGCGCCAGGATTGCGTCCAGCAGTCAGGAAAACCGGGCGTCCATATCCTCGCGGCGCCGGCGGAGGTCGCGGCGGCCGCGCGTTGCCGGCGTCGAAGGATGTGCGCCCGTCCCGGAACGATCCACGACGGGCATGGCCTGACGGTCTCTCAGCTCTGAGGAAGCTGTCCGCCGGGCGTCAGCTTGTCGATCAGATGGGGCAGGGCCTGGGCCAGAAGCTGTGACATCTGGGCCGGGTCGATGCCGGCCTGCTGGGCAATTTCCGCGATCTTGCCCTGGCCGATGACCGAATTGATCTGATCGGCGGTGATCGGCTGGTTCTGCCCCGTGCCAACCCAGGAATTCGCCTGCTGGCCGAGGCCGGCGTTGCGGAACTGCTCCAGAAGCGAACCAAGGCCGCCGGAAACGGCGGCGCCTGAGGCCGCGCCGGCGAGCGCGCCGCCGAGTTGGCTGTTGGCGACGCCGCTCAACATGCCGCCGAGCTGGCCGAACAGGCCGCCGCCGGAGGCCGGCGGCTGTTGCTGTGGCGCCGGCTCCGGCGCGGGAACGGGCGCGTCTTGTTTGCCGCGGCCGAAGAAATGGCCGAGAATCAAGGCGCCGGCCGCGATCAGCAGGGGCTTGGTGAAATCGCCGCCGGGGACAGCCTTATTGGTTTCGCTGACGGCGTCGTCGAGTAAACCCATGATTTCCTCCTCAAGAGAGGCGCTCCGTCACATCTGACGGCCGGCGCAGTCTGTCTTTCCCGAAACTTTCGCGCAAGTGACGAATTTCTCTTTTATAGAGGTCGAGTCTGCGCTCAACTAAGGCGCGTTTACCCCAATTCCGGGCGTGCCGCGGACATTCGAAGCCTGCGTTCGAGGAGACAGGTCATGGGCATTCTGAGCTGGATCATTTTCGGCCTCATCGCCGGCTTCATCGGCAGCAAGCTGGTCAATAAGGAAGGCCAGGGCATGTTGATGAACATCGTGCTCGGTATCCTCGGCGCGGTCGTCGGCGGTTACATCGCCACTTTGCTCGGCATGGGCGGCGTCAACGGCTTCAACATCTATAGCCTGATCATCGCGATCGGCGGAGCCGTGGTGGTGCAGGTGATCTATCGCGCCTTCACCGGCAGCAGCAGGCTGTAACGAAACCTTCGTCCCAGCGTCTTCCGGCGAAATGCGCCGCCCGGGTTCGCGCCGGCGCCTTTCCTGTTGCGCGGCCGCGGCGGGCGTACTACTCAACGGCGCCTCTCCGGCAAGTCGAGTAGAGCACAGGAACCCATGGCAGAGCCAAGCCGAGCGCCCGAAGCGCGGACATCCGTCGCGGGCGCGCATTTTCTGATTGTCGAAGCGCGGTTCTACGATTCCATCGGCGAATTGCTGCTCGACGGCGCGACGCGGGCCCTGGACGAGGCCAAGGCGCGTTGGACGGTCGCGCGCGCGCCAGGCGCGCTCGAAATTCCGGCCGCGATCGCCATCCTGCTCGACGCCGCTGAAAAGGCGGGCGCGCCCTATGCCGGCGCTGTCGCGCTCGGCTGCGTGGTGCGCGGCGAGACTTACCATTTCGAGATCGTCGCGGGCGAAAGCGCGCGGGCGCTCATGGACCTCGCGGTCGCGCGGAAAATTCCGCTCGGCAACGGGATTCTCACCACCGAGAACGAGGATCAGGCCGTCGAACGCGCCGACCGGAAAAAACTCGACAAGGGCGGGGACGCCGCCCGCGCCGCGCTCGCCATGTATCGTCTGAGAGAGGGAGCGCACTGATGGCGGCCGAAAATCGCTCCGCCGCGCGGCTCGCCGCCGCCCAGGCGCTTTACCAGATGGAGCTGACCGGCAAGGGGCTGAACGAGATTTTCGCCGAATTCGAGACCTGGTGGATCGGACGCGAGGTCGAGGGCGAACAGTACAAGCCGGCGGAAATCGCCTTTTTCCGCTCGATCGTCGCCGGCGTGCTGGAAAATCAAGTCGAGATCGACCGCGCGGTGGACCGGACGCTCGCCGAGGGCTGGCCTTTGCGCCGGGTCGAGGCGCTTATGCGCGCCATTCTGCGCGCCGGGGCCTTCGAACTGATGCGCCGCGCCGATATTCCGGCGCGGGTGGCGATCAAGGAATATGTCGATGTCGCCGGGGCATTCTTCGCGCGCGACGAAGCCGGCATGATCAACGCCGTGCTCGACGCCTTGGCGCGCAAATGCCGCGCCGAGGAATTTTCGGCCTGACGCAAGACCAAGGGGGAGGTTTCTTGGACGAAGCTGACCTCATCGCCCGTTATTTCGCGCCTTTGGCGGGGCCGGGGGGGCTTGGGTTGCGCGACGACGCGGCGCTTGTCGCGCCGCCGGCGGGGGCGGAAATCGTGCTCACCGCCGACGCTTTGGTCGCGGGCGTGCATTTCTTCGCGGGCGATCCGCCGGAGGCGATCGCGGCCAAGGCGCTCGCGGTCAATCTCTCCGACCTCGCCGCCAAGGCGGCCGATCCGCTCGGATTCCTGCTCACCATCGCCCTGCCGGGCGACTGGACGCCGCAATGGCTTGAAGTCTTCGCCAAGGGCCTGGGCGATCTGGCGCGCGAATCGCGCTGTCCGCTGCTCGGCGGCGATACGGTGGCGACGCCCGGGCCGCTGACCTTGTCGATCACGGCGCTGGGATCGGTCCCGGCCGGACGGATGATTCGGCGCGCGGGGGCGAAGCCTGGCGACCGTCTTTATGTTTCGGGAACGATCGGCGACGCGGCTTTGGGTCTTGCCCTGCGCCGGGCCGAGCTGGAGGGCGCGCCGGCCCCGCCATGGGTGGATGCGCTCGACGCCGCGCAAAAGGCGCATCTCGTCCGCCGCTATCTGGTCCCTGAGCCAAGGCTCGCCCTGACGCCAGCCTTGCGCGCCTGCGCCAGCGCGGCGATGGACGTTTCCGACGGCCTCGCCGGCGACCTGAGCGCCCTTTTGCGCGCGTCCGGCGTTGGCGCGCGCGTCGATCTGCGCGAGGCGCCGCTTTCGCCGGCCGCCGCCGCCGCCCTGCGGGCCGATCCCGGCCTGTTCGAGATCCTGTTCTCCAGCGGCGACGACTACGAAATTTTATGCGCGGCGGCGCCGGAGCAGGCCGTGCGTTTCGAGGCGCTGGCCGGGGGCGCCGTCACGGCGATCGGCGAGGTCGGGCCGGCTTCCGCAGGCGCCGTCTTCCTCGGGCCAGACGGCGATAAGCTGAATTTCGCGCGGGACCGCTACAGCCACTTCTGATTCTTTCCAAAGCCGGCCTATTCGACCAACGACGGAGCGGTTTTGATCTGGCGGGGCCTTGGCCGGCGTTGCGGGCGCGCAAGCTTTGTGGAAGATTGCGCGCAACAAAAATTGATCCCGGACATTGCCAGCGCCGGGGAGGATGCGTCAGCTTTTGCCCGGCCAGGGTGAATTGATGAAAAAGGGGCGGAACGAATGGCAATTTGGCTCATCATTCTGTGCGGGCTTCTGTCCGTCGTCTATGGCGTCGTCACCATTCAGAAGGTGATGGCGGCGGACGCGGGCTCGGCGCGAATGCAGGAAATTTCGGCCGCGATCGCGGAAGGCGCGCAGGCCTATTTGAAACGGCAATATGCGACCATCGCCGCCGTTGGCGTGGTGATCTTCATCATTCTCATGTTTCTGCTCGGCGTGAAAACGGCGATCGGCTTCCTGATCGGCGCGGTCCTCTCCGGCTCCGCCGGCTTCATCGGCATGAACGTCTCGGTCCGCGCCAATGTGCGCACCGCCCAGGCCGCGACCAAATCGCTGGCCGGCGGCCTCGACATCGCCTTCAAGGCGGGCGCGGTGACCGGCCTGCTGGTCGCGGGCCTCGCTTTGCTCGGCGTGTCGGTCTATTTCTGGGTTCTGACCGGCCCGATGGGGCTTTCCGTCAATAATCGCGAAGTCATCGATTCGCTGGTGGCGCTCGGCTTCGGCGCCTCGCTGATTTCGATCTTCGCGCGTCTTGGCGGCGGCATCTTCACCAAGGGCGCCGACGTCGGCGCCGATCTCGTCGGCAAGGTCGAGGCGGGAATCCCCGAGGACGACCCGCGCAATCCGGCGACCATCGCCGACAATGTCGGCGACAATGTCGGCGACTGCGCGGGCATGGCGGCCGACCTGTTCGAGACCTATGCGGTGACGGTCGTCGCGACCATGGTTCTGGCGGCGATCTTCTTCAAGGGTTCGGGTTCGCTGGAAGCGGCCATGCTTTATCCCTTGGCGATCTGCGCGACCTGTATCGTGACTTCGATCGCCGGCGCCTATTTCGTCAAGCTCGGCGCCAATGGTTCGATCATGGGCGCGCTCTACAAGGGCCTGATCGTCACCGGCGCGCTGTCGGTGGTCGGCCTCGCCATCGCGACCACTCTGCTGCCCGGCTGGGGCTCGATCGGCGAGGTCGCGGGCCATGCGGTCACCGGCGCCAATCTGTTCTTCTGCGGCCTGGTCGGCCTCGCGGTGACCGGCGCCATCGTCTATATCACCGAATATTACACCGGCACCGGCAAGCGCCCGGTCGTCTCGATCGCCCAAGCCTCGGTCACCGGCCACGGCACCAATGTCATCCAGGGCCTCGCCGTGTCGCTGGAATCGACGGCGCTGCCGGCTCTGGTCATCGTCGCGGGCATCATCTCGACTTTTCAGCTCGCCGGCCTGTTCGGCACCGCCATCGCGGTCACCACCATGCTCGGCCTCGCCGGCATGATCGTGGCGCTCGACGCCTTCGGCCCGGTCACCGACAATGCTGGCGGCATTGCCGAAATGGCAGGGCTGCCCAAGGAAGTGCGCCAGTCCACCGACGCGCTCGACGCCGTCGGCAACACCACCAAGGCGGTGACCAAGGGCTACGCCATCGGTTCGGCCGGCCTTGGCGCCCTGGTGCTGTTCGCGGCCTATACCAACGACCTGCGCGCGTTCATCGACCAGGGCCTGCCCTATTTCAAGGATGTCGGCAACGTCAACTTCGACCTGTCCAACCCCTATGTCGTGGCGGGCCTGATCTTCGGCGGCCTGATCCCTTATCTGTTCGGCGGCATCGCAATGACCGCGGTGGGCCGGGCGGCGGGGTCGGTGGTCCAGGAAGTCCGACGCCAGTTCAAGGAAATGCCCGGCATCATGGAAGGCACGACCCGGCCGGACTATGGCCGCGCGGTGGACATGCTGACCAAGGCGGCGATTCGCGAGATGATCATTCCGTCGCTGCTGCCGGTGCTGGCGCCTCTGGTGGTCTATTTCGGCGTGCTGTTGATTTCCGGCAGCAAGGCCTCGGCCTTCGCGGCGCTCGGCGCCTCGCTCCTCGGCGTCATCGTCAACGGCTTGTTCGTCGCCATTTCGATGACTTCCGGCGGCGGCGCCTGGGACAACGCCAAGAAGAGCTTTGAGGACGGCTTCATCGACAAGGATGGCGTCAAGCACTTCAAGGGCAGCGAGGCGCACAAGGCCTCAGTGACCGGCGACACCGTCGGCGACCCTTACAAGGACACCGCCGGCCCGGCGGTGAACCCCGCGATCAAGATCACCAATATCGTCGCGCTGCTGCTGCTCGCCATCCTCGCCCATCAGGGGATGTGATCGCCGCGGCGCTTCGGAGAGCTCGGCTTAAGGACCCCGCGGATCGCTTCCGTGGGGTTTGTCGTCGGTTATGCGCGATCGTCGCAAATGGCGCCGGCAATTCTGCTGTATTCGTCGAGCGCGGCCCTGAGGGCAAGTTTCGCCTCGGTGATTTCGGCTTCATTGCCGCTCTTGAGCGCCTGAAGCAGCCGTTCCTCGGCGTCCCTGAGCAAAGTTGAGGCCGAATTGAAGCGCGGAAAATCTGGCTGGTCTTCGATACCCATGGCGTCGCCGCCTCATTTCGAAGGGCGCTCCTCTCGGAGCGCCTTGACCGCCTCCATCAGGTCGCGTGTGACGCGCCGCAAGCCGTGGAGCTGATCGACGAGATCGAGAACGATCGGAATGCCCTCGCGATTGACGCCGAGGTTTCGCAGGTCGCGGATGAAATGCGCCCTTGCGAGGTCGACGTCCGAAAAATCGCGTCCGGCTTCGGTTTCGCGCGGCAGGAGCCAGCCTTCCGCACACCAAATTTCGAGTTCTTCCGCTTCGATCCGCGCCTGAAGAATGAATGTGCGGCTCTGCATCGTCATGTCTCCGTGGTCTGGCGGGGGCTATATTCTCCGCGCCAGCCGGCGACGAATTTTTCAAGTTCCGGATCAGGTTTTTCCGGCAACATGATCTTCAGTGTGACGAATTCGTCGCCGCTGGTTCGGTCGAGCCGCCGCGCGCCTTTGCCCCTCAGCCGCAGCACCGCGCCCGTATTCGTCCATTTCGGCACTTTCATCATGACCTTGCCGGTCGGGGTCGGCACGACGACCTCTCCCCCGAGAACCGCCTCGCTCAGCGAGATCGGCAGTTCGAGATGGATGTCGTCGCCCTTGCGGGTGAAAATGCGGTGCGGACGGACCTGGATTTCGATCAAGGCGTCGCCGGGAGGCCCATTGCCGAGCCCCGGCCTTCCCTTGCCGCGAAGCCGCAGAATCTGGCCTTCGTTCGTGCCCTCAGGGATTCTGACGTCGAGCGCGGAGCCGTCCGGGAGCACGATCTGCCTTTCGCCTCCGTTGATGGCCTCGAGAAAATCCAGTTCGAGCCGATATCGAATGTCGGCTCCCCGCATATGGGCGCGGGCCCGGCCCGCGCGGCTGAACACCTGCGAGAGAATGTCTTCGGCGTCGCCGAAATCCTCATATCCGGCGTCGCTGGCGTAGGGAGAGGCGCGATCCGAGAAATCGCGATAATAATGATGCGCCGGCCGCTCGGCGCCCGACGCGTCGATCTCGCCGCGATCGAATCGGGCGCGTTTTTCCGGATCGCCCAGAATGTCGTAGGCGGCGGTGACCTCCTTGAAGCGCTCCTCGGCCTTGTCGTTCCCGGGATTTAGGTCCGGGTGCAGCTTCTTCGCGAGCCGCCGGTAGGCTTTCTGGATTTCGTCCTGGGAGGCCGATTTTTCGACGCCTAAAGTGAGGTACGGATCCGCGGACAAGCGGGCCTCCCGTCACGATGAGAACAAGGGACGCCAAGCTTAGTTCGAAGCCGGCTCGAAAGGCAACTGACGGGACGCGTCAGCGCGCGGGCGCTCGCCGCACGGCGCGGGCTCGCCAAAGTCGCTGATTGCCGCGATCGATTGTCAGAGCTTGTACTGGAACTTGCCCATCTGGCCGAGAAGGGTCTGGAGCAGGCGGTTTTCGCCGCCGCCGGTGACCGTCTTATTGGTGGTGAAATCGACCACCCTGCCATCCTTCAGCCCGTAATTGGCGGTGCGGACGACCTTCTTGCCGCTGTCGAAATAGACCGCGAACACCCGTTGTTTGGTGACCTTCGCGGGCATGGCCGGAATCATGCGCTCGACCCGCTGGCTGATATAATACCAGGCCTCCAGGCCCACGGTGGAGGTGGTGGAAGGCGTGCCGAGCAGAACCAGCACCTGTTCGGCGGGCATGCCGGGGCGGATCTGCGCGACGGTCTGGTCGTCGAATATATAGCCGCGATGGATGACGGTGTCGTCGAGCGTGGAGCAGCCCGAAAGCGAGGCGAGAGGCAGCGCAATGGCGAGGGCAAGAGCGCCGCCGGCGAGGATCCGGCGCGGATGAACCCGATCCTTGCGCCAATTCATCTTCGCCCGCATCCAGACTCTCCGCATTTTCCCGCAAGTTTATCGCGTTCGCTCTGGCGTGCGCCAGACCCTCCCGCAATTTTACCCTTGCATCCCATCGCGCACACGCCTACCCCCCGGCGAGGGCAAAAGCAAGGCCAAGGCTCCGACGGCGCGCGGCGCGCCAGGCGAATTGTCACGGGAACGAACAGCATGATTTTCGGTCTTTTCCGTAAAGACCCGCTGGAAGATCAGGTCGCGCGGCTGCATCGCGCGGTCATCTCCCAATCGCGTCTGGCGGCTTTTTTCCTGCCGCCCTATGACGTCGCGGACACATTCGAGGGACGTTTCGAGATTGTCACCCTCAACGCCGGCCTGCTGTTGGGGCGCCTGAGTCTCCTGCCCGAGCCGGGGCCGGCGCTTGCGCAATCCTTGGCCAACGCCATTTTCTCCGGTTTCGACGACGCCTTGCGCGAGGTCGGCGTATCGGACGTCGGGGTGCCGAAGAAAATGAAGAAGCTCGCCCGGGCTTTCATGGGGCGGGGGAACGCCTATGCGCAGGCTTCCGCCGAGGGCGAGGAGGCGCTGGCGGCGGCGCTCGCCCGCAACGTTCTGGACGGGAACGGCGACGGCGCGCCGCTCGCCGCCTATTTCCTGCGGGTCAGGGCGACGCTCGACGAGACGCCCCTGGAAGTCTTTTTGCGCGGCGAGGCTCCTTTTCCGCCGCCCTGACCCGGTTTACCCAAGGCCTGACCCGGTTTACCGAAGGATTGTGCTCCGGCCGCAAGTCCATGCGAGGCGCCGACAGAGAAACTAAGGAGGGAAGCGATGATTGAAGCCCATGATTCAACGGGCGCGCCGCCCTTTTTCCGGCCACTGGCCGTCGAATCGGTCGGGGAGAACGGCCTGCGCCTCGATCTGGAGGCGAGCGAGGCGGAATGCGCGGCCCTCGCTGCTCAGGACGGCCTCATCGCCATCCGCAGGCTGCGGGTCGAGGCCGACGTGACGCGCCGCGGACGCGACCGGCTGCTCGTCAGGGGGCGCGTAGGGGCCATTGTAACCCAGAGTTGCGTGGTCTCCCTGGAGCCGTTCGACTCGGAAATCGACGAAGAATTCGAGGTGGAATTCGCGCCGGAAGCCGAAGCCGAGGCGGCCTATGCCCAGGCCATGGCCGCGATCGAGGCCGCTCACGACAAGGCGGCGGCGCTCGCCGCGCAGCCCGATCCGCCCGACCCGATCATCGGGGGCCGTATCGATCTCGGCGCGCTGGCGGCGGAATTCCTCGCGCTCGGGCTCGATCCCTATCCGCGCAAACCCGGCGTACAATTCGCCCCCCTGATCGAGGACGCCGGCGAAGAGCCCTCGCCCTTCGCCGCTCTGGCGAAGCTGAAAAAGGAATGAGGGCCGTGCCCGCAAAGGCCGGGCAGGGCTTGCCAAGCGCCGCGCAACGTCTATTGTCCCGCCCTCCTGGAGCATGATCCCCAAAAGCGGGACCCACTTTTCGGGATCATGCTGAAACGAAGACCTTCGACCGAGCCGAAATCGGAGTTTGACGGGAATGGAAAAGCCTGTGCGGATCGCGCTCGACGCCATGGGCGGGGATTTCGGCCCCTCCGTCGTCGTTCCTGGCGCCGCCATGTTTCTTGAGCGCTGTTCCCACACCCGCTTTCTGATGTTCGGCGATCGCGAGAAGATCGCACCCTTTCTGAGAGCCCATCCCCGGCTCGCGGAAGCGACCGAGGTGCGCCACACCAGCGTCGCGGTGGGCATGGCCGACAAGCCGAGCCAGGCCCTGCGCGCGACCCGGCGCAGTTCCTCGATGTGGATGGCGATCGAGGCGGTCCGCGACGGCGCGGCCGACTGCGCGGTTTCAGCCGGCAACACCGGCGCGCTCATGGCCATGTCGAAGGTCTGCCTGCGCAGCATGGCGCAGATCGACCGCCCCGCGCTCGCCGCTCTGTGGCCCACTTTGCGCGGCCGCTCCATCGTTCTCGACGTCGGCGCGACCATCGGGGCCGACGCCCAGCATTATGTCGATCTCGCCATCATGGGCGCGGCCATGGCCCGCAGCCTGCTCGACGTCGAGCGGCCGACCGTCGGCCTGCTCAACGTCGGGGTCGAGGAGGTCAAGGGCATCGAGGAGGTCAAGGCCGCCTCGCGCCTGCTCCAGGCAATCGACTCGCCGCTGCTCGATTATCGCGGCTTCGTCGAGGGCGACGACATCGGGCGCGGGACGGTTGACGTGGTGGTGACCGAAGGTTTTACCGGCAACATCGCCCTCAAGACCGCCGAAGGCACCGCCAAGCAGATCCGCGCCTATCTCAAGCATTCATTGTCCGCCAATTGGAAGAACAAGCTCGGCGCCCTTCTCGCGCGCGAGGCTTTTGAAGACTTGAAAGCGAAACTGTCGCCGCGCGACGCCAATGGCGGCGTCTTTCTCGGGCTCGACGGCGTGGTCATCAAGGCCCATGGCGGCGGGGACGCCAACGCTTTCTCGGGCGCCATCGAGATTGGCTGCTACATGGTCCGCCACGGGCTGCTGCAGAAGATCGGCGACATGATGTCGCTCGCCAACGAACACGCCGCCGCGCTGGAAGGCCTCGCCGAAACGGCGCCCGCCGCCGAGGCGCAAGAGGCTGTGACGAATGCGCCGCCGCCTGACGCGGCATGAGACGAGGATCGGAAATCCCCAATTGACGCAAGAAGTAAAAAGACTGCGCTCGGTCGTGACAGGCGTCGGCTCCGCGCTGCCGCGCCGCTGCGTCACCAATCGGGAGCTGGAGGGCCAGGTCGACACCTCGGACGAATGGATCGTCCAGCGCACCGGCATCACGCAGCGCTATATCGCGGGCGAGGGCGAGACGACGTCGAGCCTGGGCGCCGCGGCGGCGCGGGCGGCGATGGCCAAGGCGGGCTGCGCGCCGGAGGACATAGACCTCATCATCTGCGCCACCTCCACGCCGGACCTCACCTTTCCCTCGGTCGCGACCATGATCCAGGCGGAGTTGGGCGTCCTCGGCGGCGTCGCCTTCGATGTCCAGGCGGTCTGCGCCGGATTTGTCTTCGCCGTCGCGACGGCGGACAAATTCCTCACGTCCGGCTCGCACAAACGCGCTCTCATCATCGGCGCCGAGACCTTTTCGCGGATCATGGACTGGCAGGACCGCACTACCTGCGTCCTGTTCGGCGACGGCGCCGGCGCGCTGGTGCTGGAGGCGCGGGAAGGCGAGGGGACCAACGCCGATCGTGGCGTGCTCTCAAGCAAGTTGCGCTCGGATGGCCGCTACAAATCGAAACTCTATGTCGATGGCGGCCCTTCGACGACGCAGACCGCCGGCCATTTGCGCATGGAGGGCAAGGAAGTATTCCGCTTCGCCGTGGGCCATGTCACCGACGTGATGACCGACGCCTTCAGCGAGGCCGGTCTGACGGTGGAAGACCTCGACTGGTTCGTGCCGCATCAGGCCAACCAGCGAATCATCGACGCCTCGGCGCAAAAGCTCGGCATTGCCCCGGCCAAGGTGGTGAAGACGGTGCAATGGCACGGCAATACCTCGGCAGCCTCGATTCCGCTCGCGCTCAGCGTTGCCTGCGAGGATGGTCGAATCAAGCCCGGCGACCTCGTGATGATCGAGGCGATCGGTGGCGGATTCGCCTGGGGCGCGGCCCTGATCCGGTGGTGAGAAAGCGCCGGATCTAGGGGGCCGTTCGTGCGGTCTACGTACAATCCGCAATGGCCATCACGTTGGAAGGCCTTGATCCAAAAGCGCATAAGTGCGTCAATAGGACGTTAGCCCGGGCGGCTGGGATACCAAGAGCGCGATCTTTTCCGGGAGCTGATTGAATGGCGACACAGGTTTTGGAAACGAAAAAGATAACAACGCCCGCCCCGGCGGCGGGGGTTCCGGTGGAAGAACGCAAGCAAACCGTGACCCGGTCCGATCTCGCCGACGCGGTGTTTCGCCGGATCGGTCTGTCGCGGCTGGAATCGGCGCAACTGGTCGAAATGGTGATCGACGAGATCAGCGACGCGGTGTTGCGTGGCGAAAATGTGAAGCTCTCTGGCTTCGGCACCTTCATTCAGCGCTCCAAGCGCGAGCGCGTCGGCCGCAATCCGAAGACCGGCGTCGAGGCGACGATTTCGCCGCGCAAGGTCCTGGTGTTCAAGGCCTCCCACATCATGCGGGACCGCATCAACCAGGATTGACGCCGGAGCAGGCGATGGACAAGACCCAGGACGCCTTTCGCACGATCGGCGAAGTCGCTGAGGAGCTAGATCTTCCACAGCATGTCCTTCGATTCTGGGAGACCAAGTTCAACCAGATCCGCCCGGTGAAACGGGTCGGGGGGCGGCGTTATTACCGCCCGGAGGATGTGCAGCTCGTCGCGGCGATTCGCATCCTTCTGTATAGCGAGGGCTATACGATTCGGGGCGTCCAGCGCATCCTGAAGGAGCAGGGCGTCCGGGCGCTGATCGCGGCGTCGCGGGCCAATGGGCGCGAATTGCCGCCGGCGCCCACGGAAGACGCCGACGGCGCGGCGCAGGACGAGCGCGCCCAGCCGACGGAGCCCGCCTTCGAGGGCGCCGCCGACGCCGCGGCCGAAGGCGGGACCTCTCTATCGCCGCAGGATCGCTGCCGCCTGGAGGCCATTCTTGTCGAACTCGACGAGGGCGCGCGCATCCTGGAGGAAGCGCGGCGGCGCTGACAGCTCCCGCCACGCTTTTTTGTCGGCCCGGCGTTGCCAGCCCGAAAAGCCTTCTCTATAAGGCGGGGAGTCGGAGTGTAGCGCAGCCCGGTTAGCGCACTAGTCTGGGGGACTAGGGGTCGTGGGTTCGAATCCCGCCACTCCGACCATTTAACCGCTTGAAGTGGTTACAAAAAAGCCGCGTCCGCAATGGCGCGGTTTTTTGCTGAAATGGAACAAAACAGCCCCAAAGTCCCGAAACCGGCGCAAAAAGTCCCGAAGTTTTCCAGAAGTTTGTTCGTGGCCCGTTCCGCCGCTGGCCTACGACGATTTCCGTGATACGCCCGGCGGAAAGCAGGGGGCTTCGCAATGATCGTTCGCCTAACCGAAAAGCAGCACCGAGCCATGCAGTTCGGCCCCGGCGCGCTCGCCGCGCGGGGTGATTTGCAACGTAATTTTGAGGAAGCGACCCGAACGGGGCGTGATGCCGACGCGCGCTTGTTCGAGCGCGATCTGCGGACAATCAACAAGTTCATCGTCAAACTCGGGCTGGACTCGGAAGCCAACCGGACCTTGTCCCGATGACGAATATAGACGTGAGCCGGATCGGGGATTTCGTCGAGCTAAAGATTGAAAATCCTAGCGGGGAGCCTTTCACATTAAAGTTCCCGGCGGATGCGGCGATTCAAGTTGGCGCCGCCATGATCGGTTGTGTCGAAACTGAAATCTCTGGGTCGTTGTTCGATCATGTGCAAATGATGTCGCTGCACAATCCGCGTTTCGAGATCAGGCGAACCGACGCCGGGCAAACGGTTTTTGCGTTTTTACCCAACAAGATGCGGCCTATAATTATCCAGATGGACAAGGAGAACGCTGAGGCGTTCGCGGAGGAATTGTCTATCGTTTGAGGCCGCTGGTCAGTCGGTTTTGGCCTTTTTCGTTTTGGCCTTTTTCCGACGCTTGGCGCGCGCCTGGGCGGCGGCGTCCATGCCGGCGGGCGTTCTCTCGGCTTCAGCTTTTCGCGGAAAGTCGGTTGATTTCTCTCCGCAGTAACCGCCCCGTAGCCACGTAGGTTTCCCGAGCCGGCCGCCCTTTCATGGGAGGAGCGCGATGGAGACATAGCATCGCCGATGCGCGGGACTGGACGTGCATCAGAAGGAGATCGTGGCCTGTCGGCGGATCGTATCCGGCCCGAAAGCCAGATCGGAGCCGGCTGTCATTCGCATCCTCTTCCGGTGCGCATAATGCCCCAGCAACCGGCGTCAGGGTCATGCCGAGGAAGGCCGTGGGAGGGTCATGGGAAGCCAACTGCAAATGTTATCCCGTCGCCGCTAATCGGCCGATCGAGCGGCGCCGGCGTCAAGACCTCGTCTCATTGCGCAAGATAGAAACTCCCCCCGCCTTCAGGGCATGGTCGAGGCAAAGGCGCAACTTTTCTCAATTCACGCAAGTTTTCCGTAATTGTACGGATCCGCTGGCGGCTTTCGTTGTCACGTCGGAGCTCCAATATTGGATTTAACGGCGAACGGCGCCCGAATAAGCCTTTCGGCGTGACTGGCGTCGCAGTCGCGCCGCCAGCGGGCGGCGCCGGGCCGCCGTCGCGTTTCACCATGAGGCCAAGCCATGCAGACGCCGCCGGAAGTTGCTTTTCATCACTTCGAGCCGTCGGACGCCGTGCGCGCCGAGGTCGCGCGGCAGCTCGAAAGACTCGAAAAATTTAGCGACCGCATCACCTCCTGTCACTTCGCCGTCACCAAGAACGCCCGGCGTCAGCACGGCGATCTCTTCCATGTCGCGTTGCGCGTCGCCATGCCGGGTCGCAAGGATATTGTCGTGGACAAGTCGCATGGCGACGCGCCCGAACATGAGCATGCCCTCGTGGCGGTACGCGACGCCTTCGACGCCGCGATCCGCCAGATCGAGGACGCCATGCGCGATCTGCGCGACAAGGTGAAGCTGCACGAAGCGCCGGCGCATGGCCGGGTGGCGCGTTTCCTCGCCGGCGAGAATTGCGGCTTCATCGAAACGCCGGACGGACGAGAAATCTATTTTCACCGCAATTCGGTCGTCGAGGGCGATTTCGACAAGCTCGAAACCGGCTCGGAAGTCCGCTTCGTCGAGGAGATCGGCGAGAAGGGGGCTCAGGCCAGCACCGTTCGCGTCATCGGCAAGCATCACCTCCCGTGACGAGGACGGGTTCAAGTCCGGAGGCCGGTCATGAAACTCAGTTCAAGCGCCTTTCGCGATGACCAGGACGTGCCCCCGCGCCACACTTGCGACGGCGAGAATCTGTCGCCGCCGCTGGCGTGGAGTGGAGCCCCGACCGGCACGCGCAGCTTCGTCCTGCTCTGCGACGATCCCGACGCGCCGCGGGGGATGTGGCGGCACTGGGCTGTTTACGACCTTCCCGCCGATTGTTTGGCGCTGCCCGAAGGCGCCGCGAAAGGCGGCGGCGGGTCCAGGCTTAAGCAGGGCGTGAATGATTTCGGCGACGCGGCCTATGGCGGGCCCTGCCCGCCGCATGGGCATGGGACGCATCATTATCATTTCCGCGTACTGGCGCTTTCCATAGAGAAGCTGGATCTACGCCCCGACGCGACCTGTCGCGATGTCGAACATGCGCTCGACGGGCATATTCTCGCTCATGCGTCTCTCGTCGGCCTTTATCGGCGATGACCCGTGCGCCAAAAAGTCCGGCCTCGCCTGAAAAAGTCCGTAACGAGGACATTGCGCGCGCATTTGACGAGGTCGCCGAACTCCTCGATCTGGAAAACGACAATCCCTTCCGCGTCCGCGCCTATCGAAATGCGGCGCGCACCCTGCGCGGCGCGCGCGAAGAGGTCGCCGACATGATCGCACGTGGCGGCGATCCCGACGACCTCCCTGGCATCGGCAAGGATCTCGCGGCGCAAATCGGCGAAATGGTCGCAAGCGGGCGTTTGTCGCGGCTCGATCGGCTGCGCCCGGAAGTTCCGGCGCTCGCGCTGGAACTCAGCCACGTCCCCGGCGTCGGCCCGCGCCGGGCGATGGACCTGTGCGAGGGTCTGAAGCCCCGGCCGCGGACGCTCGATGACGTTCTCGCGGCTGGTCTTGACGGAAAGGTGCGGGCCTTGCCGGGGTTCGGGGCGCTGAGCGAGCAAAAGCTTGTCGAAAGGCTGCAGGCAGAGCGGCGGCAGGACAAGCGTTTCAAGCGCGCGAGCGTCCGGCCCTATGCTGAGGCTCTGGTGGAGCGCCTGCGCGCCGACCCTTCCGTGGAGGCGGCTGAAGTCGCGGGCAGCTACCGAAGGGGTAAGGAAACGGTCGGCGATCTCGACCTTATCGCCGTGTCGGAAACGCCGGCGCGGGTGACGAAGAATTTTGTCGCGGCGCCAAATGTCGATCATGTCCTCGCCGAAGGCCGGACCAAGGCCAGCGTCGTTTTGAAAAGCGGCGTCCAGGTCGATCTGCGCGCCGTGGCTCGCGAAAATTTTGGCGCGGCGATGCTCTATTTCACCGGCTCGAAGGCGCATAACATCGCATTGCGCCGCCTGGCGCAGCAGCGCGGACTGAAGATCAATGAATATGGGGTGTTTCGCGGCAAGGAGCGTCTGGTCGGCGCGGACGAGGCCGAGATCTACCGGCTTTTCGACCTTGCCTATGTCCCGCCTGAATTGCGCGAGGACAGCGGCGAAATCGAAGCCGCCGCGCGCGGCGCCCTGCCGCGCCTCGTCCGCCTCTCCGACGTGAAGGGCGACCTGCACGTCCACACCAACGTCAGCGACGGCGCCAATTCCTTGAGCGAAATGGTTCAGGCCGCGCGCGAGCGCGGGCTGGACTATATCGCCGTCACCGACCATTCCCAGAGCATGCGCATCGCGCATGGGCTGAACCGCGAAAGGCTTCTCGCGCAAATCGACGCGGTCGACCATTTTAATGCGGAAAATCCTGGGTTTAAAGTGCTCAAGGGCGCCGAGGTCGATATTTTGCCGGATGGAGCGCTCGATCTCGCTGACGATCTTTTGCACCGTCTCGATCTGGTCGTCGCGGCCATTCACTCCGATTTCGGCCTGCCTCGCGAGAAGCAGACGGAACGGATCCTGCGGGCGCTGGACAATCGTTTTGTCTTCATTCTCGCCCATCCCACGGGCCGCCTGCTGTTTGAGCGCGACGCTTACGATATCGACATGGCGCGAGTGCTGCGCGCCGCCCATGCGCGTGGGAGCTGCCTCGAAATCAACGGACAGCCCGATCGTCTCGATATCAACGACGCATATTGCCGCATGGCGAAAAGCGAAGGGGTTCGGCTAAGCGTCGATTCCGACGCCCATGGCGCCCGCGATTTTATAAATCTGGAATATGCTGTCGCGCAGGCGCGGCGCGGCTGGCTCGAGGCGGGCGACATCGTCAATGCGCTGCCGGTCAGCGAATTGAAGGCGCTCATCGCGGCTTCGCGTTGATTTGGAAGGACGGATAGAATGACGACCTTGGCCATTGTCGATCCGCCTCTGCGGCGGCTGTTCTCGCGTCTCGACTTCGCGCCTCGACCGGTTCAGCAAGGCCTGTCCGAGCTCCTGGCGAACTGGGAGGCGCTGCGCGCCGGCGCCGTCGCGCCGGCTTTGGCGGCGGCGGAAGAAACAGTTCCGGCCAATGGCTTCGTCTTCGCCAGAGATGACAGCGAGCGTGATTTTCTTTTGCGGCGCGCGTCGATTGGCCTTGAACGTCTGACCGGCTTAACCGAGGCGGGCGCCCGGCTGAGCGCGTCGCCCGAGCCTCGCCACGCCGTGAGGCTGCGACGGTTGTTCGAAACCGTCCTCAATACGGGAGAGCCGGTGCTCGCCGAATTTTCGGCCGAAACCCACGAAGAAGCCGGTCTCGTCGTCGATCTTCTGGCGGCGCCGCTCGCTTCCTCCGATGGCCGGATCGTCGGAATCCTTGGCGGTTGCGAATTGCGCCGCTCTCTCGGCGGCGAACCGCCGCTCCGGCGCCACGCCGCGCGCATCGACGAACCCGTTATTTTCGCGCTGTCGCGAATGGCCGCTTTGGCCGAAACGGTCGCCCATTCTCTCGGAACGACGGTCTCGGCGCACGAAGAACGCCGTTTCGAAGACGGCGAGCACAAGATCAGGCCTTTAGTCTGCGTCCGCAACCGCGACGCTTACGTCTTCGCCGATCTCGGCTCCTCCGGCGGCGAAAGCGTCAACGACAAGCTTTGCAAGCTCCTGTTCTTCATTGGCGCGCTCAAACAATCGGCGGCTGCGCGGGTGAATGTCATCGCGCCCTATCTTTGCTATGGCCGCAAGGAGCGCCAGACCAAGCCGCGCGATCCGGTTGCGACGCGTTATCTCGCGCAAATGTTCGAAGCAGTGGGATGCGATTGCGTCATCACCATTGCGGCGCATGACCTGGCGGCTTTCCAGAATGCGTTCCGTCGTGAAACGGAACATCTCGATTTTCACGCGCTTTTCGCGCGCACGCTCGCGCCGCATCTCCGGGGCGAAGAGGTTGCGGTCGTCACGCCCGATCCCGGCGGCGAGAAACGGGCGGAGCTTTTTCGCGAAACGCTCGAACGCATCCTCGACGCGCCGGTGACCAAAGCGCTGGTGGACAAGAAGCGCAGCATGGGAAAGGTGACCGGCGATCTGTTCGCCGGCGACGTCGCCGATCGAACCGCGATCATCATCGATGACATGATCGGCACGGGCGGCACGATGAGCCGGGCGGCGCTGGCCTGCCGCCGCCACGGCGCCAGGCGGGTTATCGCCGCCGCCGCGCATGGCTTGTTCAGCCCCGGCGCGGAAAATTTTCTGCGCGACCCGTCGATCGACCGGATTTGGGTCGCGGACAGCCTGCCGCTTCCGGCTTTGACGAAGGACGCGATCGCGCAAGGCAAGCTGCGCATCGTCGCGACCGCGCCTTTGCTCGCCGACGTGATTCACGCGCTCCATTCCGGCGGATCGATCAACGATCTACAGGAACACGCGGTCAGCCCCTTCCCGGGCGCCTGACCATGGCCCTGCTACGGCGCCGCGCCCGAGGCGTCGAAACGATCGAGCCCCTTTTCGGCCAGCGCGAGATATCGCGCCGCCAGCGGCTCCCATTTTTCCGGCTGACGTGGCTTGGGATCGAGCAAATGAGCAAGCGACAGCCGCACGCGCAGCAGTCCCTTGCGGGCGTAATGGAGATGGAACAGCCGCTGCGGCGGGGCTTCGCCCATTTCGCTCATGATCCGCGCGAATAAGTCCGGTCCCAAAGTCAGCGCGCCGAGCAACTCGCATTCGAGCCCGAGAAAGGCGATTTCCTCGACCGGATCGGTCAGACGCAGATCGGCGCTGAATTCGAGGCAGTCGAAAATGTCGATGCCGTCGGTGAAGCAGATATGTTCGGGACGAAGGTCGCCGTGCCCGTCGATCAACTGCCGTTCGTTCGCCCGCGCCTCTAGCAGCGCTCTTGCGCCGCTCAGGGCGGCGTCCATCCGCTGGAGAATGACGGGCACGCGGCCATGGTCGACCGCGAAGCGGCGGCGCGTCAGAATCCGTTGATTCTCGACCTGTTCGATGCACAGTCTCTCGAAATAGGCGGAACCCGAAATTTCGCCGCGCGTCGCGCCGCGGAAAAAGTCGGCGAGACGGGAGGCGAGACGTCCAACTTTATCCTGCGCGAGCGGGCCGGACGCGAGCAGCCGATCGAGCATAAGCTCCTCAGGCAAGCGCCGCATCACGACCAGCCATTCGACAACCTGCCCTTCTGCGCCGAGGCTCAGGCTTCCGCCTGGCGATAGCGTCAGAGCCTTGACGCCAAAATAGACGTCGGGCGCCAGACGCCGGTTGAGAGCCACTTCCGCAAGGCAATTCGTCTTCCGGGCGTCAAGCGTCGTAAAATTCAGGACGGGAGTTTCGATGGGCTTCTTGAATTTGTAAACCCGGTCGCCGACCAGGAAGACAAAAGACATATGCGTTTCAACGACCTCAACCTTCGCTCCCGCGACGCCATAGGAAGACGGGTCGCTCAGGAACCGGAGCTTTTCCGCAAGTCCGATTTCTCGCGCCGGGACGTCGGCGCCCGTCTTCGAAAAACCCACAGCCAAGACCTGAACTCCGCGAGAAAACGCCGCATTCTCCACCGCCCGCCGCCATCGGACAAGGGCTCTAGGTCTCCGCGCTCCAAAGCGGAAGGGACCTGAGGAATTTCGGAAAGCTGATGTTTGCGACGGTGTCCAGGTCGAGTTTCCGAAGCGCGGCCTCGACCCGATCAAGGCTTTCATTCTCGACGCAAAAGCTCATCCAAACCGCGCCGGCGATCTCGAGCCGGACAAGTTCCGCGCGACATGCGCCGGTCAAGAAGGATCGGCGCGACTTTTTCACCGGCACGGCTCGAAACGCAGGGTCGCGGCCCACGATCCTTTCCAGGAAATCTTCCAAATCGTACGACGGGCGACGCGCAACAGGAGGCGCCAGATCCAGAACTTCGAAAAAATCACGAATATTCGTTGCGGACAGCGGAAAGCCTTGTTTTAAGGCGACTTCCCAAAGCTCAAGCCCGCTCGCCGCAGTCGCTTTCAGCCGCTTCACGTCAAGCAGGCCATCGCGGATCTTGGCGTTGTGAGGCGAACGGACATGCGCCAGGTAAAGCTCCTCGCCGCAATGGGCTGGAGCCTCGAACGCCAACCCGAACTTCGCGCCAATTTCAGCAAGGTCGGGACCGAAGGTTCGCCATTCCCAGCGCGGCGGCGAATTCACGCGATCCGCATGGGGCGCCGATTTTTTTGCCGCGCCTTCGCCGAGGCCCATGTCGCGTTTTCCTCAGCCTGACAGGCGCATGAACATCATTGTCCGATCGTCACCGGGACCCTGCGACAGCCGAAATTCCCGATTCCATCCTCGAAACGGCCAGCGATCGCCGCGCCGCAACCGGGACAGAAGCCGCCCTGCGCCAGCGCGTGACGTTTGATGTCGTACCAGTCGCGCTCGATCAACGGCTCATGGCAATGCGGGCAAAAGGTCGTATCGCCGGCCGCGTCGTGAACATTGCCGAGGTAAACATAGTCAAGGCCCGCTTTCATCGCGATTTTTCGGGCGCGCGAAAGCGTTTCGGGCGGCGTCCGCGGCGTGTCGAGCATTTTGTGGGCGGGATGGAAGGCCGAAAAATGGAGCGGCACATCGCGCCCCAGCTCCCGCGCCACCCAGTTCGACAGCGCCGTCAGCTCCTCGTCCGAGTCATTTTTCCCCGGAATCAGGAGCGTGGTGATCTCCAGCCAGACATCGGTTTCGTGCTTCAGATAGAGCAGCGTATCGAGCACGGGCTGCAGATGGGCGGCTGTCAGCTTGAAATAAAAGTCGTCGGTGAAGCCCTTGAGATCGATATTGGCGGCGTCGATCTTCGAGTAAAAATCACGCCTCGCCTTTTCGTGCATATAGCCGGCCGACACCGCGACCGTCTTGATGTTGTGGGCATGGCAGGCGTCGGCCACATCCATGGCGTATTCGAGGAAGATGACAGGATCGTTATAGGTGAAGGCGACGCTGCGGCAGCCGTGCCGCGCGGCGGCGGCGGCTATGGCCTCGGGCGAGGCCTGATCCATGAGCGCGTCCATGTCGCGCGTCTTGCTGATGTCCGAGTTCTGGCAGAACCGGCAGGCGAGATTGCAGCCGGCGGTCCCGAAGGACAGGACACTGGAACCCGGGTAGAAATGATTGAGCGGCTTTTTCTCGATAGGGTCGATACAAAAGCCCGACGAGCGCCCATAGGTCGTCAGAACGATTTCATCGCCCTCGCGCATCCGGACGAAACAGGCGCCGCGCTGCCCTTCATGCAATTTGCAGTCGCGCGGGCAGACGTCGCATTGGATTCGTCCGTCCTCGATCCTATGCCAGTAATGGGTGGGATGATGTTCCGACATGATTACGCCGTCCGCCCAGCTTCGGGCTCGCTCCATTTGGCGACCTGATATCGATAAAGCCGGATTTCGTCCGACCAGAAATCTTTCGGCAACCTCGCTTTCAGCTTGAGATGGCCGAGGAAATCGCGGCCGTCGGGGAGTGCTTCCCAGACCTGCGGCAGGAAGGTTCCACGATGGCGACCCCATTCCAGCACGATTCCATCGACATGGGGCCTGATCCGTTCCAGCGCCTCGGCCTCCGAGCGCGCCGGCAGGGGCTCCCGCGCCGAAAGCAGGGAAACCTCGATGCGGGTGCTGTCCAGCTCATCGGCGCCGAGCGGCGGAAAGCGCGGGTCGCGAAAAGCGGATGCGCGCGCATTGGCCGTCACATCCTCCAGCAAGGGGCGATAGGCCTCGATGCTGCCAATGCAGCCGCGCAAATCGCCGTCCTGCATCAAGGTGACGAAACAGGCGCCGTTGTCGCGGAGCCAAGAAGCCGTTTGATCGGCGCAAGCGGCCGGGGCAAAGGCGCTCGCAATCGAGGCCCGCGCGAGACCGAGCAGAACCGGTCCGCGATTTTCATTCATGGCGGCGTCAGTCATCGTGTGAGTCTTGGCTTTCCATAAATTCGATGGCGGCGTAGCCGACGACTCGCCGCCGGTCTCCAGCTGTGTCTCCCGAGTTGCAAAGGGACACGAGCTTTGGCGCCAGCCTATGGCGGTTTGCCGCCAGCAACAGCCCGTTGATCGGCAAGGCGCCGCAGGCCTGTTCAAAACTGTCGAGCAGCCGGTAGCCAAGGATTCGCTCGACCGTCTCCTGATCCGCTTGTCTGGCGGCGGCATAGGGGAGGTAATGCGACAGATCGGAGCTGATGACGATCAAAGTTTCCGGACCTCCCCATAAGACTTCGAGGACATCGGCGACCTCCTTGGCCGTGGCGTCGCCGACGGCAAGCGGGACCAGGGTAAAATCGCGCAGGACGCTTTGCAGGAAAGGCAGTTGCACTTCCAGCGAATGCTCCTGCGCATGCGCGGCGCCGCTCACGACCACTTGGGGCATATCCGCCAGCGCGCGAATGGCGTCCCGGTCGATGGGGACCTCGCCGAGCGGCGTCGCGAAACTTTCCGCCTCGGGCAGCGCCAAGCCGCGAACCGGCGCCCGATGCGCGGGGCCAAGCAAAATCACCCGCCGGATGGTCCCGGCCTGCGCGGCCAGTTGGGCATAGGCCGGTCCGGCGACCGGGCCTGAATAGACATAGCCGGCATGTGGCGCGATCAAAGCCTTCACCGGTCCGGCCTCGATCGAGGCCTCCGGCGATTTCAGAAGCTGCGCCACCGTCTGCCGAAGGATTGCGGCGTCAGCCGGATAGAACATCCCCGCAGCGGCGGGTTCACGAACCATGGATGTTGATTCTCCCATGAGAAGCCCATGCTTCTCCATTGCATCCCATTTAGGAACGAGCGGGCGTTTTTTTAGTGCCTATGTTAATTTCCGGCGTCGGGCGAGGCCTTGTTCAAGGACGAAAGGACCGCCGCACCATGTTCGAAACGCTGAAAGCGGCCTTTACCACGCTCCTCGTCACGATCGATCCTCCCGGCGTCGCGTCGGTGTTCCTGGCGCTGACGGCGGGGATGAGTTTTCAGGCGCGGCGCGAGGTCGCTTTGCGCGCCATCAGCATCGCTTTCGCCGTTTTGGTCCTGTTCGCTTTTGCGGGGCGTCCGATCCTCAATCTTCTCGGCATTTCGATCGCGGCTTTCCAAATCGCGGGCGGTTTGCTGCTTTTCCATATCGCAGTGGAAATGGTTTTCGGACGTGAGGAGCGCAACAAAAAGGATTTCGCCAGCCAGGCCATCACGCATGACCATATCAGCAATATCGCGGCCTTTCCCCTCGCCATCCCCTTGCTCGCGGGGCCGGGCTCAATCACCGCGACGATTTTGCTCGCGGAACGCGCGGACAATCATTGGTCCCTATTTTTCGCTCTCGCCGCCGTCATCGCTTCGATCATGGCGATCACCTTTCTCGCCTTCCTCTTCGCGGATTGGTTTGGACGGCTCCTCGGCGCCACCGGCCGGATCGTCCTCAGCCGGATGCTCGGCGTGATCCTCTCCGCCCTCGCCGCGCAATTCGTCATCGACGGCGTTTCGACAGTGGCCGTTTTGCGGAATCCGCCAGGCTGACGATCGCCGGAACGATTTTCTGGCGGCAGATATGGCCATGGAACAAGGAAAAGTGACCGCAATTTTCGATCAGGACATGGCGGCGGCGTTCGGCAGCGGCGTGGCCGACGAGATCGAGCGCGGCGCGGGTCTGGCCCGGCGGCGCAAGATCGTCGGCGCCGCCTTCGATCGCCAGCACGGAAGTCGACACGATCGCGCGCGGATCGACGCGGCGCCCGCCCACGATCAGCGCGCCACGCGCCAGCGCCCGTTCGTGGAACACCGCCTGAACGTCTTCCAGCACAAATTCCTCCGTCAGATCCATCAATGTCGAGATCAAGGTCCAGAACGGGAAACGCAGCGGCGCCTCGCCATCGTCGAACAGCAGCTTCCAGAACAATTCTCCCTGTCGAAGCAGATGCCGCTCAAGATAGGTGAGAAAGCTTCGGAATTGGCGTTCCCTCGCATAGACGCGACGACCGCTTCCGGGATATCCGGGCGGCGCCGGTTCGATCAGATTGTCGCGGATCCAGTCCAGCGAGCGCGCCCCTAACGCCTGCGCGACCCCCGATGGATTGGCGGCAGGGTCGATCGGCCCTCCGATCAGTGTCAGCGAGCGGGGAACGGCGTCTGGCTCGTCAGCCGCCAGCAAGGCTGTCGCGGCAAGCGCCGGCGAAGCCGCCTGGCACACCGCGACGACATGCGCATCGCGTCCGCAGGCGCGGATCATTTCGACCAGGCTCAGGACGTTTTCGCTAAAGCCGAACCGCCCGGCGTCGAGCGGGACGAACCGCGGGTCCAGCCAATCGGCGACGGCGACTTTGTCGGCATGACGCAGCAGCGCGACGACCAGATCGCGCATCAGCGCCGGAAAGGCGCCTGCAAGCGGCGGAACGACCAGAAACTTCCTGTCGGCGCCAGCCTTCCCGCGCGTAAAAACCGTGAGTGAAGCAAAAGGCAGATCGAGCAAGGCCGTCTCCTCGACGGCGAAGATCTTGTCGTCGGACCGAACCGAGGAAATCCTGAACGGCTTTCTCGCCGCGCGAAGGATGTCCGCGCGTCTGATTTCCCGGGCTTCTGACAGTTCCGCGCCGGCGGCCATTGCCCTCTCCGCTGCGCTGAGATCGGCGTGGAAACGACGTTTCCGGGGCGATGCGCAGGACATCGGCGGGGTCGATGATACCCGCCTCGCCCCGAGTGACATAGCGTTTCCGGTTGGCGCCGAGAATTTCTTCGCCGCCCGCCCGCCTGCATGACGTTGTTAGGCGCGGGATGCTGAGTTTCAGCGTTCTCCGTTTCCGGACGACGTTGGATCGAGGCGTCAAGCGCTTGTGGCGCGCAAGGCCTGCCCGCGGCAGGCGAAGGCGATGATGAAGGAGGCGTAGCTCCAGGTCAGGTTCAAAGCCGAAGTCGGCGCGCCGTCGATATGGGAAAACTGCTCCGCGAGAACGCCCGATTCCGGCGCAAACCGCCGCGCCGTGGCCATGACGGCGTGGCTGCGTTCGATGAGGATCCGCGCCAGCCTTGCGCGGAATTGCCGCCGCAGCGCCTCCTCTCCCAGCGCCGAATCTTCCTCGCCCAACATTTCGGCAAGATCATTCCGCCAAAGCCACGAAGCTTTCGCCGCCGAGCACGACATGGGCGTGTTCGAAGCCGGAATAGACGAGGCGGAAGTGGTAGAGCCGGTGATCGAGAGCGGCGCCGCCGATGGTGACGGCGAAGGCGCCCATGTCGGTGAAGTCGGACAGGCCCATTCGCCCGGGTTCATGCGTCTGGCGGAAAATCACCTCGCGTTCGGCTCCGTGCAAGGCGCGCCAGGCGCGGATCCGCCGTTCCAACGTCCGGCGGATTCCATGCCCGAGTTCAGGGTGACGCCGAACCATCTCCTCGAAGATCGCAATTGGCCGAAGGCTGGGCGCCGCCGCCAGCATCGGCACGACCTCCTGCTCGAAAACGGCGCTGAGCGGATCGGGTCGCCGCCGTTCTCGTGGCTCTCTGTTTGCTGACGGCAGACGGGGATCTTGTTCGATGCGATAGGCCGTGGCGGCGCTGAACGACGCCTTGGCCGCTCCGACGGCGACTGGCTCGGTCTGACGCAACTTCATGAAAAGCCTCATCTGGTGGTCGGTAACGTGGCGGCCGGGCACAAGGCGATTCCTCCTATGCGGAAAATCCCCGATTACCCCGCTGGCCGCGATCGCCAGAAGGCTTCAGAAAAAACGCTTCGCCGTTGGGCTGTGCCTCCGGTCAGGCTACGCCCTCCCTCCGTCACAGCCCAACGGCGATTCTCATCCTGATTGACGCGTCGTCCCGCATTGCCTCATGCTCATTGTCGCGCGGCAGTGGATGTGAGTTTTCATCCGCGTTGCGCACCTTGATGCATAAAACGGGGTATTGCGCACTTGCCCGCATGAACCTTTTTGCGCAAACGTTGCAGCAAGCGTTTCGCGCCAGGTCAATTGTGTCGCGCGCGAGTTTTTTTTGGATCGGATTCACCTTGAGCACCATGCGCATCGTGGTCACCGGATTGACTGGCCAGGTGGTCAGCGCGCTCATCGAAAGGGCGCCGCGCGATGTCGAATTGATCGCGCTCGGCCGGCCACGCCTCGACCTTTCGGTGCGCGACGCGGTTTTGGCGGCGCTGCGGACCACCCGCTGCGACGTGATCATCAACGCCGCCGCCTATACCGCCGTGGACAGGGCGGAAAGCGAGCCGGATGTCGCCATGCGCGTGAATGGCGACGGCGCGGGCTACGTCGCCGAAATCGCCGCCGAGCTGCGCACGCCGCTTTTGCATCTTTCCACGGATTACGTCTTCGACGGCAAGCTGGACCGGCCCTATCGCGAGGAAGACGCGACCAATCCGGCCGGCGCCTATGGCCGTTCGAAACTCGTCGGCGAGCAGCGAATCGCGCGAATCCACGCCAATCACGTCATTCTGCGGACGGCCTGGGTCTATGGCCCGTCCGGAACGAATTTCGTCCGCACCATGCTGCGTCTCGGGCAAAGCCGCGATGAGATCGGCGTCGTCGCCGATCAGCTTGGCAATCCGACCTCCGCCCTCGACATCGCCGACGCCCTGTTGACCATCGCGCGACGCGTCGTCGCCGATTCAACGCCGGCCCTGCGGGGCGTGTTCCATATGGCCGGCGCCGGCGAAGCGTCCTGGGCGGCCTTCGCCGAAGCGATTTTCGCCGAGGCTGAAAAGCACGGACGCCCGCCTGTGCGCGTGAGGAAAATCGGCACGGCGGAATATCCGACGCCCGCGCCCCGACCCGCCAATTCGCGGCTTGATGGCGGGAAACTCCTCCGCGTTCATGGCGTTGCGCTGCCGCCCTGGCGCCAATCCCTGGCGCCATGCATCACGCGGCTGCTCGCGACAGAGACCGTCTGATTTTCGTCGGGCTCCACCCGGCTCGCCTGCGCTCGCCACACTGCTCAAAACGGGGAGAAGCAAGTTCGCAGATGACGCCGACGCCAACAGCCCCTATGTTTTGGCTGTGCCGAAAAAACCCGCTCCCATCCCCAGCCGCGAGGATATTCTCGCCTTCATCGCCCGCGAGCGCGCTGCGGCGGCGGAGGCGGGAGCGGCGATTCCCGAAAAGATCGGCAAGCGCGAAATCGCCCGCGCCTTCGGCATTCGCGGCGACGACAAGATTCTGCTGAAGAAAATTTTGAAAGAGCTGGAGATCGAGGGCGAAATCAAACGCTCGCGCAAAGGCCTGCACGAGAAAGGTGCCCTGCCGCAGATCGTGCTCGCCGACATCATTTCCCGCGACCGCGACGGCGACCTCATCGCCACGCCCGCCGAATGGGAGGAGGAGCTCGGTCCCACGCCGCGCATCGTGATTTTTTCGCCGAAGAAGCCGCGATTTGGCGCGCGTCCGGGCGCCCCGGCCGCGGGGATCGGCGATCGCGCCCTGGTTCGCGTCACGCCGACGCACGAAACCGGCGGGCCGGCCTATTCCGGCCGAGTGGTCAAGCTATTGTCGCGCGCGGCCAAGCGCGTGCTGGGGATTTTCCGCGACGACCCGCGCGGCGGCGGCGGGCGCATCGTTCCGGTGGACAAGAAGCTGCGCGACAAGGAATTCCGCGTCGCCGAGGCCGATCGCGGCGAGGCGCGCGACGGCGATCTCGTCAGCGTCGAAACGCTTTCGCGTGGGCGGCTCGGCCTGCCCGTGGCCAAAGTGCGCGAGCGGCTGGGCTCGATGAACAGCGAAAAGGCGATCAGTCTCATCGCCATCAACGTCCATGGCATCCCGGACATTTTCCGGCCGGAGACGCTGGAGGCCAGCGAACACGCCAGGCCGGCGCGGATGGAGGCGGAGGGTTTTCGCCGCGAGGACTGGCGCTCGCTGCCGCTCGTCACCATCGATCCGCCCGACGCCAAGGATCATGACGACGCCGTCCACGCCGCGCCCGACGACGCCCCGGACAATCCGGAAGGTTTTATCGTCACCGTCGCCATCGCCGATGTGAGCTGGTATGTCCGGTCGACGAGCGCGCTCGACCGCGAGGCGCTTGATCGCGGCAATTCGGTCTATTTTCCCGACCGCGTCGTGCCCATGCTGCCCGAGCGCATCTCGAACGACCTTTGCTCCCTGCGCCAGGGCGAGGACCGGCCCGCATTGGCGTGCCGGATGCGGATCGGCAAGGATGGCCACAAGCTCGATCACAGCTTTCATCGCGTGATGATGCGCTCGGCCGCAAAGCTTTCCTACCAACAGGCGCAGGACGCCATCGACGGGCGCCCGGACGAGACGACGAGGCCATTGCTCGACGAGGCGCTGCGGCCGTTGTGGCGCGCGCATGAGGCGACGAGGATCGCGCGCGAAAAACGCTCGCCGCTCGATCTCGACCTGCCCGAGCGCAAGATTTTGCTGAAGCCCGACGGAACGGTGGACCGGGTTCTGACGCCGCCAAGGCTCGACGCCCATAAATTGATCGAGGAATTCATGATCCTCGCCAATGTCTCGGCCGCCGAGACGCTGGAGGCGGAGAAGTCGCATCTGATCTACCGCGCCCATGACGAGCCTTCGCTCGAAAAGCTCAACGCGCTCTCGGAATTTCTCGCCACCATCGGCATCAAGCTGGCCAAGGGCCAGGTTCTGAAGCCCATGCAGTTCAACGCCATTCTCGCCAAGGTGCGCGGGACGGAGCACGAAAACGTCGTCAACGAGATCGTGCTGCGCACCCAGGCCCAGGCCGAATACGTCGCGGAAAATTACGGCCATTTCGGCCTGCATCTGCGCCGTTACGCCCATTTCACCTCGCCGATCCGGCGCTATGCCGATCTCATCGTGCATCGCGCTTTGGTGCGGGCGCTCGATCTCGGCCCCGGCGGCCTGCCCGAAATGGGCCGGGAACATCTCGCCGAAATCGCCGCGCGCATTTCGGCCGCCGAGCGCCGCGCCATGGCCGCCGAGCGCGAGACCACCGACCGGTTGATCGCGGTTTTTCTCGCCGACAAGATCGGCGCGAGCTTCGAGGGCCGCATCGCCGGCGTCACGCCCTCCGGCCTGTTCGTGAAGCTCGCCGATACCGGCGCCGACGGCTTCGTGCCGGCGTCCACCCTGGGGAACGATTTCTTCCGTTTCGAAGCGGCTCATCTGGCGCTGATCGGCTCGCGTTCCGGCGAAACCTTTCAACTCGGCGACGCGGTGACGGTGCGCCTCGTCGAGGCCGCGCCCTTCGCTGGGGCCCTGCGCTTCGAAATGCTGAGCGAGGGCAAGCCCCGGATCGGCCGCGCCACCGCGATCAAATCCAAGGTTTCGCGCGCGCGAACCGTGAAACCTTCCGCGAAGGCCTCGCGGCGGAGGGCGCCGGCATGAGCGCGCCGCCCGCCGATCTCGTGCTGCCCGTGCGCCCCGTCTGGCCCGCGCTCAGGGACGGCCTGCGCGGCCTGTGCCCCGCCTGTGGCAAGGGGCGGATCTTTTACGCCTACCTCAAGGTCAACGACCTTTGCCCGCATTGCGGGGAGGAGCTTTTCCACCAGCGCGCCGACGACATGCCGCCCTATGTCACCATGGTCATCACCGGCCATTTCGTGGTGGCGGGGATCATTCTCGGGCAGGACATTTTCCCCGATATGCCCGACTGGCCGCAGATGATCGTCTGGCCGCTGGTCGCCCTGGGCTTGAGCCTGTGGCTGCTGCCAAAAGTGAAAGGCGCGCTGATCGCCTATCAATGGGCTTTGCGCATGCACGGTTTCGGGCCGGAGGTCGACGATGACCGCGGCTTCGCCGGGGACGGCTCGTGGCCGCCGTGAAGTCGCGGCCCGCGCGACCGCGCAATGCGGCGGCCTTGATCCTGATCGATGGCATGGGCCGCAAAAATCCCAAGATCCTGCTCGGCCGGCGCCATGCCGGGCTGAAGTTCATGCCGGATAAGTTCGTTTTTCCCGGGGGACGGCTGGAGCCGGGCGATCGCAGCATGAATATCGCCGGGCCGCTCGACCCGCGCGTGGAGGCGCGGCTGCTCAAGGGCCGCGCCGGTCAGGACCCGATCTTCGCCCGCGCCCTCGCTCTGGCCGCCATTCGCGAGACTTTTGAGGAAACCGGCCATGTAGTGGGCTTAAGCGATTATGGCGGGCCGGAAAGGCCGCCCGCCGCCTGGCGCCCCTATGCCTGCCATCGGTGCATGCCCGATTTGCAGGCGCTTCATTTCATCGCGCGTGCGATCACCCCGCCATTCCTGCCCAAGCGTTACGACACCCGATTTTTTGCCGCGGACTTCGGCGCGGTGGCGGCGACGCTCGAAGGCGTCGCCCATGAGGACGCGGAACTCGTGGAACTGGTGTGGGCGCCCCTCGACGGGACGGAAAAGCTCGATCTGCCGGGCGTCACCCGCCGCGTGCTCGGCGAATTGCGCGCCCGGCTCGACGCCGGCATGAGCCCTTTCCTGCCGGCCCCCTTTTTTCATTTCAGCCGGGGGAAATGGCGGCGGGACGAGCTTTGAGGCGATCAAAACAAAAGCCGCCCGAAACGAGCGGCTTTCATCAGTCCTGGTCGAAGGGCGTCGCCGCCCGTTACGCTTACGCAACCAACACGCGGCTTACCCTTCGAGCCGCCTGAGCGGTCTGGTTCTCACCAGTCCCACGGACCCCAGCCACGACGGCCCCAGCCGCCACGACGTCCGGGACCGTAATTGTTGCCCCAGCCGTTGCCCCAGCCGTCGCCGGTCATATCGGTGTCGCCGCCCATGTTGAAGTTGAAGTTGCCACGGCCGTGACCCCGGCCATAGCCGCGCCCATAGCCATAACCGCGACCATAATAATCGTCATAATAGCGATCATTATAGCCGTAGGGGCCGTAGCCATATTGCGGCGGATAATAGCCATAGGGGCCATAGCCCGGAGGCGGCGGCGGCGGCGGATAGGCCGGCGGCGCGGCGGCAGGCTGTTGGGCGGCGGGCTGCTGGGCCGCCGGCGCGGGGGTCTGCGCGTTTTCGGCCAGAGCGACGCCGGCAAGCATGCTCAATCCGGCTGCCAAAGCAGCCGTCCTAACCAAATTTTTCATGAAACCCTCCCGGTTTCGACTATTGGCGCCAGCTGGAGCTTGGCGCCCCTTGCACTGGGTTATTGGGATTTACGCTAAGTTTTGCGACCAATGGTCGCCGCATTCCGTTTGCAATAATATGAATATATGAATATTTGTCAATGATCCAAATCAAAAAAACGCATCGCTGAAACTCGGCTTATTTTTTCGGCCTTTTGATTATGGTTTTGGCGGCCGGCAGGGACCGGAGCAACCCTGCATGTCGAGAATTTGCATCCTGCCGCCTTTTCGGGCAGCGCGCAAGGCCGCGCGGCGCGGAAGCGAGCGACTTTCGCCCGACATGAAAAATGGCCTAAAGACCGGCATGTTCTCCGCCTTCGATTCGAAAACCCGCAGGGCCCTGGCCGCATCGATCTCATGCATCTCCATTGTCGGCATCGGCCTTTCCCTGGTCATTCCGCTGCTCGCGCTGCGCTTGGAGGCCGCCGGCTTTCCGGCGCATGACAATGGGCTGCATATTGCCGTGAGCGGGCTTGCGACCCTCGTCGGCGCGCCGCTGACGCCCGCGCTGGCGCGCGTTTTTGGCGTACGCCCTTTGCTTTTCGCGGCCATCGCGCTCGGCGCGGTCGCGCTTCTGGGCTTCGCCTTTTGCGACGATTATCGCATCTGGCTCGCGATAAGGGCTGTTTTCGGCCTGTCGCTCACGGTGATTTTCGTAGTCAGCGAATATTGGATCAGCGCCGCCGCGCCGCCCGCGCAGCGCGGCATGGCGCTGGGTCTTTACGCGACGGTGCTGGCGGTCGGCTTCGCCATCGGCCCCGCTCTTCTGAGCCTGACGGGGGCGAAGGGGCTGTTGCCCTTTCTCGTCGCGGCAGGTCTCGTCGCCGCCGCCGCCGTTCCGGTCGCCCTCGCGGGCGCCGAGGGCGCGGTGAAGATGGAGGGCCCGGGCTGGCCGAATTTGCGCGCGATTTTCACCGCGGCGCCGCTCGCGCTCGCCGCCGGCCTGCTTTACGGCGCCTTCGAGACCGGGCTCAACGGCCTGCTGCCGGTCTTCGGCCTGCGCGCGGGCTTTCCCCCGGCCTGGGCGACCTTTCAACTCACCCTCGTCGCCTTCGGCAATGTGGTTTTTCCGGTCCCCATCGGCATGATCGCCGACCGGACGCGGAAAAGCCGGCTGCTCGGCGTTCTCGCCCTGTGCGGTTTCGCCGGAGCGCTCGCCCTGCCGGGCTTCGCCGCCGACCGGACCGCCTATGGAATCGCATTGTTCGTCTGGGGCGGGATAGTCGGCGGGCTCTATACCGTCGGCCTCGCCATCCTGGCCGAGAAATTCCAGGGTGCGCGGCTCGGCGCCGCCAACGCCGCCTATATCATGATGTATTCGCTCGGCATGATCGTCGGGCCGCCGGCGCTCGGCGTCGGCCTCGATCTGGCGTCGCCGCGCGGCCTGTTCGACGCCCTCGCTCTGATGTTCATGGCCTATCTGGCTTTGGTTGTCGTTCTGACCGGGCCGTTTCGTCTTCAGCCCCGCCCCCGATAGGGCGGGACGCCCTGATCGGGCAGCCACAGACCCTTTGGCGGTTCGCCGGTCTGCCAGAATACGTCGATCGGCATGCCGCCGCGCGGATACCAATAGCCGCCGATGCGCAGCCAGCGCGGTTCAAGCGCCGCAGCGAGATCCTTGGCGATGCGGATGGTGCAGGCTTCGTGAAAGGCGCCATGGTTACGAAACGAGGTGAGATAAAGCTTAAACGACTTTGATTCAACAAGAAATTTGTCAGGAACGTAATCTATCACGAGATGGGCGAAATCGGGCTGGCCGGTGACCGGGCACAGCGAAGTGAATTCGGGCTGGGTGAAGCGCGCGACATAATCCACATCCGGATGTGGATTGGGCACGCGGTCGAGCACCGCCTCGTCCGGGCTTTGCGGAGTTTTGGCCTGCGCGCCGAGGAGGCCCGCGCCGTCGTGGGTCTTGACCATGAGAAAATCCTTTCGGTCGGATTTAAGCGCGATGAAAGTGTGGAGCAATGACGCGGCGGACAGAAATCGGGCGCGAAAGCTTTGCTGCGGCCATGGACCATCTTTTTAATTTCACCCAACGGGCGTAGAAGGCCCGCGTTCGTGAATCAATAAGCCGCGCAGAGGAAGGCCCATGACTGAGATTATCGACATCGCCGCCCGTGAAATCCTCGATTCGCGCGGCAATCCCACGGTCGAGGTCGATGTGACCCTCGAAGACGGCTCGTTCGGCCGCGCGGCCGTGCCCTCCGGCGCCTCGACCGGCGCCCGTGAAGCGGTCGAGCTGCGCGACGGCGACAAGGCGCGCTATCTCGGCAAAGGCGTGCTCAAGGCGGTTGAAACGGTCAATGGCGAGATTTTCGACGCCATTTCCGGGCTCGACGCCGAGGATCAGGTCGCTATCGACATGGCGATGATCGAGCTTGACGGCACGCCCAACAAGGCCCGCCTCGGCGCCAACGCCATTCTCGGCGTTTCGCTCGCGGTCGCCAAGGCCGCCGCCGAGTCCTCCAGGCTGCAGCTCTACCGCTATGTCGGCGGCACGCAGGCCCGCGTTTTGCCGACCCCGATGATGAATATCGTCAATGGCGGCGTCCACGCCGACAATCCGATCGATTTCCAGGAATTCATGATCATGCCCGTCGGCGCCGACAGCGTGCGCGAGGCGGTGCGCTGGGGCGCGGAAGTGTTCCACAGCCTGAAATCGGCGCTGAAAAAGGCCGGCCTCAACACCAATGTCGGCGACGAGGGCGGCTTTGCTCCCAATCTGCCATCGGCCGAAGCGGCGCTCGACTTCATCTCCAACGCGATCGAGACAGCGGGCTTCAAGCTCGGCGACGACATCGCGCTCGCTCTCGACCCCGCTTCGAGCGAATTCTTCAAGGACGGCGCCTATCATTACAAGGGCGAGGGCAAGGTGCGCTCGATCCAGGAACAGGCGGAATACCTGAAAAAGCTGTGCGACGCCTATCCGATCGTGAGCGTCGAGGACGGCAATGCCGAAGACGATTGGGAAGGGTGGAAGATCACCACCGATCTCATCGGCAAGCGGGTCCAGCTCGTCGGCGACGACATTTTCGTCACCAATGTCGCCATTCTGAGCGAAGGCATCAAAAAGGGCGTCGCGAACTCTGTCCTCATCAAGGTCAACCAGATCGGCACGCTCACCGAGACCCTCAACGCGGTCGATATGGCCCAGCGCGCGGGCTATACGGCGGTCATGTCGCACCGTTCGGGCGAGACCGAGGATTCGACCATCGCCGATCTCGCGGTGGCGACCAATTGCGGGCAGATCAAGACCGGCTCGCTTGCCCGCTCCGACCGTCTGGCCAAATATAACCAGCTCATCCGCATCGAGGAGGAACTGGGAAATCAAGCGGTCTACCTCGGCCGCGAGGCGCTCAAGGCGATCGCCTGAGTCTTGCCCGTACACAAGATTCTCGTCGCCACCATTTTTCTCGCGACTTATGGCGGCGTCGCCCTCGGGCGGTTGCCGTTCACCCGGCTCGACCGCGCGGGGATTGCGCTGGTCGGCGCCGCGGCGATGATCGTTTGCGGCGCCGTCACGACCGAAGAGGCGTTCAAATCCATCGACCTCGGGGCGCTCGCCCTGCTTTTCGGCATGATGGCGATCGTCGCCGAACTGGAGCTTGCCGGCTTCTTCCGCGCCGCGAGCCTGTTCGCCGCCCGCCGCGCCCATTCGCAATGGGCGCTGCTCGCCGGCACAGTGGCGGTCACGGGCGTGTTTTCAGCCTTTCTGGTCAATGACGCGGTGTGCCTGGTCATGGCCCCGCTGATCCTGCGCGCGACCCGGGCGCTTCGACTCGATCCGAAACCCTATTTGCTCGGTGTGGCGCTCGCCTCCAATGCCGGCGGCGCGGCGACGATTACCGGCAATCCCCAGAACATGATCATCGGCGCCTCCTCGCATATCGGCTATGGCCCCTTCGCCGCCGCCCTGACGCCCGTGGCCGGCGTCGCGCTCCTGCTGGTTTTCGCCTTCACGGCCTTCGTCCATCGCGGCGTTTTGCGTGGGCGGCTTTTGGGCGAGCCGGATCTGGGTCCCGCACGGCCCCATCGCGCGCTGATCCTGCGCACGGCTCTCGTCGCGCTGGGCGTGGTCGTCGCCTTTTTCCTCGGCGTCCCGGCCCCTGAGGCGGCGCTCGCCGGCGCGGGCCTGTTGCTGATGACGCCCGCGGTCAAGCCGCAGAAGGTCTATCGCCGGATCGACGGCGGATTGCTGCTGATGTTCGCAGGCCTGTTCATCGTCGCGGCGGCGGGCGAAAAGACCTTTCTGACTCCGGAAATTCTGCGGCGAGCGCAATTCTGGGGGCTCGACAACGCCTGGACGATGACCGCGGTCGCGGCGACGCTGTCCAATCTCATCAGCAATGTCCCGGCGGTGCTGGCGCTAAAGCCCTTTGTCGCCCAGCTTCCACGCGAAAGCTGGCTGGTGGTCGCGATGGCGACGACGCTTGCCGGCAATCTCACGCTGCTCGGTTCGGCGGCCAATCTCATCGTTGCGGAAATCGCGCGCCGCGCCGGCGAACCGGTGACCTTCCGCGACTTTCTGGTCGTCGGCTTTCCGGCGACCTTGCTGTCGCTGGCTTTCGGCGCCTGGTTTCTCGCCGCGCGGCTCACAGCAGCGCCTTGAGCTGGCTCAGCAGCAGCGCCGCGCGGTCCGGAAAGAGCATGGTGGCGATAGCGGCGCCAATGACGGCGAGGCCGATGTAAATTTCGATCGGCGCGCGTCTTGGCGCGTCCATGATGAGCGACTCGACGTTCGGGACGCCGGTTCCGACCCGGTGGCGCCGATCCGGGCGAGCCTTGAAGTCGGTGTCCATCGAGAATCCCAGATTGGCCATGGTCCCTGTCCCAAAATGAAGCATTTCGGCCGTTTCCGCGCCGGATTGGCGCCATGGAGCGGCCTCGTCCGCCAATGCGACAAGATCGGCGCCACGCCGATTTGAGCAAAATTAACCGTGATCTAACCTTTGCGGGCGATGCTCGCGCCATGGTCGTCCGCACGCGCTTCACCTCCATCGCCATCCCTCTGCTCTTCCACCTCGTTTCCGGGGCGGTGGGCGGCTTTTTCGTCTGGCACGCCTTTCACGGCGACCGCGGTGTGGCGGCCGACCTCGAAACCCGCCGCGAGATGGCCAAGATCGAAGCCCAGCTGCGGGACGTTCACGCCGAAAGGGCGGAGTGGGAGAAGAAAATCGCGCTGCTGCGTGGTCCCGTCGTCGATCGCGACCTTCTCGACGAGGAGGCGCGGGACCTCCTCAACCGGGTCCGCAAGGACGATCTTGTCGTCATACTGCCCGAGGAAAAAGACTAGGTTGTTTCAATAGCAATTTAATATTTTAAAAGCGCATCAATATGGAATGCTTCAGCATTAAGTCGTCGTTCCGACTTATTGGGAGCATCTTTTCATGCGCGAGACCCCTCGCTTCGACGCCAGGACCTCGATTTCCGTAACACAGCTTTTGGAGTTGACGCACGACCGTGGTCCTGTTGCGTTGTTAACGGAGGCGAACGATCAAGTGCACCTTCGTCAGGGCGACATGGACGGCGCTTGCGGACCATATTCCCTGACAATGGCGTTGATCGCGATGGGCTTGATCACGCGCGCTGAAGCCATGAGCGCGGTCTGCCCCGATCGGCGCACATTGTCGGGAAAATTCACCGAGAAGTTATGGGCCTTCGATCCTCTCTTCTCGGAAGGCGTCGATATCGATGACCTGAAATGGTTGGCCGACGGATACAGGAATAGAGATCTCCAAGTCGAAATATCGTCGGCGCGAACGAAAAGGCGGATTGCTTTGGAAGTCGCGAAAGCCACTGACGAGGGAGGCGCAGCAATCATTCGCATCGATTGGCTCGGCGGCGGGGGGCATTGGATGCTTGCTGTCGGCCATCAAAGCCGTCAACTGGATTATTCCGAACCCCGTTGCTTGACTCATATCCTGTGCCTTGATCCCGGCCAGGCTACGCCGAGGGCGAGTTTGTGGAATTCCGTACTCTATCATACCGATCCAATAGGCCAGTCCCTGAGCCGGGGTCGATATTCCGTCGAATATTGGGGAATGGACGGCGCCAAGCGGCTTTGCCGCCTTACGGAAGCAGTCATTCTCAAGCGTCCGGAGCAGGTCGCCGAACTTGTTTTGCACCTTAACGCCGCCTAGGCGGCGCGAAATCGCGGGTTTCTCGTTTAGAGATCCTTGTGTTCGAAACGGCTTGCTTACTGAACGTTGACGACGCGAATACATAGAACAACGTATCGTTGTGACCGTCATTGCGAGCGGCGCGAAGCAATGACGCCGCGTGAATAGCGTCGGTCGCGCTCGTTTAGACGAGGAGGCGCGCAACCGAAGGCCAAGGGCGATTCCTCCTGGGGCTGTTGCGGGGCGTCTCGCTTTTTCACCCGCTTCGGGCTAGCTTTCCCCTCCATTGCTCGCGATTCCCGGCCGCCGCGCGGCGAGGGCGCGGGTTGCTCGAATTCAGGCGCAGGGGAACAATGGCCGCTTCCTTTGGGCCGCCGGAAGGCGGCGATTCGCGTCTGGCCGCCTTTCTCGGCGATGGCGACGACATTTCGGTCTATCGCGCCATGCTGCTCATTCGCCGCTTCGAGGAAAAGGCTGGCCAATTGTTCGGCATGGGCCTGATCGGCGGCTTCTGCCATCTCTATATCGGGCAGGAGGCGATCGTGGTCGGGATGCGTCTCGCCGCGCGCGAGACCGACCAGTTCATCGCCTCCTATCGCCACCATGGCCACCTGCTCGCCTGCGGGGCCGATCCGCGCACGGTTCTTGCGGAAATGACCGGCCGACGCGGCGGGCTTTCCGGCGGCAAGGGCGGGTCGATGCATATGTTCGCGCCGGAGCTCGATTATTACGGCGGCCATGGCATCGTCGGCGCCCAGGCCTCTCTCGGCGCCGGCCTCGCCTTCGCCAATTCCTATCGCCGCGACGGGCGGGTCTGCGTCTGTTTCTTCGGCGACGGCGCGGCCGACCAGGGCCAGGTCGCGGAAAGTTTCAACATGACGGCGCGCTGGCGCCTGCCCATTGTCTTTTGTATCGAGAACAACCGCGCCATGCCGGGGGCGGAAGGCGATCTTGCCCGGCGCGGGGCCGCTTTCGACATTCCCGGCGAATCGATCGACGGGATGGATGTCGAGGCGGTGCGCGAGGCGGGGGAGCGCGCCATCGAACGGGCGCGCGCCGGCGACGGTCCGACCGTTCTCGAAATGCGCACCGAACGCTATCGCGGCCATTCGCTCGCCGATCCCGCCAAATACAGGCGCAAGGACGAACAGCGGGCAAGCCATGCGCCCGACCCGATCGAGCGCCAGCGCGAGCTGATCCTGAATTCCGGCCAGGCCGACGAGGCTTTCCTCAAGCGCATCGACGCGGAATTGCGCGCCATCGTTAATGAAGCCGCCGATTACGCCGCGCAGAGCCCGGAGCCCGGCGCGGCGGATCTGACCGCCGACGTGCTGATATGACGGCGCGGTCCAAGCATAAATGCGTTGGCGCGCCAACGCATTTATGCTTGGAGTCATTTGTTTTAGCAGGATTTCTGTCCGAAAACCGGCGGCTGCTTTTCGGAAATCCTGCTTAGGGGGAAATGAATGGCGACCCAAGTGCTGATGCCTTCGCTTTCGCCCGAAATGAAATTCGGCAAGCTGACGCGCTGGCTGAAACGCGAGGGCGATTACGTCGAGGCGGGCGACGTTCTCGCCGAGATCGAGACGGAGAAGGCGACCATGGAGGTCGAGGCCGTCGAATCCGGCGTGCTGGAGCGCATTCTGGCGCCCGAGGGCGCGGATAAGGTCGCGGTCAACGCGCCCATCGCCATCATCGTCCCGGCGGAGGCGCGGCCTGAGACGCCGGCGGGTTCGGCCGCGCCGGCTCCGGCGGAGGAGGAAGCCTTCGCGCCTCTCCACATCAGCGTGCGCGAGGCGCTGCGCGAGGCGCTCGCCGAGGAAATGCGCCGCGACCCTTCCGTTTTCGTGCTCGGCGAGGAGGTCGGGGAAGCCCAGGGCGCGCCCAAGGTCACGCAGGGCCTGCTGCAGGAATTCGGCGCGCGGCGGGTGGTGGACGCGCCGATCTCCGAACACGCCTTCGCCGGGCTCGGCGTCGGCGCCGCCATGGCCGGCCTGCGCCCGGTGATCGAGTTCATGAGCTTCAATTTCGCCCTTCAGGCGATGGATCACATCGTCAATTCGGCGGCCAAGACGCTCTATATGTCCGGCGGCGCGCTCAACATTCCGATCGTGTTTCGCGGCCCCAACGGCGCGCGGGCGCGGGTCGGGGCCCAGCACGCCCAGGATTTTTCCGCCTGGTTCGCCCATATTCCCGGCCTCAAGGTCGTCGCGCCCTATAGCGCGGCCGACGCCAAGGGCCTGCTGAAAGCCGCGATCCGCGACCCCAATCCGGTGATCTTCCTCGAACATGAGAAGCTCTATGGCCAGAGCTTCCCCGCGCCGCGCGAAAAAGACCATCTGGTTCCGATCGGCGCCGCCAATATCGCGCGGGCCGGGCGGGAGATCACCATCGTCGCTTATTCGCACGGCGTCGGCCTCGCGCTGAAGGCGGCCGAGCGGCTGGCCGAGGAGGAAATCGAGGCCGAGGTCATCGACCTGCGCACGCTGCGTCCGCTGGACATGGCCACGATCCTGGGTTCGGTCGCCAAGACCGGGCGCTGCGTGCTTGTGGACGAGGGCTGGCCGCAGGGCGGGATCGCCGCCGAAATCTCGGCCCGGCTGATGGAGGAGGCGTTCGACGATCTTGACGCTCCGGTCGCTCGGGTGACGGGCCGCGACATTCCCATGCCCTATGCCGCCAATCTCGAACGGCTCTCCCTGCCGTCCGAAGCCGATATTGTGGCGGCGACGAGGAAGGCGCTCTATCTGAAACTGTAAGATTTTGATTCGCACCGGACCTGGGGGTGGAGAGGGGAATGGCATGGCCGAAGTGAAACGCGAATTGTCGATCCCGCCCGATGTCGAAGCCAATGGCGGCACGGAAATCCTGCGCCTGTTCATTTCCTCGGGCGCCTTGTCGCTGTCGATGCAGCGGGCCTTCGCCGAGCCCGAGGCCTGGGGGCGCCTGCTGGGAGAACTGGCGCAGCAGGCGGCGTCGCTTTACGAGCGGGAGACGGAGGTCTCCGCCGCCGAGGCCTTGGGCGACATTCGCATCGCCCTCGATTCCGCGCTGGATCAGATCGAATCCGGGCTGCGGCCGAAGAACTGAGGTTTTCTCGGCCATGGCGACCGCGATCCTCATGCCCTCTATCGAACCGTCCATGAAGGTGGGCCGGCTGACGCGCTGGCTCCGCCGGGAGGGCGATTTCGTCGAGGCCGGCGATGTCGTCGCGGAAATCGCCTGCCCGCACGGCGCCATGGATGTCGAGGCGCCGCGGACCGGGGTTTTGACGCGCATCTTCGTGCCCGCAGGCGCCGAGGACGTCGCGGTCGATGCCGAGATCGGCCAAATCGAGCCGGGGCCGGCGCCGCATTTGTCCACGCGCATCCTGGCCTCGCCCCGGGCGCGACGGCTCGCCCATGAGGCCGGCTTCGATCTGTCGCGGGTTTCGGGCGGGGGGCCCAATGGACGGATTATCGAGGCCGACGTGCGCGCCGCGCTCGAACGTGGCGCGCCGCGCCAAGACGTCCTCCGCCACGCGGCGCGCGCGGCCGCCGGCGGGCGGATGCGTCCGCTGATCGAATCCGCCGAATGGACGCCGCAGGTCCATCTCGAAGTGGATTGCCGGATCGACGCTCTGGAGGCGTTTCGGGCGCGGCTCAATGCCGCGCGCGGAAAATTCACGACCAGGGTCTCGCTGCTCGATTGCCTGGTCAAGGCGCTCGCCCTCGCTTTGATCCAGGCGCCGCGGGCGAATGTCGCGCGGGCGGGGGAGGGTTTTGAACTGGCGGCGCGCGCCGATGTCGCGATCGCGCTCAGCCTCGGCAGCGAGATCGTCGCCCCGGCCTTGCCGGGGGCGGAGGCGATGTCGCTGGACCAGATCGCCGCAGCCCGCGCCGCATTCCTGGCGGGTCGCTTTTCACCCAACGCCTTCATCGGCGGCGTGAGCCTCATCGCCAATCTCGGCGCCTTCGGCGTCCGCCGCATCCTGCCAGCGGTGGTTCCGCCCTGGACCAGCGTGCTCGGCGTCGGCGCGGCGGAGCAGCGCATCGTGGTGGAGCAGGGCGCGCCGGCGGTCGCGACGGTTCTGGCCGTCGCTCTGGCGATCGACCGCCGCGCCATGGACGAACCCGCCGCCGGCGCCTTGCTCGCCGCCTTCAAGGCTTTGATCGAGCGCCCGGAGGGACTGGCGGAGGTGTGACGCGGAATTCGCACGGGGCGGGTTGGTGGGGTTGATCTGGCGATCGCAAACTGACGATCGGTTTCCCCCTGCAAATGGCTCAAAAAGGCGGGAAGAAGAAGGCCGAAGGAGCCGCGCGCAAGGACCGCTCGGCGCCAAAACCGGGAATTCGCAATGGTCAGGCGTCGGCGGCGATGTCGTGAAAATTTGAGCGGAGGACCGGACACCGCTGCTGCGCTACGAATCAATTCGGCGGGAGACGTCCAGTCCTTGAACTGGCGCTCCAACACTCTTGAACTGGTGCTCCAACACTATAGATTGGAGTTTCGAAAAATATTCGAATATGATGATTTGAACTTGGCCATTTGGCCGATCGAGGAGCCTGATATGGATTTGCCCAAGCGTGACGGAGACGGCTATCTACTCGACATGGACGCCTGGACGCCGGAAATCGGCAAGGCGATGGCCGAAGCCGACGGCTTCGAGATGACAGACCAAAAATGGGAACAAGTGCTCAAGGCGCGTGAATATTTCGACGACGCCCAGTCGGTTCCGCCAATCCGCAAATTCGCCTCCTATATCGGCATGGCCAACAAAGACCTCTTCGAACTGTGGCAAACCGGGCCGATGAAGCCGATTACCAAATATGGCGGCCTGCCCAAACCAACGGGTTGCGTGTAATTTTTCGCGTCAGGACTAAACAGTAAAACAATAGGTTTGATGGCAGGCGACGCAAAATTGCATCGCACAGGGAAGTTTTGCGCAGATGGCTTAGATGTCTGGATCGGCGTGTGCGGCGGCGGCGATGCTGTCAGAAGCCATACGCGACTGTCGATCCATCCCGCGAAATCGTCGGGCAAATTCCATCATGACCTGCTTGGGCATGCCCTGAAACGCCTTCAATTCGGCAGCGATCGACGGCTCGGGGTCAATTTGAGACCATCGTCGGCGAGCGCGGCTATTACCGCTTTGAACCGAACCTTGTCATCGGAGTGGGGCGCTAAACGCGTGAATTCGACTTTGCTGAAAAATGTTATCCGGCCAGCGCATAGCCGTCGTTAGACGGCGTCGCTGCGCTCGCCTATTCTGGCGGGGATCCTACGCCAAGGGAGCAGCGGGCGATTGGCGCTCGGGCGCCGGCTTGGTGTGGATGACCGGAACAAAACTTCGGGTCAGGCACGCGGACGATTATGCCGGCTAAGTCTCCGCGTCATTTCCTGCACAAAAACCTTGCCAAAGCAGCCCTTCCGGTGTATGAGGGCCGCCCATCCCACACGCGAACTGTCGCGCCGCCTGATTCAAGGCGTCGCTCCGGTGGCCGGAGTTCCGGCCCAAAAGGTTCGCGGAGGCTCAACCGGAGAAATATAACATGGCGCTTCCCGATTTCACCATGCGCGGCCTGCTTGAGTCCGGCGCCCATTTCGGCCACCAGTCGCATCGCTGGAACCCGAAAATGGCCCCCTATATTTTCGGCGTCCGCAACAATATCCACGTCATCGACCTCGCCCAGACCGTTCCGCTGCTTCATCAGGCGTTGAAGGCGGTGTCGGACACGGTGGCCAAGGGCGGCCGCGTGCTGTTCGTCGGCACCAAGCGTCAGGCGCAGGAGCAGATCGCCGACGCCGCCAAGCGCTGCGCGCAATATTACATCAATTCCCGCTGGCTCGGCGGCATGCTGACCAACTGGAAGACGATTTCCGCCTCGATCCAACGCCTGCGCAAGCTTGACGACCAGCTCGGCGCCGGCGCCTCGGGCCTGACCAAGAAAGAGCGCCTGATGCTGTCGCGCGAGCGCGAAAAGCTGGAAAAGGCGCTCGGCGGCATCAAGGACATGGGCGGCGTCCCGGACCTGATCTTCGTCATCGACACCAACAAGGAGCAGCTCGCGATCAAGGAGGCGGCCCGCCTTCACATCCCGGTCGCGGCGATCCTCGACACCAATTGCGATCCGGACGGCATCACTTATCCGATCCCCGGCAATGACGACGCCGGCCGCGCCATCGCGCTCTATTGCGAGCTGATCGCCCGCGCCGCGCTCGACGGCATTTCCCGCAGCCAGGGCTCGATGGGAATGGATATGGGCGCCTCCGAGGAGCCGACCGTCGTCGAACTCCCGACCGAGACCGAACTCGCCGAGGCGGCCAGCGAGCATTTTGAACTGCTGGCGGCGCCGCGCGGCGCCCCGGACGATCTCTCCAAGCTCGCGGGCGTCGGCCCGCAGCTCGAAAAGAAGCTCAACGACGCCGGGCTGTTCCATTACTGGCAGTTCGCGGCGATGACCGGCGAGGACGCCGGCAAGGTCGATGGCGACCTCAAGCTGAACGGCAAGGTCGGCGGCTGGGTCGATCAGGCGCGCGGCCTCATCGCCGGCTGAGTGAAGGCTCTCGGCCTGGGATTTTCGCGGCGCGTCGGCTGAAACTGGCGCGCCGTGTCATTTCCGGCTTCCGTCTTCCATTCTTCACAATTCCCCGTCTTTACATTCGGGCCGAGGCGCGGAATCGCCGGCCCAAACCCTAAAAGGAAAGCTCCATGGCCAATATCACCGCCGCGATGGTGAAAGAACTGCGCGAAATGACCGGCGCGGGCATGATGGACTGCAAGGGCGCCCTCAACGAAACCGGCGGCGACATCGAAGCGGCCGTCGATTGGTTGCGCAAGAAGGGCCTGTCCAAGGCGGCGAAGAAATCCGACCGCGTCGCGGCGGAAGGTCTGGTCGGCGTTGCGGTGCACGGCGAAAACGGCGTGGTGGTCGAGGTCAATTCGGAGACTGACTTCGTCGCTCGCAACGAGGAATTCCAGGCGCTGGTCAAATCCATCGCGCTGGTGGCGGTCGAAAAGGGCGAATCGGACGTCGAGGAGCTCAAGAAGCAGCATTATCCGGGCGGCGCCGGAACGGTGGCCGACGCGATCTCCAACGCCATCGCCACCATCGGCGAGAACATGACCCTGCGCCGGGTCGCCAGCTTGAGCGTCCCGCACGGCGTCATCGGCCAATATGTGCATAATTCCGTCAGCGACGGCGTCGGCAAGATCGGCGTGATCGTCGCGCTGGAATCGACCGGCGACAAGGACCAGCTCACCGAACTCGGCCGCAAGATCGCCATGCATGTCGCCGCCGCCAGCCCGCTGGCGCTGGACGCCTCTGGTCTCGATCCGGCCACCGTCGAGCGCGAGAAGAACGTGCTGCGCGAGAAGAACGCCGGCAAGCCCGCCCATGTGCTGGAAAAGATCGTCGAATCGGGCCTGAAGACCTATTACAAGGAAGTCACCCTGGTCGAGCAGCTCTTCATTCACGACAATTCCAAGACGGTCGCGCAAGCCGTGGCGGAATCGGCCAAGACTGTTGGCGCGCCGGTGGCGCTCAAGGGCTTCGTCAAATTCGTGCTGGGCGAGGGCGTCGAGAAGCAGGAAGCCGATTTCGCGGCCGAAGTCGCGGCCGCCGCTTCCGGCCAGGCCTGATCCTTCAAGATCGCGCGAGACTGGCGGCCTTCGGGCCGCCTGTTTTCATTGATGAGTTCCAGGAGCCAGTCCGTCCTTGCGGGCGTGAATGACCGCGATGTCGTCTTTGTAGACGCGGATCCAGCCCGGACGAGTGTCGAATAGTTTTGCAACAGGATCTGTGGGCCGAACGATGCTCCAGACGATACCATATTTGGATAGGGCGTTGTCCAATGCCATCGCATCGCCATTGACGATGCGGTCGTATTCATCAAGAAACGCGTCGCCATACATATCGGCGCGTCCATCGATAAAAGGCTTGATGCCTAAAAAGATCATGAAACCACCGAAACTATAATCGTTGAATACTGCTTTGTCGCGCAATTGAGCAGGAACTGTTGCGATGGCTGCGACTGGCGACATTGGGGCGTTTTCGCGCTGGATTGGCGCCGCGAGCCGAATTCCGGCGCAAATTAGAAAAAGCGACGAAAAGACTGCGATTTGCGGCCGGCTGAGGCGGGAGGGGGCGAGCTTCGGCTGACCGATCGCCTTGGCTATGGGCCGGGCGAGTATCATCGGCGCGACAAGACCCAGGAGCATGCTGTGGCGGCTATGTTGCAAGGCCAGGTAGATCAATCCAATCAGGACGACGACCCGTAACAGGCTGACGTGGACGGGCCGCCGCAATGTGAAGCCGAGCAGCGCGAATAGCGAAAGCTCCAAACCTCCGACATGATCGAATGACACCGGCTGCCATTCCTTCACGCCTGACAGACTCTTCAGCCCCATCAGGCGAATTGGAAAGATAAGGGTCTCGATTCCTCGTGGATTAAGCAGGGCGGCGCCGAGCGCAAGGAGCCCAAAAAACACCCATTGCCGCGCCGCGGAGAATTTTTTCTCCGCGGGGGCGGCCAGGAAAGCTTCCAGCGCCAAGGGCGCCACCAGCGCGAGGCCGAACAGGAAACTGCCATGCATGTTAGCCCAGAGCGTCATGAGCGGCAGCAGGACGAACGAAGGCGCGCGCTCTTCGTCGCGCGCGACGAAGAGCCCCACGACCCAGGCGGTCAGCAAAGGCAAGGCGAGAATATGGGGGCGGACCAGCAGACTGCCGAGTTGCAAGCCGAGGCCCAGAACCGCGACGCTGACCAGCGCGAGGCCGTCAAGATCGCGAATGAGACGGCGAATAAGTATATAGGCGGTCGCGGCCATCGCGGCGCCGGTGAGAATGACGACGCCACTCCAGCGCACGGCAGCAAAGGCGCCTGCGAGCAGGACCTCAGATAGCCATTCATGGGCGGTCCAGGGCGCGCCAGCGAAAGTGAAGCTGAAGGGATCGACCGAGGGCGCCGAGCGGTGAGCGAGGATCCATTGTCCGGCCGTGATGTGCCAGAAGGTGTCGCCGTCGTTGAGCACCGCGGGCGAGAATAGCGTCAGTCCGAAAAGCAGCAATGCCGCCAAGGCGGGCGCCGATTCGGCACGTCGGATGGAGGCGGCCGGAGCGACAGCAAGAGCGTCAGGCGCGAAAGTCATGAGGCTGCGTTCCCAGAGACGATGGTCCGAACTTAACGCGCCGCGGTAAAAAAAGCCTGTCAGTCGGGGACGGAGTGCCGATTGCGGCCATTGGGTTTTGCACCTAGAAGCAAGACGCGGCCGCCACGAATCGCGGCCGCCGAAGGAGTCACCATGAGCGCCTCGCCCCTCAGCCCGAAATGGAAACGCGTGGTCGTGAAATTGTCGGGCGAGGCCCTGCAGGGCGGACAGACCCATGGCCTCGATTCCGCCACGCTCGACCGCATCGCCGACGATCTCGTCGCGGCGGCCGACCTTGGGACGGAGATCGCGGTCGTGGTCGGCGGGGGGAATTTCTTTCGCGGCATCCAGGGCGCGGACAAGGGCATCGAGCGGGCGCGGGCCGATTCCATCGGCATGCTCGCGACCGTCATGAACGCGCTGGCGATCGAATACGCCATCGAGAAGCGAGGCCGGGCGGCGCGCGCGCTCTCCGCCGTGCCGATGCCCTCGCTGTGCGAGCCCTATTCGCGCCAGGCGGCGCTGCATCATCTCGCCAAGCGCCGGATCGTGATTCTCGCCGGGGGCACAGGCAATCCCTTCTTCACCACCGACACCGGCGCCGCGCTGCGCGGCGCGGAACTGTCCTGCGACGCCATCCTCAAGGCGACCCAGGTGGACGGCGTCTATTCCGCCGACCCCAAGAAGGACCCAAATGCGATCCGCTACGAACGCGTGACCCAGGACGAGGCCATCGCCAAAAATCTCGCCGTCATGGATACGGCGGCCTTTGCTCTTGCGAGAGAGAACCGTATTCCGATAATCGTCTTTTCCATCGCGGAGCCGTGCGCCATCACAGCGGCGCTGTCGGGGCAGGGCAGGGCGACGCTGGTTGCGCCTTGACGGACGCCCGCTCCGGCGACCAATGAAAAGAACAGGCGGCGCGCCGGCGCCGGTCAGGACAGGTGATTCATGAGCGCTCAATTCGATCTCGGTGAAATCAAGCGGCGCATGCAAGGCGCGATCCAGGCGCTCAAGCACGAACTGGGCGGCCTGCGCACCGGCCGCGCCTCGGCCGCCCTGCTGGAGCCGGTCATGGTCGACGCCTATGGCCAGTCCATGCCGATCAACCAGGTCGCGACCATTTCGGTGCCGGAATCGCGGGCGCTCGCCGTTCAGGTGTGGGACAAGGGCATGGTCGGCGCGGTCGACCGGGCGATCCGCGACGCCAATCTCGGCCTGTCGCCGACCGTCGAGGGCCAGATTCTGCGCATCCGCATTCCCGAACTCAACGAGCAGCGCCGCAAGGAGCTCGTCAAGCTCGCGCACAAATATGCAGAGGAATCGCGCGTCGCCGTTCGTCATGTTCGCCGCGACGGCATGGATGTGCTGAAAAAGCAGGTCAAGGACAAGGCGATCAGCGAAGACGAGGAAAAGCGCCACGAGACCGAGGTGCAGAAGGCCACCGACGCGACGATTTCCGAAATCGATACGGTGCTGGCGGCCAAGGAAAAGGAAATCATGCAGGTCTGAGCGGGCGCGACCGGGAAGAAGTCGCTCCGCCACGCAGTTGGCGTCGTTTCGTTCATGGTTTTATGGTAAAGCCTTTGGGGGGCGCCGAAGGGATGCGATCAAGCCGTTGGTCGCAAGTCGCGATTGGCGCAGGATGATATAGCGAGAGCGCCGGCGAACGGCGCGGGCTCAGGGGCAGCGGACGGACTCGATGAGCGAAAAGCAGATGATCGACGGCGTCGCCGGGATGAAGCACCCGGCCGACGGCGCTGGCCTGCATGTCGGAATCATCATGGACGGCAACGGCCGCTGGGCGGCGGCGCGCGGCCTGCCCCGCTTCGAGGGCCATCGGCGCGGCGTCGAGGCGCTCCGGCGCACGGTGCGCGCGGCGAACGAACTCGGCGTCCGCTATCTCACCGTCTATAGCTTCTCCAGCGAAAACTGGGCGCGCCCGCCGCAGGAAATCGCCGATCTGATGGGGCTGCTCAAACTGTTCATCCGCAGCGACCTCCACACGCTGGAAGAGGCCGGGGTGCGGGTGCGGATCATCGGCGAGCGCGACAATCTCAAGCCCGAGATCGTCGCTTTGCTCGAAGAGGCCGAAAACCGCACGCGGCGCAACACCAAGCTCGACCTCATCGTCGCCTTCAATTACGGCGCGCGCCAGGAGATCGTGGAAGCCGCGCGCGCTCTGGCGCGCGACGTCGCCGCCGGACGGCTGAATCCGGAAGACATCGACGAGGCTGCTTTCGCCGCGCGGCTTTGCACCGCCGGCGCGCCCGATCCCGACCTCATCATCCGCACCTCCGGGGAGATGCGCCTGTCCAATTTCCTGATGTGGCAAGCGGCCTATAGCGAGTTGGTTTTCCTGCCGGTGTTCTGGCCGGATTTCGACCGGGCTGCCTTCGAACAGGCGATCGTCAGCTTTCGCTCGCGCGAGCGGCGTTTCGGCGGCGTCGGCCCGGCCCCCGTCGCTAAAGTTGCGTCCGCGTCATGAATGCTCGCGTTCGCGTCATGACTTCATTCCGGCGCTCTCATGAATAAGACAGACTCGCCGCCGCACCCCGGCAAGGCGAATGGCGCGCAGGGCGTGATGGCGCGCCATCATCTCGAAGATCTCTCGACGCGCACGGCCTCGGCGTTGGTCCTGGCGGCGGCCGCCGCGGGCTCGCTTGCGGTCGGCGGCTGGATCTTCGCCTTGTTCTGGCTGGTCGCGGCGCTCGCCGTGAACTGGGAATGGCAGCGCCTGATCGGCGCCCCGCTGCCCTGGCTGCGCATGTTCGTCGGCGCCGGCGTCCTTTGCGCCGCCACCATTCTCTTTCGCTTCAGGCAGACCGAGTTCGTCTTTCTGCTGGCGCCGCTCGCGGCGGGTTTCGCCGCCTGGGCGGCGGGGCCGGGATTCCGGCTTTGGGCTGGTTTCGGCCTGTTCTATGCCGGCGGGCTGCTGCTCTCCGTGCTGTCCCTGCGCCACGACCCGTTTTTCGGCGCCTGCGCCATCGCCTGGCTGTTCGCCGTGGTCTGGGGCACGGATATCTGCGCCTATTTCGCGGGTCGGCTGATCGGCGGCCCGAAACTTGCTATGCGGATATCGCCCGGCAAGACCTGGTCCGGGTTTCTGGTCGGCGTTTCGTGCGGCGCGGCCCTGGGGGCGGTAGTCGCTCATATGTGGCCCAATGCGCAGGCGCCCCTGATCCCCGTCTTCCTCCTGGGGCTCGTCGCCGGCGCGCTGGCGCAGGCCGGGGACCTGTTCGAATCCTGGGTCAAGCGCCGTTTCGGCGTCAAGGATTCGAGCCATCTCATTCCGGGCCATGGCGGCGTCATGGACCGGATCGACGGCTTCATCGCCGCGGCGATTTTCGCCGCGTTGTTCGGCCTTTGGCGCGCCGTCCCGCCCAGCGCGGCGGCCGGCCTTTTTTATTGGCAGTAGGCAGACATGACTTTCGCGCCGGCGCCCATTCCCCATGCCCGTCCCCGCAAGATCACCATTCTCGGCGCCACCGGTTCGATCGGCAGTTCGACCGAGGCGGTGATCCTCGGCGCGCCGGGGTCTTTCGAGACCGTTGCTGTCGCGAGCGGGCGCGACGCCGCCAATCTGGCCCGCGTCGCCCGGACCCTGGGCGCGAGATTCGCGGCGGTCGCCGACGTCGCCGCTTACGCGGCGCTGAAATCAGAGCTGGCCGGGTCCGGGATCAGGGCGGGGGCGGGCCCGGAGGCGCTCAAGGAAGCCGCGTACATGGACGCCGACCTCGTCATCGGGGCGATCGCCGGGGCGGCCGGGGTGGTTCCGACCTTCGCCGCGGTCGAGGCGGGGCGCGACGTGGCGCTCGCCAACAAGGAATGCCTCGTCTGCGCCGGCGAGCCATTCATGCGCAAGGCGCGCGAGAAGGGCGTGCGCGTGCTGCCGATGGATTCCGAGCACAACGCCATTTTCCAGGCGCTCGGCGGCGAAAGTCCGAAAACGATCGAAAAGATGTGGCTGACCGCCTCGGGCGGGCCGTTCCGCTCGTGGAGCGCCGAAAGAATCGCCGCCGCGACCCCGGAGCAGGCGCTCGCCCACCCCAATTGGGCGATGGGCCCCAAAGTGACGGTCGATTCCGCGAGTTTGATGAACAAGGGCCTCGAGTTGATCGAGGCGCTGCATATTTTCGGCGTCGAGGCGCGCAAGCTGGATGTCCTCGTCCATCCTCAATCGATCGTTCACGGCCTCGTCTCCTTCGCCGACGGCGCTGTGACCGCCGGCATGGCCGTTCCCGACATGAAGGTCCCGATCGCCCATTGCCTCGGCTGGCCGGATCGTGTGCCGACGCAGGCGCGTCGCCTCGATCTGGCCCAGATCGGGTCGTTAACTTTTGAGAAGCCGGATTTTGAGCGCTTCCCCGCCCTGCGGGTGGCGATGGACGCGCTCGCGGCCGGCGGCGCCATGCCGACGATTCTCAACGCAGCCAATGAGGTCATGGTTGCGGCCTTCCTCGACAACAAGATTGGTTTCAATGATATAGCCAGGAATGTAGAAGCGATTTGTGAGGTGTTCGAGAAGGAAGGGGTGGCGCGGACCCCGCTAGATATTGAGTCCGCGCTCGCCGTTGACCATATTGTGCGAGAAAGATCGAGTGCGCGGCTCGGGGGGCTTGGCCGTTAACCGCCGATACGGCAAGGTAACGATCTGGTAACCAATCGCGCGGTTTTCGACGCCGCCGAGCAAGGATGCGACATGTCGCTGTTCCATTCGCTCTGGACACTGGGGTCCTATCTTGTGCCCTTCCTTTTCGTCCTAAGCCTCGTCGTCTTCTTCCACGAGTTCGGCCATTTCCTGGTCGGCCGTCTCTGCGGGGTCAAGGTTGACGCCTTCTCCCTGGGCTTCGGGCCGGAACTGGCCCATTACATCGACCGCCATGGCACCCGCTGGCGCCTCGCTGCTCTGCCGCTCGGCGGCTACGTTCGTTTCCATGGCGACGCCAATGGCGCGAGCGAGCCGGATTTCACAGCCGCCTCCAAGATGCCGGAGGAGGAGCGCAAAGTGTCCTTCTTCGCGCAGAAGGTGTGGAAGCGCGCCGCGGTGGTCGCGGCCGGCCCATTCGCCAATTTCGTCCTCGCCATCCTGATCTTCACGGGCCTGTTCTATTTCCAGGGCCGCGAGGTTCTGATTCCCCGCATAGCGGGCGTCGTCGCCGGCAGTCCGGCGGCGGCGGCAGGCTTCCAGAAGGGCGATCTCGTGCTGTCGATCGGCGGTCAGCCGATCAGAAGCTTCGCCGACATGCAGCGCATCGTCTCGGCCTCCGGCGACGTCAGGCTCCAGTTCGTAGTCCAGCGCGACGGCAAGCAGGTCCAGTTGGAGGCGACGCCGGCGGAAAAGGATGTGGTCACGCCCTTCGGAACCGCGCGCAGTGGCATGCTCGGGGTCTCGGCGGGCGGCGCGGCGGAGGATTGGCGCAAGGAAACCTATAATGTTCCGCGGGCTGCGGTCGAAGCGGCGCGCGAGACCTGGTTCGTGATCGACCGCACGGCCGCCTATCTGGGCGGGGTGGTGATCGGGCGGGAGTCGCCCAAGCAATTGTCGGGGCCGATTCGCATCGCCGAAGTGTCCGGCGAGGTGGCGAGGGCCGGCATCTGGCCATTGTTCAATCTCGCGGCGATTCTCTCGATCTCGATCGGCCTGCTGAATCTCCTGCCCATTCCCCTGCTCGACGGCGGCCATCTGCTCTATTACGCCTACGAGGCCGCGCGCGGCCGGGCGCTGACGCAACGCGCGCAGGAATTCGGCTTCCGGATCGGCCTCGCCTTCGTCGCCGTCCTGATGCTGGTCGCCACCTATAACGACCTCGTGCGGATCACCCGCCAATGGCTCAAACTCGGTTGAGGGTGGGCCTCCCGCCCCGTCCCTCCGCCGCGGCCGTCGCGCCCCGTGACGACCGGAATTTTGCCGCAAATCGCGAAATGCGGCGGAAATATGTATGGAAAACGTGGCTTGCCGGCCACGGCGTCGTAAAAAAACGGGACGCGGGACCGAGAGCATTTGCAGGATTCCATAAACCTTGTAGAAGCAGAATCGAAATGGACAGGCTTGGTTTGTGCTATCCATTCGTAGTCTGGAGTTTGCGGTCGGATCGCTCGTGGTTCGGCCCCCGCCGCGGAACAAAGTTTCATGGCGGGTCAGGAGTCACGGAGACCGGGTTTCAATGACGTTTCGCCAAGGTCTTATGGGTCGGACCGCGTTGGCGGTTGCGCTGATGGTCGGTTCGCTCACGGCGCCGACTCGTGCGCTGGCCGAAAACATCGTCGTCGAAGGCAACCATCGTGTTGATTCGGAAACGATCCGGTCCTATTTCGTCGGCGGCGACAGCAACGACGCGATCAAGAAGCTATACAGCACCGGCTATTTCTCCGACGTTCAGGTCAATCGTCGGGGGGGCACGCTCGTCGTGCGCGTGGTCGAGAATTCGACGATGATCAATCACGTCGTTTTCGTCGGCAATTCAAAGGTCAAGTCCGAAGATCTCCAGAAAGAGGTTCAGCTCAAGAGCCGCGGCGCCTATAGTCAGGCGGTCGCTGACGCCGACGTCCAGCGCATCCTCGACGTCTATCGCCGCGCGGGTCGCAACGCCGCGACGGTGAGCGTGCGAACTGTCCAGGTTCCCAATGGCACGGTCGATGTGGTCTTCGACGTCAACGAAGGCGACAAGACCGGCATCAAGGAGATCCGCTTCGTCGGCAACCACGCCTATTCCGACGGCAAGTTGAAGGGGCTGATGGAATCGACGGAAATGAATCTCCTGTCGTTCTTCAAAACCTCCGATGTCTACGATCCTGATCGTCTGGCGAAAGACGCCGAGGCGATCCGCCGCTATTATCTCAAGAACGGCTATGCCGATTTCCGCATCATCGGCGTCGATCCGGTCTATGACCCGGCGGCGGGCGGCTATGTCGTCACGATCAGCATGGAGGAGGGGTCGGTCTATCGCGTCAGTGCGGTGCGGATCGATTCCCAGATCCCCGGCCTGTCCGACGGGGTCCTGAAATCAGCGCTCGATATTCACGCTGGCGATATCTACGATGGCGATGCGGTCCAGAACACCACGGTTCGTCTGACGAAGGAAGTCCAGAAGCTGGGCTACGCCTTCGCGCAGGTCCGCCCAACCGGCGACAAGGATCCGGCGAATCATACCGTGTCAATCGGCTTCGTCATCGAGCAGGGCCCGCGGGTCTATGTCGAGCGGATCAACATTCGTGGCAACACCGCGACGCGCGACTATGTCATCCGCCGCGAATTCGACATCGGCGAGGGCGACCCCTACAACAAGGTGCTGATCGACAGGGCGGAGCGCCGCCTGAACGCGCTCGGCTTCTTCAAGAAGGTCAAGGTCACCAACGAACCGGGTTCCGCGCCGGACCGCGTCATCCTCGATGTGGACGTCGAGGAGCAGTCCACCGGGTCGTTCGCGATTTCCGGCGGCTATTCGACGGTCCAGGGCTTCATCGCGGAGGTTTCGGTCACCCAGAGCAACTTCCTTGGCAGGGGCGAATATATTCGCGGTTCGGTCTCGGCCGGCCAGTACAGCAGCGGCGTCGAACTCAACTATACCGAGCCCTTCTTCATGGATAACCGCCTGGCGGCGGGCTTCGACCTCTATTCGAAAATGACCATGGCTTCGACCTGGGCCTATTATTCGAATTGGGTGACCGGCGGCACGCTCCGTCTCGGAATCCCGCTGACGGACGATCTGTCGATCGCGCCGCGCTACACGCTCTATAACTCGCAGCTGACGGTCCCCAATAACTCGAGCGAACCATTCAACGACTGTACTTATCCTTTGTGGGTCACGCCGCCCTATAACGGCTTCCCGGTCTCGCCAGTCAACAGCTGTCTGACCAATGGCGAAGCCTCGCTCGCGCTGAAACAGGCTGTGGGCAACTGGCTGACGTCGATGATCGGCTATACGCTGAGCTATAATACGGTCGACAATCCGCGCGACCCCCATTCGGGCATTCGCGCCGAGCTGAAACAGGATTTCGCCGGTGTCGGCGGCAATTCGAACTTCCTGCGGTCGACGGTCGATATTCGCGGCTATCACAACCTTTATTTCGATAATGTCGTCGGCCTCGTCCATCTCCAGGCCGGCAATCTCGTGAAAACCGGCAACAGTGAGCTACGCGTGGTTGACAATTTCAACCTCGGCCCGAGCCTGGTGCGCGGCTTCGCGCCGGGCGGCATCGGCCCGCGCGACATCACCAACGCGACGACCAATAACAACGGCAACGCGCTGGGCGGCACGGATTATTGGGGCGCTTCGCTTGAAGCCCAGTTCCCGATTCCCTACCTGCCCAAGGATATCGGCCTCAAGGGTGCGGTCTATGCCGACGCGGGCAGCCTCTGGAACTACCAGGGCATGACCAATTTCGGCACCTATCTGGGCTATTCCGCGGCGCAGGCGTCGTCCTGCACCTATATGAACAACTACAATCCGAACGGGTCGTCCAAGGTCACCTTCATCAATGGCTGGCCGGTCCAGCAACAGCCTTGTATCGCCGTCGGCAGCAACAATATGATCGTCCGTTCCTCGGTTGGCCTCGGCCTGATTTGGGCGTCGCCGATGGGGCCGATCCGCTTCAATTATTCCTTCGTCCTGTCGAAATCGCAGTACGACATCGAACAGCAGTTCAGCTTCAGCGGCGGCACGACGTTCTGAGCGATTCATGCGCGAATGCAAGGGGCGCGGCAGTCAGCCGCGCCCTTTCTTCTTGGTCGATGTTTCGGGGCTCCCCGCGCCCGCGCCCGGATCATGATCCTGAAAAGTGGCCCCCGGTTTTCCGGAGAGATCATGATCAATCAACGCGCGACGCGGCAGGCCGCGGCATGCGGAGCGGGCGCGTCACTTTTCTAGGGAGCGATTCTTGGAAGAAATGAAGTTCTTTCGCCGCGCGGTCGCGCCGACCCTCGCGGAAATCGTGGAATGGACCGGCGCCAAGCCAGCCGGCGAAGTCGATCTCAACGTCAAAATCTTCGACGTGGCGCCGCTCGACCGCGCCCGCCCGGGCGATCTCGTTTTTCTAGACAATCCCAAATATGCCGATCAGCTGGCGCAAACCCGCGCGACGGCCTGTCTCGTCTCGGAGCGTTACGCCGATCGCGCGCCGGCCGGCGTGGCTGCGCTGGTGGTGCGCGAACCCTATCGCGCCTGCGCCATGGTCACAGCCCGAATCTATCCCGAGGCGGCGCGGCCGGGTTCCTGGTTCGACAGCCATGGCGTCTCGCCCGGCGCCAATGTCCATCCGCTGGCGCGGCTGGAGCCGGGCGTGATCGTTGATCCGGGCGCGGTCGTCGGTCCCCATGCCGAGATCGGCGCGGATGCGGTGATCGGCCCCAATTCGGTGATCGGCCCCCATGTCCGCGTCGGCCGCGGCAGCACGGTCGGAGCGGGGGCGACCGTCGCCAACGCCCTGATCGGGGACCGTGTCATCATCCATCCCGGCGTTCGCATCGGCCAGGATGGTTTCGGCTTCGCCATGAGCCCGCGCGGCCATCTCAAGGCGCCGCAGGTCGGCCGGGTCATCATTCAGGACGATGTCGAAATCGGCGCCAACAGCACGATCGACCGCGGCGCCAATCGCGACACAATCATTGGCGAAGGCGCCAAGATCGATAATCTGGTGCAGATCGCCCACAACGTCGTCGTCGGCCGCCATTGCGTCATCGTCAGCCAGGTCGGGATTTCGGGTTCGACAGAACTCGGCGATTTCGTCGTCGCCGGCGGTCAGGCGGGAATCACCGGCCATTTGAAGATCGGCATGGGTGCGCAGATCGCCGCGCAGTCCGGCGTCATGGCCGATGTCGCGCCGGGAGCCAAAATGGGCGGTTCGCCGGCGCGTGACGCGCGCCTCTGGTTGAAGGGCGTCGCCGCGCTCGATCGCATGGTCAGGCGAAAGGGGCGGGATGATTGAAGCCAACGAGCTTTTGGCGCAGTCAGAGCGCGCTGCGCCAGCCCAAAAGCGATTTTGGGTCTGGCCTTCGGCGCCAATGTGTCGTTAATGCGGGCTGTTAACGCCTAACATTCGATGATTGTGGAACGGAATATGTCGGATCAGGTCGAGACCTTGGAAACGATCGATATTCAGAGGCTGATGCAATTATTGCCGCATCGCTATCCTTTTCTCCTGGTGGACCGCATCGTTCAGGCGCACGGGGACGAATTTGGCGTCGGCATCAAGAATGTCACTGTCAACGAGCCGCAATTCACCGGCCATTTTCCGGATCGGCCGGTTTTTCCCGGCGTGCTGCTGATCGAGGGCATGGCCCAGACGGCGGGCGCGCTCTGCGTCAACGCCAAGCTCGGCGGGGCCAAGCCGCCCCTGGTCTATTTCATGACGATCGACAAGGCGAAATTCCGCAAGCCGGTCGTGCCGGGGGATCGGGTGGAATTCCACATGAAGCGCATCAATCAGCGCCGAAACATCTGGTGGTATGAGGGCAAGGCGATGGTTGACGGCGCTTTGGTCGCTGAGGCCGAGATCAGCGCCATGATCATCACCGACACAGACAAGCAGGGCTGATCCATGGCCATCCATCCCACCTCCCTCGTCGAGGACGGCGCAAAACTGGGTGACGGCGTCGAAATCGGCCCCTTCTGCCATATCGGTCCCAAGGTGACGCTCGGCGACGGCGTGGTGCTGAAATCCCATGCGGTCGTCAACGGCCACACGACGATTGGTCCGAGAACAACCATCTATCCTTTCGCGTCGATCGGCTATGAGCCGCAGGACCTCAAATATCGCGGCGAGGACACGATTCTGTCGGTTGGCGAGGATTGCGTGATCCGCGAGGGCGTCACCATGAATCCGGGCACCGCCGCGGGCCGGGCGGCAACCGTGATCGGCGATCGCTGCTTTTTTCTCGCCAATTCCCATGTCGGGCATGACAGCCGCATCGGCAACGATTGCGTCTTTTCCAACAATGTCATGATCGCCGGCCATGTCACCATCGACGACTGGGTGATCTGCGGCGGCGGTTCGGCCATCGTGCAATATGCGCGGGTTGGCGCGCACGCCTTCGTCAGCGGCATGACCGGCATCGGCGCCGATCTCATCCCTTTCGGATTGGCGTTCGGCAGCCGCGGCTTCCTGATGGGCCTCAATCTGGTCGGGCTGAAACGCCGCAATTTCGGGCGCGACGCGATCCATGACCTGCGCCGCGCCTATCGCGCCTTGTTCGCGGCGGAAGGCACGCTGAAGGAGCGCGTCGAGGACGTCGCCGAGGAATTCTCCGAGAACGCCGAGGTCATGATGATCGTCGACTTCATCCGCTCGGGCGGCGATCGCGCCCTGTGCATGCCGGAATTGGAGCGCGTCGCGCTGTGAGTGGAAAGGTCGCGCTCATCTGCGGCGCGGGCCAGTTTCCCCTTGTCGCAGCGCGCGCCGCGGAGGTTCGCGGGCAGGAGGTCTTCCTTCTCGCCCTCAAGGGCATAGCGAGCGAAGGAGTCGCGAATTTCCCCCATGTCTGGCTCGGCGTCGGCCAGCTTGGCGCGGCCTTGCGCGAGATCGAGGCGCGCGGGATCAAGGACATCTGTTTCATCGGCGGTCTCGGCCGACCCGAATTCGCCGATCTTCGTCCCGATTGGGGCGCAATCAAGCGCCTGCCGGACATTTTCCGGTTGTTGAAAGGCGGCGACGATCATGCGCTCAAGGGTGTCATAAAGCTGTTCGAGAGCGAGGGCCTGCGCGTGATTGGCGTCGAGACCCTGGCGCCGGAACTGGTCGCCGCCCCGGGCGAAATGAACCGGCTCGCCTTTCCCGCCGAGATGGCGGAAGACCTCGCCTTCGGCCATGACTGCCTCGCAGCGCTCTCGGCCTTCGACTGCGGCCAGGCCCTCGTGCTTGCAAAACGCCGGATTGTCGCGCTCGAAGCCGCCGAAGGCACTGACGCCATGCTGCTGCGGGTCGCCGAATTACGCGAAAAGGGACGCTGGCGGGCGAAGGGACCCGCCGGAATGCTGATCAAGGCGCCGAAAAAGGGTCAGGATTTGCGCGTCGATCTGCCGGCCATGGGGCCCGAGACGGTGGCCTCGGCGGCGAAGGCCGGGCTGATGGGCATTGCGGTCGAAGCGGGCAGGGTGCTGATTCTCGACCGCGCGGCGGTGGCGGCGCAGGCGGAAAAAGCCGGCCTGTTTCTTTACGGTTTTTCGCGGGAGACGCAGGTTTGAAAATTTTCGTGATCGCGGGTGAGCCCTCGGGCGATTTGCTCGGGCAGGGCCTGATCCGCGCCTTGCGGGAACGGGTTCCTGGCGTCGAGATCATGGGCGTCGGCGGCGACGCCATGACGTCCGAGAATTTCGTCAGCCTGTTTCCGATGCATGAGATTTCGCTGATGGGCGTGCTGCCGGTGCTCGCCAATCTGCGCAATGTGCTGCGGCGGATCGACCAGACGGCCCGCGCCGTGATCGCTGCGCGGCCGGACGTTCTGGTCCTGATCGACAGCCCGGATTTCAACCATCGCGTGGCGCGGCGGGTGCGCAAAATCCTGCCCAACATGAAGATCGTCAATTATGTCGGGCCGACGGTCTGGGCGTGGCGGCCGGGGCGGGCGAAAAAAATGCGCGCCTATGTCGATCTGATTCTGGCGATCTTTCCTTTCGAACCCGAGGTTCACGTGCGGCTCGGCGGCCCGCGCTGCGTCTATATCGGCCATCCTTTGATCGAGCGGCGGGACGCGCTGCGGGGCGATGACGAGGCCAAGAAGAAGGGGCCGATTCTTGTGCTGCCCGGATCGCGCGCCTCGGTCGTCCAGCGCATGGGCGACGCCTTCGGCGACGCCATCGCCCGACTGGACGCGGCGTATCCCGGCCTGGACTATGTTCTGCCGACCTCTCGCGGCTTGGCGGCGCGGGTGGGGGAGATGATCGCGCAGTGGCGCGTCAAGCCGCGCGTCGTCGTGGGCGATGACGAGAAATATGCCGCCTTTCGGGCCGCGCGCGCGGCCTTGGCGGCCTCGGGGACAGTCACTCTCGAACTCGCCTTGTCGCGGACGCCGACGATCGTCGCCTATAGAGTTCCCAAGATCGAGGAGTTTTTCGCGCGCCGCCTGATCCAGGTGAGCATGGTGGCGCAGCCGAACATCATTCTGGGCGAAAAGGCCTTCCCGGAATTGCTTCAGGACGAGGCCAACGGGCCGTGGCTGGCCGAACGCCTCGCGGAAATCCTCGACGACGGGTCCGAGCGGCGCCGCCAGATCGAGGCGATGGGCCGGATCGAGGACCGGCTCGCGATCACGGACGGCAAGCGCCCGAGCGAAAAGGCGGCGGAAGCGATTTGTCAGATAATTCGTTTATAGTTTTGAAAATAAATTGAAAACATCATTGCGATGCATGGGCGCGGTAGGTGCGTCCCATGGATCGCAATGACGGCGAAGCACGAAAAGGCTTAACGCATATTCATGATCGCCAGCGTTTGCTTGCCGAAAGTCTTCAGCACCAGAACACGCGCCCTGGCGTCGCCAAGTCGCGGCTCGTATTTCAAGAAAGGCGTATGCGGATTTTCGTTTCCCGCATAGCCGAAGGCGTTTTGGCCGAGGCAAGCCTCGACGGTCGCCTTGATGTCAGCCAGATCGATCTTGCCAGCCTGACAGGAATAAATGATCTCGCCGATCTTTTTCTTGTCGATGATCTGGCAGGCCCCGAACAGATTCTCGGTCACGCCATAGGTCGTCACCGCCTCGCCTTCTTTCTGCGTCGGCCCGCGCAAGGCCTTGAAGCCATCGGGCGCCGCCGCGATGAGACGGCGGAAGACCCCGCAATCGAAAGCCTTGTCGTTGATGGGCGTGGGGTCGCCGCTCTGTTCGACGAGGCCGCCTTCCTCCAGCGAGTTGGCTTGCGCGAAGACTTGAGCGCTCCCCTGGCCAAGCCAGAGGAGCGCAGCCAAGCCGGCGGCGCGGCAAGCCGCGCCGCGGTTAAAGCGGGAAGAACTCAACGCGACCCCATCATCACATAGTCGCGGCTGGGTTCGCCGGTATAGAGCTGGCGCGGACGGCCGATCTTCTGGCTCGGGTCCTCGATCATTTCCTTCCACTGGGCGATCCAGCCGACCGTGCGGGCGAGCGCGAACAGCACCGTGAACATGGAAACCGGGAAGCCCATCGCCTTCAGCGTGATGCCGGAATAGAAGTCGATGTTCGGATAAAGCTTCTTCTCGATGAAATAGTCGTCGTGAAGCGCGATGCGCTCCAGTTCGACCGCGACATCGAGCAAAGGATCGTCCTTGATGCCGAGATCGTTGAGGACTTCATGGCAGGTCTTGGCCATGATCTTGGCGCGCGGATCGTAATTCTTGTACACGCGATGACCGAAGCCCATGAGGCGGAAGGGATCGTTCTTGTCCTTGGCCTTGGCGATATATTTCGGAATATTCTCGACCGAGCCGATTTCCGTCAGCATCTTCAGCGCCGCCTCGTTGGCGCCGCCATGGGCCGGGCCCCACAGGCAGGCGATGCCGGCGGCGATGCAGGCGAAGGGATTGGCGCCCGAGGAACCGGCGAGACGGACAGTCGAGGTCGAGGCGTTTTGCTCGTGGTCGGCGTGCAGGATGAAGATACGGTCGAGCGCGCGAGAGACGATCGGATTGACCTTATATTCCTCGCAAGGAACGGCAAAGCACATGCGCAGGAAGTTCGACGTATAGTCGAGGTCGTTCTTCGGATAGATGAAGGGCTGGCCGATGCTGTACTTATAGGCCATGGCGGCCAGCGTCGGCATCTTGGCGATGATGCGCATGGTCGCGATCACCCGCTGCTGCGGGTCGGAAATGTCGGTCGAGTCGTGATAGAAGGCCGAGAGCGCGCCGACCGAAGCCACCATGACCGCCATCGGATGGGCGTCGCGGCGGAAGCCGGAGAAGAAGCGCGCCATCTGCTCGTGAACCATGGTGTGGCGCGTTATGCGATAGTCGAAATCCGCCTTCTGCTTGGCCGTCGGCAATTCGCCATAAAGCAAGACATAGCAGGTTTCGAGGAAGTCGCCGTGCTCGGCGAGTTGTTCGATCGGATAGCCGCGGTAGAGAAGGACACCCTCGTCGCCGTCGATATAGGTGATCTTGGATTCGCAGCTTGCGGTCGAAGTGAAGCCGGGGTCGTAAGTGAACATGCCGGTCTGGCTGTACAGCTTGGCGATATCGGTGACCGCCGGGCCGATCGAGCCGTGCTTGATCGGCATTTCGACGGTCTTGTCGCCGAATGTAAACTTACCCGTTTCGCTCATGAGGTTCGCCTTTTCGCTGACGCCGCAAACGGCGCGCCGCCGCGTCCCCGCAACACTATTCGCGGGACGCAAAGCGGCAAAATCGCGTTAATATTGTGCACTGCGAATGAGTAGCTTATTGTCCGGGCAGGTTCAAGATGACAGCATCTTAAACGATAGAGGCGCCTGCGGCGTCGGTGATCCGGCCAAGACTTTCGTCGCAGCCAAGCGTCTCCAGGACATCGAAAATGCCCGGCGACGTCGCGCGGCCGGTGAGCGCGGCGCGCAGGGGTTGCGCGACCTGGCCGAGCTTGGCTCCCGTTTCTCCTACATAGGCGCGCACCGCCGCTTCGGCGGCCGGCGCCGTCCATTCCGGCAGCGCGGCGAGCTTCGGCGCGAGCGCGGCCAGATGGGCGCGACCGGCCTCATTGAGCAGGGAACGCGCCTTTTCGTCATATTCGAGCGGACGCTCGGCGAAGAGGAAGCGCGCGCCGTCCGCCAGCTCGATCAGGGTCTTGGCGCGCTCCTTCAGGCCCGGCATGGCCTTGGCGAGCTGCGCTCGCTTGGCGTCGTCGAGCTTCGCCACAATCTCCTCGCCATTGGGCAGATAGGGCAGGGCGACGATGAACTGCGCCAGCAAAGCGGAATCGTCCATAGCCCGCATGTAATGGCCGTTCATGTTTTCGAGCTTCGCATAGTCGAACCGCGCGGGCGAGCGATGCACCTGGGCGAGCGAAAAGGCCTCGGTCAGCTCGTCGGTCGAGAAAAACTCGCGGTCGCCCTGGCTCCAGCCGAGACGGGCCAGATAATTGCGCAGGGCTTCCGGCAGATAGCCCAAGGCGCGATAGGCGTCCACGCCGAGGGCGCCGTGGCGCTTGGACATTTTCGCGCCGTCTGGCCCGTGAATGAGGGGGATATGGGCGAAGGCGGGAATGTCCCAGCCCATCGCCTGATAGATGTGGGTCTGGCGCGCGGCGTTGGTCAGATGGTCGTCGCCGCGGATGATCTGGGTCACGCCCATGTCGTGGTCGTCCACCACCACCGCGAGCATATAGGTCGGCGTGCCGTCGGAGCGCAGCAGGATGAGGTCGTCGAGGTCCTTGTTGGGGAAGGTGACAATTCCCTGGACCTTGTCCTCGATGATCGTTTCGCCCTCGCGCGGCGCCTTGAGGCGGACCACCGGCTTGCGGCCTTGCGCGATCGCGTCGCTTTCGGCTTCGGTGCCGCCGAGGTCGCGCCAGCGCCCATCATAGCGCGGCGGGCGGCCCTCCTTGCGTGCGAGTTCGCGCATCTCGTCGAGCTCTTCCGGCGTCGCGTAGCATTTATAGGCCGCGCCCCTGGCGAGCATTTCCTCGGCGACCTCGCGATGGCGTCCCGCGCGCGCGAACTGGTAGATGGTCTCGCCATCCCAGTCGAGGCCGAGCCATTTCATCCCGTCGATGATCGCGGCGATCGCCGAATCTGTCGAGCGTTCGCGGTCGGTATCCTCGATTCGCAGCAGCATCCTGCCGCCGGTCTGGCGGGCGAGGAGCCAGTTGAAGAGAGCGGTGCGCGCGCCGCCGATGTGGAGATAGCCAGTGGGCGAGGGTGCGAAACGCGTGACGACGGAATGAGACATTGCGATGAAACCTGAGGCGGCGCGGGGAATGGCCGAGGGAGAGGCCAAGGGAGTGGTCTTGCCGCAGCGCGTTCGTGTAGCATGGGCTTCGTCGCCAGAAAAAGGGGCAATCGCATGGCGTCCGCTCCCAAGGGGCTGACGGACAGGGTTGGTAGCCTTGCGGCGCTGCGCCTCTCGCCCGGCGCCGCGCTCGCCGCCCTGCGCCTGTATTTTGCCGCCGCTTTGGAGCAGGAATGGGATCTGCGCCGGCCTTTCCTGTGGTTGCCGGCGGCGGCGGGCGCCGGCGCGATCTATTATCTCGTCGCGCCGACCGAGCCGGTTCTTTGGGTCGTCGGGGCGACGGCGGTTCTGTTTGCTGCGCTGGCTTTTCTTGCGCACGAGCAGCGTACGCTTTCGGCCGTGTTTGTCATCCTCGCGGCGCTGGCCGCGGGCGAGTTCTCCGGTGGCTGGCGCGCGGCGCGGGTGGATGCGCCAGTGCTGGATCGCATTTACATCGGTGAGCTTGCCGGCTTCGTCGAAGAGGTCGATTTCCGGCCCCAGGGCGCGCGTTTCCTGCTGCGCGTCACCGAGGCCGAGCGTCTCGCGCCGGAGCAGACGCCTTATCGCGTGCGCTTGACCATGCGCGGCGTTCCTGCTTTCGCCGCGGGAGATTTCCTGACCATCAAGGCGCGGCTGCTGCCGCCGGCGCGCGCGGCGCTGCCGGGCGGCTATGATTTTGCGCGCGACGCTTATTTTCAGCGCATCGGCGCCGTCGGCAATGTGCTGGGCAAGGCGGAGGCTCTTCCCGCGCCCCGGACGGCGGACTGGCGGCCGCGCCTCTATGCGGCGGTGGACCGCGCGCGCAACGCGCTGGCGTTGAGGGTCTATGATCGCATAGGCGGCGACAATGGCGCGATCGCCGCCGCGATGGTCACCGGCAAGCGCGACCTCCTTTCGGAAGCGGCGCGGGAAACCATCGCCAAGGCGGGGATTTTTCATATCATCACCATTTCCGGCGTCCAGATGACCCTGGTCGCGGGCATCTTCTTCGTCGGCTTTCGCGGTTTTCTGGCGCTCTTCCCCGCTCTCGCGCTGAACTATCCGATCAAGAAATGGTCGGCCGCGCTCGCCATGCTCGGGGCGCTGGCCTATGGCCTGTTCACCGGCTCGCGCGTCGGCTCGGAACGCGCTTTGTTCATGACCCTGATTCTGCTCGGCGCGGTCATCGCCGAACGGCCGGCGCTTTCCATGCGCAATCTCGCTTTCGCGGCGCTGGCGGTGATCGCTTGGGAGCCGGAGGCGCTGCTTGGCGCGAGTTTCCAGCTATCCTTCGCGGCCGTCGCCGCGCTGATTGCGGTTTACGAATCGCGCGGCGCGGCGAGCGGGAGGCCAAATCCCGCGCCCAAGGCGGTCGGGACCGAGGCCGAGCGCGAAGCGCGGGGGCTCGCCGACCATATGGGGGAAATCAGCCGCCTGCGCGTGTTCGGCGCACTGGCCGCCACCTTCTGCGCGACCTCCGCGACGGCCTCTTTCATGGCCTATGACTTTCATGAATTGAATCCCTATGTGCTCATCGGCAATCCGCTGACGCTCGCGATGATCGAGCTTTTCGCGGTGCCGGCGGCGTTGCTCGGCGCGTTGCTCGCGCCTTTCGGCGCGGACGGTTTGGTTTGGTCCTATCTCGGCGCGGGCGTCGGCATGATCATGACGATCGCGCGTTGGATCGGGTCGGCGCCGGGCGCGACTATCGCCCTGCCGGCTTTCGCGCCCTGGTCGATCGCCTGCCTGACGCTCGCGGTTCTCTCCGCCGTCTTGTGGCGGACGCGGCTGATGAAGCTTACGGCGCTGCCGCTGGTCGGCCTGGGCCTGTTGGGGGCGGCGAGCGGACAGCGCTTCGATCTCGCCGTGGCGCCGACCGGGGAATATGCGGCTTTGCGCGACGCCGGAGGGCGCCTCGCGCTTCTCGGCAAAAGGCGCGATTCCTTTGCCGCCGAACAATGGCTGCGCGCCGACGCCGACCTGCGCCCGGCGTCCGAAGCCGAAGCCGCCGGCCGTTGCGACACGCTCGGTTGCGTCGGCGTAATGCGCAATGGCGAAGCGGCGGCCCTGGTGCTCGACGGCGAAGCCTTCCATGAGGATTGCGCCCGGGCGCAGGTCGTCATTTCGCCGCTCTATGCGCCGAGCTATTGCACGCCAAAAATTCTGCTCGACCGCCGCAAGCTCCGGGAAACCGGGGCGGTGACACTGGCTTTCGGCCCGAAAGGCATGGAATGGCGCACAACCCGCGCGCCAGGCGAGGATCGCCCCTGGTCACGCGCGCCGCGCCGCCGGGCGCTTGCGCCATTGCGTCCCGCCGCCGCGCCGGAGTCGCCCGCGACGAAGGACGATTCGCGGGAATAGCGGGATTGATTATCCGTTCTTGGCGCCATTCGGCGGCACGCCGGGGCCGGCGCCGTAATATTTGTAGGGCAGGAATTTGCCGGACATGGAAATCTTGACCCGGTCGCCCTTGGGGTCGGGCTGGCGCTCGATCGCCATGTCGAAATCGATCGCCGACATGATGCCGTCGCCGAATTCCTCCTGGATCAGTTCCTTCATCGCCGGTCCATTGACCATGAGCAGTTCGTAAAAGCGATAGAGCAGGGGGTCGGTCGGCGGCATCGGCGAATTCTGGCCGCGCATCGGAACCTCGGTCAGCATCCGCTCTTCCGACTTGGTCAGGCCGAGAAAAGCGGCAGACTTGGCCGCGAGCGCCTCGGGAAGGCGCATCTGGCCGAGCAGCGCGCCGACGATCAGCACATCCGCCATTTCGCCGGTCGCTTCGACGATCTGCTGCCATGTCAGGCGTTTTTCGCGCTTGATGTCGAGAATGCGTTCGGTGAGTTGATCGCGGGTCATGCGCATACTCCTTTGCCAGGGACAAAACGCCTTCACAGAGGTTAAGCGTCAATTCCCCGGCCCGCCAGAGAACTGAGCTCAAAATTTGTCCATGGAATAACGCCAGAAATTCAGCGCAGCGACCCTTCCGGCTGTCACTGCGACCGTGAGCTAAAGGCGCGACGGGAAACAATTAACCATCTAACATATTGAAATAATGCATGAGTTTCTTCGTCGCTTTTCCCGTCGTCCGCGAAAACTCCGCTCAATATTTGCGCACGAGGCTCACCAGCTTGCCCTGGATGCGGACCCGGTCCGGCCCAAAGATCCGCGTTTCATAGGCCGGATTGGCGGCTTCCAGCGCGATCGAGGCGCCGCGCTTGCGCAAGCGCTTCAAGGTCGCCTCCTCGTCGTCGATCAAGGCGACCACGATTTCACCCGACTCGGCGGATTCCTGCTTCTTGATGACCACCGTGTCGCCGTCGAGAATGCCGGCCTCGATCATCGAATCGCCCCGGACTTCGAGCGCGTAATGTTCGCCGTTGGACAACAGGTCCGGGGGGAGGGCGATGCTGTGGGACCGTGTTTGCAGCGCCGATATCGGCGTGCCGGCCGCGATGCGGCCCATGACGGGGATGGCGACGTTCTGGCTCGAATCGGAGGGGTCGCCCGCGACGACTGGCCGGGTCTTGCCGAGATTGCCTTCGATGACGCTTGGCGCGAAACGTCCGCCGCGCGGCGCCGCCGGGGTTGACGACTCGGGCAGCCGCAAAACTTCCAGCGCCCGGGCGCGATTTGGCAGGCGCCGGATGAAGCCGCGCTCCTCCAGCGCCATGATGAGGCGATGAATGCCGGACTTCGAGCGCAGGTCGAGCGCGTCCTTCATTTCGTCGAAGGATGGAGGCACGCCGGTCTCTTTCAGGCGCTCATGAATATAACGAAGCAATTCGCTTTGTTTCCTGGTCAGCATGGCCGCGCCCTGTCTAATCTTGCCGCATCCGGCGTTGCTTTGGCGCTTCAGAATCACGCCAATACAAATCATGAACGGAAGATAGATGTTCGCGCTTGGTTCTGCAATCGAAAAGATGTGAGATGGTTGCTGCTGGAGCGCGTAAAATTAATTGCAAATCCCGGAATTCGGTAATTGCACGCCGGGACTCGAAAATCTCTTTAATAACAACCTTGTAGGTGTGTAGTGTTCGCCAAACCGGATTGGCGAACACTCGGCTGATTTTCCGTATGTGCGATGCTGTTGATTTTTCTATACATTTTCAAAAAGGATTGGCGAACATGCTACGCCAAATCCCACGATTGGCGAACATTTTGCCGAACATCAACCGGTCTTGGTTTCGCGGCGCCCAAACGAAAGGTGCGAGACGAAGGGACCGAACGCGCCTTCTGCCCGAAAGCGATCATATCGGGCCTCCAAATCGGCTGTCATTCGGGCCGCCAGTGTTAATGCCTTTTCGCGCTCGTGCTGAGGCGTCTCAGGCCCCAAAGATGGCATAAGGCCAAGCTCAATAAGCGATCCGCAAACAGCGTCATAAAGATCGGAATGGTGCGGTCGAAAGTCGCCATATATAAAATAGTCCGCGTCTATGCGCAACAAATGTGCCAGACGCAAGAAAAAATCGGCAGGAATACGGTTTTCACCATTTATGTAATTCTGAACAGTGCGATACGAAATCCCTAATTTCTCCGAAATTAGTTTCATTGAGACTCGCTTTTTCTTTATCACGGCGCGTAGCGCCTCCGCCAGTCTGGCATCGTCGTAGTCGCTTGCCATATACCGAAATGTGCGTTATTCTGAACAAAATGCACCGAAATAAGACATTAGGCGGCGCAATGCCCAAAATCGTTCGCACCCTCCCTCTCGTAATTACAATTGCCGGGTCAGACGATCTGTATCAGACCGTCCGCGCGGCATTAGTCGCGCGAAATTCCAGCCTCAATGCTTGGTGTAATGCAGCCGGCGTTAACAGGCAAACCGCGGAAAAGGCGTTGAAAGGAGCACGCCACAGCCGACGTGCGGACGAACTTCGTCAGCGTCTCCTTGCAGAACTGTTCCCCGAGAAAGTAGCGTGAGGGACTTCCTTCCCATCGCCGTCATCGCCGACGCAGCAGCCATATCGAGCCGGGCGATTGAACGCGCCATCATGCGGGCCAGCAAGAACCCGTCGGCGACTTGGAACGGCGCGCGCTTGGTTGTCCGGGAAGTCGCCGGGCGCGGCGGCCGCGGCGGGCGTCAATACGAAGTCAAAGTCGATAGCCTGCCCGCCTACATTCAAGAGCGTTTAAAGCGTGTTTCAACCGCGGTTGCAGCTCCAGCGCCCGGCGACATTACGCGAATAGAGCGCGACATTCGCTACGACCTGGTCATGCGGGTTGTTACCCATCCTAAGGGGTCGGAAGGGAGGGCGAAAGCGGCACGCGAAGAGGCGCAACGACGACTCCTTAACCCGCGCACCGGCCGGATGGAATATGTTTCCGTCGCCACGATCATGCGTTGGGTCAAACGCCATGAAGACCAAGCTGAAGCCGGTTTGGCGCGGCGAAAGCGTTCGGACGCAGGCCAAAAGCGTGTCATCCTAACCCAAAAATGGGACAGCTCCGTTCCTTTTGACGATGAAGTCAAGAAACGCATCGCCTCTGAATTGCGGCTTTACATCCGGGGAGAGCACAAGAACCTGGCTTCCTTCGGCCACATCCGCCTGATGGCTGAGCGGAAACTCATAGAGCTTAGCCGCGCCGCCGGCTTTCAAGCATCGGCCGACATTTGCGCGTTGCCCGACAATTTCATCAAGGCGGAACGGATCGCGCGCAAAGCCGGCGTCTTCCTCCGCGATCGCAAGGCGTTCCAAGACGATTTGCCGGGCATTCTTCGCGGCGTGAGCGGCTTGGCGCCGTGCGACGTGATCTACGGCGACGTGCATAGCGCCGACGTGCTCTTGCCCAAAATTGAGGGTTTCCAACGTCACGCGAAATTTATCGCATGGTTCGACGCGGGGACCCAAAGGGCGTGGCTCGATGTCGTCATCCTGGAGGAAGGCAAAGGCGTAACCAACGCCCACGTCATCGAGAGCTTTCTGCGCATGGCCACGGCCTGGGGGATGCCGGGAACGCTCTACCTCGACAACGGGTCCGAATATAATTGGGCCGAATTCGTCGACGACGCAATGAAGCTTCTCGGCCACAGGGTCGTTTTCGGCCGCGAAAGCAATGTCGTGAACGCCAAGCCGTATAACGCCCGCGCCAAGGAAATCGAGGGCTTTTTCGGCCGGTTTGAACGGCATTATCTGGCGCAAATCCCCGGCTGGGTCGGCGGCGACCGGATGAAGTCGAAAACCTCGAATGTCGGGAAGGCCCCGACACCATACGGCGGAGATTTCGGCCAATTCGTCAGGATGATCGAGGCACAACTCATAATTTATCATAATCGGCCCCAAAAGGGTCGGAAACTCAAGGGTCTGCCGCCTTTTGAGGCGTACAAAAAAGCGATTGCGGCCGGCTGGTCCAAAACGGAAATCGACCCATTAGCCTTCATCACGGCCTTTTCGACCGAAGAGCGACGCAGCGTCAGCGGGGGAAGAATTCAATTCTCCGGCGCATCATGGACCTGCGACGAGCTGCAAAGCTATTTGGGCGATTATGTCATTGTTCTGGTGCCAAAATATCAAGCATGGGATCGTCTTCCGATCCGTGACGACAAAGGGCGCCTCCTGGGGTTGGCGCAGCGCGACGCGGAATTTCATCCCCTTGATCCATCCGGCGCGCGCGAGGCCGCCTCGCGCGGCGCGCGTCGCGTGAAGGCGGCCAAGGCGCTATGTCGGTCTATTCCAACGATCGATGCGGAAGCGGAGATTATCCAACTCGCGTCAGTTCTTCCGCGTGAACCGCATGCGCCGATCGGCGCGCACATTGGCCCGTCCGCCGAGGCGCGGGCCATCGCTTCCGGCTTGACTGAAACGCCAAAGGAACGACGCGCGCGCGAGCAGGCCGAACTGAAACGCTCCGCCGAAGATCACCAGGCGTTCATGCAACGTCTTCTTGCGAATAAGAGGGACGCTCGCTGATGGCTTTTCGCTTTGTCGAAACGTCGATTTCTCGCGGCATCGACGAGACCGTTACGTACTCGCGTGCGACCCTGCGCGCTGCCGCGATCATTGGACCGCCGGGGATCGGAAAAACGGTCGCGCTGGAACGCCTTTATGCGAACGATCGAAAAGCGATCTACTTGCGTATTTCGGCGACGCAGGGAACGGGCAAGGCGGCATTTAGGCTTCTGGGCGACGCCATGGGCGTGGCGAGGGGAGGGCGCGAGAGCACGGACTCGATTTGGCGCGCCCTGGAGGACCGCTTTGACACGTCCGGATCCTGGAAACAGGGCGAATATCTGCTCATAGACGAGGCGCAGCAACTTGATTTGAACGTCCTCAAAGAGCTGGTCGATTTGCCGTCGCGTTTCGGCTTTCCCGTTGTCGTCTGCGGGAACCCAGACCTTCTCAAGAGAACGAAGGTCGATCGCGGCGCCTATGAACAAATCGTCAGCCGCTGCTCCAAGCGGCTGGTTTTGAAAGCGCCATTGGACGAAGACCTCGTCGCGATTGCGCTCGATTTCGACGTTTACGGTGCCGACGCGCGCGCGGCGGCCGTTTCCTATGGGCAAAACACGTCAATCCGCGAACTCGTCCAACTTCTTGAGGACGCCAGGACGTTCGTCGCAAGCGGGCCGATTAGACTGAACGATCTTCGCCAAACGGCCGTCAACACCAAAGGCGGCTCCCAAGCCCTCAAGCTTTTGTCCCCCGCCGCGTAATTGGCATTTTAACCAGGAAAGACTATGAAAACCATCAATCTCAACTTCCCCTCCAAATCCGAATTGCGCGATTTCTGGCGCCAATGCATTGCGACGAATAGCGCAATTATCGAGACGAATAACAACTTTATCCGCGCCCTCGACGGCTACAACGGGTCCGCCCGTCCGACCGCGCTGCTCAGCGCATGGTTCGGCGAGCTTTCCCGAATAACGGCGTGGGTTGACGAAACGCAAGTCGTGCCGCCGTCGGGGGAAGTTCCTGCCACGACCGAAGGTTGGAGCGACGAAGACGTGTGGGCCGTCCTCGGCGTCAGTTCGGGGAAGGTGCCGTTCCTCACCACGAGCTCGGTCGCCGATCTGGTCAACCACGCGCTTTTAGTCATTCAAGCGCGCCTCGCCCTTAACCGCGAGTTTGCCGAGAAGCTTTCTCCCTCCGCGCCGGCGGCCAATCCGCGCGATCTCATCAACGAATGGTCCGAGAAGCAAAACGGGCTCACTGCCACCTCGGCCTTCGAAATCTGCCGGATCCTCGGCGGCTTCGAAACGTCGGAGAGCATCCATTGACCGCGCAATCCTGGCGCGCAATTTGCCCAACGGAGGACGGACCATGGCAAAACCCGCTTTGAAAAGAGTCGAGCCGCAGGAAGCGCCAGCGATCGACGCGGCCCAAATGCGCGAAAAGATCGAGATTATTCGCCACCTCGAAATGGCGCAGGAGAGCTGTAGCGACCTCTTGGTGCTTGCGGATTTCGTAAGAGCCTACATCAATGGCCGCCGGAGGAAATCGGTCCGGGAGAGCGGTGGACAGTTTTATCTTGAGCCCGGCGTCGCATTGGAGTTCATTCACCGGACACTGTATCGGCTCGCCGATCAAGCCGCCGTCAAGACCGACGAGGCGATCCAAAACATCAAAGCTTCTCTCCCCTCTGACTCCGGGCCTCAAAATCAAATTTGAAGCACCATTTAACGGCTTGGACGGCAGAGGCAACGCGGCGGCTAAGAGACGAAGCCTCCGCGTTCAATAGGGCTCCTGAGCCGTCCTGAGCGCGATCGGCGCACGACTTCAAATTAGGCCTTTTGGACTGTTTATTCTCGGACGCCATCGCGTCTCGCGCGTTGGCGCTCGCTGCCCGGAGGAAACCTTTCCCCATCATGTTTCCGCTCCGCCTCATCTATTGATGGCCTTGTCGGCGCTTCGGGGGCGTTTGGGTTCTCACCCGGCGGGCGCGGCGCCTTTCGTCTTTGAGCGCCGCGCCCGCGACATCCGGAAATTTGGGCGGCGGCATGAAGCTAACGGGCATCCTTGCGGAAATCGCGGTCGCTGCGGGCGAGGAAGCGGCGATGTCTTTGGCGCGGGCGCACGGGGGAACGCGCGTTTATATGCCCGGCATCTTGACGCTCCAGAAGTGCGCCGAGGACGGCCATTGGTTGGCGCGCCTGGTTGGTCTGGACGCCGCCCGCAAGATCGCCGCCGCTTGCGCGGGCGCGCGCGGCCTCCACATCGAAATTCCGTTCGGACCCGCCGCGCGCGACAAGGAACTTCGTCGCGAAATTTGGCGTCTTCTGGACGAAGGCAAGAGTGCGCGAACGATCGTCAGGACTTTGGGCTGCACGGATAGGACGGTTCGGGTGGCGAAACTCGCTCGAAAGATGTCCCAGACGCGTGAAGGCAATTCGGAAAAGGATCGAAATCTATGATTATCACTCCCGACACCATGAAGCTCTTGTTTACGGGCTTCAAAGCGGTGTTCAACGACGCCTGGGCGCAAACGCCCACACACGCTTTTGACATCGCGATGAAGACGAGTTCGGGAACCTCGCGCGAGGCTTACCCTTGGCTGGGCCAGTTCCCTCAGCTCCGCGAATGGGTCGGTGATAGGCATATCAAATCCGTCGAGACGCAAGGGTTCTTCATCGACAATTTGAAGTTTGAGTCAACCGTCACCGTCAAACGGGAGAGTATCGAGGACGATCAATATGGCGTGTTTGCGCCGATGTTCAGGAATATGGGGCGGGTCGCGCGTCTTCATCCTGATCAACTCGTCTTCGGATTGCTCAAAAACGGTTTCAACTCCTTTTGTTTTGATGGTCTGCCGTTTTTCGACGAAGCTCATCCGGCGTTCGACGAGAATGGCGCGCCGATCACCGCGTCGAACATGCAGCCGGCGCCGGCCGGATATTCGGGACCGGCCTGGTTTCTTCTGGACGCAAAGCAGGCGGTGAAGCCGCTAATTTTTCAGGAACGCCTTCCCTACGATTTTCAATCGGTCGTGAGCGACACGGATTCGCGCGTCTTCTTGAGGGACGAATATAGCTATGGCATCCGCGCCAGGGTCAACGCGGGCTTCGGCCTTTGGCATATGGCCTTCGGCTCGCAGGCGCCGCTCACCTTCGACAACTACGCCGCGGCGCGCGCCGCTATGCAAATGCTGCGAGGCGACCAGGGCGGCTTGCTCGGCGTCTCGCCGACGCTTCTTGTCGTGCCTCCCGCGCTTGAGGCAGCGGGGCGCACGCTTCTCAAAGCTTCCAGCGTCTCGACCTATGACAGTACCAACCTGTCCATTCCGGCGGTCCCGGTCACGAATATCTGGTTCGAAAGTGCGGACTTGATCGTCACGCCTTTCGTAGCCTGACGGGGGCGCGATCTCCGTGGCCGACCTCGACGTTTCGCTCCGGCTGCGGCTGATTAACATGCTCTCTAGCGGCGTCGCCGGCGCGATCAATGACCTGAAAAGGGTCGAGGCGGAAACGGAAAAGATCAATCGGGCGCAGGCCTCCGGCCAGAAAATCTCCGCTTCCGCATGGGTGGAAAATCAGCGGCGCGCCAAGGAGGCCGAAGAAGCGCGCAAGGGCGCTCAAAAGGCGATCGACGACCATTTCCGCCACCTTGAGCGCAAGATGGCGGAAATCGGCCAGATGCAATGGGCCTTCTTCGAAGTCGGCCGGCTGGGCGACAATCTGAAGAAGCCGATCGAGGACGCCACCGGCGCGGCGGTCGAATTCGAGAAGCGAATCCAGTCGATCGCCAAGGCCGGCGGCATGATCGCCGCCCAGCGCCAGATCGGCGAGGCTATCCTCCACGCGGCTAAGGCGGGCAATATCTCATGGGAGGAACTGGCGCGCGGCGAACGCCAGATCGTGGCCCTCGGCGGCGGCGATTACCTCGGCAAAATCGGCGGCATCCGCGATCGCCTGGCGCAATTGATCAATGCATCGGAGGCAAATCCGGAAGACCTCTACAATCTGATTTATCATTATATGCATCTGCTCAAAATGACCCCCGAACAGGCGCTATCGGCGGCCCAGGTCAATTATGTGCAGGGCAAAAAAGGAGCACTGGAGCTTAAGGACCTCGCCGAACAAATGCCGCGCCTCATTCATCTCGGCCAGGAATATATGTCCAACCAGCAGGTCGCGACCGATCTCGTCGCACTCCTTGAGGTGCTTCGCAAACAAACGGGATCGGCGAGTCAGGCCGAAACGCTTGCGCGGCACGCTATGATGAAACTCTCCGACCCGGGCGAGGCGAAGAGAATATATAAGGCTCTCGGCCTCGACATTTATGCAATCCGCAAGGAGGCGGCAGCCCAGGGCAAGGATCAACTCTTCGCCGTTTTGAACGCCATCGCCGACAAATTCAAGGAACTCGGAAACGACCCTAAAAAGCTCGGCGAGATCGGCCGCGATTATCATTTTCGCGCCGCGCTCGAGGCCTTTATGAAAATGCGCGATGACATAAAAGAATACATGCCGACGCCGGACGAGGCAAATAAGACCACAATGGCCGATTTTGCCGCCTCGACGGACACTGCCGCTGCATCGCTCGAGCGCCTGGCGATCGCCGCCGAGGAGGCTCGCATCCGCACCGGGGAGTCACAAGTTGGCGTCACCAAGGGCGTGGCGTCGATCGAGGAGAAGGGCGCCGAGGGAATAATCTGGTTCGCTAAGCATTTCCCGGCGCTCACCGCCGTGCTGGCAACCGGCGAGAGCGCAGTAGGAAGTACCTTTTCGACACTCGGCGGTATCGGATCGTCGATTGCCGGCCTCGCGACCGCCCTGCTCGCCATACAATGGGGCGCGAGCAAATTCCATGTCTGGCGCAATGGGCGCGGCGGTGCGGCGCCTGAAACGCCCAAGGGGGCGCCCTCCGATGCGGCGAAACCGTCGGCCGTCGAGGGCGCCCCGGAACATCCAATCGCCGAAAAGTTCGGCGGCGCGGTCGGCGCGGGCTTGACCAACGCCTTCTGGATCAGCGTGCTGGCGAGCTTCTTCTCGCACGGCTCGCGGGTCATGACGCCGGACCAGTTCAAAGGCGTCGCGCCCGACTGGTTTAAGCAACAGAACGACGCGAACGCGACCGACGCTGGCAAAAAAGCGGCTGACGCCGTCGCCAAGGGCGCGGCCTCGGCGGACATGAAGCCGGCCGGCGAACAGACTATGACGAATTACGCCGCCGCGATCACCGCGGCCGGCGCAACGGCAATCGCCGCAGCCGAGGCGATCGCGGCGAAAATCAAGGCCACGTTCGAATTCACTGCGACGCCGACGATCCAGCCGCGCCTCGCGCCCTCGTCGCCCGCGGCCGGCGCCGCCGCGCCGCAGAAACACGCCCAGATCGTCGATAAGAGCGTCCATATCGGGCAGGCCCATTTCCACGGCGTCCAGGATATAGGCAGCCTCCATCGCCAGCTCGCCGCGCGCCTCGATCACGATACATCGAGCGAGCGCGCCTCGGCCCTCCATGACATGGACGTTGGAGGCATGGGATGAACGGCGCGGCGGGGGAGGACGTGACCCCCTCCCCGGACATCTTGATCCGCCACCTACCGATTTCGGACCGCCGCTGAACTGTGATGCCACAACCGTCGCGAGGTTTCAAATGAGCCAATCTGATCGCCGTTCGAAGCGCTCAAAAACCGTCAAGAACATTCGCGGCGTCGAAGTTGTGACGATTCCACTTGCCGAATATGTCGCGCTTCTGGGTGCTCAAAAGCGGCAATTGGCTGACGACACAAATCTTGTGAGTGGATTTCCGCGCTCTCCAATCGAGCGCGACCCGCGTTTGGCCGCATTCATTCGTGAACGCCGCGGAAAAATGGAATTATCGCAAATTGCGGCAGAGTGTCGCCGCATCTTTGGCCCCGGCGCCCCCAGTCGCTCTTCCATTTGTCGTTACTTCCAAAGGCTGCGCCGAGGTGTCGGCTACGCGGGCGGGAGCACGAGTTGACCCGCGAAATCTAAGCTAATTCCGGCTAAACCCGCAATTAGCTATACCCGTGTGCATTTATTTATTTCGTCCCCACTGCGTGCGAGAAATTGTGTGTGGCCGTTCGAAATCACGAACGGATTTGGCGCCGTGACTTCAGGCGGCGGCGGGGCTCTCCGGTTCGACCAGCTTCCGGTAAACGTGCCACGAGGCGTGGCCGAGCAGCGGCAGCACCAGGGTCAGTCCGAGCAGGGCCGACAGCAGGCCGAAGGCCAGGAACAGGGCGATGACCAGCGCCCAGGCGAGCAGTGGCCAAGGGTTGGTCAGCACCGCCTTCACCGACGAGATCATCGCGGTGACGAAATCGACGTCGCGGTCGAGCAGAAGCGGGTAGGAGACGACGGTGACCGCAAACACGGCGAAAGCGATCATGCCGCCGAAAAGATTGCCCACGAGAACGAAGACGATGCCCTTGGGCGTGGTGAGCGCGTGATGGATGAACTGAGCGGGGTCCGGCATGTCGAGGCCATAGAACATCAGATAGAGGACGAAGGAATAATCGATCCAGATGATGAAGCCGAACAGCGACACGAGGCACATCCAGCCGAGATCGCGGCCGCCGCTCATCCTGACGGAGCGCAGCACGGCGCCCCACGACAGCGGCGCGCCTGTTTCGAGTCTCCGGCTCACCTCATACAGCACGGCCGCCGAGAAAGGCGAGACCAGCGCCACGCCGGTGAGGAGCGGATAAGCGAAATAACGCAGGCCGGAAAACTCGGCGAAATAGATCGCCACCCAGCCGAACAAAGTGTGTAGGCCGCCGACGACCAGGCCATAGCGCGGCGCGGTCCTGAAGTCGTTCAGGCCCGCGACGAGGGCGTGGTAAATGTCATCCTTCTGCAGTTTGCGAATGACGACCGCGCGCCGCGCGCGCGGCTGTGCCCCGGCGTCGGCCGGCTTGACGCTGTGCTGCATTTTTCCGCCCTTGACGACTCATGCGAACGCCCGCTTTTGCGGGTCTTTTCTCTCATGAGATTGATCCAGGCGGACGAAAGCCGCAATAGGCGAATCGGGTAGCGCCCCTTAGCGGGACAATCCCTTATCCTTGAGTTCGTTGAGGTAGCTTTGCCAGATGATTTCTTGTCTGGCTCCGAGGTCGTAGAGATAGTCCCAGGTGTAGATGCCGGTTGAGTGCGTGTCGTCGAATTCCAGTTTTGCGGCGTAATTGCCGACCGGCTCGATCGCGGTGATCGCGACGTCGCGTTTGCCCGCGACGGTCTTGCGCTCTTCGGGCGAATGGCCCTGGACTTCGGCGCTGGGGCTTTCGACCCGCAGCAGTTCGGCGGGAAGGGCGAAGGCTTCGCCGTTCTCGAAGGTCACTTTCAACGTCCTGCCCTTGTCGGCGAGCTTCAATTCGCTCGGCCATTTCGCGTCGCTCATGTTCGTCCTCCCTGATCGCGCCGGCTGTCCGCGCCCGGCTCACTTTGCGTCCGCCACCCTCCCCGCGAGGGGGAGGAATTTGACAGATAGGGCCTAACCGGCTGATTCACAGCTCTGTTATCGGGTTTTGAGAAAAATTCCAATTTTGCCGGGCAAGTCCGTTTTCATATTCATAATCCATGTTATGATGCGCCAAAATCACAAAAATGCGGCCCGGGGAACCAACTCCCGGCGGGAGAGATTTGCGAAGCTCACGCGAGAACCAACGATCGGCGCCGCACTTGCGCGGCGCCCGTATCTGGAGGACATCGATGTCACAGGAAGAATCCAAAGCCCATCATCCCACGCCGATGCTCGACGAGCTTGAGAGCGGTCCGTGGCCGAGCTTCGTGTCGGGGCTGAAGCGTCTGCGCGACAACGCCGACGCGCAATATGCGCCGATGATGAACGACCTGCTCGGCCAGCTCGAACATTCCTATGAGGAGCGGCTCGGCTTCTGGAAGGGCGGCACGGTTTCGGTGTTCGGCTATGGCGGCGGCGTCATTCCACGCTTTTCAGAAGTCGCCGACAAATATCCGGCTTCGAAAGAATTCCACACCCTGCGCGTCCAGCCCCCGGCCGGCATGCATTACGACACCAATGTCCTGCGCCAGCTCTGCGACATCTGGGAGAAGCACGGCTCGGGCCTGATCGCCTTCCACGGCCAGTCGGGCGACATCATGTTCCAGGGCTGTTCGAGCGAGAACGTCCAGCCGGCCTTCGACGAATTGAACGAGATCGGCTTCGACCTCGGCGGCGCCGGCCCGGCGCTGCGCACCTCGATGAGCTGCGTCGGCCACGCCCGCTGCGAGATGTCCTGCTATGACGAGGTCAAGGCGCATCGCTCGGTGATCAACGAGTTTCTGGACGAGATGCATCGTCCGGCGCTGCCCTACAAGTTCAAGTTCAAGTTCTCGGGCTGCGGCAATGATTGCGTCAACGCCATCCATCGCGCCGATTTCGCGGTGATCGGCACCTGGCGCGACGACATGAAGGTCAATCAGGACGAGGTGAAGGCCTATGTCGGCCGGGTCGGGCGCAAATATGCGATCGACCATGTCATCGCCATGTGTCCGACCCGCGCGCTGTCGCTCAACGACGACGACACGCTCGATGTCGACAACAAGAGCTGCGTGCGCTGCATGCACTGCCTGAACGTGATGAACAAGGCGCTGGCGCCGGGCGACGACAAGGGCGCCTCGATCCTGGTCGGCGGCAAGCGCGCGCTCAAGGTCGGCGACCTGATGGGCACGATGCTCATTCCCTTCGTCAAGCTCGAGAGCGACGAGGATTACGAGAATCTGGTGGCGCTGGCCCGCCGGATGCTGGACTTCTTCGCCGACAACGCGCTGGAGCACGAGCGCATCGGCGAGACCATCGACCGCATCGGCCTGCCGATGTTCCTCGAGGCGATGGAGATCGAGCCGGACCCGAACATGGTCAATCATCCGCGCACGTCCTGCTATGTGCGCACCGACGACTTCACCGACGAGGCGGAGAAATATTTCGAGCGCAAGGCCCGCGAAGCCGGCCTCGACGTCGCCGCCGACTGAGACCAGCGCAACGCCAATCAGGCCCCGCCCGCATGGCGGGGCCTTTGCGCTTTTTGGCGCGCGGCTCCCTCCGCCTTGCGGGGAGGGTCAGTCGGCGCGGCGGAGGCTGGACAAGCGCTCGGAACAATCACACATTTTGGAAACGCCGACGCGCTCGGGGCGAAGCGCGCGAAAAGGGTTAAGTTCATGTTCAACAACGACGACATTCTTGCGGCTTTGAACAATGTTGCGGGGCCGGACGGCAAGACGCCGCTGCCGCAGTCCGGCGCGATCTCGGGCGTCAGCATCCGCGAGGGCAAGGTTTTCCTGTCGATTTCGGTGACGCCGGAGCAGGCTCCCCATTGCGAGCCGATGCGGCTGGCCGCGGAAGAGGCGCTCAAGGCTTTGCCCGGCGCCAAGGGCGCGCTGGCGGTGCTGACCTCGGAGCGCGCGCCGCAAAGCGCGCCGCAGGCCGCGCCGCAAAATGCGCCCAGAGGCGGCCATGGCCACGCGCCGCGCGGCGCGAGCCAAGGCTCGGGCGTCGAGGGAATCAAGAAGATCGTCGCGGTGGCCTCGGGCAAGGGCGGCGTCGGCAAGTCCACGACCTCGGCCAATCTGGCGATCGGCCTCGCCCGGCTCGGCTTGAAGGTCGGCCTGCTCGACGCCGACCTGTTCGGCCCGTCCCAGCCGCGGCTGTTCGGCCTTTCCGGACGCCCGGACCTGGCCGAGGGCGGCGCGCTCGTGCCGATGGAGAAGTTCGGCGTCAAGGTGATGTCGATCGGCTTCCTCGTTCCCGACGACGCGGCGATCGTATGGCGCGGGCCGATGGTGATGTCGGCCCTGACCCAATTGCTGCGCGACGTCTCTTGGGGAGAACTCGACGTGCTGGTGGTGGACATGCCGCCCGGCACCGGCGACACCCAGCTCACCATGGCGCAGAATGTCGGGCTCGCGGGCGCGGTGATCGTCTCGACGCCGCAGGACCTCGCCTTGATCGACGCGCGGCGCGGCATCGCCATGTTCAACCAGGTTCACGTGCCGATCATCGGCCTGTTCGAGAACATGAGCTATTTCCTGTGCCCGCATTGCGGCGGCCGCACCGAGATTTTCGCCCATGGCGGAGCCAGGGCCGAAGCCGAAAAGATGGACGTGCCCTTCCTCGGCGACGCCCCGCTCGACGCCATGGTGCGCGAAACCTCCGACGCCGGCCTCCCCGTCGTCGCCAAGGACCCCGAAAGCCCCCAGGCCAAACCCTATCTCGCCCTCGCCGAAAAAGTCCGAGACGCCCTCAACCAGGCCCCAGCCAAAAAAGCCCCCAAAATCGCCGTCGAGTGAGGGGAAAGTAAACCGCCCGCCGCCTCAAACGGCGGGCGTTTTCGTCAAAGGGCCTCGGGTTTGGCCGCCGTCAAGGCTCGGGCCTGCGCGACGGCCGATTTCATGGCGTCAAAGTCGATATAGCCATGGGCCTTGTATGGCCCGATCAGGAAATTCGGCACGCCGTCGAAGCCAAGCGCCTCGGCTTGCGCGATATTGCGTCTGATGAGCCGGTCGATGTCGTCGCCATGGGCGATCAGGTCGCTCTTGAGCCGCGCGAGGTCTGCGCCGGAGGACGCGATCGCCTCCTCCATCGTGGATTGCGGATTTCTCCGGCCTGGAATGCGCATCAGGGCGGCGTGGACCCTTTGGTACGCGCCCTGATAATTCGCCGCCAGCGCCATGCGCGCGCCGAAGACCGAGGCTTCGGATAGGACGGGACAATCCTTGTAGACCAGCCTGACGCCGCTGTCGGTTTGCAGGATTCCATCGAGCGTCGGCGCCGATTTCTTGCAATAGGGGCAGTTGTAATCGAGGAAGGCGACGATTGTGACGTCGCCTTTGGGATTGCCCGCTGTCGGCGCGTCCGGATCGTTCGCGATCGATTCGAGGGTCATTTGTTGCGCCTTGGCGCGCCGCACGAAGCCGGAGGCCAGGAGGGGGCTGGACGCCAGGGCGGCGAGAAGGACAGTTCTGCGGTTCGTCAGCATGGTGCTCCGTCAGGCGCTGGAATTTTCGCGTCGTCTGCTCTTATGAAATGAGAATGTCGAAAAAAAGAGGATATTCCTTGGGTGTGGGGAATGTCCTCAAGGCGCCTGACCGCGAAGGCGCCAGCGATTGTCAACGTCAACGGCCAACAGCGCGCTCAATATCGGAGCGACGACGGCGGCTTCAATTTTGATATCGCCACCATAGTCTGTCGTTGACGACCTCCGGCGGAACCCTGGCCCTCCGCGCCAGACACGCAAGGCGTGGCGCCAAAACGATTAGCCGCCCCCGGGGGGGGCGGCGAAAACCTTCGAAGGGTGATGAGCTCAGGCCGCGCGAAGCGCGCCGAGGAAGTTGTCGACCTCGCTCCGTAGCGCTTCGGCCTGTCGGGAAAGGTCGTCGGCGGCGCCGAGCATGCGGCCTGAGGCGGTGGAGGAGCTTTGCGCCGCTTCGAGCACGCCGCCGATATTTTCGGCGACCTGATAGGCGCCGTGGGAGGCGTGTTGCACGTTCGACGCGATCTCCTTGGTCGCCTCGCCCTGCTGATAGACCGCTTCGGCGATGGCCTGAGCGATGGTGTTGGCGCGTTCCGTGGTCCGCACGATGGTGGAAATGTTTTCCGCCGCACGCTGGGTGGTCGCCTGAATGTCGTTGATCTGGGCGCCCACCTCCGCCGTCGCCTTGCTCGTCTGCTCGGCCAGCGTTTTGACTTCCTGCGCGACCACGGCGAAGCCGCGGCCGGCCTCGCCCGCGCGGGCGGCTTCGATCGTGGCGTTGAGCGCCAGCATGTTGGTCTGGCCGGCAATGTCGGCGATCATGTTGACGATTCCGCCGATGCGTTCGGCTGCCATCGCCAGTTCGCTCATCTGTTGGTCGGCGCCCTCGGCCTGATTGGCCGAATCGCCGGCGATCTCACGCGATTCGCGGGCCTGGGCGTCGATTTCCTTCACCGAATAGGTGAGCTGTTCGGTCGCCGAGGCGACGGAGGAGATATTGCTCGACGACGCCTCCGAGGCTTCTGCCACGGTTTTGGCCTGGGCGGCGGCTTCGACCGCCGCGTCGCTCATGATGCGCGCGGAATGGCGGAAATCCTCGGACGCCCGCAGGACGTCGATGAGGATCGCGCGGACCTTGCCTTCGAACTGGTCGGCCATTTGCGCGGCCATGGCGCGCTTCTGGGCGTCCTGGCTGGCGCGGGCGCCGGCCGCCTCGGCTTCCAGCTCGCGCGCCCGACGCATGCCGCCCTTGAAGATTTCGAGTCCGCGCGCCAGCGCGCCGATTTCGTCGCGGCGCGCCGCCCCGTCCACATCGACGTCGAGATCGCCGCGCGCCAGCCGGTCGAGCGCGTTCGTGGCCTGCAGCAGCGGCGCGACCATGCCGAAAACGAGTCCCGCGCTCATCAGCGCGCCGAGAGCCACGCTCGCGCCGATGCCCAGCAGCAGAAGCCACCGTCCGTTGCGATAGCCCTTTTCGACTTCTTCGGCGGCGTCGGCGCCGCCTTTGTCGTTCAGCGCGATGTTGTGGTTGAGCAGATCCACGATCCTGGCGTTGGCGTTGGCGTTGGCGTCGGCGTCGGCGTAGGCGTTCATCGCGCCGGCGAGATTGCCGCCGCGCGCGCTCATCACCGTGTCCAGCGCCGCTTGCCGGTAGGCCGGCCATTCGCGGCCGAAATCGGCCATGAGCCTGGCGGTCTCGCTGCCGGCGACGATCAGAGGCTTAAAATCGTTGTACGACTTCTCGACCTGGGCGGCGGCGGCGGCCATCGCGTCCTCGATCCCCTCGGCGCCCGTGTTGGAAGCGATCGCCAGCAGAGCCTCGGTCTCCGCCAGATGGTAGTGATTCACCGCCTTGCGCAGGGAGCCGATCTTCTTACCCGCCGGCATCCAGTCGTTGCGGATCGTCGCGGATTGCTCCGCCATCCCCGCCATGCGCGTCATCGCCAGCGCGCCGAGCGCGGCCAGCGCGACGAACATGCTGGAAAAGGCAATGAGGATTTTGGTTCGAATGCTCAAATCGCGCCACAATTTCATCGGGCTCTCCGTTGCCGCGGGCGGTGGGGTGAGCGCGAAATTAGCGGCGCAAGTTTGCCTCAATCTTGCGGGAAGGGTCGCGCCGCCCGGAGGAGAGGGGCGGCGCGGGCGGCGTCAGCCGACGATATGTTTTTCGATGTCCCAGATGGGCAGATTGGTGAAATCCTTGTCGATCTCGGCGAGCACCTTGCTTTTCACGTCGTTGTGCAGGCAGCGGCGCAGGTCGGCCAGCGTCCTGGCGGGCGCCGCGATCACCACCGCGGTCGCGGCGCGCTCGCGCACGATGGTCTCCAGCGCCTCGGCGGCGCGCTCGGCGAACCGATGTTCCTCGATCTCATGCCAGTCGGTCGGCTCGACCGCGCTGCGCGCCGTGGAATTCGCCCCCATGAAGGCGCGTCCGGGCTTGTCCGTGCCCTGATCGCGGCTCGGCGGATTGTCCTCGCCGGCCAGAACGCGCTCGGTCACCAGATTGGCGTATTTCTCGTCTCCCTCGTTGCGCAGGAACAAAGCCTTGCGGCCGTCGCCAACAAAAACGAAAGCGTCATGGGGAAGTGCGATTTTGTTCACGATCTTACTCCCGATTTTCGGGTTAGGCGCCGCTTGCCGCACGGCGCTGGCGGATGGAGCGGGCCGCTCGGGCCGACGCTCCCGCCCTCTTTCGGCAGGGCCAGGTTTTCCTCCTGGAATCATAAATAGGGGGAAACCCCGTTCGGCGCCATGACGCGTGTCAATTTGCTCAAGTCAAGCTTGCGCTCGACAAACGGGGGGGCGAAGCGCGAAGGCGCGATTAACGGTGAAAAAAGTTCGTCAGATTCGGCGCGCGGAGCTAAATCCACGGCGTTCCAAGCTCATTGGACGATGAGTTCGCCTTCGGTCGTGTCGATATGGAAATCGTCGAAGAAGGCGTAGCGACCCGCGTTGAGCGCGCGCATTTGGATCGCGACTTCACCCCCCGCCGCGACGATTCGTTCGACCCGCAGGCTCTTGCTTTCGAATTCGGCGGGCGTGGAATCCAGATTCCTGACGACCAGCGTGAAAGGCTGGTTCGCGGGCGCGCGCGGCGCGACGGGCGCGAACTTATGGTTCTTGATCGCAATGCGGACAGTCGCCTGTTGCGCGACAGCGGGCGCGGCGATCGGGCCGAGCAGGACGATTGCGGCGAAGAGGTGGGCGGTCTTCATGGTTGGCTCCATAATTTGGTGGCGGGTCAGAATTCGACGCCGAGTTTGAGGCGGGCGCGCTGCTGCGTAAAATCGGCCAGGTCGAGACCGCCGGGCGCGCCCTCGGCGTGGCCGGAGACCTGGGTCGACCAGGCGGCCGCCAGGAAGATTTTCGGCGTGAACTGCACGTAGAGCGTCGGCCCGAGATAGAAGGCCGAACCATCGAGAGTGTTGAAGCCGTATCCCTGAAAGGATCGATAGAACTCCGCTTCGCCGCCCAATGCGACCTTTGGCGTGACACGGAACGCCATTGCCGCGGTGGCGCCGAAGCCCGAGGCGCGGCTCCAACCTGAGTCGCCGGGGGCGCGTGCGGCTTCCGGCTCGTAGATCAGATTCAGGGCGGCAAAGAGCCGGTTGGCGATCAGCTCCGTGTCGGCGGCAAGGCGCGCCTCCATCGCGAAGCTGCTCTCGCGACCGCCGCCGGTCCCGTCGATCCGGCCCCATTCGGGCTCGACGGACAGCGACAGGCCGATCGGGTTGCCGGGACCCCGTCCGATCAGCAGGAATTTCGGCTTGAACGAGAAGCCCGAATAATTGGCGCTGTCGCGATTATCGAGGCCGTCAACGTTGTGGATATCGCTCCACAGGCCTCGCACGGCGACTTCGTAAGACCAGAACTGGGACGGAACATGCTCGAACTCCAGCTCCTGCTCGATGGACCTGAAACTGCCTCCTCGCATGCCCGCATTCGCGGTGGTTTCGGATTCGAGCTCCTTCTCGCCCTCGGCGCCGATGTCCGTGCCTTCGGTGAAGCCAAAAAGATACTTGGTCTCGATGTCATGGTAACGGTCCGACGGGACGTTCTCCGCCTTGGCGCCGAACGTTGACGCGGCGACGCAGAGGGTGACCAGCGACAGGATGAGATGCAATCGGGCGGCGGTCATTTGTCGTTTCCCAAAGAATGTCGATCGGATGAATCAAGTTTTGCCTTCCGCCCCGTCTGGCGCAACAACAACGGCTTTCATTAGAATAAATATAAACTAGCGCCGGTTTCCGCGTTTGGGCGCGCGGTCGGCGCCGCGTGGAGCGGACGTTTCGCGGCTCAGACGGACGGGCAGGACTTCAACCGCTCGATCAGCCAACGTCCGGCCGGTCCGGGCGGCGCCGCCGTGCGATAGACGGCGGTCATCGGCGCGATCAGTCCAGCGGACGGAATTTCCGGCGTGACGAGCCGAACCAGCCGCCCTTCGGCGAGGTCACGCTCGACGGCGTGCAGCGGCATTGAGCCCCATCCGATGCCGTTGAGCAGGAAGGAATGTTTGGCGTAGAGATCGGCGAGCCGCCAGGTGGTCGGCGACATCACGCTGTATTCCAGTTCGGTCGAGCGGCTCGCGCGCTCGGTGAGGACGAGCTGGATGTGTTTGGCCAGTTCGCTTTGGGGGATCACGCCTTTGAGCGCCGCCAGCGGATGGTCCGGAGCCGCGACCATGATCACGGCGACGCCCGCGAGCGACTCGGCGCTTAAGCCCGGCGGCAGCGGCGTCGGGCCGCCGACGACGGCGAAACTGGCGCGTCCGTCGAGCACCGGTTCGGTCGAGGCGCCCAGCACCTCCACGTAAATGCGCAGCGGCGTCGCCGGGAAACGCAGGCGAAATTCCTTGGCCGCCTCGGTGATCGCCTGGAACGGGAAATAGACGTCGATGACCGCGCATAACTCCGGCTCGATTCCTTCCGACAGCCCTTTGGCGCGGAAATTCAGGAAATCGACGGCGCCGCCGACGGCGCGGGCGTCCCGCAGCAGCAGCTTGCCGGCGGAGGTGAGCCGGGGCGCGCGCCCTGAACGATCGAACAGACCGACGCCGAGTTCGTCCTCGAGCCGGCGGACGAGGTCGCTCACAGCCGACTGCGCCCGCCCCAGCTTGCGGGCGGCTGCCGAAAAACTGCCTTCCTCCGCGGCGACGATAAAAGTGCGGATCTGGTCGAGCGAAACACGGTCGCGCATGGTTTCTTCTATCTGAAATTCAGATGGAAAATATCACAAACCAACGGCCGGACGCCAGAGGCATACGGCCCCAGATTGGGCGCAGCTTCGCAGGTCCGCGCCGCCGGACCCGTCATCTCGCAGAAAGGAACTGTTCATGAAAAGCATTATTGCCGCGGGCCTTGGCGCGGTCCTTTTCGCCGGCGCCGGCGTGGCCGCTTTCGCCCAGTCGCGCGTGACCGAGGGCAAGAACGTCAAGGCCGGCGTGTACAGCGCCGAACCCTACCATACCCAGGCTCTGTTCACGGTTTCGCATTTCGGTCTGTCGAATTTTTCCGGCGTGATCACCGGCGCCTCCGGCTCGCTGAAGCTCGATCCCGCCCATCCCGCCAATTCGAAACTGGAGGTTTCGCTGGATACCGGGACAATCCTGACCCCGGTCCAGAAACTCACCGACGAGCTGAGGGGCGAGAATTGGCTCGACTCCGGCAAATATCCCAAGGCGCGTTTCGTCTCGACCAAGGTGATCCCGACCGGGGCCAATCAGGCGACCATTGAGGGCAATCTCACTTTTCACGGCGTGACCAAGCCATTCACCCTCAAGGCGCATCTGGTTGGCGTGGGCGTCAACCCGATCGACAAGGCCTATACTGTGGGTTTCGAGGCCGAGGGCGCGTTGAAGCGCACCGAATTCGGCGTGTCGGCCTATGCGCCGATGATCGGCGACACAGTCCATCTGACCATCCACGGCGCCTTCGAACTGAAGCCCTGATATGACCAAGCCGTCGCCCGAACGTTACAGCGCGGTCGCCGTCGTCCTGCATTGGGCGATGGCGCTCGGGATTTTCGCCCTGATCGGCATCGGGCTGACCATGAAACATGGGAATATCCCCAAGGCGCAGGTGGTTCAGCTCTTTCAGCTCCACAAATCCATCGGAATTCTCATCCTTCTTCTGGTGATCGTCCGGCTGGCGTGGCGGCTGGTCCAAGCTCCGCCGGCGCTGCCTTCCGTCCTGCCGGCGCTGGAACGCAAGGCCGCCCATGCCGGTCATGCGGCGCTCTATTTCTTCATGCTGGCGCTGCCTTTGAGCGGCTGGGCGCTCGTCACCACCTCGCGGTTCAACATACCGACCGTGCTGTTCGGACTGGTCGTCTGGCCGCCCATGCCGTTTCTGGCCGATTCGGCCGACAAGGCGGCGATTCATGAGGTTATGGAGGCGTTCCACAAATATGGCGCCTATGTGCTGATCGCGGTGCTGGCCGTTCACATCGGCGCCGCCCTGCGTCATGCGGTCAAGGGCGACGCGCCGCTGTCGCGCATGAGCCTGTTCGGCGGCAAGGCCGGGGGGAGCGCGAAGTGAGGGGGGCGGCCGTTCTTGCCATTCTTCTGGCGTCAGCCTCGGCGGCGCAGGCGGCTTCGTGGAAAGTCCTGCCGGGAAGCGCCCTGACCTTCACCGGCTCGCAGGCCGGCGAGAAATTTACCGGCCATTTCGGCCAGTTCGACGCAAAAATCTCGCTTGACCCGGACAAGCTTGCCGAAGCCAGCATTGTCGTGGCGGTGGATGTCGCCAGCGCCGCCACCGGCGACCTGCAGCGCGATACGGCGCTCCCGGCCAAGGATTGGTTCGACGCCGCTGCTTTTCCGCAGGCGCGGTTCGAGTCGCATCAGGTGACCCGCACCGCCGCGGGTTATGAGGCGGTGGGGGGCCTGACTTTGCGCGGCGTGACCAAGGAAATCCATCTGCCCTTCACCCTGGCTATCGACGGGCGGAAGGCGGAGGCGAAGGGCCATCTCGATTTGAACCGCGACCTTTTCGGCGTGGGGCAGGGGCAATGGACGAGCGACGAATGGGTCGCCCTCAAGGTCGGCGTCGATTTCGACCTGAAGGCCGAGCGCACGGATTGAGGCGCGCGCCGAATAGGGCGCGGGCCGCAGGTGGTTATGACGACAATTCGCCGATGTGCTTCTGGGCGTAGAGCTCGACGCCGATCTGTTTGATCAGTTCGAGTTGAGTTTCGAGGAAGTCGATATGATCCTCCTCGTCATGGGCCAGATCCTCGAACTGGTTCTGGGTCACGCGGTCGTTGACCGAGAGACAATAGGCCGCGGCTTCGAGATAGAGCGCGCGGGCCTCCATTTCAGCTGCGAGATCGGCCTCGATGATTTCCTTGATGTTCTCGCCGATGCGCAGGCCGTTCAGCTCCTGCATGTTGGGAAAGCCTTCCAGGAACAGGATTCGCGCGGTCACCTTGTCGGCGTGCTCCATTTCCTCGATGGATTCCTTGCGCCATTTCTTGGCGAGGTCCTTGTAGCCCCAATTGTCGAGGATGCGGTAGTGCAACCAATATTGGTTGATCGCGGTCAGTTCGCTGCGCAGGGCCTTGTTGAGATATTCAAGCACCGTAGCGTCGCCGCGCATGTCCGTTCTCCTTAGCGTCCATGGAGCGAGCCGCTCCCGGGACTATCATGATAAAGTCATTCCGCGGCAATAGCCAAGGTCGGATTGGCGCGGGCGCGGCCTGCCACTTTGGCGGAGGCCTCGCGGTCGCATAGGGCCTGAATGTTGCGCACGCAGCGGCCGCATTTGGGCAGGCGGCCCTGGGCGCGGAACACGTCGCGCGCTCGCTCGGCGGAAGCGCCGCAAGGCTTAACGCTCATCCGCACGTCCTGGTCCGTTATCATATTGCAGGAGCAAAGGATCATGTCGCGCTCGCCGCTGGTTTCAATGGCGTCAGTAAACAGGCGTTGCGAGTCTTACGGAAGCAAATTGGCCCTTGTTAGACGTTTTCTAAACTGCATGGTCGAACGACAAAAAACGGCCGGCCCGATGGGGAGGATTCGAGCCGGCCGGAGAGCTTCAGAACAAGGCCGAGGCCTTGCTCAGCGCGAAATAGACGCCGATCAGGAAGGGTATGCCGACGGCCACCCACGCCAGGACGCCGTTGAACCCGAACTTGCCATGACCGGCGTGTTCCGCGTCGCCCTTGATGACGTCCTCATGCTGGAGCGAACGTTCGCGCAGAACCTCCTCGTCCGTCATGTGGTGCTTGTCCGCGACCGGGAAGATCAGCAGGTTGCAGACCAGGCCAACCAGAAGCATGCCGACGAGGATATGCAGGGTGCCGTCGTAGACCAGATTGTGGGGCACGCCGGCGTTGATCTGCTGCTGTCGCAATTGGGCGATCAGCGCGGGGCCGACGATTCCCGCCACCGACCAGGCGGTGAGGATGCGCCCGTGGATCGCGCCGACCATCTGGGTGCCGAACAGGTCGGCCAGATAGGCGGGCACGGTGGAGAAACCGCCGCCATACATAGTGAGGATGATGCAGATCGTGGCGACGAACAGGCCGGCCGCGCCATGATGTCCGAGGATCGGCAGCACGTAATAGAGGCCCATGCCGAGGATGAAGAACACGGAATAGGTTGTCTTCCGGCCGATGTGATCGGAAATCGACGCCCAGAAGAAGCGGCCGAGGGAGTTGAACAGGCTGATGAGCCCGACGAGGCCGGCTGCCGCCGCGACGACGCCCGCCTTCTGGGCCGCGGTGAGACCGGCTGCGCCGCCGCCGCCGATCAGCCTGCCCCCGAAAATGTCCTGCAGCATCGGGCTAGCCATGGAAATGACGCCGATGCCGGCGGTCACGTTCAGGCACAGCACCGCCCAGACCAGCCAGAACTGCGGCGTCTTCCACGCCTCGTTGAGATGCACGTCCTTGTGCGAGATCATCGATTTGGCGGCCTTGGGCGGCGGCGTCCAGCCCTCGGGTTTCCACCCCGTGGGAGCGACGCGGAAGCCGAAGGCGCCCGCCGACATGGCCAGAAAATAAAGGACGCCCATCGCCATCAGCGTCCAGGCGACAGCTTCGGTCGCGCCGGAGGCGCTGAAATGTTTCATCAGCGCCACCGCGATCGGGGCGCCGATCATCGCGCCGCCGCCATAGCCCATGATGGCCATGCCGGTCGCCATGCCGCGCCGGTCGGGGAACCATTTGATCAGGGTCGAGACCGGGGAAATATAACCAAGCCCCTGGCCGACGCCGCCGATCACGCCGCAGCCGAGCCACAGCAGCCAGAGCTGGTGGACCATCACGCCAAAGCCGCCGATGACCAGCCCGCCGCCCCAACACAAGGCTGCGATGAAAGCGGCCTTGCGCGGCCCGGCATGTTCGAGCCAGCCGCCGAACAAGGCCGCCGAGACGCCGAGCATGGCGATGAAAATCTCGAAGGTCGGCGTAACCATCGGCACGGTCCAGTTGCAGGACCTTGTGAAGAGCATGCCGAAAAAGCCGATATTGGCGCAGGCGGCGGCGTCCGTATTTGACAGCATCCGGCTCATCGGCAGCCAGAACACCGAAAAGCCATAGGCCATGCCGATGCACAAATGGATCGCCAAAGCCGCCGGTGGAACCAGCCAGCGGTTGAATCCCGGTCTCGCGACCGTCGCCTGACGGTCGAGCCAGCCCGGAGCCGAGGGCGCGGACACACCTGCAGCGCTTGCCATATATTCCTCCCCTTTCGACGTTGCCTGCTGATTGCAGCTTGTGTTGGCGCAACGTTAATTCGGCAGCAAAGCGCTATTTCGCTTTCTTTCGCGCGATCTTTTCCCGCGCCGCCGCCACCAGAGGCGGCAGGGCCTGCCCCGGCTCGGAGGCGGCGGCGAGGAAATCCTCGCGCATTTTCGGCGTCCAGAAATGGTTGATGTGGCTCGCGATGGACTCGACCGCTTTTTCCTCGGGATAGACGCGGAAATAGTCGGCGATTTCCTTGGCCATGCGAATCAGCCTGGCCTGGTTTTCGTCGTGGGCGAAGGTGTGCGTGTCCTGGTTCATGAAGCGGCGGCCTCCGGTCCGGCTGCTTGGTCGGCGGCAAGGGCGCCGGAAAAAACCATCATGCTGTCGGCTCGCGCAATGGCCGCGAGGGACAGGCCCAAAGCCTGGGCCCGCTCGATAGCCAGCGACGTCGGCGCCGAAATGGCGACGAGCGCGGGCGCGCCGAATATCGCCGTCTTCTCGACCATTTCGAACGAGGCGCGGCTGGTGACGACAACGAAGCCCTCGCGCGGCGACACGCCCTCGCGGATCAGGGCGCCGATGAGCTTGTCGAGGGCGTTGTGGCGGCCGACGTCCTCGCGGAGCGCCCGGATGGCGCCGTCGCGCGTGCAGAAGGCGGCGCCATGGACGGCGTGGGTCAAGGCGTTGAGCTGCTGGTTGCGGTCGAGATTGGCCAGCGCCGCGAAGATCGCGCGCGGCGCCACGGGCGGGGCGGAGCCGAGCCTCTCGGCCTGAGGCAATTGCTCGACCGTCTCCACCCCACACAGGCCGCAGGAGGTGCGTCCCGTGAGGGCGCGGCGCCGCGCGAGATGCTCCCGGAACCGCCCGGGCGCCAGTTCGATATGAAGTTCGAGGCCTTTTTCCTGCGGCGCGGCCCGCACCGAGCGAATCTCGCTCGCGGAGCGGACGATCCCCTCGGTCAGGCTGAAGCCATAGGCGAAATCCTCAGCGTCCCCCGGACTCGCCATCATCACCGCATAGGGCGCGTCGCCATAGATGAAACTCACCGGGACTTCGTTCGCGATCGCGCGCCGCGAGGGGATTGGGATCCCGCTCGCGGCGTCGATCCGCAGCGCCTCGGTCAGGCGCGATGCGGGAAGGCGGTCATTCGGCGGCATCCGGCGCCGCCTCCAGAACTTTCCGCATGGTCACGTCTTCTTCGGCGTTACGCTCCTGCCAGGAGGACAGCGAGTTGACGCGCCGCACCTCGACCGCGGTGACCTTGTATTCCGGGCAATTGGTCGCCCAGTCGGAATTGTCGGTGGTCACCACATTGGCGCCCGAACCGGGATAGTGGAAGGTCGTATAGACGACACCCGGCTGCATGCGCGGCGAAATTCTCGCCCGCAGCGCGGTCTCGCCGGCGCGGCTGGCCAGCGACACCAGATCGCCGTCCATCACGCCGCGCTGTTCGGCGTCGAAGGGGTGGATCTCGAGTTCGTCCTCCTTGTGCCAGAAGCTGTTCTCGGTCCGCCGCGTCTGGGCGCCGACATTATATTGCGACAATATCCGCCCGGTGGTGAGGATGAGCGGGAAGCGGGGGCCGCTGCGCTCGCGGGTCGGCACATATTCGGTCAGCATGAAGTGACCCTTGCCGCCGACGAAGCGGTCCACATGCATGAGCGGCGTGCCCTGCGGCGCCTTGTCGTTGCACGGCCATTGCACCGAGCCGAGTTCGTCGAGCTTCCTGTAGCTCACGCCGGCGAAGGTCGGGGTCAGGGCCGCGACCTCGTCCATGATCTCGGACGGGTGGCTGTAGTTCATGTCATAGCCCATGGCCTGGGCGAGTTCGCAGGCGACGCGCCATTCGTCCTTGCCGCACAGCGGCGCCATCACCTTGCGGACGCGGTTGATGCGGCGCTCGGCGTTGGTGAAGGTGCCGTCCTTTTCGAGGAAGGAGCAACCCGGCAGGAAGATATGGGCGTATTTCGCGGTTTCGTTCAGGAACAGGTCCTGGACGATCACGCATTCCATCGCCGCGAGGCCCGATGTGATGTGCTGGGTGTTGGGGTCGGACTGGGCGATGTCCTCGCCCTGCACGAACAGGCCCTTGTAATTCCCCTCCCTCGCCTCGTCGATCATGTTGGGGATGCGCAGGCCGGGCTCGTCGTCGAGCGTGACGCCCCACAGGGCCTGGAAGGTCTCGCGGGTCGCGTCCTCCGATACATGGCGATAGCCTGGGAATTCATGGGGGAAGGAGCCCATGTCGCAGGAGCCCTGGACATTGTTCTGGCCGCGCAACGGGTTCACGCCGGCGCCGACATGGCCGATATTGCCGGTGGCCATCGCGAGATTGGCCAAGGCCATGACGGTCGTCGAGCCCTGGCTGTGCTCGGTGACGCCGAGCCCGTAATAGATCGCCGCATTCTTGACGCTGGCGTAGAGCCGGGCCGCGGCGCGCACGTCCTTGGCCGGAACGCCGGTATATTGCTCCATTTCCTCCGGCGAATTTTCCGGCAAGGCGACAAAGCGCGCCCAGGATTCGAATTCGTCGAGGTCGCAGCGCGCACGGACATAATCCTCGCGCACCAGCCCCTCGGTGACGATGACATGGGCAATCGAATCGAGCAGGGCGACATTGGTCCCCGGCTTGAGCGGAAGATAATAATCGGCCTGCACATGGGGGGTGCGAACAAGGTCGATGGCGCGGGGGTCAGCGACGATCAGCCGGGCGCCTGCGCGCAGGCGCTTCTTCATGCGCGAGGCGAAGACCGGGTGGCCGTCGGTCGGATTGGCGCCGATGACGAAAATGACGTCGGCGTCATCGACGGACTTGAAATCCTGGGTGCCGGCCGAGGTGCCGAGCGTGGTCTTGAGGCCATAGCCGGTCGGCGAATGGCAGACGCGGGCGCAGGTGTCCACATTGTTGTTGCGGAAGGCGGCGCGCACCATCTTCTGCAGGACGAAGACTTCCTCATTCGTGCAGCGCGACGAGGTGATGGCGCCGATCGACTCGCGGCCATATTTCGCTTGGATGCGTTTGAACTCGGCGGCGGCATGGGATATCGCCTCCTCCCAGCTCACCTCGCGCCAGGGGTCGGTGATCTTCTCGCGGACCATCGGCTTGAGCATGCGGTCCTTGTGCGTGGCGTAGCCATAGGCGAAGCGGCCCTTGACGCAGGAATGGCCCTCATTGGCCTGCCCGGCCTTATAGGGCATCATGCGGATCAGCTTGTCGCCGCGCATTTCCGCCTTGAAGGAGCAACCGACGCCGCAATAGGCGCAGGTGGTGACGACCGAATGTTCCGGCATGCCGTATTCGACCACGCTTTTCTCGATCAGCGACCCGGTCGGGCAGGCCTGCACACAGGCGCCGCAGGACACGCATTCGGAATTGACGAAATCCGTCGGTCCGGGTTTTATGCGCGATTCGAAGCCGCGTCCCTCGACGGTCAGGGCGAATGTGCCCTGCACCTCCTCGCAGGCGCGGACGCAGCGGCTGCAGACGATGCATTTGGCGGGATCATAGACGAAATAGGGATTGGACTCGTCCTTGGCGTCGTCGAGATGGTTTTCGCCGTCAAAGCCGTAGCGCATCTTGCGCAAGCCGACTTCGGCGGCGGCGTCGCGAAATTCGCCGCCGCCATCGGGGGAGATCAGGACGTCGCGCGGGTAATCGGAAACATAAAGCTCCATTACGCCGCGGCGCAGTCTTGCCAGGCGCTCGGTCTGGGTGCGGACCACCATGCCCGCTTCCGCCGGCGTGGTGCAGGAGGCGGGCGTGCCGCGCCGGCCTTCAATCTCCACCAGGCACAGACGGCAGGAGCCGAAGGGCTCCAGATTGTCGGTGGCGCAGAGTTTGGGAATTTTCACGCCGCGCGACATGGCGGCGGCCATCACCGACGTTCCGACCGGCACGGTCACCTGTTCGCCGTCGATGGTGAGGGTGATCTTTTCCTCGGCGACGCGGATTGGCGTGCCGTAATCGATTTCCTGGATGAGGCTCATCGTGAGCTCCTATTCGGCGGCGGTCTTGCGCTCGGCGGGGACGAAGTCCTCCGGGAAGCGGTCGATCGCGGACAAGACGGGCATCGGGGTCAGACCGCCATGGGCGCACAGCGAACCGTCGGTCATGACCTCGCAGAGATCGCGAACAAGGGCGATATTGGCTTCGACGTCGCGGCCGGCGATGATCTTTGTCATCATTTCTTCGCCGCGCACCGCGCCGATGCGGCAGGGGGTGCATTTGCCGCAGCTTTCCTTGGCGCAGAAATGGAACGCGAAACGCGCCATTTTCGCCATGTCGACACTGTCGTCGAACACCACAACGCCGCCATGCCCAAGCAGAGCGCGGTTGGCGGCGAGCGTTTCATAATCCAGCGGCAGGTCGAGTTCTTTTTCGCTGAGATAGGCGCCGAGCGGGCCGCCGACCTGAACGGCGCGGATCGGGCGCCCGCTCGCCGTGCCGCCGCCGAAATCCTCGATGATCTCGCGCAAGGTGACGCCGAAGGCGCGTTCGATCAGGCCGCCGCGTAAAACATTGCCGGCGAGCTGGATGGGCAGGGTTCCGCGCGAGCGTCCCATGCCGTAATCCCCATAGGCCTTTCCGCCCTCGGCGAGGATATAGGGCACGGCGGCGAGCGTCAGAACATTGTTGATGAGCGTCGGCTTGCCGAACAGGCCGGAAATCGCCGGCAGAGGCGGCTTTGCCCGCACCAGGCCGCGCTTGCCTTCGAGACTTTCAAGCAGCGAGGTCTCCTCGCCGCAGATATAGGCGCCGGCGCCGATGCGCAGTTCGAGATCGAACGGTTTTTCGCGTCCGAAAGCGTCCTTGCCGATCCAGCCGGCCTGTCGGGCAAGGTGGATCGCGCTCTCCATCGCATTGGCCGCGTGGGGATATTCCGAACGCAGATAGATAAAACCCTTGGTCGCGCCCACCGCATAGGCGGCGATGGCCATGCCCTCGATGAGCATGAAGGGGTCGCCCTCGAAGACCATGCGGTCGGCGAAAGTGCCGCTGTCGCCTTCATCCGCGTTGCAGACGACATATTTGCGGTCGGCTTGCGCGTCGTGGACGGTCTTCCACTTGATGCCCGCCGGGAAGCCGGCGCCGCCGCGTCCGCGCAGGCCCGAGAGGCGCACCTGTTCGACGACTTCCGCCGGCGCCAGGGTCAGCGCCTTTTTCAACCCCTCAAGCCCGCCATGGGCGCAATAATCGGCGAGAGAAAAAGGATCGATCACGCCGATGCGCGCGAAGGTGAGGCGCTGCTGGCGCTTCATCCAGTCGAGATCCTCGATCAGTCCGACGCGCAGGGCGTGGTCGCCGCCCGTCAAGGCTCCGGCGTCGAACAGCGAGGCGACGTCGCGCGCCTTGACCGGGCCATAGCCGACGCGGCCCTGCGCGGTCTCGACCTCGACCAGGGGCTCCAGCCAGAACATGCCGCGCGAGCCGTTGCGGACGATCTCGACCGCCTCGCCGCGCGCTTTGGCTTCGCGCTGGATGGCGTCGACCACGGCGTTGGCGCCGACCGAAAGGGCCGCGGCGTCGCGGGGAACATAGATTTTCGTGCTCATTGCCGCGCTCCCGCCGCGCGCGCGACCGCCGCATAGAGTTCGTCGAGGCTTTGCGGGTCTAGCGCGCCGTAGATTTCGCCGTCATGCAGGGCGTTGGGGCCGAGCGCGCAATTGCCGAGGCAATAAGCGGTCTCGACGCTAACGCCTTTGTGATAGCCACCGTCGATCTTGGCGCCGTGAGTCGTTTCGAGATGGGCGGCCAGTTCTTCGGCGCCGCGCGCCTGGCAGGCTTCGGCGCGGCACAGCTTGATCGTTCCGCCCATCGGCGGCTGACGCTTGAAATCGTGGTAGAAGGAAATCGTCCCGAACACTTCCGCGCGCGAAACATTCAAGGAATTGGCGATGATAGCGACAGCGCGGGCGTCCACATAGCCGAACTTGTTCTGCAAGGCATGGAGGATCGGCAGCATTGCCCCTTCCATCCCCGAACGCTCGTGGATCAGCTCACGGGCGAGGTTCTCGTCCCAGGCGACGTGAACAGACATGATTTCCTCCAGATCCTGCTTCTTATTGTTGCAGGCGTAATTCATTCTGGCGTCAGCGCTTTGACTTGCGCAAATTATTTTTTTCAAAGTCTTGATAGACGCCGTCTATCTGCGCAGGCGGGAAGTCCGGGCGCCGAACGATGGCTCCTCCCGCCGTCGGCAGGAGTCAACTAATTGAAATAAGCAGGCGTTTGCCGAAGGCAAGGGGGCCGGTCAGACATTTCCGGCGGCCGGCTTGTCCGGCGCTTCGCGGCCTCGGAACAACGCGGCGCGTCTCGACTTCAACCAAATGCTGAAACGATCGAGATAGAGGTAGACGACCGGCGTCGTATAGAGCGTCAGGATCTGGCTGACGATCAGCCCACCGATGATCGACACGCCGAGCGGGCGCCGCATTTCGCCGCCTTCGCCGAAGGAGAGCGCGAGCGGCAGGGCGCCGAGCATGGCGGCGAAGGACGTCATCAGGATCGGGCGCAGGCGCAGCATGCAGGCCTCGTAGATCGCATCGCGTGAACTGGCGTTGCGGGTGCGTTTCGCATTGATCGCGAAATCCACCATCATGATGGCGTTCTTTTTGACGAGGCCGATCAGCAGAATCACGCCTATGCCCGAAATCACGTCGAACTCGATGCCGAAGATCGCCAGGCTGAGAAGGGCGCCGACGGCCGCGGAGAACAGGGTCGAGAGAATGGTGATTGGATGGATCAGGCTCTCGTAGAGAATGCCGAGCACGATATACATCGCCAGAACGGCCGTAAGGAGGAGGAGCGGAAAGGCCGAAACCGAGCCCACGAAGAGCAGGGCCGCGCCGGAGGCGCCGCCGTGGACGCTGACCGGCATGTGGATTTCCGCCTCGGCCGCATGAATCTCGGCGAAAGCGTCGCTGAGCGAATCCTTGGGGTCGAGGTTGAAGGAGATCGTGGTCGTCACGAAGGGGCCTTCGTGGTTGATCGCGAGCGGGGCGTTGCCGCGCTCGTAATGGCTCACCGCGGAAAGCGGGATCATCGTCTCCTTGATGGTGCTGACCGCCGCGCCGGCGGAGGCCGAGCTTTTGCCCGACGCGGCCAGGGCGTTGGTCGCGGAGTTCCTGGCGGAATCGAGGCTCGCCGAGCCTGCGGCGGCGGAGGCGCTCGCGCCGGCTTCCGACTGCCGGCTCACCGTCCCGCTTGGCAGGTTGGAGGTAGCGACGGCGTTGGCGGCGCCGCCGGCGGTGGAAATATAGATCTGGTCGAGCATGGAGGGGCTCTGCGTGTAGCGCGGGTCGATCTCCATGACGACGTGATATTGGTTGATGGCCGCGAAAATCGTTGAGACCTGACGCTGGCCGAAGGCGTCGTAGAGCGTGTTGTCGATCATCGCCGCCGTCAGCCCGAAGCGCGCGGCGGCGTCGCGGTCGATGACGAGGTCGCTTTCGAGCGCCTTGATTTTCTGGTCGGAGACGACGTCCTTGAGGCGCCCGCGCCGGATCAGGGCGTCGGTCAGCTTCTGCGCCCATTCATAGAGTTCGGCGGTGTTGTCGGCGTAGAGCGTATATTGATATTGCGAGGACGATTGCCGGCCGGTGAATTTGTAGTCCGAAAAAGCCTGGAAATAGAGCCGTCCGCCCGGCACATGGGAAAGCTTCTTGCGCAGCCGGGCGATCACTTCGTTGACGCTGACATCGCGCTGCGACAGCGGCTTAAGCGCCGCGAAGACGCGCGCGCTGTTGGTGGCGCCGCCGGGTCCCGCGCCCGAGCCGGTGAAGCCGACCACCGTTTCGACCGCCGGATCGGCTTGGACGATCGAGAGCATTTCCGCGAGCTTCTTCTTCATGCTCTGGAAAGAAATGCTCTGGTCGCCCTCCAGCGTTCCCATCATGCGCCCGGTGTCCTCTTCCGGGAACAGGCCCTTTTGGACGCCTTTGTAAACGGTCGGGACGGCGCCCAGGAGAATGAAAATGAGGCCGATGGTCGCGAATAGAGCGCCCATGATCAGCGGCGGATGGCGCAGGCTCCAGGACAGGCTGCGGCCATAGGCTCGCTGAATCCGGTCGAACGTCTCTTCGAGAAAATGCTGGCGCTTCACGCCGTGGCTCCTGCGCATGAACAAGGCGCAGAGCATCGGCGTGGTGGTCAGCGAAATGACCAGAGAAATCAGGATTGCGACCGCCATGGTCACCGAGAATTCGCGAAAGAAACGCCCGATCAGCCCGCCCATGAACAGGATCGGGGTGAAGACCGCGATCAGCGACATGGTGATGGAGAAAACGGTGAAGCCGACCTCCTTGGCGCCGCGCAGCGCGGCCTCCCGCGCCGGCATTCCCGCTTCGATATGGCGTTCGATGTTCTCGACCACGACGATGGCGTCGTCCACGACGAAGCCGGTTGAAATGGTCAGGGCCATCAGCGACAGGAGGTTGAGGCTGTATCCGAGCAGATACATCGCGCCGAAGGTTCCGACGATGGAAACCACCACGGCGATGCTCGGCGCCAAGGTGGCGCGGGCGTTGCCGAGAAAGAGAAAGACCACCATGGTCACCAGCGTGACGGCGATCAGCAAAGTGATTTCGGTGTCGTGCAGCGAAGCGCGGATGGAGCTCGATCGGTCGATGACCGTCTTGAGCTTGATGTCGCCCTGAAGGGCGGCCTGCAGATAGGGCAGCTCCGCCTTCACCGCATCGACCGTCTCGATGATGTTGGAGCCGGGTTCGGGGAACAGGATCGCCAGCACGGAAGGGATGCCGTCGGCGAAGCCGGCGTTGCGCAAATCCTCGACCGAATCCTCAATCGTGGCGACGTCGGAGAGGCGCACCGGCGAACCGTTGCGATAGGCGATCACCAAAGGCCTGTAATCTTCGGCGTGCGAGGCCTGATCGTTGGTGTAGATCTGGAAATGCCGCTTGTCCTGCTCGATCGCGCCCTTGGGCGCGTTGGCGTTGGCCGAGGCGAGCGCCGCGCGCACGTCCTCGAGGCCAATGCCATATTTGAACAGGGCCTGCGGATTGAGTTCGACCCGCACAGCCGGCAGCGCCGCGCCGCCGATGATGACCTGGCCAATTCCCGGAAGCTGGGAAATGCGCTGCTGCAGAACATTGCTGGCGGCGTCGTAAAGCTGCCCGCGCGTAAGCGTTTTCGAGGTCAGGCTGAGAATGAGGATCGGCGCCTCGGCCGGATTGACCTTGCGATAGGTGGGGTTCTGGCGCAAGGCCGTCGGCAGGTCGGCGCGGGCGGCGTTGATCGCGGCCTGAACGTCGCGCGCCGCGCCGTTGATGTCGCGGCTGAGGCCGAACTGCATGACGATCTGGGTCTGGCCGAGGCTCGACTTCGAGGTCATTTCGGTCACGTCGGCGATCTGGCCGAGATGGCGTTCGAGCGGCTGGGCGACGCTGTTGGCCACGGTCTCTGGGCTCGCGCCGGGCAGGGCCGCATTGACCGTGACGAAGGGAATCTGGACCTCGGGCAGCGGCGCCACCGGCAGCATGAAAAAGGCCAGCGCCCCGGACAGAGCGATCGCCAGCGTCAGCAGGATCGTCGCGACCGGACGGCGGATGAAGGGCGCGGATATATTCATGCGTTTTCCCCATGGAAAGCGCATTCCACTCGCGCGGAAATCCGCCCTCCGCGAGAGGAATTTCCGCGCGATCCGTTTTCGCGGATCGCGAAGCGATCTTGCGAAAACCGCTTCATTCCGCCGGCTCCGGCTCCGGACCCGCCATCGGGCCGGGGTCGCCTGACCGGCGCAGGCGCCGGGCGAGGCGGTCGAAATAGAGATAGATCACCGGCGTGGTGAACAGGGTCAGGATCTGGCTGACGACGAGGCCGCCGACGATGGCGTAGCCCAGCGGCTGGCGCAATTCATAGCCGACGCCGCTGCCGAGCATCAGGGGCAGTGCGCCGAGGATGGCGGCCATGGTGGTCATCAGGATCGGGCGGAAGCGCAGAAGACACGCCTGCCGGATCGCCGCGACGGGGGAAAGGCCTTCGACGCGCTCGGCTTCGAGCGCGAAGTCGATCATCATGATGGCGTTTTTCTTGACGATGCCGATCAGCAGGATGATGCCGATGATCGCGATGACGTCGAGTTCATAGCCGAACAGCAGCAGGGTCAGGAGCGCGCCGACGCTTGCCGAGGGCAGGGTCGAGAGAATGGTGATCGGATGGATGAAGCTCTCGTAGAGCACGCCGAGCACGATATACATCGTGACCACCGCCGCCGCGATCAGCAGGAGTTGGTTGGTCAGCGAGGCCTGGAAGGCCGCCGCAGCGCCCTGATAGGCGACGACGAAGGAATCGGGCAGGCCGACCTCGGCTTTCGCGCGCTCGATCGCCGCGACGCCGGCGCCGAGCGAGACGCCCCTGGCGAGATTGAAGGAAATTGTGGTCGCCGGGAACTGGCCGAGATGCGTGATCACCAGCGGGCCGGCGCGCTTTTTGACATGGACGAAGGCGGAGAGCGGGACCTGTCCGTTGGACGTCGAGGCGTTGGACGGCAGGTAGATCTTGTCGAGTCCCTTGAGCGACGCCTGCACCGAGCGCTCGCCTTCGAGAATCACCCGATATTGGTTCGACTGGGTGTAGATGGTCGAAATGATCCGCTGGCCGAACAGGTCATAGAGGACATTGTCCACCGAGGCCGGGGTGATGCCGAAACGCGCGGCGGTCGCGCGGTCGATGACTATATCGAGCGCCGCTCCCTGCTGCTGCATGTCGCTGCTGACGTCGGCGAGTTCGGGGGACTGGCGCAGACGCTCGACCAGCTTGGGCGCCCATTCCTTGAAGAGCTCGGAATTGGCGTTTTCCAGCACGAATTTATATTGCGCGCGGGTGACGGTGGAGTCGATCGTCAGGTCCTGCGAGGGCTGCATATAGAGCTTGACGCCCATGATGTCGGACGCCTCGCGGCCGAGCCGGCGGATGACGTCGCTGATCGTATCCTTGCGCTGGTCCTGCGGCTTGAGATTGATGAGGAAGCGGCCGGAATTGAGGGTGAGATTGGAGCCGTCCACGCCGACGAAGGAGGCGATCGTATCGACGTCGCGATCCTTGAGGAGGACATCGGCCAGCTTGCCCTGAAGGCGCGCCATTTCGCTGAACGAGGCGTCCTGCGGCCCTTCGGAAATTGCCTGGATGACGCCGGTGTCCTGCACCGGAAAGAAGCCCTTGGGGATAATAATGTAGAGCCAGGCGGTCAGGCCGAGCGTCGCCAAGGCGACGATCAGCGTCAGCGCCTGATGGCGCAGCACCACGTCGAGCGCTTTGGCGTAGCCGGCGATGATCCGGTTGAAGACATGCTCGGCGGCGAGATCGAAGCGGCCGCGCTCATTGTCCGGGCGATGGCGGATCAGCCGCGCGCACATCATCGGCACCAGAGTGAGCGAGACGAAGGCGGAAATGACGATGGTGACCGCCAAGGTCACCGCGAATTCGTGGAACAGCCGCCCCACCACCTCGCCCATGAACAAGAGCGGGATCAGCACCGCGATCAGCGAGACGGTGAGCGAGATGATGGTGAAGCCGATTTCCCGCGAGCCCTGCAAGGCGGCGGCAAGCGGCTCCATGCCGTCCTCGACATGGCGCGCGATGTTCTCGATCATCACGATGGCGTCGTCCACGACGAAGCCGGTCGCGATGGTCAGCGCCATCAGCGACAGATTGTCGAGACTGTAGCCGAGCAGATACATGATCCCGAAGGCGCCGACGAGCGACAGGGGCGCCGAAAGGCTGGGAATGAGGGTCGCGGGCAGGGTGCGCAGGAAAAGGAAGATCACCAGCACGACGAGCACGATGGCGACGATCATCTCGAATTTCACGTCCGCGACCGAGGCCCGGATCGTCACGGTGCGGTCGGACATTACATCGACATTCACCGCCGCCGGCAGGTCGGCCAGGAGCTTCGGCAGAAGCTTGCGCACCGAATCGGCGGTGGCGATGACATTGGCGCCCGGCTGGCGCTGGACGTTGAGGATGATCGCCGGCGTCTTGCCGGCCCAGGCCGCGATCTTGGTGTTCTCGGGGCCGTTGATGACCTTGGCGACGTCGGAGAGGCGCACCGGCGCCCCGTTGCGATAGGCGATGATCTGGTCGGCATAGCCCTCGGCGCTGGTGAGCTGGTCGTTGGCGGCGATGGTCGAGGCGCGCGTCGGGCCGTCGAAACTCCCCTTCGGAATATTGACATTGGCGTTGCCGAGAATGGTCCGCACGTCGTCGATGTTCAGGCCATAGGCCGCGAGCGCCGTGGGATTGAGCTGGACGCGGACGGCGGGCCGCTGGCCGCCCGCCACGCTGACGAGGCCGACGCCCGGCTGCTGCGAAATCTTCTGGGCCAGGCGGGTTTCGCTCAAATCCTCCAATTCGGTGAGCGGCAGGGTCTTGGAGGTCACCGAAAGGGTCAGGATCGGCGCGTCGGCGGGATTGACCTTGAAATAGATCGGCGGCGCGGGAAGATCGGACGGCAGCAGGTTGTTGGCGGCGTTGATCGCGGCCTGGACCTCCTGTTCGGCGACGTCGAGCGACAGCGAAAGGCCGAATTGCAGCGTGATGATCGAGGCGCCGGCGGAACTCGCCGAGGTCATCTCAGCGAGGCCCGGCATCTGGCCGAGCTGGCGCTCCAGCGGCGCGGTGACCGAGGAGGTCATCACCTCAGGGCTCGCGCCGGGATAGAAGGTCTGGACCTGGATCGTGGGGTAATCCACCGTCGGAAGGGTGGCCAGCGGCAGAAAGCGGTAACCCATCAGGCCCGACAGCAGAATGGCGACCATCAGCAGCGAGGTCGCCACCGGACGGCGGATGAAAGGCTCGGAAACGTTCATCGCCGCGTGCGTTCCCCCGCGGCGGGGGGCGGGTCGACGCTGGGCGCCGCCGCCTTTTGAGCCGGTTTGCCGTTATTGGAGGCGTTTTTGGACTCGTCGCTGACGACGCGGACCTCGGCGCCTTCGCGCAGGCGGTCGGCCCCGTCCACCACCACCTTGTCGCCGGGCGAAAGGCCCGACAGGATCTGGACATAGGGCCCGTCGGTCGCGCCGAGCTTGACCACCCGGACCGTGGCCTTGCCGCTCTCGATCACATAGGCGTAATCGCCGGGCGCGCCGTGCTGGATGCCGGCGAGCGGCGCGGCGACGGCGTCCTTCAGCGTCGCCGCGAGCAGGCGGACGTTGACGAACTGATTGGGGAAGAGCGCCTCGTCGTTATTGTCGAAAACGGCGCGCAGTTTCACCATTCCGGTCGAGGTGTCGATCTGGCTGTCAAGCGCGCTGACCGTCCCGGTCGCGAGTTTCTTGACATTGGCGCGGTCATAAGCGGTCGCGACGAGTTTGGCGCCGTCGCGGATCTTCGGCAGAATCTTGTCGAGCGCGTCTTCGGAAACCGTGAAAATCACGGACATCGGCTGCATCTGGGTGATGACCGCAATGCCGGTCGTCGAGCCGGCCTGGACGTAATTGCCCGGGTCCACCAGCCGCAGCCCGATCCGCCCGGTCACCGGCGACACGATATGGGCGTAGGTGATGTTGAGGTCCTGGGCGGCGATCAGCGCCTGATCGGCGCGGACCGTGCCCTCTGCCTGCTCGACGACGAATTTCTGGTTCTGCGCGGTCTGGGCGGCGATCGAATTCTGCTTCAACAGCGCACTGTAGCGCGCCATGTCGGCCCGGGCCTGGTCGAGCGCGCCCTGGTCGCGTGCGAGTTGGCCCTCATATTGGGCTTTCAGCGCCTGATAGGGGCGGGGGTCGATCTGGGCGAGGAAATCGCCCTTCTTGACATGCTGGCCTTCCTTGAAGGCGACTTCCTGAAGATAGCCCGCAATTTGGCTGACCACGGTCACGGTGGCGAGCGGCGTCACCGTGCCGAGCGCTTCGATCGTCACATGGATGTCGCGGGGCGCGACGATCGCGACGGCGACCGGGGGCTTGCCGCCGATATCGGCGCGGCCCTTGTGCGTCTTGTCGGCGGCGGTCTGGCCCGCAGGCTCGGGCTTGTGGTAATAGAGCCAGGCCCAGCCTCCGCCGGCCGCGAGCAGGATCAGGACGATCCAGAAAAGCCAGGGCCGCCCGCCGCCCGGACGTCCGACGCCGGTCTCGTGAGCGGGGCTCTCGGTCGAACCGGGAGCCCGGCCGGCCTCGCGCCGGGAAATGATGATTTCGCTTTCGTTCATCGGATTCTGTTGTCCAGGAAACGCGCCCCGTTCAAATCATACGGATCATGTAGGAAGCGGGATTGTTTCCCACGTTCCTACTATGCGCGCGGAGCGTAAAAATTATGGCGGCGGCGCCGGAAGAGAGCGCGCGGCCGCCTCGATCAATGGCGGCGCCTTCTCGGCCGCGAGGCTTTCGGCGTCATATCCGCCGCCCAGGGCCTCAATTAGCGTTACATTGGCGGTAAACAAGGCCTGGCGCGTCGCCAGCACCGATTCTTCATCGGCGAGCAGGGTCGCTTCGGCGACCACGACCGTGGTGAAGGCGACGGTGCCGGCGCGATATTGGTTGAGATAGACGCGAACCGCCTCGGCCGCCGCGTCGCGCGCCTTTTCCCGCACGCGCAGCTCCTTGGCGTAGACGCGCAAGGCGACGAGCTGGTCCTCGACCTGCTGGAAGGCGGTCAGCACGGTCTGGCGGTAATTGGCGACGGACTGGCGCCAGGCCGCTTTGGCGGCGTCCACCTGCGCGGCCCGCAATCCGCCGTCGAACAGAGGGTCCGCGGCGGCGGCGCCCAGCGACCAGACCTGATAGGCGGCGAGGAAGGGGAAAGCGTTCGCCCCTTCGAAGCCGCCGGCGGCGGAAAGCGTGATCGTCGGATAATAGGCGCCGACCGCGACCCCGACCAAAGCGTTCTGCTCCGCGATGGCGCGTTCGGCGGCGGCGATGTCGGGCCGGCGCTCCAAAAGGGTCGAGGGCAGGCCGGGCGGCGTCGCGGGCGGCATGCGGGCCAGGGCGCCGCGGCGGATCGTCAATTCGGACGGCGGCCGTCCGACAAGGGCCGCGATCGCATGTTCATATTGTTGGCGGAGCACGTCGGTCGCGATCGCCTGCGCCTGGGTGTTCAGGACCTGGGTCTGGGCGGTGATGAGATCCGCCTTGGAAACCGTGCCGCTGTTGTACTGATTCCGGGTGATTTTTTCGGTTTCCTGATAGATCTTGACCGTTCGGTTGAGCAGATCTTTCAGCGAATCTTGGTAGCGCAGGTTGAAATAGGCGATGGCGAGCTGGGCCTGGGCGGAGAGCGTCGCATTGGCGAGCAACGCCGAATCCGCCTGCGCGAGAGCGACATTGCCCTCGACCTGGCGGCCGATCTTGCCCCAGATGTCTATGGTCCAGCCGACGGTCCCCTGCGGATAGAAAAGGGTGCGGGCGAAGGCGTGGCTGGTGTTCGTTCCAAGAGAGGTGGTCCCGGAGCCGCCGCTGGAAAGGACGCCCGAGCCCTCCCCGGAGCGGGTGACGGGATATTGGCCGTTGATGGCAGGCAGGAGGCTGGCCTGCGTTTCGCGGATCACGGCTCGCGCCTGCTCGTAAGATGCGAGCGAGGCGGCGACGTTCTGGTTGGTGACCGCGACCTGCGGCAGAAGGCGGTTCAACTCGGCGTCACGATAGACCGTCCACCAGGCGCCGCGGTCGGCGCCGTCGCGCGGCCGGGCAGGGCGCCAGTCTTTCGATTCCTTGAATTTCGCTGGAACCGGCGCGGTCGGGCGGACATAGTCCGGTCCCACGCTGCAGGCGGCGAGAATCACAGGCGCGCTCAGGGCCGGGAGAATTTTCAGGGCGCGCGAGCGGAACGAAAATCCTGCCATCAGCGCTGCCCTCCGCGCGGCGCGCCGGACTGTTCCCGCCGCCGACTTCGATCAAGCAGCCTTCTGGCCGACATTTCCATTCCTGTTTTCCTTCGCCGGGCGGGCTCAAGCCAGGCCGTACGCAATCAGCCGGCTTTTGAGCGCCGGCATATGAACCATTCATTAACGATTCGCGCCGTCTTCGGTAAGGGCTGCGGGGCCACAGCGCGGCAAAATCGCCAACCTGTGGCCGAAATGCGATGCCGCGCCATGGGGCCCGAGTCTTGACGGCGCGGCGGGGCTTGGCTAGACGGCCTGCCGACAAGGTCAAGAATGGAACCGTCTTTTCCGGCCCGTAGGGCGCTGGAGGCGACGCGCTGGGAAAGGCTCGCCCCCTGCTGGCGAGAGGTTTTGCGTCGCCGCAAGGGCGATCTGGCGAAATCGCTGGCGCCGGAAGCCGTGACTATCCGTTCATGCGCGATTCAGCTTGGCGCCGTGTGGATTCGGCCGGCCTTCGGGCGGTACGTCTTAAAGTGCAAGGTTTGGATGAGATGGCAGGGCGCAAGGAGCCGAATTTTCGTTATTGGATTGAATATCTCGGCTTTCGCCTGTTGGGCGCGGTCTTTTCCTCCATGCCCGTCGAATGGGCCTCCAATGTCGCCGGCGCGCTGATGGCGCGGATCGGGCCGCGCTCCAAAAAGCGCCAGCCCCGGCTGATGCGCAATCTCGCCGCCGCCTTTCCCGAAATGAGCCAGGCCGAGCGTGACAAGCTGGCGAATGACGTGTGGCGCAATATCGGCCGCGTCGTCGGAGAATTCTTCCATATCGACGCCATCGTGCGCGACCGCGTCGAGGTCGCCAATCCGGAACTGCTCATTGAAATCGCCAAGAGCGGCAAGGGCGCGGTGCTGTGCGGAGCCCATCAGGCGAATTGGGAGGGCGCGAGCGCGGTCGTCAACAAGTTCGGCCTCAGCCCGATGGCGGTCTATCGCCCGATGAGCAATCCTTTCGTGGACGCTGAAATGCTGCGGCGGCGCGGCAAATATTACGCCGGCGGATTGATGGCCAAGCACGATCCCGAAACGCCAGTCGCCCTGATCCGCCATGCGCGCGCCGGCGGCGTGGTCGGCGTGCTGGTCGATCAGCAGGCCTATATGGGCCTGCCGACGCCCTTTTTCGGCCGTCCGGCCCAGACCACGCCCTTTCCCGCGCTGATCGCGCGGCAATGCAACGTGCCTTTGCTGCTGATCCACGGCTATCGCATGCGCGGCGTCCGCTTCAAAATGTTCATCACCCCGATCGAAGTCCCGCGCACCGACGACCGCAATGCCGACGTCTACGCCGCGACCGCGGCGATGCAGGCGGAGCTTGAAAACTCGATCCGCCAGCATCCCGACCAATGGATGTGGACCCACGACAGGTGGCGGTGAGGCTGCACGCAACGATGACGCCGTTGGGGCGTTACGCCTGTCTCGCCGAGGTCGAACAGGCGCCGGCGGACACCGCGCGCTCGATCGCCATCGCGAAGTCCTGAAAGCCGATGTTCAGGATATGAGCGGTCTGGAAAGCGGCGCCCGCGATTTTGCCGACAGGCTGTCATGCGCTTTGCAGGCGGCTCTTCTCGTCCAGCATGCCCCCGCGGCGACGGCCGACGCCTTCTGCCGCTCCAGGCTCGAAAGCGGGCGCCGCCATCTCTATGGCGCGCTGCCGCGCGACGTGAACTTTCGCGCCATCGTCGATCGCGCCGCGCCGCGATAGGGCGAGCGGTCGGGAACCTAAAATCCGGGCCGCCTGGCGAAGGCGTGCCAGAGGCGGACCTGGGCGCGATAGAGCGGACGCAGGGTTTCTCGCGCCAGCCTGTGCGGCAGCGGCTTTTTCTTCGCCTGAATGGTCGAGCCGCCGATCCCGGCCGAGGCGTCGCGCACGCCCGAGGGCTGGAAAGCCAGCAGTTCGACACCCGTCACCCAGGACATTTGCAAAAAAGTGTCCACCGGGCGGTCGAACTTTTCCGTGACGGCGAGCAGTCGCCGCGCCGCTTCCGCCGAGACGAACTGCGCTATGGCCCGCAGCGGCGGATTTTCGGGGCGAATCAGGGCGACGCCTTCGCCCCGCGCCAATATCTCTCCGCGCACGGGGGTTTTTTCGGACGGGGCGAGGGCGTAGCTCCAGATTTTTCGGGTCTCGCGGGCGAGCGCGAAGGTTCGGGCGAAGGAATTGGGGTCGATGGCGGCGTCGTCCTCGAAAACCAAAGCATAATCCAGCCCTTCCGCGAGAATCCGCCGCCACACGGCGCGATGGCTGAGGAAAACGCCGATCTCTCCGCGATTGAGGGCGAAGGGATAGAGCGGCCGATGGCAACGGCGGCCATAGACGCGGTCCGTCTCGTTGGGCGCGAGCAGCGCGCCGTCAGTCGCGTCCAGAATTTCGCTGGCGCAGGGCAAAGCGGCGCGCAGGCGTTCGACCTGCGGGCGCCGCTGGGCGGACCGCTCGAGATGGATGATGAACGCCTTCGGCTCGGACATGAAATTTTCGCGGGCTTCCCGCCGCGCTTTTAGCGCTCCCGGCGCGGCCTGTCAGCGGTTTGCTTTGACAAAGCCGTCTCAAAAGGCTCTTTTTTCGCCGCGCCAGAGGAAGCCAGCCCCGCCATGCCGAAAAGGCCTTTCCATGCATGATTCGCAACCGCGTCTCGACGCTCAGGTCGCGAAGGACGCCGCCGCCGCGCGACGGGAAGCCGGACGGCGTCTGGCGGCCGGCAAAAAGCCCAGCCTGATGCGGCTGGCGCTCAATCCGTCGCTCGTTTTTCTGCGGGTTTATCTTGGAGAGGGTTGGCTGCTTCGCGGGACGCGGGGCTATATCCGCGCCCGTGCGGCGCAGCTTGCTTCCTTCCTGACCGAAGCGACCCATTTCCAGATGGCGACCGGCGCGCGCTCCCCTGCGCCGAATTCGGCCGCCGATATCCCCGCTTTCCAGGGCGCCACGCTGCCGCTGTCGGCGACGATCATCTGCAAGAACGAAGGCGGCTATATCGAAAAATGCGTCGCAAGCCTCGACGGCTTCGCCGAAATCGTCGTGGTGGATTCCGGCTCGACCGACGCGACGCTCGATATTCTGCGCGGTTTCATCGCACGCGGCTGGCCCATCAAGCTCGTCGAGCGCGACTGGTTGGGCTATGCGAAGCAGAAGCAATTCGCCTGGGAGCAGGCGACGCGCGACTGGGTTTTGAGCATCGATTCCGACGAATGGCTCGACGACGACCTGCGACGCGAACTGCCCGCGCTTCTCGCCGCGCCCGATGAAGTGGTCGGCTGGCGCCTGCGTCGCCCGCTGGCGTTTTACGGTCAGTTGAACGTTCCGCCGAAAGATGCAAAGCCCGAACGGATCATCAGGCTGGCGCGGCGCGAAAAAGTGCGTTTCGACGAAAGCGCGCTGGTGCATGAGGGGCTGGTGGCCGACGGCCGGGTTCTGGAGGCCAGTCGAGGCCTGCTGCGCCACGATCGCGCCTTGCGCATAGACGAGCAGATTCTCAAGGAGGCGACCTACGCCTGCCTCAAGGCGCAACAGAGGATTCTGCGCGGCAAGAAGCCGTCACTGCTCAAGCTCGTGGTCAATCCCCCGCTTTATTTCCTGAGGATTTTCTTCCTCAACCGTGTCTTTCTCTATTGGATCGACGGCTATATTCTCGCTCGCACGCGTGCCGCCTATTCCTTCATCGGCGAGGCGCTGCATTATCAGTTGTCGCAGGACGGCGGGCGCCGCGCATAGGCGACTTTTTGACATCGGGCGCTAATCCAGCCGGTTCATCCGCTCGCCCTTGACGAAAGCGGCGAGAACCGCGCCGAGTTGGTCGGCCAAAGTCTGCTGCGCTTCGAGACTCGCCCAGGCTATATGCGGCGTCACCAGCACATTCGGCCTTTGCGCCAGCCGCATGATGGCGCTGTCCATTGGCGGCGGTTCGGGGCGGGTGACGTCGATGCCGGCGCCTGAGACGAGGCCGTCGTCGAGCGCCCGCTCCAGCGCCGCCTCGTCCACCAGCCCGCCGCGCGCGGTGTTGATGAGCAGGGGCTTTTTGCGCATCAGCGCGAACTCCGGCCCGGCGATCATGTTCTCCGTCTCGGCGTTGAGCGGGCAATGCAGCGAGAGGACGTCGGAGGTGGCCATGACCTCCTCGAATTCCAGCGTTCCCGGCCGTGCGCGTGCGCCCTTGCGGCCGGCAAAGACCGGCTCCATGCCGAAGGCTTTTCCCAGTTCGGCGACCCTTTGTCCGAGCGAGCCGGAGCCAAACAGGCCGAGCCTTTTGCCGCGCAGATCTTTGATGGAATGGGTGTGGAGGGCGAACTGTCCGGCGGTCTGCCACGCGCCGGCGCGCACGTCGGCGACATAGGGCAGGATCTGGCGCTTGAGCGCGAGAATCAGCGCTAAGACATGTTCGGGAACCGAATCTACCGAGTAGCCGCGAATATTGGTCACGGCGATTCCCGCCGCGCGCGCCGCCGCGAGATCGATATGGTCGAAGCCGGTGGCGGCGATTGCGATCAGCCGCAAATCGGGCAAGGCGGCGATGGTCGCGGCGTCGAAAGGGACCTTGTTGGTGACGACGATCTGCGCGCCTTGCGCGCGGGCGACAATGTCTTGCGGCGCGGTCGACGCGAAATTCGTCCATTCGTGCGGAAAGCGGGGCCGGGGGAGGACCACGCCCTCGGCGAGTGTCGCCGAGTCGAGAAAGACTATTCTGTGCATGCAACCTCCGGCCTGGCCGCCGGAGACTGGCGCGGGCGGGGGCTTGAATCAAGTCGCGCCGATTGCTTCGGCGCAAGGCTTCATGCGAAATGCGCCGGTCAAGCGATTTCGACGGAAAGCGGGGGCTTCATGAGCGGGCAAATCGTCATTGTCGGCGCCGGCCAGGCCGGCCTGCAAATCGCGGAAAGCCTGCGGGCGGAGGGGTTCGACGGCGAGGTGACGCTCCTGGGCCAGGAGCGTCACGCGCCCTATCAGCGGCCGCCTTTGTCGAAGGCCTGGCTCGCCGGCGAGAGCGCGGACGACCGCCTCACGATCCGCGCCCCCGATTTCTTCGCGGCAAGGAAAATCGATCTGCGCACAGGCGCCGAGGTCGAAAAGATCGACATAGCCGGACGAAAGGTCGTCCTCGCCGACGGCTCGGCGCTGTCGTGGACTGGCCTCGCGCTGGCCACGGGCGCGCGAGCGCGGCGGGCCGATCTGCCGGGGGCCGAGCTTCCTCACGTCCGTATGCTGCGCGATCTCGATGACGCCCTTGAGATATCGCGCCGGCTCAATTCGGCGAAACATGTCGCGATTGTCGGCGGCGGCTTCATCGGGCTGGAGGTCGCGGCGGCGGCGCGCAAGCGCGGCTGCTCGACCGTGGTGATCGAGGCGCTCGACCGCCTGATGGCCCGCGCGACGACAGGGCCGATTTCGGCCTTTTTCTCCGCCCTGCACCGCGCCCATCGCGTCGAACTGCATTTCGGCGAACAGGTCGCGGCAATTTCCGAGCGGAATGTGACGACCGTGTCGGGAAAGTCTTTTCCCGCCGATCTCGTCGTGCTCGGCATTGGCGCGATTCCCAATGACGAACTCGCCGCCGCCGCCGGACTCGAAGTTTCGCGCGGAATCGTGGTGGACGTCTACGGCCGGACCTCGCGGAAAAATATCGTGGCGGCTGGCGATTGCGCGGTCCTGCGGTGCCCCGACGGGGTTCTGCGGCGCTTCGAGAACGTGCATTTTGCGGTCGAGAGCGCCAAGGCCGCCGCCGCCGCCCTACTGGGCCGGGAAAAGCCCTTCGCGTCCGCGCCCTGGTTCTGGTCCGACCAATTTGACGTCAAGCTACAGATGGCCGGACTGAGCGATGGCCATGACCTTTGTGTTGAAAGGCGGGCTGGCGACAACGCCTTTTCGCTGTTTTATTATCGGGGCCGTCAATTGATCGGGGTCGATTCGGTCAATCGCCCGGGCGAACATCTTCTGGCGCGCAAGCTCCTCGACGCGGGGCTCTCGCCCGATCCGGCGCTGGCCGCCGACAGCGCGCAGGATTTGCGGCTCCTGTTTCGCTGAGGCCAAGAAATCCCCGCAATTTTGTCGCAATCATGCAACAGCGTTGCATTATTGCAACTCGCCTGTCCTTCCAGTAAACCTCCCTCCTGATTTCCAAACGCCTCGCGGTCAATGACGCAAGACAAGGAAAACCGGCCCGAAACGAGACAATCACGCCGTCGAGACCGCCGATTCCTGTCGCGGCTCGGACCCTTCGTCGTGGCTGTCGCGATTCTCTGCGCCATCGGCAGCTTTCTGATTTTCGCGGGGCTGACGCCGCTCACCCCGACCGACCAGAACGTCAAATATCTCTTCTTCGTGGACGCCGCGATCGCGGTGATCCTCGCCGCGCTGGTCGCTTTCGAGGCGGTCCAGCTCATCCGCGCGTGGCGGGCCAGGACGGCGGCGGCGGGCCTCCATATCAGGATCGTCGCATTGTTCGCGGTCATCGCGGCGGTGCCGGCGATCAGCATGGCCATCGTCGGTTCGGTGACGCTCGACAAATTGTTCAACCCGGCCTTCATGCGCGATGTCCGCGGCTTCATCGGCGGGGCGACCGAGGCCGCCAATCTGTTCCGCGAGAACCAGTGCCTCTGGCTGTTGCAGGAATCGCAGCTTACGGCGTCCGACCTCGACCGTGGTAAGCCGATGTTCGATTCTGACCGCAGCCTGTTCAAGGAGTTCTTCACCTCGCGCGCCCATTTCCTGGGCTTTTCCGCCGCCGCCATGATCAAGCGCGACGGCTCCATCGTCGAGCAGGTCGATACCGGCTCGATGATTCGCGATCCGGTCGTCAAGCCGCAGGAACAGGATTTCAATGATTCGCTGAAGAACGAGCCGCTTTGCCTGATTCTCAACCAGGGCCGCACCTTCGTCGCCCTGCGGCCGCTGCCCTCCTTCAAGGACACGTTCCTCTACACCAGCCGTCCGGTCGATCCCTTCACGCTCGAATTCCCCAAACAGGCGGCGGCGCTGAACCATCTGTTCGACAATTTCGAGCAGCACCGGAGCCAGTTCCAGACGACTCTCGCCATCATGTTCGGCCTGCTCGCGACGATCATGCTGCTGGCGGCGGTCTGGATCGGCCTTGCCTTCACCAATGCCCTGGTCGCGCCGATCCGCCGCCTGATCGCCGCGACGGATCAGGTTTCGGCGGGCAATTTCTATGTCCAGGTGCCGGTGCGCGCCTCCGAGGGCGACCTCGCCCATCTTGGCCAGACCTTCAACAAGATGACCTCGGAGCTGCGCCAGCAGCAGAGCCGCCTGATCGCCGCCAATCACCTCATGGACGAGCGCCGCGTCTTCACCGAGGCCGTGCTGTTCGGCGTTCCGGCGGCGGTGATCGGGGTTGGCGCCAAGGCCGACGTCACCGTGTTGAACCCGTCCGCGCGTGTGCTGGTCGGCGCCGAGGGGCAGGACGCCGACAAGGCCGACAAGGCGATCGGCCAGCCGGTGGCAGAGGCCCTCCCGGAGCTTGCGGCGATGATCGAAGAGGCGCGCGCCGGCTATTCGCGCATGACGCAGCGCCAGATCACCCTCAATCGCGACGGCCGCGAGCGAACCTACAACGTCCGCATCACCAACGGGCCGCTCAATCGCGGCGAACGCACCTTCGTCGCCACGCTCGACGACATGACCGATCTCGTCTCCGCGCAGCGCACGGCGGCCTGGGCCGACGTCGCCCGGCGCATCGCCCATGAGATCAAGAATCCGCTGACGCCGATCCAGCTTTCCGCCGAGCGGCTCAAGCGCAAATACGGCAAGGTCATCACCTCCGACAAGGACGTGTTCGACCAATGCACGGACACGATCATCCGGCAGGTGGACGACATCAAGCGCATGGTGGACGAATTTTCCGCCTTTTCGCGCATGCCCAAGGCGCAGCTCGCCACCGACGATCTTACCGCCTGCATCGAGCAGGTGCTGTTCCTGATGCGTCACGGCCATTCCGACATTGCGATTGCCGGAGATTTTCCGCCCGGGCCGATCGTCGCCCGTTTCGACCGCCGCCTGCTGTCGCAAGCCGTGACCAATGTGGTGAAGAACGCGACCGAAGGCATCGCCGCCGCCGACATGGCGGGGCGAGAACCCAAAATCGATGTGCGCCTGCGAGTCGCGGACGGCGTGGCGGTCATCGACATCGAAGACAATGGCAAGGGGTTCCCGCGCGAAAACCGGGCGAGGCTGCTCGAACCCTATATGACGACGCGCGCGGAAGGCACCGGCCTCGGCCTGCCGATCGTGGCGAAGATTCTCGAAGATCACGGCGGCGGCATCGAACTCCTCGACGCCGCCTCCGGCCAGGGCGCGCTGGTGCGCCTGCATTTCCCGATCGCCGCGGCTCCCGCGGCGGAGGAGGGCGCGGAAAGCGCCGAAAAAGCTTGAGCGAAGGTTGACCATGGCTCACGATATTCTGATCGTCGATGATGAAGCCGACATTCGCGAACTCGTCTCCGGCATTCTGGAGGACGAGGGCTATTCCACGCGCACCGCGCGCAATTCCGACGAGGCCTTGGCCGCGATCGAGGCGCGTCGTCCGCATCTCGTTTTCCTCGACATCTGGATGCAGGGCTCGAAGCTCGACGGGCTGCAATTGCTCGAATCGATCAAGCGCCACCATGAAACCCTGCCGGTGGTGATGATCTCTGGTCACGGCACCATCGAGACGGCGGTCACCGCCATCCGCCAGGGCGCTTATGATTTCATTGAAAAGCCTTTCAAGGCCGACCGGCTGGTGCTGGTGGCGGAAAGGGCGCTCGAAACCTCGCGCCTGCGCCGCGAAGTCACCGAATTGAAGGCGCGCTCGGCCAGTTCCAACACCCTTGTCGGCCATTCGATCGCCTTGCAGCAGCTCAAGCAATTGATCGAGCGCGTGGCGCCGGCCAATTCGCGCATTCTCATCACGGGCGCTCCGGGCGTCGGCAAGGAGCTGGCGGCGCGCGCCATTCACGAGGCCTCCAACCGCGCCGGCGGGCCTTTCGTGGTCATCAACGCCGCCGCGATCGCCGCCGACACCATGGAGATGGAGCTGTTCGGCGTCGAGGCGCGCGACGGACGCCCGCGGAAAACCGGCGCGCTCGAGGAGGCCCACGGCGGCACGCTCTATATCGACGAAGTCGCCGACATGCCGCGCGAAACCCAGGCCAAGATCCTGCGCGTGCTGGTCGATCAGAATTTCACCCGCGTCGAGGGCACGACCCGGGTTCATGTCGATGTGCGGGTGATTTCCTCCTCGGCGCGCGACCTGCCGCGCGCCATCGAGGAAGGGGCTTTCCGGGAGGACCTCTTTCACCGGCTCTCGGTCGTGCCGGTCAGGGTGCCCTCGCTCTCCGAGAGACGCGAGGACATTCCCGAGCTGATCAATTTCTTCATGGACCAGCTCGCCGCCAATTCCGGCCTACCCCGGCGCAAGATCGGCGACGACGCCATGGCGGTGCTGCAATCCCACGACTGGCCGGGCAATATCCGCCAGCTGCGCAACAATATCGAGCGCCTGATGATCCTCGCCGGCGGGGATCATGAGGCCGAGATCACCGCCGAAATGCTGCCGCGCGAAATCGGCGCTTTGGTGCCCTCGACCCCGACCGGCTCGGGCGGCGAGAAGCTGATGAGCCTGCCCTTGCGCGACGCGCGCGAAGTGTTCGAGCGCGAATATCTGGTCGCCCAGATCAACCGTTTCGGCGGCAATATTTCGCGCACGGCCGAGTTTATCGGCATGGAACGCTCGGCGCTGCACCGCAAGTTGAAATCGCTGGCGATCGATTGAACGGCCGTGACCCGGCGCGAGCTGTTCCTGGGCTTTTTCAAACTCGGCGCGCTCGGCTTTGGCGGGACGGGGCCGTTGGCGCGGGCAATCATCGTTGATGACCGGCGCTGGCTCGACGATTCCGAATTCGCGGCTATACTCGGGCTGTGCCAGGCGCTGCCGGGGGCAAACACCTGCAATCTCGCCGTCATGCTGGGCGATCGTTTCCACGGCGCGAGCGGGGCGCTCATCGCCCTTGCCGGCCTGCTCGCAGCGCCGCTCGCCATTGTGGTTGCCGTCGCCAGCTTTTTCGCGACCTTCGCGCATCATGCCGACGTTCGCGCCGCATTATTCGGGGCGACAGCCGCCGCCGCCGGCCTCGCGCTCGGCACAGCGGTCAAAATGACGATCAAGATCCGGCCCAGCCCGCGCGTAGTCGCGCTGGCCTTCGCGGCCTTTCTCGGCTCCGTTGTGCTGCGCGCGCCCCTTCCTCTCGTCCTCGGCCTTGTGGTCCCGGCAAGCTTCGTTTTGGCGGGCTGGGCGGAATGAAGGACGATCTGCTCGGTCAGATCTTTTTGCGTTTCGCCGGCATTTCCCTGCTGGCGGTGGGCGGCGCGACGGCGGCGCTGCCCGAGGCGCAGCGGCAGATCGTGACCCAGACCCATTGGATGAGTGCGGAAACCTTCGCCGAAAACTTCGCTATCGCGCAAATCTCGCCGGGTCCGAACGTCATCGTCTTCAGCCTGTTCGGATGGCGGCTGGCGGGCCTCGCCGGGCTCGCCGTCGCAACTTTGGGCATATTGGCGCCGGCGTCGCTGCTGGCCTTCGCCGCCGCGCGGGCGATGCGCCGGGCCGGCGAGGCGCCCTGGCTGACGCGGCTCAAAAAGGCGTTGACGCCGGCGGCCATTGGCCTGATGGCGGCGAACGGCTATCTTCTCGCGCGCGCTGCCGATTCCGGTTTTTTCGCCGCCTTCGTCACCCTCGCCTCGGCGGCTTTCGTCGCTTTGTCGCCGCGCAGCCCGCTCTGGGCCATGGCCGCGGCTGCGGCGACGGCGGTCGTCGCGGGCAGATTAGGATTGCTGTAAATGCGCCATGTCGCCCCGGCGACATGGTTAGGAACGAAGTGACGCCGAGCAAGTGCGAGGGGCGCCGCCCGCAGGGCGGCGGAAGAAAAAAATGAGTCGCGTCGCTTACGTCAACGGCCGCTATATCCGCCACGCCGCCGCCGGCGTTTCGATCGATGACCGCGCCTTCCTGTTCGCGGACGGCATTTATGAAGTGATCGAAGTTTTCGACGGCCGATTGATCGACGAAGAGGGCCATCTTCTGCGGCTCGCGCGGTCGGCCGCCCAATTGCGGCTGACCCTGCCGATGGCGGCGACGGCGCTGCGGCGGATTTTGCGCGAGCTGGTGGCGCGCAACCGTGTGACGGATGGCCATGTCTATCTCCAGGTCACGCGCGGCGCGGCAAAGCGCGACCATGGCTTCCCTAAGCCCGGGACGCCCTCGACCGTGGTCGCCTTCGCCCATCGCGGCGACCGGGCGGCGGCAGAGGCGCGGGCGCACGCCGGCATCAAGGTGATTTCCCTGCCGGACATCCGCTGGAAGAGGCCGGACATCAAGACCACAAGCCTTTTGCCCAACGTGCTCGCCAAGCAGCAGGCCAAGGAGGCCGGGGCCTATGAGGCCTGGCTGGTCGACGCCGACGGCTTCGTCACCGAGGGGTCTTCGAGCAACGCCTGGATCGTGGACAGCGCGGGCGTTTTGGTCACCCATCCCGCCGATTCGGCTATACTTGCGGGAATCACCCGCGCGCGCCTGCTCAAGATCGCCGCCGCCAGGGGGCTGAAAATCGTAGAAAGGCCCTTCACCCTCGCCGAGGCTTTTCGTGCGCAAGAGGCTTTCATCAGCGGGGCGACCACGATTGTGCTCCCCGTCGTGGCGATCGACGGCCAAAATATCGGTTCCGGCGCGCCCGGCGCCGTCGCTTTGGGCCTGCGCGCTTCGTTTCACGAATTCGCGCCCGCGACGGCTTGAAGACGGTTGCTTATAGAAATAGCTCTCGTAAAAGAATTTCTTGCTTCGTCGCGACGCTTGAGACTCTAATGGACAAAAGCGCGGGGAAAGCGCCGCTTCAGCCCGATGTTCTGGCCAAAAGGCCCGCCTTCGATGCCGACGCAGAATAAGTGAATAGGAAAAAACATGGCGGTTGAACGCACACCCAATCTCCAGGATACGTTTCTCAATTACGTCCGAAAAAACAAGGTTCCGCTCACGATCTTTCTCGTCAATGGCGTCAAACTGCAGGGCGTCGTGAGCTGGTTCGATAATTTTTGTGTGCTTTTGCGCCGCGATGGGCACTCGCAATTGGTCTATAAGCACGCCATATCCACAATCATGCCGGGCCATCCGATCCAGATGTTCGATCCATCGGAAGAAGGGGCGGACAAATAGATTTGCGCAGCAAGGATTCGACGACGGACTTGAACGACAAGAAGGCGCCCATCGACGGCGTTTCGCTCCAGAGACGCGGGGGCAAGACCCGCGTTCTGGTGATCGGCCCCTATCTCACCGACCGCGCCGCGCCAGAGGCGTCGATTCGTTCGCGCGCGGCGCGGCTCGACGAGGCCGTTGGCTTGGCGGGCGCCATCGACGTCGAGATCGTCGGGAAGGAGATCGTTTCGCTCACGCAGATTCGTCCCGCGACTTATCTCGGCAAGGGCAAGGTCGAGGAACTGGCCGAAAAGGTCGGGGAGCTGGAAGTCGAACTGGTGGCGGTCGATTGCGCTTTGTCGCCGGTGCAGCAGCGCAATCTCGAAAAGGCCTTCGGCGCCAAGGTCATCGACCGCACCGGGCTGATTCTCGAAATCTTCGGCGAGCGCGCCCGCACGGCGGAGGGCGCCCTGCAGGTCGAGCTTGCCCATCTGACCTATCAGAAATCCCGGCTGGTGCGGTCCTGGACCCATCTGGAGCGTCAGCGCGGCGGCTTCGGCTTCCTCGGCGGCCCGGGCGAAACGCAGATCGAAACCGACCGCCGCCTGATCCAGGAACGGATGAACCGGATCGAGCGCGACCTCGAAACGGTCAAGAAGACGCGCGGCTTGCATCGCAAGAGCCGGCGCGACGTTCCTTTCCCGATCGTGGCCCTGGTCGGCTACACCAACGCCGGGAAATCCACGCTTTTCAACCGGCTGACCAATGCCGAGGTCTTCGCCAAGGACCTGCTGTTCGCGACCCTCGATCCCACCCTGCGCGGGCTGAAACTGCCGCATGGCGGCAGGGCGATCCTGTCCGACACGGTGGGCTTCATCTCCGACCTGCCGCATATGCTGGTTTCGGCCTTTCGCGCCACGCTGGAAGAGGTGAGGGAGGCCGACATCATCCTCCATGTGCGCGACATTTCGCATGAGGATTCCGAGGCGCAGAGCGCCGATGTCGAAAAGATTCTGGCCGAACTCGATGTCGACGCCCATGACCATGGCCGCCTGATCGAGGTTTGGAACAAGATCGACCTGGAGCCGGTCGAGGAGCGCGCGCGGCTGAGAACAAGCGCCGCACGCCGTCCGGAGGACGAGCGTCCCTGCGTGGTTTCAGCCGTCACCGGCGAGGGGCTGGACGATCTGTTGCTGGCGATCGAATCGCGCCTGGCGCGGGGCAGGCCGATGCTGAGCGTGCCGCTCGACGCCGGCGACGGCGAGGGCCAGGCTTGGCTCTATGCCCATACCGAGGTGATTTCGCGCGCCAACGACGATGAAGGCCACGCCTTTTTCGAAGTCCGCGTCGCGCCCGAGCAGCAGGAACGCATCCTCCGCCGCTTCCCCGGCGCCTCGGCCGCGCGGCGCAATGCGCCGCCCGCGCTCGACGGAGCGCAGGCGGGCTGGTCCGCGTAGCGGCGGCGTCAGCGGGCGCCGTCCCAATAAGCGGCGCCGAATGAATAGCCGAACGCTTTCATTTCGGGCCCGCAGATGGATTCGAAGGCGTTTCGGCCGGCGTCATCCCACAAATCCCCCAGCGCGAGCACGCGCTGGGCCGTGCCCGGTTCGGTTTCCTGCGGGCGGCGCTGGCGAAAGAAGTTCGTCGCGGCGGCGGCCTGCGCCTCGGTGAGATCGAGCAGACCAGCCATTTTTTTGGTCACCGCTTCCGGGTCGCGGATGAGTTCCTGCTGGTCGATTTCCAGATATTGTTCCTGAGCAAGGCGCTCCCGCGCCTCCCGCCAGCTTTTCATATTGTTCGCCCAGCTCCGGCAATGCGCCTCGATCCCGTAAGAGGGAAATTTGCGCAGCCGGGAAACGACATTTTCGAGGCCACGCCGCTTGGCGAAAATGAACACGCTCCCCGGCCACAGGTCGAGCAAGGTCGGGATTGCCGCGGTCATTTCCGGATTGCCGCTCTTGTCGAACCAGGGCGGGGCAGGGTTGTGGCGCTCCAAAATCTCGCGAAATATCTTCGCGATATCCTGCGACAGGCGCTGGCGATCGACGACCGAGGCGAGAACATCGGGGCCGTCATGGCCGAAAGTCGCGAAATGCCGGTCGATTGAAAGTTTTAGCGTGGTCAGGAGGGGCAGAAAATTGCCCTCGAAGAACCCTTCGTACCCGGCGCTCAATGCGCCCCCGGCCAGCGCGCTGGTTCCCGACCGTGGCGAACCAACAATGAACAGGGGATATTTCGCCATTCCAGGCTCTCCATAATGGCCGCAAGCGCTGCTTCCGCGAGCAGGGAAGCAAGCGATTGTGACAAGATTATCAATAACGTGACGATTTTGGCGTTGAGGGCTCAGCCGCCGTCGATGTCGAGCTTCGAAAAGCGGCCTTGCGCGATCTTCGATGCGCCGCCGCTTCGGTTCCTCTGGCGGGAGCGCCGAGCGGGATCGCGGCGCTACAAAAATTCTTAAATCGCGTTTTATATTGTTGCTCATCCTTGGCGTCGGAAGGTTAGGCAAACTTATGGCGCGGTTAAGCGGATGGGCGTGCGCCTTATTGACGGGACTTGCGGTCGTCCCCGCCCATGCCGGGGAAACATCGGCCAACGCTGTCGAATATGCCTCTGTAGCAAAGTCCGCCATTCATCGCGTCGCGGCCGTTCCGCTTCCGCCTCAACATACCGCGCCCGCGCCGGCGGCGAGCGTCCTTGCTCGGCGGATCGTCACCATCAAAAAGGTTTGCGACGAAATCTCTCTCGCCGCCAGAACCTATCATTTGCCGAAAAAATTTTTGCTGCGGCTGATCTGGCAGGAAAGCCGGTTCAATCCCAAGGCCGTCAGCCCGGCCGGCGCGCAAGGCATTGCGCAGTTCATGCCGGCGACGGCGCAATGGCGCGGCCTGGACGATCCGTTCGATTGGTCGCTCTCGATCGAGCATTCCGGGCGCTGGCTAGGCGAATTGCGCCAGCAGTTCGGAAATCTCGGACTTGCCGCGGCCGCCTATAACGCCGGCCCCGGCCGCGTCCAGGACTGGCTCGCCGGCGCAGGCGGCCTGCCGGAGGAAACCCGAGCCTATGTGCGCACGATCACCGGCCGGAACGCCGATGACTGGATCGGACAGCGGGATGCGAGCGCGAGCGTCGAAACGCGACTGGATGATATGGAATGCCCGCCGCGAAGCTACCGCCCCATGACGGCTCTGAGCGCCGAACCGGACGCCGCATGGAAGAAGGGGAAGCACGCCAGATCCGCGGGTCCGAAATCGCGCGTGCGGCCCTGGGCGCTGCAATTGATCGGCGACCGCTCGAAATCGGCCGCCATGCAGCAATACGCCACCATGCGCCGACATTTTCCGACAATTCTGGGGTCCCACGCGCCGGAGGTCGTGGCGCGGAGGATTGGCGGGCGCCGGCCCACCTTCTGGTACCAGATCCGCGTCTCGGAAGTGACGCGCCAAAGCGCGGCGTCGCTCTGCTCCCGGCTCAAATCGGCCGGCGGCGACTGCCTTGTGATTCCAAATTAGGCGCGGCCTCGCCTGCAGCGCATCGCTGGCGCGCAGGCCAGGCGTGTGTCGCCGTAATGGCGCCTGATTGCGCGAGAAGCGCCAGAAGCGGTCCCTCCGCCGGAGCCGTCCTGACCGCTTGGCTTTTCAGAATGGGGTGGCGCGCTGGGGGCGTCCCTGACCCGCGCAGGCGCATCATGGCGCCGCGCCGTGGTCAGATCGGGAAGGCTTCCACGGTTACGCCGCAGCCTTCCAGAAATTTGCGGATCTGCATCACGTCATCCTTGGACAGGCTGTGATGGTTGCGGTGAAGCATGGTTTTCTGGCCTGCAAGAGTGACTTCGACCTTGTTGCCATGTTTGCTGTCGAGTTCAGCGCCGAGCGCGGTCAGCGCATGTTCGGCGTCCTTGAAGTCGATGTTGGCGGTGACGGGGTGAGCGAAGAAAGCGTGCAGGACTTTACGATCGTGATGATTCACGCGAACCTCAAGTTGGTGTTGGCATCCCAGATGAATAGAACGATATGCGGAGTTACGAAAACGTCAATGACCCACATCAATACGAATGTCTTGTTAGCGGCTGCTTGACGAATATTTTTGGCGCCGAGTGGAGCGGCCGGACGTGGTCAGATCTTGCCGGCCTTGTGCAAGAGGCCATAAATCTCTTCCAGCAGCGCGCCATTGCGGTTCTGTTTCTCGTCGGGCTGGCTGTTGAGGCCCACGACGATGACCGCGCCATTCTTGGGGAAGTACCCATAGAGCACGCGGTAGCCCAAAGTCATGCCCTGGTAAAACCAATAGGCGCCGAGCGCCGGCCGGTAGCCCGCGCCGACGCCGAGTCCGAACGCGCCCGGATTCTGTTCGGAAGGGCCGGCGATGGGCTTGCCGGTCTTGTCGGAGACGACGGTCATGAGTTCGCCGCGCTGTTTTTCCGCCAGAAGCGGCCCTTCGTAGAGCGCGCGCGCCCAGCGCGCGACGTCGTCCATCGACGAGACGATGCCGCCCGCGCCCTGCATCCACGAGACACTGTCGTTCTTGACGTCGCGGCCCAGAAGCGGGGCGAGGAGCTTGTTGTCGGGATCGTGGCTGAAAAAATAGCCGGAAACCATTCGATCCGTGATCGACGCCGGATAAAGGTTGGGCTCGTAAAAAGTGTTCTTCAATCCGACCTGTTTGAAAAGGTCGCGCACGACCTCCGCATAGGGTTTGCCGCCGGCCTTTTCGATGATCATCTCGGCCAGGATGTAATTCGTGTTGGAATAGGTCCAGCCGCTGACGGGTTTGGGCTCGCCGTCATGCGGATAGGACGCCGCGATCAGTTTCTGCGGGGTGAAGGTGTGGCCGGGATCGTCGCCCATGATTCTGGCGATGGACGGCTGATTGTCATAGCCGGGAATGGGGCTCGTCATGTCGAGCAGTCGGTGGATCGAGACGTTCTTCCAGGCGGGATATTGCGGGAGCCATTTGCCGAGTTTGTCCTCGATCGTCAGCTTGCCCTTGGCTTCAAGGTGAAGGAGCGCGACGGAGGTGAAGGACTTGGTGATGCTGCCGATCTCGAACAGGTCGGCCGGCGTGACTTTTTCGCCCGCCTCCGGGTATTTCGTCGTTCCTGCCGCAAGATTGATGTTTTCGCCAGCGCCCTTCAGGCTGATGCTCAGGGACGCCGCGGAAATGTGCTCCGGCTCTCTGCGCGTCGCGACAAAATTGTCGAGCGCCTGCTGCAGGGCGGGCCGGAAGGCCGCATCGCCCGATTGGGCGGCGGCGGGCGACCACGCGCTCAGCGCGATCACAATGGCGGCAATCACTCGAACCATGGGCGCCTCGCAGGGATGGGACTCTCGCATTCTCAGCCGCGCGCCGCGCCCTTGGATCGCTTCGCGCTCGCGAACGGGCCGCAACACTACCGCAAAAGCTCGGCGGCGCCACGGCTGCCAATGAGCGCAATTGGTGTCACGTCACTGTTATTCCTGGATCGACAATCTCCTATGTAGACATCACGCTGATGTGAAGTCTCGCCGATCACTATTGGTTTGCATGGCGAAGGAGCCGACCTTAGATTTATCCCCCGAGAATATCCCTCCGAGGAGAGGGACGCAAATTGAGACGGATGCAACCGTCTTTATTGAGTTCGTTGAATTTCCTGGCCTTTCGACAGGCATTAAGCTTTCCAGGAACTTGCGACGACTTTTAGGGACCAAACGCGGGCAGACGATATGAACAGCGACGCGCCGTTCGAAACGAGTCATCTCGATCTCGCGCTAACGAAAGTCGCGGCGGGCCGCCCCGTGCTGTACCGCGGCCCGCATCAGGGCGTGTTCCGTTTCGAAAGCGTCAAGATCGCCGCGCTCAGGCGTTTCCGCGCCTCGGCCCGGCCAGCGTCCGTTCTCGGCAAATCCCGGACCGAAGAAGCCCGTTTGCGCAAATTTCTCGCCGGCGTGTGAGGCTGGGAAGCTCAGTCTGACTCCGCTTGAGAGGCGCGACCCACCACGCGGGCCAACCGCAGTGTGAATTGCCTCGTCGCTGGCGCTCCTCGCAATGAGACAGAGAAGGCTCTTAAAACGTTGTCAATGAGGAACCGGAAAAAGCATTGGTTCCTCCGAGCGCGATTTGGGGATTTCGTATGGCGTCCGGGTAATTCCCGCAATTCCCGGATCAGTTCCTGCCTTTCAGGCATGGAACGCAAAATTCCCGCTCATCCCCGCCAGCGTCATCATGGTCATGTTCTTGAGCGTCAGCGTGTCGTGGTCGGCGGCGGTGATGATGGTGTTGGCGCCCGAGTTCTGGGCGTTCTTCATCATCGTGTTGAAATCGGCGAATTCCGCCGTTGGCAGCGAGATCGTGTCGGCGCTGTTGAAATTGGTGATTAGATCCGCACCATAAATGGCGTCGAAGACAAAAGTGGTCGCGCCATCGCCGGTCATCTTGTCGTCGCCGAGGCTCGTCAGGGTTTGCCTGGACGCGAGCGCAAGGATGGTGTGGCCGCCGCTGTTGAGATCGAAGGTTTCCTGCAGACCGGCGCCTCCGGCCGTTTCTTCGACGTGATAAGCGGAATAATTCTGCCCGCTCACACTGGTGAAATTGTAGATCACGTCCGCGATCTTGCCGGCGGAATAATCTTGCTCGATCGAGGAATAGGGCATGGACGTGATGCCGGAAAAGATCGCTTTCTGAATCTGGCCGCCGGAGGAAACGTCGACCTCCTCGTTGGTGAAGCTTTGACCTTTGATTGCTGTGTAGAAGGCCTTGTAACCTTCGTAAGTCCCTGCGTTATAATCATATTCTAGGGACGAATAGGCTTGATTCTGGACGCCCGACAGGATAACTTTGCTCAGCTTGCCGTTCTTGTCGAAGTCCAGTTCCTCCGCCGCGTAGGGCTGGCCGACGACATTGGTGACGAAGAATTTCTCGCCAGCTAGAGCGCCGGCGGAATTGAAGTCGAGTTCATAGGAGGAATAGCTCGCGCCGGACGGAACCGAGGTCACGTCGTACTTGGCGCCGGCGAAAATTCCACCGACGTAATCATATTCGTAAGATGAGTAGGGCCGCCCCATCACGCCGGTGAAGGCGACCCGCGACAGATTGCCGCCCCCATCGCAATCAACCTCCTCATAAGCGTAATTCTTGCCCGTCCCGCCGGGATAAAAAACCTTGGAACCGACGAAGGCGCCGCTGGCCGAGTAATCGTTGGCGTAGGCATCGTAAGCTTTCCCGGTGATCCCGGTGTAAAAATAATCCGTGCCGGCATAGGTTCCGGCCTGGTGCAGGATTTCATAAGCCGAATAGCTCTGGCCGGGGACGTTGGCGGCGAGCACGTCACCCACCGCGACGTTCGCCCAGGGCGCGGCGGCGACGCCGATATCGGTTCCCGAGCCGCCGTCGCCCGCGAGCGTGAAGCTCTCGCCAGCGAAAGAGCCGACCAAGTTCAGCTTCGCGACGACCGTGTTGGCCTGCGCCGTATCGATGATTTTCAGCGTCCCGCCCGCAACCGTGGCGGTCCATACGGTCTCGTAGGACGAGGAAAAGCCGAGCGCGGTCAAATCGACTGTATCGCCCGCGGCGAAACTGGAAATCGTCCCCGAATAGGCCTGCGCTATCTTCAGCGTCCCGGCGTTGACGCCCTGGAAGGCGACATTCTCGCCGAAGGCGGCGGCGAAGGCCAGCGTCCCGCCGCCCGCAACCACCGCCGAGCCGGACCCAATCACCGCGTCGCTGACGTTCAACGTTCCGCCGTTAGCTTCGAACAGGCCGTTGTTGGTGACGGCAAGGCCCGTATTGATGGTCAGCCAATTCGTCGCGCTGGTTGCGTCGATCACGCCGGCTTGCTGGTTGTCCAAAATGAGGCGGTTCGTTGAGCTGTCATAAGGCCGGCCGACCCCGATCGTCCCTTGCCCCGAAATTTTGTTGTCGATGTTGTGCAGCGTTGTGACAGTCGTCGGGTCGGACCCCATGATCGCGTTTGAGTTGTAGCCGCTTGCGGCCATGTCGATTACGCCGCCGCCGGAAAGCGTCACGTCGCCGAGTCCGATATGGATAGCTGGGCCGGCGATGGTTATCGTCGCCCGATTCACGATTGAGCCTTTGAGCGTCAGGTCGGCGCCGGTCACCTGGAGGGCGCCGAGAGTTACGACGGCGCCAGCGGAGGAGCCGCCGTCGAGCGTGGCGCCATTGCCATCAACGACGATGACGCCGCCATTGGTTGTCGCCAGGGTCCCACCCGCGACGATCGCATTTTGCAAATGAACGTTCGCGTTAGCACCGGTCGCCTTGATGACGCCCGTGCTTGTCTGATCGACGGCGGTCTTAACTCCGTTATATTGACCGATGTACAGACCATCGTGGAGATTTCCGCTCGAGTCGACGTATCCCGATGTGGATTCCAATACGCCGGCATTGGACACGCTCACCGCGTCGAGCGTCAAATCCTGTGATCCGTCGCTCGCAACGCCGTTGGCGTCGATCTTGCCGGCCGACTGGTTGTCAAGGACCAACTTCCAGCTATCGCCGAACACGCCGCCGGATCCGATCGTACCGAAGCCGGAAATCGTGTTGTCGATATTGTGCAGTGTGGAGGCCGAGGTCGCGCTCCAACCGCTGATCTCGTCGGTCAACGTCACCTGACCCCCGCCGTTTAGGGTCAGGTCGCCAGCGCCGGCGTGGAGGACGGCGTACACCTCAAGCTTGCCTTCGTTGGTGATTGTGCCGAGCGCGGTCTCGTCAGATGGGGGTTGGATGACGAAAATCCCGTTAGCCGTAATCGTGATCGCACCAGTTCCGCCATTCGCCGCGCTGCGGCCGTCGAGAGTGTCGCCGATGCCGCCACCGTTGCCGAAGTAATTGCCGGTCTGAACATAGCCGCCGCCGGAGCCATCGATGAATCCGCCTTGCAGATCGACGCCGGCCAAGGTCACCACGGAACCAGCGCCATAGGCGCCGATCGCGCCGCTCGACGTCTGGCTGACCATCGTGCTGAGAATGGTCGTTCCGGCTGTGCTCGTGTCCTCGATCGTTCCGGAGTTGGTCAACGCTCCGGCCGCAGTCGTGTAGGTCGAAATGAGCAGCTGATTTGCGCCGTCAGACCCGTCGATGATGCCGTGATTGTGGAGGATCATCGCCGCGCCGGGGGTGTACGCGCCCAGCCCCGAAGCGACGATGTTGCCGCCGCCTTGGATCGTGCCGTTATTTTCGAGCGTGGCGGTACCATTTCCAGTTCCGGTGAGATAAGCGCCGTAGGCGCCTTGGCCGACCAGCGTGATCGTGCCCATGCCTGAGAGCGTGACCGTTCCGGTGAGATAGAGCCCGTTGCCGTTTTCACCAGACGTGACAATAATCTGATTGTCGTTGACGATCGATCCGTTGACATACAGCGGCGCGGATTTGACGTTGATCACGCCGTTATTTGCCACTTTGGAGCCGACTGTCAGCGAGCCGCCATTGATGGTCACCGACGAGCCGTTGTCGATGCTGAGCGTGCCGGCTGCGTCGGCATTGCCGTATTCGTCGTTGCCGTTGATGACGACTTGAAATCCAGTAGAGGATCCCGCCGCGGCGATCTGGACATTGTCGGCTGTCGTTGGCAGCGGATCGGACGCGTAGAGCCTTCCGTCGAGCGGGCCGGAAGGGCTGTTCCAGTTGAAGTTCTGTGCGGTGATATTGCCGTTTGCGTCGAGCACCTTCGCATCGCCATTCCAGTCATTGCCGAAGGCGCCGGTGAATACGAAAGCGGGCGGCGCAACGGTCAGCGCCGCCGTCCCCGATATGTTGTTCGACAGGTTGGCGTCAATGAGCTGGTTGTTGTAATCGACCACGACCCCGGCGTGATAATTGCCCGGCAACACGCTGGACGGCAGGGTGAAATTCCCGGTATAGTTCTTCGTCTCGCCGTAGCCGACCAAACCGACAGAAATTGTGCCGATCAATATGGCAACGCCGCTTGAGATGTCGGCCGCCGTGAGCGTCGCGTTGGGCGTGATGTAAATGCCCGCCGTGGAGGCGTATGAACTTCCTGCGCCGTTATTCGTGACCGAAAATGAGATCTGGCCGCTGCCCCCCGCAAATAGGCTGGACGAGCCGAGGCTGACGCTTGCGCCGGCGCCGAGTTCGGAAGCCCGCCTGAAGCCCAGCACGTCCAAAACCGTGAGATCAACCGAGGTAAGAAATTGGGAAGGGTCAGTCGACGCGCCCGGAGGAATGCCTACGACCTCGTTGAACGGATCATTGGGCGTCAGCGTGCTGGACGAGACTTCTCCGGCGGGTCCCTGGCCGGAAGCATTGAGGAAATCGCCGGGATCCGAAGTGCGACCGAAATCGGCCAGATCCGTATTGCCGCCGTCGATCGAAAAATAGGACGCCGGCGCTGGGTTCGAGGTTGATCCACCAGACCCTATCACATGGGAGCCAGGGGCGCTGTAACGAAACAGATCGAGCGCATAGCCGGCGATCCGGCCCATGGCGTGGGTGATCTCATGAAGTGCGCCCGCAATGAGGGTATCGCCCGTAAAGCCGCTCCCCATGCCGATCTGGCCGTCGATGATATTGCTGTTGGCGTTGATGACTCCCAGCGCCTTGGCCTCGGCGGTGCCGATCGTGAAGTTCGTCCCCGCGAGCAGCGCGCCATCCGTCGTAGACGTATTGCTCGGCAGGGAGGCGACGGATGAGACATCGGCCGTCGAAGCTTCGCTCGCGGTCAGCAGGCCCTTGAGGTTCGTGTAGGATTCTGCGACGCCGACGCCCGATGCATTCGGATCGGTATATCCGCTGATATCCGAGCTGTTGCCGGAGAATCCGATATTGCCTTCAGAGGTGCTCTGACTAGGCAAAGCCTGGCCGCCGAATGTGCCGTAATCGACAGCGATGTTGAGGGTAATCGGATCGATGATCGCCGCCTCGAGGATGTTGATGGCGGCCTGGATTCCATCCCGGAAACTGGCTGGCGCCGCGAGGGCGGCGGCGTCATAGATAGCGTTGATGACAAGATGTGCGACCGAACCGCTGGAGGCCGCGGGAGCTGACGGCGCCTGGCTCGAGCCGCTGGCTGCGCCGACGGCGCCGGCCGAAAGCTGGCCGCCGCTCGGTTTTGGCGCAGAGCCGGATAGCGCGTTGGAGGTATCGACGATCGCCCCGCCAACGCGAACGGCAGCGGATTTGACATCAGCGCCCAAGCTTCTGGCCAGCCTGGCCGTGGCCTCCGCCCCATAAGACCATTCGGCGGCAGCGAGCGACACGACGGCGGTTAGGCCTGGCGCGCCGGCGGCGCCTCCGTATCCGTTCTGGGGAAAATCTGAGCCGTCGTTCCAGTTCGCGAAACCGACATCGTCCGTTTGTCCGGGAGTGGTCTCGTGGAAGTCGTTCCAATCGGCGGCGCCAGCCCTGCTCCTCCAACGCAGAAAGGCCTTCATTTTTCCCCTCTCACCGAGTCGCAAGAATGCCAAGAGTTAGACTAACGGCTAACGATTCAGCTTCACCTTGACAAGAGGCGGGGGAAGTCATGGCCGTAATTACCCACCGCCATTTTGGGGCGCAATTTTTTTGGGGCGTCAAGCCGGTGTGCCGAGGATTGTCTGGAAGGGGTTTGCGCCCCTGAGCCTTGCGGTGTCGACGGTTGTCCTGACATCGGCCTCGGCCTGCGCGGCCCACATGGCGCGGTAGCCGTTGGTTACTTTTCGCTGGATCACGCTGGGCCGCAGCTTTCGTTCCGAGCCGTTGTTCGTCGCCTCGACCTCGCCGGGATAATCGCAAAAGGTCAGAAGCTGTTCTCTCGCCCGCCCGATTTTGGCTTGCAGCTTGAGGGCCAAGTCGCAGTCCGTCGCCGCGCCGTGAATATCGCCGAGTTGATTTTCAAGCGCGCGCTTTTTGCTGGCGATGGTCGAGGCGGCGAAGTCGGCAATGTCCGCAGCCAGATCGAACGCCTTGCCGAACCATAGCTTGAACCGCGGCGGCAGATCGTCCGAGCCATGCTCCAGCGCAAAAGCCGTGTCGCGCGCCAGATGCGCCAGACAGGTTTGCTGCGCGGCGCCATGATTTTGTTGCGCGGCATAGCGATCCGAAATCCAGACCTTCGGTTCATGCCCGTCCATCATCTCGGCCACGACGCGCGCGCCGCGCGAATAATCGGGCTGATGCAATCCGCTTAAAATGCGGGTGGGTAATTACCTCGCGATGACGAGGTCATTGCATGGCCGTGCTGAACCAGCGCCGGCAATTGCTTTTCCATCATCGCCAGCTCGATGCCCTCGACCAGAGCCGTGCTCAAACCGTCCTCGAAAGGGAACGGTTGCAGCGCGCCGGTCAGGGCGTAGCCGCAGCGCTCGTAAAAAGCGATCAGCTCGCGCCGTAGGCTGATCACGGTCAACGCCATGCGCGTCACGCCCCAAAGCCGCTGGGCGGTCGTTTCGGCCTCGCGCATGAAGCGCCGGCCGAGGCCGCAGCCCTGCAAATCGGGCCGCACCACGAACATCCCGAGGTAACCCAGCCGATTGGCGCGCTTTTGCAGATGAACTGAGCCGATCAGCTCGTCGCCCAGGTGACAAAGCAATATCAGCGAGTCCGGCTCCGTCATCAGTTGAACCAGTCCGGCTTCGTCAATGCGCCGGCCTTCAAGAATATGCGCCTCGGTGGTCCAGCCGACGGTGCTGGAATCGCCGCGATAGGCCGCGTTGATGAGCGCGGTTGCAACGGGTGCGTCGGCGGCTTGCGCGACGCGAAAGGTTATGGGGGCGCTTGCAATGTGCGTGACCATGAGCAGAACAGCGTCTTGGAGACCTTGGCCGTCAGGCCGCCAAGGTCGGGCATACAGGCATTTTATTCACTTTGAAAAGATGGGCGATGGCAATTTTTAGTCTGTTGCGGAAGGTTCAGCGGCCTGGATTCTCATCTCGATTCGAAAAAACCGGCGGATTGCTCCGCCGGATTTTCTTATTGCTTAATGCTGCTGGCGTTATGCGCGGGACCGCGCGACATAATTTCGGGATTTACTTCCAACATTGCCTGTCCGTGACAAAAATACAATGACGATGACATGATGGCCAACCAGCCGATCGGGAACGGAAGGTCATTGTATCATGTCAACGAAATTGGTCATCGGAATCGAAAGTCCCGCATAGGAATCATTAGCCGTGAGCTCTGCTCGTGCTGGGGAGGACGTTGCGAATGCGCTCGCCTTCGACCCACTGGAAAGCGCCGGTCGCGTCGGACACTTCGATATCCTGCTCGATGATCAATTTATCGCAAAGCATGACGCAAATAGCGTCGATGGGCGCGCTTGTGTCGTTTTCCTCGGTCATACGGTCGATAGAGATTTCGCCCATTTCCTCGCCGTCGACGAGGTGCATAATGAAGACTTCTTCGTGACCGGGAATGCCATGGGCGTTTACCCGGAAGGTTTCCCCCTTGTATTGAAACTCGCGGATCATCTCTTTGTCCCTACAGCACGTTATTTGATTTGGCGTTGACGGCCGTTTGTGAGGCGCGAGGCTTGATGCCCTCTGGCATCGCGCCAAGATGGCAAATTTAGCATGATCGACGAGAAAACGGGTGACCAAAGCTTCGGCAAGGCCATGGCGCGCGGGAATTGTCGGAATCCCGTCATTCGTGGCGCGGGCGGGTGATTAATCGGCGAGCAATTGGTCGGTAGATCGCAAGGCGTCAGCCGCAATCCAAAGGAAGCGAAACACGGCGACCGGATCGCATATTTGGCATCATGTCACCGCAACCCGGCGCATAGGGATTTGGTACGGCGTCACCGTAACTGATGTCGCCGTAATTCCTGTTTTGTGCGCGCATAACGCGCTCTCAAAGCTGCGGCGCGGCGACGGGGCGGCGCGAACCGCCCCGCTCCAGAGCGCTTAACGATGGAAGCCGCGGTGGGCAAAACCGCCGCGCGCGTAACCGCCGCGCGCGTAGCCACCGCGTGCGTAAACACCGCGTCCGCCGTAGTGGACACGACCCCAGCCGCCGTGAGCCCAGCCGCGACGAGCCCAGCGATGGCCGCCATAGTAATAACCGGGTCTGTAATAATAGCCGGGATAGGCGCCATAGCCATAGTTGGAGCCATAGACATAACCGGAGCCATAGCCACAGCCGAGGACCGGATCGCAATAACCGCCCGACGCGCAACCGGACAGCCCGAGGCCCGCGGCGGCGACGAGCGCGAACGCGAAAATTCTCGCTTTCATCGGTTTCTCCCTCTTCGACGAGGAAGAGCATAGCTCAGGTTCTCGGGAAGGCGAAATTTTTGGCTTTCATAGTTATTTTTGTTGATCAGGCCCCAATCCGACGGCCCCAAGGATCGAATTGGCGTGACGCTTTACGGAATGATTTATTCCAAATTGCGTTGAAACATTTCTGGATTCCAGTGTCACCGTAACCGAGAGGCGCCGGCGACGAAGCGGTTCGCGCGCAAGGAGGATCGCTTCGTTAGGCTCGCGATGACGACCGAGCCTCGCCAAACACGCAATCGGCAAGATAGGCGGCGCCACGATCGCCAAATTATGCAATTGGTATCATATCACTGTAATTCCAGGTAATTCCTGACGCTATGCTACCTTGATATCAGGAAGATCAATCGACGGGACCTGATCGCCAGAGGCGAGAACCGCCGGTATCCCCGAATGGACGGTTATGAATGCCGTCTTTCCGACGAAAATCTTCTCATTGTTGAATTCGACATGGATTGGGCATGGGCAGCCCGGATGCATTCCCCATGCTCGAAGGGTCGCCAGCGAAACCGTTGAAATGAGTTGCCGCATTTGTTCAGTGTGTTCGCGCGCCTTATCAGCGGCTTTACGGGAGTTGTTTAACAGCACTGCTAAGTTATGTCGGTCCACGTCCGTCATACCAATAACAAAATCATTCCAATTCGCGTGTTCATTGAGAATGCGAAAGGCTTGAATTGGACCAGAAAACGAATTTGCTAAAGATTTTGCCTCCGGGTCGAGAAGCCGATACCCATGCAATCTCGCATGATCGATAAGAACATCAATCTCCTTGTTCGTTCCAGTCCATCCCACCATTTCAGTGCGCTGTTCCCAACGCTGAAGCATGCCCTTTTTAATGTGAGGCCATAACGGAATATCCATCACATCATATATTTTGTGCCTGAGGTCTTTGCCCAGCGCGTCTATCGCCGCAGCCATCTCTTGCCCCTTCAACAGCGCAGCCTCCGCTCTTCGCAAGCGCGCCTCGTTACCGAGAAGGTAGCGAACGTCATGCTCGCGCTGCTGTTCCCGCTTGAACTCCGCAACAGCTTGTTCATGCGCCCCTTTATCCATTTTCCCGAAACAGTCTGGCCCAAGCAGCCGAATAACGTGCTCGCTCGGAAACCACGCGATCTTACCCTTCCTTCCGTATTTGGGATGTTCTGGCGAACAGCACGGACAAGGAGACAAACGCCCAGCTTTGATGTCCTTTTCCGGAAGATCGAACTCGCCGAGATAGATTGGTTTGGAATTAGGGAGAGGCTTCGTGTGGGTATGATACGGGTCGAGATACGGAGGATTTCCGTCCTTGATCCGCTGCTTGATTTCTTTCACAACACCCGAAGTTGGGCGAATAACAAAGTCCGGTTTTACCCGACGGGCTTCTTCCGGGATTTCAATATAGTTGTCCGATTTCGAGTCGGTCATTTCTGCTCCTGATATTGAACTCAGGACACTCGAATCACTCTGTGAGGATATATATTGCGCGATTTGCTGTTTGCAATCCATATTTAGTGTAAATGGCTCGGGCACGAAGGTTCTGCAAAGTTGAACTATGGCGAAAAGTCGCTTTAAAAACAATATTTTATGAAACAATATAAGTATTCATTCTCGGTGGATTATGGGGCAAGTAGTTCGCCATTCTCCCACCTTTTGGTTATCCTCGTTTCATACAAAAGAAAGAACCACGCCGAGGCGCGGTGTTGTAGCCCCTTAAGTTTCGGACAGACACTCTCCGGCTTCGGCGGCCAAGCGATCCGCGATGAACTCGCGGGGTGAACGATAGCCAAGCGCGCGATGCGGATGGCGTGTGTTGTAATGCTCGAACCACGACGGCAGCAAGCGGATCACGGTTTCGGCGTCCGGCAGTGGCGACACGCGCGCGTAATCGCGTTTGATCGTGCGGACGAAGGCTTCGGCCATTCCATTCGATTGGGGGCTTTCGACCGGCGTGGTCAGCGGCTCAAGGCCGATTTCGCGGGCAAAATGTTTCGTGTCGCCAGCGATGTAGCAAGACCCGTTGTCGGTCAGCCATTCGATCGGGCTGGGCAGGCGATTGACCGGGCCAAAGCGATATTCGACGGCGCTGACCATCAGGTCGCGGATGTCCTCGCCCTTGACGCCCGCCGTCGTGGCGACATGGCCGAGGGCTTCCCGGTCGCAGCAATCAAGCGCGAAGGCGACGCGGACTTTTTCGGCATTGTCGCAAGCGATCTCGAAGCCGTCGGAACACCAACGCAGGTTGGAGCGCAGAACGGCGATCTTGCCGTCATGCCGGCGGTTTTCGCCGCCGCCGGCATGACGTTGAAGCAACAGGCCGTGCGCCCTCATCACCCGATAAACCCGCTTGCGGTTGACCGGCGCCGCGCCCTCGGCGCGTCTTTTGCGGCGCAGGTCGGCCCACACGCGGGCGTAGCCCCAGGACGGCTGTTCGGCGATGATCCCCTTGATCTCGCAGAGCAGATCGTCTTCCGGCAGGGGCGGTCGGCCCATGCGTTTGGCCGCGCCGCCGGCAATGCGCGCGGCGACATTCGAGCGGGCGACGCCGAGGGTTTCGCAGACGGCCTTCATCGCGAACCGTCCCGTGGATTGAGCGTCGGCAGCGACAACGACCGCAACATCCGTTTTTTTGAGCCTACGGCGACTTCAAGCGCCTCTTTGAGGATTTCGGCCTCCATCGACTTCTTGCCGAGCAGGCGCTGCAGTTCGCGCACCTGGTCGACCAAAGCCCTGTAGGCGGACGCCGGAACGACGTCCTCCTCGGCCTGCGTCGCGGTCAGGGCGCCTTGGTTCGCCAGCCGCCGCCAGGTGAACAGCTGATTGGGGGCGATGCCGTGACGGCGCGCGACAAGGCTAACCGTCATGCCCGGCTCCATCGTCTCGGCAATGATCGCCAATTTCTCCGCCGACGTGCGCCGACGCCGTCGTTCTCGGCCCGGCAGGACCTCACTCTTCGGATTGTCACCAGTCATAAACACCACATTACTCCTACCTCTTAGCGAAGTGGGAGTGCCTGTCCGGCGACTTACGGGGCTATTTCACCGGCGACTTACGGGGCTATTTCACGCGGCTCCTTTTTGAGTTCATCAATACCCTTTTAGAAGGCTATGGCTTTCACCGCCTTTTGAGGTGGTTCTTCAACTACAGCCCGTCGTCGCCCCACACGTATCGCACTTCATACAGGTCCCATTCCGCACCAGCGTAAAATTCGCGCATTCGGGACAGGCCTCGCCGATATAGCCCTTCATCCGCGCTTCGGCCCTTTTGTCGAGGGCTTCGTCGGGGAGTTTGGTCGGTGGGGTCCAGGTCAGCGTGTCGAGGAGGCTTGGGGCCGTGGGTTCGACCAGGGAATCCTTTTTCAGGGCGGTGGCGCCGACGCTGACGGCTGCGACCGTCGGGGGCCGGGGGGCCTCCGTATTGGCCTGGACCAGCATCAGCTTGTCGGTCTTGGAGCGCACGAAGCCGCGCGAGACGAGGCGCGAGGTGGGCGAGGGCTGGTTGCCCTGCGGCGCGCGGCTTTGGTCGTCGCCCTTGCCGAGCGCGTCATGGCCGATGTCGGAAGGATCGACATGGGCGAGATCGCTCCGGCCCAGATAGGAAATCGCCAGTTCGCGGAACACATAGTCGAGGATCGAGGTCGCGTTCTTGATGGCGTCATTGCCCTGCACGAAGCCCGCCGGCTCGAAGCGGGTGAAGGTGAAGGCGTCGACATATTCTTCGAGCGGCACGCCATATTGCAGGCCGACCGAAATGGCGATGGCGAAATTGTTCATCAGGCTGCGGAAGGCGGCGCCTTCCTTGTGCATGTCGATAAAGATTTCGCCGATGCGGCCGTCCTGATATTCGCCGGTGCGCAAATAAACCTTGTGGCCGCCGACCACGGCTTTCTGGGTATAGCCCTTGCGGCGGTCGGGCAGCTTTTCGCGCTCGCGGCGCCGCTCCACCCGCTCGATGACGCGCTCGACGATGCGCTCGGCGATCTGGGTCGCGCGCGCCGGCTGGTTTTGCGCGATGAAGGCTTCGGTCGCGTCTTCTTCGTCGTCCTCGTCATCGGCGATGAGCTGGGAATTGAGCGGCTGCGACAGTTTGGAGCCGTCGCGATAGAGTGCATTGGCCTTGAGGGCGAGGCGCCACGACAAAAGATAGGCCGCCTTGCATTCCTCGACCGTGGCGTCGTTCGGCATGTTGATGGTCTTGGAAATCGCACCGGAAATGAACGGCTGCGCCGCCGCCATCATGCGGATGTGGCTCTCGACCGAAAGATAGCGCTTTCCCGTACGGCCGCAGGGATTGGCGCAGTCGAACACCGGCAGATGTTCGTCTTTCAGATGCGGCGCGCCCTCAAGGGTCATCGCGCCGCAGACATGGATGTTGGCGGCCTCGATTTCGGCCTTGGTGAAGCCGAGGAAGGGAAGCAGCTCGAAGGTGGGGTCGTCGAGCTTTTCAGCCGGGACGTTCAAGGTGTTGACCAGGAATTCCGCGCCGAGCGCGAATTTGTTGAAGACGAATTTGATGTCGAAGGCCCCGGCGAGCGTCGTGGCGAGATCGGCCAGCTTTTCCGGCGTGAAGCCCTTGGCGGCGAGAGTCGCCTCGTTGACGCCGGGGGCCTGTTTCAGGCTGGCGTGGCCGACGGCGTAAGCTTCGATCTCGGCGATCTGGGCCTCGCCATAGCCGAGCGCGCGCAATCCTTCCGGCACGGCGCGGTTGATGATCTTGAAATAGCCGCCGCCGGCGAGCTTCTTGAATTTCACCAAAGCGAAATCGGGCTCGATCCCGGTGGTGTCGCAATCCATCACCAGGCCGATGGTGCCGGTGGGGGCGACCACGCTGACCTGGGCGTTGCGATAGCCATGCTTCTCGCCCAGCTCCAACGCCTTGTCCCAGGCCGCGTGGGCGTGGGCGACGAGAGTCTGGTCCGGGCAGGAGGCGCCGTCGAGCGGCACGGGCGAAACCGCGAGCTGCTCATAGCCCTCAGGCATTCCGTGGGCGGCGCGGCGATGGTTGCGGATGACCCGCAGCATGGCCTCGGAATTCTCGCCATAGCGCGCGAAGGCGCCGCGCTCGCGCGCCATTTCCGCCGAAGTGGCATAGCACACGCCGGTCATGATCGCGGAGAGCGCGCCGCAATAGGCGCGGCCTTCCGCGGAGTCATAGGCGAGGCCGGAGGACATCAGCAATCCGCCGATATTGGCGAAGCCGAGGCCGAGCGTGCGGTAGTCATAGGAAAGCTGGGCGATCTCGCGCGAGGGGAATTGCGCCATCAGCACCGAGATTTCCAGCACCAGCGTCCACAGCCGCACCGCATGCTCGTAAGCCGCGACGTCGAAGATTTTCGTTTCCGGATCGCGGAACTGGAGCAGGTTCAGCGAGGCGAGATTGCAGGCCGTGTCGTCGAGAAACATATATTCCGAGCACGGATTGGAGGCGCGGATTTCGCCGCCGGCGGGGCAGGTGTGCCAATCGTTGATGGTGGTGTGGAATTGCAGGCCGGGATCGGCCGAGGCCCAGGCGGCATAGCCGATCTTGTCCCACAGCTCGGCGGCGGGAAGCGTCTTGGCGACCTTGCCGTCGGTGCGGCGCGTCAGATTCCACTCGCCATCCTGCTCGACCGCGCGGAGGAAGGAATCGGTGATGCGCACCGAATTGTTGGAATTCTGGCCCGAGACGGTGAGATAGGCCTCCGAATCCCAGTCGGTGTTATATTCGACCAGGTCGAAGTCGCGGAAACCCTGTTTGGCGTATTGGATGACGCGCTTGATGAAGCCGTCCGGGCAGTTCGCGCGCCGCGCCAGTTTGATCTCGCGCTTCAGCGCCGGGTTCTTTTCCGGGTTGAAGCAATCGTCGCCCGGGCCCTCGCAATTCACCGCGGCCTTGAACACCGCCTTCATGTGCTTGCGCAGGATTTTCGAGCCTGTGACCAGCGCCGCGACCTTTTCCTCCTCGCGCACCTTCCAATTGATGAAGGCTTCGATGTCGGGATGGTCGGCGTCCACCACCACCATTTTGGCGGCGCGGCGGGTGGTGCCGCCGGACTTGATCGCGCCGGCGGCGCGGTCGCCGATTTTCAGGAAAGACATCAGGCCGGAGGACTTGCCGCCGCCGGAGAGCTTTTCGTTTTCGGCGCGAAGCGAGGAGAAATTGGCGCCGGTGCCGGAGCCATATTTGAACAGGCGGGCCTCGCGCACCCACAGATCCATGATGCCGCCTTCATTGACCAGATCGTCGCGGACCGACTGGATGAAACAGGCGTGGGGCTGCGGGTGTTCGTAGGCTGAATCGGAGGCGGTCAGCGCGCCGGTCTTGTAATCGACGTAAAAATGGCCCTGGCCCGGGCCATCGACGCCATAGGCCCAGTGCAGGCCGGTGTTGAACCATTGCGGCGAATTGGGCGCGGCGATCTGGCGCGCCAGCATGAAGCGCATTTCGTCGAAGAAGGTCTGGGCGTCTTCTTCGGAGTCGAAATAGCCGCCCTTGAAGCCCCAATAGGTCCAGGCGCCGGCGAGGCGGTCGAACACTTGCTTGGCCGAGGTTTCGCCTCCCGTACGCTCCTTTTCCGGCAGCTTGGCGAGGGCTTTTTCGTCGGGGATCGAGCGCCACAGGAAGGAGGGGACGTCATTTTCCTCGACGCGCTTCAGCCTTGCGGGGACGCCGGCCTTGCGGAAATATTTCTGCGCCAGCACGTCGCAGGCGACCTGGCTCCAGGCGGCCGGAACCTCGATCCCAGTCTGGGCGAACACGGTCGAGCCGTCGGGATTGCGGATTTCGCTCTTGGTCTCCCGGAATTCGATCGTTTGATAGGGAGATTGTCCCGCCTTGGTGTAGTGCCGCTCGATCCGCATTTAGCCCCCCCGTTTCCGCTTGCCCCGACGCCCGACCTCGAAAAACGTTCCCGCGCGAAGCGCAACAAGCCGCAGGCCTCCGACTCCGGGACGAAAATCCCGATCCGGCCAGACCAACGCGGCACGCAGACGCCATGAATTGAAAGCTGCGCAGGATCGCGGCTTTCGGGGCGCGCGCTCCTCGTTTCCCCCGCGCTTGCCGCTGCCGCGAAGGGCTCGGATCGGACGATCTCTGCAACCTTGCGATTGTCGGCGACGACGCCGGGATGAGGTCATTATGTGCGGCCCACGTTGTGGGTCAAGGCCGCATCAATATGTGGTGATCATTTTTCGCAAATCCACTATGGCTTGTGGGATTCTGGGGACATTTCAACTGAATTTTAACAAACCCTTTGCAATCGCCGACGCGTTGGAGCAGGCGGGGGACGACCCGCCTCACAATCCGAGCAACGGCCTGAGAATGGGCAGGATCAGGCTGGTGAGCGCGCCGTTCAGGCCCATGGCTATCCCGGCGAAGGCGCCAGCGGTCGAATCGATATGGAATGCGCGGGCGGCGCCGACGCCATGGGAGGCGAGGCCGGCGGCCATGCCGATCGCGGCCGGGTCCCTGATTCGCAACAGGCGCATCAGCGGCGTCAGGATGATCGCGCCGAACACCCCGGTGGCGATCACCAGGGCGGCGGTGAGGAAGGGCGCTCCGCCGAGTTTTTCGGACAGGCCCATGGCGATGGGGGAGGTGACCGATTTCGGCGCCAGCGACGCCACGATCTCGTGCGACGCGCCGAGGATTTTGGCGATCCCGACCGCGCTGAGGATGGCGACCAGAGAACCGACGCCAAGCGACGCGGCGATCGGCCATGCGGTGGCGCGAACCCGCTCGATGTTGCGGTAGAGCGGCACGGCGAGGGCGACGGTCGCCGGACCGAGCAGGAAATGGATGAATTTGGCGCCGGCGAAATAGGTCTCGTAGCTGGTTCCGGTAGCCTTGAGCGCGAGAATGATCAACAAGGCCGCCAAGGCGACGAGATTGGCCGCCGGATGGCGGTTGAAGGCGATGGAGATGCGGTCGGCGACCAGATAGGCGACCAGAGTCAGGGTCAGCCAGGACAGGGGGCTGGCGGCGAGATAGACCCAGACTTCCGGATGGGGCTTGAGCAGCGACGGGATCATGGATTGGTCCGGGCGAGCAGGCGAAAGGTGAGGGCGGTCGCCGCCTGCGCCAGCACGGTGGAGACCGCCACCGCGAAAATCAATGTGACGGCGTTGGCGGCGAGGATGTCGAAATAGCGCATCAGCCCGACCGAGGCCGGCACGAACAGCAGGGAGAGATGGCCGAGCAGGCCGTCGGCGGCGGCGCCGAGATTTCCGGGTACGGCGCTCTCGCCCCTGCCGCCGCGCGCGACCAGGGCGAGGAACAGCAGGAACATGCCGAGCACCGGGCCGGGCAGGGGCAACGCGAAGGCGCGGACGATGAATTCGCCCAGAAGCTGGCAAGCGAATATGCCGGCGAAGGCGGCGACCATGATTTTTCTCCAAACGGGCCGGCGAGCGCCGGCAAACGACATATTGCCTTTGCGGCGCGCCACGATAGAACATGGAACGACTGGACAGAAGGTCGCGACGCGGCCATAGTCCGCCGCGACTTGTCGTTGGCGGGACGAATACGGGATCAAGCGCGATGAAATGGCTCGTCCAATTCTTCACCTGGTGGAACGGGCAGACGCTCAATACGGCTCTCTACACCTGGCTTTATGGCGAGCGCGTCGGCGAGGACCAGTTCGGCAATATCTATTATCGCTACCGCAATGGCGCGATCGACCCCGCGCTCGGCTTCAACCGCCGCTGGGTGATCTTCAAGGGCGAGAGCGAGGGCTCCAAAGTTCCGCCCGGCTGGTATGGCTGGCTCCACCACATGACCGACGAGCTTCCCACCGAGACCAATTACAAGCCGCGTGAGTGGGAAAAGCCCTATGTCCCGAATCAGACGGGCACGCCGAACGCCTGGCGTCCCCCGGGATCGACCCTCGCCACCGGCGCCCGGCCGCAGGCCACCGGCGATTATCAGGCCTGGTCGCCCGAAGGGTGACGCGTGCCGCGACCCGCGAACGCCCGGGTTTGGGCGCGATCATGAGATTCAACCGGTTTTTCGCCGCGGCCCTCGGGGCTCTGGGGGCGTTCGCGGCAAGTGCGGGCGCGCGCGCCGACGAGATCCACAATCCGACAGCGATTTTCGCCGGTCTGGACAAGATCACCGGACGCATCACCACTTTCGACGTCGCCATCGACGAGACGGTGCAATTCGGCACGCTGCAGATCACGCCCCGCGTCTGCCTGACCCGGCCCCAGACCGAGGCGCCGCTCACCGAAGGCTTCGTTCAGGTGGACGACGTCGAGAGCGGCAAGGCCAAGCGGGTTTTTTCGGGCTGGATGTTCGCCGCCAGTCCCGGCCTCCATGGCGTGGAGCATCCGATCTTTGACGTCTGGCTGAAGGATTGCGTCGGCGGCAAGGAAGTCACGCCCTCGCCGCCCAACGCCGCAGCCGATGTCAACAGGGCGCCGCCGCCCAACGCCGCGCCGGAGCCCAAGGAAGGAACGCCCGCCGCCAAGGCGCGCCGCACTATCGAGCCGCGCGAGCCGGTCGAGCCGACCATGGACAGCCTGCCGCCGAGCGGGCCCGACGTCGATTCGCCCGGAGCGCAGGCGCCGGATGGACAAGCGCCCGATGGCCAAGCGCCCGATGCTCAAGCGCCGGACGTCCAGGTCCCCGGGGACGAGACGCCCGCCCCGCGCGCGCCCGAAACCAGGAGGGCCCCGCAGCCGGGCAGCCCCGAAGACCTAGGCGCGCCGATCGAGGTCGCGCCGCCGCCGGGCATGCAGCCCGAGGGACAGCCGGCCGCGCCGCCGCCGGCCCGCCATTCCAAACCGAGGCGCCGGCAGCAGACCGACCCTAACGCGCCGGTTCCGCCGGCGGATATTCCGCAATCGGCGCCGCAGCGGCGTTCGCAGCCGTCCGGCCCGCAGGATTTGCTCAAAAATCTGCCCTTTTTCCACTAGAGCCAGTTGCGATCCGTTTGAATCGCAAACGGCTCTGGATTCTTTCGCTTTTTGTGAAAAAGGCCCAGTGTCCGCTTTTCGCGCGCCGCTCTATGGCGCGCGCACGAGGCTCAGCACCTCCTCGGGCGCAGCCTGCGGGTCGAGGGCGCGGAAATCGCCCTGAAGGTCCAGCGCGGCGTCGAGCCGGCGGCGGTAATCGGCGCGGGAGATTTCGATGGCGCCGAGGCTTTCGAGATGCGGCGTGACGAATTGCGCGTCGAGCAGGGAAAAGCCGCCGAATCGGAGTCGCGCGACCAGATAGGTCAGGCAGACTTTTGAGGCGTCGGTGACGTGGTGGAACATGCTTTCGCCGAAAAAGGCGCCCCCCAGCGCCAGACCATAGAGCCCGCCAACCAGTTCGCCTTCGCGCCAAGCCTCGACGGTGTGGGCGAAGCCCATGTCGAACAATTCGCGAAACAGCGCGGCGATGGTCTTGTTGATCCAGGTTTTTTCCCGTCCCGGGCGGCTTTCGGCGCAGCCCGCGAGCACGGCGTCGAAGTCCTGGTCGATGCGGATGTCGAATTTTTTCGCTTTTATCGCTTTGGCGAGGCTTTTCGAGACGCTCAGGCGATCGAGCGGGAAAATCCCGCGCTCGCGCGGGTCGAACCAATGCAGGTAATCGGCCTCCGCGTCCTCGGCCATGGGGAACAGACCGGCGGCATAAGCGCGCAGCAGGATGCGCGGCGTGATCGGCTCAGGCTTGGGGGGCGGAGGGCGCATGCGCCAATTGTGGCTTTCGCGAAGGCGCGGAACAAGGTCTTTCCGCGCGGTACCGTAGTTTACCGGAAGGCGAGCGACGCCATGAAGGAACCGTATCTTCGTGCCATGTCCGCTCGCATCGGGCCCCATGCGGCGGCGGAAACGATATAGTTCACCTGATTGCCGCAAATGCCGATCCATCCGGTATCGGCATAAAATTCGGCCGGCGGCTTGAACTCGCCCACCGCGCGCTGAACTTTCACCATCTTCAGTTTCGGTCTGACATGCGTGTGAAAGAACAGATAAAAATCCTGCGGCGTCGCCAACTCGCGGCAATGCGCCCGCGTTCCCAGAGCGAAAAGGACGGCTTCATACATATGCGTCGCAAGATAGTCGTCTTCGGATTCCGCGGTTTGGACGCCGGGACGCAAGCCGATTTCGACCCCGATGGTCGCAAGCGAGGCGGAATAGTCAATGACGAGCGATTGGGCGGGATCGTAAGGACCGGAAAATCTGCTGTGGTAGGAGAGCAAAAGGCTGCTCTTGGCTTTTCGTTTGCCGGTAATGTCGCCGGCGAGATATTTGTCGATGGTCTCGGCGGCGATTCGATAATCGATCTCGCTGATATAGGGTCGGACCCCGTCGAGACAGGCGACGACTTTCGCGCCGAGGCAGCCGTCAAAGGCGCGGGCGGGCGTGGCCAGTAATTGCGCGCCGGAAACGGCCGTCAGCGCGGCCAGGGTGACGAAGCGATGTTTCACTCGCGCCTCGATAAGGAACAGGTTAATTTTGCCCGGGACATGATCCAGGGTTTTCGAAAAGCGGCGGCCGGATTTCGAAACAATCCCGCCAGACAACTTTAGGGCGTTGCAGCAGCTTGATTTGCGCCAATCCTGACATTTTGCGCCGGGTCAATCGAAATGACCTCTGGCTCTGCCCCGCTCGTCCCGCCGTTCCCGCCAGTTCATCCGCACCGCCTGCCGTCCTTCGTCGCTTTGTGGATGGTCGTGCGCAACAATCTCTCGAACTGGCCGCGCCAGGCCTTCGAGGAGCCGATCCGGCGCTCGCGATTCTTCGGCGCGGATGTTCTTGTGGTCAGCGACCCCGCTGGAGTGCGGCATGTGCTGAACGAGGCGGCGGACAAATATCGCCGGCCGGTCATGGCGTCGCGCGCCCTGCGCCCGATCGGCGGCTCGGGCGTATTTCTGGTCGATGGCGCGCAATGGCGGCGCCAGCGCAAGATGCTCTCGCCTTTGTTCACGCCGGCGAGCGTTGGCCTGCTGGTTCCGCATTTCCATGCGGCGGCGGATTATATGCTGCGGCGGATCGAGGGCGCGAATGCGCGCAATCTATCGCGCGATTTTCAGGATGCGGCGCTGGACTCGGTGTTCCGGGCTCTGTTCTCGCTCCCCGAAGCCGAGCGCCGCGAAAAACTGGGCGCCATGGCGCGACTCTATCTCGAAGGGGTCGGGCGGCCTATGGTATTCGATATTTTCGCCCGCGAAGAGGTGTCTTTCGCTTTCTTTTCGCGCGGCAGGTGGAAATTCCGGATGCAATGGCAGGAGGCGGTTGACGCCTTGATCGCGGAGCGGCGCGCGGCGCCGAGGGCGGGCGCGGGGCGCGACCTGCTCGATCTGCTGCTCGCCGTGCGCGATCCCGAAACGGGCGAGGGAATTTCGACGGTGGAAATCCGCGATCAATGCGCGACCATGCTGGTGGCGGGTTTCGAGACGACCGCCCGCCTGATGTTCTGGCTGTGCTACCTGCTTGCGCTCGACCCGGACGAGCAGGACAGGATCCGCGCCGAATTCGCGGCCTTCCCGCCGGAGCGGGCGCAAAGCCTCGACGATCTGGGGCATTGGCCGCGCCTGCGGATGGCGATGTTCGAAGCCCTGCGGCTTTATCCGCCGGCGCCCCATGTGCTGCGCGAGGCGGTCGCCGACGACGTCATTTGCGGCGAGCGGATCGCGCCCGGCGCTCAGATCTGGCTCAGCGCCTGGATCATCCATCGCCATCGCCGTTTCTGGGAGCGGCCGGGGGGCGTTTTTGCCGGAGCGCTTCGCCGACAAAACAAACCCGTGGAATTCGGGCGCGCCCTTCATGCCCTTCGGCGCCGGCCCCCGCATCTGCATCGGCGCGGGCTTCGCGCTCGCGGAAGCGGCGATCGTGCTGGCCCATTTCCTGTCGCGCTATCGGGTTGCGCTGTCCGACGAGAAGCCGGTGCTGCCGATCGGGGCGGTCACGATCAGGCCGAGCCGGGAGCCGGTTTTCCGATTGGAGCGAGTTTAGGCGCTGGCGCGAAAATCCACAACGACGGCCCTCGCCCGTGGTTGAACCCCCCGGCCTCCGCCTCGGTCATCGGCGCATTGACGGGGTGTTTCGCGAAATGGGCGATGGCGCGGCGCAGATCGTCGATCAGGATTTGCGCGAGGTCGCGGGTGAGGCCCTGACGGACGAGGATGCGCTGCACGGGAACATTCTGCAGATTGGATGGCAGCGTATAGGCGGGAACCTGCCAGCCCCGCACTCGCAGACGGTCGGCGAGGTCAAACAGGGTGTAGCCGGGCGCAACGCCCTCCTTGATCTTCCAGGTGACGGCGGGAAGGCCTTTTTCGGGATCGCCGTCGCACAGCAGGTCGAACGGGCCGAGTTTCGCGATCTCATGGGCAAGATATTGCGCGGTGTGGTGGCAGTCCATGTAGACCTTGCGATTGCCGTCGCGGCCGAGGCGGATGAAATTGTCATATTGGGCGTTGATCTGGCCGGCGGGGCGCGAGAAATTGATGGCGAAGGTCGGCATTTCGCCGCCGAGATAATTGCTTTTGAAAACAAGATCGTCCGGCAAGTCTTTCTTGTCGCGCCACAGGATCCAGCCGACGCCGAGCGGGGCGAGGCCGAATTTGTGGCCGGAGGCCGAAATCGATTTCACGCGGGGCAGGCGGAAGTCCCAGACCAGATCGGGCGCGCAGAAAGGCGCGAGACAGCCGCCCGATGCCGCATCGACATGAATATCGACATCGAGGCCTTGTTCGGCCTGAAGCTGGTCCAGCGCCTCCGCCAGGGGGCTGGACCGGCTCGAAGGTTCCGGTGTGGGTCACGCCCAGGGTCGGCACGACCCCGATGGTGTTTTCATCGACCCTTTTGAGCATTTCCTCGGCGTTCATCAGCAGGCGCCCATGCTCCATCGGGACTTCGTGGATTTCGACGTCCCAATAGCGCGCGAATTTGTGCCAGCAGATCTGGACCGGGCCGGTGACCAGATTGGGCCTGTCGGCAGGCTTCCCCTGCGCCCGCCGTCTGGCGCGCCAGCGCTATTTCATCGCCATGCCGCCGAGCATGGCGGCTTCGCTCGACCCGACGGCCGACGTTCCCACGGTGTTGGCGGCGTGCGGGCTGTTCCAGAGGTCCGCCAGCATATGGACGCAACGCGCTTCGAGTTCGGCTGTCTGGGGATATTCGTCCTTGTCGATCATGTTCTTGTCGATCGCGTGATCCATGATCCTGTGGATCTCCGGCTCCTCCCAGGTCTGGCAGAAGGTCGCCAGGTTCTGGCGGGCGTTGCCGTCAAGGAAAAGTTCGTCCTGCACGATCTGAAACACGGTTCCAGGCTCGTTTTCCGATTGCGGAAACTTGTATTTCGGCAATGGCTTGGCGCTGTCGCCGCGCGAAGACGGTGTCCATGACGACGTCGCGAATATGCTCTCGTTCGTGCAGGCTCAACGTCTCCGCCGGTGTTGCTTCGCTTTGCAAGTCCTGTCGGGACTTGGTCAGGCTTTTTCGACAGCGGTCAGCGCGTTACACTGACGCTGCCGTCCACAAAGGTCAACTTGCCGGCGCCGTCCACGCGCCAATAGACGAAAACGTCTGGCTGGCTCCAGTTTTGGCCGAGCCAGCGGGCGCCCACAACCTCGTCGTCATTCGGGCAGGCCATGAAAAGCTCAAAACCTTCCCGCTTCAGCCGCGCCTCCAATGGGCCGGCGTCCGAACCGGGCGGAAAGAGTTTTCGCAGTTTTTCGCCGAGCGCGCCGGGCGGGGAAGCGCCCTGTTTGAGGCGGGCTTTTTCTTCGGCGAGCGTGCGCGCCGGGCAGGGCGCGCTCAGAACGCCGTCGGCCCGCACGCTGGCGATCAGCTCAGGAACCGGCGCCGGCGTGTCGAACAGCCAGATCGCCGCGCCCGTGAGCGCCAGGAAAGCAATGAGCGCCGCAGCCAGCCGCACTTATGATTCCAAGCCGTCCATGCCGCCCTTGGCCAGGAAATTTTCCAGCCAATGGATGTCATAGGCGCCGTCCTGAATGTCGGCGTTGCGCACCAGGGCGCGGAACAGGGGCAGAGTGGTGTCGACGCCGTCCACGATGAATTCGTCCAGCGCGCGGCGCAGGCGCATCAGCGCCTCGATCCTGGTGCGCCCCTGAACGATGAGCTTGCCGACCAGGGAATCGTAATAAGGCGGGATCGTATAGCCCTGATAGACGGCGGCGTCGACGCGCACGCCCACCCCGCCGGGGGGGTGGTAGTAAAGGATTTTGCCGGGCGAGGGCCGGAAAGTGACCGGATTTTCGGCATTGATCCGGCATTCGATGGCGTGGCCCCGCAATTCGAGATCGGCCTGGGCGAAACTCAGGGGCGCGCCGCTGGCGATCTTGATCTGCTCGACCAGCAGGTCGAGGCCGGAAATCATCTCGGTGATCGGATGCTCGACCTGAATGCGGGTGTTCATCTCGATGAAGAAGAACTCGCCGTTTTCATAAAGGAATTCGATTGTGCCGGCGCCGGAATATTTCAGCTTGCGCATGGCTTCGGCGCAGATTTCGCCGATGCGATTGCGCTCGTCCTGGTTCAGCGCCGGCGAGGGCGTCTCCTCCAGCACCTTCTGGTGCCGGCGCTGCAGGGAACAATCGCGCTCGCCGACATGGACCGCATTGCCATGGCCGTCGCCGAGAATCTGGATTTCGATATGGCGCGGCTTGTCGAGATATTTTTCGAGATAGACGGCGTCGTCGCCGAAAGCCGCTTTGGCCTCGGCGCGGGCGACGGCGAGCGCCTCCGGCAGTTCTATGGCGGCGCGGGCGACCTTCATGCCGCGTCCTCCACCTCCGGCCGCCGCCTTGACCAGCACTGGAAAGCCGATGTCCTCGGCGATGCGCATGGCCTCGTCGTCATCGGTCACGCCGCCTTCCGAGCCCGGCACGCAGGGAATCCCCAAGGCGCGGGCCGTGCGTTTGGCCTCGATCTTGTCGCCCATGATCCGGATATGCTCGGGGCTCGGGCCGATGAAGGCGATGTTGTGATCGACGAGGATTTCCGCGAATTTGGCGTTTTCCGAGAGGAAACCGTAGCCGGGATGGACGGCGTCGGCGCCTGTGATCTCGCAAGCCGCGAGCAGGGCTGGAATGTTGAGATAGGATTCGCGCGCCGGGGGCGGGCCGATGCACACCGATTCGTCGGCCAGCTTGACATGCATGGCTTCGGAATCCGCCGTGGAGTGGACGGCGACAGTGGCGATGCCCAGCTCTTTCGCCGCACGCAAAATGCGAAGGGCGATTTCGCCACGATTGGCGATGAGGATCTTCTCGAACATCAGGAGATAACCAGCAGCGGCTGGCCATATTCGACCGGCTGCGCGTCCTCGACGAGGATGGCGGTGATCGTGCCGGTCTTGTGCGCGAGAATGTCGTTGAAGGTCTTCATCGCCTCGACCAGAAGCACCTTATGGCCTTCCGTCACATGCGAGCCGATCTCGATGAAGGGCTTGGAATCCGGGCTGGGACGCAGATAGACCGTGCCGACCATGGGCGATTTGAGCGCGTCGGCATGGTCGATGACGACAGCTGGCGCTTCCATCGCTGCGGAAGCCGCCGAGGCGGCGGGTTGCGGGTGGGCGGGCTGGGTCGCGGGCGCCGGCGCATAGATCGCGGCGGGCGCGGGGCCGTGCGGCTGGCGCGCGACCCTGATCCTCAGATCGCCCTTTTCCACCTCGATTTCAGTGAGATCGGTCTCGCTCAGCAGGGTCGCGATCTCGCGCACCAGCGCTGCGTCGATTTTATCGGCGGTTTCGCTGGCGCGGGCGGGTTTGGCGACGGAGGAGCTGGTTCTGCTCATATGTTATGGGCCCTCGGTGAAATTTGACGCGCCTTCGGCGGGGCAATCCGGCCTTCCCGGCGTGTCGGCCAGCAGCGATCATGCGGCCGCTTCGCACGGGTCTTTCGTCCCCAGGGCGATTCTCGGCGAATGCTCATAATCTGTTTAGCACGGCTTTTGAAGCGTCATAATCGTGCTTTGCCCGGCGCAAGACATATCCCCATTTTTAGGTGCGGCTTGTTTTTGCCCCTTTGGCGCACTAGGTTTGCGCCAACAGAGCGCTTCTGCGGGCGCGAGCGACCGGGTTTCGGGAGGTTTTGGTTATGGGCGGTTTTTCCTTGCCCCATCTGCTGCTGCTGGGCGTCATCGTCCTCATTCTTTTCGGCGGCAAAGGCAAAATTTCCGATATCATGGGCGATGTGGCGAAAGGCATCAAATCCTTCAAACAGGGCCTTTCCGACGAACCGCCTCCGGCGAAGCCCGCGGAGACGGCGCACACCATCGAGCATCAGCCGGCGACCCCGGTCGAGGCTTCGCGCGACGTCAACAAGGCGAGCTGACCTGTCGTTCGGGCTCGACTTTGGGACGTTTCGTCAAATTTTTGATTTGACGCGCCTTTACCCCTGAGCGACCGGCGCAGGACGCGATTGCCCGCGAGGCTTCGATGTTCGATTTCGATTTGGGCAAGCTTCTGCTGATCGGCGTCGTGGCCCTGATCTTCATTCCGCCCAAGGATCTGCCGGACGCCCTGCGCACGCTGGGCCGACTGATCGCCCAGGCGCGGCGGATGGCGTCCGATTTTCAGGGCCAGTTCAGCGAGGCCCTGCGCGAGGCCGAATTGTCGCAGCTTCGGGACGATCTGCATGATCTGAAGCGGAAGGCTTCGGTCGAGGGCACGCTGACCCGCGTCGCCGACATGCTGGAGACGCCGGCGGCGAAAACGGCGCAGACGACTGCCGCGGCCGCCGAGGCGCCGCCCTCATCTGGGCTTATCATCGTCGAGGACCAGCCGCTGGCGGCCCCGCCGCCCGAAGCCGCTCCTTCCCCTACAGCCTCGGCCGAAACCGCCGCGCCGGGCGCCGGGAAATCGTCATGAGCCAAGCCGATATCGACGCCACCAAGGCGCCTCTCATCGACCATCTGATCGAATTGCGGGCGCGCCTGATCAAGGCGCTGGTCGCCTTTCTCATCGCCTTTGTCGTTTGTTTCTACTTCTCGCATCACATTTACAATCTGTTGCTCAACCCCTATGTCGAGATCGTCGGGGCCGAGAACGCCAAGCTGATTGCGACCCATTTCCTCGAACAGTTCCTGACCCAATTGAAATTATCGATGTTCGGGGCGGGCTTCATCGCCTTTCCCGTGATGGCGCTCCAGATCTATAAATTCGTCGCGCCTGGTCTATACGGCCACGAGCGGCGCGCCTTCGCGCCTTATCTTTTTGCAACGCCGCTTTTCTTCTTCATGGGGGCGCTGCTCGTCTATTTCGCGGTGATGCCCTTTCTCATCCGCTTTTCGGTGAGCTTCCAGCAATTGAACGTCAAGGGCGAGGCGACGATTGAGCTTCTGCCCAAGGTCAGCGAATATCTGTCGCTGATCATGACTCTGATCTTCGCTTTCGGCGCGGCCTTTCAGCTTCCGGTCGTCCTGACCCTGCTCGGCCATGTCGGAATCATCGACCAGGCTTTTCTGCGCGAGAAGAGGCGTTATGCGATCGTCCTGATCACAGTGGCCGCCGCGATCCTCACGCCGCCGGACCTCATTTCCATGTGCGCCCTTGTCCTTCCCATGGTGCTTCTTTACGAAGGGGCCGTTTTCGCGGTGGGTCTGATCGAGAAGAATCGCGCCGCGTCCGAAACGTGATTTTTCGCCCGCCACAACGAGCCGCCCATGCACGACATCAAATCGATCCGCGAAGACGCCCAAGGTTTTCGCGCCGATCTCCTGCGCCGCAAGCCGGATGAAGCCGCCGCCGACGCCCTGCTGGAGCGGCTGTTCGCGCTCGATGACGCCCGCCGCGCGGCGATCGCCAAGGCGCAAGCCGCGCAGGAGCGCCGCAACGCCGCATCGAAGGAAATTGGCGCGGCGATGAAGGCCAAGGACATGGCTTTGGCGGAGAAGCTGAAGCAGGAAGTCGCCGATCTGAAACTGTCCATGGGCGCGATCGAATCGGAAGAGCGCGCCGCGATTACGGCGCTGGAGACCGAACTCGCGGCCATCCCCAACCGCCCGCTGCCCGAGGTTCCGCAGGGCGCCGACGAAAACGACAATGTCGAGCAGCGCCAGGTTGGCGAGAAGCCGAGCTTCCCCGATGGTTTTACTCCGAAAGAGCATTTCGAGATCGGCGAAAAGCTCGGAATGATGGATTTCGAGGCGGCGGCGCGGATTTCCGGCGCGCGTTTCGTAGTGCTCAAGGGCAGATTGGCGCGGCTGGAGCGCGCGCTCGCGCAGTTCATGCTCGATTTGCATGCGGATGAGCACGGCTATCAGGAAGTGGCGCCGCCGCTCCTGGTGCGGGATGAAGCAATGTTCGGAACGGCGCAATTGCCGAAATTTTTCGACGACCAATTTTACGTTCGCAGTGGCGCAAGCGAAGAACAATTCCGTCTCTCTCAGCTTGTCAATGATTGGCAGGGTGCCGTCGATTACATCGACCGACACGGCCTAGAAACATTCAAGGACGTCGCTTCGCGTGGGGTGATTGAGTTCGTCGATTTTAATCTAAACATGGATTGGGAAAGGCGTTGGCTCATTCCCACCGCCGAAGTGCCGCTAACCAATCTGGCGCGCGAGCAAATCCTGGACGACTCGTCGCTTCCTCTGCGCATGACCGCCGGCACCGCCTGTTTCCGCGCCGAAGCCGGCGCGGCGGGGCGCGACACCCGCGGCATCATCCGCCAGCATCAGTTCACCAAGGTCGAACTGGTCTCGATCACGACGCCGGAGCAATCGCTCGAAGAGCACGAGCGCATGACGTCTTGCGCCGAGGAAGTGTTGAAAAGGTTGAAATTGCCCTATCGCGTGGTGCTCCTTTGCACCGGCGACATGGGCTTCGCCTCGCAGAAGACCTACGACATCGAAGTCTGGCTGCCGGGGCAAGACCGCTATCGCGAAATTTCGTCCTGCTCGGTCTGCGGCGATTTCCAGGCGCGGCGCATGAACGCCCGCTATCGCCCCGCCGAGGGCAAGGGAACGCGATTCGTTCATACGCTCAACGGCTCGGGCGTCGCGGTCGGCCGCGCTCTTGTCGCGGTGCTGGAGAATTATCAGAATCCGGACGGCTCGGTGACGGTGCCCGAGGTTTTGCGGCCCTATATGGGCGGGCTGGAGAAAATTTCGCCGGCCTGAGCGGCGTGGTTGTCCGCCGCGCATAACCTCTTCATCAATGCGAGAAAGTCCAGCGCATTGGCGTCGAGGTCGAAGCGCGCGTCGAAACAGGCGCGCGCCGCGCGCGTCATGGCCTCGCGCTCAGCCGCCGACAGGCCGCAGAGGTGACGAAGCCCTCGTTCGACGCCATCCACATCGTCGCTGACGACGACTCCCGCGCCGTCGGCCTCCACCTCCCGCCAGATATTGACCTTGTCGGTGATCAGCACGGGCGTTCCAAGCGAGAGAGCCTCCGCGACCACGATGCCGAAATTCTCCTGATGCGAGGGCAGGACGAAGAATTTCGCGGCGCGAAAGGCGCCCCATTTGGCGTCGCCGCTCAACATGCCGGGCCAATGGATGCGTGCGCCGATGTTCATAGCCCTGGCGAGCGCCGCGAGGCGCGCCTTCAAGCCCGACTGGTCCGGCCCGGCGATCACGATATCGACGTCGGGAAAGTCTTCCACTGCCCGCGCGAAAGCCTGGATCAGCAGATCGACGCCCTTTTTTTCGTCGATGCGGCTCAGAAACAGGATGAAACCCCGCCCGCGCAATTCAGGCGCGGTCGCGAAAAAAGCGGCGATCTGCGCCTCCGGGTCGCCCTCGACGCGGCGGGCGCCATAGCCGGCCACATGATCCCTGGCGACATAGGGCTTGAAGGAGTTCCGGGCGAGGCGCCGCTCTTCCTCGGCCGTGAACATGACGCCGCGCGCGTCGCGCAGGACCCTGTGCTCCAACAGGAGCCAATAGAGCCGCTTGAACAAGGTCTTGACCGGATAAGCGCGGTTGAACCAGGGGTCGAGCATGCCGTGGGTGAAGACGACATAGGGCGCGCCGCCGCCGCGCAAGGCTCGCCATGCGCCGAGCGAAGCATAATTCCACAGGCCGTTGACGATGATCGCGTCGTAATTCGCGGCGTTTTTCTTCAGCCAGCGGACAAGGCGGGGACTGTAGCCATAGCGGGAAATCGGAACATGGCGCCTGATCCAGTCCGCCATCGGACCGTCCATGCCGACCGCAATGACATTCATCGGCAGGGCGCCGATCCACGGCGCGGTCGGCGGGTCGAGGGTCAGGACATGGCGCTCGCACCCGTGTCGGCGCCAGATCTCGGAACCCGCAATCACGCCATGAATCGGTCCGCCCGAGCGCGGGTCGGCGGTGGCGATGACGTGCAGAACTTTCATGCGAGCGCCCCCGAGCCCAGGGGCGCGGCTTGCCGCGAAAGATTTGCAGCGCTTTCGAGACGATGGCCGGTCAGCTGTTCAAGCGTCTTTCGCTTCGCCTCGGGGCTGTCCAGTCCGCGCAGCGCGCGCTCATATTCCTCGACCTTGGCGGCGACCAGGAAGCGATACCAGAACCCTTGCAGGAAATGATAGATCGCGCCCTCTCTTCCATCGAGGAAGCCGAACCGGACGATATAGCGATAGAGGAAATAAAGCAGCGGCCCCGCCCAGAGCGGCAGGCGATTGTAAATGCCCTCCTTGACCGCGCGCTTGAGCGAAGCCTGCCGGGACGTTCCTTCGACCGACAGAAGATCCGTTGAAGGGTCGAGGCCATATTTGCGATTGAGGACGTCGATCGCCTCCCGCGTCGCATATCTGTTGTGCTTGTCGGTGAAGAAACTCAGGTCGTTGAGGTTGGCGTCGGAAAAATCATGGCGGAATTCTATCGTCGAGCCGCCCCGCACGATGAGATGCTCGTCCATCCAGCGGTTCTCGATCCGGCCACGGCCGCGCCGGAAAATACGCAGCAAGATCAGGGGGTAGCGCCCGCCATGCCTGATCCAGCGGCCCAGGAAGACGTGCCGCCGCCTGAGGTTGACGCCGACAATCGTCGCAGGGAGGGCCGGCAGCCGTTCCGCGATTTCGGCGACCAGCTCCGGTTCGAGGATTTCATCGGCGTCGAGCCGCATGATCCAGCCTGAATGGATCGGCGCATGATCGAGCGCCCATTGAAACTGTTTGGCGTAATTGACGAATTTGTTTTCGAGCACGGTCGCGCCGAGCGCTCTGGCGATGTTTGCCGTGCGATCGGTCGAACCGGAATCGATCACAAAAATTTCCGAGGCGAGGCCCGCGACCGAGCTTATGGCGCGCGCGACATGTTTCTCCTCGTTGAATGTGAGGATGATGACCGCCAGATCGATCATGGTTTCAGTCCCGCTTGTTTGCGCAACGGCCGGCGGCGCGCCCGCGACCGCCGCGCCGGATTGCCGACATAGATCGTCCAGGACTCGAGATCGCGGAAAGCGACCGCGCGCGCGCCAAGAACCGCGCCCGCGGCGAGCGTCACGCCGGGGCCGACAAAGGCCTCGGCCGCGACCCAGGCATGCGCGGCGATGACGATCGGCCTGGCGTGAAGGGTGAAATGCGGGTCGTCCACGTCGTGCGTCCCGGCGCAGAGATGGGCGCCCTGCGACGCCAGCGCATAGGGCTCAAGCCGTATCGGAGCCATGCAATAGCAGTTAACGCCGCGCGCCAGACAGGAATATTCGGCCATTTCGAGATGCGGCGGATACCAGATTTGCACGCCGGGATAGATCCGCGCCGAAGCGGTGATCTTCCCGCCAAACAGGCGAACCAAAGCGCGGCGCCAGAGGAAGAATGGGGTCGGCGTCCAGGCGCCGAGGCCATTCCAGACCAGCCCCCAGAGACAGCGGAAGAGGCGATGGCGCAAGGCGAAGGTCGGGCCGCCGTGACGCGGACTGCGGCGTTTCGGCTCCATCATGGGCGCGCCTTGACGAAAGGAGGACAATCGCCCCAGAACGCGCGCAATGCGGCGGAGTCGAGCCGGACATCCCCCTCCGGCGCGACAGCAAGCACGGCGGCGGGCGGGAACAGGCGCTCATTGGGCGTCGAGCGCGAGGGATGGCCGAGAATGTGGTCGCCGGGCGCGACGAACAAAGGCGCCGGCGCGCCGGCTGGGCGCAGGCGGGCGGCGCTTTCGCCTTTTTCCGTTTCGATCGTGGCGCGCCGGGCCGCGGGGTAGAAGCGGCGCGCGTTGTGGAAGGCGAGCAGGCCGGAATCGGCCCGGATTTCTTGCCAGATCTCCCAGCTCTTGCCGAAATCCGGGGTGCGGACGCCATTGACCTGCCTGACCGCCAGCCGCACGGAGCCATCGGGCATGGTGGAGCTTTCGACGACATAGGCCGCCAGTCCGTCCGCTAGATCGAACAGGACGTCGCCCGGGCCGAACAACAGGACATCGGGCTCGAAGCCTTGCGCTCCCAACGCGCGCAGCCAATCGGCCGGGAGCGAGAGCACATAATCGGCGCCCTTCCGCTGCACAAATTGGATCGGATGGCGGTCGCGGTCGAGGACCAAAACCGGCGCCCGGCCGATGGGCCAGAAAGATTCGCCGTCGGACAGCGCTTCGACCCACCACGGCAGCGGCCGGCCCAAGGCGGCCGCGTCGCGATTGATGTCGAAGGCTGCGCCATCAAGGCCTTCTTGCGCCGCGAAGGCGACATGGGCGCTGGAAAAGTCGAAAAAGGCGAGCGGCGACAGGCGGATTTGGCGGGCGGCTCTCGCCCAGAAGCCGCCGGTAAAACTCTGCGCCAGCCTTCCGGCGGCGGTTTGGAGGTCGAAAACTACGGCTTGCGGTCGGCTGAAGGCGACGCCGTCGAACCTCACATCGGCGTCGAAAAAGGAAAAACCATTGCCGCCCAACAGGACGCAATGGCGGAACAGGACCGCGCCGCTCGGGCAATCGAGCAAGGATTTGGGCGAATGTTCCTCGTTCTTGATCGAAAACTCGAATTTACAGCTCTCAAAGGCGAGACCGGGAACATGCTCGGCGGCGGCGGAAGCCGAGCCGAGCCGGAAAATGCTTTCGCCATAGCAGCCCTCGAAGCGGATCGGGAAAGGCCCCTGGGCTTTCGAGCCGGCGAGATTGACGTTGAGGATCTGCCAGACATTGTCGAAGGAACTGCCGCAGATCAGCGCCTGATAGGAGCCGGCGCCCGGGCCGCAGCTCACGCTGTCGAGTGCGGTATGACAGAAATGCAGGCGCGAATTTTCGATATTGTTGCAGCGGGCATCGGCGTGGCCGTCGGCGACGCTGATGCAATTGAACTGGAAGGCGCAATCGCGCAGGGTGACGAAATCGCCGTTCGAGGCGTCGGGAACCTGGCCGGGCTGCACCGCGAGGGCGACGTAAAAGCCCTCGATCCGGCAGTTTTCCAGGATCGTGTTCGAACTGAAGTTCTTGTCATATGGCATTGTGTTAGAAACATATTCAGGAAACGTTGGCGCCGGATAAGCCGGGTCGGGCCTAGGACCGGCGAAGGCGTCGATCGTGACTCCGGCATAAGGCGCATGGCGGCTCGAACTCGACGCGGCCAGTTGCGGCCCGAGCCAGGCTTCGCGACGCCCCCGGTCCTTGAGACGGTCGTAATTGCGTTTCAGATGGTCGCGATTGACGCCGAAAAGCGAAATTCCGCGCAAGCGCACCCCACGTCCGCCCTGGATGTTGAGGCCGGGCCGGTCGTTGAAGGCCGGATAGAGCCCCGCGGGCTCGCCGTTGGGGCAAAGGCCGGGCTCGCCGCAGAATTCGAGCGTGACGTAACGCTCGCCATAGCCGATCTGGAGGGCGTCGGCGATGCGATAGCGGCGAGCGGGCAGAAAGACCTTTTTTGGCGCGCCCTCGCCGTAAAGGGCATAGTCGATCGCCGCCTGGATCGCGGGCGCGTCATCGGCGAGGCCATCGCCCACGGCGCCGAACTGGGCGACGGAAACGGTCTCGCCGGGCAGGATTTCCCACCAGCCGCCCCGCCTGTCGCGGATCTTGCCGGCGTGCAACGGCTCATGTCCGACTCGGCGATAGAGGGCCTCGCCGAAGCCGGCGACGAAGGCGCCGAGGACGAGGGCGTAAGAGACCGAAGCCGGCGGCGGATTGGCGGCGAGCGCCGCGCGGATCGGAAAAACGCTGGTATCGCCTTGGTCGGGCGCGGCGGCGGCTTTGTCGAGCGCCATGGAAGCGAAGGCGGCGCCCGCCAGCGAAGCCCGGCGCGAAAGGATAGGCGGGGGGCGATCCTTCATGATGCGCGCTCCGCCGCCGGCGCAACCCCACGGGGCGGAAGCCGGGTGAATATCGGCGTCAGCGCCACGATCAGCAGCGCAAGGATGAGCGGCGCATGGCCGAGCAGGCCCGCTAGAGCCTCGAAAAAGTCCGGTGGGACTTTTTGGACCGCGAACAGCAGGAAGAAATTGATATAAAAGACCCGCGCCAGAAAACTGCCTTCGCCCAGCCAGCGCGCCAGCAGCGAGAACAGCAGGCCGAGCGCCAGTCCGTCGAGGATCACGCCGATCCAGCCGCCCTCGCGATAGGCCGTGAGGCCGCCGAAAGCGGTCAGGCTCCCGAGCGAGCCGAACGCCAGCCGCCACGCCTGGACCGAAATCTCGCCGTCGATCGCGCCGTCGGTACTGAGCACATAGGGTTTGTCCGGAAAGATGAGGCGGGGGACCGGCGAGACGAGGACGGAATAATAATAGAGCCAGTTGGCGTAGCCGGTGCGGTCGATATAGTCCTTCATGAACACGGTATTGAAGATCAGATCGCTGCGGTCGATGATCGACTGAAAACTCTGGAAAGCCGGATTGCTGGAAACCTGATAATGGCCGGCGACTTGGGGCGCCGAGAGAAATTCGCCGGATTTGTCGCGCCGCGCCTCGCGCAGATAGACGGCGAAAGGGCTTACCGCCATCAGGAAGATCACGGCGGCGGCGAGGATGCGCAAGGCGCGGCCGGTCTGGCGGGTGACGGCCATCGCGGCGAACAGCATCATGATCGGTGCGATCGCCGCCAGGCGTTGCCCCAAAGGCAAGGCGAGCGCGACCAGCAGGACGATCATCGCGCCATAAGTGAACTGGGCGCGTCGCCGCCCGTGGGCCGAAGCGATCGCATAAGCGATGCAGATGAAGCCCGAGGCGAAGACTGCGACCGCAGAGACGAGCGAGCGGAAATTCGATTTCTGCTCGAAAAAGGCGTCGAAATTTTCCGTGCCGTAAGAGGTGCGCGGGGTGGTTGCGATATAGGCGAGATAGAGGCCGAAGGCCGCCCAGGCGAGCCTATAAAGGTGGCGCAGGGCGATATGGTCGAGGGCGCCGAAATTCATCACCGGGACGGCGCGGGTGAGTTTCGCGCATCCCAGGCAGGAAATAACCAGCGCGCAGAGGAAAAGATAATGGATGAGCAAGGCGTAAAAGACCTTCTCGTCCGGGATCGGCGCGAGCGACGATAAAGGCTTGAACAACACCGGAAGGGGATAATAGCCCAGCGAAAACAGGGCGATTGTTCCCAGATGGACGGAAATTACGGTGCGGCGCCTGGCCATGAGCGTCATCAGCCAGAGGCAGGTGACGACATAGGCCAAAGCGAGGATGAAAGAATTCGTCATCGGCGCGCCCGCTCGGAACGCGCGGAACCGTGCGCCGCGCTTGCGGCTTTTTCGTTCGGAATGGACAGGAAATCGCTTTCGATCCGCTCGGCCGTCGATTGGACGAGCGATTCCAGAAATCTCAGCCGGTTCGAGGCGAGAATCCTGGGGCCGTGGCGCAGGGCGCCGCGCATGAGCGCTAAGCCGCCCCGCAGACGCTCGCCCGCAACAATCCGCCACTTGGCGTCGGTGAAGGCGTATTCGACCGGAAAATATTCGCTTTCAAGCCTGCGGCGGACGGATTCACGATGGCGGCTGAAAAGTTCGGGCCGTTTGGCGAAAATATCAATATTCGTGTGAGACCGGACGAGGTGGGCGGCGGCGCTCATGACGCTGTTCGACGCCTGGATAGGGCGTTTCGACCGGGAAACACCACCCCAGTGCCGGCGGTAATGGATGAGTTCCCGGTTGATGTGGCCGAATTTCGCGCCGGTTTCAAGAGCGCGCAGCCAGAAGTCATGATCTTCGGCGAAAGAATAATCGCGATAGCCGCCGAGCCGCTCGAAAATCTCGCGCCGCATCATCACGCTCGGATGAATGATCGGCATGGCCCGCCGCCGGTAGAGAAGGAATTGGAGGAGAATGTCGCTGTTCCATGCGTCGCCCATGAGATGAGGGCCGGTGACCCGCCCGCCTTCGTCGATCAGCGTGGCGTTGGAACAGACGAGCGAAATCTCCGGGTGGGCGTCGAGCCACGCGGCCTGAAGGGCGAAGCGCTCCGGACTAGCGATGTCGTCGGCGTCCATGCGCGCGATCAATTCGCCGCGGCAGAGCGCGCCGCCGCGATTGAGCGAGGCGGTCAGGCCGGCATGCTCGGCCTCGATCAGCCGGATGCGGGGGTCCGCGTAAGATCGAACGATCGCCCCTGTCGCGTCGGCGCTGCCGTCGTCGACGATCAGGAATTCGAAATCGCCAAAAGTCTGCGACAGGATGCTTTCCATCGCCGGCCGCAGAAATTTTTCGCCATTATCGACCGCCATGAGGACGCTGACTTTGGGGCTGTTCATGCCGGTGTTCCCGCGGGTCCGAGGCGCAACGTCGCGGGGCTGAGGCGCCGGACCAGCAGCGCGGCGCCGGAAATCGCCGCGATCGTGAGGACGAGGAAGGCGAGGAACAGCCCGGATGCCTGCGCTTTCGTCTTGACCAGCGACGCGAAAATGAAAAAGGCGATCGGGTAATGGACGGCGTAGACCTCAAAGCTCAGGCTGGCGAGTCCTTGCGTGGCGCGGCGGGCGCCTCCGGCAAGGCCCTGCTTCGCGCCCTGGGCGGCGGTGACGAGAAAGATTCCGGCAAAACCGCAGGTCAGGATCGAGGGGAGGACCGGCAAGCGGTTTGCAAGAACGATAAGAGCAGCGCCGAGGACGAGCGCGCTTGCAAGGGAAGCCGGGCGATTTGGGGAAACCCGCGCCGCCGCGCCCAGGGTCCAGATCAGGAAAAGGCACAGCCATTCGGGGCGCAGCCAGGCGGCGAGCAGCAGAGCGAAGGCGAAGGGCGCGGCGTTGCGGCGCGAAAGCCAGCGGATCGCGGCGAAACCGGCGAAATAGAACTGGACGATATAGCCGAGCGTCCACAGCGGGCCGTTGGAGCCGAACACGCCGACGAGGGTTGGCTGGAGGCTGAGGAGATTGCCGAGGAAACGGACGGGCGTGATCGCCGCGAAATAATCGTAATTCTGCCGGCGGTAGAGATCCGCGCCGTGGAGCAGAAAAGCGCCGGTCAGGTCGAGCACGGCTGAAAGGACCAACGCGCCGGCCAGAACGGGCATGATTTTCGTCATCCGCCGGGCGGCGAAGGAGCGGAAGTTCAGGCGCCGCCCGTCGAGGCGGTCGCGGAGCAGCGCGCCGCCGACCAGGAAGCCGCTCAAAAAGACGAAGAGATAGGCCGCCTGCGGCCCGAACCGCGTCGTCAGGCGAAAGGCGACGGCGCAAACAGCGAAGGGCGACCAGCCCGCGAGTTCGGGAAGGGTCGGCAGGGCGATCGCCGCCAGATGGCCGAGGACGACCTGCGCAACGAGAAAGGCGCGCAGGGCGTCGAGCCAGGTCGAGGCGGCCGACGAGATCAGCGACGGGGGGCTGGGGACGGCGCGGTTCATCGTGCGGCGGCCCTCAAATCGCGGACCAGGCCGCGCCGGCGCCGGAAGGCGCGGAAGGCGCGGCGCCAGCGGTGCAGCGCGTCCCTTCCGCTCGGCCGCCACGGATTGAGCCGGCGCGCCAGTTCGGGGGTCAGTTCGCTCTCCGTGCAGGCGAAAAAGCCGTCCGGCGCGAGGACATAATTTTCGGTCCCGGCCGGAACGAAAGCGGCGAAAGTCCTGCGCTTCTGGAAATGGATGTAGAGGAATTCCTCGAAGGCGATTTGGCCGCGCCGCCAGAAGACGCGAAAGACCCGGCCCCGGTCGTAAAAAAACAACTGGTCGCGGTCGTTGCGACACGGCGCCGTCCGCTCGAAACGCGCGAGCGCCGGGTCGATGTCGGCAACGAGCGATTCGTCCTTGAAAAGGCGCGCGCGGAAGGCGCCCCAGATCAGGCCGACGCCGATATGTTCGTCGAAGCCGCGAGGACGCGGGTCGGACAGGATGGCCCGCCAGTCGAGCGCCGGATGCGGCCGACGGAACATTTGGTTGGCGAAGTCGCCATTACGGTAGAGCGTCAGGTGGCCGAAGGTGAAGATCTTGTCGTGCCGGGCCAGGATTTCTGGCGTGATGAAACGGCGCAGGTCGCCGAAGATCATGTCCAGATCGCAATGGCCCCAGAAATCGCATTTCTGGGCGTCGTCGAGCAGGGCCCAGAAGGCTGGACGGAAATCACAGACTTTATAGGGTGTGAGCGCCGGCGCCTCGACGCCGAGGACGGCGCTCATCTTTGCGCCGAACGCGGCAAGCGTCATCGGCCGGACCTGCACATTGGGCGGCAGATCGCAGGTTGAGCAATCGGCGTCGGCGATGACCAGCCAGTCGAAATCGGGATTGCGGCGGCAGGAGTCGAGCCAGAGCGGGAACCAGGCGGGCAGCTTTCCGAAATAGACGGCGAGGATGACGACGAAGGGGAAGTCGCTGCGCATCGCCCCGCTCACACAATGGCGTGGAGGAAGGCGCTGTAGCGGCGCGCATAGGCCGCCCAGCTCAGGTTGGACTTGTCCTTTTCCGTCAGGATCGCGCGGTCCTCCGGCTGGCGCGCAATGAAATTCTCCATGCGGCGGATGGCGGTGGCGAGCGCCCCGGCGTCGGCGGGCGGAACCACGATGACGCTCTCTCTATTCGCGATCAGTTCGCGAAGGTCCGGCGCGCCGGTGCGCGTCGAGCCGATCACCGGCAGGCCGGTGGCCAGCGCTTCGGTCAGAACCATCCCGAAACCGTCCTCGCGCGAGGGCAGCAGCAGCATGTGGCGGCGGGCCATTTCGGCGTGGAGTTCGGGATGGGGCTTGTGCCCGAGCGTCGTGAAATTGGGCAGGGCGGGGAAGGACAGGTCGTGGGCCGTGCCGATATGGGTCAGGTGGAGGTCGGGGTTGCGGCGCAAGACCTCGGCGAGGACGTCGCAGCCCTTGCGATGCGACCATTGCCCGACAAAGAGCAGGCGGGCAGGGCCGGGCGGACGAGGGGTCGGCGCAAAGCGCGCGAGATCGACGCCATAAGAATTTTTGAACAGTCTTTGCCGCGCGAAGCCGCGTTCCACAAAACTTTCGACGGCGTGATCCGAGGGCAAAGCGATGTAATCGGCGCGTTCATAGCTCGTCAGTTCACGCGCGACATAATGGGCGCTCAAGCGTTGGCCGCCGCCGGCGACGAGCAGTTCGTTCTGGCTTGCCACATGGCGGGAGCCCCGTTCGATCACGATTTTGGCGCGATATTTTTCGCGGGCGGCGCGGGCCGAAGCATCGGCCAGGGCCGACAGACCGATGAAAATGTCGCAGGGCGGCAGATCGACGGCGTAAAGCGCGTCGGCGCGGCGGAACAGTTTTTGGACGCCTCGGGCCTGGAGCCTGTGGGCGTGGCGGAACAAAGCGGCGGCGGACCAGGGCAGCAGGCGCCAGAAATAGCTGCGCGCATGGACTGCGGGAATGCCGTCGCGCCGGTTCCGGAACGGCGGCAGATAGGTCAGATAGGCGACCTCATGGCCTGACGCGATCAGCTCCCGCGCCAGATGGCGCAGGTGAAAGCCGGAGGTGGTGGCGATCGCGATTCTCATTGAGCGGGCGCGAGAACTGCCGCCGCGGGGGCGAGCGCGCGGCGGGACAGAGCGAAGGCCGCGGCGAATTTGACCGCTTCGACGGCCGCGCGGCCCAAAGCCGCGCCGAAGCCGCCGCCCCAGAAGGCGCCGGCGGGGACCAGCGCCAGGGCGACGGCCCCGATCCCGGCCTGCGTCTTGAGCAGGCTGGCGCTGGCGCCGGTCGCCAGGATGGCGTTATCGACGGCGTGGGTCATGATCGCAAAGGTTTGCGCCAAGGCGAGGATGGTCATGATCGGCGCGGCGCCGTCGCGAAAGGCGGGCGCGAGCGCGACCAGGGCGATGGTTTTGGCGAGCAGCGCGATGGCGACGGCGCCGGCCGTTCCGATCGCGGCCGCCGTCGCCAGCCATTGGGCCAGGCGCCGGCGCGCGTGCGTCAAAAAATCTTCCGCGTCGCGGCGATGAAACAGCAGCGGCCGGAAATAATTGGTCAGGATCGCGGTTGTGATCGAATAGGGGCGGCTGAGGAGGCCGCCGGCCGCGCTATAGGCGCCGGAGCCGGCGAGGCCGGCGAACAGGCTGACCGCATAGCGGTCGAGATAGGCGCCGATCCAGCCGAGCGGCGCCATGGCGCTGACGGCAAGGCCGTATTCGAGCGCCTGGGCGACCTCCCGCGGCGCTGGCTTTGCCGTCGCGCCGTCGAAATAGCCGAAGCCGCACATCAGGGCGGTGAAAGCGAGGGTGGTCGTCAGCCGCCCGGCGACGAGGCCGGTCAGGAAGCCGAGCGCGTCGGCGCGGAGAAAGGTGAGCGTCGCGGCGGTGAAGGCGAGGGTGATCATCGCCTCGGCCCCGGTCCAGAACGAAAAGCGCGAAAATTCCCGCCGCGCCATCATCGGGCTCAGCATCGTGGTCTTGGCGATCTCTTCGGCGAGATAGGCGAGGGCGAGCCAGGGCGCGGCGAGGATGAGCGTTTGGACAGGATGGAAAAGGTCGAGGGCGGCAAGCGCAAGCGCGAGCAGGACCAGGGCGGCGGCGATGGGACGGAACAGAAGCCAGCCCAGACGGGTCGCGATTTCGCGCTGCTGCGCGCAATCGCTCAAGGGGACGCACAGCGAGAGCAGGGTCTGGTTCAGGGCCATGACGACGAGGCCGTCGAGCAAGGCGACGACGCCCATCGCCACCATGGCGAGGCCGAATTCGGCCCTGTCGAGCAATTCGGTATAGATCCGCACGCTCGCCAACGCCGTGGCGGCGACGACGATCTGGCCGGAGGCGGAAAAGGCCAGAGCCTTGAAGCCGGCCGCGCTGTTCGTTGTCCTGCCCCGGGGCGTCATGGAGCGATTCAACCGACGGCGTGAAAGGCCCGCGCCGGGGCCGGGGGGCTCGCGCCCCTCATCTCGTCGAGGTCGTTGCGCACCATTTCGACGATCATGTCCTCGAGTCCGGTCTTCGCCTCCCAGCCAAGTTTTCTCTTCGCCTTGCTTGGGTCGCCCATCAGCAGATCGACTTCGGTGGGACGGAAATAATGGGGGTCCACTTCGACGAGGACGCGGCCGGTGTCGGCGCAGAGGCCCTGCTCCCGCGCGCCCGATCCGCGCCACTCGATCACGGCGCCGGTCGCGGCGAAGGCCAGTTCGGCGAAATAGCGCACGCTTTCCGTGCGCCCGGTGGCGAGCACGTAATCGTCGGGCTCGGACTGTTGCAACATGCGCCACATGCCTTCGACATAATCGCGGGCGTGGCCCCAGTCGCGCCGGGCTTCGAGATTGCCGATATAGAGGCGGTCCTGAAGGCCGAGCTTGATCGCAGCGGCCGCGCGGGTGATTTTTCTGGTGACGAAAGTCTCGCCGCGCAGGGGGCTTTCGTGGTTGAACAATATGCCGTTGGAGGCATGGAGCCCGTAAGCCTCGCGGTAATTCACCGTCATCCAGTAGGCGTAGAGCTTGGCCGCCGCATAGGGCGAGCGGGGATTGAACGGCGTCCCCTCGTTCTGAGGCGTCTGCCGAACCTTGCCGTAAAGCTCCGAGGTCGAGGCCTGGTAGAATCGGGTTTTTTGCGAGAGGCCCAGGAGCCTGATCGCCTCCAGGAGCCGCAGCGTTCCGATTCCGTCGGCGTTGGCGGTATATTCGGCGGTTTCGAAACTCACCTGGACGTGCGACTGGGCGGCGAGATTGTAGATTTCGTCGGGCTGAATTTCCTGGACGATGCGGATGAGATTGGTCGCGTCGGTCAGATCGCCGTAATGCAGCACGAAGCGCCGGTTGCTTTCGTGCGGATCCTGGTAGAGATGCTCGATTCGCTCGGTATTGAAGGATGAGGACCGCCGTTTGAGGCCGTGAACGACGTAGCCCTTGTCGAGGAGCAGTTCCGCGAGATAGGCGCCGTCCTGCCCCGTGACGCCCGTGATGAGCGCGACTTTTTCGTGAGATTTTGGCATGAGCGGCGTTCTGCCCGGTAATTTTCGTTAAATTATTTCAGCTGGCGTTTTGCCTGGCGGGCGCAGCCCCAAATTCGCGATCCGCAGGCTGGATCGATTTGAAGACAAATATTTGTCGGCAGGCAACGTACTCGCCGGTTGCATTTTCGTAACCTGCTGGCGTTCATCCGAGATGACGATCGCGTATCCTGCGCCGAAGAAACGAAACGCGCTGATGGCCTTTGCCTCCGACTGTCGAAAGCGGGAATGCTCCGTCAAGTTTTCGACTATCGCCGTTATTTTTCCGACCGCCGCTCAGCTCTCGTAATAATTATGGTAGCCCTTGCTCGAAAAATGCGCGTAGCGACCTGATTGCGGGGCTTTGCTTTCTTCGATGCGGTTCAGCAGCACGCCGGCGATCTTGCCGTCGCCGCGGATGGCGTCCACGCAATGGGCGACGATTTCGCGTTGGGTTGTGCGCCAGCGCACGACATAGACGATTTTTTCGACCAGCTGCGCCAGCACTTTAGCGTCGATCACCGGGGCGACCGGGGCGGAATCAAGAAAGACGCAATCGAAATTTTCGCGCAGGCCGGCAAGATATCGCCGCATCCGCTCGGAGCCGAGCAGGTCGGGGGATGCGGTTGTTTTCGTTCCCGCCGGGATCACAGTCACGCCGTCGATGTCATGCGCGATTTCGTCTTCGCTCGCCTTGCCGAGCAGGAAGTCGGCGAGGCCGGGGCGGTCGGCGAGCTGGAAAAATCTGGTCACGACGGGATGGCGGAGATCGGCGTCCACCAGCGCGACCTTCAGGCCGGCGCGCTGGGCGGAAAAGGCCAGCGACAAAGCCGCCGTCGTCTTGCCTTCGCGCGGGATGGTCGAGGTGACGAGAATGACTTTCGGCGGATTGTCCAGATCGACCATGCGCAGGCCGACCCGCACGGCGCGAAGCGCTTCCGCATAGCGCGACGAAGGTTTCTGGACGCCATAGGCGGCGGGTTCGAGCGCCTTGCCGCCGATGACGCGCTCGCGCGCCTTGAGCGCCGGCGCCGCGCCCAGCACCGGAAGGCCGAGCTTGTCCTCGATTTCGCCTGGCGTGAGGAAGCCTTTCTCGAGCATGTCGCGCGCGACGCCCGCGCCGATTCCGAGCAGGGCGCCGACGATCATCGCCAAGACCTCGGATGAGGTCTTTTTGGGGAAGGAGGGGACGACCGGGTCGACTGCGGGCGAGATCACGCGCGCCTCGGGCTGTTCGAAATTGGACTGTTCCTGCGCGATCCGCGAACGGGTCAGAAAATCGTCGTACATCGCCTTGTTGGCGGCGTTGATGCGCTCGAGTTCGTGGAGGCGGAGGCCGACGGAATCGTCGAGGCCGTTGGCGGCCGCGGCTTTCTGGATGCTCAGTCGCAGCGAGGCTTCGCGGGCCGCGGCTATGTCGAAATCGTTCTTGAGATCGGTGACGATGCGCTTGATTTCGCGCCCGATCGAGAGCCGGATCGCGCCGCGTTCGGCCACCACTTTGACAACCTCCGGATTGCCCCCGGAATAGCGGGCGCGCAGATCCGCCTCGCGCCGGGCGACGTCGGCTTCCTGGCTGCGCAATTGCGTAATCAGGGTCGAACTCACGACGTCGGGAATCGTGTCGGGATCGCCGCCTTCCTTCATAATCGCCGCCGCCTGATTATATTTGGCGCGCGCTTCGGCGGTCTCCGTGTGCAATTCGGCGAGCTTCGCGTTCATTTCGGCGAGCTGCTGTTCGCCGATGGTGAGCTTGCCGTCGCTGGAGGCCGAGATCAGATTGTGTTTGCGCCGGAAGTCGGAAACGGCCTGGTCGGACGCGCGGACCTGTTGCGAAATCGCCTCCAGGCGCTCGGAAAGCCAGGCCGAAGCCTTGCGCGCGCCTTCGTAGCGGGCGGCCAATTGGTCCGAAATATAGACATTGGCGATGGCGTTGGCGACGCGTACAGCGCGATCGGGCGTCGCGGCCGTGACCGAAACGATGAGGACATAAGTGTGGTTGAAGCGCCGAACGTCGAGGGCTTCCGACAGATTGCCGATCGCGATCAGCTCCTCGGGCGGAATTTTGTCCGCCCCGTCCGCCACCCCCGGCGCGGCGCCCCCAAGGTCGGGGCCGCGAAGGAAATTGATCATTCGCGACAGGATATTGGGCTTGTGCGGCCGGCCGAATTCCGGGTCCCTCGTCAGGTCGGCGGCCGCCACCACGTGACGCAGCAAGGTGACGGAGCGCAGGACGCTGATCTGGCTGTCGATATTGGCCGTCTCCAGGCTGAACTCCGGCAGGATCGACTCGCCGAAAGCCTTGTGGCCGGCGGGATCGAGCAGAATCTGGGCGGTCGCGGTATAGAGCGGCTTGACCGTGAGCAGCCCGACCAGGGTCGCGGCCATGGTCATGAACGTAACAGCGACGATCGTCGTCCAGCGGCGTTTGAGAAAATCCTGAATACGGCGCAAATCGAGCGCGTCCTCCGCCGACGGCGCGCCGGCAGGGCTTTGATCCAGGAACTGGAGATCGAGCATGTTCATGGGACTTCGTACGCGAAGCTTAACGCATGTGTAGCGCTAAGATCAATAACGATATCTAAGGCCGATCGACGTGATATTGCTTGCATAGGACGCGGGCGTATAGGATGAGTTGAGTACAACCTGCCGCGTGCAGAGCGAGGCGACCAGTTTGCTGCTGATGTAATAATTAAGCGTCGCGCCGAGGTTGAAACTGTCGTCGCGTCTCGTGCTGTTGGAAAAAGCGTCATGGCCATAGCCGGCGTTGAGGGAAAGGCTCCAGCGGTGGTTCGGGGCGTAATGGACGCCGAGCGTCGCCGTCAGCGTCTTGACCGCGGAGGGAAGGGGATTTGCCGGCGTGACGAAGTCCTGGGTCGCGATCGTCTCGTCGAGCGTTCCCGAAAAGCTCAAATAAGCGCGCGGCGACCAGACGAGCCGCCCGCCGATCACCGGGTCGGATACGTCGCCGATCAATCGGCTTTTGTAATCCTGCGCCTGATAACCGGCGAAGATTTCGCCCATCGTCAGGCCGAAGCGCAGGCTGCCGAGGCCGATGGTCTGGCGGTAGCCCTGCGAGGCGCTTTCGGGCGAGTTATAGGTGTTCCGCCAGTTCACGGACGTGTCCGAGAAAAGATAGAACACCGGGCCGATGTCGAACCCGAACCTCTGCCGGACCAGCGTTTCCGCATAATCGCGATAGGACTGGGGAAGACTCGCGCCATCGGTCAAGGTCGCGTTGTCATATTGCCTGTTCGATAAGGCGACGGTGGTATTGGAGAAGACGCGATCGAAGGATTTGAACGCCGCCGCGCTGATTTTGTAGGTATTGTCGTAGATGGGAAGAAAGGTGACGGTGTTGAGCGCGCCGCCGCCATTCGACAGATCCTCGCTGCGCGTGATTCCGCCGGCGAAATTGAAGACGAGGTCACGCCGCGCCTCCCATAAATGCTGAAAACCCAAGCGCCCGACGACGAAATCTGCGTCAGGATGCTGGAAATAGTTTGTCGTCGTCAGGGTTCCGTAAATCGCGGTGTTCTGGACGCCTTGATCGCGGGTGGCCACGATGGTCGGCGTGACGTTCCAGGCGCCGTCGGCGATTTTTTGATTATTCGTGTTGAGCAGGTTGTCGTTGAAGGAAAATCCCGAATAGAGCATCGGGTAGAGCCGCCACTCGCCGACCGGCAGGCCTTGATAATCCTGCGCGGCGGGCAGGAAGGGGTTTCCCGGCAGGCTGGCCTGCCTTGCCAGAAAGACGTTGGCGTCTGGAACGGAAACGCTGAGCGGCAGGGGCGTCGGAATTTCCTGGGCGTTTGCCGCGCGGCCGGCGAGGGCCAGCAATGCGACGGCGAGGAGCGCGGCGCGGGCGCTTTTCATCGCTTCGATTTTGGGAGGAGCGGGCATGGCCGGCGCGGGCTTTTTCAGAAATAGCGTTCCGGCACGCGAATGAGATCGCCCGGATAGACCGGGATGTCCGCCGACAGGGGATAGGATTTCTGCTGCTTTTCTCCCGCGCGCTGGATGATGATCGTGTTGTCGCTGGCGCGATAGGTCTGGCCGCCGGCGACCGCGATCGCCCGCAGCACGTTCAGGCCGCTCACATAAGGATAATCGCCGGGTTTCTGGACCTCGCCGAGAATGTAAAACGGCCGGTAGGACAGGACATCCACCGTCACCCTCGGGTCGATCAGCGACGTGGAGCGCAGCCGGGCGGTCAACGCGCGCTGCAATTCGGCGGGCGACTTGCCTGCCGCCTTGATCGCGCCCGCGAGCGGCAGGGCGACGTCGCCCGAGGGTTCGATGACATATTCGCCGGAAATCTTGTCCTCGCCATAGACATTGATCCGCAGCTTGTCGCCGGACTGGAGCGTGAGGCGCGCGTGCGCCTGCGTCGCGGCCGCGGGATCGCCGGGAATGACATCGTCATTGGCGCATCCGGCCAAGAGCGCGGCGAACAGGGAAAACGCGACAAGAACTCGTAACTTCTGAAACATGTGACGCACGCTTTGACGCGGATTCTTGTGATTGGCGCGGGGAAGCCGACGCTTCCCTTGCGTATAGCCAGAGACCCCTGCGCCGGTTTGGTTCATTCGGGCATTGTCTGGAACTCGGTCTGCAGCGGGCGGGCCTCCGGACGCGGCGGCCCGCCGCGGATCGCCGCCTCGAATTCGGCAAGGATGGTTTCCGCGCTGAAGAGCTTCGCCAGTTCCCGGCTGCGCTCCGAAAGCGCGCGCAAATCCTGGCGCATGGCCGTCTTGATCGCGTCGGCGAGCGCGGGGGCGTCCTCGGGCGGGGTGAGGAAGGCGGCGTCGCGTAAAATTTCGCCCAGTTCCGAATCCGGTTCGGCGGTGGCGGCCACCGGCCGGCCGCTTGCCAACATTCCCGCCAGTTTCGACGGCAGCACGAGATCGGCGGACGACCTGAGTTGCGGCAGCACATGAAGATTGGCGAGATTGAGCAGGTCGTTGAGAAACTCGGCCGGCTGGAGCGGCAGGAAGGAGACGTTGTCGAGGCCGCGGCACCGTTCGACCATGCGCGCTTTTTCCGGCCCCTCGCCGGCGATGACGAAATGCAGTTTTTCCTCGTTGCGGCAGAGCCGCGCCGCCTCGATGACGACATCGAGCGCCTGTTTCTTGCCGATATGGCCGCTATAGAGCGTGACGAAAGTCCCGGGCGCCAGTCCCAGCGCCGCGCGGTAGGGGTTGGGGGCGTCGTCGGGCAGGGGACGGACGGCGTCAAGATCGACCCAATTGCGGAAAACGACGCATTTGGCGCCGGCGACGCCCTTGCGCAGCAGGGCGTCCCGCATTTTATGCGAGATGGTCGCCGTCAGGTCGAAGGCGCGCAACAGCCGGCTTTCCAGCGCCAGCGCGATTTTGCGCAGGAACTCGCCGCGCAGGTGAATGGCGAAGGCGGCGTCGATTTCGAGATCCTGGACATGGGCGATGGCGCGGGCGCCGGTCAGCTTCGCCGCCGCCAGCGCGGCGGGGAACGAGGCCATGGCAGGCTCGACGCAGAAGACGACGTCCGGCCGCGTCCAGAGAATCCGGAAGAACACGAGGGGCGCGGCGAACAAGGCGAAAGTGAGCGGAGCAGCCACGCGCCAGAACACGCCGCCCCGGGCCCTGGTGAGAATCGGGCAGCGCCAGACATCGACGCCCCGGATGTTTTCCCTCTGATATTTCAGCGCGTGATAAGGCGCGGCGACCGTCCAGCCGGGATAATGCGGCGGCGCCGCGACCACCTCGACCGTGTGGCCCTGGCCGGCGAGGGAGAAGGCCAGTTCCCCGGCATATTTGCCGACGCCGATCGTTTCCGGATAAAAATTCGCGACATGGATGAAAATCTTCGAGGCGCCGGCCGGCGGGGCGGCGCCTTGCGCCTTTGCCGGCAAGGGACGCGCGCTGAAATTTCGAGAATTGGGAAACCACATGCGCGCCAAGGGTATGCCTCTGATTTTCGTTTCCGCCCACCGCGCAGCAGGCTTCCCCATGGCGTGATTTTTTTCTACGTCATCGCGGGTTGTATTTCGGCCCCAAAAAAGCTGTTTCACGTCGAGGCCCGCGCTATAAGGCGACGCGGGCGGACTTCGAATCGGACAGGCGGCGATGCGCATTCTCATCACCAATGACGACGGCATTCACGCGCCGGGCCTTAAAGTGCTGGAGCGAATCGCCAAGGCGCTGGCCGAAGACGTGATGGTGGTGGCGCCGGAATCCGACCAGTCGGGCGTGGCCCATTCGCTTTCGCTGTCCGACCCTCTGCGCCTGCGCAAGATCACCGACCGCCATTTTGCGGTGAAGGGCACGCCGACCGATTGCGTGATCATGGGCGTGCGCAAGCTGATGATCGACGCGCCGCCGGATCTGATCCTCTCCGGCGTCAACAGGGGCCAGAACGTCGCCGAGGACGTCACTTATTCCGGCACCATCGCCGGGGCGATGGAAGGCACGCTGCTGGGCATTCCCTCCATGGCGCTGTCGCAATGCTATTCGCAGGCGGGCGCCTTCTTTGAATGTGCTGAGGCTCACGCGCCGGGCCTGATCCGCAACGTGGTTGCGCGCGGCCTGCCGCCGGGCGTGCTGGTGAACATCAATTTCCCCGCCTGCGAACCTTCGGCGGTGCAGGGCGTCACGCTGGCGCGGCAGGGAAGGCGCGAACAGGAGTTGATGAAGATCGAAGCGCGTTTCGACGGGCGCGGCAATCCTTATTACTGGATCGCCTTCGAGCGCCCGCAGTTCACAGCGGGCGAGGGCACTGATCTCGAAGCCGTGGCGCAGAACCGCATTTCCGTCACGCCGCTGCGGCTCGACCTGACCGACGAACCGGCGCTCGCCCATTTCGCCGGCGCGTTCGGCTGAGGTTTGCATGGAGCCGCCCCAGAGCGCATTTCCCACGGTTGGGGTTTCGGCGCAGTCGCGGGCGGAAGCCAAGGCCCAATTGCTGATGCGGCTGCGCGCGCGGAGCGACGTCGATCTCGCCTTGCTGCGGGCGATGGAGGCCGCGCCGCGCGAGAATTTCGTCGACCTGGCCTATGCCGATCTTGCCCTGCGCGACGTCGCCGTGCCCTTGCCCTTCGGCCAGACGATGGAGGCGCCCTCGGCGCTGGCGCGGATGATCGCGGCCCTCAACCCCCGCCCTGACAGCCGCGTCCTCGAAATCGGCGCGGGCTCCGGCTATTCCGCCAAGGTCCTGTCTCTGCTCGCGCGCGAAGTGGTCAGCGTCGATTGTTTCGAGCGGCTGGCGCTCGACGCGCGCGGCCGGCTGGAATTGCTGGGCGTCGCCAACGTGGCCGTGGTCTGGGCCGATTGTTTCGAGATTTCTCCAGCTTACGGGCTCTTCGACCGCATTCTCATCCATGGCGCGATCGACGAGGTCCCGGCGAATATTGCGGGCGCCCTCGGGGAGGGCGGGGTGATGGCGGCGGCGAGCCGGCGCGCCGGCGAGGAGGCCTGTGAACTCATGCGATTCACCTGGTCCGTAACGGGCGGACTCGATGCGCAAAGCCTCGGGCCGTGGCGCGCCCAGCGCCTGCTGCGCGGCCTGTTCAGCGAACGTTAAGGCTAATAGATTGCTAATGAGCGTGTTTTGCTGAACAACGATTCATCTTAAACGCTCCTTTAACCCCGTTCCGCTTAAATCGACGCTGTTGGTTAAAGCGTGGGTGGGCGTGATGAAGGATAGGGTGAAGAATTCCGGAGGCGCAATCCGGGTGGCCCTGATCGGCGTGGCCACGATCCTGTTGGGCGGATGTTCCGAGACCGGCCAGTTCGGCAATTCATTCGGGGCGCCATACGCCAGCGCCAGGGTCGATCGGACGCCGACAGGTTCGGTAAACGAACCGCAGTCGCCAACGTCGCAAGTTTCGAGCTTCTTCAAGGAAGCCTTCCGGCCCTTCGGCGACAAGCCCGCCGCGCCGCCGCCTCCTGAGCGGCGCCATTACGCCGCTCGGCATCCAGCGCAAGCCTATGATCATCCAATCCCGCCGGCTCCCATCGCCAGCGCGCCTCTTGCTCCGCCGTCGCAGGTCGCGAGCTATCCCGCGCCTGCTCCGACCTATGCGCCGGCGCCGCGCCCGACCTATGCCTTGCGCACCAATCCCAACGCTATCGGCGGCTGGAGCGCCGACGGCGGGACGCCGATCGTCGTCGCCCAGGGCGAGAGCGCCGAAATCCTCGCCCAGCGCTATGGCGTGCCGGTCTCGACTTTGCTCACGCTCAACGGCTACGCCCCCCGCGCCCGCCTGGAGCCGGGATCGCGGTTGACGATTCCGGTTTATCAGGCCCGCGGCGCGCGAGTTGCGGAGGCGCCGGCGCCCTATCGTGCGCCTGAACCGGCGCGGTCCACCGAATCCCATCGTTTTGGCGCGCATTCGCTCGTCGGCGAGGAACTGGCGCAGACGAGGCGCGCCGATCGCATGGATTGGAGCAAGGGCAAGGCGCCCGCCCGGACTGCCACGCGGTCTGCCGCCGACGCCCGAAATTTGGACGAAGCGGCCCGCCGCGCCGACAAGAAGGCCAAGCTCGCCGAGGAAAAGGCGGCTCAGGCGCATCTGGCTCAGATGAAGGCCGAGAAGGAAAAGGCTCGCTTCGCCAGGACCGGGGGGGGCATGCACGCCGCCGAAGCCGAGAAAAAGGTGGCTGAGGCGAAGGCGGCGCGCGAGGCTGCGCGTCTTGCGGCGAAGGAAGCGCGGGCCGCGCGCGAGGCGCAAGTGCGCGAAGCCAAAGCGAAAGCCGCCGAGGCGGCCAAGGTCGCGCAGGCGCGGCAGACTCCGGCCGGAATCAAGGAGACCACCAAAGTCGCCAAAAGCGAAAATTTGCCGGCGCCGAAGGCCGACAGGAACCCGACGGCGAGCCTGCCGCCGCAGAGCGCTTCCGCTTCGGCGGATTCCGCCAATCCCGAATTCCGCTGGCCGGCCCGCGGCCGCGTGATCCAAGCCTTCGGCACGGGCGGCAATGACGGCATCAATATCGCCGTGCCCGAAGGCACCCAGGTCAAGGCGGCGGAAAATGGCGTGGTCGCCTATGCCGGCAGCGAACTCAAGGGCTATGGCAATCTCGTGCTGATCCGCCACCCCAATGGCTTCGTCACCGCCTATGCCAACAATGGCTCGCTGGAGGTGCATCGCGGAGAGACGGTCAAGCGCGGACAGGTCATCGCGCTCTCCGGCCAGAGCGGCAATGTCGCCTCGCCCCAGCTCCATTTCGAGCTGCGCAAGGGCTCCAAGCCGGTCGATCCCTCGAAATATCTGGCCGGATTGTAAGTTCCTCCCCTCAACCGCGAGACACGGAAGGGAAGGCGATGGGGCGGCGGGGTCCAATGAAAGGCCCTGCCGCCCCGACATCGTTCCGGAATGTCAGGCTCCCAGGCGCAGGATGCGCAGGAGTTCGCCCGCCGCGCAGGGCGGCGCATGTTCGGCGCGGACGATCAGGGCCTGCGAATGAGCGAGAACGGAATTGAGGGACGAATCCTGATCCGGCTGGGGCGTCGCGACGAAGCGGCCGTCGGCGTTCTGAGCCAAAGTCGCGCGCACATATTCGCGGCGGGGGCCGCCAGCCGGCAGCGCGGCGCCGGCGAGAGCCGGCTCGCTGCGGTCGGCGCCGGCCAGCGAGTCGCCGCATAGGGCGCGGATCAGGGGCCTCAAGAATAATTCCCCGCACACGGCGGCGGAAACCGGATTGCCCGGCAGGCCAAGCACGCGCATCGGGCCGATAAGGCCATGGATCAGCGGCTTGCCGGGCTTCATGTTGACCTTCCAGAATTGGAGATCCATGCCTTCGCGGGCCAGCGCCCCGCGCACGAGATCGCGGTCGCCGACCGAAGCGCCGCCGATGGTGACAAGAATGTCGGCGGCCTGAACCCGGGCGCGGCCGATCGCGGCCTCGATGTCGTCGAGATGGTCGGTGGCGATGCCGAGATCGATCGCCTCGCCGCCAGCCGCGGCGACGAGGCCGAGAACGGCGAAGGCGTTGGAGGCGACGATCTGGTCCGGCCCGCGCTCCTCGCCCGGCGGGGTGAGTTCGTCGCCGGTTGAGAGCACGGCGACGCGCGGCTTGCGCGTCAGCGGCAGATGGGCGTGGTCGGCCGAGGCGGCGAGGGCGACATCGGCGGGGCTGAGGCGCCGACCGGCGCGCAGAATGATCTCGCCATCGCGGAAATCGATGCCGGCGGCGCGAATGTTGCGGCCCTGCCTGACGGGCGCCCTGGCGACGACATGATCGCCGGCGCGTTCGGCCTCTTCCTGGATCAGCACGCTGTCGGCGCCCTGAGGAATCGGCGCGCCGGTGAAGATCCGCACAGCCTCGCCTGGGTCGCAGCGGCGTTCGAAGCCGCGCCCGGCGGCGGATTCGCCGATCACTTTGAGAGGCCCCTTGGCGGCGTCTTCGGCGCGAAGGGCATAGCCGTCCATGGCGGAGAGCGGTTTGGGCGGCTGGGTGCGCCGCGCGGCGACGTCGCGCGCGAGAGTGCGCCCGAAACAAAGCGCGAGCGGAGTGTCTTCAATCTCCAGCGGCGCCACGCCGGCGAGAATGGCGGCGAGGGCCTCTTCGACGGAGAGGGGCGGCTTTTTTTCGCTCATGGCGGATAGGTCTCACGGGTTCTCTGCGCAGGAACGCCGCCTGCGCCGTCATTGCGCGCGAAGGGAAGCAATCCATGCAATCCTTCGCCAGTTTGATAGGCGGATTGGTTCGCGACGTCCGCAATGACAGAGTGTAACGGTTCTTATTATTCTCGAAAATAATCGCCGGATTTGCCGCCGGTTTTCTCGGCGAGGACGACGCCTTCGATCCGCATGGCGCGATCGGCGGCTTTCAGCATGTCGTAGATGGTCAGGCAGGCGACCGAGACGGCGGTCAAGGCCTCCATTTCGACTCCCGTTTCGCCGACGACCTTGGCCCGCGCCGCGACCCTAAGGCCGGGCAGGGAAGGGTCAGGCGAAATCTCCACCTCGATCTTGGTCAGATTGAGCGGATGGCAGAGCGGAATGAGTTCATGGGTGCGCTTCGCGGCCATGATCCCGGCGATGCGCGCCGTTGCGAAGACGTCGCCCTTCTTCGCTTGCCCGGAAAGGCAGAGAGCCAAGGTTTCGGGCGCCATGGCCACCGCGCCGCGCGCCAATGCCTCGCGCGCCGTGCGCGGCTTGGCCGAGACATCGACCATATGCGCCTCGCCCGCCTCGTTGATGTGGGTGAGGCGGGGCTCGTCCGCGGTCATGCCGGCTGGGCGGCGGCGACGCCGGTGAGCAGGCGGCGCGTGGCTTCGGTCAGATCGGTTTGTCGCATCAAGGATTCGCCGACCAGGAAGGTGTGGACGCCGGCCTTTTGCAGGCGCGCAATGTCCATATGGGTGGAAATTCCGCTCTCGGCGACGATGAGACGGTCTTTGGGCGTGCGCGCCGCGAGGCGTTCGCAATTTTCGAGCGAAACGGTGAAATCGCGCAGGTTGCGGTTGTTGATGCCGACGAGTCGCGTCTCCAGCGCCAAAGCGCGGTCGAGTTCGGCCTCGTCATGGGCCTCGACCAGCACGTCCATATGGAGGTCGTGGGCGGCGGCGTTGAGCGCCTTGGCTTCCGCGTCCTTGACGCAGGCCATGATGATGAGGATGCAATCGGCGCCGGCGGCGCGCGCCTCATAGACCTGATAGGGGTCGAACAGGAAGTCCTTGCGCAGGGCGGGCAGATGGGTCGCGGCGCGGGCCTCGGTGAGATCGTCGAGCTTGCCCTGGAACGAGGGGCCGTCAGTGAGGACCGAAAGGCAGGTCGCGCCGCCCGCCTCATAGGCGCGGGCAAGCGCCGGCGGGTCGAAATCCGCCCGGATCAGGCCCTTGGACGGGCTGGCCTTCTTGACCTCGGCGATCAGCGCCGGCAGGCCGGCCTCGACCCTGGCTTCGATCGCGCGAAGGAAGCCGCGCGGAGGGTCGCGGTCATGAACCTTGCGCTCCAAAGTCGCCAAGGGCATGCGAACCTTGGCCTCGGAGATTTCCGTCCGCTTGTAAGCTTCGATTTTTCGCAATATGTCCGACATTTTTCGACCTTAGCGCCTATTTCGCCGGCTGTGTACTTGGGTTTTCGTCCTCGTTGGAAATTCTTATCAGATTCTCCAGGGTTGCGCGCGCCCTGCCGCTGTCCAGCGCCTCCCCGGCGAGACGAAAGCCCGTCGCGAGGTCCGCGGCCTTGCCCGCCACGACCAGGGCGGCGGCGGCGTTGAGCGCGGCGATGTCGCGATAGGCGTTCCTGGCGCCGTCGAGCACAGCGCGCAAGGCGGCGGCGTTATGGGCGGGATCTCCGCCGCGCAAATCATTGAGGGTAGCGTGCTTTACGCCGACTTCCTCAGGCGTGATCTCAAATCGCCGCAGCGCGCCATGTTCGAGCGCCAGAACCTTGGTCGGGCCGGTGGTCGTGACCTCGTCGAGCCCATCCGAACCGTGGACGATCCACACCACCTCGGCGCCGAGCGCGTCGAGGACTTGCGCGATCGGCTCCATCCAGCTTTCCGAAAAGACGCCGATCAAGGCGCGCCGGACCCCGGCGGGGTTGGACAAGGGCCCGAGCAGGTTGAACAAGGTGCGGGCGCCGAGTTCGCGCCGCACCGGCGCGACATGGGCCATGGCGGCGTGATGGGCCTGCGCCGTCATGAAGCCGATCTGAGCCTCGCGCAGGCTGCGCTCGATGATGTTCGGCGCGATGCCGATGCGCACGCCGAGTTCGGACAGAACGTCGCTCGCCCCGGAAAGAGAAGAGGCGGCGCGATTGCCGTGCTTGGCGACGGGCACGCCGCAGGCCGCGACGATCAGCGAGGCGAGGGTGGAAATATTATAGGTCTGGGCGCCGTCGCCGCCGGTCCCCACAATATCGATGGCGCCTTCCGGCGCCTGGACCTTCAGCATTTTGGCGCGCATGGTCGCGACCGCGCCGGTCATTTCGTCCAAGGTCTCGCCGCGCGCGCGCAGGCCCATGAGGAAGGCGCCCGTCTGCGCCGGGGTCGATTGGCCGGACAGCAGCAGGTCGAAGGCGGCCTCGGCCTCCTCCCGGCTGAGCCGGGCGCCGGAGGCGAGCTTGGCGAGGAAGGGCTTGAAGGCGTCCATAGCTATAAAACCAACGGTATCCGCGCCGACCAGCGCGGCGCCGGCTGACGCCGGCTGACGCCTTTGCTTCTGCGCCAGAAGCAAAGGCAAATGATTCACTTTCGCTTGGCGGCGTTCCACGCTTTCGCCAGATCGAGGAAATTGCGCAGCATGGCGTGGCCGTGCTCCGAGGCGATGCTTTCAGGGTGGAACTGCACGCCATGGGTCGGCCGGGTGAGATGGCTCAGGCCCATGATCAGCCCGTCGCCGGTCTGGGCGGTGACGGCCAGTTCGGTCGGCAGCGAGTCGCGGCGCACGACGAGCGAATGATAGCGCGTGGCCTTGAACGGGGTGGGCAGGCCGTGGAAGACCATCTCGCGCTCATGGAAAATATCGGCGACCTTGCCGTGGACGGGCTGGGGCGCGCGCACGACGTCGCCGCCGAAGGCTTCGCCGATCGCCTGATGGCCGAGACAGACGCCGAAGATCGGGATGCGCGCGCTGGCCGCGCGGATCAGGTCTAGGCAGACGCCAGCCTCATGCGGCGTGCATGGACCGGGCGAGAGCACGATGCAATCCGGCTCCTCGCCCGCGATCTCCTCGACGCTCGCCTGATCGTTGCGCAACACCTTCACCCTGGCGCCGAGTTCGCCGAGGTAATGCACCAGATTGAAGGTGAAGGAATCGTAATTGTCGATCAGCGTGACGGATGTCATGGAACCCTCGGCCCGGGCGGGGCAGTTGAACCTCTATTGAGCGTAAGGCCCGGCGAAGTCAACGATGGCAAGCCATGAGAGCGGTTGGCGTACGCCAGAGCAACCGCAGCCATGAGAGCGGTTGGCGTACGCCAGAGCAACCGCAGCCATGAGAGCGGTTGGCGTACGCCGGAGCAACTAAAGCCATGAGAGCGGTTGGCGTACGCCAGAGCAAACGCAATCATGAGAGCGGTTGGCGTATGCCGGAGCGACCGCGCCTTTAATCCGCGCCGGAGCGATGTTATATTCGCAAAATCGAAATATTTCGCCGGAGCTTGAACCGGTTGAAAGGGAGCAAGATGTCGGGTCGCGCAATCATGGAACTGACGGACGCCGCCGCCGAGCGCGTCCGCAAACTGGTCGAAAACGCCGACGGCAAGGCGGTGGGCCTGCGTATCGGGGTCAAGAACGGCGGCTGCGCCGGCATGTCCTATACGGTGGAAATGGCGGAGGACGTGCGGCCGGGAGAAACCCTGGTCGAGGACAAGGGCGCGAAAGTGCTGATCGACCCCAAGGCGCTGCTGTTCCTGATCGGGGCCAGGATGGATTTCGCCGTCACCAAATTGTCCGCGACCTTCACTTTCGACAATCCCAACGAAACCGCATCCTGCGGCTGCGGCGAATCGGTGTCATTGACGCCGGTCGATGAAAGCGTCCTCAAGGCGTTTGCGAACTGACGCTCGAGGACTTCACGAAATTCCGACTCCGGCTCTCGCCAAACCTCGTCCAGGTTGGTTTCAGGAGTCGCCCAGCGCAATAAAGCCTATCCGATAGGTCACGTTGAAGTTCCTGTTAGCCTTCGTCAGGATGCGTCGCATCGCGCTCGCGGGCGCGGGTTTCACGCCAGGTCGGTGCTTTTGCGCGCCAGCGTCCTTGAGCGCACGGAGAAAGGCCCGCGCATCCGGATAAGACGCGGAAAAATCGGACAAATGAATTTCCGCGCCTAACCCTTCGGCGAAATCCTGCGGTGGAAAGGCCCAGACCGCATCTTCCATGCCCGCCGCGCGAGTCAGTTCGCGCCATTCGCGCAGACTGCCCTCGACCGGCGCCGCCACGCAGAGCAGGCCGCCGGGCGCGAGATGCGCCCGCCACGCGATCAGCGCCGCGCGCGGATCGTCGAGCCAATGCAACATCATGCTCGACAGGATCAGGTCGTAGCGCGGCAGGTCTTCCAACTGGCGCGCGTCGCGCGCGATCGTCGTGACGCCCGGGAATTTGGCCCGCAGCCGGCGCAGCATGGCGGGCGCGGCGTCGAGCGCTGTCAGCTCCACTTCGGGCCATTGGGTCCGCGCGAAGCCGATGACATGGCCGGCCCCGGCGCCGAGGTCGAGAATGCTGCGCGGCGGCCCCGTCAGCAGGCTGGCGGCGCGGGAGACCAGGGCGCGCGCGACCTCGCGCTGGACGGGCGTGGCCGAATCATAGGTTTCGGCCGCCGCGTCGAAGGCCGCGACGATCGCATTCCGGGGGACGTCAGAAGTCATGAGCGCGCAGGAAGGCGGCAATCTGTCCGGCGCAGAATTCCGGCGCGGTCCAGGGCAGGCCGTGGCCGCCGGTTTCATGCAGCGCCAGCGCGCCACCCGAGATTTCCGCCAGCCGACGGGACGCGGCGGCCGGCGCGAGCGTGTCATTCTCGGCGCCGAGCACGAGAACCGGCCTGCCGCCGACGAGCGGTGTGGCGTCGAAGTCGCGCAGCAGGTCGAGCCCGTCCATGAGGCGCTCCTCCTGCGCCTCTCCCGGCGCGGGCGCGAGGCCAAGGGCAGCGCGAAAATTGTCGGCGCAGGCTTTGGCGTCGCGCTCCAGGGCCTGGCGCATCGCGCGCAGCGCGGCGGGCTCGACGCAGCCCTCGCCGGCGGCGTCGAGGCAGAAACGGGCGAAGGAATTGATCGCGACGAGGCCCGCCCAGTCGCCTCTTTGCCTCAAGCCCCAGAGCAGGCCGGCGGAATGGCCGACGAGAATGTCGCCGCTCGGCAAAGGCGGAATGTCCGGCGCGCCGAAATAGCCGAGATCGACGCGGATCTGCGGCGCCGGCAGCAGCGGCGCCAGCGCGTCCCAGCTTTCCGGGCCAAGGGCCCAGCCATGGATGAAGACCAGCCTCATGCCGCCGCTCCTCCATATTGGGGCGCGAATTCAGCCAGAGCCGCGATGAGCGCGTCAATTTCCTCCAAGGCGTGGGCGGCGCTCAATGAAATGCGCAAGCGGCTCGCGCCCTGCGGCACGGTCGGCGGGCGAATGGCGGCGACCAGCAGGCCGCGCCGCTCCAATTCGCCGCCGAGCGCAAGAGTCTCTTCCTCGGCGCCGACGATCACCGGCACGATCTGGCTCGCGCTCGCCCCGCAGTTCCAGCCCTGCGCCCGCAGCGCCGCGCGCAGCTTTCGCCCGCGCGCCAGAAGATCCTGGCGCTCCCGCTCCATTTGCGGGACAAGGGTCAGGGCGGCGTCGATCGCGCCGAGCGTGGCGGGCGGCAGGCCAGTGCTATAGACGAGGCCGCCGCAGCGCTGGATCAGAAAGTCGCGGATGTCTTCGCCGCAGGCGAGATAGGAGCCGAAGCCGCCTAGCGCCTTGCCGAAGGTGCCCATGGCGACATCGACCAGATCGGCGAAATCTTCGCATAGCCCATAGCCGCGCGCGCCGAAAACGCCGGTGGCGTGGGCTTCGTCCACATAGAGCAGGGCCGCGAATTCCCGCGCCAAAGCGCCGATGCGGGCGAGGTCGGCGATGTCGCCGTCCATGCCGAACACGCTTTCGGTGACGATGACGCAATATTCGCCCTTGGCCGTGCGGGCGCGCAGAAGTTTTTCGAGATGGTCGCAATCATTGTGCTGGAAGCGCATCAGCCGCGCGCCGGACAGCAATGCGCCTTGCAGCAGGGAATGATGGGCGAGGCGGTCGGCCAGAATGGTTGTCGGGCGGCCCGTGATCTCCGGGTCGGCCAGGGCCGCGAGCGCCGTCAGGTTGGTCTGGTAGCCGGCGGCCATGACCAGAGCCGCGGGCTGGTTCTTGGCGGCGGCGATTCGCGCCTCCAGCGCGGCGAATTCGGGGTTCTCGCCGGTCACCAGCCGCGAGGCGGCGACGCCCGCGCCATATTTTTTCGCATAAGCGCAAGCGGCCTCGATCAGGGCCGGATGCTGGCTCAGGCCCAGATAATCGTTGCTCGCGAAATTGACCAGTTCGCGTCCGTCGCGGACGATGCGGCCCGCGGGCGCGAGGGCGGCCGTGCGCAAAGCGCGCAGGCGGTTCTGCGCCGTTCGGGCGTCGCAATAAGCGCGGTAAACAGGAGTTTTTGCCATTTGCGGTCATTCTGATAAGACAGCGGGATGACGAATGCCAGCGGCCTATGAAAAGGGCGATGGCATCCGCGCCGACTGGCGCGGCGCCGGCTGACGCCGGCGGGCGCCTTTTCTTCCGGCGGGTCGGAAGAAAAGGCAAAATTATAAGTCACGGGAACGTCATGACGATCAATCCGCAGATTTCCGGGAAGACTCCGGTCCGCCACGACTGGACGCAGGAAGAGATCGAGGCCCTTTTCGCCCTGCCGCTGCTCGACCTCGTGCATCGCGCGCAAAATGTTCACCGTCAATATCACGACGACACCATCCAACTCGCGAGCCTGCTGTCGATCAAGACCGGCGGCTGCGCGGAGGATTGCGGCTATTGCCCGCAGAGCGCCCATCACGCCAAAAAGACAGGGCAGACCAAGGAGACCATGTTCGACGTCGAGGACGTGCTCGCCCGCGCCCGTGTCGCCCGGGAAGCCGGCGCCTCGCGTTTCTGCATGGGCGCGGCATGGCGCTCGGTGCGCGACGGCAAGGAATTCGATTCCGTGGTCGATATGGTCAAGGGCGTGCGGGCTCTGGGCATGGAGGCCTGCGTGACGCTCGGCATGTTGCAGCCGCATCAGGCCCAAAAACTCGCCGAGGCCGGCCTTACCGCCTATAACCACAATCTCGACACCAGCCCGGAATTTTACGGCGAGATCGTCTCGACCCGCACCTATCGGGAACGGCTGGAGACATTGGGCCATGTCCGCGCCGCCGGAATCGAAATCTGCTGCGGCGGCATTATCGGCATGGGTGAAAAGGAATTCGACCGCGCCTCACTGCTGCGTGTGCTCTCCGAAATGAATCCGCATCCCGAAAGCGTGCCGGTCAATGCGCTCGTCGCAGTGCGCGGCACGCCGATGGAGGGCCGCGCGCAGGTGGACGCCTTCGACATGGTGCGGATGATCGCGGTGGCGCGCATCGTCATGCCGAAATCGCGGGTGCGGCTTTCCGCCGGCCGCGCCGAAATGAGCGCCGAGGCTCAAGCTTTGTGCTTCATGGCCGGGGCCAATTCGATCTTCTATGGCGAGAAGCTTTTGACCACGGCCAATAACGACGCCGAGGCCGACCGCGCGCTAATCGACCGCTTAGGGCTCAAAGTCCAGGAGATTCAGGAGCGCAACGCCCATTACGATCTCGACAGCCATCCCGGCAGCGTCGAACAAATGCCTGAGGTCAGGGCGGCGAGCTGAACTTCCGCAATGGTGAAGGCGGGCGTCAGATAGACGATGTCGCCGAACGGGCGGATCCAGAGGCCCTGTTCGGCGAATGTCGCTCTTAAGCTCGCCGCATCGCCGAGCGTGGCGCATTGCACGGCGCCAATCGCGCCTTTGACCCGCACATCGAGCACGCCGGGGATTTTGGCGCAGGGCGCGAGCCCCTCGCGCAGAAGCGACTCGATTCGCGCGACCTGTTCCAGGCGTGGTTCGATCTCGAACAGGTCGAGCGAGGCGTTGGCGGCGGCGCAGGCCAAAGGATTGGCCATGAAGGTCGGGCCGTGCATCAGGGCGCGAGCCGGATCGTCGGAGAGAAACGCCTCGTAAACATGGGGCCGCGCAAGCGTCGCCGCGAGCGACAGCGCGCCCCCGGTCAGGCCCTTGCCGAGACAGAGAATGTCCGGCGTCACGCCAGCCTGTTCGCAGGCGAAAAGCGTGCCGGTGCGGCCGAAGCCGACAAAAATTTCGTCCGCGATCAGCAGCACGCCTTGGCGGGCGCAGGCGTCGGCCACGCGGCGCAGGGTTTCGGGCGCATGGAATTTCATTCCGCCCGCGCCCTGGACAAGAGGCTCGATCAGCACCGCTGCGATTTTTTCTTTTTCCCGCGCAAGCAGGTCGTCGAAGGCCTGTTCGGACGCTTCATCGACCGGCAGTTCGGCGAGAATCTGCTTCGGCAGATAATCCTTGAACAGGCTGTGCATCGATTCGTCGGGATCGCAGACCGACATGCAGGCCATGGTGTCGCCGTGATAGCCGTAGCGGAACGAAACCATGCGCGGGCGGCTCCGGCCCTGGTTGAGCCAATATTGCACCGCCATTTTCATCGCTACTTCGACCGCCACCGAGCCGCTGTCGACGAAAAAAACGTGATTCAGGTCGCCGGGTGTCTTTTCCGCCAGCCGTGCGGCTAGTTTGAGCGCCGGTTCGTGGACCAACCCGCCGAACATCACATGCGGCATGCGTTCTAGTTGCTCGCGGAGCGCCGCCAGAATATGGGGATGGTTGTAGCCGTGGCAGGCGGTCCACCAGCTGGCGATCCCGTCTATCAGTTCGTGGCCGTCGGCGATGCGGATCAGCGCGCCTTGGGTCGAGACCGCCTTTAAGGGCTGGCGGGCGGTCTTCATCTGGGTATAAGGCAGCCAAAGATGTTCGAGCAGGTCGTTCGCGGGCATGGCCATAAAATATTTCATCACTTCGACCGGCACCGGGATCGGCAAGACCTATGTCACCACGGCGCTGATCCGGCTGGCGCGTTCGAAAAACATGAGCGTCGCCGCCTATAAGCCCGTCATCTCGGGCTTCGACAAGCAGGAAATCGCGGGGTCGGATACGGGAGAAATCCTCGCCGCGCTCGGCGAGGCGCCGACGGAGGAAAATGTCGCGCGCGTCTCTCCCTGGCGCTTTGCCGCGCCACTCGCGCCGAACATGGCGGCGCGGGCGGAGGGGAAAACACTTGATTGTGACGCTATTTTGTCCCTTTCACTCAGTGCCTTACAGGAAAACGCCGATCTCGTTCTGATCGAAGGCGTCGGCGGGGTGATGGTCCCGCTGGACGACAAAAAAACCGTGCTCGACTGGATCGTCGCCGCCGGCGCCCCGGTCGTTCTGGTAGTCGGCGATTATCTCGGCACGATCAGCCACACGCTCACGGCAGTCGAGGCCTTGCGCGCAAGGGGCGTGAAGATTGCCGCCCTTGTCGTCAGCGAGAGCGGCGAGGCGACCGTCTCGTTCGACGACACATTGGCGGAAATCGCGCGCTGGACCGCGCCGTTACGCGTGCTTGGCCTGCGGCGTGACGCCGGCGGCGATGCTTTGGCGCCGTTGCTGGCTTGAGCAGGCCTCAAGAACCGTCATCTATGGACGGCTGGCTGAGCTTATTCCACATCCTCGACCTTCTCCGGGCCGCCGCCATGGACGCGCTGGGCCAGCGCCGCCTCCATGAAGGCGTCGAGGTCGCCGTCGAGAACTTCGTCCGGGGTGCCGGAGACCACGCCGGTGCGCAGGTCCTTCACCATCTGGTAGGGCTGCAGCACATAGGAGCGGATCTGGTGGCCCCAGCCGATCTCCGATTTGGTCGCATTGATCTTGTTCGCCTCGGCCTCGCGGCGCTCCAGTTCCTGCTCGTAGAGGCGGGCGCGCAGCATGTTCCAGGCCGTGGCGCGGTTCTTGTGCTGCGAGCGCTCCATCTGGCACGCGACCACGATGCCCGACGGGATATGGGTGATGCGGATCGCCGAATCGGTCGTGTTGACGTGCTGGCCGCCAGCACCCGACGAGCGATAGGTGTCGATGCGGCAGTCGGCTTCGTTGATCTGGATGTCGATCTTGTCGTCGATCACCGGATAGATCCAGGCCGAGGCGAAGCTGGTGTGGCGCCTTGCGTTGGAATCGAAGGGCGAGATACGCACCAGGCGGTGTACGCCGGATTCGGTCTTGGCCCAGCCATGGGCGTTGTGGCCCTTGACCAGAATAGTCGCCGATTTGATGCCGGCCTCGTCGCCCGCCGTCTCTTCGATCAGTTCGACCTTGAACTTGTGGCGTTCGGCCCAGCGCGTGTACATGCGCAAGAGCATCCGCGCCCAGTCGCAGCTCTCGGTGCCGCCGGCCCCGGAATGGACTTCGATGAAGGTGTCATTGGCGTCGGCCTCGCCCGAGAGCAAAGCCTCGACCTGACGGCGGTCGGCCTCGGTCTTGATGGCCTTGAGCTGGTCGAGTCCCTCCTGCTCGGCGGCGGTGTCGCCTTCCATCTCGCCCAGTTCGACCAGGGTGATGGCGTCTTCCAGCTCGCTCTCGAACCGGGCGAGCGAGCCCAGCCGGTCCTCAAGCTCGGTGCGCTCGCGCATCAGCTTCTGCGCCGTTTCGGCGTCGTTCCAGAAATCGGGCTCTTCGGATTTGGCGTTCAGTTCGGCGAGGCGGCGCGTCGAGGTTTCGACGTCAAAGATGCCTCCTCAGCAGCCCGACCGACTGCTTGATCTGCTCTACAAGTGACACGGCTTCCGCGCGCATGACGATTCCTGATTCGAGAAAGGAAAGGCACAGATAAGGGGCAACTGCCCGTCAGTAAAGCCCGCCCGTTCCCGAGCCGACCTGCTGGTCCGTGCCGGCCGCGCCTCCGCCGCCGCCGCCGCCGCCGCTGTACGATTCGGGCGGCGCGGTGCCGGGCTTGAAGGCCTCAAGGATCGAGCCGGGGCCGGACGAGCGCATGCCGGTGCGGAGATCGACCGAGATCAGCTTGATGCCTGGCGGCACGCGGAACGGCGTGTCCGGCTTGCCGGTGAGCGCCATTTTCATGAAGTCGCGGAAGATGGGCGCGGCATAGAGCGCGGCCTGAGCGGATGCGCCCGTCGAGCGCGGCTTGTCATAGCCGAGATAGACGCCGACCGTGAGGTCCGGCGAATAGCCCACGAACCAGAGATCCTTGGCGTCGTTGGTCGTGCCCGTCTTACCGGCGAGATGGCGGTTGAGGACCTTGATCGAAACGCCGGTGCCGCGCTGGATCACGCCTTCCATGATCGAGGTCATCTGATAAGCGGTGAGCGGGTCGATCACCTGCTCGCTGTGGTCCACGAGCTTTGGCAGGTTGCCGGGCTCGTATTTCTGCGCGTCGCAGCCGAGGCATTCGCGGTCGTCGTGACGGTAGATCGTATGGCCCCAGCGGTCCTGGATGCGATCGATCAGGGTCGGCTTGAGGCGCTTGCCGCCATTGTCGAGCATGGAATAGGCGGTGACCATGCGCATCAGCGTGGTTTCGCCGGCGCCGAGCGACATGGAGAGAACCGGCAGCATGTCGTCGTAAACGCCGAAGCGGCGGGCATATTCGGCGATCAGCGGCATGCCGATGTCGCGCGCGAGCCGCACGGTCATCAGATTCTTGGAATGCTCGACGCCGTAGCGCAGGGTGTGCGGGCCGTAATGGCCGGATTCGAAATTCTCCGGCCGCCAGACGTCGCCATTGGGCTGGACGATCTCGATCGGCTCGTCGAGGATGATCGAGGAGGGGGTATAGCCATTGTCCAGCGCCGCCGAATAGACGATCGGCTTGAAGGACGAGCCCGGCTGGCGCAGCGCCTGGGTGGCGCGGTTGAACGACGATTGATCGAAGGAGAAGCCGCCGACCATGGCGAAGACGCGGCCAGTATAGGGGTCCATTGCGATCAGGGCGCCGGAAATCTCGGGGACCTGGCGCAGGCGGTACATGCCGGGCTTGTCGTCCATCGGCTCGACATAGACGACGTCGCCGGACGTCAGCGCCTGACGCAGACGCTTGCGGGTCCAGCGGGCGCCTTCCGGCGGAATCACTCCGGTCACGCGCTGCGGCGAAAGATCGCCTGATTTCTCGCGCGGCGGCTGGAGGCCGATGCGCGCGCCCGAATCGTTGACGTCGAGCACGACGGCGAGACGCCAGGGCGCGACGTCGCCCAGCGCGGGAACCTGCCCTAGCGCCTGGCCCCAGTCAGCCCCGATGTCGATCTGCTTGATCGGGCCGCGATAGCCATGGGCCTCGTCGAAGCGAACCAGACCGTCGACCAGCGCCTTGCGCGCCATCAGCTGCATCTTGGGATCGAGGGTGGTGCGCACCGAGAGGCCGCCCTCGTAGAGCTTCTTGTCGCCGTAGCGTTCGTTGAGCTCGCGGCGGACCTCCTCGGCGAAATAGCCGGCCTCCATCGAATCGGGCGAGAGCACGCGCGGATTGACATTCAGGGGCTCGGCCATGGCGGCGTCGCCCTCCTTGCGCGTGACATAGCCGTTTTCGACCATGCGTTCGATCACGTAATTGCGGCGGGCGATCGCGGCCTCGCGGTTGCGGAAGGGATTGTAATTGTTCGGACCCTTGGGCAGGCCGGCGAGATAGGCGGCCTCGGCGAGCGTCAGCTCGTTGACCGATTTGTCGAAATAATTCAGGGCGGCCGCGGCGATGCCGTAATTGCCGAGGCCGAGATAGATTTCATTGAGATAGAGTTCGAGGATGCGGTCCTTGGAATAGGCCTGCTCGATGCGCAAGCTGAGCAGCGCCTCCTTGATCTTGCGGTTGAAGGAACGCTCGTTGGTCAGGAGGAAGTTCTTGGCGACCTGCTGGGTGATGGTCGAGGCGCCCTGCACATGGCGGGTGCCCTGGAGCAAAACCATGACGGCGCGCACGACGCCTTCCGGGTCGATGCCGTGGTGATGATAGAAATTCTTGTCCTCGGCCGAGACGAAGGCTTCCTTCACCAGTTTGGGAATGGCGTAGGAGGGCAGGTAGAGCCGCCGTTCATGAGCGTATTCGGCGAGAATAGAGCCGTCCCCCGCATGGATGCGGGTCATGATCGGCGGCTCGTAATTCTTGAGCTGGGTATAGTCCGGCAGGTCTTTGGAATAAACATAGATGAGGCCGCCGGCCGCCGCCGCGCCCAGGACGAAAAGGATCGTGCCCGTTGCGAAGAGAAAGCCGAGGAACCGGGCGATAAAACGCATTCATTCACCTTTCGCGGCGTCACTCCGGCGCGCCGCCTGCCATGCGCTGAATCTGATCGCGTAGCCGAGCCCGGCTATAGCACCGAATTTGCCGGCGGGCCAGAAATACGCCGGCCAAACCCGCAGGCGCGACGCCGCGGAAATCGCGGCGGCCCGGCTCGATTCTCAGGCCAGTTAGTTGCCGCCGCTTTGTGTCGCTTTAAGGGCGGCGTCGGCCGAGGCCGCGGGAAGGCCGGCTGGCTGGCGCATCGCGAAATAATTGTCGATGGCCTTGGCGACCTGGGTCGTGGCCTTGTCCCGCCAGGCCGGCGAGGTCAGGTCGGAGACGTCGCGCGCATTGGAAAGATAACCGAGCTCCAGCAGAACCGAGGGCACGTCGGGCGACTTGAGGACCACGAAACCGGCGGAGCGCCTGGGGTTTTTGTTGAGCCGCGCCGCGACCTTGAAATATTGGGCGAGGGAGCGCGCGAAGACGCTGGAATAGGCGCGGGTCTCGCGCCGGGTGAGATCGAACAGGATGTCGTTGACGTCGCCGGCGTCTTCTTTCGTCTCTTCGCCCGCGGCGGAATCGGCCATGTTCTCATGTTCGGCGATCTTCGCGGCCTCGGCGTCTGAAGCACGGTCGGAAACGGTGTAAATGGTGGCGCCGGAGACCTCGTCGCCATCGCTTGGCAGCGAGTCGGCGTGGACCGAAACGAAAAGCGCGGCATTGAGCCGGCGGGCGATGCGCACCCTTTCGCCGAGGGAGACGAAGGTGTCGTCGGTGCGGGTGAACACGATGTGATAATGGCCGCTCGCGGTCAATTTCGCGCCGAGCGCCTTGGCGAAATCGAGCACGATGAATTTCTCGATGGCATGATGCTTGCTAAGCGCGCCGGTGTCCACGCCGCCATGGCCCGGATCGATGACGACGACCGGCTTTTCCGACGGCGGCTGCGCTGGCGGAAGCGGAGGCGGGGCGTCGGCGAGGGCTTGACGTCGCGCGCCCGCCCGGGCCGCGGCCTTGAAATCGGCGTCGGACGCGGGGGCGAGGACGAGCGTCAGTTCGTCTGCGCCCGGAACCGGCGCGCAGGACGAGGAAACGATGGCGGCGGGGCCGGTGAGGTCGGCGACGATGCGCGATTTGCCGGGCGCGAGTCGCCCGAAACGATAAGAGGCGATGAGGCCGGCTTTCGGCGCGGGCTCAGCATGATGGCGGTGACGCCGCTTCTTGGCGGGCTGCGCTTCGCCCTGGGCCGGATCGATCTGAAAATTGACCTCGGGCAGATCGACAATCGCCCGCGCCGGATTGCCCAGCAGATAGGCCTCAGTCGGGAGGCAGGATTGCAGGGTGAAGGACAGGCGGGTTTCGCGGCCTCGAACGTCCGTGTGGGCAGCGATCGCGATCGGCAGGGCGGTTTCGGCGCGCGCCGCAGTCGGCTGCGCGGCGCAGACGAGCGCCGCCGCGGCGGCAAAAGCGGCCCGCTTCAGGAGATTGATGGCCATGACCAGGCGCATGTCGCGATCCAGGGACGTTGCTGTTCGATCCGCGAGGCGGCGGCAGCCGAGTCAGATCATGAAAATATTAAGAACCGTTTACCTTGATAAGCCGTTCCCGGAGCCCTAGCTGTTGCTCGACGGCCACAGGCGTGGGAAACTTGCCAAAGTGGCTTTCTGTCGTTTACAAGGGAGGTGTTCCGGTTCGGGCGAGACGATTCGCGCCGAACGATGAGGAAACGGCCTTCCCGCCACGGCGCACCCCGGAAATCGTGGGCCCATTCGCACGGACGGGGTTTGCGCCGCGCCCTGCTCGTCAGCCGTTTCGGATCTTGTCCGGCGTCGCTGACGCGCTGGAGGATGGGTGGAAATTTGTTCGTGCTCGCAAAAAGACTTCACGCCGGTGTCTTGGCCCGCGTGAAGGCCGGCATCGAGGATATTTTCGGCGCTCTCGCGCGCCGTGGGGGGGCGCGTCCCCCAAGGATGCCGTCAGACGTCCGTCGTCAGTTCATCAAAAGGATGGCTCCCGACGCCGGTCGCTTCGCGATCCAGAGCACGAACGCCCATCTTCGGGCGGAACATGATCTAGCGAGCCCCTGTTTGCCGGCCTCCGGCGTTCCGAGGCGCCGGCAGGGCCTCGCGTCCGTCATTTCGCGCCGCGCTTTCGCGCGGTCCATCTGCAATCCACAATCATCCGCAACCACACATCGCAAGGCGCGCCCGAACGGGCGCGTCGCGGCGCGCGTTCTCCTGCCGGAGCATATTCCGCCGGCGGGAGCGCGCGCGAAGGCCGACGCGGCCCTTTGCCGCGCCTTGCCCAAAAGAGTTCGCAATGGCCAACAAAATGCTTATCGACGCCTCCCACCCCGAAGAGACGCGGGTGGTGGTGCTGCGTGGAAATAGGGTCGAGGAGTTCGATTTCGAGTCCGCTTCCAAGAAACAGCTGCGCGGCAATATCTATCTGGCGAAAGTCACCCGTGTCGAACCGTCTCTGCAGGCGGCTTTCGTCGAATATGGTGGGAATCGCCACGGCTTTCTCGCCTTTTCCGAAATCCATCCCGATTATTACCAGATTCCCCACGCCGACCGGGCTGCTCTGCTCGAGGAGGAGATCCGCGCGCATCGCGAGGAGGACGAGGAAGATTCAAGCCGCCGCCGCAGCCGCCGCAGCCGGCGCGGCGCCGAGCGCCGCCGCAATCACGACGACGAGCGGGTGACCGGCGAATTCGCCGCCGAGGACGAACAGGCCGGCGCGGTCGAAACGGACGAGGAGACCGTCGAAACGGCCGCGGAAGTGGGCGAGCCCGTCCCGGCCGAGGCGGTCGCGGCCGAAGCGCCCGTCGCCGAGGCTCCGGCCGACGAGGCGCGAGCCCAGCAATCCGCGACCGGGGAATCCGCGGCGGAGGAGGCTCCGGCCGGGGAAGCGCCGGCCGAAAAGGCGCCGGAATGGCTGCCCGAGGATCATGAACTGGCCAGCGATCCCGAAGGCTTCGCCGTGGTCGAATCCGGCGAAGAGAGCGCGGAAGCCGCGCTCGCGCCCCAGGCCGCCGCCGACCGCGTGGAGAACGGCGAGGAGAACGGCGAGTCGCAGGACGAGGCCGCCGAGGACGACGAGGCGCGCGCCCGCGATTTCCTCGATCTCGTGCAGCAGAATGGCTCCGAAGCAGGCCGGGAGCGCGAAACCCGCGCAAGGAAAAGGAGCCAGGGCGAGAACGAAAACGAGCGCGAAAACGAAGGCGAGAACGGCGAGCACGAGGAAGAAGAGTCGGTCGAACTGCTTGGCGGCGACGCCATGGACGAGACACATTACCGCGCGCCCCGCCTGCGCCGCCAATATAAGATCCAGGAAGTCATCAAGCGTCGGCAGGTGCTGCTGATCCAGGTCGTCAAGGAGGAGCGCGGCAACAAGGGCGCGGCATTGACGACTTATCTGTCGCTCGCCGGCCGCTATTCCGTCCTGATGCCCAACACCGCGCGCGGCGGCGGCATTTCGCGCAAGATCACCGACGTGGGCGACCGCAAGCGCCTCAAGGAGATCGCGCAGGACCTCGACGTTCCGGAAGGGATGGGCGTCATCCTGCGCACCGCGGGGGCCTCGCGCACCAAGCAGGAAATTCAGCGCGATTTCGAATATCTTATGCGCATGTGGGAACAGGTCCGGGAACTGACCCTGACCTCCAGCGCCCCCGCCCTGGTCTATGAGGAGGGCTCGCTGATCAAGCGCGCCATCCGCGACCTCTACAACAAGGACATAGACGAGGTCGTGGTCGCGGGCGAGAACGGCCATCGCGAGGCGCGCGACTTCATGCGCCTGCTGATGCCCTCGCACGTCAAGAACGTGCATCATTATCGCGATCCCCAGCCGATCTTCGCCAAATGGGGCGCGGAATCGCAGCTCGACGCCCTGTTCCACAACCAGGTGACGCTGAAATCCGGCGGCTATCTGGTCATCAACCAGACCGAGGCCCTCGTCGCGATCGACGTCAATTCAGGCCGTTCCACCCGCGAGCACAATATCGAGGACACGGCGCTTCGCACCAATCTCGAAGCCTCGGACGAGGTGGCGCGCCAGCTCCGGCTGCGCGATCTCGCCGGCCTCATCGTCGTCGATTTCATTGACATGGAGGAGAGCCGGAACAATCGGGCGGTCGAGCGCCGGCTCAAGGAAGCGCTGAAGGACGATCGCGCCCGCATCCAGGTCGGCCGCATTTCCCATTTCGGCCTGCTGGAAATGTCGCGCCAGCGCATCCGCACCGGCGTGCTGGAAGGTTCGTCGGTCGTCTGCCCGCATTGCGCGGGGGCGGGAACCGTGCGCTCGACAGCCTCCGTCGCCGTCCATGTGATGCGCGTTCTGGAGGACGCGCTGATCAAGAGTGCGTCGCATAACATCGTCCTGCGCACCCGCACGGACATCGCCCTCTATATACTGAACCACAAGCGCTCATTGTTGCGGCTGATCGAGGAGCGCTTCGGCGTTTCTGTGACCATCGCCGCCGACGATTCGCTGACCGGCGGCGCTTATCACACCCTGGAGCGCGGCGAACCCGCCGTCGGCCCGTCCGATCCGGCGCGGCGCTTCGATCCGCGCCGGCCTATCGAGGATATCGAACCGATCGGCGACGCCGAGCTTGAAGCGGAATTCGAAGAGGAAGCCGAAATCGAGGCTCAAGAGTTCCAGGAGGCTCAAGAGGCGGAAAATGCCGATGAGCGGGGCGAAGACACGCGCCGCCGCCGTCGTCGCCGCCGCGGGCGTGGGCGCGGTTTCGAACGCGAATCGGTGGGCGTGGACGCGAATGCGCCGCAGCCCTCGGATGAAGGGCTGGAGACGGTCGCTGAAATCGCCGGCGACCTCGTTACGGCCGTGGCGGAAGAGGACGGCGCCGAGAATAGCGCGCGTGAGGGCGGCGAAGAACGCCGCCGCGGACGCGGCGCGTGGCGTCGCCGCAACCGCAGCCGGTCGGGCGCGGAAATCGTCGAATTCGCGGGCGACTGGCGCAAGAGCGCGGAATCCGGCGAGGGGACGTCGGACGAGGCCGCGGCGGCGGATGAAGGCGGCGACGCGCTGATCGAGACCCTGGCGGAGACGCGGGATTTCCCGCCGCTTCCCACCTGGAACGCCGAGCCGCATCCTGTCGCCGAGACGCCCGAAGCAGTTGCGCCGGCGGACGAGGCGGTAGCCCCGGCCGAAAGGGAAGCGAAGGCCGAGACGCCTGTCCAAGAGACGCCTGTCCAAGAGGCGCTTGTCCGAGAGACGCCTGCCCGAGAGACGCCTGCCCAAGAGGCGGAGGCCCCGAGCCCGCTTTCGGTCGTTCCGTCGGCGCCCAACCCCGACGAGCCCGCTCACGCGGCGGAGCCGGCCCAGCCGGAACTGCCGGTCATTACCGCGGCCGATCCCAACATGCCGAAGCGTTCCGGCTGGTGGGCGCGGGCCAAGGCCAATCTGACGGGGCGCTGAGCCCCGTTTGTGCGGGAATTTGAACTGGACCGCGCCAGCGCGGTCCTTTTCCTGTGGTTTCCGTGAGTCGCCGAGCGTTTCACGGAGACGCCGTTCGGAAATTCCGTGTCAATCGATACGGCGGTTGAGCGCCTTGACGGCGAGTTCGGTGCGGCTTCGCGCGTTCAGCTTTTCGAGAATCCGGCTGACGTAATTCTTCACGGTGCCTTCGGCGAGCCGGAGTTGCGTGGCGATCTCTCGATTGCCCTTGCCCGCGACGATGAGTTGGAGGATCGCGTTCTCCCGGTCGGTCAGCGGCTCTTCCGGGGCGATCCCGTCGGCGAGGTTCGGGGCGCGCCGGACGCGGCGGAATTCGTCGAGCAATTTGCGCGCGACATTGGGCGCGAGACGGGACTGGCCGCGCGAGACGGCGCGGATGGTGTCGAGAATTTCGTTCTCGTCGGCGTCCTTGAGCAGATAGGCCTGGGCGCCGGCGCAGATCGAGTCGAAGATCAGGTCGTCGGTGTCGTAAGTGGTCAGGATGATCACCTGCGCTTCGGGGCAGTCGCACAGGATTTGGCGCGTCGCGGCGATGCCGTTGAGGCGCGGCATCTGGATGTCGAGCAGCACGACGTCGGGCAGGTAGCGGCGCGCCGCCTGAACCGCCTCCACGCCGTCGGCGGCCTGAGCGACGATTTCGAAATCCGCCTCCAGCGCCAGCATGGAGGCGAAAGCCCTCCGGATCATCGGCTGATCCTCGGCGATCAGAATGCGAATGCGTTCGTCCGGCCGCAATGAATTTCCCCCGCCGCGAAAAGGCGCGACGCCTCGTTGTCAATCCCCATGAGAGGAAAACAGTTTTGCGAAAACTTCATGGCCGTGCGATTCAACAGCATGTTTTAATTTCGTAAACAGTTTCGTCCGCACGGGCGAGCGACGCCAGGCGTCTGACGCGAAAAACCGCAACGGCCGGCGAAAAGGCCCGTATTTTGGCCCCGGACGCAAGCCGCGATCGATCGGAACGGCGCGCCGGGCCAGAAAGGGCGTAAGAGCTTGAGCCAAGCCAGATGAAGTTTCCGCGAAATCTTTTAACGGCTTTTTTAGAAAATTGCAATTTCATTTAAAAACAATAAATTATAATCTAATTGGGCTAAATGAGGCGCGGCGGCGATGAATTCGCCACGCGCTTGAAGCTGAATCGGCTTCCATTAAACAGAATAGTCTTCGTTAAGACTTATGGCTGAAAGGCGTTTCCGTCCCTGCGCTTCGCGGGCCGGGGAGCGTGACTTCGATCCGGACGCCGCCGCCTTTTTCGGCGCGCAGATCGAAAGACGCGCCGATCATGTCGGCCTGCTCGCGCATCCCCATCAGGCCGAAATGGCCGGGTTGGACCTCGACCGGCTCGAAGCCTTGTCCGTCATCGGCGACGATCAGCGCGACGGCGCGTGACGGGTCGGCGGAAAGCCGCAAACTCACGCCTCGCGCATTGGCGTGCAATTCCACGTTGCGCAATGCTTCTTCCGCGATCCGGTAAAGGGCCGCGGCCGCCGCGCCGCTGACGGGCCGCGCGTGCTCGTCGATTTCGGCGAGGGTATGGACGCCGGTGCGCGAGGAGAAGCGCGCGGCCAAAGCCTCCAGCGCCGCGCCCAGGCCCTGGCTTTCGACGGTCTGGCCTCGCAGGTCGGAGAGCGCGGCGCGGGCCCGAGCCAAGCCGTCGCGCACGGCGGTGTCGGCGTGGGTCAGTTCTTCGAGCAGGCGCGGCGACGCGTCAGGCCCGGCGACCTTTCGGATCAGCCGCAATTGCGGCGCGAGCGCCACCAACGACTGGACCAAAGTGTCGTGCAGGTCGTGGGCGATGCGCAGGCGCTCGCGCATGACGGCGGCGCGGCGGGCCTCGTCGGCGCCGCGCGCGGCCTCCGCGCGCAAACGGCGAAGATCCGTGACGTCGCGGCCCAAAGCCTGGAATTCGCCGGGGCCGTTCTTGTCCCCGACCCAGTGCACGCTCCACCAGATCCATACCGAAGCGCCGCCGGGGAGTTGCAATTCCTGTTCGAAGGAGGCGTCGTCGGCCGGCCCCAGCAGGGCGCGCCAGCCGTCCTGGGGCGAATGGCCCAATACGTCGTCGATCGCACGGCCGAGCAGGAAGCGCTCGTCCTCGCGTAGCACGGCGCAGGCGAAGGCGTTGACGAAAGTGACCCGCAGATCGGTCGAGAGGCGGAACACGAGATCGTTGGCGCTTTCGACGATGTCGCAATAAAGCGCCGCCTGTTCGCGGATCAGCCGTCCGGCGGCGGCGGCCTGATCGGCAAGCAGGAGCGCCTCGCGCCTTTCCTGGGCGAACTGACGCTCGACTTCCAGCGCGCCGCAATCAGAGTTGACGAAAACCAGGAAGCGTTCAGGTCGGGGCGCGTACAGGACCGAAACCGAAAACGGCGTTGAGTCTTCGGGCGGAAGCCGCACGCCGGGCAGGTCGAGGGCGACGCGGCGCCCCTCGCGCAGAGCGTCGAATTCCAGCTCCATTGCGAAAAAAACGGGTGATTCCGTAATGAGGGCGCCGGGCGGGGGCGCCCAATCCATGAGCGCACCGACCCGGTCGATCACCTTGAGCCCGGGGTCGAGGCGGGCGTAGCCGAAAATGCGGCGGGACAGGGCGAGGGCGAGGTCTGAATCGTTCATGCCCTGGAACTTAATGATTTTTAACGTCTTTGTCCCGCCCTTTTGCGTTGCGTCAAGCCATGTCGTCCTCATCGTCCCGGCGTTGCGCCTCGCCGACCGCGACCGCGGTCATGTTCACCACGCCGCGCGCGGTGATCGAAGGCGTCAGGACATGGGCGGGTTTCGCCGCGCCGAGCAGAATCGGGCCGACGGGCAAGGCGTCGGTCAGGGTTTTCGTCATCTGATAGGCGATATTGGCGGAGGACAGATCCGGCATGATCAGCACATTGGCCTCGCCTTTGAGCAGCGATCCGGGCAGGACGAGGTTGCGCACATCCTGCGAGAGGGCAGTGTCGGCCGCCATTTCGCCGTCGACTTCGAGATCGGGCGCGCGCTGGCGGATGATCTCCATGGCTTCGCGCATCTTCGCCGCCGCTGGCGAAAAACTGTCCGATCCGAAATCCGAATGGGACAGCAAAGCGATCTTGGGCTCGACGCCGAAGCGGCGAACATGGACCGCGCAGAGCAGGGCGGTCTCGGCGACCTCTGCCGCGGTCGGATCGCGCCGGACATGGGTGTCCGCCATGAAGAAAGCGCCCTTGCCGGTAATGAGCATGCTCATCGACGAATAATCGCTGATCCCCGGCGCGACGCCGACGATGTCGCGCAGATAGGCGAGGCGCGCGCCGAACCGCCCTTCCAGCCCGCACAGCAAGGCGTCGGCCTCGCCACGGACCAGCGCCAGCGCGCCGATGACGGTGGCGTTGGTGCGCACCAAAGTGCGCGCGGTTGCGGGGTTGACGCCACGCCGCCCGGCGACCGACAGCAATGTAGCGACATAATCGTTGTAGCGCGGGTCGTCCTGCGGATCGATCAGCTCGAAATCGCGGTCGGGGGCGATCGACAGGCCGAAGGTTTTGAGCCTCTTCTCGACCACGCCGCGCCGGCCGATCAGGATCGGCTTGGCGATGCCTTCCTCGATCACCGATTGCACCGCGCGCAGCACGCGCTCGTCCTCGCCTTCGCTATAGACCACGCGCTTGGGATGGGCCTTGGCCGCATGCATCAGCGGCTTCATGATGAAGCCGGAGCGATAGACGGTGCGCTCCAGCTTTTCCTGATAGGCGTCGAAATCCTCGATCGGCTTTTTGGCGACGCCGCTGTCCATCGCGGCGCGGGCGACGGCCGGCGCGATGCGCAGGATCAGACGCGGGTCGAAGGGCGACGGGATCAGCGAATTCTTGCCATAGACCGGGGCGACGCCGCTATAGGCGCGGGCCACCACGTCGGAGGGCGCCTCGCGCGCCAGCGCTGAAATGGCCTCGACGGAAGCGAGTTTCATCGCTTCGTTGATGGTGGTGGCGTGGACGTCGAGCGCGCCGCGGAAAATATAGGGGAAACAGAGGACGTTGTTGACCTGGTTGGGATAATCCGAACGGCCGGTGCACAGCATCGCGTCGGGCCGGACGGCGAGCGCGTCCTCGGGCAGGATTTCGGGATTGGGATTGGCCAAAGCCAGGATCAGCGGCGTCGGCGCCATGGTCTTGACCATGGCGGGCTTGAGCACGCCGCCGGCGGAAAGGCCCAGGAAGACGTCGGCTCCGGGGATGATTTCGGCGAGCGTACGCGCGGCGGTGTCCTGCGCGAAAGTTTCCTTGATCGGGTCCATGAGCTTGTTGCGGCCTTTATAGACCACGCCCTCGATGTCCGAGACGAAGATGTTTTCCCGCCGCGCGCCGAGCGCGACCAGCAGTTCGAGGCAGGCCAGCGCCGCCGCGCCGGCGCCCGAGGCGACGATTTTCGCCTCCGCCATCTTCTTGCCGGCGAGATCGAGGCCGTTGCGCACGGCGGCGCCGACGATGATCGCGGTGCCGTGCTGGTCGTCATGGAAGACCGGGATCGTCAGGCGCTCGCGCAGGCGCTTCTCCACCTCGAAGCACTCAGGCGCCTTGATGTCTTCGAGATTGATCCCGCCGAAGGTCGGCTCCAGGGCCGCGATCACATCCACCAGCATGTCAACGTCATGGGCGGCGATTTCGATATCGAAAACGTCGATGCCGGCGAATTTCTTGAACAGGACGGCCTTGCCCTCCATGACCGGCTTGGCGGCGAGGGGGCCTATATCGCCCAGCCCCAGCACGGCGGTGCCATTGGTGACCACGGCGACGAGGTTCTGGCGGACGGTGTATTCGGCGGCCTTGGCGGGGTCGGCGGCGATTTCGAGGCAGGGCGCGGCGACGCCTGGCGAATAGGCCAGCGCCAGGTCGCGCTGGTTGCCGAGCGGCTTGGTGGCGCGGATCTCCATTTTGCCCGGGCGCGGATGGGCATGGTAGACCAGCGCGCCCGATTGCAGATCGGACGAAATCTTTTCAGTCATCGCGGAATCCCCGAGGGCGTGAACAGCCCGAAGGTTGTTCGCGCGGTCTGCAGATTTTTGCAAGTTACATTGCAGGACGGCGGGCGCCGTTCTCCCGGATCAGAGGCGGGTTCCGGGCGCCGGCTTGGCGGAGTTGGACGTTCCTTGCGAGCCGGTGACCTCCAATTTGTCGAGAAAGGACGCCGTATTGGAAATATGGACCAATTCGCCCAGTTTGAGCGGCGCGCCCTTGCCCTTGATCCGGAGCGTCAGCACTTTCGGATCGGCGATGAAACGGTCCAACTCCTTGGCGACGGCGTCCACTGCGGAGGCGCCGGAGAACAGCATCGGCGCCTGTGCGATGATCGCGCGCCATTCGCTCTTGACCGCTTCGGGCGTTTTGCCCTGGCTGAGCGAGAAAAAGGCCACGATCTTTTCGAACAGGCCGGAATTGGTCACGTCGATCTGCGCCCAATCGAGGGTGGAATCAAGCAGCGCCTGCTGGCGCGCCGCCTTTTCGCCGACGAAGGCGGTCTCGCCTACGCCGGAAATCCTGGCGCTCAGCGCGATCCGGCCGATCTTCTTGAGGTCGAGCGCATAGGTCTTGAGAGAATAGACCTTGGTTGCGGGGTCATAGGCGCCAGCGACTTCGAAATCGGCGTCGAGTTGGGAATAGCCGAAGGCGGCGAGGTTCGAGCCCATGCGCGAAGTCGGCGGCATTTTCAGCGTGATGCCGGTCAGCGACGCCGCCCCGTCGAGCGGCGCGCCGTCGGCGTTGAAATTCTGGTCGATCTTCGCCGCGCCGACGTGCAGCAGAATCCGGTTGCCGCCCGGCGCGCCGGCGGGGGTGGCCTTGTCCACGGCGGAGAGTTCGCCGCCTTCCCACGCCAGATGTGAAAAGCGAAATGCGGCGCCGCCGGGATCGCCCGCGCGCAGCGCCGCCGCGAGACCGGGCATGGAGATTTTCTCGACCCGCAGCGCGCCGAGATGAAGGGTCGCGTCGCCGGCGTCGTCGGGCAGCACGCCGTCGGTCGAGCCGATGGACAGAACCTGCGCGCCGCCCTGGGCGATGTTCTGGGCGACGATGTCCTTGACCGTAAAATTATCGCCATTGACGGTCTCGACGTCGGCCTCGGGAATTCGCAGCTCCCTCGCGGTCATCCGCCCCAGCATGGCCCCGGCGTCCTCGCGCGACAGGGCCCCGGAGAACAGGCGGGTCGCCTCGTCTTCGGTGAGGTTGCAATCCTTCAGGGTGATGTTCTTGAAGGTGATTTTTTCGCCCGTGCGCCCATTGAGCACAGTCTGGCCGATAGCGAGATCGGCCGCCGCCGCCGGCGCGGCGGCGAGGACCAGGCCTAGAAAGAGAAAAGCGGCGCGAAAAAATTGCGGCATCAAGCGGCCTCCGGCAGGCAGTTTCAGCGGATTCGCGGGATTTGCCAAGCCGTTGGCGGCGGTTGGCTGGAACGACGCTTGCTAGTGAGTTACACACTCGCGTCAAAAGTCTGGCGACAAGTTGGAAATGTCGGCGCCGACGGCTATTTAAGCCGGGAATGGAATTTGCTGGAGCAAGTGGAATGGTGGACGTGGTCACCCGGGATGAGGTCAAGGCGGGGCTGGCGGACGGATCGATCACGCTGATCGACGTGCGCGAGCCGAACGAATTTGCGGCGGGTCATATCGCAGGCGCGACTCTTATGCCGCTGTCGCGGTTCGATCCCTCGAAATTACCGCGCGACCCTGGCAAACGCATTGTTTTCTGCTGCCGCTCCGGCCAGCGCACCCTCCAGGCGATCGAAATGTCGCGCCTGTTCGGCCGCGGCGACGCCTGCGCCCATTACGCCGGCTCGATGCTGGATTGGGTTCGCGCCGGCGAGCCGGTCGAGGTCTGAGGCGCGCTTCGGGCCGGCGCTGAAAGCAGTTCGCAATGTCGGATCGGCGTTGCGGACCTCAGGTTTGCCCCTCACCTGACCCTTGTCCCGCTGAAGCGGGGCGAGGGGCAGGCCCGTTCGTTCATTTCCACAGTCAGGAAGCCTGTTTGATGTTCGTTTGAGTCGATGACCGACGCTCAGCCCTGCGCGACGGCGCGTTCGGCGATCGCGGGCTCGGGCTCCGGCAGGGTCATCGGGCCGGGCAGGTTCAGGGTGACGATCGGGGCCACGATCCGCTCGTTTTCGAGCAGGCTCCAATGGATCAGCTCCAGCCTTCCATCGAAATGTTCGGCGATGGCCGTGCAAGATTCGACGAAATCCCCGGTATTCACATAGGTAATCCCGTCGATGTCGCGAATCACCGCATGGTGGATGTGGCCGCAGATCACGCCGTCCACGCTGCGCTTGCGGGCCTCGGCGGCGAGTGTGTCCTCGAAATCGCCGATGAAATTGACGGCGTTCTTGACCTTGAGCTTGGCCCATTTCGAGAAGGACCAATAGGGCAGGCCCATCTTGCGGCGGGCGAGATTGAACCAGGTGTTGGTCCAGATGGCGAAATCATACGCCCAGTCGCCGAGATGGGCGAGCCAGCGGGCGTGATTGACGACAATGTCGAACTGGTCGCCATGAACCACCAGCATCTTCCGGCCGTCCGCCGTCTCGTGGACGACATGGTCGAGCACCTCGACGCCCCCGAACTCCATCCCTATGAAATCCCGGGCGAATTCGTCATGATTGCCGGGAACGAACACCACCCGCGCGCCCTTGCGGACCTTGCGGAGCAGCTTCTGCACCACGTCATTATGGGCCTGGGGCCAATACCAGGCGGTTTTGAGCCGCCAGCCGTCGATGATGTCGCCGACGAGGAACAACTCCTCGGATTCGTTATATTTCAGAAAATCGAGCAGCAGCTCGGCCTGACAGCCCCGGGTGCCGAGATGAACGTCCGAAATGAACAATGTGCGGTATTTTTGCGTCGTGTGTGTCTCGACATTGACGTCTGACTTGGTGAAGTCTGACTGGGCGTTCATGGGCGTGCCTGCTGATGCGTCCTTAAATATGTTGCTGCCATCTTATTGTTGCGGGACGATGACGATACTGCTCTTAGTCCCAGGATGACGCCTGGAATTCTACTCAAGATTCTCTCGACCTTGGCCTTTACCGCGATGGCCGTGGGCGTGCGCGTCGCGGCGCCACGCATTCCGCTAGCGGAAATCGTGTTTTTCCGCTCAATTGTGGCGCTTGTGTTGCTGTTTTTGTGGTTGGTGTGGACAGGTGGCTTTCCCCGCCATCTCACGACCCGGCGCCCGCTCGGCCATCTGGGGCGCGGGCTCACCGGCGCGGCGGGCATGTTCGCCAATTTCGGCAGCCTCACGCTTCTGCCGCTCGCCGACGCCACCGCCTATTTTTACGCCTCGCCGATCTTCGTCACCCTGATCGCGGCGCGGGGCTTGCGCGAAAATGTTCATGTGATCCGCTGGCTGGCGGTGCTGATCGGCTTTGGCGGCGTCCTCGCCATGCTCACGGAGCATGTCGGCCTCGGCCATCTGGCGAAAAATATCGGCGCCCAGGGGCTTGGAGCGGGCGTCGCCCTGGCCGGGGCGGCTTTTGCGGCGGTTTCGATCATCCAGACCCGGCGTCTGACCGCGTCCGAACATACGGCTGCCATCGTCTTCTATTTCACCTGCCTCACGACGCTCGCCGGCGCGGCGGCGCTGATTCTCGCGCATTTCGCGCCTTCGCTCATCGCCTCGCAGGCCTTTGTCACGCCCGATGCGCGGGACCTGGCGGCTTTGATCGGGGCCGGGCTGATGGGAGGCTGCGCTCAGATTTTTGTCACCACCTCCTATCGCTATGCCGACGCCTCGCTGCTCGCGTCCTATGATTATTTCGCCATGGTCTGGGCGGTGATCGCCAGCGTGGTCTTTTTCGGCCAATGGCCTTCGACGCCGGTTATGTTCGGCGCGGCGGCCATCGCCGGATCAGGCCTGCTCGCGCTGCTCGGCGAGCGCGCCTTCGCCGGCCGCGTGACAATTCGTTCGATATTTCAAACGATTTCGAATTTTATGCCAAACGCTGGGAGACCGGATAGGTGAAATGGGCGTCGAGGGATGGGACAAACAGAAGCGTTTGAGGCCGGAGCCATAGCGCTTTCAGGGCAGTTGGGCAGGACGGTCGAATGGCTGCAATGTTACGATTTCTTCGCCGAATCCGGCGGCGCAAAGGAATTGTCCGCGCCGGCGAGACCTTGCGCTAGCGCGCCGACCGCAGCGACATCATCCGCAACCTGACGAAGATGCCAGCCCGCGCGGAAATGATTTGCATTTTGAAGGCAGCGGCGATGGAGCGACGCGCCCGATCGCGAGCCGACGCTGTCTCTTGGCGGATCAGGACCCGGAGCATTTTCCGTTCGTTCCGAATCGGAAGAATGCTCTAGTTCATTGTTTTAACGCATATTCTTATCCAAAAAGTCTGCAACTTTTTGGGAACATGCTCTGGACGGCGCGTTCAACCCCACAAATGGACGATCCAGGCGGTCGTCGGGTAGCCGATGCCGATTCCGAGCAAGGCGCCGGCCAAGACGTCGCTCGGGTAATGATGGGCTGTCGCCACCCGCGACCAGGCAATGCCGAGAGCCATAGCCGCGGCCGACACGGTCGCCGCGGGCCACAGCATGACGATCGGCGTCAGCACGCCGAAAATCGTCATCGTATGTCCGCTCGGGAACGAATGGGCGTCCAAGGTCGCCAGCAGGCTTGGCAATTCCGGGGCGGTCTGGAACGGACGGCGCCGTCCGCACCAACGTTTCATGAAGGGATAAATGCTGTGGAGCAGGATAGCGCTGAGCGCCGCTGGTGCGATGATGCGAAGGCCGGAAAGCCCCCATTTCGCCAGAACGGCGGCGCCCAGAAGAGGATAGATCCAGCCGTTGCCGAGCTTGGATAAAGCGATCGCCAACGTCCTGAGCAACGGCGGCTGCGCCATCCGCGACGCTTTGTGGACCGCTCGCAGTTCCGCAGCCACGAACCGTTCGGCGAAGGTGGAAACGGCCCTGGTAACGCTGGTTGGCAGGGGTTTCTCGGTCGTCGACGCTGTTCGAACCGCGCCACGACCTCCTGGGAAGGTCTCAAGGGAGCGCTTCTGTGGACACGCAGGTGCTACCATCGCCATCCCTTTGCATTTCGGAGCGCAGCTTGCCGCTCAGCGCCCAGCCGCGCCCGGAATCGGGCGCCACGCGACGAAGGCCATCGACGATTCGCTCCGGAAGGCGTCGAGATTGTGGCGCAACCACGACTCAGCGTAGCTTAAGAATTTTGCAAATTTTGTCATGCGGGCAATGATCGCGGCAAGGCAGGCGCGCCGGAGCCGAACCGACTCGGCTGTTGGAGCAGCGGAGCTAGGCAGGATTTTTGTCCGAAAGGCATTCGCCGGCTTTCGGAAAAAATCGTGTTAAGATAGGAGAATCAAAGCATTAATTGGTTGGCGAGCCACCGAATTCATGCTTGGACGCAGTCCTCGTTGACCGCCCGCCTTATCGACGCCGCACTTTTGGGACCAGAACCAGCGCCTGGCCGTGTCGGAACATACCGCGGCCATCGTCTTCTATTTCACCTGCCTCACGACGTTCGTCGGCGCGGCGGCCATCGCCGGCTCTGGCCTGCTTGCTCCGCTGGGCGAACGCGCCTTCAGCGGCCGCCCGACAATCCGTTCGATATTCCAAACGATTTCGGATATTATGCCAAACGCTGGGAGACCGGACAGGTGAAATGGGCGTCGAGGGAAAGGACAAACAAAAGGCGCTCGAGGCCGGAGCCATAGCGCTTTCGGGGCAGTTGGGAAGGACGGTCCAGCGCCTTCGCAAATCCTATAACCTTTCCCTTTCCGAACTTTCCGAACAATCTGGCGTCGCCAAGTCAATTATCAGCCAGATCGAGCGCAACGACACCAATCCGACGCTCGCAACGATCTGGCGGCTCGCTCAGGCGCTCGATGTGCCGATCGAGCGCGTGCTGCAGGACCGCGACGATTCGCCCTTCATCGAGAAAGTGTCGCGGGGCGACACGCCGATCCTCGTCTCCGACGACGGCAAGTGCAAGCTCGCGGTCACCGGCTGGATCAAGACGGTCGAATGGCTGCAATGTTACGATTTCTTCGCCGAATCCGGCGGCGCGCTGGAGTCGGAGGCCCACCAGCGCGGCGCGGTGGAAAGCCTTTCGGTGATTCAGGGGGAATTGCAGGTCGAAGTCGGCGGCGCAAAGGAAATTGTCCGCGCCGGCGAGACCTTGCGCTACCGCGCCGACCGGCGGCATGTGATCCGCAACTGCACGAAAATGCCGGCGCGGGCCGAGATGATCTGCATCTTGAAGGCGGCGGCGATGGAGTAAGCGGCTTTTTCCATGATCGATTGCCGTCCCGATCATTGAGCCGTGTCAATGTGAAGCGCTCTCATTTCACCTAGACTATAGTTTCTGTCCTTTTTTCCTGAGAGCGGGCTCGCCGTTCGCAGGAGACTGCCGAGCGAGGGGCGGCGATCATGGCGCGTTCGCGAAGCTGGCGCACATGGGGCGCGGTCGCTGTGACCGCGATGGTTCTGTTGGCGTCGCCGGCGCGGGCAGGGTGCAATGCCAGCGATATCTTCGACGCCGCCAAAGGGACGGTGAGCGGACTGGGGAGTTGTGCATCGGCCTGCGCGACGGGAGCGGGCTGTAGCGCCGCGAGCTTCATGACATCAGTCCTGACCGGCGTCGCCGCGGCAGCGGGGCAGAGCGCGGTCAACTCGTTTTGCAGCCAGGCGGAGGGAAAGACCGACGTCAACAAGATCATCAGCATTCTGAAATCGGCCGGCGGATCGTCGGTGGATCAGCTCGCCGGCGTGCTGAACAGCGTCGGCTCGATTACGTCGGTCGTGAAATGCGCCTGTGAAACGGAGCAGGGCGCCGGCTCATTGGGCTCCAACATCGGCGCATGCATGGAGGACGCGCTGTGCTCGCTTCAAGAAGCGCTCGGAGGCGGCTCCTGCTATTGCACGCGGCCGCCGCCCGCCCTCGCGAGATGCGCGGCGGTCAACCAGAAATGCGAAAAGGTCATGTACACCGAATGGTGGAGGTACCCGGAATGTCAAGGCATCGGCGCTTCCGGCTCCATCTTCAACACCAACCCGAACGGCCAAAATTCGGGCGGGTACATGCAGCCCTGGCAATCGACCCTGTCGGTGACGACCACGCCCGAGGGAACTCTTGTTCAACAATTGCCGCCAACCGCCGAAGGCACGGGTTGCGGAGGCGTTCACTATTGCTTTTGTCCCGCACCGATGAAAATCAACTGGGTCCATGTCCCCAATCCTGGCTCCGACCGTGAATTCTACGTCTTGGCTTGCGATTGCCCGGAGGGCACGCATCCCGGCGACGTCATGCCGAACGGAATTTCCTCCTGCCTTTGCGACAATACGAACCAGCCCGCCATGCTCAGCGGCCTTGCCGTGCATGGCATTTGCCCGCCGCCGGCCTGTCCGGCCGGGCAGAGCCGCATGGGCGGGGACGGCCCCTGCGTGACGCCCTGCGCCGATCCGAAACAGGGGATGGCCTTCGACGGCAGTTGTTGCGACCCCAAGCAGATGAGTTCCTGCGGCAAATGCTGTCCGCTCGACACCTTTCCCAACTCGCAGACCGGCTCCTGCGAGCCGCGACCTCAACCACCGAAATGAGGCGGCCCCTATGACGGCGCCTGGCCGATATCCCTCCCTGGCGACCGCCGCCCGCGCGATGCGGCGGCTCGTCGTCGCGCTGGCTTTGGCGCAAGGGTTCTGCAGCCCGGCGCCGGCGCAGGCGGCGCAGGGCGTTTACGCCGCCGGTCAGGCCGCCGTCACCGGTTTTTCCGGCGCGCTCCGCCCGGTCCAGATTGCGCCCGGAGAGGATCCCGACGCGCAGACGTTCGTCGACCCCGATGGTCCGTCGCTGCGCGTCGTCGATCTCAGACGCATGGGCGGTCCGCCAGAGGCGCAACTCGTCGGCGCGCCGAAAACCTTCACCGTCCCCGCGAAATGGATCGGCCAGGCGTTCGGCGTCGCGCTGGACGACCATGCGCCCGCCAATATCTATGTGGCGGCAAGTTCGGCCTATGGCTTGTCGATTGTCGCGCCGGGGCCGGACGGAAAAATCCGGCATGTGAGGTTTGGAGCCGGAGGCGCGCGGTTCATGGCGGCGCAATGGGGCCCGGGCGGCGGGCCGGGTTCGATCTGGAAAATTGATGGCGCCACCGGCCGCGTGTCCCTGTTCGCCAATGTTGCAACGAATGGAAAGCCCAATTCGGGCGCCGCCCTCGGCGGCCTGGCCTATGACGCGGCCACCAAATCTTTGTTCGTCGCCGACCGCGAGAGCGGCCTGATCCATCGGTTCGGCCTCAACGGCGCCGATCTTGGCGTCTATGATCACGGCGCCGTCGCGTTGGCCGCTGTCGGCCTTCCGCCGGCGCCCATGAACGCCGGGTCCGGAGTCGATATTTCAAGCCCGCGCTTCGACAGCGCGCGGCCCGAGACCTGGGGTTACGCCCCGCCGGAAAAGCGCATATTCGGCCTCGCGACGCACGACCATCGGCTTTATTACGGCGTCGCCGACGGCTTGCGGATCTGGTCCGTCGGCCTCAATGCCGACGGCTCCTTCGGCGCGGACCCCCGAATCGAAATCGCGGTCCCTCCCGCCGCCGGCCCCACCGAAATTTCCGGGATCAAATTCGACGATCTTGGCCGCATCTATCTCGCGGAGCGTCCGGCGCCGACCGGCGCCCAGGATTTCGAGGCGCTCTCCACGCCCCCCATTGGCCGCGTGCTGCGCTACGCCGTCATCGGCGTCATGGAGTCGAAACAGCCGATCTGGCAGACCGCGCCGGACGAATATGCGATCGGATTCCCAGAGCGCTTCCGCAACGCCAATGGCGGCGTGGCGATCGGCTACAGCTACGATTTGGACGGCAATCTGAACCCCGCCTCCTGCGGCGGATTCCTCTGGGCCACCGGCGAGCGGCTGCGCGACGCCTCCGATCCCAAGCTCGCCGCCATGCTTGGCCAAAAGGATGCGTCGGCGATCAACGGCTTGCAGGGCAATCCCGTGTGGCTCATCCGACGCGGCGACGAGCCGCCGCTGCATAGCTATTTCATGGATTACGCCGATGCATCCCCCGATCCTCTGGCGCGCGGCCATATGGGCGACGTCGCGATCCTGCGCTCCTGCGCGGAGAAAGCCGCGCTTCTCACCTCTGGCAGGCCTATCGCGGAAGCCCCGCCGCCGCCCGCCGCGGCGCCGCCCGCCGCCCCGCCGAAGCCGCTCGGACGTCTCCTTTGCCAATTCCGCGTTTGCGCGCCCGACCAGCCGGCCTGCCCGCCCAATTACGTCTGGAGCCTTGCCGCCCGCGCCTGCGCTCCGGGCTGCGCGCCGCAGGAAATCCTCATCAATGGCAGGTGCTGCGCGAAAGCCGATATGCGGCCGGGCGGCGCCTGCGCCAACAATACACCATCAACCGGCATAGCCCAGCCGAAGTGTGGAACGACGCAGACGGCGATCGGCCCCAAGCATGAATGCTGCGACAACGACCATATCTATTCCGGCGCCGGCGGCGAGCAGCTGTGCTGCCCGACCGCGCTGAACAACGGCAAATGCAGCCCGCTCATTCCCAAGATACCGAAGCAGCCCTGCCCAGATTGCTGCGCCCCGGGCTATGTGTCTCTCAACGGATCATGTTGCCTTCAGAGTCAGGTCGCCAAATCGGGAAAATGCTGTCAGGCCGGACAGACGCCGGCTCCGGACGGCAGCCAGTGCCTGTCGCTTCATCGTTTGCCGAAGTTCTCGTTTTGCTGCGCCTCGGGCTATGTTCCGGCTGGCGGCGGGACCTGCTGCGCCATCGCCAATCTGACGTCGAGCGGCCTATGCTGCGCGGCGCCGGTCGATCCGAACGATCGCGGACATTGTCCGGGGAAAGCGGAGAAAAAGTCTCTCACTCCTCCGCCCGCGATCGTTCCATTGACGCCGCTCGCGCCAAAAGCCTGCGGTCCCAACGAGCGCCGCACCAAGGCGGGCGCATGCGTCCCGCGCAAACAGCGGCGCATAAGCCGCCCGCCTGTCGAACCGCCACCCGCGATCGTTCCACATGCGCCGGCTGCGCCGAAGGCCTGCGGACCGGGCGAGCGCCGCAACAGGGCGGGCGCATGCATTCCGCACGGACGGCGGCATATGCGCGAACCGGCTTCCGGGCCGCCGTCTGCCGGCGCGCGCCCGATGGTCTGCCCTCCCGGCTGGACTGTCGGTCCGCTCGGCAGGCGCTGCTGGCCGCCCCGGCGCGCTCCGGTCGCGCCCCAATTCCACGGCGGCGGGCGCCATATTTCATGTCCGCCCGGCATGACGCCCGGGCCGATGGGAATGCGTTGCTTCCCCATTCGCGGGCGGTGAGGGCTCAGGCCAAGGTTCGCCGTCGCGGCGGACCGAGCCGGGCATTCCCCAGAATTGTCGCAATGGCGCTCATTCTGTTCTTTGCCCCGATTGGCGACCCACAAACGCCCGCAGGACGCGAACGCGCGCCCAATTCGCGCGGGAGCCAGGCTCTGGCCAGGGTGAGAGCCAGACTGTACAAACGAGGCTGCAGCACGCCGTTCAAGGAGCGTCGAATGAAATTTCCCCGGCGCGCCGTGCGCAAAACCTTCGCCCTTTTGAGCCTCGGCCTGTCGGCGTTCGCGATGCCTGACGCCGCATCGGCGCAAGCGTCCCGCGCGCCCTATGTGATGTTCTGGCGCCAGCTTGGCGGGAACTGGTCGGCGGGTCCCTATCCGGTTCAGACAGAGACTTGCGTGCACGCCAGCCCCCGGGCCGCCTGCAACGGCCAGAATTTCAAGGGCGTCTATAGCAACGGACAATATGCCCTGTTCTGGATCAACGGATGCCGGCAGCCGCCGATAACGATCGAGTGCGAAGTCCATCCCGCCGCTCCGGCGGCGAAGTGAACGCGTGACACCGCTGACGCTGCTGGCGCATATAGAGCGGGGTGCAAAAAAACGGTCGCCGTTTGGACCGTTGAGATCAATCAAGCGGGCGCGGCCCGTTCGTCCGCGACGATTTGCGGTTCTCGGGCGAAAAGGGGCGTAAATTGAATGAAATTACTCTATCCTTCGCCATCCGAATTGCCCTGAGAATGCGTTCCGCGAAGCGGCGTCATTTCTGCGCTGTCAGCGCGACGGATGGGATGCCTGGCCGGCCGTGACAAATGTTCCCTCCAAGCCGATCGGTTCCGGCGCTCATGATCAGGCCGGATTATCATCGGAGGCCGCCCGCCGTCTCCTCGCGGAGTATGGCTTCAACGAAGTGGCCGAAGCGAAGCGCAATGCGGCCGCCGCACTGCTCAGCCATTTCTGGGCGCCGGTGCCGTGGATGCTCGAAGCCGCGGTTCTGCTCCAAGTCCTGATCCGAGAATATCTTGAAGCCGCGGTGATCGGGGGTCTCCTGGCGTTCAATGCTTTGCTTTCCTTCCTGCAAGGGAAGCGGGCCGAAGCCGCATTGGCCGCCCTCAAGTCGCGACTCGCGCTTACCGCGTCGGTTCGGCGCGACGGTGCCTGGGTCATGCTGCCGGCGCGGGAGATCGTTCCCGGCGATGTGGTGAAGCTGTCTCTCGGCGCCATTGTCCCCGCGGACGTGCGCTTGGTTTCCGGCAGCGTGCTTCTCGACCAGTCGATGATCACCGGCGAATCGCTCCCGGCGGAGGCAGGCGTCAATGACGCGACCTACGCCGGTGCAATGGTCAGGCGCGGCGAGGCGGAGGCAGTGGTGACCGCGACCGGCCCTCGCACTTACTCCGGTAGGGCCGCCGAACTTGTGCGTATCGCGCATGGACCCAGCGCCGAGCAATCGGCAATCCTCAGGGTGGTCCGCAATCTTGCGATGTTCAACGGCCTCGTGCTCCTGTTGATGGCTGCATATGCGCGCGCCCACGACATGTCCGGCACCCATCTTATTGCGCTCACGCTGACCGTCATTCTCGCCTCGGTTCCGGTGGCGCTGCCAGCGACTTTCACGCTGGCTAGCGCGCTCGGCGCCCAGCGCCTGATTCGTCATGGGGTGTTGCCGACCCGGCTTTCCGCTGTGCATGACGCGGCGGCGATGGATGTCCTTTGTTCGGATAAAACCGGAACGCTGACGCAAAATACGCTCAAGGTGGCCGCAGTGCGCGCTTTTTCTGGCTTCAGCGAGCAGGAGGTTCTGGCCTTGGCCGCGGCAGCCAGCAGCGAGGGCGGCAAGGACCCGGTCGACTCTGCGGTTCGGGCCGCGGCCGAGGAGCGCGGAGCGGCGCCCGAGCAGGCGCTCAACTTCGTTCCCTTCGATCCCGCGACCAAATTTTCGGAGGCGCTGATCGCCCGCGATGGAACGACATGGCGCGTGGTCAAGGGCGCTTTTGCGACGGTTGCGGCGCTCGCCGCCACGTCTGCCGAGGCGACGGGCAGCGCCAATGAACTTGCCACGCGCGGCAGTCGCGTGCTCGCGATCGGTTGTGGGCCCGCGCAAAATTTCCGCGTCGCGGGACTGATCGCGCTGAGCGATCCGCCGCGCGCCGACGCCGCTCCGTTGATCAGTGAGCTTGCTTCACTTGGGGTGGCGACTGTCATGGTCACGGGTGACGCGGCGCCGACGGCGGGCGCCGTCGCCCGCGCTATCGGCCTCAGTGGGCCGATTTGCCCCGCCCCGCGCATCCCGGACCGCGTTGCGCCTGCCGACTTCGGAGTTTTCGCCGGCGTGTTCCCGGAAGACAAGTTCCGACTGGTGAAGGCTTTCCAGACAAGCGGCCACACGGTTGGCATGTGCGGCGATGGAGCCAACGATGCGCCGGCATTGCGGCAGGCGCAGATCGGGATCGCGGTGTCCACGGCGACGGATGTCGCAAAATCGGCGGCGGGGCTGGTGCTGACCGAACCAGGCCTTGGCGGGATCGTGGCAGCGGTCAAGGAAGGACGCGCCACCTTCCAACGCATTCTGACCTATACGATTAATGCGCTTCTCAAAAAAATCGAGATGGTGTTGTTTCTCGGCGGCGGCCTCGTGATGACCGGCGACGCGGTGCTGACGCCGATCCTCATGGCGCTGTTGCTTGTCACCAATGATTTTCTAACCATGTCCCTGACGACGGATCGGGCCCGTCCGTCGCCGCGGCCCGAAGTCTGGCTGATCGGCCCGATCACCGCGGTGGCGGTGGCGCTCGGGCTGGTCAAGCTCGCCTTCTCGACCGCTGTGCTGGCGGTTGGGCGTTTCGGCCTCGGTCTGTCGATCGGCCCGCTGCGAACTCTGGCTTTTTTCACCATGGTGGTCGACGCCCAGGCGACCGTCTATGTGATCCGCGAACGCCGGCGGCTATGGTCGTCGTGGCCGGGCGCCTGGGTTGTCCTTTCGAGCGCCGTCGATCTCGGCATCGGCTCTTTTGTTTCGCTGAGCGGCTGGCTGACGCCGGCGCTCCCGGTCGGCGCCCTGATTGGGCTCATTGCAGCGGCGGCGGCGTTCGCGCTGCTGCTGGACGCCGTGAAGGCGCCAGTATTGCGCCGACTCGGGATCGTTTGATCGGCGCAGAATTTCGCCGCCAATCGACATCCGCATTTTTTGATTTCCTGTTGAACGGCCGAGTCTTTTTCCGGACGTTGAAATGGCGTACTGAACGGCGAACGCCGATCTTCCGAAAAAAGCCGCCGAAGCAAGGCGCTCCAGGCACGAAGCCGTTGGCCGCCCGACGAATTCACGCCTTTTCGTCGCCGGCGCCGACCACCGGTCAGATCGCTCGCCGCGGCCGCGCGGGAGTCGGACGCGCGCCGCGCACTCTGAAACGCTCGGCGACCTGCTGGTCGGAAAGGCGCGCCTCGTAGATCGAACGCGGTTCGATGGTGCGGGCGATCGCCGTCGCGATGATGATGGCGACGAGCATCGGCAAAGTAAAAAAGCGGGCGTGGCCGGTCAGCTCCATCATCATGACGAGCGAGGAGATCGGGCCCTGGGTCGTCGCCGCCAGCATCGCGCCCGCGCAGATGATCGCGTAAAGGCTCAGATCGCCCTGCGGATCGATATGCAGCCACAAAACGCCCAATGCGGCGCCCATCAGCGCGCCCGCGGAGAGCGAGGGGGTGAACAGGCCGCCCGGCGCGCCGCTCGCCACCGACGCGACTGTGCACAAGGGCCTGACGGGGACGAGCACGAGAAGCGCGAAGAGCGGCAGGGGCTGGCGGAACAGCTCCTGGGCCACGTCCTGCCCATTGCCCAGAACCTGCGGGAGCGGAATCGAAACCAGTCCGACCGCGGCGAAAACCAGGAAAGGCGCCAGGATCCTTCGCCAGCCGGACGGGCGGCTGCGGTCGGCCCAGGCGATCAGGCGGACGAAGGCGACCGACCAGAGGCCGATGATGGGCGCGGCCAGCGCGGCGAATGCGAAATCGGCGAGCCCGACGTGATAGACCGGAACCGTATAGATCGGCGCGTCGGGAATGACGAACATCGCGACCTTGGTGGCGATCGTCGTCGCCGTCAGCGCGGGCAGGAGGAGCCGAAGCGCCAGTTGCCCGCGCACCACTTCGAGCGCGAAGAGTGCGCCGCCGAGCGGCACGCTATAGACGGCGGCCATGCCGGCGCCCGCGCCGATCGCCACCAGCAGGCGGCGCTGCTCGTCCGAGAGCTTTTGCAGGCCCGACGCGAGATTGCCGAAGGCGGCGCCGGCGTGCTTGGGGGCTCCCTCGCGACCGAGCGCCGCGCCCATGGCGACGATGACGGTCGACAGCGCGGCGGAGCCAAGCGTCTTGATCGTCGGCAGGCGTCCGGCCCGGAACCAGATCGCCTCGGTGATGTCGGTTTCGCCGCCAGGGACGAACCGGGCCAGCAGCCACCCGCCCGCGCCCGTCAGAAGGCCCGCGGCAAGGAGCAGCAGAACATGCCGCCCGGGGGCGGCGCGTCGCGCGGCCTCGGTCAGCGCCGCGGGATCGGAGGCGCCCCAGGAAAGGTCCTGGACCTTCATGAGAAGCGCCGTCAGCAGCGCCGCGCCGACGCCAGCGGCGACGCCGGTGAGAACGACCGCGATCCAGAACGGCATCGCGCCCGGCTCGAACAAGGTCCGGGGAACGTCCCCTTCGCGCTCAGGACTTGCAGCGTTCGCGTCCGTCGTTCCGGCGGTCAAGGCCGATCCCCTGTCAGCGGCTGGACGCCCTGTTCCCCGAGAGATGCAGCCAGATCAGAATGGCTACACTGGCGACGCCGGTGACGGTAAGCGTAAGGAGGAGGGTCGAGCGCTGCATCCAGGCGACGGCCGGGACGGCGGCTCCAAGAAGAATCCCGACCAGTCCGATCCGCCACGATCCGATCAGATTTCCCGATGTGAAAACGCCGAGCGCCAGCACCGTCAGCAGCATCAGCTGGGTCGCAAGCGTATCGACCAGTTGAAAAATCTGGGGCGACATCAGCAGGCGCATGGCCAGGAAAACGGCGACCCAATGCACCGCGTCCTGCCGGATCGCTCTGAACCGGACTCTGCCGTCCTCATGCTCGCCGCGCGCGAAATAGCTGGCGATGGCGAAAATCGGCACGACCACCTCCCAATAGGGGCTCATGAGGTGGGGCGTCACGCTTTCCATGGCGACCCCGATCAGCGCCAGCAGCAGCATGACCAGGAAAGGCCAATTATTGAACAGGAATGCGCTCGCCCACCCCCGTTCTTCAGCCGGGCCGGGCTTTCCAACATCGGTCATCGCAAGCCTCGTCTCGATCGCGGGGATATTCAGAAGACCGGCTTATCAGAATTTTCACGCGCCGCCCATTGCCGCGCTCACCCCCACAGCACCCGCTCCGGCGGAAAAACGGTCGAGCCTTCGTAGCGCAGGCCGTGCGGGTGGTCCTCGGCCAGCAAGAGGGGGCCGTCGAGATCGACGAAGCGGGCGCGGCTGGCGAGAAGCATGGCCGGGGCCATGGCGAGCGACGAGGCGACCATGCACCCAATGAGAAGGCCGAAGCCGAGCTTTTCTGCCTCGTCAGCCAGGGCGAGGGCCTCGGTGAGGCCGCCGGTCTTGTCGAGCTTGATGTTGATGACGTCGTAGCGGTCGCGCAAATCGGCCAGTCCCTTGCGGTCGTGGACGCTTTCGTCGGCGCAGACCGAGACCGGCCAGCCTTTGCCGGCGAGGGCGGAATCGGCGCCAGCCGGCAGGGGCTGTTCGACCAAAGCGACGCCGGCGGCGGCGCAGGCGGCGAAATTTTCCTCAAGGTTTTCCGGGCGCCAGGCTTCGTTGGCGTCCACGATCAATTCGGATTCCGGCGCGGCGGCGCGGACGGCGGCGACGCGGGCGGCGTCGCCTTCGCCGGCCAGTTTCACTTTCAGCACCGGCCGGCTGGCGGCGGCTTCGGCCGCCCGCGCCATGTCTTCCGGCGTCCCCACCGACAAAGTGAAGGCCGTGACGCAGGGCGCGAGACGGTGCAGGCCCGCCATTTGAAAGGCCGGGACGCCGCAGATCTTGGCTTCAAGGTCCCACAGCGCGCAATCCAGCGCATTGCGCGCCGCGCCGGCGGGCAGGAGCTTCTGCAGCGCAGCGCGGTCGGCGCCCGCTTCGATCGCGTCGCGCGCCGATTCGATCGAGGCGGCCACGCTATCCACACTTTCGCCGTAACGCGAATAGGGCGTGCATTCGCCGCGCCCGGTCCGGGGTCCCTGCGAAACGGTCGCGACGACCGTCACCGCCTCGGTTTTGGCTCCGCGGGAGATGACGAAAGGGTTTTTAAGCGGGAATCGCACGACATCGAGCGACAGGCGGCGTTTTTCGGATGAGGTCATAATGTTGCGCCAATGCAATCCACAGCTTGGACGAAGATTCCGTCCGCATTTCGCTTTTGCGTAAACGGCCCGCCAATTGTATGCAAGATCAGGGATTCTCGTAAAACGTTCGGCCTTTGGCCGTCAGACAGCGGAAGCGCGTCGATGCCGAGTTCGATTTCCGCCGAGCCGGCCTTTTCGGTTGAAAGGGACGGCGAGACTGTTCGCCTCGTCCTGCGAGGGGCGTGGACGATCGCGGCGTCGCGGGCGTTGGAAAAGACGGCGAACGCGCTGGCCGCGGCGGGCAAGGGCGCGGCGCGGGTTGCGATCGACTTCGCCGGGGTGGCGCGGCTCGACACCGCCGGCGCCTGGCTGATCGACAAGGCGCGGGCGCAGATGGCCGCGGGCGGCGCCGCGACCGAATATCACAGCCTCGATTCGGATCAGAGCATCCTGCTGCGCGAGGCCGCCTATGCCCCGCCCGCGCGCGAACCGGGGCCAAGGACCAATTTGCTCGTCGATCTGCTGGTCCGGCTCGGTCAATGGGCCGCTATGATCGGCGGCAATGTGATGACCGGCGTGTCCTTTCTCGGCGAACTGGCGGCCGTGGCGCTGCGCGTGATGCTCAATCCGTCGCTCACCCGCCCGACGTCGATGATCTATCACATGGAAAACTTCGCCCTGCGCGCCGTGCCGATCGTCGCGACCATCAATTTCCTGGTCGGTTGCATCGTTGAACAGCAGGGCATATTCCAATTGCGTCGCTTCGGCGCCTCGACCTATGCGATCGATCTGATCGGCGTGCTCGTCCTTCGCGAACTGGGCGTGCTGCTGACCTCCATCATGATCGCGGGCCGTTCCGGTTCGGCGATCACCGCCGAGCTCGGCTCGATGAAAATGCGCGAGGAAATCGACGCCTTGCGCGTGATGGGCATGTCGCCGACGGAAGTGCTGGTCATGCCCCGCATGCTGGCGCTGATCTTTTCCCTGCCGCTTCTGACCTTCATCGCCGACATGGCGGCCCTCGGCGGCGGCATGATTACCGCCTATCTTTACAGCGGCATCAGCGTCGAATCCTTCCTGGTGCGGCTGCAGGACGCCATCGGTCTCAACACTTTTCTCGTTGGCCTGATCAAATCGCCCTTCATGGCGCTGGTCATTGGCATCATCGCCTGCATCGAAGGCTTTCGCGTCGTCGGATCGGCCGAGTCGCTCGGCCGGCAGGTCACTGTTTCGGTCGTCAACGCAATCTTCATGGTGATTTTCGTCGATGGCCTGTTCGCTATCTTTTTCGCGGGCATCCATTACTGAGGAATTCGATGGGGTCGAACCGAGTAGAGCCGGTCATCCGGGTGCGTGGGCTGAAAGTCGGGTTCGGGACCAAGCTGGTCCTCAAGGGGCTCGACCTCGATGTCAATCCGGGCGAGGTGACCGGCTTCGTCGGCGGCTCCGGGCAAGGCAAATCCGTGCTGACCCGCGCCATTCTCGGGCTTGTTCCGAAACAGGCGGGGACCATCGAGGTGTTTGGCGAGGATATCGGCCAGCTCTCTTCCGCCGAACACCGCGCGCTGGAGCGGCGCTGGGGCGTGATGTTCCAGGGCGGCGCTCTCTTTTCCGCCCTCACCGTGAAGCAGAACATCCAGATTTCGATGCGGGAACATCTCGCGCTCAGCCAGGCGGTGATGGACGAACTGGCTATGCTGAAAATCAAGCTGGTCGGCCTGCCGCCAGACGCCGCGGACAAATTCCCTTCAGAACTTTCCGGCGGCATGGTCAAGCGCGCCGCGCTCGCCCGCGCTTTGGCGCTCGATCCGGAGCTTCTCTTTCTGGACGAGCCGACTTCGGGACTCGATCCGATCGGCGCGGCGGATTTCGACGATCTGATCGCGACCCTGCGCGCGACGCTGGGCTTAAGCGTCTTCATGGTCACGCACGATCTCGACTCGCTCTATTCGATATGCGACACAATCGCGGCGCTTGCGGACGGCCAGGTGATCGCCTCCGGCCCGCTAGCGACCATGCTCGCTTCCGATCATCCGTGGCTGCGCTCCTATTTCCATGGCAAGCGCGCGCGGTCGATCGTCGCGCCGGGACACGCCGGCGCGGGCGAGCAGAGCTAGGAGGAGCCGAAACATGGAGACCCGCGCCAATTATGCGCTGATCGGCCTGTTCACTTTGGCGGTGATCATCGGCGCCTTCGGGTTCATCTATTGGTTCAAGACCTATGGCCAGCAGACGGCGCACACGAGCTATGTGATCCATTTCAACGGCTCCGTCTCCGGCCTGCTCAACGGCGCCGCGGTGCAGTTCAATGGCCTCAAGGTCGGCGATGTCACCGAACTTGGACTCAATCCGGAAAATCCCAGTCAGGTCTACGCGCGCATCTCGATCAACGCCAATACGCCGGTGAAGACCGACACCAAGGCCTCGCTCGAATTCGGTGGACTGACCGGCGTCGCCTGGGTGGCGCTGCAGGGCGGCAGCGCGAGCGCCGAGCCTTTGCCGCCGGGCGGCGTGCTCGAGGCCTCCGGATCGGCGCTTCAGTCCCTGTTGCAGAAGGCGGAGAAACTCTCGGTCAAGGCCGACAAGGTGCTGGGGGAGGTGGATAGCGCCCTGACCAGCCTGAACGGACTGCTGAAGGAAAGCGGGCCGGGGATTACCGCCTCGGTGAACAACATCCAGAAATTGACGGGGGCGCTCGCCGACAAGAGCGGCAATTTCCTCCAGTCGCTCGACAGCATCGAGCCGGGCAAGGTGCGCAACATCGTGAGAAATACCGATGAGGCGATGGCCAAGGTGAACAATCTGCTCGGCGGCCCCGGCGGCAAGAGCATGATCTCGGATATTTCCGACGCGGCGCGCTCGGTCAGGAAGCTGGCCGACAGCCTGAACCGCTTCGCCAATACCGGGCTGCGTCAATATGAGGGCCTTGCAGTTGACGGCCGCAAGACGCTCCAGGACGTCGATCACGCGGTCAAGACCATCGAGAGAGATCCGCAAAGCATCATCTTCGGCCGAAAGCCGGCGTTGCCGGAATATCGTGGGCGCTAAGCGAAAAATCGGCGCCGGCCGGCCCTGAAGGGAAACAGACAGCGTGGTCAGCAATACCGGAACCAAAACGCGGCGGGCGCGCGGGACGCGGCGGAAAACGGCGGCCGTTACGGCGCTTGGCGCGGCGTTCGCCTTCGGTCTGGCCGGCTGCGCGAGCCTGTCCCCGCCGCCGCAACGCTTCGACCTTCGCGCGGCGTCGGCGCGGGCGCGCCCTTCGAGCGCGACTTTCGCGGTTCCGACGCCGACCGCTTACGATCCTCTGGACAGCAATCTGATCGTGGTGCGCAGCGCCGACGGCGCGCTGAGCCGTTCGCCCGGCGCGGAATGGGCGGATCGCTTGCCTTCCCTGCTGCGGGGCCGCATCGTCCAGACTTTCGAAAACGCCGGACTCGCCCGGCAGGTCGCGCCATTCGGCAATTCCGCGCAATATGCCCTGCCTGTCGAAGTGCGGCGCTTCGACATTGACGCCGCCACCCACATGGCCGAAGTCGAACTGACCGCGCGTCTGATTGCCGAAGACGGCGGCCGGATCGTCGCCGCCAAGGTGTTTTCCGCCTCGGAGCCCGTCGCCGAAATCGGGGGCGCCGCGCCGCCTGTGGCGCTGGACCAGGCTCTCTCGATAGTGCTCGCCCGCATGATCCCCTGGGCCGCGTCCCTGGGGCGATAAGACCGCACAACCCGCCGCGAAGCGCGGAAGCGCAAAAGAAAACGCCCGGATCGCTCCGGGCGCTGATTTTTGTCGTTGCCCTTTGCTCAGCCGAGACGGCCGGAGGCGTGGGCGAGCAGGCTGTATACCTTGCCGGTTTCCGACGTGAGATAGGACCGCGTCAGCAGGCCGTCACGGTCCTGCCGGCTGACGTCGCCGAGCAGACGCTCGAATTCCTGCAGATAGCGATCGACCGTCAGGCGGAAGTCGTGATCCTCGCCGTAACGGCGGCGCACGTCGTCGAAGGTCTTCTGGCCCTGAGTCGTATAGAGACGGCGGTTGAACGCCGCGCTCTCGCCGCGGCGGAAGCGGTCCCAGGCGTCGATCAGCGCCGTTTCGTCCACCACCCGGGCGATTTCCGCCGACAGGCTGTCGAGCGAATCGGCGGGAGCCGCCGGGCGGCGCGCCGCCGGCTCGTCGGCCGAGGCGCGCGCGAGCAGGTCGCTCATCCAGCCGCCGCGCTCCGCGGGGGCCGCCGGGGCGGGCGCCGGCAAGGCGGCGGCCGCGACCGGCCGCGCCGCCTGCGGTCGTGAGTCGAAGCGCGGCGTCTCGCGGGCGGGTTCCCGCCGCGAAGGCGTTTCGCTGCGCGGCTCGAGCGCCGGCTGGGGACGCGCGGGTTCGGGTTCGACCACGTCATAGGCCCGGCCCGAGCGGGCGACCAGTTCGGTCAGCTCGTTCAGGGCCTGCATCTGCTCGGTGACGATCCTGCGCATGGTCGCAGCCTGTTCACCGGTCTCACGCGGGAGATCGACCATGCCGCGCTTCAGCTCCTGCCGGGTCGATTCCAGCTCGCGCTGGATTTCGCCGGTCATCGCCCGCAGCTCCTGCGACACGCCCTTGTAACGTTCCGAGGTCTGTTGGAACAGCTGGTTCATTTGCGCCAGGGTCTGTTCATAGGCGGCGCTCAGCTCGGCGGCCGTCTTCTCGCGTTCGCGCGCCGTCTTCTCGCGCAATTCGTCATACTGGCTGGTGAGCGCGCCCGCCGTGGCGGAAGTCGCGGAAGACAGGAAGTCGCCGACCTCGCGGGCGCGCGCCTCGGCCTGGGTCAGAGTGCGCGCGATCATCGCCGAGAAGCCGTTGAGGCGCATTTCATATTCGTTCTGACGCTTCTGGGCCTCGTCATAAAGCGCCTGGAGGCTTTGCATGCGCGCCTCGAGCGCGGCGTTGATCGCCTCCTGGGCTTCCGCGGCATCGTTGACGCGGGCCTGCAGGCTTTCGTCCACTTGCGCCTGAGCGCGGTTCAATTCCTGCAGGCGGGCGTCGAAGCCGTGGCGGATTGTGGCGTGTGCTGTGGTCATCTCGCGCAGCGACGACTCCAGCGCTTCCATCTGGTCGTGGATCGCGTGCGCGGCGCCGCCAATGCCTTCTTCGGTCTGGCGGGCCGCCGAGTCGAGACGGTCCACTTCGCCATGGAGGCTCTCGATGGCGGTCCCGAGCGCGCCGATCCGCGGCGCCAGGGCGCCTTCGACCTGGGTCAGTCCGGTTTCGGCCTTGTCGATCGTCGCGAGGAGGGCGCGATGGGTTTCCGCCATATTGGCGATCAGCCCGCCGACGTCCTGCTTCATGCGGCCGCTCGCCTCTTCGAGCGCCGCGGTCATTTCCGCCTGGCGGCGGCCGAGATGCGCGATGAGATCGTTCGAACGCCCGGCGAGCGCGCCGACCGCGCTCTCGCTGAAAGCGACGATCTGCGATACGACTTCGCCGCCGCGCGTGGTCAGCAGTTCGACCAGATTCGCCCCGCGCGAATCGTACCACTCATGCAGTTCTGCGACGCGGGCGCCCAATTCGCCGGTGAGCGCCCGTCCGCGGCCGTCGACAGTCTGTTCGATCTGCGCGATGCGGCGGTCCATTTCCTCGCCGACCTGGCCGAGGCGGCCGACCACATTCTGCTCGAACAGGTCGATCTGGCCGCTGAGACTGACGGCGATCTCATTGGCGCGGCCGCCGAGCGCAGCATCGATTTCATCGGTCTTGGCGGACAGCTGCCGGGCGACGGCGTTGGAGCGGGCGAGAATGATCCCGTCGAGCTCGCGGCCCTTGGCCTCGAGTGTGTCGCGGACCTCGCCAAGGCGACCGGCGATCTTCTGCTCGAAGGTCGCGACATGGCTGTCGAAGCTGGCGGCGATCTCGTCGGCGCGGCCGCCGAGCGTGGCGTCGAGCTCCCTAGTCTTCGTGGCGAGCTGATGGGCGAGGGCGTTGGAGCGCGACGCAATGACCGCGTCGAGATCGCGGCCCTTGGCGTCGAGCGTCTCCTGGACCTCGCCGAGACGGCCGACCACATTCTGCTCGAACATCGCAATATGGCCGCCGAGGCTCGCGGCGATCTCGCTGGCGTGTCCGCCCAACGTGGCGTCGAGTTCCCCGGTCTTGGCGGAGAGTTCGAGAGAGAGGGCGTTGGAGCGCGACGCAATGGCCGCGTCGAGTTCGCGGCCCTTGGCGTCGAGCGTCTCCTGGACCTCGCCGAGGCGGCCGACGACATTCTGCTCGAACATCGCAATATGACCGCCGAGGCTGGCGGCGATCTCGCTGGCGCGTCCGCCGAGCGTGGCGTCGATCTCCTCGGCCTTGGCCGAGAGCTCCCGGGTGAGGGCGTCGGAGCGCGACAGAATGATCGCGTCGAGCTCGCGGCCCTTGGCTTCGAGCGTGTCGCGGACCTCTCCGAGGCGGCCGACGACATTGCGCTCGAACAGATCGATATGGCCGCCCAGATGGCCGGAAATCTCGGTGGCGCGGCCGCCGAGCGTGGCGTCGATCTCCTCGGCCTTGGCCGAGAGCTCCTGGGTGAGGGCGGTCGAGCGCGCGAGGATGATCTCGTCGAGTTCGCGCGCCTTGGCGTCGAGCGCCCTGCCGACCTCGCGGCCGCCTTCGCCGAGCACTTTGGCGATATCGATGGCGCGGCCCGCCAAAGCGTCGTTGAGCTGGCGCGAGCGCGTCGAGAGGCCAGTCTCCACCTTGGCGATGAGATCGTCCATGACGCGGGCGACGTCCTCGGTCTTGCTGGCGGCTCTATGGTCGAAGCGATCGATCTGCTGCTCCAGCAGGTTCGCCGTCTCTTCGGCGCGGCGGCCGAGGCGCGTCTCGAGCTGGGCTCCGTGAATGTTGATCGCCATTTCGATGGCGGCGAGCCGCGAGGAGATCGCGGCGGCGAGGGCTTCCGACTGCTCGCCGATCCGCGTGGAGGCGCTGGCGCCCAGATCGGAAATGGTGTTGTCGAAACTCGCCAGCGTCTCGCTAAGCATGGCGCGCAGGGCTTCGGTTTCCGTCCGGATGTGCTCCACCGAGCCTTCGCCGCCCGAACGCAGGAGCTGATCCAGCGCCGCGAACTGGCCGACGAAATCGGCCTTGAGCCGTTCGGCGTGGTCGCTGAGCCGCGCCTGGGTCTCGGCGACGCCGGTCGCCATGCGGTCCTCGAAGATTTCGAGATGCGAAGCGATTTCCTGCGACATGCGCGCGGCGTGGTGGCCGAGGCTGCCCGAGGCGTCCTCGCCGCCGCGCAGCATCGCCTGTTCGAAGGCGTCGAACCGCTCCGACAGGGCTTCGGCGACGCGCTCGCCATGGACGCCGATCGCCGCGACCGCCTCCGAGGCGAGCTGGGCGAAACGCTTCTGGCTTTCGGCGACCCGCGAGGCAATGGATTCGGCGGTCTGCCCAGCGGTGGCCGCGAAATTGCGGTCGAGATTCGCCGTCTGCGCCAGCAAAGCGGAGACGGTTGCGTCGGCGGCCTCCTGGAAGCGCGCCTGCGCGGCGGCGACATTGCCGCCAAGGACGTCCGCGATCGACCCGCCGATCTCGGCCAGCGCCTGGCGCAGCAGCTCGGTCTGTTCCGAAGTTTGCGCGTTGAAGGCGCCGAACTGGGCCTGGAAGGTCTCGGCGTGGCGCGCGAGCGCCGAGCGCTGGGTTTCGGCTGTCGCGGCGACGCTCCTTTCGAGGCGTTCGCCCTGGGCGGCGACGGCTTCGATCGCCTGCTGCGCGCTTTCGCCGACGCGTTGCGCGAAAGCCTCCGCCTGGCTGACGAAGGCCGCGAGGGGCGCGTCAGTGACAGCGGCGACGCTCTGTTCCAGGCGCTCCGTATGGGCGGCGACCGCCTCGATCGTATGCTGCGCGGCCTCGCCGAAGCGCTGCTCGAACGCCTCCGTTTGGCTGACGAGGGCGGCGAGGGGCGCGTCGGTCGCGGACGCGACGCTCCGTTCGAGACGCTCCGCCTGGGCGGCGATCGCTTCCGTCGCCTGTTGCGCCGTTTCGCCGAAGCGCCGGGCCACGGCCTCCGTCTGCTCGACCAGATGGGTCATGGGCGCCTCGACCGCCGAAACGACGCCTTGATCGAGGCGCTCGACATGGGCCGCCATGGCGTCGAGCGCCGCCTGGGTCGCTTCGCCGAGACGCTGCTCGACCGCGTCAGTATGGCTGGCGAGGGCGGCGATATGGGTTTCGGTCGCGGCGACGACGCCGCGCTCCAGGCGCTCGCTGTGGGCGACGATGGCGTTGGTCGCCTGCCGGGCGGTTTCGCCGAAGCGCTGCTCGAAGCCGTCGGTATGGCCGGTGAGGGCGACGAGCTGACTCTCGGTCGCGCTCGCCACGCCGCGCTCGATCCGATCGCCCTGGGCGACGAGAGCGTCGACGGCCTGTTGCGCGGTCTGTTCCAGCTTCTGCTCGAAGGCCTGGGTCTGGCTGACGAAGGCGGCGAGCGGCTCTTCGGTCGCGGCGGCGACGCTATGTTCGAGGCGTTCGGTTTGGGCGACGATGGCCCGGATGGTTTGTTGCGCGGTTTCGCCGAAGCGCTGCTCGAAGGCCTGGGTCTGGCTGACGAAGGCCGCGAGCGGCGCCTCGGTCGCGGCGGCGACGCTTTGATCGAGACGCTCGACATGGGCGCCGATGGCGTCCAGAGCGGTCTGGGTCGCTTCGCCCAACCGCTGCTCGACCGCGTCGGTATGGCTGCCGAGAGCGGCGATATGGGTTTCGGTCGCGGCGACGACGCCGCGCTCCAGCCGCTCGCTGTGAGCGACGATGGCGTCGGTCGCCTGCCTGGCGGTCTCGCCGAAGCGCTGCTCGAAGCCTTCGGTATGGCCGGTGAGGGCGACGAGCTGGCTCTCGGTCGCGCTCGCGACGCCGCGTTCGAGGCGGTCGCCCTGGGCGACCAGAGCGTCGAGGGCCTGTTGCGTCGTCTGCTCCAGTTTCTGCTGGAAGGAATCGGCATGGCCCGAAAGCGCGGCGATCTGCCTGTCCGCCGCATGAGCGACGCCATGTTCCAGCCGGTCGGTCTGGGCGACGATCGCTTCAACCGTCTGCTGCGCGGTCTGGCCGAACAGCCGTTCGAAGCTTTCCGTATGGCCGGCGAGCGAAGAGAGCTGGTCCTGGGTCGCGGCGGCGACCACATGCTCCAGCCGCTCGCCCTGTGCGGCGACGGCTTCGATGGTGTTGTGCGCCGTCTGGGCGAATTGCTCCTGGAAGGCGTTCGTATGGCCGACGAGCGCGACGAGCGTCTCCTGCATCGCGCCGCCGACGGTCCGTTCCAGATTCTGGACGTTCTGGGTCAGCGCGCTTTCGACCTGGCCCGTATGCGTTTCGAACTGCGTGATCGTCGCCCCGGCGAGGGCTTCGATCCGCTGCTTGAGCGTGTCGGCCTTTTCGCCGATCGCGGCAAGGGCGGATTGGGTCGCCTCATCCACGATTTCGCGCAGATTGGCGGTATGGCCCGAGACCGATTCGATGGTCTCGCCGGCGACCTGGGCGAATTGCGTATTGAACGCCTGGGTATGGCCGGCGAAGGCGGCGAGCGTCTCGTTCGCCGCCTGGCCGAAGTTTTCGCGCAGGGCGGCCGCCTGGCTCGCGACCTCTTCCGTGGTCTTGGCGCTGACGGTGGCGTAGGCTTCGCCGACCGCTTCGACATTGGCGCCGAAATCCTCGATCGTCCGCTGCGTCGTCGCGCCGACATGGCGCTGGAAGGCCTCGGCCTTGGTCGTCATTTCCTCGATCGCGGCGGCGGCGGCGGCGGAGAATTCCTCCACCGCGCGCTGGCGATGGCCGGCGAGCGCTTCGGAGACGGCGTCGCCCAGCGAGGCGAGCTGATTGCGCGCTTCGGCCGACTGCTGGCCGATCTTGGCGCTGACCTCGTCGCCGGTCAGGGCGAGGGCCTGCTGGAAGGCTGGCCCCTGAACGCCGACCAGATGTTCGAGGCGCGCCGCCTGCTCGGTAAGGCTCGCGGTCCATTGCCGCGAGCGCGCCCCGAGCGTTTCGCCCAGGCGCGCGCCGATCTCGTCGAGGCCCTGCGACATGCCGTTCGTCCGCTCCTCGGCCTGTTCGAGGAAAGTCGTCGCGAAGCCGCGGAGATCGCCGTCGATTTTCGATGCGCGCGCGTCGATCAGGCGCGCGGTCTCCTCGCTCGACTGGCTGAAGGTCTGAATCAGGTTGCGGGCGCGCTCGTCGAGCTGGCGCAGAAGCGTCTCGCCGGATTGCAGGAACGCCGTTTCGATCGCGGAGCCCTTGCCCTCTATGGATTTCGCGATGCGGTCGCCGGTCTGCTCGAGCATTTCGGTCAGCTGTTTCGTCGCCGAGTCGAGTTCGCCCGCGACCGCCGTATGGGCGTCGCCGAGGGCGCTGGAAATCTGGTCGGCGTTGGAGACGATGGATTCGCGCTCGCTCGCCAGTTCGTTGAGCAGGACGCGGATGCGGCGCTCGTTGTCGCCATAGGTTCGTTCGAGCGCGGAGACCTCGGCGCGGACCATGGTTTCGAGCTCGCTGGCGCGGGCGAGCGCGCGCTCTATGCCGTCGCCCATCGAGGCCACTTCGCGGCGGATCGCCTGGCTCAGGGTCACGACCTGTTCGGTGGCGATGGTTTCAGGCTCGGCGAGGCGGATCGCCACTTCGGCCATGGAGCGGGCGGTGTGGCGCATTTCCTGCGTGCGGCGCAGCACGGCGCCCATGGCGAGGAAGAAGATGACAGGGCCGATCAAAGCGAAGGCGGAGGCCGCGGCCCGCGGGCTGAACAGCGCGCCGGAGAAAGCGGCGCCGTGGTTGGCGAGGACATAGCCGCTCCACAGGCCGACCCAGATGAGGGAAGCGAATATTGCGACGGTTAGGGCGCTGGAGCTGGGTTTCGTTTGAAGGGCCTGGAGAATCTGCCCGACCGAAGGCCGGTCGTCGTTGGCCGGGCGGGGGCTCGACGGCGGACGCTGGGGATCCGGCTGTTTGGCGACAGGCGCCAGCTCGTTGGGCGGCACTTCCGGCAGGCGCGGCGCGGGTTCGGGGGCTTCGGAGCGCGGCGTCGGCAGCTGGAAATCGAGCTTGGGGGCTTGCGCGGGCGATTCCGGTTCGGGCGCGGGCGTCGTCGAGGCCTCGGGCTCGATATTGAGCCTGAGGGCATCCTCGATGGCCGACAAAGCGGCTGCCGCCGGATCCTGAGCCTTGTTCGGTGTGGACATATCGGAATCGCCTCTACGACTAACTGGACGGCGTGCGGAGCAACCGCCGACGCCGGTAAACGGCCGAAATTCCGGCAGTTAACCAAGACGTACTCTACGCCCGCGCCGCCGCGATGAAAACGGGCGCGTGAGGGGCTTTTGCGAACGTCGTTAACGGACCATTAGGCATATTTTCAAAAAAACCCGCAAAAGCCTGAAAAGTAAGGGATCCTTGAAGCGCTCCGCCATAGACTCCGGACACGGAAAACGTGTGGATTTTTCATATCCGCAACCAGTGATCGCGGCCGAGCGGCGCGAATTGGCCCGCGACTCGTCGCGCCGCAAGCATGGATCGAGGTTAATCATGGGCGTCGCCGCGCATCGGGAAAGCGATAATCTCAACCCTTCCGCCGCGCCGGGGCCCTTCGACTCGCCGATCGATCTTGTCCATCTCGCGCGCCAGACGATGGGCGACCGCGAATTGGAAAAGGAAGCGCTCGCCCTGTTCGACCGGCAGGCGGAGCAGATTTCCGAAAAGCTGCGCTTCGCAGCTTCCGGCCCGGCGGCCGCCGATCTCGCGCACAAGCTGAAAGGCTCGGCCCGCGCCATCGGCGCGGTCGCCGTGGCCGCCGCCGCGGACCATTATGAACATGCGGCCCGCGCCGGCGCGCTGAAACAGGCCGACGCCGACCATCTGGTTGTCGCGACGGCGGCGGCGCGCGCCTTTTTGCGCGAACTGGACGCCTAGACGAGAAACTTCTCCACCGCCGCAAGAAAGGGGTGGGCCGCTTCGACGCAAGAGAGATGGGCGGCCGGCAGGCGGACGAGGCGCGCGTCGGGCAGGGCGCCAGCGAGGGCCTCGCCGAGCGCGGGCGGCGTCGAGGCGTCGGCGTCACCGACGATCACCAGCGTCGGGCGCGGCGGCGCCGCGCGAATCGCGTCGCGCAGGTCGGCGTCACGCAGAGCCGCGCAGCAGGCGGCGTAGCCGAGCGGCGGCGTGGCGCGCACCAGTTTTTCGATCTGCTGGTATCTTTCCGGATCCGTTGCGCGGAAGGCCGGGGTCAGCCAGCGCTGAACCACAGCCGCCGCAAGATCGGCCATGCCGCCGCCGCGCGCCGCGCGAATGCGCGCGTTCCAGTTTTCGGGACCGGGAAACCAGGCGGCGGTGTTCGAGAGCACGACCCTGTCGAGCCGGTCCGGGGCGTGGATCATTAGCCATTGCCCGATCGCGCCGCTCATCGACAGGCCGACGAAATGGGCGCGGGCCAGGCCGAGCGCGTCCATCAGGGCGACGACGTCGCCGCCGAGGTCGGAGAGGGAATAGGGGCCGGGCGGGACATCCGAGCCGCCATGGCCCCGGGCGTCGAATCGCACCACGAAGAATTTTTTGGCGAGAATCGGCGCGACTTCGTCCCAGACGCTCAGGCTCGCGCCGAGCGGATGAGCGAGGATCAGGGTCGGCGCGCCGGGCGCGCCTGCGGTCGCGACATTGAGGGACAGGGCGCCGATGTTCATTTTGCTCATGGCGAATTTCCTCAGATCAGCTTCATCGCGCGCATCGAGGCGTGGCCATTGCGGCCAACGATCAGATGGTCGTGCAGCTTGACGCCGAGCGGCTTGGCGAGCGCGGCGATGGTCTCGGTCATGGTCACGTCGGCGGTCGAGGGCGTCGGGTCGCCCGAGGGATGATTGTGGACGAGGATCATCGCGCTGGCGTTCAGCTCCAACGCGCGGCGGATCACCTCGCGCGGATAGACGGGCGTGTGATCGACCGTGCCGCGCCCCTGTACCTCGTCGGCGAGCAGGCCGTTCTTCTTGTCGAGGAATAGAACGCGGAATTCCTCGGTCTCGCGAAAGGCCATGGCGCCGCGGCAATAATCGAGCACCTGGGCGAAGGAGCCGAGCTCCAGCCGCTTCTTCATGGATTGCCGGGCGAACCGCAGCGCCGCCGCCTCGACGATCTTCAGTTCCGTCACCACCGCGTCGCCGACATAATCGACTTCCTTGAGCCGCGCCGGCGGCGCCGCGATCACTTCGGCGAAGGAGCCGAAGCGCTGCATCAGCATTTTGGCGATGGGCTTGACGTCGCGGCGCGGAATGGCGCGAAACAGCAGCAGCTCCAGCAATTCGTAATCGTGCAGGCCTTCAGCGCCGCCTTTCAGGAAACGCTCACGCAGCCGCTCACGGTGGCCGGCGTTGAGCGAGTCTTTTGTCGGCTGCTGGTCCACGACGGCGTCGGGTCAGGGCGCCGTGACATAGGGCGGACAGTTCAGCCCGCGCGGTGAGAGCGTGAAGATTTCGCAGCCCCCGGCGGTGACCCCCACAGCATGTTCGAACTGGGCGGAGAGCGAGCGGTCGCGGGTCACGGCGGTCCAGCCGTCGGACAGGATTTTCACCTGCGGCTTGCCGACATTGATCATCGGCTCGATGGTGAAGAACATGCCCTCGCGCAGGGTCACGCCCTGTCCCTTATTACCGTAATGGAGGATGTTGGGCTCGTCGTGGAACAGGCGGCCGAGGCCGTGGCCGCAGAATTCGCGCACCACCGAGCAGCGCTCGGATTCGGCGTAAGATTGGATGGCGTGGCCGATGTCGCCGGTGGTGGCGCCGGGCTTGACCACGGCGATCCCCCGCAAAAGCGCTTCATAGGTCACCTGGCACAGGCGCTGCGCGCGGCGGGGAACCTCGCCGACATAATACATGCGGCTCGAGTCACCGTGCCAGCCGTCGACGATATAGGTGACGTCGATATTGACGATGTCGCCATCGCGCAGGGGCTTGGAATCGGGGATGCCGTGGCAGACGACATGGTTGACCGAGGTGCAGATCGACTTGCGATAGCCGCGATAATCGAGCGGGGCCGGATAAGCGCCGTGGTCCATGCCGAATTCATAGGCCAGCTTGTCCAGCGCGTCGGTGGTGACGCCGGGCTGGGCGGCCTCGACCATGAGGTCGAGTGCTTCAGCCGCGATCCGGCCGGCCTTGCGCATGCCTTCGAACCCTTCCGGGCCATGAATGCGAATATGGCCGGTCTTGCGGCTCGGCAGCGCGTCGGCTTCGATGAAGGTCATCTAAATGGTGTGTCCTTTCGTCACGCGGACTTCGCGTCCTCCCTGACGGGCGCGGCCGCGACAAATTTCAGGGTATGATATTCTTTTTCCAGATTTAGCCCAAACCCTGTCCGGCGCAAGGGGCCAACGCGCTCACCATGCCCGTTCCCTCCAGGAGACAGAGATCAATGACGGACGAATCACGGAAACCGCGCCTGAGCAAGGTTCCAGAGGTCACGCTCGGCTTCTGGGTCGTCAAGATTCCCGTGACGACGCTCGGCGAGACCGGCGGCGACGCGGTCACCATGTCGATGCACCTCGGCCATGCCGTAGGAACGATCATCTTCTTCGCCGCTTTCGTCCTGGCCGCGGCGGTCCAGGTGCGGGCGCGCGGGTTCCACCCCTAATTTTATGGCTTACGATCGTCGCAACCACCACTGTGGGCACGACTTTTGCCGATTTGGTCGATCGCTCGCTCGGAATCGGCTATTGGGTCGGCTCCGCCCTGCTTGCGGCGTTGCTCGCGACGTCGCTCGCCGTCTGGCGCTGGTCGGAAGGGACGGTTTTGGTCGAAACGGTGACGACGCCGCGGGTCGAGGCTTTCTACTGGACGACGATCCTGTTCTCGCAGACTTTGGGCACGGCGCTCGGCGACTGGATGGCCGACGCCAGCCACATTGGCGTTCATCTGGGCTTCGGCGGCGGCGCGCTCGTATTCGGCGCCGCGCTCGCGGGCCTTGTCGCGTTCTATTATTACACGAATATTTCGCGTGTCGCGCTGTTCTGTGCGGCCTTCATCCTGACGCGGCCGCTGGGCGCGACCGTCGGCGACTTTCTCGACAAGGCGCATCAGCTCGGAGGGCTGGGCTTGAGCCGCTATTACGCCTCGGCGGTGCTGATCGTCGCCATCCTCGTCTTGCTCATCACCTTTCCCCAGCGCGCCGGCGCTCATCCCTCCGCGCGCGAGGCGTCATGATGACGGGCGGGGCGGCCCAAAGGTCTTGGCCGCTGGCGCTGGGGCTGGTATTAACCCCTCCATGCGCGCGATTCCCGCCAATGATTTGTCTCCTTTCGGGCAATATCGGCCGCAAGGCGCCTTGCGCGGCCTGCTGCGCTTCACGCAGAGCGCCGGAGCCCATTGGCTCGGCCAGCGCATGGCGCTGCTGGTGCGGCGGATCGGCCTGCGCCGGCTGCGCGCCCGTCCCGTCGACGTGACGGTGGACACGCTGAAAGCGCGGATGCGGCTTTATCCATACAACAACGCCTGCGAAAAGCGCCTGCTGTTCACGCCGCAATTCTCCGACCGCGAGGAGCGCCGCTTCCTTGCCGCGCGGATTTCTCCCGACATAACCTTTTTCGACATCGGCGCGGGCTGCGGCGCCGGCAGCCTGTTCGTCGCGCTGCGCGCCGGCCCGCGCGCAAGAGTTCTCGCGGTCGAACCCCAGCCGCTGCTGTTCGAGCGGCTGGTTTATAACCTCCGCCAGAACCCGGCCGCGACCGTCAAGGCGCTCGATTGCGCGGTCGCCGACGTCGACGGCCCGGTGACCTTGTTCTATCATTCGCGCGATCTCGCCGAGACTTCCATGCGCATCGTCAGCGCCGAGAACAGCGGCGGTTCGTTCCTTGCGCCGGCCAAATCGCTCGCGACGCTTGCCCGCGAGGAGGGGCTGCGCCGCATCGACGTGATGAAGCTCGACGTCGAGGGAGCCGAGGATCTGGCGCTGGAGCCTTTCCTCACCAACGAGCCCGAGTCGCTGTGGCCGCACGCGCTGGTGCTCGCTTATTCTCCGGCGAAATGGGAGGTCGATCTGCTCGGCCTGCTCGAAAGCCGGGGCTATGTCCCGGTCGCGCGGACCAAAGTCTACGTGATGTACGAACGCGGGCGCCGCGCGGATGGTTGAAGGGCGCGTCACGGCCGCCGTGCTGGTGATCGGCGACGAAATCCTGTCTGGCCGGACCCGCGACGCCAACAGCCACTATATCGCCCATTACCTGCTTCAGATCGGCATAGAAACGCGCGAAATCCGCGTCGTGCCGGATGTCGAGGAGGAGATCGTCGCCGCGCTCAACGCCCTGCGGTCTCGCTACGATTATGTCTTCACCACCGGCGGCATTGGCCCCACGCATGACGACATCACCGCCGACGCGGTGGCCAAGGCGTTTGGCGTCGGAATTTCCGAGGACCCGCGCGCGCTTGCTTTGCTGCTGGAGCGGATCAAGCCCGAGGATTTGAATGCGGCGCGCCGGCGCATGGCCCGGATTCCGGACGGCGCGGAACTGGTCGCCAATCCGATCTCCAAGGCGCCCGGCTTCTGGATCGGTAATGTCGTCGTCATGGCCGGGGTGCCGGCGGTGATGCAGGTCATGCTTGACGATGTCGCGCCCAAGCTCGCCCATGGCGTGAAAATCTTGTCGGAAACCATTGACGCTCTTGGTCTTCCGGAAGGCGCCTATGCGGCCGGGCTGATGGATCTGGCGAAGGCTTTTCCGCAATTGTCGATCGGCTCCTATCCTTCGCTGCGCGAAGGGAAATTCTTCAACCAGATCGTGCTGCGCGGCCGCGATGGCGACGTCCTGGCGGCGGCGGCGGAAAGGACCCGCGCCATGCTGCGCGGGCTGGACTGAAGGGCCGTTCGCCCGGCGCGTCTTCGGTCAGCGCAGAATCTGCTGGAGGAAGCTTTTCGTGCGCTCATGGCGGGGCGCCGTGAAAAACGCCTCCGGCGCCCCGATTTCGACGATCTGGCCCTGGTCCATGAATATCACCCGGTCGGCGACCTGGCGGGCGAAGCCCATTTCATGGGTCACCACCATCATGGTCATGCCCTCGCGCGCCAGCGCCTCCATCGTGTCGAGCACTTCCTTGACCATTTCCGGGTCGAGCGCCGAGGTCGGTTCGTCGAACAGCATGAGTTTCGGCTTCATGCACAAAGCCCGGGCGATGGCCACACGCTGTTGCTGGCCGCCCGAAAGCCCGGCGGGATATTTTTGCGCCTGTTCGGCGATCCTGACTTTTTCCAAATAATGCAAGGCGACCGCCTCGGCCTCGGTCCTGGGAAGCTTGCGCGCATGGACCGGCGCCAGCATGCAGTTTTCCAGCACGGTCAGGTGAGGAAAAAGGTTGAAATGCTGGAAGACCATGCCGACCTCGCGCCGGACCTCCTCGACGCTGCGCAGATCGTCGGTCAGTTCGACCCCGTCCACCACGATCCGGCCCGACTGATGCGTCTCCAGTCGGTTGACGCAGCGGATGAGGGTCGATTTGCCCGACCCGGAGGGGCCGCACAACACGATCTTCTCGCCCCGCGCGACTTCGAGATCGACGTCCCGCAGCGCATGGAATTCGCCATACCATTTATTGACGCCGATCATGCGAATCGCGGCTTCGGTCATGGGGAGGCCCGGTCGGAGGAATCAATATCTGGAAGCCGCGTCATGTATGGGCGGGCCCCTTTGCGCAAGAGATATTTGGACGGCCACGACTTACGGGTCCGATGCGGCCATATATTCGGCCATTCAAGCGCGGCGCCAAAACAGGCCATTGCGGCCTACACTTTCGCGCGGGTTAAAAAAGCGTTATGAACGCGCACCCCGCGCCCAGCGCGCTACAGAGGCGAAACATGGCCGATACCCGTTACGAGGAACTGGTCGCCCATGCGGTGAAGTCGATCATGGATGCGGAGGTCTGGTCGAAGCCATATCCGCACATGATCTTCCGCGATTTCTGGCCCGAGGATTTTTATCGCGAGTTGAACGCGAAGCGGCCGGAGGAAAAGAATTATTTCCAGCTCAACGGCGCCAACACCCGCCGCCAGTTCACTTTGTTCGACGGCTCCTGCGACGCCGGCGACGACGAGCGGCGCGCTTTGTGGAAGCTGGCGTCCGACGTTCTGTCCGCGCCCGAACTCGAAGCCGCCATGCGTACGCGGCTCGACGAGGGCTTGAAAATCCGCTCCAACGCCAGCAAGGAAGGCTGGCCGATCCCGATGTATCCCAGGCCCGTGCTCTATTGCGATTATGACGGCTACCGGATCAAGCCGCATCCCGACACCAGGCGAAAAGTCATCACCATGATGATTTATATGCCCGAGGACGACAGCCAGAAGGCGCTTGGCACGACGCTCTACCGGCTGTCGCCACAGGGTCTGTTCTCGTGGAAACATTTCGGCCTCGCCGAGGAAAAGACCGTGCCCTTCCTGCCCAATAGCGGCTGCGCCTTCGTCGTCATCCATCCGGCCTATGATTTTCTGCACACCAGTTGGCACGGGCGCGAATCGATCGCGGTGGACAACGACAGGCCGCGCTTCTCGATCCTCAACACCTATTACGCCGAGCCGGTGCAGAAGGCGGTTTACTGACCCGCCGCCACGGCGCAGTATGCGCTTAAACGCGAGGCGCGGGGGAGCATGTTCCGGAACGAGTTGGGCGAGCGTCGCTGGCCGGTCCTCATCGTCGCGCTCGGGCTTACAATTGCGCCTTTGCTCGCCATTCTGGTGAACAAGTCGCTTGCGCCATGGGTCTTCCTGCCCTTCAAATGGCGCAACCTGCTATTTCTCGTCTTCGTGCCCTTCGTCCTCGGCGTGGTGAGCGAGACGCGCCCGATCATGGTCGGCGATCTCGAAGCGCGCGACGGCTCCGTGGTTTTCGCCGCGATCGTCCTGATCGTGTGGTTCGTCCTGCTGCTCAAGGGCTGGGGTTTCGACCTCTGGGCCAATGTTCTGCCCCTCGGCGTTTTCGTCTCGCAGGTCGGCGCCTTTCACGCCGGCCGCTGGGCCGGGCGGATCCCGCGCCATCGCCTGCCGGACGATCCCGGCCACGGTTGATCGGGCCTCGGCGCGAGACCATATGAACGCCATGAACGTCCAAACCCAATCGGAAACAGACGCCGCCTGTGGCGAGGGCGGGGCGCTGGCGCTCGGCGTCGGCGGCATGACCTGCGCCGCCTGTGTGCGTCACGTCGAAAAGGCGCTTAAAGACGCGCCCGGCGTGCTTGACGCCCATGTCAATCTGGTCGGCGAGCGCGCCGATCTGAAGCTCGCGCCCGAGGCCGACCTCGCCGAAATCGCGGCGCGGGTCAAGGAGGCCGGCTATGAGCCGCGCCTGACCCGCAGTGAACTGGGCGTCGGCGGCATGACCTGCGCCTCCTGCGTCGTCCATGTCGAAAAGGCCTTGAAAGCCGCGCCGGGCGTGGTTTCGGCCCGGGTCAATCTCGCGACCGAACGAGCCTATGTCGAAGGGATCGAAGGCGCGGTCGACGCGGCCGCCCTGGCCGCGGCGGTGCGCCGCGCCGGCTACGAGCCGCGCCCGGTCGAGGAAAAAGCAGCCGGGAAAATCGATCCTCTTGCACGCCGCGCCGCCGAAACCGAGGTCATGCGCCGCCGGTTCCTGCTCGCGGCTTTATTCGCCGCGCCCGTGGTCGTTCTGGAAATGGGCGGCCATATGTCGGCGGTTTTCGGCGCCTTTATCGACGCCGTCCTCGGCCATCACAATATGATGATTCTGGTCGCCGCGCTGACGACCATCGTCCTGTTCGGTCCCGGCCGGCGCTTCTTCACCATCGGCCTTCCTTCGCTGCTGCGCGGCGCGCCCGACATGAACGCCTTGGTCGCGCTCGGCGCCGGCGCGGCGTATCTCTATTCGCTGTTGGCGACTTTCGCGCCGCATATGCTGCCCGAGAGCGCGCGTCATTCCTATTTCGAATCCGCCGCGACCATCGTGGCCTTTATCCTGCTCGGCCGCTGGCTGGAGGCCCGCTCGCGCGGCCGCGCCGCAGACGCCATCGGCAAGCTGGCGCGGCTCCAGCCCAAGATCGCCCATGTCCGGCGCGAGGGCGCCGCACAGGATCTGCCGGTCGAGCAGGTTGTGGTCGGCGACGTCATCGAAGTGCGTCCGGGCGAATCGATTCCGGTGGATGGCGTGGCGACCGAAGGCGCGAGCCATGTCGACGAGAGTTTCATCACCGGCGAAGCGGCGCCGGTGACGAAAAAGCCCGGCGATCCGGTGACCGGCGGCAGCGTTAATCTCGCCGGCGCCTTCGCTTTCCGCGCGACCAAGGTCGGCGCCGACACTTTTCTTGCCGACGTCATCCGCATGGTCGAGACGGCGCAGGGCGCGCGCCTGCCGATCCAGGATCTCGCCGACCGCGTCACCGCCGTTTTCGTGCCCGCCGTGCTGGCGGCGGCGCTGGCGACTTTCGCGATCTGGCTCTATTTCGGCGGCCTCTCCGCCCTGAGCCTTGCCCTGGTCAGCGCGGTCAATGTGCTGATCATCGCCTGTCCCTGCGCCATGGGCCTCGCGACGCCGGCGGCGCTCGTCACCGGAACCGGGCGGGCGGCGGAACTCGGCGTGATCTTCCGCCAGGGCGACGCCTTGCAGACCCTGTGCGGCGTGAAAACTGTCGCCTTCGACAAGACCGGCACCCTCACCGAAGGCCGGCCGGCGCTGACGAAGATCGTGGCCGGCGAGGGTTTCGAGGCCGGGCGATTGCTTGCTCTGGCGGCGGCGGTCGAGGCGCGGTCGGAACATCCTTTAGGCCGGGCGCTGGTCGAGGCCGCGCGGGCGCGTCAGGTCCCTGCGGCCGAAGCGGTCGCCCATTTCGCCTACCAGCCCGGCCTTGGCGTGACCGGCGACGTCGGCGGCGCAAGAATTGCGGTTGGCTCGGCCGAACTTCTGGCCGCGCTCGGCGCTTCGCCCGACATTTTCGCGAAAACGGCCGAAGACCTCGCGGGGCAGGGCGCCTCGTGCTTCTTCATCGCCGTCGACGGCAAGCCCGCCGGCCTGTTCGCCTTCACCGACCCGCCGCGCCCTCAAGCCGCGCTGGCTATCGCCGCCCTGCGCGATCTCGGCTTGCGCGTCGCTTTGATCACCGGCGACCGCGAGGCCACGGCGCGGGCCGTCGGGCAAAAAATCGGCGTCGATGTGATTTTTGCCGGCCGCAGGCCGGAGGGCAAGGTCGCCGCCCTGCGCGAACTCGGCCTCGCGGGCCCGGTCGCTTTCGTCGGCGACGGCATCAACGACGCCCCGGCGCTCGCCGCCGCCGACATCGGCATCGCCATGGGCGCGGGGACCGACATCGCCGTGGAAAGCGCGCAGGTCGCGCTGATGTCGAGCGATCTCGCCAAGGTCGCCCAGGCCTTCGCCCTGTCCCGCGCCACCCTGCGCACGATCAAGCAGAATCTGGGCTGGGCCTTCGGCTATAACATCATTCTGATTCCCGTCGCGATGGGCGCGCTTTATCCCGCGTTCGCGATCATGCTCAATCCGAGCCTCGGCGCGGCCGCGATGGCTTCGTCAAGCCTGTTCGTGCTGGGCAACGCCCTGCGCCTGCGACAATTTGCCGTTCCTTCCCGTCATGATGGAGATCTGCCCATGTCCGAAGCCCCCTCTACCATTTTCGCCGTCTCCGACATGACCTGCGGCCATTGCGTCGCGCGGGTCAAGAAAGCCGTGCTTTCCCTTGAGCCGGGCGCGGAAGTGGAGGTCGATCTGGCCTCGGGAGACGTCACGGTCACCCCCGCCGCCGCCGATCCCGCGGTCGTCGCCACGGCGATCGCCGACGCCGGCTATCCGGCGCATGAAAAAAAACTTGGATAGGAAATAGACCTTTTATCCATATTCGAATATATCGGGTTCATGCTGGATCAATGCGGAGCCGCGCGATTGCCGCGACACTCCGCTCGACAGGCAGGATTTCCGAAAGGCGGATTCCGGTTATCGGATAAAAAATCCTGCTGTAGCAAAGGATTTACGCAATTCGCGCCTCCGCGTCAGGTGAAACCCGATGAACGACGAAACCCTCATCACTGGCCCGCTCTACGCCTCGCGCAAGAAGGTCTATCCGCAGGCGACTCACGGCACGTTCCGCAACATAAAATGGGCGGTGCTGGTCCTCACCCTCGGCGTCTATTATCTGCTGCCCTTCATTCGCTGGGATCGCGGCCCGAACCTGCCCAATCAGGCGGTTCTGATCGACATGGCGCATCGGCGCTTCTATTTCTTCTTCATCCAGATCTGGCCGCAGGAGGTCTATTATTTCACCGGCCTTCTGATCATGGCCGCCATGACCCTGTTCCTGATGAACGCGGTCGCGGGGCGCGTGTGGTGCGGCTATCTGTGCTGGCAGACGGTTTGGACCGACCTGTTCTATGCGGTCGAGCGCTGGGTCGAGGGCGACCGCCGCGAGCGCATGCTCAAGGACAAGAAGGGCTTCACCATCCGCCACGCCTATGAGCTGGCGCTGAAGCATTTCCTGTGGCTGATCATCGCCTGGTGGACCGGCGGCGCCTTCGTCCTCTATTTCGCCGACGCGCCGACGCTGGTGAAGCAACTCCTGACTTTCCAGGCGCCCGGAATCGCCTATACGTGGATCGGTATTCTCACCTTCACCACCTATATGTTCGCCGGCCACATGCGCGAGCAGACCTGCATTTATATGTGCCCCTGGCCTCGCATCCAGGCCTCGATGACCGACGAATGGGCGCTCAACGTTTCTTACGAGAGCACCCGCGGCGAGCCGCGCATGTCGGTGAAGAAGGCCGCCGCCGCCAAAGCCAAGGGCCTTCCGGCTGGCGATTGCATCGATTGCCACCAATGTATCGCGGTCTGTCCGACCGGCGTGGACATCCGCCACGGCTCGCAGCTTGGCTGCATCCAGTGCGGCCTGTGTATCGACGCCTGCGACAATGTCATGAAGGAAATCGGCCGTCCGCCGCGCCTGATCGCCTATGACACCGACATCAACATCCAGCGCCGCTTGGAAGGCCTGCCGCCGATTTTCCGTCCCATCCGCCCGCGCACGCTGATCTATCCGGTGATCATCGCCATGGTGGGCGGGTTGATGGTGTGGAAGCTCGCCACCCGCTCCGACCTCGGCATCGACGTCCTGCATGACCGCAACCCGATGTCGATTCCCATGACCGACGGCGGCGTGCGCAACGGCTACACCGTGCGCCTGCTGAACAAAGAGCCCAACGACCGACCGATCAACATCTCGGTCTCCGGCGCTCCCGGCCTGAAGTTGAAGATCGTTGACGCTCCCAACCCAACCCAGGCGACAGTCGGTCCCGACCAGACGCTGGAACTACGCGTCATCGTCGTCGCGCCGCCGGACGAGGTCCCGTCCAAGCCGGTCGACGTAACCTTTACCGCTTCGGACCCCTCGGGCAAGACGACGGCGACGGCGAAAGACCACTTCTTCCCCAACGGCTGACCCGCGTTTCTCGCACAGGGCCGGCCAGCGACGAAAGACTGGCGAAAACCTCCAGCAACGGGCGCGGTCTCTTGCCGCGCTCTTTTTTTCCCGCGTAGAAAGGGCGCGCAAGCGCCACGGTTTCGGCCGGACGCCGACGTTGGTTGGGGGTGGCATGAAGAACAGCAATGGCAAGGCCGAGGCGGGCGAAGCCGTCGTCGCGGCGGTCGAGGCGGATACGATCAATCAGGTGCGCGAGCTTCTGTTCGGCGCCGACAAGCGCGCCACCGACGCGCGTCTCGCGCAGATTGACGACAAGTTCGAGAAGATCGTCGCGGAATTGCGCGCCGACCTCGCCGCCAAATTCACCGATCTCGAAAATCGCATCGATACTCTGGCGCGCGATGTCGAAAACAGGCGCCTGACTTCGATCGACGATATTGGCGCGGCGATCGCCAATCTCGGCGCGACCGTCCGCAACATGGGCGCCTCGGGCAAGGCGCGCTAATACCAAGTCCCTGAAACTCTGACTCGGCGGGCGATTCCCAAACCGGCGTTTATTTGATTCAACAGGCGAACCAGGAGGTTCGCCATGCCGATTGCCCTTCGAGCAGATTTTGATGCGCGCTCCATGCGCGTTGCGGCCAAACGCGCGAAGGATGCGGCGCAGGCGCGGCGCTTGTTGGCCTTGGCGGCCATTTATGAAGGCGCCAGCCGCTCGAAGGCCGCCGAGATCGGCGGCGTCACGCGCCAGATCGTTCGCGATTGGGTGGTGAGATTCAACGCGGACGGCCCTGAGGGCCTGATCAACCGCAAAGCGCCAGGCCAACCCTCGCGGCTCAACGACGCCCATCGGGCGGCGCTCGCCACCGCAATCGAAAGCGGGCCGATCCCAGCCGCGCACGGCGTCGTGCGCTGGCGCCTCGTCGATCTTTGCCAGTGGATGTTCGAGGAATTCCGCGTCACCATCGCCAAACAGACGATGAGCCGGGAGCTGCGGGCGTTGGGCTACCGCAAGCTGTCGGCGCGCCCCAAGCATCACGCCCAGGCCGAGGGCGCGATCGAAGATTTTAAAAAAGTTTCCCCGCGCGCCTGGAGGAAATCGCGCGGGAAAAAGGCGTCGCCGCCGACAAAATAGAAGTCTGGTTCGAGGACGAGGCCCGGATCGGGCAGAAGAACAAGATCACCCGCCGCTGGGCCAAGAAGGGAACGCGCCCCAGCGCGCCCCATGATCAGCGCACCGCCTCGACCTATATTTTCGGCGCGATCTGTCCCAAGGACGGCAAGGGCGCGGCGCTCGTCCTGCCCAAGTGCGACACCTTCGCCATGAACCTCCACTTAGAGGAAATCGCCAAAAATGTCGCGCCCGGGGCGCATGCCGTCCTCATCCTCGACCAGGCGGGCTGGCACACGACGGACAAGCTCGCCGTTCCAGCCAACATCACCATCCTGCCGCTGCCGCCGAAATGCCCCGAACTCAATCCAGCCGAAAACGTCTGGCAGTTCCTGCGCGACAACTGGCTGTCGAACCGCGTCTTCAAATCCTACGACGACGTCGTCGATCATTGCTGCCACGCTTGGAACAAACTCATCGATCAGCCGTGGCGCATCATGTCGATCGGATTGCGTGACTGGGCGCACGGGTTCTGATCAACGAGACTTGGTATAAGGTGTCGGTCCCGGCGCAGCCGGACCCTGGGACGCAAGACGCGACGCTGCGGGGCGCCGCCGAGGCGGGCAACCAACTCGGCTTGCTGAAACGGCTGCTCTTTCGCAGCGAGCAGTCGCGGCTCGACGCGATTCAGGCCCAGACCGAGGCTTTGGCGGCGCGGCTCGGCGACCAGGCCGGGCTGGAGGCGGCGACGGCGGAAATCCTCGCCGGCGCCTTGCGGCGCGCGGAAGTTTCGGGCCATCGCGAATTGTCCGAGGCCTTGGCGCCGCTGGTGGTTACGGCGATCCGGTCGGAGATCGCCAATTCGCGCGACATGATGGTCGAGGCGCTCTATCCGATTACCGGCCGGCTGGTCGCCGCCGCCGTGTCGAACGCCTTCCGCGAATTGGTGGAGAACATCAACGCCCGGCTCAACCGGCTGCTGTCCACGCGCCTGTGGCGGCTGCGGCTGCGCAGCCTGCTGACCGGGCGGCCGCTGGCGGAAATCCTGCTCGAAGCCGCTCAGCGTCCCCGGGTGCGCCGCATTCTCGCTCTGGAGCGCGACAGCGGCCGTCTGCTCGCGCATTGGCCCGAAGACAGCGCGCCGGATTCCGCGGACGAAATCGTCAGCGGGATGCTCGCCGCGATCAGCCAGTTCGCGGCCCAGGCCTTCGCGTGCGGGCATGGCGAATTGCGCACGCTGGACATGGGCGCGAGCCGTCTGCTGCTGCGGGCCTCGGCGCGCCTCATCGTCGCCGCCGAATTTTTCGGCGAACCCCGTGCGGACGACGAAGCGCGGATGGATTCGGCTCTGCTGTCGTTGATTTCAACCTCGCCCGGGCCACCGGGCGAGGGCGCCTTGGCGCGAATTGCGGCCGATTTCGTCGACGCGGAGCCCAAAAAAAGCGGAGCCGCGCGCAATGTCGCTCTGGCGGCGCTGGCGCTGCTGCTGATCGGCGGGGCGGCCTATTGGCCGGCGCGCAATTTCCTGTGGGAGCGACGTCTCGACGACGCTTTCGCCCGCGCCGTGGCGGCGCAGCCGGGCCTCGCCGACTTTCCGCTGAAATTGACGGTCGACGCCGGAAAAAAACGCGCGGCGCTGACCGGGCTCGCGCCGCCCGCGGCCGATCTCGCCGCCCTGGCGCGCGCTATCGACGGCGCTGGTACGCCTTATCGTCTGGAGATGCGGATCGCGCGGGTCGCGACGCCGGCCAGCGTCGAGGCCGCCGCGCGCCAAAACAACAAAGCGAGCGGCGAGGCGGTCGCCGTTCTGGCAGGACGGCTCGACCGGATTCAGGCGACGGTTGCGGAGCAGCAGGGCCGCGCGGAGGCTTTGTCTGGTCAGGTCGCTCGGCTTGAAGCCGCAGAGACGGCGCAGCGGGCCGCCGCGGCGACGCCAGCCGCCCGGCTGGCGCGCCTCGCCGCGGGGACGACGCTCTGGTTCGATGACGGAACGGATTTTCTCGAAGCCGAGACAGCCCACGCGCAAATCGCCGCGCTGGCGGCCGAGATGAAGCGCAGCGGTTTGTCCCTGCGGGTTGTGGGTTATACGGACAGTCTGGGCTCGACCCAGAAAAACATGAAGCTTTCCCAGGCTCGCGCTGAAGCCGCCGTCGCCGCGCTGATTGCACAAGGCGTTGATTCCAGTAAACTTGCTGCTGTAGGCCGAGGCGACGAATCCCCGATCGCCGCCGAACATGGATCGGACAGCCGCCGCAACAGGCGGGTCGTCTTCGAAGTGATCGGCCCAGCGGAGCAGATACCTTGAATTTTTCCGCCAAACTCATGCTGTTGGGCGATATTGGCGTCGGAAAGTCGTCGCTCGCGAAGCGGCTGATGTTCAACAAATTCGACGCCGATTACAAGACCACGATCGGCGTGGACATCCTGACCCACGAATTGACCCTCGACATCGACTCCGGACCGGTGAAGGCGAAATTGCTGATCTGGGACACGGACGGCGACTTCGGCCAGCATATTTTCAAGTCGGTCTATCTCTCCGGCGCCTCGGGCGCGCTGGTGGTCGCCGACGCTTCGCGCCCGCCGACCATCGAGAAAATGTTCGATCTCTCGGCCGATTTTCTGGAGCGGCTCCCCGGCCGTTCCGTGCGCGCCATCATCAACAAGACCGATATCGTCGCGCCCGACCTGACCAATATCGATCGGCGCGGGCTGGCGCCGGAACAAGTGTTGTTTTCCAGCGCCAAGACGGGCGAGGGGGTGACGGCGGCCTTCGCCGCCATCGCCACGGACATCTACCGGCGGCTGTAGCGCCCGGTTAGTTCTTCTTGGGCGGGATCAGGTCGGTGATCGTGCCTTCAAAAAGCTCAGCCGCCATGCCGAGGGTTTCGGACAGGGTCGGATGGGGGTGGATGGTGAGGCCGATGTCCTCGGCGTCTGCGCTCATTTCGATGGCGAGCGCGGCTTCCGCGATCAGGTCGCCAGCATTTACGCCGACGATGCCGCAGCCGATCAGGCGCTTGGTCTCCTCGTCGAACAGCACCTTGGTCGCGCCCTCGTCGCGGCCGAGCGACAGAGCGCGGCCGGACGCCGCCCAGGGGAAGGTCGCCTTGCCGAACTTCAGGCCTTTGGCTTTGGCTTCGGTTTCGGTCACGCCGACCCAGGCCACTTCCGGGTCGGTGTAGGCGACGGACGGGATGACCTTGGCGTCGAAGACGGATTTGTGGCCGCAGGCGACTTCCGCCGCCACCTTGGCCTCATGGGTCGCCTTGTGGGCGAGCATGGGCTGGCCGACAATGTCGCCGATGGCGAAAACATGCGGGACCTTGGTCCGCATCTGCTTGTCCACGGCGATGAAGCCGCGCTCGTCGACATTGAGGCCAGCGGCCTCGGCGTTGATGAGCTTGCCATTGGGCTTGCGGCCCACGGCGACCAACAGTTTGTCGAATGTGTCCTCGCTTTGGGCCCCGTCGGCCGCCTCGAAAGTCACGCGCAGGCCGGCGGGCTCGGCCGCGACAGCGACCACCTTGGTTTTGAGCAGGACCTTTTCGTATTTTCGGCCAATCCTTTTGGCGAGCGGCGCGACGATGTCCTTGTCGGCGCCCGGGATGATCTGGTCCATCAGCTCGACGACGGTCACTTTCGAGCCGAGCGCGTGATAGACCGTCGCCATTTCCAGCCCGATGATGCCGCCGCCGAGCACCAACAGGCGCTTCGGGACGTCGGCCAGCGCCAAAGCGCCAGTCGAATCGATGACGCGTGAATCATCGTGCGGGATGAAGGGCAAAGTGACGGGCTCGGAGCCGGCGGCGATGATGGCCTTGTCGAAGGTGACGAGCTTTTTCGAGCCGTCCTCGGCGATGACTTCCATGCTGTTGGGCGAGGCGAAGGCGCCCTTGCCGGTGACGACCGTCACCTTGCGCTGCTTGGCCATCGAGCCGAGGCCCCCGGTCAGCAGCTTGACGACGCTTTCCTTCCAGCCGCGCAGCTTGTCGAGGTCGATCGTCGGGTCGGCGAAGACGATGCCGTTCTCGCCGATTTCATGGGCCTCCTCGATCACCTTGGCGGCATGGAGCAGGGCCTTGGACGGAATACAGCCGACATTGAGACAGACGCCGCCCAAGACCGGCCAGCGTTCGACCAGCACGACCCTGGCGCCGAGATCGGCGGCGCGGAAGGCGGCGGTATAGCCGCCGGGGCCAGCGCCGAGCACCAGCACTTCGGCGTGGAGATCGCCGGCAGCAGCGGAAGGGGCTGGCGCAGGGGCCGCCGCGGGCGCGGGAGCCGGGACGGCCGCGGCGGCGCCGGCTTCGTCCAGCAGCAGGATGAGTGCGCCTTCGCCGACCCTGTCGCCGACCTTGACCTTCAATTCCTTGACCACGCCGGCCGAGGGCGAGGGCACTTCCATCGTGGCCTTGTCCGATTCAAGCACGATCAGCGGGTCTTCCGGCTTGATCATATCGCCGGCCTTGACCAGGATTTCGATGATCGGAACGTCCTTGAAGTCGCCGATATCGGGGACCTTGATTTCAATTGTCATGGTTGCCCCCAATTCACAGCGCCAGGCGGCGGATGTCTTCGAGCACGATGGCAAACGCCCGGGCGAAGCGGGCCGCGGCCGCGCCGTCGATCACGCGATGGTCGTAGGATAGCGACAAAGGCAGCATCAGGCGCGGCACGAATTCCTTGCCGTTCCAGACCGGCGCCATTTTCGAGCGCACGACGCCGAGGATCGCCACTTCCGGCGCGTTGACGATCGGCGAGAAACTTGTGCCGCCAATGCCGCCGAGCGAGGAAATAGTGAAACTCGCCCCCGACATTTCGGCCGGCGACAACTTTCCGGCGCGCGCTTTCGCGGAAAGGTCGCCGAGTTCCTTCGCAAGCTCCAGGACGCCCTTCTTGTCCGCATCCTTGATCACCGGCACGACCAGGCCTTCCGGCGTGTCGCAGGCGAAGCCGATGTGCCAGTATTTCTTGTGGATCAGCGAGTCCTTGGTTGGGCTCAGCGACGAGTTGAAGTCCGGATATTGTTTCAGCACCGCGACGCTGGCGCGGATGAGGAAAGGCAGCAGCGAGACCCGATAGGACTCCTTGGCTTTTTTGCCTTCCTCGTCGAGCTTTTTACGGAAATCCTCCAGATCGGTGATGTCGGCCTCGTCATTCTGGGTGACAGCCGGCACATTGAGCCAGGAACGATGCAGGAAGGGGCCCGACAGCTTGCGGATGCGCGACAGCGGCTTTTCCTCGATCGGCCCGAATTTGGAAAAGTCGATGACGGGGATTTCCGGAATGCCGGCGCCGGTCGCGCCGCCCGGGGCCGCGGCCTTGCCGCCAGCCAGAAAAGCCTTCACGTCCTCTTTGGTGATGCGGCCCTTGTCGCCGGTGGCCGGGACCCGGGTCAGGTCGATATCGAGTTCGCGGGCGAGGCGGCGCACGGCGGGCGAGGCGAAGATATCGCCAAAATCCGAAAGCGACGTACGGGGCCCGAGAATAGGCGCCGGTCCGCCGGTCTTGCCGGCGTCGAGATCGGTCACCGCGATCGGCTCCGGCTTGAGTTCCGGCGCGGCGGACGCCGGCGTCGGGGCGGGCGCCGGCGTCCCTTCCGCGGCCAGCGTCAGAATGGCTGAGCCTTCCGAGACCTTGTCGCCGACCTTGACGAGCAGTTCCGACACGACGCCCGCCTCGGGGGCGGGAACCTCCATCGTGGCCTTGTCGGATTCGAGCACGATCAACGGGTCTTCCGCCTTGATCGAATCGCCGGCCTTGACCAGGATTTCGATCACGGGAACGCCTTGGAAATCGCCGATATCCGGCACTTTCACTTCAATCTTGGACATTTTTTCCAACCTTGGGAGAAGGGAGCGGTGGGCGAGATTCAGGAATGCCGAGGGTCGGGCTTTTCGGGATCGAGGCGATAGAGGTCGATCGCGTCGGCGACCTTTTTCGCCGGCAGCAATTGCGACTCCGCCAACGCCTTCAGCGCCGCGACGGCGACGTAATGGCGGTCCACCTCGAAGAAGGCACGCAGCTTGCGGCGATAGTCGGAGCGGCCGAAGCCGTCGGTGCCGAGCACCCTGTAGCGGGTCGGCACATGGCCGCGAATCTGCTCGGCGAAGGCGCGGATGTAATCACTGGTGGCCACCACGGGACTGTCGCCGCGCGCCTGCAACAGCTGGGTGACATAGGGAATGCGCGGCTCCTCCATCGGATGCAGCATGTTCCAGCGCTCACAGGCGTCGGCTTCGCGCTTCAGTTCAGTGAAGCTGGTCACGGCGAAAATGTCGGCCTGGATGCCGAAATCGCGTTCGAGCAGCTCCGCGCCTGCGATCGCCTCGCGCAAAATCGAGCCCGAGCCGAGCAGGGTCACTTTCTTTTCCTTCGGCGTGCCTTCCGGCGCGGCCCTGAAGAGATACATGCCCTTGACGATGCCCTCTTCCGCGCCCTCCGGCATGGCGGGATGTTCGTAATTCTCGTTGAGCAAAGTGAGGTAGTAATAGACGTCCTCGCCCTTGCCATACATGCGCTCCAGCCCGTGCTGGACGATGACCGCGACTTCATAGGAGAAGGTCGCGTCATAGGACACGCAGTTGGGGATGGTGGACGAGAGGATGTGGCTGTGGCCGTCCTCGTGCTGGAGGCCCTCGCCGTTGAGCGTGGTGCGGCCCGAGGTGCCGCCGAGCAGGAAGCCGCGGGCGCGCAGATCCCCCGCCGCCCAGGCGAGGTCGTGGACGCGCTGGAACCCGAACATCGAATAATAGATGTAGAACGGGATCATCGGCGTGTTGGAATGGGAATAGGACGTCGCCGCCGCGATCCATGAGGCCATGGCGCCGGCCTCGTTGATGCCCTCCTGGAGCATCTGGCCGGAGCGGTCCTCCTTGTAATAGGAAAGCTGGTCGGCGTCCTGCGGGCGGTAAAGCTGGCCGACCTGCGAGAAAATGCCATATTGGCGGAACATGCCCTCCATGCCGAAGGTGCGGGACTCATCCGGCACGATCGGCACGATGCGCTTGCCGATATTCTTGTCGCGCAAAAGGTGGTTCAGCACCCTGACGAAAGCCATGGTGGTGGAGATTTCGCGGCCCTCGGTCGATTTGAGCTGGGCTTCGAGCGACGACAGCGGCGGGATGACCAGCGGCTCGCTCTGGCGCCGGCGGGCCGGCAGATAGCCGCCGAGCGCCTCGCGCCGCGCCCGCAGATAATTCATCTCCTCAGACCCTTCCGGGAATTTCAGCAGGGGCAGATGCTCGATCTCGCTGTCGGCGACCGGAATTTTGAAGCGGTCGCGGAACTGCTTGAGCGCTTCCAGGCTCATTTTCTTGGCCTGGTGGGCCATCATCTGGGCTTCGCCGGCCGAGCCCATGCCATAGCCCTTGACTGTCTTCGCGAGAATGACGGTCGGCTGTCCCTTATGCTCGACCGCCGCCTTGTAGGCCGCGAAAATCTTGCGCGAGTCATGGCCGCCGCGGGTCAGGCTCCAGATCTTGTCGTCGGACCATTCCTTGACCATGGCCGCGGTCTCGGGATAGCGGCCGAAGAATTTCTCGCGGATATAGGCGCCATTCTTGGACTTGAAATCCTGATATTCTCCGTCGACGCATTCTTCCATCAACTGACGCAGGCGGCCGGTGACGTCCCTGGCGAGCAGTTCGTCCCAGCCCGTGCCCCAGATCAACTTGATGACGTTCCACCCGGCGCCGCGGAAGTCCGCCTCCAGTTCCTGGATGATCTTGCCATTGCCGCGCACCGGGCCGTCAAGGCGCTGGAGGTTGCAGTTGATGACGAAGATGAGGTTGTCGAGCTTTTCGCGGCCGGCCAACGAGATGGCGCCCAGGGACTCGGGCTCGTCCATCTCGCCGTCGCCCATGAAGGCCCAGACTTTTCTTTCATGGGTTTCGATCAGGCTGCGCCCTTCGAGATAGCGCATGAAGCGGGCCTGATAAATCGCCATCAGGGGTCCGAGGCCCATCGAGACGGTCGGGAATTGCCAGAAATCCGGCATCAGCCAGGGATGCGGATAAGACGAAATGCCCTTGCCGTCCACCTCCTGACGGAAATTGAGGATTTGCTCTTCGGAGAGGCGGCCTTCGACAAAGGCGCGGGCGTAGATACCGGGCGAGGAATGGCCCTGGAAAAACACGAGGTCGCCGGCGTGTTTTTCGTCCGGCGCGCGCCAGAAATGCATGAAGCCGACGTCATAGAGCGTCGCGGCGGACTGGAAGCTGGCAATATGGCCGCCAAGCTCGGACGAGGTCTTGTTGGCCTTGAGCACCACCATTGCCGCATTCCAGCGGATCGTGGCGCGGATTTTGGTCTCGATCTCGCGGACGCCGGGATGCGGCGGCTGCTGTTCCGGGGGAATGGTGTTGATATAAGCGGTGTTCCAGGCGAAAGGCAGTTTCGCGCCGTTCTTGCGCGCCTCCGAAACCACATCGCTGAGCAGGCCGTCCACCCGCTCGACGCCCTCGAATTCCTGCACCGAATTGAGGGCCTCAAGCCACTCCCGCGTTTCGGCGGCCGCGTCCGATTTGTCCATGCCTAGCTCCCTTGAGGGCGGCGGCCGGATCGGCCCCACGCCGGTTTTTGGTCGATGATAGGCGCGCTTTTGCGCCGCCGCTTCTCAGCATTTGGCCGGATAGTCAAATGACTGAATTGACGATGACGATATGCAGCCTCCCCGGCCCATGGGCGCCCCGCGCGAGCACGCCTTCGATGTCCGTGGTGCCGCTCGCGCCGGTGACCAGATTGACGTTGCGCGGAACGGGCAGGCCACTGGCCAGGGCGGCGTAATCCTCCATGCGCGGAACAAGGCTTTGCGCGCTAAGCGCGACAAGATGATGGAGGGGCAGAAATTCATAGAGCGTCGGCGCCTCCCGCCCGGAATGGAAGACCAGAGAGCCGGTTTCGGCCACGCCGCAGAGCGCGATGCCGACCGCAAGCGGGCTATCGGGGCGCAAGGGCGCGTCGGGGCGCAGCGCGCCCCAGTCGAGCTTTTGCAGGCGCGGGTCGGGCTGGAGGGAGAATTCCGGCGCAAGCTCGTTGGCGGCGACATAGCGCGCGACCGCGCCGGGCAGCTCGGCCAGCGTTTCGACGCGCTCAAGCGTCGCGCCGACTTTTTCGGCGCCGGCGCGCGCCGTGAACAACGCGACGAGGTCGCTGGCTTCCAGCGGCGGCAGCGTCTTTTTCATCGCCTCGGAACAGGCTTGCGCCTGCGCCGCGATCTCGGCCGGGGCGGTGCGGTTTGGGCGCGCCTTGCGGATCGCGACGAAAATATTTTCGCGCGCGCTCATGGCTTTCTGTTCTCCTTGCCGCCCTTCTTGATCGTGGTCAGAAATGTTTGCCTTGGCGGCTTGGGGAAGTCGCGCGACGCCGTCCAGCCCGAGGCGAGCGGCAGCGACGAAATCCACCCCTCCCGGGCGAACAGCCGCATCGCCGGCAAGGCGAAAGCTTGCGCCAGCCGGTAAAGCGCCGGTCGCGCGGCGACATAGGCCCAGGCTTTCACCGCCGCGCTCGAAATTTTCGGCTCGTAACCGGCGCGCCAGCTTCGCGCGCGCCAATGGCGCAGCAGTGTCGGCAAGGGAATGTCCACCGGGCAGACCTGCTTGCATTGGCCGTTGAGGGTGCAGGCGGTGGGCAGGTCGCGGGTCCGCTCGAGCCCGTCGAACACCGGGGTCAGAACCGAGCCCATCGGGCCGGGATAGGCGCCGCCATAGGCGTGGCCGCCAATGGCGCGATAGACCACACAATGGTTGAGGCAGGCGCCGCATCGCAGGCAGCGCAGCATGTCCGGCATTTCGGCGAGCATTTGCGTCCGGCCGTGATCGACCAGCACGATATGGAACTGCTCCGGCCCGTCGCGGTCGCCCGGGCGCTTCGGGCCGCAATGGAAAGTGGTGTATTGTGTGAGATCGGCGCCCGTCGCCGAGCGGACCAGCAGGCGGGTCAATTGCAGCGCATGCTCGGTGCTGGCGACGATTTTTTCTATGCCCGCCGTCACGATATGGACGCGGGGCGGGGTCGTGGTCAGTTCGGCGTTGCCCTCATTGGTGATGGTGCAGATCGCGCCGGTCTCGGCGACCAGGAAATTGGCGCCGGAAATGCCGACTTCGGCGGCGAAGAAATCCGCGCGCAATTCCTTGCGCGCCGAACCGACCATGCTGACCACGTCGTGGGCGGGCGGCTTTTCATGGTGATATTGGTCAAAGAGTTTGGCCACGTCCTCAGCTGTGCGATGGGCGGCGGGCCAGATGATATGGGAGGGCGTCTCGCCGGCGAGCTGGATGATATGTTCGGCGAGATCGGTCTCGACCCGGCGCAACCCGGCGCCGGCGAGCGCATGGGGCAGTCCAATCTCCTCGCCCAGCATGCTTTTCGAGCGCGTTACGGTTTTTGCGCCTGCCGCCTTGCAGAGGTCCACGACGATCCGGCAGGCCTCGTCGGCGTCGCGCGCCCAATGAACTAAAGCGCCGGAAGCCAGCGCGTTGCGCTCGAACATTTCCAGGTAAAAGGCCATGTGCTCGATCGCATGGTCCTTGATCGCGGCCGCCGCGGCGCGGGCGGCTTCGAAATCAGGCCAGGCGGCGACGGCGGCGGCGCGTTTGCGCCGGGCGTTGCCGGTCGTACGCTCGATCGCGATCTTGAGCTGGGGATCGTGGAGCGCCTTTTCGACGCGATCATGGAAATTCCCGGCGGGCGCGGTCATGGCGCGTCCTCGCCGATGGCGCGTTGCGCCATGCCGGCCAGGACTTCCGCCGCGTGGAAGACTCGCGTCTTCGCGCGATCGCGGCGTAATTTGCCGGCCATATTCAGCAGGCAGCCGAGATCGCCGCCGAGCAGGAGGTCGGCCCCGGTCGCGACGACATTTTGCGCCTTTTCGCCGACGATTGCCTCGGAAATCCCGGAATATTTTACGCAAAAGGTCCCGCCGAAGCCGCAGCAGGTCTCTTCGCCTTCGAGCGGGCGCAGGTCGAGGCCTTCGACCGCGCCGAGCAAGGCGCGCGGCTGAGTCTTGACGCCGAGTTCGCGCAGGCCGGAGCAGGAATCGTGATAGGCTGCGCTGGCCTTGCAGGCGACGTTTTGCGGCCGAAAGCCGCGCAGATCGACGAGGAAGCTCAGCAATTCGTGGGTCTTGGCGGCGAGCGCCTCCGCGCGCGCGCGCCAGGCCGGATCATCGGTGAAAAGCTCGGGATAATGCGCCTTGATCATCCCAGCGCAGGAACCGGACGGCGCGACGAGGTAATCGTAAGGCTCGAAAGTCTCGATTACGGATTTGGCGATGGGCTTGGTCGCCTCGTCGGCGCCGCTGTTGAAGGCGGGCTGGCCGCAGCAGGTCTGGCTCAGAGGAACTTCGACCCGGCAGCCGGCGGCCTCAAGCAGGGCGACGGCGGCGAAGCCGACATTCGGCCGGATCGAATCGACCAGGCAAGTCACAAAAAGGCCGACGCGCGGCCCGTCGAGGGCATTTCCACCTACCGTCATTGGAGCCGGCCCATTTCAGCGAGGTCGTGGCCGCCTTATAACGAGGAAATTTTATGTGGTCAAATGTTTTTACCACCAATCAGTCGCTGGCGCGGGCCAGCAATTCGGAGCGGCCCATGCGGCGGAGCGCCCGGGCGACGCGGGTCTCTTCCTCGCGCATTTCCTTCAGCGTGCTGGCGATCCCGCGGATATGGGCGGTCGCCGCGGCCGCCGCCGCTTCGGGATCGCGGGCGAGAATGGCCTCGGCGATCGCGAAATGCTGGTCGAGCAGCACATCCCGCGAGCCGGCCTTCGCATAAAGCTCGCTGCGGTTGTAGAAGGCGTCGCTGCGCAGCATTTCATAGAGCGCGCGCATGATGTGCAGCAGCACCAGATTATGCGCCGCCTCATAGATCAGCATGTGCAGTTCGGCGTCGGTCTCCGCTTCGGCCGCGATGTCGTTGGCCTCATGCGCTTGGCGCAGCTTCTGCAGGCAGCGAGCGATGGCTTCGCGCTCGACGTCGGTGGCGCGCGTGGCTGCAAGCCGCGCGGCTTCGCCTTCGATCAGGCAGCGATATTCCAGGTAATCCTTCAAGGCATGGTCGCTCGACTGGAACAGCGAGGTCAGCGGATCGATCATGGGGGTGAGGAAGCGGCTGACGAAATTTCCCGCCTTGTTGGTCTCGATCAGGCCGCGCGCCTGCAATTTGTCGAGCGCCTCGCGCAGCGAAGGGCGGGAGACGTCGAGCTTTGCCGCCAGTTCGCGTTCAGGCGCGAGCTTTTCGCCCGGCCGCAGCGCCCCTTCGAGGATGAGCTGTTCGAGATGCTCGGCGAGCGCGTCGGCCAGTTTGGGGGTCCGCAACGGGTCCATGAAAAGTCCTGTCTGCCGGCCTTGAACCTGGCGGCCCGGCGCGAGGGATCGTCCCCTTCGCTTGGGTCAAATGATTAGACCACAAAATGGGCCGGTCATCCAGAAGGAAAAACTCACGCCTTTTTCGCGATGGCGGCGCGGATGATCTCCAGCGCGCGGTCTCGCAGATCGGGGGCGGAAGCGTCGAGCCGGATCCAGTCAAGCCTGCCGGGATCGCGGTTGAGCTGGTTTTCGAGCACGTCGAGATTGGCGTCGGAGACGCCGTGCGGGCGATCGCGCACGCGCTGGCGCAGAACGTCGGGCGGCGCTTCGAGCCACAGGCCGACGAAGGGCGCGCCGCAGTCGCGCGCCAGTTTGGCCGCGGCGTTGCGCTCTTCCTCGGTCGAATAGACCGCGTCGAGGACGACAGAGTGACCCTGGGCATAAGCGTCCATGGCGCGCGACAGCAGGCGCAGATAGACCGCCGCGGTAATGGTGAATTCATAGGCCGACGGGGGCAGGCGGTCGTTCGGCGCGATTCGGTGCATTGCCTTGCGGGTGCGGTCGGAATTGAGCATGCGGGCGCCGGGCGGCGCGCCGATGTCGCCGGCGATCGCCACCGACAGCGTCGATTTTCCCGAGCCGCTTAAGCCGCCGATGGCGACAATGGCGTTGGGGCGCGGCGCGAGCAATTCTTCGGCAAGCGCAAAATAGGCGCGGGCCTCGCGCTCCATCGCGGCGTCGGCTTCCCTGTCGCCGGAATGGGCCTGCGACGCGGCGATATGGGCGCGGATCGCGGCGCGCAGGGCCATGAAGAAGGGCAGGGCCGAATAGCCGTCGCGCACCTTGGCCGGCATGTCCGGCACGGTGCGCGACAAAGCGCTGACATAACGGTTGAACAGCAGATTGGCGAGGTCGTGGCGCCCGCGCAGCCACAGGTCCATCAGGGTGAAGGCGACGTCATAGAGGACGTCGATCTGCGCCAGCCGGGGGTCGAATTCGATGCAGTCGAACATGGTCGGCCGCCCCTCGAACCAACAGATGTTGCGCAAGTAGAGATCGCCATGGCACAGCCGGACGAATCCGACGAGGGCGCGGGCGTCGATGAGGTCCGTAAGTTCCTTCAATTCGGCGCGAAAGGCGGCGTTGAGCCTGTCGAGCTCATCCTGCGCGAAAAGGCCGCAATGGGCGAAGGAATCCTCGTTCAGATCGAGGAGATGGGCAAAGACGCCCGAGCCGCTCTCTTCATTGAAGCGCTGGGCGCGGGCGTGGAAATCGGCAATGGTCGTGGCGAGCGCCTCGATATGGGCGGGGGTTAGCCGGCCCTCGCGGACCATGACGTCGAACAGGCCCGATTCTTCGAACCGGCGCATGACGACGATGCAATCGACCAGAGGCCCCTTTCCATCGAAGGCAAGGCCCTGCGGCTCGCTGGTGATCCGCCGCAAGCCCAGATAAAGCTCCGGCGCGGCGCGCGAATTCAGCGACAGTTCGGCGCGGCAGGCTTTTTCCCGCAAGCGGGGCTTGGAAAAGTCGAGATAGGGAAAAACGATCGCGCGCTTCAGCTTGAAGACGAGGCCGCCGGACAGGAACAGCAGCGAGACATGGGTCTGCTTGGTCTCGACCGGCGCGCCGGTTTCGCGCGCCAGCGCCGCCGAGACGAAAGCGATGACTTTCGATTGGTCCATCATTTGGCGGGCGGGGGCGGGGTGGGACGGGTGTGGCGCAGGACCATATTGGCGACCAGGGCCTGCGCGACCTGTTCCGCCAGGCAGTCATAGCCGATTTCCGGGGAAAAAGGATTTTCGCCCTGTGCGACGCTCTTGCGGGTCTTCGCCAGGAATTGCATCGCCTCGTAGCGGCGCAGATAGAGCACGTTCTCGGACTGCGCCACGCGGCGCGTCGCGTCGCGGATGGCGCTGGCCTCGCTCTGGTCGTGCAGCCAGCGATTGGCCTCGAAGCCGACCAGGAGCACATCGACGCCATTGTCCTTGGCCCAGCGCACGCCCTCGCGCAGATGGTCCTCATATTCGGCGGGCGCGACGAACTGGAGCGCGTCATTGGCGCCGACCTGCCAGATCAGGAGGTCGGGCCGGTCGAGCGCGACCTCGGTGCGCATCCGCTCGACGGCGGTGCCCGCGATCTCGCCGGAAACCGGACGCTCGTCGATGACGACGTCCACGCCCGCGAGCGCGTGCTCAAGCAGGGCTTCGAGCGCCGCCGGATAGGGCTTGCGCTGGCTCCTGCTCATGCCGATCGGCGAGCCGATGATCAGGATGTTGAGCTTCTGGCCCGTCTTCAGCGCCGCGGCGACATGGGGCAGGGGCGCCGGGGCCGCCAAAGATTCGGCCGGCGCGTCGCAGACCGAGGGGGGCCGCGTCATATCCTGCGCCCGCGCCGGCGCGGCGAAAGCGTGTGAGGCCGGGCCCGCGATCGCGCCGAGCATGAGGCCCAGAACCGCGCAGAGCGTCAGGCCGAAGCCAGGCGCTGGGCGCGCGCTACGGCATGTCTTTTCCGCCATTCCGACAACCATGCGACCACGCCCATCACCGTCCATCCGACAAGTATCACGACGACGTCGATTTCGAAACGCCCGTTGAACCGATAACGGACGATCTGGCCGGTAAGGCTCAGCAGCGACCCGGCGCAGAACACATGCAGGGAATTACGGCCGAGCAGCGCGAGATAGCCGACCAGCGGTCGCGCGAAGCGGTCGATATATTTGAAGGCGCCCATGAAGAAACAGGCCAGCGCCAGCGCGTGGAGGCAGAGGGCGGGCGAGAGATAGGTCTTGTCGAAGACGAAGAACAGTTTCGGGTCGGGCAGCGCGGACGGATCGGGCGCGATGCCCGCGAGCGCGAGCCCCCCGCCGACCAAAGTCTGGATGCCGGCGAGCCAGAACAGGATTTTCTTCACGCGCGGCGACCAGCTTTGATAGCCGCGCGGCCCGCTCAGCACGAAGCCGAGGATGAAGATGAACTGCCAGGCGAAGGGGCTGAAATACCACGCGCCTTCGACCGGCCAGGTGGGAAGGTTGAGGCCGGTCGCGAGGGTATAGACGTAAAGTGCGAAAGAAAGCGGCAGCAGGAGGCGCGGCGCGTAGCGGTCGATGATCGCGATCGACGGCCCCATCGCCATGAGCACGACGTAAAGCGGCAGAATGTCGAAAAAGCCGAGTTGGTAGCGCAGCAGAGCAAGGCCGATATGGGCGTTGACCGGGTCTTCGAATATCGCCGCCGCATTGTTCCATTGCAGGATATAGGGCTGGTCGAGCGCCTTGGCGCCGCCGGCGAGAATGGCTATGGCGATCGCCGTGATGACGAGCTGGGCGAAATAGATGGTGAGCGCCCGCCCCGCCAGCCGGTAGACGGCGGCGCTCATCGGCTCCTTGGCGAGCGAATTGCTGACATAGCGCAGGGCCACCCCGGCCAGCAGAACGAACAGCTCCGCGGCGTCCGAAAGCGAATAATGGCGGAAGCTGTAGCGTTCGAGAAAAATGCCGGGGATGTGGTTAATGAAAATCGTCGCCAGCGCGAAGCCGCGCCAGAAATCGACCGCATTCGGCGCCCTCATGGCGCGCTCTCCATGCCCGCGGGGCGGCGCGGGCAAGGCTTGTTCAGGGCGGCGGCGGCGCGAAAGGTCATGGCGGGCGATTCACGTCCGAAAACGGGCGACCGCTATAAACCCTTACGCGAAAATCCTCAAATCGCGAAACTCGTCCCGCAGCCGCAGGAGGCGGTGGCGTTGGGATTTTCGATCTTGAAGGACTGGCCCATCAGATCGTCGACGAAATCGATTTTCGCGCCCTTCAGGAAATCGAGCGACACCGGGTCGACGGCGAGCCGCGCCTCGGCGTCGCCGAGAATCAGGTCGCCATCGTCGGGCGCGGGAACGATGTCGAAGGAATATTGAAAGCCGGAACAGCCGCCGCCATTGACCGAAATGCGCAAAAAGGCGCCGGGCGCCTCGCCGCGCAACACTTCGGCGACGCGCTTGAGGGCGCTGTCGGTGGCGACGACCGGTTCCGCCGTGAGTTCAGTCATTCATGCCTCCGAAAAAAGATGTCCTTGCATAGATAGTCCCCTCTGGCGCCTGGTCAATGCGGAACATGGCCGCTGCGCGAAATGGACGAAAACCGCGCGCCGAAAACAGCGGGGTGGAAATCGATTGGACAGGAAAAAACGCTTCGGTTTCGCGAAATAATGTTCTTGTTTTGTTTCATGTGAAACACTCGTGGGCTCCGCCGCGCCGGCACGAGCCAGCCCAACAGGCCGGTGTCTTCGCTTAACATATTGTTCAGACGCTAAATTTCATTGCGGCGCGGATGCGGGGTCGTGGGCGTCCGGCAGATTTCGCCACGCGCGAAAAACTTTTGGCGGCGGGCGACGCCGTTACAACCATGTGCTTGCATGGGGTGGAAATCGATCGTTTTGTTCACGAAAATCACCCGATTCCGCAAAAAAGCGCTCGTTTTTTCACAGATTTTCGTCCCATTTCGCAACCGAAGATTGAATTTTCAGCGGGTGGCGATCAGCGGTCGGCGCGCTTCATCGCCTCGACGATTTCGACCGTTTCAACCGACACCCGCGTCACGCGGGCGATCAGGTCGATGACCTTCTCCTTGTAATCGGCGAAGCGATAGGTGTTGAATTTCTCGCGAATGGTCGGGTCCTTCGGCGTCTTTTCCTTGTGCTGGTCCAGAATCCAGTCGAGGCCGGAGCGGTTGCCGAGGCGGTAGTCGAAAGCTTTGGGCGGAATGCCGGACAATGTGGTTTCGGTGTCGAGGCGGATGGTTCCGCTCACCGGGTCGGATTTCAGGATCGGCTTTGGCGCGACGCCGGCCGCGCGGGCCTTTTCGTCCGGCGTGTCGGTCCGCACGATCGGCCAGGCCTCGACGCTCTCATAGCCGATATGCAGCGCCATCAGCCTTTCGCCCCAATCCGCCCAGGCCCAGAAATCGGGATAGAACGGCAGGCGCGGAAAATCGCGTTTCAGGTTGAGCGCGTATTTCTCGCGGTAAACTGGATCGTGCAGCACGCCATAGACGTAATGGAAGATCGCATCCTTGGTGATCGGGCGCGTTCGCCGAGTCCTGCCGCTTTCCTTCTCCCCTCGCGAGAGAAGGTTGCCCGAAGTACCGGATGAGGGGGTCCGCCCCGCCAGATCATGCCAGAGCGTCTCCTCAACCACCTCTCTTTGCGCCAGAATCTCCGCGTTCCAGAACCTTCGGACGCGAAAGCCCTGTCCGGCGAACCAGGCGTCGCGCTCGGCGTCGGCGGTGGATTCGGCATGCTGCGACCCGTCCGCCTCGACAATCAGCCTGGCCTCGAAACAGACGAAATCGGCGATATAGGGACCGATCGGCGCTTGCCGCCGGAACTTGAAGCCGGAAAAGCGCCGCCCGCGCAGAATATGCCAGAGCGTCTTTTCCGCCTCGGTCGGCTCTTTTCGCATTTTTCGCGCGAAATTCAGCATCTGCGCGCGCTTGGCGACTCCCTTCTCCCCTTGCGGGAGAAGGTGGCGCGAAGCGCCGGATGAGGGGGTGGCCGCAGCCGCCCCGGATGAGGGGGAACCCCGCTCGCCAGAAAATCCCTCATCCGTCTCGCTGCTACGCAGCGAGACACCTTCTCCCGCAAGGGGAGAAGGGGAGGTTGCGGCCTTTCCGTAATGCGCGCGGAACTGTTTCAGGCCCCAGTCGGTGATGTTGTCGATGGCTGTATTGGAATCTGAAAAAGAAAAGCGAGCGAGTACCTGCGCCGCGCTCGGCATAAAGAAGTCTTTATTCGGGATATTTCCTATTGCAAATACAGAAAAATTCGCGCGCTCCTCGGCTACGTAACATATCCCGACATTTTTGCCTGCGCCAGGGCCAAAAAGCAGTGGTATCTGATATAGCATCTCATTTAAGTTACGACTAAAGTAAATATTTTTACGAATAAATGGACGATAGTCGCTTACAAATATTTTATTTACGTCAAATACGTATCTAATGCCGTTTAGCAAATCTCTCTTTACGGCGCGTGTCCACTTTATCGCTGAGTTAAGTTTGCTTAGATCTGTTGCGCTGGCGGACAGACGACGAATTATATCGCAATTAGCATTGTACGTATCTATTAGAAATGAAACCTTGTCTGCCAAATGGGCTTCGTTGTCATCGTATACCCACTCGTCGCGATTTGTGACAACACCCAACGAAAAAAGTCTGAATAAAGCACGTTCCTTGGCCTTTGACGTCGCGGCTTTCGTCTCTTTCGTCGCAACGGGGATCAGGTCAGCCCAATCATTTTCAGTCTGCCCAAGCCAGTTTTGTTTGGCATCTGGTTTTACAAATATAAACCTTCTCTCTGGAAGGCGCTCACGAAGAAACACGCGTTTATCATCGCTTTTTAAATAATCGTCTACGGCTTGATAACGTATTGTACAACCGGAAGCTTTTCGCTTCTTGACAAAAAAACTAATGGCGATGCCGACGCGGATTTGATCCTCGAAGACGTTTCCTCCTTCGCGCCGACGTCGTTCGCCACTGGTTCGGGCGTTGCCCTTCAAATCGACAAGCCAAATTTCGTGGAACTCTTCGGCAACGATTTTGCGAAATCCATCGTAAGTTCGGGCGTCGATAAAGCTACTATTGCTCACGAAGGCCAGTACGCCGTCGTCGTGCAGACGGTCGGACGCCCAGCGGAAAAAGCGGGCGTACATGTCGTAGAGCTTGGTTTTCTGCGCGGTCGAGGCCTTGATGTAGGAGTTCTTGATCCGCTCGTCGATGTCGCGATAGGTGCGGTTCTTGTTGTTGTCGTTCTCGTTCTGCTGGTTGGCGTTATAGGGTGGGTTGCCGATGATGACCGAGATTTTGCGGCGGTTCTGCCGCTTGATACGCTCGATGTTCTCATCCGACAGCGCGCCGAACAGGTCGCCGACATGCTGGCCGGTTTTCACGCCCAAGGCCGTGGTGTTGTCGAGCGTATCGACAAAACAGAGGTTGGGATATTCGGCGAACTGGCCGGTGATCGCGGCATAAGTCGCCTCGATGTTCAGATTGGCGACATAATAGGGCAATATCGCCACCTCGTTGGCGTGCAACTCCTCCTTGTATTTATGGGTGAGCTTGTCCGGCTGGCCGCGAAAATGCTCCAGCAATTCGCAGATGAAGGTGCCCGTGCCGGTGGCCGGATCGAGGATTTCCACGTCGCGATCGATCAGGGTTTTCTTGAAATGTTTGGAGCACAGCCAGTCGGCCCCCTCGATCATGAATTTCACGATCTCGTTGGGCGTATAGACCACGCCGAGCCGGTCGGCCGCCTTGGGATTATAGACCTTGTAGAAGCGCTCGTAGATGAGCTTGAGAAAGGTCTGCTTTTCGGAATGGTTTGAAATCTGCGCGGCGTTGGCGCGGATCGCGGCGTAATAGGTTTCCAGTTTTTTCAGCGTGTCGCGCTTGACCGCGCCGGTGAAAAACTTCGCCTCCAGCGCATAAAGCTCCTTGGCGATATTGTTTTCGCGGTGGAAATCGCCCTCGTTGAAGACATGGGCGAAGATTTCCTCGGTCAGGATATGCTGGATCAGCATTTCCCGGACATCGGCCTCCGAGACCGAAGGATTGATGGTCTGGCGGGCGAGGTCGAGAAATTTTGCAGCCGCCTCGCGGAAGGGCGCATTGGTCGTATAGGCGTCGTCGATCTTTTCGCGCAGGGCTTCGAGCACGGCGGGCAGGTCGGTGGAAAATTGCGCCACCGCCTTGCGGAAATCGGCGATTTCCTGCCGCTCATAGCCGAAGAACAGCGAAACCAGATGGCCGAGTTGCGCAACATCGCGCATGTCGCAGCGAAAAACCTCCTGACGGTTCTGGATCAGGACGGCGGTTTCGGAATTCTCGAAAATGATATTGTCCTGCGGATAGCCTTTCGCCAGTTTCTTGCGGATTTCGACGTCGAGATCGTCCGAAGAATCCTTGGCTTCCCAATAGCCGAGCGGCACGCGCAGATCGTGAAGGATGGTCCCGTCGGGCCGGATGCGATTCTTCTGCGGCGACAGGAATTCATATTGCGGGATGAAGATGAGATTGGCCCGCTTCGCCCAGCTTTTCAGCAGGTCCTTGAATGCCTCGGAAATCACCCCTTCGGTCGCGGAGCCGGAAAATTTCTTGAGGCGGTCGATTTCGTTGAAATAATCCTGGATCAAAATCTGGTTCATGAATCGCGCTCCGGCGTGCGAAATTTAGCCGGCGCCCGAACGAAAGCGCAAGGCGGCCTTGATCGGGCGCGGGCGGACGCCGCACGGTTCCGGATCGCACGGCGGCGAGTCGCGGGGGCGATGACGACGACACCGAAAAGTGTGGGATCGGCGCGCTTCGGAGAGGCGGTAAGGCGCGGCCGGGCGCCTTGTTCGCGGTTTCGCCGGAATGTCGTCTCGCCGATTTACAAGGGTTCGCCTCGACGGCGGCGCGCCCGTCGTGATATCGCCTCGGGAAAGCGGGCGCCCCGTCGCCGCTGCTCAAAAGGTTCGCCTTGTCCGTCGCGCCAGTTTCGAAATTTCTCAACGACAAGCCGCTCGCGCCTTATGCCGCCGACTGGCGGCGCAGTCGCGGGCGGTTGCACCCCGAGCCGGCCTCGCCGACGCGCGGCGAATTCCAGCGCGACCGCGACCGCCTGATCCATTCGACCGCCTTCCGCCGCCTCGCCCACAAGACCCAAGTCTTCATTCCGCTCGACGGCGACCATTTCCGCACCCGGCTGACTCATACGATCGAGGTCGCGCAAATCTCGCGCGCTCTCGCGCGAGGCCTGAGGCTCGACGAGGACCTCGCCGAGGCGACCGCGCTCGCCCACGATCTCGGCCACACCTGTTTCGGCCATGCCGGCGAGGAAGTGCTCGACGCCTGCATGGCGCCTTACGGCGGGTTCGACCACAACGCCCACGCCCTGCGCATCGTCACCAGGCTGGAGCGGCGCTATGCCGGCTGGGACGGGCTCAATCTCTGTTACGAGACGCTCGAAGGGCTGGTGAAGCATAACGGCCCATTGCGCGGGCCATATGCGCGACGTCGGGGTAAGAAGGAAATTCCTTTTGAAATCATAGAATTCGATAATATATTTCCGCTCGATCTTGAGCTTTTTGCGTCCGCGGAGGCGCAATGCGCGGCGCTCGCCGACGACATCGCCTATAACGCCCATGACATCGACGACGGCCTGCGCGCCGGCCTGTTCAGCCTCGACGATCTTCGTCCCGTCGGCCTCGTCGGCGGCCTGCTCGCCGAGATCGACGCGCTCTATCCCGGGCTCGAACGCGTCCGCGTGATCCATGAACTGGTGCGCCGGCTCATCACCCGTTTCGTCGAGGACGCGCTGACGGAAAGCGCGCGGCGGCTGGAGGCGCTGGCGCCGGCAAGCATCGAGGACATAAGCCGCGCGCAGGCGCCGGTCGTGGCCTTTTCGCCGGAGATGGAAAGAGCGCAGAAGGCGATCAAGGATTTCCTGTTCACCCGGATGTATCGCCACGCCGTCGTCCTGCCGGTGTGGAAGAACGCCCAAAAAATCGTCCGGGGCCTGTTCGAGAAATTTTTCGCCGAGCCCGAAGCCATGACGGACGAGTGGACGCAGGCCGCCCGCCCCTGCGACGACGGGGGGCGGGCGAGGGTGGTTTCGGATTATATCGCCGGCATGACCGACCGTTATGCCCTGGCGCAGGCCAGGGAATGGCTTGGCGACGGCTCAGGATTCGCCTGACGCGCCAAAGCCTTATCGTCTATTCGATTTTCGAGACCAGCACCTTGGCGCCGCCGGTGGCGAATTTCGGCACGTCCTCGACGACCCGCTTCCACTCCGCCGTCGCCGTGACGCTTTGCAGATGGTCCTCGTTCTCGAACCAGAGTTCGGCCATGCGATAGAATTCCGGCGGCGAGCCGTCCGGTCCGGGAAGGCCCATCGAGAGTTCGACCGGTCCGAGATCGTCAACCTCATCGACCAGGGGCAGATGCGTTTCGGCGTAGTATTGTTCGAAGGCGGCGGGGTCCTTCGGCTGGCCATAGAGAACAGTGATCTTGATGCCGCCCTCGTCTTCCGCATCGTCGTCATTGGTCATGGGTTCATCCTTCCTGAGGCCGGGGCGCCCCGGCCCCGATCGAACGCCGGAACCCTATGTCCGTTCCATAAGCTGAGCAAGAAATCAGAATTTGCCGCGCATTGATCCCCCGCGCGAAATCGGGCAAAAGTCCGGGAAATCTTCGCAGCGGGCGGGAATCGGGACATGAGTGAGATTTTGCGCGTCGGCATCGCCGGCCTGGGGACGGTGGGCGCCGCGGTGGTCCGCCTCCTTGACGCGCAGGCCGCCGACCTCGCCGCCCGCACCGGCAAGAAAGTCGTCGTGACCGGCGTCTCGGCGCGCGACCCCGCGCGCGACCGCGGAATCGATCTTTCGGGCGCAACCTGGTTCTCCGCGCCGACCGACCTCGCGCGCTCGGATAAAATCGACCTCTTCGTCGAACTGATCGGCGGCGACGAGGGGCCGGCGCGTGAGAGCGTCGAGGCGGCGCTTGCCGCCGGCAAATCGGTGGTCACCGCCAACAAGGCGCTGCTCGCCAAGCACGGGATCGCGCTGGCGCGCCTCGCGGAAGCGCACCATGGCGCGCTCGCCTTCGAGGCCTCGGTCGCCGGCGGCATCCCCATCGTCAAGACGCTTCGCGAGGGGCTCGCCGGCAATCGCATCGAGCGTGTCTATGGCATCCTCAACGGCACCTGCAATTACATCCTGTCGCGGATGGAGCTTGAAGGCCTGTCCTTTGCGGAATGTCTCGCCGACGCCCAGAAACTCGGCTATGCCGAGGCCGACCCGACCTTCGACATCGGCGGCTTCGACACCGCCCACAAGCTCGCGATCCTGGCGTCGCTGGCCTTTGGCGTGAAGCTTGACGCCGAGGCGATCAGCGTCGAGGGCATACAGGACATTTCGCTCGCCGATCTCCAGGCTGCGAGCGAACTCGGCTACCGCGTCAAACTGCTCGGCGTCGCCCAGCGCACGCCCCATGGCGTGGAGCAGCGCGTGCATCCGACCATGGTTCCGCTGTCTTCGGCGATCGCGCAGGTGATGGGCGTGACCAATGCGGTCACGGTGGACGCCGACGCGGTGAACGAACTGACTTTGGTCGGCCCCGGCGCCGGCGGCATGGCGACGGCCTCCGCCGTGGTGGCCGATATCGCGGACATCGCGCGCGGAATCCGCTCGGCGCCCTTCGGCCTGCCGGTCGATCATCTCGCGAGCCCCGAGAAATCGCCGATGCAGCGCCACGAAGGTGGCTATTACATTCGCCTCGCGGTGCGCAATGAGATCGGCGCCGCCGCCGCCATCGCCACCCGCATGGCCGAACATGGGATCTCGCTGGAAAGCATCGTCCAGCGCCGGGCCTGCGCCGACGCGAGCGTCGCGCCGGTGGTGCTGGTGACCTACGCCACCACCGAGGCTAGCGTGCGCGAGGCGCTCGCCGCCATCGTCGCCGACGGCCATGTCGCCGACAAGCCGCAAGTCATCCGCATCGAGCGGGAATGATTTCCCGGCTTGACGTCGTGGCGGTTTGTTCCTAATTTGTTCGCATCATTTCAGGCGGAGGATTCGATGCGGCTTTATTGGGCGCCCAACACGCGGTCGCTGCGCGTTCTCTGGCTGCTGGAGGAAATCGGCGCGCCCTACGAGCGCGTGCTGGTGGATTTGAAAAACGGCGGCCAGCGCACGCCCGCTTTTCACGCCGTCAATCCGATGGAAAAAGTCCCGGCCCTGCAGGACGGGGAGGCCTGCGTCGCGGAATCGGGCGCGATCATCGCTTATCTCGCCGAGAAATTCCCCGACGCCGGGCTCGCGCCGGCAATCGGAGATGCAAGGCGTGGACGCTATCTGCAATGGCTGTTTTTCTCGGGCGCCTGCGTCGAGGGCGCGCTCACCCAGAAATTCGGCAATGTCGAGATGCCTGAAGGTTCGGCAGGCTGGGGATCGTTCGACAAGGTTTTCAATGTGCTGGATGAGGTTCTTTCAGCTAATCCTTATTTGCTTGGCGAAAAATTTTCCGCCGCCGACGTGCTGATCGCCTCCGACCTGCATTTCACGATCAACATCTTCAAGATGCTGGAGCCGCGTCCGGTCTTCGCCTCTTATCTGGAGCGCTGCCAGTCGCGTCCGGCTTTTGCGCGCGCGGCGCAAATCAATTCCGATGGCATTTGACCGGCGCGTCCTGCTCGGCGTCGAGTCCAGCGTTCTTGGCCGCCCGTGGCGCAGCCGCCTGGACGCCGCGGGCGACGCCCGGGCCCTGGCCATCGCCCAGCAGACCGGTCTGCCGGACCTGTTGTCCCGCGTGCTGGCGGGGCGGGGCGTCGCGCCCGAGACCGCGCTCGGCTATCTCGATCCGACGCTGCGGATGCTGCTGCCGGAGCCTTTTTCGCTCACCGCGATGCAGGAGGCGACCGAACGACTGGTCCGGGCGGTGGAAAGGCAGGAGACGATCGCCATTTTCGGCGATTACGACGTGGACGGCGCCTGTTCCTCGGCGCTACTCGCGGAGTTTTTCGATTATTGCGGCGTCCCGCGCCTGATCCATATTCCGGACCGGATCACGGAGGGCTATGGCCCCAATGCCGAGGCGATCCGGGCGCTCGCCGCGCGCGGCGCGACCTTGCTGGTCACGGCCGATTGCGGCACGACCAGCCACGAGCCGTTCGCCGAGGCGCGCCGGCTCGGCATGGATGTCGTCGTGCTCGATCATCACCAGGCGCCGGAAGTCCTGCCCGAGGCGATCGTGGTCAATCCGAACCGTCAGGACGACGTGTCGGGGCAGGGCGCGCTTTGCGCCGCGGGCGTGGCCTTCGTCGCGCTGGTGGCCTTGAACCGGGCCCTGCGCCAGCGAGGCTTCTGGCGGGAACGGCTGGAGCCGGACCTGTTGCGGTCGCTCGATCTCGTGGCGTTGGCGACGGTGGCCGACGTCGCGCCGCTCACCGGACTCAACCGCGCCTTTGTGGTCAAGGGCCTCGCCTTGATGAAATCGCGCGGCCGCGCCGGCCTGCGGGCGCTGGCCGACGTCGCCGGAGTCAACGGCCCGCCGCGCGCCTTTCACCTCGGCTTTCTGCTCGGGCCGCGCATCAACGCCGGCGGAAGGATCGGGGATGCGGCGCTGGGCGCGAAACTGCTGCTGCTCAGCGACGAATTGGAGGCCGCCGCGATCGCCGCCGAACTCGACCGGCTCAACGGCGAGCGCCAGATCCTTGAAAAGCAGATGCTTCAGGAGGCTCTGGCCGAGGCCTACAAACAGCTTGGTCCGGCCGAGCAGGGCGCCGTCGTCCTGACCGCCGGGGAGGACTGGCTGCCGGGGATCGTCGGCCTCGTCGCCGCGCGGCTGAAGGAGCTTTTTGGCCGCCCGGCCTTTGCGCTGGCCCTCGACGGCGATGTCGCCACCGGCTCGGCGCGCTCGATTCAGGGCGTCGATCTTGGCCGCGCCGTGCGCGCGGCGGTTGAACGCGGCCTGATCGTCAAGGGGGGCGGCCACGCCATGGCGGCCGGCGTGACCCTGCGCCGCGATCAGATCGAAGGCTTCCAATCCTTTCTCGAGGAGATGCTGGCGGAGCCCGTGGCCCGCGCCCGCGCCGAGGCCGGCCTTGCGGTCGACGGCCTGCTCACGGCCAGCGCCTGCGCTCCGGCTTTGGTCGAGGAGATCGAAAAGGCCGGCCCCTTCGGCTCCGCCAATCCCGAACCGGTCTTCGCGCTGCCGGAACATCGAATCAACGACGTCCAGCCCTTCGGCGCCGACCATTTGCGGCTTCGGGTCCAGGCAGGCGACGGCGCGCGCATGGAAATCGCGGCGTTCCGCGTCGCCCAGTCGCCGCTCGGCGCGGCGCTGGCCAAGGGGCGCGGCGAGCGCGCCCATCTTGCCTGTTCGCTCACGCTCGACCATTGGGGCGGGCGCACGAAGGTGAGCGCGCGGCTGGTCGATCTCGCCTTCTGCAAACCCGGGGCGGGAGGATAGGAAAAATCCCCATGGCGCGGCAGATCAGGCTTGCCAGCATGAACAGCCGCGTTTATACGTCCCCCCACTTCGCGAACGGCCCCGCCGCTTCGCCCAAGCGCCCATCGTCTAGCGGTCTAGGACGTCGCCCTTTCACGGCGAAAACAGGGGTTCGAGTCCCCTTGGGCGCGCCAGTAAAATCAAAAACTTAAGATCGGTTGTCGACTTTAAGATCGGTTGTCGACTTAATGTCCAATATCCGAGGGCGGATAAGGACGGAATTGTGTGAACTGCGGCGACTTTAGTTCCGGCATTGAAGGCAATGCCAAAGAGCGCTGATCTGCTATGGTAGCGCTCCCGATTCGCGCAATTCGTTCCGGTGTTCCAGATTTTGATTTTTAGGAACCAAAAATGACGTTTGTCGATTTTCCTAGTGCGTCGCCAGTTACCATCGATATCAAGACACGCTTCATTGCCGACGACACTCGCGTCTACCTGGTCTTCCCGGGCCCAGGGTACCGCTATTTTCAGACAATGCAGAATGAGTCTGTCGTCTTTTTGAACTTGCCGGGGTTTCCCATTGCTGCGCTTGAGCGATTGCCTGATCGGGAAGCGGTCATCCGAGGCATTGTTGTCTCTGATCGCGTTCGGGAATGGCATAAAAGTGGCGCCGAGGCCGATAAAGAGCCGGAGCGGCAAATAGATAAAATTACTGACTTTCGTCGCACAAAATGGCGTGAGCAGTTCGCCGCAATCATTAGTAATTTTTTCTCGCAACCTCGCAAAGGCGATATTTTCATTGTGCCGGGCCCAAATGAGGATTCGCCTGTCCTGTTCGGGGAAATAGTCGACGAGACAGACCCTTTTATTGAAGTCGACTCGCTCTTGGCGGGCGAGAAAATTTTTGCTCGCAAGGTAAAATGGGTTCGGGAAGTTCAGAGAAGGGCGATACCGCGCTGGCTCGACAAAAAAATCCCCTCCCCAAACCCCGTTAGGCAAGTCGAGCGGGATAAGTTACCGCATATCTTCGATTTAATGTACGAGCGGTATTATTACGATGGTCATTTTGTAGTTAAATTCGAAACGACCTCTCGCGAGTTTAATGCATTAGATAACTATCTAATTAATCAGGTATTTTTATATGTTGCAGCGCTACATGAACATTTGCACGACGCGTCGATCGGTGACGTCGCCAATAGGCCAATTTGGGAGGTCGTATCTGGTATTACATTCTCAGAAGATATACCAGAACAGCGCTTAATCATTCAATCTCCCGGATATATCGCTCTGGATGCACGCAATATCATTCCGTTAGTGGTCGGCGTTTTCATGACCCTGAGCAGCGCAACGGCGGCGAGTCAAACGCAACCAACCCCGCCAACGATCGTTAATACTATTGACGACTCAGAACCCGACTCGAATTTCAATTCTGACTGGCTTTTGCCCTCGCCAGCCTTCGCATGAGAAGGAAAGCCAGGGCCAATTGCAGCCACGCGAGGGCGGATTCGATGGTCGCCTCGAAGTCTTTTGACAGACGGCGCGCGCGATTGATCCAACCGAGCGTCCTTTCGACGACCCAGCGTTTCGGCAGCACCGTAAATCCTTTCACCTCTTTATCGGTTCGCTTGACGACGGTGATGGAAATGCGGCTCGCCTCGAAGGCTGCGCGCTTGGCTTCATCACCCTGATAACCCCCGTCGACGAAGGACATTTTCACCCACGGGCTCTTGCGATGCACGGCCTTCAGCAACGGCGCGAGAGCGTCGCGGTCCTGCACGTCGGCGGTCGTGATCTGGCATTCGATGGGCAGACCGATCGTGTCGACGGCGAGATGGCGCTTGCGCCCCTTGACCTTCTTGCCCGCATCGAAACCACGGGGGCCGCCGGCTTCCGTCGTCTTGACAGATTGGCTGTCGACGACGACAGCCGTCGGCGCGGCCTCACGGCTTTCCGCTTCGCGGGCGTCCATCACGAGAACGCTGATGATTTGCGCCCACACGCCGCTGTCGCGCCACGCGTAGAAGCGGTTTTGCACGGTCGTGAACGGCGGAAAATCCTTCGGCAGATATCGCCATGGGCAGCCGCAGCGGATCAAATAAAACAAGGCGTTGAGAATGATCTGGGCATCTGTCGGCTTGCGTCCGCGCCGTTTGGGCGGCGGCAACAGCGGCGAAATCAGCGCCAGTTCGGCCTCCGACATATCGCTTGAATAGCGCGCCCGAATGACTTCATACTTCGCGCGATCGGCCTCGCTCCACGGCATCGCGAATCTCCCAAAGTTGTTGCAAACCAAGGGAATCAAGGGCCGCGAGGCCGGTCAACCAATTTCAGGTCAGGCTCTCAGCGCCCTCGCGGGCCTGCGTCGATGATATAGCCAGTGAGGTTGCAGCGGACCTCGCCATGATGGGCCACGCTCGTTGGAAGGAAATGTGCTTAGCTGAAAGACTGTTGTAGCCCCTTAAGTTTCGGACAGACACTCTCCGGCTTCGGCGGCCAAGCGATCCGCGATGAACTCGCGGGGTGAACGATAGCCAAGCGCGCGATGCGGATGGCGTGTGTTGTAATGCTCGAACCACGACGGCAGCAAGCGGATCACGGTTTCGGCGTCCGGCAGTGGCGACACGCGCGCGTAATCGCGTTTGATCGTGCGGACGAAGGCTTCGGCCATTCCATTCGATTGGGGGCTTTCGACCGGCGTGGTCAGCGGCTCAAGGCCGATTTCGCGGGCAAAATGTTTCGTGTCGCCAGCGATGTAGCAAGACCCGTTGTCGGTCAGCCATTCGATCGGGCTGGGCAGGCGATTGACCGGGCCAAAGCGATATTCGACGGCGCTGACCATCAGGTCGCGGATGTCCTCGCCCTTGACGCCCGCCGTCGTGGCGACATGGCCGAGGGCTTCCCGGTCGCAGCAATCAAGCGCGAAGGCGACGCGGACTTTTTCGGCATTGTCGCAAGCGATCTCGAAGCCGTCGGAACACCAACGCAGGTTGGAGCGCAGAACGGCGATCTTGCCGTCATGCCGGCGGTTTTCGCCGCCGCCGGCATGACGTTGAAGCAACAGGCCGTGCGCCCTCATCACCCGATAAACCCGCTTGCGGTTGACCGGCGCCGCGCCCTCGGCGCGTCTTTTGCGGCGCAGGTCGGCCCACACGCGGGCGTAGCCCCAGGACGGCTGTTCGGCGATGATCCCCTTGATCTCGCAGAGCAGATCGTCTTCCGGCAGGGGCGGTCGGCCCATGCGTTTGGCCGCGCCGCCGGCAATGCGCGCGGCGACATTCGAGCGGGCGACGCCGAGGGTTTCGCAGACGGCCTTCATCGCGAACCGTCCCGTGGATTGAGCGTCGGCAGCGACAACGACCGCAACATCCGTTTTTTTGAGCCTACGGCGACTTCAAGCGTATGCGTCCGGCATGGACCGCCTGTGATTTCGCTGGCAGATCGGTAAGACACTATACGTATGCATAGTCATACTCACAGTGTCGAAAAGCTGGCGATCGTCGAGACGGGGCGTCGCCGCCGTTGGTCCGATGAGGAGAAGCTGCGGATCGTGAGCGAAAGCATGGCGGGTCCTCGCCTGGTTTCGGCGACGGCGCGGCGCCACGGGATTTCGCCGGGCCAATTATTCACCTGGCGTCGCGAGCTGCGCGTTCAGCCGCAACGGCCCGCCATCGAGCCGCCGCAGATGGTTCGCGTCTGCGTTGAGGCCGCCCCCAAGGCGAGCGGCTCGCCATCAATGGTCGAGATCATTCTTCCAAGCGGCGTCCGGCTCGTTGTCGCGTCCGACATTGATCCCGTTGCCCTGAGGCGGATCATGAACGTCATGGCGCCGAGGTGATCGGGCTGTCGAGCGACGTTCGCGTCTGGCTGGCGACGGGCCACACCGACATGCGCAAAGGCTTCAACTCTCTGGCGTTGCGGGTACAGGAAACGCTGAAACGCAATCCGCACAACGGAAATCTCTTTTGTTTCCGCGGTCGCCGCGGCGATCTTTTGAAGGTGATCTGGCATGATGGCCAAGGGGCCTGCCTTTTCGTGAAAAGGCTGGAGCGCGGCCGGTTCTTGTGGCCTTCCATGGCCGATGGCGTGGTGACGATTTCGGCAGCCCAGCTGTCCTATCTTCTGTCCGGGATCGACTGGCGCATGCCGCAGAAAACATGGCGTCCGGAGGCGGCGGGGTGATCTGCGACCGATTGACTCGGGCCGCTGTTTTGGGACGATTTCGGCGGACAGATATGGTTCAATCGGAGCGTGGAAAACGCCTTCGACCCACTTCCTTCCGACCTCGCCAGCGCCCATGCGATGATCCTCGTGCAGCGCGAACAGCTGGCGCAGCAGCAGGCGGAAAATCTCGCCGCGCAGAGTGAGGTCAAAGTCACCCGGCTGGAGATCGAGCGCCTGAAGTTCCTGCTCGCCAAGGCCCGGCGTGAACAGTTCGGACAATCATCGGAGCGCGGCAAGCAGCTGATCGAACAGCTCGAACTGGCGATCGAGGATCTGGAGGAAACGCAAGGCGCCGAACAAGCCAAAGCCGAGATCGCCGCTCCGGAAGCGACGAAGGAAAATCACAGGCGCGCGCTGCGCGGACCGCGCAAATTGCCGGACGATCTGCCGGTCGAGCGGGTTGTCGAGCCGGCGCCTTGCGCTTGCGGCAAATGCGGCAGTCAGCGGTTGCGCAAGCTGGGCGAGGTCGTGACCCGGTCGCTGGAAAGCGAACCGCGGCGCTGGAAAATCATCGAGCATGTGCGCGAAAAATTTACCTGCCGCGATTGCGAGGCGATCACCGAACCGCCGGCGCCCTCGCATCCGATCGCGCGCGGCTTCGCCGGCCCCAGCCTGCTCGCCATGATCCTGGTGTCGAAGTTCCTGCTGCATCAGCCGCTCAATCGCCAGAGCGCAACCTACGCCCGCGAAGGCATCGAAATCGACACCTCCACGCTCGCCGATTGGGTCGGCGCCTGCGTGGTGACGCTCGATCCGATCCTGGCCGCGCTGAAAGCCCACGTGCTGCGCGGCGCGCGCATCCATGCCGATGACACTACGGTTCCCGTACTGGCCAAAGGCAAGACCGTGACCGGCCGGTTATGGACCTATGTCCGCGACGACCGGCCGTTCGGGGGCAAGGGTCCGCCGGCGGCCTTCTTCGAATACTCGCGCAATCGCGCCGGCGAACACCCGCAAAAGCATCTCACCGGCTGGACCGGGATCATGCAGGCCGACGCCTATACCGGCTACAACGCGCTTTACGAGGCGGCGCGCAAGCCCGCGCCGATCAAGGAGGCGGCCTGCTGGGCGCACTGGCGGCGCAAACTGTTCGACCACGCCAAATCGGGCAAGGCGCCGATCGCGGTCGAGGCGGTGCGCCGCATGGATGAGATCTTCGCCTGCGAGCGGACGATCACCGGCAAACCGCCCGATGAGCGCGTCGCCTTGCGAAAGGAAACCGTTGCGCCGCTCGTCGCCGACTTGCGCGTCTGGCTGTCCGAACAGCGCGCGAAACTGTCGGCCAAGACCGATCTCGCGAAGGACATCAATTACGGCCTGTCGCGATGGGTCGAGTTTGCGCGTTTCCTTGACGAAGGCCGAGTCTGCCTCACCAATAACGCCGCCGAGCGCGCCCTGAGAGGCATAGCGGTCGGGCGACGCAACTGGACGTTCGCCGGTTCCGATGCCGGGGGACGCCGGGCCGCAGCGGTTTTCACGCTGGTCGAGACGTGCAAGCTCAACGATATTGATCCGCAGGCTTGGCTCGCCGACGTCCTGGCGCGCCTGCCAGATCATCCCGCCAAGCAGATCGACGACCTGCTGCCGTGGAAATGGAAAGAGCGCCAACTCGCCGCCACTGTCGCCGCATGATCGCTGAAGCGGTCAAATCCGAGGCTGCTGCGGCGCCGGTCGGATGCGTACCTTCAAGCGCCTCTTTGAGGATTTCGGCCTCCATCGACTTCTTGCCGAGCAGGCGCTGCAGTTCGCGCACCTGGTCGACCAAAGCCCTGTAGGCGGACGCCGGAACGACGTCCTCCTCGGCCTGCGTCGCGGTCAGGGCGCCTTGGTTCGCCAGCCGCCGCCAGGTGAACAGCTGATTGGGGGCGATGCCGTGACGGCGCGCGACAAGGCTAACCGTCATGCCCGGCTCCATCGTCTCGGCAATGATCGCCAATTTCTCCGCCGACGTGCGCCGACGCCGTCGTTCTCGGCCCGGCAGGACCTCACTCTTCGGATTGTCACCAGTCATAAACACCACATTACTCCTACCTCTTAGCGAAGTGGGAGTGCCTGTCCGGCGACTTACGGGGCTATTTCAAAGACAAGCTCGTGAGAGGACACGCGTGCAGTCGGGGATGTCCGCAAGATAATGGGGGGCAGTCATGAACGAGTTGGACAGTTCGCCTCCAGCGCCTGCGGAAAAGACCGTTGCTGCCAAGGCCAAAGAATTTTTTGAGACTACGCAAACTCCGCGGTGGCACACGTATGTTGTGACGCTATTGGGGATGGTGGCGACCTTCTGGATGACTCAGATCACAGATGGTTGGAAGCGTGCGGATGACTATCGCGTGCAACAATTGCGCGCGCTCAGCGACAGCATGACCCAGTTTCAGGTTCACGCTTCGGCTTATGCCATGGAGCTCATGGACACGAAACAAGTTCCGGTCGACGCAAAAAGGGCGCTTCTTGCCAATCTAAATGAACAATATGCAAGGGCGCGCGCTGTCAAGCCTTTGGTCGGAGACGCTCAAAAAAAGGCGCTGGATAGCTATTGTGAAGCAATATTAAATATGCAGAACGCGATTGATGCAACAAATGATGTTGTTACGCTTGGACGTTTCTGGACGGCGGCTAGCAAGTTGCTAGTTACGCGTAATAAAGTGAATGACTCGCTCAGAAACGCAATTTAACGATGCATTTGGCCGCGCGAAGCGTAGTCGGAGAATGATTTTGGTAAATCTTTTTAAGCAATGCGCCCGCCAGCGCATCCGTGGCGGCCGCTCGTCGAGGGGAGGCGGTATCGTGGCTAAACCTTGGAGACGATCTTCTCCAAATCCCGCATTTCCGCACCAAGGTTGTAAGTTCGGTCTGAAACCGAGCCAATTCCTGGCTCAGCGTCAGGAGCCGGGCATTGGAGAGGCCCCAAGCTGAGCGCGGAGGACGCTGAGCGTTTCGTCTCGGGCCTGTGATTGACGCACGGCAGCGCTGCGGGCGGGCCGGAGGATCGCCGGAGCCAGCGTCGCCCGAGAGACACGCGATCTCTCTGGCTGAAACGCGCTGGCGGCTGGCGACGCGGACGGTTTGAAAGCCGCCGCGCTTAACCATGCAGTCGATTGTCGCCCGGCTCACACGCGGGGCTTGCGCGACTCGTCAAGTGTCAAGCATGGGCGGCGAGGCCTGGTCGGGGTCGGCTGGCTCAGCCATCGGCGTTTTCCTCCATGTCGCCCCGTCAGTCTTTCTGGCATCGGCAAACGAGTGAAGGAACAATTCAATGTCGTGGTCGGAAATCTTGTCAAGTCGCATCCGCTCGATGATGAATCTCGATGATGAATATAGCCTTTGCTGAGCGCTAAAAATGCGGCGTGACCTTCGCCCATTGGCGGGTCGCTTCAGCTTTTGACCGGCCTCTATTCATTGCGACGCTCCTGAAGTGGTCGCCTGCAGACGGACGTGTTTTTAAAGCGTCATTTGGGACCCCGGCATCGGTGACGATTATGGACGCGCCTCGGAATTTGGAGGGAAAGACGCCTCGGGGTCGTCGCTTTCCTTGATCCATGCCATGAAAAGCTCCCAGAACACCGAAAGCGTGATCGGGCCAAGGAAGAGCCCTGTGATTCCGAATGAAATGACGCCTCCGACGACGCCAATGAGAATGACAAGCAAAGGTGTCGTGAGGCCTCTGGCCATGAGAATCGGCCGTAGGAAATTGTCGAATAAATTGACCGGGATCATATAGATCGTAAACAGCATTGCGGTCATATGCTCCATCGAGAACCAGCTCCAGATGATCACAGGGATGATCACCACGCTCGGGCCGACCTGAACGATCGCCAGAATGAGAATCGCGATGCTGATGAGACTGGCTCCGGGCACGCCGGCGACGACAAGCCCGAGCGCGGCGAGCAAGGTTTGGAGAATGGCGACGCCGACAACCCCACTCGATACGCTACGAATTGTCGCGCCGGCGAGCTCCAGGAAATGTTCGCCGCGCCCGGGCGCCACTCTGCGGGAAAACATTTTCAGGATCGAAACCAGCGCGGGCGCCGCCGGAAACAGAAATCCGGCGACAACAATGGCCGTGAAGAATTTGAGCGCGGCGGCTCCGCCTCCTGCAGCGATCTGCAACAGGTTGCCGCCGAGCGGTTTCAATTGTGGCGCGATCTGAACCAGCGCCGCGCGCAGGTTCGTGAAGGCGAGGCTCCAGAATTGGTATGCCGCTTCGCCAATCAGCGGCCATTTTTTTACCGCATCGGATGGCGGCGGCAGCGTAATTGCTGACAGATCGAACTCGGTCGACAGCGTTCGCAGGCTGCCTATCAGGCCCAGCACCAGCGACGTCGCGGGGCCAACGACGACAAGGAGAGAAGCGGCGGTCAAAAGCGCGGCCGCGAGTCGGCGCCGACCTCCAAAAAATCGAACCATCCAATCATATGCGGGATACAGGGCTACCGTCAGAACCGTGCTCCACGCCATGATCGTTGTGAACGGACTGATGAGAAGGAATGACCAATAAAGGAAAACGCCGAGCACCCCCAGCCTGATCGTCAATTCGACCCAAGTGACTGTAAGCCGGTCGCTGTTGGCGACCTCAGTGCGATCGAGGGACATTTTCGCTCCAACAGGGTGTGAAGGCCTCATAGCTCTACCAAACAACAATTCGGCGAGCCAGAAGCGCCGACATCACGTTGGTCTGCCTGAACTGCGCCGGGCCTGGCGGCGGCGTGATCATTCCAGGCGTAACAATGCGTCTTCGCCTCGGCTGGTCGCCGAAGGAAGCAGGCGAAAAATGGTGGTCGGCAAAAAGCTGACATTGGGACAGCGCGCGATTCAGCCGCTACAGTCGTCGCATGCGCAAAATAACACCCCGTCGAAACCGTTGGCCGATGGCCCTTAGCATCCTCCTGGCGGGCGCATGGACCCGGTAATCCTGATCGACGCCGACGCCTGTCCGGTGAAGGACGAATGCTACAAAGTCGCCGCGCGGCATGAGCTGAAAGTCTTTCTGGTCGCCAATCGCCTGTTGCAAGCGCCGCGCCATCCTATGATCGAGCGCGTGCTTGTGCCGCAGGGACCGGATGTGGCGGATGACTGGATCGCCACGCGCGCCGATGCGGGTAAAATCGTCGTCACCGCCGATATTCCGCTCGCCGCGCGCTGCGTCAAGGCGGGGGCCTTCGTGCTGGCGCCCGATGGCAAGATTTTCGACGATGCGTCGATTGGCATGGCGCTGGCAATGCGCAATCTGATGGAGGATTTGCGCTCCGGCGGCGCGATCGTCGGGGGGCCGAAGGGATTTTCACCGCGCGACCGGTCGGCCTTCCTGTCGGCCCTGGAGCGCTGCGTTCAGCAAGCGCGCAAGAGGAGGACGCCAGAGACTTGAGGCGTCGGCCCGCGATGAGTTTTAACGCGGCGCAGGGTAAACAGTCCCTAAATTACTTGAGTATTTTTCGTTCATTCCGGGTCGGAACAACGCTATAGTTCGTCGTTTTAACGCGTGTTATTGTCAAACAAGTCTGCAACTTCTTGTGACTATGCGCTAACGCGCCTCTTATGTTCTTGTCTTTATCGACGATCGATGGCGGCGCGGCGTCGACAGCGCCCAAGCTGGAGAATTGCTTCTTGCGCATTCGGATGTTAATTTCGTTGTGCAGCGCGAAATTTGAGGCTTCGATGTTTGCTGACGCGCCCCACCGCAAGCGAGATTTCTGGGTCCGTTCGGCGTTTTTTTTCGGGCTGTGGCTGGTCGTCGCGGGCTGGAGCCCCAAAGACCTGCCGGTGGGCTTGTTCGCGGCCGGCGGCGCGGGTTATGTCAGCTTGCTGTTGCTGCCCCCCGGCGGCGCCCATCCGCAAATCTTTCCTTTGTTCGCGCTATTGGGTCGTTTTCTGCGCGGGTCGGTCGTCGCGGGCTTCGACGTCGCGCGACGCGCCCTGTCGCCTCAGCTCGACATCGATCCCGGTTTCGTCGTCTATCCGTTGACGATTGCGCCCGGCGTCGCCCGCAACGCCTTCTCGCTGAACCAGAGCCTGCAGCCTGGAACCCTGCCGACCGGCGAAGAGGGCGGCAGACTGTTCGTCCACGGCCTCGACATCGCCCAACCCATCGCCGCCAATCTGGCGGCGGACGAAGCCGCCTTCAAGAAAGCGACAGGCCATGAATGAGCTTTTGCTCGGCGCCGCGGGGGTCATTGTCCTGACGGTCGCCGTCGGCCTCGCGCGCATCCTGCGCGGCCCCGACGATGTCGACCGGCTGATGGCGGTCCAGCTTCTGGGCACGGGCGGCATCGCCGCCCTGCTGCTCACCGCCTATGCGACCCAGGTTCCCGGCGTCGACGACGTCGCGCTCGGCCTCGCCTTGCTCGCCGCCTTCGCGACCATGGCCTTCCTGAACCACCTCGACGCCGAGGAAGGGGGCTCGGAGCCGTGAGCGTTTTGATCGATCTCTTCAGCCTGGCCGCCATCGGCGCGGGCGTGTTCTTCTTTTTCGCGGGAACCGTCGGATTGTTGCGCTTTCCGGATTCGCTCTCGCGCCTGCACGCTCTGTCCAAGGCCGACAATCTCGGCCTCGGACTGGTCGTTCTGGGCCTCCTTCCCCGTGCGGAAAACCCCTTGGCCGCTTTCAAGCTGGTCGTGGTCTGGGCGCTGGTCCTGCTGTCGGGGGCCTCGACCGCCCAGCTGATCGGCCGCGCCCTGCGCCGGGGGCGCAAATGAGCGTCCTGCCCGCGCTCGACCTCGGCCTCGCCCTTCTGGTCGTGGGCGTCGCGGCCTGGACCATCGCCGCCCGGAATCTCTTCGCCTCGGTCGTCGGCTATGTCGCTTATGGCTTGCTGCTCGCCATCGTCTGGATCCGGCTTTATGCGCCGGACATCGCCTTGACCGAAGCCGCGGTCGGCAGCGGCGTGACCGGCGTGCTGCTGGTCACGGCGGGCAAGAGGCTCGACGCCATCAAGGCGGCGGAAACCGGCGCGCCGCCCGGGCTGGCGCTCAGGATTTTCGTCGGCGCGCTCGCGGTTCTCGTCGCCGGCGCGCTCGCCTGGGTCGTCGTGACGCTGCCGACGCCCGCGCCAAGTCTGGCGCCGGCGGCCGCCGCGGCCGCCGACGGTCCCGGCGCGGGGCTCGGCAATCCGATCACCGCGGTGCTCATGTCCTACCGCTCCTTCGACACCATGCTCGAAAAGGTCGTGCTGATCCTGGCCGTGCTCGGCGTCTGGTCGGTCGGCCCCGACAAGGCCTGGGGAACGGCGCCGGCGCCCCTGCGCAAGGCGAAGGCCGAAGGCGCCATGGTCTTTCTCGCCCAGCTTCTCGCGCCGGCCGGCGCGCTGATCGGCGTTCACATCTTCTGGGTCGGGGCCGACGCGCCCGGCGGCGCCTTCCAGGGCGGCGCCTTGCTCGCGGCCATGTGGATGGTCGCGATGATGGCCCGTCTGACCGAGCCGCCGCGCATCGACTCGCGCATCCTGCGTCTGGCGCTGATCGCCGGCCCGGCGGTTTTCCTGGTCGTCGGCCTTGCCGGCCTGTTGCTGGCGGGCAATTTCTTCGCATTCCCGTCCGCTTTCGCCAAGCCGTTGATTCTCTTCATCGAGGCCTTCATGGTCCTGTCGATCGCAGTCGCCTTGCCTATGCTCGTCGCCGGCCCGCCGGACGGGAGTTCCGAGCCATGAGCCCGTCGATACTCGCCGGACTGGTCGGCGCCGCGCTGGTCGGGCTCGGGCTCTACGGCCTGATCCTGCACCCCCATCCCTTGCGTAAATTGCTCGCCTTCAATTTCATCGGCAGCGGAGTCTTCCTCGTTTTCGGGATTGTCGCGCGGCGCGGCGCGGCGGCGCGATTCGCCTTCGATCCCGTCCCGCAGGCCATGGTCATCACGGGCATCGTCGTCGCCTTCGCCGCCAGCGCGCTTGCGGTCGCGCTCATCCTGCGCCTCGCCGCCGCGAGCGGCAAGGTCACGCTCGACCCGGAAGCCTGGTCCGGGCCGGACGACGGCGGCGCGAAATGATGGCGGCCACCCCGGGCGGCGCGCTGCTCGTTCTTGCGGTCCTGCTGCCGGTTGCGGGAATCCTCGTCTCGTTCGCGCTCGGCGGCCGCGTCGCCGAAAAGGTCACGCTCGCCCTCGCGCCGCTCGGTTTCGCTTTGGCCTGGCTCATCGCAATGCAGGTCGCGGCGACCGGCGCGCCGATCGTCTACACGATCGCGGGCCTGCCGCCGCCGCTCGGAATCGCCCTGCGCGCCGATGGCGTATCGGCGGTCATGCTGCTCGTCGCGGCGGTGATCGTCGCCGCGGCGGCGTTTTACGCCCGCGCCAAATTCGCCACGCCGGAAGGGCAGGGGGAAAGCCGCGGCGCGTTGACCTTCTGGCTCATGCTGCAGGCGATCTGGGCGGCGCTGATCCTCATTTTCCTCGGCGGCGACCTGTTCAATCTCTATGTCGCGCTGGAGCTTCTGACTTTCGCGGCCGTGCCGCTGGTCTGCATCGACGGCCGCCCGGAAACGCTCGCCGCCGCCTTGCGCTACCTGCTGTTCGCTTTGTTCGGCTCGATCATCTATCTGCTTGGGGTCGCGCTGCTCTATGGCGCCTATGGGACGCTCGACATTGTCCTGCTCGCGCAGCGGGTCGCGCCCACGCCGGTCGTCTGGACCGCCGCCGCGCTGATGACCGCGGGCCTGATCGCTAAAACGGCCTTGTTCCCGCTCCACATCTGGCTGCCTCCCGCGCACGCCAATGCGCCGGCCGCCGCCAGCGCCGTGCTGTCGGGCCTGGTCGTCAAGGGCTCTTTCTTCCTGGCCTTGCGGCTGTGGTTCTATGTCCTGCCGGCGCTGCCGACCGCCGCGCCGAGCGCGGTTCTCGGGACGCTCGGGGCTTTCGCCGCCATCGTCGGCAGCGTCCTCGCGCTCCGGCAGGCGCGGCTGAAACTGTTGGTCGCTTATTCGACGGTGGCGCAGATCGGCTATCTCTTTCTCGTGTTCCCCCTGGCCGCCGGCGGCCATGCCTGGAGCGCGACCGGATGGAGCGGCGGCATGATGCAGGTTCTCGCCCATGCCTTCGCCAAGGCGGCGATGTTCCTTTCCGCCGGCCTGCTCGCCGAGGCGCTCGGCCATGACCAGATCGCGAAATTCAAGGGCGCGGCGCGCGCTCTGCCGCTGACCTTTCTCACGCTCGGCCTTGGCGGCCTGTCGCTGACGGGCCTGCCGCCGAGCGGCGGATTCGAAGCCAAATGGCTGATGCTGCGGGCCTCGATCGCGTCCGGCCAATGGATATGGTCGCTGCCGATCCTCGCCGGCGGGCTGCTCGCGGCGGGCTATGTCTATCGCATCCTCGCGCCGGCGCTCGCCGATGGCGCGGTCGAAATCAAGGCGCCTCCGCAGCGTTCGCGCGAGGCGATCGCCCTTGGCCTCGCCGTGATTGCGCTGGCGCTGGCCTTCGCGCCGCAGAGCTTTTTTCATTTCCTCGAAATCGGCCGCCCGCTCGCGGCGGGAGGCGCGCCTTGACGGAATTCCTCCTTGCCGCGACCCTCGCCGCGCCTCTGGCGCTGTTGGCGGCCTGTTTCGTCAAGGATTGGCGGCCGCGTGCGCTCGCCTGGCAATTTCTGGCGCCCGCGCCGGGTCTCGCCGCCGGCCTCCTTGGCCTTCGCGGCGCGCCGGTTTCGCTCGATCTGCCGTGGCTGGGCGTCACCCTGCGGCTCGATCCTCCCGGTGCGCTGTTGCTGGTCTTTGCCGCTTTGCTGTGGATCGTCGTCGGCGCGGCGCTGCGTCGCGACAAGGCGTCCGATGAGCGTTTCGGGATTTCCTGGCTTTTGACCATGACCGGCAGCCTCGGCGTCTTCGTCGCCGGCGATCTCGTTTCATTCTATTTGCTCTACGCCCTGGTCAGTATCCCGGCCTTTGGGCTGTTCGCTTTTTCCGACGATCCGGAAAAGAAGCGCGCGGGCGCGATCTATATGGCCTTCGCGCTTTTCGGCGAGGCTTTGCTGCTGCTGGCTTTCGCTCTCCTTGCGGCGGGCGAGCCACATGGGAGCGCGCGGATCGCCGACATCACGGCGGCTTTGCCGTCTTCGCCCTATCGCGACGCCGTCGGCGTCCTGATCGTTGCCGGTTTCGGGATGAAAATGGGCCTCATCCCGTTCAACGGCTGGATGCCGCTCAATTATGGCGCGGCCCCGATCCCCGTCGCCGCGGTGCTCAGCGGCGCGGGCGTCAAGGCCGGCGTCATCGGCCTCATCCGCTTTCTGCCGCTCGGCGCTCCGATGGCGGGCATGGGCGAGGCGCTGGCGACGCTGGGATTCCTGTCCGCCTTTTACGGCGTCGCCGTTGGCCTGACCCAGCACAATCCCAAGACCATCCTGGCCTATTCGAGCATCAGCCAGATGGGGGTCGTCGCCGCCGCGCTCGGCCTCGGGCTCGCGGCGGGAGCGCCATCGGCGGCCGGCGACATGGCCTTCTATGGCGCCAATCACCTGCTGGTGAAAGCAGCTCTGTTCCTGACCATCGGCGCCCTCGCCGCGCGCCAAAAGTCGGGAACGGAGCCCTTGTCCGGCTGGCCGCTTGCTCTGGCCGGCGCGCTCGCCTTGAGCCTTGCCGGCCTGCCCTTCACCGGGGGCGCCCTGGCCAAGCTCGCGTCGAAAGCGCAATTCGTCACCGGCTGGCCGGCCTTTCTGGCGGCGCTTTCCTCGATCGGCAGTGCGATCCTGATGACCCATTTCGTGACGCGCCTCGCATCGCCGACGCCGGAAGGCGCCCGAGATACGGCTCAAGAAACGCCTGCCGCTCTCGTGCGCTTCTGGCCGGCGCTGGGGCTTGGCGCGCTTCTTCTGCCCTGGTTCTTCGCCGCCCATCCCGGCGAAGCGCTGAAACTCGACAAAATCTGGGACGGGCTGTGGCCGGTCGCGACCGGCGTCGCGCTGGCTTTCGGCTTTCAGCGCAGCGGCCTTTCCGCGCCGCAAATTCCCGCCGGCGACAGCATCGGTCTTTATGAGCGCGCCTTCGCGCGCTTCGTGGCCCTGGGTCCGGATTTCGAATGGCTCGACGCCCGCCTGCGGCAATGGCCGGCGGCGGGCGCGTCGCTGCTGCTGATCGTCCTCGCCCTGCTGGCGGCGGCGTTACGCTGAGACCGTCTTCGTCGGCTCCTTGACGCGGAAGAAGATCACGTAAAGCGCGGGCAGCACGAGCAGGGTCAGGATCGTCGCCACGAACAGGCCGCCCATGATGGCGAAGGCCATCGGTCCCCAGAACACCGTCGGCGCGATGGGAATGAAGCCGAGAACCGTCGAGATCGCGGTCAGCATGATCGGCCTGAAGCGCGACATCGCGCCTTCGACGATGGCGTTCCACAGATCGAGGCCCTGCGCGCGCTCCGCCTCGATCTGTTCGATCAGGATGACGGCGTTGCGCGCGATCATGCCCATCAGCGCCAATATGCCGAGAATGGCGACGAAGCCGAGCGGCCGCCCGGAAATCAGCAAAGCGAGGACGACGCCGACGAGGCCCATCGGCACGAGGCTCAGGACCATGGCGAGACGGCTGAAACTATGGAGCTGCGCCATCAGGAACAAGAGCATCAGGAACAGCATCAGCGGGAGCTTGGCGAAAACCGAGGCCTGCGACTTGGCGCTTTCCTCGACCGTGCCGCCGACCGCGATATGATAGCCCTTGGGCAGGCCGGCGCCGAGCTTTTGCACCGCCGGCGCGAGTGCGGCTGCCGCCGCCTCGGGCGTGGCCCCGGCAACGACGTCGGCTTGCACGGTCAGGGTCGGGACGCGATCGCGGCGCCACACCAGCGGATATTCCTGCTGATATTCGAAGCGCGCGATCTGGCTAAGCGGCACGGTGCGTCCGTTCGGCAGCGGAACCTGCAAGGATTGCAAGGTGTCGAGCGAAACCCTTTGCTCGTCCTGGGCGCGGGCGACGACGTCGACGAGATAGATGTCGTCGCGAACCTGGGTGATCGGGGCGCCGGTCATCACCGTGTTGAGGAAGGAGGACAGCGCTTGCGAGCTCAAGCCCAGCAGCCGCGCCTGATCCTGGTCGATCACCACGCGAACCTGGCGCGCGGGCTCCATCCAGTCGTAATTCACGCGGCGCAGATCGTCGTTCGCGCCGAGAATGGCGCCGAGCTGCAGGGCGATCATGCGCACCTGGCTCAGATCCGGACCGCTGACCCGATATTGCACCGGCCAGCCGACCGGGGGGCCCAGCTCCAGCGGCGAGACGCGGGAGACGACGCCCGGCAGTTCGTCGGCCAGCTTCTTTTCCAGCGCCGCATGCAAGCGTTCACGCGCGGCAACGTCCTTGGCGATGACCACCGCCTGGGCGAAGAAATCATTGGCGAGCTGCACGTTGAGCGGAAGATAGAAGCGGATCGCGCCGCGCCCGACATAGGTGCTCCAGCTCGCGACGTCGGGATTGCCCTTGAGCATGGCGTCGAGCTTTTTCGCCGCGCGGTCGGTGGCGAAGATCGAGGCGCTCTGCGGCAAGGTGAGATCGACCACCAGTTCCGGCCGGTCCGAGGCCGGGAAGAACTGGCGCGGCACGAGCGGCAGCGCCAGCAGCGAGGCCACGAAACAGGCGAGCGTGACCGCGACCGTCATCCAGCGCCGGCGCATGGCGAGGAGGAGGAGGGAGCGGAAGGCGGCCATGATCCGGCTGGGCTTGTCGTCCTGTTTCTTCTCCGGCGCCTTGAGCAGCCAGACGCCGAGCAGAGGCGCGAACAAAACCGCGACGAACCAGGAGACGATCAGAGCGATCGACACCACCGCGAAGATCGAAAATGTATATTCGCCGGCCGAGGACTTGGCGAAGCCGATCGGCACGAAGCCGGCGGCGGTGATGAAGGAGCCGGTGAGCATGGGAAAGGCGAGCGATTCATAGGCGAAAGTCGCGGCCTTCTCCTTGCTGTCGCCTGCCGCCATGCGCGAGATCATCACGTCGACCGTCGTCATGGCGTCGTCCACCAGCAGGCCGAGGGCGATGATCAGCGCGCCGAGCGAGATGCGCTGCAGGTCGATGTCGAAATATTGCATGATCGGGAAAATGATCGCGACCGTCAGCGGGATCGACAGCGCCACCACCGCGCCGGGCCGGAATCCGAGACTGACGATGCTCACCGCCATGATGATCGCGATCGCCTGCCACAAAGATTCCATGAATTCGCCGATGGCGTTCTGGACCACCACCGGCTGGTCGGAGACCAGGGCGACATTTATGCCGAGTGGCAGGTCGGCGACCGCCGCGTCGAGCGTCTTTTTGACGTTCCTGCCGAGCGCGAGAATGTCGCCGCCGTCGCGCATGGCGATGGCGAGGCCGATCGCCGGCTTGCCATTCACGCGGAACATCGGCTGAGGCGGATCGACCAGGGTCCGGCGAACCTCGGCGATGTCGCGCAGGCGGATCAGGCGGCCGTTGGACAGGAAATTGACGTCGAGGAGGTCGTTTGCCGATTTGAACGCGCCGGTGACGCGGATCGAAATCTTCTCGTTGCCGGTCTGGATCGCCCCGGCGGGAATCACCGCGTTCTGGGCCCGGATCGCGGCGATCAGGGCGGCGCGGTCGATCCCGAGCCCCGCAAGCTGGCTGGTCGAGAATTCGACATAGATCTGCTCGTCCTGCGCGCCGAGAATCTCGATCTTCGAGACGTCGGGAACATGGAGCAGCTTGGAGCGCACGTCCTCGACATAATCGCGCAATTCGCGTTGACTGAAGCCGATGTCGGCGGTGAAGCCGTAGATCAGGCCATAGGTGTCGCCGAAATCGTCGTTGAAGAAGGGGCCGACCACGCCCTGGGGCAGGGTCCGCCTGATGTCGCCGATGTTCTTGCGCACCTGATACCAGATGTCCGGCACGTCCTTGGGCGAAGTCGAGCCCTTCAAATTGACGAAGATCGTGGCGCGGCCGGGGCTCGTATAGGAGCGCAGGAAATCGAGGCCCTTGGTCTCCTGCAATTTGCGTTCGAGACGCTCGGTCACCTGATCGAGCGTCTCGTTGAGGGTCGCGCCCGGCCACGCCGCCTGCACCACCATGGTGCGGAAAGTGAAAGCCGGGTCCTCGCTGCGCCCGAGCCCGAAATAGGACGACAGACCGGCGACGACGATCGCGATCATTGCGAAGACGATGAAGGATCGGTGTTTGAGCGCCCAGTCGGAGAGATTGGGCCCCGTCATGACTGGGCTCCGAGCAGCCGCACCTTCTGGCCGGGATGAAGCGCCTGGACGCCCGCCGTGACCACGATCGCCCCGGCGTCGAGCCCGCCGGAGAGCACGACGGTCCCGGGGTCGTAGCGCAGGACTTCGACCGGCTTCAAAGCCACGGTCAGGCTCTTGGGATCGACCACCCAGACCGCCGGACTGGTTCCCGACGCTGTCAGGGCGCTAGCGGGGATCGACAGGCCATGGCCGTGATCGACCTCCATCCGGCCGGTCACGGTGGCGCCGAGACGCATGGCGGGCGGCGGATTATTGACCGCGACCCGGACCTTGAAGGTACGGGTGACCGGATCGGCCTGGGGGGAGACCTGACGCACCCGGCCTTTGGCGGTGACGGAAGGATCGTCGGTCAAGGCGACGATCACGTCGGCGTCGGGCGGCGCCGTGCGCAGCACCTGGGCGGGAACGTCGAAGACGGCGTCCCAGCCGTGATCGCGCGCGACCGTGAAGACCGTCTGTCCGGCCTGGACCACCTCGCCCGATTCCGCGGCGCGGTGGGTCACCGTGCCGATCACTCCGGCCCTGAGTTCGGTGTAGCTGACGCGATCCTCGGCGATTTCGACCTGCGCCTTGGCGTCGTCCGCCGCCGCTTGCGCGGAGCGCAGGGCTTGCTGGGCCTGATCGAAATTGGCGCGGGTCGTCCAGCCCTGCCGCAGCAGGGTCTGCTGGCGGTCGAAATGGTTGGAATCCTGCTCAAGACGGCCCTTGGCGGCGGCAAGGGCGGCGCGGGCCGAGCGCAGGGCGTTGAGTTCGTTCTGGGGATCGAGCTTGGCGACGACCTCGTCCGGAGTCACGTGGTCGCCTGTGTCCACCTTACGTTCGATGATCCGGCCGCCGATGCGGAAAGCCAGCGCGACTTCCTTTTCCGCCTGAATCTGGCCGGTCAGCGAGATGGTCTGCCCCAGCCCCGCCTTTTCGACGACGACGGTGCGTACGGGGCGCGGCGGCGGCGGCTCCTCGGCGGTTTCGCGCTTGCAGCCCGAAAGGATGAGGAGCAGCGCCGGCGCGGCCGCGAGCAGCAGACGGGACAGGCGCGGGGCGTGGGGGAGGGAGCCTTTGAAGGACAAGTTGCGAACCCCGGATTGGGCGCTTCGAGCGAAGCCGCGAGACAAGTTCAGAACGATCCGACCAGAGAGCCGAGGACGATGACGACGACCAGGGCGATGATCGCCCCGAGAATGCCGACCATGAAAATGTCCTTGTAGCTCTTGCCGTGGGTCGAGCCGCAGACGGCGAGCAAAGTCACCACGGCGCCATTATGCGGCAGGCTGTCGAGCGTGCCCGAGCCGATCACCGCGACGCGATGCAGCAAGGCCGGATCCATGCCGATCTCGGCCGCGCGCTGCAGATAGGTCGAGCCGAGCGCGTCGAGCGCGATCGTCAGGCCGCCCGAGGCCGAGCCGGTGAGCGCGGCCAGCGTATTGGTCGCCACCGCCAGCGAAACCAAAGGGCCGCCGCCGATGCCGAGAACCGCGTCGCGGACCATGGCGAAGGCCGGAAGCGCCGCGACCACCGCGCCGAAGCCGACGAGGCTCGCGACGCTGATCGCCGGCAGCGCCGAAGCGTTGACGCCGGCGTCCATCGTGCCGCGCAGGTCGGGCAGGCGCCGTCCGTTGAGCGCGAGGACGGTGAGGATGGCGAGCGTCAGCGCGGTCAGCACGGACCACACGCCGGTGACGGCGGCCGGCGACACGCCGCCCCATTCCGGCTTGGACAGGAAGCTCAGGTCGAGGCGAGGCAGAACGATCAGCGAGAGGATCAGATTGACGAGAATGACGACCACGATCGGCGCCGCCGCCGACCAGAACGGCGGGCGGGTCGCGGCGACTTCGCCATGGGCGATTTCGGCCGGGTCGAATTCGTGCGAGGCGGTCGCGCGCTCGCGCAAAGTCTCGTCGTCGGCCAGATCGGCGGCCGACTTCAGCGCGTCGTCGTCGCCAAAGCCTTCGCCGCGCGCCTTCGCGGCGGCCTCCTCGCGCGCCAGCCACCACAGGCCGAAGGCGAGCATGATGGCGGAGGCGATGATTCCGAGCCCCGGCGCCGCGAAAGGCGTGGTGCCGAAGAAGGGCATCGGAATGGTGTTCTGGATCGACGGCGTGCCCGGCATGGCCGACATGGTGAAGGTCGAGGTGCCGAGCATGATCGCCGCCGGCATCAGCCGGCGGGGAATGCTCGCGGCCCGGAACAGGCCCTGGGCCATGGGCGCGATCACGAAAAAGGCGACGAACAGGCTGACGCCGCCATAGGTGACCACCGCGCCGCCGAGCACCACCGCCAGAATGGCGCGCTTTGTCCCGAGTTTCTCGGTCATGTAATCGGCGATGGCCGAGACCGAGCCGGTGTCCTCCATCAGCTTGCCGAACAGGGCGCCGAGCAGGAAGATCGGGAAGAATTGCGCCAGAAAACCCGAGGCGCTGCGCATGAACGTCTGGGTCCAGTGGGCGAGAAGCGGCTCGCTGGAGAAAAAGGCGGCGACGACCGCCGCGATCGGCGCGAGCAGCAGCACGCTCCAGCCTTTGAACGCCAGCCAGATCAGCAGGCTCAGGCCAACGAGGATGCCCAGGAGGCCGATGAGTTCGGAACCGCTCATGGTCAGCACTCCTGAAGAAGTACGTCGAGATCGGCGGTGGAGCGGACGCCCAGATCCGCGCCGTGTTCCGCGAGGAAGGCCTCCGCTGCCAAGCGGCCCTCGCGCTTGAGCATTTCGAGGAATGGCCCTTCGGCGTTGAGCTTGGACGAGGCGCCGAATTCCGCGAGCTTGTCGGTCAGGACGCGATGGGTGCGCATTTCCGCCCAGCGCCGGCCTTCGCCGGTTCCGGGATCGGCCGCCTGCCGCAGCAGGGCGATCATGCGCAATTCCTTCATCAGCGGCGCGTTGAAGGAGATTTCGTTGAGCCGGTCGAGGATTTCGCCGGCCGTTCGCGGCGTCTGGCGGCGCTCGCGCGGGTTGATCTGCACCAGAATGACGTCATGGGCGTCGCTTTCGCGCACCAGGGGCGAAATGGTCGGATTGCCGGCGTAGCCGCCGTCCCAATAGGGCTCGCCGTCGATCTCGATTGCCTGGAACATGGTCGGCAGGCAGGCGGAGGCGAGCAGAACCTCCGGCGTGATCTCCCGGTTCCGGAACACCCGCCCGCGCCCGGTATGGACATTGGTCGCGGTGATGAACAGCTTGATCTCCGCCTCGTTGAGATGGGCGAAGTCGATGCTGTCCTCGAGGATCTTGCGGATCGGATTATGGCCGGTCGGATTGAGATTGTAAGGCGACACCAGCCGGCTCATCATGTCCAGCATGATATAGGCGGGCGAGGTGTCGAGCGACCAGCGGCCCATCAGGCGGTCGAACGGCGAGCGCTGGATCGGGCTGAAGCGCGCGGCTTCCGCGACGCGGCCCCAATAGGCGTCGAGCGCCTCGCGCGCGCCCGGGGCGCCGCCCTTCATATAGCCGCTGACCAGGACGGCGGCGTTCATCGCCCCGGCCGACGTGCCGGAAATCGCTTCGATCTTCAGCCAGGATTCTTCGAGCAGCCGGTCGAGCACCCCCCAGGTGAAGGCGCCATGCGAGCCGCCGCCCTGTAACGCCAAATCGATGAGAACGCTTTCGCGCGGGCCCTCGGATTTGCGAGACGGTTTCCCTGCCATACGCGCTCCATTTCAGTGAATGAGGAAAATTCCGTAAATGACGAAAATGGTCGAGGAATTCGGGTCAAAACACAATCAAATCGCGGGTCCGGCAGCTGTTTGCGCCGCACCATGGCTCGCGCATATTTCGCAAGCGCTACGATGACAGTCAACTGAAAATACTTCAGCTCAGCCGCGGCCGCCCGGCGAACTGCTTGCCGCCATTCCCTTTGTATAATCATTTGCGACGAGTCGCGATCGTCGAGACTTGGTATAGAATCGCCATGGAATCGGCGGTCGAGAACGCCGGGCCGTGGGAGGTAACAATGGGGAACGCTTATCTGACCGGTCTTGACCGCAACCGCGCCAATTATGCGCCGCTCACCCCCTTGGGCTTCCTCTTCCGCGCCGCCGACGTTTACCCGGACAAGCTTTCGACCATATACAACGACCGGCGATTGACCTGGGCGCAGACCGCCGAGCGCTGCCGGCGGCTAGCCTCGGCGCTGACCAGGCGCGGCATCGGCAAGAACGACACCGTGGCGGCGATGCTGCCCAATGTCCCGGCCACGTTCGAGGCCCATTTCGGCGTCCCCCTGGCCGGCGCCGTCCTCAACACGCTCAATACCCGGCTGGACGCCGAGGCCATCGCCTTCATGCTCGACCATGGCGAGGCGAAAGTTCTGCTGACCGACCGCGAATATTCCAAAGTCATCGCCAAGGCTCTCGACCTGATGAAGGGCGAAAAGCCGCTGGTGATCGACGTGGACGACCAGAGCTTTTCGGGCGGAAATTTTCTCGGCGCGATTGAATATGAATCCTTTCTCGCCGAAGGCGACCCCGCTTTCGTCCCCGCGCCGCTCGAAGACGAATGGGACGCCATTTCGCTCAATTACACCTCCGGCACCACCGGCAACCCCAAGGGCGTCGTCTATCACCATCGCGGCGCCTATCTGAACGCGGTCAACAACATCCTGAGCTGGGGCATGCCGCCGCACGCGGTCTATCTGTGGACCCTGCCGATGTTCCACTGCAACGGCTGGTGCTTTCCCTGGACCATGGCCGCCAACGCCGGGGTCAATGTCTGCCTGCGCCGCGTCGATCCCAAGACGATCTTTGCCCTGATCCGCGAACACGGGGTCACCCATTTTTGCGGCGCGCCGATCGTCCACGGTTTGCTCATCAACGCCGATCCGGCCGACCGGGCCGGGATTTCCCACCGGGTCGAGGGCCTCGTCGCGGGGGCGGCGCCGCCGGCGGCGATCATCGAGGGCATGGAGAAAATGGGCTTCGCGATCACCCATGTCTATGGCCTGACCGAAACCTATGGCCCGGCCTCGGTCTGCGCCAAGCAGGACGAATGGGCGAACGAATCTTTGGCGAAACGCGCCGAGCTGAACGCCCGCCAGGGCGTGCGGTCGCTGTTGCAGGAGGCGATCGACGTTGTCGATCTGGTCGATTTCAAGCCCGTGCCCCACGATGGCCAGACCATGGGCGAGATCGTCTTCCGCGGCAATATCGTCATGAAGGGCTATCTCAAGAACGAGCGGGCGACACAGGAATGTTTCGCCGGCGGCTGGTTCCGCACCGGCGACCTCGCGGTGATCGAGCCCGACGGCTATGTGAAGATCAAGGACCGCTCCAAGGACATCATCATTTCCGGCGGCGAAAACATTTCCTCGCTCGAAGTCGAGGACGTGCTCTACCGCCACAAGGACGTGCTGGCGGCGGCGGTGGTCGCGACGCCCGACGAGAAATGGGGCGAGGTTCCCTGCGCCTTCATCGAATTGCGCGAGGGCGCGAGCCCATCCCAGGAGGAGTTTCTGGAACATTGCCGCGGGCATCTGGCGCGCTTCAAAGTTCCGAAAACCTTCATCTTCGGCCCGCTGCCCAAAACCTCCACCGGCAAGATCCAGAAGTTCATCCTGCGCGAAAAGGCGCGCTCGGCCGGGGCCATCGGGTGATGAAAGCCAATTTTAAACGTCAGGGCGGAAAGAATTGGCCTTTTGGCGTCCCACCATTATGTTTGGGAAGGATATTTGTGAATTTCGTCCGGAGGCGCGCGCATGAAGATCACCGTGGACATCGATTGCACGCCCGCCGAGGCGCGGGCTTTCATGGGCCTGCCGGATTTCGAGCCGATGCAGAAGCGCGCGATGGAGGAACTCGAAAAGCGCATGATGGACGCGGTGGATCGGTATTCGCCTGAAGCCCTGCTGAAAATGTGGCTCCAGCCGGCGACGCTCGACACCGGCTGGTTCCAGGATATCTTGCGCCAAGGGCGCAAATAGGAATTTAAAGCCCGGCGCTGAGCAGGCGTCCCGCCTTGATATAGCGGCTCGGATTTACCGGCGCGCCGTCGACGCGGACCTCGTAATGCAGATGCGGTCCGGTCGAGCGGCCGGTCGAGCCGATCGCGCCGATTTCCTCTCCCGCCTTGACCGATTGCCCTTGCCTGACATCGATCCGCGACAGATGGCCGTAGCGCGTGGCGAGGCCGGCGCCGTGGTCGATTTCCACCATATTGCCATAGCCGCCGGCGACCCCGGCAAAGGCCACCCGCCCGGCGGCGGTGGCGTGAACCGGCTCGCCATAGGCGCCATGGAAATCCATTCCCGTATGGAGGGCGGGGCGGCCGAAGAAGGGGTCGATGCGATAACCGAATGGTGAAGTGACTTCGAGCTGGCCGGGCAGAGGCTGACGCACCGGCGCATAGGGCAGGGCCTGGCGCAATTCGTTCATCGTGTCGATCGAACTGGCGAGGCTCGCGTAGGCGCGATCGAATTCGCCGCCGCGCTGGGGCGCGTCGGCGGGGACGAAGGGTCCGCCCATGGCGGCCCTGGTCACGCCGCTCTCGTCGTGGCCAAGGGATTCGTCGTGGCCAATGGATTCGGAGCGGCCAAGCGATTCGGCGTGGCGGATCATGCGATCGACCGGTAGGCCGGCTTCCTCGAAAGCTTCGCGCAGATGCTCCGCCTCGGCGGCGGCGGGCGCCTTCAGACCGTTGAGCACGGCGATCTGGCGGCGCTCGACCCGATCGAAACGCGCGGCGAGACTGTGCAGGCGCTGCTGCGGCGAGGCCGGGTCGGAATTGTCGGAAAGGTTGGGGCCGGGCGCGTCGCCGCCCTGGGTGCGGCGCAGGTCGAAGCCCTCTGGAACCGGCTTGAAATCGTCCTTGGCGAGGGAGGGCTTGGGTTCGAGCGTTTGGATCGGGCCGGAGGCGGCTTGGGGCGCGATCTGGGGGGAGGCCTCGGCGGCGGCGGGCCGCGTCGCCGCGACCGAGGTCATGTCCGGATCGACCTTGGCGGCGAGCGAGGCGAGCAGCGCCGACCGCGATTCGAGCCGGGCCTGGCGCACCGCGAGTTCGGCCACCTTGCCCTCGAATGTGTCCTGGTTGATCATCTGCCGCGAGGCGAGCGTGTCGATTTGCGCGCGCAGGGCGGCGATTCTGTCCTCATAGGCGAATTGCATGTTCGCCTGCCGCCGCATCAGCGAAGCCAGCATGTCGTCGCGGAACATGAAATAGGAGCCGATCGCGAGACATCCAAGCAGCAGCAGCGGAACCGCGCCGAACAGGCCGGCCGCGAGCGGCGTGGGCAGGAAAATCTGGCGGCTCGAAATGTGGGAAACCAGGTGAAGGGTCAGGCCGGGCTTCAGGGCCCTCGCGGAAAAAGCGCCACGCATGTCTTACCTTCCGAAAGGACGCGCCGGGAAGGCGCGGCCGATTTCAGGTCAAGGTAAACGGACGTGGTTAACGTTTTGAAAATGGCTCCGTTACAGCGACTTGACCGCCGCGAGGACCGCCTGGGCGTGGCCGGGAACCTTCACCTTGCGCCAGACCTGCGCAATCTTGCCGTCCGGGCCGATCAGAAAGGTCGAGCGTTCGACCCCCATATATTTGCGGCCATACATGCTCTTTTCGACCCAGACGCCATAGGCTCCGAGAATCTCCTTCGATTCGTCGGCCAGGAGTGGAAAGGTCAGCTCATATTTGTCGCGGAACTTGTCGTGCTGCTTGACCGGATCGGGCGACGCGCCGACGACGACGGCTCCCGCCGCGGCGAAATCGCCCGCCAGCCGGTTGAAGTCCTGCGCCTCCATGGTGCAGCCGGAGGTGTCGTCCTTGGGGTAGAAGTAAAGCACCAGCTTCTTGCCCCGGAAATCCGCGAGCGACATCCGGTCGCCGCCGTCGCGGGGCAGGGTGAAATCCGGCGCCGCATCGCCCGCCTGCACACGTTCCGTCATCGCAAATCCTTTCATGGGAGCAGCTTGCGGCCGCACGGCCGCGCGATGTCGCCATTCTTGCTTAATTCCGTCGTAAATGTCTGCATTTTTCACGCCATCGACGGACGGCGAAGGCCCCTGACCGTTGGTCGGAGAGGGCCCGGATTTGCTATAGAATAGCGATTCGGTTGGCCTCGCCAGCCGGTCAGCCGCCAGGCTTGATCATGAATCCGAAAAGTGGCGTCCGAAAGCGGTGGCGATCGAGCGCGTCGCATATCGACAGACACGCGAATCGGCGAGGAAAGCGACCGCATTGATCGAAATGAGAGAGCCGGACATTTGCGAAGGGCCGCTGCCGCCGCCGCTGCCGCCGCGACGCTTCCGCCGGGCGCGACGAACCGCGAGCGCGGGGCTTTCCTTCGCCCTGATGGCCGTGCTCGTCGCTTTGGCCGCGGGCATGGTCGCGCTGGCGGTCGGCCGGGTCAACCTCGACGCGTTCAAGCCGATGGTGGTCTCGGTGCTCCAGGACCGGCTTGGCCCGAACTACATCCTCGCCATCTCGACCATCGCGATCGAGCGCCAGGAGCACGGCGTCGCCCTGGCGGTGGACGGCCTCTCGATCCGTCGGGCGGACGGCCGCCGCCTGCTGTCCGCGCCCAAGGCCGACATCATTTTCGATCCGTTGTCGCTGCTCGCCGGGCAGGTCAAGCCGTCGCGGGTCGATATCGACCGGCTGAAAGTCGAACTTCGCGTGCGACCTGACGGCGGGCTCGACCTCTCGGCCGGCGGCGAGCCCGTTCCCGCGCCGGGCCCGAACGCGCCACAGGCGGCGCCCCAAATCGCGCCCGATGCGGCGCCCGAGCCGAGCGTGGCGGCGCCCACCAGCGCCCCGCCGCCCGCGACCCGCGCCAAGGTTCTGCGGCAGGCGGCCAGGGCGATCAATTTGATCTTCGACATCGGCCAGGGCCGCGACAGCCCGATCGCCGTGCTCGATCATTTCGGGATCAGGAACGGGCGGCTGATCATCGACGATCGCGAAGCCGGCCAGAAGCGCGAATTCGAGGCCTTCGAATTCTCGCTCGACCGCTCCAATGCCGGCAAGCGCGGCGTCGCCGACGTCAAAATGTCGGCGAAAGGCCCCAGCGGACGCTGGACTGTCGAAGGCGTCGCGCGCGGCGCCCGCGATCAGGCGCATGAACTCGCGATCCGCGGCAGCGGCTTTTCGATCGACGAGATCGCGCTGATGGCCGGCAAGACCAGCCTGCCGATCGATTCAGACATTCCGATTTCCTTCAAGGCCTCGGCCTCGTTCCAGGGCGACGGCCATGTGCTCGACGCCAACGCCCGCCTCGCCCTGGGGCAGGGCTTCTGGCGCTTCGACGATCCCGAATTCGCGCCGGTCTTCCTCGACGAATTTTTCGCCGCCGCCCATTGGGACGCGTCGGCCCACCGCGCGGTGGTGGATCAGGCGCAGATCTTTTCCGGCGCCTCGCATTGTTCCTTCAGCGGCGTCATCGCGCCGCCGGAGCACGAGGCGGCGCCCTGGAGCATCGTTTTCAAACAGGTCGAGTCCTGCGTGGTCGGACCGGATCGCAAGGGCGAGAAATCGGTCGCCCTTGACAAGATCGTCGCCGATCTCGCCCTCAATCTTATGAGCAAGACCCTGAAAATCAACCGTGTCGAACTGGTCGGCCCCGAAGTGGCGGCCGCCGCGCAAGGGACGATCGACTGGGTCAACGGCCTGCATATGCGGATGGGTCTGTCCGCCGGCAACATGACCGCCGCCGGCGTGCTCGCCGTGTGGCCCAACGCTTTCGGCGCGCCGGTGCGCGGCTGGGTCGGCGACCATCTCATCAGCGGAACCCTGGTCAATTTCCGCATGGCGGTCGATCTCGACGACCTCGACCTGCGCATGATGCGCGCCCAGCATGCGCCGATGGACGACCGCGTGTCGATGGACTACACGATCCGCGACGCCGCCTTCACCTTCCTCGACGGCGCGCCGCCGGTGCGAGGGGTGAATGCTGTCGGCCATTCCAGCGGCCGCACGGCGCGCATCGAGGCGAGTTCCGGCTATATCGAGGGAAGCGGGGGGCGCCGGATCGACCTGTCGAACGGCGTGCTCTCCATGCCGGATCTGGAGACCAAGCCGATCGCGCTGAGCATCAGCGCCCATGGCCAGGGCGCGCTCGACACTTTGGGCTCGGTCCTTGCCACGCCCGGCTTCGCCAAGGTGGCGAGCCTGCCGCTCGACGCCAAGACCACCAAGGGGCAGTTCTCGGGCGATTTCACCTTCCGCACCAAACTTCAGCCGGTTTACGACCCGAAGCTCGCCAGCATCGAGGTCAACGCCACAGTCGCCAATTTCTCGGCCGAGCATCTGGTCGGCAAGGCCAGTCTGGAGCAGGGCTCTCTCGCCGTGACCCTCCAGAACGGCGTCACCCATGTCACGGGAACGGGAAAATTGTTCGGCGCCCCGGCCACGCTCGAATTCACCCGCAACGCGACCGAACCGCCCAAGGGCGTCATAACCTTCCCGATGGACGAGGCGGCGCGCGCCAAGGCCGGCCTGAACTTCGGCTCGACCGTCGTCGGACCCATCGCCGTGAAGATTGTCGGCGAGGTCGGCGCCGCCCATCCCCAGGCGCTGGTCGAGCTCGATCTCGCCAAGACCGGGCTGATCTATCCCGTTCCAGGGCTCTACAAACCCGCCGGACGCCCGGCCAAGGCCGCTTTCACCTATCGCGAGGATGGTCGCGGAGCCGCTGCGCTGGACAATTTCGTTTACGACGGCGCCGGCCAGAGCGCCAAAGGCGTGCTGCAGCTCGCGCCGGACGGAAGTCTTGCCGGGGCGAAGCTGTCGGACGTAAAATTCTCGCCCGGCGACAACCTGCGCATCGACGCCGAGAAATCGGGCGATGTGATGAAGATCGTCGCGCGCGGGGCGGCGGTGGACGCGCGTCCCTTCCTGGGCGATCTCACCGGCGGAGGCTCGGGAAGCGGCCCCTCGACCGATTTCGATCTGAGCCTCAACGCCACTCTCCTGACCGGCGCCAATCGCCAGATCATCTCCAACGCCGAAATGCGCCTGGCGCGCAAGAAGAACGGGCAATACCAGGCCCTGAGCCTCTCCGGGAAATTCGGCGGCGATCCGGTCAAAGGCGTTCTGACCCGCGACGGCGGGGCGCCCGTATTTTCTCTCAAGACCTCCGATGGCGGCGCGCTGCTCGCCTTTTTCGATCTATACAGCCATATGGAAAGGGGCCAGCTCGACGCCGAACTGCATCTCGCCGACGGCGGCTTCTCGGGCACGCTCGACATTAAGGATTTTATGTTGCGGGGCGAGCCGGCGCTGAAAAGCTTCGCCAACGCGCCCAACGCCGGAAAAATCGCCAATAAGGTGAAGCTGGACCCCAATTCCGTGTCCTTCGCCCGACTGCACGCGGAGCTTGAGAAGTCCGACGGGCGCCTGACCGTCCGCGACGGAATCATCGCCAATTCGAGCGTCGGCTCGACCATCGAAGGCTGGATCAATTTCGACCAGAATACCCTCGATCTTTCCGGCACATTCGTGCCGGCCTATGGCGTCAACAATCTGTTCGGCCAGCTTCCCGTCATCGGCCTGGTGCTCGGCGGCGGGCAGGAGGAAGGGCTGATCGGGGTCAATTACCGCATTTCCGGCAAGACGAGCGCGCCGGTTCTGTCGGTCAATCCGCTGTCCGCCATCGCCCCCGGATTCTTGCGGAAAATTTTCGGCATCCTGCCGCATTGAGGGCGATAAACATTATCTTAACATACATTGCGCCTTTTTTAATTTCCTTTTCGACCCGGCTTCGTCACTTTCGCCGAAACTTTGGAGGAGGCCCACGTGATCGACACGGTCATTTTCGATATGGACGGCACTTTGGCCGAGACGGAGGAGGTTCATCGCCTCGCCTTCAACCAGGCCTTCTCGGATGTCGGCCTGGACTGGAGTTGGGACGTCGCGCTCTACCGCCAATTGCTAAAAGTGACCGGCGGCAAGGAGCGGATCACCCATTTCATCACGCTCCAGGGCGGCGTCGCCGACCCGGAATTCGTCGCCAGGCTCCACAAGGCCAAAACCGAAATCTATACCGCGATGGTGGATGCGGGCGCCGTGCCGCTGCGGCCGGGAATCAAGGAATTCATCGAGGCGGCGCGAAAGCAGGGCATTACCCTCGCCATTGCGACGACCACCTCAATGCCCAATATCGAGGCGCTGCTCAATTCCACCCTCGGCGGGAATTGGCGGGAGATTTTTCCCGTCGTCGGGGCCGGGGACATGGTCAGCAAAAAGAAGCCGGCGCCGGACGTCTATGAACTCGCCCTCCGCGAATTGGGCAAGCCGCCGGAACATTGCGTGGCGATCGAGGATTCGCGTAACGGCGTCCTGGCGGCGCGCAGCGCGGGGCTGCCGGTCATCGCGGTGCGCTCGACCTATTCCAGCGACGACGACCTCAGCGGCGCCGCGGTCGAACTGCCGAACTGCGAGGCGCTGAGCATTGATCTGCTCAGCAGGATTTCCAGTTAAAGCACGCCGGCTTTCGAACGAAAGCCGGCCAACTCGAACATATCAACTGCGAATTCGTCGGCTCGCCGACGAATTTGCGCTTGCGCGGCTCACTCGGCTGTCTTGACGTTCTTCGTCCGCACCGGGCGGAGCAGGAAGCTTGGGACGTGGTCACCCATGCCGATGACCGGCGCGTCGTCCTCGACAGGCCGGCGGGCGGCTTTGCGCCGAGGCTCTTCAGTCATGGACCGATTCGCGGTCCTTTGGCGCGGCGCGGCCTCGCGCGTCTCGCGGGCCGCCTCTTCGACCTTCGGCTTGCGCTCGCGCGCGGGCCGCCCCGCAGTGTCCCTCTCGGCGCGGCCGCGCGTGTTGCGTCGTGACCGCTCGCCGGCGTGGGCCGCGCGGCCGCGGTCGCGCTCGACATATTCGGCCGGCGCCAGTTCGTCGAGGCGCGGGCCCGCCCAGTCTATCTGCTCTTTGATCAGATCCTCGATCTGGGCGACATATTTCCGGTCATGCTCCGTCACGATCGTGAAGGCGTGGCCGGCGCGGCCGGCCCGGCCGGTGCGGCCGATGCGATGGACGTAATCTTCGGAATGGGTCGGCACGTCGAAATTGAAGACGTGGCTGACGTCGGGAATGTCGAGGCCGCGGGCGGCGACATCGGAACAGACCAGAATGTCCACGGCGCCGTTCTTGAACGCGTCGAGCGAGGCCATCCGCGCCTGCTGGTCCATGTCGCCATGCAGCGCGCCGACGGGGAAACCATGCTTTTCCAGGCTCTTGTAAACGATCGCGACGTCGCGCTTGCGGTTGCAGAACACGATCGCATTCTTCAGGCCCTCGGCGGAGCGCAGCAGGCGCCGCAGGGTCTCGCGCTTGTCGCCGCCGCCATGCGAGGCGACCAGGGCCTGGATGATGGTCGACGCGGTCGTAGCGGCCCGGGCGACCTCAACCCGCGCCGGATTGTGGAGAAATTGCTCGGTCAGCCGGGTGATTTCCGGGGGCATGGTCGCGGAGAAGAACAGAGTCTGCCGGGTGAAGGGCACCAGTTTGCAGATTTTTTCGATATCCGGAATGAAGCCCATGTCGAGCATGCGGTCGGCTTCGTCGATGACCAGGATTTCGATGCCGTTCAGCAGCAGCTTGCCGCGTTCGAAAAAGTCGAGCAGGCGGCCGGGCGTCACGATCAGCACGTCCGCGCCGCGCATGATCTTGGTCTCCTGGTCGCCGAAGGCCACGCCGCCAATCAGCAAGGCCACGTTCAGTTTGTGCTGCGCGCCATATTTGTTGAAGCTCTCCTCGACCTGGGCGGCAAGTTCGCGGGTCGGCTCCAGGATGAGGGTCCGCGGCATACGGGCGCGGGCGCGGCCCTGCTCGAGGCGGCAGAGCATGGGAAGGGTGAAGGCCGCGGTCTTGCCGGTGCCGGTCTGGGCGATGCCGAGAACGTCGCGGCCGGCGAGCACATGGGGGATGGCCTGCGCCTGGATGGGCGTGGGCGTCTTGTAACCGGCGTCTTCTACGGCGTGCAGCACCTTTTCGCTGAGGCCGAGTTCAGAAAATTGCATTAAAGGTTCCAAAATTGGGTTCAGGCGGATCGCGTCTGGCATAGGCGCCGGGCAATGCGCCGGAGCGAATGGCGGTCCAACGCCGCCGTTCAGATCATGACGCCGTTTATCTGAAGCGGGGCCATCCCAAGCGGAGCCATGTTTTCCACGTCGGAAGCATGGCGCCATTGCCTGGCGGACCTGCAACTGTCACGGCGGGCGCGCGCGAATCCAAAGCGCCACCCGGACCATTAGGCGAAGTGGCGTTAAAGTCAACGAATTTCTGGCGATCCGTGTGTTTGAGCGTGATCTTTTCCGATGAGCGGATTCCGCTTTTCCGCGTCAAGCTCGCGCAGCCGACGGTCAGCGATTTTCGAAAGTCTGACCGCAGGGGTTGAGCTGGGTCCGCGCGGCGCGGTTGGGGATCGAGGCTGTCGCCGAATAATCGATGTCGGGGCGGGCGCCGGAATGGGAGAAGGCGATCACCGGCAGGTCGCCATTCTGCGCCAGCTTGTCCAGCCCATGGGCGCCCAGCACGCTGACGACCGAGACGACGGCGCAAAACAGCGCGAGCCTATCGACGGCCGACCCACGATTGCTTTCTCCGAGATATCTCTTGATCGACATGCGATGCTCCCGACCTGACCCGGCTTCCTTATGGATCATCAAGGTAAATGGGCGGTTAGCATATTCGCGCGATTCAAGGCCTCATCCGCTCCAATATTCCGTCGCGAAGCACGAATTGATGGTAGAGCGCGACGAGCGCATGGGCGACGACGGTCGCGATCAGCAGATGCGCGAGCAACTCGTGGATTTCGCCGAACTGATGAGCGAGATCGCGATTGGCCTCGAAGGGCGAGGGAATCTCGAACAGGCCGAGGCTGAGCGGACGGCCGCGGGGCAGGAAGGTGGCGATGCCGGCGATCGGCGTGGCGAGCATCAGCAAGTAGAGAACCCCGTGGCCGGCCGCCGCGGCGCGGCGAAACATCGGCCCCATGCTGGCGGGATAGGCGGGGGTTTCGTTGCTCACACGGGCGACGACCCGGAAAACCAGCAGCACGAGAAGAAGCAGACCGACGATGACATGGGCGTTGACGATCGACGGGCGCAATGGCTTGTCGAACGAATCGACGCTCAGCCCGACGGCGTAAAGAGCGAAAATCATCAGCGCCATGAGCCAGTGCAGCAGGATAACGGGCGCCACGAATTTCTTCTTTTCCGCAATATTTGACATGATTGGCTCCAGTTTCAAATGCGTCGCATGAACCCAAAGGCGCCTCAGTTTGGCAAAGCATTGCGACCGTAAGGCGTCGATTCCGTCGGCTTTCCGTCAGAGATCGAACAGTTCGGCGGCGGCGAAGGCGGCGCGCTCCTGCAGGAAGGCGAAACGCGCCTCCGGCCTGGTTCCCATCAGGCGCTCGACCGAATCCGCCGTCTCCTCGCGATCCTCCTCGACGATTCCCACGCGGAGCAGGGTGCGCGAGCTGGGCGCCATGGTGGTTTCCTTGAGCTGGGCCGGCATCATTTCTCCCAAGCCCTTGAATCGACTGATCTCGACCTTGCCGCGCCCGGAAAATTCCTTGCCCAGCAGCTCGTCGCGATGAAAATCGTCGCGCGCATAGGCGACCTTCGCGCCCTGGCTGAGTTTGTAGAGCGGCGGCACGGCGAGATAAAGATGGCCCTGGTCGATCAGCTTGGGCATCTGCCGGTAGAAGAAGGTGATGAGCAGCGATGCGATATGGGCGCCGTCCACGTCGGCGTCGGTCATGATGACGACTTTGTCGTAGCGCAGGTCTTCGGCGCGATAATGCGAGCCCGTGCCGACGCCGAGCGCCTGAATCAGATCGCCGAGCTGCTGGTTCGCGGCCATTTTCTCGCGCGACGAACTGGCGACATTGAGGATCTTTCCGCGCAGGGGCAGCACCGCCTGATTGGCGCGGTCGCGCGCCTGCTTCGCGGAGCCACCCGCCGAATCGCCCTCAACGATAAATAATTCAGAACCTTGCGCCGAATTATACGTGCAATCCGCGAGCTTTCCGGGCAGGCGTAGCTTGCGCGTCGCGCTCTTGCGGGCGACATCCTTTTCGGCGCGGCGGCGCAGGCGCTCCTCGGCGCGCTCTATGGCCCATTCAACCAGAGCCTTGGCCTGGGCGGGCGACCCCGCAAGCCAATGATCGAAGGCGTCGCGCATCACGCTTTCGACGATGCGCGACGCCTCGACGCTCATCAGCCGGCTCTTGTTCTGCCCCTGGAATTCAGGCTCGCGGATGAAGACCGAAATCATCGCGGCGCAGCCGGCCATCAGGTCCTCGGCTGTGACCGCCGAAGCGCGCTTGCCCTGGCCGATGCGCTCGGCATGGTCCTTGAGCCCGCGCAGCAGCGCCAGACGCAGGCCGGATTCATGGGTTCCCCCGTCCGGAGTCGGAATGGTGTTGCAATAGGAATGGACGGCGCCGTCTTCGTGGGCGAGCCAGGCGACCGCCCATTCGAGCGAGCCGTGGCGCTCCGGCTTTTCCACACGGCCGGTGAAGAACTGCTCGGCGACGAGCGTCTTGCCCTCGATGTCGGCGGCGAGATAGTCCTTGAGCCCGCCGGGAAAATGGAACACGGCCTCGGCTGGCGTCTTGCCACCGGCATCAAGCAGGGATTCCGCGCATTTCCATCGGATTTCGACGCCGCCGAACAGATAGGCCTTGGCGCGGGCCATTTTGAAAATGCGCGCCGGAGAGAAGGTCGTCTTATCGCGGAAGATTTGCGGATCGGCCTTGAACCGGACCTTGGTGCCGCGCCGGTTCGGCGCGCGGCCGATCGTTTCGAGCCCAGTGATCGGCAGCCCGCGCGAAAAAACCTGACGGTAAAGCGTCTGGCCGCGCGCCACTTCGACTTCGAGCCTTTCGGCCAAGGCATTGACCACCGACACGCCGACGCCATGCAGGCCGCCAGACGTCTGATAGGCGCCGGAATCGAATTTGCCGCCGGCGTGGAGCGTCGTCATGATGACCTCCAGCGCAGATTTGGCTGGGAATTTGGGATGCGGGTCAATCGGAATCCCGCGCCCGTTGTCGGAAACCGACAGGTAGCCGTCCTCGTCCATCGCCACCTCGATCCGGGTGGCGTGACCGGCGACCGCCTCGTCCATGGAATTGTCGAGCACTTCGGCGAAGAGATGATGGAGCGCGGTTTCATCCGTGCCGCCGATATACATCCCCGGGCGGCGGCGCACCGGCTCCAGACCTTCGAGAACTTCGATCGACGCCGCCGTATAGCCCGCTTCCCCCGGCGTCGATCCCAGGGACACGCCAATCTGAGGCTTTTTGGTCGTGGCGGCTTTCCCGCCCGGCGTCGATTTGCTGTCCGGCGCCGATTCGGGCGCGCCAAAAAGATCGTGTTTGGCCATGAACCTGCTGAAGATTGTCGGAATGGACGAATCGCCGTCCGCTGCGGTCGCCCGTGTGACTACCATGAAAGTACCCCGGAAGGGAACAGAACGAAAACAATTTTTCTTATTTCACCGAAATTGGAAGCCAAAGCATGGCCGCGATGGAGAAAGCCTGCTAACGATTTCAATGTGCGATCCCGCATGGGAGGTACGATGGCGGTGCGTTTGCTGCTCGTGGACGACGATCCGATGCTCGGCCTTCTCGTCGCTGATTGGCTGAGCGAAAGCGGCTGCGAGGTCGTCGGCCCGGCGCGGACGGTCAAGGCGGCGCTGGATCTGGTCGAAAAGGAACGCGATGCGCTCGACGCCGCCTTGCTCGATGTCGCCCTCGATCGGGGCAATTCCTATCCCGTCGCCGACGCCTTGGCGCTCTATGGCGTCCCTTTCGCCTTCGTCACCGGCCATGGGCTCGGCGGCCTCGCGCCGGCCTACCGCGAGGCGCCGATTCTGACCAAGCCGTTCCAGTTCGACGATTTGCAACGCATAATCGACCGCCTTGTCGCCGTGCGCGGTCGCAAATGATGATTAATGCGCCGCCGCGCGCGCCAGCAGGCGCGAGAGCTTGCGGCGCAATTGTTCGGCGCTCACCGGTTTGTGAAGCAGTTCGAAGCCGCTCGCCGCGATCTCCGCAATATGTTCGGTCGCGGTGTCGCCGGTGAGGATCAGGGTCGGGTAGTCCCGTCCCGATCGGCGCGCGATCTCCTTGGCCGCGTCGACGCCGCTCAGGCCCGCGCCGAGCCTGTAATCACTGACCACGGCGTCGAAGCGCCAGCGCCGCGCCAAGGCCAGATCGAGCGCCTCCTCGCCGCTCGCCGCCGAGAGGGTCTTGCAGCCCCATTTGCGCGCAATGCTTTCCAGGCCGCGGCGCAGGATCAGATTGTCCTCGATGATGAGGATGCGACCGCGCGGGTCGGCAAGATGCGCCGACTGCGCTTCGGTCGCCTGGGCCGCCTCGGCGGCGGGCAGGGCGAGCGAGAAGCGTGAGCCGCGCCCGACCCGGGAGCTGACCTCGATCTGGGCTTCGAGCAGATTGGCGAGGCGGGCGACGATGGCCAGGCCCAGGCCGAGGCCCTTGCCGAGATCGCGGCCCGGATTGTTGAGCTGGATGAATTCCTCGAAAATTTCCTTCTGTTTTTCCTCCGGCACGCCGACGCCGGTGTCCACCACGTCGATCCGCACCTTCGTGCCGCGGCGCCGCAGGCCGATCAGCACGCCGCCGCTCGGGGTGTAGCGGATGGCGTTTTCGATCAGGTTGCGCAGGGCGCGCTCGAGCAGGGACGGATCGGCGAGGGCATAGAGCGAGCGCTTGACCACGCGCAGCTCCAGGCCCTTGTCCGCGGCCTTGGTTTCATATTCGGACGACAGGCGGTCCAGCAAAGCGGTGAGATCGACCGAATCGATGGCGGGCTCCACCACGCCGGCGTCGAGGCGCGAGATGTCGAGAATCGCCGTCAGCAGGCCATTGAGCCCGCCAAGCGCCTGTTTCATCATCCGCGCCGTCTCCACCGCCTTGGGAATGGTCGCGACCTGGCGTTCGATCAGGGCGAGGAGCAGCACGAGCGATTGCACCGGCTGGCGCAGATCGTGGCTGGCGGAGGCGAGAAACTTGGACTTGGCCTTGTTGGCGCGCTCGGCTTCGTTGGTCGCCGCGCGCAGGGCTTCCTCCATCTCCTTCTGCTCGGTGATTTCGGTGCCGGTGCCGAACCATTGCAGCACGCGGCCCTCGGCGTCCCGATGCGGCATGACGCGGGTGAGGAAGGGCCGGAACACGCCGTCGGCGCCGCGCAGGGGAATGGTCATGTCCAGCGGCTGTCCGGTCGCGACGCAATCCGCCCAGCGTTCGAAAATCGCGGGCAGGCTCTCGGGATCGATATAGGTTTTCCAGCCCATGTCGGCAGGCTGGTCGAGCGGCGCGCCGGTATAGTCGTACCAGCGTTCGTTGAACCAGGTGATTTCGCCCTCGGGCGAGGCGATCCAGGCGAGCTGGGGAATGGCGTTGGCGAGCGAGCGGAAGTTTTTTTCGCTCTCGCGCACGGCGTTTTCGGCCGCGCGCAACCGGGTGATGTCGAGATCGGTGACGAAGACCCGCTCCGGCCTGTCGTTCTCGCCGTTTTCGGCGTTCCAGACGCTTTCGATCCAGCGCTCCTGACCGTCGTCGCCGATCACCCTATATTCGATGCGGCCGTTGGCGGCGCCGCCTAGGCACTGCTGGATGGCCAGGTTGAGCCGGTGGCGATCCTCCGAAGGGACATGCTCGAGCAGCCGGCTGACGCCGTCCTCGATCGGGCCGCCCTCCGGCGGAGTCGTTGGGCAATAGCCGACGACATGAGCGAAATTGTCGGCGACATGGATGCGGCCGTCGGTCAGTTCGAATTCGGCATAGGTCAGGCGGCCGGCGTCAGCCGCGTGGCGCAGGCGCCTCTGGCTTTGCCGCAAGGCCGCGTCGCTCTCCAACAGCGCGATTTCGGCGCGCTTACGCTCGGTAATATCGGTGCTGATCGCCACATATTGCATGGGGCGGCGCTTTTCGTCGAGAAAGGGCACGATCGTCGTGTCCACCCAGAAATGCGAGCCGTCCCGGGCCGCGTTGCAGATTTCGCCGCGCCAGACGTCGCCTCTTGCGATCACGCTCCACATCTGGCGGAAGAAATCCTTGGAATGAACGCCCGAATTGACGATCCGGTGGTCGTGGCCAAGCAGTTCCTCGCGCGAATAATGGGAAATGGCGCAGAATTTGTCGTTGGCGTAGGTGATCGCGCCGCGGCGGTCGGTCACCTCGACGATGGCGTGTTCATCGAGCGCGGAAATGCGCGCCTGAAGCTCCAGCCGCGCCTGGGCCGCGTGGAGCTCGCCGAAGAACCGGTGCAGCGCTTCCGCCGCGAAGGCGACGACGAGGCTCGATAGAACGAAAACGAAGAGGGCCGGGCCGTCGAAGGGCGCGTCCAGCGCATTGGCCATGGCTTCCGCGCCGGCGGCGCCAAGGACAAGCGTGACGAGCCCGGCGCGGAAGCCGCCGGCCAACGCGGCGCCGATCGTCGCCGGATAAAGGGCGAGAAAGGGCGAAGTGGCCGCCTGCGCCGCGATCAGCCCCGCCTGGGCCGCAAGACCCGCGGCGGCGCCGAGCAGCCCGACCCCCGACGGAAAAGCGAGCGGCGAACGCCGGCGAAGCGCGACGATCCGGGCGAGTAGAGACCGCGTCGCGGACATCCAATCCGCGGCGGCCGGTTCAGAATCGTCACGGTCGTCGGCGGCGAATTCCGATTGCGCCTCATGCCGCACGTTGCAACCCCCGAAGTGCCTTAAATCGCCGCGCTACCGGAAGGGAGACGTCATGTCGCGATTGGCGCGGCCCATCGTCCTGGAAAATCCATTTCTACACTAAACGCGCCCAAAGCCCAATCGGTCGCTCCACGGGCAAGAAAATGCGATAAACTTTTGCCAGAGAGCCAATATTTTCCTTATGGCCTGCGCCGCATTGCCTGCTGGAGCCGAATTTTTTCGTGGCAAACGGCGGGATGGCGCCAGGCTCGCCGTCGGACCCGTTCGGCCGTTCCGGCGCGTTCCCGCCAGCGGTAGCCGGGCCGGGCGACGCGGACGCGCGCGCCTGAAAAGGGGGTGCGACAAAATTGACAGGAAATTCCTTTGCCTAATCCTATGCTTGCGCGCTAAAAGTTCGAGAGGAAGCCAGCCAGATTTCGTAAAGCGATCGCCGCTTTTCGGACAAAAATTTCGCTAAAACCCAGCGTCGCTGAAATCCGGAATCGTAAGTGCGAAGTCGTTGGCGCGCCGACGAATTCCCGATGAGCGCTCATGGCGGCGCGCAACGGTCGGATCGCCGAGGCGGAGCCGATAATGCGCGCGCAGATAGGGACAATCTTATGAATAAGACCGAGTTTCGCGCCACGATTTCGCTTGCAGCCGTCTTCGCCGCGCGGCTGCTTGGCCTGTTCATGATCTATCCGATCTTCATGCATTACGCTCGCGGCCTGTCAGGCGCGAACGCGCGGACGATCGGCCTGGCGCTTGGGGCTTATGGGCTGACGCAGGGCCTTCTCCAGATTCCGCTTGGGCTGCTCTCCGACCACATCGGCCGCAAGAAAGTGATCGTCGGCGGTCTGGTGGTGTTCGGCCTGGGCAGCGTCGTGGCGGCTCTTTCCACCTCCATCGGCGGCGTTTTGCTCGGCCGCATCCTGCAGGGAGCCGGCGCCGTCGGCTCCTCGATCCTTGCCATGGTGGCGGATCTCACCCGCGAAGAGACGCGCACCCGCGCGATGGCCGTGGTCGGAATCACCATTGGTTTTTCCTTCGCGATCGCCGTTCTCGTTGGTCCGCCGCTCGCCGCGGTCGCCGGTCTGTCCGGCATGTTCTGGCTCACCGCCGTCTTCGCCCTCGTCGGCATCGCGATCATGCTTCTGCTGGCGCCGACGCCCGATCACGCCGTTCCGCGCGGCGTCAATTGGCCGACGTTCCAGCAGGTGCTGCATGACGGCGAGTTGCTGCGGCTCGATTTCGCCGTCTTCACGCTCCACGCCATTCTGACGGCGAGCTTCCTGGTCATCCCATCGGTTTTGGATCACGCGCTGCGCCTGAACGTCGGAAGCGAGTGGAAATTTTATTTGCCGGTCATGATCGTCGCCATGGCGCTGATGGTTCCGGCAATCATCGTCGCGGAGACCCGCGGTCGGATGAAAGAGGTTTTCGTCGCCGCGGTCGCGGCGATCACGGCGAGTCTGGTGGCGCTCGCCGCGGCCCCGTCGAGCGGCGCCGCGGCTGTGATCGCTCTGACCGTGTTTTTCACCGCCTTCAACGCCATGGAGGCCATGTTGCCGTCGCTGGTGACGAAATTCGCGCCCGCCTCCGCCAAGGGCGCCGCCACCGGCGTCTATTCCAGCGCGCAGTTCATCGGAATTTTCGTCGGCGGCGCCGCCGGCGGCTGGATGCTCGCGACGACGGGCGCTTTCGGCGTGTTCGCCATGACCATCGCGCTGGCGCTGATCTGGCTGGCGGTTGCTGCCGGCATGCGCGGCCCCGCGCCGCGCCAGAAGAGCCGGACGGGCGCCGTCCAGGCGGGGGTCGAAAAGGCCTGACGCCCGGCAAAAGCACGAAGGAATTTTTGCCGCTGGCGTCGCCGCACGGCTCTCCCATATCTTGTTCGCGCGAAATTCCGCGCGGCCAAGGGTGATGGCTGGCTGATGAAACGGCAATTTTTTGGCGCGGTTCTCGCCGTTTGCGGCGTGGCCGCGCTCGCAGCGCCCGCCGCCGAGGCGAAGGGCTGCATTCGCGGCGCGATCGCGGGCGGCGTCGCCGGCCATATGGTGCATCACACGATCACGGGCGCAGTCGCCGGATGCCTTGCCGCGCGGCATTACTACAAGCAGAAGGCGCGGGAACAGCGGCAGCAGCCCGCCGCCGCGCAATAGGCCGCCCGAAGCAGGGTCGCGTCGTCCGTCGCGAAAAAAGAAAGGGCGGCCCGAGGCCGCCCTTTCCTTTTACTGTGCTCTAGCTCAGTAGGAATAATACATGTCGAATTCGACCGGGTGCGGCGTCATTTCCATGCGATAGACGTCCTGCATCTTCAGCTCGATATAGCTGTCGATGAAGTCGTCGTTGAACACGTCGCCGGCCTTCAGGAAGTTGCGGTCCTTGTCGAGGCTGGCGAGCGCCTCGCGCAAGGAGCCGCACACCGTCGGGATTTTCTTCAGTTCGCGCGGCGGCAGGTCGTAGAGGTCCTTGTCCATCGCGGCGCCGGGATCGATCTTGTTCACGATGCCGTCGAGGCCGGCCATCAGCATGGCCGAGAAAGCGAGATAGGGATTGGCGGTCGGATCGGGGAAGCGAACCTCGATGCGCTTGGCCTTGGGATTGTTGGTCCACGGAATGCGGCAGGACGCCGAGCGGTTGCGGGCCGAATAGGCCAGAAGAACCGGCGCCTCGAAGCCCGGGACCAGACGCTTGTAGGAATTGGTCGACGGGTTGGTGAAGGCGTTCAGCGCCTTGGCGTGCTTGATGATGCCGCCGATATAGTACAGGCATTCCTGGCTGAGGTCGGCGTATTTGTCGCCCGCCATCACCGGCTTGCCGGCCTTCCAGATCGACTGGTGGACATGCATGCCCGAACCGTTGTCGCCATAGACCGGCTTCGGCATGAAGGTCGCGGTCTTGCCATAGGAATTGGCGACCTGGTGGATGGCGTATTTATAGATCTGGAGATGATCGGCCATGGTCGTCAGGGTGCCGAACTTCATGCCGAGTTCGTGCTGGGCCGAGGCGACCTCGTGGTGGTGCTTCTCGACATTGACGCCCATCGCCGCCATGGCCGCAAGCATTTCGCCGCGCATGTCCTGGGCGGAATCGACCGGCGGGACCGGGAAATAGCCGCCCTTGGTGCGGACGCGGTGGCCGAGGTTGCCGCCTTCATAGGGGGTGTCGGCATTCGACGGCAGTTCGCCCGAATCGAGGACGAAGCCGGTGTTGTAGGGGTCGGCCTTGAAACGCACGTCGTCGAAGACGAAGAATTCGGCTTCCGGGCCGAAAAAAGCGGTGTCGCCGATGCCGGTGTTCTTGAGATAGGCTTCCGCCTTCTTGGCGATGCCGCGCGGATCGCGGTTATAGGGCTCGCCGGTCATCGGTTCGAGAACGTCGCAGACGATCGAGAGAGTCGAAGCCGAGAAGAAGGGGTCGATCGTCGCGGTGGCCGGATCGGGCATGAGCTTCATGTCGGATTCGTTGATCGCCTTCCAGCCGGCGATGGACGAACCGTCGAACATCGTGCCTTCCGAGAACATCTCCTCGTCCACGAGGGCGATGTCGAAGGTCACATGCTGCCATTTGCCGCGCGGGTCGGTGAAGCGAAGATCGACATATTTGATGTCTTCGTCCTTGATCTTTTGCAGAACGTCCTTGGCAGTCGTCATTGAAGCGCCTCTTGATTTTAGATGACGTTAAAAGCGAGGAAGAGCTGGGAAGGGGGGCGTCAGACCGCGTCGGGCCCGGATTCGCCGGTGCGGATTCGGATCGCGCCTTCAATATTGGAAATAAAGATCTTGCCGTCGCCGATTCGGCCGGTCTGAGCGGATTTGCGGATCGCTTCAACGGCGCGGTCTACGGCGTCGTCCGTCAGCACCAGTTCGATTTTGACCTTGGGAAGGAAGTCCACGACATATTCGGCGCCGCGATAAAGTTCGGTATGGCCCTTTTGCCTTCCGAACCCCTTGGCTTCGGTGACGGTGATGCCATGAAGCCCGGCTTCCTGAAGAGCTTCCTTCACTTCGTCGAGCTTGAACGGCTTGATGATCGCTTCGACTTTTTTCATTCTCGGACGTTTCCCCGGACGTTTCTCCGGCCTCGCGCGCGCCGGCGTGGCCTCCGGTCGGCGCTCAACATTAGCCTCTTAGCACTGCGGCGCAAGACAAGCCAGCGTCCAGGCGGCGCATTTGGCGTCAAATTGCTTCATCGGGCGGCAACTTCGACCTTTGTCGACCCGAAAAGCGGTAAACGCACGATAAACGCGTCAGGCCGGGAGGTCATGCAGGCCCTCGGGCGAGCGGCAGGTCGGCGCGGGCGCCCCAATCGCACCACGAGCCGTCGTAAACTGGCGTGGCGTCGCGCCCCAGCACGGCGAGGGCGAGCGCGAGGAGAGAGGCGGTGACGCCCGAGCCGCAGGTGGTCACGATCGGCCGGGAAAGATCGACGCCGGCCTCGGCGAAGGCCGCGTCAAGCTCGGGCGCCGGCTTCAGCCGGCCTTCGGCGAGCAGGGACTCCCACGGCAGGTTGCGCGAGCCGGGAATATGGCCGGCGCGCAAGCCGGGGCGCGTTTCCGGCTCGTCGCCGCGAAAACGCGCGGCCGAGCGCGCGTCGAGGATCTGCGGAACGCCGACTTCCCCGGCCTTTGCGCTCGCCGCCATCATGTCGTCCCTCGACGCGACGAGGGTGTGATCGAGCCGGCAGGTGAAGTGGCGCGGTTGCGGCGTGACGCCGCCTTCGGCGAGTGGACGTCCTTCCGCCATCCATTTGGGCAGGCCGCCGTCGAGGATAACGACGTCACGCTTGCCGAAGACGCGGAAGGTCCACCACACGCGCGGCGCGGAAAAAAGGCCGAGGCTGTCATAGACGACGATTCTCATGCCGTCGCCGATCCCGAGCGCGCGCATGGCGCTGGAGAAGGCGACCGGATCGGGCAGCATATGCGGCAGGTCGCTGGTCCGGTCGGCGATGGCGTCGATATCAAAATAGACCGCGCCGGGAATGTGGCGCGCGAGAAATTCGTCGGCTCCGTTGCGATTGGCCGCCGACAGATGCCAGGAGGCGTCCACGATGGCGATTCCCGGCGCGCCGAGATGTTCGGCGAGCCAATCGGTGGAGACGAAATGATTGTCGTTCAAACCCGCCATGCGCGCCCCCTATTTGCGCTTTTATTAGAGGCATTGGCCGAACGATGGCAATCCGCGCCCGCGGGAAAAAGAGCCGGTTGCGCGGGCGGATTGCCGCGCTCGCAACGACCCGCTTTTCGAGGCTTGGATTCATTTGAGCGAGCAGGATTTTTATCCGAAACCCTGTTCAGGCCGATTGCGCGAGCCAGCCTGGGGCCGGCAGGCCCTTCCCCTGCAGAAAGGCGGGATTGTATAGTTTCGAGGCGTAGCGCGCGCCGGAATCGCACAGCACCGTCACGATGGTCTTACCGGGGCCGAGGTCGCGGGCGAGGCGGATCGCCCCGGCGACATTGACGCCCGACGAGCCGCCGAGCAGCAGGCCCTCGTTCTGGGCGAGGTCGAACAGGATCGGCAGCATCTCCTCGTCGGGGATCTGATAGGCGACGTCGATCGGCGCGTCGACAAGATTGGCGGTGACGCGGCCCTGGCCGATCCCCTCGGTGATCGAGGAGCCCGAGGATTTCAACTCGCCCGTGGTGTAATAGGAATAGAGCGCCGCGCCCATCGGGTCGGCAAGGCCGATTTTGATGTCGGCATTGCGGGCCTTGAGCGCCCGGCCGACGCCGGCGAGCGTCCCGCCCGTGCCGACGGCGCAGATGAAGCCGTCGATCTTGCCGCCGAGTTGGTCGTAAATTTCCGGGCCGGTGGTCTCCTCATGGCCGCGCCGGTTCGCGACATTGTCGAACTGGTTGGCCCAGATCGCGCCGCCGGGCGACTTTTCCGCGAGCTCCGCCGCGAGACGGCCGGAATATTTCACGTAATTGTCGGGGTTGGAATAGGGGACGGCCGGAACCTCGATCAGCTCGGCGCCTTGCAGGCGCAATAGGCTTTTCTTCTCTTCCGACTGGGTGTTGGGAATGACGATGACAGTGCGATAGCCGAGCGCATTGGCGACCAGAGCCAGGCCGATGCCGGTATTGCCCGCCGTGCCCTCGACAATGGTTCCGCCGGGATTGAGCGCGCCGGATTGAATGGCGTCGCGGATGATGGCGAGCCCCGCGCGGTCCTTGACCGAGCCGCCAGGATTCATGAATTCCGCCTTGCCGTAGATCGCGCATCCGGTCGCCTCGGAGGCGGCGCGCAATTTGATAAGCGGCGTGTCGCCGATGGCTTCGAGAACCGATTGCGTGACCTTCATGACAATCCCGACCAAATTTTGTCGCCAAGCTAGCGGCGCGGCGAGCGGCCTGCAAGGGTGGCGCCGGTCAGGCGGTCATCATAGTGAAGGCGTCGAGCGCGCGGCGGCGGGCGAAGTCGTGATCGACGATTGGGCGCGGATAGGTCTCGCCGAGCCGCAGGCCGGCTTCGGCGAGCACAGATGCCGGCGCGGCCCAGGGCTTGTGGAGGCAGGACATCGGAAGTCCGGCCAGTTCGGGGCAGTGAGCCCGGACATAGGCCCCGTCGGGGTCGAATTTCTCGCCCTGAAGCACGGGGTTGAAGATGCGGAAATAAGGCGCGGCGTCGGCGCCGCAGCCGGCAACCCATTGCCAGCTCGCGGCGTTGTTCGCCTCGTCGGCGTCGATGAGCGTGTCCCAGAACCAGCTTTCGCCCTCGCGCCAGTCGATCAGCAGGTGTTTGGTGAGAAAAGAGGCCACGACCATGCGGGCGCGGTTGTGCATAAAGCCCGTGGTCCATAATTCGCGCATGGCGGCGTCCACCACCGGATAGCCGGTTTCGCCGCGCCGCCACGCCGGGAGGTCTTTTTGCGCCGAATCGTCCGCGCGATAGGGAAAGCCGTCGAAGCGCGGGTTGAAATTGCGCCAGGCGAGGTCGGGATTGGCATAGAGCAGATGACAGGAAAATTCGCGCCAGCCGAGTTCGGCCAGAAACTTGTCCGCGCCCGGATGCGGCGGGGCGGCGGAAATAATCTGGCGCGGCGAAATCTCGCCGAAATGGAGATGGGCCGAGAGACGCGACGTGGCGTCGCGGTCGAGGCGGTCGCGATTCGTCGCGTAATGTTCGACCGTATGGTCGAGGAATTCGCCGAGCCTTTTCCGTGCACCGGCCTCGCCGGCGTCGGGGTCGGGAAAGCCTGCCGCCCAGTTCGGCCGGCTCGGGGCGAGGCGCAGCGCCTCCCGGGCGAGACTCTGGGGCGCGCCGGCTGGCCAGGGCGCGGCCGAAAGCCGTTCCGGCGCGGGCAGGGGCGGCGGCGGCGCGATCTTTTCGCGCAGCGCGCGCCAGAACGGGGTGAAGACTTTGAAAGCGCCGCCCGATTTTGAAATGACCTGCCACGGTTCGGCAAGCAGGGAGGCGTTGCAGCTGTATGCCTCGCGGCCCTGTTCGCGCAGAGCCTGTTTCAGCCGGATGTCGAGCGCGATTTCCGCGCCGCTATAGCGGCGGCTCCAGAAAATGCGCTGCGCGTTTGCGGCGCGCGCGACTTCCGGAAGCAGCGTTTCGGCAGGGCCGCGCAGAAAATGCAACTCGCCGCCGCGCGACGCCAGCTCCCTTTCCAGCGCCGCCAGGGCGCGGTCCAGCCGCCAAAGGCTGGCGCCGCCGGGCGGGCGCAGGCCCGGGCTTTCGGCGTCGAGTATATAAAGGCAGAGCAGGGGCAGGCCGCTCGCCGCCGCCATGGCGAGGGTCGGATGGTCGGAGACGCGGAGATCGTTGCGGAACCAGACGAGCGCGCAGGGTTGGGGCATAAGGCGGGCGAAGCGGAGAGGTCGACTTTGCTGTTACGCAGAAATAGCGCGCAAGTTCACTGCGATCTGTTGCGGCAGTTACGGGTTCCTCGGCCACATCGGTTGAGCTAGGTTCGCTTCCGGGGGATCAAATTGGCTTTTGAGGAGATTCCGATGTCGCCCGTCCGCATATTGGCCGCCGCCCTGCTGCTGTCCGCCGCCTCATCCGCCGGCGCCGCGGAAACCCCGCTGGACTCCGCCGTGGCCACGGGCGCCCATCTGTTCGCCACGGCGACTTTCGGCGGCAATGGACACACCTGTGAAAGCTGCCACCAGAATGGAGGCAAGGGGCCGGGCCAGATCGGAGACCGCCAATTGCCCAGCCTGGTCAACGCCGCCGCCATTTATCCCCGCTTCAGCCGCGGCGCCGGCAAGGTGGTCACGCTCGAAGGCCAGGTGCAGTCCTGCATCAAGAACGGCCTGCGCGGGACGCCGCCCGAACTCGGCAGTCCCGAGCTGGTCGCGATCACCGCTTATCTCGGATCGATCGCCAAAGGCCAAAAGATCGACATCGGCGGCGCCCCCAAGTGAATAATCTCGCCAAGTGAGGCGTCCCCGCTCGGCTCACGCCGCCTTGCCGACTTCCATCAGCAGCCGCTCGGTGCGGGCGTCTTCGATGCGGTTGACGAGCTTGGCCGCCTCGTGGATGTCGCGCTGGGTCTTGGTCAGCGTCACGCAGGTCTGAACCAGCATCACCACGCCCATGGCGAGATAGCCCTTCATCCAGATATCGACCGGCAGATAAAGGATGCCGCCGCAGACCATGATCAGGGAGACGGCGAAGGACGCGACGGTAAAGCTTTTCCAGGCCTGGCTATGGGTTTCGACCGGATTGTTCATGTGAAGTCTCCATTGCGTTTCGATTGAAGGGAAAGCCTGGCGTCACGCCGCCGCGCCGGATTGGGTCTTGGCTTTCAGCCGGGCGAGCACATCGTCCGCTGTGGTCTTAACTTTCGGGCCGAAGCCGGCGGCCGCGAGCTGTTCCGCGACGCGCGCCGGCGCGACGGAAGCATCGATTTCGTCCAAAGCTTTCTCGGCCGCGACGGCTTCCGTCTGACGCTGGCGCAGGCGGGCGAGGGTGGTTTCGGCCTCCGAAAGGGTCGCCTCTTGCGGCCAGGCGGGATCGATACGGCCGCGGCCGATCAGTTGGCCTTGTTCCGTTTCATTCTCGAACCTTTGCGCGCGCTCATTCCGGAGACGGCGGAGGAAGAGCGCCAATATTGGGCGCAAAGCCTGTTCAGCGCCGTCCACGGCGTGGTCGCGCTCGGCCTCGAAAGGAAATTCGTCGCCGTGCCGCCGGAACGTCTGGACGAGCAGATCGAACGTTTCGTCCACGCGATCTGCGCCGGCATCGAGGCTGCGGGGCCCCATTGAGGTCGTTGCGCATGGGGAGCCCCAAAAGCGCGAAGCCGGAGGCTGAAACCTCCGGCTTTGCGTTTCGGCCGCGCGCGTGAACTGGCCGCCAGGACGGGCAGGGCGTCCGTTAGACCTTCATAATGGGCCCGTTCGAGAAATGGACCGTGACATGATCGAGCGACAGGCTCTGATGGTCCTTGAAGGTGATCGTGGTCACGCCGCCGCTTTCGGTCATGGATTTGATGCCTGCGGTGGATTGCTCCGAATAGAGCGACAAAGCCTGACCATGCGCGGATCCGGTTACCGTGTCGTTGCCGTGCATTCCGGCGAAAATCGTCGCGGCTCCCGCCGCGCCGCCCTGGATCGACGTGTCTCCCGTCCCAAGGTAGATCGTGTCCATGGCGTGGGTGGCGGTCGGATTGGTCGAGCCGTAGATCGTGTCGGAGCCGTCGCCCGCGTAGATGGTGTCGTGGCCGGTCCCGGCGTAAATCACATTGTCGCCATGGTAAACCTTCATCAGGTCGTCGCCGGAACCACCCACCAGCGTATCCATCGAGAAGGTCTGCCCCTGGTGGTGGTCATCGCCGCGCCCATGGTCGCCCCCCCGCCGGTCGTCGTCGCCGCCGCGACCGTCGCGATGGCGCCCATGATCGTCACTGCCGCCGTGATGGCGCCCGTGATCGTCTCCGGCGCCTTGAGAATAATCGAAATTCGAGCCGCCCATCAGCGTCGAGTCGCCGGAGCCCGCCTCCAGCAGGCTTTTCCCGCCACCGATCAAGACGTCGTCGCCTGTCCCGCCGATCAAGGTGTTGAGGCCGCCGCCGCCGATGAGCACATTGTCGCCCCGCGTGACCTCGAGCTTTTCGGCCCCCGCGCCGCCGACGAGGGTGTCGCCGCCCGGACCCTTGTCGAGGATCGAGTTCGCGCCGTCACCGGCGCCGATGACGACGCCGCCGTGCGATTTCAAAATTATTGAATTCGACTGGCCGACATCGAGGAAAAAGTCGTCCCCCATCGGAATTTTATATGTGCCGCTGTCCGACTGGGTTTCGACGCCGAGGGTTCCATGCCCGTGGGGAAGCAGGTCGGCGCCTTTCAGTGCTTGGAATATCGCGTCTTCCGTTCCACGCGACACGTAGCGATCAAGCAGCGAATCCAATTGGCACTGGTCTAGATTATAGGTCGCCATAGATGTCTCCGAATTTACGGGTCTCGAATGCGAACTAACACTTGACTTCTGCAAGACGCACGCGTCTTACGTCAGAAATTTTCTACAAGGTCACCGCATACCATTATTTCGCAGTTGCGTCGAGGAAGATTGGTTGACGAATTTGTTACAACCTCGATTGACTGCATATTGACGTAACGAAATGGCTTACATATTAATGGGATAAATAAAATATTAATGATATTTATTCTATTTCAGTGGCTAACACCGCCATAAATAGCCGAAAAAACACGAAATTTAACTAAAAATTACCGAGTTTTATGGCGTTTGGCCGTGATTTTGCCTTTGAAAAGCGCGGCATAGACCAAGGCCCGCCTGTTTAACCGTCGCGATGAACGAAAATCCGTAAACGCTGTCGCAGCGCATTATAACGGGAGGCGCGAGTTTCGCGTCGCGGCGCCGGGGCCAAGTCCCGGGGCAGAGCGGAAACGATTTGGCGGCGGTTTGTCCCGCGAATTCAGGCGCGAAAATTCCTGGAGCCGCGCCAAATCGCGGTCGGACGCTACGAAACGGCGTCCCACAGGCCTCGGCGGCCTGTCTCAAGAGCCAAATCGTCGATTTCGCCTCGGGAACGATCGACTTAGTTATTTTTTCGACAAAAAATTTGCGCGATTGCCTCCGCGTCGAGCACGGCGAACGCGCCCGGCGCCAGATCGTCGGGCAGCGTCAGGTCGCCGATCGAGAGGCGATGCAGCGCCGTCACATGATTGCCGACCGCCGCGAACATGCGCCGGGCCTGATGGTAGCGGCCTTCGGACAAGGTCAGCAGCGCCGCGCCTTCGTCAAGGATCTCCATATGCGCCGGCAGCAGCGGCTTGTCCTCGCCCTCCAGCATCAGCGTTCCGGAGGCGAAAACCGCCGCCTCGTCGCCGCGCAAGGGGCGGTCGAGAGTGGCGCGATAGGTTTTGGGCGGCGAAGAGCGCGGCGAGATGATTCTGTGCAGCAGCGCGCCGTCGTCGGTCAGGAGCAAAAGGCCGGAAGTGTCCTTGTCGAGCCGTCCGACCGTGGAAATGGCCGGATCGCGCCGGCGCCAGCGTTCGGGGAGCAGGCGATGGACCAGCGGGCCGGCTTCCTTATGGGAGCAGGTGACTCCGACCGGCTTGTTCATCATCAGCACGAGGCCGGGCAGGGGGTCGAGAGTCTCGCCGTCGACCGTCAGCCGCGCGGCGAGATCGGCGTCGGCGACGACCCGCTTCTCGACGTCGCGCAAAACCTCGCCATCGAGGCGAATCCGCCCCGTGCGCGCCAGAATCTGGATTTCGCGCCGCGAGCCATAGCCGAGATTGGCGAGCAGGCGGTCGAGCCGCGCCGATCTGGCGCTCACTTGATCGCCTCGATCACCTTGTAGCCGCCCTCCGCCGCGATCGGCGCGACCGAGCGGAATGTTTGCTCCAGCGCGGCCTCATAGGGCAGGTGACGATTGGCCACCAGCCAGCACTGGCCGCCAGGCCGCAGATTCGCCGCCGCGCTGGCGATGAAGCTGCGGCCGAGTTCCTTGGTCTCCCTGCCGGCCTCGTGGAAGGGCGGGTTCATGGCGATGAAGTCGAACGGTCCGAGCGAGAGCGCGCGCACGTCCGCCCACAGGATCGCCACGCGCGGATCATCGACGTTGCGGGCGCAAAGCTCGATGGCGCGGCGGTCGATATCGACCATGAGGAGCGACTTCACCCGGGGCGAGCCCAGAATTCTATGGGCGATCAGGCCGAAGCCGCAGCCGAAATCGGCGCCCCGGCCGGAAAATTCCGGCAGATGGCGGATCAGAAACGCCGAGCCGGGGTCGATTCGGTCCCAGGAAAAGACCCCGGGCTGGGTCCACAGACCAAGCGATTCGGAGAAGCGCGGCGCCCCGGCGTGGATCGCGGCCTCGATCGCCGCGATGTCGCCCTGCGCGTTCGCGGCGCAGATGCGATGGTGGCGTTTGGAGCTTTCCTGGCATGGGCAGGCGAGTTCGGCGAGCTCCTTGGCGATGCGGCCGCCGCCCTTGTCCTTGGGGGCCATGACGAGAAAAGGCGCGCCCGTCGCCAGGGCCCGCAAAGCGAGGGCGATGGCGCTGCGCCGCTCGATGGCCCCGGGCGGGGCGAGCATGGCGAGATTGGCGAGCGAGCCCGGCGCGACGGCGGCCAGGTCCTCGGCGCCCGGGCATGTGGGCGAAAATTGGCGCGAATCGAGCGCGGATTCGGCGAGTTCCGGCGGCGGCGCGCCGAACAAATTGTCGTAAGTCATTCTCATCCCGGACGATCCGTATGGGCGCGTCCTCGTCGCAAAATCGTTGCCAGCCGGGACAGAACCGACGCCATCGTGGGGAAGAGGTGGCTCCCTGAGCAGGACTCGAACCTGCGACCCAGCGATTAACAGTCGCTTGCTCTACCGGCTGAGCTATCAGGGATCGCGCTTGCGATGGCGGCCGTATAGCAGCGCAGAATCCGATTGAAAAGACCGAAAACGAACTTTTCACGACAAGCGCGGGAAAGGTGCGGCGAACCTTGCCATCGCCGTGCGAAAAAATTGATGGAATTTCCCTCGCGCCGCAAAAAGCCGGCACCGGCGCCGCACAAAGCCGCCACCGGCGGCGCACATCGCGCCTAAGCCATTGGCTGCCGAGAGGTTCTTCGATTCGCCAAATCGAGTCTCGCCACTCGCGCCGACCAGGGGCCTACGTCATTTGATTGACCTTTTGCATCAATTGCGGCAACATAGTGGCAGTCAACATACAGGGGGCCACATGCGCAGACTAGGCCCGCAGCCCCTTACGGGCGCCGAAAAGCAGCGCCGTCATCGCGAGCGTGTGAAGGCCCGTCTGGCCGAAGCCGAGCGACTCAAAGCGCTTCTCGCGAATGGGCCTAGCAACGTCTTGCAGGGTCTCTCCAGTTTCTATGACAATATTCTGGGCGAGCTTGGCGCGACCGCGGACGAACGCGACGCGCTGAAAGCCGAGCTCCCCACAATTCAAAGCGAATTGCGGGCGGTGCTGGAGGCGCGCGCGCAAAACGATCTCGAATGGATCCGCGAAAAGGAGCGCAACGCCAGCGCGCCGCCGCAGCCCGGCCGCCCCAAGACGGGCGAGAAAAGCCGCTAATCCAGCCTGTGGCCGAGCCGTCCGGCGAGGTCCTGGATATATTGGAATGCGGCGCGACCGGAGCGCGACGCCCGGGTTATCGCCCATTCCAGCGACTCGGCGCGAATCTGCGCCTCCGGCGCCTCCAGTCCGTAATGTTTCACATAGGCGAAGACCATGGCGAGATAGTCGTCCTGACTGCATTTATGGAAGCCCAGCCACAGTCCGAAACGGTCGGACAGCGACACCTTTTCCTCCACCGCCTCGCCCGGATTGATCGCGGTGGAGCGCTCGTTCTCGACCATGTCGCGGGGCAGCAGATGGCGGCGGTTCGAGGTCGCATAGAACAGCACATTGGCCGGACGGCCTTCGACGCCGCCCTCCAGCGCCGCCTTCAGAGATTTATAAGAGGCGTCGCCGCCGTCGAAGGAGAGGTCGTCGCAGAAGACGATGAAACGCTCTGCGGCGTCGCGCAGCAAAGCCATCAGAGCGGGCAGCGATTCGATGTCCTCGCGGTGGATTTCGATCAGCTTCAGGCCCTGGAAATCCGGCGTTGCCGCGAGGCGCGCGCTGACGTCGGCATGCGCCGCCTTGACGAGCGACGATTTGCCCATGCCGCGCGCGCCCCACAACAGGACATTATTGGCCGGCAGGCCGCGAGCGAAACGTTCGGTGTTGCCGAGGAGTTGATCGCGGAGATAATCGACGCCGCGCAGCAGGGCGAGATCGACGCGGCTGACCTTTTTCACCGGCGCGAGAAGCTGGTCCTCCGCGCGCCAGACGAAGGCCGGCGCCGCGGAAAAGTCCGGCGGCGGCGGGGGCGGGGGGCTCATCCGCTCAAGCGCCTCGGCGATGCGCGCCAGCAGGGGTTGAAGGTCGTCTATTTGGGACATCGGCGTCGATCCGGGCTGGTTGAGCCGCGCGTTTAGGGCTTCGCCGCAAAAGACTCAAGGCTTTCCAGCCCGCAACGATTGCTTTCGGATTTTCAGCCGCTATAGTCCGCCGCGTTTTCACCCGGCGCACCGAATTGCGCCCACCACGCGGAAACAAGACATGAGTTTCATCACCCCGGCCTTTGCGCAAACGGCCTCGGGCGGCGCGAACGGCGCCGACTTCCTCATCCAGATGGCGCCGTTCGGCATCATCCTCATCATCATGTATTTCCTGATTCTGCGGCCGCAGCAGCAGCGCGCCAAGGCGCACCAGGACATGATCTCGAACATTCGCCGCGGCGACACCGTGGTCACCAATGGCGGGCTGATCGGCAAGGTGACCAAAACGATCGACGACGGCGAAATCGAGATCGAAATCGCCCCCAATGTCCGCGTCCGGCAGAGCCGGTCGGCCATTGCCGAAGTGCGCGCCAAGGGCGAGCCGGTCAAGGAAAGCGCCTGACGGCCAAAGGTTGGACTGCCGCCCGCCATGATGCGTTACGCCCCCTGGAAAATCGCCCTCACCCTCGCCGCCACTCTGATGGCGATCCTGATTTGCATTCCGAGCATGATCGGGCCGGCGAATCGCGCGAAACTGGCGGAAACCCTGCCGTCCTGGCTGCAGCCCGAATCCATCGTGCTCGGCCTCGACCTCCAGGGCGGCGCCTATCTGCTTTATGAGGTCGATCGCGCCGACGTCATTCACACCATGGTCGGCAATCTGCGCGACGATCTGCGCCGCCAGCTGCGCGAGGAAAAAATCGGAATTTCCGGGGGCATCGGCGTCAATGCCCGCGGCGTTCAGGTCCGCATCCCCAACGCCGAGGAGCGGACTCGAATCATGCCCAAGATTTATGGGCTGGTGCAGCTTTCCGCCGGGCCCGGCGGCTCCGGCCTCGACGTCGTGAACGCCGGCGACGGCCTGCTGAAGCTCAACCTGACCGACGCCGCCATCAGTTCCAAAATCGCCCGCGCCGTCGAGCAGACGATCGAAGTGCTGAACCGCCGCGTCAACGGCCTCGGCACCACCGAGCCCAATATCCAGCGCCAGGGCTCCGACCGCATCCTGGTCGAAGTGCCCGGCCTCAAGGACACCGACCGGCTCAAGGAAATCGTCGGCACCACCGCCAAGCTCGAATTCCGCCTCGTCGCCGAACCCGGCTACAATTCCGCCGACGTGGACATGCTTCCCCAGGCCGACTCGCCAGGCAAGCTGCCGGTCGAAAAACAGGTGATGGTTGAGGGCGAGGACCTTACCGACGCCCAGCCCGGCTTCGATCAGCGCACCGGCGAACCGGTCGTCAATTTCCGCTTCAACATCCGCGGCGGTCAGAAATTCGGCCAGGTGACCTCCGCCAATGTCGGCCGGCCTTTCGCCATCGTGCTCGACAACAAGGTCATTTCCGCGCCGCGCATCCTCACGCCGATCACCGGCGGATCGGGCCAGATTTCCGGCCATTTCACGGTTGAGCAGGCCAACAATCTCGCCATCCTGCTGCGCGCCGGCGCGCTGCCGGCCAAGCTCAGCATCGTCGAGGAGCGCACCGTCGGCCCCGGTCTGGGACAGGATTCGATCAATGCGGGCAAACGCGCCGCCTATTGGGCCGCGGCCCTGGTCCTGACCTATATGCTGATCACCTATGGCGTGTTCGGCGTCTTCGCCAATATCGCGCTGATGATCCATATTTCCTTCATCTTCGCGGCGTTGGTGCTGCTGCGCGCGACCCTGACCTTGCCCGGAATCGCCGGCATCGTGCTGACCATCGGCATGGCCGTCGACTCCAACGTGCTGATTTATGAGCGTATCCGCGAGGAATCCCACGCCGGCCGATCGCTCATTTCCGCCCTCGACGCCGGCTTCAAGCGCGCCTTCGCGACCATCGTCGACTCCAACGTCACCATGTTCGTGGTCGCGGCGATCCTTTATTTCCTGGGCTCGGGCCCGGTGCGCGGCTTCGCGGTTTCGCTGGCGCTGGGCATCATGACCACCATCGTCACCGCCGTCACCATGACCCGGATGATGATCGCGCTGTGGTACCGCTACGCGCGTCCGAGCAAGCTGCCGATCTGACGAGGACTTGCGATGAAACTGCTGCGCCTCGCGCCCGAAAACACCAAATTTCCGTTCATGCGCTTCCGGCGCGTGTCCTATCCCTTTTCGGCCGTGCTCTCGATCATTTCGGTCGTGCTTTTCCTCTTCGTCGGCATGAATTTCGGCATCGACTTCTCCGGCGGCACCATGATAGAGGTCAAGGCGAAGAGCGGAACGGCCGATCTCTCCTATATCCGCGACCTGTCCAGCCACCTCGGCCTCGGCGAGCTCCAGGTGCAGGGCTTCGGCAACGCCGCCGAAGCCGCGATCCGATTCGGCATGCAGCCCGGCGGCGACACCGCGCAGCAGGCGGCGGTCGAGAAGGTCAAGCAGGCCTTGGGCGGATCATACGACTTCCGCAGCATCGCCGTCGTCGGCCCGAGCGTTTCGGCCCAATTGGTGCAGCAGGGCACTTTGGGCGTCGTCATCTCGATCTTCGCGGTCCTGACCTATCTCTGGTTCCGATTCGAATGGCAGTTCGCCATCGCCGCGATCATCGCCACCATGCACGACCTGCTGCTCACGGTCGGCTTTTTTTCGATCACCCAGCTCGAATTCAACACCACCTCGATCGCGGCGATCCTGACGATCATCGGCTATTCGCTCAACGAAACCGTGGTCGTGCTCGACCGAATCCGAGAGAATATGCGAAAATACAAGAAAATGCCGACAGACCAGCTGATCGACCTGTCGATCAACGCGGTGCTGCCGCGCACCTTGATGACCGCGACCACGGTCTTTCTGGCGCTGCTGTCGCTGGTCGTATTCGGCGGCCATGTGATTCGTTCTTTCTCGCTCGCCATGATGTGGGGCATTTTCGTCGCGACTTATTCCTCGATCTTCATCTGTTCGCCGACGCTGATCTATCTCGGCCTGCGCAACGAGGCGCGCGCGGCCGCCGACGAGGTCACCGGCGTCGGCGCCAAAACCAGCGCGCGGCCCCTTTCGGGCGCGTGATGGCGGGCGAACTGAAATATGAAGGCTTCGTGCCGGGCCGCCATTCGATCGACGGCTACGGCTCTGGCGGATTCGAGTTCGCCGGCATGTCGCATCGCGGTTCAATTCTGGCCTTGCCGTCCGGAATCCACGCCTTCGCGCCCACAAGCTTCGCCGAAATCGACGATTCTTCGCTCGCGCCGCTCTTCGCGTTGCCGCGCGGCGCGGTCGAGTTGATCCTGTTCGGCTGCGGCCCGGCGCTTCAGCCGGTTCCGCCCGCGCTGCGAATGAAATTGCGGGAAGCGGGAATCTCCTGCGATCCGATGGATACCGGCGCCGCGTGCCAAACATACAACATCCTGCTCGGCGAACGGCGACTGGTCGGCGCGGCCCTGATCGCCACGCTGTAAGCGCATGAAAAAGAAAAAGCGCCCGCCGGGGGGAGGAACCGGCGGGCGCAATGTTGAACGGGGGGATTTTCCGCGCCCGTTCAGCTAACTAATTGAAATCACACGAAAAATCTCGCTTCGGAACATTAATCGCGGGGGCATTAGTCGTTCGTCTATGAACGGATATTGTGCGCAGTTGCGGCATAAGTGAAGCCGCGTTTCTTGCAAAGCAGCAATGCGTTTTTGCATAGCTCAGGGCTCCCGCGCCAGTCTCGCGAATCAGGCTATGCGGGATTACGAAAAAGGGCGATCGTACTTTTCGGTCAATCCACGGGGAAGCCAGGACGGCGCAATCATCGCGTCGCCGAACCGGAGGCGGGGCGGCGCTCCAGCGCTTCCTTGAGGAATTTGCCGGTATGCGAGGCGGGCTCGCGCAGAATCGCCTCGGGCGGTCCCTGCGCGACGATTCGCCCACCGCCGTCGCCGCCTTCCGGCCCCAGGTCGATGATCCAGTCCGCGGTCTTGATCACATCGAGATTATGCTCGATGACCACGACGCTGTTGCCTTGCTCCACCAGGGCGTGAAGCACTTCCAGCAGCTTCTTCACATCATGGAAATGCAGCCCGGTGGTCGGCTCGTCGAGAATATAAAGGGTTCCGCCGGTCGAACGGCGCGACAATTCCTTGGACAATTTTACCCGCTGCGCCTCGCCGCCGGACAAGGTCGTCGCCTGCTGGCCAACTTTGACATAGCCGAGGCCTACGCGCGCGAGCGTTTGAAGCTTGTCGCGGATCGCGGGCACGGCCTTGAACAGTTCGGCGCCCTCTTCCACCGTCATGTCGAGCACGTCGGCGATGCTCTTGTCCTTGTAGCGAACCTCCAGGGTCTCGCGGTCGTAGCGTTTGCCCTTGCACACGTCGCAGGTGACATAAACGTCGGGCAGAAAATGCATTTCGATCTTGATGACGCCGTCGCCCTGGCAGGCCTCGCAGCGACCGCCCTTGACGTTGAAGGAGAAACGGCCGGGCCCATAGCCGCGCGCCTTGGCCTCGGGCAGGCCGGCGAACCAGTCGCGGATCGGGGTAAAGGCGCCGATATAGGTGGCGGGATTGGAGCGCGGCGTGCGTCCGATCGGCGACTGGTCGATGTCGATGACCTTGTCGATCATCTCCAGCCCTTCGAGCGCGTCAAACGGGGCAGGGTGCTCCAGCGCGCCATTGAGCCGCCGCGCCACCGCTTTGTAGAGCGTGTCGACGATAAGGGTCGATTTGCCGCCGCCCGAAACGCCGGTGATACAGGTGAAGAGCCCGAGCGGGATGTCCACGCTCACATTTTGCAGATTGTTTCCGCGCGCGCCAACCAGCCGCAAGCGTCGCCCCGCTTCCGGCTTGCGGCGCTTCTTCGGCGCCGCGACCTGCAGGCGGCCGGTGAGATAGGCGCCGGTGAGGGATTCCTCGGCGGCCATGATGTCGCCCGGCGTTCCCTGCGCCACGATCTGGCCGCCATGGATGCCGGCGCCGGGGCCGACGTCGACCACATAATCGGCGGTGAGGATGGCGTCCTCGTCGTGTTCCACGACGATCACCGAATTGCCGAGGTCACGAAGGCGCCGAAGCGTTTCGAGCAGACGGGCGTTGTCGCGCTGATGCAGGCCGATGGAGGGCTCGTCGAGCACGTAAAGCACGCCGGTGAGGCCGGAGCCGATCTGCGAGGCCAGCCGGATGCGCTGGCTCTCACCGCCCGAAAGCGTGCCGGAGCCGCGCGACAGGGTGAGGTAATCCAGGCCGACATCGACCAGGAATTTCAGACGCTCGTCGATCTCGCGCAAGACTCGCGCCGCGATCTCCTGTCGTTTGGCGTCGAGTTTTTCCGGCAAACACTTGAACCAGGCCGCCGCCTCGCGCACGGAAAGCTCGGAAATCTCGCCGATGTGGCGGTGGTCGATCTTAACCGCAAGGGCCTCGGGCTTGAGGCGGAATCCGGCGCAGGCGTCGCACGGCCGCGCCGACATGAAGCGCGAAATTTCCTCGCGCGCCCAATCGCTCTCGGTCTCGACATAGCGCCGCTCCAGATTGCGGATGACGCCTTCGAACGGCTTTTTCACCTCATAGGAGCGCACGCCGTCGGCATAGGAGAACAGCAATTCCTGCGCGCCCGAGCCGTAAAGGATGATGTCCTTCGCCACTTGGGGCAGGTCCGCCCAGCGGTCTTCCATGCGGAATTTGAACGCCTTGCCGAGCGCCTCCAGCGTCTGGCCGTAATAGGGGGACGGCGACTTGGCCCAGGGCGCCACGGCGCCCTTGCGCAAGGTCAGATTGGGGTTGGGAACGATCAGGTCGGCGTCGACCTTCTGCTCCGAGCCGATGCCGCCGCATTTCGGGCAGGCGCCATGCGGAGAGTTGAAGGAGAACAGGCGCGGCTCGATCTCGGCGATGGAAAAACCGGAAACCGGACAGGAAAATTTCTCCGAAAAGACGATTCTCTCCGGATCTTTTGCCTTTTCCTGGTCCTCGCCGCTGTCGGCGAATTCGATCACGGCGACGCCGTCGGCGAGATCGAGCGCGGTCTCGAAACTTTCGGCAAGGCGCGCGGAAATGTCCGGGCGGACGACGATCCGGTCGACGACGACGTCGATGTCGTGCTTGAATTTCTTGTCGAGCGCCGGCGCGTCGGCGATGTCGTAGAACTGGCCGTCGACCTTGAGGCGCTGGAAGCCGCGTTTCATGTAATCGGCGATTTCCTTGCGATATTCACCCTTGCGGCCGCGTGCGATCGGCGCGAGCAGGTAGAGCCGCGTCCGCTCGGGCAGGGCGAGCACGCGGTCCACCATCTGGCTCACGGTCTGGCTTTCGATCGGCAGACCGGTGGCGGGCGAGTAGGGAATGCCGACCCGCGCCCATAAAAGGCGCATGTAATCATGGATTTCGGTGACCGTGCCGACCGTCGAGCGCGGGTTCTTAGAGGTGGTCTTCTGTTCGATCGAAATCGCCGGCGACAGGCCCTCGATATGGTCCACGTCCGGTTTCTGCATCATTTCCAGAAATTGCCGGGCGTAAGCAGACAGGCTTTCGACATAGCGCCTCTGGCCCTCGGCATAGATCGTGTCGAAGGCCAGCGACGATTTCCCCGAGCCGGACAGGCCGGTGAACACGACGAGCTTGTCGCGGGGAATGGTCAGATCGATATTCTTGAGATTGTGCTCCCGCGCGCCCCGCAACGCGATGACGCGCCCCTCGCCGATGCGTCGCGCCAAATCTTCCGCCGTTTCTCGCGCTGGTTGCGCTGGTTGTGGCGAAGGCGTCTTCCTGGGCCTTTTCGGCTTGGCGGGGCTTAAGTCCATGTTGTCTTTCCGCGGCGGATCGAGGCCTATTTAGCGCCCTTCATGCCGAATTTCACCTCGAAACCCTTGCACGATTCGAACCAAAGCGCTAGAACATAAATAGAACAGGCGCGGGCTTGTGGATAAGGGATTTTGAGCCGCGCGCGGGCGGGGTCGGGCGTATAGGATGCGCCTTCGCAAGAAAACGGGAGCAGGGCGCCATGTCGGGCAGCGTGAATAAGGTGATCTTGGTCGGAAATCTGGGTCGCGATCCGGAAGTTCGCCGCATGGGCTCAGGCGACCCGGTCGTGACCTTCTCGCTGGCGACGACCGAATCCTGGCGCGACAAGGCGACAGGCGAGCGCCGCGACCGCACTGAATGGCATAATATCGTGATTTTCAACGAGAATCTCGGCAAGATCGCCGAGCAATATTGCAAGAAGGGCTCGAAAATCTATCTCGAGGGCCAGCTTCAGACCCGCGAATTTACCGACAAGGACGGCAACCAGCGCAAGACCACCGAAGTCGTGCTGCAACGCTTCCGCGGCGAACTGACGCTGCTGGACAGCCGGGGCAGGGGCGGCGAGGACGCCGCCTTCGGCGGCGCGTCGTCTGGCGGAAGCTTCGGCCGCCAGTCGCCGATGGAGCGCGCCCCCGCATCTGGCGACATGGGCGGCGGTCGCGTGTCGGCCACGCTGGACGACGACATTCCGTTTTAAGGCTTTCGCCCCGCATTGCGGGGAGTCGCGGGCGTGGAGCAATGCACGCCCGCGACTCCGGAGGCGGGTCGCTCGCCATGACCCGGCGCAGGACGTCGGCCATCCCGCAGAGACGCGCGCGATGCGCGCTCCATCTTTCGCCACGGCCGCCAATTTCGTTGGCTCAGACCGGCGGCTTCATGGCGAATTTATCGCCCAGCTTTCGCCAGCCCGCAGAAACTATCGATCAACACATTGAAACAACGATGATTTCTTCGCCGCCTGGAAGCCGGGCGACGCTGGCTTTTGCGGGAAGAATCGCCTAGAAAGAACCGGCTCAATTCCCCAGCACGCGAGCGCATTTTGGCCGATCAAAACGACGACAATCCGGTTCCGCCCGCCTCGGACATCCGTCCGGTCTCCATCACGGAGGAGATGAAAAGCTCCTATCTCGCTTATGCGATGAGCGTGATCGTGAGCCGCGCGCTGCCGGACGTCCGCGATGGCCTGAAGCCCGTTCACCGGCGCATCCTGCATTCGGCGCAGGAAAACAATTTTCTGCCCGACCGCCCTTACGTCAAATCGGCCCGCATCGTCGGCGAGGTGATGGGCAAGTACCATCCGCATGGCGATGCGGCGATCTATGACGCGCTGGTGCGGATGGCGCAGCCTTTCTCGATGAGTCTGCCTCTCATCGACGGGCAGGGCAATTTCGGCTCGGTGGACGGCGACCGCGCCGCGGCCATGCGCTACACCGAATCGCGCCTTGCGAGGCCGGCTCTGGCTCTGATTGAGGACATCGATTCCGACACGGTCGATTTCCAGGCCAATTATGACGGCAAGGAGCGCGAACCGACGGTTCTGCCGGCGCGCTTTCCCAATCTGCTGGTCAACGGGGCCGGCGGCATCGCCGTCGGCATGGCGACCAATATCCCGCCGCACAATCTGGGCGAGGTCATCGACGCCTGCGTTGCGCTGATCGACCGGCCCGACATGACGCTCTCCGAATTGATGCAGATCGTGCCCGGGCCGGATTTCCCCACACGCGGCGCGATCATGGGCCGCGCCGGCATCCGGCAGGCCTATGAGACCAGTCGCGGCTCCGTCGTCATTCGCGGCGTCGCGACCATCGAGACCCTGCGCAAGGACCGCGAGGCGATCGTCTTCACCGAGATTCCCTATCAGGTGAACAAGGCGACGCTGATCGAGAAGATCGCCGAAATGGTGCGCGACAAGAAGATCGAGGGCATCTCGGATCTGCGCGACGAATCCGACCGCGAAGGCATGCGCATCGTCATCGAGCTCAAGCGCGACGCCGTGGCCGACGTTGTCCTGAACCAGCTCTACCGCTTCACCGCGCTGCAAAGCTCGTTTGGCGTCAACATGATCGCGCTCAACGGCGGCCGGCCCGAGAGCCTCAACCTGATCGACTGCCTCAAGGCCTTTATTGACTTCCGCGAGGAGGTCGTCAGCCGGCGGACCAAATTCAAGCTGAACAAGGCGCGCGACGGCGCGCATATTCAGGTCGGCCTCGCCATTGCAGTGGCCAATATCGACGAGGTCATCCGCCTGATCCGCACCTCCGCCGACGCGACGGAAGCGCGCGAGGCCTTGATGGGCCGGGTCTGGCCGGCTCATGACATGGCGCCGCTCGTCGCCCTGATCGCCGACCCGCGCCATTCGATCGACGAGGACGGCAATTGCCGGCTGTCGGAGGCGCAGGCCCGCGCCATTCTGGATTTGCGCCTCCAGCGGCTTACCGCGCTCGGCCGCGACGAAATCGCCGAAAACCTCAACAAGCTCGCCGGCGAAATCGCCGAATATCTGGAAATCCTTCGCTCCCGCGAAAAATTGTTCGGTATCGTGAAGGACGAGATGCTCGCCGTGAAGGCCGCCCACGCCGTCCCGCGCCGCACGCAGATCCTCGATGTCGAAGGCGATATGCTCGATGAGGACCTCATCCAGCGCGAGGAGATGGTCGTCACGGTTTCCCATGCCGGCTATATCAAGCGGGTGCCGCTCTCGACCTATCGGGCGCAGAGGCGGGGCGGGAAGGGCCGCTCCGGCATGCAGACCCGCGAGGAGGATTTCGTCCAAAGGCTTTTCGTCGCCTCGACCCATGCGCCGGTGCTGTTCTTCTCGTCGCTTGGTCAGGTCTACAAGGAAAAGGTGTGGCGGCTGCCGCTCGCCGCGCCGCAGTCGCGCGGCAAGGCCCTGGTCAATATGCTGCCTCTGGAGCAGGGCGAACGCATCACCTCGATCATGGCCCTGCCCGAGGACGAGGCTCTGTGGGAAACTCTTGACGTGATGTTCGCCACCACCGGCGGCACCGTCCGGCGCAACAAATTGTCCGATTTTACCCAGGTCAACCGCGCCGGCAAGATCGCGATGAAGCTCGATCCCGGCGAAGGCATTGTGGACGTCCAGATCTGCACGGAAGCTCAGGACGTGCTGCTGACCGCGGCCAAGGGCCAGTGCATCCGCTTCCGGGTCGATGACGTGCGCGTCTTCAAGGGCCGCGATTCCATGGGCGTGCGCGGCATAAGCCTGGCCGAAGGCGATCGCGTCATCGCGCTGTCGATCCTGACCCACAGTGACGCCACGCCGGCCGAGCGCGCCGCATTCCTGAAAATGCGCCGCGCCGCCGCGGACGAGCCGGTCGAGCCGGAGGCCGAGGAGACGGAGGAGGGCGGCGAGAGCGCCGCGCCGCTCGACGCCGAGGCCTATGAGAAGATGGTGGCGGCGGAGCAGCTGATTTTGACCGTTTCCGAGAACGGCTATGGCAAGCGCACGTCGTCTTATGAATATCGGGTCACCGGACGCGGCGGCAAAGGCATCGTCGCCATGGCGGTCAACGTCCGCAACGGCCAACTCGTCGCCTCGATGCCGGTTGAGGCCAAGGACCAGATCATGCTGGTGACCGACGGCGGCCAGCTCATCCGCTGCCCGGTCGAGGGCATCCGCGTCGTCGGCCGTGGAACGCAGGGCGTCATCGTATTCAACACGGCGGAGACGGAAAAGGTCGTCTCGGTCGAGCGCGTCAGCGAAGTCGAGAATGGCGAGGACGAGGGCGAGGAAGACGAGGCGCCTGACGCCGGGATTTGAGACAATGGTTGAAAAACCGCAGCATAACGACCTGTTTAACGAGGATTTCACCCGCCGCCGCGACGCCGCTCGCAAACGCCTCGACGCCATCGATCCCGCGCGGCAAAAAGGCGGCGCGCTGAAAGACCCGCAACGGCGCGAATGGTTCGAGGCGGTTTACACCACGGCCGATGGCGACGCCGCCAATGTGCCGTGGGGCAATCTCGCCGCCCATCCCTTGCTGGTGGAATGGCTCGCCCAAGACCCGGGGCTCGCCGGCCTCACGGCGCTCGACGTCGGCTGCGGCCTGGGCGACAACGCCGCCGCTCTGGCCGATCGGGGCGCCGAGGTGACGGCTTTCGATTTCGTGCCGCGCGCGGTGGAATGGGCGCGAAGCCGCTTCGCCGGCCAACAAATCGATTTCCGCGTCGCCGACCTTTTCGCGCCGCCGCCCGAATGGCGCGAGGCTTTTGATTTTGTCCACGAGACCTACACCTTGCAGGCGCTGTCGTCGGAGCTTCTGCCCGCCGCGCGGCAGGCGCTGGCGCATTTCGTCAAGCCGGGCGGACGGCTGCTCGTGCTCAGCCGCGCCCGCGACGAGGGTCAGGAGATCGACGGTCCGCCGTGGCCGCTGGCCCGGACGAGCATTGAAGCCTTCGCTCAATGCGGCCTCGTGCTGGACAAGCTTGAAGACCTGCCGCCGGGACTGGTGGCCAGCCGTCATTGGCGCGCGCTGTTTCGCAAGCCGCCTTCAACGGACGGCCACCGGGCATAGTCGCAAAATTCTTCAGTTGCTTGCAGGGATGTCGAAAATGTCGGGCAGGGCGCTCAGACAAAATGCGACCTGGCTCGTCAATTGCGCACGCCCGATTGGCCTGTCTCGGCAGGTCCTATTTCCTGCGCAGCGCCTGCGAAAGCTCCGGCGCCGCCTGCGCGGCTTTTAGCGCATCCGTGTCGAGCGTCACATCGGCGCCGCAGGCGGCAATGACATGCGGCAGGTTTTCCGGCTCGATGACGAGCCCGCCGGATTGCGCGTCCGGCCAGGCGATGAACGTCTGATCTTGGCCGTCAAGCGCGCCCTTGCATTCGGGATCGAGACCGCGCTTGGGCGCTTTGCGATAAAGCGCCGACAATTCCGCCGAGGCGATGGTTCCGACCCTGGCGCCGTCTGCGGCCGTATCGAGGCCTCCCTTCAGGTTCAGGCCCGGCAGCAGCTTGACGAGATCGACCGACCTGCCTGCGCGCAGGTCGAAGACAAGGGCGAGCGCGCCGCCATCGGGGTGGGCGCCGCCGCAGAAATAGTCGTCGCGCGCGACCAGGCTGAGGAAGCCGGGCCCGGCCATGGTGACGGCGATCTTGCGCGTCCAGTCGGCCTGACCCTTCGCTTGAGCGAAACACTCCTTGCGGGTCGCGCGCAGGCGGGCCTCTTCACCGTCCAGAGCCTTGTTGATCCTGGCGACGACCTAGGGCGGCGCGCCGGCCTCGAGGCGCGGAAAGGCCGCAACACCATTCGCGATCGCCGGTCGAGGCCGCAGCGTGACCGCGTCTTCCGCCGCCGCCGGCGCCGGGGCCAAAGCGAACGTGGCGAAAAGCGCGAGCGTCGCGCGCAAAATCCTGGCGTTCATAACCGGCCCTCCATTGGCGCGCGGCGCCGCCGCGCTCAAGGCGGGAACTCGAAGCGCCAATTCATTCGCAAGTCAACATAATGGATCGGGGCAGAGGTGCGCGGTTTGCCGATTGCGCCCACATCCGCGATTCGCATAATCAATATTATGGAACTCGCAATCAGGTCCGCATGGGCCGGTTGCGGCTGACGCCGCTGGTTCTCTCGATGTGGCCTCCATCTCTTTTCCCCCCGCATACGGCAAATCGGCCGAACATAAGTGCGGAAAATCTTGGCGGACAATTGGATGAGCGCCGCGCCGTCCGATTGCTGCGTTTCGTTGGAGGGTGGTCGGAATCCATGGACGGACGGGAATCGTTTTGCCAGCGCCGTCCAACGACCCCGCCGCTCGGACGAACGCCGCACGATGGTTTCGATGTAAAGCCTGTCTCGCCCGGGCCGCGCGGGAAAAAAGCCCGGAGCTCAGCGACGCTCAGTTCGAGGCGATCGCTTTTACCTCGACAGCCTGGCCCCGCCGCCGCTCCGCAACGCCGAGGATCCCCAGGCGCTCGCGGGGCAGAAGATTTTCGAGCGGATCGGCTGCGCCCGTTGCCATCGCGAAAAGCTTCCCCTCGCGGGCGGCGGCGAGATCGCGCCCTTTACGGACCTCGCCCTGCACGACATGGGCGACGGCCTCGCCGACGGCCGTCGCGATTTCGAGGCCGGACCACGCGATTGGCGGACGCCGCCGCTGTGGGGCCTGGGCCTCCCCAGCAAGGTCGGCGACACGGCGAATTTCCTTCACGATGGCCGCGCCCGCTCCTTCGCCGAGGCGATCCTCAGGCACGGCGGCGAAGCCGAGGCCTCGGCGGAAGCTTTTCGCGCCCTCGACAAGGCGCAACACGAGGCGCTGCGCGCCTTTCTTTCCTCTCTTTGAACTTGGTGGGGTAAGAATGAACAGGACTTTGGCGACGATCACTCTGACGGGCGCGCTCGTGGCGCCGGCCGGTTTCGCAATGGCGCAAAGCGGCGGCAATGGCGCCGAGGCGTCGGCCGCGCGGCAGGACAATGGCGTCTATGACCTCGGCCAGCTCAGCGTGACCGCGCGGTCGAGCCGGGGCGCGGCGCACGACGCGGCGACCTCGGGCATTCCCTTTCAGCCCAAGACGACGCCGCCGCTCGGCGGCGACACGATCACTTCGCAAAAGATCAAAGCCTTCGACAAGGCGACGCTCGACAAGGCGGCGGAGCTGACGCCGGGCGTCGTCTCCGACAATCTCGCCGGGCCGCGCAACGAGCAGAACATCTATGTCCACGGCTTCGACCGCTGGCAGGCGCCGATCTATCTCGATGGCGTGCGCATCTATCTGCCGGCCGACAATCGTCTCGACTTCGGCCGCTTTCTCACCGGCGACCTCTCGGAAATCCAGATTTCCAAAGGCTATTCCTCAGTGCTCGACGGCCCCGGACGCATGGGCGGCCAAATCAATCTGGTGACCCGCAAGCCGACCAAGGCGGTCCAGGCGGAAATCGGCACGCAGATCGACGCGGGGGCGAGCGGCTATCTCGGCCAGCGCTCCTTCGCGATGATCGGCACGAAACAGAACCTCTATTACCTGCTGGCCTCGGGCGTCTGGGATTCCACTCTCGGCTACGACCTTCCCGGAAGCTTCACGCCCACCGCCACACAGGGATCGGGGCTGCGCAAACATTCCAACGCCGCCGACACCAGCGTGAACGTCAAGGGCGGCTATACGCCCAACGCCACCGACGAATATTCGATCAATTTCGTCCGCCAGGACGTCGCCAAAGGCGTCCCCTATTCCGTCACCTGGCCGATCGCCTCGCAGCGCAATTGGGTATGGCCATATTGGAACGTGCAGAGCCTCGCCCTCAACACCCATACGGTTCTCGACGAGACGACCTATATCAACAGCCAGGGCACAATAATATTTCTGACAAGCCTTTGAACCGTCACAAGGTCAAGCCTTCGGCGAAATCATTTGCGCTGGTGCGAGGAACAGCGACGCTTCATTCGCGTTTTCACTGGCGTCGACCACGCGTCGATCCACGACGCGTGGCGGGCGGGCCGTTTTTGCTGATGCCAAGGAACAATGAAGGAACAATGACAACGACCCTCGGGGGGCGGCGCCGACAGGCGCGGCTTCGGCCGACGCCTCGGGGCGCCTCAATCGCTGACGAATCGGCCATGGAGGCCAGTGGTGCGAATTGTTTTCGCGGCCCGGCGAATAAGACCGAATGGAAAGCAACACGTCGTCGACATTTAAGATGAATCAGGAGGTTGCAATGCATTTAGGCAGACAATTTTGGTCTATCGGAGGGACGCTTGCCCTCATCGCTTCAGCTTCGGCGCTGCCGGTGTCGAGCGCCGCCGCGGCGGACGAAAAGAAGCCCAACATCCTGTTCATCATGGGCGACGACATCGGCTGGATGCAGCCGAGCATTTACCATCGCGGCCTTATGGTCGGCGAGACTCCCAACATTGATCGGATTGGTCAGGAGGGCGCCATCTTCATGGATTATGTCGCCATGCAGAGCTGCACCTCCGGCCGAAACGCGTTCTTCACCGGCATGTACCCGCTGCGCACCGGATTGATCCCGCCGCAATTGCCGGGCAGCCCGTCTTATCTGCGGCCTGGCACCCCGGCGCTCGCCAAATTCCTGCACGACCTCGGCTACACGACCGGCGAGTTCGGCAAAAACCATCTCGGCGACCACACGGAAGCGCTGCCGACGGCGCATGGTTTTCAGGAATATTGGGGCTATCTCTACCATCTCGATGCGATGCAGGGGGTGAGCTTCCCCGACATCAACAAGACGCCGACCGATCAAGTCGTCGCGCCGCCATGCAAAAACACGCTGATTCCCGGCGTGCCAGACGTGCCCGGCGCCGTCGACCCCAAGACCACAACCTGCCTGACCCCGCCGCGCCCGATCTTGTGGTGCCACTCCTCGGACGGAACGCAGGCGAATCAGACATGCAAGGACGAAGGGCCGTTGACTTTGGAGCGGTCGAAGACAGTGGACGAAGAGATCTCGGCCAAGGTGATCGACTTCCTCGACCGCAACGACCCGAAGAAAACCAACAAGCCGTTCTTTGTCTGGTACAACCCGGCGCGCATGCACGTGACGACCGTGCTGCCGCCAAAGTACATGGACATGGTGGGCACGAAAGGCGGCAAGGACTGGGGCGTCAACGAAGCCGGCATGAAGCAGCTGGACGACAACATCGGCTATGTGCTGAAGAAACTCGAGGACATGGGCCAGCTCGACGATACGATCGTGGTCTTCACCACCGACAATGGCGCCGAAGCGATTTCTTTCCCGGACGGCGGCGTCACCCCCTTCAAGGGACAGAAGGGCGAGGCCTGGGAAGGCGGCTATAGGGCGCCTCTGGTCATTCGCTGGCCGGGTCACGTCAAGCCAGGCACGGTCAAGAACCAGCTGTTCGCGGCGCTCGACTGGCTGCCGACCTTCGTCGACATCGCCGGCGGGGCGAAAGGCGATAGGCTAAACAAGGAGATCGAAGCCGGCCAATATCCCGGCATCGTCAAGACGAAGCTCGATGGCTTTGATCAGCGCGACTACCTCGAAGGCAAGTCCGACAAGTCGGCGCGCGATTACTTCTTCTATTACTCGGGCGCGACCCCGTCGGCGGTGCGCTACAAGAACTGGAAGATGTACTATACGATGTCGCAGCCCGGGCCGGCCGGCTGGATCTTGCCGCTCATCCCATTCCACTTCACGCTCGTCCAGAACATCAAACGTGATCCATTCGAGACGTCGGTCGGCATCGAGCAAAAAAGCGCGATGGCCCTCGGCGGCGCGCTTGGCGGCCCTGTCACTGCCTTCCAATATGATTGGAACATGCTGCCGATCGGCCAGCAATTGTGGCTGAAAGAACTCGAGTCGTACAAAGAGTTTCCGCCGTTGCAGGCGCCGGAAAGCTACAACCTCGATCAGATTATTGCCCAGGTCAAGGCGGCCAGCACTATCAGTCACTCGGGCGAGTAAATTCGCCGGGCACAACAAGACCGGCGCGCCAATATGGCGCGCCGGGATTCCCACCGCTCCTCAGCTGATTCCGCGCCAGCGGATACAGGAGAAACATGCGCTCTGTCAGATCGCTTTGTTTCCGATTGGGAGGGCGACATGGCGTTGCAAATGCTGAAATGCGCATTGATCGGTCTGACCCTCGGCGCTGCCGCATTTTCCGGCCCATCGGAAGCGGAGCCCACCGAATCCAATAGACCCAATATTCTCGTGATCATGGCTGACGACATCGGCTACCGGAACATCAGCGCCGACAAAATCGCTGGATGATGGGCTACCGCACGCCCAACATCGACCGCATCGCCAATGAAGGGGCGACCTTCACCGATTATTGCGGCCAGCAATCCTGCACCGCCGGCCGCACCCTCTACGTGGGCGCTTCAGCGACCTTCTGAACGCGCCTTCGCCATTGCAACCCGTTTCCGGATCCGGGCGTTCTGTGTCCGATCTGGAAACGGGACGCCTCATGAGCGGCGGCAATCATATCGGCCAAGGCGACGTTCTGCTGATCGTCGATGTTCAGAACGATTTCTGTCCCGGCGGCGCTTTGCCGATTGCCGGCGGCGACGCCATTCTGCCGCGCGTCAATGCGTTGATCGACGAGGCGACGCGCGCCGGCGCGCTCGTCGTCGCCTCGCGCGACTGGCACCCGGCGGACCATGTGAGCTTTGCCGCCCGCGGCGGGCCGTGGCCGCGCCATTGCTTGCAGGACGAAAGCGGCGCCGCGTTCCATCGCGACCTCAAGCTCCCCGCCTCCACCATGATCGTCACCAAGGGCGACCGCCTGGATTCGGATCAATATTCCGCCTTCGACCGCACCGGCCTCGCCGACGAATTGCGGCGGCGCAAGGCGAGGCGCGTCTGGGTCTGCGGCCTGGCGCTCGATGTCTGCGTCAAAGCGACGGCGCTCGACAGCGTCGCCGCCGGATTTCCGACCCTTCTCGTGACCTCCGCCACCGCGCCTGTCACTGCCGAAGACGGAGCGGATGCGCTCGATGAGTTGGCGCGCGCGGGCGTTCAATTCGTAGCGTGAGCGGCTTCCGGCGCGACGTCGCTTTCAAAGGCCGCCGCGACCGCGTCCTCGACACGCTCCAGCCAGACGAATTCGAGGCTTTTGCGCGCGTCCTCCGGGATATCGTCGTAATCGCGGCGATTGCGCGCGGGCAGCATCACGCGCTTGAGCCCCGCGCGCGCCGCCGCCGTGACCTTTTCCTTGATGCCGCCGACCGGCAGCACCAGGCCGCGCAGGGAAATCTCCCCGGTCATCGCCGTGTCGCTGCGCACCGTGCGATTGCTCAGCAGCGAGACGAGCGCAATGAACATGGCGACGCCGGCGCTCGGGCCATCCTTGGGCGTGGCGCCGGCCGGCACATGGATATGGATGTCGCTTTTTTCGAAAATGTCCGGCGCAACGCCGAAGGACGCCGCCTGGCTCCTCACGAGCGTCAAAGCGGCCTGGGCGCTCTCCCGCATCACTTCGCCGAGCTGGCCGGTGAGGGTCAGGCCGCCCCTACCCGGCGCGCGCGCCGCCTCGATGAACAATATGTCGCCGCCGACCGGCGTCCAGGCGAGCCCGGTCGCCACGCCCGGCACGCTGGTCCGCATCGCCGTTTCGTTCTCGAACAATGCGGGACCCAGGATCGCCGCCAGATCGCCGGCCCCGAACTCGACATGCTCCGCGCTGCCTTCGGCGATCTTCATCGCCGCATGGCGCAACGCCCGGCCGATCTCGCGTTCGAGACCGCGCACGCCGGCCTCGCGGGTGTAATCGCGGATGATGCGCTTCAGCGTCTCGTCGTCGATGCGGACCTGCTCGGCGGTCAGGCCATTGGCTTCGAGTTGGCGCGCCACGAGATAGCGCCGCGCAATCTCGAATTTCTCGTCCTCGGTATAGCCGGCGAGCGTGATGATCTCCATGCGGTCGCGCAAGGGGCCGGGAATGGACTCCAGCATATTGGCGGTGGCGATGAAAACGACGTGGGAGAGATCGAAGGGCTGGCCAAGATAATTGTCGCGGAAAGAAAAATTCTGTTCGGGATCGAGCACTTCGAGCATGGCCGCCGCCGGGTCGCCATGGATTCCGGCGCCCATCTTGTCGATTTCGTCGAGCATCAGCACGCAATCGCGCGATCCAGCCTTGCGGATCGCCTGGATGATATTGCCCGGCATGGCGCCGATATAGGTGCGGCGGTGGCCGCGGATTTCGGCCTCGTCATGGACGCCGCCAAGGCTCACCCGCACGAAGGCGCGCCCGAGCGCCCGCGCGATCGACTGGCCGAGCGAAGTCTTGCCTACGCCTGGCGGCCCGGCGAAACAAAGGATCGGCGCCTTGCCGCCCGGCGCGAGCTTGCGCACCGCGAGATATTCCACGATCCGCTGCTTGATCTTCGCCAGCCCGAAATGATCGGCGTCGAGGATGCGGCGCGCCTCGGCGATATCGATCGGCTTGGGTTCGGGCAGGGCCCAGGGCAGTTCGGTCAGCCAGTCGAGATAAGTGCGCAGCGGCCCGGCCTCGCCGGAGCCTTCCGACATGCGCTGGTAGCGCGCCAGCTCCTTGCGCGCCTGATCCTCGACCTCCTTCGGCATGTTGGCCCTGGCGATCTTTTCGCCGATCTCGCGGACCTCGTCGGCGCGGCCGTCGCCTTCGCCGAGCTGGCGCTGGATCGCCGCCATCTGCTCGCGCAATATGGCCTCGCGCTGGCGCTCGTCGAAGGCGGCCTTGGTCTGCTGGCCGATTTCATGGGTAAGCCGCAGCACTTCCAGCCGCTCGCCGAGGAGTTTGGTCACCTTTTCTATGCGCGCCACGACATCGAAAGTTTCGAGCAATTCCTGGCGGGCGTTGGCCCCAATATCGAGATAAGCGGCGACCACATCCGCCAGAGCGCCGGGCGAAGGGATCGACTCCACCGTCTCGATCAGCTCCCGCGGCGCCTGCGGCATGAGGCGGAAGGCTTCGGCGGCCTGCTGCTGCAGGAACCGAAACCGCGCCTCGATTTCCGGGGTAAGCGTCTCCGGGTCGGCGAAGCGTTGGACGCGCGCCACGATGACCGGGCGCTCCGAGACGAAATCGATCACCCGAAAGCGCTGCTCGCCCTGCAGCACGATATGATGGGTTCCGTCGGGGGCGCTGATATAGCGCAGAATATTGGCGACGGCGCCGGTGCGGTGCAGGTCTAGCGCGGTCGGATCCTCCTGTTTGGGATCGCGCTGCATCAGCACGCCGATCTGGCGTTCCTCGCGCACGGCCTGCTGCGCGGCGGCGATCGAAACCGCGCGCCCGATGCCGATCGGCATCACCGTGCCCGGCAGCAGAACGACGTCGCGCACCGGTATGACGATCAGTTCCCCGGGCTGGGCGCCCTGCCCTCCCGCTTCGGGTCCGGCTTCGGCGGCGACCGGGGTCGGCTCGGATTCGTCGGCCATTTTCGCCTCCTCAGACGGATTTGCGCAGGCTGACGATCAGCAGCCCCTCGCGCATGGCGCGGACGACTGCCTCGTAACGGCTGGCGGGCAAAGAGATGCGCCGTTCGAACGCGCCGCGTGGCAGTTCCAGGCGGTGGACGAAGGCCGCGCGCAATTCCGGCGGGAAGCCGCGCCGGCCCCGCACGACGAGCGAGGAGCCTTCGATCGCGGCCTCGACGTCCTGTTCACGAACGCCGGGCAGAGCGACGAGGACGAGGACTTCGGCCTCCGTTTCAACGACGTCGACCGCAGGCTCCCAGGTCGCGCTTCCCGCGCTCCGCCGCGCGGGCGCCGCGTCGCGCAACCGCTCGGCGCGGGAAAAAATGGCCATTGCTTCCGACCACATCCAGGTCATCCGGTCGTCTGTCGTCATCGGAACGCCCTCCGCCGGTCGGATTATTGCCGACCGCTGCAAAAGGTCCAGAGGCAAAATTACAGCGCCGTTCGAAGCGCGGATCCCTGGGCGCCGCTCAGGCGGGCGCGCAAGGCGTCCGCATCGGCTTCGAGCCGCGGCGATATCGCGACCGGAAATGGCTTCGGCGCTGGGGACAGCGCGCGCAGATCCGGCGGCAGCCTGGCGATGGCCCGGGCCGCCGCCGCGCGCAGAACCGAAAGATCGACCGCGGGCGGCGCGATCCGCCTGCCGCCGCGCATGACCTGGACCAGCAGCGGCGTCCCCGGCAAAAGCTCGTCGACGCGGGCGATGACGTCATCCGTCACGACGCCGTCGGCTTCGCGGCGGAAAACCTGCTTGCGGCCGGGCAAGGTCGCCTTGGCCGCGGAGAGCTTCATGCGGCCGGCGCCGGCATATTCAGTCAGCTTGTAGGAAATATCGAGCGAAGGCGCGTCGGCCGAAACGCTCATGTCCGTTCCCACCCCGAAAATGTCGATGGGGGCGCCGCCTTTGACCAAGGCGTCGATTTTCGCCTCGTCCAGACCGCCGCTGGCGATGATTTTCATATCGCCCAGTCCCGCATCGTCCAGCAAGGCCCGCGCCGAAAGCGAAAGGGCGAGCAGGTCGCCGGAATCGAGACGGATTCCCATCGGCCGGCGCTCCGGTCCGAGCTTTTGCGCCAGACGAACAGCATTGCCCACGCCCTGCAGCGTGTCATAAGTGTCCACCAGCAGAACCGTTTGCGGATAGAGCGTGGCGAAAGCGTCGAAAGCCTCCTCCTCGCGCGAAAAAGCTTCGACGAAACTATGGGCCATGGTTCCCGCCACCGGGAGCCCATAGCGCGCGCCCGCCTCCAGCAGCGAGGTTCCCTCGATCCCGGCGATGGCGAAGGCGCGGGCGCCGTGGAGCGCGGCGTCGCCGCCCTGGGCGCGGCGGGCGCCGAAATCCATCACCCGCCGCCCCGCCGCCGCATTGACGACCCGCCAGGCTTTCGACGCGAGCAGCGTCTGCAAGCCGATGCGGTTGAGGATCAAGGTCTCCAGCGCCTGCGCCTGACCGATCGGCGCGCGGATTTCCAGAATGGGCTCGCCGGCGAAGAACGGCGTTCCTTCGGGCAGCGCGAAAATGTCGCCGGCGAAACGGAAGCGGCGAAGCTCGTCGAGAAAATCCTCGGGGAAAAGGTTGAGCGTGCGAAGATAGACGATATCGTCCGGCGAGAAATGAAAGCGCTCGATCTCGTCGAGCAGTTCGTCGAGCCCGCAGGCGATGAGAAAATTGCGCTCTTTCGGCAGCTTGCGGACGAAGACGCTGAACACGGCCTCGGCCTCCATGCCGAGCGCCGCATAGGCGCGCATCATAGTCAGTTCGTAAAGGTCGGCAAAAAGGCCGCCGCCCTCGCGGGACGGCTGCGGTTCAGGCAGGGGCATGATCAAACGCCTCGTTCAGAGGCTGGAGCTTGGAGGCTTTTCGCGACGCCGGCAATGCGCTTCGCGCTCCTGGGCCAGGAAAAGGCGCATGGCGCTATTCGGATATGGAAAATTGACCGTCGCCGCTCGGTCGCGGACCGGTTCGCGCCGTCGCCATGCCCTGCCCCGCCATGGCGCCGCCGGCGAACGCGCTACGGCCTTGCTAAAAAAGCCCATTCACGCCAAACTCCCGCCCGAGCTAGAAAAATATCCGACAAATCCCAGACAAATAAACGTCGTGCAATGACCAGGGAAAGGCGTTAGATCTGGCCCGAGGCATAGCGGACCTCGCGGCTTCAACCCTGGCGAGAAAAAAGCGAGCGTTGGAAAAACAGCTCGGAGCCCTTCTGGCCGCGCCGACGAGATGCGATGTCGCCCGAGAGCTGCAAGCCAAAATCGGGCGCGCGCGCGGCCAGCTTCTCATCTTTTGCGATTATCCCGGCGAGGTCGACCCCACGAACAACACCTCGGAGCGAAAACTCCGCCCATGCGTGATCCAAAGAAAAGTCACCAACGGCTACCGCGCCATGTGGGCCGCCGAAGCTGAAGCGGACGTGCGAACGACCGTCGACACCGCACGCATCAAAGGCGCCAACCCTTCAACGTCATCCTCGCCACAGTCACTTGAACACCACAAAAATCGCAACGCCCCCGCTCAAAAATCGGAGGTGGGTAATTGCCCTCAGTGCTTGATCTATATTTGCGGATCTGGCGTAAACACGCGCTCCGGCGTCGAAACGCCCTTTATTGCGCCTGGCGGGCGATGATGACGATCGGGGCGGCCACCATGGCGATTGGAAGCGTCAGCGCGGTCTTGACGACGCCGGGCGCATCCTCGACCGGATTGAGCTGGTCCACTGAACCCTTCTTGCCGACCCCCTCGGCGAGCACCTGCCTGAGCTGGGGCGCGATCTTCGCGATTTCCGCGAATTTATCGTGGTTAAGGGGATTTTCGCCCTTCACATCGCTCAGATCGACGACGATCGCGTTATATTTGGTCAGATTGGCGGCGTGCTTGTAATCGCCCAGCCGCGATTTGTCGCCGGCGATGAAGCGGGACACGGCAAGCGCGCGGTCGTCGCGCGACAAAACGATGAGGAAGGGCTTTTTCGGCGTTCCGATGCGCGCCATCTGCGAGCGGAACACATCGACGTCAATGTCCGGCGAGGCGAGGATGATCGCGCCGAGTTTATGGCCATAACCACGAAACTCCCTCGTCATCGCAATGTTGCGGAAGGCTTCGACGGTCACCCAATTCCCCATGGAATGGGCGAGGACGTTGATCTTCTCGGCGTTGCTTTTCGCGAGCAGGACCAGGATATGCTCCAGAGCGTCGCGCGCGATGGTGGCGCTGTTCTGGTCATAGACATAGCCCGCCAGCTCGCCGCGCGAGGCCCAGCTGAAATAGACGGGCACGCCCTGCGCCTTGGAATCGTGCGCAACCTGCGCCAGGCGATAAAGGCCTTCCGGAAACAGGGTGTTGTAGCCGTGGACGAACAGCATCACGTCGCGATGTCCGGGCGGCCGCTGCGCCAACTGCTGGTTGACCGCCGCGACGAAGGCCTTTTCGCTGTCGAGATAGGAGGATTCGCGGGTGACGAAATCGGTGTTGGGATTGCCGGGGCGCTGCGACGGCCATTCGATATTGCCGGAGACATGGGTCGGCGGGACGCTGACCACGGCCTCGGCATATTCGATCCCCTTGCCGCGCTCGCCGCTGAACATCGCGCCGGGATCGGGCGAACGCTTGCGCGTCGTCGCAATGAGAATGGTGTGGTCGGTCGCGCCCGGCGCGCGGGCGGCCACGGGCGGATACATGGGATCGACGCCGGGGCGGGCGCAAGCGGCGAGCAGGGCCGGAAGGATCAGGACAAGGAGGTAAGCGCGCATGCGCCGCCAGGCGATCGACGGCGGAACCGAAACTGAAACCAATGACGTCGGACGCAAACCAATTCCTCCCCGGGGTGGACGGCGCATACGGGCCCCTGCCCCGGCCCTCGCAACGGCTGAGATGATGGGCTCAAGCTATACGAATGCCCTGGCCGGCGCCATCGGCGGGGTGGCGGCGAAAGTCCGCGCCATCCCGATTCCCTCCGCAAAATCGCCGCCGCGACAGCAGCCGCGCCGCGTCTGCCGTTGCGGCGGCGTCACCCGCCACTCCCCATCCAAGCGACGGAAATAACTACGTTTTGATCGGGAGTTCGTCGGCCGGACGCATCCCGGCCGGCGCTGATCGACTCCGGCGCGCAGCCTGCTGTTGCAGCGGCGCCTCACTGCCGCGTTATTTCTTGAACTTGCGAGTCATCATGTCGATGGCGGTGACGGCCTCCGACGTATCCGACCACATTTCGGCTTTCTCCTCGGTCTTGAATTCCTTCCCCAGATCGACCGGGTCGCCGGCTTCCGGCAAGTGCAGGAAGCACGCCCATTTGCCATTGTCCTTTTGCTCGATCGTGACCTTGTTTTCCGCCATTTCGCCCTCCGGATTGGCGTGTTTGCGACGCGGCCTGTCCGCAAAGTTTCTCGCGAACGCCGCCCCGCGCGGAGAGCAAGCGGCGCGCCAGCGCTTCAGACGAAATTGTCGGCCACTTTCGTCCGGATTACCACGCCAGGGGCGCAAGATCGGCCACGGCGCGTCGATCGGGGGCCAGGGCGGGAGAGCAGCGCCGAGATCGGCAAGACAGGCCGCGGCCTTTGCCTTATGATCGCATCTGCGCCCAAGCGCGCCCGCCACGGATCCGCCGACGGGCTCGGGGGTTAAATTCGGCCTTGCCGCCAGGAACCATGACCCCATTCATGCGTTGCGGCGACATGGGCTTAGATGGGAATGCGCCGATGGACTATTATACAGCGACCACTGTCGACAAGCCGATCGCGGCCGCGATCGAGCAGGTCGAGGCCGCGCTCAAGGAGGAAGGCTTCGGCGTTCTGACCCGGATCGACGTCGCAAACACGCTCAAGGAAAAGATCGGAGCCGATTTCCGTCCCTATGTCATCCTCGGCGCCTGCAATCCGCGGCTCGCCTTCGAGGCGCTCAAGCGCGAGGACAAGGTCGGCACGATGCTGCCGTGCAATGTCGTCGTCCAGGAAGTGGAGCCCGGGCGCAGCGAGGTTGCGGCCATCGATCCGGTCGCCTCGATGCAGGCGATCGACAATGCCGAACTCAAGGCGCTCGCGGAGGACGTGCGCGAGCGGCTGCGGCGGGTGATCGGCCGGCTCTGACGACGCTTTCAACCGGGCGGAAGCGCCCGCGCGCAATTTTCCCTCACGGCGTCGCCTTCGACTTCCGCAGGCGCGACGCGGGCGATGCAGGCGTTTCCCTGGTCACCGCACCTTTGTCGGTTCGTCGAGGCCGGCGACGAAATTCTGCATCTTATGGGCAAACGGGCCGAAACCGGCGAGCGCCGGGAAGAGATAATGGCGGGCGAGCCTCACCCAGGCCGGCTGGCCGCGCGCGAGCGCCGTCAGCCGATCCATGCGGGCGACCACTTTGGCGTGGACGGGATGACGCAGCCGGCCGTAATCGGCGAGCCACCCGGGAGCGCCGCCGAGAGCGTTCGCCGCGCAAGCCGCAAAGACATAGGCGTCCTCTATCCCGAGGTTCATGCCGCGCGCCCCGACGGGAGAGTGAATATGGGCCGCGTCGCCAGCGAGCGCCGCCCTGCCCTGCTCGACCCGGTCCGCGCATTTGTCGGCGATGTGGAAGCTGGACTCCCACAGAATCCGGCCCGGGCGCGCGCCCCGAGGCAGCCGCGAAAGGAGGTCCGGAACGTCGCCAAAGACGCGCCACAGTCCCGGGCGGAGGCCAAGCAGGAAAACAAGCCCGCGCGCCAGGAAGTCAACATGCGCATGATCCAGGTCGAGCGGGTCGTCGAGTTCGAGATCGAACAGCGGCCAAGCCTCCGGAAAGGCGTGTCCCTTGAAGGGGATTCCCAGCGCCTCGCGCACCTGGCTGTGCGCGCCGTCGGCGCCGAGCAGCAGGGAGGCGGCGACCGTCCGCGCCTCTCCGTTCGCGGCCCGCAGCCTCGCGCGCACGCCGGTCGCGTCCTGCTCCATCGCTTCAAAGGCGACGCCCCGTTCGACCTTGACGCCGCGCCAGGCCAAAGCTTCCGCGAGCAGCGCCTCGATGCGCGCCTGAGGCAGGACGGTCATCGCATAGCGTGAGGGCAGATTGTCGAACTGGAGCGTGGCGAGCGGCTTCCAGTCCTCATAGAAACACACGCCTTCGATGGCGCGGCCTTCGGCCTGGATGGCGGCGGCGACGCCGCTCGACCGCAGCAACTCAAGCGAACGCGGGTTGACGGCCAGGGCGCGGGACGTGCGGCTCGCCTCTTCCGCCCTGTCGATCAGCCGCGCCGCCACGCCGTGCTCGGCCAGAAACAGGGCCGCCGCGAGGCCGGTCGGACCCGCGCCGACAATGAGGGGCTGCGACGCCGACGCTTGCAACATCTTCTCCGGACGATGCAATGCTTTGCGTCTGAAACGCCTGCGCGGCGAAGACGTTCCTTGGACCGGGCAAAAGCCATGACGATCCAGGGCTGGATCATTCTCGCATTCCGGCCGCCTCGATCGTTTCCGCCGGCGGGGTCATCGTCGCTCTCGTCATCGCGGTGATTTGCCTACAATTGGACATGCCCTTTCCGGAGCTCCGCCGACCTGCTCCGTGCGGTCAGCCACAGAAGGCCAGCCAGACCTCCGGCGGCGGAAACGATCGAGGCGGCCAGAATGCCGAGCTTGACCGAATCCAGGAGAGCCGGATCGAAAGCAAGCGTCGCTATGAACAAAGCCATGGTGAACCCGATGCCGGTCAGAGCGCTTCCGGCCGCCAGCATGCTCCAGCGCAGTTCGTCCGGGCGCACGGCGAGGCGGAGTTTTACGGCTAAACTGCTGAAGATCACCACGCCCACCGGCTTGCCAACGACAAACGCGACAAAAATCGCAGACGCCAGTACAGCATCGAATGTGCTGGGAACGATCCGGATGCCTGCATTCGCCAATGCGAAAATCGGCATGATCGCGAAGGCGACCCAGGGATGAAGAGCGATCTCGAGACGCTCGATCGGCGACAGAGCTTCCCGTGTCGCCACGCTTGCCCGGCGCAGATCGCGTCTGCCGATGGTGTCGCCGCTCCAGTGTTCGCCTGGCGGATAGGCCACCACCCGATCGAGAATCGCATGCAGACGATTGTCGCTGACCCAGCTCCGCGCCGGCGTCATCAGTCCAAGGATCACGCCCGTAAGCGTCGCATGGACGCCGGAGGCGTCCAGCGCCAGCCAGATGCCGCCGCCGATTGCAAAATAGACGAGCATGCTCCGAATCCCGAGGCGCGCGACGCCGGCTACCGCAACCACGCCCACGCCAGCCAACGCCAGCGGAATCCAGTTCAGCGTGTGCCCATACCAGATCGCCACAACCAGGATGGCTCCGACATCGTCGAAGATCGCTAGCGCCAAGAGGAACAGCCGCAGACTTTCAGGAATGCGACGGCCGAGAACCGCGAGACAGCCGATCAGAAGAGCGGTGTCAGTCGACATGACCGTCCCCCAACCGCTCGCAACCGGCCGGCCTCCTACCAGAAGCAGATAGAGTCCGGCCGGAACGATCATTCCGCCAAGCGCCCCCGCCATCGGAAAAGCCGCTCGTCGCGGACTATTCAGTTCCCCCAGAATCATTTCACGCTTGAGTTCGAGCGCGACGACGAAGAAGAAGAACGTCATCAGCCCGTCGTTGATCCAATGTTTCAGCGAACGCGCGAATTCGACATCGCCCGCGGAAAAGCCAACCCTTATCTCCCAGAACGAAAGATAGCGGGCGGACCAGCTCGAATTGGCAAGAGCCAATGCGATCAGCGCAAAAAGAAGCAGGACAGCGCCGGCGATCGCCTCGACACGAACGAACCGCAGGAACGGCGCCGTAAGCCGATCCGCAGGCTCCTTCGGCAGATGGGCGAGGCCATCGATCATCTCATTCTTCCTGAATTGCCGCCGAAAAACTCAGCCAGACGACCCGCGATCGCAGGTCGGCGTCGAACGGAACTCGCGCCATTTTTCGCGCCAATCGCTGCGGCTGGAAAGTCCGCGCCAACTCAAATAGCGAAATGGGAGCATTGCGTGGCCGGACAGGCTCGTTCGCGTCCGGGTCTGTTCCCCGGAATGGCATGAAGCGCCTTGAAGGCGCGCCGAGTTGGCAAGTATCCGGCAAGTATCAAGACTGGCGATAAGCGCGGGGAGCAGGGGGGCCGCCGCGGTCCTTTTGCGGTGGCCTCAAGCTTCACAGACACGGCGGAACGCGATCACGATTCTTCATCGCCGATTCCCGGAGTCACGGTACGTCACGACCTTCGCGCTTCGCCTTTGGCGCGCTTGGCGTTTGGTTCGCGGCGAGTCTGGTCTGATTGGCGAAGGGGTCTGCAGGCTTCGATGCGGGCTTTTCCCGCTTCGGCTTTCTAATCTCGCGATGGCCGGGCTTCTGCCCCTTGGCCATGGCGGAACGTCCTTTCGATGAGAGTTGCGCCTTCGCCGTCGGACGAGGCGCTTACCGGCTGGAGGTTGTCCTGCGTCGTCACCCGTTCATAAAGCTCGTCGTCGTTACGGATACGATACTGGGGAAAATCTCCTCTCGGCGGGAGCGTGCCGGTAATGTGATAGACGCCGGCGATTTTGGACCGCTCGGTGAAGCCGCCCGTCAGCCGGACCGCCTGCCCCACGGCGTAGAGATGCGTTGCGGCTTCAGGGCGGATCGGACGGGTGGCGCGTCGAGAAATATTTGGAGCGTTCATGCTGTTTTGTTGTCCTTTTCGAGGGCGGCGTCGAGGTCCACTGGATTGATCGGGACCATTTGATGGGTCGAACTTCGGACGCCGATCCCAGGCAGATGGATGAATGAACCCATGCGGCGCCATGCAAGCCGGGAGACGCCGTCGATGGACTCCTCGTCATGGTCGACGCGGTAGTCCCCGGCCGGTTGCGGCTTGTCGAAGCCAGGCAGCAGGAAGGCGCTTGAAAAGCGAACGATGGTCTGCGTGGTGCGATGGGCCATGATGGCTGTGGATTTCTGCGGGGCAAGCGAAGGCGCGCCGCCTGATGGTGTCCATCCGAGCCGGAATGCTCTCCTAGCCGCCAGTACATCCGTGGTCGGCGTCGGCGCTTATTTCCGGGGCTCGAATGGAGCGCTATGCCGCGCCGGATGGCGCATGCATTCACTATCGAAAATTTGAAAGAAGATGGCGGGTCTGTGACACCGCGAAGCCATGTCGGCCAAATCAACGAGTAATGACTATATGGACCTCGATTGCGTTCAAAGCAAGGGGAGCGCTCGTTTTGTTTCCGGCGGACCAACCCCATTCGGGAGCTCTGCGGCGTTTCGGACGTCTTGAGAGACGCCACCGTCCTCGGCTGCTACAGTAGTTGCGCAACATTGGGCTCTCGGAGAGCTTTTGCGCTTCCACGCGAGGCGACCGTGACTGACGAAAAGGAACGCGCTTGAGGCGCCTGGTCATTGTCTCGAACCGTGTCGCTCTTCCCGGTGAGGGCGCTCAGCGCAGCGGCGGACTTGTGACGGGCGTTGTCGACGCCCTCCACCATTCCGGCGGCTTATGGTTTGGATGGAGCGGCAAGCTGAAAAGCGCGCGCTCGCCGCCGCGCCTTGTCGAAGCGGATGGCGTCACTTACGCCACGGTCGATCTCACCCGTGCCGATTATGACGGCTATTACAGCGGCCTATCGAACGCCGCGCTGTGGCCCCTGTTCCATTATCGCCTCGATCTGGTGAACTTCACCCGTCAGGACTTCGCCGCCTATCTACGGGTCAACGCCCTGCTCGCCGACACGCTTGCGCCCCTGCTCAAGCCGAACGACCTCGTCTGGGTGCATGACTACCACCTGATCCCAATGGCCGAGGAACTTCGCCGCGTTGGGGCCGCGCAACGGATCGGATTTTTTCTGCATACGCCATTTCCATCGTTGGGTGTTCTGGCGGCTCTTCCTCATTACCTCGAAATTCTGAAGTCGCTGTGCGCCTACGATCTCGTCGGCTTCCAGACAATTGAGGATCTGACCGCCTTCCACGACGCCATCGTTCGCCGCGCCGGCGGCGAGGTGTCAGCCGACGGCCGCATTCACGCGTTCGATCACGACCTTCGCTCCGGCGTTTTTCCGATCGGTGTCGATCCGGACGCTATCGCCGACATGGCGGCTCGAGCTGTGAAGTCCAGGACGACGCGCCGACTGCACGAGAGCCTGCAGGGCCGCAAGTTGATCATTGGAGTAGACCGGCTCGACTACAGCAAGGGCCTGGAGCATCGTTTCAAAGCCTTTGCCTGTTTTCTGGAGGACTATCCCGAGCAACGCAATCACGTCCGACTTCTCCAGATTGCTACCGCAACACGCAGCGAGGTTCCTGAATATTGCGCGCTGCGCCAGAGACTCGGCGCACTCGCTGGCGACGTGGCGGGTCGCTATGCGCGACTCGACTGGGCGCCGATCCAATATCTGAACAGGAGCTTTTCCCAGCATTCGCTGGCCGGTTTCTTTCGGATCAGCTCGGTCGCGCTCGTCACCCCGTTGCGCGATGGAATGAATCTAGTCGCCAAGGAATATGTGGCGGCACAGAATCCTGAAGACCCGGGCGTGCTCATTCTCTCGCCGTTTGCCGGGGCCGCCTACGAGCTTGACGCCGCGCTGATCGCCAATCCATTTGACCCCGGCGCGGTCGCGGAAGCCTTGCAGAAAGCGCTGCAGATGCCAATTGAGGAGCGGCGGGAACGCTGGCGGGACATGATGGAGGTTCTGCATCGAAACAACATCACCGCCTGGCGCGAAAGTTTTCTTGGCGTTCTCGGCAGCCCGATTTGACGATATGGGAATGGCGTCATGGGGACGGCGTCGTGAACCGCCCCGGGTCTGCCGGAAGCCTCAACGCGTGAGAGGATGGGGCCATGCGAGGCAATCGGCGCACCGGCCGGACCAACCCCCGTCGCACAAACCTCCAAACGCCGCCGCCGGGCGCATGAAAGGCTAGCGGAAGAATTTGATCGTGATCTCCGGGGGCGCTTTCGCGGCGGCTTTCTGAATTTCGTCGACAGCATTGGCTAATCTATTCGCGTCAATGTTGATTACGACGCCACATCCCGGACAGACCATGCGCTCGCTCAACTTGAGTTGCCCGATTGTCTGTTCGAGCTCATGCCCGCAATTCGGGCATTGAAATCCGATCACATGAGCGTTGGAATCCGTCATCAAAGAACTCCTTGAACTCAGCGATTGGGTCCGGATCGGAAAGCGGTGGCTCGGCTTTATTCCGGTGAACCGCTTTCAGCGTTGATTACACCTGCGTTGTCGTCCGCTCATTACACGCCGGGGAAGCCCTGACCATCGATAGCGCTGGCGTCTTCCTGTTGGCCATTGCGACGTCCTTGGAGCGAACGGGCAGACCCGGACCCGCCCGTCCGACAAGCCCGGGTTCAGAATACGCCGACGGGAACGGCCCCGAGAAAGCGAATGCGCCAAACCCGCGCAGAAAATCGAACTGTGCGGCGGCTGTCATTTGTGCTCCTCAAGCGCTTGCGACGAGTGGAGGCCTGGTCACAACGGCTCAAGAGCCCAACGGCCAGCTGATCGAACGTTCTAGCCTCGTCGACGACCAACCTGGTTGCTTCAACGCTTGGCGAGCCACACCTTTTCTATATGGGGATGCTGATGGCGTTCGGCCAACTTTAAGTTTGGCGAGCCGCCATGCCCCACCTCCGGTTTCCTCAAACACCTTTACTCGGTGTCCGAAAAACCGGCAGCAGCTCACTGTTCCCCTCTAAAGCCCTCCAGGGTATCCCATACCCCTCACTCCCACTCGATGGTCAATGGGTTTGGGTTCGCATTGTAGTTATTGAACTTTCCGCTCACGCTCCACGCCCATACCAACTGCGATACCACCAGGGTAAGGGCGCTGGATTCGCGGATTCTATATGGCGATCCTTCCCGCCATAAACGCGCGCGCATCATAAACGAACGTCGGGAGAAGGCGGGCGAAAAGAGGCGGAACTTCGAGAGAATATGGCTCCCCCCACCCGCCTCGTTGAGGCGTGGCCAAACCCAGCAATTGTCCAACAGCCGGTTGGACGGACCCAGTGTAGGCTGGCGCGCCGCCGTTGGTGATGATGAGAACTACGTTTACGCCATAGCACTATGACACGCGAAGAGCGGAACTATCGGTGCACAACTATGTAGGAAGGATCGCTAGGCCCCTGGACCACCGCGTTGAGCGCGATCAGCTTCGCGGCCTGGTCCTGTGGGTCCGCGTCGAAGTCGAAGCGAAGGGGAATGCCCTTCGGACCTGACCAACAGCCAAATCCTTGATCGAAAACCAGCGTCACCGACGTTGAGTCATCGAAGGTCAGAACCATCTCCCGCGCGTGCCGATCTCTTTTTAGCCTCAACGATCCTTTCAAGCCGAGCTTGGCAGAGACGGCCTCCGTCACTTCGGCGCGGTCGCCGTCGGATCGCCAATCGTGGCTCACCTGCCAAGGTCGTTTGTCGTCATAGCGGGGATCAGAGCGCCACGGCTCACTCACCAGCAACATTTGCGTTTGCTCCGCGCTCCCGATGGTCCTGGCAAGCGCCGCAATGCATTCGCAGGCCAAACGGACACTGAGCGGGCATTTCAGATAGCGATCGAAATATTCAACCCTAACAAGGCGGCCCGGCCGCCAACCACCCACGCGCTGGAGAAGGGGTTTCACCAGTTCGAGCAAATGTGCACCGAAACTCGAAAGCGAGCCGTCGCATGCCTTCGTGAAGCTCACGAACGCGGCGTCTGCGCGTGGCTCCAGGATGTCGACAGGCAACGCATCACTATCGACTTTGGCGTCCCAATGCGCGCGCAGGATCGGCAACTCGGCAGCGACACCCCACCCGGAACCCAGAATACCGGCCTTGCCGTCACGGGTCGCCCAAATCTCTCCAGCCCGACCATTCGCAACGGTGGCGACAGCGACAGCGCCATTCTCGAAGCGTGGTGCAGCCCCTTGGCACAAGGTAATATCATAGCGGATCGCTAGATCCCGCAACCCCAGCCGCGTCGCATCGTCCATTCCCGACAAGGCCGCCTGCGTCAGAACGAGGGTGAGCGGGCGCCCGGAACGCTGAAGAAATGCCGCCAAGCGGAGGAAGTTGCCATCGTGCAACTCGGCCAGATCGAAAGACTCGCTCCAGACTATTGCGGCTCCGCTCCCCGCCGCCAATTCGTCCGCGAGATCGTCGCTAAAGCTGGCTCCAGGGATGAACAGATCGGCGGAATCCGGTGCGGCCAGCAAATGCAAGTGACCATCGACAAAGGAAAGCGCGGCCTGCCGGTCGATAATCCGCTGCTGGTCGTGCAGATCGGGTGTCAGGACGCAAGCGGAACAGCCCTTGACGCAACCATCCACCTTGCAATCGAGCAAGTCGCGGACGGGGTTCAACAGCTTCGCGAACGTGTCCTTTGCTCTTGCGGAAAAACCGGCACCGCCTGCCGCATGATCGAACAGGAACAGGGTGTGGCTTCGGCCGCCGATCGCGGTCTGCCGAGGCTCAACCCAGAGCCCGACCTCGTTCAGTTCGACGCCGAGTTCGCGTGTCAGCGCCGTGCGCAACGCCGATCCGAATGCCCATGCGGCGCCCGAATGATCGAGCCCGCTGAGTTGCAACTCAAATACGTCGGTGCGGACCTCGTGGCCGAGCAGGAGGTTCTGCTTGATCGCAAATGGCTTCGACGCGCCGGGGCATTTCCCGTCATCGTCGGCTTTTGTGTAACGGAGTGGCCTATGCTCGGCGAAGGACGGACTTCCAGGCACACCTTCCGCCTGCGCGCGGCCGCAATGAAGGCATATTGTATAGCCGTTGCCCTGCTCGCTGCCCGCGCTGGCGTAAAATACCAAGCCGTTCGCGCTCGTGCGGGATCGCCCGAGTTCCGGCACCCGCAACGGATGCCAGCTTGCCCCTCTCGCGGCGACAATAGGAGGCTCAGGCGGCACATAGGAGACGATGTCCGCTTCGGCATGTGCAGGCTCCCGTTCTGCTGCGAAGCCGGCTGGCCGCAAATATTCGTGTTGCCGAAGCGTTTCGCCGGTTGCCCCGCATTCCGGGCATTCTTCGGCCCGACCATGAAGCGTGCCGGCAGCGCCACATGCTTGGCAATGCCAGACAAAGCCCAGACTTTGGATGTCACGGGAGTCCGATTCCCCCGCAGGCCGCTTCCAGTTGAGCGTGACCCCCGCCGATCGATACACCAGTCCGTCGATCACCACATCTGCGCCGGGTGCATAGTCCCGCATCGCCTGATCCAGGTTCCGGCTGGCGAAGAAACGACGCCGGAACGGACTGCCTTCCTCGGTATTGCGTTCATCGCTGTCCGGCTCGTCCTTATGGATGAACTGGACGACGGCGGTGGGGAAGCCGTGCCCCGGAAGCACGCCGCGATTGGACAAGTCGGACAGCAGGAATTCGCCGCATAGCCGTTGGAGCTGAAACCCGATCGCTTTCTTCGCTGCATCGCGATCCAGCCCCGCCGCCTGCGATTGCAGGCCATCCCACTCTGCACGGAACGCGGCTTCGGCCGTTTCGACAGCGGCTGCAACGCCTTCGAACAAACCCGTGTCATTTTCGAGCACCGAGCCGCGCACTAGCTCTCTGGTTGCTTTGGCCATCGTCTCGTGTGTGCTCGGCTTCGCGAGCCAGGCGCGGAATCCCGCCGATGGCGGATCGGGCAGACGCTCCGTCCGCAGGTCCGCCGGGAACCCGTAAAATGCGCCCGCCTTGGTCGTGGTCGTGTCGCCATTCTGTTCCCGGACGAACGCCGCCAGCAGCAAGGCGCTGACGTGCCGTTGAACCAGCGGACCCGAGTCCAACGAAACGCGCGGCGCGGCGACGGCACGGCTGAGGAAGCTGATCGGCGTGCGGAAAGCTTCCCATTCGATCGGCGTGTCCTTGCAATAGGTGAAAGCTAGCGCTGTAGCCTGCCGCCGGCGCCCAGCGCGACCAACGCGCTGCCGGTAATTGGCAATTGACGGCGGCACATTGGTCATCATCACCGTCGAGACGCTGCCGATATCGACGCCCATCTCCATGGTCGTCGAGCAGTTCAGAATGTTGATCTCACCACGGCGGAACTCGGCCTCGTAATTGCGCAGCCGCCGCGAAGGCTGTTGGGCCGAATGTTCCGCCGATCGCGCATAGGGCGATCCCAGCGCAATCCGATCGTGAAGGTTGGTCCACAATCCCGCTGACCGCAAATGACCCACGCGCGCATCATCCGCCAGCCACTCTCTCACCCCCGTCTCGTCATCCGGCTCGGTCAGGAAAGGGGTGGGATGGCGCGGCAACTCGATAGGCTCCGCGCGGGCGCCTGTTCCGCGCGTCGATCCGGTTCGCAGACCGTAAGGCGTGTAGCCGCAGAAGGCCGTGTCGAGCACACGCCGCGTGACCGGGCAACGCCATGCCTTTTCCACGGGGGCGATCAGGGCGTTGCCGAGGTCCAGCCGCAGATCATCACCGCCGCCTGCGGTCATGAACAGCGACCTCAGATCGAACCATGCCTTTTCGAGAAGCTCGTTGATGATGTCGCGATCACCATGCTCTTCTGGGTTCAGCCCGAGTGCAACCTCCAGCAGGCGAGGAAGCGTGCCGCGCTGCGCAACATAGTCCGGTCGCACTTGCGGCCACCGAAGTTCCGTTCTTGCAGTGATCGTGTCATTGGGACCGATCAACCGCTTCGGTGGTATGCCCGGCTGCAACCAATGTGCGTCACGTCCGTCGATCCGGATCGCGAAGTAGTCCCGCACGGCAATGGTGAGGCTCAAATATAGGAAATCGCGCCAGTCCTGGATGGTCTTTCCCTTGGCGCGCAGCGCTTCCGGCGCTTTTGCCTCGGGCAGATTCTCAATAGCCTGAAAGCGCAGGCTCGCCAGCCCCATGGTCTCAAGCGAATTGGCGCGTCGGGTACGGCGGGCAAGTTCCCGCAGCAGCATCAATTCGGCAAAACGCTCCGCTCCCTTCACCGGGTCGCCAAAGCGTTCGGGATCGCGTTTGGCCCAAACTCGACGCATCCAATAGCTGATTTCATCGCGCTCGATCAGACGATTTCGAACAACCTCCCACGGTAGGCCGGCACGGGCCTTGGCCAGATCAGCGCGTTGCGTCTCCAACAGCCGCAAGGCTGTCTCGGCGCTTGCGCCGACCAGTCGTAAACTTGCGATGGCAGCGTCCAGTTCAGCCAGTTTGGCCGCATTCGCGGGATCGACACGCAAGGAGTCCTGCGCCGCGAAATAGATCAGCGCGCGCACATGATTTCGCTCGGCAGCGTTTTGCAGCTTCGCGGAGAAACGTGCAGTTCCCTGCCGGCTGTCGGTGAAGGACAGCAATTGCCGCCCTTCGGCGGGGGAGGAATGCTCAGCTTCCGGATCAGGCGTCGAGGGTTCAGTGCTTTCGAGCAACACCGGGCTGGCATTGCTCAGGATCGCGGGCGCGCCGAATCGAAAAGGCCACAAAATGCGCGGTTGCTTTTCCGTGGCCGCCGTCTGGCAGGCGGGACAGAATTCAGGCTCCTCGCGGTCATGGCACGACAGAGCAACAAAGCCATCGTGCGGCTGAGCGGCGATGGCGCCGCTGTGCGGATCGACATGTAGCGGGCGAGCATGCGGCAGGGACCGCACGGCAATAAGGCGTTCGATCCCCGGCGCGGTCGATCGCGCAGCCTCATCATCCGACGATGCAGCGCTTTCCTCTTCTGAATCCCGCGCATAATCGTCTTCGCGCTCGTCTTCATCACGCGAACGCAGGGTTCGGCTCTCTTCAACGGCATCAAGGAAAGGTTCACCGCAACTTCGGCAGGACACCACGGGCAGCACCCTGCCGCCGCAAGCCGGGCATTTGCCGAGTGCTTCCGGCAATAGGCCACCAAAGGGCCAACAATCGACCCGATCGGCGCAGTCGGGATTGAGGCAGGTCCACAGTCCCGGAACCGCCCGATGGAACGCATGGACGCGCAAAGGCAGCAGCCGCTCGCCGCCCTTTTCGGCACGGGCCAGCGCCAGGGCGAGTGCTTCAGGTTCCCCACCCGTTTCGCTCAGTTCTCTGGCGACTGTGGACCATGCACGCGCACCGCGCGTGAGTTCGGCCACCTGGTTCTGCACCACCGGATTGCACGCAAGCCGATCGAAGGCCGCGTCGGCGTCGAGTTCGGACACGTCGATGCCGCCGAGACTCTTCCCCAGATCGGGTGGCGGCAGGTTCGGTGTACGACGATGGCCGACCACGACATGCACACGTTCCTCCGGCGCACCCGACACATCGCGCAGAAAGCGCCGCAGTTCCTCCGTGACATCGGCGCCTTCACCGATTGTCGCCGACGTTGCGACGAACCGGACTTGATCCGGCGTAACATCGAAGGCCAACAGCACTCGCCGGAGGAGCAACGCAATCTCCGCCGCGTTGGAGCCGGTATAGCTGTGCGCCTCGTCGAGGATGATCCAGCGCAGCTTGCCCCGCGAGGTGTCCAGAATCGGCCGATCCTTCCGGCGCACCGTCAGATATTCGAGCATCGTCACATTGGTGACGAGGATGGGCGGCGGATTGCTCCGCAGGGTGCGACGGCAAAGAATTTGCTCCGGGACGGTGCGCTCATGCGCATCCTTGTCGTCTTCGGGCATTTCACCGTTATAGAGAGCGTAGCGTATCTTGCCCCCAAACGGCCTGGTCCATTTGCCTAGACGGTCCTGCTGGCTGGCGATCAGCGCATTGAGCGGATAGAGCGCGATCGCCCGCACGCCGCTGAGCGGTTCACGCTGGGCCTCCGCCTCTTTCGCCAGATCGTGGAGCAAAGGGACCATGAAACATTCGGTCTTGCCCGAGCCGGTGCCACTGGTGACGAGGATCGATTGAGGAGTGGGAGCTGTCAGGTGCCGCCAGGCCTCAAGCTGGTGCTTGTAAGGATGCCAATCCTTTCCAATTCGAGGATCGCCCGGTTGATCGAGCGCATCGACGACCTTGGGATGCAGCAATGTGCCGGCAAGCGAAGCCAGTGTCGGTTCGGCCTCGACGAAAGGGAATGCAGCTTCGAGGATCGGCTCCTGGAGCAAGGCTCCCGAAGCGATGTCTCGGCCACCGAATTTGCGCCGAACCTCGGCGGCAAGCGCGGGGTGGTTGAGGCCACTCAGGCCAAGGATCGCCTCGACCGACCGTTGGCGGATTTCTTCCACCGCCTGAAAAGGCGTCAACGTGCGCAAGCCTATTCCCCCTATCGTTCTGTGCCCAGCAGCGCCGCCGTGATGCCTTCCGCGAAATAGACCGGATCGGCCACCATCGACTCCTTGCAGCGCCGGAGTTGTGTGCGCGTTAACTTGATGTCGGCTTTCGCTGCGACGGCGGCGGCAATGGGAGCGTCGAGCGCTTCCAGGTGCATTAAATCGAACGTGGCCTTGAACCAGCCGGGAAGACGCGGATCGAGGTCCGGCGTGCGGAACAGGCTCGTCTGCTTTGGCAGGCCGATCGCCATGTCACCGCGATCGAACGTGCGGCGCACATAGCCTTGGGCGGCATCGCGCATGGAGGGGATCGACGAAGGTCTTGGGATGAGGCCAGCAGTTGCGAGCATGGTGCCGATCACGGGATCGAGATTGCCGGTGCGAATGGCGGCGCCATCGATGACCTGCTTCCCCATCGGGGCCGCCCGAGCCAATTCCCAGCCGGCTGCCAGGAGCGGGCTCATCACGCTACGTCCAAGGGCATTGGCAGCCGCGCTCCATGCCGTCAGCGGCAGTGCCGCCCATAGAAAGGGCAACTCCGTTTCGAGCCGCCAAATACCCCCTTGGGCAGCGTCATCGGCGGACAGCAGCAGACGCGCAAGGACGACCGGCGCGTCGGAGAGCGCCGCCAGAACGTCAAATGTGGATGCTGGCAAGCCGTCCAACGAACCGATCAGCTTGTTTAGCCATCCAACATCTTCCGCCGCACCATCCGTGTCAGCGGCAATCGCGTTCAGGCGCTCAACGATCGCGGCCTGTCGAGCAGATGGCGCGGCGATCACGACCGTCGCGGCCAAGCCATCGCCGGCGGGTACTGTCTCACCCACGCAAGGAACAATCGATGGCCTCGATCGCACAGCGCGGTCGCTGCGCAAATACACCCACCAAGCGCCGGTCATGCTCTCGGGAAGCGGTATTGAGCGCCGGTTCAACACATCTTCAAGATCGATCGCAGCCAAACGGCGCTCTTCATAGGGCATCGCAACCGATCGCCCTGCCAAGATCAGCGGCTCCTCTTCCAACCCAGGTTTCACGACCGATGCCGCGCCGTCCGCGCAACGGACTTCGCGATCAAACAGCTTGATGCGCCAAGGTGGAGCACCATCACCGATGCTGAGCGCGACCCAAGCGTCGATCCCGGCAGAAGCAAGATCGCTACGAACCCGATCCGCCAGCGGTCGCAAACCGAGTTCGCGGTCACCAAGCGCATAGTGTGCTGGATAGCCCTTCTCGGTATTCTTGAGTTCGCAGCACAGCGTGAGTTTGCCCTCACCGAAGGCGACAAGCTCGGCCAGTTCCGCCGGCGTTATCTCCGATCCTGGCGGCACGATCTTGCCATTCCAATGTGCGATTCCATCGCGCAAGGGGAAAGGCAGGATGATGCGGATCGTGCGCGTGCTGTTTGGTATCCGAAGCACGAAGGTGACGCGGCGCAGCGGATTGCTGCGGAACAAGAGCGCGAAAACGTTGCCGGAGCGCTGCTCTATATTCAGCCCCGTGGCAGGCTCCGGCGAGATCGCCAGTTCACCGAACTCCTGAAAGCTATAGCGCCAACCTTCACCCTCACGCTCGCGGACGACACGCGCGGATTGCGGCACAATGGCTGCGCGCACACGATCACGAACAAATCCCGTCCGTGCGTCACGCCACATGATGTCGATTGCCGCGAACGGGAGCCGGGAACGCGCCAGTTCTTGCCACGGATCGCCTCGCGCCCGACGCCAGAGCAGTTCGTTGTCCGCCGGCTTCGTCGAGGTCCGCCCGCGATAGCAAGTGATTGTCGGCGGGCCGGCGAACAGGGAGACGTCGTCCGCGCTGTCGAAGCCCCGCGGCGACTGGCCGTCGAGTCCTATTCGATCACGCAGTTCCTCATCGACACCTGTTTGGATGCAATAGAGCAGATCGCCGTCCGTGCTCTCCACCAACACGGATTTATCGGCGAGCCACAAGCCGCGCCCATCTCTCGTCGCGCCGATGCTAGCAGGCGCCCCCTCAACGGCTTCGTCTTCCCACCGAACGGACCAATTCTCCGGCGCGGTAACAACGACTCGTTCGGCGCGCAGGCTGGCCGATCCTTGCGCGGCAAGAACCAGAATCGTTGGTCCGCCAGCGTCTTCAGCATCGATCTCGAATGTAAGGACATCGCTGCGTTCGGGACCGCCGCCGGGCCACGGCATCGTGTGCGCCGCGCCACTAGGCGACTGGATCAACACCTCGATGCGCGCTTCCAACGGCACATCGTCCAACTCGGTCCTGCGAGTAAGCGGACGCAGCCGCCAACTATCGCCGTCTTCGCCGGGTGGATCGAGAAAGGCCAGTTCCTCACCCAGAACCCGCGCCAGAACGCCATAAGGATGGACGCCCAGCCGTGTTCCCCGCACGGCCAGTCCAGCGAGGGCATCCGCCTTGAGTTCCCCTCCAAGCGACAGCCTGAGCCCCGTGCTCCATTCTTTGACACCTCGCCGCAACACGCGCACGCAGCCCGCGCCTCCGCTTAAGCCGCGTGCAATCTTTTTGGCGGCAAGCATCCCATCCACCAGCGTGCGCGCCGCATCGGTATCGGCCGCAATCGGCAACTCGTCGCGCCAGCCGGGGCGGACCTGGTCGAGTACAGCCGATGGCGCCAAGCTCGGTGCGGTCGCCTCGGCGATGCGCCGCAATTTCACGATCACCAGTGCCAAATCCGCCGCCAATGCGATGAAGGCTTCCTGGCGGAAGGTGTCGCGCAACTCCTCCTTCGCGGCATCCGCCATGGCGAAAGCGTCGTCGGGCGACGGATCGTTGGTGATGCCGAGCAACCGACCGACAACTTCGTTCAGATACCGTGACAGCCACCCTTCGCCCGCCTGCAACACACGCACGGGGAAGCCGCCTTCCACGGCGATCGTCAGCAGCCAATGCCGTCCGCTGGCGCGTTTGACCACCGGCCGTTTCCACCATTTCAGGCCATGCTCAATCAGCGGGGGCCATTCACGTTCCTCAAGCGTTGCACCGATAGCCGCACCGAGTTCGCGATATTTGCGTATGCCTCCGCCGTATTCACGGCGGAACCAAGCCGAGGCCCAAAGCACCAGCAAAGCCGCGTCGCTCATATTTCCGTTCGAGAGCCGTGCAGCGCGCTGACGCAAAAATGCCGTCAGCTGATCGTAACCGTCTGCGCCCAGTCGGTAACGATGTAGTGGTCGCCCATCAGGTACATCGAGGCCGAACTGCCGCAGCAGTGCAAGGAGCGGCACGGGCTTGGGCGATGGAGAGGTTATTCCTGCCCCGCGCTTCATCCGAAACATTTCTGCGACCACTTTAATGCGCAAACGCTGTGCGTTTGGTGCGCTGTGATGCTGAAGTGCATCGGCGATCAGCTTTAACTGCGCATAGTCACCTCTCGCCGCCTCAAAACTGTCCTCAAGCTGTTCAATGCTGGCGGAAAGCGAGGGGTGCGCAGTCATTGCACACGGCCTTGGCAAGCGAACGGCGCGGGGTCCGCCGAGCCGTCGTCATCGAGTGGGCATTCTGAACACCCGCTGCCCCCGTCCGTGAGCGACCAATCGGCTTTCTTCAGAAGCTGGTCTATCTTGACGCGCGCGAACGCTTCATTGGCCACCTTTCGACGCCCCCTTGGTCCCCGTTTCCCCCTTATCCGTGCGTCCAGATTGCACGGAAAGTCGTTCATATTCTTCCACCGAGACGACCACCACAACGCCGCGACCGTGCTTTTCGATCAGCACCGGCTCCGCACGCGCGGTGTCGATCATCAGGCCGAAGCCGTTCTTGGCATCGCGCGCCGACATGGCTTTCAAGGTTTGCTCCGCCGCAATTCGATAATCCATTTAGGCCAAAATAGCTCTTATCGGCAATACTGATGTTGGTAACGTGGATATGGCCCGCGAAAGGGCGTCGCTGCGCTATGTGGGGGCTTCGCGCCACCTTTCGCTATCACAAAGCTGCATGGTGACGACTCGGTGAGCCGCAGCATCATATTGAAAAATCCGCCCTGAAAGCGGATTTTTATGGACAATCCGATAACAGGCTCATATTGAAATTTCCGCGCTAAGAGCGGATAATTGGATATGATCCGAGTCGAACGATCAGCTCTGTCCTCCTACGCTTCCGGCCTGCTTGCCAGCGGCCGAGGGGTCTTTTCTGCGGATGAAGCGCAGAAGGAGATCGGCATCAGTCGGGGCGCATTCCTCGACGCCGCCGAGCGATTGCAGCGGCGTGGCCAGCTCATCCGGCCTCGGCGCGGCTTTTACGTGGTTGTACCGCCACAGCACGCCACGACGGGAGCGCCGCCGCCCGAGTGGTACATCGACGCCCTGATGCGCCACGAAAAACGGCCCTATTATGTGGGGCTGCTGGCCGCGGCGGCGGCCCACGGCGCTTCCCATCAGGCCGTCATGGAATTTCAGGTCGTCACGGACAAACTCCTGCCCGACATTGAGGCCGGACGGACGCGGATCGTCTTTTCCTATCGCAAGGACATGGCGGTGGTGTCGGCGGGGATCGAGGATCGCAAGACGCAATCGGGCTATATGAAGCTGTCCTCGCCGGAACTGACGGCGCTCGACCTGGTTCGCTACCCGCAATCCGGTGCGGGCCTGGACAACGTTGCGACGGTGCTTTCCGAGCTTGCCGAACGGCTGCAACCGGAAAAGCTCGTTTCCCTGTCGGGCGCCTTCGAGAAAGCAGTGGTGCAACGCCTTGGGCATCTGCTCCGAAGGCTAGGGCATCAGCAGATTACGGAGCCGATGTTCGTGGCGCTGTCGGCGCGCGGGCCGCTGCCGTGGGTCGAACTCGATCCCAAACAGGCGGGTGATCCCGATCTGTCGCCGCCGCCGTCCGAACGCGATGACCGCTGGCGCGTGATCGTTCGCCGACCGCCGGAGATCGACGAATGATCCCGCAGGACTACATTACCGCCTGGAGCCGCGTCGCGCCGTGGGCAAGCCAGCGGCAGGTCGAGCAAGACCTCATCATCAGCCGCGCGCTTGTCGCTATCTTCTCCGATCCGTTCCTGCGCGGCGAACTGCGCTTCCGTGGCGGCACAGCGCTCAACAAGCTGCATTTCCCCGCGCCGCTGCGTTATTCCGAGGACATCGACCTTGTGCGGACGACCGCCGGTCCCATCAGCCCGCTATTGGATCGCCTGCATGACATTCTTGATCCGTGGCTGGCCAAGCCGCGCTTCGATCAAAGCCCCGTTGCGCCCAAGCTCAAATACACGGTCGAAGCCGAAGACAGAGATTCGCCCAGCCCGATAAGGCTCAAGATCGAAATCAACACGCGCGAACGGGAAGCCTACGATCCGCCCATCGAGATTCCGTTCGGCGTCGGAAATCCGTGGTTCGCCGGCGAGGCCGCAATCCCGACTTTCTCGCGGGAGGAAATGCTGGCAACCAAGTTGCGGGCTTTGCTTCAACGCAACAAGGGCCGCGATCTGTTCGACCTCGATCGCGCGCTCACCGTTTTCGAGGGGTTGAACACGGCCCGCATCGTCGAATGTTTCCTGCTCTATCTTGAAAAGGCAGAGGTGACGATTTCCAGGGCCGAGGCGCAGCAGCGCATGTTCCAGAAACTCGTCAATCCGACCTTCTTCACCGACATGCGCCCGCTGCTTCAGACGGATCGCGCCAGGGCGCTGAACGACGAGACGCTCAAGGCCACCTTCGTCAGGGTGATGAACGAACTGATCGACCTGATACCCGGCGACGAATGGGCGAAGGCCGGGGAAATGCGGGAACGGTTTGGAGTCTAGCCATCCTCGAACACCCGCTTTCCCTTCGCGGTCCAGAGCGCCCGTGCGTGTTCACCCTGCTCGCTTTTGAGCTTATCGGCCATCCAGAGCAGCGCGCCGTAGATCGTGGCGCGATCATCGCCGGTCAGGTCCACGATCCCAGCCTTGACGACGAGGCCGCCGAGTTCGATCAGATGCCGCGTCCGCTTGCGACGTTCGACCTGCCAGGCGCTCATGTCATGACGTGCTTGCGCCGCTTGATGCCGGTTGCGGGCCGCCTGGTTGCGCCGCAACGCCGCCAGCGTCGCGCTCAGACGCCGATACAGTTCGTCGCGACCGGCTCTGAAAGAACGCGGCCCCGCGTTTCGCCCACGCCTCCCTCTTTCCGACATCTTTGGTTTCGGCCAGCACAATCAGCGCGCCCGCCAGTTCGTCGGCGCTGAGGGCGTCGGCGCCGGTCGAGATGACCAGCTCGCCGAGCTGCTGCACCTTGCGGACTTTCAGGTCTCGCGCCTTGTCTTCAAGCGACTTCAATTCCGCGTCGAAGTCCCGTGGCTTTCGCATCATGTCCTCATAAGCTGTCGATGGAGCGATGATAGTTGAGCGCCTGCCGCAATGCTGTAAGGTTGCCGGGACGGGCTGAAACGGCGCGGATCGTCCCGAGAAATTAGTTTCGAGGGCGCGCTTATACGTCGTTCCGACGTGCGCTTCGCCGTGGTGATGTTCGGATCGCGATGGCGATCTATCATCTTCACGTCAAGGTCATTGGCCGCAAGGCCGGGAGCAGCGCGGTGGCGTCCGCCGCCTATCGCTCAGCTTCGCGGCTGCGTGACGACCGGCTTGAGCGCAGCCATGACTTTTCCAACAAGCGCGGCGTCGTCCATTCCGAGGTGATGCTGCCGGAGGATGCGCCCGAACAATGGAGCGACCGCGAACGGCTCTGGAACGATGTCGAGGCGTTCGAGGTCAGGAAGGACGCACAGCTCGCCCGCGAGGTCGAGTTCGCCCTGCCGCGCGAGATGACGCAAGCCCAAGGCATCGAACTCGCCCGCGACTTCGTGCGGGCGGAGTTTGTCGATCAGGGCATGATCGCCGACCTCAATGTGCATTGGGACATGGCCGAGGACGGAAGTCCCAAACCCCATGCCCATGTCATGCTGACCATGCGATCCGTGGACGAGAACGGCTTCGGTCCGAAGGTGCGGGAGTGGAACGCTACCCAGATGGTCGAGCGTTGGCGCGAACGCTGGGCCGAGCTGGCCAACGAGCGACTGGCCGAACTCGACATCGACGCGCGCATCGACCATCGCAGCCTGGAAGCGCAGGGCATCGCGCTGGAGCCACAAAGACAGATCGGCGCGCCCGCGCAGCGCATCGAGGGCGAAGGGTTAGAGGCCACCGACCGCGCGGACATGCACCGCGAGATTGCGCGCAACAACGGTGTACGGATCATCGCCGATCCTTCCATCGCGCTGGAAGCCATCACGCATCAGCAATCGACCTTCACGCGGCGCGACATGGCGATGTTCGCGCACCGGCACAGCGACGGGATCGAGCAGTTCAACGAGATCATGGGCGCAATACGGAGCGCGCCCGACCTGGTCGAACTCGGCGCGGACGGACGCGGCGAGGACCGCTTCACCACCCGCGAGATGATCGAGGCCGAGCAGCGCCTGCACCGCGCCGCCGAACTCATGGCCGAGACGGAACGCCATGGCGTGCGTGATGCGGATCGCGAAACGGCGCTGGCGCGTGCGGAAGCGCGCGGCCTTGTCCTGTCCAGCGAGCAGGCTGAGGCGCTGGCGCATGTCACGGACGGGCGCGATCTCGGCATCGTCGTTGGCTATGCCGGGACGGGAAAGAGCGCGATGCTGGGCGTGGCGCGCGAAGCCTGGGAAGCAGCGGGCTACGAGGTCCGGGGCGTGGCGCTGTCCGGCATCGCGGCCGAGAATCTGGAAAGTGGATCGGGCATCGCGTCACGCACCATCGCCAGCATGGAACACGGTTGGGGACAGGGCCGCGACGTGCTCACTTCCCGCGATGTGCTTGTCATCGACGAGGCGGGCATGGTCGGCACGCGCCAGTTGGAGCGCGTGCTGTCCCATGCCGCCGAGGCCGGCGCCAAGGTCGTGCTGGTCGGTGATCCGCAGCAGTTGCAATCCATCGAGGCGGGCGCGGCGTTCCGCTCCATTCACGAACGCCACGGCGGCGCGGAAATCGGCGAGGTGCGCCGCCAGCTGGAGGACTGGCAGCGCGACGCCACGCGCGATCTGGCGACCGGCCGGACGGGCGACGCAATCCATGCCTATGACACGCATGGCATGGTGCACACCGCCGCAACACGCGAGCAAGCGCGCGACGATCTGATCGACCGCTGGGACCGCAAGCGGCAGGCGTCGCCCGACAAGAGCCGCATCATCCTAACCCACACCAATGACGAGGTGCGCGCGCTAAACGAGGTGGCGCGTGGGCGGATGCGGCAAGCAGGCGATTTGGGCGATGACGTGCGCCTGACGGTCGAACGCGGCGAGCGCAGCTTCGCCAGCGGGGATCGGGTCATGTTCCTGCAAAACGAGCGCGGCCTTGGCGTGAAGAACGGCACGCTCGGGACCGTCGAGCAGGTCAGCGAACGATCCATGTCCGTGCGCACCGACGACGGGCGCAGCGTCGCGTTCGACCTTAGGGATTACGACCGCATCGACCACGGCTATGCCGCGACCATCCACAAGGCGCAGGGCATGACAGTGGACCGCACCCATGTCCTGGCGACGCCGGGCTTGGACGCCCACGGTAGCTATGTCGCCCTGTCGCGCCATCGCGATGGCATGGACCTGCACTATGGCCGCGATGACTTCGCTGACGAGAACAGGCTTGTCCGCACCCTGTCGCGCGACCGCGCCAAGGACATGGCGTCGGATTACGAGCCGGCACAGAGCTACGCCGAGCGGCGCGGCATCACCTTCCGCGAGCGGGTGGAGCGGGTGGTCGAGATCGTCAAGCAGGTTCCCGAGAAGGTACGCGGCATGTTCGACGGCCTGCGCCTGCCCGCCGATGGGCAGGAGCCGGAACGGGCGGCGCCGGAAAGGAAGAAGGCGGCGGACCCGGAGGAGGCTTTGCGCCGCGCCCGGACCAGGGCGCTCGTCCGCCATGCCCGCGCCGTGGATGCGATCTTCGAGGCGCAGGAGCGGGGCGGCAGGGCCGGCCCGGAGCAGGTGACGGAATTGCAGGACGCCCGCAAAGCCTTGGAGGAGGTGCGGCCCTACGGCCCGCATGACGCCGAAGCCGCCTACAAGAAGAACCCGGAGCTTGCCTCGGAAGCGGCCACGGGCCAAGTCAATCGCACCGTGCGCGCCCTCCAGCTCGAAACCGAGCTGCGCACCGATCCGCAGATTCGTGCGGATCGCTTCGTGGAGCGTTGGCGGAGCCTCGACCGCGCCAGCCAGCACCAGTACCAAGCGGGCGACATGTCCGGCTACAAGTCCACACGGTCGGCGATGGGCGACATGGCGAAGAGCCTTGAACGCGATCCCCAACTTGAATCCCTCCTCGAAGGCCGCAAGCGAGACCTCGGCATTTCGTTCGAGTCAGGCCGCCGACTCGGACTGGAACTCGCCTTCACGCACGGCATCAACCTCGGCAGAGGCCGGGGCATCGGACTGTAGAACTATCCTATTTTCCGCCGCCTCTACGCCACACAACTACGACCTCTAAATATCTATTGCACAACAATAAATCATCGCTCTGTCTGGTCTCTGCAATGTCAGAAGCATCCAGCAGGAGGCAGCGCAACCATGCTCGTAGCAGACCGTATCGTCCGCATGAAAACCGTTCTCGCCCGCGCCGGCCTGTCCCGTTCCACGATCTACCGCAAGATCGCCGAGGGCACGTTCCCCGCCCAGGTGAGGATCAGCGTCAATGGTGCGGGCTGGCGGGAATCCGACATCGACCGCTGGATTGCCGATCCCGCCGGCTGGCGAGCCACCAATGAACCGACAAAGGGTCGGAAGGATGATGACAGAACAGACGCGATCCGCACGTAGTTCAGAGATCGTCGTCCAGTTCGTCGTCGTGGACCTCGGCGGCACGTCGCTTCGCGTCGGCGATCAGGTCTTTGGCGGATTCGCCCTTCGCCCAGGCGTCAAGCATATCAGCCCAGCACTGAAGCATGATCTTCCGCTCGGCGAGGTAGCGGTTCACGTTGTAGACGGCCGCGATCCGGTTGCGGGGCGCGTGGGCCAAGCTCATCTCGATCCAGCGATCATCGAACTTGGCGCGGTTCAGGCCTGTCGAGAACGTGCGGCGGAGGTCGTGAACGCCGAAACTCTGAAAGTCAGGATCATCCACGCGGATACGCTCCACAACCGTGTCGATCACGCGGTTGAGGGTGGCGTTACTGATCGGCGTGTCGCTGTCGTATCGGCCGGGGTGCAGGTATCGGCTGGTGCCGAACATGGTGCGGAACACCGTCAGAATGTCGAGCGCCTGATCGCTCAGCGGGACGACATGCGCCTTGCCGGCCTTCATGCGTTCGGCCGGGATCGTCCAGCGCGCGGCGGCGAAGTCGATTTCCTTCCATGTGGCGTCGATGAACTCCGACTTGCGGACGCCGGTCAGCAGGACAAACTTCACCGCTAAGCGCAGCGTGGGCTCCGCCGACACATGATCCAAGGCCGCCAGGACCGCGCGGACCTCGGATGGCGACAGGGCGCGCTCGCGCGGCTCGAAGGTGGCGATGGCACTGGTGCGGATCGACTCGGCCGGGTTGCTCACATCCAGTCCGCTTCCCTGGGCATGGCGGAACACCAGCAGCACGACCTCGCGGACATGCACGGCGACGGCCGGCCCGCGCTTCTCCTTCACCTCGTCGCACAGGCGTTTGAGACGCTGAGGCGTCACCTCCCCCAGCTTGAGCTTCGACAACTCTCCTGCGATGGCGCGATCATCGACGGATCGGCGCATCGCCAGGGTGCTGTCAGCCAGTTTCTCGGCCCCCGACTTGGGATCGGCCTTGTGCTTGAAATAGGCTTCCGCCCACCCGCCGAACGTCAGCGCCTCGGCTGACGCGGTGCGTTTCTCCACCTTGGCTTTCGACGGCGACTCGCCCCGCTCGACCTGACGCCGGGCGCGCGCCAGCAGCGTCCTCGCCTCCGCAAGCGACACCTCCATGCCGTATTCCAGCGCGTCGGGCGCCCGTGTCAGCTTGCGCGCCGCCTCGGCGCTATATCGGCCGATGGTCAAGACCTCCTGCCGCCCGTTCACCCGGTACTGATACCGGAACGAGACGACCCCAGTCGGGGTGACGGCCGCGTACATCCCGTCGCGGTCCGTCACCTTGTAGAGCTTGGTCCTCGGCTTCAGATTTTTCAGTTCTTTATCAGTGAGTTCGCTCATAAATCCGCATCCGGTCGGGGGCGAACGGATACCATCAACAGGCGCTGCTGGTACCGGAAGCCCGTTTTTCGACCATCCTGCGCCATACCAACATCGGTACCAACAAAGTGGATCGGCTGGGGTGACATGCAGTGATACGGGGTAGGAGGAAAAATCCTTGTCAGTCAAAGCGATCGTGCGATTACCGGCACGGAGCGAGATGGTCTGAAACCACCCTAATTCACTCCCACTCGATCGTCCCCGGCGGCTTTGACGTGACGTCATAGACCACCCGGTTCACGCCTTTAACCTCGTTGATGATGCGGGTCGCGGCGCGGCCGAGGAAATTCATGTCGAAGGGGAAGAAATCGGCGGTCATGCCGTCGACCGAGGTCACCGCGCGCAGGGCGCAGACGTGGTCGTAGGTGCGGCCGTCGCCCATGACGCCGACCGTGCGCACCGGGAGCAGCACCGCAAAAGCCTGCCAGATCTCGTCGTAAAGCCCGCTTTTTCGGATTTCGTCGAGATAGATCGCGTCGGCCTTGCGCAGGATTTCGAGCTTTTCGCGGGTCACGCCGCCGGGGCAGCGGATGGCGAGGCCGGGGCCGGGGAAGGGATGGCGGCCGACGAAGGCTTCGGGCAGGCCGAGTTCGCGGCCCAAAGCGCGCACCTCGTCCTTGAACAATTCGCGCAGCGGCTCGACCAGCTTCATATTCATGCGCTCGGGCAGGCCGCCGACATTGTGGTGGCTCTTGATCGTCACCGAAGGCCCGCCGGTGAAGGACACGCTTTCGATGACGTCGGGATAGAGCGTGCCCTGCGCCAGAAATTCCGGCGCGCCCTTGCCGTCGGCGGCAATCTTTTTCGCCTCGTCCTCGAAAGTCTCGATGAACAGCCGCCCGATGGTCTTGCGCTTGGTCTCGGGGTCGGCTTCGCCTTCGAGCGCGCCGATGAACAGATCCTGGGCCTGAACATGGACCAGCGGGATGTTGTAATGGTCGCGGAACAGGGTCACGACTTCTTCCGCCTCGCCCATGCGCAGCAGGCCGTGATCGACGAAAACGCAGGTGAGTTTATCGCCGATGGCCTCATGGATCAGCACGGCCGCGACCGCCGAATCCACCCCGCCCGAGAGGCCGCACAAAACCCGCCCCTGCCCGACCTGCGCGCGGATCGCCTTGATCGCCTCGCCGCGAAAGGCGGCCATGGTCCAGTCCGACTTCAGACCCGCGACCTTGTGGACGAAATTGGCGAGAAGCCTGGCGCCGTCGGGCGTATGGGCGACCTCTGGATGGAACTGGGTGGTGAAAATTCTGCGCTTCTCGTCGGAGGCCACGGCGAAGGGCGCGTTCTCGCTGCGCGCCTTGACCGAAAAGCCTTCGGGCAGTTTGGTGACGCGGTCGCCGTGACTCATCCAAACCTTGTAAGAGCCGCCGATCTCCCAGACGCCGTCGAACAGGGCGCTGGGCTCGACGATCTCGACATTGGCGCGGCCGAATTCGGCGTGATGGCCACCCTCGACCGCCCCGCCCATCTGCGCGGCGATAGTCTGCTGGCCATAACAGATGGCAAGAATCGGCAGGCCCGAATCCAGTATGTTTCTTGGCGCGCGCGGAGAACCTTTTTCGGTGACGGAGGCCGGGCCGCCCGACAGGATCACCGCCTTGGGGGCGACCTGATCGAAGGCTTTTTCCGCCGACTGGAAGGGCGCGATCTCGCAATAGACGCCCGCCTCGCGCACGCGGCGGGCGATGAGTTGCGTCACCTGCGAGCCGAAGTCGACAATGAGGACCTTGTCGTGATGTTGGCGGAGGTCGTCTTGCAAGGAGATCATGGCAGCAGTCCCGTCGAAGGGGCCGGATTAAGCCAAGCGACCTTGCTAAGCAAGCGCCGCTCGCGCGTCCATCGTCGCTTGGCCACTCTCCTGGCCTCAGTCAAGCCAACGATTTTTTTAAGAAAATGGAATTTCCGCTGATGACAACGCGAAATGCTTAGATTAACGTGACCCCGCACTCGAAATGAGGCACGGCCCTTAACGGGCCTTAGCTTGCTGTCCAAGTCGTGGGAGGACGTTTCGCATCGATACCGCGTCAGTTTTGACGATGGGGAGTGAGCTTGAGAGCTTTTTCGATGCGAGACAGGACAAGGTAAGGCGGAGCGGAAAGACTTGATTGTCTTTCCGCTCATTTATTTGTAGACCCCAGGACGTCTTCTTTTCATGGGCCGCCGCCCGGCGGCTTTTGGCGCAGGGGCGCGGCGTGAATTCATTGAAATCCTTGATCGGCGAGGCTCTCTGGCGCGCGGCGGCGGCCGGCCCTCCCCGCTCCCCCTGGCTTGCCTGGTTCGAACCGCTTTCCGTGTTGGTCGAAGACGACGAGACGCCGCTACTTGGGGTCATGGCCGCGCTATGGATGCTCTCCCCTGAACTGCAACAGGAATTCGCGCTCGAGTCGCGAAAGGAACGATCCCGCTATATCGGCTGGTGTTGCACCCTCGCCGCCAAGGATTTCTACCTGATGCGCGAGGCCGCCGTGTTCGGCCCGGCGCGCGACTTCTATTTCCGGCCGTCGCGCCTCGCCGCGCATTTCTCGGCCGGCGCGGTTGCGATCCCTTACGCGGTCGCGGCGGTGTTCGGCCTGGCGGAAGAGCCGCGCGCGCCCGACGATGCGGAAGGCGAAAAAGTCGCCCTCGCCCTGCTGAAATGGCAGATCGAAAAAGCCGACGAATTGTTCGGCGGGCCGGACGCCTTCCCTGCCTGGTTCATCGACGCCGCCCAAAAAGCCGGCCCGGATTTCGCGGAGCAATTCGCGCTTCCGCGGATCGTTCCGCTGACGCCGCGCCTGCCGCAACTCATGGGCGAATTTCGCAAGGGCGGCGTCAATATTTACGGCTCTGCCCAGACCGGCGCCGGCGAGGACTTGCGCTGCGGCGCGGCGGCGCTGGCGGCCGCCGGAATCGCGCAGGCCGCGCCCCTGGCGGGAGAGACCGGGGCGCCGGTTCACGACATCAATATTTTCTTCATGCCGGCGCTCGAAACCCTGCGCCTGTTCTGCACGCGCGGCGCCGGTCTTTTCCTCGGAAGGCGCAATATCGGCGTCTGGCCGTGGAGCCTGCCGGAATGGCCGCGCGAACTGGCCTTCTGCGGCTTTTTGGTCGACGAGATCTGGGCGGTGAGCGCTTTCGTGCGCCGCGCCTATGAATTGTCCTCTCCGGTCCCGGTGATCGACATGCCGCCCGCCGTCCTCGCGGCGCCGGTCGCGCCGGATCGCGCCAAATTCGGCCTGCCGGACGAGGATTTCCTTTTCCTGGTCAGCGTGGACGATCCCGCCGCCCTGCCCCGCGCCAATCCCTTCGCCGCGATCCGCGCCTTCCGCGCCGCCTTTCAGGCTCCCGGCGGCGGGGCGCGGCTGGTGGTCAAGACCGTCCCCGGCAAGGCCGGCGACGAGCAGCGCGCGGCGCTGGACAAGGCGGCGGCGGAAGACTCGCGCATCGTCCTGATCGACCGGGAACTGCGGCATGACGACATGCTGGCCCTGATCGCCTCCTGCGACTGCCTGGTTTCGCTGCACCGCGCCGAAGCCTTCGGCCGGACAATCGCCGAGACGCTGGTTCTCGGCCTGCCGGTCGTCGCAACCCATTGGTCGGGCAATGTCGATTATGCCGAGATTGGCGAGCAATATCTCGTCGAAGCCAAGACGGTCGCGCCGGCGCCCGGCGCGGACCCATTCGGCGAGGACCAGCTTTGGGCCGAGCCGGACATGGGCGCCGCCGTCGCCGCCCTCCGCGCGGCGCTTGCCGACCGCTGCCGCGCCGCGCCCGCCATCGCTGCGCGTTTCAGCGCCGAGACGGTCGGGGCGCGCTACGGCCGCCGGCTGGAGCTTTACGGCGTGAAGGGTTCGCCGGAGCGTTCCCAGTCCGCCTTGACCTGACGCCTGTAATCCGCGAAACGCCCTTCGGCGATCGCGGCGCGGGCGCCGGCCATCAGCTCCTGGTAATAGGCGAGGTTCACCCAGGTCAGCAGCATCATGCCCAGGATTTCCTGGCAGCGCACGAGATGATGCAGATAGGCGCGGGAATAATCGCGCGCCGCCGGGCAGGAGGAATGCGGATCGAGCGGACGCGAGTCCTCGGCGTTGCGGGCGTTGCGCAGATTGATCTTGCCCCAGCGGGTATAGGCGAGGCCGTGGCGGCCGGCCCGCGTCGGCATGACGCAATCGAACATGTCGATCCCGCGCGCGATCGATTCGATGAGGTCGTCCGGCGAGCCGACCCCCATCAGATAATGCGGCTTGTCCTCGGGGAGATGAGGCATGACCGTCTCGATCATCGCCAGCATCAGAGCCTGCGGCTCGCCGACCGCGAGGCCGCCGACGGCCAGTCCATGAAAGTCCATGTCCGCCAGAACCCGCGCGCTCTCGATGCGCAAGGCCGGCTCGGCCCCGCCCTGCACAATGCCGAAACAAGCGCGGCCGGGCTGGTCGCCGAAAGCTTTTCGCGACCGTTCGGCCCAGCGCAGCGACAGCCTCATGGCGCGCTCGGCCTCGTCTTTCGAACAGGGCAGCCGGACGCATTCGTCGAATTGCATCTGGATGTCCGAGCCGAGCAGGCGCTGAATCTCCATCGACCGTTCGGGCGTCAGGACGTGTCTGGCGCCGTCGATATGGGACTGGAAGGTGACGCCGTTCTCGTCGAGCTTGCGGAGTTTCGCCAGCGACATGACCTGGAAGCCGCCGCTGTCGGTGAGGATCGGATGCGGCCAGTTCATGAATCGATGCAGGCCGCCGAGCGCCGCGACCCTTTCCGCGCCGGGGCGCAGCATGAGGTGATATGTGTTGCCGAGCACGATGTCGGCGCCCAGAGACCGCACCTGCTCGGGATACATCGCCTTGACCGTGGCGGCGGTGCCGACCGGCATGAAGGCCGGGGTGCGGATGGCTCCCCGGGGCGTCGAGATTTCGCCGAGCCGCGCGCCGCCGTCGCGGGCGATGAGCCGGTAGCTGAAACGGCCGGTCATGCGACGCTCATGCCGCCGCCCGGGCGGCGCCCACCGCTTCCGCGAGGCGCAGAAAAACCACGATGACGAAAGCCCTTTTGTCGAGATTGTAGATTTCCAGGTCGCGCGTCTCGCGCTCCAAAAATTCCCAGGCGTCGGCATAGGGCGCGAGGGCCCTCGGGCCAAGACCGGGATTGCGCCGCAGGGTTTCGCTCAGCCAGCCATAGATGGCGCGAAGGAAGGCGTCGAATTCGCCGTCGGCCTCGCGGGCCGCCACCGCGTCGCCGATGCGGTGGGCAATGCGCCAGTCGAGGTCTGGGAGCTGGGCCAGGGCCTTGGCGGTCAGTCCGTCCACGGCGCCCTCGCCCGCCTCGACGAGGCGCAGGGCCTCTCGCACGGAGCCTTCGGCGCGGGCGCAGGCCCGCGCCATATCGGCCTCGGAAACGCTCACGCCCGCGGCGTCGAGCGCCGCGCGGGCGGCCGAGGCCAGGGCCGGCTCGTCGAGCTTTTGCAGGGTCAGAAAGCGGCAGCGCGAGCGGATGGTCGGCAGGATGCGGCCGGGATGATGCGCGATCAGGAAGAACAAGCTGCGCGGCGGCGGCTCCTCGATCAGCTTGAGCAGAGCATTGGCGCTGCTGACGTTGAGATCGTCGGCGCTGTCGATGATCGCCATGCGCCAGCCGCCCTCGCCGGCCGACTGCTCGAACATGTGAAGGACGGCGCGGACATCGTCCACGGTGATCCGGGTCGCATGTTTCTTGGTCTTGTCGTTCCATTCCCGCCGCAGCAGCGCGAGATCGCCGAAGGACATGGCCGAGAGCCGGCGCGCCGCCGGCGCGTTCGCATCAACCGAGAGGTCTTCGGCCCGCTGCACGGCGGGGAGGCCGGGGTCGGGATGGGCGGCGACGAAACGCGCCATGCGCCAGGCCAAGGTCGCCTTGCCGATTCCCGGCGGGCCGCCGATGATCCACGCCTGCGGCATGCGGCCGGCTCGAAAAGCCTCAAGCAATTCGCGCTCGGCCTTGTCCTGGCCGAACAGCTGGAACGTATCGCGAGGATGCGGCGCCGGCTCGAAACGATCGCTTTCCGGCAGGGCGTCGTCCCGGTCTCTCACGCCCATTGCCTGCCTTCCGTCGCCAGAAGCGGCCATTGTTCGAGACAGGCCGACCAGATCGCCTCCGCGACTTCGTCTTCCGGCTTCGCCGCGTCGACGACCCGGCAGCGCTCGGGCTCGGCGCGGGCGATCCCCAGAAATTTATCGCGCAGCAGCGCGTGGAAGGCGAGATCCTCGCCCTCGAAACGGTCGGCGCCGCCCTGCCCCCGCCGCGCCCGCGCGCGCTCCAGCCCGATTTCCGGCGCGAGGTCGAGGATGAAGGTGAGGTCCGGCCGCACGCCGCCCAGCGTCACCGCCTCGAGAATCGCGAGCATGTTCTCCTCGGCGCCGCCGCGCGCGCCCTGATAGGCCCGGGTCGAATCGGCGAAGCGGTCGCAAAGCACGAAAGCGCCCCGCGCCAGCGCCGGCCGGATGATCCGGTCGATATGATCGATGCGCGCCGCCGAAAACAGCAAGGCCTCGCCGAAGTCGCCGAAGTCGCGGGCCCCGCCGGCGAGGATGATCGAGCGCAGCCTTTCAGCGAGCGGGGTGCCGCCCGGCTCGCGCGTGGCGACGACTTCGCGGGCATGCGTGCGCAAACGCGTGGCCAGCCGGCGAATCTGGGTCGACTTGCCGGCGCCCTCGCCGCCTTCGAAGGTTATGAACCGACCGTTGCGCAATGAAGCCTCGCCTGCGGCCGAACGCCGCCGATTCGGAGTCTGAACGCGAAAAGGCGCCTGTTCAAGGCGTCACGGAGGATTCCGCCGGCGCCGTGGCGGAAGTTTTGGGCGCCGCGGCTTGGCCGGACGCCTTCTTTTCGAGGGAATGCATCGCCATCGCCAGCCCCTTGTGGAAAAGCTGGACGCCGAGTTCCAACGCCGCATCCCTGGCGCGCTCCGGCAGCGGCCCCTGCTCGTCCGCCTCGGCGGTTTTCAGCGGCAGATCGAGCACGAGGGTCGCGCCCTGGTAAACCTTCAGCCGCGCCACGGTCTCGCCAGCGGAAACCGGGGCGATCAGCGGCCCGGTGTAGACGATCTTGCCGGTGAGCCTTTCCGGCGAGCCGCGCTGGACCAGCACCTTGATGGGGGCGTCCGAAACCAGCGGGACCTCGTCCTTTGCGCCGCCATAGACCTTGGCCGTCCCCACGGTCTCGTTGGCGTTGAAGAGCGTTTTGGCATCGAAGCCGTGGAAGCCCCAGTTGAACAGGCGGCGCGCCTCCTCGGCGCGCTCCCTGGCGGTCTTGGCGCCAAGCAGCACCACGATCAGCCTGCGGCCCCGATAAACCGCCGAGCCGACGATATTGTAATCGCCGTCCTTCTCGTTGCCGACCTTGAGGCCGTCGCCGTTGACGTCCATGGACAGGATCGGATTGCGGTTCAGCTGGCGGATCTTGCTCCAGGTGAATTCCTTCTCTCCGAAATAATGATAGTAGTTCGGGTAGGTCTTGAGGATGTGCTCGGCGAGGATCGCCATGTCGCGGGCCGTGGTCACCTGCGCCGGATCGGCGCCGCCCCAGGAATCGGTGAAATGCGTATGGGCCATGCCGAGTTCGGCGGCGCGGACATTCATCATCGCCGCGAAATTCTGCTCCGACCCGCCAATGCCTTCCGCCAGCGCCACCGCCGCGTCATTGCCTGACTGGACGATGAGGCCCCGCAAAAGATCCTCGACCCGGATATTGGTGTTGACCCGCGCGAACATCGTGCCGCCCTGGCGGCCGGTTTTCCATGCGTGCTCCGAGATGTAAAACTGCGTGTCGAGGGTGATCCGCCCTTTCTTCAGGTCCCGGAACACCAGTTCGGCGGTCATCAGCTTGGCGAGCGAGGCCGGCGGAACCGGATCGTCGGCGCCTTTTTCGAACAGCACGGTTTGGGTGTCGAAATCCATCACCAGCGCGTGGGGCGCGGTCGTGGTGATGGTCTGCGCCTGCGCCGCCCCGAGCGGGACGACGAACGCTAGAGCCAGCCAAAGCCGGAGGAGAATGGGCAGGAAACGAGAAAGCACACACGCCTCGTCGGAGCGCGAAATCGCGTCAAACCGAGACATAAACGCTTTCCTCCCAAGACGCCAGCTTTGGGACCGCCCCGCGCTCAGCGGCGCGCGACCGAAACCGGAACGCCGGCGCCCGGAATCGTCCCGAGATCGAACGGCCGCTGCGGAGGCATGGGCGGATTCTTCGGCAAGGGCGCGGCCGGCCTCGAATCCCCGGCGAGCGCCAGACGCTGCGGCGGTTCAGGCGGCAAGGGGGGATTGACGGCTTCGCGGACGCGCGGCGGCGGGTCGTAGGAGACGGGCGTGTCGCGCATGGCGATCCGCTCCACTTCGCGGTCAGGCGCGGCGGCCGGCGGGAAACCGCGCCGTTCCGCGACCTCGGTGGGGGAAAAGCCGAAATCGTTGAGTTCCGCCGGCCTGCCGTCGAAACGCAAGGTCGCCAGCAATTTGCGGTCGTCCGAGCCCGCAAGCGAAGCGCGCCCGACATAGTCGACCTTGACCAGAGACGTGCCGACCGATTTGAAGCCCAGAGTTTCCGCCGCGTGGGCCGAAAGGTCCATCAGGCGCCCGGTATGGAAAGGGCCGCGATCATTGACGCGCACGATCATCGAGCGGTGATTGCGCAGATTGGTCACCCGGGCGTAGCACGGCAACGGCATGGTCGGATGCGCGGCGGTGATCGCGTTGCGATCATAAATCTCGCCATTGGCGGTGCGCCGGCCGTGGAAGGCGTCGCCATACCAGGAGGCGAGGCCGACCGCGCTATATTTGCGCTCGCTCGGCACATACCTATGGCCGGCTATCGTGTAAGGCTTGCCGACGAGATAGCGGCCGCCGCCTTTCGGCACCGGATCGCCGTCGGCGACGACCCGGGGGCTCGCGCGGCCGTAAAGGCCTTCGGGGAAATATTCTTTGCCGTGATGACGGGCGAAATGCTGCGGGGACTGGGCGCAGCCGGCCATGGCGAGGACGCCGACGATGGCGAAGATTGGCCCTGCTTTCACGCGATTTGCGATGGCGCCGATGGTCGGGCGCGCCGCGATGAGCGCGAGTGGGCTGACGGGCGTCTTGGTCACTGGCCTTTTTTCCTTGTTTCCGCCATGCCGGCGCAACCTTGCGGGTCGCCGACGCGCGTCGACGCGGGAGCTGTTCTGCCGAAAAACCACATCATCCGCCATATTGCGTCGGGGAAATTGCCAAAAGATTTAACCAAATAGTTAACCATTTCCTAGGCATGCCGCCGCGAAGGCGCGCGCGTTCCGTCGGATCACGGTTTTGTGAACCCGCCTTAGAATGGTCCCGACAATATGTCAGAAATGCGGCAAAGCCCCGCCGGGCCTTCACGAATCAGGCCTGCTTGCGCCAGCCGCCCTCTTCCGTTTCCTGCCAATAGGAGAGATTTGCGTTGCTTAGGCGCAACAGCCGCCATTGTTCGCGAGCTGTGGCGAGCGACATTTCGTCGCGCCCGTCGAACAGAAGGATCAGGCGCTCGTAGTCGGACCCGGCGAAGGGCTCGGCCGCGGCGCCCTCGACCAGGAATCGAATCCGCGCGCCATTGGGATTGTCGTCGCCGCAGGTCAGCCAGACCGCCTGCAATTCGGGATCGCCGTCGTTCTGCGAGCCGTGCGGCAAGAAGGAATCCTCGGCATAGGTCCACAACAGGTCGTCGATCGCCGCCAGCCGCTCCGGCGTCCGGCTCTGCACCACGGCCCGCCAGCCGCGCTGGAGCGAACGCTCGATCAGGGCCGGAAGCGCCTGTTCGAGTGTTCGCCTTTGCAGCTGGTAGAACCAGAATTCCACGATTATTCAGGCTTTTCGTAATAGTCTTTGACAAGCCGGTCGAGCAGGCGGACGCCCCAGCCCGAGCCCCAGCTCTGATTGAGGTCTCCGGTCGCCGCCGCCATGCCGGTGCCGGCAATGTCGAGATGGGCCCAGGGCGTGTCGTTGACGAAACGCTGGAGGAACTGCGCCGCGGTGATCGAGCCGGCGTGGCGCCCGCCGGTGTTCTTGATATCGGCGAACTTCGAATCGATCAGTTTATCGTAGGCTGGGCCGAGCGGCATGCGCCAGACCTTTTCCCCGCTCTTGGTCCCGGCCTCGGTCAGGCGTTGGGCCAATTCGTCGTTGTTGCTGAACAGCCCGGCATATTCTTGGCCGAGCGCAACCAGAATCGCGCCGGTGAGCGTCGCGAGATCGATCATGAAGGCCGGCTTGTAAGCGTCCTGAACATGCCAGAGGACGTCGGCGAGGACGAGGCGCCCCTCGGCGTCGGTGTTGATGATCTCGATCGTCGTGCCCGACATGGCGGCGACGATGTCGCCGGGGCGCTGGGCGGCGCCGTCGGGCATGTTCTCGACCAGGCCGATCGCGCCGATGGCGTTGACCGCGGCCTTGCGCGAGGCGAGGGCGTGCATCAGGCCGGTCACGCAGGCGGCGCCCGCCATGTCGCCCTTCATATCCTCCATTCCGGCGCCGGGCTTGAGCGAAACGCCGCCCGAATCAAAACACACGCCCTTGCCGATGAAGGCGACCGGCTTGGCGTCCTTGGACCCGCCGTTCCAGCGCATGATGACGACCCGGCTCGGCCGTTTCGAGCCCTGGCCCACGCCGAGCAGCGCCCGCATGCCCAGAGCCTCCATCGCCGGAACGTCGAGAATTTCGACCTCGACGCCGAGTTTTTCCAGCTCCTTGGCCTTGTCCGCGAAGCTCTCGGGATAAAGCAGGTTCGGCGGAAGATTGACGAGGGTGCGGGCGAGATCCACGCCGTCGGCGAGCCCCTGGATGCCGGCGATCGCCGCGCCGTCCGCGCCGGCGATCTTCAGATCGACCGGGCCGCCGTTCTCGGAATCGTCTTTCCGCGCCTTTTTCGTCTTGAACTGATCGAATTTATAGCCGCGCAGGCGCAGGCCGAGGGCGAAATCCGAAGCCGCCGCGGCCGCGTCCTCGGGCGCCGAGGCGAAATCGAACAGGATTCGGGCCAGTTTCGCCTTGCCGAGCTTGGCCACCGTAAGGCCGCCGAGACGCAGGTAATCGACCTTTTCACCCTCCTTGTCGGGCGCGGTCCCGAGCACCAGAAGCCGTTGCGCGGCGAGGCCGGCCGGCGCCAGAATGTCGAGCGCCGAGCCGATCTTGCCCTTGAAGGAGGCGGCCTCGGCGGCGCGCGGAATCAACCCCGCGGCGTCGCCGAGCGCCGAAGCCGCCGCCGCGCCAAGCGCGAGCGCGCCATCGACAAAAATGACCAGGGTGTAGCCTCCGGCTGGGGGCGCCGGGGCCAGAGCCTCCGCGATCGACATGACGCCAAGCGTGACGGAAGCGGACATGGAAACCTCACTTTGAGCGCGCCGCGGCGCGCGGGACGGAGAAAGACTTGCCGCCTCAGGGAAGTTGGGCGGATAGGGATTCGCGTCAATATGCGACGGCTCATCGAATCCGGTCAATGCGCACTGTGCCCGGAAAGTCACGCTCCTTCCAAAGCTTCGCGCCAAGGGGCGCCGCGACAAAACGCAGCCTTGGAAACGCCAAACTGAGCAGGCTATCTAGGGGCGAGGCCCAGGGTTCCGAACTCAGGTCGACAACGCCGTCACGCCCGTCCCGCGACTTGACGTCTTGAACCAAGGCGTCAGCCCGAGGTCGAAGTTCTGGCGTGAGGGCCCGTGCTCTTTGCGGCGCCGCAATTTTGATTTATGTCGAGGCGCGCGCCGCGAGCGAAAGCAGAATATGTCCCTGGTCGAACGCTATATTTTCAAGATCTCCGGCTCGGCCTTCCTGATCGCACTCGGGGTGCTCACGGCCGTGATTTGGCTGACCCAGGCGATGCGCGATTTCGACCTGATGACCACCAAGGGCCAGTCCCTGATCGTTTTTTTCCATATCACCGGCCTGATCATCCCCTCGCTGCTGATGGTCATTTCGCCGATCGCTCTATTCATCGCGACCGTTTTCGCCCTCAACAAGCTCAATGGCGACAGCGAACTGGTCGTCGCCGCCTCGGCGGGCCTTTCGCCCTTCCAGCTGTTCCGGCCCTTCGCCGCCCTGATCGTGGCCGGGTCTCTGTTTTGCGGCGTCATGTCGCTGTGGGCGATGCCCTGGAGCTTTCGCGCCCTGCGCTATGCGATTTCCGAGGTCCATACCGACTTCCTGACCCGAATCGTGCGGCCCGGCGCCTTCAACGGGCTCGATTACGGCCTTTATTTCCACTATCGCGAGCGCGGACCGGGCGGCGCCCTGCTCGGCATTTTCATGCTCGACCAGCGCGAGCCGGGCCAAAGCAACGTCTATCTTGCGGAACGGGGAATCGCGACCAAGGTCGGCGACCAGAATTACCTCGTGCTCCAGACGGGAACGATCCAGCGCCAGGACAAAGGCAGCGCCGCCCCCGCCATCGTGATGTTCGATTCCTACGCCCTCGACCTCGACCGTTTCGGTTCGCGCGCGGATAGCGCGCCGCTGCGCCCGCGCGAGCGCTCGACCTGGGACCTGCTGCACTACGACACGTCCGAACCCTATGTGAAACTGGACGAGGGCCATTTCCGCGCCGAGCTGCACGAAAGGTTCACCGCCCCGCTCTATGCGCTCGCCATGGGCATGATCGCCTTCGCCGCCCTCGGCGCCCCCCGGACCACGCGCCAGAATCGCGGCGTGGCCATTGGCGCGGCGGTGCTCGCGGCCCTGCTGCTGCGGGTCGGCGGCTTCGGCGCCTCGGCCCTGATGGCCCGCGAGGCCTCCGCCGTGCCGCTCGCCTACGCCCTGCCCCTCGGCGGCGCCGCCGTGGCGGCGCTCTATGCCTTCCGTTCCGCTTTCCGGCACCCCTTCGGGCGCGCGCGCGCCGTTTACGCGGCGGCCTGAATGATCGGACCCACGCTCGGCCTTTATCTCGGCTCACGTTTCGTCAAGAGCGTCGCCGTCGTCTTTTTCACGATCTTCGCCCTGATTTATATGGTCGATTTCGTGGAGCTTCTGCGCCGCTCCAGCGACAGCCCCAATGCGGGAACGGCTCTGGTCGCCTGGCTTGCGCTTCTGGACACGCCGATCGTCGCCGAGCAGATTCTCCCCTTCGCCGTCCTGTTCGGGGCGATGGCGGCCTTCATCAATCTCACCCGCAAGCTGGAGCTGGTGGTGGCGCGCGCGGCCGGCGTGTCGGTGTGGCAGTTCCTTGCCCCGCCGCTGCTGGCGGCGCTCGGCGTCGGCCTTGTCGCGATCGGGATTTACAACCCGCTGTCGGCGACGATGAAACAGCGGGCCGAACTCATCGAAGCCGGGCTTTTCAAGAACAAGCTGCTCGCCAATGACACCAGCATGTGGATTCGCCAGACGAGCCCGGTCGGGCAATCGATTCTGCGGGCGGGCGCCTCCGCAAATTCCGGTTTGCATCTGGTCAATGTCACGGCCTTCGTATTCGACAAGACCGGCAAGTTCCTGGAACGGGCCGACGCCGACGAGGCGGACATGATCGATGGCGAGTGGCGGCTCTCCAAGGTGGTGATCGCTGCGCCAGGGGTCGCGCCACGGAGAGTAGATGTTTACCATCTCGCGACTAATCTGCGGCCCAACCAGGTCGTGCAGAGTTTCGTATCGCCTGAATCGGTTCCATTCTGGTCTCTGCCACGCTTTGTGGAAGACACCGAAGAAGCCGGTCTCGACGCAGTGGGGTATCGTTTGCGTTTCCAGTCCCTCCTCGCCTTGCCGGCGCTCCTGGCGGCCATGGTGTTGATTGCAGCCTCATTTTCGCTGAAACTGTCCCGTATGGGCGGCGTCGGGGTTCTGGTTCTGGGTGGCGTCGGAGCGGGCTTCGTGCTTTATGTCGCCACGAAACTCGTATCCGACCTTGGCAACGCGGGGGTGCTGAGCACGCCCGTGGCCGCGTGGTCGCCGGCAATCGTGGCGAATATGTTGGGCGCGCTCACTCTTCTCAATCGCGAGGACGGCTGATGGCGAAGGGTCTTCCCAATCGCCGGACTCGCCGCGCGGCGCGCCGCCGAGGGTCGGGGCGCGCCCTCCGTCTGGGCGCATTCAGCCTTTTCTCGGCGGGACTGGTTCTTTTCGTCGGCGTCCCCGGCCCCGTCCGCGATGCCGCGGCCCAGACATTGGGCGACCGCATCTCCGGCGCAGCCAGCGGCCAGAAGGGCCCGATGGTGGTCGAGGCCAATGAAGTCGTCTACGACGACAAGGCCCATTCGGTGACGGCGGAGGGCGACGCCCAGATCTATTACGAGGGCAAGGTCCTCGAAGCCGACCGGGTCACTTATTTCAAGGACACCGGGCGGGTGCTGGCGGAAGGCTCGGTCAAGCTCACCGATCCCGACGGCTCGGTGACCCATGCCGACAAGATGGAATTGTCCGGCGATTTCAAACAGGGTTTCGTGGACACGGTGCGCGCGGACACCAAGGAGCGCACCCATGTGAGCGCGACCCGCTCGGACAAGGTGGACGCCGACACCACCGTCTTTTACAGGGGAACCTATACCGCCTGCCCGAGCTGCGCCGAACATCCAGAGCGCCCGCCGCTGTGGCGCCTGCGCGCCAAAAAGATCATCCATAAAAACAACGAGCAGATGCTCTATTTCGAAGATGCGACCTTCGAACTCTACGGCTATCCGATCGCTTATTTTCCGTTCTTCTCGACGGCGGACCCGAGCGTGAAGCGTCAATCCGGCTTCCTGGCCCCCCGCATCGCCTACAGGTCCACCACCGGCTATGGCTTGGGCACGCCCTATTTCTGGGCGATAGCGCCGAACATGGACCTGACGGTCACGCCGATGTACCTCATGCGCCAGGGCCTGTGGGGAGACGTCGAGTTCCGCCATCGGCTCGACAATGGCTATTATTACATCGACATCAACGGCATCCATCAGCAGGCGGACAGCGCCTTCGCCCCGCAGCCCTGGGGCTCGGGCGACCAGACCAACCGCGGCGCGGTCACCACCCAGGGCACGATCTGGCTGAGCCAGAAGTGGAAGTTCGGCTGGGACGTGATGCGCGTTTCCGATAAATGGTACGTCAACGATTACGGGCTGCCCAATCCCGTGCTGAACGGAAATTTCTACAGCGAGACCTCATCGTCGGTCTATCTGAACGGTCAGGGCGACCGCGGCTATTTCGACCTGCGCGGCTATTCGTTCCAGGGCCTGTCCAACTTCGACTACCAGCCGCAGCTCGCCGCCGTCTGGCCGATGTGGGACTATAACAAGACGATCGACCTCGCGCCTGAGAAGACCCACGGCATTGGCGGCCAGCTCGAAATCGACGCCAATCTGACCAGCTCCTCGGCGGCGCTCGCCTCCTATCAGCAGGTCGGCGCGATCGAGATCGACAACCTTTACGGCCTGCATCCGGTCTGCAACAATCCCGTCACCGGCAAGCCCGATTACACCCCGGGCGCCTGCATACTCCGTGGCATCGGCGGCAACTATACGAGCGGCACGGTCGAATTGTCGTGGAAGCGCAAGATCATCGATCCGCTCGGCGAAGTCTTCACCCCCTTCGCCTTCCTGCGCGCCAACGGTAATTACCTGAACTATTCAACTTCGGGCTCAGCGACCTTCGGCTCGGACACCATCGCCAACGCCTATCAGAGCAATTACTTCGGGGATAACAACCAGTTCCAGGGCACGATGACGCCGGGCGTGGGTCTTGAATGGCGCTATCCTCTGCTGGCGCGCACCCCCATCGGATCGCTGGTGATTGAGCCGATCGCCCAGATCATCGCGCGGCCGAACAGCCAGATCTCGAATACGATCGTCAATCTGGACGCGCAAAGCCTGGTGTTCGACGATTCGAACCTGTTCGAATGGGACAAATATTCCGGCTACGACCGGTTCGAGACGGGCGTGCGGGCCAATTACGGCGCCCAGTTCACCCTCGACATGGACAAGCACGGCTATGTCAACGCCATGTTCGGCCAGTCCGCCCAGGTCGCCGGGGTGAACTCATACAACACGCCGGACGCCGCCAATGTCGGTCTCGAATCCGGCCTCAATACGCCGATGTCCGATTATATTACGCGCGTCACCTACACGCCCAACAGCAATTACAGCTTCATCGCCAAGGCGCGGTTCAACGAGGCGACATGGGCTCTCGCGCATCTCGACGTCACCGCGCGCGCCCATTATGGGCCGATCGAATTCAGTGGCCAGTTCGCCGATTACGAGCAGCAGCCGATGATCGGCTATATCTATCGGCGCGAAGGACTTCAGTTCAGCTCGAAATATAACGTGCTGGAGCATTATTTCGTCTCCGGCAACATCAATTTCGACCTCAGCCGCCACTATTACTATCCGGATTACCTGCCGACCCCGCAGCCCACGTTCTCGATCGCCGCCTGGGGCATCGGCGCCGGCTATACCGACGATTGCACCAATTTTTCGATCAATTACACCAACGCCATTTCCGACAATTTCGGCAATCCGCCCGCCTATGTGCGCAACCAGACTCTGCTGCTGACGCTCGACCTGCGCACGCTTGGCGACATCAAGGCGCCGATCATGGTCTCCCCCGGCCAGATTCAGGACGGCGTGCGTTACAATTGACGGCGCGGCTGCCGTATATGGTCATCTGGCGTCTTGCCCCACAAACCCTTATGCGGCTAACGTCCCGACCCGATTGCCGCCGCAATTTTCCGAAATGGGATGGACGGCGGCGGATGGCGTCGAGCAAGCGGCTGTAACGGAAAATGGGCATGGCATTCGGAATGAAAGGGAATTTCGGTGGATCGGCGCGACTTTTCGCGCTCGTCCTTATGGCTCTGGCGGCGTGTTGGCCCGCGGCGGGCGCTCGCGCCCAGTCCGTCGTCGCCACCGTCAATGGCGACGCCATCACCACTTATGACATAGCCCAGCGCGCCAGGCTGCTGCGCGCCATCGGCCAGCCCTCCTCCTCCTCGGCGGCGCTCGAAAGCCTGATCGAATCGCGGGTGAAGGCCACCGAAATCAACAAATACCAAATCCACATCTCGGCGAGCCAATTCGGTCCGACGATCCATTATTTCGCCGAAAAGGGCCATATGTCGGACGCACAGCTCCAGCAAAGGGTTGCAGCGGCCCATATCGATCCGAAACACGTCGAGAATTTCTTCGCCATCCACCAGGCCTTCGTGCTTTACGCCCGCGCCCGCAACCGCGCCGTCGAGGTGAGCCGCGAGGCGGTCGACGCCGAAATCGCGCGCGACAAGTCGATCTCGAAGGAAAAGACCTACACCCTGCGCCAGGTGGTCCTCATCGTGCCGCCCTCCGCCGGGGCTGCGGGCCTTCAGGCCGCGGTCAAGAAGATGGCGGCTTTGCGCGCGCGCTTCACCAATTGCGAAACCGGCGTGAAAATCGCCACCGAAATGGGTGATTTCGTGGTGCGCGACCCGATCACCCGCACCTCGTCGCAGCTTGGCGACCAGTTGACCGCGCTTCTCGACAAGACGCCGCTCGGCCACCTGAGCGGCCCGAACCGGGATTCGACGGGCATCGCCGCCGTGGCGGTCTGCGAGCGCAAGGCGGCGGGATCGGACGCCGAACGCAAACTGGCGCAGGACAAGGTCCTGCAGCGGATCGTCGAGAAACAGGCCGATGCGCTTTACGCCGATCTTCGCGCCCGCGCCGTGATCGTCAAGACAGGAAAATGACCGCGTCCCGTCCGCCCCTTTGCCTGACGCAAGGCGATCCGTCAGGCGTCGGACCGGACATTACGCTCACGCTTTACAGCCGAAGCCGCGACGACGGCGAACCCTTCCTCGTCCTGGCCGATCCCGGCCTGCTGCGCCGCCGCGCGGAACGGCTCGGTCTCCCGGTCGAGGTTGTCGAGGCCGAGCCCGAACAGGCGGCGGAAGTTTTTCCTTCCGCTTTGCCGGTGCTGGCGCTGAAAGCGCGCGTCGCCGGCGAGCCGGGGCAGCCCGATCCGGCCGACGCGCCGGCGACGATCGAATCGATTGCGCGCGCCGTCGAACTCGTCCATGCCGGCCGGGCCTGCGCCGTCGTCACTAATCCGATCGCCAAATCCGTGCTCTACCGCGCCGGATTCGCCCATCCCGGCCATACCGAATATCTCGGCGAACTCGCGCGCAAACTTTATGGACGCGCCGTGCGTCCAGTCATGCTGCTGTGGTCGCGGGAGCTCGCGGTGGTTCCGGCGACCATCCATGTCCCGCTGGCGCAGGTTCCCGCCCTACTCACGACCGAGGACCTGGTCGAGATCGGCGAGATCGTCGCCGAGGCGTTCCGCCGCGATTTCGGCATCGCCCGGCCGCGGCTGGTCTTCGCTGGCCTCAATCCCCATGCCGGCGAGGACGGCGCGATCGGCCGCGAGGACATCGAGATCATCGCCCCAGCCGTCGCGCGGCTCGCGGCGCGGGGTCACGACGTTCGCGGCCCCCTGCCCGCCGACACCATGTTCCACGCCGCGGCGCGCGAAACCTATGACGTCGCGATCTGCGCCTATCACGACCAGGCGCTGATTCCGATCAAGACCCTGGCCTTCGACAGCGGGGTCAATGTCACCCTCGGCCTGCCCTTCATCCGCACCTCGCCCGATCATGGAACCGCCTTCGCCATCGCCGGGACCGGGGCCGCGCGGGACACGAGCCTGGCGGAGGCGACAGCGCTCGCGGCAAGAATGGCGCGAGCGCGCGCATGACCGGCGATCCGCCGCCCGGTCTTCCGCCGCTGCGCGACGTCGTCGCCCGGCATGGGCTCATGGCGAAAAAATCGCTCGGCCAGAATTTTTTGTTCGACCTCAATCTCACCGGAAAAATCGCGCGCGCCGCGGGGCCGCTCGAAGAGGCAACCATTCTGGAGATCGGCCCGGGGCCCGGCGGGCTGACCCGCGCCTTGCTGAGCAATGGCGCGAAAAAAGTGATCGCGGTGGAGCGCGACGAGCGCTGCCTCGCGGCGCTGGAGGAAATCGCGGCGGCCTTTCCCGGCCGTCTCGACATTTTTCCCGGCGACGCGCTCGCCCTCGATTATCCGGCCTTCCTGGCCGCGCGCGGCGCGGAGCCGCCGATCCGCATCTGCGCCAACCTGCCCTATAATATCGGCACGCAATTGCTTACGACATGGCTCGCGCTCGATCCCTGGCCATCGTTTTTTGACCGGCTGGTGCTGATGTTCCAGCGCGAGGTCGCCGAGCGGATCGTGGCGACCCCGCGCGAAAGAGCCGATTACGGCCGCCTCGGCGTGCTCGCCAACTGGCGCTGCGAAACGCGCATCCTGTTCGACGTGCCGCCTTCAGCCTTCACCCCGCCACCGAAAGTCACCTCAAGCGTGGTCGAGCTGCGTCCGCGCGCCGATCCGCTCCCCTGCGGGGTTCGGGCTCTCGAAAAGGTGACGCTCGCCGCCTTCGGGCAAAGGCGCAAAATGCTGCGGCAGGCGCTGAAAAGCCTGCCGGGAATAGGCGATCCGGCGCTCTTGCTTGAAGAAGCCGGAATTGAGCCGACGCGGCGCGCCGAAGAAATCGACATAGCGGGCTTCTGCGCGCTCGCCCGCGCCTTTTCGCGACGGACGGGTTAGGACTTCTTCGGCCGCTCGCTTTTGCCGGCGCGCATGAGCGCGAAGATCGCGGTCAAGGCGGCGGCGATTGCGGCGACCAATCGCGGATTTCTGGCCGCGAGCCCAACCGCCAGAGGCGCCGCCCGCACGAGGGCGTTGCCTTTGACCGCATTGACAGCAACGCGAACCTGCGTCGTCGCGCGTCCGAGCGCCTGGACCGCGACCACAAGCAATATCGCGCCCAGCACGAGAGCGCCGCCGCCGACGCAAAGCGCCGCCTGCCACGGCGGAAGATTGGCCAGCAGCGCGAGATAGGCGGCGAAGGCGAAAAAGGCGACGGCAAAAATAAGGAAAATTGCGCCTATGAGCGCGGCGATCGCGAAAAGCCGGAAGCGGCGCGACAGAAGCGCCGTTTCCAGCGGGAAAAAGCTGCTCATGGCCGATGAGCCCGGTTGCGCCAGAGTCCGACAATAAGCCCCACGCCGACCGCTCCCGCCAGCCAGGCGAGCGGATTGCGGCGCACCGATTCGCTGATTTCGGAGACGCCGGCGCGCCCCATTTCGCGGGCGTCCGCGAGATTTTCGGAGGCCGCCTGTTTCACCTGCTTCAAGGCGTCCATCGTCGCGGTGGATTCCGCGCCCAGAAGAGCCGCAAGCTCTTCCATGGCCTTCTGCACGGCCTGCATGGCGTGGGTCACGGCGGCAGAGGAGGCGGCTTCCCCCTGCTGCAGGGCTTCTTCGGGATCTTTCGGCTGTTCGGTTGTCATATGGCCTCTCAAATAAAGTTTCGCCGCCGCCGGGCGAGGGTCACGCGGCGGCCGAACAATGGTCCAGAAACCAGCGATAGACTCCGGCGATCCCCTCCTCCAGGGCAATCGAGGGTCGGAAGCCCAGCGCGGCGATCCGGCTCGAATCCATCAGCTTTCGCTGCGTCCCGTCCGGCCTCGCCGGGTCAAACATGAGTTCTCCCCGAAAACCGACCGCTTTCGCGACGATTTCGGCGAGTTCCCGGATGGTGACGTCATCGCCCGCGCCGCAATTGATCGGTTCGGGATCGTCATAATGATCCATGCAGAATAGAACGCCGCGCGCGAGATCGTCTACATGCAGGAACTCGCGCCGCGGCGCGCCGGTTCCCCAGATCGTGACGGCGCCGGCGCCGCTTGCCCTGGCCTCATGAAACTTGCGGATCAGCGCCGGAAGGACATGGCTGGTCTCAAGGTCGAAATTGTCGTTGGGGCCATAGAGATTGCTCGGCATGACCGAAATGTAGCGGCGCCCGAACTGCCTGCGATAGGCCTGGCAAAGTTTGATCCCCGCGATCTTGGCGATGGCGTACCATTCATTGGTCGGCTCCAGCGGGCCGGTCAGCAGGGATTCCTCCGCGATCGGCTGCGGCGCCATTTTCGGATAAATGCAGGACGAGCCAAGGAAAACAAGCCGGTCCACCCCGGCGCCATGCGCGGCCTCGATGACATTGGTTGCGATGGCGAGGTTCTGATAGAGAAAATCGACCGGGAAGGAATCGTTGGCGAGAATGCCGCCGACCTTGGCCGCCGCGAGAATGACGATGTCCGGGCGCCGGTCGGCCAGCCAGCGGCGCACGGCGGCCTGCTCCGTCAGGTCGAGTTCGGCGCGGTCGGCGGTGAGGATTTCGCCGCCGCCGCGCGCCCGCAACTGGCGCAGGATCGCCGAGCCGACCATGCCCCTGTGTCCGGCGACCCAGATGCGCGGCGCCGCGGGAGGCTTCATTCGAGGATCCATTGCCGGTCCTCCTCCAGAGCCAGGCAGGTCAAACGATTGGTCGCATAGGCGCCCGTGTCGAGATTGATGCGGTTGGCCCGGAACTCCGGCGCCTCGACGGGCGTGTGGCCGTGCACGATCACTTTGCTGCGCCATTCGGCGGAATCAAGGAATTCCCGTCGAATGAACATCAGGTCGCGCGGCTCCTGGGCCGATAAGGGACGGCCCGGCTTCACGCCGGCGTGGCAGAAAAAATAATCGCCGATCTCATGGGACAGGGGCAGCGCTTTCAGGAACGCGATATGTTCCGGCGGCGCCTTCCGCCTCAGTTCGTCCCGGGCCTCCACGAAGCCGGCGCCGCGCATCACATCCGCCACATCGACGCCATAGGACGCGAGCGTTTCAACCGCTCCATATCTGCGCCAGAACTCGAAAATGCGCGGATCGTCGAGCGCGTCGAGCATGGTTTGCTCGTGATTGCCGCGCAGGGCGACGAAATCCGTCGGAAAATCCCTTTTGCTCAGCCGTTCGAGCACGGCGGCGGAATCACGTCCACGGTCGATATAGTCGCCGAGGAAAATGGTCAGCGTCCGCGGCGCATCACGCGAATCGCGCGCGATCTTACCCGCCGCCGCTTCAAGCAGATCGGCGCGGCCGTGAATGTCGCCGATTGCATAGACGCGCAGCCCTGGCGGAATCCTTGGAGTCACCGCCGGTTGGTTGCGCCGAAATTTGAGGATCATCAGGAAATCTCACTCCGCAGATTGTTTTTCGCGGCTCTCCCGTCTCGGATCAAGCACTCTGAAGAGCGAAATGGGCGACGGGACCGGTCTCATCAAGCAGGACGGGCGCCGCTTCAGGCCGAGCGCGCGCAAATCCCTTCGCTCCGATTCTCCAGAATCGGGAGGCAACCCAGGATAGAACGGACGCGCCTGTCGGCGTCGCAGGCAAAGCATTGGTTTTGCGCGGCCTCCGCCTGACCGTTTTGCTAATAATTTATTAAAGACAACGCCATTTTCGTATTAATTGGCGGAGCGCGATATTATCACCGACATCTACGACCGCATTCATTATATGGAATATTGTATATGTCGCAATACAACTTTTCACGTGCAATATTTGATAGATGAAATAAGAATGTTTTTTTCAATACATTTGCCAATAGATTAAACTTAAGCTAATTGTGGAGCGACTCTTTGATCTGCTCCGAAAGGCGTCGTCATGGCCGATGTGGCGTTCCGAGGCGCCGCCGTTTACGGCGATCGAGTCGAAAAAACGTGGGCATCCGCGCCCGGCAACCGCATTTCCCTCGAAAATTTCGTCGTTTTCGTCGTTGCGATCGACGTTCTGGCTTTGCTCGGCTGCGGTTTGGCCGCTTCCCTTTTCCTCTCGCAATACGGGCGGCTCACCTTTGGCCGATTCGACGACCGGGCGGTCATCGTCGGGTTGAGCGCCCTGCTCTATCTGCTCATTTCGCGTGCGATCGGCGCCCATCGAACGGGGCAAATCCTGAACCGGAGGACGTCCCTCAATCGGCTCATGGCCGCGCTTGCGCTCACCTTCATCGCCCTGCTTGTCATTGGCGCCGCAACCAAAACGACGCAAAATTTTTCGCGAATCTGGTTTTTTTCGTGGTTCGCCCTCGCCTGCTCGCTCGCGCCGACTGTCCGGCTCGGCCTGCTCGCGGCCGCGCGCCGGCGCCTTGCACAGGGCGATTTCGTCTTTCGCGCGCTGTCCGTAGGGGTTTTTGCGCAACCTTTGTCCATTGCCGAACTCGACGCCGCGAGCGGCGGCATGGCGCAGGTCGCCCATATAATGGCGCTTGCCGACCTGGAGGACCTGGAAGGCCTGGCCGACTGGATCGCCCGCGAGGAGATCGACCAGATCTATGTCGTCACGCCCTGGGCCCATGCGCCGGCGACATTTCTGCGGCTTCGCCGGCTTCGCCAGTTTTCAGCCGAGATTTTCGTCGTGCCGGACGACGCCAGCATTCGCGCCCATCAATTGGGCGTGGGCGTGATCCACGATCGCGTCGCCCTGCGGGCGGGCGAACGCCCGATCAATGGCTGGGACCGACTGGCCAAGCGGATGCAGGACATCGTCGTCGCCTCCGCCGCGCTGCTTTTCGTCGCGCCGGTCATGCTGCTGATCGCCGCGGCGATCAAGCTCGACAGTCCGGGGCCGGTCCTGTTCAGGCAGAAGCGCGCCGGATTCAATGGCCGTCCGTTCGAACTGCTCAAATTCCGATCCATGTACGCTCATGCCGCCGACGCCCACGCCAGCCGGCAGACATCGCGCGACGATGCGCGGGTGACGAAGGTCGGCCGTTTCATTCGCCGCGCCAGCCTCGATGAATTGCCGCAGTTCTTCAACGTGTTGCGCGGCGAGATGTCGGTCGTGGGCCCGCGCCCCCACGCCTTGCAGACCCGAACCAACGGCCTCGATCTGCGCCAGATCGCCGATCGATATGCCGCGCGTCACCGCGTCAGGCCTGGACTCACGGGCCTCGCCCAGGTCAACGGCTGCCGCGGCGAACTCGACAATTGCGAAAAGGTCGTCACACGGGTCGATTTCGACATCAACTATATTGAAAACTGGTCGACCTGGCTCGATTGCAAAATCATACTGCGCACCGCCCTTCTCCTGTTCTTCGACCGCGCGGCCTATTGAACCGCGGCTTCCAAAGTCGATTGCCGAACGGCGGCCGGGGGAGAAGCGCGGAACGTGGCCGCGCTTCTGCGTCGATCAATGCATCTTCATATGATTCATTTTCGGCGGGGGCGACGTCATGGCCTGGACCCGCGCCGAAATTTCGATCTTGCCGGCCTTGGCGAAATCCAGCGTCAGCGGCACGGTCTCGCCGGCTTTCAACGGCTTTTTCAGGCCGATCAGCATGACATGATAGCCGCCCGGCTTGAAGGCGACCGAGCCATGGGCGGGAACGGCGAGCCCGCCGGAGATTCCCCGCATTTCCATGACCCCGTTGACCATCTTCATCTCATGGATTTCAGTCTTGGCGGCGACGTCGGACGACGCGCCGGTCAGGCGATCCTCGGCGGCGGATTTGTTTTCAATGGTCATATAGACGGCTCCGGTGGTCGCGCCGCCCGGCGTGGCGCGCGACCACGGCTGTGCGATCGTTACCGCCCCGCCCTGCGCGAAGGCGGGGGCGGCGGCGGCGGTGGCCAACAGGGCCGCGACAGCGCATTTCTGCAAAACCTTCATGTTCCTCTCCATTCGCTCCTGCATTGGTCCGGCAGGTCGTTCAATGCTGGTTCATGCGCTTTCGGACGTCGCGACAGCGCTGTGCGTTTCGTGCCCGTCGGCGATCCGCCGCAACAGCGCGGCGTCGAGGATGACGACATCCTCGCGGCCGGCGCGCTTTAAGGCGCCGAGCCGTTTCAAGGCGACGAAATTGCGGGAGACGGTCTCGATGACGACGCCGAGATGATCCGCGATATCCTGCCGGGAGATTGGCATTTCGAGCCGCTGGCCGTCCTCGAAATCGTCGCCCATCATCTGGAGCAGGAAAGTCGCGAGCCGCTCGATCGCGGTCTTGCGGCCGAGCAATGTGGCGAGATCGCGCAGGCGCGCGATCTCAGCGAGCATGGCCACGCTCTGATCCATGGCGCCGGCGTCGAGCCGGACGATCGTCGCCGGCGACAGAGCGACCGCGTCGCAGTCGTGGCGCCGGCCGGCGGTGAAGCCAATCGTCCGGCCCGGCCCGGCGATATCGAGAATCTGGCGCCTGTCGCCGGGAAGGGTGCGCAGCACCATGATCGCCCCTTCGATCAGACGGAAGGGCCCGGCGGCCGGCTCCCCTGCCGCGAACAGGCGCTGGCCCGGCGCGATCCGGAACGGGTCGGCTGTGAGCGGAGCGAAGGGTTTGCCTTTTCTGGCGCGCCCGCCGTCGACAACGACGGGCGGCGGCGCGAAAGGCAGGGATGTGGGATGTGCGAAGCTGCTGTTCATCGAATGATCCGAAATCGGGGAGCGGACGGACGCGAGCGCGGGCCCGCGCGTCATCGGCGGGCCGGCGGTCTCGCGACGCTTAGGGAAACCTTGTCGTCGACGGATGGATCAGACGATGGGAGGCGCGCGCGGTTGCGCGGCGCTGGCATATTGGAGCGCCGCCGGGCGCGCATTGAAACGCGGGCGGGAGGCCGCGACCTGCCGGGAAACCGGCGCCGGCGCGGCGGCGACCGGGTCAGGAGCCTTGGCGTGGCCCTGCATCAGCGGCAGGCAGAACGGACAGAGCGTCCTGTGGGGCGCGCCGCTCGGATCGTCGATCGGCTTGCCGTTGCGATCGACCACGATCATGCCGGCGCCGGTGCAGATGACGACGCCGTCGCCGGACAGGTCCGTGAGCAGCGGCGATCCGGCGGCCTGCGCCTCGGCGCCGAGAAGCCCTGCCGCGAGAATGTTGAAGAGGACGACGAGGGCGCTGGCGACGGCCGCGACGTCGCACCGCACGCGCCCGCGGGCGCGATCGATCGCAAGGTCGTAGGTCCTGGCGCGTCGGCTCATTTTCAATGGCGCCCGTTCGAATGAAGGGACAAGGTTGCGCCTGACATTACAAACCGCGCCGTTGGGCGGCAAGGGTTCTCGATCCGACCGGATCATGAAGTTTTCGTCATAATTACGTGGCGTGATGGCGCAACGACCAGGAGGCGACCCGGGTGGACGACAGGACGGCATCATCGAAGGACGACGCGCCGCCGTGGCATACGCTTGGCGCCGCGGACGTCGCGGCGCGCCTCGGGGCCGACCTCGACAACGGCCTGACCGCGGAAGAGGCGGCGCGGCGGCTGGCGCGCGACGGCCCCAATGAAATCCGCGAAAAGGCCGCGCGCGGCCTGTTGGCCATGCTGGCCGACCAGTTCAAGGATTTCACCATTCTCGTCCTGATCGCAGCGGCCGGCGTCGCCGGCCTCGCCGGCGAAGTCAGCGATATGCTGGTGATCCTCGCCATCGTCGTGCTCAATGCGATCATCGGTCTGGTGCAGGATTACCGCGCCGAACGCGCGATCGTCGAACTGAAGCGGCTCGCCGCGCTGAAGGCCGTCGTGCTGCGCGACGGGCGGCTCCATACGATTCCCGCCGCCGAGGCGGTCCGGGGCGACATAGCTCTGCTCGAGGCCGGCGCCGCCGCGCCCGCCGATCTGCGGCTCATCGAGGCGCCCGGGCTCAAAATGGCGGAAGCGGCGCTGACCGGCGAATCGACGCCGGTCCTCAAACAGCCGCGGGCGCTGGCCGATGCGGCCCTCGCCCTCGGCGACCGCGTCAACATGGCCTTCAAGGGCTCGACGGCGACTTACGGCCACGGACGCGGCGTGGTCGTGGCGACCGGCATGGCCACCGAACTGGGCCGGATCGCCGCCCTGATGCAGGCGATTCCGCCAGCGCCGACGCCGCTTCAGCGCCGCCTTTCCCATTTCGGCCGCCGCCTCGCCTTGGCCCTGCTGGCGATCTGCGCGCTGGTCTTCGCGCTGGGCCTCTTGCGCGGCGCGCCGCCCCTTCTGATGCTGATGACGGCGGTAAGCCTCGCGGTCGCCGCCATTCCCGAGGCGCTGCCGGCGGTCGTGACCGTGATGTTGGCGCTCGGCGCCCAGGCCATGGCGCGCCGCAACGCTTTGGCGCGGCGCCTCCCGGCGATCGAAACGCTCGGATCGGTCAGTTTCATCGGCGCCGACAAGACCGGCACGCTGACCCTCAATCAAATGCGGGTCGTCGAGGCTTTCGTCGCCGGCAGGCGTCTTGCCGCCGCCGCGCTGGACGCGGGCGACGAAACCATTCGCCGCTTCATCGACGCCCTGGCGCTCTGCAACGATGCCGCGGCCGGCGAGGCGGGAGAGGGCGTCGGCGATCCGATGGAGGTCGCGCTGTGGCGCATCGCGGCCGAAAAAGGACGCGCCAAGGAGCGCCTTGAGAAAGACGCGCCGCGGATCAAGGAGCTGCCGTTCGACTCCGATCGCAAGCGGATGACGACCTTTCATCGCGACGGCGACCGCTTTGTCGCCTTCACCAAGGGCGCGCCGGAAACCCTCGTCCCGCTCTGCGGCGACGACGATTTCGCGCCCGAGCGCGCGCGCCTGCTTGCGATTGCGGAAGACATGGCCGCGGACGGGCTGCGCGTCCTCGCCGTCGCCGCCCGCGCCTGGGACGCCCTGCCCGCGACCGCGGACCCTGCGGCGCTCGAATGTGGCTTGACCTTTCTCGGCTTCGTCGGCCTCCAGGACCCGCCGCGTCCCGAAGCGAAAGCGGCGGCGGCGCAATGCCGCGCCGCCGGGATCACGACGGTGATGATCACAGGCGACCACCCGGTCACCGCGCGCGCCATCGCCGCCGCGCTGGGGATGCTGGCGCCCGGCGACGAGGTGATGACCGGGCCGGAATTACGCCTTCTGTCCGACGCCGAACTGGCGGCGCGGATGGAGCGGACCAGAATCTTCGCCCGGGTCGATCCGGAGCAGAAGCTCAGGATCGTCGAGGCGGTGCAGGCGCGCGGCGCTTTCGTCGCCATGACCGGAGACGGCGTCAATGACGCCCCGGCGCTGCTGCGCGCCGATATCGGCGTCGCCATGGGGAAATCGGGCACGGATGTCGCGCGCGAGGCCTCGGCTCTGGTGCTGCTCGACGACAATTTCGCCACCATCGTCGCGGCCATCGCCGAAGGCCGGCGCATCTATGACAATATCCGCAAATTCATCAGCTATATTCTGACCTGCAACGCCGGCGAAATCTGGACGATTTTGCTCGCGCCCTTTTTCGGTCTGCCCATCCCCCTGCTGCCGATTCAAATTCTCTGGATCAATCTCGTCACCGACGGCCTGCCCGGCATGGCGCTGGCCGCGGAACCGGCCGAGCGCGACATCATGCGGCGCCCGCCGCGACCGGCCGACGAAAGCATTTTCGCCCGCGGCACGGCATGGAGAATCCTCTGGGGCGGGGTGGCGATGGGCGCCATGGCCCTCATCACCCAGGCCGGCGCGCTGCGGCTTGGCGTCGACCATTGGCAGACCATGGTCTTCACCGTCCTCACCCTGTCGCAGATGGGAAATGTGCTGGCGATTCGCTCCGAGCGCGATTCCCTTTTCCGGCAGGGCCTGTTTTCCAATCCGCCGCTTCTCGGCGCGGTCGTGCTGACGATCTTCCTGCAACTTGCCGCGATCTATGCCCCGACCCTGAACGCCTTGTTCCACACCTCGCCTCTGACAGCGCGCGAACTCGCCGCCTGCGTGGCCCTTTCGACTCCGACCTTCATGATGTTCGAGATCGAAAAATGGCTCGCGCGGCGCGGCGTCATCTCGCGATGAAGCGCCGCCGCTTTTTCGCAAAAACGCCGCGAAAACGGGACAATCAGAAGATGATTGCGACCCCCCACCGCAGGAGCCCGCCATGAAAAGGACTTCCGTCAAGAAATCCGAACTCGGTCCCATGGGTGTGCCGGCCTTCTGGCCGATGGCGCTGGCGGTGCAACTCGGTGAAGAGGGCCTGGAGCTCTTTGCGAAAAACCTCCGCTTCATCGAGGAAGAGGTCAAAATCAACAGCGAGTTGCGGCCTAAGCTCGCGACGCCGAACAAGGTGCGACTCGATCTGCGCAGCATGAAACTCCGCGATTACGGCAAAGCCGGCGGCGTCCCCACTTTGGTGGATGCGCCCTATGCCGGCCACACCTCGATGATCGCCGACTACCATAAGGGCCAAAGCCTCATCGAGACTCTGCTCGCCAACGGCCTCGGCCATGTCGTGCTGACCGACTGGAAGTCGGCGACCGAGGATATGAAGGATCTCGAAATCGACAATTACCTCGCGGACATGGTCGTCGCCATCGACGACCTCGGCGGCAGGGTCAATCTGGTCGGCCTGTGTCAGGGCGGCTGGATGGCGGCGATGGTCGCCGCGCGCTTTCCCGACAAGGTCGCCGCGCTGGTGCTCGCCGGCGCCCCGATCGACGCGGACGCCGACGACGGGCCGATCATACGCATGGCCCACGAATCGCCGACGTCCTTTTACGAGGAGCTGGTGGCGCTCGGCGGCGGGCTGATGCGTGGCAAGTTCATGTTGCAGGGCTGGAAGAACATGCATCCCACCGAACATTATTTTCGGGAGCATATCGACCTTTACGAGCACATGGACGATCCCGCTTATCTCGCCAAGAAAGAGGCCTTCGAAAGCTGGTACGAAAATCCGCTCGACCTTCCCGGGCGCTGGTATCTCCAGGCGATCACCCAATTGTTCAAGGAAAACCGCTTCTTCAAGGGCGAGTTCGTCGGGCTCGGCCGCAGGCTCGATCTGCGCGACATTACCTGCCCGACCTATCTGCTCGCCGGAGCGTCCGACGACATTACGCCCCCGGAACAGGTGCTCGCCGCCGCCAAAAAACTCGGGACGGCGCCTGAAAAGATCGTCTCGAAAACCGCGCCGGGCGGGCACATCGGCCTGTTCATGGGCGCAGGGACGCTGAAGGACTATTGGCCGGACATCGGCCGCTGGATCGCGGCGCAATCCGCCTGAGCGGGAGGCGAACGGATTGGAGCGACGGCTTGCGCGCTGAGAGCTACGCCGCCGCATCCGGAATGCGGGCCGATGAAATTCGCCCGACCTGCGCGATGGACCGATTTTGCCCGACCATCGCCGGTTCGTTTCAACCGTCTCGCGCGGCGTCCGCCTTAACCATGCGGAATCCACGGGTCAATTTCCGGCACGCGTCTTGCCGATCCCGGTCGGCACATCCTCGAAGGGAGGCGGGCCATGATCAGGATGCTGAGCGGATCGCCAGACAATTTATTAGCGCTGTTGGTGGGCGGAACCGTGATCGAACGCGATATCGAAACGATCGTCGGCGCGTGGCTGGACGAGCATGAGGACCATGTCGGCCATGATCGCCTCGTTCTCGAAGTAGAACACGATTTTGACGGCTATGATGCCGAAATCGTACATGCACTGTCTCATTTCGCGGCGCCGAAACGCCGCTTCGAGCGCATCGCCGTCGTCGCCGACGGGAGTTTTTCGCCCTTCGCGCGCGAAATGCTGGCGCTCTCCTATGGCGGCCTGCTCCGGTTCTTTCCGGCCGACGAGACCAACATCAGCCTCGCCTTTGCGTGGGCGGCGGCGTGAACGCGCCGACGGAATAAATGCAAGAGCCGTCCTGGCCTCAGCCCGCGATCCAGAGGATGGCGTGGACGATCCGGTCGGTGAGTTCGGCGACGCCATGCCAGACGAAGTTGAGATCGAGTCCGGTCTGCGCGCCGAGCCAGGGCAGGAACAGCAAAGCCGTGATGAGGATCATCATGCCGAAGGGTTCGAGCGACGCCAGCGCGCGCGACAGCGCGCCCGGCAGGAGCCCGACCAGAATGCGCCCGCCGTCGAGCGGCGGAATCGGCAGTAGATTGAACACCGCGAGCAATGCATTAATGAGCAAAGCGTTCTTGAGGTTGTCGGCGACCCAGTCCGCGACGCCCTGCGGCAGAATGAAGAGAAGCCGGAACAACAGGGCGCTGACCAGAGCCAGGAAGAAATTCATCGCCGGCCCGGCCGCGGCGACGAAGATGGAATCGCGCTTGGGGCTGCGCAGCGCGCTGAAATCGACCGGAACGGGCTTGGCGTAGCCGAACAGGAACGGCGCGCGCGTCAGCATCAGCAGCGCCGGCAGCAGAACGGTGCCGAACGGGTCGACATGTTTGAACGGATTGAGGGTGACCCTGCCCAGCCGCTCGGCGGTATTGTCGCCGAACAGGCGCGCGACATAGCCATGCGCCGCCTCGTGCAAGGTGATGGCGAGCACCAGGGGCGCCACCCACACCGAAATCTGATAGAGCAGCGCCGCCGTCGTGTGAGACAAGAGATCGATCCTATTGCGCCGCCACCGCGCCTGCCGCGCGCATCTCGTCGCGTAAAGGCTTCAGCGCGGCTTCGTCAAGGGTTTCGCGTTCGAGCAGCAGTTTCGCGCCACGTTCGAGCGTGGCGCGGCTGCCGGCGAGAATGGCGACCGTGCGGTCGAAAGCGCCGGCGACGATTTTTTGAACGGCCTCGTCGATGGCGTGCGCGGTTTCGTCGCTGTAGCGCCTCTGATGAAAGCCGTCGAAACCGGGCGGAGCATTCAGGAAGGGCGACGGCGCGCTCTCGTAGGAGACCGGCCCGAGCCGACTTTCCATGCCGAAGCGCGTGACCATGTCGCGGGCGATGTCGGTCACCTTGGCGAGATCGTCGGCCGCGCCGGTCGACAGATGATGGAACACCGTCCATTCGGCGGCGCGCCCGCCGAGAAGAACCGTCATTTTGTCCAGCAGTTCATCCTGCGTGATCACATAGCGGTCCTCGGTCGGGCGCTGGATCGTATAGCCCAGCGCGCCGATTCCACGCGGAATGATCGACACTTTATGCACCACGTCGGCCCTGGGCAGCGACATGGCCACGAGCGCATGGCCCATTTCATGATAGGCGACGAACTCCCGCTCTTTCGGGCTCAGCACACGCTTCTTCTTTTCGAGGCCCGCGACCATGCGTTCGACGCCCTCGGTGAAATCGCTCATCGCGATTTCCTCGGCGTCGCGGCGCGTGGCGACAAGGGCGGCCTCATTGACCAGATTGGCGAGGTCCGCGCCGGTGAAGCCGGGCGTCAGGCTTGCGATCTTTTCGGCGGAAACGTCGGGGCCGAGCTTGTGGCCCTTGAGATAGAGGTTGACGATTTCGATCCGGCCGCCTTTGTCCGGCCGGTCGACCAGCACCTGGCGGTCGAAACGGCCCGCGCGCAAAAGCGCGGGATCAAGGATTTCCGGGCGGTTGGTCGCGGCGAGCAGCACCAAGCCGCTGCGCGAGTCGAAGCCGTCGAGTTCGACCAGGAGCTGGTTGAGCGTCTGCTCCTTCTCGTCATGCCCCATATAGGGATAGGCGCCGCGGGCGCGGCCGAGCGCGTCAAGCTCGTCGATGAAAATGATCGCCGGCGCCTTCTGGCTGGCCTGTTCGAACAGGTCGCGCACCCGCGCCGCGCCGACGCCCACGAACATTTCGACGAATTCGGAGCCGTTGATCGAGAAGAACGGCACGCCCGCCTCGCCGGCGACCGCCCGGCCGAGCAGCGTCTTGCCGGTTCCCGGCGGCCCGATCAGCAGCACGCCTTTGGGCATACGTGCGCCGAGCCGGCCGTATTCCTTGGGATTTTTGAGGAAATCCACGATTTCTTCGAGTTCGGCCTTGGCTTCGTCGGCGCCCGCGACATCCTTGAAGGTCGTCTTGGTGTTGGTCTCGACATAAACCTTGGCCTTGCTCCGGCCGATCGACATGAGGCCGCCGACGCCGCCCTGATCGGCAGCCATACGGCGGAACCAGAACATCCACAGTCCGAAGAACAGCGCGGTCGGAACGACCCAGGACAGCAGCGTGCTGAGGAAATGGCTTTCGATCGCGCCCGAAAACTTCACGTGATTGCGCTGGAGTTCGGCGGCGAGTTCGGGCGCGACCCGCGTCGTCACGAATTGATCGACGCCGTCCTTCTCCGCCTTCTTCCATTTGCCCTGGATATAATCGCCCGAGACCCGCACCTCGGCGATCTTGCCGGAATGAAGGTCGTCGAGGAACTGGCTATAGGGAACGGACGCGATCTTGTCCGCCGCGGCCCAGGTCTGGGCGATCAGGACGACGCCGAAGAGCGCGGCCATCCAATACCAGAAATGCCATTGCTGTCTTTTGTCCATGGCGCGCCTCCGGCGCGGCGATACGGCGTCAAACCAGACAAATGCCCTTCGCCTGCCTATCCTATTTAGGAACGGGCGCCGTCCCGGTTCAACCGCCGCGCCCCTGCTTTGCTCTCACGTCGCCACCGTCGGGGGCGGCGACGCCCAACGCCGCCGGCGCGCATCCTGCCAGCAATAATAGACCAGCGGGATGACGAACAAAGTGAGCGTCGTCGAGGCGAGCGCCCCGAAAATCAGCGAAATCGCCAGGCCCCCGAACACCGGATCCGACACCATGATCGCCGAGCCGAGGATGATGGCGAGCGCGGTCAGAATGATCGGCCGCAGGCGCACGGCCCCCGCCTCCATCACCGCGTCCTCCAAAGACAGGCCCTCGGCGCGGCGCGCCAGGATGAAGTCGATGAGCAGCAGCGAATTGCGCACGACAATGCCAGCGAGGGCGATCACGCCGATCATCGAGGTCGCGGTGAAGGGCTCGTGCATCGCCCAATGGCCGGGAAAGACCCCGATCAAAGTCAGCGGGATCGCCCCCATGACCACGACGGGCATGAAGAACGAGCTGTAATAGCCGGCCAGCAGCAGATAGATCAGCAGCAGCGCGACGATGAAGGCGGCGCCGAGGTCGCGGAAGACGTCGAGGGTGAGCCGCATTTCGCCGAGCCAGTGCAGGGCGTAATGGTTGACGTCGTCCGGCTGCGCCGCGACAAGGCCGAGATTGCCGACGATGAGTTTCTGGCCGTTCGCCAGCTTCCGGCCGGATAGCTCCTTGGTGAGCGCGATCACGCCATTGACCGGGCTCGACCGCAGCATGTGGCCGGTGACATAGGACACGGGATGCTGGTCGCGGGTGAAGATCCACTGGTCGGCGGGAAGCTTTTCGACATGGGCGATGGACGAAAGCGCGACCGGTTTGCCCGCCTTGTCGGTCAGGTAGATTCCATCGAGCGCGCTCGCGCCGATCCGCTGGGGCCGAGGCAGACGCAGGATGATCGGGACCGGCTCGCGCGCCGTCGGGTCGTGCGTCGACCCGGCCTGGACGCCGGCGAAATAGGCGCTGATCGCCGCCGCCGCCGCCTGCGCCGAAAATCCGGCGATCGCCGCGGGCTGCGGATCGATCACCACCTTGAATTCATCGACCTCATGCTGGACCGAACTGTCCACATTGATCATGCCATAGACGCGCGGATAATATTTGGTGCGGAACTCTTCCGCCAGATTGCGCAAAGTCGCGTAATCGGGGCCGTAGATCGCCGCCATCATCTGCGAGCGCACCGGCGGCCCGGGCGGCGTCTCCCTGATCTTGATGCGCGTCTCGGGAAAGGCGGCGCGCACCGGCGCCAGCGCGGCATAAAGCTTCTCCGCGATCTGGTGGGAGCCGATGGCGCGGTCGTGTTTCGAGACCAGATTGACGCGAATCTGCGCAAAGTTCGGCCCGGCGAGATAGACGTCGCCCCTGACCAGCGCGGCGAAATCTTCCGGCGCCGCCTCGCCCAGAAAAGTCTGGTAATTGGTGACATAGGGCGTTCCCGCAAGCATGCCGTCCACCGCCGCGGCGACCCGGCCGGTGTCTTCGAGCGGCGTCCCCTCCGGCGCGTCGATCTCGACGAGAAAAGTATCGACATTGTCGTCGGGCAGCATTTTCAGGCCGACGCCGAAAGATGAGAGCGGACCGTTGGTCCCCTGCGGGCGGATGAATTGCCACGCCGGCTGCGCCATGGCGCCGAGCAGCAGCACGAAAACCACGCCCATGAAGACGCGCCGCGGCCCGGTATGCAGCAAAGGCCGGAAGAGTTTCAGATAGGCGGCGCGCATCCAGTCCCGCTTTTCCGCGCCGCGCTCGTCCAGCGCCTTCTCGTGCTCGGCGACGATCCGCAGCGCCTTCCGCCGCAGCCAGCGGTAGGCGATATAGGGCACGACCGTATAGGCCATGAACAAAGAGGCGATCATCGCCACCGGCGCATTGAACGGAATCGGCATCATGAAGGGCCCCATCATGCCGGTGACGAAGGCCATGGGGATCAGGGCCAGCATGACGGTCAAAGTGGCGATGATGGTGGGCTTGCCGATTTCATTGGCCGCCGCGATCACCAGCCGGCTCAGATTGCGCTGCGGCGCGTGATGGAGATGGCGGTGAATGTTCTCGATCACCACAATGCTGTCATCGACCAGCAGGCCGAGCGACAGGATGAGGGCGAAGAGCGTGATGCGGTTGATGGTCTGGCCCGCAACCCAGCCGACGCCCAGAACCACGAACAGAATGAGCGGAATGGAGAGCGCGACCACCCCCGCCTCGCGCCAGCCGAGGAAAGCGAGCAGGATGGCGACCACGGCGACGATGGCGATGGTCAGATGTTCCATCAAAGTGTTGACCGCGTCATTGGCGGTGGCGCCGTCATCGCGGGTAAAGGTGGCGAAAACGCCCTGCGGCAGGGCCTCGGCCTTGATCCGTTGAAGCTTGGCGAGCACGGCCTCGGCGACATCGACGCCGTTCGTGCCCTTCTGCCGCGCGATGGCGATGGTGACGGCCGGCCCGGCCGCTTCGGCCTTATCCTTGGCCGAAGGGCCGAAGGCGATGAAGGAGCGCACGTCCGAGGACGCCGGGGCCGAGGTTACGGTCGCGACGTCGCGCAGGAAGACGGGATGACCATTATGGACGGCGACCACCACGGCGCCAACGGCCTCGGCGTCGCCGAGCGCGCCGGCGACGCGGATCGGATGCTCGCGGTTGTCGGTGACGACATGGCCGGCGGGGCTGTTGACATTGGTGGTCTCGATCGCCGCCCGGACCGCGTCGGGACTGAGGCCATAGCCCACGAGCCTGGCCGGGTCGAGCCACACCCTGACCGCGCGCGCGGCCGCGCCCTGAATCGTGGTCTTGCCGACGCCGGGCACATTGGTCAACTGTTCCAGGACATGCAGCGCGACATTGCGCAAACTGTCGGTCGGAATTTTTGACGAGCTGAAGGTGAGCGTGAGGATCGGGACGTCGAACAGGCTCAGTTGCTGAACGAAGGGCTGGCGCGCCCCCGGCGGCAGACGGTCGATATTGCTGCTGATCTGGTTATAGACCCGGACGAGGCTCTTCTCCTCGTCCTGCCCGACCTTGAAACGAACGGTGACCATGGCGAGGTCGTCCTGCGCCGTTCCGTAAGTGTGATCGACGTCGGGTATGGCGGCGAGCAAAGCTTCGAGCGGGCGCACTACCTGATTGAGCATTTCGGGCGCGCTGAAGCCGGGCCGCTGAACCGTGACATTGACGACCGGGACGATGATGTCGGGATTATAGGTGCGCGGCGTCAGCACGACCGCCAGCGCCCCGAAGACCGTGATCGCCAGGATGATGAGCGGCGTCAGCTTGGAATGCAGAAAGGCGCGCGCGATCCTTCCCGTGACGTTGAGGCTCGCGCGCCCTTCCCGCTCAGCCATTGTTCCCCTCCGTCGCGGCCTTGACGGCAGTTTGCGGCGAAACCGGGCTGCCGTTTTCGAGATCGGCCGGGGGCGACAGAATTACCCTGTCGCCGGCCTTGAGGCCCGCCATGATCGCGACCTGTCCGCCGGCGTGCGCGCCGGCGCGCACCAGCCGCAGATGGGCATGATCGTCCTTGCCGACGACGAAGACGCCGACGAGGCCGGCGCGCTCGGTCAGGGCCGCCTCGGGAACCGACAGAGCAGGCGTCTGGCCGAGATTGAAGCGCACTTCGGCGTAAGAGCCGAAGGGCGCGGCGGCGCCGCGGTCAAGCCACAGCTTGACGAGATGGGTGCGGGTCTGCGGATCGGCGGCGTCCACCAGGCTCGTCACTTTCGCCGGCAGGTCCTGCCCGTTGACGCGGACGACGGCCGCGTCGCCGACCTTCAGGGCGGCGAAAGTCGCCGGCCCGGCCGAGGCCCTGATCTCGGGCGTGGCGCTGGCGACGACGAACAGCGTCGTCCCCGGATTGGCGTAATCGCCCGGCCACACGCTCTTCTGCGCGACGATGCCGTCGAAAGGCGCGCGGATTTCGGCATAGCCGATGTCGGTTTGGGCCGCCGACAGGCCGCGATCGGCCGCGTCAAGCTCCGCCCTGGCGGCGAGATATTGGCGCTCGGCCTGCTGGAACTGCGCCGTCGAGGCAAATTGCTTCTCGTGCAGCGTATTGTAGCGGTCATATTCGGCCGAGACCTGCTTGAGAACGGCCTGGGCGGTATCGACGCGCGCCTGCGCCTGGGCGATCTGGGCGTGCGCGTCAGCCGTTCCTACCTCGGCGAGAAGCTGGCCCTTCGTGACCTGGGCGCCGGCGTCAACCAGAACCCTGGTCACCAGGCCGCCCGAGCGCGAGGCGATATTGGCGGTGTCCACGGCGCTGACATTGCCCGGAATCGTGACGCTGGTCGGCCATTGCGTCGCGACGGCGTCCGCGATCCTGACCGGCGTCGCCGCCGGCGCGACGTTCAGCGCCTCCTCGCTGGCCGGAGTCAGGGCGCGCTCCACGGCGACATAGGCCAGAGCGGCAGCGAGCAGCGCCCCAACGAGGAACAATCCGCGCCGCGGCTTCTGCGCGCTGGCAGAGGCCGCGCCTTTTCGCTTTTCGCCGCCGGCCTGGGCGACGGCGCCGGCGTTTGCCGCGCATTGCACTCTCGCCGCCAATCCATAGGCCGCGGCTGCGGCCAAGGCGGCGCTGAAAACGGGGATCCAGCTGATTTGCGACATTATGCGGGGTTCCTTGCCTGCCGCTTCGGCGCCTCTTGACGTCCGACACAACATCATTCAAATGATTAATTGATTGATATGGAGAAGACAGCTTCGATGTCAAGATGCAATCAGAAACGAGCCTTGTTCGCCCAGTTCGCCGCCGTCGCCAAGGCGATGGCCCACGAGCACCGGCTCGAACTGCTCGAACTCGTGGCCCAGGGCGAGCGCAGCGTGGAAAACCTCGCCGAGCGCAGCGGCATTACGATCGCCAACGCCTCCCAGCATTTGCAGCATTTGCGCCGCGCCGGCCTCGTCGCCGCGCGCCGCCAGGGCAAATTCGCGCTCTATCGCCTCGCCGACGATTCCGTGCTGGCGATGCTGGCGGCGATGCGCAAGGTGGCCGAACGCAATATCGGCGAAGTGGACCGGATATTGCGCGCCTATTCCGACGCCAGTGACAATCTGTCGCCGATGTCCCGCGCCGAACTGATGGGAAAACTGGAGAAGGGCGCCGTCACCGTCCTCGACGTGCGGCCCGAGGACGAATATGCCGCCGGCCACCTCCCCGGCGCCCGCAACCTGCCACTCGACCAGATCAGCCGCGAGGCGCCGAAGCTCGGCCGCGACGACGAGATCGTCGCCTATTGCCGCGGCCCCTATTGCATCCTGTCCTTCGAGGCGGTGGCCGAACTGCGCAAAGCCGGCTTCAACGCCCGCCGGATGGAAGACGGCTTCCCGGAATGGAAAGCCGCGGGCCTGCCCGTGGAGAAGGGCGCGGGTTCGCGGGCGTCGTGAAGAAGATGGAGCGGGTGAAGGGAATCGAACCCTCGTATTCAGCTTGGAAGGCTGCTGCTCTACCATTGAGCTACACCCGCGCGGGTCTGGTTATGCCAAGCGCCGGAACGCTTGGCAAGCCTCCCGGAACGGCGTCCGTCAGCCCGTTCCGCTCGCCTTACGCGACCTCGGCGCCGAGGAAGCCGCCGCTTTGGCGCCGCCATAGCTGGGCGTAGATGCCGTTGCGCGCCAGAAGTTCGTCGTGGCCGCCATCCTCGACGATCCGGCCTTTGTCCAGCACGATGAGCCGATCCATATGCGCGATGGTCGAGAGGCGGTGGGCGATGGCTATTGTTGTGCGGCCTTCCATCAGCTGGGTCATTTCCTCCTGAATGGCGGCCTCCACCTCGCTATCGAGCGCGCTGGTGGCCTCGTCCAGCACCAGAATCGGCGCGTCTTCGAGAATCACCCGCGCGATGGCGATGCGCTGGCGCTGCCCGCCTGAAAGTTTGACGCCCCTTTCCCCGACCTCCGCGGCATAGCCGGCGCCGCCGCTTTTGTCGCGCAAGGCGAGGATGAAGTCGTGGGCGTGGGCGCGTCGCGCGGCGTCGAGCATTTCCCTGTCGCTCGCCTCCGGCCTTCCATAGCAGATGTTCTCGGCGATCGAGCGATGCAGGAGGGTGTTGTCCTGGGTCACCACCGCGATCAGCCGGCGCAGGCTTTGCTGTGTCACCAGCGAAATATCCTGGCCATCGATGACAATCCGACCCGATTCGAGATCGTGGAAACGCAGGAGAAGGTTGACCAGAGTGCTTTTGCCGGCGCCGCTGCGGCCTATGAGGCCGACCTTCTGCCCCGCCGGGATCACCAGGCTGAGGTTTTCGATCACGCCGCCATCGCCCGGCTTGCGGTTCTGGCCGTAATGGAAGGCGACGTCGCGGAACTCGACCCGCCCGCCGCCAGGACGGACTTCGAGCGCGCGGGCGCCGGGCGCGTCCACCACCGAATAGGGCTGCGCGATCGTCTCCATACATTCCTCGACCCGCGCCAGGGTCTCGAAGACATTGGTGATTTCGGTGCGAATCCAGCCCGACATATTGACCATCTGCCAGGCCATCGGGATCACCATGATCGCGACGCCGGAGGTGATCCGTCCCGCCTGCCATTGCGCCAGCGCCAGAGCCGGCGAGGTCATCAGCAGCGCCACGTTCATCGCCGTGTGCGAGGCGCCCATCAGCCAGATCTTATGCAAAGCGGCGCCGAAACTGTCGGTGTGGCGGCGGAGTTCGTTGAGATTGGCGGCCGTTTCCTCCTGCTCGCGGCCGAACAGTTTTACGAGCCCGATATTGGCGAAGACGTCGTTGACATGGCCGACCAGTTCGGTGTGGTGGCGGGCATGGGCCAGCTGGAGCGCGCGCACGCGGGGCAGGAAATAGACCAGCGAGGCGATGAATCCCGTCAGCCAGATCAAAGTCGGCGCCGCCAGCCAGACGTCGAACCGCATCATGGCCACGACCGAGGCGAAGACGAAAAAGCCGCAATACCACACCGCGCTCATCACGCTGCGCAGGGGATCACGCATGGCCGCGCCGCCGTCCACTACCTTGTTGGCGAGCCGTCCGGCGAAATCATTGGTGAAATAGGCCATGGAATGGCCGAGCGTATAACGCGCGAGCTGATAGCGGATCAGATTGTTGAACCGCGCCGTGTAATGGTGGTCGTAGATATACCACAGCATCGCCATGCAGGCGCCCCAGCCAAGCAGGATCGGCGCGGCGATGCGCCACAGCCAGGGGTGGCTCAGGACGTCGCGGGTCGCTTGCGACGCGTTGATGTCGTTGACCAGCCAGCCGATCATCACCGGAATCATCGTCGCGCCGGCGGCGACGCAGGCCTCCAGCACGAGAAGAACAGCCAGCAGTCCTTTGATCTGGCGCACGAAATGCCAGACGAACGGCCACAGCCGCGCCGGCGGCGGCCCGTTCGGCGATCCCTCGATCGATACGATTTCAAATGGCATGGTTCATTCCGAAGGCGGCGCGCTCCCCGGGAAGCCCATAGCAGAAGGGAAGCGGCTGGCGAAGCCCCTCAAGAAGCCCCCAAGGCGAGGCCCATATTGCGCGGGGAAAGCGGGCTGACGTAAGCTTCGGCGCCCCGGCGGCCTTTCGTCTGGCGCGACGGAGTTCCCATGGATCAAAATCAGTTGATGCGGATCCTCGCCCTGGTGGCGCTGCTCCTCTATATCGGGCCCATGGCCTTCGGGGACCGATTGTCCGACCGCCAGCGGATCTGGATGTGGCGCGTCGCCGCGGCCGCGATCGCCGTCGGCGTGGCGATCGCATTGGTCGAAACCGTCCGCTGGTACACGCGCTGACCGATCCGCGGCGGGTTTCCGGCTTGAGCTTCATATTGCGTCGCACAATTTTATTGCGGCGCATTACGGCCTCAACTAGTATGGATGGCGCTGCGGAGCGGCCTCGACCGGCCTCGCCGCGCAGGACTGTTCCGACCAAATCGTCCATAAGGTGTTGCCATGTCCGAGACCAAGATCCCCGCCGAAGTCGCCCAAATTTCCAGCGAAAACGTCCGCAAAATGGCGGAAAAGGGCGTGAGCCAGGCCCGCGAAACCTACGAGAAGCTCAACGCCGCCGCCAAGGAAACCGCCGGCTCGCTCGACGCCAGCGCCTCCATCGTCCTCAAGGGCCTCGTCGAATTCAACGCCAAGGCGCTCGAAGCCTTTCACGCCAACGCCCACATGACCCTCGACTATCTGGCCTCGCTCGCCAGCGTGAAGGCCCCGACCGAAATCGTTCCGCTGCAGTCGGCCTATGCCGAGAAGCAGTTCAAGGCCCTCAACGATCAGACCAAGGACCTCTCCGCTCTGGCGCAGAAGATCGCCAAGGAATGCGTCGAGCCGATCAAGGGCCAGTTCGAAAAGACCCTGAAGTCCGCCGCCTGAACGGCTTGAAGCCGCCGCGTCGCCTTGTGGCGCGGCGGCGCTTTGCAAATCGTGCGACGGCCGGGATGAATGATGGATCGTTTCGCCGACCTTGTCCTGACGCCAATCGCCCTGTTTTCCGGCCGCCCCTTGGCGGTCGGCATCGCTTTCGGCATAATCGGCTCGGCGCTGCTGCTGTGGCTTCTGGCCCTGCGCCCCGCCGAACGCCGTTTCTTGAGCCCGCTGTGGCGAACCGCCCGCGCCCTGCGCGCATTGAGCGCCAAAGCGGAAACGCCTGAGGCCTTGTTCGCCGAGGCCGATGCGGTTTTCGCCGCGAACAGCCTCGCCCCCGCCTGGCGGCGCTACCATTCGGGGGTCGAATTTGAGGACGGCGCCGCCTTTTCCTATTCCGACCCGGCCGATTTCTTCGCACTCGTCCACCTGCCCGGCCATTCCTATCCCAAATGGTCGTCCACCCTTGCCGGCGTCTTTCTGACCGTCGGCCTGTTCTTCACCTTTGTCGGTCTGTCCGCCGCGCTCCTGCAGCTTGGCGGCCACGGTCACGATTCGCTGTCGCCGGCCCAGCTCAAACAGGCGGTCGAGGGCATTCTCGCCGTCAGCTCGGTCAAGTTCATCACCTCGATCGCTGGCATTCTCGCCTATATTTTCTGGAGCGTGATCGCGCGCCAGCAGGCTGGCGCCCAGACCCAGGCCGAGGACGCCCTGCTGCATGAAATCCGGGCGCTTTCGACCTATGTCGCGCCGGAAATGATCCTGCGCCGCCAATTGCGGCTGATGGAGGCCCAGAACGCCAGATTCGGCGGGCTGTTCGAGGCGCTCGACGTCCTGCCGCGCCGGATCGGCGACGTCCAGAGCGGCTTGGGCAATGAGATCGGACGCGGCGCGGAGGAGCTGAACCAGTCCGCCGCGCGCATGGCCGCTTTGATGGAGCAGAGCCAGGACCGCATGGCCGCGACGCTCGCCGCCTTCGAGCTCAAGATCGCCAATCTGCCCTCCGCCTTCGCCGCGACCGCCGAGCAGGGCGCGCGCGACATGAGCGCCGCGCTTCGCCAGACCCTCGACGGCGCCGCTTTAGCCGCCGACGAGGCCGGCCGCGCCGGCGCCGAGAAAATGACGGCCCGGATCGAGGGCGTGGCCGCCGCGCTCGCCGCCGCCGCCGCCGCGCTGACCCAGGCCGGCGTCGAGTCGCGCGCCCAGATGGCCGAGGGCGCCAAAGCCGTGTCGGCCTCCGGCGAAGAGGCCGCCGCGCGGCTGACCCGCATGGTTGACGCCTTCGCCTCGGCCGTCGGCCGCCTGTCCGAGCGGCTGGGCCAGACCGAGCAGGCGCTCGCCGCCCACAACGAGGAGCTCGACAGATCCGGCGCGGCCGTTGCAAGCGCCTCCGGCGAACTGGTCCACGCCGCGGGCGCCATGGAAGGCGCCGCCGCGCCGCTGACCGAGGCCACCCACACGTTCCGCGAAGCCATGGTCGGCCTGGGGGAAGCCGCCCGCCGCATCGAGACCATTGCCGCCTCGGGCGACCAGATCGCCGGCCATGTCGCCGCCTATGGCGCGCAGATGACTCATTCGCTCGCCTCGTTCGAATCCCTTTCCGAGACGTTCAAGGCGACCCAGACCGGCTTCGGCGACGAAATCGGACGCGGCGCCGGCGAACTTTCGCAATCGGCGGCGCGGATGGCGGCGCAAATGGAGCAGGCGCAGGAGCGCCTCGCCGCGACCCTCGGCGCTTTCGAAGCCAGGATCGCGGGCATCGCGCCGGCGATCGCCGCGGCCGCCGAGGACAGCACGCGCAAGGCCGGCTCCGCTTTGCTCGCCTCGCTCGACAGCGCCGCCCAGGTGACCGAACAGGCCAGCCGCACCAACAGCGAAGAGATTTCGGCCCGCGTCGAAAGCGTCGCCGCCGCGCTCACCGCCGCGGCTTCGGCGCTGGCCCAGGCCGGCGTCGATTCCCGCGCGCAAATGTCCGAGGGCATGCAAGCCGTCACCGCCACGGGCGAAGAGGCCGCCGCGCGGCTGGCGCGCATGGTCGATTCCTTCGCCACCGCCGTCGCCAGCCTTTCAACCCGGCTCGACCAGACCGAGCAGGCGCTCGCCGCCCATAACGAGCGTCTCGACAAATCCGGCGAGATCGTCTCCGGCGCCTCCAACAATCTGGCGCTGGCGGCCGGCGCCATGGAAAGCGCCGCCGCGCCTTTGACGACCGCGACGCTGACCTTCCGCGACGCCATGACCCGCCTGACCGAAGCCGCCGCCCGCATCGAGCAGATTTCCAGCTCCGGCGACGCCATCGCCGGCCATATCGCCGCCTTCGGCGCGCAGATGACCGGCGCGCTGACCGCTTTCGACGCTTTGCCCGACAAGATCAAGGCGACCGAGGGCGGCTTCGGCGACGAAATCGGCCGCTCGGCGGCCGCGCTCGGCGAGGCCGCCAAACGCATGAGCGCCGGATTCGAACAGGGCCAGGCGTCGCTCGCGGCGACGCTCGCCTCGTTCGAGGCCAGAATTCTCGCCATGCCGGCGGCGCTGGCTTCGGCGTCCGAGCAATCCTCGCGCGAGATCGGCGAAAAGGTCCAGACCGCGCTCGACAGCGTCGCGGCGGTGGCGACGCGGGCGACGAGTGGCGGCGCCGATCTGTTCGCGGCGCGGGTCGACGAGATCGCCCGCTCGCTCGCCATGGCCGCCGACCGCCTGATGCAGGCGAGCGACGCCTCCGGCGTGAAAATGCGCGAGAGCCAGGACATGCTCGCCGCCGGCGCCGCCCAGGGCGCGCAGCTCATTTCCGGCGCGGCGGAAGGCTCGGCCGAGATGTTGAACCGGACCGTCGAACGTTTCGCCGATTCGGCGCGCGGCCTGTCGCTGAAACTGGCCGAGGTCGCGCTCGGCATGGACGCCCAGAACGCGCGGCTGGAAAAGGCGGGCGCCATCGTGTCGGGGGCGTCAGAAGCGCTCGCCGAGGCCGCCGGGACGGTCAAGGACGCGGCGCCGCCGCTCGCCTCGGCCAGCGCCTCGCTCAAGGGCGCCATGGACAATTTCGCCGGCGCGGCCGAGCAGGTTCGGGCCGTTTCCGAATCCGGACGCCAAGTCGTCGAGACCTTCCGTCTTTCGGCGGCCCAGGCCAACGACAGCCTCGGCGCCCATGCCGCGAGCTTCCGCGAGGTCGAGCGCGCGGTCGCCAAAACGCTCGACGAACTGACCGGCGGCGTACAGGCCCTGGGCCACGAAATTTCGACCTGTATCGAGACCTACGACAATGAAATCGCGCGCTCGATCGGCAGCCTGGAAGCGGCCCTGATCGACATGGGCGACATCATCGACAATCGCGCGGGCAAAAAGACCGCCGAGGCGCGCTGATGTTCTCCGCCCGCGTCCATAAAATCGAGGAAGAGGAAAAGAAGGACGTCTTCGCGCCGGTCGCGGACCTCATGGTCGGCGTGGTGTTCATCTTCATCATCATGGTCCTGGCTTTGTCGCTGGTGATGATGGAGGACGCTGTCCCGCGTTCGCTTTACGACCAGACCACGAAAGAACTGCAGCGGGTCACGGCCCAGCGCGACGCCCTGGAAAAACGGGCGGCAAAACTCTCCGACTTTGTCGCCTTCCTCAAGACCCAGGGCGTCGTTCCCCTGCTCGACCGTCTCGCCGAGGCCGACGCCACCCGCGCCGAAATCCTGAAAATGCTGCAAAAGCGCCTCGCCGCCAGGGGCGTGACTGTCGAGGCCGATTTCCGCGACGGCGTGCTGCGCCTGCCGACCGGCAATCTGTTCGAATCGGGCAAGGCTGACCCGACCCCCTACGGCCGCGACGTGATCCGGCTGTTGGGCGCCGCTTTGGCCGATGTCGCGCCCTGCTTCCTGCCGGGCGCCTCGGCCAGATCCGGGCAGATTGCGGCCTGCCCGCCGCAATCGCGCGGCAGCGTGCTGAACGCGGTCTATATCGAGGGCCACACCGATTCCGCGCCCCTGCGCGGCGGCGCGGGCTTTCGCGACAATTGGGATCTTTCCGCCGCCCGCGCCATCGCCGCCTTTCGCATCGCGCGCGACTCCGACCCGCGCGTGCCGAATCTCAGGAACGCCGAGGGCAAGAGCCTGCTCGGCGTCAGCGGCTATGCCGACACCAGGCCCGTGACCGTAGGCCTCACCGAGAAGGAGCGTTCCGACAAGGCGATCATGGAGCGCGACCGCCGCATCGAGGTCCGGCTGATCATGGCGGTCAACCGCGACGAGGTGGAAAAGACTCTTCGCGAACTGAACAAAAGGCTGGACAGCCTCGATGCCGTCGCCAAGTGACAAGACAGGTGTCGGGACAGGTGACGGGACTTGGCTCGCGCAGCGTTCGCGGCTCGCCCGCCTCGCCAGAGATCTTGAAGAGCGCCACGGACCCGGGCGAGCCTTGCCCGGGTCGCCGGAGCGGGTGATCGACCGCGCCGCGCGAAAACTCGCCGCGAGCGGGGGCGACATCGATGCGCTGGATTTTGCCGAGAAGAAAGCCGTGCTCGAACTGTTGTGGCGCCGGCGCGGTCCCTGGATCGCGCGCGAGCCGGACATCGAGGCCTGGCTGCGCTGGGCCGGGACTGACTGGAAGCCGCGCATCGCGGAAACGCGCGTCTGCATGGCGCTGCTGCGCCATTACGACCCCGAGCTTCCCGTCGCCGGTCTAAGCCAATCCTGGCTGTCCGGGCGCGCCGGGGCGCTATGGGGCCGATTCGGCGATTTCGCCCGCACCTGGCGGCTGTGGGAAGGCGTGGAAGCGGTCGCGCGGGTCGCCGGGTCGCTGGCGGCGGGCGATCTTTCCTTCCTGCGCGACGGCGAACGCGCCGCCCAGACGCGCCCCATCCTGCAAGGCTCGGGCTTTCTCGTCGCCGTGGCCGAGAACTACGCCTTGCGCGCCGCGGCTGCCGGCGACTGGACGGCGGCGGGGTCCATGCTGGATTTCTTCGAACCTGCCGGTCTCCTTGGCGCCGGCGGCCCCGCCGCGGCGCGGGCGCGGGCCAAGATCGCCTTCGTTTCCGGCCTGGTCGGTTTCGGCGCGCGCAGCGGCGCCGAAACCATCGGCCATGCGCTGAAACTCGCTTTCCGCATCGCCGGCGACCCGCGCGCGGGGCTGGAGGATTGGCGCGACATTCCCGAGGACGTGCTTGCGCAGGTCGAGCGCTGGCTGGCGGCGGACACGCTTGAGGCCGCCTTCCGCATCGTCGCGGATTTGCGCACCGACGAGCCGGACGCGCTGGCGCGCCGCCGCGCCTTCTGGCGGGCTTTTCTGCCTTTCGTGACGCGGGCGCGGCTCATCGGCGCGCGCAAGGCGCAGAGCGCCGCCGTCTTGCTCCATGCGCCCTGTTCGTCGCTTTCGACTTATTTGAGCGACCATTGCGGCTTTCTGCTGGAGCTTCGGGGACCGGACGGGCGCGATCTCGTCGTGCTGGAGCTGAACAATCTCGCCCAGAGCCTGTTCTGGCCCGGCGACGACCCGCGCGCGCCCGGCTTCGACCAGCGCGCCTATGACGGCGGCGCCCTGCGCGCGAAATGCGACCGCGCCTTGAGCCACCTGCCGCCGCAAGGCTGGGAAGAGAAATTCGCTCAGCTGATCGCCCAGGAAACCGGAATTGTTCTGCCAGCGTTCAGCTCGAAGGATTTTCAATAGCGCGGCTCGTTCCTGTAGAGTCCGGCGCGGCGCCCGAGTCGCGCCGCGCTTCGGCTTTCGGGAGCGGAGCGCATTGGAAAGGACACACCCATGAAAAAGGTGCTTTTCGCTCTCTTCGGCCTTGGCATGATCTTCGCCGACGTTTCCGCCGCCAACGCCGTCGTCTGCGCGCGCGGCCCCTATCGCGCCGGCTGCGCCGGTCCGCGCGGCGCCGTGGTCACCGGCCATCCGCACTATCGTCCCTATTATGGGCCGCATTATCGCCGTCCCTATTATGGGCCGCGTTATCACCATCCCTATTACGGGCCGCGTTATCACCGTCCCTATTAAGGGCCGCGTTGCTACTGGCGCGCCGGCGTCCGCATCTGCCGCTGACGCCTGTGCAAACTCAGTCGAGGCGCAATTTTAATGTCGCAGCTCGCTCATATTCTCGCGGGCGCGGTGATAGAAGATCGCTTAGCTTCGGCTTTCAGGCTTGCGGGAGCGGAGCGCATCGGGAAAAGGAATTCGTCCATGAAGAAATTGGCTCTTGCTCTCTTCGCCCTCGGCATGGTCGTCGCCGACATGCCGGCCGCCAACGCGGTCGTCTGCGCGCGCGGCGTCTATCGCGCGGGCTGCGCCGGCCCGCGCGGCGCAGTGGTCACCCACCGCCGACCGCCGGTGCGCTGCTATTACCATCGCGGCGTGCGCGTCTGCCGCTGATCCTTCGCGGCTCATGTGAAATCGGGCGGCTTCGCGCAAGCGAAGCCGCTTTTCGTATTTATCGGGCGCTTCGTCTTTGGTCGTAGCGTGGCGATTGATCTTGGGCGCATCGGCCGTTTAATGTGGGTCGAGACCGGCGCGCGCCCGGCGCGCCGCCAGCCGGAACGTCCCCTATGAACGAACTCGCCACTCCCGCTCCCGCCGGTTCAGAGCCGGAAGCGGAGCTGTCCGCCGACGCGCGCGCCGCCCAGTTCGCGCAACAGGTCGGGCAATTGCGCGACGCCGTGATCGAAAAGCTCACTTATTCCGTCGGCAAGGACCGCAACACGGCGAGCGAGCGCGACTGGTTCATCTCGGTGGCGCTCGCCACCCGCGACCATATCGTCAACGACTGGATGCGCTCGGTGCGCGCCGCCTATCAGGAGAACCGCCGGCGGGTCTATTACCTGTCGCTGGAATTCCTCATCGGCCGCCTGCTGATCGATTCGCTCACCAATCTGGGCCTGGTCGAGCAGATGCGGGCGGCGCTTTCGAGCCTCGACATGGATCTCGACAAATTGCGCCAGGTCGAGCCCGACGCAGCGCTCGGGAATGGCGGCCTCGGCCGCCTCGCCGCCTGTTTCATGGAGAGCATGGCGACGCTTTCCATCGCCGGCCACGGCTATGGCATACGTTACGACAACGGCATGTTCCGCCAGACCATTACGGACGGCTGGCAGCACGAATATCCCGAGGACTGGCTGGACTTCGGCAATCCATGGGAGTTCCCGCGCCCAGAGGTCGCGCATAACATCGGCTTCGGCGGCGTGGTCGACGCCATGCCGCGCGATAATGGCTCGCCCGCGCGGATCTGGCGCCCGAGCGAAACGGTGGTCGCGGCCGCCTATGACACGCCGATCGTCGGGTGGCCCGGCGCCGACAAAAGCAATTTCGTGAACACCTTGCGCCTGTGGTCGGCGCGCGCCCCCGATCCCTTGCGCCTGGACGTCTTCAACGAGGGCGATTATGTCGGCGCCCTGGCCGACCAGGTCCGCGCCGAATCCATCTCAAAAATCCTCTATCCCGCCGATTCCACCCCCGCCGGGCAGGAATTGCGCCTGCGGCAGGAATATTTCTTCGCCTCCGCCTCGCTGCAGGATCTCATCCGCCGCCATCTGCGGCAAAACGGCGACATCGACGCCCTCGCCGACTACGTCGTGATCCAGCTCAACGACACCCATCCGGCGATCGCCGTCGCGGAGATGATGCGCCTGCTGGTGGACGTCTATGTGCTGGACTGGGACCGCGCCTGGGAAATCACGCAGGCGACCTTCTGCTACACCAACCACACTCTTTTGCCCGAGGCGCTCGAAACCTGGCCGGCCCCGCTGATGGAGCGGCTGCTGCCGCGCCACATGCAAATCATCTATCTCATCAACGCCAGGCACCTCGACCGGCTGCGCGCCGAGGGCATGGAAGATCCGGGGAAATTGTCCGCGCTGTCGCTGATCGACGAGCATCACGGCCGCCACGTCCGCATGGGCCATCTGGCCTTTCTCGGCTCGCACAAGGTCAATGGCGTGTCGGCGCTCCATACGGAACTGGTCAAGCAGACCGTGTTCCGCGACTTTAACGAAATCTACCCCGACCGCATCGTGAACAAGACCAACGGCGTCACCTTCCGTCGCTGGCTCCTGGAAGCCAATCCGCATCTGACGAAGCTGCTCGCCGAGACGATCGGCAAGGACTTCTATAACGACGCCGAAGCGCTGAAGGCGCTGGAGCCTCTGGCGACCGACCTCGATTTCCAGGCGCGCTTCGCCGGCGCCCGGCTCGCCAACAAGACGGCGCTTGCCGGCCTGATCGCCGACCGGATGATGATCAAGGTCGATCCCAACGCGATCTTCGACGTGCAGATCAAGCGCATCCATGAATACAAGCGCCAACTGCTCAATATTCTCCAGACCATCGCGCATTATAACGATATTCGCGCCCATCCCATGCGCGACTGTGTGCCGCGGGTGAAAATCTTCGCCGGCAAGGCCGCGGCGAGCTATCATATGGCCAAGCTGATCATCAAGCTCGCCAATGACGTGGCGCGCGTGGTCAACAACGACCCCACGGTGCGCGATTTGCTCAAGGTTGTGTTCCTGCCCAATTACAATGTCAGCCTGGCCGAGGCGATCATACCGGCCGCCGACCTTTCGGAGCAGATTTCGACCGCCGGCATGGAGGCTTCCGGCACCGGCAACATGAAAATGGCGCTCAACGGGGCGCTGACCATCGGCACGCTCGACGGCGCCAATGTCGAGATCAGGGAGCACGTCGGCGCCGATAATATTTGCATCTTCGGCCTCACCGCCGAGGAGGTCGCGGTGCGGCGCGCACGCGGCAACGACGCGCGCGACACCATCGCCGCTTCGCCGATGCTGCGCGAGGTGCTGGAGTCGATCCGGGACGGCGCCTTCTCGCCCGATGACCGCAATCGCTACGCAACGCTGGTCGATATGCTGACCTATCACGATTATTTCCTCGTGACGGCCGATTTCGACGCCTATTGCGCGACGCAGATGAATATCGCCCGACGCTGGCGCGACCGCAAATCGTGGTGGCGTTCGGCAATCCTCAACACCGCCCGCACCGGCTGGTTTTCCTCCGACCGGACGATCGCCGAATATGCCGACGACATCTGGAAGGTTCCCGTTCGCCCATCATGAAGCCAATCCCAGACGGGGCGCCGGACGCCGACATCGCTGAGATCGCCGCCGGCCAGCATCCCGACCCTTTCGCCGTGCTCGGCCCGCACCCCTGCGACGGCGGCGTGGTCATCCGCGCCTTCGCGCCCGGCGCCCGGACGCTCGCCGCCGTCTTTGCCGACGGCGTGCGCTACGCGCTCGATGCGCGCAGCGAACCCGGCTTTTTCGAAGGCGTCTGCCTTGGCAAGCCGGTCTTCGCCGCCTATCGGCTCGTCGCCGCCAACGAGGGCGGCGCATGGGAATGGGACGACCCCTATCGCTTCGGGCCGATCCTCGGAGAAATGGACGATCATCTGCTCGTCGAGGGCGCGCATCTCGAGCTTTACCGCCGGCTCGGCGCCCATGTCCTGACCCATGAAGGCGTCGAGGGCGTGCATTTCTCGGTCTGGGCGCCGCACGCGGCCCGGGTCTCCGTGGTCGGCGACTTCAACGCCTGGGACGGGCGCCGCCATCCCATGCGCAAGCGCGTCGACAGCGGCTTATGGGAAATTTTCATCCCCGATTTGGGACAGGGCGTCCTCTACAAATATGAAATTCTTTCGGCCTCGGGCGATCTCATGCCGCTCAAGGCCGATCCCTTCGGCCAGGAGGCGCAATTGCGGCCCTCCACCGCCTCCGCCGTGCCGGGCGTGAAGGATTTTGCGTGGACCGACGCCGATTATCTCGCCGCGCGGGCGCCAAACGACCCGCGGCGCGCGCCCATGACCATCTACGAGGTCCATCTCGGCTCCTGGCGCCGGGGCGACGACAATCGCTTCCTGACCTATGACGAACTCGCCGACAGCCTGATCCCCTATGCGCGGGACCAGGGCTTCACCCATCTGGAACTGCTGCCGGTCTCCGAGCATCCGCTCGACGCCTCCTGGGGCTACCAGCCGATCGGCCTGTTCGCGCCGACCTCGCGTTTCGGCGACGCGGAAGGATTCAAGCGTTTCATGGACCGCGCCCATGCGGAAGGTCTGGGCGTAATTCTCGACTGGGTCCCGGCGCATTTCCCGACCGACGAGCATGGCCTCGCCTGGTTCGACGGCGAACCGCTTTACGAGCACGCCGATCCCCGCCGCGGCTTCCATCCCGACTGGAACACCGCGATCTATGATTTCGGTCGCCGCGAGATCGCCAATTTTCTCGCCGTCAACGCGCTCTACTGGTTCGAGCAGTTCCACATCGACGGGTTGCGCGTCGATGCCGTCGCCTCCATGCTCTACCTCGACTATTCGCGAAAAGAGGGCGAGTGGACGCCGAACCAATATGGCGGCAAGGAAAATCTCGAAGCCATCGCCTTCCTGCAAAGGGTCAACCGCCTCGTCTATGAACGCTACCCCGGCGCGCTGATGATCGCCGAGGAATCGACCGCCTGGCCGGGGGTGTCGCAACCCGTCCATTCGGGAGGCCTCGGTTTCGGCTTCAAATGGAACATGGGCTGGATGAACGACACTTTGCGCTATGTCGCGCAGGACCCGGCCTATCGCCGCTGGAGCCACCACCAGCTCACTTTCGGCCTGCTCTACGCCTTCGCCGAGAATTTCATCCTGCCGATCTCCCATGACGAAGTGGTGCACGGCAAGGGCTCGGTCGTCGGCAAGATGCCCGGCGACGAATGGCAAAAATTCGCCAACGCCCGCGCCTATTACGCTTTCATGTGGGCGCATCCAGGCAAGAAGCTTCTGTTCATGGGGCAGGATTTCGGCCAGACCGCCGAATGGACCGAAACCCGGTCGCTCGACTGGCATTTGCTGGAGTTTTGGCCCCACGCCGGCCTGAGCCGGCTGGTTCGCGACCTCAACCATCTCTATCGCGCGCATCCCGCGCTCCACGCCCGCGACTGCGAGGACGAGGGTTTCCAATGGCTGGTGGTGGACGACGAGGACAATTCGGTCTTCGCCTGGCTGCGGCGCGGCGGGCCGGACGATCCGCCCATCGCCGTCGTGGTGAATTTCACCCCCGTGCCGCGCCCCGATTACCGCATTCCCCTGCCCGCGCCCGGCCGCTGGCGCGAAATCCTCAACAGCGATTCCCACGATTACGGCGGCTCAGGCCTCGGCAATTTCGGCGAGGTTCATGCGCATCCCGAGCCCTGCCAGGGGCAGCCGGCCTCGGCCCGCGTCATGGCTCCGCCGCTCGCCGCCCTTTACCTGATCCTGGAACCGGAAGCCGAACAAGGGATTTGATCCCGAACGAAGCGGCCGAAACTGGCCGACCTACAATAAACAGCAGCGCTGCAACAGCTGCCGGAGGAACCGCCCGATGACGAAATCCTTCACCGTTCCGCTATCGAAGCCGCCAATGGCCAGCGCGCCGCTCGCCCGCCACGCCCTGGCCTATGTGCTCGCCGGAGGGCGCGGCTCGCGCCTGATGGAGCTGACCGACCGGCGCGCCAAGCCCGCCGTCTATTTCGGCGGCAAGGCGCGAATCATCGATTTCGCTTTGTCCAACGCGCTGAACTCGGGCATCCGCCGCATAGCGGTCGCCACCCAGTACAAGGCCCACAGCCTGATCCGGCATGTCCAGCGCGCCTGGACCTTCCTGCGCCCGGAGCGCAACGAAAGCTTCGACCTGCTTCCCGCCTCCCAGCGCATTTCGGAAAATATGTGGTATGTCGGCACCGCCGACGCCGTCTATCAGAACGCCGACATCATTCTCGACTACGATCCGAGATTTATCGTCGTCCTCGCTGGCGATCACATCTACAAGATGGATTACGAGCGGATGCTCCAGCAGCATGTGGACGCGGGGGCCGACGTGACCGTGGGCTGTCTTGAAGTCACGCCGGAAGAGGCGACCGCCTTCGGCGTGATGGGCGTGGACGTGAACAACCGCATCATCTCCTTTCTGGAAAAACCCAAAAATCCCCCGACCATTCCCGGCGCGCCCGACCGCTGCCTCGCCAGCATGGGCATTTATGTTTTCGAGACGAAGTTCCTGTTCGAGCTGTTGCGCGAGGACGCCGCCAATCCCAGATCCAGCCACGATTTCGGCAAGGACCTGATCCCCTATATCGTGAAGCACGGCAAGGCGGTCGCGCATCACTTCTCGTCGTCCTGCGTGCGCTCGACTCAGGAGGTCGCGCCCTATTGGCGCGACGTCGGCACGGTGGACGCCTATTGGGCGGCCAATATCGACCTCACCCATATCGAGCCCGAACTCGACCTTTTCGACACCAACTGGCCGATCTGGACCTATGCCGAACTGACGGCGCCGGCGAAATTCGTCCATGACGTGGATGGCCGGCGCGGCCAGGCCGTTTCCTCGCTGGTTTCGGGCGGCAGCATCGTTTCGGGCGGCGCCGTGCGCAATTCGCTGCTGTTCAACCGGGTGCGGGTCAATTCCTTCGCCCACGTCGAGGGCGCGGTGATCCTGCCCGACGTGGACGTCGGGCGTTCGGCGCGACTCAACAAAGTGGTCGTGGATCGCGGCGTGCGCATACCGGAGGGCCTTGTGATCGGCGAAGATCCCGAACTCGACGCCGCCCGCTTCCGCCGCACCGCCGAGGGAGTCTGCCTCGTGACCCAGCCAATGATCGACCGCATCTCCACATGAAATCCGTCACCGCTCTTTCAGTCGCCCCCGAAATCTATCCCTTGATCAAGACCGGCGGTCTCGCCGACGTCGCCGGCGCCCTGCCCGGCGCGCTGGCGGCGGAGCATGTCGCCCTGCGCACGCTCTGCCCCGGCTACCGCCCGGTGCTCGCCGCGCTGAAAAAAGCGGAAGCCGTGGCGCATTTCGACGACCTGTTCGGCGGGCCGGCGCGGCTGCTGGCGGCCAGGGCGGCGGGACTAGACCTGTTCGCGCTCGACGCGCCGCATCTCTATGACCGCGACGGCGGCCCCTATGGCGGTCATGACGGCCGCGATTTTCCCGACAACGCCCTCCGCTTCGCCGCGCTCGCCAAGGTCGGTGCCCTGCTCGGCCAGGGCCTGGTCGAAGGTTTCGCGCCGCAGGTGGTCCACGCCCACGACTGGCAGGCCGGGCTGACCGCCGCTTATCTCCATTACAGCGGCAAACCGCGCCCCGGCGCGGTGATGACGGCGCATAACCTCGCCTTCCAGGGACAATTCCCGGCCGAAATTTTTGGCGCGCTCGGCCTGCCGCCGCAGGCCTTCTCCATCGAGGGCGTCGAATATTACGGCGGCGTCGGTTTCCTCAAAGCGGGGCTGCAGCTTTCCGACCGCATCACCACCGTCTCGCCGACCTATGCGCAGGAAATCCAACAGGGCCATTCCGGCATGGGCCTCGACGGGCTTTTGCGCGCGCGTGCGGAGCAACTCGCCGGCGTCCTCAACGGCATCGACGTCGAAGTCTGGAACCCCGAAACCGATCCGATGATCGTCGCGCCGTTCACGCGCAAAAAAATTGCCGCGCGCGCGGAAAACAAAAAGGCGCTGCAGGCGCGCATGGGCCTCGCCCATGCGCCGGACCGGCTGCTCGTCGGCGTCGTCAGCCGCCTGTCATGGCAGAAGGGCCTCGATCTTCTGCTCGCCTGCCTGCCCTTTTTCGAGGAGCATAACGCCCAGCTCGTCCTGCTCGGCACGGGCGATCCGGCGCTCGAAGCGGCGTTTCAGGAGGCGGCCCAGCTGCATCCAGGCCGTATCGGCGTCCATTTCTCCTATGATGAGCGCCTCGCCCATCTGATCCAGGCCGGCGCCGACGCCATTCTGATTCCCTCGCGCTTCGAGCCCTGCGGCCTCACCCAGCTTTGCGCCATGCGCTATGGCGCCGTGCCGGTGGCTGCACGGGTCGGCGGCCTCGCCGACACGATCATCGACGCCAACGAAATGGCGCTGCAGGCGAAATGCGCCACCGGCCTGCAATTCGCGCCGGTGACAGCCGAAGCCCTGGCCGGGGCGCTGCGCCGCTGCGCCGCGCTCCACGCCCGCAAGACAGCGTGGAAAAACATCCAGTTCAACGGCTTGAAGACCGACGTGAGCTGGACGAACCCCGCCCGCCATTACGCTGAAATCTATCGCGAGGTCGCGCCGGCTTGATCCCGCACGCGCTCCTTCCCGGCTCACCGGAGCCGCTCGGCCTGTCGCTGGCCGGAGGCGGCGCCAATATCGCTGTTTTTTCCGAAACCGCGCATCAGATCGATCTCTGCCTCTTCGACGCGAGCGGCCGCTTTGAGCTCGCTCGCCTCGCCCTGCCGGGACGGACCGGCCCTATTTTCCACGGCTTCGTCCCCGGCATGAGCGCCGGCGCGCTCTATGGCCTGCGCGCCCACGGCCCATGGCGCCCGGAGGAGGGCCTGCGCTTCAACGCCAACAAACTCCTGCTCGATCCTTTCGCCCTGGCGATCGACCGGCCGGCCCGGCTGCACGATTCCCTGTTCGATTTCGACTCCGACAGCGGGCCTTTCGCGCCCAAGGCGATCGCCGCCGCGCCGCCCTTCGCGCGGCCGAACCGGCCAAAGATTCCGTGGTCCGAAACGATCATCTACGAATTGCATGCGCGCGGCTTCACCCGCGCGCTCGGCAGCCTGCCGGAAAAGGCGCGCGGAACATTCGCCGGCCTCGCCCATCCCGCCGCGATCGCCCATCTGAAGCTGCTCGGGGTCACGACGCTGGAGCTGATGCCCTGCGCGGCCTCGATCGACGAGCGCCATTTGCGCGACGCGGGCCTGACCAATTATTGGGGCTATAACCCGATCGCCTTCCGCGCGCCCGATCCGCGCCTTGCGCCGGGCGGCTGGCGAGAGGTGCGCGAGAGCGTCGCGACGCTGCAGGACGCCGGCTTCGAAGTGCTGATCGACGTCGTGCTCAACCACAGCGGCGAGAGCGACGCCGGCGGCCCGACGCTCTCCCTGCGTGGCCTCGACAACGCCGTCTATTACCGGCTCGATCCCGCCGACGCCGCACTTTATGTCAATGACGCCGGCTGCGGCAATATTCTGCGTTTCGACCATCCCGCGCCCCTGCGCCTCGCCATGGACGCCTTGCGCGCCTGGGCGCTCTATGGCGGCGTGGACGGCTTCCGCTTCGATCTCGCCACGACCCTCGCCCGCCGGCCGGAGGGTTTCGACCCGCACGCGCCGCTCCTCGCCGCAATCGCCCAGGACCCCGTATTGCGCGATCTCAAACTGATCGCCGAGCCCTGGGACATCGGGTCCGGCGGCTATCAGATCGGCCGTTTTCCTCCGCTTTGGGGCGAATGGAACGACGCCTTCCGCGACGCCGCCCGCAAATTCTGGCGCGGCGATTCCGGCATGATCGGAGAGATGGCCACCCGCATCGCCGGCTCGTCCGACCTGTTCGCCGGCCGCAAGCCGCCCACGCGCAGCGTGAATTTCGTCACCGCCCATGACGGCTTCACCCTCGCCGATCTCGTCGCTTTCGAGCGCAAGCACAACGAGGCAAATGGCGAGGATAATCGCGACGGAACCGACGCCAATCATTCCTGGAACAACGGCGCCGAGGGCGAGACGGCTGACGAACGGATTCTCGCGGCGCGGCGGCGCGACCAGCGCAATCTGCTCGCCGCCCTGCTGCTCTCGCGCGGCGCGCCGATGCTGTCGATGGGCGCGGAACTCGGCCAGAGCCAGCGGGGCAACAACAACGCTTATGCCCAGGACAACGAGACCGCCTGGCTCGACTGGAGCAGGGCCGACGGGCGCCTGATCGCCTTCGCCCGCGCCCTGATCGCCCTGCGCAAGACGACGCCGGCCCTCACACAGGATCGCTTTCTGACCGGCGCGGCGCCCGATGGCCACGAGCACGCGGATGTCGAATGGCGCGGCGACGACGGCGAAATCCTGACCCCCGCGCAATGGCGCGACGATGAGCGGCGCTTCCTCGGCGCCTTTTTCGCGGCGGACGGCTCGCGCGCCGGCGTCCTGTTCAACGCCGGGGGCCACGGCGCCCATTTCCGCCTGCCGCAGCCGCGCGAAAACCATTTCTGGCGCCGCGCGCTCGACACCCAGGCCGAGGACGGCGCGGGCGACGGCGCCTCGTTCGACTGCGGCGAAACGTTGATCGTCGCGCCGCGCTCGACGCTCGTTCTGATCGAGACGCCGGATGGCCCGGCGAACGATTTGGCGCCGTCGCCCGAAACGCTCGACGCCCTCGCCCGCGCCGCCGGAATCGCGCCGGACTGGCACGACATCAAGGGCGAGCGCCATATCGTCCCCGACGCGACCAAGGCCGCGCTGCTGAAAGCCATGGGCCTGCCCGCCGCGACCCAGGCCGAGTCGCGCGCCAGCCTCAAGCGCCTGGCCGACGAGCGCGACCGCCGCGCCCTGCCCTTCGCTTTGGTCGCGCGCGAGGGAGAGGCGATCGAAGCGCCGCTGGTCTTCGCCGGGCCGCGCGCGGAACTCGACATAGAGGACGAATCCGGCGCGCGCCGGCGCCTCGCGCTCGGCGCCGAATCCTTGCGCCGCGAGCAGCGCCGCGCCTGCGACGGCTTGGTTTTCGCCGTCCATGTCGCAACGTTGCCGCCGCTGCCGATCGGTCGCTACAAGCTCATGCTGGCTGATGAGCCCGGCTTATCCTGCGCGCTCACCGTTGCGCCGCCCGCCTGCTATTGGCCGCCGGGGCTCGACGCCCGCGTCTCGGGGCTCTCCACCCAGCTCTACAGCCTGCGCCGCGACGGCGATCAGGGAATCGGCGATTTCACCTCGCTTGCGGAATTGGCCGAGGCCGCGGGCCGGGCAGGCTATGCCGCGGTCGGGATCAACCCGCTCCACGCTTTGTTCGCGCGCGACCGCGACCGCGCCAGCCCCTATTATCCGAGCGACCGCAATTTTCTCGATTCCATCTACCTCGACCTTGAAACGCTCGGCGAAATCACCGGCCTGCCCTGCGCGCTCGAGCCCGACGAACGGGAGCGCGCCAAGGCCCTCGCCACCAAGAACGAAGTCGATTATCCGGCGGTCTGGGCGCTGAAGGCCGGGAAGATCACGAGCCTGTTCGCGGCTTTCGAAGAGGCCGCCAAGCGCGACCCCAGCTTGCCGGCGGCGCGCGATTTCGAGGCCTTCATCGCCGAAGGCGGCGAAAGGCTTTTTCTGTTCGCGGCGTTTGAAGCCGAGGCGCGGCAGGGAAAGGCGCCCGTGCGCGGCGAGGCCATTCGCGCGATCTGTTTCGAGCAATGGCTGTGCGACCGGCAGATTGCCCGGGCGGCGGCGCGGGCGAAAGCAGCCGGGCTGTCGCTCGGCTTCTATCGCGATCTCGCCGTCGGCGCGGCGCCCGACGGCGGCGAAGTCTGGGCCGAACGCGAACTGTTCCTGCACGGCGTCTCGGTGGGCGCCCCGCCCGATCCTTTCGCCGAGGGCGGCCAGAACTGGGGCCTTCCGCCGCCCGATTCCCTGAAAATGGCGCGCATGGGCTATGCGGCTTTCGCCCAATTGCTGCGCGCCAATATGCGTCACGCCGGCGCCTTGCGAATCGACCACGTCATGGCGCTGACACGGCTTTTCGTTGTGCCGGAAGGCGCGTCCGCGCTCGAAGGCGCCTATCTCGCCTTTCCGCTCGACGATCTGCTCGGACAATTGGCGCTGGAAAGCCATCGCGCGCAATGCCTGGTCGTCGGCGAGGACCTCGGCACCGTGCCCGCGGGCTTCCGCGACCGGATGGCGGCGGCCAATGTCTTGAGCTATCGCGTGCTGTGGTTCGAGCGGCACGGGGAGGATTTCGCGCCGCCCTCGGCCTATCCCCATGGCGCCGTGGCCTGCGCCTCGACCCACGACCTGCCGACGCTGGCGGGCTGGCGGCGCGGCGCCGACATCGAGGAAAAGGCCGCGCTGGGCCTCGTTTCGCCGGAAGAAGCCGCGCGCGAGCGCACGCGCCGCGATGACGACATCTCACGCCTGCTCAAGGCGCTCGCCGCGGAACATCTGGCGCCGGCAAACGCCGAATCCGACGCGGATTTCGCCGCGGCGATCCACGCCTTCGTCGCGAAAACCCCCTCGGTTCTGGCGATGATCCAGATCGACGATCTGCTCGGCGAAACGGTGGCCGTAAACCTGCCGGGCACCGACCGCGAGCGCCCCAACTGGCGGCGCAGGTTTTCGCGCGAGGTCGGCGCCCTCGCGCCCCTGCCGCGCAACTAATGCCGCGCGCTGATTCTTTGTGATCGGGGCGCTTGAGATTTTCACCGCTTGCGCTTGGCCTTGCGTGTCTTGCTGTCGAAGGTCGGGGCGTAAAAATCCGGGTCCTTTTTCGTCACCCAGGCGATGAAACGGGCGATCTCCACATGGCCCCGCAGGGCCTCGATCGTATGGAACGCGCGCATGAATTCGCGCTCCGACAAAGCCGTATGGATTTTGCGATGGCAGATCGGGTGGCGCGGGACCGTCTCACGCCCGCCGAAAGTCCTGGGCGTCAGATGATGCGCTTCGACCTTCACGCCGAGCGGCCGGCGGCACAGGCTGCAGATCATCTTCTTGACCGGTTTCAACCATGCGAATGGCGGTGGTGCGAATCCGGGTAATGGGGATGGGCGTGGACCATCGGCGAGTGCCGATGGGGGTGGGAATGCGGCTCGATCACCGGCCCGTCGTGGCTGTGCCGATGGTGCTCGTCGTGGACATGGACGTGCTCATGCTCCACCGCCTCGTGGGCGTGCTCGTGCTCGTGCCGCTCGGCGAGATGCGGCCACAGGCCGAGGCCCATCAGGGCGCCGGCGATGAGCAGGCTGGCGGTCGGCTGCTCGTGCAGCAGGACCAGGGCCACCAGCGCCCCGATGAAGGGTGCGAGCGCGAAATAGGCCCCGGTGCGGGCCGCGCCCAATCGCCGCAGCGCCAGAATGTAGAGGACGAGACTGACGCCGACGCCGAAAAAGCCGAGCAGGCCGGCTGCCCCCGCGAGCAAGGCGCCGGGCGCCTCGGCCCCGCGGGCGAGAGCGGCGGAAGCATTGACCGAACCCGCCGCCAACCCCTTGATCGCCGCGATCGAGACCGGATCGGCGGAGGACAATTTGCGGGTGAGATTATTGTCGATCCCCCAGGCGACACAGGCGCCGGCGACCAGCAGCGCGCCTTTGTCCAAAGCCAGACCGCTCCCCTGCCAGGACAGGACGGCGGCCCCGGCCAGAATGGCCATGGCCCCGCCGAACAGGCGCGCGTCCACATTTTCGCGAAAGACCAGCCACGCGATCGCCATGGTCGCCAGCCCTTCGAGATTGAGCAGCAGCGAGGCGTTGGCGGCGCTCGTCGCGCTCAGTCCCATCATCAGCAGCAAAGGCCCGAGCAGGCCCCCGAACAACACGACCGCCGCGAGCCACGGCAGATCGCTCCGCCGCAGCGGCGCCTCGGGCGCGGGAAGCCCGACCGCCCGCCGGCCAAAATGGAAGCCGGCAAGGCCAATCCCCGCGCCGAGATAAAGGAAGCCCGCAAGGAGCTGAGGATCGAAACGCTCCAGAAACAGTTTCGACAAGGGCGCGGTCAGGCCGAACAAAACCGCCGAGCCGAGCGCGAGCGGAACCCCCGGCCACAAATGGCCCAGACGATGGAGGACGGCCCCCGACAAGGCTCAACGCGCCCGCATCATGAAGACCGGGACGTTCGCTTCCGCGAGCACGTCGCGGGTGACGCCGCCGAACATGGTCTCCCACCAGGCGCCGTGGGTATAGGCGCCGATCAGCAGACAATCGGCGCCCCGGCGCGTCGACTCGCCAATCAGGTCGTGGCCGACGCTTCCCGCGCTCCTTGCGAGCTTGGCGATCTCGACCTCGACGCCCAGCCGTTCGAAAAAGGCCCGCGCGCTCGGCTCGTAAGGTCCGGAGCCCGGCCTCGCTGCCCACAGAACCGTGATCTTTTCGGCGCGTTTCAGCCAGGGCGACGCGGCCTGCGCCGTCTCCTCGACCGGCGCGCCGGGCTTCCAGCCGATCACGATATGGCGGCCGATGACGCGCCCTCCATCGGCGACATCGCGCGGAGCGACCAGCACCAGCCGGCGCCCCCCGAACAAGGCGGCATGGAAAGCGTCGGCGGCGTCGAGATGGACCGGGCGGCTGACGACGATCAGACCGGCGCCGCCGGTCTCCATCGCGACATTGGCCGCGACGTCGCCCGCGTCGTCATGCCAGCGGATCGGCGGCGCGCCGGACGCCGTGGCGCAGAAGCCGTCGACAACGGCCTTGACGCGGGCGGCGCGCACCTCGGGCGGACCCTCGTAAATCTCGCGCAATTGCTGGATTTCCGTTTCCTCGGCGTCCACCAGCGCGGCCCGGGCGTCGAATCCGACATGGGCGGCGCAAATCTCGGCCGCGAATCCCCTGGCCGCCGCAACGGCGCATTGCAGCGTCGAAAGCGCGGTCTCGACCTCTGGCAGCAGCGCGCATATATGGAGTGCGTCGCCCCCGGATGAAGCAGACTCGATCGTCACGGCGATTCCTCCCCCAATGCCTTTAATTTAGTGCTGCGACGGGCCGCCTGCCACGGTAAAATGCGCGCCGCGCCTTTCAAGCGCTGCTTGACAAACAAACGACAGCGCGTATGGTGCCCGCGAGTTTGGGCCGGAGCGATCCGGCCCCTTTTGTTCCCAAAGGCCCCGTCCGCTTTTTGAGGATGCGGCCTGCCCGATCCGCTTCAAGGTTATTCGCCATGGCCAAGGCCGCCACGATCAAGATCAAGCTGCTGTCCACCGCCGACACCGGCTATTTCTACGTCACCAAGAAGAACGCCCGCACCAAGACGGACAAGCTGGCCTTCAAGAAATACGACCCCGTCGCGCGCAAGCATGTCGAGTTCAAGGAAACCAAGATCAAGTAATCCTTGAAAAACCACGCCTAAAGCCGCCTCTGGGCGGCTTTTTTTGTTTTGGTGCAGAGTTTGATGGCGACGTTGGCCGCGTCAGCGGCCTGCCCGGCATCGACCAACCTCCGCGCTTCCGCGAACGGCGCATCCGCGGCTGGCAGAGGCGCGCCGCCCCTTTTCAGCCCTCTCGGCTTCGCTATGCTGCGACGCTCAAGGGGGAACCGCAGTGGAAACGGCGTCCGGCCCGCCAACCGAGGTTCACATCGTCGAAACCGACATACCGGCGAGGCTGGAGCGCCTGCCGTGGGGCGGATTTCACCGTCTGGTCGTGGCGGCCCTCGGCGTCACCTGGATTCTCGACGGTCTCGAAGTCACGCTCGCCGGATCGGTCGCCGCCGCGCTGAAAACCAGTCCGGCGCTCGTCTTTTCCGACGCCGACGTCGGTCTCGCGGGAAGCGCCTATCTGGTCGGCGCCGTCGCCGGCGCGATTCTCTTCGGCTGGCTGACCGACCGGCACGGCCGGAAAAGGCTCTTCTTCACCACCATCGCGCTTTACCTCACCGCGACGGCCCTGACCGGACTCGCCTGGGACCGGACGAGTTTTTTCGCCTTCCGCCTGCTGACCGGCGCGGGCATAGGCGGCGAATATTCGGCCATCAATTCGACCATTCAGGAACTCGTGCCGGCGCGCTATCGCGGCTTCACCGACCTCGTCATCAACGGCAGTTTCTGGCTCGGCGCCGCCCTTGGCGCGGTCGTCGCGGTCGTGCTGCTCAATCCCGCGCTGTTCTCGCCAGACCTTGGCTGGCGGATCGCCTTCCTGACCGGCGCGGCCCTCGGCGTCGGCGTCTTTTTTATGCGGATGTGGATACCGGAAAGTCCCCGCTGGCTTGTCCTGCACGGACGCGAGGCCGAGGCGCAAAACGTCGTGGCGCAGATCGAACAGCGTTTAAGGGACGAAGGATACGCGCTCGCGCCCACGGATGGCTCGCGCATCCGCTTGTGGGCGCGCGAGCACACGCCCTGGCTCGAAGTGCTTGACGTCCTCTTCCGCCGCTACCGCCGGCGCACCGTGGTCGGCCTGACGCTGATGGCGGCGCAGGCCTACTTCTTCAACGCCATCTTCTTCACTTATGCGCTGGTGCTGACCAAATTCTACCAGGTCCGGCCCGACCATGTCGGCTGGCATGTCCTGACCTTCGCGATCAGCAATTTCCTCGGCCCCCTCCTCCTCGGCCGGCTGTTCGACGTCTGGGGCCGCAGGCTGATGCTGACCTTGACCTATGGTCTGTCCGGCGCGCTTCTGGTCGCCTGCGCTTTGCTGTTCCAGAACGATCTCTTGAGCGCGGTCACGCAAACCCTTGGCTGGATGGCGGTTTTTTTCTTCGGCTCGACGGCGGCGAGCGCGGCCTATCTGACGGTCGCCGAAACTTTCCCGATCGAAATCCGCGCCCTCGCCATCGGCCTGTTCTACGCGTTTTCCACCGCGATCGGCGGCGTCGCCGCGCCCTTCGTCTTCGGCAGCCTGATCGCCAGCGGCGCCAGGGAGGATTTGTTCGCGGGCTATATCTTCGCCGCGATCCTGATGCTCACGGCGGCGACCGTCGCCGCCCTCTTCGCCGTCCGGGCTGAGCGCAAGCCGCTGGAACAGGTGGCGGCGCCTTTGTCCACGGAAAACTGAACGCGCGCGCAAGGCGGGGACAACCAGAGCTTTGCCCGACGAAAACCTCGTCCGCGCGAACTTCACGCCAGCGCAGGAGACGGAAGCCATCGCAGGGATGAAGGGGGCCTTACCTTGGCATCAACGGCCAACTGTCAACAAAAAACGTGCATTTGCAGAACGACGCCGTCTACTCGTTTTACGTAAGTTGTTGCTTTGAAATGACCTCACTTTTTTGTGATGTATGACGCAAATCCCGACAAATTATTGTCACCATATAACGCCACTTTCGCAATCGACTTCCCTGCGTTGTCTGACGTGGTTCGCCGGTGAAGAGCCAGCCCAGTCTAAATGTGCGTCGATCAAAGAGGTAATGGCTATGCGGGCGACTGATTTGTTTGACCAAGCTCGATGCAATTCGATTGATCGTTCGTTAAGAACAATCAAGAATGCACATAGTCAATTATATGATTTCGACGATGCAGTGACCGCTCCAGCGGAGCTTGAGTCGCGGATTCGACTTTGCAATGTGCTGATTGACGAGATTTCGGGAATTCACCGGCGGCTTGCGCAGGGTCTGCCGAATGGACATGCGACGCCATCCACCGCCCGGCCGCAAGTTGCGCAGCGCCGCTGACACGGTTGGCGCGGCTCCAGAACGCGGACTGCAACTGCGCCAGCCGGCGTCAGCCGTCCGGGCGGAGCGCAAGCCGCTGGAACAAGTCGCGGCGCCTTTGTCCACGGAAGTTTGAGCCAGTAGCCGAAATCTGACGAATGGCTCCCGTATTGCAATTGGCTCAAAGTGTGAAGGGTTTCGGTCGCCGGCCCTGACAACGCGCGATCGGGTCGCCGCGGGGCCGGCGCCCGAAACCCTTCACATGACGGGCCGGTTGCCGGCCCGATCAGGAAGGTCAGCGTTGAGCCGAATTTTGTCATGGGAATAGGGCGCCAAGCGGGGGATTTTCGCCGCTAGGCTGGCGCGCCCTCCCCTTCGGCGAGAGGCTCTTGCATCTTTTCCGGCGCAAGCGCCATGAACGCCGCCGGAACCACGAACAAAGTGAAGAAGGTCCCGATCAGCAGGCCGCTGCCGATCACGAGGCCGATGTTGAAGCGGGAGACGGCGCCGGCGCCGGTCGCGATGATCAGCGGGACGACGCCGAGCACCATGGCCGCGGTCGTCATCAGGATCGGGCGCAGGCGGACGGAAGCCGCATCCTCGATGGCCTCGCGTTTCGAGCGGCCCTCCTCCTGCAGGTCGTTAGCGAATTTCACGATCAGGATGGCGTGTTTGCTGACGAGCCCCATCAGGGTGACGAGACCGACCTCGGTATAGATGTTGAGCGAGGCGCCGCCGACGCCGATGGCGATGAAGACCAGCGCGCCGGCCAGCGACATCGGCACCGAGACCAGAATGATGAAGGGATCGCGGAAACTTTCGAACAGGGCCGCGAGCGACAGGAAAATGATCAGCAAAGCGAAGGAGAAGGTGAGCAGGAACCCGCCGGATTCCTGGACGAATTGCCGCGACATGCCGGCATAATCGACGGAATAGCCCTGGGGCAGGGTCCGCGCGGCGAGATCGTCCAGAAATTTCAGCGCGTCGCCCTGGGTGACGCCGGGCGCCGCGACGCCTTGGATCGTCGCGCTGTTGAGCTCCTGAAAATGGTCCAGGGATTCGGGAACGGTCCTGGTGACGATATGGGCTATGGCCGACAGAGGAACGGGAACGCCTTTGATGTTGGCGATATAATAGTTGAGCAATTGATCGACGTTCTGGCGGAAGCGCTGCTGAACCTGCGGGATCACCTCATAGGAGCGCCGGTCGAGGGAAAAATAATTGACATAGCCGCCGCCGAGCAACGCGGCCAGGCTGTTGCCGATATCGCTCATTTTCAGGCCCAGCTCCGCGGCCTTGTCGCGGTTGATCTCGATCACGGCCTGCGGGTTGTCGATCCTGAGCGTGGAATCGAGAAAGATGAAATTGCCGCTGTTCAGCGCGCGATGCAGGAATTTTTCCGCCACCTCATTCAGGTGGTCGAACGATTGCGTCGAGGTGAGGACGAACTGCACCGGCAAGCCCTGGCTGCCGGGCAGCGACGGAAGCTGGAAGGCGGCGATGCGCGCGCCGGCGACGCCGTCGAGCTTCTTCTGCAGGATGGGCTGCAACTGGTTGCTGGTGCGGCTGCGCTGGTCCCAGGGCTTCAGCACCATGCCGGAAATGGACTGGCCCGGCGCGTCGATCTGGAAGACATGGGCGGTCTCGGGAAAGCCCTTCATCATGTGAAAGACCTGACGCGAATAGAGCAGCCTCTGATCCAGGGTGGCGTCGGGCGCGAGCGTCGATGAGGCGAGGACCACGCCCTGGTCCTCCTGCGGGGCCAGTTCGCTCTTGGAGCTGTTATAGAGAAAATAGATGCCGCCAAGGACCAGCGCCGCAAAGACGAGCGTTACCGGCAAAGTGTTCAGGCTGCCGTGGAGCGCGCCCCGGTAGCGCCGGCGCACGGCGTCGAAGGCGCGGTCTACCAGCTCGGTGAAACGGCGCCCGCGCGCTCCGGCCTCGTCATGCGGCCGCAGCAGGCGCGAACACAGCATCGGCGACAGGGTCAGGGCGACGATCGCCGAAATCGTCACCGCGCCGGCGAGGGTGAAGGCGAATTCCGTGAACAAGGCGCCGGTCAGGCCGCCCTGGAAGGCGATCGGCACATAGACCGAGATGAGCACGGCCGTCATGGCGATGATGGGCGCGCCCAGCTCGCGTCCGGCCAGGATCGCGGCCTGGAGCGGGCGCTGACCTTCTTCGAGATGGCGATTGACGTTCTCGACCACGATGATCGCGTCATCGACCACCAGGCCGATCGCCAGAACCAGCGCGAGCAGAGTCAGCAGGTTGATGGAAAATCCCAGCGCCAGCATCATGGCGAAGGCGCCGATCAGGGACAGCGGTATCGCGATGCTGGCGATGAACATCGGCCGCAAGGCTCCCAGAAACAGGAGCACGACCAGATTCACGATGACGAGCGCCTCAACCAGTGTGCGGATGACGTCATAGATCGCGCTGTGCACGAATTCGGAGGAATCATAGACGATAGCGCCATGCAATCCGCGCGGAAATTGCGCGACGAGCGCGGGAAAGACCTTGTGCACGCTCGCGAGCACGTCCAGCAGATTGGCGTTCGGCGCCAGCTGGATGCCGATATAGACCGCCCGCTTGCCGTCGAACGCCACCTGCGCATCGTAACTGTCGGCGCCGAGAACGACATGGGCGACGTCCTTCAGGCGAACGATGGCGCCGCCGGCCTGTTTGATTATGAGATTGGCGAATTCCTTCCGCGTATGCAGGCCGGTGGAAGCGGAAAGGCTGACCTGAACCATCTGCCCCTTGGTCGTGCCGACGCCGGAAATATAATCGTTCTCGGCCAAGGCGGCGCTGACGTCGGCGGCGGTGAGATCATAGGCGGCGAGCTTGGCGGGATCGAGCCAGGCGCGCAGCGCGAATTGCTGGCCGCCCAGGATTTCCGCCGTCTGCACCCCCTTCACCGCCTGGAGTCTCGGCTGGACCACGCGGGCCAGATAATCGGTGATCTGGTTGCGCGCCAGAACGTCGCTGTTGAAGCCGAGATACATGGCGTCGATCGTCTGGCCGATCTTCACCGTCAGCACCGGCCGCTGCGACTGAGCCGGCAATTGATTGAGGACCGAACTGACCTTGGTGTTGATCTCGGTGAGCGCCTTGTCGGGATCGTAGTTGAGGCGCAGATAGACGGTGATGACGCTGAGCCCGACCGTGCTGCTCGAACTCATGTAATCGATGCCATTGGCCTGGGCGATCGCATTTTCGAGCGGAGTCGTGATGAAGCCGGCGACGACGTCCGGATCGGCGCCGTAATAGGTCGTCGTGACGGTGACCACGGCGTTTTCCGTGCGCGGATATTGCAGAACCGGCAGCAAACCCACCGAGCGCAGCCCGAGCGCGAGAATCATCAGATTGATGACGATCGCGAGGACGGGCTTGCGGATGAAGAGGTCGGTAAAGTTCATGTCCGGCCTAATCCTCGGACAATTTGGGATGGGCGTCGCTGGGCGGCTGAATCTGATTGTCGATCTTCACCTTCGACCCGTTGCGGAGCTTGAACTGCCCCGCCGTCACCACGACGTCGCCCGGCTTGACGCCCTGGATCACGGCGACCTGATCGCCCCGGGTAGGGCCGGTCTTGACGAAGGTCTGATGGGCGATGAGCTCGTCGCCCCGCCGCTCCACGAGATAGACGATGTCGCCGTATGAATTATAGGCGATCGCCGTTTCCGGCAGCGTGACGTAACGCTTCGGCGACCCGACCACGATCTCCACATTGACGAACATGCCTGAGCGCAGCTTCTCGTCGGCATTGGCCAGCACGGCGCGCGTCTCGACGGTGCGGGTGGCCTTTTCGATCCGCGAACTGATGGAGGAAATCCTGCCGGCGAAATTTTCGCCGGGGAAGGCGTCCACCGTCACATTCACCTCCTGGCCGACGGCAATGCTCGCGAGCGCCTGCTGGGGCACATGGAAATCGACATAGATCGGCTTGATCTGCTGCAGCGTCACGATCGGCGCGCCCGCGGCGATATATTGGCCGAGATCGACCTGACGTATGCCGAGCCGCCCGGAGAACGGCGCGCGGACCTTTTTGTATTCGATCTGGGCCTGCTGCTCCGCGACCTGAGCCTGATCGCTCTGAAGCGTCGCCAGATCCGTATCGACTGCTTGCCGGCTGACCGCCATGGAGTTCAGCTTGCTGTCGCGGTCATAATTGAGCTGGGCCAGGTGGGCCGCCGCCTTCAAGGCGTCGAGATGGGCGAAGTCCGCCGTGGAGACGAGCTCCAGGAGGAGATCGCCCGCCTTGACGTCCGTTCCCGACTTGAAATGGATCGCGGACACGATGCCGGCGACCTGCGCGCTCACATCCGCACCATTGACTGCCCGCGCGCTGCCGACCGCGCGCAGCCGGGTCTGCCAGTCCTCGGCTTGAGCCGTCGTCGTGGATACGGTTTGCGCCGGATTTTTCATCGCCGCGATCGCCCCGGCGATCATGCGACGCTTGAACGAAAGAAAGCCGAAAATCAATCCGAACACGACCGCGACGGCCGCAAGCATAATAACCATGCGTTTGATCATGCGCCCGCCATGATTGTCGTCAGCCGCCTCCGGCCGGAGCATCCCGGCGCCGCGCCGGCACCGGAACCGAATCGTTCCGTCAAAGGTCTAAGCGTCGTCGCGGAAAAATGTTCCTTCACATCTCGGCGTCGCGCGCCGGAAAGCCTATGTTCGGCACGTCGCCGCTTGAGGGCGCAAGGCGCAACGGGAAGGAAACGAACGTGACCGACGATCGCGCATCGGCTTTTCGCAGCGGCATATCCTACGTCCATCCCGAACCTGCCGGCCCCTGGGGAACCTTCCTCGAACAGATCGAACGCGTGACCCCTCATCTGGGGGCGCTTGCGAAAATGGCGGAAACCCTGCGCCGCCCGAAACGAACGCTGATCGTCGATGTTCCCATTGAAATGGACGACGGCTCGATCGGCCATTTCGAAGGCTTCCGCATCCAGCACAATCTGGCGCGAGGCCCGGGAAAGGGCGGCGTGCGCTTTCATCCGGGCGTCACGCTCGAAGAAGTCATGGCGCTCGCGGGCTGGATGACGATCAAGAACGCCGCGGTCAATCTGCCTTTCGGCGGCGCCAAGGGCGGCGTCCGGCTCGACCCCAAAAAGCTGTCGCGGAAGGAAATCGAGCACGTCACGCGGCGCTATACCAGCGAAATCGGCGGGATCATCGGGCCGCAGCAGGATATTCCGGCGCCGGACGTCAATACCGACGCCCAGATCATGGCGTGGATGATGGACACCTACGCCATGAACACCGGGCTGGCGAGCACGGGCGTCGTCACCGGAAAGCCGATCAATCTCGGCGGCTCCCTCGGCCGGGCCCCGGCGACCGGACGCGGCGTGTTCGTGATCGGTCGCGACGCCATAAGACGCCTGAACATGGCGATGGAAGGCGCGCGCATCGCCATCCAGGGTTTCGGCAATGTCGGCGCGACCACCGCCGAGCTTTTCGCCGAGGCCCGAGCGAAGATCGTCGCGGTTCAGGATTCGCGCGGCGCCGTCGCCAATCCGTCCGGCCTGCCCGTAGCCGAGCTTGTCGCGCACGCCCGGAAAAACAGCGGAGTGGCGCATTTCCCCCATGGCGAAACCATCGACCGCGAGGCGTTCTGGGACATACCCTGCGACGTCCTCATTCCGGCGGCGCTGGAGGGCCAGCTGACCGCTGCGCGCGCCAACCGGATCAAGGCCCGGCTCGTGCTCGAAGGCGCCAACGGCCCGACCGTGCCCGAGGCGGACGACATTCTGGCCTCGCGCGGCGTCACCGTGGTGCCCGACGTCATCTGCAACGCCGGCGGCGTAACCGTCAGCTATTTCGAATGGGTTCAGGATTTCGCCAGCTATTTCTGGACGGAAGATGAAATCAACGACCGGCTCGCCAAAATCCTGCGCGGCGCGCTGCGCCATATCTGGGAGACCGCTGAGCGGCGGGGTGTCTCCCTGCGCACGGCGGCTTTCATCGTCGCTTGCGAACGCGTGCTGACCGCCCATATGGAGCGAGGCCTTTATCCCTGAGGCCCTGCAAGGACACGACCTCTGCCGCCATGCGGCAGCGCAGCATCGATCCTGTTGCGGCGCTAGATGACACCTGATCACGGCATGGCTAGTGTCAGCCGCCCTTAACATGAGGCCGCCATGACGCTGTTCTCGTTCGAGGTCGTTCGCGCCGGAAGGCCGCCGTTGCTTGTCCGGACGAGGGATCTTGACGATCTCGCCGCCGCCTGGCGAGAGGTCGAAATAGTCGCCCTGATGATGAGAAATTATCCGGGCGCATCGATTCGGGTCAAGAACGCAGAGGGCGGCATCGTCATTCTCGCCGGCCTGGCCACGGCGCTCGCGACAGCTGAGAGATGCCGCTTTCCGGCCGGCGGCCCGCAGCAGAACAGGCGCGCCATGACGATGAGCGCCTGGCGGCGGCCGGCTCTCGGCGAGAGGGCGCCGCAGCGCGAGAACTGACGAAAAGCGCCGTTGATAAAAAGCGTCGCCGCCATTCCAGCTGTGGTTTTCATTGTTATTTTCGCCGCGGGACTGACGCTGGCGTCCTTTGCCGCGTCATCCGGGCCGTGACTTAATGGCCGCGCGCCCGCGCGACGAAGGCGCGGCGCGGGAGGGATCGCCGGGACCTTCGTCGCGCGGGCGCGCAATCAAAGCATCATCTTTTCCGTAAGGCGGCTTCGGATTTTCGGGCTGACGCCCTTAGCGCGTCGGCTGATAATTCACGTTCAGCAGTTCCGGACCGGCGCGATGGCCGCCCTGCCAGGGTTGCCCGTCGATCCTCGGCGCGCTGTTCCGCGGCTGGACGAAAGCCGGGCCGTTGAAACGCACGCCCACGCCGCGGCAATCGCCCGACATATGGGTCACGACATGAGGCCGGGCGCCGGGGGCGTCCTGCACCATCTCCATGGAGCGCATGCAATAGCCGCCATTATCGCCCATGGTCGAGACATAGGAATATTGCATCGCGCCCGGCGGCAGATTGTCCAGGCCAACATTGATCATCCGGTCAGGAGCGACGATGGGCGCAGGCATGGCCATGTCGCTCATCAGCGCGTCCAGGCGGAGGATCATGTCGCGGTCCATCTGCGCGGAAATCCGGTCGAACGCCGCGAAGGCCGCGTCCGGCGGGGCATATCCGAACGCTACGGGTTCGGGCGCGAAGGCCACGCGCGGCGGGATATTGCCGGAATATTCGATCCGCGCGAGACCGCCGTCGGGCAGCGGAACCGTCATCACATGCATGGATTGCGCGAGCGCGAGCCCGGCGCCGCCGGCCAAAGCCAGCGCGACCGCGCCGGCGAGAACGAAATTTCTGGAAGTTCGCATGAAGGTCTCCCTGAAGGGCGAAGACGCGGACAAGGCTGAACCCGAAATTTGGCCGGATCGGGACCGCAAACTAAATTCTTCGTAAGGAAACAGGGTTTTGAGCCCAAGGCCGCCGACGCCGGCAAAAAAGCGGCGGCGCCCGTGTGGCCCCGCGCGCGAAAAAAAAAGCGCGCGGGGCCGAGTTTCACGCGTCAGTCCGGCGCGCCGCCGGGCTGTTTCAGCTTGTCCATCACTTCATTCATGTTGAAGCTCGCCGCCTTCTGGCGCGGCGGGTAGTCTTTCAAGGTCAACAGGAACTTGCCGACGTAATCCTGCGCCGGCACGAGCAGGAAGGCGTGGTCGAGCAGCCAGTCGTAATAGGTGTTCGAGGTGATCGTCGCGCGCTCGTAGGGATCGGTCCGCAGATTGTAGATTTCCGGAACGCGCAGCGTCGTGAAAGGATTGGCCCAGACCTTGAGGGTGCCGGGCGCGTCCTGTTTCATGAACACCAGCTTCCAGTTGTCGTAGCGCAGGCCGACGAGCTGCTGGTCGTCGTTGACGTAGAAGAACGACTCGCGCGGGTCCTTGTCCGTCTTCCCGGTCAGGTAGGGAACGAGATCATAGCCGTCGAGATGGACCTTGTAGGTCATATCGCCGACCTTCTTGTCATTGCGCAGGTCTTCGGCGACTTCCGGTTCGCCCGCCATCGCCAGAATCGTCGGAAACATGTCGAGATGCGAGACGATGCCGTTCGACACCGTGTCCGGCTTGATGTGCCCCGGCCAGCGGAACATGGCGGGGACGCGATAGGCGCCTTCCCAGTTCGAGTTCTTCTCATTGCGGAACGGCGTCATCGCCGCATCCGGCCACGAGTTCATATGCGGGCCGTTGTCGGTCGAATACATGACGAAGGTATTGTCGTCGAGGCCCAGATCGTCGAGCGCCTTCAGGATTTCGCCGACGTTCTTGTCGTGGTCGATCATCGTGTCGTGATAGGGGCTCTGCCAGCGCCCGGCCTGGCCGATGCTCTCCGGCTTGGTATGGGTGCGGAAATGCATGTGGGTGAAGTTCACCCAGACGAAGAACGGCTTGCCGGCCTCATGCTCCCGCTTGATGAAATCGACCGCGCGATTGGCGATGTCGTCGTCGATGGTCACCATCCGCGCCTTGGTGAGCGGGCCGGTGTCCTTGCAGACCTGCTTGCCGACCGGGCCAAAACGCGGATCGACCGTCGGGTCGTCCTTATCCGACGCCTTGCAGTCGAGCACGCCGCGCGGCCCGTATTTGGCGCGGAAAGCGGGATTTTTCGGATAATCCGGCAGCTCCGGTTCTTCCTCGGCGTTCAGATGGTAGAGATTGCCGTAAAATTCGTCGAAGCCATGGACCGTCGGCAGGAACTCGTTGCGGTCGCCGAGATGGTTTTTGCCGAACTGCCCGGTGGCGTAGCCGAGCGGCTTCAGCAGCTCCGCGATCGTCGGGTCTTCCTTTTGCAGGCCGAGCGTGGCGCCCGGCAGGCCGACCTTGGTGAGGCCGGTGCGCAGGCCGGACTGGCCGGTGAGGAAGGACGCGCGGCCGGCCGTGCAGCTCTGTTCGCCGTAATAATCGGTGAACATCACGCCTTCCTTAGCGATGCGGTCGATATTCGGCGTATGGAAGCCCATCACGCCGTGGGAATAAGCGCTGATGTCCGATTGGCCGATGTCGTCGCCCCATATGATGACGAAGTTGGGCTGCTTTGTCGCATTCTCGGCCGCCGCCGGCGAAACGCATACCGCCGCGCCAATCGCCGCGCCCAACGTGGCTGTCTTCCAACTCATCTTTCCGCCTCCCCAGGCCAAACACTTTAGGAGCTGGTTAGCTCATTATGTAACGGTGTTAAGCTTACCCACGAGAATAACTTCGTCATATCCGTAATGTCCGAAGGTAATTTTTGACAAAATGGCTCAACCACAGGCGAATTGATACGAGATTGACGAAGGCTTGAACGTAACGCTCACCGCGATTGCTTAGCGCCGATCGCGTGGTCTTTTCACAGCCCGCGCCCGGCGGCATAACGGTCATTGGCGGCAAGACAGCGCATGAGGGCTGGATTGCGCGCCTGATCTATTTTCGGTGGCGCCTGCCGTGGCTGCGTCTCAACTATGGCTTCATCACCCGTCGCGGCGGGAGCTTGTCTCCGGCGGCGCGCGCCTTCATAGAGATCGAGCGCGGGCTCGAAATCGATGAGGCCGATGTCCCGGACCGAACCCGGCCGCGCTGTCCGCACGTCCCCGCGCAGATCGCCAGAACGTCGAAGCAGCCAGAACGCGATGCTCAAACGCCGCTGTTTTCGTCCACGACCTTGGCGATGGCCGACCAATCGACTTCCTCGCCGTGACGCGCGATGGCCGTCACGAGCTGGCTGCGCAGGACGGCGAGGACGGGCATGGAGGCCTTCGCGTTCAAGGCGGCGGCGTCGACGAGGTTCATGTCCTTGAGGCCGAGCGGCGCCGCGAAACCCGCCGGCTTGAATTGCTCGTGGACCAAAATCTCGCCATAGGTCTTGAAAACAGGGGCGCTGAACAAAGTGCTGGTCAGGACTTCGAGCAGGCTCGCCTTGTCCACCCCGTTCTTGGCGGCGAGAGTCATGGCCTCCGCCAGTGATTCGATGGCGGCCATGATCATGTAATTGCCGCACAACTTGATCACATTCGCCGCCTTGGGATCTTCGCCCACGGTGAATGTGCGCTGGCCGACCGCCGCGAACAGCGGGGCGCAGACGGCGAGCGCCTCGGCGGCGCCGGCGGCGACCACGAAGAGTTTGCCGGCCTCGGCGGCGTTGGGCCGGCCGAATACGGGCGCCGAGACAAAGCCGCCGCCGGCTCCGGCATGCGCCATGGTCAGGCGCTCGGCGAGCCCAATGCCGATGGTGCTCATCGAGACATGGATCGGCCGCGCCGGAGAAGCGAGGACGCCGTCCTCGCCGAAGACGACGCGCTCGACCGCCGCGTCATGCGCCAGCATGGTGACGACAACCTTGCCGCCCGCGGCCTCGGCTGGCGTTTCCGCTTTTCGCGCGCCCGCCTCTACCAGTGCCTTGGTTTTTTCGGGACTGCGGTTCCAGACGGCGACGCTATGCCCCGCCTTCACCAGATTATGGGCGATGGCGCTTCCCATTTGCCCCAGTCCAATGAACCCGATGTCCATGCGTCAGCCTCCGGCTTACTCTTTGAATCGCGGCGCAATATGAATCGAACCGGCGGGAGCCCGCAACGAGAAGGGGCGGCGTCAGGCCGCGCCGCGTTTCGCCGCCCGCAGGGTGTTCGCCATCAGCATGGCGATGGTCATGGGGCCGACGCCGCCGGGGACCGGCGTGATCGCGCCGGCGACTTCGAGCGCCTCGGCGAACGCGACGTCGCCGACCAGCCGCGTCTTGCCGGGCTCGGCGCCGGGAACGCGGTTGATTCCGACGTCGATCACCAAAGCGCCCGGCTTGATCCAGTCGCCGCGGATCATTTCCGGGCGACCGACGGCGGCGATCAGAATGTCGGCGCGGCGCGCGACGCCGGGCAGATCGCGGGTGCGCGAATGGGCGATGGTGACGGTCGCGTTTTTCGCCAGCAGCATTTGCGCCATCGGCTTGCCGACGATGTTGGAGCGGCCGACAACGACCGCTTCCGCTCCCGAAATGTCGCGCTGAAGCGCTTTCGCCGCCTCCTCGATCAGCAGCATGGCCCCGGCCGGGGTGCAGGGCGCCAAAGCCCGCTCGACGAGGCCCGTCGCCAGCAGGCCGACATTGACCGGATGGAAACCGTCGACGTCCTTGTCGGGCGAGATGGTTTCGAGCACTTTCGTCGAATCGATTCCGGCGGGAAGCGGCAGTTGCACGAGAATGCCGTGGATGGCGGGGTCTGCGTTGAGCCTGCCGATCAGGCCGATCAGCTCCGATTCGCCGGTCGTCGCCGGAAGATCGTGCTGCACGGAATGGAAGCCGCAGGATTGCGCCGCCCTGCCCTTGTTCCTGACATAGACCTGGCTCGCCGGGTCCTCGCCGACCAGAACGACCGCGAGACCGGGCTTGATCTTCATGCCTTCGGCCTCGCGGGCGACGCGCTCCAGCACGGCGGTGGAGGCGGCCTTGCCGTCGATCAGCAGCGCCTTTCCGGCCGAGGGTTTTATGATTGTCTGGGTCATGTCCGGCTCCCGCAACATTTTCACGCTTGTGGCAGAGCTTAGGCGGCTTGTTAACCCCCGATCGCGTCCGCCTTGCGCAATTGCGGGAACATGGCCGCCCAGACCGCGGCCACGACCAGCGCGGCGCAGCCGCCGAACAAAGCCGCGCCGACCGGCCCGATGATCGCGGCGGCGACGCCCGATTCGAACTCTCCGAGCTGATTTGACGCCCCGATGAACACGAAATTGACCGCCGACACCCGCCCGCGCATCTCATTGGGCGTGGCGAGCTGGATCAGGGTCTGGCGCACCACCATGCTCACCACGTCGAAGGCGCCGAGCGCCGCCATGGCGGCGAGCGACAGCTGAAAGGACGTCGACAAAGCGAAAACCACGGTCGCCAGCGCATAACCGGCGACGGCGACGAACATTTTCCGTCCCGCGCCGCGGCGCAGCGGGAAGGTCGTCAGAACCAGGCTGACGACGACGGCGCCCGCCGCCGGCGCCGCGCGCAAAATGCCGAGGCCCTGTGGTCCGACATGGAGAATGTCATGCGCAAAGATCGGCAGCAGGGCCGTCGCGCCACCGAACAGCACCGCGAACAGGTCGAGCGAGATCGCGCCCAGGACGACCTTGTTCGACCAGATATAGCGAAGCCCCGCCAATGCGTCGCGTTGCGCCGGGTCGAGCTCGGGGCGCGTGCCCGCGCCCTCTGGACGCCGGATCGCCCACACGGCTGGCGCGGCGCCGAGGGCGAGCGCCGCGCAGAACGGGAAGATTTTAAGCCCAAACGCCGCGAACAGCAGGCCGCCGAGCGCCGGGCCGGCGATGGTCGCCATCTGGAACACCGTGGTGGACATGGCGACGGCGCGCGGAAAGGTCTCCGTATCGACGATCTCAGGCAGGAGCGCGGAATTGGCCGGGCCGGCGAAAGCCCGCGCCGAGCCGAGCGCGAACAGCGCCGGATAGAGCATCCAGACCGGCGCGCCCTTCGCGGCGACGGCGAAGATTGCCAACGAGGCGGCCGCCTGGCCGAGCGCGGCGAAACTTGCGACCTTGCGGCGGTCGAAATGGTCCGCGACCGCGCCGCTCCAGCGCAGCAGGACCAGAAGCGGCAGGAATTGGGCCAGCCCGACGAAGCCAAGCGTCAGGGCGCTGCCGGTCGAGGCGTAGACCTGCCAGCCCAGGGCGACCGCGAGCATCTGCGACGCGAAAGCGACCAGCCCCCGGCCGATCAGGAAAAGCAGGACATTGCGCCGGGCGCTTCCGGGCCGGGTCAGAAGGGAGCGATCATGCATGGCGCGTCATAGCGTGATCCGGGGTTTCAGTCCTTTCATGGGCGCCAAAGAAAACTTGCGGCGCTGCGGGCGCTTTCGCCCGGCGCCAGGATCCGCATCGACGGCTTGGCGAACAGGTCGCCAGCAAAATTCTCAGGGTCGCCATGGCCGGTCCAGGCTTCGAGGCAGAGGAAGGGGGCGCCGGAAAGCGACCACAAAGCGATATGGGGAAAATTCTCCAGCTCCATGCGCAGGCTGGACCCGCCTGCGGCGGCGAATTCCAGCCCGGCGCTGTTGGCGTCGAGAAAGCACAAGGCCTCCTCGAACAGGTCCGGGGTCAGCATAAGCTCGCGGCCGCGCAGCGGAATAGGACGGCGCCGCGTCGAGAACAACCCGCCCGGCGCGATGATCGGAACCTCGGCGCGCTCCTCGGCGTCGAAGCGCAAAAAATGTTCGCCGCTCGCGCCGGGCAGCGGCCAGTTGAAGCCGGGATGCAGGCCGCAAGCGAAGGGCATGGCGGCGCCGCCCTCGTTCATGACATGAAGAATAATCTTCAATACATTGTTATAAAGAAGATATTCTACATCAATCCTGAAGGCGAATGGATAAAGCGTGCTCGTCCGCTCATTGGCGCGCAGCCGCAGCAGGACGCGGTCCGCCGTCTGTTCGATGAGCGAAAATTCCTCGCCGCGCGCGAAGCCATGGAGGCCGAGCGGGTAACGCCTTCCCTCCACCGAAACGCCGTCGCGCGTCCAGCCGACGACGGGAAAAAGGATCGGCGCCGAATCCGCCCAATATTTTTCGTCGCCCGGCCAGATCAGCTCCAGCCCGCCGACGCGCCAGCTTTTCAGCTCGGCGCCCCGCAAGGCGATGCGGGCCGAAGCGACGCCGGACGAGATTTCCAGTCCGCTGCTCAAACAAAGGCCCGCGTCGTCGCGACCCATTGCCGGGCGCGCGCTTCCGGGTCTGGATTGAGCGTGATGTCGGTGACGACCGCCGCGCTTTGGGCGCCGGCGCTCAAGGCGCTCACGGCGCGTTCCGGCGTCAGGCCGCCGATGGCGACGAGAGGCAAAGCGCCGATTTTCTGCTTCCACCGCCCGATTTTTTCTAGGCCCTGCGGCGCCCAGGGCATTTTCTTCAGCAGGGTCGGGAAGATCGGCCCGAGCGCGACATAATCGGGCCTGGCGGCGAGCGCTTTCGCCAGTTCGGCGTCGTCATGGGTCGAGACGCCCAGTTTCAGCCCGCCGCGCCGAATGGCGGCGAGGTCGGCGTCGATCAGGTCTTCCTGGCCGAGGTGGACGAAATCGCAGCCCAACTCGAGCGCGAGGCGCCAGTAATCATTGACGATCAGTTGCGCGCCAAAATAGCGGCAGAGGTCGCGCGCGGCGATGATCTGGGCGCGCAAATCGTCCTCGGCGGCGTTTTTCACCCGAAGCTGGGCCAGTTTGACGCCGCAGGGCAGCAGGCGCCGGAGCCAATCGACATGATCGACGATGAGGTAGAACGGGTCGAGGCTCATGAAAAGGCACGGCCCAGCACCGGAGTCGAGGGCGCGGCCATGTCGCGCGGTTCGATCGGCGAGGCGAGGAAGGCCGCCCGGCCCGCCTCGCTGGCGGCGGCGAAGGCGCGCGCCATAGCGACCGGATCGCCGGCCCGCGCGATCGCGGTGTTGAGCAGCACGGCGTCATAGCCAAGCTCGAAGGCGTGAGCCGCCTGCGACGGCGCGCCGAGCCCGGCGTCCACCACCAGCGGCGTATCCGGGAAATGGGCCCGCATCGCGCGCAGAGCGAAGATATTGTTGAGTCCCTTGCCGGAACCGATCGGCGCGCCCCAGGGCATCAGCACCTTGCAGCCGGCGTCGAGCAGTTTTTCCGCCACCCCGAGATCGTCGGTCGTATAGGGAAAGACGGCGAAACCTTCGTCGGAAAGGATGCGCGCGGCCTCGACCAGACCGAAAACCTCGGGCGCGAGCAGGTCCTCGTCGCCAATCACCTCAAGCTTGATCCAGTTGGTGGCGAACAATTCGCGCGCCATCTGCGCGGTCGTCACCGCCTCCTTCACCGTGCGGCAACCGGCAGTGTTGGGCAGCACGCGCAGGCCGAGCGAGCGGATCATGCTCCAGAAGCTTTCGCCCGCACGCGCGCCCCCCGCCTCGCGCCGCAGCGACACGGTGACGATTTCCGTGCGCGAGGCCAAAAGAGAGTCGGCGAGAATGGCGGGCGAGGGATATTGCGCCGTCCCGACCAGCAGGCGCGATTTCAACTCGACATCGTAAAAACAAAGAAGGTCGCTCATGGCTCAGCCTCCCTGACGGGGCGTGAGAATTTCGACGCGGTCGCCCTCGGCGAGCACGCAGATCCGGCGTTCCTTGGCGCGAATGAAAGTCTCGTTCACGGCGGTCGCCACCAGTTCGGGGGGGAAGTCGAGTTCGGCGAGCAGAGCGGCGAGATCAGGCGCGCGCACGTCGCGCGTCTCGCCATTGACCACGATCTTCATCCATGACCTCCGGGAAATGGGCGTCTTCCAGCACGATTTGCGCGGCGCGGCGGGCCAGGGCCGGCGACAGAAGGAAGCCGTGGCGGTAGAGTCCGTTGAGATAAAGCTTGCGGCCTTCGCGGCGGATGCGCGGCAGATTGTCCCAGAAGCTCGGCCGCAGGTCGGAGCCGGTTTCGACCACTTCGGCCTCGCCGAAAGCCGGATGGATCGCGAAAGCCGAATTGACCAGTTCGACCAGCGAGCGCGCGGTGACCCGCGCCCGCTCCTCGTTCTCGATCATGGTGGCGCCAACCATGAAGGTTCCGTCGGCGCGCGGCACGACATAGACGGGATGGCGGGGATGGAGCATGCGGACCGGCCGGGCGAGTTTAATGTCGGCCGAGCGCAGGACCATCATCTCGCCCTTCACGCCGCGCAAGCCCGCGAGATCGGGCTTGGCGGCATAGCCGCGGCAATCCAGCGTCCAGTCGCAATCGTCGGGAAGGGTCGTGGCGTCCACGCCGTAATCGAAAATCACGTTGGGCTCGGCGGCGAGCGTTTTCGCCAGAAAAGCCAGCGCCGCGCGCGGATCGAGATGGGCCTCCTCCTCGAAATAGAGCGCGCCCGAGAAATTGCCGGCGAGGTCGGGCTCCAGCGCGGCGAGGCCGGCGCGATCGAGGGTGGTGAAATGCGAGGTGCGGCGCGAGAACTGGACCAGTTCGGCGCGATCACGCTCCGGGGCCACGACGAGACTTCCGCGCCTTTCGGCGAGCGGCGCCGCTCTGGTCCAGAATTCCAGCGCCTCGGCGCCAAGGCTTGCGACGATCGGCTCGGTCGATTCGGCCTCGCACCAGGGCGCGATCATGCCGCCGGCGTGGAAGGAGCAGCCCTGGCCCGGGCCAAGGTTTTTCTCGACGATTTGCAGTGCGAGATCGCGGCCCGACGCTTGGGCGCGGGTGACAAGCTCGTAAGCGGCGGTCAGCCCCGCCGCGCCGGCGCCGATGATGCGGATGCGCATGTTCGCCCTCGCTTCCCGCCCTATGGGTGAGGTTTTTTCGCGCGCTCTGGCGTACGCCAACCGCTTGCGTAGATTCTTCGCGCGCGCTCTGGCATGCGCCAACCGCTTGCGCAGATTCTTTGCGCGCGCTCTGGCATACGCCAACCGCTTGCGCTGGTTTTGCCCTGATGAAGAAACGAGCGTGAGCGAAGACGAGGCTTCGGATCGCGCCATCCCTCCGCCAGTGCGAACTGGATCAGGTGCGGCAGCCTTGGACAGGCCGCCTGAGGGTCGCCGGGCGTCTTTCGACCGCCAGCCTCTCAGCCCCCAGGAACGAAAAATTCGCGCGGGGCTCCCCTTGGCTATCATGAATGTTATGTGTCCGCGGCCCGCCCGCGTCAAGAGACCTGACGCCGCGGCGTCAACTCATCGGAAAGCAAGCCTGCGCGGTGAGCGTCTTGCTGGTCAGCGCGGGAATGAGCGATTTCGCCACGGTGCTGAAAGGATAGGACAGGCTCACGCTCACATAGGTCGCGCCAGTGGGCATGCCGGGGCACGCGTTCGTGGTGGCCAAAGTCAGGTCTTGCCCTGCGAGCGAGACGCCCCATTTCCCCGCCGTGTATCGGGCGCGCGTGGTCGTGAGCGAGGAACTATACGTGGTGGCCCCCGAGGCGGCGCAAGGGTATGAGCCTCCCTGCACCGGCAGTCCGGCGCAGCGCGCCACGTCCGAGGCCGTGTTCTGCAGCGCTTCCTCGATCCAGATGGCTCGGCTGAATTCCGCGACGCCGAAAAGGAACAAGAAAAGCGGCAGGCTGACGATCGCGAAATCGAGCGCCGCCGCGCCGCTCCGATCTCTCGTCAAGGCTTTCAGCAGGCGACGCGCCGCTTTCCTCATTGGACCTGGACCATGCTGGAAGCGGTCAGCGACGAGGCGACCATGGGCGACGGCAGGATGAGCGACGTATAGGCGCGGCTCACCGTGATCAGAACAAATTTGCCGCTCGAGACGCCGCCCGAGGCGCAGGACGAGCTGGAATTGGAGCCCGAGCCCCAAACGATCGAGGCCCTGGCCCCTGATGGGCAATAGTACAGGTCGGCGTTGGAGGCGGTCCCGCCGGTGGTCACCGTTCCGCCTGTCGTAACCGAGGCGGTCGGGCCATTGTTCACCACCACACTGGCGTTATTGGTCGCACTGGAGCCATTGTAGGAGGCCGCGATCTTGGCGAGATTCGAGGCCAGGCCCGCGCCGCCGCCCGACGTGGCGGATGAGGCGCTGTTCAGCGCGTAATTCGAGGCCGCCGCCAGCGCCGAGGCCAGCTGGAACTTGGTCCGCACCGCTTGTCCCAGATCGATCGACGCGGCCAGCACCGCGAAAAAGACCGGAACGATCAGACTGAATTCGACTATGGCGGCCGCCTTGCGGTCGCGCCACAGTCGTGGAGCGGAAAGCCCTCGCCGCCGCCCTGCCCTGCCTTCCCCGATTGCATGCCAAAAGGCGCCCGTCGTTTTCATTGCACCAGTTCCACTTTTGCCGGTCCGGTTGTTTTCGAACTCGGTTACGCCGCGTCCCTCACCCCATCGCCCATTTTCGGCGATGGCGCGTCACTCGACCAAACCCACTTTGTTTTGGCTATTGTCGAGCGGAGCGCCAAAAGTGCGCAGGGCGAACTGCCCGCAGCCGCTGATGGCCACATTGCTTGTGCCGATGAAGGTGATCGTATCGCCAATCAATTGGAGACAGGCGTTGTTCACATCTGTCGTGCCGGAATAGTTGATGGCGGCTTCCGGCAGATAAATTGCCCCGGTCAGCGTCTGGCTCGAGCCTCCGTTAATCTTGAAGGCCGTGCCGACCGGCATGTTCCGGTCACCGTAGAAAAGGATCCCGTTCAGGCCGTTGTTTCCCGCTTTGATATCCGCGGTCGTCGGCGCCGTAAGATTGACGGTCGCGCCGCCGTTTATCGTGACCGTCGGCCAGCTGGAGCCGGTGCTCGACGTGAAAACCAAAGTGACGCCGCTGACCCCGTTCACTGTCGCGCCCTGCAAAGTCGCCTGACCGCTGATCGAGAAGGCGCCGCGATCGAAAATGTAAAGGCCGGGATTCAATGTGACGACCGCGTGCGAGGTGATCTGAAAACCATTGCAATAGACGCCGGGATTCAGCGTCGCGTTCGTCGTCGTCGAATAACTCGTGTGATCGCAGCCGGTATAGGCCGGAATATCGACCGACCGATAGGGGTCCTGCGTCCGCGAGGCCCCCGTCTGGACGGTCCCAGACGCGTTGATTTTGCTCGATCCGTAAACGCCGCCCACGATGTAGGCCGACCTCACCGTCACCGAGGCGCTGCCGCCGACCGATAATGCGGCGCTGCTGGAAGAATTGTCATAGATATCGCAGTTTTTCAGATTCAAGGTCGTGTTGCCGTTCGCCCAAAGGTCGTCAACCGCCGAATTGTTGAGCGAAAGCACGCAGCCATTGCCAGGGCCGCTGACGACCTGCGCATAGCTGCTCGCCGAGTCGGTCAGGCTCGTGCCGCCGCCGACGAGCTTCGCGAGGAACAAGGGGGCGGCCGTCGTCACCTTGACCTTGATGGCGTTGGCCGAGGCATTGGTCGGCGAGGTCACGAGATTGACCTGGACGTCCGAGCCGGGAACGCCGTTCAGCGCGGCGACATTCTGGGCGACGGAAGTCGCCGAAGCCATCACGTTCCCATCGGTCGAATTCGCCATGTAATAATTGGCGGCGGCGAAGGAAGCGAGATCCGCGATCCGCTGGTCCTTGTTCTGACGCTCCAGCCCCATGCCATATTCGCTCACAAGCGAAACGAAGGCGATCAGTGCGCCGATGAGGAAGGCGCCGATGATCGTCACGTTTCCGCGGCGGTCGGAAGCGAAGGAACCGATATGTCGAACGCAGTCGAACGAGTTCTTCATGGCTGTAAACGACTTTCGTCGATGGCGATCAATCAAGCGTGAACCTCATAGAACCATGAATTTATTGAGGATTGAGTTAACGTACGGCAGCTGGGTCAGCGACGGAGGCGCCTCCTGCCAGGGGCAATGAAAAATCGCCAAGCGACGCCCGGCGCACGTCGGCTCTGCCGAAAGGCACGTCGCGGCCTGACGATCGGCCGGCGTGACGCCTCGACGTTCCGCCAGAAGCGTCGGTCCTCGAAAGCTCCGCTAGCTTGGCGCGGGCCCGCGCCTTCGCCCTATTGGCGCCGGATTTGCTCGACTGTGTCTGGCGCCGGGCGCCCCTTTACAAAATGTTTAGAACCATTCAAAAAAGTTCGAACGCCACCCATTCCCGCTGTCGCCAGATCGAGGAACAAACCGGACCATGAAAGGCATGACCGATTCGGAACCCAAAAAGGCAGCGGGTCGGCGCGCTGTCGCGAAACCGACATTCGACTGGAAGGACGGCGCGCTGGCGCGGCTGGTCCGCGATAAGCTGCGCATGGTCGATCTGCGGCCCACCCGCCAGCGCATCAGCCTGGCGAGCCTGCTGTTCGTCGCGGGCGACCGGCATGTCACCGTGGACCAATTGTTCGACGAGGCCAAGGCGCTGCGCATGCCCCTCTCGCGCGCCACGGTCTATAACACCTTGCACCAGTTCGTCGCCGCGGGGCTGGTGCGCGAGATCGCCCTCTATGGCTCCAAGGTCTGGTACGATACCAAGACCGGCTCGCATTGCCATTTCTACGACGAGGACCGGGCGAATCTGTTCGACATGGCCGAGGACGTCGCCGGACAGCTGAAGATCACCCCGCCGAAGGGGAAAAAAGTCGTCGGCATCGACGTGATCGTCCGGTTGGCGGACGACGAGTCCGAAAACGCGACGGACGCGGGCGAGGTTTCGCTCCAGTGAGCGGCGCCCGCGCGAGCCGCGATCGCATGAACAGCGCTTATTGTCCCGCGACGAATTCGGTCAGAAGGCGTTTTTCGTCAACATGACCGAGATCGGCGTCATCGCCAGAATCTTGAGGTCGAACCAGACCGACCAGTTCTCGATATAATAAAGGTCGTGGGCGACGCGCTGCTCTATCTTCTCGATCGTGTCGGTCTCGCCGCGCCAGCCATTGACCTGCGCCCAGCCGGTGATGCCCGGCTTGACGCGATGGCGGGCGAAATAGCCTTCGACCGCCTCGTCGTAAAACAGGCCCGCCGCCGCGCCCTTGATGGCGTGCGGGCGCGGGCCGACCAGGGAAAGATCGCCCAGCAGGACGTTGAACAATTGCGGCAGCTCGTCGAGCGACCAGCGCCGGATGAAGGCGCCGAAGCGAGTCACGCGGGGATCGTTGCGGGTGACGAGCTTGCTCGCCGATGCGTCGCATTTTTCCGTGTACATCGAACGGAACTTGAAGACGGCGAATTGCTCGTTGTTGAAGCCATAGCGCGTCTGACGGAACAGGACCGGCCCCGGCGAGGACAATTTGACGCCGAGCGCGACCGCCGCCAGCACCGGCGACAGGGCCAGAATCAGCAGCGCCGCGACGACGCGGTCGAACGTTTCCTTGAGCGCGGAGCCCCAGTCGGAAATCGGCTTGTCGAACACCGGCAGGAAGGGCACGTCGCCGATGTGATGATAGGCGCGGTCACGCAGCTTCAGCCGGCTGCCGAGCGCGGAAATGCGGATGTCCACCGGCAGGATCCACAGTTTTTTGAGAATCTGCAGAATCCGCGTCTCGGCGCTGGTGGGAATGGCGACGATCAGCAGATCGACCTTCTGCTCGCGGCAGAAGGCTTCGAGATCGTCGAAGGTGCCGAGCAGCGCGTAATCCTCGATTGCCTCCGGCAGGCGGTCGCGGTTGCGGTCATCGAACAGGCCGAGAATCTGCAGCGCGCCCCGGCCCGACCGCTCCAGCTCCCCGAGCGTTTCGAGCGCGTGCTGCCCGCCGCCGACGATGACGGTGCGGCGCGCGAGCCGCCCCTGCCGGGTCCAGATCTTCACCGCGACGGCGAAAACGCCGCGCGCCAGCGAGCCCGCCGCCCAGCCGCCGCAGAACCAGGCCAGGGTCCAGCCGCGCAGCAGTTCCGGCGCGCCGAAGCCGGCCATCACCGCGCCGGCGTTCCACAGCGCGAGCGCGCCGCCGAAGGCCAGGGTAAGATTCAGGCTCTGGCGCGTGAAATCGCCCATCGCGCGGATCGTATAGGACCAGCGCGCATGGAGCGCCGCCAGCCCGACCAGCGTCACGACGGCGAGGCTCGCCCAGACTTCGTTCCAATCGAGCGATCGCGGCGCGGATGTCGCGAGATAGGCGAGAAGTCCACTCGCCGGGAAGTTCAGGACGTCGAACAGCAGAAGCGCGCCGACCAGCAAGGGCTGGGAAATCCGCGCATCGGGCGGAATAGCCTTCCCCCGCCAGGGTTCGACGCCGGGCGCCGTCTCGGGACGGCGAAGGCGCGTCAAATCGGCGACATGAAAGGCCGGCCGCCCCCAGCCCTCGGGCGCGGCGTCCGAACCGGGCTGAATTCTGGAGGACAGGCGTTCCGCCATGCGCATGATGAACCGATTTCCACTTTCCACCGGGCCGCAAGCCCGCGCGGCGCGGGAGCGCCGCAAAGGCCAATCTAGGCTGGGGCCGTAAACAGCTTGTTGCCGCGATTGCGAAGCGGCCGCGGCGAAAGCCGGGCGTCCGGCGGGTTTGCGCGCCATCGGCTGGGCGGCGAAGCGCCGGGCCGCGCGGAAACGGGCGAAGGAGAGCAAATATTTGATGAAAATACGCGATTTTCGCGCCGGCGCATGGCGTCGGCCGGGACCTCGGGCCTCTTGAGGCTTTGTTTACCTTGTGGAGAGATTATCGGGAAAGCGTTCGTTCACGCCAGTACGGCCCGCTCTCCCATGCCCTTTTTCGTCCGGCGGCTTCCTTCCTGCGCCCTCGCCTTCCCGATCCTGCTCGTTTTCGCTGGCGCGGCCGACGCCAGGGATTGGCGTTTCTGCATCGGGGTCGCCGCGGCCTCGCATGAAACGATCATCACCGACATTTTCTCCAGCCCCGCCGAAGGCGGGCGGCTCGAACGGCGGTTCGAAGCCTATTACCGCGGGCGGAACGGCCGCGCCCTCACCTTCCAGTGCCCGCGCGGCTACGACGACCGCGTGGCCGCGCTCACAGCCCAGACCGAGGCGCTGCAATTCGACCGCCAGATGGGCTTTGCCGTGAGCAATCTCAACGCCGCCGAGGTCGCGGCGATCATCGGCCCCGCGTCGTGACGCCGGCGGGCGTCACGCATCAGTCGGGAACCAGAATGAAAATAAGAAGAAAAACGCCGAAGAGCAGGAACAACCCAGCGAGCCCATAGATTATCAGACGATCGCCGGAACTCGCCTCCTCGTCCATGCCCATCCCCATGGCCGTCATGGCCGCCTCTGGTGAAGGCGATTGGAGAAACGCGCGCTCCCCTTCGCGCGCGGGCGCGGGCCTATCCTCGGAAACCGCCGGCGCCGGCGGTTCGATCAATTTCGCCATGGGCTCAGGCCCGGGCGCCGGCTGAAGCGCGGGTTGGGGCGCCTCGACGGGCGCGACTGCGTACCTGGGCGCCGCCCTCCGCCGGCGTTTCGCTTTGTCCTTCGCCGCGTTTTGCCGGGCGAAACGGCCCTGGACGACAACGAAAATGGCGCAGGCCAGAGGCAGAACCAGATCGAGCGCCGGCGCCTGCGTATCGATCCAGCCCGCGAGCCAGGGATCGCGCGAAATCATGCCGCCAGCCACCCAGCCGAGCAGACCGGCGCCGAAGTCGGTGAGCAAGGGATAGGCCTGCATCACGCGGGAGAAGCCGAAACTGCCGAACACGATCAGGGGAACGCTCAACGCGAGGCCGAAGGCGAGCAGCCAGAAATTACCGCCCGAAACCGCCGCCAGAGCCACGACATTGTCGAGACTCATCGCCACGTCGGATACGATGATGACACCGATGGCCGCGAGCATGGTGGCCTCGCCCCGGCCCTCATCGCCGGCCGCATCCGCCTCGTCCTCTCCGTTCATCAGATTGAGCGCGATGACCAGCAGCGGGAACGCGCTCAGCAGCTGCACGAAGGGCAGAGACAGCAGGGCGCCGGTCATCAGCGTCAGAAACAGGCGCAGGAGAATGGCGCCCCCCGCGCCGATCCAGGCCGCGCGTTGCGCCAGTTCCGTCGGCAGCCGGCGGCAGGCGAGCGCGATCACCAGCGCATTGTCGCCGGACAGCAGCAGATCGAGAAAAATGATCTGCAACACGACCCCGAGCGAAGAGGCGGCGGCGGCTCCGTCCATGACAATCTTCCCCGTTCAGGCCGGCATTATTTCGCGTCCGCGGGCGTCTCCGGCGGGCCGGATTTCAGCGCCTTGAGGAATTCGGCGTCTGGCGTCAGCAGCAGCACCGGCGCGCTGTCCGCCAGCGCCTTGCCGTAAGACTGCAGCGAGCGATAGAAAGTATAGAATTTCGGATCGCCCTTCTGCGCATTGGAGAGAATGAGATTCGCCTCGGCGTCGCCCTGGCCGCGGGTGATCTGCGCCTGGCGCTGGGCCTCGGACAGGATCACGGTGCGCTGGCGGTCCGCCTTCGCCTCGATCTCCTGGGCCCATTGAACGCCCTGCGCACGCAGCTGCTTGGCCTGGCGCTGGCGCTCCGACTTCATGCGGTCGTAGATCGCCTGGCTGGTTTCGAGCGGCAGGTCGGCGCGGTGCAGGCGCACTTCGGCGACGTCGAGCCCCATCGGCGCGAATTTCGCCTTGGCGTCGGCGTGAACCCTATGGATCACCGCCGGGCGGCCCGCCGACAGCAGGGTCGGCAGGTCGATCTGGCCGAATTCGCGGCGCATCGCCGTATCCACCGACAAAGCGAGCTGGGCGCGGGCCACCTCCATCGAATGGAGGCTCTGATAGAAGCGCAGCGGATCGGTGACACGGAAGCGCGTATAGATCTGGGCTACGATGCGTTTCTGATCGCCGAGGATCACCTGCTCCGACGGCGGCTCCAGCAGCTGAAGCCGCCGGTCGAAAATCACCACCGAATCGATGAACGGCGCCTTGAACTTGAGGCCCGGAGTCTGGACCACGGCGACCGGCGCGCCGAGCCGGATGACCAGCGCGCTTTCCCATTGATTAACCGTGTAAAAGCTCTGCATCGCAACGACCGTCGCGATCACGACGAGGGCGATGAGGACGATCAGCGCCTTTCTCATTTGCCGCCTCCCGTCGCGGGAGCGGGAGCCGGCGGCGGCTTGATCTCGCTGAGCGGGAGATAGGGCGCGAGCGGCCCCATTGCCTGGCCAGACGAATCGAGGATCACGCGCGACGATTTGCGCAGCACGGAGTCCATGCTTTGGAGATAGAGGCGCCAGGCGGTGACCTTCGGCGCCTTGGCGTAGCTGTTGTAGATCGCGGTGTAATTGCCGGCCTCGCCTTGCGCCAGATTGATCGCCTGCGACTTATAGGCGTCGGCGTCCTGCGTGATTCGCACCGCCTCGCCCTCGGCGCGCGGGAGAATGTCGTTGGTATAGGCCTCCGCCTCGTTGCGGGAGCGCTCCTGATCGGCGCGGGCGCGCTGAACGTCGTTGAAGGCGTCGATCACCGCGCTCGGCGGATCGACCCGCGTCAACTGGACCTGCACGACGCGAATCCCGGCGCCTTCCCGATCCAGCACGCTTTGCAGCAGGTCCGCCGTTTCGTCGGCGACCTGACTGCGCTTGTCCGACAGCACGCCCTGGATCGGGGTGCGGCTCACCACCTCGCGCAGGGCGCTTTCCGCCGCGACCCGCAGCGCCGTCTCGGGATCGGCGACATTGAACAGATATTGCCCCGCGTCCTTGATCTGCCACAGCAGATCCGCGTCGGCTTCGAGAAGGTTCTCGTCCCCGGTCAGCATTTGCGTGTCGCGAGCGCTCGGCACGCCGCCATTGGGCGGCAGGCCGAGCTGCATCTGCCGAATCTGGGTGACCTTGGGCAGTAGCACGCCCTCGATCGGCCAGGGCGCGTGGAAATGCAGGCCCGGCGGCGTCGTCGCCACCCAGGCGCCGTAACGGAGCACAAGCCCCTGCTCATCCGGCTGAACCTTGTAGAAGCCGGTCGAAACCCAGACCGTGAGCGCCAGGGCCGCCAGCAGCGTCCAGCCGCGCCAATCGAGCCTTGGCGGCGTCAGAAAGGCCAGAAACCTCTCCCGCGCGCCATCATCCGGTGTTTCGCGCAGCACTTCTGCCGCATCATCCATTGCGTGTCTCGCCCTTGCCCCCTTGTCCGTTCCGCCAACAAGGCTGCGCGCTCTTATCACGGCGAGGGGACGGTTTCGACAAAAATGCGTGCGTCATAAAATCGCAAAAGCGCGGGCCGGACACTGGACAGGCCGATTCCGCTTTGCTAAACAGCCCCACGCTTCGACGGCGCAGCAAATCGCGTCGGCGTTTCGATGGGCGCATAGCTCAGTTGGTAGAGCAGCTGACTCTTAATCAGCGGGTCCAAGGTTCGAGCCCTTGTGCGCCCACCATCGAAATCAATTAGTTACGAAGTTTTTTAAACCTTCGCCTCACCGCCAGATTTAGGCGGGGCAATTCCACGGGTAACTATTGGCGCTCAAAAGTCGCCGGGCCCCGTCGCACGCTCAACACAGTTCGATCCGGAGAAAAGGGTTCTCGTGCGCGGAACAGGCGGCAAGCGAAAGCGTTGGGTATAGCGCCGGCTTGCGCCCAATTCGGGACTTTCGGAACGACAAGGAGTTGCGCCATGTCGAGCCTCACGCGTTATGCCATGAGTCACACGCCGCTGCCGGCGAAATTCATTCACTCTCCCCAAGCGCTCGCGGTTTGGATCGACGCTGTCGCTCCCTGCGTCGTCGGAGCCCAGCCGAAAGGCACTTACAATACAATTTTTGAATATATTATCAGTATAGGCGTCAATCTTAAGACGATTACGACATAATTTACGTACTATCAAGACAAGTTGACGAATCTCATCGTCACACATCTGGATTTATCGATTCCGCTCGGCCCGGCGATGACACCGCAAACCTCCATGGGCCCGACCACCACCGATCGCGTGACTGAAGCCGAGGTTCTCGCAAGAAATTTTGACATTGCAATTAAGAGCCTGACCTGAAATTGGTTGACCGGCCTCGCGGCCCTTGATTCCCTTGGTTTGCAACAACTTTGGGAGATTCGCGATGCCGTGGAGCGAGGCCGATCGCGCGAAGTATGAAGTCATTCGGGCGCGCTATTCAAGCGATATGTCGGAGGCCGAACTGGCGCTGATTTCGCCGCTGTTGCCGCCGCCCAAACGGCGCGGACGCAAGCCGACAGATGCCCAGATCATTCTCAACGCCTTGTTTTATTTGATCCGCTGCGGCTGCCCATGGCGATATCTGCCGAAGGATTTTCCGCCGTTCACGACCGTGCAAAACCGCTTCTACGCGTGGCGCGACAGCGGCGTGTGGGCGCAAATCATCAGCGTTCTCGTGATGGACGCCCGCGAAGCGGAAAGCCGTGAGGCCGCGCCGACGGCTGTCGTCGTCGACAGCCAATCTGTCAAGACGACGGAAGCCGGCGGCCCCCGTGGTTTCGATGCGGGCAAGAAGGTCAAGGGGCGCAAGCGCCATCTCGCCGTCGACACGATCGGTCTGCCCATCGAATGCCAGATCACGACCGCCGACGTGCAGGACCGCGACGCTCTCGCGCCGTTGCTGAAGGCCGTGCATCGCAAGAGCCCGTGGGTGAAAATGTCCTTCGTCGACGGGGGTTATCAGGGTGATGAAGCCAAGCGCGCAGCCTTCGAGGCGAGCCGCATTTCCATCACCGTCGTCAAGCGAACCGATAAAGAGGTGAAAGGATTTACGGTGCTGCCGAAACGCTGGGTCGTCGAAAGGACGCTCGGTTGGATCAATCGCGCGCGCCGTCTGTCAAAAGACTTCGAGGCGACCATCGAATCCGCCCTCGCGTGGCTGCAATTGGCCCTGGCTTTCCTTCTCATGCGAAGGCTGGCGAGGGCAAAAGCCAGTCAGAATTGAAATTCGAGTCGGGTTCTGAGCGCGGATGACGTTCAGAAGAGGAACAGGGTTCCGCGAGCGCTCCAAACCTTATTTACACAGATGAACAAGGATCAGTTCAGAGATCTCATCAAATAGTTTAGAAGTTCTTCCGAATATAATGACGTCTTTCGCTTTTTCTCAATAAACCCCGATGGTTCGGTCACCTTTTGGGATAATCTGTTGGAGTTCGACGAGGAGGATCTCGAGGGCGAGGGCGAAGCCGCGCCCTGAAGGACGCTGCCTCACGCTGAAAGATTGCCCGGGAGAAAGATCAGGGCCGCAGGTCGAATGCGGTCAATCGCGGCGGGTGGCCGATTTGATCCTCGCGCCTGTTCAAGGCTCCCTGAATTCAGCGATGCGGACGTCAAGCGTGTCGTCGGGGGCGCCGCGCTCGACGTGAAAAACGGAGACGCGGTTCACGGTTTTGCCCGGATAGATCGTGTAGTCCACGCCGGTCCGCAATTTCCGGCCGGCGTCAGCCGTCGCTTCGGAGACGGAAAGGCCGATCTTGCCGTCGGCGAGTTTTTTCCAGACGCCCGGTTCGGTCAGCATCACATGTCCCCATGTATTATCCTGGCCCGGGATCGGATCGGCGATCACTCCCGTTTTGGGATCGCATTCGGCGAGCACGTAGATCTTGCTCGAGTCGATGTCGTCAAGCTTCTTGATTTCGGCGGCGCGGCCGCCGAGCTTGAACAATCCCTCAATATCGGTCGTCGGACCCGGGTCCTTCAAATTGTTCTGGGTCTTCCAGTCGGCGCCCTGAGCTTGCATCGCGCGCTGGTAATAATTGCCGGCGAATCCATTGCAATCGAGACCGACGAAATCGGCGGCGAGGAAGGCGTTCAACGCCGTATGGGCCTTGTGAAATCGATACACCAGTTGAATGGCGATCTGGGCCTGTTCGGGCGAGCCCTTGCCGACCCAGGGATAGCGAAAGGCGTTCCACAGCTCGGCGGGCGTCAGCGAATCCTCGATCGGCGCTCCAGCGATGGAGATCAGCTTCACATCCGTCTTGTCCTTGAGGCGCGGCGCGATGTCGTTCCAGATGGTTTCGCGGTAGGCGCTGTTGCTGAGCCGGTAATTGGCGAAGCTCACATCCTGCCAGCCGGACGGCGCGAGGGCGGAATTGTCGGGCCCGCCTTCCTCCGGCGGATAGATATAGACCCGCATTTTCAAATATTTTTGGGCGAATTCCCCGGGAGTCAAAGCGGTGGCCATTCTCTCCTCCCTGCGTCTGGGTCGCGCCGCGCGAGGCATCGGCGTCGCAATGAACCGCATTCATCCGTCGTGGGTATATTGCCGCCCTAGCACCAGGCCCCACACGCCGCCGGGCCCGTTGAAACGGTAAACGGGGTGGAGCGCGACCGCGAGGCGCAGAGCCTCCCACTCCTGTTCACCCACGGTCGGAATGGCGACGTCCCCGATCTGATATTGGGCGAGCAGCGACTGGGCCGTACGCTCGGCGCCGGAATAAAGCGCGTCGTTCGCCCATCTCGGCTTGGGCAGGCCCGTCATGCGGCAAAAGAGAGCGGTGCAGACATAGGCGGAGGCTTCCTCCGCATTGCCGTCGATGCCGGTGCGCAGCAAGTCGTAAGCGGCGTGCAGGCTCTCGTGGACCACCGTCGCTTCGTCGAAGCGGCCCATCACCGCGGCGATTTCGAGCGTATTGGCCTTGACGACCGTGCCGTCCGCGCGGGTGCGCGCGACATCATTATATTGCGCCGCCACGCCCGCCGGGAGATCCGTGGGCGACCGCACCGACACCCGGCCGGAGCGGATGGCGTGAGCGACGTAATGGAACGTCTGCGGCGCAATCGTCACACGACCGCCCGCGATCGGAAAATGAAAACGGATGCGCGCGACGGTCGGGCCGAAAAGAACCGACAGCGCTTGGTGTTCGAGCGACATGATCCGTCCCCCAAAGGCTTCCTGACCAGACGACCGGGCGTTCGCTTCAGAAATCGAGGACCGCGGCCTGAAAATCATCTGGCGCGGTATTGCGCCGGGCGAACTGGCTCACCGACGGATAAGCTCCGGCGCCCGCATCCGCCGTGGCCCAGCCCAGGACGGCGGACTCCAAGCCCTTCCTTCCTCCGCCGCCAGTGCTATTATAATCTGAAAGGGACGCGGAGGGGAGACCGTCGTGTCGATCGCCAGAATTACTTTCGTGGCGGCCTTGTTGTTGGCGTGCGGCGTGACAGCTCGCGCCGATAACGTGTTGACGCGCAGCTTTTCGCGGGGCGATGCGGCGACCGACGTCGGCATCGCGCCGGGCGGCCCGGATGTCGAGCTCGAAGGGCCGGACGCCATTTATTCCGGCGACAATGGCGAGATCTATGTTCTCGATCAAGTCAACAGCCGCATATTGAAATTCGATCCGCGCGCGCCCGGAGCGCCTCCGCAGGAGTTCCTGCTGCCCGACGGGGTGTCGCCGACCGACCTCGTCGTTTCCAATGGCAAAATCCATGTCTGGGACGGTCAGGTTCTGACCCTCGAGCCGACGGGTCCGGCCTCGTCGCCGACGCGCGGCCTTACCCTTACCCGCTCCGCCGAACCGGTCGACGACACCATCAACGACGCCTTCTCCCAGATGGGATCGCGCCAGCCAGGCGAAAGTCTCGAATCCCTGCTTGAACCGACGCGGTCGCTGACCCCGGCCGGTCGCCGCCAGCAAACGGTGGCCACCCATGGCGGCGGCGCGGTCATTGCGAAATTTTCGCCGTTCGACGGCGACGCCGCGGTCAGGATCGACGTCGCCAGCCGTCGCGGCGGCCATGAATTGGCGAAGCTCGACCTCCGGGTGACGAGCCGCCTCGGCGCGGTCGATCTTCTCGATATCGACAGCCACGGCCGCTACTATGTTTTCGCCGAAAACGTGCCGGAAGGACCGGGCGACACGGCGTCCGATTTCGTCGCGCGCTATGGCCCCAATGCGACGCTGGAAGGCGTTTACGATCTGCCCCTGACCCGCGACTCCGGGCTTGCCCGCCGCTTCGTCACGGTGTCGCCGGATGGCGAGGTCTATTTCCTGCGCACGCGAAAGGGATCGAGCAATATTCTCGGCGTCGGCTTCAGGCGTGTCGCCAAGGGCGAGGCGCTGCCCTATGGCGCCGCGGTCGCGCCGAGCTTTTCAGCCTTCGACAAAATCGGCGCGACGCACGCTCTGGTCCGGCCCCTGACCCGCCGCCAGGTGATCGAGAACGGCATAGCCTTCGCCACCGTTCGCTGGCGGGTGACGCCGACCGCCTATGGCCCCGATCCAGACCGGCGCTGCTCCGGCTTCAACCGTATCCGGCGCCCCGGCTACATGCGCGGCAAGCTCAATCGCGACGTCGTCGGCATCCCCTATTGCTGGGGCTGTTCCGGCAGCCTGTCCAAGATCGCCAGCCTGATCCAGCACGGCGAACTGGCGGGCAATGTCTGCACGCGCGACAATCCGCGGCGCGACATCGCCGGCGTGGACTGCTCCGCCTTCGTCAGCGCCGCCTGGGGACTGTCAACCCATTTCACCACCCTCGCCATTCCCTCGATCGCCCGCCCGGTGCCCAATGTCTGGGACATGCTGCCGGGCGACGTTTTCGACAAGCCGGGCTCGCACGTCATGCTCTTCATGCGATTCACCCGCGACAGGAAGGCGGAGGTGCTGGAAAGTTCGACCGGCGGCTGCAATGGCAAAGTGTGCCACAATATCTATCCGGTCGGCTCGCTCCTGGCGCGCGGCTATCGTCCGATGCGCTACCGCGCCCTCATGAACGCCGATCTCAGATCGATCGCGCCGGATCGCGAATGACGATGAGCGACGGCGCGGCGACCGCCTATGACGTCGTCCCCTATCCCAATTGGCCGACCGCCCACAGCAACCCGGCGACGCTCGGGGCGCTGGCCCAACTGCTCGGCAGGCCGGCGGCGCCTGCCGACAAGTGTCGCGTCCTCGAAATCGCCTGTAACGAGGGAACCAATATCGCCAGCATGGCGGCAGCCGCGCCAGGTTCGGAATTTGTCGGAATCGATCTGGCGGCAGGCGCGATCGAACGCGGCCGCAAAACCCTCGCGCTCGCGGGTCTGGTCAATGTATCGCTCCATTGCTGCGACATCGCCGAACCGGCGGCGATTGAGGGCGAGTTCGACTATATCGTCGCGCACGGAATCTATTCCTGGACCGGCGAAATTGTGCGCAAGGCGATCCTGCGCGTCATGGGCCAGCGCCTGACCGCGCACGGAATCGCCTTCCTCAGTTACAATGCCTTTCCCGGCTGCCGCCTGCGGCAGACGCTTCGCGACTATCTCGCGCGCATGGTCGATGGCGTCGACGATCGGCGCGAACGCATCGAAAAGGCGCGCTGGGCGCTTGAATATCAGATCGGCGGGTGGTCGGAAGACGTTCCGTTTCAAAAGGCTTTGATCGAGACCGCGCAATCGACCCTGGAGCGCCCGCCCGAAGTCCTGTTTCACGACGAAATGGCCACGATCTGGGAGCCGCAATTCCTCGACGCCGTCGTCGCCGCCGCCCGTCCCGAGGGGCTCGCCTATCTCGCCGACGCCCTGCCCGCGTCCGTTCGGGACTGCCTGTTCGAATCGGCCCGGTTCGACGCGGCGCGGCGGTTCACCGGCGGCGACTGGGCGCGTTACGAGCAATTGCTGGATTTCACCGACATGCGCGCTTTTCGCTGGTCGCTGTTGGTGCGCGACGGCGCGCCGATCGACCGGCTCGCGACGCCCGATCGGGTGCGCGGTCTGTGGGCGTCAGCCGCCCTGACGCGGGTCGAGCCCCGTCCCGACCAAAAGGCGCATGTCTTTCGCGCGACCGACAAGGTCGAGTTCGAAACCGACGATTCCGATCTCGCCGCTCTGTTTGACGCCCTGTCTTCCGCTGCCGCGACGCCGCTCGACGGGATCGCCCACCGCGCCGATCTGGTCGAGGCGGCGCTGCGTCTCTATGTCAATGGCGTCGTGACCCTGTCCAACGCGCCGCCGGCCTATAGTCTGACGCCGGGCGAAAGGCCGCTCGCCAGTCCGCTGTCGCGCGCGCAGGCCGCGCAGGGCGAGCGGGTTCTGGCGGCGCTCCATCACAAGCCGGTGCGCATGGACGACCCGTTCTGGTATCGCTTCCTGCAGGAGCTCGACGGCGTCAACGACCGCGCCGCTCTAGCGCGTTTCGTCAGCGCGCAGACCGGCAAGAGCGCAGACGAGGCGCGTATTTTAGCGCCGCGCGCGCTCGAGGAGTTCGCGCGCCTGCGGCTGCTGATGGCGTGATCCCAGGCTGATTACCGCCACGCATAGGCGAAAGCCCCGTTCTCGAACGAAACGCGCGCTTCCGTCAGCTCCTGCCTGGCGAGCGAGCGTTTGAGAAATTCGCGCGACAGCGCCGGCAGCAGCGTGTTGGTGATGATGTTGTCGATCATGCGACCGCCGGAATCGGGATCGTTGCAGAGCGAGACGATATGGTCGACCACGGCGTCGTCATAGACGAAGGCGGCATTGTGGCTTTCGCGGATTCTCTTGGCGATGCGGTCGAGCTGGAGCCGGACGATGCCGGCCAGCATGTCCCGCGAGAGCGGATAATAGGGTATGGCGACGATGCGGCCGAGCAAGGCAGGCGGGAAAACTTTCAGGAGATCGGAACGCAGGGCCTGAGCGAGCGCCTCCGGATCGGCGGCATAGGGCGGCGTCGCTCCCAGCTTCATGATCGTGTCGGTTCCGACGTTCGACGTCAGAATGATCAGCGTGTTCTTGAAGTCGATCCGCCGGCCGCTGCCGTCGTCCATCACTCCCTTGTCGAACACCTGAAAGAAAATTTCATGCACGTCGGGATGCGCCTTCTCGACCTCGTCGAGCAGGATGACGCTATAGGGCTTGCGCCGCACCGCCTCCGTCAGTCGGCCTCCCTCGCCATAGCCGACATAGCCGGGCGGCGCGCCCTTCAAGGTCGAGACCGTGTGCGCCTCCTGGAATTCACTCATATTGATCGAAATGATATTGCTCTCGCCACCGTAAAGGGCCTCCGCCAGCGCCAGCGCCGTTTCCGTCTTGCCGACGCCGGAGGGGCCGCAGAGCATGAAGACGCCGATCGGTTTGTTGGGATTGTCGAGCTTCGCCCGGTTGGTCTCGATGCGCCGGGCGATCATCGCCAGGCCGTGGCTTTGGCCGACCACGCGACGGTTCAGGATTTCCGGCAGGCGCAGCACATTCTCGATCTCGTCCCGGACCATGCGGCCGACGGGAATGCCGGTCCAGTCCGAGACGACCGAGGCGACCACCTGTTCATCGACATGGGCGTAGACCATGCGGTTCTCCGCCTCGATGGCGTCGAGCGCCTCGAATTTGTCCTTGAGCCGCGCCGGGCCTTCCGCCTCGTCCCGCGGCTTGTCCTTGCCGGCGCGCAAGGCGGCGATCTCCTCGACCAGGGCTTTTTCCCTTCCGTAATCCTCCTCCAGTTTGGCGAGCTTTTCCTGCAGCGCCCTGCTCTCGGCCTCTATTTCGGCAATGCGCGCGTCGACGTCGGCGCCGAGTTCGCGGTCGGCTTCGAGCGCTGTCCTTTCCTGCGCGAGGGCGGCGATGGCGACGCGCGCGTCCTGGATTCTGGCTGGCGTCGCGCTCTGGCTGATCGCCACGCGGGCGCTCGCCGTATCGAGCAGGCTCACCGCCTTGTCCGGCAATTGCCGCGCCGGAATGTAGCGGCTCGACAGCGTGACGGCGGCGACAACGGCGGCGTCGGAAATGCGCACCTTGTGATGTTTCTCCATCGGCGCAAGGACCCCGCGCAACATGCCGCACGCGCGCGCGACGTCCGGCTCGTCGATCGAGATCGGCTGGAAGCGACGGGTCAATGCCGGATCCTTTTCGATATATTGCCGATATTCGGACCAGGTGGTGGCGGCGATCGTGCGCAACGTCCCGCGCGCGAGCGCTGGCTTCAACAGATTGGCGGCGTCGCCGACCCCCGCCGCGCCGCCGGCGCCGATCAGCGTGTGGGCCTCGTCGATGAAGAGAATGATGGGCTGCGGCGAGTTCTGAACTTCGTCGATCACCGAGCGCAGGCGCTGTTCGAATTCGCCCTTCATCGAGGCGCCAGCCTGCATCAGGCCGATGTCGAGCGCGCAGAGTCTCACGCCGCGCAAAGGCGGCGGAATGTCGCCGGCAGCGATCCTTTGGGCGAAGCCCTCGACCACCGCGGTCTTGCCGACGCCAGCCTCGCCGGTGAGAATCGGATTGTTCTGGCGGCGACGCATCAGCACGTCGACGATCTGACGAATTTCCTCTTCGCGGCCGAGCACCGGGTCCATTTCACCGGAAGCGGCTCTGGCGGTGAGGTCCTGGGAAAAGCGGTCGAGCGCGGACTGTCCGCGCGAACCGGCGGCCGCGGCCCCCGGGCTATCCGCGCCGCGCAGGCCCGAGCCGTCCATGGGACGCAGATTCGCCTCGTCGGAATCTTTCCAGATCGCGCGGTGTTCGTCGGTCAGCCGGTCGACGGCGATTTTTTCAAATTCCTTGGAAATCGAAATGAAAGCGCGGCGCAGATCGTTCGCCTTCAAGGCGGCGACCAGCAGATGGCCGGTTCGGATCTGGGTCTCGCCGAACAGGAGCGTGGCGAAATGCCAGCCGCGGTCGAGCAAATCAACGATCGCATTGGACACGCCAGGCATTTCGGTTTCATTGCGCTTGAACCCGTCAACCACACGCGCGACATCGGTCGCCAGCCTCGCCCGGTCCAATTGGAAGTCGTCGCAGCTGAGCGCGAAGTCCGAGCGCTCCTCGCCAAGGATTTGCGCCAGCCAATGCGCGAGTTCGACATTGCGGTTGCCGGCGGATTTGGCCAGGCGAAGCGCCTTGATGAATGTGTCGTAGCCGAGGCGGTTGAGCTTCCCGGCAACGGTTTCCAGACTGACGTCGGCCATGGCCCCTCCCCCTCAGACAGCGGCGCCGCTCTCGCGATTCCCTTCGCGCTTGCGACGGATCCGGTCGGCGGCGTTGAAACGCGCGTCGGAAAAGCGGCCGTCAGCGCCGGGGTCCGGCGCGAGCCAGCTCGTCCACCCGAGCCGTGTCGCCACACCGAGGCGCATGGGCGGCGCGGCGTGCGCCGGTATGGACAGTTCGACGTCCCAGTCGATCTCGTCGCCAAACATGAAATAGACGAGATCGACAAGAGGCTCGCACAATCGCCCTTCCGGCAGGAAGCGCGCATAATCCTCCATATCGGCGACGAACAGCCGGACGCGAATCTTATCCTGCACGCTGTAGAAGACGCCGCCTATCATGGTGTCGACGCCGAGACCGCACAGCGCGGCGCCAAGGCGCGTGCGATCTTCCGGCGCTAATTCGAGTCGCGTTCCGACGAACTGCTCGATCTCGGCGGCGGTCTTGAAGAGCGCGCGGATCGCGCCGCGCAGGCGCGAAGCCGATTTCACTTTTGAACCGATCAGGCCGGCGATGCCGAGCTTGCCGGAATCGGCGATCGTGTCCAATCCCGCGAAGATCGGCGAGCCGAGGCCGATCGCGGAGCCGACATAGGCGATGAAGCGGTCCTCGGCCGGACGGTCGTGCTGCGCCGCCGGCCGCGCGTCGGCCCAGGCGCGAAAGAACAATTGCAGGAAGCGATGGTTGAAAATGTCGAGGAAGCGCGGAAAGGCGTCGTCGCGCGCCAGCATCCAGCGCCAAGCCTCCTCGGTCGTTGCCAAAGGCAGGGCGCCATTGGGTCCGAGCAGTCCGAGGAATTTAACCAGAATCGCATATTTGCAATCGGATTTCTCGACGAAGGACGAGAGGTTCGAAGCGGGAAAATCGAAATAGGGATCCTGTCCGAGCAGGACATATTCCTCGCGCCGCGAGGCGGCGTCGCCGATGCGTGGCAAGGCAGGGCGCGCCGCCCTGTCGTCGGAACGCCCGGGATCGGCCTCGATCGGGCGGCCGAATTGCCGCTCGAGGCGCCGGAGCGTGTCGAAGAAATCAAATCGCCACGGCTCCCGAGAAAGATCGTCGATCGAGGTCATGCGAGCCGCCTTGCGCCGACGCGAACCGGCCAGCGGACGATCTCGCCGCGTTCAGCGCCGCGGACGATTGTCTGGGTGAAATGATTGACGCTGACGTATTCGCCGAAAAACCGCTCGAGTATGGCGCCGAGTAGGAAGACTCCAGTTCCCTCAAAGGCCTTTTCGTCGAGCGCCACGGTGATTTCGACGCCGCGCGCCGCGCCGACGCCGGCGCCGCGGCGCATGCGTCGGACGACCGGGCGCGAATCCATGGCGCGCACGCCGCGAATGCGTCGCTCGATCGCCGAATCCGTCGTGTCGGCGAACATCGCGAGCGTTTCGCGCAAAGCCAGCGCGTTAAGGCCGGCGCCGCGCTCCACCAGACCCAGATGATTGAGGCTGAGCATATTGATGAGGCGCCAGGCGACGCCGCCCCGGCTCAGATTCTCGTGGCGGCCGCGCATGGGCGAAACGACGGGTCCGCGCGGCGGCGTCGGACCGGCGACCGCCTGCGCCTCGATCTCGGCGGCGTCAAGCAGGCGAAGTTCGAGACCCTTGCCGACGGGCATATGTTCCGTCAGATGGCGATTGGAGCACAGGGCGCGCACGCTCAGTTCGACGATCGCGCGCTTGTCGTCGAGGCCCGCGGGCTCGACCAGGGAAATGAACATCTCGGCGCCGATGTAATTGGTCGGCGGGCCGTAGCGGCGCTCCTCCTCCGACCGCCGACGCGGCAGGCGGCGGATCGTGTAGCAGAGATCCGGCTCGCGCAGACCGTCGCCCGCCGCCGAATAAAGCGGGAGAACCGGCGCCCTTCCACGCCCCCCGGCGAAATGCGCCGTCATGTCCAGGATGCGGTGGGGCTCGTAGTCGAGATGATGGCTGCGATCGGCGACGACCTGATATTCGTTCTGATTGCGGCGCACCGGAATGCGGTCGAGCGACTTCTCGAACAGATTGATCGCCGGGGCCGCATAGAGCGCGAACATGCGCGGATCCGTGGCGGCGGCGAGGCGGGCGTTGACCTCGTCGAAAGCGATGACGATGTCGAGGCTGCGGGCCTTGACGTCGGCGAACAGCCGGCGCAGGCCGGTGAGGCGGAATCCCAGGAATTTGCGAGGAAAGACGAAATATTCCCGCAGCAGTTCGAAACCGGAGAACACCCGGTCATCGAGGGGAAAAAGCCGCTCGTCCTCGGCGAAACCGATTTGCTCAACGCACTCAACGGGCGCCTTGATGACGACCGGATCGCCGAAGCGATCGAGATAGCGCAGCATCACGCCGGCGCGGCGGGCGTGGATCTGCTCGTAAAGTCCGACCGCGTCCGCTTCAGGCCCGACCAGATGAATGACAAGTTCATCCGTCTTGCATCCGGCGAACCAGAACGATGGATCGCTGTTGGCTGGCAGATCGAATTTCTCGTCTTCGCGCCGCGCGACGGAGCGATGGAGCAAAGCGAGCCGCAGACCGGCGCGAACGTTGTCGCCGGTGGGCAGACCCAGCGCCTGGAGCGCCGCCGGCGTTTCGAAATATTGCGCGGCCGTGATTTCGAAGGGCCAGGCGACAATTTCCGAGGTCAGGCGGAACCGGCAGGAGACCAGGCGATCGCGCTCGCGATAGGTGGCGTCCACAAGAGAGCCGCGCGGAAATTTGAGGCCGTCGCGCAAGGCGGGATCGCCATAGGGCGGCGAGACCGCCGTCAGCATGACCGACGGCGTCGGGGCGAGATAATGGGGAGCCAGCTGTTCCAGCAGATTGTTGCAGAATTCGGGAAACTCGTGCTTCAACTTGAGCTGGACGCGGGCGGCGAGAAAGGCCGCGCCCTCCAGGAGACCGGAAATCATCGGGTCCATTCGCTCGGCGATCAGGCCGCCGAGACGTTCCGCAATGCCGGGATATTCTTCCGCGAATTCCCGCGCCTGTTCCTTGAGAAGCTGGAGTTCGCGATTGTAATGGTCAAGGAACTCCCGATCCATCGGCGCTACGTGCGGCTGACCGAGATTTCGCCGCTGTCGAAATCGACGTCGGCGACGAATTCCACGGGAATGTTGATCGGCTGGCAGACGAGTTGAGCATCGACGAGAAATCGCAATCTGAGCATTTCGCCGTCAACGGAATCGTCCCGGCGAACAACGATCGATCCGGCGTCAAGACGCGGTTCATATAGTTCGAGCGCGCGCCGGATTTCACCTTCAATTTCCCCCACCTTGGCCTCGTCGATCGTGCGGTGGGCGATGTCCGGCAATCCGTAATTGAGGATCGAAGCGCGCACCTGGTCGAAATCTTCCAGATTGTCGGTCGATTCGAGCGCGATCGAATTCATCAGCAGTTCGAGATCGCGCGAAACCTCCCGGCGCAGCAGCGCTTCGGTGACCGCAACGCGCCCGCCGCCGCGGCGGGGCGCGCCCCTGTCAAGGGCAAGAACGGATCGCCTGGCGTCCTTGGCCTCGTGGGCGGCGCGGAACGCGAACATCAGCGGCGGGCTCAGGCGGTTGTTTTTTTGCGACATGGGCGCGCTCGTCCGGACGCCGACCGCGCCGCGACGACGCATTTGCGCTGTCGCGGCGACGAAATGAGAGGAGGTCTCAGACCTTGACGGATTTCTTGATGTCCCAGCCGGCTTGCGTCACCGGTCCCGCGGAGCCGTCGGCCTTTTGTTCCTTATATTCAAACTCTATTTTGGAGAAGTTCAACGAAAGGGATTCGTGCGGCAACGTATTGCCCGAGGCCCCGCTCACTTGAAAGGATGAAACCAGCACGTCGGAGAGCTGGACCTTAAAATATTCAATCTGCCCCTCCTTAACGCCGGCCTTGCGCACCGTCAGAGTTCCTTTCGGAATGTGCTGGCCGGTGGCGCAGGCGGCGAACAGCTTCGGCGTCGACTTGTCGGAATATTTGGTGAAATGGGCGTCATGCACGTTGGTCTTGCCGGTGCCGCCGCCCGCGCCGATCGCGAAACTGCCAGTATTGGTGGCGCCCAGGGACCAGGACTGCAATTCGATTTCCTTTGCGTGTTTCGAGTCCTGAGATTCGCCTTCGATGCCGTCGAGCTTGAGAAAATAATCGACTCTCGACATGGTTCCCCCCTTTTGATGACGTGGGCGGCAAAAAAGTCGCCGCCGAGTGTTTGATCAAGTGGGTCCGGTTCCCGTATTGGGGAGGCGCGACACCAGGCTGAGGCCGATATCCATCGCCTCCAGTTGATAATGCGGACGCAGATAGAAACGGGCGCTGTAATAGCCGGGATTTTCAGGATCCTCGAACACATCGACCTTGGCGTCGGCGAGCGGCAGCTTGGCCTTGGTCGCTTCCGAGGAATGCAGTGGATCGCCATCGACATATTGCATGATCCACTCCTGCAGCCACATGCGAAGGCCTTCCTTCTCCTTCGTGGATCCGACCTTGTCGCGCACCATGCATTTCAGGTAATGGGCGAATCGGGACACCGCGAACATATAGGGCAGCCGCGCCGACAGGTTGTCGGACGCCGTCGCCTCGGCGCCGTTCTTCCCCTCGTATTTCTTCGGCTTGTAAACGGATTGCGCGCCGATAAAGGCCGCCTTGTCGGTGTTCTTGCGATGGATGATCGGGATCAGTCCCGATTTGGCGAGCTCATGTTCGCGCCGGTCGCTGATGGCGATTTCGGTCGGGCATTTCAAATCGACGCCGCCGTCGTCGGTCGGAAAAGTGTGGGTCGGCAGGTTCAGCACCTCGCCGCCCGATTGCACGCCGCGAATGCGGGTGCACCAGCCATAATCCTTGAAAGCGCGATTGACATTGACCGCCATCGCATAAGCGGCGTTCATCCAGGCGTATTTCTCGCCCTTGTGGCCATCCGTCTCCTCTTCGAAGGCGAATTCCTCCACCGGCTCCGATTTGGCGCCATAGGGAACGCGCGCCAGCACGCGCGGCATGCAGAGGCCGATGTAGCGGGCGTCAATCTGGTCGCGCAGGCCTTTCCACGCGGCATATTCCGGCGTGTCGAAAAGCTTCGACAGATCGCGGGGATTCATCAGCTCGTTCCAGCTATCCATGCCCATCAGCGTCGGTTCGGCGGCGGCGAACAGGGGCGCGTGCGCCGCCGAGGCAATCTTCGACAGATCGCGCATGAGCTGGATGTCGGTGGCGCGATGGCTGAAATGATAATCGCAGACGATCGCCCCATAGGGCTGGCCGCCGAGCTGTCCGAATTCCGCCTCATATACTTTCTTGAAGAGAGGACTCTGATCCCAACGCGCGCCCGGATAGAGGCGCAGATTGCGATAGAGCTCGTCCTGCGAGACGTTCATCACCTTGATCTTGAGCTGCGCGTCGGTCTCGGAATTGAACACCAGATAATGCAGCCCGCGCCAACGGCTCTCGATCGCCTGGAACTCCGGGGCGTGCAGGATTTCATTGACCTGGGCGGTCAGCTTCTCGTCAAGCCTTGCGATCATGTTCTCGATCGTGTCGAGCACATCCGCGCTGACAAGATTCTGATCGGCGAGCGCCTCTTTGACCAGAGTCGAGACGGCGTTTTCGACTTCGGTCGCGGCGCGCTCTGTCCGCGGCTTGAAGCTCTGCTTCAGCAAGGCCGAAAATTCGTCGACGGTCTGGGTGTCGACCGGCGCCGGCGGAACGCGTTGAAGATCGGGTTCGGCAGCCATGTCATTCCCCGTTCGCTTCGCCCACCTGAGGCTTGGCCTCCAGTTTTTCGCGCAGGGCCGACATCAGGGCGGGATCGTTCAACAGCTTGCGCAACTGTTCTTCGGCGGCGGCCTTGCCGTCCATGTAACGCATCAGATTGGCCAATTGTTCGCGTGCTTCGAGCAGCTTGGCGAGAGCCGGAACCTGACGGGCGACGGCGGCCGGTGACAAATCACTCATTTTCTTGAATTTCAGCTGTATGTTCAGCTTATCGTCGGGCGCGTCGCCGAGCTTGTTCGCAACCCGGAAACTCGTTCCCGGCTCGATCGCGGCCATCCGCTGCTCGAAATTGTCCACGTCGATATCCAGGAAATCGCGCGCTGCGACGTCCGGCTTTTCGACTCCCGGAGAGTCCCCGGACAGGTCGGATAGAACCGCCATGACAAAGGGCAATTCGATCTTGCGCTCGGCGTCATAGGGATCGTCGTAGCTGATATGTACGCGAGGCACACGGTTGCGCCGAATGAACTTCTGGCCGCTGTCTGTGCTCATCAGCCCCCCCATCCGACCGCGCCCTTTCAGGTCGGTGTGCAGGCGCGCGCCGCATTTTCATAGGATCGCTCTAATTTGGCCGTTGTCAATACTCTCTCTTGAAGCTAGCCGGCATCCAAAGTCTTAAGCGCGTCTTCCGGTAATATTTCCTTCAGAATGCTCAGGAAGTCTTGCACTGCAAACTTGCGGGCGCGCTCGCAAAAGAAGGGCACCGGGCTTGTCGGCTCGCGCTCGGCGTAAAAGGCTTCGATCTTTCGCAATTCGGACAGCGCGGCCAGGCGATCGGCGACGATGGCGGGCGCGGACGGCGCCGCCTCCTCTGAAGGCTCCGCGGCGCCCTCGGCCAACCGGCTCACCGGCACGGCGAAGGTCTGACGGCCGCCGATTTCGATCGTTGCGGCGTCGACATGGTCCGGCAGCAGAATCCGCATAACCTCGGCGAATGTCTTGCCCACCAGGCGTTCGGCGTTGCGCACCAGCAACAAGGCGGGGCTCGAAGGCTCGAACCGCTCGAAATAGGCCGCCACCCCCGCCAGCGACGCGGCGACGGCCGCCACGTCAGCCAATCCCGATGCGGCCGAACGCGTGGCGTCGCCCATCCGCTCGGCGCCCACCGTCACCATGGAAGGCGTCGGCGCCGCCGAAGGTTCGCGCGCGCCGACGATCGCGTCGAGAAAAGCGAGGATGTCGCGGCTGAGCCCCAGAACCAGCGGCAGATCGGCGGCTTCGGCATGGCCGAGGCGTTCCGTGGTCGCTGAGTGGATGATCTCTAACGCCGCAACGAGACGGCCGAAACAATCGCGCCGGTCGACGACTTGCGCGACCTCGACGGTGGCGAAGGCCTCTCTCAGTTCGGCGGCGCCGGGGAACGTCTCGCCCTCGGCCGGCTCCGCGCCATCGGCGAGCGCCTTGCTGCGCCAGGTGACGACCCCCGAACGCGGATGGCGGATCAGCGGCGTGAATTGCAGCGGCAGGATGACATGCGGGCGATCGTCAAGCGCTTGCAGCGCGGCCACGCGCAGCGCGAAAATTCCCCCTTCGCCTTTCGGATTGACCTCGTCCCAATAGGTTTCCAACAGCTTCGCGATCAGTTCCACCGCTTCGACGAATTCGGGGAGTTTTCGGTCAAGAATGGCGTATTTCGCGAGAATGACGACCAGCCTTATGTCGCGGCTGCGTTTCAACTGGTTCAGGAGCTCCGTGATGCGCGGCTCGAAATCCCTGGAGCCGGGCGGATAAGGCCGAAGGTCGTCGCCGTCCTGCTGGAAGAACTGGCCCGGCAGCAGACTTTCCGCGCCGGCGAGGGCGTTGAAGAAATCGGCGTCGCCGGCAAGGTCAAGATCCGGACCGCAGGGATCGTCCGCGGAGACGGGTTCGAGGAGCGTCGAAATTTGCGAACGATCCATGGCCTGCGCCTTCCCGAATGCGCGCCAGAGGCCCGTCCCGCGGTTCCCTCGACAGGCGCCAAACCCTAATATATCATTGATTCCATCTTCGACGCGGCTGCGGAAGTTGAAATGCGGGACTGACCACAATGCCCAATATTTCGCAAAGCGGCCGGCCAGGACAGCTCATCACTCCGCTTGGCGACGACATTTTCGCCCTGGTTGGTTTCGACGGCGTTGAGGGCTTGAGCGAACTCTTCGAATACCGGATCGAAGCGCTCAGTGAAAATGAAGACATCGATTTCGACCGGGCGCTCGGGCGCAATTGCGCGCTGAAATTCACCAGTCCGAACGGGCCGGATCGTTATTTCAACGGGGTTCTGGTCGAGGCGCGCGCGGCGGGCGCTCGCGAGGATTTATTCGTCTATCAGCTCGTTCTGCGCCCATGGCTCTGGCTTCTGTCCCATTCGGCGGACTGCCGCATCTGGCATGAGGCGGACGCCCTCGACATTATCAAGGAGGTTTTCCGCGATCGCGGTTTTACCGACTTCAAGGACGCCACGACGACGAATTTTCCCAAGCTCGAATATTGCGTCCAATATCGCGAAAAGGATCTGGATTTCGTATCACGGTTAATGGAGCAACATGGGATTTATTATTTTTTTATGCATAGCGCCGGAAATCACATCCTGATCATTGCCGATTCAAAGTCGTCTCATCACCCAATACCTGGGCATGCCCAAATAAATTACTTTCCGAGGGCGCAGGCGCGGCGCGACCAGGAACATTTCCACAAATGGTCGGCGGAGCGGCGCTTCCGCACCGGCAAATACGAATTGAACGACTATGACTTCAAAAAGCCCGGCAAGGATCTGACCGCCCGCAAGCAGGCGAATTCGTCATACCAGAAAGGCTCGATGGAGATTTACGACTATCCCGGAAAATATGTGGAATCCCCCGATGGCGATCATTATGCGGACGTCCGGCTCAAGGCCGAACAGGCGCAGGATCGCCGCCGTTACGCCGAAGGCAATGCGATCAGCGTCTTCCCCGGCGGCCTGACCAAGGTCGAGCGGCTCGCGTCGGCATCGGAAAACATGGAATACCTGGTCGTGCGGGCGTCCCATTCTTTCGCCCAGCAATCTTACAGGTCGGGCGGCGACGGCGAGGCCGACTATTCCGGCGCCTATGAACTCCTCGACGCCAATATCCCCTTCAAGGCGTCGCTCGTCACGCCGAAGCCTCGGATCTGCGGACCGCAGACGGCGCGCGTGGTCGGCAAGGACGGCGAGGAAATCGATGTCGACGAACACGGCCGGATTCTGGTGCTGTTCCATTGGGACCGCAAGAGGAAGAAGTCGTGCCGGCTGCGCGTCGCCCAGCTCTGGTCCGGCAAGCAATGGGGCGGGCAATTCATTCCACGGATCGGCATGGAGGCCGTGGTCGAATTCCTCGAAGGCGATCCCGACCGGCCTCTGGTGGTTGGAACCGTCTATAACGGCGACAACAAATTTCCTTATGCGCTGCCCGACAACAAGACCCAGTCCGGCGTGAAATCGGATTCCTCGGTCGGGCATTCCGGCCATAACGAATTCATGTTCGAGGACAAGAAGAACGCCGAAAAAATTGCGATGCATGCACAGAAGGACCATGAGGTCGAAGTTCTGAACAAGGAAAAATGGGAGATCGGCGCGCAGTTCACGGGCGGCGGCGCCTGCCGCTCGACCCTTCTCGTCAATGGCGGCGACGATCTGACCATCAATATGGGCGACAAGACGACGACGCTGATGGAGGGGAGCGAGACAACCACGCTGATGGCCGGAAATCAGACGATCACGCTGATGGCCGGCGGTCAGACGATGACGCTCCTGGCTGGAAACCAGATGACGATGTTGGCGGCGGGCGATCAGATGAATACGGTGAATGGCAATCAAGCTACCTTTTCCACCATGAATGTCGTGATTACCGCGCTGCAAAGCATTGAACTGGTCTGCGGCGCGAGCGTTATTTCCATGACGCCGCTCAGCATCGTCATCGCTTCGCCGGCTACGGTGATCGCCTGATCGGCGCAAGATATGGGAACCTGCCAATGGGAAGCCCGCGCTTTGCGACGACGAAGGACCTTGTTGCGTCGTTTCCCTCGGCAGCGATCTATCTCCGCGAAGAGGGCTCGTCCGAGGACTCGCTTCGCTATGTCGAGCGCCGCGTCGCGGAGAACCGGCTCGATCTGGCATTGACCTATTGCGCTTTTCTCCTGCCGCGCCGCGAGGCGGTCTGGTGGGGCTGCCAATGCCTGGCCGACGTCGATGCGCTGAACGAAACGGAGCGCGACTGCCTGCGCCTGGCGCGCGATTGGGCGCAGAGGCCGGACGAAGCCAGGCGCCGGCTCGCCCTGGAGCAGGGTCTGGGCTCGAGCAAAAGCCTTTCGGGAACCTGGATCGCGCTGGCGGCGGGGCGCTCCGGCGGTAACATCGCCCCGGCCGACGCCGAGCCGGTCGCCGCCGACCCCGCAGCGACGGCCGAGGCGGTGCGCGCGGCGCTGCTCTCGGGCTCGACCCGCGTGGCGCGCGAAAAAAGGGATGCTATAATGAAAAGATGGGTGACGCTCGCCGTGTCGCACATCGAGAGCGCGGTCGAATTCCGATGAGCCGCCCAGCGGCGGCGCTGCGGGCAGATCGAGGTGGGGGGCGATGCCGCTGAAGTTGAGCATCGACAATTTCGACCGGCTGTCCGACGGCGGACCGCTGACTTTCACGATGCGTGGACAGAATCGGGCCGAAATCGGCCGCGACGCCCATCTCGACTGGCGCCTTCCGGATCCGGAGCGCATCGTCTCGGGAAAGCATTGCGAGATCACCCGCGAAGGCGACGACTATTACCTCGTCGATCTCTCGACCAATGGAACTTATGTGAACGGATCGTCGTCGCGCGTGCAGTCGCCCTATCGGCTGAAAGGCGGCGACCAATTGCAGATCGGCGATTATCTGATTTCTGTCGTCGTGACGCCTGACGCCGACATGGCTTCGGCGGAGCCCCCGCAACCGCCGCCCGCGGTCGATCGTCCGGCGTCCTACGACTCGCTCTGGGACGCGGAAGCCGACGTCGCGCCTCCGGAAGACCCGAGGCAATTTCGCCGCGCCGCCAGGAATCAGCCGATCTATTCGGACTTTCTGTATCATGCCGCCGACGCGCCGCGCGTGACCGAGCCAGAGCAATTTTCGCCTCGGCCGGGCGGCGACTTCGCCGCCACCCCGCCGCGCGAGGATCCGCTCCGCGCTCCCGCGCCGCGCCGGCCGAGGATCGAGGAGGCCGTCTGGGACGAAGCGCCGCCCGTTGTTACGCCAAGCGTCGCGCCAGACGCGGAGGCGAAAGCTCCCGCTCCGCCTCCCGCCGCTCCGGAGCCGACCCGCGCGGCCCAGCGCGCGCCATTCCCGGAAGCCGCCATCCTCGACACATTCGCGCGCGCCGCCGGCCTGCCGGAGGGCTTTTTCGCCGGCCGCGACCCGAATGAAGTCGCCGATATGCTCGGCCGATCGATGCGGGTGGTCACCGAGGAGATGAAACGTCTGCTTCAGGCGCGTGCGCAGGCCAAGAACCTGGCGCGCAGTTCCAAGCACACCGTGATCGAGCCAAGGGACAATAATCCCCTCAAATTCACCCCCACGCCCGAAGACGCCCTCCGCATCATGTTCGCGCCGCCCTCGCCGAGCTATCTCGGCGCCGAGCGCGCCCTGGCGCAAGGCTTCGCCGACCTCGGCCGTCATCAGGCGCAATGTTTTTCGGCGATGCAGCAAGCCGTCAGGCGCATGTTCGCCGATCTCGACCCCGCCAATGTCGAAGCAGCCAATCCCGCGCCGGCCGGCGTCGCCGCTTTGGTGAAATCGCACAAATCGGCGCTGTGGGACGCTTATGTCGCCGCCTGGCGCGCGACCGCGAAGGGCGGCGCCGAGGACGTCATCCAGCGCTTCATGCTGCTGTTCGGGCAAAATTACGACAAGTCGGGTTGACGACGCGACGGACGAGACAGGATAGGGGGCGCGATGTCCTGGTACAGCAAGGTGGTCTGGCGCGAAGGTTTGTTCATCCGCCCAAATCATTTCCAGCAGAGCGATCGCTATCATGAGCGGCGGCTGGACGCGCGTACGCGCCATGTCACACCTTATCCCTGGGGTTTCGCCGAACTGGAGATCGACAGCGATCTGGCGCAGCAAAGCAAATTCGGGCTGCGCCGCGCGGCGGGACTGATGCCCGAGGGCACGCCTTTCGACATGCCGGGCGACTCTCCGCTGCCGCCGCCGCTCGATGTGCCCGACAGCGCCGGCAATCTGATCGTATGGCTGTGCATTCCGGCGGCCGCGCCCAATACGCGTGAAGTCGATCACAGACCGAACGACAGCGCGTCGCGCTTCATCGAAAGCGCCGAAACCTTCATCGATTCGAGCTCGGAACTGCGCGTCGAACATGAGATCGACGTCGCGCATCCGCGGCTCGCCTTCGAACTGGGACGCACGCCGAAGGCCGGCTATCACAATCTCGCCGTGGCGCGCATCCTCGAAGTGCGCGACAAGAATCTCCTGTTCGATCCGCGCTTCGCCCCGCCAGCGCTGGTCTGCCGCGCCCATCCGGTCATCGCCGGCTGGATCGACCGGGTGGTCGGATGGGTCGAAAACAAGCTTGAGGAACTGGCGCGCTATGCCGCCGATCCGACGTCAGGCGGCGGCCTGCAAAGCGTCGACTATCTGGTGCTGCAATTGCTCAACCGATCGATCCCGAAGCTGCTGCATTTGCGCGCGTCGGCCTTTGTCCATCCAGAAAGGCTCTATGTCGAACTGACGTCGCTCGCGGGCGAACTCGCCACTTTCGCCACCGCCGACCGCCGTGCGCGAACCTATCCGGCCTATGACCACGACAGGCTCGCCGACGTTTTCGAGCCCATGTTGCGCGACCTCCAGGATTTCCTCAGCGCGCGTCTCGGACGCCGCGCCGTCCGGCTCGAAATCATCGAACGCGCCGAAAACGCTTTCATTTCGCGGATCCGCGACCGTGCGCTGTTCCGCACCGCCAGCCTCGTGCTCGAAGTCGCGGCGCGCCGGCCGCTGACCGACATTCAGTCGCAGTTCCCGAATTTGTTCAAGGTCGGTCCGAACACCAAGATGAACGAAATCGTACACGCGCATCTGCCCGGCGTTCCGCTCGTGCACCTGCCGACGCCGCCGCCGCAGATTCGCGCGATCACCGATCACGTCTATTTCCTGCTCGACCGCAATTCGCCGTTGTGGCCCGAATTCAGTTCCGCCGCCTCGATCGGCATGCATTTTTCCGGCGACTGGCCCGAACTTGAACTCGAATTATGGGCGGTTCTGGAGGACCATCGATGAGCGGGGACGGCGACGAGAGCGACCGCACCGTCTTTCGGCCGAATCCCGGCGGGCGCAGGCCGCCCCAGCCGCGCGCGCCGACGACGCCGGCGGCGTCGCCGCGACCGGCGGGCGAGAGCGGGGGCGAGGATTGGATCGCTTCGCGGCCCGAGCCGCGCGGCGCGCCGTTGCCGCAAGCGCAGGCGCTCAGCTTCGACGAACTGGTCGCGCCCAGCGCCAATCCGATCCTGCGCTCCGCCGGCCCGCTTCTTCTGCTGCTCGGTCGTTTGCGCGTCGCCGCGCTGCAGGCGTCATTCGCCAGCCTGATGGAGCAGGTCGCACAGGCGGTGCAGTTTTTCGAGAAGGATGTTCGCCAGGCCGGCGTCAGCCCCGAGGCCGCCAACACGGCCAAATATCTGATTTGCGCCACCGCCGACGACATCGTCCAGAACATCCCCACCGAGGACCGGCATGTCTGGACCCATTATTCGATGCTGAGCCGCTTCTTCGGCGAGCGGATCGGCGGCGTGCGCTTCTTCGAGGAACTCGACCGCCTGCTGGGCGACCCCGCCTCCAATTACGACGTGCTGGAACTCCAGCACGCCTGTCTCGCGCTCGGCTTCCAGGGCCGCTATCGCGCCGACCCGAACGGGATGTCGATTCTGCAGACGCGCCAGCGCAATCTTTACGAAACACTGCGACGCATTCGCCCGCGCGCCGCCGGGCTGTTGTCGCCGCACTGGGAAGGGCAGAAGCTCGCGTTGACGCGCCATCGCATCCGCGTCCCGATCTGGGCGGCGGTCGGCGTCCTCGCCGCGCTGACTTTTGGCTCCTTTCTCGTCATGCGGCTGCGGATCACGGCGGCCTCAGACGCGGTCGCCGCCGAGACGCGCCTGCTGCATCCTGAGACGCCGATCGCGCTGCAGCGCCGCGCTCCATCCCCGCCGCCGCCCCCGACCGCGCCTCAGATCGATCAGCTTGGGCGGATCCGCATGGCCCTCGCGCCGGAAATTTCGTCCGGCGCGCTGAGCGTCGATCTTTCCGGAAAATGGATCGTGATTCGCGTCGGCAGCCTGATCCTGTTCAAATCCGGCAGCGCCGACGTCCTGCCCCAATTCGCGCCAGTCGCGGAAAAGATCGCCCAAGCCGTCGAAAAGGAAGCCGGACCGATCCGCATTGTCGGCCACACTGACAATGTCCCGCTCAGCGCCACCAATCGCTTCGGATCGAATTTCAATCTCTCCGTCGAGCGCGCCAAGGCGGTGGCGGCGATGATCCGTCCGCGCCTGAGCGACCCGAACCGGATTGTCGTCGAAGGCAAGGGGCCCGACGAGCCGATTGCGCCGAACACGACAGCCGAAGGCCGCGCCAGGAACAGGCGCGTGGAAATCATGGTGACGCGCGCGGATTGATGGTTGCGAGGTAAGGGGCGGATGTTCAAATCGCCGATCGCCAAGGACATAGCGAGCATCCTGCTCTATGGCGCGGGCGTCGCCTCGGTGTCGATGATCGTCTGGACGGCGGGTCCCTATATCGCTTTTGGCGATTATCGCCCGCTCGACAATTATATCGTGCGCGAGGTCGTCATCGTCGTGCTGGTCGCCGTGGTCGCGGCGATCGGAGGAATGTCCTTCTGGCGGCGACGCAAGAACGTCGCCGCTCTGGAGGAAGGCGTGGTCGCCGAAGAGGCGCCGGACGATTCGGAGACGCTCGGCGAGCGCATGAAGGACGCGATCGCCACCTTGAAGGCGTCGAGCGGCGGCCGGTCCGATTTTCTCTATGACCTGCCCTGGTATGTGATCATCGGGCCGCCTGGCGCCGGCAAGACCACGGCGCTGGTCAATTCCGGCCTGCGCTTTCCACTGTCGCATGGCGCCACGCCCACCGCGATCGCCGGCGCGGGCGGCACGCGCTATTGCGACTGGTGGTTCACCGAGGACGCCGTGCTGATCGACACCGCCGGGCGCTACACCACGCAGGATTCCGACGCCACGCTGGACAAGAAGAGCTGGCTGGCCTTCCTTGATCTGTTGAAGACCCACCGGCCGAAGCAGCCCATCAACGGCGTGATCATCGCAATCAGCCTGCAGGATCTGCTGACCCTTTCCCAGGCGCAGATCGCCGAACACGCCCGCGCCATCCGCGCCCGTCTGGTTGAAATCCACGATCGGCTCAAGGTCGATTTTCCGGTCTATGCCCTGTTCACGAAGAGCGATCTCGTGGCCGGCTTCGTCGAATTCTTCGCCGATCTCGACGAGCACGGCCGCCGGCAGGTGTGGGGCGCCACCTTTCAGACCGCCGACAAGAAGAAGAACATGGTCGGCGAGACGCCGGCCGAATTCGACGCGCTAATCGCGCGGCTGAACGAACGCATGCCCGACCGCCTGCAAGACGAGCCGGCGCCCGCACCGCGTGTCGCGCTCTATGGCTTTCCCGCGCAAATGGCTTCGCTCAAACGCGTCGTCCACGATTTTCTCAACGCCATTTTCGAACCGACGCGTTATCACGCCAATGCGGCGCTGCGCGGCTTCTATTTCACCTCGGGCACGCAGGAAGGCACCCCGATCGACCAGCTCATCGTGGCTTTGGTCCGCAATTTCGGCGCGCGGGAGGTACGGGCGCCCGTCCTGTCCGGCCTTGGCAAGAGCTACTTCCTCAACGACCTGATCCAGAAGGTGATCATCGGCGAGGCGGCCTGGGTGTCCACCGACGTCGCCGCCGTGCGCCGCCAGATGATCATGAAGGCGACGGCGCTTGGCCTCGCCGCCGCCCTCGCGCTCGGCGCCGTCGGCGTCTGGTGGATGTCCTATACGCGCAACCTCGCCCTTGTCGGGGCCATGCGCGACGCGGATATCGAATATGTCCTCGCCGCCGGCGACAAACGCGACGAGGATGTCGTCGGGGATCGCGATTTCGACAAGATCGAACCGCTGCTGCGCAAGCTGCGGTACATGCCGGACGGATTCCAGCAGGGCGAGCCCTCCCCGCCCCTGGCGGAACGCTTCGGTCTCAGTCAGCGCGCGCGCCTCCATTCCAGCGCGATCGAGGTCTATCGCGTCGGCCTGGAGCGGCTGCTGCGGCCGCGCCTGCTTTATCGCCTCGAGGAAGTTCTCGACGCCAAACGCGACGACCCCAGCGCGCTCTATGACGCGCTCAAGGTATATATGATGCTCGGCGGCGCGCATGCGCTCGACAGGAATTTCGTGCTGTCCTGGGAGCGGCAGGACTGGCGCGACAATCTCTATCCCGGCGCTGGCCAGGAATCGGGCCGCGCCGCGCTCGAAGACCATTTGCGCGCCATGCTCGATCTCGACGACGGCAGCCCGCCGCTCGTCGAACTGAGCAGCGCCGCGATCGAGAACGCCCAGAGAATTCTGGCCCGGCTCAGCGTCGCGCAGCGCGCCTATCAATTGCTGAAATCCCAGGCGCGCGACATCCCCGACTGGAGCGCCCAGACCGCCGGCGGGCTCGACGCCGATCGCGTCTTCGAGACCACCACCGGCGCGGATCTGTCCAGCGTCCGCGTGCCCGGGTTCTATACTTACCGAGGCTTTCAGACGGGCCTGCTGGACCGTCTCGGCACGATCGCGGACAAGGTCCGCGCCGACAAATGGGTGCTGGGGCGGATTGGCGAGGAGACCGACGTCGCGGCGCAATTCAATAGCCTGCCGGGCGATGTCTATCAGCTCTATGCGAAGGATTTCGTCGGCGCCTGGAAGGAGGCGCTCGCCAGATTGCAATTGCGCCGGCTCACCGCCGACAAGCCGCGCTATCTGACGCTATCGGCGCTGGCGGCGCCGTCTTCGCCTTTGCGCGCGCTCATGGAATCCGTTCGCGACGAAACCTCTCTGACCCGCGAGCGGCCGAAACCAAAGGGCGGGGCCGCCGGCGCCGCCGACCGGAACCCGCCGGCCGCGCCCCTGTTCAACGAGGCGGCCATGGGCGCGCCGGGCGCGAGCATCGAAGCGCAGTTCCGGCCGCTGGCCGAATGGGTCGAAGGCTCGCCGCCCAATCGGCCGATCGATCAATTGCTCGGCAGGCTGAACGAGATCAAGGACAATCTCATCATTTCGACGAGCGTTCCAGCGCAGGCGGCGCAGGCCAACGCCAGCCTGCAGGCGCAATTGCAGAACCTGCGGGCGGCGGGGGCGCGGCTGCCGCCGCCCTTCGACACCATGATCAGCCGCGCGGCGGGCGCCTTCGAAACAGAAGTCAATAATTCGCTGCTCGGACAGCTCACCCGCGCGCTCGGCAATCAGGTGACCGGCCCCTGCCTGCAACTCATTCCCGGCCGCTACCCGTTCGATCGCGGGGCGCGCAGGGAGATCGCCCTGGCCGATTTCGGTCGCCTGTTCGGCGTCGGCGGCGTCATGGACCGTTTCTTCCAGAACAATCTGGCGAAATATGTCGACCAGTCGAAGCGAGCCTGGATCTGGCGGCGCGACGACGCGCTCGCCAGCACTTTTTCGCCGACGACCTTGGTCGAATTCCAGCGCGCCGAGAAGATCAGGGACGCCTTTTTTTCGACTGGCGGCGTCATGCCGTCGATCAATATCCAGGTCTTTCCGCCGATCCTGAGCGGCGCCGGCGCCACCGCCAAATTCGAGGCCAACGGCGCCTCGGTCACATCGCAGGCCGGCGCGCCGGCGGCGTCGGGCGCGATCCAATGGCCGGGCGCAGCCGCCGGCGGCCGCGCCGCGGTCAGCCTGGCCTATGATCCCAACGCCGCATTGGCCTCCCTGGCGACCGCCGACAATTCGCCGTCGCCGGCCGCGCCCACCGCCGTGTCGTCGACCGCGGTCTCCGCGGTTCTGGAGCGGACGGGCGCCTGGGCTCTGTTCCGCCTTCTCGACGCCGCGGGAGCCCGGCAGCATGGCGACCGCATGTCCGCGAGTTTCATTTTGGGGGGGCGTGAATTGCAATACCAGTTCGCATTCGGGACGAGCGCCAATCCCTATCTGCTGCCGGCTTTGCGGGAATTCCGCTGCCCGGCGGGCCTTTAGCCATGGGCGCGGGCTGCTCGCTGTTCGGCAAGGCGCCGACGCGCCGCGATTTTTTCGCCGTGGCGACGCCGCGGTCCTTTTTGGCGGCCTGGGAGCCGTGGCTGCAGAATGCGGTCGCCGCCAGCCGTGACGCGCTGCGCGACGGCTGGATCAAAGCCTATCTGTCGGCGCCGATCTGGCGTTTCTGGCTCGGCTCCGACATTCTGGGCGCCGCCGCGATCGGCGCGATCATGCCGTCAATGGACGGGGTCGGCCGCTATTTTCCGTTGACGCTGGTCGCCTGCGCCGCAGCCGGAGAAACCTTCGATCCGCCTGAGGTCGACGCCCAGGACCAATGGTTCGAGGAGGTCGAGGATTATCTGCTCGCCACCCTCGGCATGCGCGAGCACGACGCCCTGCTCGCCGCTTTCGGCGCGGCGCCCGCCCCAAGGAGCCGCCCTAAAAAGGCGTCCTGGCCCGATGTCGCTTTCGACCCTTACGACATCGTTCGGGTCGAGACGGCCGGTCGTGCATTCGAGTCCTGTTTCACGCTGGCGCGCGGGGCCGATCCGGACCGCGCCTTTTCGTCGTCGTCCTTCTGGTGGACGATTGGCGGCGACGGCTTTTCCCCGCGGGCGTTCGCCGCGCGGCGGCTGCCGTCGCCCTTTATTTTCGCCCCCATGCTGACGGGCGAATTCGCTAGAGCGGAGGCCGGCGATGCCTGACAGGAGTGAATGGGACACGCCGTTTTCGAGCGCCGCGGCGACCCATGTAGGCCTGGTGCGCGAGAGAAATGAAGACAGCATGATCGCGCTGCCGGAGGTCGGCCTGTGGGCGGTGGCGGATGGCATGGGCGGCCATCAGGCGGGCGCCTACGCCAGCGCCTGCGTGACCGACGCCCTCGCCAAGATTGAGCCTGCGCCGGATGTCGAAGCGCTGGCGCGCGCCGGCCGCGAGCGGATCGTCGAAGCCAATGCGCAAATTTTCGCCTTTTCCCGAAAGGTCGCCGGCGGCGTCGCGGGCGCCACGGTCGCCGCGCTTTTCGCGGCCGACCGGCGCGTCGCCTGTCTCTGGTGCGGCGACAGCCGAATCTACCGGGTGCGCGACGGCGCCATCGAGCAACTCACCCACGATCACACTGAATTGCAGGAATATATCGACCGTGGCGCGCTCGCGCGCGAGGAAGCCGACCATTGGCCAAATCGCAACGTGCTGACACGCGCCATCGGTGTCGCGGAGACCCCGCAATTGGACGCCGCGTTTGGCGACCTGCGCCCCGACGACACATTCGTCGTCTGCAGCGACGGCTTGACCATCCATGTCAGCGACGCCGAAATTCAGTCCGCTCTGCGCGGACGCGCCGCGCGCGCCGGTTGCGACCATCTCGTCGAGCTGGCCTTGTCGCGCGGCGGCAAGGACAATGTCTCGGTCATCGTCGTGCAATTCAAGCCCGACGCGACGCGCCCGTCGCCGGGCCGACGCGCGGTAAGACAGGCCAGCTCATGACGAGCCTCGATCGTCCGCAGATCCGCAAGGGCCTGCAGCTTAACGGAATCTACGAGATCGACGAACCCCTGGCGGCCGGCGGCATGGGCGAGGTCTATCGCGGGCATGCCATCCAAACCGGCGATGCGGTGGCGATCAAGCTCATTCGCGAAGATCTGGCCAGCGACGAAGACGCCCTCGCGATGTTCCGCCGCGAAGCCTCGGCGCTGCACAGCATCCATCATGAGGCAATCGTTCGCTATTTCGTGTTCTCCGTCGATCCCGCGCTGAAAAGGCCCTATCTGGCGATGGAATTCGTCGAGGGCGAAGCGCTCTCCGACATCCTGCGCCGGGGTCGTTTGCCGCTGGAGGCGATTCTCGCGCTCAAGGCCCGCGTCGCCTCGGGGCTCGAATCGGCGCACCGGCGCGGCGTCGTTCATCGCGACATTTCGCCAGACAACATCATCGTCCCCGACGGCGATTTCGCCCGGGCGCGCATCATCGACTTCGGCATCGCGCGATCGGCGCGCTCGCGGGACGCGACCGTGATCGGATCGGGCTTCGCCGGGAAGCAAAATTATGTTTCGCCCGAACAGCTCGGCCTTTTCGGTGGCGAGGTCACGGCCAGATCGGACATTTATTCGTTGGGCCTTGTGCTGGCCTATGCGAGCTGCGGCCGGCCGCTCGACATGAAGGGCAGTCAGCTCGAGTTGATCGAAAAGCGTCGCGACATTCCCGATCTCTCTTGCGCCGACGCGGAATTGCGGCCTCTGCTCGAACGCATGCTCCAGCCGGATCCGGCGATGCGCCCAACGTCGATGCGCGACATTGAAATCTGGACGCCCTCGGCTCTCCCCGTCACAGCCGAAAAGACCATTGTGCGCCTGCCGCCGAAAGAGCCCGCGCCGCCCGAGACGCCCCTGCCTTTTGCGCTGCCAAAGTCGCTGGCGGGCCCCGCGCGGCCGGGAGCGGGCCGGATCGCAGCCGTCGGCGGAATCGCGGCGGCGCTGGCGCTCGGCGGTTTCCTGCTGTTCCGCGCGATCGAGCGGCATAGGCCGAATCCGCCCGAAGTCGGTGCGCATGAGCCCGAAAGCGCGCGGCAAAAAGCCGAAGCGGCGAAACAGGCGGCAGCTCCGCCCGGCCCCACGCCAAGCGAAGACCTTGCGCTCGATCGGGCGCGGGTTCTGATCGCGCGCCCTCAGCTCGGGCCTTGCGCGACGCTGGTTCCGATCGAAGTTTCGCCGGCGCGGGTTTCCCTCGCCGGCCTCGGGCTCGACGCAGCCGCCTTCCAGCGATTCGATCAAAGATTCCAGGCCTTGACCGGACGCCTGGCGGACATTTCGGTGCGCGAAGTCACGCGCGCGCAATGTCCCGCCATCGACTTTCTGGAAACGCTGCGTAAACGGGGCGCACAGGCCCCGACGATCGCATTGAAGAGCGCCGTGGTCCGCGGCGACGCCGTCTTCTCGGGAACGGTTTCGGCGTCGCCGGCGAGCGTCGAACTGCTTGTCGTCGATGACGACGGCGAAACCTATAACGCCACCAACGTGCTGCGCGGCGATGCGCCGCAAAGGCGCTTCGCCATGCGCCTGCGGCAGGACGCCGAAGTTCGGACCCGCCGTCTGTTGCTCATCGCGGTGGCCAGCGCCGCGCCCTTCACGTCCCTGCGCGCCACGACCAGATCGGCGGCGGCGGACCTGTTCGTTCAGGCGTCGCAGGAAATCGGCGCCCATCCGCAAGCGGCCGCCGCCGTCGCGGCGTTCGAAATCCAATAGCCGAACTGGCAAGGATCAATTCCCTGCGCTAAAGTCGATTGGAAAGGCGCGATCATGTCCCCCATCCACTCTTCGAGGCGGGAACAGGTCAAGGTCCGCGGTCCAGCGCGAGCAGCGCGGCGGGCGCTGCTGGTCGGCGCGAGCGGATTGGCCGCGACCTTCGCCCAAGCCGCCGCCCTTGCCGCGCCAGCGGCCCATTGGCCGCCGGGCCCCGCCGCTTCCCCCCGAGCCGCCCTTATGCTTGCCGCCGAAAGCACGTCGGCCGTCGATCAGACGCGCGGCGTCCGGGTGCGTCCGGTCGGCGCCGGAGCCGGCGGGCTGACGATCGTCCCGGCCGATGAACCGCCGGCGCAGGCAGGCGGAGGGCAGGACGGATTCACGACGCCGGTTCGGCTGGAAGCCGCTCCCGGCGCCGGAACGGCCGACGCGAAGGCGGCCAGGAGCCTGGCCGATATCGGCGCCGAGCCCATACGCATCGCCGCCCTCGATGGCCAAGCCGCCTGGTTTCCGGCGCTCCAGCGCCTGCGCCCGGTCGTGCTGGTCGACGCCAAATCCAACCCGGATCTGATTTGGGATCCGAAATCGCGGGAAGTGCTCGCCGGCCCCGACGTGGTGGCGCGCGACATTTCGGCCGCGGACCTGACCGGGGTCGTCGATCAGGCTTTGGCGATCGCATGGCTCAAGCGCCAGCAGGCGCGGGAGGTCCAGCCGATAAAACTGCTGTCGGTCGACGAATTGCATACGCGCGGCTCGCGCATCGACATCGAGATTCAGCAATTGAGGGGCCGATATCTCGTCCTGTTCGACCTTTCGGGGACCGGCGCGGCGCAGTTGCTTTATCCCCTCGGCGCGGATCCGGCGCAGCGCGCCGACCCGACCTATACCGTGACCTTCCAGGTGCGCGAACCGTTCGGCGCGGATTATGTCGTCGCCGTCACTGCCGCCAGACCGATGCCGGAACTCGAACAGACCTTGCGCGAAAGCGCGCGCCACATCGATTTGCAGGCGCTCGCCTCCGCGCTGGATGGTCTGGACCCCCACATCGGCTATGTCCGCATCTTCACTTCGCCGTGAGCGCGCCATGCGTGTGGCTCTTTCTCCTGCCTTCCTGCTTTGCGCTCTCCTCCTTGGCGCGCCGCCGATCTCAGGCGCCGCGCAAGCCCAGGAGCCGCAAGATCCGGGCGGCGCCGTCCGAGGCGTGCGCATTGACGCTTGGCCGGCGCCATCGCGCGCCCTAAATCGCCCGCAGGTGAAGGAAGCCGACGTGGCGGCGCTTCCCGCCAGTCCTCCATTGAAGAATAAAGTCGGTCTCGCTTTCGACTTCGCGCCGGCGGCGCAATTGTCGATCGGCTCGAAAATATCGTTCCGCATCCGCGCGAACAAAACGGGATATGTCGTGATCGTCGATGTTGACGCCCATGGAAAGACGTCTCAGATTTACCCTAATGCATTGTCGGCGGCAGAGGGCGAAAAGTCCGCTGAAGCGAACAGGATACAGGCCGGCGTCCCGATCGTCATTCCTGCGGCTGACTCCAAAACATATGAGTTTATCGCTTCGCCGCCGGTCGGCGTCGGCATGACCATGGCCATTTTCAGCGAGACGCCGCTGCAAGTGGTCGATCTTCCCGACGTGCCCGCGAATCTGATCGGGCGCCCGGACGAAGCGACATTTCTTGGTCAGGCGGCGCAAAGCCTGCGCTTCATTCCGACGGGAGCGAGCGACGAATTCACGGCTCCCGATCTTTCCTTCGCAGCGCAATTTTACGTGGTCCGATGAACATCCAGCGCCTCATTGTCGATTGTTCGACGCCGTGGCGGCATGAACGGGGAAACCGGAAGCGGCGATGACGGTTTGGAAAATCCATGCTTGCGGCCTCGTCCTTTGCGCGCTCGCGCAGTCATGCGCGCCGGTCAGCGCTTCCGAATCGCTCATTGAGCTGACGACGGGCGGACTCGACATCGCCAAGGCGAGCGGTTCGGCGCCTGTCGTCCTCGAGTCCGAGAACGTGGCGGTTTCCCTCGCCCGGGTCATCTTCAGATATCGAATATCGACGCCGGGACCTGCGCCGGTTCGAATCGAACTTAACTTCCGCTATCCTGACCTCGATTTTTCCGATCCCGATGCGACCTATGCCATTCCGGGATCGGACCCGATCAATTTTCTCGACGCAAAGCTGAAGATCGCCGGCGCGCCGGCCGCGATGACCTTGTCTCAAACCGCCTCGCTCGACGGCAAAAACGTCACGGCGACGCTCGCCAAGGCGCGACTGCCGCTCGTTCCGGTCGGCGATTTCGGCTCCCGACTGGCTGCCGCGCCACAGGCCTTACAAAAATCATTGCAGGCTGACGGGCTGATCAAGGAGGTGGGAACGAGCGTCGAGGGCGCGCCCTTGCTGTTCCCGACCTGGACCGTGAAGACCGAAGGCGCGTTCAGGATGACGCTCCAGCCGGCGAAGCCGGTCGATGTCGAAATCGCCTATCGGCCGAGCATTGGCGTTCGCCAGGATTCGCTGTTGCGCAAGGCCTTGCGCGACAACAAGGAACTCGCGGCGGATGCCGCGGCGCAAATAAGCACGTTCTGCAGCGAACCGGCCGTCCTCAAGGGTATCGACGCCATGGCCGGAGCTGCGGAGGCCAATGTCGCACAACTCAGGGAACGGCGCATCCGTATCCTGATGCGCGACCCGGCGGCGGCGCCCGTGCCTGCGGTCGCCTACCGGCTTTCCGTCGACAAAGGGAAAGCGTCGCGCATCGTCTCCTTCTGTGCGCAGAATTTGAACAAAACGTCGCCGACGACTTTCGTGGCGAAAATGTCCAATTTTGTTCCGAAGCCGGAATTCTACCTGCTGATCATCGAGGGCAGGACATCGCCGTCGGTCCGTCGGGCTCCGCGCCGCGCGCCGCTCAACGCGGCGCCGCCCTTCGTCGGGCGCGACGCCACGGACAGATAATTCCATTTTGCCGGCGCGCGCCTCTTGATTCGCCAGTGCCGTTGCAGTTGTATGGGCAGAATGGCTGGAGGATAGCGATGTCAGGAACTCGCGCGTTCTCTCTGTTCATCGCAGCGGCCTTACTCGCGTTGAGCTGGCTGAACGTTCAAGCTGCGGCGGCGGAACAATTTCCGCGCAAGCCGGCGCCGGAGGGCGCCAGGATCTACTTCTCAGACCTGAAAGACGGCGCCGCTGTTTCCTCGCGGTTCACGGTCCATTTCGCCGCCGAGAATATCGCGGTGGTTCCCACGGACAAGCCTGAGCCGAATTCCGGACATTTCCACATCATCATCGACAATCCACTGCCGCCCCCGGACGTTCCGATACCGAACGACCCGAATCATCTCCATTTCGGGCGCGGCCAGCAGGAGGCGGAAATCATCCTTCCGGCGGGGGACCACACCTTGCAACTGCTCATGGGCGACGAGCACCACATGCAGTTTATTCCGCCGGTGGCCTCCGAAGCCATTCATGTCCATGTCGGCGCCAGCACCGTCGAAAAGCCGCGCGTGCCCGCGCCGCCCGGCGCCAGGATCTCCTTCGTCGGCCTGGAGGACGGCGCGAAAATCCCGACCCATTCAACCGTGAAATTCGGCGCCAGCGGCGTGGTCATCGCGGCGGCCGGCAAAGCGAGCCAGGAAATTCCCGGTTCGGGCCATTTCCATCTTCTGATCGACACCGACCTGCCGCCTCTGGATCGCGAAATCCCCAGCGACCCCAACCACATCCATTTCGGGCGCGGCCAGATGGAGACGCAACTCGACCTCACGCCGGGGCCGCACACCTTGCAGCTGCTGCTCGGCGATTACGAGCACATCCCGCACGATCCGCCGATCATGTCGAAACTGATCCATGTCGTGGCGGTGGACAATGGCGCCCCCAAGACCGCGAGCGCCGCGCCGCCGCCCGGCCGGACGCCATCGCCGCCCGACGCCAGGGTCTATTTCATCTATCCGAAGAACGGCGACACCATCTATCCGCATTCGACCATACGTTTCGGTTTAAGCAATATGGGCGTGTGTCCAGCGGGGGTATACAAGCTGAACACCGGGCATCACCATCTGCTGATCGACTTGCCGACGCCGCCGCTCGACAAGCCGCTGCCGAACGAGCCGAATCTCATGCATTTCGGCCGGGGCGAAACCGAGGTGAAGCTTTCGCTCTCTCCCGGCAAGCACACGCTACAGCTGATCTTCGCCGATTACCGGCATACCCCGCACGATCCGCCGGTCATATCGCAGAGGATCGAAGTGACCGTCCTGAAGCCGGGACAGCGATTGCATCCCGTGCAATACCATCACCACCATTATCACCATCGCCATTTGCGACACTGATGGCCGGCCTCGCCGACAAATTGGGAGGGAGCGACCGATGTTCATGCGAGCTGCGATTCCGGCGGCTTTGGCGCTGATCCTCGCCGCCGTCCTTTCCGGCGCCGCGATCGCCGGCACGCCGTCGCCGCCCGGCGCGAGGGTCTATTTTCATTATCCGATCGACGGCATCCATGTGCCTCAGCGTTTCACCGTGCGCATCGGCCTCAGCGGCATGGGCGTCGCTCCGGCAGGCGTGGACAAGCCCAATACCGGCCACCACCATCTGCTGGTCGACACCAACGTCGGTGATCTCTCCAAGCCGATTCCCAATGACTACAACCACATTCATCTGGGCAACGGCCAGACGGAGGTGACTTTGACGCTTCCGCCCGGTCGTCATACGCTCCAGCTGCTGATGGGCGATTACAAGCACATCCCGCATACGCCGCCGGTCATGTCGAAAAAGATAACGATCTATGTGCGTTGAAATTCGGACCTGTTCAACAGCTTTGTGGGATCGGCGCCCCGTTTACGGTTCGGAAGCTGGAAGGCGGAGCGGCCTTCGATGGACGGCCGCCGTCGCTGCGGCGGTCGGCGCCTTTTTCGTTTTTTTCCCGCCTCCGGCTCGCGCCGCGTCCGTAAAGGAGGCGCCCACGCTCGGGACGATGCGGCGGCCACTGGCGTCGGACCGGGCGTCCGCGCCGCGAATGCTGGCCGCCAACGAAACGGTCGCGGCGGCTGAATCGCTTGAAGTTCGTTTTTGGAACGATATCAAGGATCGCGGGTCGGCGCGCGATTTCGAAATCTATCTGGAAGCTTTTCCCAACGGCCGGTTCGCCAGTGAGGCGCGCGAGCGCCTGCGCAAGTTGCAATCGGGCGCCCCCGCCGCGCCACCGTCCAAACCCGCCGAAATCGCGCCGGCGCCAGTTCCCACACCCACTCAAACCGCGCCGTCTCCTCTTCCGGCCCCGGCGCCGGCCAAATCCGCTTCTGCCGACAGGGATTGTTCGCACTGTCCGGAAATGGTCAGGATTCCCGCCGGCTCTTTCGAAATGGGCTCAAGGGAGATGTTCCCGTTCGAGGCGCCCGTTCACCGCGTCGTCATTCCATCGGCGTTCTATATCGCGAAACGGGAAATCTCGCTGGCCGAATGGGACGCTTGCGTCGCCGATAAGGGTTGCGCCTATGCCCCGGCGCAGACGGCCCCCGACCGCGCGACAATGCCGGTGACCAATCTCAGTTGGGACGACACGCAGCAATATGTCCATTGGCTTTCAAAAAAAACGGGCCGGACTTACCGGCTGCCGAGCGAGGCCGAATGGGAATACGCCGCGCGCGGCGGCGCGACGACGACCTATCCCTGGGGCGCGAAAATGGAAAGGAATCGCGTCAATTGTTCCGGTTGCAACGCCAGGCCGAGCGATGGTCCGGTTACGCCCGGCGCCTATCCTCCCAACGCATTCGGGCTTTACAACATGTTGGGCAACGCCGCCGAGTGGGTGGAGGATTGCTGGCACGATTCCTACCGTTCAGCCCCCTCGGACGGCTCCGCCTGGGTCACGCCCCGCTGCCAGGAGCGTGTCTTGCGCGGCGGCGCGTTCAACAGCGACCCGCGCTTTGTGCGTTCGGCTTCGCGTTACAAATATGATTTCGACGTGCGCTATGAAGCCAACGGATTTCGTGTCGTGCGCGAGTAAGGCGCGGCGCGTCAGGGTTGGACAGGCTCGGGGGCCGGCTTCGGCGTGACGCCGCCGGCGGTTTCGCGGACTTCCGACTGACCGCCCGCGCGCTGCAGTCGTTGCGCAGCGATGCGCTCCACCTGCTTGCGAACGAGATCGCGAATTTCGGCATCGAGCCGGTCCGCCTCGGCGCCCGCCGCTTTCTCGCGGTGCAAAATCAATTGATGCAGCCGGTAACGCTCCGCAGCGATCTCCAACTCTTGGCGTTCCTGACGATTCTTTTCGGCGAGACGCTCGACTTCGCTGCGAACGGCGGTGGCGTCCGCGGCGCTCGCCGGCGCCGGCTGCGCTTTGCCCAAACGCTCCTTGATCAGGCGTTCAACCGCCTCGCGGTCCGCCTCGCGCCGCGTTGCCTGCTCCTGCAAAGCCCGCCGTTCGACTTCCTCTCTCGCCTGGCGCAAGGCGTCGAGGCGCTTTTGTTCCTGGTCGGCCTTTTCCTGCTGCGCCTTTTGCAGCGCCCTGGCCTGGTCTTCGCTTTGTTGCAGCAGGCGCTGGTCGCGCTCAAGCTCGATTTTGGCGAAAATCTCAAGTTTGCGCCGCGCTTCGGGGATATGCGAGGATTGCGGATAGCTCTGAATGAACCGCTCGAAATCCGCCGCCTGGGTGGAATCGGCAATGCGCGACCACGCTTGCGCGTCCGACGTGATGGGGTTGAGGTAGAAGTCGCCGATGAGGGAAATGGAAACCTCCGGCCGCTGCCGGCCATTGGTCTGCTCATAGACATCCTGCGTCACGCGCCGGAAAAGCGTGGCGATCTCGAGATCCGGTTCGGCGAGGCGGTGGATGAAAGCGTCGGTGAACGGGCTGTTGTGGTCCGTTCCGTCCTGGGCGGTGTGGTTGGGAGAGGTCGCATAAGCGATCACGAATCCTTCGGAAGCATCGATTCGCGCCAGCCCGCGGTCCTGGATCGAACGGGTGACTCCGGCAAAGCGCCTGTCCAGCGGATTGTCGCGACAAGTGTCGAGCATCACGATCTTGACGCCGGGAACGCGGTCGAACGCCTCCATGACATGGGGCATTTCGATCGCCCGAAATTGCAGGTCGACCTGGTCGCGCACCTCGATGTCGACGGGAAGAATATAATTCTGCTGCTGGTACGCGACTCCGTGGCCGGCGTAATAGAACAGCGCCGCTGAAGCCCCCGCCGCCTTGCGCGCGAATTCAGCCAGGGCCTTGTCAAAGCCGTCCTTGGTCAAATCCGTGCGCAGGATGACCTCGAAGCCGACCTTACGCAAAGCCCGCGCCATATCTTCGGCGTCGTTGGTTGGATTGACGAGGCGATTGATGGATTTGTAATTGCCATTGCCGACGACGAGAGCGACTCGCTGCTCATCCGCCCAAGCGATGGCCACGCCAACGACCCCGGCGACAAAACTCGCAATGATGATCCCGAAAAAGTACCTGGGCTTCATGACGATACGCACCCAACGGTCGGGACCGGCCAGACCCAATAACATAGGATTACGTCGAACAATCTGCAACTTCTGTCTTTTTTCGGTAGCGTCTCAGTTTGAAACATAAAAAGTTTGAAGGCTGAATAGCCCCGAGTTTTCTAGACGCCTTCGGATCTCGTTTTCTGCTGGCGTCGGACCGCCCAAACGCGGCATATGCGCGCGGGCTGCAACCGAGCGCTTGATCCTGCGTTGATGTTTCGCGTTGCCTCCCCGCCGATGCGCCGGTCTCACGATTTCAAACCATGAGCCGCCCCAATGCCTCCGCTTTCCCGTCGCAAATGGACCGTCTTTCGTCCGCGCGGCCGCATCCTGGCGCCGGTCGGCGGACGAGGGCCTCTATCGCAACCTGGTCGAACGCGACCGCATCCGGCAGGCGGCTTGAAGCGTCCGCCGTCAACGCCTTGCAAGGGAGCAAATCGATGGTCAAAGCCAAAGTCGTCGTTCGCGACCTGGATCGGTCCAAACCCTTTCACGAGCTGGATTTCGAACTGCCCGAAATCCCGGCGATCGGCAGCTATCTCTCTATCCGGCGGCCCGATGCGGCCCCTCCCTTCGGCGAGGATTTCGTCGTGCACGCCGTCTGGTGGCGGCTTTCCCATCCCGCGGCCGGCGCGGAGGGCGGCGGCGCGGCGGAGGGCGGAAAATTGCAGGAAATCCTCATCGAATGCGGTCCGGCGACCAGCCCCTATTCATCCGATGAATGGTTGCGCTGGGCGGATGGGGCGCGTGCGCGGGGTCTTTGCGTGCCCGCTATCGGCGCCGGGCGCCGCGCGATTCGCGATGGCGAGCCGGAACCCGACGCCACCATCCCGCTCGAAGAGCTGAACGCGTCGAACGACGAGTAATGGCTCGGGCGGCGGCTCACGGCCCAACTCCGGCGCGCGGCGCGGCTTTCTCGCGGCCCGAACGTCTCCTTACGGAAAGCGCCATGCGACCAAGCCGGGGAAGGTTTCCTATCAGCATCTCCGTCACCGGATCGAATCCTGCAACAGAAGGCTTGCGGCGTTGCGCCGCGAGCAGATGAGGGGGAAAGTTGCCGCGCGCATTGTCGTTCCGGCGCGTTTTTCTTCCCGCCTCGTCGGGCGCGCAACCGCCAGGCTCAAGTTAGACTGGCGTCAATATTAGAGCGATCGGCGCCAATTTTTTACTCACGTGGCCCGTCCCATTTGACACGTCGCATGTTCGGTTCGCCCTCAGCTTTGTCGCGATCTTTTCACCTTTGCGTGGATTTGCACAAATTGTCCTTGCGGAGTAGCGTCATTTTGGATCGGACACCCGGGAAATATTCAGTCGCGGCGGGAACAAGTCTTGCTCGCGGGCAGTAGAAGCAATCCCGCTTCAAAAACCCGAGGGCATGTTGATGGCCAACATCACCTTCTCATCGCCGTCCCTATCGCGCGACGTGACGGTTTACGCCGTGGCGGGCGATCGTGGCACCATTCTCGCCGTCGCCAAAGCCAACAAAATCCCGATTCCCTTCGACTGCCAGGACGGCGAATGCGGCTCCTGTCTCGTCGAAGTCGAAATCCTGAGCGAAAAGCGTCCCTATGGCATTGCCTTGACCGAAAAGGAAAAGGAAGCGCTGCGCCAGCTCGGCAAGATCACCAGGGAAGAAGTCGCCAACGCCGAAGTCAACGACATGCCGCCGCGCTATCGGTTGGCCTGCCAGTGCTTCGTCCGCAACGAGGACATTCTGGTGAAATTCGCCGGCGACGAGACGATTCCCGCCCAGCCGCCGCACCTTTCCACCGCCGCCAAGATCTATACGGGCGGGATGGAGATCAGTTCCGCCGACCACTTCCTCGCCCATGCGATCAAGGTCGAGGAAGACGCCGCCACCCATTTCGACGGCCTCGCCGCGTCGATGGAATTGTGTGGCAACGCCGAGGTCGGCAAGCTGTTCCGCCAGCTCGCCGGCTATTCCCGCCTGCATCTTAAGCAGGCCAAGGAGCGCGCCAAGGGCAAGGACCTCACCGCGCAGATCCCGCCGGATTACGTCTGGCCCGAGCACGCCACGCCGGAACGCACCTCGCTGCTCGCCGGCGACGCCGATGTGTCGCGTCTCGACGCCCTGCGCGCGGCGCTCTCCGGCGAGAAGCGCGGCTACGAATTCTATTACGCCGTCAGCGGAACCTCGAAAATCCCCGAGGTCGTCGCGCTGGCCAAGGAATTCGTCAAGGAAGAGGCCGAGCACGTCAAGATTCTCGAAGCCTGGATCGCCCGCGAGGAATGGCTGGCGACCAAGCACGCGGTCTAATCGCCGCGCGCCATGGATCATTGGAAATGAGCCATGGCGTGCGCGCCGACCAGCGCGGCGGCCACTGATGCCGCCATTGGCCCTTGTCTCCGACGAATCGGAGGCGAGGGCCAATGGCGTCACCCGAAAAAGTCCTCCCCGCCTTCACGCGGGGTGGAGCCCCGCGCCTGAGAAGCGCGTCCAGCACATGGAGAGGCCCAATGCTTACGGTCGAGGAATTTCTCGCCTATTCCATTCATCTCGAGGCGGAAGCGGCGGCTCGTTTCGGCGAACTGGCCGACGCCATGGAGAACGGCGGCAACAAGGAAGTGGCCGAACTCTTCCGCCGCCTGGCGAATTATTCGCGCATGCATCTCGCCGACGCCCAGGCGCGGTCCGGCTTTCGCGATATTCCCAAGCTCGAACCGCAGGATTTTGTCTGGCCGGACCTCGAAAGCCCGGAAAGCGCCGCGATCTGGGGCGCCGACCCGATGCTCGGCCGCGGCGAGGCCCTGCAGGTGGCCCTTGCCGCCGAAACCGCCGGCCACGACTATTACAAATCTGTCCTCGATACGACCGACGATCCGGAAGTCAAACGGTTCGCGGCCGCATTCGTCGCGGAGGAAGCCGGCCATGTCGCCGAGTTGAAGAAATGGATCGCGGCCCACGAAACGGGCAAGACGGGGACCGCGGACTGAAAGCGCTCATTCCGCCGCCGCTCCCGCGAGGACGCGGCAGCGCGCAATTCTCTGATCGGATATAGCGATGCCCGCGTTCTACCCGTTTCTCTATGGCGACCAGGGCGAACTTCCAGAACAGAACGCCGACGATTATCGCCTGTCCAGTTTCATCGGCGCGATCGGGAGCGACGAACTGGTTCCGGGGCCGATCCTGGATACGGCCGACATCAACGACATCCACAACGTCCTCATGCTCGTCGGCCTGAGCTATGAGGAGATGCAGACCGTCAGGCGCAACGATGGCGCGGCGACGCGCTTCGGCTGGACCGGCTGCGGTCCGATTCTGGCGATCAGCCCGGCAATCCTGTTCGCGCTGGGACAGCCGGCCGCGCGCGATTTCCTGCTCGATCTCAAGACCGCCGCGGAAATGGTGAAAGCGATCCGCCCGCACGAACAGGACGGCGGCTGCGTGTTCGAGATCGTTTTGCCGCAGGGAGGGTGATCGACGCGCTCGAAATCGCTCGGCAGCCCGTTCCGGCGCGCCGTTCAGGTTCCGCAGCGCCGGAGCGGGGGCGCAATCATTGCGCGTGCGATCGACATGACGCCCAATCGATCATCCGACTGTTGCGAGCGATTCAATTCAGCGTGATCTGATCGAGCGCCTTGCCGAGCGAATAGAGCGCCGCCTTTGCGTCCGCCACTTACGGAACTGAAGGTTCATTGGCGCGTCGGACGGTTTCCAATATCCGATCAGCCTGTAAAGCTCTGTAACCGACGCTGCTGGCGCCGATGGACTCTTTGATTTCTATGACTAGTTGAAGTGCGTCTTTAGAGTTGAACGGTTAGTTTGCACTCAATTTCGCTCTTTCGCGCCAATCGACAACCAACTCTTGTGACATTTATGTTCTGACTGCATTCCACTGAACTACATCATCATGCCAATAACAGAAATATTGCAATATCCATTGCTTTGAAGCAAATATTTTGTCGTAGACCAGAAAACTGAACAATCGCCGCTCATTTGTGCAATCTTCAAGACAATGCGCGCGACCCCGTTGGAAAGTGGCGGCGCAGTTTCAATGTTTGGAAGGAAACTTGGGCTTTCTTCGCCTTCCCCGACAGGCTTGACCTATGCATTGGCGGTGGCGAAGCCATGCGCCATGAACAATGATGCGTTGCACAATTTAATATTGCATCGCAGCAATTTTTCCAGCTTTATGGAATGGCTGCGCGCGGGCCATGTCCTCCCTATGGTTCGGCGGGGCGCAACTCAGCCTCTCCCTCGGAGGCGGAACCGGACGCTGCGGCGTCCGGTTTTTTGTGCGCCATCCGGTCGTCGTCGCCACCTCGAAGCGCGCGCTCCAGACGCCGTGGACATTGCGCGCTCCCGATCAATTCTTCCGCGGCGCGGAATGGCGGGCGCGTATCAGCCCCGCCTCGACGCGCGCAAGGCGAAGGCTCCCGCGATCGTAAGCTTCGAGATCGACGCCAAATTTTCGCGCCAGATTTCTCAAAGCCGGAGGCGTTTCCGGATCGGCCTTTTTCCAGAACGGCCGCAACTCGCGCAGGAAGATTTCAATCGTCACCGGCCCCACGCCATAGAATTCGTCGAGCCTCGCTTCGAGGTCGCGCGCATCCGCCGCGACTTCGTGAAGTCGCGACACTTTACCGTCGTATTGATCGAGCAGCTTACGGCAGGCGCGCAATATCTTGCGCGACTTGCTTTCGTCATAGCGCACATAGCCGCCCTCCCGCATGACTGGATTGACAAGATAGTCCCAGCCGGCGTCGAGGATCTTTTGCGGACTGGTCAGCCCATGCGCGACAAAAGCGCGAAAGGTGCGCGCGGCGATTTCTTCGGAGATTCTTTGGCCGAACAATTGGCTGGCGATGAACCAGAGAAACAGGTCGCGCTCTCGGCCGCTCGCAATGTCGAGGCCCAGCTCCTCGGAATAGAGTCGCGCCTGCTCTAGCCTGTCATTCGAATCCGCGGGCTTTGCGCTCAAATCCGCGGACGCTGTTCGTCGCCGCGCCGCGCTCATCGCCGCTCCAAATCAGTAGCAAGCCGATGCCCGCAAACGCTCCGACCTCACGGATCGTTCCTGACGGCTCCGGCCGATGGGCAAGGTCAGGACCAGACACGTCAAATCTCTTCCCGCAGCAGGCCGGCGACGAAATCCTCCACGCCCGCCGCAACGCGCGGGCGGCGCAGGCGTTCGGCGCGCACGATCGCCAGCAGGTCTTCGAATGTTTTCTGGATGTCGTCGTTGATCAGGACGTAATCGTAATCGCCCCAGCGGCTGATCTCGTGGCGGGCGTTGTCGAGCCTTTTCAGGATGGTTTCCTGGTTGTCCTCCGCGCGCCGCTCCAGCCGCGCCCGCAATTCGCGCATCGAGGGCGGCAGGACGAAAATGGTGACGACGTCGCGCGGCATTTTCTCGCGCACCTGGCGCGCGCCCTGATAGTCGATGTCGAACAAAACGTCGCGGCCCTGGGCCAGGATCGCCTCGACCGGCGCGCGCGGCGTGCCGTAGAAATTGCCGTGGACCTCGGCATGCTCCAGCAATTCGCCGCCGTCGCGCCGCCGCGCGAATTCCGCATGGCCGGTGAAATGGTAATGAATGCCGTCGGCCTCGCTGGAGCGGCGCTTGCGCGTCGTCAGCGAGATGGAGAGCGTCAGATCGAGTTCCTTCTTCTGGAGCAGCATGCGAGTCAGCGTGGTCTTGCCCGCGCCGGAAGGCGACGAAAGAATCAGCATCAGCCCGCGGCGGCCCGCGCTTTCCATTTCCATCATGCTACTCGATATTCTGCGCCTGCTCGCGCAATTGCTCCACTTCGACCTTCAATTCAAGGCCGATCGCCGTCAAGGCGGCGTCGTTCGATTTGGCGCAAAGCGTATTGGTCTCGCGGCCGAATTCCTGGGCGAGGAAATCGAGCCGACGCCCGACGGCTCCGCCATCGGCCAGGAGCTTTCGCGCCGCCGAGACATGGGCGAACAGCCGGTCCAGCTCCTCGCGGACGTCCGCCTTGGCGGCCAGCAATATCGCCTCCTGATGAAGCCGCGCCTCGTCCAGCCGGCCGGCGTCCACGATCTGGGCGATGGCCGCGCGCAGCCTTTCCCGCACCGCCGCCGGATGACGCTCCGGGCAGAGATCCGCGGCCTTGGCGAGGTCGGCGATGCGATCGAGCCGCTGGCGGAGCACGGCCGCAAGCGTCGCCCCCTCGCCCGCCCGCATGGCGCCGAGCTGGCGCAACGCCGCGTCGAGGCCAAGCAGGATGTTCTGCTGCGCCGTCTCGCGCTCGGCCTCGTCTTCCTCGAGCTCGACCGTTTCGACCACGCCGCGCACGGCGAGGAGACCGTCGAGGCTCAAAGGCCCGATATGGGCGGGCCGCTCGACGTCGGCGAGGGCGTTGATCAGTTGGACGAGCAGATCGCGGTTGAGCCGCGCCGACACGACAGGCGTTTCGCGCGTCACGGCGAGGTTGGCGTAGCAGGCGCCGCGGGAAAGGGCGTGGGCGATCGCCGCGCGCGCCGGCTTTTCGAGAGAATCGAAGCCTGGCGGCAGGCGAAGACGCAGATCGAGCCCCTTCGAATTCACCGTCTTGATTTCCCAGCTCCATCGGTAGGGCGCGGAAAAGCCTGCTTCTCTCGCGAAGCCAGTCATGCTCGAAATCGTCATGTCAAAATCCCGGACGCCGCCGGAAAGAGCCGGAGTCGGCTGAGGCGGATTTTCCTCGCCTATAGCAGGATTCGCCGAGGAAAGCGCACCAATTTGCCTTCAGGCGCGATCGTTTCTCGATCAGAGGGAATCGGCGCTCACCATTCCCTCCCACTTGGCCGCTGGGTCAGGGTGGGCGGGTAACGCCCGGAAGTGTCAAGGGCTTATCACCCCCCGCCGCCCCTCCCTTTCAGGGGAAGGGAGTTGGCGCCGCTCGCATCCGCTCGAAAGCCGCTATTTCGACGACGTTGATGCGGACGTGGTCTTTGATCTGGACCTGGACGCGGAGGCGGCCTTGGATTTGGACCTGTGGGCAGGCCTGGACTTGGACGCAGGCCTGGACTTGGACACAGACCTGGTATTGGAGCCGGCGATAGCCGCCTCGGTCTGCGGCTGCGGAACGTCCACCGTTTGCGCGCTGTTGAGATCCCAGTTCTTTTCAAGCAGAGGATCAAGCGCCGTTCCCGCCACCGCGTCATAGATGCGCGGCTTGCCGTTGGGCGCTGCATTGACGATGCCGCCCGCATAGCTCATGGCGTCGGAGCCCATGGGTCCGGTCTGGACCGGCTCGGCCGCGCCATCGAGATCTCCGGCGACCGCCCTCGGCTGGGGAGGCTGCGAAGGCGACGCCTGGGCGATCGCCGGGTCTGTTCCCATATCGTCGGCCGGGCCGTCGAGTTCGTTCTCGGCGCGGGTGATCCCGCCCATCTCGATATCGCCGAGCGCCGCCAGTTTCGGCGCATCCGGAACGCCGGCGCGGTCGGAATCGAAATCGGCGAGGCGGCGAGGCGGCGGCGGCGCCCACGGCATCAGCGGCGCGACGCGCGCGATCATCCTTGGATCGGGACGAAGACGCGGCCGCGGCGGCGCGAGGTCGTGGCGCGCCGCGAATTCCGTCGCGCTAGGGGGGGCGCCGAAATCGAACGCTTTCGCCCTGCGGTCGCCTCGGCCGGCCGGAGCGCCTGGCCCGAGTTGCGCCTCGGCCTTGAATTGCCCATCGAACTGCCGCGGCGACGGAACCTCGCGGCGCCCATTGAATTGCGGCTGCATGGGCGCGACCCCGAACTCTTGCTGCGGCGCAGTCGCGCCGTGGTCGTCGTGGCCGGCCAAAGCGCCCGGCCCGAGCTGCGCCTCGGCCTTGAATTGCCGATCCATCCGCCGCCAGCGCCTAACATCGCCTTTGTTGGCGTCACGCAAATTCGAAAAGACATGGCCGCCTGCGCCATCGGCGACGCGATAGAATTTACGCGCGTGCGCGACGAATTCCGACGGGATGTGAACGGCGCCGAAAACCGGCCCCGGTCCATTTTCGCTGTGGTCGTCGCGGCCCGCGGGCGCGGCGGCGCCGGCCGGGGCGTTGGGCGACGTCGTCTTGTTCTGCTCGATCTGCCGCCAGCGCTGGACATTGCGGTTGTGGGCCCCGAGCGAGTCCGAGAAGACATGGCCGCCCGTGCCGTCGGCGACGAAATAGAGATCCTTGGTGCGCGCGGGATTGGCGACCGCCTCCAGGGCGGCGCGGCCGGGATTGGCGATCGGCCCCGGCGGCAGGCCGTCGATGACATAGGTGTTGTAGGCCGTCTGCGATTCGACGTCGGCGTGGGTCAGAGTGCGGCCAAGCGCGCCCTTCCCGCCGACCAGCCCATAAATGATGGTCGGATCGGACTGCAGCCGCATGTGTTTGCGCAGGCGGTTCAGGAAGACCGCCGCGACCCGCGGACGTTCGTCCGGCTTGCCGGTCTCCTTTTCGACGATCGACGCCAGGGTGACCAGTTCATACGGCGACGTCAACGGCAGGTCCGGCGCGCGGCTGCGCCAGATCGCAGCGACCAGCTGTTTCTCGTCGCCGGCCATTTTCTGCAGCAGCTTGTCGCGCCGATCGCCGCGATGGAACTTGTAGGTTTCCGGCAGCAGCGAGCCCTCGCGCGGAATCTCGCGGATGTCGCCGATGAGGAGATCGTCCTGGCGCAGGCGATCGACCACCTGCTCGCTGGTCAGGCCTTCGGGAATGGTGATCGAATGAAGGATCGCCTTGCCCGAGACCATGGTGTTGATCACGTCTTGAACCGAGGCGCCCTGTTTGAACAGATATTCGCCGGCCTTCATCCTGGAGCGGGCGCCTTCGAACAGCAGCGCCATCCGGAACAGCATGGGCGAGTCGATGACCTCCTGCGTCTGCAATTCGTCGATAATCTGGTCGGAATCGAAGCCCTGCTGGATATAGACGACCTTGTCGGCCGGAAGCGGCCCCGGGGCGCGCGCCGCGCGGTCGGCGAAGACAACGCCGACGCCGACGAGAAAGGCCGCCGCGAGCAGGAAGGACAGGAATCCGGACGCCGCGCCAAGCCGCGACCGCTTGCGCTTCTTTTCCGGCGGCGGCGGCGCGGCCTCAGGCTGCAAGGCCTCGGACGGGCTCATGGCGCCGCGCCGGCCGTAAATGCTCGCGCCGGACGCGCCCGCGCGCGCCGACGTGGGCCGCTCGTCGCCGGCCGGCTCGGTTCCCTGCGGTTGGTCCGTCATATACGCCTCGCGGTGCCGCCTCAAGCAGCGATACTTACTGGCAGTGTGCCGGAATTTATGGCGAAATCAGGATCGGTCAGGCGAACCGCCGCATCAGGAGCGAGGCGTTGGTCCCGCCGAAGCCAAAAGAATTCGACAGAACAACGTTAATTTCCCGTTCCCGCGGCTTGTGCGGCACGAGATCGATCGCGGTCTCGAAGTCCGGATTGTCGAGATTGAGGGTCGCCGGCGCGATCTGGTCGCGCAAAGCGAGAATGGAGAAGATCGCCTCAACCGCGCCGGCGGCGCCGAGCAGATGGCCGACCGAGCTCTTGGTCGAGGACATGGAGATCTTGCTCGCGGCGTTGCCCACGACGCGCTCGACCGCCTTGAGCTCGATGCCGTCGGCCATGGTCGAGGTGCCATGGGCGTTGACGTAATCGATATCCGCCGCCGCGATGCCGGCGCGCTTGATCGCGGCCTGCATGCAACGGAAGGCGCCGTCGCCGTCCTCGGCCGGCGCGGTGATGTGATAGGCGTCGCCCGACATGCCGTAGCCGATGATTTCGGCATAGATGCGGGCGCCGCGCGCCTGGGCGTGCTCCAGCGATTCCAGCACGACGCAGCCGGCGCCCTCGCCCATGACGAAGCCGTCGCGGTCGCGGTCATAGGGCCGCGAGGCGGCCTTGGGATTGTCGTTGTAAGCGGTCGCCAGCGCCTTGCAGGCGGCGAATCCGGCGATCCCGATGCGGTTGCATGCTGATTCCGCGCCGCCCGCCACCATGACCTCGGCGTCGCCCAAAGCAATGATGCGGGCCGCGTCGCCGATGGCGTGGGTTCCGGTCGAACAGGCGGTGACCACCGCATGGTTCGGGCCCTTGAGCCCATGCATGATGGAAACGTGGCCGCCGATGAGATTGATCAGCCGGCCCGGCACGAAGAAGGGCGACACCCGGCGCGGGCCTTTCTCCTGCAGGGTGAGCGAGGTTTCATAAATGCCGCCGAGGCCGCCGATGCCGGAGCCGATCAGCACGCCGGTCTCGATCTGGTCCTGGTAGGTCTTAGGGGCCCAGCCTGCGTCCTTGAGCGCCTGGGTCGCGGCGGCGACGCCGAAAATGATGAAATCGTCGACCTTGCGCTGTTCCTTGGGCTCCATCCACTCGTCGGGATCGAAAGCGTCCGGTGCGCTGTCCGTCTTTCCCTTGCGTGGAACCTGCATGCCGATCTGGCAGGCAAGGTCGGAAACGTCGAAACCTTCGATCCGGCCCGCGCCGCTTTCGCTGGCCAGCAGACGTTTCCAGCTCTCCTCCACGCCGCAGGCGAGCGGCGACACCATGCCCAATCCCGTTACGACGACCCTGCGCATAAGCTCCCTCGGGCTTTGTGGCGGCGCGCGGGGCGCAAGGGCCTCCGGCGCAGCCGGTCCTGCTTTTACCGCGCCGCTCATCGCGGTGTCCACAACGTCAATCGCGCGCGTCCGACCCCCGGCCGAACGCGCGCGACCATTTCCTCTGGCGCCCGGCTCAGCTCTGAGCCGTGGCCTTTTCCAGGAATTTCACGGCGTCGCCGACGGTGACGATGGTCTCGGCCGCGTCATCCGGGATTTCCACGCCAAATTCTTCCTCGAAGGCCATGACCAGCTCGACGGTGTCGAGCGAGTCGGCGCCCAGGTCGTCGATGAAATTCGCGCTGTCGACCACCTTGTCGGGTTCGACGCCGAGATGTTCGATCACAATCTTCTTCACGCGCTCGGCGACATCGCTCATCTGTGGTTTCCTCATGGTCTTGAACTGATGGCGCGCCTGAATGTTGGCGGCGGCGCGCGGGGAGTGACGGCTCCGGTTACGCGTAAATTTCTGCCCTGCAGCGAAATTTCGCACGTTGGAACTTACAAACCGTGGCTTGCTAACATACTTCCGTCACGATTGCGAGGCCCCCGTGCAGCGATTGGCGCCGCACCGGGACCTTGGCCACAACACTTTCAAATCATTGCCATTCCGCCGTTCACGTGAAGCGTCTGGCCGGTGACGTAAGCGGCTTCGGAACTCGCCAGATAGACGCATGCCGCGCCGATGTCCGCGCCTTCGCCAAGATGGCCGGCGGGAATCGTCGCGAGAATGGCCTCTTTCTGCTTGTCGGACAGGACGTCGGTCATCGGGCTGGCGATAAAGCCCGGAGCGACGCAGTTCACCGTAACATTGCGCGAGGCGACTTCCGCCGCAAGCGATTTGGTCATGCCGATCAGCCCCGCCTTGGAGGCCGCGTAATTGCCCTGCCCGGCGTTGCCGGTGACCCCGACCACCGAGGTGATGTTGACGATCCGGCCATAGCGCCGCTTCATCATGCCCTTGAGCACGGCGCGCGACAGGCGGAAGGCGGAGGTCAGGTTCACGGTCAGCACCGTGTCCCAATCCTCGTCCTTCATCCGCATGAACAGGCCGTCGCGGGTGACGCCGGCATTGTTCACGAGAATGTCCAGCGGGCCGGCGAGCGCCTCGGCTTCGGGAACCAGCTTCTCCACCGCCTCCTTGTCCGAGAGGTTGCAAGGCGCGACGAAGCCGCCCGCGCCAAGCTCGGCCGCCAGCGCGTCCAAGGCCTCGCGGCGCGTGCCCGACAGCACGACTTTCGCGCCCTGCTTGTGCAGCGCGCGGGCGATGGCGGAGCCGAGGCCGCCGCTGGCGCCGGTGACAAGCGCGATGCGATTGTTCAAATCGAACATGAATAACTCCGGATAACGATTTAAGCGCTCAGCGAAAAGCTTTCGACCTCGGACGGGACGCCGACATTGAGCGACCGCGCGCCTTCCGCCGTGCGCTTGACGAGCCCGGCCAGCACCTTGCCCGCGCCGATCTCGACGAACAGATCGACGCCCTGCTTGTGCATGAAGCCCATGCATTCGCGCCAACGCACGGTCCCGCAGACCTGGGCGACCAGCAATTGCCGGATTTCCGCGGGGTCGCGCACCGGCGCGGCGGTGACATTGGCCACCACATCGACCACGGGCGGCTTGATTTCGGTCTTGGCCAGCGCCTCCTGCATGGCCTCGGCGGCCGGCGCCATCAAGGCGCAGTGGAAGGGCGCCGACACCGGCAGCAGCATGGCGCGGCGGACGCCGTTTTCCCTGGCGATCTCGATCGCCAGATCCACCGCTTTCTTGCCGCCCGAAACCACGATCTGGCCGCCGCCATTGTCATTGGCGAGTTCGCAAAGTTCGCCCGAGGCCGCCGCGGCCTCCAAGGCGATTTTAGCCGCTTGATCGGGCTCCGCGCCGAGCAGGGCCGCCATGGCGCCCTCGCCGACCGGCACCGCCTTCTGCATCGCCTGCCCGCGCAGGCGCAACAGCCGCGCCGCGTCGGAAATCGTCAGGGCGCCGGCCGCGGAGAGCGCCGAATATTCGCCGAGCGAATGGCCGGCGACGAAAGCCGCGTCGCGCGCGACATCCACGCCTTTCTCCGCTTCCAACGCGCGAAGCGCCGCGAGGCTCACCGCCATCAGGGCCGGCTGGGCGTTGGCGGTAAGAGTGAGTTCCGCCGCGTCGCCCTCGAACATCAGGGCCGAAAGCTTTTCGCCGAGCGCTGCGTCCACCTCGTCGAAAACCGCGCGCGACGCCGGAAAGGCGTCGTAAAGCGCCTTGCCCATGCCAATGGCCTGCGAGCCCTGCCCTGGAAAGAGAAATGCGACCGACACCTGCGATTCTGCCTCGTTTGAAGTCAATTCCCGCCTGCCATTGGCGCCCGTTCACGCCTCTGTCAAGGTCGCGAAGCCGACGGACGAGCGATCTGGCGCCGGAAGCGCGGCGCGCTATCCGGTCCCTGCGCCCGCTGCACTCGTGCTTTCGACTGGCACAAGCCCCCGAACCGGCGCGCGCCGCGAACCGCTGGAACGCCGGCCTTGGCCAAAGGCTGGCCCATATCGAACCTCACTCTGAAGATGAAGATGCTTCGATATCGTCTTGTCTTGCAATATTTTCTGCGGACCGAACATATTCGCGGCGGAAGCGCGGGCCGAGGCGGGTCAGGATTTCGTAGCCGATCGTGCCCGATTGCGCGGCGAGTTCGTCGATCGAGATCTGGGGGCCCAGAACCTCAACCCGGTCGCCGCGCTTGAGCGGGGCCGTCTCACTGATGTCGACGATCGCCAGGTCCATCGAGATGCGGCCGACCACCGGGCAATAATGGCCGGCGGCGAAGACATCGACACCGAGCGGGCCCTCCGCGCCGCTGCGCAAAAACCCGTCGGCATAGCCGAGATTGATGGTGGCGAGCCGCCGGCGGCTCGGCGCCGTCCAGCGCGCGTTATAGCCGGCGGTCTCGCCCGCCGCGACGTCGCGAACCTGAAGGACATTCGTCGAAAGATCGATGACTCGCCTCATCGGATTGTCGTTTCCGGGCGTCGGATTGCCGCCGTAAAGGGCGTAGCCCGGCCGGCAGAGGTCGAGAAAGGGCGCTTCCTCGAGAAACATGCCGGACGAGTTGCACAATGAGGCCGGCATCGGCGGCAGTTCGGCGCAGGCCTGTTCGAAACGCTCGATCTGCAAGCGGTTGCGCGGCGCCGACATATCCTCGGCGGAGATGAAATGGCTCATCGCCAGGACCGGCGAGAAGGCTGTCATCAGATCGCTGGCGCGGCGCAGGTCGCTCATGCCGAGACCAAGGCGGTTCATGCCGGTGTCGATATGGATGGCCGCCGGATGGAGCGCGCCCTCCTCGCGGCAGAAATCCGCCCATTCGGAAATTTCCGGCAACGAGCCGAGCACCGGAATGAGCCGCGACGCGACGAACAACGGGCACGCTTCGGGCGCCAGGCCGTTCAGCACGAAAATGCGCGCCTCCGGCGCGATCTGGCGCAGGATTTCGCCCTCGGAAAGATGGGCGACGAAAAACGTCTCGCAGCCTTCCTCCAGCAGCGCCCGCGCGACCGGCGCGATCCCCAGCCCGTAGGCGTCGGCCTTGACCACCGCCGCGCATTCCGCGCCCTCGGCGCGATCGGCGAGACGGCGCCAGTTTTCGGCCAAGGCGTCGAGATCGACCCTGAGGATGGCCTGCCCCGTCGCGCGGGCGTCATCTGCGGCGGGCTCATCCGGCATGAAACATCCTCACATATGCGCTGGCAGGTGGTCGTCGCGCGCGAGATCGCTGAACCGAGTATATTCGCCCTCGAACGCAAGCTCCACCGTGCCGGTCGGCCCGTGGCGCTGTTTGCCGATGATCACCTCGGCCTTGCCATGGGCGCGCTCCATCTCGTTCTGCCAATCGTGGAATTCCGGCGTGCCTTCGCGCGGCTGCTTGTTTTTCAGATAATATTCCTCGCGATAGACGAAAATCACAACGTCGGCGTCCTGTTCGATCGAACCGGATTCGCGCAGGTCCGACAGTTGCGGCCTCTTGTCGTCGCGCGCCTCCACCTGACGCGACAATTGCGACAGTGCGATGATCGGCACGTTCAATTCCTTCGCCAAGGCCTTCATTCCAGTGGTGATTTCGGTCAGTTCCTGGACGCGGTTGTCGCTGCGCGAACGCGAACCCGAAAGCAGTTGCAAATAATCGACCACCAGCAGGTCGAGGCCGCGCTGGCGTTTGAGGCGGCGGGCGCGGGCGGTGAGCTGGGCGATGGAGATGCCGCCGGTATGGTCGATGAAAAAGGGAATCGACTGCATCTCCCGCGCGGCCTGCGAGATGCGGTGGAATTCAGTTTCGGTGATGTCGCCGCGCCTGATCTTGTAGCCGGGCACCTCGGCCTGTTCGGCGATGATGCGGGTGGCGAGCTGTTCGGACGACATTTCCAGCGAGAAAAAGCCGACGACGCCGCCGTTGAGCGTGACATGGCCGCCGTCGGGGCGCGTCTCGCCGCGAAAAGCGCGGGCGACATTGAAGGCGATATTGGTTGCAAGCGCCGTCTTGCCCATGCCGGGTCGTCCGGCGACGATGATGAGGTCGGAGGGCTGGAGCCCGCCCATCATGCGGTCAAGGTCTTGCATGCCCGTGGCGAGGCCCGAAAGCCCGCCCTCGCGCTCCCAGGCCTTGGCGGCCATGTCCACCGCGCTCGCCAAAGCGTCGGAGAAGCGGTGGAAGCCGCCCTCGTAACGCCCGGTCTCGGCAATGGCGTAAAGCTTGCGCTCGGCCTCCTCGATCTGGGCGCGCGGGCTGTGATCGACGTCCGAATCATAAGCCGTGTTGACGACGTCGCCGCCGATATTGATCAGTTCGCGGCGAACGGCGAGATCGTGGATGGCGTGGCCGTAATCGATCGCGTTGATGATCGTGGTCGCCTCGGCCGCCAACCGCGCCAGATATTGCGGAATGGTCATGCCGCCGAGGTCGTGGTCGCCGAGAAATGTCTTGAGCGTGACCGCAGTCGCGAGCTTGCCGGCGCGAATGAGCTGGCCCGCGGTCTCATAGATGCGGCGATGCAGCTCTTCCGCGAAATGTTCGGGCCTGAGGAAGTCGGAAACGCGGTCGAAGGCGTCGTTATTGACGAGAATCGCGCCGAGCAGCGCCTGTTCCGCCTCGAGATTTGCGGGCGGCATACGGACGGAAGCCTCGGGGGCGGCGACCGCCATCAGGGCGCGGTCGGTTCTTTTTTCCAGTGCGGCCATGAAAAGCGCCATTCCTGTCGCGACGGCCGGGCCGCCGCGACGAATCGTTGGGAATTATCGGAGTGTTGCGACGGAATACGCAATCGCTGAAATCTTGTGCCACGGACCGGGGCCGAAAGGGTAAACAAATCTTTAGCGGCGCGGGGCCGTCCTCGTTATCCACACGGCCGGAACACGGCCTAGCCGATCACGGGGATTTCGCTTGACCCGGGCGCTGGCGCCACGCGCAAAAAAGCCGGGCGGGATCGCGCCCGCCGGGCTGGTATTTTTGACGAAATTCGCCAGAAAATCAGAGCTCGACGTCGCCGGCTTCAGCCAGGGCCGCGCCGACTTCGAGGCCGAGATCGGCCATCGAGGTCTCCTCGCGGATGGTCGCCGATTCGCCCTTGGCCTGGCGCTCGGCCTCCTCATTGGAGCGGGCGACATTGACGACGATCTCGACATCGACCTCCGGGTGCAGATGGACCGGCGCCTTGTGCAGGCCGAGGGTCTTGATCGGGGTGTGGAGCAGGATCTGGTGGCGCTCGACGGTGAAGCCGCCGGCCGTCGCCGCTTCCGCGATGTCGCGGGTCGAGACCGAGCCATAGAGCTGGCCTGATTCGCCCGCCTGGCGCAGGATGATGAAGACCTGACCGTCCAGCTTCTCGGCCACGCCCTGGGCCTCGCCCTTGCGTTCGAGGTTGCGGACTTCGAGCTGCGCGCGCTGGTTCTCGAACTGCTTCCGGTTGGCCTCGGTGGCGCGCAGGGCCTTGTGGCGCGGCAGCAGGAAATTGCGGGCGTAGCCGTCGCGGACGCGGACGACCTCGCCCATCTGGCCGAGCTTGGCGACGCGTTCAAGCAGAATGACTTCCATGGTTCGATCTCCGTTCGATCAGTTGTTTGTGTAATTTCAACCTTGGGTTTTCATTCGGCGCGCCTTGCGCGCGCGCAGCGAAAAGGCGGATTCCACCAAGCCGAACACAGCGAGGACGATTACGGACCACGGCTCGAGGATGACCACGGCGGCATAGAGCGCCGCGAGCCAGGCGCTGCGCAGCGAAACGTCGCGGGTGAGGCCGTGCAGGGCGGCGAGTCCATGGAGCGCGAGGCCGAAGCCGCTCGCGGCGGCGACAATTCCCGCGAATACCGCCACGAACCCGCCATTGAAGGCGAGGCCGGCGGCGATCAGGAAGACCGGCGCGACGAAGCGGGGCAGGACGACATTTTCCGGCAGGTCGGGCCAGGGACGACGCAGCCGGCCGGAAATCTCGATGGTGCGCGCGGCCAGCCAGAGATTGGCGGCGAGCAGCAATGTCTGCGAGGCGGCGACGCCCGCCGGCGCGCTCATGATCACGAGCCGCTTGATCGCCACGGCGTCGAAATCGTCCGACACCGGAGCAAGGCCTTTGACGACCTCGTCGAGCGCCGGGGCGAAATGCTTCATCACGGCTTTCATGGCCGGCTCGAAGCCGTGATAATGGACGAGCAGGCTGCCGACGCCGAAAGCGGCGACCAGGATCGCCAGGCCGACGATCGCCGCCAGCATCTCGCCCGGCGTGACGAAGCGCTGCGCCGCCGGGTTGGGGTCGCGGGAGCGCAAACGAACCTGCATCAGGCCGGCGAGCACGAGGGCGGGCGTCGCGAAGCCGAACAGAAAGGCGAGCGCGAAAGGCGGTTGCGCGGCGAAGGCGAGCAGAGCCACGCCGGCGGCCGCTCCGAACAGAGCGCCGGGAAAGGAAAAGCCCGCGCCGCCGATGATCATGGGCAGCGGCGAGAAATAGGCGAGCGCCATCGCGAGGCTGGAGCCGCGGCTCGAAACCACGAACAGAAGGGCGCTGGCGAGGCCGGCTCCGACCCCCACGGCCCGATCGGCCCAAGTAGCCGGCGGATTGTTGTCATTCATCCCGAGCTGTCCCGTGTTCCTGCGCACGACCTGGATCCGAATACCGGCATCCGCTTGTCGGGGTCGTGCGAGGGGCGGTTAGAGGCAGGTCAAAGCCTGCCCCAACTTTGTGAAGGCGCCGCGTCAGTTTTTCCGCGGCGCTTTCGTCAGACGATCACGTAAGGCAGCAGGCCGAGGAAGCGGGCGCGCTTGATGGCCTGGGCCAGTTCACGCTGCTTCTTGGCCGAGACGGCGGTGATGCGCGAGGGCACGATCTTGCCGCGCTCGGAAATATAACGCGACAGAAGACGGGTGTCCTTATAGTCGATCTTCGGCGCATTGGGACCGCTGAACGGGCAGGTCTTGCGGCGGCGGAAGAACGGGCGGCGGGCGGGTCCGGCGGCGGCGACGGTCATCAGAATTGTCCTCCTTCGGCGGATTCTTCACGGCGCGGGCGCGGCGGGCGCCCGCCCGGGCCGCGCGGCGGACGATCGCCGCGATCGCCACGGTCGCCGCGGTCGTCGTCGTCGCGCTTGCGCAACATGGCGGAGGGGCCGTCTTCAAGGGCCTCGACGCGAACGGTCATGAAGCGCAACACGTCTTCGCTGATCGACCACTGGCGCTCGGCCTCGGCCAGAGCCGCCGCCGGAGCGTCCACATTGATGAGGGTGAAATGCGCCTTGCGGTTCTTCTTGATCCGATAGGCCAGGGACTTGACGCCCCAATATTCGACCTTGCCGACCGAGCCGCCAAGATTGGCGATGGTCGTCTTGAACTGCTCGGTCAGGGCCTCCGCCTGCTGGGCGGTGAGATCCGGACGAGCAAGGTAAATGTGCTCGTAAAGAGCCATGGGCTTGCCTTTCTCTATGCTTTCGTCCACCCCGGCGCGGAGCCCTTCGAGCCCGGAGAAAGGCCCGACGGTGATTTTTCCCATCTCGCTCTGGCGTGCGCCAACCGCTCGATAGAACATTTCGAAGGCGGGAACACGGGAAGACGGCTCAAAGCCTGACTGCGCACAGCCCTTCCGTTCAGCCCCCGGCCAGGGAACGAAGCGCGCCTTATAACGCGATTTCGCCGGAGATCAAGCGAAAAGCGCATCCATTCGACGCGCTCGAAATCCATCCTGATCACAATCTCGACGCGCAAAAGCTGGACATGCTCGACGCGCAGAAGCTGGACTTGGCGCCCGTTTTATGTTCTTTAATTGTTCTCATCTCGATTCCGGATTCCCGTCTTGGCCAAGCCGCGCACGTCCTTCATCTGTCAGAACTGCGGCGCCGTCGCCTCGCGCTGGCAGGGCAAATGCGAAGCCTGCAACGAATGGAACACATTAGTCGAAGAGGCCCCCTCAGCCGGCATCGGCGCCCTGGCCGCGCGCGGCGCGCGCAAAGGCCGGGTGTTCGCGCTCGAAGGCCTGACGGGCGAATCGAAGCCCGCGCCGCGCCTGCTCTCTGGCATGGCCGAGCTTGACCGAGTCACCGGCGGCGGCTTCGTGCCGGGCTCGGTCCTGCTCATCGGCGGCGAGCCGGGCATCGGCAAATCGACCCTGCTCATCCAGGCCTGCGCCGCGCTCGCCCGGCGCGGCGAGCGCGTCGTCTATATTTCCGGCGAGGAGGCTGCGGCGCAGGTTCGGCTGCGCGCCGAACGGCTCGGGCTTTGCGACGCCCCGGTCGAACTGGCGGCGGAAACCTCGGTCGAGGACATCATCGCCACGCTTTCGGCGGGTCGCCGCCCTGCCCTGGTCGTGATCGATTCGATCCAGACCATGTGGACGGAAACCGCCGAGGCGACGCCCGGCACGGTGACCCAGGTGCGCTGCGCCGCCCAGGCCCTGATCCGCTACGCCAAATTATCCGGCGCCTGCGTGATTCTCGTCGGCCATGTCACCAAGGACGGCCAGATCGCCGGCCCGCGCGTGGTCGAGCATATGGTGGACGCGGTCGCTTCCTTCGAGGGCGACGGCGCCCATCACTTCCGCATCCTGCGCAATGTGAAGAACCGCTTCGGTCCGACCGACGAAATCGGGGTGTTCGAAATGACCGGCGCCGGCCTGTCGGAAGTCGCCAATCCTTCCGCGCTCTTTCTCGCGGGCCGCGACGGCTCGGCGCCGGGCGCCGCCGTCTTCGCCGGGATGGAAGGGACGCGGCCGGTTCTGGTCGAAATTCAGGCCCTGGTCGCGCCGAGCGCGCTCGGCACGCCGCGCCGCGCCGTGGTCGGCTGGGACCCGAATCGCCTGTCGATGCTCGTCGCGGTGCTGGAAACCCACGGCCGCGTCCGCCTCGGCCAGCACGACATCTATCTCAATGTCGCGGGCGGCGTGAAAATTTCCGAACCCGCCGCCGATCTCGCCGCCGCGGCCGCGCTGGTTTCCTCGCTCACCGGCGCCGTCCTGCCCCATGACACGGTTTTCTTCGGCGAAGTCGGGCTGTCGGGGGCGATCCGCCCGGCGCCGCACGCCAATCCGAGGCTGAAGGAAGCCGCCAAGCTCGGCTTTGCCCGCGCCGCGGCGCCGCCGGGGCCGCAGGAAGGCGAGGCCGGCGGCAAGATCGCCGGGATCGCCCAGCGCCCGGTGCGCCACATCGGCGAGGTCATCGCCGACATCGCAGCCCTTGGGCGCGGCGGCGTCGCGCCCCGCGCGCGCGCCGCCAGTTAGGCCTATCGACGCCGGAGGCCGCATTCGCTATAAGCTGGCGCTCAGAAAAACGGCGGAGCCCCGCCCTAACTTCCGCCACACCCGGCCCCGTCCGGGTAGAACGTCATCCCCCATCGAGGCGCCGCATGCCGTCTTATCTTGACCTGGGTCTGATCGCCGTCGTCCTGATATCGGCCCTGCTCGCGACGGTTCGCGGCTTCACCCGCGAGGTCATGGCGATCCTCTCCTGGGGTGCTGCGGCGGCGGCGGCGGTCTATTTCTATCCGCTGCTCGTTCCCAAGCTCGCCGATCCGTCGTCGCCGATCTATATCAGCAAGGCGGCTTTGCGCCCCTATGCCGCCGGCGCCGCGATCTTTTTCGTCGCCCTGATCATCGTGTCCTTCATCACGATCCGCATTTCCGACGCCGTTCTCGATTCGCGGATCGGCGCGCTCGACCGTTCGCTGGGCTTCCTGTTCGGCGCCGTGCGTGGACTCCTGCTCTGCGCCATCGCCTTCATCTTCTTCAACTGGCTCGCGCCGGAAACCAACAATTCCACCCCCAGCTCGACTTCCACCCCCAGCTCGACTTCCACCCTGCGCAAGCAATGGCTCGCTAATTCCCGCAGCCTGCCGCTGCTGACGGCCACCAGCAACGAATTGCTGTCGCTCCTGCCCGACGATCCAGACGGCCTGCTGGCGAAGTTCAAGAAGCCGAAGCCCGCGGCCGGCGACGAGGCTCCGCCGCCGGAGAACGATTCCGAGCCCAAGGCCACGCCGGCGCCCCCCTCGCCCCCGCGGCGCCCGGAAAAATCCGGCGCCGCGCAGCCCGCGCCCGCGCCCGCCGACAAGCAGAAGCTCGACAGCATCCTCAATCTCGGGCGTTGAAATTCACGAGTCCGGCGGCGCGATCTGGCGCGGGCGCGGACCGTCCCTTGCATGGCTTGACGGCTTAACGCACGATGCCGTGGTGGAAATTTCCGCAAAGGCTTTCCATTTGTCGTCGTGAGGTTTATTGAGCCCGAAACCCTTCGCGCGCGGCGCTCGCGCGCAGACGGAGCCAGAACATGGACGACCGCGACGCGGACCCCGATATAACCGCAGATTTCGATCCGGACGCCGATCGCCTGCGCGAGGAATGCGGCGTTTTCGGCATTTTCGGCCATCCCGACGCGGCGGCGATCACCGCGCTCGGCCTCCACGCCCTTCAGCATCGCGGCCAGGAAGCGGCGGGCATCGTCTCCTATGACGGCAAACGCTTCAATTCCGAGCGCCGCATGGGCATGGTCGGCGACACTTTCTCCAAGGCCTCGACCATCGAGCGCCTGCCCGGCGACCGCGCCATCGGCCACGTCCGCTATTCGACCACCGGCGAAACCATCCTCCGCAACGTCCAGCCGCTGTTCGCGGAACTCGATTCCGGCGGCTTCGCCGTCGCCCACAACGGCAATCTCACCAACGGCCTCACTTTGCGCCGCGAACTGATCCGCGCCGGCGCGATCTATCAGTCCACTTCGGACACCGAGGTTGTCCTGCATCTGGTCGCGCGCAGCCGCAAACATGCGGTGGTGGACCGCTTCATCGAGGCCCTGCGCCAGCTCGAAGGCGCCTATGCCTTCGTCGCCCTCAGCAACAAGATACTGATCGGCGCGCGCGATCCGCTCGGCATCAGGCCGCTCGTGCTCGGTCAACTCGACGGCCATTACATTCTGGCTTCGGAAACCTGCGCCCTCGACATCATCGGCGCCCATTTCATCCGCGACGTCGAAAATGGCGAGATCGTCGTGATTTCCGAGGACGGCCTGGAGAGCATCAAGCCCTTCCCGCCGCAAACGGCCCGGCCGTGCATCTTCGAATATATCTATTTCGCCCGTCCCGATTCCATCGTCCACGGCCGCGCGGTCTATGACGTGCGCAAGGAAATGGGCGCCCAGCTCGCCCGCGAAAATCCGATCGAAGCCGACGTCGTCGTCCCCGTGCCGGATTCCGGCGTGCCGGCGGCGATCGGCTACGCCCGCGCCTCCGGGATTCCCTTCGAACTCGGCATCATCCGCAACCATTATGTCGGCCGCACCTTCATCCAGCCGACCCAGACTGTGCGCGAACTCGGCGTGCGGATGAAACATTCCGCCAATCGCGCCGTCGTCGCGGGCAAAAGGATCATCCTGCTCGACGATTCCATCGTGCGCGGGACCACTTCGGTAAAAATCGTGCAGATGATGCGCGACGCCGGCGCCAAGGAGGTGCATTTCCGCATTTCCTCGCCGCCGATCACCCATCCCGATTATTACGGCATCGACACGCCGCAGCGCGACAAGCTGCTGGCGGCGACCCATAGCCTGGAAGAGATGCGCTCCTGGATCGGGGCGGATTCGCTGGCTTTCCTGTCGGTCGATGGCATTTACCGGGCAATGGGCGAGGCCGGGCGCGATGCGCAGCGCCCGCAATTCACCGACCATTGCTTCACCGGAGACTATCCGACGACCTTGACCGACCTCAACGGCAAGGATATTCGCGCCCAATTGTCCCTGCTCGCCGAAACCGGCTGATCGCCAACACAGGACGCCTCCATGTCGGAAACGCCTTCGACGGGCGACAAGACGCTCGCCGGCCAAAGTCTGTCGGGTCGGCTGGCCCTCGTCACCGGCGCTTCGCGCGGCATCGGCCGCGCGGTCGCGCTCGAACTGGCGCGGCGCGGCGCCCATGTCGTCGCCATGGCGCGAACCCAGGGCGCCCTGGAGGAACTCGACGACGAAATCCGGGCTCTCGGCGGCGAGGCCACCCTCGTGCCCTGCGACATCACCGACTTCCCGGCCCTCGACCGGCTCGGCGCGGCGATGTACGAGCGCTGGGGCAAGCTCGATATTTTCGTCGGCAATGCCGGGATTCTCGGGCCGCTGACCCCGATCTCCCATTGCGATCCCGACAAATGGGACAAGCTTTTCGCAGTCAATGTCACGGCGAATTACCGGCTGCTGCGCTCGCTCGATCCGCTGCTGCGCGCGTCCGACGCCGGCCGCGTCGTCCTGATGTCGTCCGGCGCGGCGCAAAGAGCGGAATATAAGGCGTTCTGGGGCCCCTATGCGACCTCCAAAGCCGCGGTGGACGCGATGATGCGCTCCTACGCGGCCGATGTCGCCAACATCTCGAACGTCAAGGCGATGAGCGTCAATCCCGGACCGCTGCGCACCAGAATGCGCGCCGCCGCCATGCCCGGCGAAGACCCGATGACGCTGCGCACGCCGGAGGAATTCGCGCCCAAACTGGTCGATCTCTGCGGCCCGGACTGGAAGGAGACGGGAAAAATCTACGATTTCCCGACCGACAGAGTTTTGGCTTTCCAGGGTCCGGCGTGATTCCAGCGGACGGGACGCGATGCGGAATCCTTACGCCAGCCTCCCTCCTTCGGCCTTCTGGGCGTCATCCGTAACGGCGGCAGGCCCTGCGGCGCCCACCGACCTGTGGCGCCCGAAATTCACGCTCGACGCCTCCAGCGCAACTCTGACCGCGGGCTCCTGTTTCGCCCAGCACATCGGCGGCGCGTTGCGCGCGGCCGGCTTCAACTGGGTCGAGGCCGAACCGGCGCCCCCGCAAATGCCGCCCGGAACCCAAAGGGCCTTCGGTTACGGGCTGTTTTCGTTCCGCACAGGCAATATTTACACCGCCACCGCTCTTCGCCAATGGATCGAATGGGCCTTGGCCGGCAACGACCCGCGCGATGAAGTCTGGCTCAAGGATGGGCGTTTCATCGATCCGTTCCGGCCCAATATCGAGCCGCAAGGGTTCGAATCCGAACATGAGCTTTTCATGTTGCGCGAGGTCACGCTTGCCGCCATGCGCAATGCTTTGGCGCACGCCGATCTGTTCATTTTCACGCTCGGCCTCACCGAAGCCTGGCGCAATAAACGGAGCGGCCAAGTCTATTCGACCTGCCCGGGCGTCCTCGGCGGCGAATTCGATCCGGCAAAGCACGTCTTCCACAATTTCCGCTGCGCCGAGGTCGCCGTCGATCTCCGCGCTGCTTTCAACAGGCTGCGGGCGTTCAATCCGAAGCTGAAATTCCTGCTGACGGTTTCCCCCGTGCCCCTGAGCGCGACCGCGTCGGGCCGGCATGTCCTTGTCGCCACCGCCGCCTCCAAGGCGGCGCTGCGCGCGGCGGCCGACGAAGTCGCGGCCGAGGCCGCCGACGTCGATTATTTCCCGTCCTATGAGATGCTGGCCACCGCACAATTCGGCCGCCGCCATTATGCGCCGGACCTCCGCAATATCACGCCGGAGGGCGTGCAATGGGTGATGCAGACCTTTTTCGCCGCCCTGCGGGCCGAGCGCGGGCCGCCGCCGCAAGCGGCGTTCTCCGCGCCCAATGCCGATTCCCTTGAAGACGTCATCTGCGACGAGGCCTTGCTGGCCGCCTTCGGGAGGCCGCCGGCGTGAAGGTCTGCGTCATCGGCAATTCCCACGTCGCCGCCTTGCGCGAGGCCCTCGGCGACGGCAAGAGGCGGGGCGGGCGCGACGTGGATTTCTATGCTCTGCCCGGCGGCGGCCAGCCGATCATCGCGGCGAAGGGCGATCGCCTGATCCCAGTCGCGCCGCAGAGGCCGGTCGTCACTGATGTCGAGGGCGCCGAGACGGAAGGCTTGCGCTTCGCCGCCTATGACGCTCTGGCGCTGAGCGCCTGCGGCCTGTTCGCCGCGCGCAACATTTTCATCGAACGCGACCCCGCGATCCACCCTTGCGGGGCCTTCGCCTGTCCGGCCTGGCTGGAGGACGCGCCTGAACCGGCGGGCGGCGAGCGGATCGTATCGAAATCGGCCTTTGACGCCATTGTCGAAGCCTATATCCGCAGCCATGGCTCGATCCGCCTCGCCCAGCTTCTCGCCAGGGAATTCAAGGGCCAGGTCCTGATCCAGCCCTGGCCGGCGCCGAGCCGGGCTTTGGCGAGCGATTCCGGCTGGTTCCTCAACCAGCGCCACGGCTCGCGTGGCCCCTTGGCCTGGAAAGCTTTTTTCACCGCGCAGCGGCGTGCGCTCGCCAACATAAGCCGGGAGTTGGGCGCGCGCTTCACGCTGCTCGACTATCCGTTGCCGGAGACTTTGGACGACGGCTTCATGGAGCCGCGCTGGTGCATCCACGACCCATGGCACGCCAACGCAACTTACGGCGAACTGGTCTGGGACCAGATCGACGCCGCCCTCGCGGCGATCGCGACGCCATAGGCCATCGTCAGCGCCGCTCTTGCCGGGCGCCCCGCCAGCGCGCGGCGAGCGCGACCAGCGCGAGGACGCAGAAAAGAGCCCCGGCGCCGAAGGTCGCCGCCGGCCCTGCACGTTCCCATAACAGGCCGGCGAGAACGCTCGCCAGCAGTGCGATGCTTCCCTGGACCAGATTGAAGAAGCCGAAGCCGGTTCCGCGCAAATCGGCCGGCGTCGAATCCGCCACCATCGCCGCGAGCAGGCCCTGGGTCGCGCCCATATGCGCGCCCCAAAGGCCGACGCCGATCAGGACGAGGCCCCAATGATGGGCGGCGGCGAGCGTGACGTCGGCGGCGATCAGCAGGACGAGGCCGAAGGCGAGGAGGCTGCGCCGATCCATGCGGTCCGCCAGATCGCCGAAAGGAAAGGCCGTCAGGGAATAGACGACGTTCATCGCCGCCATGACGAGCGGAACATAGGCGATGGCGATCCCCGTCTGCGCGGCGCGCAGCACCAGAAAAGCCTCGCTGAAACGGGCCAGGCCGAAAATGGCGCCGATGACGACGACCCGCCAATAGGCGCCGCCCAGACGGCGCAGATTTTCACGACGGATGGGATTCGAGCGCTTTTCGCCCGGCGCCGGCGCGGGCTCCCGCAAAGCAAAGGCCAGCAGGGCGACGCTCAGGATGCCGGGAATGGCGGCGACCCAAAAGACGACGCGGAAATTGTCGGACGTGAGCAGCATCAGCCCCACGGCGAGCAGCGGCCCCAGCAACGCGCCCACCGTGTCGAGGGCCTGCCGCAAGCCGAACGCCGCCCCGCGCATATCGGGCGGCGCCAGGCCCGCGACCATGGCGTCGCGCGGCGCGCCGCGAATCCCCTTTCCCGTCCGATCCGCCAGCCGCGCCGCGAGAACGACCCCAAGGTTCGGCGCGATCGCGAAAAACGGCTTGGTCAGCGCGCTGAGACCATAGCCGAACAACGCCAGCGCCTTACGCCTGCCGATATAATCGCTCAACGCGCCCGAAAATATTTTCACGATCATGGCCGTGGATTCGGCGGCGCCTTCCACCAGACCGACGACGACGGCGTCCGCGCCCAGAACCGTGGTCATGAACAGCGGCAACAGGCTGTGGATCATCTCCGACGAGATGTCCATGAACAGGCTGACGAAGCCAAGTATCCAGACGCCGGACGGCATGCGCCGGAGGACGGATTCGCGCTTCGTCTCGGTCATGGGACGCTCCGATCGGCTCGGACCGCGGGGGCTACCGCCGCCGCTTTTGCCCCGCATAGGGGTTGTCGCCCTGTTTCAGCGTGACGCGGATCGGCGTTCCCGGCAGGTCGAAGGTCTTGCGCAGGCCGTTGATGAGGTAGCGCTGATAGGATTCGGGCAGTTCGTCGAGCTGGTTGCCGAAGATGACGAAATGAGGCGGGCGCGCCTTGGGCTGGGTCATGTAGCGGATCTTGATGCGCCGTCCGGCGACCGCCGGCGGCGGGTTTTGTTCGAGCGCGCCTTCGAGCCAGCGGTTGAGGCGCGCGGTCGAGATGCGCTTGTTCCAGATTTCATGGGCCTTGATCGCCGCCTCGATCAAGGCGTCCACCCCCTGCCCGGTGGCGCCGGAAACCGGAACGACGGCGGCGCCGCGCACCTGGGGCAGCAGCCTGTCGGCCTCCTCGCGCAATTCCACGAGTTTCGCGCCCTTGTCCGCGATCATGTCCCATTTGTTGAGGCCGATGACCAGCGCCCGCCCCTCGCGCGCGACGAGGTCGGTGATCGTCAAGTCCTGCTTCTCGAAGGGAATGGCGGCGTCGAGCAGCACGACCACGACCTCGGCGAATTTCACCGCGCGCAAGGCGTCGGCGGCGGCGAGCTTTTCCAGCTTGCCGTCCACCTTGGCGCGCTTGCGCAGTCCGGCGGTGTCGAAAACTTTCAAGGCTCTTGTGTCGCTCGCTCCGGCATCCGCCGACCGCTTACGCGAATCGTCGCGCTCGCCCTTGCGCCAAAAATGCTCGACGCCGATCGAATCGCGGGTCACGCCGGCCTCCGGCCCCGTCAGCAGGCGCTCCTCGCCGAGCAGGCGATTGATGAGCGTCGATTTCCCGGCGTTGGGCCGCCCGACAATGGCGATCCGCAAAGGCTTGGTCGGGTCGAGTTCGCTGCCGTCCTCGTCGTCGGCGAGCGCCAGTTCGGGCCGCGCGTCCTCCTCGTCCTCGGACAAGGCGGTGGCCTCGGGCAAGGCTTCCAGCAGGGCGGCATAAAGCTCGGCAAAACCGTCGCCATGTTCGGCCGACAGCGGAACGGGGTCGCCGAGGCCGAGCGTGAAGGCGTCATAGGCGCCCGCCTCGCCCGTCTTGCCCTCTGCCTTGTTGGCGAGAAGAATCAGTGGCTTGCCCGCGCGCCGCACCAGCGACGCGAAATGGCTGTCTTCCGGCGTGACCCCGACCCGCGCGTCGATCATGAAGAAGATCGCATCGGCGTCCTGGATCGCGGCCTCGGTCTGGGCCCGCATCCGTCCCGAAAGGGTTTGGACGCCGCCCTCTTCCAGCCCGGCGGTGTCGATGATGGTGAAACTCAGGTCGCCAAGCCGCGCCTCGCCGGCGCGCCGGTCGCGGGTCACCCCCGGCTGGTCGTCCACCAGCGCCAGTTTCTTGCCCACCAGCCGGTTGAACAAGGTGGACTTGCCGACATTGGGCCGACCGATGATCGCGACAGTGAATGGCATTATTTCGTTGGAGCGGGAGCAGCCGGCTTTGTGGCCGGTTTAGGCGCGGGCGGCGGCGTGAACTTGCCGCCGCCGCGCACCAGCGACAGAAAAGCGTTGACCTGCTGGCGCAGATTTTCCGGGGCGGCGGGATCGACCACAATCTGGTCGAACCATTTGCCGGCTGTCTCGAAATCGCCGCGCTTCAGGGCGGCGAGGCCCAGCATTTCACGCGCGGTGTGGCGGAACGGCGTATCGAGCAACGCGCCGAAGCGGCCGTCAAGCTCCGCGCTGTCGGCCACATCCACGCGCAGCATGCCGGCGCGCAGACGGGCGACGTCGCGCAGCAGCTTGTCGTAAGCGGGATCGGCGGCGATCGCGTCGAACCCCTTGACGGCCGCATCGCGGTCGATGCCGGCGCGCTCCTCCGCCGCGCGCAGGCGCGCCAGCGCCTGATAGCCGCGGGGCGCCGTCCGGACGATGTCGTCGAAGGCCGTCGCCGCCGCTTCGGGCTTGTTGGCGTCCCCGAGCGCCTGCGCCGCGTCGAAGGCCGCGCCGGCTTTCTCGTCGCGCATTTGCTTCTGGTGCTGAATGAAGACGGAGATCGCCGTGCCGACCACGATCGCCACCGCAAGGGCCACGACGACGATCGAATATTTCGACCACAGCCGTTTGAGCTGGTCTACGCGGACGTCTTCTTCAATTTCGCGGAAAATATCGGCCATATGTCTTTCCTGCCGCCGTTTTCGATGCGGTTAGCACGCCGCGCGGCCGAAAGCGAGCGGCATCGCGGGATTTACTCAGGGTTCGCCCTCGCGGAAGGCGAGCCAGCGCCGGCTTTCTCAGGGCTCGCCTTCGCGGAATGCGAGCCAGCGCGCATGGGCGGCGACGTCGCCCGGCCAGCCCGAGACGTTTTCGGCGAAGCGCGCCCGGTCGCCGGCGAACAAAGCGCGCGACGCCTCCTCGAAGCCGGGCAGGTCGCCGGCGATCGCCGACAGGAAGCGATAGGCCGCCTCACGCGCCTCGCGGCGGCGGTCGCTTTCGGCGTTCTCGCGGCGGGCGTTTTCGACCAGCTTGCGCAGGGCGACGGAGGCGCCGCCCGGCTGAGCGTTCAGCCAATCCCAATGCCTTGGCAACAATGTGACCTCGCGGGCGACCACGCCCAGTTTGGGCCGCCCGCGCCCGCGCGTTTCGGCGGCCGGGGCAGGCGGGGCGGCGCCTGTGGCGGATTCGTGCGCCTCGTCGCGGAAATCGAGATCGACCTGCCGCCCGGCCTCATCGAAGACGAGCACGCGGGCGGCGGGATCGTCGGCCAGGATCTGGCGGGCCATGCTGGCGGCATAGGAGTCGGCGACGCGGGCGACGCGCCGCGGTCCGGCGAAGATCGTGCAAAAAGCCGTGTTCATGAGAAGCTCCGAAATGCGGCCCGATTTATACCCGGATGAAATAATCCTGTCAATTTTCACCCGGGTAAAATATAAAATGCCGCAAAAACAGAGAGGCTAGCGGCCCTCCCAGCCCCATTTGACGAATATGGCGCGGCCATCCTTGCTTTTCAGGAAATCGACAAAAGCCCTGGCCTGCGGCAAAGCGGCGCCCTTGCGGGTCAGCACGACACCCGTATCGCGATAGATGCGGAACGGCTCTTCGACCGGGACCAGATCCGCGATATGGGGATTGGCGACCTGCCAGATGTTCCAGATCAGCCAGGCGTCTATGTCCGTCTGCTGCATCCATTGGTCGCGCGCGGCCGCGCTGTTCGGCGCCTCGGGCCAGACCATGTTGCGGCGGAAGGCGCGCAGCACGTCGATCTCGCCGGTCCGGCCGGCGACGTCCTCCCACAGGCCGACCTGGCCAGCGTGGGCCACGGTGAGAACCTTGACGCCGGGCTTGAGCAGGTCGCGGAAGCCATGGATGCCTTTGGGATTGCCGGGCCGCACCAGGATCGCGACCGGACGCAGATAAAGCGGCTCGGCGTCGCGCGGATCGAAGGCGCGCGGCATGGCTTTGGCGTAATCGCGCATCATGTTTTCGGCGCCGGTATAGAGGATGTCGGCGTCGGCGCGCGCCTTGTCCACCCATTTCGGCGTCGGCCCCGCGGCGACGACGACGCTCACGCCATGGGCCGCGCCAAAAGCCTGCGCCGCCTCCTTCATCGCCGGCGCCGGCCCGCCCGGCCCGTAGACATAGATGATCGGCAGATCGCCGGCCCTGGCCGCGCCGGCGGCGGCGAGAACGAGCGCGACAACAACGGAAACGAGCTTGCTCATGGAGACCTCCATCATTCCGCCGAGAAACTATCAGCCCTTTCGGCAAAACCGAAGGTCGCGCCTCTGCTCGATCCCGGCTTTCGGGCGGGGAGCAAAACGCAAGCGAACGGCGGGAAAGAGCCGGCCGTGGGCCGGCGCGCAATTTCTCGCGCAATGTCTCACAAAAGACGCCTGACCAATGGCTGTTTCAGCCCGGTCAAGGTCGAAAGAAAAGCGGTGTCGCGCGGAGGGCCCGGCAAATCCGGAATCGGGCGATATCGCGCGGGGGCAGCCAATCGGGACACCCCACGCCACGCCGAAGCAACACCGCCGTCGGTGGAAACTGGCTTGCTATTGATTTCAATGAAAACTTTTTCTTTTTCGCTTGCCAAGCATAAGGTAACCGTCGAAATTATTAACGCTGCTTAAGGTGGCCTCGCCAGCGCGAACCTCACGCGCCCGCGAACCGCCGATGGCAGTGATTGTTGTCGAAGTCCGATATCCAGCGACCAAAACGCGGAACGGCGGGGGCTTCGCCCTATCGTGACTGATCGGAATTTTTTCAGCTACCGGCGATCTTCGGTCGTCGCAGGTGACGAAACATCCAAACCCACCGGGAGGCGGAATGACGACCTATTATTTCACCGGCCGACTCGACAACGACTGGACCAGTGTGGAGTACGCCACCATCAATGGCACAAATACGACATTCGCGGCCAACTGGGGTTTGAGCACGAGCTATTCCCAGCAGGTCTACCTGCCCGGCCCCGGAGACAACGTCATATTGGCGACGGGAACCGCCTATGCGCAGGTCGTCATCGGCGCCTCGACCTATCAGGGCTACAGCAGTCCGCTCGATATCAATTCACTGACCATCGATTCCGGGATGGTGCTGGATCAGAACGCCGGTCCATTCACCATCTACTCGGCCCTGACCAACAACGGGACCTTCAATCTCAATGTCGGCCCGCTCATCTTCGGCCAGGCGGTGGTCAGCAATGGCCAGATCACCGGCGGCGCCATTCAAAACAATGGTTACATCACAGTCGCGGGCGGCGCCTATCTCGACCTCAAGGGGACGGTGACGCTTCAGGGCTCGGGCGTGATCACGATGGTAGGCGGAGACATTTATCATCAGGCCTATCTCACCGGCGCGGATCCCAATGGCGTCGCCGACCTGATCAATTACAGCACAATCCAGGGCGCCGGCCTGATCACGGCGCATCCGGAATATCAATACGATCCCGCCGCGCCGCTGGTCATCGAAAACCACGGCTGGATCGAGGCGACCGACAGCGCCAACGCGCTTGGAATCCACCTCAACAATGGCCCAGGCGGCGGGCTGACCAATTCCGGTTTCGTCGAAGCGACACTCGGCGCCACGCTGAATATTTGGGCCACCCGGATCGACCAGACGTCCAGCGGCGTCATCGCCGCCTATGGCGCCGGCTCGACAGTCATCATCAACGACGCATATCTGGCCGGCGGCATGATCGACGGATCAGGCGGCGGCACGGTGAACTTCGCCCCAACTGGCTATGGTGGCTTCGACACACTCGACGGAAGCGGCGCCGACGGCGCCGTCACCATCGGCGCGGGCGGCAAGCTGGTGATTCGCGAACGAACAACGGTCTTGGGAACGATTACCAACCATGGCGAAATCGACATCAATTATCAGCTCATGGTCGGCACGGGCGATGTGACGCTGAACGGTGGCGGCAAGGTGATCCTTTCGGGCACGGGCCTCCAGCAGCTGACGGGCGCAAGCTCGACGACCGCGACGACCCTGCACAATGTCGACAACACGATTTCCGGCGCGGGCATCATCGGCGCCGGAACCTCATCCGGCCAACTCGGCAATCTCTTGGTTCTTGACAACCAGGCTTCTGGCGTGATCGACGCCAACACGAGCGGCGCGAACATCTTCATGGATAATGCGGTTTCCAACGCAGGCGTCCTGGAGGCGACTAGCGGAGGGGCGCTGATCATCCAATCGACCAAGATCACTCAGACTTCCAGCGGGCAGATCGCAGCCTATGGCGTGGGATCGCAGGTCTATTTGCAATATGGCGTGACGGTTGTCGGCGGGACGATCGGCGGCGGCTCGGGCGGCGAGGTTATCTCCACCTATGGCCCCAACACCATCGACGGAAGCAGCGCCGCGGGCGCGGTGACCATCGGCTCCGGCGGCAAATTGGTAATCGGCGACACGACGACCGCGCTGGGAACCATCGTCAACCACGGCGAGATCGACCTCAACGGGACCTATAACGCGCTCATCATTGGCGACGGCGGCGTCACGCTGACCGGCGGCGGCAAGGTCGTACTGACCACCACTTACGCCGACCTTATCGCGGGAAGCAATCCGACGACAGCGACGACTTTGCACAATGTCGACAACACGATTTCCGGCGACGGCATGGTCGGCGGCTACAACGGACTGTTGGCGTTCGACAACCAGGCGGCCGGGGTGATCGACGCGACCACCGCCGGAACGGCGCTTTCGATCTTGACGGGAAGCGACCTCGTCAACAACGGCACGCTCGAGGCTGACGGCGGTCTGCTCAAGATCTACGACGCGGTGACCGGTTCGGGACAGGCGCTGATCAAGAATGGCGGCGAGATCGATACCGAATATACATTCGACCAGAACGTGACCTTCGCTGGCTCGGGCCTTTTGCGCCTTTATCAGAGCTATAGCGGCGTTGTGAACGGCTTCGCCGCGGGCGATTCCATCAACGTCGCCTCCGCGAGCGGTTCAAATCCCGCCGATTATGAACTGGTCTGGCGGCCCCAAGCCGGAGGCGGCTTGCTGAAGATCGTCGACACGGCCTATTCGTCGGTCGTCGCGACCCTGAAATTTTCCGGCTCCTTCGCCGGCGAAGCCTTTCAAATGGCCATCAACAATGACGGAACCTTCCAAATCAGCCTCGCGTCGGCACCCTATGCCGATCCGGCGCCAGGGGATGTGATGGTGACGGATGTCCAGGGCCAAAATTACACGGCCTACCAGCAAAACTATCGTGGCGGGGTCTATCAGGGAACGCAATATGACTTCGCCGCATCTGGCCAAGCCTACAGCGACTACGCCTATGACTATTCGGCCGGCGGCGCCTTCATCGGCTCGAAATTCTTTTATGCCGGCGCCGCGAACGCACCCTATTCCGGCTATGAATACGACTATGACGGCGCCGACCGCCTGACGCGGGTCGCTTTCACCGGCGCGGCCGGAAGCACCTATTCCGCCTATGAATACGATTATGTCGGCGGCGTGTTCGCCGGTTCGAAATTCGACGTCGCGGCGCCGTCTGGCGCGGCCTATTCGTCCTATGAACTCGACTACAATTCTTCCGGCGCCTTCGTCGGCGATAAGTTCTTCTTCAAGAATATCGTGGGCCAGTCCTACACCGGCGAGGAAGAGGACTTCGATGCCAGCGGCGCCCTGTCGCGCGTCGTGCTGACCGGCGTGGCGAATCAAGCCTATCAATCGCTCGAACTCGATTATGCGGGCGGGACCTTCGAGGGCTACAAAATGTTCCTCTCCGGGATCAAGAATCAGAGCTATACGGCCGAGGAAGTGGACGTCTCGGCGGCGGGCAAATTGCAAAAAGTCGTCTATTCCGGCTTGTCATCGACGCCCTATTCCTCGGTCGAGCAGGATTATTCCGGCTCAACGGTCACCGACACCATCTATAATTTCACCAATGTGTCGGGCCAGTCCTATGACGCCTATCACGTCATGGACAATGTGAGCGGCGTCGCGCTGCAGGAGACATTCGACCTCAACAGCGGCGGCCATGCCCTCGTCGCCTTGACCGGCGGCCAGACGCTGACGAGCCTGGGCGGCGACAAAATGACCGGCTCCGGCGCGACGACCTTCGTGTTCAACGCCATCTATGGCGCCGATACGATCACCAATTTCAGCGCCGGCGACACGATCTCGTTGCCGACGTCGGAATTCGCCGATTTCAACACCATGATGCAGCACACCACGAATATGGGAGCCAACGTGCTCATAAGCGCGGCGGACGGCGACACCCTGACATTGAAGAACATGGATGTGACGACTCTCGCGGGGATGGCGGCGAATTTCACATTCCACGCCTGACGAGCGCAACAGCCGTTCGAAGGCGTCGGAACTGAATTCTGGCGCCGACCGAATCAGCGGCGGACGGGTATGCCCGGCCGCCCGGGCGTTGCGGCGAAAGCTGCGCCTCGGCTGAACCAGGACCCCATCGAACCGAACCGCGGCTTTCCCTCCGGCCGCGAGTTATTCTACACAGCCGCATGACAGAAACACGAAATCCCTCCCCTGCCCCAATCCACGTTATCGGCGGCGGCCTCGCCGGCTCCGAGGCCGCGTGGCAGATCGCTCGCGCTGGCGTTCCCGTCGTGCTGCACGAAATGCGCCCCGTGCGCGCCACCGACGCCCACAAGACCGGGCTCTGCGCCGAATTGGTCTGCTCCAATTCCTTCCGCTCCGACGACAGCGAAACCAACGCCGTCGGCGTGCTGCATCGGGAAATGCGGGCGATGGATTCGCTGATCATGCGCTGCGCCGACGCCAATCAGGTGCCGGCGGGCGGGGCGCTGGCGGTGGACCGCGACGGCTTCGCCGCCTCCGTCACCCTGGCGCTGGAAAAGGAGCCGCTGATCGAAATCCGGCGGGAGGAAGTGGCGGGCCGGCCCCCGGCGGAATGGGACAATGTGATCGTCGCCACCGGGCCGCTCACCTCCCCCGCGCTCGCCGAAGCGATCGGCGCCCTCACCAGCGAGGCGGAGCTCGCCTTCTACGACGCCATCGCGCCCATCGTTTACCGCGACTCCATCGACATGGAGAAGGCGTGGTTCCAGTCGCGCTACGACAAGGCCGGGCCGGGCGGAACCGGCGCCGATTACATCAACTGTCCGCTCGACCGCGAGCAATACGAGGCCTTCGTCACCGCCTTGATCGAAGGCCCCAAGACCCAGTTCAAGGATTTCGAGAAGACGCCCTATTTCGACGGCTGCCTGCCGATCGAGGTCATGGCCGAGCGCGGCCGCGAGACCCTGCGCCATGGGCCGATGAAGCCGGTGGGCCTGACCAACCCCCACAATCCAACCGTCAAACCCTGTGCGATCGTCCAGCTTCGGCAGGATAACGCATTGGGAACGCTCTATAATATGGTTGGCTTCCAGACCAAGCTGCTTTATGGCGCGCAAGTCGAAACCTTCCGGCAAATCCCCGGGCTGGAGCGCGCCGAATTCGCCCGGCTCGGCGGCCTGCACCGCAACACTTTTCTCAATTCGCCGAAGGTTCTCGACGAAAAGCTGCGGCTGAAGGCCGAGCCCCGCCTGCGCTTCGCCGGCCAGATCACCGGCTGCGAGGGCTATGTCGAGAGCGCCGGCATCGGCCTGATCGCCGGGCGCATGGCGGTGGCCGAACGCCTGGGGCGCGACCTTCCGCCGCCGCCCCGGACCAGTGCGCTCGGCGCCCTGCTCAACCACATCACCGCCGGCCATATCGAGACGATTGACGCCGGGCCGCGCAGCTTCCAGCCGATGAACGTCAATTTCGGCCTGTTCCCGCCGCTCGACTTCACCCCAAAATCGCCGGACGGCAAGCGCCTGCGGGGACCGGAAAAAGCCGTGGCGAAGAAGCGCGCCCTGTCGCAGCGCGCCGAGGCGGATTTGCGCGCCTGGCTGGCGGCTGGCTGATCATTTCCGTGGCGCCATGTGGCGAAATTCGATTTTGGGCGCAGCGCCGTAGAACGAAGGTCCGGTCAAGGATCGTTAGCGGCCTAACCGGCAAAGGCAGAGTCGCGCCATCAGCGGAAATTTTCGGTCGGCCAGCCTTATTTCCGGAATCGACACCGAGAGAGATGTCCTGCTCGGCCTGTGCTATCGCCTTCGCGTCGGATTGAAACATGTCTTCCGCAGTCACCTCCTGCCGCTCTGACATGATCGCCGCCACGAATCTCGATCTTCTGCGCTGAAGCGGACGGGATCATCGATTTTCGTCAGGTAGCGCCTCTGCTTGCATCCGGCGCCCACGGCGCACTGCCGGACAATAAATCCTTACGGGCGCCTTATGCGGCGCAACGGATTTCTCCGTCGAACTTTTATGCTGATCCGACCAATCTTCGCTCCGGAAAAACCGCAAAGGAGCGAGACATGTCGGATGTGATTTTCCTCGTCGCAGGCTTTGGCCTGATCGGCGCGATGGCGCTTTACGCCAACGCGCTCACCCGCGCCTGAAGGAGGCGGCCATGTTCGAACCCATCGCCGGCCTCATCGTCGCCCTCGGCCTCGGCGTCTATCTCGTCGTCGCGCTGCTCAAGCCTGAGCGTTTCTGATTCCCTCGGGAGACTTTCCCATGACCCTCAACGGATGGCTGCAAATCGGCCTCGTCCTTGGCCTCGTGTTGATCACGGCGCGACCGCTGGGCCTTTACATGGCGGCGGTTTTCGACGGCCAGCGCAATTTCCTTTCGCCACTGCTCGAACCCGTCGAGCGCCTTTTCTATAAACTGGCGGGCGTGTCACCCGACAAGGAACAGGGCTGGCTCGCCTATACGCTCGCGATGCTGATGTTCAGTCTCGCCGGCTTCGCCTCGCTTTACGCCATCCTGCGGCTGCAGGCCTTTCTGCCGCTTAATCCGCAGGGTTTCGACAATGTCCCGCCGGATCTCGCCTTCAACACGGCGATCAGCTTCCTGACCAACACCAACTGGCAGGCCTATGGCGGCGAGACGACCATGAGCCATTTTTCCCAGATGGCGGGTCTCGCGGTGCATAATTTCCTTTCCGCCGCGACAGGCATTGCGCTGGCGCTTGCGGTGACCCGCGCCTTCGCCCGCCACGGCGCCGCGACGCTCGGCAATTTCTGGGTCGACCTGACCCGCTGCACTCTCTACGTGCTGCTGCCGCTCTCCATTGCGGTCGCCCTGGCCTTCGTCGCGACCGGCGTTCCCCAGACCCTGCTCGGCTCGGTGGACGCGACCACGCTCGAAGGCGCCAAACAGACGATCTCACTGGGCCCGGTCGCGAGCCAGGAGGCCATCAAGCAGCTTGGCACCAATGGCGGCGGCTTTTTCAACGCCAATTCGGCGCATCCGTTCGAAAACCCGAACGCCTTCGCCAATATCCTCCAGATCTGGTCGATGCTGGCGGTCTCCACCGCGCTGCTGATCGCCTTCGGCAAGATGGTCGGCTCGGTTCGCCAGGGCTGGGCGCTGGTCGCCAGCGTCGGCGTGATCCTGGTCGCGGGCGCGGCTCTGGCTTATTGGGCGGAAGCCTCCGGCAATCCGCTGCTGACGGCGCTGGGCCTCGACGGGTCCGCCGGCAATCTTGAGGGCAAGGAGACGCGCTTCGGCGTCGCTCTATCCGCCCTTTACGCCGCCGTGACCACCGGCCTGTCCTGCGGCGCGGTCAACGCCATGCACGATTCCTTCACGCCTCTCGGCGGTTTCGTGCCGTTGCTCATGATCCAGTTGGGCGAGGTGCTGCCGGGCGGCGTAGGCTCCGGACTTTATGGTCTGGTCGTCTTCGCCATTCTCTCGGTGTTCATCGCCGGGCTGATGGTCGGCCGCACCCCGGAATTTTTGGGCAAGAAGATCGAAGCGCGGGAAATCAAGCTGGCCATGCTTGCCGTGCTGATCCTGCCGTTGTCGATTCTCGGCTTTTCCGCGGTCGCCGCGGTCCTGCCGGTCGCCCTGGCGAGCCTCGCCAATAAGGGACCGCACGGCCTGTCGGAGATCCTCTATGCCTATACGTCGGCGACCGGCAACAACGGCTCCGCCTTCGCCGGCCTCAGCGCCAACACGCCATGGTTTAACGTCACCACCGGCATCGCCATGGCGCTCGGACGCTTCGGCTATGTCGTGCCGGTGATGGCCATGGCCGGCTCGATCGCCGCCAAGAAGAAGGCCGCCGCCTCTGCTGGCACGTTTCCCACTGACGGGCCGCTGTTCGTCGGCCTGCTGGTCGGCGTCATCCTGATCGTCGGCGGCCTGCAATTCTTCCCGGCCCTCGCGCTGGGGCCGATCGTCGAGCATGTCCTGATGCTCGCCGGCAAGACTTTCTGACGGAGCTTTCCATGTCTGCGAAATCCGAAGCGAAACACACGCTCGCGCTTTTCGACCCTGGCATCATTGGCCAGGCGGCGGCGGATGCGTTCAAGAAGCTGGCGCCGTCGCAATTGATGCGCAATCCGGTGATCTTCGTCACCGAGGTCGTCGCGGCGCTCGTCACCCTCCTCTGGCTGCGCGACACGATCAATGGGACGGGCGCGCCGTTCTTTTCCGGCCAGATCGCCGCCTGGCTCTGGTTCACGGTTCTCTTCGCCACTTTCGCCGAAGCCGTGGCGGAAGGACGCGGCAAGGCGCAGGCCGCGACCCTGCGCGCGACCCGTTCGGACACGATGGCCAAGCGCCTCATGGACCCGGACGGCCGCAGCGGCCTTTCCGCCGTGGTCCAGGCGGTTTCGGCGCTCGACCTGAAGGTCGGAGACGTCGTCCTGGTCGAGGCCGGCGATCTGATCCCCTCCGACGGCGATATCATCGAGGGCGTCGCCTCGGTCAATGAAAGCGCGATCACCGGCGAATCCGCGCCGGTGATCCGCGAGGCGGGCGGCGACCGTTCGGCGGTGACCGGCGGCACCACGGTCCTTTCCGACTGGATCAAGGTGCGCATCACCGCACAAGCGGGCGAAACCTTCATCGACCGCATGATCGCTCTGGTCGAAGGCGCGGAGCGGCAGAAGACGCCGAACGAACTGGCGCTTTCGGTCCTGCTCGCCGGCCTGACCCTGATCTTCCTGATCGCGGTGGCGACGCTTTACGGGCTGGCGGTCTATTCCGGCGCCGCGCCTACCGTCGTCGTGCTGGTGGCCTTGCTGGTGACCCTCATTCCCACCACCATCGGCGGCCTGCTGTCGGCGATTGGCATCGCCGGGATGGACCGCCTGGTCCGCTTCAACGTGCTGGCCACTTCGGGCCGCGCCGTCGAGGCGGCGGGCGACGTCGACACCTTGTTGCTCGACAAGACCGGCACCATCACCTTCGGCAACCGCATGGCCAGCGAATTCATCGCGCTGCCGGGCGTCGAACTCCGCAAGCTGGCGGAAGCCTCGCTGCTGGCCAGCCTCGCGGACGAAACGCCCGAGGGCCGCTCGATCGTCGCGCTCGCCAAGGGTGATTTCGGCCTGACTGAGCCCGACCTTGCCGGCAAGGCGCCTGTCGTCATCCCCTTCGCCGCGCAGACGCGCCTGTCGGGCGTCGAGGTCCAGGGGCGCAGCGTCCGCAAAGGCGCGGTCGATTCCGTGCTGAAATTCGCCGGCCTGACGTCCGAACAGGCGCCCACGGAATTCCGCCACGGCGTCGAGCGCATCAGCCGGTCCGGCGGCACGCCGCTGGCGGTCGCGGAAAATGGCGTGCTGCTCGGCCTCATCCATCTCAAGGACGTGGTCAAGCCGGGCATCAAGGAGCGCTTCGCAGCCTTGCGCGCCATGGGCATCAAGACGGTGATGATCACTGGCGACAATCCGCTCACCGCCGCGGCGATCGCGACCGAGGCTGGCGTCGACGATTTCCTCGCCGAGGCGACCCCGGAGGACAAGCTCAGATTCATCCGCAAGGAGCAGACCGGCGGCCGGCTTGTCGCCATGTGCGGCGACGGCACCAATGATGCGCCGGCCCTCGCCCAGGCCGATGTCGGCGTCGCCATGCAGACCGGGACGCAAGCCGCGCGCGAGGCCGGCAACATGGTCGATCTCGACAGCGATCCGACCAAGCTGATCGAGATCGTGGAAATCGGCAAGCAGCTCCTGATGACGCGCGGCTCGCTGACGACCTTCTCAATCGCCAATGACGTGGCGAAATATTTCGCCATCCTGCCGGCCCTGTTCGTCGCGACCTATCCGGAGCTTGGCGCGCTCAATGTCATGCATCTGGCTTCGCCGCAATCGGCGATCCTGTCGGCGGTGATCTTCAACGCCCTCATCATCGTCGCCCTCATCCCGCTGGCGTTGCAGGGCGTCTCCTATCGCGCCGTCGGCGCGGCGGCGCTGCTGCGGCGCAATCTGTTGATTTACGGCGTCGGCGGGCTGATCGCGCCCTTCATCGGCATCAAGCTGATCGACCTTGTGGTCGCGGCGCTGCACCTGGCTTGAGGAGGCACCCATGCTTAAGCATTTTCGTCCCGCGCTTGTCCTGCTGGTTCTTTTCACAGTGCTGACAGGTCTCGTCTATCCTTTCGCGATCACCGGCGTGGCCAGCATCGCCTTGCCGCGCCAGGCCGGTGGCAGCCTGATCGTGAAGGAGGGAAAAGTCGTCGGCTCCAGCCTGATCGGGCAGAATTTCGCTTCCGCGCGCTATTTCCAGCCGCGCCCCTCGGCGACGGTCGCGCCTGACCCCAGGGATCCGAGCAAAACCGTCGACGCGCCCTATAACGCCGCCAATTCGTCGGGCTCCAATCTCGGCCCGACCTCGAAGGCATTGATCGCCCGCGTCGCCGCCGCCACAGAAGCCAAAAAGGCCGCCGGCTGGACGGCGCCGTTGCCGGCGGACGCGCTGACGACCTCGGCCTCCGGCCTCGATCCGGATATTTCGCCGCAGAACGCGCTCGCCCAGGTCGCGGGCGTGGCCAAGGCGCGCGGACTGGACGAGCGGCGGTTGCGCGATCTGGTCGCGGCGCAGACAGAGGCGCGCTGGATCGGCGTGATCGGCGAACCGCGAGTGAATGTTTTGTCGCTCAATCTCGCGCTGGATGAGCTAAAATGAACCATGCCGCCCGACGCCCATGACGAACGCCGCCCCGATCCCGACGCGCTGCTGGCGCTGACGGGAGACGGCAGGCGCGGCAAGCTCAAGGTCTTCCTCGGCGCCGCGCCCGGCGTCGGGAAGACCTACGCCATGCTGCAAGGCGCCCGCCGGCTGAAAGCCGACGGGATCGACGTGGTGATCGGGCTGGTCGAAACCCATGGCCGCTCGGAGACCGCGGCCCTGCTCGAAGGCCTCGACGTGTTGCCGCGCCGCATGGTCGAATACCGCGGCCGGAGTATCGAGGAATTCGACCTCGACGCCGCGCTCGCGCGCAGGCCGGGCCTGATCGTCGTCGACGAACTCGCCCACACCAACGCGCCGGAGAGCCGCCATCCGAAACGCTGGCAGGATGTCGAGGAACTGCTCGACGCCGGCGTGGACGTGTGGACCGCGCTCAACGTCCAGCATCTGGAAAGCCTTGCCGACGTCGTCAGCCGGGTGACCGGCGTGGCGGTGCGCGAGACCGTGCCGGACAACGTGCTGCAAACGGCGCAGGATGTGATCCTCGTCGACATCACGCCCGCCGAACTCATCCAGCGTCTGCAGGAGGGCAAGGTCTATATGCCGCAGACCGCGCGCCGCGCCGTGCAGAATTTCTTCACCCCCAGCAATCTGACCGCCTTGCGCGAACTGGCGTTGCGCCGCACCGCCGATCGGGTCGATGACCAGATGGTCAATTACCTGCGGCAGAACGCCATCGAAGGACCATGGGAGACGTCGGAATATCTGCTTGTCTGCATCGGCGCCGACGACCGCGCCGAAATCCTGGTGCGCACGGCGAGCCGCATGGCGACCCGCCTCAACGCCTCCTGGGTCGTCGTTCATGTCGAGCGGCAAGGCCATGAAGAGACAGACCCAGCGCGCCTCAAGCGGATCGACGAAGCCCTGCAATTGGCGGAGCGGCTGGGCGCCCAGACCCAGCGCCTGAGCGCCAGCGACATGGTCGCGGAAGTCCTGCGTTACGCGCGCCGCGAAAACGCGACCCAGATCGTGCTCGGCCGCTCGCGCGCCGGCTTTCTGCGCCGGCGCTTCGGCGGCAGCTTTTCCGACGAGATGGTTATTCGGTCGGACGATATCGCCGTCCATGTGGTGACGACGCCGGCGGACAAGGCGCCGCGCGCCGCGTTCCGATGGACGCGCCCGCAGCCGAAACGCGTGTTTCCTGGCTTTCTGGCGGCCGTTTTCGCCGTCGCCGCGGCGGTGGGCGTCGGGGAGGCCCTGACGCACTTCCTTGATTTGCCGAACCTGTCGATGGTGTTCCTGCTGGCGGTCCTCGCGTGTTCGGCGTTTTATGGCCTGTGGTCCGCGGTCGCCGCCTCCTTCCTGTCCTTCCTGGCCTATAATTTCTTCTTCATTCCACCGCTTTACACCTTCACAATCGCCGAGCCGCAGGAGTTGTTGTCGCTGTTGGCTTTCCTCGCCGTGGCGGTGCTTACTGGCTCGCTGGCCGGCCGCGCGCACGATCAGGCCGAGGCCGTGCGCCAGCGCGCCCAACATTCGGAATCGCTCTACGACTTCTCGCGCAAGCTGGCGGGCGCCGCGAAGCTCGACGACGTGCTGTGGGCCGCGGCCGCTCATCTGCAAAAGATCGTCGGCGGCGCCGTCGTGTTTCTGATCCCGGAGGACGGCGACCTGCAGGTGAGCATCGCCTGGCCGCCAGACGTGGAACTGAATGAAGGCGAGATGAGCGCCGCGCGCTGGGCCTTTTCCAAGAATGAAATCGCCGGCTGGCATACGGACACGCTTCCCACGCTCGCCAGGCAGTTCCGGCCTCTGGTCACGCCGCGCGGCGCGGTCGGCGTGCTCGGCTTCGAGCCCATGGCGCGCGGCGCCGCGCCAACGCCTGAAGTCGAACGCGCCCTGACCTCGATCCTCGAACAGACTGCGCTGGCCGTCGATCGTTCGCTTCTGGTCGGCGAAGCGGTGCGCGCGGCGGCGCTCGAAGACAATGAAAAGCTGCGCACGACGCTGCTGTCGTCGCTTTCGCACGATCTGCGCACGCCGCTCGCGACAATCGCCGGCGCCATTTCGACCCTGCGGCAATTACGTGATCGGCTGTCGCCCGAAAAAACCGAGGAGCTGCTGGAATCCGCCGAGGAAGAAACGGAGCGCCTCACCCGCTTCATCGCGAATTTGCTCGACATGTCACGCATCGAATCCGGCGCGCTGAAAGCGCGTCAGGATTACATCGATCCCATCGACTGCATCCGCAACGCGGTCGAACGCGGCCGCAAGGCCTTCGGCGCGCAAACCATCGAGACCTCGCTGGCCCCTGAGCTGCCTTTCATTCGTGGCGACGCCCAGCTTCTGGAACAGGTCTTGTTCAACCTGCTCGACAACGCCCATAAATATGGCGGCGGCTCGACTGCGATGGTCCACGCCCGCCGCGAGGGCGAACATGCGGTGATCAGCGTCACCGACGAAGGACCGGGGATCAAGCCGGCGGATTTGACCCGCGTGTTCGAAAAATTCTATCGGGGCGGCAAGGCTGACGGTCGCAAGGCCGGGACGGGCCTTGGCCTGTCCATCTGCAAGGGACTGGTCGAGGCGATGGGCGGAACGATCGAAGCGCAAAGCCCGGCGGTGCGCCGGCGCGGAACGCGGATCGTGCTGCGGTTCCCGGTCGCGCAGATCAAGGAGAGATTGCCCGCATGAAGCAGCGTGTGCTGGTCGTCGACGACGAGGAACAGATCCTGAAGTTCCTGACCACGGCGTTGGAGGCTTCGGATTATGAAGTCATCCACGCCACGACGGGCCGGCAGGCGCTGCATCTGATCGCCACCGCCGCGCCCGACCTGATCATTCTCGATCTCGGCCTGCCGGACATGGATGGCAAGGAGGTTCTCACCAAGGCGCGCGGCTTTTCGGCCAAGCCGGTCATCGTGTTGTCCGCCCGCGAGCGCGAGGTGGAAAAAATCGAGGCGCTCGACCTCGGCGCCAATGATTATGTCGAAAAGCCTTTCAAGATCGGCGAGCTGCTGGCGCGATTGCGCGTCGCGTCGCGGCTCGCCAATCACGAGCAGCCGAAGCGGACGATCTTCGAGGCGGACGGACTGCGCGTCGATCTCGAACGTCGCCTTGTCACGCGCGACGGAACGCCGGTGAAGCTGACACCAAAGGAATACGACCTCCTGGCCTTCCTGGTCCATCATGCGGGGCGCGTGGCGACGCACCGCCAGATTCTTCTCAGCGTCTGGGGCCCGGCCCACGCCCAGGACACGCCCTATTTGCGGGTCTTCGTCGGCCAATTACGCGCCAAGATCGAGGCTAAACCCGACTCGCCAAGCCTCATCCTGACCGAACCGGGCGTCGGCTACCGGCTCTCGACCGACGAATGAAGCTTGTCGTCGACAAGGTTCCAACGGAATTGGAGGGCTCGAATGATTGGACGAAGTCGGCCAAGACTTTGTCACGTTCCTCATAGCTCATTCGTTCACTACCTGTCCCGGCGTGGTCGCCCAGAGACCCGGCAACCAGGGGCAGGACTGGCTTTCAGCCGTGGGCGACAACATTCTCTCGAATATGCAATACCGCATCGGGTCATAAGCACGCGTTCGAATGACTTGCGGCGTGACCGCTGATGGCGTTGGCACGGACGTTGGGAAGCAAGCTCGAAGGGCTTTCTGACGTTGCAGACCGAAGTTCAAACCGGGACTTTTTCCTTCACTTCCTCGTCTTGCGCGTCTTCGCCACGCCGGGGTTCAGCGCGCCGCCCCAGAAATCCAGAACAGTCTTTTGCGCCTTGCGCAAAGCGATCCCCTGCTGTCGGCGCATTTCATTCATGGCGTGGCCGCGCGCGGCGCCGAAAACCTTGTTGGCGCCGCTGAGCCACAGACTCAGATAGGGATTTTTCCCGCCCGATTTCGCCATGACGCGCCTCGGCCTCGCGGGCCTCCCGCGAGGCCCTCACAAAGCAACATATACGAATTTGGGTCCTTTGAGAGCCGGGTAATTGTCGCGCAGCGCCTTGGCGATCTTCCCGACGAGGGCCTTCTCACCCGCGGCCGATGGGCCGACGAAATCCGTGCCCGCCATCCAGGTCTCAAGAAAACAATGGAGGGTTTCGTCGTAGTCGGAACCGGTCGGATTGGCGGTCTTGTCGGCGAGCGAAGCGACGCCTTTGGCGTCCACTTCCAGGCGCCAGTCGCGGTCGTCCACCTGCGAAGCCAGCAATTTGGCGAGATCGGCGTCGGTCCAGTTTCCGTTGAGATCAAGCGTCATCGGCATGCCCTTTGTCCCTCGCGCCGCCCCGTCCTGTCACAAAGGCGACGCCGCCAAGCCGAAGCAGGGATCGGGCCATGCGGCGCGACATTCGACGCGGCACGATAATTGATTGGCGGTCCGCGCAATCCGCGAGACCGCCATGGCCGAAATCATCGAAGGTCCGAAACTCGCCGCTTTATCCTGCGGCAAGCCCGTCTATCTCGTCGTCCTGCTCCATGGCGAAGGCGGGAGCGGCCAGGACATGGCCGATCTCGCCCTGGGCTGGGTGCCCGAGATGATCAAGGCGGATTTCGTCGCGCTCGAAGCCCCTTTCCGCGACCCCGAAGGCCGCGCGGTCTGGCGCGAGGCGGAACGGCCGCAATCTTTCGCCGAAAGCGCCGCCGCGCTCGATTCCTTCCTCGACGCGCAACTCGCGACAACCCGCCTGCCCGCCTCCCATCTCGCGCTGGTCGGCTTCGGCCAGGGCGCGGAACTGGCGCTGACCGTCGGCCTGCGCCGGCCTCAGAAGCTCGCCGCCCTGGTCGGTTTTTCCGGCGCCTATCCGACGCAGACGCTGCCTGACGAACTCGCCGACCCGGCCCCGACCCTGCTGGTCCACGGCGACGCCGACGCCCGTTATTCCGCCATGCTGGCGCTGAAGGACGCCCTGAAGGCGCGCGGCGCGCCGGTTTGGAGCTTCAAGCGGCCCGGCCTCGGCCATGAGATCGACGGCGACGGCGCCGACGCGGCCGGGGCTTTCCTGGCGAAACATGTCCGACATGTCAAAGAAGATCACGACCACGATTGAGGCCGAAAGGAACCCCGTCATGCCGATGAATGAAGAAGCGATCGAAGCCGGCAAATGCTATTCGGCCGGCGCCGAAAATTACAAAGTCATCGCCATCACGCGCAGCATCGTGACCTATCAGGCCTGGCCAAAGGGCGGCAAACTCAACCCCTTGCGCATCAATTGCGGGCTGAAGGCCTTCGCCGCGGCCGTCCGAAAGGAAATTGCCTGCCCGGCGGCGCCATAAGGTCGAACAGTCGGGAAACGGCGGGCGTTTCCCCGACCGGCCGCCCGAGAGAGGTCGAATCTCGCCACGATTCGCCCCGATTTCTGTCGCGGGACCTTCACGGGCGGAGGATATCTTCGCCCGAAAGGGAGCATCCGATGGACGCCGCGATCCGGCGCGAGGACGATCTCGCGTCCGTCAATCACGACGTCGCCAAGATCGACCTTTGGGAACAGGCCTGTTTCGGCGAGGACGAGATCCCCGCCGAGGCGAAGGCCACGAAAGAGAACCAAGAGGACGCCCTGTGCGAACGGATTTTCGGATCTAGCTTTTGTATCGCCAGAGCGCCCACTGCCTGCGCCAGGGCGCCACGTTGACGGGCGTCGAAAAGGGATCGTAATCCCGGCGCTCCATTTGGTCCAGATAAAGCCCGGGCAGAGCGAGAAGGCGGAAAGCCTCGCGCGCCGGCCTGGGGAGGGAGAGGACGCCATGTTTCGCTTTGACCAGATCGTCGCGCGCCAAAGCGCGCAGCTCCGCCAACGCGGCCTTGACGGCTTGCGTCCCGTCGCGCGCGAACAGATCGGCCGGCGTCAGCCCATGCCGGGCAAGCATATCGACAGGCAGGTAGCATTGCCGGCGCGCGACATGCCAGGGCAGCGCCCGCAGCAAGCCCGTGACGGCATAGGCGCGGCCAGCCGCAGCCGCGACATCCTCGGCCTCGGCCCCGCCCAGAATGCGGGCCGCAAGGCCAAAAAGAACGGAACAGGTCTCGTCGCAATATTGGTCCAGAAAGGCCCTGTCCGGCGCCGGGTCGTCGTAAAGGTCGAAGCGCCGCGCCTCTAGATAATCCAGCAGCTTTTGCCGCGGCAGGCCGCAGGTCTCGACAGTCGCGAGCAAGGCGTCGGCGGTAGGATTGGCGGAAGGCTCGCCGCCCCCCGCCGCATTGAGCGCGTCGACCCACCATTGCAGCCGCATTTCGCCCAGCAGCGGCTGGGAAACCTGCTCGCTTATGCGCGCGACCTCGGCGTTGAAGGCGTAAAGCGCGAAAAGATGCGGCCGCGCCGCGTCCGGCGCGAACATCGACGCCAGCCAGCGGTCGCGGTCGGCCTCGCGCAGGGCCTCGCCGCAGAGCCGGTAATGTTCGGCCAGCCGGTCCAAGGGCTAGACGCTCAGCCGCATGAAATCATAGGCCGGCTCGATATTCGCCGGCAGATTACGGCGCAGGACCTCGTAATCGAGATCGGTGTGCAGATTGGTCAGCACCGCGCGCTTCGGCTTGAAATGCGCGATCAGCTCCAGCGTCTCAGCTACCGAGAGATGGCTCGGATGATGCTTGTGCCGAAGCGCGTCCACGATCCACAGATCGAGATTTTCCAGAAACTCCATGCTCTCGGGCGGGACATATTTGACGTCCGGCGTATAGGCGCAGGCGCCGAAACGAAAACCGACGGCGTCGATGTCGCCATGATTGAGCCGGAAGGGCAGAACGTCGATCTCCCCGGCCGGGCCGCCATGCGCAAAGCTTCGGCCATAATCGAAGACATGGGGGATGAGCAGCGGCGGATAATTACTGCCCGGCGGGGTCTCGAACAGATAATCGAAACGCGAACCCACCGCGGCCCAGGTCGGCGGATCGAAGAAAACGTCGATCTTGCGGTGCATGGCCATGGTCAGGGGCCGCAGATCGTCGAGGCCGTGGATGTGGTCGGCATGGGCGTGGGTCAGCAGCACCGCGTCGAGCCGATGGACCTCGGTCGCGATCAACTGCTCGCGCAGGTCGGCGCCGGCGTCCACCAGCAGCCTGGTCGGCTCCCTCTCGCCGCGCTTTTCCACCAGGATGGCGCATCGGCGGCGGCGGTTCTTCGGATTGTTGGGGTCGCATTCGCCCCAGCCCTGCGCGACGCGGGGGACGCCCGCCGACGAGCCGCAGCCCAATATGACAACGTCAATCGTCATGCGGCGAGCGGCGGCATTTTATCGAACAATTTAATGGCGTTGGCTGTCGTCGCTTCAGCCAGCTCATCAAGTTCGATTCCCTTGACCTCGGCGAGAATTTTCGCCGTCTGCGCGACAAAAGCCGGCTCGTTGGTCTTGCCGCGATAAGGCGTGGGGGCGAGGAAAGGCGCGTCGGTCTCGATGAGCATCCGGTCGAGCGGGACGTCCCTCGCGATCTCGCGCAATTCGTGCGAGTTCTTGAAGGTCACGATGCCGGAAAAGGAGACGTAAAGCCCAAGCTCGACTCCCCGTTCGGCCAGCGCCCGGCTGGACGAAAAGCAATGCAGCAGCGCCTTGAATTTTCCCTTGGCCATCTCGTCCGCCAGGATCGCCGCCATGTCCTCGTCGGCGTCGCGGGTATGGATCACCAAGGGCAGGCCGGTTTCCCGCGCCGCCACGATATGGGCGCGGAAGACGCGATGGGCGAGATCGCGCGGGGCGCGGTCGTAATGATAATCGAGCCCCGCCTCGCCAATCGCCACGCATTTCTCATGCATTGCAAGGTTGACGATTTCGGCGGAGGAAAATTCGCGCTCGTCTTGCGCGTGGTTGGGATGCGTGCCGACCGAACAGAAGATGTTGTCGTCGCTTTCGGCGATGGCGCGAATGTCGGGAAATTTCTCGATCTCGGTGCAGATCGTGATCATCCGGCCGACCCCGGCGGCGGCGGCGCGATCCAGCACCCCGGCGCGGTCCTTGACCAGTTCCGGGAAATCGAGATGGCAATGGGTGTCGATCAGCATCAGTTGGCCGCCTCCGGCTCGACATAGCGCGGGAAGATCGGCGCCGGCGCCGGCAGGTCGGCGCCGGCGAACAGCCGATGCTCCGGCGTCGCATAACGGAAATCGCGCTCATCGGCGCGGACCGCGAGAAGGTCAAGCAATTTTCCCGCCGCCGCTGGAATGAAGGGCTGGCATAGGACGCCAACCACACGCAGGGTTTCGATGGTCGTGAACAGAACCGCGTCGCGCCGCCCCGGATCGCTTTTGCCAAGCTTCCAGGGCTCCTGGCCGGCGAAATAGCGGTTGGCGTCGCCCACCACGGCCCAGATTTCGGCAAGCGCCTGATGCGGCGCATAGGCGGCCATCGCGCCGCGGACCGCCTCAACCGCCCCATAGGTCTTGGCCAGCATCTCGGCGTCGGCCGACTGGACCTCGCCCTGCTCGGGAACCTTCGCGCCGCAATTCTTGGCGATCATCGACAGCGAACGCTGCGCCAGATTGCCCAAATCATTGGCGAGATCGGCGTTGATGCGCTGGACGATAGCCTCGTGGGAATAGTTGCCGTCCTGGCCGAAGGGCACCTCGCGCAGGAAGAAATAGCGCAAGGCGTCCACGCCATAATGGTCGGCGAGCGCCATCGGATCGATAACATTGCCGACCGATTTCGACATTTTCTCGCCACGATTGAACAGAAAGCCATGGACGACGATCTGCTTCGGCAAGGGAACATCCGCCGACATCAGGAAGGCCGGCCAGAAGATGGCGTGGAAACGGGTGATGTCCTTGCCGATGACATGAGCGTCGCAGGGCCAGAATTTCGCGCGCGGGCCGCCGTCGAACCAGCCGGTCGCGGTCAGGTAATTGGTGAGCGCGTCGACCCAGACATACATCACATGGCGTTCGTCGCCGGGGACCGGGATGCCCCAGTCGAAGGTCGTGCGGCTGATCGAAAGATCATTCAGCCCGCGCTTCACGAAAGCCACGATCTCGTTGCGGTATTTCTCCGGCGTGATGAAGTCCGGATGGGCCTCGTAATGGGCCAGCAGCTTTTCAGCATAGGCCGAAAGGCGAAAGAAATAGCTCTCCTCCTCCACCCATTCGACCGGCGTGCCGGTCGGCGCGAATTTCCTGCCCTCGGCGTTTTCGGTGAGTTCGTTTTCGTCGTAATAGGCCTCGTCGCGGACCGAATACCAGCCGCTGTATTTCGACAAGTAAATGTCGCCCTTTGCCGCCATCCGCCGCCAGATTTCCTGCACGCAAGCCTTGTGGCGCTGCTGCGTGGTTCGCACGACGTCGTCGGCGACGGCGTTGAGCTTCTCGCCCATGGCCTGGAACTGCCCGGCCGTGCGATCCGCCAAAGCCAGCGGAGTCAAGCCCTCGCGCGTCGCCGTCTGCTGCATCTTCAGGCCATGCTCGTCCATACCGGTGACGAACAGCGCCTCGCGCCCGTCGAGCCGGTGGAAGCGCGCGAAGGCGTCGGTCGCGATGCGCTCATAGGCATGGCCGATATGCGGCGCGCCATTGGCGTAGGGAATGGCGGTGGTGACGTAATATTCGGCGCGTTCGGACATGGGCGCGGGAATCTCGGCTCGGGCTGCGGCAGCGCAAACTAGTCAAAGCGCGCCGCCGGGAAAAGACCTTTTGCCGCCATTGAGCTCCGATCGACGATTTAATCACGGCGCCGGCGCAATGCGAGGCGCAAGGCCCCTATCCGCCGGCGGTGAGAGCCGCCTCGGCGGGAGTCCCGCCGAAAAATCCGGGAGGGAGATTCAGGCTTCACCCTTGGCGATCAGTTCCGCATAGCTTTCCATCGAAAGCTCGCCGCCAGCGCCGGCGACCCGCTCCCGGTCGCGCGCCGGTATGGCGTCCTGCACGATGTCCAGCCGCTTCCAGCCAGGCAGCGGCGCCAGCGTTTCCGGCTGCGGCACATATTTCGACAGCCCGACCTTCTCATGGCGATGGATATAGCGCGGGCAATTGACCCAGATCGCTTCGACCGCGACATTGACGAGAAATTCCGCGCCCGGATAGAGATCGAGAAGCGGATGCTCGAAACGCACTTCCGCTTCGCCTTGGACGCGCAGGCGATTGGGGGTCACGAAATCGATGAACAGCAGGCCGACCTGCGCCGCGTTCATCAAATTCCCCGCCGAATAATACATTCCGTTGCCGTCGTACCATGGAAAGACCAACGCCGAAGGGCCAGTGACCCTTACGAACCCTGGCGCGCCTCCCTTGTAGGAAACGGTGGGCCGGCCGGCCCCATCGACCGTCGAGAGAAAGAACATGTCCAGCGATTGAATGAACGCGCTCTCGTGCTCCGCGAATTCATTATGGACAATGTTGTTTTCCATCAAATCGGCCATGCGGCGCGAATCGAATTTGTCCTGCAGAGCGCGATGCTTCTCCGAGTAGAATTTTGACATGGACGATCCTTCCCCATCGAGCAAAGCGCTCCGGCTCCTCGCAGCGCAAGGCGGAACGGCGCATAGAGTGTCGCAATCGCGATCGCATGGGCAAGAGCCTCGCGCCCTGGCGACTTGCGCGGATTCACTGATTTTCTCGTAGAATTTTCTTATTCTCGGGATCTCGGCGCTCCGTCTCGCTCGGGACGAGATTGCTCAGACCCCCGGATTTTTTGTTTAGAATGTATTAACCGTGACAGTCCGGCCGCAGCGCCTTCGCTAGAGAAGGGACTTGCAAGCATTTCCACGCTATCGGAGCGCGCCGTGAGCCACGTCGAAAGCTTTCTGCCGAGCCGCGACAACAGCATGTATGGAGCCAAGCGCTGGCTCTGGCTGTTCGGCTTCATTCCCCCCGCCCTGCCCGTGTTTGGCTATCTGCTGGTCAAGGCGACCGGGCTGGGCCTGTTCTACTGGTTCGGCCCCATTTTCATTCTCGGCGTCGTCATGATCGACTTCATCGTCGGCGTGGACAAGTCGAGCTATGAAATTTCGGAAATCGCGGCGGTCGAGAACGAGCCCTATTATCGCTGGGTCGCCGATCTGGTCATGCCGATCCAATATGCCTCGCTGATCTGGAGCGCATGGATGCTGACGAACGGCGGGCTGAACTGGATCGATTCGCTCGGCCTCGTCGTGACGCTCGGCATAGCCAACGGCATCGCCATCACCAACGCCCATGAAATCGGGCACAAGCCGGAAACGCTGGAGCGCTGGCTGGCGAAATTCGTGCTGGCGCCGAGCTTTTTCGGCCATTTCACCATTGAGCACAACGGCTCCCATCATGTCTGGGCGGCCACGCCCGAGGATTTCTCTTCCGCGCGCATGGGCGAAAGCTTCTACGTCTATTTCCCGCGGACCCTGGTCGGCGGGGTCAAGGACGCCTGGAACCTCGAAAAGCAGCGGTTCGTCCGCCGCGACCAGTCCCACTGGGGCAAACCGCATTGGACTTGGCGCAACGACGTTCTTTCCGCCTGGATCATCACGCCGCTGCTGTTCGGCGCCCTGGTCGCATGGCTCGGCTGGAGCGTGCTGCCCTGGCTCGTCCTGCAAGGCTTTATCGGCCTCACCATGCTGGAAATGGTCAATTACGTGCAGCACTACGGTCTGCTGCGCGCCAAGCGGCCGGACGGCCGCTACCAGCCCTGCGAACCGCGCCATTCATGGAATTCGAGCCATCTGGCACGAATATCATGCTCTACCACCTGCCGCGCCATTCGGACCATCATGCCCATCCGATGCGCCATTACCAGGCCCTGCGCCATTTCGAGGAAGCGCCGCAGCTGCCGACCGGTTATGCCGGCATGAGCCTGATCACCTTGCTCCCGCCGCTGTGGAGCCGGCTCGTCGATCCCGTCCTCGTCGCCCATGCCAATGGCGACCTGACCAAGCTCAACGTGCATCCGCCGGCCAGGGAACGGCTGTTCAGGAAATGGAGCGCGTGGCGCAAGTTCTCAGCCGCGTAGCAGCAGGCAGGCGTCGCCATAGGAATAGAAGCGGTAATTCGCCTCGATGGCGTGGGCGTAGGCGGCCTGCATGCGCTCCAGCCCGGAAAAGGCGCTGACCAGCATGAACAGGGTCGAACGCGGCAGGTGGAAATTGGTCATCAGCGCATCGACCGCGCGGAATTCATAGCCCGGCGTAATGAAAATCGAAGTCTCGCCGGCGAAGGGTCTTATGACGCCAGAAGGGTCGGCGGCGCTTTCAAGAATGCGTAGCGAGGTCGTGCCGACGGCGACGATCCGCCCGCCCGCCGCTCGCGCCGCGTTCAGCCGCGCCGCGACTTGGGCGTCGACCGATCCCCATTCGGCATGCATGACATGGCCGGCGGTGTCCTCGGCCTTCACCGGCAGGAAAGTCCCGGCGCCGACCAGAAGCGTGACCTTCTCCAGGGTCGCGCCCGCTTTTCGAACCGCCTCGACCAGTTCCGGCGTGAAATGCAGGCCCGCCGTCGGCGCGGCGACGGCGCCGCTCTTGTCGGCGAACAAGGTCTGGTAGTCGCGCGCGTCCCTGTCGTCGTCGGCGCGGCGCGAGGCGATATAGGGCGGCAAAGGCATGTGGCCGAGGGCGAAAATCGCGTCGTCGAGCGCAGGTCCCGACAGGTTGAAGGAAAGCAAGGCCTCGCCCTCGTTCTTTTCGGCCACATCGGCCCAGAGCGCGCCCGCAAGGCACGCCGCGCCCTCGCGCGCCTCGCCGAAGATCACCTTCTCGCCGGGTTTCAGCTTTTTCGCCGGCCGGACGAAGGCCCGCCAATGAGAGGCGTCCTCGCGCTTGTGCAAGGTGGCCTCGATCCGCGCGACCGCCTCGCCGCGCCGACGCCAGCCGAACAATTGCGCCGGGATCACCCTCGCGTCATTGACCACCAGCACGTCGCCCGGGCGCAGAAAGGCCGGCAGGTCGCGCACCGAGGCGTCGCGAAAAGAGTCCGGCGTCACCGCGAGCAGCCGCGCCGAGTCTCGCGGCTCCGCCGGCCTCAAGGCGATGCGTCCTTCAGGAAGGTCGAAATCGAACAGATCCACGCGCAATTGAACATCCCTCCCGCTGAACCCGTGGTGATAATGGGCGCGGCGAAAAATCTCAAAAGAAAACCCCGCCTGAGCGGGGTTTTGGCGCCATCGTTTCCCAAGGTCCTCAACGCGAGGCGTAAACCGGGGCGGCTGCGGGGCCGAGGGCGACCCAGACATTCGGGTCCTGCTGGCTCTGGCGCTTCACCAGACGATAGGTAACCTGATCGACCGGCTTCAATTCGTCGGTGAGATTGTCGAGGATGAATTCGCCGGCGTTGGTCTTGACCGTCAGGATGGCGTGGCCTTCGTTGTTCTCGTCGCGAACCACCGTAATCAGCAGGGCCTGACGGGGATAGCCGCGCTCGATCAGCATTCTGCGCTTCAGCAAGGCATAATCTTCGCAATCGCCCTTGCCGTCCACCGGATAGTCCCAGCGATCGACCACGCCCCAATGATCGATGTCGGCGACGGGTTCGACAGCGTGATTGACGATGGTATTGACCTGTTCGATCTCGCGCCGCGCGCTGGCGGTCAGATTGACGTCGACCGGAGCAAGGGCGGGGCCGGAGCATTCGCTCTTGTAGCGCCCGCAGAACACAAGCCAGCCATAGGGAATGCTGGTTTCGCCGCCGACCGAGGCATAGGCAACGTCGTGGCTGGAAAAGGCTTCGGCGGGGCTGGCCAGAAAGGCGACGGTCATGAGAGCGAAAGCAAGGACCAGAAAATTCGAGACACGCATGTCATTCCCCTGTGTTAGGGGAATAATGACCGGGACGATTTGTTGGCGGCGTAAGTAAAACTGCCGCATTTTAGACAAATGCGTTCATTTTCGCGCCGAGACGAATTAAGTATAATCAGCGCTGAGAAAATTGCTTCAAATTGTCCGGATTCGTCCGAATGCCCTGATTTTTAGCGCCCTCGACGCCGCGGGCCGAGCGCGCACATCCTTTACGCTTTACTGACACGAGCGACCGCTTTAACCTCCGACAGACCGCCAGAGTTAATTTCGGGCTTGAATTCACGAAAATCAGCCACATTTCCCTGCGGTCGCCCCGCGCCGAAGGACAGCGCAAATGACACCCGATCTCGACTCCGCTCGTATGACCGCCGCCGACCACGCCGCCCTGATGGACGCGGTCCGGCGGCTGGAGCATATCGGTCCGGCGCTGCGGCTGGCCAATGCGGTCGGACGCAAGGTCAATTTCCTCAAGACCCTGGCGCCGGAAAAGGCCGCGAAAATCATCGACGGCGCCGTCATGGGCGCGATGAAGGTCGCTTTGCGCGCGGCGCTGGCGAGCCTCGCCGGCAGGCCGGTGCGCGACCGCGACCGCGCCCACAAGATCCTCGTCGCCGCCTCAGGCGCGGCGGGCGGCGCGCTCGGCCTCGCCAGCCTGCCCTTAGAACTGCCGGTCAGCACAACGGTCATGCTGCGCTCGATCGCCGACATCGCGCGCGCCGAAGGCGAGGATCTGCGCGACCCGGAGGCCGCCATGGCCTGCCTCGAAGTCTTCGCCCTCGACGGCCGCACGCCCGGCGACAATGTGTCGGAATCAGGCTATTTCGCCATTCGCGGCCTGCTCGCCCGCTCGATCTCGGAAGCCGCGCGCTATATCGCCAGCCGGGGCGTGATCGACGAGGCCGCGCCGGCTCTGGTCAAGCTGATGGCGCAGATCGGAACAAGGTTCGGCTTCGTGGTCAGCCAGAAGCTCCTGGCCCAGGCCACGCCGGCGCTCGGCGCATTCGGCGGAGCGGCGATCAATCTCGCCTTCATCGACCATTTCCAGTCGCTGGCCAAGGGCCATTTCACGGTTCGGCGCCTGGAGCGCAAATATGGCCCCGACCATGTGCGCTCGGAATATGAGCGCATCGCCAAGGCCCGCGAGCCGGACGAAATCCACCCCCCGGCGGCCTAACGGTCAAAATCATACGCTTGGCGCCCGAAGGCGACGCCCGCATTCGGCTCGAAGGAGCCCTTCGCTGACGACCGCAAAGGACGGCTCGGCGCCATAAATGGTAATTCGGCGCTTGCTGACCAACTTATTTTCTTACCCGGGTAAGCAGCCGTCCCACGAAACAGGGCCTATGGGGTCGCCCGCGTGTCTTTCCACACTCCATGCGTCGCAGCGGGGCTGAAATCTTTAGCGCGACAAACTCAGTGAGAGTCCGTGTGCTCATCCTGTTTGCCGCGCGGCAAGCCGTTTCGAGCCGTCATACGTATCGAGACCTACTGCCAATTGTCCTAGCCGAGATTCCCCAACCGACGACGGAATTTTGGTCCAGGTGACGACACGATTTCGTCCCGCATTTTTTGCCGCGTACAGTGCCTCATCGGCGCACTTGACCAGATGCGGTGTGGACCAGGCGGCGCCGACAATAGCGGTGTCGAACCAGAGCAGGGTCTATGACGCGGCGGCGAGCCTTGCACCTCTGCGTTCGCGACCTCGGGCAGGAAGCGAGAGGCGCGCAAATTGCCCAGAAAAGGAACACGGTCGGATCGCTGTGCGTTGTACGCCAGAGGAATTCAAAGTGTTTGGGAGGACAAAATGCGAAATCGCATGTCAAATCGCATGGTTATCGCCATCGTGATTTACATGATGGTGCAGGCCGTCGTTTTCGGCATCGGCGTGGTTCTGGTTTTAGCGACGCCGCTCGCGAACATCGCCATGATGTTGATGCCTTTCGTGGTCGCAGCGACATTGGTTGCGTCGGCGCCGATCGCGTGGTGGCTGGCGCCTTTGGCGCGCGCCGCCCATGAGCGCAAACTGAACGCCCAGGAGCCGGGGCGTTCAACTGATGATCAGCCTGGTCGCGGTTATCACGCGAATTGATCAGCCTGATCAAGGATGGCGCGCGCATAGCGGCTGAAGCCGCCAAAAGGCCAGCGAGATCGCGGACCGGGGTTTTCGGCGGCCGTCCCTGTGCCGCCAGAGCCCCGACGATCGGGGCAATGGCCGCGGCCAGCTCTAGCCGGGCAGTTTTCGCGAGTGGCCGCGTAGGGTCAAAACCGGCTGAAGCCGCTATGACAGCTTTCCGCCGTTTTGAGCCCTACGTTTGAGGGAACCAAAGCCGGATTTCGTCCGCTACGCATCAGCTCGGCCGCAGCGCGTCGAAGGTCGCCGCCATGTCCTGCGCTACGCCCAAGTCCTCGCGCAGATCGGAGAAGACCTTTTCGCCGCGCAGCCAGCGCGCTTCGCAATCCTCATCGCGCAACGCGCGGTCGAGCCCGGCGAGGAATTCGCACACGCCCCAGTCGAGCCCGGCATCGCGCAGCGACGCCTGCAGGGCGCTCTGGACCAAGGAACGCACCGTGCGGTGCGCGCCCGACAGCAGCGCGTCGGAATCGCCGCCCGCCGCCACATCGTGGCAGGCGTCGCGGTCATAGGAGACATGGCCACGGCAGGCGAGCGTGCGCACGGAATAGATCGCGCAGGCGCCGCCGATGATGAAAGGGCACATCTGGCAGGAAGTGAAACGCTCCTGCTGGCTCTTGCCCGCCGTCGCGGCATGGGCTCGCGCCAGCCTCTCATCCAGATCGACGCCATGGCGGGCGAAGGCCGGCGCGGTCAGGCGCAGAAAACGGGCGGCGAGAAAAATTTCCGGCGCCGTGGCCGAAACATGAAGACAGCAGCATGTATCGCAGCCGCGCGCGCAGACGGGCTCCGGCTGGCCCGCGCTCTGGATTTCGGCGGTGCGCTCATAGCTTTCGAAGGCCTGGGCGGTCAGCGCCTCCACCAGGCGCGGATCGCCGCGCCCCTCCCCGAGAATCCGGTCGAAACTCACGCGCATGGCGGCAAAAAAGGCCTGGGGCCCACCTTCTTGAGCGCCGGTCACGCCGCCGGCTCCTTCCGCGGCATTGTCGGCGGGAAAAGGCCGGCCTGGAAACAGACGCTCATATGCTCGACCCGCGCGATCGCCGCCCGCGCCGCCGCCGGCTTCAAATGAGCCTCGGCGTTCTTCCGGAACAACGCGACCCAGCGATCGAAAAATTCTGGCTTGAGGTTCATCGACAGATGCGGCGTGAACGGACTGCCGGCATAGCGCGACGTGCCGAGCAGCGAGCGCGACCAGAAATTCTGCACGATATCGAAATGATGCTCCCAATCCGAGACGTGGCTGACGAAAACCGGCCCGATCAACGGGTCGTGCAAGGCTTCAGCGTAAAAGGCGCGAACCATCGCCTTGATGTCGGCTTCCGTGGCGTCGATCGCCGCGGCGCCATGCTCCGCCTCGCCCACGGGAAGGTTTTTCGCGCGGTCGGCGACAAGGGCGGCGATTTCGGGCGCGGCCCGGCCCATGCGGAATTCCTCGTTGAGCGGCGGGTCATATTTGCCGACCAGGTCGCGCAGGGCGTGATGGCGCAGACGGGCGTTGTCGCGCGCGGTCCAGAAACAGCCGTCGGCAAGGCCGCTGGTGAGAACCTGCTCGTCCGCGCGCAGCCGCGCGGCTTCGGCCGCCATGTCCTCGGCCTCGACAAAGATCACGGGATAGAGAAATTCGCCGATCCGGCGGGTCAGCGTGAAAATGCCGGCGCGCGCCGGCGGATCGCCCGCGAGGAAGGCGAAGCCGGCGAAGGCGACCTCGTCGGCGTCAGCATGAGGAAAAATGGGGCCGGCGCGCCGCGCGGCCGGCAGAGGCGAATGGTCGTGACGCGGCTGCATGTCCGTCCTTTCGACTTTTGGCAGAAAACTATTCGGCGCCTCTGCATTTGTCACGCCACCAATTCTTCCTAGGCCGCGGCGATTCTGGACTTGGAATCGCCCCGAATCACGACAATATGTGATTTATTTACGACACGCTCTGTCGCGAGACTGCGAAGCCTGTCCGTTACCGACCCGAGCGCGAAATCATCCGAACTCCCGCGGCTGCCCCCCGCCCGCGGCGGAATCGTCGATCGCGGCCTCCTCCGCCAAAACCGGCTTGAGCTTCTGGGCGATCGTCCATACGCCATCCGGCTTGTCGGCATATTGGCCTTTCTTGGAGGTAAACTGGCCCTGGACGCAGATTTTCTTATAACTGATATATTTGACGCCCCATTCCTTGATTACGGCGTCGAGTACGACCGGGCCGGTCATTTCAAAGACGCCAGGCAAAACGCCAGCGTTGATATTCTGGACGATGCGCGCGCAAACCTCGGCGAGAACCGGATTTCCGGGTGCGCTCGCCAGAAAATAATTGGTGATCTCGCCGTTCTTCATGACGATGAAGACGCCCTCGGCGTCGTCGTCAATGACATTATCCGGAGATTCTACGAAATTCGCATCAATATCCAGGTAAATGCCGCCATATTTCAGCAGAACCAGCATTCGCCAAAAATCGGCGCGCGCCGCACCGATTTGCAAGCGCTTATAGGCTCGCCATGTTTCTTCTGGATAAAAGTCCTTAACGAATCGGTCGCACTCCTGATCGTTCTGAAAACGGTATTCATGGGTCATGGATAGAATTCGATTGAAACGGAAACAGGCATAAACCTGAAGAGTTACGGACCCGGTATAGTTTGTCTGCCAGATGATGCGTGGAATGCGTCTCTCAGAGGGCTCCGGACGCGACGCCGGCTCACAGACGGGCAGCTCCTTCCTTATCGACGGAAAAAAGGCCAAATGAAGCGAAAGAACAACCTTGCTTGCATTGGCATATATTTTGATAAAACGGTAACGAAGCTTGTCCCGGAGTGACATGAGGACCTTCATTGGCAGGCGCAAAGGACGCCACGCCGTCCATACGGCGCATCGCCGCTTGAGCGAAGAACGCACAAATATGGCGAAGATTGGGTGCGCGCTTATACGGCCGACCGACCGCCCTTCGCAAGGCCGATGCCGGAATCCCCGGCCTCGTCGATTCGTTATTTTGCGTGCCGAAACAAAATGAAATAGACAAATTCGCATATGTGATTGAAGCTGTCGGATCGCCAGCCCGGAACGACGCGCCTCCGTCGTCGGCGCCGGGGCGATTTCGCGCCAACGGACATTCCGGCCGCCATCCGACGCCGATGAGGAGCGCGCTGATGAAATCCTATCGCAAGGAGCTTTGGTTCGAGACGCCCGGTCGGCGCGCCTTCGTCAACATCACGCCGCAAGTCGAGGCGGCGTTGCGCGAGAGCAGCGTGCGCGAAGGACTTTGCCTCGTCAACGCCATGCACATCACCGCTTCCGTTTTCATCAACGACGACGAGAGCGGGTTGCACCACGATTATGACGTCTGGCTGGAAAAGCTCGCGCCGCATGAACCGGTGTCCGGCTATCGGCACAACCGCACCGGCGAGGACAACGCCGACGCCCATATGAAACGTCAGGTCATGGGCCGGGAAGTGGTGGTCGCGATCACCAACGGCAAATTGGACTTCGGCCCCTGGGAGCAGATTTTTTATGGCGAATTCGACGGCGGAAGGCGCAAGCGGGCGCTAGTAAAGATTATCGGGGAATGAGGGCCGGCCTGTCGCCGTTCGACCTGGGCGGAGGCTCGCTACAGCCCGTCCAATCCCCGTCGGCCTTGCGCGCCCTGTCCCAAAAAACTAAACCTCGGCGAAAGCCGAGGTCCTTATGAGCGAATATCAACCCAGATCCGATTTCCTCCGTACGCTGTTCGCGCGCGGTTTCGTTCACCAGTGCTCCGATGTCGAAGGCCTCGACCAAAAAGCGCTATCCGGCGAACTCATCGCCTATATCGGCTTCGACTGCACCGCGGCCTCGCTCCATGTCGGCTCTTTGCTGCCGATCATGATGCTGCACTGGCTGCAAAAGACCGGCGGCAAGCCGATCACCTTGATGGGCGGCGGCACGACCCGCGTGGGCGATCCTTCCGGCAAGGACGAAAGCCGGAAAATGCTCACCGTCGAGACGATCGAGTCCAACAAGGATTCGATCAAAAAGGTCTTCGAAAAGTTCCTCACCTTCGGCGCGGGAAAGACCGACGCTTTGATGAGCGACAATGAGGAATGGCTGTGCAAGCTGAATTACATCGACTTCCTGCGCGACGTCGGCCGCCATTTCTCGGTCAACCGCATGATGGCGATGGATTCGGTCAAGCTGCGGCTTGAGCGCGAGCATGAGCTGTCCTTCATCGAATTCAATTATATGTGCCTGCAAGCCTATGATTTCGTGGAGCTTAACAAGCGCCACGGCTGCATTTTGCAGATGGGCGGCTCGGACCAATGGGGCAATATCGTCACCGGCCTCGATCTCGGCCGCCGCATGGGAACGCCGCAGCTTTACGCCCTCACCTCGCCGCTGCTGACCACCGCTTCTGGCGCGAAAATGGGCAAGACCGCCGCCGGCGCCGTCTGGCTCAACGCCGACATGCTCCCCGTTTATGACTACTGGCAATATTGGCGCAACGCCGAAGACGCCGACGTCGAACGCTTCTTGAAGCTCTTCACCGTCTTGCCGCTCGATGAGGTCGCCCGGCTCGCGGCGCTGCAAGGCGCCGAGATCAACGAGGCCAAGAAAATTCTCGCCAACGAGGCCACCGCTTTGCTGCACGGCCGCGCAGCCGCCGAAGCCGCCGCCGAAACCGCGCGCAAGACCTTTGAGGAAGGCGTGCTGGCCGAAAGCCTGCCGACCGTGACCGTGCCGGAAAGCGAGATCGCCGCCGGCCTCGGCGTGCTGACCGCCTTCGTCAAGGCGGGCCTTACGCCCTCGACCGGCGAAGCGCGCCGTCAGATCAAGGGCGGCGGGCTGAGGCTCAACGACGCGACGATCACCGACGAGCGCTACGTGCTCGGCGCCAAGGATTTTGGAAATGACGGCGTCGCAAAGCTCTCGGTCGGCAAGAAGAAGCACGTCCTGCTCAAGCCGGAATAGGTCGGGCTCGCTCGAAGTCGAGATCTGACACTTTGCCCCCTTGTTGGATGGCTGTCTTTGTGGAGGGTTTCGGTCGCCGGCCCTGACACGCGTGATCGGGTCGCCGCGGGGCAGGCGCCCCCCGCTCGCGCGCACGATCTGGAGAGGGGCGAGCCATTTGGCGAAAGTGGAAAATGCAGCGACGAAACTGAACCATCGTTCCGTCTGGCGCGTAAAAACCCACGCTAAATGAAATTGCTCGCCGGCGCGGGGATGCACATGGACGAACTGGCTCGGGACATAGACGCCCGATCGCTCAGGATCGAGCTGGATGACGCGCGAGGTCCCGTCCCGCGCCCGAGCCGCGCCGAGGCGGAGGCCGCCGTCGGCGTGCTGCTCGCCTGGGCTGGCGACGATCCTGCGCGCGAAGGCTTGCTCGATACGCCTTCGCGCGTCGTCAGGGCCTTCGGCGAACTTTTCGCGGGTTACGGCGAAAATCCGGCGGAGATCCTCGACAAAATATTCGAGGACGTGGAGGGCTACGACGAAATGGTCCTCGTTCGCGACATTCCCTTCGTCTCGCATTGTGAGCACCATATGGCGCCCTTCTTCGGGAAGGCCCATATCGCCTATTACCCGGAGCGCGGCGTGGTTGGCCTGTCGAAACTGTCGCGTCTGGTCGAAATCTATGCGCGACGCTTGCAAACGCAGGAGACGATGACCTCGCAAATTCTCCGCGCGCTCGATGATTTCCTGACCTCGCGCGGCGCGGCCGTGTTGATCGAAGCCGAACATATGTGCATGTCGATGCGCGGCGTGCGCAAGGCCGGCGCGGTGACGACGACTTTGCGTTTCTCCGGCCGCTTCCGCGACGATCCCACAGAGCAGGCGCGCTTCTTCGCTTTGGCGCGTGAAAGATGAGCGCCGTTCTGGTCGATATTTCTCCGCCTGGCGCGGTTGCGAAGCTGGACCTCGACGCGCCATTGACGATAATGCCATCGCTCAGGCGGCGGGGCGCCCTGTTCGGACATACGCCTCGCAGGAAAGCCGCAGCGGGTCCGAAAGAAGGCGGCCAGGCTCGGGTGCTGACGGAAAACACGGAAAATTCGGCGCCCACGCCTGAAATGCTGCAATCCTGGCTGCAAGCCGTCGCTGACGCCCAAGACCGCGAAGCCTTCGCCCGCCTGCACGGCTTTTTCGCGCCCCGCCTTGCGTCCTTTCTGTCGCGCGCCGGACTTTCGCCGGCCCAGGCCGAGGATATCGTCCAGGAGACCATGATCGCGGTCTGGCGCAAGGCTGGTCTTTACAATCAGGCCCAGGGCGGGGTCTCGACCTGGATTTTCGTCATCGCGCGCAATTTGCGCGTCGATTACCTGCGCCGAAAAGCCAATCGCGAGATGCTCCCGCTGGACGACTGGGACCAGATCGACGACAGCCCCACCGGCGAGGATGGCGTTCTGGCCGCGGAACGCGAAAGCACGGTCCGAAAGGCCTTGGCGCAACTGACGCCCGAACAGGCGCAGATATTGCAGCAAGCCTATTTCGCCGAAAAGCCGCAATCGGCCATCGCGCGCGAGCTTGGCGTGCCGCTCGGCACGGTCAAATCGCGGGTGCGGCTGGCGCTCGCGCGGCTGAGAAAGCTGCTGGAGGAGACGCCATGAGTCTGGTCGAGCGCCCCCGTCAGCATCCCAGCGATGAAACGCTGGTGCGCTATGCCGGAGGAAACCTGGGCGCCGGCGCTCGGCTGGTCGTCGACGTCCATCTCGAAGCCTGCCCGCGTTGCCGCGAACAGCTTCGCCTGTTCGAGGCGGCGGCCGGCGCCCTGCTCGAAGGCCTGCCACCGGCCGCGGTTTCGGCCGCGCTCATCGAGAAGGTTTTCGCGCGTATCGAGTCGGGTGCGGCGGAACCGCGCCGGCGGCCGGCCGTTCCGCCCCCGCGGGTGGATGACTTCGTTCTGCCCGCCGCCATGTCCGGCTGCGCGATCGGGCGCTGGCGCTTCGTCCATCCCAAGCTGCGCTGGGCGCGGGTGACCCTGCCCGAAGCGCCGCGCGAACGCGTCGTTCTGCTGAAAATCGCCGCCGGTTTCGCGGTTCCGGAACATGGCCATCGCGGGCTTGAGCTGACCCAGGTTCTTTACGGCGCCTTTGCTCACGCGCGCGGCTATTACGGCCCCGGCGATCTGGAAGAAGCCGACGAAGAGGTCGAGGATCACGAACCGCGCGTGACGGCGGAAGGCGAATGCCTGTGTCTGGCGGCGGTCGAGGCGCCTCTGCGCATTCATTCCCTGCTGGGCCGGCTGTTCCAGCCGCTGATGGGAATTTGATCAGGCGAGCCGCCCGGCGACATAGCCGGCGAGCGCCGCGAGCCCTGTCAGAAAGCTGCCCCACGCCATGTCGACCAGCGTCAATGTCAGCGGCCAGGTTTTCAGTGTCGCCTGATTGGTCAGGTCATAGACGCCATAGCCGATAAGGCCGAGCGCAAGGCCATAGCCTGCCGCCATTTTCCAGTTCTGCGCGGCCAGGGCCGGGTTGACGGCAAAAAAGACGACGCCGAACGCATAAAGTAAATAGAAAGCCACAGCGGGTCCGAGGCGAAAGCCGTCCATGGCCAGTCCGCCCATCGCCGGGCGATAGAATGAATCGCCCATGCGGCCGAGCCAGATGAAGTCTATTCCGGTGAAAACGACGAGGCTCGCCGTATAGGCCGCCAGCATCTTCATGAGGGGTCTCCTGACTTCTCAAGGAGGAAAAAGCCGACGTCGGTCGCCTGTTCGAGAAAGCCCGCCTCGCAATAGCAAAGGTAATAGGTCCACAAGCGGCGGAATTTCGCGTCGAAGCCGAGAGCTTCGATATCAGCCCAGCGCTTTTCGAAGCGATGACGCCATTCGGCCAGCGTGCGCGCATAGGACAGGCCGAAGGATTCGGCCCCCGCGAGACGCAGCCCCGCGCGCGCGGCCTGTTCGGCAATGACGCTCCTGGTCGGCAGGAAGCCGCCAGGAAAGATGTGGCGCTGGATGAAGTCCGGCCGCGCGCGATAATCTTCAAAGCGCGCCTCATCAATCGTGATCGCCTGGATCAACGCCTTGCCGCCGGGTTTGAGCGCTTCCGCGATTTTCTTGAAATAGCGCGGCCAATAGGCCTCGCCGACGGCTTCGATCATCTCGATCGAAACGACGCGATCGAAGGCGCCGGAAACGTCGCGATAATCCTGAAGCCTCAGCTCGACGGCGCTGTCGAGTCGTTCCCGAGCAAGCCTTTCACGCGCAAAGGAAAGCTGGGCGGGCGAGAGCGTGAGGCCGAGAATATGGCCGGCGCCGGCCTGCGCCAGATGCGCGGCGAGCGCGCCCCAGCCGCAGCCGATTTCGAGAATGTTTTCGCCGCCCTCCAAGTCGAGCCATCGGCCGATGCGCGCGAGTTTCTTGCCCTGCGCCTGCTCGAGACTGACGGTCGCCTCATCCCACAGGCCTGAGGAATAGAGCATGGTTTCGTCGAGCCAGAGCCGGAAGAAATCATTGCCGAGGTCATAATGGCTCATGATGTTGCGGCGGCTGCCGCGCCGCGAATTTTTCCGCGCACGATGGAGGAAAAAATTGGACAGGCGATGCAGGCTCGCGCCGGCCGCGACATGTCCCATGGCGGGCGAATTGGCGGCGGCCAGCCGGATCAGAGCAACGAGGTCGGGGCTTGTCCAATCGCCCGCGACATAGCCCTCCGCGAAGCCGATGTCTCCGCGCAACAGCAGGCGGCGAAACGCGCGCCAATCCTGAATGTGAAGAGCGGCCTCGGGCCCCGGCGCCGCGCCCGCGGCGTCGATCCTTGCGCCCGAGGGCAGCCTCACGGACAGGCGGCCCGCCTGCAAACGATCCAACAGCCGACGCAGGACGAAAACGAGGGGATGCGCCCGGAACCACGCGCGTGACGCGACATCGTCCATATCAAAGGCGGAAACTTGCGTCATGGATCAATCCATCCCTGGTTTGCCCGGAACGGGCGGGGCGGCGCGAACGAATGTGACCCGGTCCTTGGGCGGCGACGGCTTGGGGCGCAGGCGGATTCCCTTGCGCCAGAGCTTCAGCGCCTCCCAATGGATGCCGCCGAGCACGCGCAGGGTCAGCAAGGGCGTGGCGAAGAAGCGGCGCAGCAGGTTGAAATCCGAAAGCGCCTCGCGGCGCGCCTGATAGCGCGCCGTCAGCAGCAGGCCGGAAGGGTCGGAAACCTCGATTACGAGGCTGAGAAGATCGTCCGGCGCGCGCAGCCGAAAGCGATAATCGAGCGCCATGTTCATGAAGGGAGAGACATAAAAATTCTTCCCGCAGCTTTGGACGATCTCGCCGCGGCCGTCGCCCTCGACCGGGATCATATAGGCGTGGCGCTCGCCGAAGGTGTTGTCGACTTCCCAGAGCACCGCGGCGAGCTCGCCCGATTTCCGCCGGCAATAAAAAACGCTCAGCGGATTGAAGGCCGAGCCCAGCAGGCGCGGCATGGTCAGCAGGAGGATCTTGCCGCCGTCGGGCTCTACCCCCGCGCCGCGCATGGCGTCCTCTACTTGCGCGCGCAAATCCCGGACCGAGCCGTCGCCGCGATCGCGACTATGGAAGGAAAACAGGTTGAAGCGATCGACGGAGAACAGGCGCAGCCGCCTGTCCAACGCATCGAGTTCGTCGAGATCGAGCAGCAGGGAATAGATGCGGTAGGCGAGGCGATGGTCGCGCGGGCGCACCCGATGATGCGTCACCAGTCCCGCGTAAAGGGCCGATTCGCTCATGCCGGCGCCAGCTCCCGTTCAGGCGGCGATTTGGACGTCAGGAAAATCCGGCCGCTTTCCTTTTCAACGCGCCAGGGCCGCTTCGCGCCGCCCAATTGCTCGGCGACGGCGAGGCCCGCCTGCAGTCCGTCTTCATGGAAACCGGAGCCGAAATAGGCCCCGCAATACCAGATGCGGTCCGCGCCCTGCAGCGACCACAATTCTTTCTGCGCCGCCATGGCGGCGAGATCGAATTGCGGGTGGCGGTAAATCTCCTGCGCATGGATCAGATCCGCGCGCGGCGGCGGCGGCGGATTGAGCGTCACGAAAAGCTGAGGCGCTTCGCCGAGCGGCTGCAGCCGGTTCATCCAATAGGTCACCGCGAGGGAGCGGTCGCCATCGCGCTCCGCAAGATAGTTCCACGCCGCCCAGGCCGCTTTGCGACGCGGCATCAAGCTGGCGTCGGAATGTAGCCAGGCGACGTTGGAGGCGTAGCGAAAGGCGCCGAGAAGGCGCCGCTCGGCGTCGCTCGGCTGCTCCAGCATCGCGAGGGCCGCGTCGGCATGGGCGGCGATCACCACCTGGTCGAAACGATCGGCGCCGCGCGCGTCCCGGATTTCGACGCAGTCGCGAAAGCGCACGACCTTTCTTACCGCCGCGCCGGCGCGGATTTCGGGAATCGCTTCGGCAAGGCGGCCCACGTAAGCGCGCGAGCCGCCGCGAATTGTGCGCCAGGTCGGCCGCCCGACCAGTTTGAGCAGGCCGTGATTTTCGCAGAAGCGGATGAAGGCCGCCGCGGGAAAAGCGCCGACCTCGCCGGCCGGCGTGGACCAGATCGCCGCCGCCATCGGGTAGAGATGGTCGTGGATGAAGGCCTCGCCATAGAAGCCGCGCGCCAGATAGTCGTCGAGGCTGATGTCGCCGAGACGGGAAAGGTCGCACGGCGCCTCACGGTAGAAACGCAACAGGTCGCGGATCATAGACCAGAAGCGCGCGCTGAAAATATTCGAGGGCTGCGCGAACAGGCCGCGCAAATCCTTGCCGGCATATTCAAGAGCGCCTTGGTCGAGAGACACGGCAAAGGACATGTCGGTCGGCGCCGTCTCGACCCCGAGATGGGCGAAAAGCGCCCTCAGGTTGGGATAGGTCGGCTCGTTATAGACGATGAAGCCGGTATCGACGGGAATCGTCCGTCCACCCCATTCCACCTCGCGCGTGTTGGCGTGGCCGCCCAACCGGCCCTCGGCCTCGTAGAGCACGACATCATGGTTGCACGACAGCGCCCAGGCGCAGGAAAGCCCGGAAACCCCGGCGCCGATCACCGCAAGTCTTTGACGAGGAAATGTTCGAGTCATGACGGGCTCACAGGCGAAGGGCGCGTACGATCTTCTACGCGCAGCCTCAGCCTTCGGTTCACCGCCGGCGATCCGAAAGCGTCGCCGGGACGTTTAATGCGACGTGGGAGAAAAAATTTGTTCTGGTTCGTGGTCGTTGCCGCTGTCTTGGGTTTGAGCCTCGCCATGTCGCTGGCCTGGCTTGTCCGGATGCGCGCCGGCCAGAGCGGCTGGATCGACGCCATCTGGTCGGCGGCGACGGGATTGGCGGGTTTCTCCGTCGCCTTGACGCCGGCCTCGTCGGCGCCTTTCGGACGCCGGCTCCTCGCGGCCGGGCTTGTGCTGTTGTGGTCTCTGCGTCTCGCCAGCCACATTTTTGCGCGCACGCGCGGCGCGGGCGACGATCCGCGCTATGCGGCCCTGGCGCAGGAATGGGGCGCGGATTTTCCCCGGCGCCTGTTCGTTTTCCTGCAAATCCAGGCGGCGGCAGCCCTGCCTCTGGTCGCCTCCATCGCATTGACCGCGCGCGCGCCGCGCCCCTTTCCGGACTTTTTCGATATCGCCGGCCTTTTCGTGGCGGCGACGGCCCTGGCGGGCGAGGCGCTCGCCGACGCGCAACTCGCGCGCTTCCGCCGCGCGGCGCCGCGCGGCGCGATCTGCGAGATCGGCCTGTGGGGCGCCTCGCGCCATCCCAATTATTTCTTCGAATTTCTGTTCTGGTGCGCCTGGCCGTTGATCGCGTTCGACCGTTCCGGCGCTTTTCCGCAGGGCTGGCTCGCGCTCGCCGCGCCAATCTTCATCTATTGGCTGCTGGCCCATGTCAGCGGCGTCCCGCCGCTCGAAAAGCACATGCGCGCGACCCGTGGCGCGGCTTTCGACGATTACGCCCGACGCGTGAACGTCTTCTTCCCCGGCCCGCGCGTCAACCTTTTGGCGCCACGGTCAAACGGCCGCCGTCGAAACCGATGATCTGGCCGGTCATCCAGCCCGCATCCGGCGTTCGCCATTTCCAGTCCCCATTGCGCGCCGCCCATGAAAGCAAGAATGACGGCGCCATAAAGAAGCAGCATGTTGATGGCGTCCTGCGCAACAGGTCCGCGACCCAGAATCGCTGCAAGACACAGGAACATGAAGGGGAATGCGCCGGCCCAGCCGAGCGCGAGTACGGGTTTCGGAACCATGGAAAGATCCCAACCGATCACCTCGGTTCAGTTACGCACAGCGCTCTCCGAGGGATCACCATTTTCGCTGTCGAACTGTTTCGGCAAAAACCTTTCTCGATGGCGGCGCGTATCAACGGGTGTCAAATGCGCGATGTGGCGCGCGGATTACCGCTGGGAGAAGACGATGACGCGAACGGTCCTGGGAATTCTTGCCGGCCTCCTTTGTTCGACGGCGGCCTGGGCGGCGATGCGGGTTGGCGACAAGGCGCCCGATTTCACCCTGCAGGCGGCCGTCGGCGGCAAGACTTTCACCTTCCACCTGGCCGAGGCTCTGAAGAAAGGCCCCGTCGTCTTGTATTTCTACCCGAAGTCCTTCACGGCCGGATGCACGATCGAGGCGCATGAATTCGCCGAGAACGCGGAAAACTTCGCCGCGACGGGCGCGAGTCTGATCGGGGTTTCGGCGGATGGGATCGAGACCCAGATCGCATTCTCCTCGAAGGAATGCCGCGACAAGTTCCCGGTCGGCGCGGACGCCGACGGCAAGGTCATCCGCGCCTATGACGCGCAGATGTTCAAACTTGGCGCGATCGCCCCCTCGATGTCCAATCGCATCTCCTATGTCATCGCGCCCCACGGAAGGATCCTTTACGCCTACCAGGATTCGGAGCCACAAAAGCATATCGCCAACACGCTCGCCGCCGTCCAACAATGGCGCAAGGATCACCGCCCGTGAACGTCGTCACGCCTCAGGCGCGCCAACAACTTTCCTGCCCGGAGAATTATCTGATCTTCCCTGAAGGGGGTCCGCCGCCTCCTCCCGAAAACGAGGATTCGGGTTGGCGAGCGCGAGTCCCGGCAGTTCTAAGAATTTCCTCAAAGAGCATCATAAAGGTCGTTCGCGCTCCGGCGCTGATCGTCGCCCTCATGTCAATTCCGGAAACCGGGCTGACCAACCGGGAATTTCCGGTGGTGGCGCGTCGCTGCCCGTGCTGGAGACGCCCTCGGACTTCAGCTTTCCGCCGCTTTCGGTCAAGCGCGAACGAGAACCAAGCGCCAGAATTCGACCGCTAAATTCGCACCGCCGCGAGATACATCATGTCGCCGCCCAAAAAGGCGGGGCGGCGCTCGGCCTTGGTCAGCCGGTGATAGGGCGAGCTGCCCGGCTGGTCGCTCGGGAGCCACGGATCGAGCGCGCCCATCGCGATGATGCGCGGCCCGCGCGGCGTCGGAATGAAATCCGCTTCGACGATCACCATGCAATGGTCCTTGTTGGCGTAAAGCAGCGGGCGCTTTTGCAGCAATTCGCTAACGATAAGGGCGTCGTTTATGGCGATAATGCCGCTTTCCTGGTCAAAGCTGGCCTCGATCCGCGGCCGGAAGGTCACGCCGTGGTCGTCTATCCAGGACTTGCTGAGGATCGTGGTGAGATCGCGGGTCTTGGGCGCCGGCGCGCAGGCGAGGTCGCTGTAGAGGAAATCGACCACTTTCCTCTGATCGGTGGGATGGCCGAGCGTGCCGAAGATCATCGAGCAGGACGCCGCCCAGCACCAGTCCGCGCATTGCTGCGCGACAAAAGTCGGGTGGGGGATGAAAGCGCGGCTCGGCGCTTCAGCGAAAGGTACGATCAGTTCTGCGCGGCTGGCCGAAGGGGCGAGAACAGCCGCGGACGCCGCAAGAATGAATGACCGGCGGTTCATCAAGACCTCCAATCCGTCCGCCGCGGCCGTCAAAACTTCCAAAATTCAAGCGAATCGCGGAAGAGTTCAATTATTCTAGACCAACGGCGATTATTGCAAAGAAAGCTTCGGGGCCCTCCTGTTCGCCTCCCTTGCCGATTTTCTCGGCTGTTTGCTGCAAAGCAAAAACGGCGCCGAACCTGCCCAGATCGCAGCCAAGCTCATGAATCAGCAGATTCGAATATTAGACGATCAGGCGCCGCAGGCGTTTCGTCAACGCCGAACGGCGCGTCGTCTGGGGACGACGCGCCGACGCGACGGCGCCGTCCTGTCGAGCATGATTTTTCCGAAAACGGACTTCCACTTTCGGACTCATCTCCTACCGCCGCAGGAAATCCTTCAGCCGTTTCAGCGCCTCGACCATGTGGCTCTCGGCGCCGGCATAGGACAGGCGCAGAGCGAGATGGCCGCGCAGCGGGTCGAAATCGACGCCCGGCGTCGCCGCAACCCCGGCGCGATGCAAAAGGTCGCGGCAGAGCCGAGTAGAATCGTCGGTGAAGCGGCTGACGTCGGCGTAAATGTAGAAAGCGCCGTCGGCCGGAGCGAGTTGGTCGAGGCCGAGCGCCGGCAGGCCGTCGAGTAGAATATCGCGGTTGCGGCGATAGCCCTCCTTTACTGCCTCAAGCTCCTCGGTCGCGTCGAAGGCGGCCTGCGCCGCGATCTGCGACAGGGTCGGCGCGGAAATGGCGAGCGATTGCTGCAACCGCTCGACAACGCGCGGCAGTTCGGGCGGCAGCACCAGCCAGCCGACCCGCCAGCCGGTCATGCAATAATATTTCGAGAAGGAATTGACGATGACGGCGCGGTCGGAAAAAGCCAGCGCCGTCTGCGCCGGGCGGTCATAGGTCAGGCGGTGGTAAATCTCGTCCGAAATGAAAACAATTCCGCGCCGCTCGCACAATTCGGCGATTTCCCTCAACGATTCAGCGCCTTGCATCGCGCCGCTCGGATTGGCCGGGCTCATCAGCAGCAGGCCGTCGAGTTGACGAGCGTCATGGGCCTTCTCGACGGCCGCCGCGCTGACCGCGAAACCATTGGAGGAATCGACCGGCAGATCGACCGCCTCCAGCCCCAGCGTCCGGAAAATATTGCGATAGGGCGGATAGCCCGGGTTCTGGATGGCGATGCGGGCGCCAGGATCGAACAAAGCGAGAAAGGCCATGACGAAGCCGCCCGACGAGCCGGTCGTCACCGCCACCCGGCCCGGATCGACCTCCACGCCATATGCGTCGCAATAATGGCGCGCGATGCGCTCGCGCAAAGTGCTCAGCCCGAGCGCGTCGGTATAGCCGACCGGCTGGCCCCCGAGCGCCGCGATCGCCGCCTCGCGGACGCGGCGCGGCGGCGGCGCGAAGGGTTCGCCCACCTCCATATGGATGATGTCGGCTCCGGCCTGCGCCCGCAGCGTCGCCTCGCGCTTGACGTCCATCGCGATGAAAGGCGCGATCGCCGCCCGCCGCGCGGGACGAAGAATTTGCGCAGTCTGATCCATGACATTTTCCGGAAAATCGAGCGCCGTAATTCGACCGAACGGCGAAAATAGTGCTAAGCAGGGTTAGATTTTTCGGCCGGAGTTGTCCATGTCCTTCCCCTCCCGCAAGGCGATTTTCGCCGCGTTCCTGTCCTTGAGCGCCTTCGCCCTCCCCGCGCGCGCCGGCGAATTCACCGCCGCGCAGAAATCCGAGATCGAATCGATCGTCCACTCCTATCTGCTCGACCATCCCGAAGTTCTGCGCGACGTCGCGAACGCGCTGGAAAAGAAACAGCAGCAGGAGGAAACCGCCCTTCGTCATCAGGCGATCGAACAGAACAAGGATGCCCTCTTCCACTCGTCCTTCGACGGCGTGGTCGGCAATCCGAACGGCAAGGTCACCCTGGTCGAATTCTTCGACTATAATTGCGGCTATTGCAAAAGAGCTTTGGGCGATCTCGAAAACCTGATCAAGGCCGAGCCCGACCTGCGCGTCGTTCTCGCCGATTTCCCAGTGCTCGGGCCGGATTCGGTCGAAGCGTCGCGGGTCGCCGCCGCCGTGCGCAAGCAGATTTCCGGCGCGAAATTCTTCGATTATCATCAGAAACTGCTGATGACCCGGGGCCACGTCGGGAAGGAACAGGCGCTTGCCGTGGCCCAGGGCATGGGCCTCGACATGGCCCGCGTCCAGAAGGACATGAAGGATCCTTCCGTCCACGCCGGCCTCGCGCAAACCATGAAGGTCGCCGACGCCCTCGGCCTCAACGGCACCCCATCCTATGTGATCGGCGATGAGGCCATCGTCGGCGCCGTGGGCTACGACCAATTGAAGTCCCGCGTCGATTCCATGGCCAAATGCGGCAAAACGACCTGCTGAGCAGACCTTCTTCGACGCAACCATGCTGACTGTCACCGATCTCACCTACCGGCTCGGACCGCGCCTGTTGTTCGACGCCGCCGGCCTGGCGCTGCCCGAGCGCGCCAAGGTCGGCTTCGTCGGCCGCAACGGCGCCGGCAAGACCACTTTGTTCCGGCTCATCTGCGGCGAGATCGCCGCCGAGAGCGGCGCGATCCAATTGCCGCGCGGCGCGCGCATCGGCCGGGTCGAGCAGGAGGCGCCGGGCGGCGACGGCAAGCTGATCGATTTCGTGCTCGCCGCCGACATCGAGCGCAGCGCCCTGCTGGAAGAGGCCGAAACCGCGCAGGACCCGCATCGCATCGCTGAAATCCACATCCGCCTCGCCGATATCGAGGCCCACGCCGCCCCGGCCCGCGCCGCCACGATCCTTTCCGGTCTCGGCTTCGACGAAGACGCTCAGAATCGCGCGCTGAAAGAGTTTTCGGGCGGCTGGCGGATGCGCGTCGCGCTCGCCGCCGTGCTGTTCTCGCGGCCGGATCTGCTGCTGCTCGACGAGCCGACCAATTATCTCGACCTCGAAGGCACGCTCTGGCTGATCGATTATCTCGGGTCCTATCCGGCGACGATCGTGGTCATCAGCCACGACCGCGATCTGCTCAACGAAGTCTGCGACCATATCGTCCATCTCGACCGCGCCAAATTGCAGCTCTATCGCGGCAATTACGATTCCTTCGCCCACCAGCGCGCCGAGGCGAAAATGCTGCAAGCCAAATTCCTCAAGAAACAGGAAGACCGCCGCGCCCATCTCCAGGCTTTCGTCGATCGCTTCCGCGCCAAGGCGACCAAGGCGCGCCAGGCCCAATCGCGCCTGAAAATGCTGGAGAAGATGGAGAGCGTCGAGGCGATGGTGGACGAGGACGTGCTGCCCTTCGTCTTTCCCTCGCCGGAAAAACCTTTGTCGCCGCCGATCATCGCCATGGAGAAGGTTGCGGTCGGCTATGGCGAGCGCATCGTCCTGTCGGGGCTCTCGTTGAGCCTTGCCAACGACGACCGCATCGGCCTGCTCGGCGCCAATGGCAACGGCAAATCGACCTTCGCCAAACTGCTCGGCGGAAGGCTCGACCCGATGTCCGGGACCTTGAGCAAATCGCCCAAGCTCGAAGCCGCCTTTTTCGCCCAGCATCAGGTCGACGACCTCAATCTCAACGACACGCCCTTCATGGCCGTGCAGCGCCTGATGGCCGACGCGCCGGAAGCGAAAGTCCGCACCCGCGCCGCCCAGATCGGCTTTCCCAATGTGAAGGCCGACACCAGGGTCTCGCATCTGTCCGGCGGCGAAAAGGCCCGCCTGCTGATGGGTCTCGCCACTTTCAACGGCCCGCACCTGCTGATCCTCGACGAGCCGACAAATCACCTCGACATCGACAGCCGCGCCGCTCTGGCCGAGGCGATCAACGACTTTTCGGGCGCGGTGATCCTGATCTCGCACGACCAATATCTGCTCGAAGCCTGCGCCGACCGGCTGTGGCTGGTCGCTGAGGGCAAGGTGCGGACGTTCGACGGCGACATGGCGGACTATCGCAAATTCGTGCTCGATTCCGCGCGCAACAGCCGCAAGGACGGCGCGGAGAAAAAGCGCGAGGCGCCGACAGAGGGCCGCCGCGACGCCGCCAAAGCCCGCAGGGACGCCGCGCCGCTCGCCCGCAAGGTCAAGGCGGCGGAAGAGAAAATGACGAAATTCTCCGACCTCGTCGCCCGCGTCGATCTGATGCTCTCCGACCCCCGCGCCTTCGAACGCAACCCGGCCGAGGCCACAAAACTCTCCCAGCAACGCGCCGAACTGCAACGCGCCCTCACAGCGGCGGAGGAGGAATGGCTGGAGCTTTCCGCCGAGTTGGAGGCGTTCGCCGGCGGTTAAGCAGAGCATTCCGGTAGGCAAATCTTAAGCGCGCTGACCTATGGTCTGCTCCGGAGCCCGGAACCTCCGGCGCCGGCGCGGAGCGCTCGAACCATGTTGAAACTTGCGGCTGTGGACGAAGCCTGGCCCTCGGCCATCGACGTCTCCATTGTCATGCCCTGCCTCGACGAGGCGCTCAGCCTGCCGCATTGCATCGCCAACGCCCGCGAAGCTTTGGCGCAGATGCGCGACGGACTCGGGCTCTCCGGCGAGATCGTGATTTCCGACAATGGCAGCGAAGACGGCAGCCAGATGGTCGCCCGCGCGCTCGGCGCGACGGTGACCCATTGCCCGCGGCGCGGCTATGGGGCGGCGGTGATCCACGGCATGCGCTCCGCAAACGGCCGCTTCCTGGTCATGGGCGACGCCGACGGCTCCTATGATTTCCGCGACGCGGTGGCGATGGTGGAGCGTCTGGCGCAAGGCGCCGACCTCTGCATGGGCTCGCGCTTCAAGGCCGGCATCGCGCCCGGCGCCATGCCGTGGAAGAACCGTTATATCGGCAATCCGGTCCTCACCGGCGTGCTGAACCTGTTTTTCCACGCCGGCGTCAGCGACGCCCATTGTGGCCTGCGCGCGCTGACCAGGGATTGTTTCGAGCGCCTGGACCTCCGCGGCTCGGGCATGGAATTCGCCAGCGAAATGGTGGTCAAGGCGGCGCTCAAGGGCGAGAAGATCGCCGAGGCGCCGGCCAAACTGCTGCCCGACCTGCGCGACCGCCCGCCGCATCTGCGCCCCTGGCGCGACGGCTGGCGCCATCTGCGCTATCTGTTCATGCTGAGCCCGGTCTGGGCTTTCGCGGTTCCGGCGCTGCTCGCGGCCGCCATGTCGCTCACGATCTGGGCCGCCGCCGGCCTCGCCTTCGCGCGCGGACGCTGGGAGGAATCGGCTTTCGGCAATTATTGGGTCGTCCTTGCCGGCGCCCTGCTCGGCCTGTCCCATATCGCGGCCTTGTTCGCCGCTTCCGCCCATATATACGGACGCCGCGCTGGCTTCCGGCGCGCAACGGGCCACGCCGACCGCATCGCCAAATGGACCAATCTCGAAACCATGCTGATCGGCGGAGGCGTGGTCGCCGCCGCCGGACTCGCCATCCTGACCCTGGTGTTCGGCTATTGGTCGCAGCATCATTTCCAGGCGATCGGCAGCGTCCTTCCCGCCGTGGTCGGCACGACCCTGATCGTGATCGGCGCGCAGAACGCCCTCGGCGGTATCCTGCTCGCCGTCGTCAACGGCCACGAAACCGAATTCGTCAAGGCCCCGCGCGAAAGCGCCCCCGTGGCGGCGCCCCAGCCGGCCCAGCCCGAGTCCCAGAGCCGCGTCGCCTGACGCCACGACCAAACAAGCAAGGGGGCCGGCTCGCCGGCGCAATCCATGACTGGCCCATCAAGCGACGGCAAACCGCTCCTCTCCATCATCATGCCGGTCTTTCGCGGCGAGGAGTTGATCGGCGAAGCCCTCGAATCGGTCGCGACCGAGGTTCCGCCCGAGGCGCGCGGCAAGGTCGAAATCCTGGTCATCGATTCGAGCCCCGACGACGCGACCATGAATGTCGTCCGCCGCTTCGAGGACCGGCTGAATCTGCGCCCCTATGATCGTCCCGATTTCCCCATGTGGCACGCCAAAACCAATTTCGCGGTTCAGGAAGCGCGCGCCGACCATTTGTGCTGGTTGCATCACGACGATCTCTGGCTGCCCGGACGGATGAAGGCGGTCGAATCCTGGATCGCCGCGGCGCCCGAAGCGCCGTTCCACTTCGCGCCGAGCGTGTTCGTCGATGCCGCCGGCACGGTTCTGGGCGAATGGAACTGCCCGATCGATGAAGAGGGCCCACAGCCGCGCGAAACATTCCTGCGCGGCCTGCTGGTGCAGAATTACATCGCCGCCCCCGCCCCGGTGTTCCGCAAGGACGCCTGGCTACGCTGCGGCGGGCTGGACGAAACCCTGTGGTACACCGCCGACTGGGACATCTGGCTGAAACTCACGGCGCAGGGCGGCGCCCGTTTCCACAAGGAGGTCGCGACCGCCTTCCGCGTCCACGGCTCCTCGCTGACGGTGACCGGCAGCCGCGACATCGCTGATTTCGTCGATCAGATGCGGGTGGTGCTGGACCGTCACATCACCTTGCTGCCGGAAAACCGCCGCCGGGAGATCGCGCCGGTCTGCGCGGCGTCCATTCTGGTTAACGAGGCGGTCGCGCGCGCGTCGCGCGGCGACGCGAGCGCCCTGCTGCGCGCCACCGCCGCGACGATGAAGCTCGGCCCGCGCGGCGTCGCGACCTATTTGCGCCATTCCCGCCTCGGCGAGCGCGTCAGCGCCCGCGTCCGCGCCAAGATGAGAGGCGGCATGTGATGGCGATCGGCGCGTTCCTGCGCCGCATTTGCGGCCCGTACGAGCATCGCGTCAGCGAAGCCTACCGTTCCATTTATGTCCATCTCGACGATTTCGTCGCCGGGATCAGGGAATCGCAGCCCGAGGCGCACCGCATTCTCGAGATCGGCTGCGGCGAAGGCGCAGTAACGGAACGGCTAGCGGCAGCCTATCCGCAAGCGGAGATTTTGGCGATTGACATCACCCCGCGCGTCGGCCGCCTTTATCGCGGTCCCGCCGGCAAGGTTTCCTTCGAGCAGGTCGCGGTGCAGGACGTCGCGCGCAAGCGTCCTGGGCAGTTCGATCTCATCGTGCTCGCCGATGTGCTTCACCACGCGCCGCCAAGCCTGCACGACGAATTGTTGGCTTCCGCCAAGGCCGCGCTGGCCGCCGGCGGTCTGTTCGTCTTCAAGGACGGGGAGCGCGACTTCACGCCGATTCACGGCATGTGCTACGCCTCCGACCGCTTGCTGACCGGCGACCGGATCCGTTTCATGTCGGCGACGGAGATGCGCGAAAGGCTCGACTCGGTGTTTGGCGCGGCGGCGATCGAAGCTGTGGCGCGCGTCGCGCCCTGGAACAACAATCTCGCCTTCATGGTTCGCGGATGACGCGCGCGGGCAGATATGGCGCCCATATCGGCCGCTATTTGAGCGTCGGCGTCGTTTGCGCCGTGACGCATAACGCGATCATGATCGGCGGCGATTTCCTCCACGCCTCCTTTGCGCTCGACTTCGCTATTTCCTACCTTATCGTGACGCCGCTGGGTTACAGCCTCCACGTTCGCCACACGTTCAAAACCAGTCCGAACTGGCACGGCCTGTGGCGCTACGCCGGCGCAAATGCTGCGGGCGCGCAAATCTCCTTCATCCTGACCGTCCTGTTCATTTCCGGCTTCGGACTCTCGGCGGCCATCGCGGCCCCTGTCGTGACCATCCTCCTGTTCTTCTGGAATTTTGCCGCGACCCATTGGGCGTTGCGCGCTATGCCACCTGGCGTGATTCAGCGTGCACGCGCGGCGGCACGGCGCGCCGGCGCGAGCTTCGTCGCAAATTGGTTGCGCGCGAACTGACGCATCGGCATAATAACTCCTCTCCGACGAATGAGTAGGCGCCTGCATGGCGTTTGCAAGAACGGCTTTGCGCGCTGGTCCGTTTCGGCAGCGACCCGGCCGGAGCTGGACTCCGGCGTGCGTTTTGGGCCGCGGTCAAATGCGCGTCACGACGATGTAGCCGAAACTCAACAGTGGAAACGCCCGTTCCGCGGCCCGGATCGCGGCTTCCCCTCCAGTTACCAACTGCCCCCGCAGTCCCCTATTCCGGCTTTTCATTTCAACGAAATCGGAATGATAGGGCGTGATCGTCCAGTCGTCGTAACCGGCGCGCCGCATCAGGGTCGAGAGAGTCTTGAAGGAAAAAATGCAAAGATGGTCCTGGTGCGTCGACTCGCGTCCGAAGAGGCCGATCAAGGCATTGTGAAGCGCGGTCGCGTTCGGGGTTGAAAAGACAAACTCCGCGCCTCTCAGAATATCGAGCGAGCGGAACAGCCGCAGGAAAGCGAGCGGATTATCGATATGTTCGATCAATTCGCCCGCGACGACCGTGTCTGGCGTGAATTTCTCGCGCTCGAGAAAAGCGGCGAGATCAAAAATATCGCCGCGTCGGATGCAGGCGTTGTCGGCGGTCTTGAGGCCATCGTCGGGAAGCATGGACGAGGAATCGAGGCCGACGACGCGTTTCGCGCATTTGGCGATCTCTTCGTGGAGCCAATTCCCGCTGTTCCGCTTCTGCGCGAACGCCGTTTCATCCATCGCGCCCAGATCGAGAACCTGCTTGCCCGAGCAACGCCGGCTGATCCAGCGGATACGATCCGCCGGCTTCGAAACGATGATCTTTTCAAGAGGTGTGTAATGCAACGGCTGAGGCATGGATTCCATCGCTCCCGGCGCGAGCGTCCGTCGCGCCAATTTGCGCGATCATCGCCCGGCTTGACCTGAATAACGGTTAACGCCCGCGGCAAAATGAAGGGCGCCAAGGCGCTCCACCTTGCAGCCGGCGGCTTCAATGCGCGGCGAGAGCGTCGCGATGCGTTTTTGCGTCCCCTCATCGGGGGCCGATTGGAAATAAACGTCGATCGACCGATACAGGCTGTCCTCCGGCAGCGCCGCCGTCGCGCCGTCGCGGCACAAGGCCGCGATCAGGTCGTCATCCAGGAAATCCGCAAGGATTCGCAACGGGCGGCTGGAGAGGTCGGGGCGGTTGTGGACAAGATCGGCCGCGAAGGGTTCGTCTTTCGAACCGATGACGACGAAATCGGCCTTACTCGCCGCAATCCGGGCGTTCGCCTGCGCGGTGGCCGCATAAAGACCATATGAGAACCAGAGCTGAAGCGGCAAGACAGTCAAAAGAGAGATGAATGTCGTGCGCAGGGTCAGCGGGCGCAGCCAGAGCCGGTCGGCGAGGCTTCGCCAGCCTTGCGCCGCCAGCAGGATCGCTGGCCCCAGAACGGGATGGAGATAGCGGTAGCCGAATCCATGCCCCTGGTACGGCAAAATCACCAAGGCGACCAGAACAGGAAGGACGGCGCTGGCCGCCAGGGGCAGCGTATAACGCGCCCTGCGCGAAAAAATCAGCGCGGCCGCCGCCAAAGGCAGGAGCAGAACCGGCTGCCATGCGGCGAAGCGCAGGAGATTGGCGGCCATCATCGTCCAGCGCTCCGAACCGTCGAGCGACAATATTTCGATCAGGCGCGTGCCGAAATCGGTCCCCATCGGCGCCGTGACCGACGCCGGCCCCGTCACCAATCCGTGCATGTACAGGGGCCAGGCCAGCCAGAAGGCGCAGATCGCCGCATAGCCCGCCGCAAAGAGGGCGGCGCGAGGCCAGGCGCGGTCGCGCAGCAGCCCGAACAGAAACGGCGCTGCAAAAAGCGGATGAAACAAAGGCTGATGCAGGCCGGTGGAGACGAAGGCCAGGACGAGCGCGCCGGCGTCGGCCGCGCGCCGGTTGAGCAGGAACAGCCACAACCACAATAGGTTCAAAGTCAGATGCGCCGGCATGGCATAGGCGGTCATGCCGGCGAAGAGAATCTGGCCGGAGGTGCAATAGAGCAGCGCGGCGACGATGGCCGGCTCCGGCTCCTTCGGCCACAGCAAGCGGGCGCATTTCCAGATCGCGAACGCGCCGAGGGCGGTGAGCACCGGCCCGGCGAGCGCCGGGTCGCCAGCGAAGCCGGCCAGCGTCCGAAGCAGGGCGTTCATCGGCAAATAAGCCGAGACCCAGGCCGTTGGCTTCGCAACCGGAAGCATGAACATGGTGTTGAGGGCGCCGGCATGTGCCTGCCAGAACGGCGGGAGCGGCTGGGCCAGCAGGCCCTTGGCGAAGATCGCGGCGTCGAAATCCGCCATCTGCTCGTCGCGGCTCAAATCATAGCCGCTCAGGATGAAATAATGGCCGAAATAGCAGAAAGCCGCCACGCCCGCGACCATGGCGACGAGCGCCGCGCCGCTGAGCCGCAAGGGCGCGGTCCGCGCGCCGAGCCGGAAACCCGCCGCAAGCAGCGACACGATGCCGGCCAGCAGCAGCCAGCGGTCCTGCTTGAAGAGAAAGATCATCGCCAGATTGTCGACCGGAACCAGCACGGATAGCGCGAAGGCCGTAAAACACAGGCCGCCGAAAATGAGCGTCGCGCCCTCGGGCGTCTCCCAGAGCGAAGAGAGGCGGCCCGCGGGGGGCGCGGCGGCGGAAAAGCTGTGGGATTGGCGAGCTTGTTCGGACATGCCGCAAGTTAGGCAGAACGACGTTAAGACTTGCTGAGAGCGCGGCCAAGGCTTGACGATTTTCGCTTCTTCAGGCTCAGGTCCAGGCGGATCAACAGAGGTTCGCATGCGCCCCCGGAATGCCCCCGCTATCGTCCTCATCGCCGGAATCGTCGTCGCGACGGCGGCAGCCTGTTTCTTCCTTGATCGCTCTTTCGCTCTCTTTTCCTACGCGCATTTCCACCATGCGCGCGCGCCCTTCGTCGCGCTGACCGACCTTGTCGATCTGCTGGAGGTCGGCGCGGTGTTCGGCCTGATCTGGGCGGGCTTCATCGTCGCCGGCGGCCGGCGCATGGGGCCGAACGGGCTCATTGCGCTACGGGCGACGCTCGCGCTGTTCCTGGCGATCGGCGTCAAACAACTCGCCAAATACGCCTTCGGGCGGACCTGGCCGGAGACCTGGACCTGCGGCAATCCCTCCTTCATCCGCGACGGCGCCTTCGGTTTCACGCCCTTTCACGGCGGCGCCGGCTGGAGTTCCTTTCCTTCCGGCCATGAAGCCGTCGTCTGCGCGGTCGCCGGCTGCCTGTGGACGCTGACGCCGCAGCTGCGGCCGCTCTGCGTCGTCGCGGTTCTCGCTGTCGGCGTCGGCCTCCTCGGCGCCGATTATCATTGGGTCAGCGACGTGCTCGCCGGAGGCCTGATCGGCTGGCTGATCGGTCTGTTCGCGGCGCGGCTGACATTCGAGCAAAGGGCCTGACGGCGCGCTTGACGGTCGAACTGCGCGCCCGATGGCGCGCTTGACGGTCGAACTGCGCGCCCGATGGCGCGCTTGGCAGCACTCACAGCAAACCGCTGCTAACAATTTGATTCTATTGACATAAAATTGATTTGGTCGCGTAATTCTCCTTCAAGCAAGGAGTCGCCCAATGGCATCACCGGACTTTAAACGTCAACTTGAAGGCTATGGGATGACGACGGCCAATATTCTTTACCGAATGCCGGACCATCCGTCGATCATCCAATCCTTCATCTGGCAGCAATATGACCTGCAGCCGGAATTCCCCGAGCTGCGCAAATTCCTGCAATTCTGGAAGGAAAAGATCGAGGGCCCCATCCACCGCGTCATCGTTGGGCATTGCGGCCTGATCAAGCCGGCGGAATTGAAGCTGGTGACGGCGGAATTCCAGCTGCACTGAACGCCGCCCCGCCCGGTTGAACCCGGCGCGATCCGCGCCCATATCGAGCGTAGGGGGTCAGCCATGAACGAGGACCGAAAGAGCCATTGGCAGGGCGTCTATACGGCCAAGGCCGAGACGGAGGTAAGCTGGTTCCAGGCCACGCCGTCGCCGTCGCTTGAGTTGCTGCGCCTTGCGGGCGCGGATCGTCAATCCGCCATCATCGACATTGGCGGCGGCGCCTCGCTGCTGGTCGATCATCTGCTCGCCGAAGGTTTTAGCGATCTGACAGTGCTCGATCTATCTGAAGCTGCGCTGGCAAAAGCCAGGGCGCGGCTGGGCGAGGCCGCCGGGCGCGTACATTGGATCGTGGGCGACGCCGCTGAATGGGCCCCTCCCAAAGCCTATGACTTCTGGCACGACCGCGCCGCCTTCCATTTCCTGACCGAACCAGCCGAGCGCGAGGCCTATATGGAGCGCCTGCGCCGCGCCCTACGCGTGGGCGGCGCCGCGATCATCGGCACATTCGCGCCCGACGGGCCGCAAAAATGCAGTGGCCTGTCAGTGGTCCGTCATGACTCGAAATCGCTCGCCGAAGCGCTCGGGCCTGGCTTCGAATTGCTCGACGAGCGCCGTCACGAACATCATACGCCCTGGGGCTCGATACAGAAATTCCAGTTCAGCGCTTTTCGACGCACAGGCTGAACAGAAACGAAGTGGCGGAACCTGCCCCGACCCTTAAATTGCCACTCCAATGTGAAAATCGGGAAATCAGATTGACGCGGGACGTCGCTCTCCCCCGCCGTCCCGCCGGCGAAATCCGCAAAATCGTGAGGATTCCCATGAGCGCCACGGACGCAAAAAGCCCGGCCGTATCTGGCCAGCGCGTCACGCCGCTCGACGAGGCCGCCGCCAAGGGCCTGACCGAGGCCGAGGCCGCCCGCCGCCTCGCGCAATATGGCCCCAACGCCCTGATCGAGCATCGCGTCAGCGCTCTCGCCCGTCTGGCGCATTTCTTCTGGGGCCCCATCCCGTGGATGATCGAAGTCGCCGCCGTCCTCTCGGCGGTGGTGCGCCATTGGCCCGATTTCGTGGTCATCATGGTCATGCTGGTGCTCAATGCGGCGGTGGGCTTCTGGCAGGAATTCAAGGCCGACAACGCCATCGAACTGTTGAAGCGCCGCCTCGCCCTCCAGGCGCGCGTGCTGCGCGACGGCCAATGGCAGGACGTCGCCGCGAGCGAACTCGTCCCCGGCGACGTCATCTCGATCAAACTCGGCGGCATCGTGCCGGCGGACGTCACTTTGCTCGACGGCGATTATCTGGGCGTCGATCAATCGGCTTTGACCGGCGAATCCCTGCCGGTCGACAAGAAGCCGGGCGACGAGGCCTATTCCTGCTCCATCGCCAAACAGGGCGAGATGACCGCCGTGGTCACCGCCACCGGCATGAACACCTTTTTTGGCAAGACCGCCCATCTGGTCCAACAGGCCAAGAGCGCCTCCCATTTCCAGCGCGCCGTGCTGAAAATCGGCAATTTCCTGATCCTCATCACCATCGGCTTGGTCGTGGTCATCGGGCTCGCCGCTTTGTTCCGCCACGATCCGCTGATCGAAACGGTCCAGTTCGCCCTCATCCTCACCGTCGCCTCGATTCCCGTCGCCCTGCCCGCGGTGCTCTCCGTCACCATGGCGGTGGGCGCCAAAAGCTCGCTCGCATGAAGGCGATCGTCTCCCGGCTGGTGTCGATCGAGGAAATGGCCGGCATGGACATGCTGTGCACCGACAAGACCGGCACGCTGACCAAGAACGAACTGACCTTGGGCGCGCCGAGCCCCGCGGCGAACGTCGCGCCCGAAGCCCTCCTTCTCGCCGCCGCCCTCGCCTCGCGCCGCGACGCGCCCGACGCCATCGACGCCGCGATCCTCGCCGGCGTCACGGACGAGAACGCCTTCGCGCCCTACAAGCTGCTGTCTTTCAAGCCTTTCGACCCGGTCGCCAAGCGCGCCGAGGCGGAAATCGAAACCGCCGACAGCAAGTTCCGCGTGGCCAAGGGCGCGCCGCAGGTTATCATCGATCTCTGCAATCCCACGGATGAAGAACGCCGCGCCATCGCCACCCAGGTCGACGCCGACGCCGCCAAGGGCTTCCGCACCCTTGGCGTGGCGCGGACCGACGCCGACGGGAACTGGCGCTTCCTCGGATTGCTCGCCCTGTTCGACCCGCCGCGCGACGACAGCAAGTCGACCATCGCCGCCACAAAGGCGATGGGGGTGGAAATCAAGATGGTGACCGGCGACCACGAGGCGATCGCCCGCCAGATCGCGGGCCAACTCGCGCTCGGGACCAATATCGTGGTCGCGGAAAATGTCATCGGAAAAGACGCGCCCGCCGATCGGCTGCCGGCCATCGTCGCCGCCGACGGCTTCGCCCGCGTCTTTCCCGAGCACAAGTTCGCCATCGTCAAGGCCCTGCAGGACGCCGGCCATATCGTCGGCACGACCGGCGACGGCGTAAACCACGCCCGGCGCTCAAACACGCCGATGTCGGCATTGCGGTCAGCGGCGCGACCGACGCCGCGCGCGCCGCCGCCGACGTCGTATTGACCGCCCCCGGCCTCTCGGTCATCACCCGCGCCATCGAGGAGGCGCGCCAGATTTTCGAGCGCATGACCGGCTACGCCATCTATCGCATCGCCGAGACGTCGCGCATCCTGCTGTTCATGACGGTCAGCATTCTGGTCTTCAATTTCTATCCCGTCACCGCGATCATGGTCGTGCTGCTCGCCCTGCTCAACGACCTGCCGATCATGATGATCGCTTATGACAACGCGCCGATCGCGGAAAAACCGGTGCGCTGGAACATGACGCGGGTGCTCACCGTCGCCTCCGTCCTCGGCATTTATGGCGTGTTTGGAAGTTTCGGCCTCTATCTGATCCTGCGCAATTATCTCGGCTTGCCGCAGCCGGAAATCCAGCCTCTGATCTTCCTGAAACCTCTGGTCGCCGGCCATATGACGATCTATCTGACCCGAAACCGGGGGCCGGTCTGGGCGGGCCCGTGGCCGAGTTGGAAGCTCGTCGTTCTCTGCGAGACGACCCAAATCCTCGGCGCGCTCGCCGTGGTCTACGGCTGGTTCATGGCCCCGACGGGCTGGAAGCCGGCGCTGATGGTCTGGGCCTATGCTTTGATCTTGTTCGGCATCGGAAGTCTGGTCAAAATCGGAACCTACCGCCTGCTCGAAAACCGGGCCAAGCATCAGGCCCGCCATCTCGAAAGGATCGAGGGCCGGCTCGTCAATCACACGCGCCCGCGGAGCTGACGCGGCGCCGTCGCGACGCAGATCGGGCGGATCGGGATTCTGGCCGCCTGCCGATCAGCGCTCGAAACACCTGATGCCGTTCGCCTTCATGAAAGCGATATCGGCGCCCGTCGCATAGTCGCGATCCCACGCGTCGAGACGCGGCTGCATGATCTTGAAAAACAGCGGCGGAACGAGAGTGATGGTGACGAGCTTCAAATATCCAATAGGCAGTTCCGGGGCGTCGGCATTCACATGCAATTCGACCGAGGGACGCGCTGGATGTTCATGGTGATCGGCGTGCCGTCCGAGGTTGTTCAAGATCGCATTGGTCCCGGGACGATAGACGTCCCAGGACAAGCGCGGCGTGACCGGCTCGTCTTCAACCCTCAACAATCCATAATGCTGGACGTAATCGATCGACTCGACCATGACCCGGCCGACCACGCCGCTCGCGACAAAAGCGAGCAGGCCCAGCGGCCCGCCGATGAACAGGAAAAAACCCGCGATCGCGATCAGAATAATCCAGCCCGAGACGAACCGGTTCTGCAAGGACCATTGGGGCAGGCCGCGCCGCGCCATCCGCTCCTTCTCATATCGAGCCGCGAAGGCGTAATTCCCGGGAACCGACCGCGCAATATAGCCATAGACGCTCATTCCGCGCCGCGCCGTGCCCACGTCGCAGGGGAGACCGACATAGCGATGATGACGCGCGACATGGTGCGTCATGAACCATGGATTGAGAACCAATGCGCCGATCCAGTTCGACAGCGCCATTTTGATCCGCGAATCGGCGCAATGCATGAGTTCATGCGCGCTGCTGATCGCAACCGAATAATTGAAGCCCTGGGCGAACAGGGCCAGAATCAGGTCCAGGCTTGACGTCGATTTTCTCGACGCCTCCAAATCGATCCCCACATGATGAAGCAGGGCCGCCAAACCCAAAGGATCGCCGCTTCCGAAATGATAGGCGAAAAAGGTCGCGTTCAAAACCAGAAGCACGACGGTCAGATAGAGGTTCCGCGCATGCATCGCGACAGGAGGAGCCTCGTCCAAGGTCCTGTCCGCCCCGCCGAAATCGTCGACGACATTGATCAGCACATTTGTCGCCACGAAGGGCGCCCAGACCCACACGCCGCCCGCAATCAGCCCGATCAGGCTCGCCAGAAAAAGCGCGTTCTGGGTCATGAAGCGCAAATGTGAAACTTTAAACGTCAGCAAACGTTCTCGAAGCGGCTCGACTTGGAACTGCATAACGATTCCCTGTATTCAGCCCCAAAATTCTGGTTCAATCCCCAGGAATTGAAAACCCCATTTTCAAACTGTCTTAATTTTTTTTGCCGCCCTGTTTCGTTTTTGTCATGAAATTGACGGAAACTGGCTCAGGACGCATTTTCGGACGGATCGGCAACCGTCACGGATGGCGCGAAAACGGATCGAACGTTCGGGACCGCCTGATGGTAGGCAAAGTCGCAATAGTGGAATCGCTCGGCGAGCGCGCCGTGCTGCTGCCTGCCCTGATCGCCGAGGCGCTGGCGGCCAATGACAGGCTCAAGATCCGCCTCAGCCTGTTGCAGGAGGCTTCCGCCCACGCGGCAGAGCCGGGGCGGACCGCGTTGACGCTGGAGAACGAGCGCCGCTCCGTCGGCCTCGACGACGCCGCTCTTGCCGCCACCGTTTCCGGCGCCCGGCCGCTCGACGCCGCGCATTTCTCGGCGCCGGGCGCGGCGCTGCTCGCGAGCGGCTTCGCCGCCGATCTCGACGCCATGTACGCGCCGATCGACGTCGCGCGCGGCGCGGCGGCCGGCGCCCTGAAAGCGCGGCTCGACGCCGTCGTGGCCGCCCTGCCCGACCTCAAGGACGATCGCGTCGCCCACGCCCAGGTCCTGGCCCTCGCCTCGGCGAGCCGCGAGGCGGGCGACAGCCTGCATCTCCTGGTCATGGACCTGCATCGCGCCATCAACCGCCTCGCCGCCGAAACCGCGGTCGAGGACATCGACGGCGCCCGTGCGGCGGGCCTCGATGAAGGCTCTCGCGCCCGCGTAAAGGCTTTCATGCGCGGCTTGAACCGGACGGCAGGCCTCGCCTTCGGCCATCCCGGCCTCGCAACCACCGCCGGGCGGGTCGGCGCGCGGCTGACGATCCAGAACGACATCGGCACGACCGACGCCCATGTCCTGGTCGTCCATGTCGAGGGCTTGAGCGCGACGACGACCTATACCGACGTCCACCGCCCGCGCGCGAAATTCTTCATCGCGCTTTTCGACGGCCAGGGCGTGGAGTGGAGCCCGCTCGGCGAAAAGCGTCAGCGCAACCTCGCGGAAGGCGAGGTCTTCTATCTGCTCAATGGCGTTTACAAGGCGCGCGACGAGGCCGACCTCGACCGTTTCCTCACCTTTCTCGGCTCGCGCATCGTCTTTCTGATCGACTGGAACAAGGCGCGCAAGGCGCTCCAGCTTTTCACCGGCAAGGGCGCCGCCATCGCCATCCTGCTCGACGCCGCCCGCGGCGACGACGGCCATCGCGCCTTTCTCGAACTCGGCGGCGCAGAGCTGGTTTATGAGGCGATCCGCAATGCCGCGTCCGGGCGCATCGCTTATGGCGTCCCGCTGGAGCAGGCGCTCGGCGACGAGGAGTGCCGAGGCTTCTTGCGCCATGTGCTCCATGTCGCCTGCGCGGGGCTAAAGGACGGGCTCTCGACCCGGCTGATCCGCGACGAAATCCAGGCCGACCTGTCGCAGCGGCTTGGCGCCGCCGAACGCGAATTGCTCACCGTCGCGCTGCGCCATCTCGGCCTGACCCGCATGCTGGCGGGCATGATCGAGACGGTTCTTTCGACCGGCGCGGCGGCGAGCGCCGACGAGCGGAAAAACCTCGCCCGCCGCGCCAAGGCGCTCGAAGCCAAGGCCGACCGCCTGACCCTGGAGGCGCGAAAGATTTTCGCGCGGTTGCGCGACGCCGACGATCTCCTGCCCTTCGTGGACGAGATCGAATCCGCCATCGATGCATTGGACGAAGCCGCCTTCCTGATCAGCCTCGCCGAGAGCGACGGCGTCTTCGCCGCCCCGCTCGGCGAACTCTCGCGCATCGTGACCGAATCCGCCGCGCAGATGACCCGCGCGGTTGAAGGCGCCCTGGTCGTCCCCAAGGGCAAAAGGCTCGACGCCGCCTTCGCCCTGCAATGCATCGCCGCCGTCGCCGATTGCGAGCGCGCGGCGGATGACGCCGAGCGCACTGCCTTCGCAGCCGTGCTCGCCCCGGCGCCGGCGGCGATGGAAGCACGCGTGCTGGTGCTCGGCCTCGAAATCGCCCGCGCTCTGGAGGATGCGACCGACCGCCTCGCCCATGCCGCCTTTTCGCTGCGGGCGCGGCTGTTGCAGGAGCTTTCGGCATGAAAGGCGAAACACCGGAGCTGGGCCTGATCGGCCTCGGCGGCAACCATGAGCTGCCGCCGGCGCTTTACGGCTCGAAAGCCGCCGAGCTTGCGCGCATGAGCGCGCTCGGGCTTCCGGTTCCGCCAGCCTTCGCCCTGTCCGCCAACCTGTGCGCGCCCATACTCGCGGGCGAGAAGCAGGCGTTCGACCTCCTGCGCGCGGGGCTCGCCGAAGGCGTCGGGCTTCTGGAGAGCGCGACCGGGCGCCGCCTCGGCGACGCGCGCGAGCCTTTGTTCGTGTCGGTGCGCTCGGGCGCGGAAAAATCCATGCCCGGCATGCTGGAGACCATTCTCGACGTCGGGATGAACCCGACGAGCGCGCATGGCCTCATTCGCGCGACCGGCAACCCCCGCCTCGCCTTTGATTCCCATCGCCGTTTCATCCAGATCTATGCCCAAGTGGTCGGCGGCATGGTGGCCCAGCCATTCGAGGAGGCCTTGGCGCGCATGATGCGCGCGGAAGACGCCGCGCATGAAGGCGAGCTCGATCCCGAGGCACTGGAGCGGCTGGCCGGCGAATTCCTGGCGCTGGCCGCCGCCGAAGAGGCCGCGCCGCCGCCCGACCCTGTTGCGCAGCTCTTTTTCGCGGCGCGCGCGGTCTATCTGTCCTGGCAAAGCCCGCGCGCCATCCTCTATCGCAAGATGAACGGGCTCGAAAATCTGCTCGGCACCGCCGTCACTATCCAGACCATGGTTTTCGGCAATTCGGGCGGAGCGTCCGGCTCCGGCGTCGCCTTTTCCCGCGATCCCGCGACCGGCGCCAAACAGCTCTATGCCGATTTCCTGTTCGACGCCCAGGGAGAAGACGTGGTCTCGGGCCGGCGCACGCCGGTTGACGCCGGAGCGCTCAAGCGACGGCTTCCCGAGGTCGCGGCCCAGCTCGCGGCCGGCGCCGAAACCCTCGAAAAAGACCGGCGCGACGTGCAGGACGTTGAATTCACCGTCGAGAATGGCAAGCTCTTCTTCCTCCAGACCCGCTCCGCCAAGCGCACCCCGCGCGCGGCGCTGAAAATCGCGGTCGATCTGGCGACCGAAGGCCTGATCGACAAAAGTGAGGCCCTGCGCCGGGTCACCGACGTCGATCTGACGAAAGCGGGCCGCGCCGCTTTCGTCCAGGCGGCGCCGGCGGTCGCCAGGGCGACCGTCGCCGCGCCCGGCGTCGCCTGCGGCCGCGCCTGTTTCACCAGCGCCCAGGCCGAAGAGGTCGCGCGGCGCGGGGAGAAAGCCATCCTGATCCGCCGCGACACCTCCACGGAAGATGTCGCGGGCTTCGCCGCCGCCGACGGCATTCTCACCGCGATCGGCGGGCGCACGTCCCACGCGGCCGTCGTCGCCCGCCAGATGGGCAAGGCCTGCCTCGTCGGCTGCGCGACGCTTTCCATCGACCCGGACGACCGCGCCGCTGCGCTCGGTGAAAAGCGCCTGCGCCAGGGCGACTGGATCGCGCTCGACGGAACCACCGGCGAAATCTCGCTGGGCCAGCGCGACATTGCGATCGCGGAAGCGAAGGAAAGCGCGATTTTGCGGCATTGGCGGGATGAGGACGCGCGGCGCCGCTGAAGATATTGGCGCGGAACGGCGACGGGGCGACGCCGCCGCGCGGCGCGACACAGGCGGCCGGCGTTTCGCGAATCCCTGAAAAGTCAATGAAACGTCAGATGGATGCGCGCATTCCGCCTAAATAAGTAGAAATTTATTTTGTAACGCAAAGCTGAAGATCAATATGAATATTATAAAAACAATGTGATCGTGTTACCGTGACAGATTCACGAATCGACCACTTTTCGTGCTTAGCAAAGCGGTCCCTGCATCGCACAGGGTCAAATGACCGAGAAAGCGAAAAGAGGAAGATCATCATGATACATTCCGAAACCTCGCAACCGAACGCCTTCCAGAACCCGCAGCAGCTTCATGCGCAAAACCTGCAGTTCCTCGCGCAGGCTCTGCTGCAGCAGGCTCAGAACCAGCAGGCGCAGCAAGTCCCGGGTCTGGGCGCGGTCGGACAGGGCGTCTTTGGACAGGGCGTCTTTGGACAGGGCGTCTTTGGACAGGGCGTCCATGGCGGTCAGTTCGGCAACGCCAATTGGGGCCCCCAGCGCCAGTTGAGCCCGCTGGACGTCAGCAACATTCTCCAGCAGATCGCGCCGATCCTTCCCCAGATCGTCGCCCAGGCGCAGCAGCAGCAATATCAGCCGATGGCCGCCTATGGCGGAGGCCAGTATGGCTATCAGCGCAACCTGTCGCCGCAGGACGTCAATGAGGTGGTGCGGCAGATTCTACCGATGATCCCGCATGTCCTGCAATCGGCGCAGCAGCAGAACCCCCTCGCCCAGATGGGCTATGGCCAGCAAGGATTCGGCCAGCAGGGATCCGGCTGGCCCGGCCTCGGCGCCTATGGGGCGCAGCAAAATCCCTTCCAGCAGACACACTGGCAGAACAATGTTCAGCAGCGTCAGATGACGCCGCTCGACGTCCAGGAAATCGCGCGCCAGGTCTCCGAGACCATCGCCTTCAGCCAGAACATCGGCCAGCAGCGCACGATCTGAAGACATTTCGCGGACGGGATCCTTCCCGTCCGCCTCCGCTTTCAAATTGACCGATTTGCATAATTGAGGAGCAAAAAATGGCTCAATCCCACCATGGCGCCCATACCGGCCATAAGGCGGAGCGCGGCGCGGAAAGCGCGAGCGACGATCTTCGCACGGTGTCTTCGGTCCTGCACGACATCATGCCCGTTCTCAACCGCATCCAGAGCCGCAACCCGCATGCCGCCGCCCTGGGCCTTTTCGGTCAAATGTCGGTCGAATCGCTGGCTGCTGTCGCGCTGGTCACCGACCTGGGCGCGGACAGCCTGCGCCGCCTGACCGCATTTCTCGACGCCAACGCCGGAAAACACGAGGGGCTGGAAAATTGCGCGCCGGTTGTCGCCGCCGCGGCGCGGGCGCTTTCGGCGCGCGATTATGCGCAGGCCTTCACCCATATTTTCGACGCCTATCGGGCCATCGCCCTGATGCGGATGGAAGACCCCGAGATTCCATCGCCGAGTTCGGTCTCCGTCGTGATGGACGCCGCCCGCCCGGCGAACGCGCGCGACGACGGGACGCCGCACTGAGACATTGTGCTTCCTTGAGAAAGGGCCAACCGCGGCGCGAAGCTTAAGCGCCGCGGGCGGGACCGCTTCGCGATCGCAGCGAATTTATTGCGGCGCAAAATTCATTCGAAATTTCAACGCCCTACCTAAAAGTGGCATGGCGTTTGCTGGTCCTCCGGCTAGAGTGTCGCCTCAGGCGCTGCGGTCGGAGGGTGATTCGTGTTGCTGTCCCTGGGACTTCCCGGCTGTTTTTCCGACGGCGTCGCGCCGCCGGCGGACGGGCGTAACGGCGGACACGGCCGGAACGATCATTTTCATCATCATCCCCACGCCGACCGGCCGCGGCGGCGCCCCGAATCTCTGGCCCGGCTCAAGCGCAGCCTACAGCACGACCTTCATTCCCAGAGTTCGGAACGCGTCATGGCCGGCCTGATCGGCCTGCACGCGCTCTGCGCCAAAGCCGCCGACAAGACGCGCAAGCCCGAATGGTCGCCTTCGGACATCCGGCACAGCATGCGTGCGACTGAACGCCGGCCGCATGACGCCCTGCGCGCCTTCGGGGCCAAGCCCCTGCGCTGCGCCGACGCGCCCGCCCTTTACGCCATCCTGCTGGACATCTGCCTGCGCGCCGGCCTGACGCGCGTGCCCGAACTATTCCTGCTCCCCTGTCCCGGCATGAACGCCTATGCCCTCGGCGGCCGCGACAACGCCTGCATCTCGGTCACCAGGGGCTTGCTCAGCGGTCTGTCGCGCGACGAAATCGCGGGCATTTTCGCCCATGAGGTCGCCCATATCCTCCATTGCGACAGCTCCGCAATGAACTGGGCCGTCGCCATACAGCGGGAAATCGCTGATCTGGCGATGCGGGGCGTCAAGGATCTGATGACTCGCAGCCAGGATCTCGCCCGGATCGGCCCGCAGGCGCTCCTGCTCGCGGCGGCGCCGGCCATGGCCCAGTTGCTGATCTCCGCCCTGTCGCGAGCGCGCGAACTGGCGGCCGACGCCCGCGCCATCGACCTGATCGAACATCCCAGGGCCCTGGTCGCGGCCCTGTGCAAGCTGGAATATTTCCACACCGGCCTCACGCCTTTCGACGCGCATCTGCGCCACGATCCAACGATGCGGGCGCTCCACAGCCATCCCGGAACCTGGGAAAGAATCGCCCAGCTCGCCTGACGGCGCCCTCGCCCCCACGCCCGCGATTGTGCTTGGGGTAAAAGACGGCTTAACTCGGCCGGCGCTCGCGAATCGGGCGTGAAGCGGGAACGCCGCCCATGGAAGAGGACCGCGCCGTGAAGGCGTCGCTCGTTTTGAGCACGTTGCTGATCGCCCTCGCCGCCGCTTATTTCGCGCGGCCGATCCTCGCGCCGGTGACCTTCGCCCTGTTCACCGTCGCCATAGTCTGGCCGATCCAGGACGCGATGCAGCGGCGCATCCCCAAACTGCTCGCGCTGGTCGTCACCCTCCTCGCGACCCTCGCGACGATCGCCCTCCTCGGCTTCCTGGTGATCTGGGCCTTCGGCCATGTCGGGCAATGGCTGGTGAGCAATACCGCGCGTTTTCAGGCGCTTTACGCCCAGGCCGCCGACTGGCTCGACGTCCACGGCGTTCCGGTGAAATCGCTGATGGCGACCAGCTTCAGCCCGGCATGGATCACCGGCGCCTTGCGCGGACTCGGCGGACAGGGCTACGGCCTGGTTTCCTTCGTCATCATCGCCTTCGCTTTTACCGTTTTAGGCCTGCTCGAAGTCGATATCGCGCGCGGCAATATCGAGCGGCTCGACAATCCCCGGCTGCGCGACGCCCTGCTGACCCCGGCGCAGGAGATTTCCACCAAATTCCAGCAATATATGATGGTCCGCAGCACCATGAGCGCGCTGACCGGCGCCGTGGTCTGGGCCTTCGCGCTGGTCGCGGGGATCGAACTCGCCACCGCCTGGGGCGTGATCGCCTTCGTGCTGAATTACATTCCCTTCATCGGGCCGCTGATCGCCACGATATTCCCCTCGCTGTTCGCGCTGGCGCAATTCGAATCGTGGAAGCTCGCCATCGTCGTCTTCGCCTGCCTGAACTTCATCCAGTTCTTCATCGGCAGCTATCTGGAGCCCCGCATCGCCGGCGCGCGGCTGTCGATGTCGCCGTTCATCGTCCTGTTCGCGGTGTTTTTCTGGAGCTTCTTATGGGGCATCGCCGGCGCCTTCATCGGCGTCCCCATCCTGATCGCGATCCTCACCATCTGCGCCGAACACAATTCGTCGAAATGGCTGGCGGTCCTGATGTCAGGCGGCGCCGGCAAGGGGTAATTCGATCCGCTCCGGCGCCAGCAGCTTGAGGCGGCGGTCCGCGCCGACGGCGAGCCGATGGACATAAAAATGGGGCGGTCCGCCGTCCGGCCGCGTCATCACCGGCGACGGCGCCGAAACAATGCGCAGACCGCCGCATTCGCCGAACCAGTCGATATGCCTGTGGCCATGCATCACGACAACGCGCCCGGCGAGCGACTGCATTCGGCGCACGAACCAGGCGCCGTTGATCAAAGCCGTACCGATCCGCTCCGACAGCGCCTTCGCCGGCCGCGGATATTCGACGAGATGGTGGTGAAGACCGACGATCCAATGCGCCCGGGGATAATGCGCCATGACGGAATCGATCGCGCGGGCCTGCTCCAGCGAGATCATCCCCAGCGCGTTGGTGAAGGAAAAATGGGTGTCGGCGTTGGAATTCAGCAGGACGATCCCGAGCCCGTCCTCGCGATCCGGCGCCAGCGCCAGCGGAAAGGCCTTGGTCCACAGCTCCGAAAGCTCCCGCGAGAACATCGGCCTGCCCGCGTCCATGAACGAGCCGATTTCGCCCAGATGCGGTGCGAGCGCGACGGAAAGGCTTTTGCTCAATCCACCGCCGGCGCGATCGACGAGGCGGGCGCGTGCGCCCTGTATCGCGTCCATCGCTGAAAGGACGCGCAATTTGCGCAGGCGCTTCACCGGGCTCGTCGGCAGATCGAGCCGCGCCGGATTGCCGCGATCGACGATGTTGAGGTCGTGGTTGCCCGGCGCGAAGGCGATGAGCGGCGCGAGCGCGGGATGGCGTTCGAGCATGTCGAAAAATTCCGCCCATTCGGTGGATAGTCCGGCGTCGGTCACGTCGCCGGTGATCAGGATGGCGTACAGGGGCTCCCGCGCATGCAGGGCTTCGAGCATTTCGAAAACCTGCCGCAGCCTTTCGTTGCCGCGCGGGCCGTGCCGCCCGCTTTCGATGCGGAAGCCGTAACGCTCGCCAACGACGTGAATGTCGGAAAGATGGACGACGCGCCATTCCTCGCCCTGCTGCGGCGGGTCGAAGCTTTCGAGGTCGCGCGGCTGGGCCATGGTCGCGTCGGCGACCCCCCAGGCGAGCGCGGCGACGGCGACATAGGCGCTGACCAGCGCCGCGCTGTTGGCGAAGGCGGCCCCGACGAAACGCCGCGGCGCATCGAGGATCGCAATATCGGCGACGAACAGGGTCGCCGGCCAGACCCAGGCCAGCACGAGCAGCGCGACGCCGCAAATCACCAAGCCCGCCAACAGCGCGGCCGCCGCGCGCATCGCCGCGAAGCGGCCGGTCCCGGGCGCGATCTTGCGCTCGGCCAATTGTCGCAACGCCTCGCGGCAGGCCGCGTAAAGCGGCTGGACGGCGAGCGCGTTCAACGACCAGAAATTATGTTCCGCCAGCCGGAACAGGCGCCGCGACGAGAACAGGGCCGCCGCGACGAGCGCGGCCAATACGAGAACCGACCAGATCTCCGCCTGAAAGACCATGACCTTGCCGAAGATCTCTCCCAGCCAGATCGAAGCCGCGATCGGCGCCGCGCCGAGGAGAAGCGCGGGAAAGCCGATCAGCAGCAGAAAGGCCAGCGCCAGTTTCGGCAGACTGACCTCGACCAGCAGCGAACCGGCCAGCGCCAGCAAAGAATGTTTCTTGGGGCTGGAGGCGTCGCTTTCGACATCGCCCAGGCGCGGATCGTAAATGGGCTGCACCGGCCGACTCCAATCGGTTTCGAAGTAGCGGCTTTATCATAACCGGCGTCCGCGCGAGCGGATATTCGTCGGTCATGAAGAGATGAACGCAGGCCGTCGGGGCGAGGCGCGCAAGACAGGCAATGACGCCGCCCATCGCACCGCGTCCCCGCCGATGCAGGTTTCCCGACCGAAATAATTCAGGGATTTAGCGTCTCTCGGCCGCAATCTCCTGACGTCGAATAACGGACGGGCCTTGGACTGCGTGAACGCGGAAGGTCTCCGGCTTAACGGGGCTGGTCCGAACCGATCTGCCGCACGGATTGGCTAAGCTGGTCGATATGGTCTCCGAAATGATTCCGCGTTTCCGGATCGACGACTGAGATGGGGGCCGAAATCACGAGACCGGCGGCGTTCCCAACCGAACCCGCGACGCCCGCCGTGCCCACCATGATCTTGTCGCCAAGGCCGACGCGCTGGTCGGTCAGCACCTGTCCGGCAGCGAGTCGGCGGCCGATCCATTCGACAATTCTCGGGTCCTCGGCGAACTTGCCGTGATTGAAAAAGTCGTGGGATGGCAAACGGGTCATGTTGATGACCGATAGCTCGTCCTGTTCGAGCATGCTCCGATAAGGCTCCACATTGGGATCGATCGCCCCCAGTCGCGGCGCCTCCCAAAGGTCCCGCGAGGCCGCCAGCGCACGATCGTTCTCGGACACGAACAGCACGATATGCGGGCGCTCGGGACCGAGCGTCGCAATCTGTTCCCGCGCGACATCGACGTCGACGTCGGCGTCCGCGAGCATGACCAGCTTGATCTTCGGGGCGACGCGGCCGTCACGGATCGCCATTTGCCGCAGCGCCTCAAGCGTTACCCAATTGCCCATCGAATGAGCCAGGACGGTGATCGTCTTGACCTTGGGATCGTCCTGCAAAAAGCGCAAAAGCTTTTCGAGCGCGTCACGCGAATAATTGGCGCTGTCGCGGTCGTAATTGTAGGCGTAGATCTTCCCCTTCGACGGCCAGGTGAACAGGATCGGCGCGACGTCAGCGCCCGCGCCGGAATCATGGAGGATTTGCGCGAAACGGTAGACCGCATCCTCATAAAGGTTGTTGAAGCCGTGCACGAAAACCAGCGCCTCTTTCGCGCGCGACACGCCGAGCAGGCGGGACAACGTGGCTTTGGCCTGCGGCTTCGTGATGATCTCGGATTTGAGGGTCACGAAATCTGTCTCAGGATTGCCGGGAGGCTGCCGGGGCCATTCGACTTCGCCGATCTTGCGGTTGGCGTCGGGCGGAATCGAGACGACCATGTCGGCGAACGAGACCTCCGTCGCCCGGCCGCCGCCAAACAGAAAGGCGCGTGACGCCGATTTGGCCCGCGTCGTCGCCACCACCATTTCGACATGGCTGGTCCCCGGCGCATTGGCGTCGGACGGGACGGGAACCAAAAACCCTTCCGAGCTCCCGCAGCCCGAAAGTCCCAAAGCGACAACGGCCGCTATCATTGTTCCGCGCACAACCGCCGCCTTTGTCAAACTCGTCGATCTCCGACGCCCTCGAATATCAAACAGGATCGAAATCGACTTCGGACGCCGCCGGAAAGCTCAAAGCCGCGTCCCTTCCTGCCGGTCGATCCAATCAACCTGAGAAAGCAGCTATTACCGTCCACCCCATCACCGTAATCCAAAAGCCCAGGCGACTTCTCTGCCCCTGGCCCGAATCCATCCCGCCGCCGAGTTTCACGCCCGGCGCAATTGGGGAATTCGTATCCCATCACAGTAACTCCACAAGGGGAGAAGGGCGCCACGCTTTGGCGACGGCTCATCATCGTTCCTGCCGGCTCACAATGGCCTGCTTCGCCGCGGGTCACTGATGATTTGCGCAACCAGCGCCGGTTCAGCAGTCACAGCTTTTCATTCGCATACAGCGCGTGAGGCCGGGCTGGCGCAGCCGTTTTCATGATTCCGGCCTTCCCCAACCGGCATCCGGTAAATGTGACGGGATTGTCACGAGCCGCTGAAAATTGACGGATCCGGCTTGCCCGCCCTGTTCGCCACAAGCGCCGCCATGTATTCTCGTTGCATATAATTTGATCAGGGGGTCGCCATGCCGCGCTCGTCGATTACCGTCTTCACCGTGGCATCCGCGATTGCCCTTGCGCAGGCCGCCTCGGCCGCGGATCTTGGACAACCGGCCCCCGCGGCGCCGCCGCCGCCCGCCGCGCCGGTCTACAACTGGACCGGGTTCTATGGCGGTCTGAATGCGGGCGTGGGCTGGAGCGCCAACGGCGTCAACACCGCCGGATCGACGCTCTACACCAATTCGGCCCATTCCGACTCGCTGGCCAATGCGACGGTCTCGGCATTGGGCGCGACGGCCAACATCCCAGCGTCGACCACCAGCTTCATCGGCGGCGGCCAGATCGGCTACAATTATCAGATCAACCCATGGGTCGCCGGTCTCGAGGTGGACTTCGCGGGCTTCGCTCAGAACAGCCAGACGAATATGGTCCAGGTTCTCACGCCGATCCCCGGCATCGGAACCAATAGCTCGCAAGACACGGCCACGCGGAAGCTCGATTATCTCGGAACAGTTCGAGGCCGCCTAGGCTACCTCGTCACACCGGCGCTTCTTCTCTACGGCACGGGCGGTCTGGCCTATGGCGACCCCAGTCTGACGACGGATGTCTTTCAGGCCCGGACGCCACGGCCTTTTGGAAATGTCCCCTGGGGAACCGCGAACTCTTCGAGCGTCCAAGCTGGCTGGGCTCTGGGCGCGGGGGCCGAGTGGATGTTCATGCCGCACTGGAGCGCCCGCGTCGAGTATCTCCACTACGACCTGGGAACCGTAAGCAACGACTTCAGTATTTCTCACTATAATGCGCACGGGGCGTTGATTTTTGTGAACAACGTACAGTCCAGAGCGCAATTTGACGGCGATGTCATCCGCGTCGGCGTGAACTATCACTTTGATTGACGTTTTCCCCATCAAATAGAATTACGGTGATGGGGTGGACGGCGCCCCGCAGCGGCATCGATGTGCCAAGATGGTCGTCGTTGCAACATCCATCGAATGGAGCGCCGTCCATGGGCAAGTCTATCGGCAATTTGGCTGCTGTCACGCGCGTTGGCCTCGATCTCGCGAAAAATGTCTTTCTGGTTCATGCGGTCGACGCGCGCGGCGAGGTCGTGGTCGCGCGCAAGGTTCGGCGCGGCGGGCTGCTTGAGTTTTTCTTGCGCCCGCCGCCCGGCCTGGTGGCGATGGAGGCCTGTTCGTCGGCGCACCATTGGGGCCGCCTTCTGGTCGCGCAGGGCCATGAAGTGCGGCTGATCCCGGCGGCGCATGTCAAACCTTAGGTGCGGCGCGGCAAGAACGACGCGGCCGACGCTGCGGCGATTTGCGAAGCGTCTCTGCGTCCGGGCCAGCGCTTCGTCGCCGTGCGCTCGGTCGAGAACCAGGCGGCGTTGATGCGCCATCGCGTGCGCGAGCAACTTTCCGGCCAGCGCACCGCGCTGCTCAACGCGCTGCGCGGCCATCTGGCCGAAATCGGCGTCATCGCCGCGCAGGGCGCGCAACACGCCTATGAGCTGAAACAGCTTCTCGACCAAGGCGGCGACGCGCATGGCGAAATCGTCGTTCCCGATTGCGTCCGCGCCGCGCTTTTGCCTTTGGCGAAGCAGATCGACGCGCTCGACGAAACCATCGGCGCGATCACCGACGAACTGGCGGACGCGGCGGAGAGGGATGCGACAACGCGGCGGCTGATGACCATCCCCGGCGTCGGACCAGTCATCGCTTCGGCCATCGTCGCCACCGCGCCGGATATGAGCGCCTTCGCCAATGGGCGCGAATTCGCCGCCTTTCTCGGCCTGACGCCGCGCCAGCATTCGACCGGCGGCAAGCAGCGGCTCGGGCGCATCACCAAAATGGGCGACCGCTATTTGCGCAAACTGCTGGTGGTCGGCGCGACCTCGGTCCTTTGCCACCGTCAGGGCCATAATGACGCGCTGCGCAACTGGGCCAAGGCGCTGCTGGCGCGCAGGCCGGAAAAATACGGCTTCAAGCTGACGGCGGTCGCGCTCGCCAACAAGCTCGCCCGCCTCATCTTCGCCCTGATGAGCCGTGGCGGCGTCTACGAGGGCCGCCCAGTCGCCGCCTGAGGCCGCCGGCGCGACGCGCGCCGGAAAAGGATCGAGGGTGACAGCGACGTGATGTGAAAAAATGGAAAGGCTTCGAAGCCAGATATCGTGTCGGCGCCAATGCGAGCGCGCTACGGTGATTGCGGCGAAGAGCCAAGCGGACGATCCATCAAGGCCAGCCGGAAAAGCCCGGCGCAAACAGGCCGTAGACAGTACCGCACCCGAGACATTCACACTACTTCGAGAAAACCCTTGCTGAAAGGGCGTCGTCCAGACATGACACTTTACCAAATCCCCTTTTTTCGGCCCCCTTTTCGCAGGACCGGCATCCCGGCCGGCCAAGAGGCGTGCGAAGAGAAAGGGGATTTAGTAAAGAGTCACTGTAATACCGGTCATGGCCAGGCATGACGGTTGGTGACCCGGGCTTCGCTTGCCCTTCCGCGCGGGCGCCCTATGCTGGCGTCGATACATTCCACTCCTCGAATGTGATGGAGATTTTCTTGGATCGACGCCTTTTCCTCGCGGGCCTCGCGCTCCTGCCGGCTGGCCAGGCGCTCGCCGTCACGGCCGACGAACTGCCTCTGGCCCCGCTTCCGGCGGGCGCCGACCCCAACGCCGTCCCCGGCCTGTCCTGGTACGGGACCGGCCCATCGGCGATCGAAGTGTTCGATTACAATTGCCCCTATTGCCGAAAAGCCTTTCACAGCCTCGACGCGCTGGTGACGAAGAAGAAGCTGCGGCTCGGCCTGATGGACAGCCCGATGCTGTCCCCCGGCTCGGTCCAGGCGGCGAAACTGCGGCAGGCGGTTCTGATCGTCTATGGGCCCGACAAGGCCTTCGCCTTCCATCGCCGGCTTTACGCCACCAAAGGCAGGATCGACGGCGATGTCGCCGTCGCCGCGGCGCAGGCCATGGGCCTCGACGTCCATAAACTGGCCGATGTGGCGAACAGCCAGGAAGTCCGCGACCGCATCATCGCCCAGATGCATTTCCTCGACCGCATCGGCGTCGCCACCACCCCCTCCTTCATTATCAAGGGCCGGCTGCTTTCCGGCTGGCCCGGCGTGGACGGTTTTGCGCTCGCGTTGAAGGCGTAAGGCGCCGCCGGAGCAAAGGCGAACGGTCTGCCTTTCACGGCGGAGGAAGTTGGCCCCTCAACCTCACCCTCCCGACGAGGGAACGGAACTGGATGGTTCGGTGTGATCGGGAGCGGTTCTAGCGCGAGTCCGCTTCGATCCGCGCCAGTTTGAAAACGCGGGCGCTCATCGGGCGGCCGCTTTTGGCGTCGATCAGGATCGGATCGGCCTCGGCGCCGGTTTCGCGGTTGACCAGGGTGAAGGCGCGGCCCTCGGGGGCGAAGTGGCGGTTGCCCCAGGCCATCAGCGCGATGACCACGGGCTGGAAATCGCGGCCGCAGGCGGTGAGCACATATTCGTCGCGCGGGGGGCGGTCGCTGTAGCGCCGCCGCTCCAAGAGGCCGGCCTCGACCAGAGCGCGCAGGCGGCGCGTCAGCATGTTGGGGGCGATGCCCAGGCTGCGCTGGAAATCGTCGAAACGTTTGACGCCGTTCAGGGCGTCGCGCAGGATCAGAATGCTCCACCATTCGCCGACCCGCTCGAGACCGCGGGCGACGGGACATTGCATTTCGCCAAAACTCTTTCGCTTCATTTGAAAGGGGTCCGCACTTGCCGGCGCCTCGTCGTGCGGGGTAGCTTATCGTATTACTATCATCATGCAAGCTATCTCGCCAACGAGGCCGGACATGACCGACACACTCGCCCATCCGCCGCCCGCTTATCTCGAAGACCTGCGCGTCGGCCAGCATTTCGTCAGCGGATCGCATGAGGTGACCGCCGAGGCGATCAAAACCTTCGCCCGGCAATTCGATCCGCAGCCTTTCCACCTCGACGACGCCGCAGCCGAAGGGACTTTTTTCGGCGGCCTTGCCGCCAGCGGCTGGCATGTCGCCGCGATCACCATGAAACTGCTGGTCGGCGACGGCGCCTTCATCGCCAACGGGCTCATCGGCGCCGGCGGCGAGATCGCCTGGCCCCGCCCTACCCGGCCCGGCGACATTCTCACCGTGGACAGCGAAGTCCTGGAGATCGCGCCGTCGCGCTCGCGGCCCGATCGCGGCATGGTCGTCGTGCGCAGCGAAACCCGCAACCAGCGCGGCGAAGTCGCGCAGGTGCTGACAGCGAAGCTGGTCGTAACGCGGCGCGGCGGCGAGGCGTGACGGATCCCATGCGCGTTCTCGTTGTCGGCCCCGACGCAGTCGACGAGCGTTCGCTCGCTGCGCGCGGCTTACACCCAATTCACGGCTTGCGAGGCGCCACGCCTACGCGAAACGGCGGCGACGGCATGAGCGGCGCCGCCGCTGACCCGTTATCGCGACGCTCCAGCCAATTTATTGAATTTATTTCTTTTTCGTGGAACAGCCACAAGCGGGCGGCGTTGCAGGCAAATGTTTCGCGCGGAAAGAAACGAGACGCGCCATGCTTCGCAATGCTCCTGGAAATTTCCCCCTCTGTTGCGGGCTCGACCGCCGCAGGTTTATGGCCAGCAGCGCACTCGCGGCGCTTTTGTCGGTCCTTGGCGACGGAGCCAGACCGGCGCGCGCCGAGGCGCTCGCCGGCGCACCGCCCGAAGTGGACAGGCTCGACATCCGCATTCTCGTCGATTCCTATCAATTCGCCGTGGCGCCGGGCCATAAGAGGAAAGGCGCAGTCGAAATCGACCAGTTCGGCTGGGGCATTCAGCCGGACAAGGCGCCGGGGCGGACTTTGGTCAGCGAATTCGGGCTGGCCATGCTGGCGCAATCAACGCGCGGGTCGGAAAAGCGCCTCATGCTGCAGGATTTCGCCTTCACCCCGGAGGCGCTGATCAACAATATGGCCATGCTCGGCGTCGATCCGTCCGAGCTTGACGCCATGGCGCTCAGCCACGGCCATTACGACCATTTCGGCGGCATGGCCGGCTTCCTGCAGAAACACGGCGCCACGTTGAAGCCCGGCCTGCCGCTTTACGTCGGCGGCGAGGAAGCGTTCTGTTCGCGCACATGGACCGGGCCGCCGGTCAAAGGCGATTTCGGCGCGATCGACCGCAACGCGCTGGCGATGGCGAAGGTCAAGACGACCTTTACCGAAGGTCCGGCGCTGATCGCGGACCATGGCTTCACCACCGGGCCGATCGGAGAGAAAAGCTTCGAAAAAATCCTGTCGCCCAGCGTGATGAAGATCGGAATCGCCAATGGCTTCGGCTGTTACGCCGACAAATTGCCCGAAGACGAAAGGGCGATGACTTCGACGCCCGACAAGTTCCGGCATGAAATCGCCACCGCCTATAACGTCAAGGGCCGCGGCCTGGTAGTGCTGACCTCATGCAGCCATCGCGGCGTGGTCAACGCCGTCAAACAGGCGCAGGCGGTTTCCGGGATCATGAAAGTTCACGCCGTCATCGGCGGCTATCATCTCGCGCCCTATAAGGAGGATTACGTCCGCCAGACCATCGCCGCCCTGAAGGAGCTCGACGTCGATTACATCGTCCCGCTGCATTGCACCGGCGAGCCGTTCTACGACTTGGCGCGGGCGGAAATGCCGGACAAGGTTTTGCGCGCCTTTACCGGGACGCGACTGACGTTCGGCGCCTGACAGGCGCCGCCGCCTTCGCGAGCGCGGCCGATCACGCAGGTTTGCATTTCCGAAATGGCCCATTGGCGCAACCCTGCTGTCCGCGCGTGCGTTCAGGCGCCATAATCCGCGCGGACCGGGAATCGCCGCGATGAGAAAGGGCGCAGAATGATCGTCTTCACGCTCAACGGAAAACCCCAGGAAATCGACGCCGATCCGCAAAAGCCGCTGCTTTGGGTCTTGCGCGACGACATCGGCCTCGTCGGGACCAAATTCGGCTGCGGCGAGGCTTTGTGCGGCGCCTGCACCGTCCACGTCGACGGCGAGCCGACGCGCTCCTGCCAGACCCGGATCGGCGACATCGCCGGGAAAAACGTGGTCACCATCGAGGGGGTCAAGGGCGATGTCGCTCAGGCCGTCCAGAAAAGCTGGATCAAGCTCGACGTGCCGCAATGCGGCTATTGCCAGTCCGGCCAGGTCATGGCCGCGATCGGCCTGCTTTCGACCAACAAGAAACCGAGCGATTCCGAGATCGACGACGCAATGAGCGGCAATCTGTGCCGCTGCTGCACTTATGCGCGCATACGCGCCGCCGTCCATGAAGCGTCGCGCCTGTTGGGAGCCTGATCCATGTTCAATCTCTCCGCCAACCGCTTCATCGCCACGGCGCCGGTTTCGCGCCGTCATTTCATTCTCGGGGCGAGCGCCGCCGGGGCTAGCCTCGTCATCGGCTATTCGGTTTCCGCCGAAGCCGCCGCGCCCGCGGGCGGCGAGCCCAATCCTTTCGCCGGCTATGTGCGGATCGACCCGGACAACAAGGTCACGATCTATTCGTCGCAGATGGACATGGGCCAGGGCATCTATCAGGGCATTGCGACACTCGCTCAGGAGGAGCTCGACGCCGACTGGTCGAAGATTCAGGTCACCGGCGCCTCCGGCGATCCGGCGCTCTACGGCAATCTCGCCATGGGCGGCAAGTTCCAGCTCACCGGCGGCTCTTCCGGAACCCCCTCCTCGTGGCGGCGCTATCGCGTCGCCGGCGCGACCGCCAAGGCCATGCTGATCGCGGCCGCCGCGCGCAAATGGAGCGTTTCGCCCGATGACGTCGCCGGCGCCAACGGCGTGCTGACCGCGAAATCCGGCCAGAAGGCGACCTATGGCGAAATGGCGGCGCTCGCCGCGCGGGAGCCGGTTCCCGCGCAGGTCGCGCTGAAAGGCCCCAACGACTGGAAATATATCGGCTCCGAAACGCTGCCGCGGCTCGATACGCCGGAAAAGACCACCGGCCGCCAGATGTTCACCTTCGACGTGAAGCTGCCCGGCATGCTGACGGCGGCGATGATCCACCCGCCCCTGTTCGGCGCGACGCTGAAAAGTTTCGACGCGTCCAAGGCCAAGGCGATGAAGGGCGTGGCCGATGTGGTGGCGACGCCGCGCGGCGTCGCGGTGCTTGCCAATGGCGTGTGGGAAGCGGCGCAGGCCCGCGACGCGGTGAGCGTGGAATGGGACGAAAGCGGCGCCGAGAAGCGGGGAACCTCCGAAATTTTCGCCGCCTACCGCACAATGGCCGACAAGGGCGGCGACGTCGTCGCGGCTGAGCGCGGCGACGCGGCCGGGGCGCTGGGCAAGGCCGCCAAGGTCATCGAGGCGCGCTATGAATTTCCCTATCTTGCCCATGCCGCGCTCGAACCGCTCAACGCGGTCGCCTGGATGAATCCGGATGGCGTGCTCGAAGTCTGGGGCGGGCACCAGATGCCCGACCTCTATCAGGCGGTCGCCGCCAAGATCGCCGGCCTGCCGCTCGACAAGGTCAAGCTCCATGTGATGAAGACCGGCGGCGGCTTCGGCCGGCGCGCCTGCCCGGACGCCGACATTATCGTCGAGGCCGTTTCGGCCGCCAAGGCGATCGGCTGGAAGGCGCCGGTGAAGGTGCAGTGGCTGCGCGAGGACGACATGCGCGGCGGGCGCTACCGCCCCGCCTATGTCCACAAGATCGCCGCCGGCCTCGACGCCGACGGCAAGCTGATCGCCTTGCGCGACACGATCGTCGGCCAGTCGATCATGAAGGGCACGCCCTTCGAGCCGATGATGGTCAAGAATGGCGTTGACCCCACTTCGGTCGAGGGCATGGCGAGCCAGCCCTATTCCATTCCCAATTTCAAGGTCGATCTGACCACGACCGCTGTCGGCGTCCCGGTTCTGTGGTGGCGCTCGGTCGGCTCGACCCATAACGCCTTTGTGCTCGAAACTATTGTGGATGAGCTGGCCCATGCCGCCGGCAAGGATCCGGTCGCCTTTCGCCTGGAGATGCTGGCCGACCAGCCGCGCCATGTCGGCGTGCTGAAGCTTGCCGCCGAAAAGGCCGGCTGGGACAAGCCCCCCACGGCGGGGCGGTTCCGCGGGGTCGCCCTGGCGGAATCCTTCGGGACCTATGTGGCGCAGATCGTCGAAATCTCGCTCGACAAGTCCGGCGCGCCCAAGGTCGAGCGCGCGGTCTGCACGGTGGATTGCGGCGTCCCGATCAATCCCGACATCATCAGGGCGCAGATGGAGGGCGCCATCGGCTTCGGGCTTGGCGCGATCATGAAATCGCGCATCACGCTCGACCATGGCAAGGTGGTCCAGGGCAATTACGACGGCTATGAAGTGCTGCAGCTGAACGAAATGCCCAAGGTCGAGGTTTATATCGTCAAGTCCGACGTGGATCCGAAAGGCGTCGGCGAGCCGGGTGTGCCGCCGATTGGCCCGGCGCTGGCCAACGCCTATTTTCAGGCGACGGGAAAACGCTTGCGCGTCCTGCCGTTCGATCAAAGCCAAACCTGAATCGCCGGACGCGATTTGGCGGACGAAATGAACCGCCGGAGGCTTCCCTCCGGCGCCGCGAGTCTGGAAAAAGCCCATGGTCATGCGCTTCGGGATTCTCGTTTTTCCCAATGTCCAGCAACTCGACCTGACCGCGCCCTATGAAATTTTCGCCTCCGCCAGGGGATGCGAGGCGCATCTGGTCTGGAAGGATCGCCGCCCGCTCGCCTCATCGACCGGCCTGCAATTGACGCCGACCGCGACCTTCGACGATTGCCCGCCGCTCGACGTCTTGTGCGTCCCCGGCGGCACGGGCGTAAATCCCTTGCTGGAGGACGCAGCGACGCTCGATTTCCTGCGCCGGCGCGCGGCGGAAGTCCGCCTTCTGACCTCGGTTTGCACCGGCTCGCTGGTCCTTGGCGCGGCGGGACTGCTTGAAGGGCGCAAGGCCACGAGCCATTGGAATGCGCTCGATCTCCTGAAACATTTTGGCGCGATACCGACGGTGGGCCGCATCGTGCGCGACGGCGCGCTGATCACCGCCGGCGGCGTCACCAGCGGGATCGATTTCGGCCTTGCCGTGATCGCCGAGCTTCTCGGCCGCGACGAAGCGGAAACCGTCCAACTCGTGATGGAATATGCGCCCGCCCCGCCCTTCCATTCAGGCCTCCCGCAGGGCGCGCGCCCCGAAATCCTCGCCGCCGCAAAAAACAGACTGGCGGACTCGCGGCATGCGCGCGAGAGAATCGTCGAACGCCTCACCCAAGCGAAGGCGCGTTAAAGGGGTGGAGCCGCCCTAAATTCGTCAAGATCGGGTCGCAGCTTGACTCCAGCTCAGTTCGTCTGACGAACTGAATCCTTATGAAACGCCCGCCACGGATGCACTGGCGGGCGTTTTTATTGAAGGGGAAGCAAGTCGCGGCAAGCCGATCATCGATCCAGGCGTTTCCATTGATTGGCGATGAAGCCGCGCCGATCGACTTTTTCCGCGCTGGCGATTTGGGGCTTTCCCCCGACGCATTTCCACGAATAGATCGTATTGTGACCCGTCGCGACCATCGGCACGACGGCCGCGCCGGGATTTTGACGGCAGAAAGCCTCGGCGCCCTTGGATGCGCGGCTGACGTCCGCCTTGGCGCAAGTCAGATTCGCGCCGTGATTGCACAGCCAGACGGCGCCGCCCATGCACCGGTAAACCGTGCTCGCCTGGACGAACCCGGCGGCGTCGGCGGGAAATTTGAAAAGTTTCAGGGCCGCCGGAACCGTCTCGGCCGGAATCGGCCTGGTCCGATCGTCGTCGCCTATCGAGGCGCAATGCGCGGCGAGGGTTTCCGCGCGAACTGCCTGAGCGGCGCAGAGCGCCAGAGCGAATAATATCGTCGGCATTGGCCTCATCACGCGCCCCATCGTCTCCGATCGCGCAATATCGCAGCGCCCAAGCCTGAGTTTAGGCGCGCCGGCGCCATGCGGAAAGAGCATTTGTCGCCCGCATAGCCAATGCAGTGTTCGGCACTTCGATTTCAGGAATTCGCATCATGTCATTGTAGTTCGTAAACGCCTCGTGCCGAGTGATGGCGAGTTTCCCAGTTCTCAGCGGCACAGGCGCAAAAGCGGCGACGCCGGGCCGCGACCGTTGTTCAACCTGCTGGCGCGTTCGCCCGCAAGGCTGTTTTCAAGATCTTGCCATAGCTGTTCTTGGGCAACTCGACGACGAAGACATATTTCTTGGGACGCTTGAACGCGGCCATGCGCTGCCGACACCAGTTGTCGAGTTCCTCCTCGCTGGCCCTCTCGTCGGGCGCGAGGACGATATGCGCCACGACCTGCTCGCCCCATTCCGACTCGGGCTCGCCCACCACAGCGACTTCGAACACGGCGGGATGGGCGAGCAGCGCTTCCTCGACTTCACGGGGATAGATATTCGTTCCACCCGAGATGATGACGTCCTTGGAACGATCGGTCAGATAGATAAAGCCGTCGCCGCTGATATGGCCAAGGTCGCCGGTATGGAGCCAGCCGTCGCGGATGGTTTCCGCGGTGGCGCGGTCGTCGCGCCAATAGCCCAGCATTACCGTCGGACTTTTCACGCAGATCTCGCCCGTTCGGCCGGGCGGAAGCGCGTTTCCGTCGCCATCGACGATCGCGATCTCGACGCAGCTTTGCGCGACGCCGACCGAAGCGCGCCGTCGATGCGATCGGCACTCATCGGCGTCGGCGATCAGGTCGCGCGAAAGAGCGGCGATCGTCATGGGCGTCTCGCCCTGGCCGTAAATCTGGACGAAGCGCGGGCCAAAGAGTTCGAGCGCCTCTTCGAGGTCGGCCAGATACATGGGGCCGCCGCCATAGATGATGGTGCGAATCCCCGCGCCGTCGAATCCGCGCAAACGCGACGCCGCGATCAGCCGTTTGACCATCGTCGGCGCCGCGAAAAAGACTAGGTCGCCGCGAGTGATCGCCAGATCGATGATCTCGTCGCAATCGAATCCGCGCGACGGCGGTACGAGATGCGCTCCGCCCGCGCGCAGATGCGCGAACATATAGAGGCCGGCCCCGTGAGACATCGGCGCGGCATAGAGGACGGCGTCCGCCGCGGAGGCGTTGTCGACGTCGGCCGTGTAGCACAACGCCATGTTGCGCAGGTTCCCGTGGCTGAGCATCGCCCCCTTCGGCTTGCCCGTCGTCCCCGACGTGTAAAAGAGCCAGGCCAGTTCGCCATCTTCCAGCGCAATCGGGCGGACCACGTCCGCTCCGGTCTCGGTCCTGGCGGCGATCGCCGCTTCGCGAAAATATTCGCTCGGCCCGAACACGCCGCCGCCATCGGTATAGACGAGGGTCGCGCCCGCGTGGCGCAGGATCCATTCCGCCTCGCTTGGATGAAGCTTGCAGTTCACCGGAACCGCGACCGCTCCGATCCACCAGCAGGCGTGCAGAAGCTCGATATATTCCGGGCAGTTCTTGGCGAAGATCGCCACCCTGTCGCCCTTTGCGACGCGATAGCGTTCGGAAAGCTCCGCCGCCCGCGCGCAGATCGCTTGCAGGAGACTCGCGTAATTGTGGCGCAACTCGGCGCCGACAAGGATGGCGTCGCGCTCGGGGCGGCTCATGGCCGTCTGATATAACCAATTGGCGATATTCATGGCCGCCTACGCTCGATCGGCTTGCAGGAGGGTGGCGTAATTGGCCACCGCCGCCCCGCCCATGTTGAAGATCAGCCCCCATTCGGCGCCCGCCCGCTGCATGTCCCCCGCTTGACCGGTCAACTGCCGGAAGGAGAGCGCGTGCATCGAGACGCCCGTCGCGCCGACGGGATGGCCCTTGGCCTTCAATCCGCCGGAGAGATTGACCGGCGTCTTTCCCTCCGCCATGACGGTTCCGTCCTCGATGGCGCGCGCGCCGCGCCCTTTCGGCGCCAGCCCCATGGCCTCATAGATCAGCAGTTCGGCGATGGTGAAACAGTCATGCACCTCGGCGAAATCAAGCTCATCCGGGCCGATTGCCGCCGTTCGATAGGCCTCGGCGATGGCGCGCTCGGGCCCTTCGAAGGCGACGAAATCCCTGCCGCTCATGGGCAGGAAATCCGAGCAATGGACGGCGGCGGCGACGCGCGCCCTTTGCCGCGCCGAGGCCGCCGCGTCGGCGGAGCTGAGGACGACCGCCGCCGCGCCATCGCTCACCAGCGAGCAATCCGTGAGGCGCAGCGGCGGCGCGATCAGAGGATTTTTCTCGCTGACCTCGCGGCAAAATTCGAAGGTCACCGGTTTGCGCATCTGCGCCAAGGGATTGCGCATTGCATTCGCATGGTTCTTGAAGGCGATGCGCGCCATGACGTCGCTCGGATCGCCGTAACGCGCCCCATAAAGCTCGGCGGCCAGCGCGAAGACTTGCGGGAAGCTCAGACGCGCCTCGGCTTCGTCGTTCTGGTAGCCGGCGCCGGCGAGCGCGCTCGTCACCTCCTCGGTCGCCCGGTGCGTCATTTTCTCCACGCCGACGACCAGGACGCGGCGCGCGCTTCCCGAGCGAATGAGGTTCAGGCCGCCATGGAGGGCCGCGGCGCCTGAGGCGCAGGCGTTCTCATAGCGCGTGGCCGGCTTGAAGCGCAGTTCGGGAAAGGCCTGCAGGATCAGCGAAGACGCGAAGCCGTCCGGTACGAGTCCCGAATTGAAATGGCCCAGACAAAGGGCGTCAATTTCGCCGGGATTGACCTGCGCCTCGGCGACGGCCTCGCGCGCGGCGGCGACGATCAGTTCCTCGAGCGTTTGCGAGAGACGGCCGAAGGGCGTGTGGCCGCTCCCGATGATGTAAATGTCATTTTTCGACACGTCGCGCCTCCTGGCCGCAATATCGGAAAGAAACGTCGGGCTTGTGCAGGCGCCATGGACGCAACATTCCCTGAAGAGGGCTCATGTCGCCGCGCTAATATGGAATGGTCGCCTTGTTCCCGGTCCGACAAAGCTGTCGGGGAATGACGAGCGCGCCTGGCAAGGGTTCGGGAATTCGGTTTTCGTGTTTCCTCCCGCCGTGATCTTCGAGGAAAGGGCGGGCGGCCGGCATTCGTTGATTCACGTAATTTTCTACGTATAAATTACGTAGTAAGCTCCCCTCGCCGCGGCGGCGGAGACGACGAGGAGCGCTCGCAATGGACTATGCGGAAGTGTCCGACGAAGCATTGAGCCTTCGCGGCTTCATGGATGCGCCGATCGGGATCATGATTCTCAGCAATCGCCGGATCATGAAAGTGAACGCCGAGATCGAGGAGTTGTTCGGCTGGAGCGCGGCTGAGCTGGAAGGCCAGTCGATCCGCGTTCTTTACCCGTCGAATTTCGATTATGAGAAGACCGGCGCGCGCTGGCATCGTTGGCTCGAGAGCCGGCCGCGCTATGAAGACGAGCGCTTCATGCAGCACCGCAACGGCGAGATCCTGTGGATGCGCGCGCGGGGTCGGACGCTCACGCCGCAGGACCCGTTTCAGCTCATGGTCTGGACCTTCGAACTGGTGAAGGACCGCCGCCCGACCGAGTCGGCGCTGACCCTTAGGGAACGGGAGGTGATGCGTCGCATCGTCAACGGCCTCACCAGCAAGGAGATTGGCCGCGAGTTGGGTCTTTCCCCGAGAACCATCGAGGTGCACCGAGCCTCGATCATGCGTAAGCTCGGGGTGAAGAATGTCGCGGAACTGATCACAAAAATCATCGTGGAGCGATGACGCATCGCCGCCAACTCTTGCCTGTCAGGGTGGGATTAACTTAACCGCCTGTCCACGAAACCGGCAGCAACTCATTTTCTAAAATAGACCCCACGGAGTGCCTTCAAAAAAGCCGCTAAAGCCCTACCGCTGCGTTGTTCAGCTAATTTGTGCAGCGCTAGGCCGATAGGACGCGAAAATTAACGTGAGATTGCCATCTTGATCAGCGCGACGAAGCAGGGTGTTCGTAAGTGATCCCTCGGAAGCAGTTGTTTGCAGATGTGCCGCCGACTCGCAGACGAGTGATGCGGGCTATCAGCGGCTCAAACACCGCGCCTGAAAGGCGGGTGAGCTCCGTATTGCACAGACTCGGCTATCGGTTCAGGAGGAATGTTCCTGCGTTACCCGGTAAGCCTGACTTCGTGTTCACTCGTAGAAAGAAGATTATATTCGTGCACGGCTGCTTTTGGCATTCGCACCAAGCGTGCGGGGCAGCCAAGGTTCCGGCTACTAGGAAAGAGTATTGGGAATCAAAGCTTAAAGCCACTGTTATCCGTGACGAGAAAGTCCGATCCGAGTTGCTGTTAGGGGGGTGGTTGATAATGACAATTTGGGAATGCGAGTTACGTGACGCGAAAATTTTGATCGAACGGTTGATCGAGTTCTTAGGGCCTGCTCGCTCGTTCGAGCGCTAGCTAAAGGCTTCCAATCCGCTTCATTTCACATCCTATTCACGTCGTAGCTAACTTGTTCCAAACCTCCCTGTGTTCATGGTGAAATAGCCCCGTAAGTCGCCGGACAGGCACTCCCACTTCGCTAAGAGGTAGGAGTAATGTGGTGTTTATGACTGGTGACAATCCGAAGAGTGAGGTCCTGCCGGGCCGAGAACGACGGCGTCGGCGCACGTCGGCGGAGAAATTGGCGATCATTGCCGAGACGATGGAGCCGGGCATGACGGTTAGCCTTGTCGCGCGCCGTCACGGCATCGCCCCCAATCAGCTGTTCACCTGGCGGCGGCTGGCGAACCAAGGCGCCCTGACCGCGACGCAGGCCGAGGAGGACGTCGTTCCGGCGTCCGCCTACAGGGCTTTGGTCGACCAGGTGCGCGAACTGCAGCGCCTGCTCGGCAAGAAGTCGATGGAGGCCGAAATCCTCAAAGAGGCGCTTGAAGTCGCCGTAGGCTCAAAAAAACGGATGTTGCGGTCGTTGTCGCTGCCGACGCTCAATCCACGGGACGGTTCGCGATGAAGGCCGTCTGCGAAACCCTCGGCGTCGCCCGCTCGAATGTCGCCGCGCGCATTGCCGGCGGCGCGGCCAAACGCATGGGCCGACCGCCCCTGCCGGAAGACGATCTGCTCTGCGAGATCAAGGGGATCATCGCCGAACAGCCGTCCTGGGGCTACGCCCGCGTGTGGGCCGACCTGCGCCGCAAAAGACGCGCCGAGGGCGCGGCGCCGGTCAACCGCAAGCGGGTTTATCGGGTGATGAGGGCGCACGGCCTGTTGCTTCAACGTCATGCCGGCGGCGGCGAAAACCGCCGGCATGACGGCAAGATCGCCGTTCTGCGCTCCAACCTGCGTTGGTGTTCCGACGGCTTCGAGATCGCTTGCGACAATGCCGAAAAAGTCCGCGTCGCCTTCGCGCTTGATTGCTGCGACCGGGAAGCCCTCGGCCATGTCGCCACGACGGCGGGCGTCAAGGGCGAGGACATCCGCGACCTGATGGTCAGCGCCGTCGAATATCGCTTTGGCCCGGTCAATCGCCTGCCCAGCCCGATCGAATGGCTGACCGACAACGGGTCTTGCTACATCGCTGGCGACACGAAACATTTTGCCCGCGAAATCGGCCTTGAGCCGCTGACCACGCCGGTCGAAAGCCCCCAATCGAATGGAATGGCCGAAGCCTTCGTCCGCACGATCAAACGCGATTACGCGCGCGTGTCGCCACTGCCGGACGCCGAAACCGTGATCCGCTTGCTGCCGTCGTGGTTCGAGCATTACAACACACGCCATCCGCATCGCGCGCTTGGCTATCGTTCACCCCGCGAGTTCATCGCGGATCGCTTGGCCGCCGAAGCCGGAGAGTGTCTGTCCGAAACTTAAGGGGCTACAACACATGGGCAATTGCCTTGTCTTCGGCTAATAGTCTTACATAATGTAAAAACACGTTACTCGGGTCCTTCAGCAATCGCAGATAATATCTTATGCTGGGGATGACGCCATTGGCAATTATTTCACAAGACAATCTCGCCTTAACATTTTCAATAGCTGCCAAAGTCTCAGCGTCAGGTTGGCAGGATGCGCTGGTCGTCAGAATGTAGTAACGATCTACAGAGGAATGCAATCCGCCGATCTTCTTTGAAGCATCACGGACCAGGCCCGCGCTCAGGGGGATGCCGTGTTTAATTTCAATTGCCTCGAAAATCGTGTCTGCGGACGAAATCTCGATGTCGCCTATCGCGCCTGTTTGCGAATCGGCTGCGGAATGTTCCATCAACGGCTTGAGTGTCTTGCCCTTATAGCGCGAAAGTTCATCCATCATCTCCAAGTAAATAGCGTAGATGGCAAGGACAGGAAGGCGCGAGGCCCCTTTCGAATTCTTGTACTGATAGAAAACGTGATCCTGAAGTAGCGCTGTTATTACGCCTACATCTCTGGTTTTCGGAATGAAGAGCGCCAGCTTCTTTTTTTCTCGCGCCTCCAATTGTCGATACAATAAGTATGCGAGCGCCTCGTTAGCTTGCTCACCATGAGTTTCAAGCCGGTCGAACACGTTCAGGAAGTCATGTTTGATCGCTCCGATGTTCTCTTCGTAGCTAAGCATATATGGCTTCGGGCGCTCAAACGTTCTAGTCTGCCATCCGGACTTGGCTCCCGAAAACGACTGCTTGTCTAGCCATGGATACACGATGTCTTCGCTTACACCTCTGAAATTAAAGCCCGCTCCATTGGTAATATCCTTCTGTATTTGCATCTGATGGTATCTAACATCTATATCAGGCTGCGCGGATTTAATTGCTAAGCATGTGATTATATTGGTGAAGCCAGAACTTGCTTTGTCTGCGTTAGCATTCAAGACATCTAATGATGATGTCATCTGCGACGATAGTCCGTGCGGGAGAGGTGCGCCGTTTATAAAGTATACCTCTACTAACTTGAGTGCGTCTTCAAGTGCTATGCGGACATTTTCCTTCTTTTCCTGACTAGCCTCCCCGGTCTTTTTCAATGATTTTGCCATTATTCGGCACCTTCCAATGATAATTGTTCACGTTGTGCGACTGAGAAATTCATTTGCCGCCTCATGGGCAGCGTGAATGGATACGCGACCATGTACACGTCCTTGCCAATCGCCACATTTGTCTCGTGGCACCGGATATCAAAGCGAAGAGACCGAAGCGTTTTCGTGAGCTGGACAAAGTGTTTCTGGTGAAAGTGATTACCGAACAGTTTAACCAGGTGCGAGCGAGGGTAGTAGGTAGAACAATTAGCAAAGTGAGAAACATGTTGCGCAAAGCGAGCTACGGGTGACGTATTGAATAGTTTGAAGTCGGAGATCTCAAATATTGGATGAGGTTCTGTGAAGTGTCCGTATAGCTCGAAAAGAGAGTGAAAACCGCTTGATCTGATAACCCAGTCATCAACAGCGTTCCACATTGTTTGGATCCCGTGATCAGCCTGCCCGAAAAGCTCCACGTTAAGTATCACCTCCGGCAGTTGATGTCCGCCAATTTCCGCTTCTGAGCGTCCCAGCTTAATCTGCATGCTCGCAAAACGAACGCCCGAATTGTCCGCGTGGACTTCTATCCGCGACTTGGTGCCTTTGCTCGTTGTGCGAACGTTCCCATTCTTCGGCCGAAGACCGGCAAACGGCTCCACCTTTGCTATGTAAGAGCGGGGCTTGAACAGCTTGGTTTCTTTTCGCTGATCTTGTACGCTTTGATGCAATAACCGGGTTCTTTTGGCCTTCAATCCCTTTCTGGTGTCGAACGATAACTGAACGTGAGCAGGAAGAAGCTCAATGTCGCTCGTCCGCTGAAATATTTGTTTGGCTATTGCAAGAGCGAGCGCACCGGATAGCTTGGGCGACACAGAATTGCCAATTTGCCGAATAACATCGTCGTGTGAGCCTGAGAACTTGTAGCAGTCGGGGAAACCTTGCAGTCGTTTGTACTCGTTTAGGGAGAAGTATCGATTTTCCCAGTGGAGCGGTCCTGTATATTTTCCTGGTCGCGCAATCAGTGTCTTGATGGGGGTTTTGGGGTTGGCTTTATAGAGAAAGTCAGAAAACCGAGAGCGGTACGCGAATATTGGACTCGGGTAGCCACGTTTGGCGGTGAAATGAAGATAATTGCTTCCAGGCGGAACAAGCGGAAGCAGGTGGGCATATTTCCCACTTGAAATAGCAAGCTCCGCCAGCTCTTCCTCGCTATGGATGAGGCCGTCCAATGCCTGTTCAGTCGTAACGTGAGGGCTTTGCGCCGTCGAATCGGGGCCGAACATTGGCCGCGGGAACAAAAAGTCTTCGGAACTGGTATGCCCTACGAGAACGAGGCGCTCTCTTTGCTGTGGTGCGCCATAGTCGAGCGCATCAAGAATCCGGTAATTTATTCTGTAGCCCAACTGGCCGAAGGTTTTGACGATTGCGGCCCAATCCTCTCCCTTGCTGGTCCCAAGGATCCCCCTGACATTTTCAAATAGAAATGCCTTGGGCCTCACTGCGCCGACAATTCGACAGTAGGCTTCAAACAGTGTTCCTCTGGAGTCAAGCCGACCAGGTGCGCCTCCTGCTCGCCGACCGGACGCCGAAAAAGACTGGCAGGGAGGGCCGCCGATTATGAGATCAATCGAACCCGGTAGTGTTTCTGGGCTTAGCTCGCGGATATCGGCTCGTTGAATTCGACACGTAGGCGAAATGAATGAGCCTTTGTTAAGCTCGAGTGTCTCGCAGCATATCTGATCGATGTCGGAGGCATATACAGTCTCAAACCCTTGCAATTCAAAGCCAAGATCGAGGCCGCCGGCTCCCGTAAAAAGGCTCAAAACACGAATCCCTGCTCCAGCCTCCGATCTTTTTAATTCCGAACGTCCGCCCAAGTTTCCGCCCCGCATGCATCGCAGCCGAATCATTGCAAAGCCTAGCACGTGGTGATCGTCATTCGAGTGGTAGGGTTGGCTATCCCCTGAGATTTGAGCCGTAATGGAGGGTATCCTATTAGCGGTAGCAAACAGGGACGACCGTCCATCAAAGACCATGAAGGCCCAGCTTCAAATGTGGGACCTGACATAGGACCGCAGTTCTGCTCTAATCCGCTTATTGTTTTATTTCAATAAGTTATTACGTACATCTGGCGGAAGGGGTGGGATTCGAACCCACGGTGGGCTGGCGCCCACGGCGGTTTTCAAGACCGCTGCCTTAAACCACTCGGCCACCCTTCCGAAAACGCTCGCGCGTTCTGGCCGCTTTGCCGGCGAAAGGCAAGAGCCTGGGCGCGGCGTGGCCTCATTAACGCCGCATCGTCTTTCTATTTGCGCGCCAATCTTTTAACAGAGCGCCTTCGACACATCGGATCAAGCCGCAGAAATGAACGACAGCGCCGTGGAAATGGACCCGAACGCGACGGAGAGCCGGACGATTTCCTTCGTCTCGCTCGGCTGCCCCAAGGCCCTGGTCGATTCCGAGCGCATTCTCACCCGGCTGCGCGCCGAGGGCTATGCGATCAGCCGCAATCATCATGGGGCCGACGCGGTCATCGTCAACACTTGCGGCTTTCTCGACAGCGCCAAGGCCGAGTCGCTGGCGGCCATCGGCGAGGCGCTCAAGGAAAACGGCAAGGTCATCGTCACCGGCTGCATGGGCGCCGAGCCGGGACCGATCCTCGACGCTTTTCCAAACATTTCCGCGATCACCGGGCCGCAGGATTATGAGAGCGTCATGGCGGCGGTGCATCGCGCCGCCCCGCCGGCGCCCCATCCTTTCGTGGACCTTGTGCCGCCGCAGGGCGTGAAGCTCACCCCCCGTCATTATGCTTATCTAAAAATTTCAGAGGGTTGCCATAACTCCTGCACCTTCTGCATCATCCCGAAACTGCGCGGCGATCTCGTTTCCCGCCCGGCGGCCGACGTGCTGCGCGAGGCGGAAAAGCTGGTCAAGGCCGGGGTGAAGGAACTGCTCGTCGTGTCGCAGGACACGTCCGCCTATGGGCAGGACCTGCGCTACGCCTCAAGCGCTTACGACGGCCGGGAGGTGCGCGCTCGCTTCTTCGATCTCGCCGCGGAGCTGGGGCGGTTCGGGGTGTGGACCCGGTTGCATTACGTCTATCCCTATCCCCATGTGGACGAGGTTCTGCCGCTGATGGCGGAAGGGAAAATTCTGCCCTATCTCGACATTCCCTTCCAGCACGCCGCGCCGAATGTTTTGCGGGCGATGAAGCGGCCGGGCAATGTCGAAAAAGTGCTTGAGCGCATCAAGGCCTGGCGGGCCTTGGTTCCCGACCTCACCCTGCGCTCGACCTTCATCGTCGGCTTCCCCGGCGAGACGGAAGAGGATTTCCAGTTTCTGCTCGACTGGCTGGACGAAGCGAAGCTCGACCGTGTCGGCGCCTTCAAATATGAGCCGGTCGCCGGCGCGGCGGCCAATGACCTGGGCCTCGCGCCCGTCCCGCCCGAGGTTCAACAGAGCCGCTGGCGGCGGTTCATGGAAAAGCAGCAGAAGATTTCCTTCGCCCGCCAGAAGGCCAAGGTCGGCAAGAGGCTTCCCGTGCTCATCGACAAGGCTTTTGCCGGCGGCGGCGAAGGCCGCGGCAAGGCCGACGCCCCCGAGATCGACGGCAAGATTTTCATCTCGTCCCGCCGTCCCTTGCGCGTCGGCGATATCGTCACGGTGAAGATCGACCGCGCCGAGGCTTACGATTTGCACGGGACGGCGGTTTAGACCAAGCCGCCGCCCTTCCAATGATGTTCAGGGCAGCAGCACCGTCGCGCCGGTCGTCTCGCGGCCTTCGAGGGCGCGGTGGGCTTGGGCGGCGTCTTCAAGCTTATAGCGGGCGTTGATCGCGATCTTCACCTTGCCGGAGCCGACCGCCTCCATCAGGCGCGCCGCCATTTCCCGCAGCCGCGCCTCGTCCGCCATATAAGTGAACAGGCTCGGCCTTTGGGCGTAGAGCGAGCCTTTCTGGGAGAGAAGGCCGATGTCGAAGGCCTCGATCGGCCCCGAGGCCGAGCCGAAGCTGATGAAGCTGCCGAACGGCCTGAGGCAGTCGAGCGAACCGGGGAAGGTCGTCTTGCCGACGCTGTCATAGACGGCGTGGCACAGCTTGCCGCCGGTGATTTCGCGGACCCGCGCGACCCAATCCTCCTGACGGTAGAGAATGGTTTCATCGGCGCCGGCTTCGCGCGCCAGTTTGGCCTTTTCCTCGCTGCCGACCGTCCCGATCACCGTCGCGCCGAGCGCCTTCGCCCATTGGCACAGGATGAGGCCGACGCCGCCCGCCGCCGCATGGACGAGGATGGTGTCGCCGGGCTGGACCTTATAGGAGCGGAACAGCAGATATTCGGCGGTGAGGCCCTTGAGCATCATCGCCGCCGCCGTCTCATAGGAGACGTTCTCGGGCAGCGGGACGACGAATTTCGCCTCGATATTGCGCGCCTGCGCATAGCCGCCGAGCGGGCCGGCATAGGCGACGCGGTCGCCGATCTTGAACTTCGTCACCCCCTCGCCCAGCGCCGCGATCTCGCCCGCCCCCTCATTGCCGAGAATGAACGGCTTGGACGGCACGGGATAGGCCCCTTTGCGGTAATAAACGTCGATATAATTCACGCCGACGGCATGCTGGCGGATCTGCACCTCGCCCGGGCCGGGCGGCGCCAACTCGAAATCCTCGTAGCGCAGAACCTCCGGCCCACCGGCTTCATGCACGCGGATCGCCTTGACCATGCCCCAGCTCCTTTTCGCGATGCGCCTCGCCTGACGCCTTCATCCACGAAGACGCCCGGTTTGCCGCAATGTACGACTTCCCGCGCCCGCGGCAATCGACGCCGCGGGAAATGAAAGTTGCGTTCCTGCAAGCAGAACTCGCCCGCCGGCTGATCTGGCGCATTGCGGGCGCGGCTACGCCGCGCATAATCCAGCGGAACGATGAGGCCGGAGCCAGGCGCGAAGGCGCCCTGAAGGAGCAGCGTCATGTTGGACCCAACGAAAGCTGAAGTCTGGCTGGTTGGCGGCGGAATCGCATCCCTCGCGGCGGCGGCGTTCCTTGTCCGCGACGCCGGCGTTCCGGCGGCGCGGGTTCATATTCTCGAAGAGACCGGCCTTGTTGGGGGCGCCATGGACGGCGCCCGCTCTCCCGTCCAGGACGGCTATGTGACGCGCGGCGGCCGCATGCTGGAATATGAGGCCTATCGGTGCCTGTGGAACCTGCTCGATTCCATCCCGTCGCTGGAAAACGCGGAGGTTTCGGTCTACCGCGAAATCGTCGCGTTCAACGAAGAGGTCAAAAGCCGCTCCTTCGCCCGGCTGATCGACGGCAGCCACAGAATCGTGGACGCCGCCGCCTATGGGCTCGACAATCGCGACCGGCTGGAGTTGACCCGGTTGCTCGCTTTGCCGGAGCGCCTGCTCGGCGCGCGGCGGATCGAGGACATGTTTTCCGAGCATTTCTTCCAGACGCTGTTCTGGCAGATGTGGCGCACCACTTTCGCCTTTCAGACCTGGCACAGCGCCATCGAGATGAAACGCTATTGCCTGCGATTCATTCAGGAGTTTCCGCGCCTGCACGATCTGTCGGGCATCAGGCGGACCAAATACAATCAATATGACTCGATCATCCGCCCGCTGCGGAACTGGCTGACGGCGCAGGGCGTGGACGTGCGTTCCGGCGCGCGGGTGGTGGATGTCGATTTCGACAAGCCGGAAGGTCATCGCCGCGCCATCCGGCTTCACCTGCGCGAAAAAGCCGGCGAGTCGACCATCGACCTGGGACCGGACGACGCGACCTTCGTGACCCTCGGGTCGATCACCTCGGATTCGGCCTATGGCGGCAACGACTCCGTTCCCGAACTGATCCGCGACCGGCGCGACGGTGGCTGGGCGCTGTGGGAAAGGATCGCGGACAAAGGCAAGGATTTCGGCCGGCCCAACACCTTCTTCGGCAATATCGACGAGAACAAATGGGAGAGCTTTACGCTGACCCTTCATGGCGAAACGTTTCTCAAGCGCATCGTCGAATTCACTGGCAACCAGCCGGGCACGGGCGGGTTGATGACCTTTTTCGAGTCGAGCTGGCTGATGTCGCTGGTCAATGCCTACCAGCCGCATTTCCCGGACATGCCGCCCGAGACGTTTACGATGTGGGGCTACGGCCTCTTCATCGACCGCCAGGGCGATTACGTGCGCAAGCCGATGGCGCAATGCACCGGCAAGGAAATCCTGACCGAATTGCTGCGCCAGTTCGGCTTCGACGACATTTTCGATGAGGTTCTCGCCACGACCAACGTGACGACGGTGATAATGCCCTATGCCTCGGCTCTTTTCAGCCGCCGCGACATCAAGGACCGTCCGCCCGTCATCCCCGAGGGCGCGCGAAACTTCGCCTTTCTCGGCCAGTTCGTCGAAATCCCCGAGGACACCGTGTTCACCGTCGAATATTCAGTCCACGGCGCGATGATCGCGGTCTATGAAACTTTCGGCGTGAAGAAAGAGATTCCGCCGATCTATCACGGCCTGATGGACCCGAAAGTGGGGCTGAAGGCGCTGGAGGCGGCTTTCACCTGAGGCGCCGGCGAACGCCCTCACTTCTCCGGCGCATTCACCCGCAGATGCAACTCACGCAGCTGTTTCGGCGTCGCCGGCGCGGGGGCGTCCATCAGAATGTCTTCCGCGCGCTGGTTCATCGGGAACAAAGCGACCTCGCGCAGATTATGCTCGCCGGCGAGCAGCATGATGATGCGGTCGACGCCCGCCGCCATGCCGCCATGCGGCGGCGCGCCATAATGGAAGGCGCGATACATGCCGCCGAAGCGCTCGACCACGGTGTCCTCGCCATAGCCGGCAATCTCGAAGGCCTTGACCATGGCGTCCGGCTTGTGGTTGCGAATGCCGCCCGAGGCGATCTCGAAACCGTTGCAGGTAATGTCGTACTGGAAGGCTTTTATCGTCAGCGGGTCTTGCGTCTGCAGGGCCTCCAGCCCGCCTTGCGGCATCGAGAAGGGGTTGTGGCCGAAGTCGATCTTCTTTTCATCCTCGTTGTACTCGTACATCGGGAAATCGACGACCCAGGCCAGATCGAACCGGTCCCTGTCCACGAGGTTCAGATCCTCGCCGACCTTGAGGCGGGCCATGCCGGCGAATTTGGCGAATTTGTCGGGGTCGCCCGCCGCGAAAAAGGCCGCGTCGCCCGCCTTGAGGCCGAGTTGGGCGCGGATCGCCTCGGTGCGCTCCGGGCCGATATTGTTGGCGATCGGACCGGCCCCTCCGTCTTCGCGCCAGAAAATATAGCCCAGGCCCGGCTGGCCTTCGCTCTGCGCCCAGGAATTCATCCGGTCGCAAAAAGTGCGCTGGCCGCCCGTCGGCGCCGGAACGGCCCAGACCTGGTTCTTCTCGGATTCGAGCATGCGCGCGAAAACCTTGAAGTTCGAGCCGCGGAAATGTTCCGAGACGTCCTGCATCACCAGGGGGTTGCGCAGGTCGGGCTTGTCGGAGCCATATTTGCGCATGGCTTCCGCATAGGGAATGCGCGGCCAGTTCTTCGTCACCGGCTTGCCGCCGCCGAACTGCTCGAAAATGCCGGTAATGACCGGCTCGATGGTCTCGAACACGTCTTCCTGGGTGACGAAACTCATCTCTAAGTCGAGCTGGTAGAATTCGCCCGGCAGGCGGTCGGCGCGCGGGTCCTCGTCGCGGAAACAGGGGGCGATCTGGAAATAGCGGTCGAAGCCGGCCATCATCAGGAGCTGCTTATATTGCTGCGGCGCCTGCGGCAAAGCGTAGAATTTTCCCGGGTGGATGCGCGAGGGAACGAGGAAGTCGCGCGCGCCTTCGGGCGAGGAGGCGGTGAGGATCGGCGTCTGGAATTCGTTGAAGCCCGCCGCCTTCATCCGGGCGCGCATGGATTCGATCACCTGCCCGCGCAGCATGATGTTGTTATGGATGCGCTCGCGGCGCAGGTCGAGGAAGCGATATTTGAGGCGCGTTTCCTCGGGATAGTCCTGCTCGCCGAAAACGGGAAGCGGCAGTTCCGCCGCCTGCCCCAGCACCTGCGCGTCGCGGACATAGACCTCGATGTGGCCGGTCGCCATGTCATCGTTGTCGGTGCCTTCGGGGCGGCGGCGCACCTCGCCGTCGAGCCGCACCACCCATTCGGAGCGGAAGGTTTCCGCCAGCTTGAAGGCTTGCGAATCCGGATCGACCACGCATTGGGTGAGGCCGTAATGGTCGCGCAGGTCGATGAACAGCACGCCGCCATGGTCGCGGATGCGGTGACACCAGCCGGAAAGACGGACGGTCTGGCCGATGTGGTCGGTGCGGAGGTCTCCGCAAGTATGGGTGCGATAAGCGTGCATGGGAATCCGGGCGAAAAAGTCTGGCCGCTGCCTAGCGGAATTTTGCCCGCACGTGAAGGGGGCGCGGCGCAGGCGCGCCCTTGCGAAAAAATGATGGCGCAAGAAATGGAGAAGCCGCGCATGGGCCCGACCGGATCGACGAGGACGACTCGCCGGATTGGTCCTCCCTGGAATATCGGGCGAAATTCGCCGCCATTCCGTGCGCCTGCTGGCGGATCGCGGCTGAAACATTATCCTACGTGGTAACTAGCCCGCCGCTTGGCCATGGATTATGAACATTCCATGAGCCTTGTAACCGATTCCGGCGAACTGGCGGCCTATTGCCAGTCCTTTGCGAAATATCCCTATGTTACGGTCGATACCGAATTCCTGCGCGAGACCACCTTCTGGCCCAAGGTCTGCGTGATCCAGCTCGCCAGCGAGGACCAGGCCATCGCCGTCGATGCCCTGGCGGAGGATATGGATCTTGCGCCCTTTTTCGACCTCATGGCCAACAGGGACGTTGTAAAGGTCTTCCACGCCGCGCGGCAGGACATCGAAATCGTCTGGAATCTGGCCAAAATGGTTCCGGCGCCTTTGTTCGACACCCAGGTTGCGGCCATGGTTTGCGGCTACGGCGATCAGATCGCCTATGGCGAGCTGGCGCAGAGCATCTGCAAGGTGACGCTGGACAAATCCTCGCGCTTCACCGACTGGTCGCGCCGCCCGCTCTCCGACGCCCAGATCGACTACGCCATCGCCGATGTCACCCATCTGCGCGACATCTACAAGGCTTTGCGGCAAAAGCTGGAGCGCTCGGGGCGGCTGCATTGGCTGACCGATGAAATGGCGGGCCTGAGCAATTTCGAGACCTATGAGCAGCGGCCCGACCGCGCCTGGGAGCGCCACGCCCACCGCGCCCGCAAACCGCGCGACCTCGCCGTGCTGATGGAGCTGACCGCCTGGCGCGAACACGAGGCGCAGACCCGCGACGTGCCGCGCTCGCGCGTACTCAAGGATGATATTCTCTTCGAGGTGGCCTCGGCCGCCCCCCGCAGCGCCGAGGCGCTCGGCGATCTGCGCGCATTTCCGCGGGGAATGGAAAGGTCGCGCGCCGGCGCCGAGATCCTCGCGGCGATCGAACGCGGCCTTGCCCGCGACCTGAAAAGCCTGCCCAAGCTGGAGCGTGAGCGGCGCAGCGGAGGCGGCGCGACGGTTGAACTGCTGAAGGTTCTGCTGCGTCAGGTCGCGGAAAAGCAGGGCGTGGCCGCCAAGATGATCGCCACCACCGACGAATTGGAGCTGCTCGCCGCCGACGACAAGGCCGACGTTCCGGCGCTGAAGGGCTGGCGGCGAGAATTGTTCGGCGCCAAGGCGCTGCAGCTCAAGCATGGCAGGCTCGCTTTGACGGTCGAGAACAATCGCGTCGTCACCCTCGAATGGCATGAGGCGCAGGACCAGGGCGAAGAGCAGCCCAGGGACGAGGCGGCCTCGGCCTAACGGCCGCCGCGCAGGAATTCCGTGAGCGCGCCGAGAGCCTCGCGATCGTCGCGGCCGCTGGCGCGCGCGATCTGCGACAGCGACTGGCGCGGCCCCGCGACGGAAAAGCCGAGTTCGCGCAGGCGGGCGACGAGGCTTTGCGGATCGCTGCGGTAGATGGGCGCGAGATCGGCCAGCGGCGTCGTGGCCAGCGCATGGATGACGGCATTGGTGGAATCGATCGGCGGCGACGCCGGCTGTGGCCGGCGCAGCAGGCGCGCGCCAAGGCCCACCGCGGCGAACAAGGCGACGAACAGAACGATCCGCCCGGCCTCGGCGCGCAGCGCGCGACGATAGCGCCAGGCCAGAGCCAGAGTGACCGGGACCGCGACAAAGCCGAGTAGGCGGTGGATCGACCAGACGTGCAGACTGTAAAAGCGCGCCAGCATCGCCGCGCCGGTCAGCGCCAGGAAGGCATAGAGCGCCGCGGCGGCGGCGACGAAATTGCGTGAAATCCAGTCAGTCATGGCGAGGCCATCCGCAAATCGCTTTTTCGCGAATCTCTTGCCGCGACTATGCCACGGATCGCGGCGCGACACCGGCGCGCTCAATATTCGGGATGTTCCTTGACCTCGCGCAGCGCGCAGCCGGCAAGGGCGTTGACCTCGTTCTTGAGACGGGCGCGCTCGTCGTTCAGGCGATAGACCTTTCGCGCCGCCTCGATGAAGGCGGGGCCAAAATCCTGATCGCGCTCCATGGCGCGCAAGGCGTCCTCGACATCCCAAAGCGCGCCGTTCACCTCTTTCAGGCTGGCGATCAGGGTGGAGATCGCCCCCGTTTCGCCGGAGCCGAACACAGGCCCGGCGGCCAGCCGCAGCATCGCCAGTTCCTGCGCCGCCATCAGCCGTTTCCGGGCGTTGCGCACGCGTCGGGTTTTCAGCGTGAGAATGGTAATCTTGTCAATCAGTTCGCCGGCCGAGACCGGGATTGCCACCACCGCCGCCAAGGTCGGCGGCCGGCCCTCATGCTGGCGAGATGCACGCCACGCCATTGGCTGCTCCTCCGTAAGTCGCCTGTCTGAACGAGGCGGATTCTGCTTTAAGCCCGAGAGCTTGCGCGAGATTGTCGTCGGACGCGGGATTGAACGACTTTGCCCGGCCGACATATCACCACTTCAATATATCTTAGATTCAACTCATAAGACTTTACTATCGAGACATTCGAGTTTATTCATCAATCGTGATATGATTGATGCTGAAAGGGCGTCGATGGTTTTGATTGCATTGAAGGATCTCGAGGTCTCGACGGATCTGGAGATCATGGCGCGAAATGCGCATGAAGCGAGCGAATTCTTGAAGGCGCTGGCCCATGAGGCGCGCCTGCTCATTCTTTGCATCCTGGCCGAGGGCGAGAAATCGGTCGGCGATCTCGAAACCATCTTGGCGCAACGGCAATCGACCGTGTCGCAGCAGCTCGCGCGGTTGCGGCTCGACGGGCTGGTGACGACGCGCCGCGAAGGCAAGAACGTTTATTACCGGCTGGCGAACAGCGACATACGCACCATTCTCACTGCGATTCACGCGGTTTTTTGCGAAAGGCCCGGGACCGACCTCCTCAGGGGCGCCGGCGCGTGAAATTCAATCGGTCATAAGGCCTTGAAGCGCGGCCGCGTCGCGCATGCTCCCTGACGCCCGCAATTTTTTCCACGCCGGTCCCGTCGGCGCGCTCCCCCCACTACACGCGCAGCTGCTCTGGAAGCCTTGCCGGTTTCCGATTGGCCTGTCCGGGGGAAAGATGCGGCTTTTTGTCTCACATCGCCATTGACTTTCAATATTTTCGAATATCACAATATATGAAGAGGTGGCGTTGCGCGCCGCGGCGCGCCCGAAACCTGAGTGCTCAAGGAGATTTGGCAATGTTCGGTTGGTTCGGATTGGGCGGGGACCATAAGACTTATACGCCCGGGGAATTGCGCGACCTGATGCGCGAGCAAAAGGGCGCCGTCATCCTGGTGGATGTGCGGGAGCATAACGAATGGGCCGGCGGCCGCATTCCGGGCGCCGTCCATGCGCCCCTATCGCGCTTCGCGTCGATGATCGCCGACATCCCCAAGGACAAGAAGCTCGTTTTCTATTGCGCGTCCGGCATGCGCTCGCGCACTGCTCTGGGCCACGCCAAGAAGATGGGCTGGCAAGCCGACGGCCATCTCGGCGGCGGCATTTCCGAATGGCGCCGGCACGAGATGCCCCTCACCCGGTGAATCCGGCTTGAAAAGGCGCCAGTTAATGCGTATATTCGCATATACGCATTTATAGAGGCTTACGACGATGACCATCAATGACGCGGTGCGGGCTCTGGCGGGGGCCATGGTGCTTCTTTCCGTCGCGCTCGTCTATTACGTGTCGCCCTGGTTCCTGCTGTTCACCGCCTTCATCGGCCTCAATCTGGTGCAGTCGGCCTTCACCGGCTTCTGCCCGCCCTCTTTCGCCTTCCGCAAGTTGGGGCTGAAGGACACGAAATAGGCGCTCCTGCGCCACACAGGCTAGAAACCCGGATTTCCCGCGTGGGACCGCCCCCGGCCCGCAACGGGAGATCCGGGCTTTTTTTTGAATTTCAGAAGCAGAAGGCTGGAAGCTTCGGCAGCAGCTTCGCGCGTCTTTCGATGACGAAATCGCGGAACTTCTGCGCCGCCTTGCTCAATTCGCGGTCCGAGCGATGGAGCAGGAACCATTGCCGCACCAGCGGCAAGCCGGCGATCTGAAGCGTGACCAGATGACCGTCGGCGATTTCCGTCAGGCAGGTGTGCGCCGAAATCATCGCGATCCCGAGTCCCGCCATGACCGATTGCTTGATCGTTTCGTTGGTGCCCATTTCGACGATCTCGAAGACTCGCCCGCCCCCGATCCGCTCCAGAAAACGCTCCATCAGGGCCCGCGTGCCGGACCCCTCCTCCCTCGCCAGGAACCGCTCGCGCAAAAGGTCCTCGGCGAGAATGTCGGAATCGCCGGCGAGGCGATGGTCCGGCGGGGCGATGAGAATATAGGGATGGTCGCCGAGGGTCGCCGATTCGGCCTCGATATGGGCCGGCGGACGGCCCATGATGGTCAGGTCATATTCGTTGCGCTCCAGCCCGCGCGTAATTTCGCCGCGGTTGCCAACCGCGAGCGTCACCCGCACGCCGGGACATTCGCGCTGGAAGGCGGCGACGATGGAGGGCGCGAGATATTTCGCCGTGCTCACCACCCCGAACACGATCGAGCCCGAGGCCCCGGCTTTCAGCGCGGCGATCCGTTCGCCGATGCGCGCCGCCATCCGCTCCACATCATGCGCCATGCTCAGCAATTCCTGGCCGATTTCGGTGGGCGTGAACGGCGCGTCGCCCGAGCGGAGAAACAAAGGCGCCCCGACGAGTTCCTCCAAAGACTTCAACTGGACGCTCACAGCTGGCGGCGTAACATGCAGCACCGTCGCGGCGCCGCTGACCGAGCCACGCTCGACCGTGGCGGCGAGGACGCGTAGTTGCTTGCGGGTCAGTGCTTTGAGATCGGTCATTTAGATAATCTAACAGGCTCTTCTGAATTTTTAAATTTCTTTTTCGACACAAACCGATAAAGCTGCTTTCAGCCGGCGGAAAAAAGCTGGCGCGGAGGAATGCCCATGACAACTATTGAATCGCCGGCGGTTTCCGCCGGGGGCGAAAGCCTTGACGCCTTTCTCACGACCTGGGCCGCCGCGGGCGAGGGACGCGACAATCTTGCGCGGACGATCGCCGGAATGGCGCAGGCGGGGATCGCCCTTTCGCAGATTATCGCGGGCGGACCGCTGAACGGGGCGCTGGGCTCGGAAGTCGGCGGCCAGAACGCGGACGGCGACAAGCAGCGTCAGCTCGACGTCATCGCCGACGGCCTGATCATCGACGCCCTGCGCAAGACGCCGACCGCCTATTACGCCTCCGAAGAGGAAGAGGCGATCCTCACCCTCGATCCGGCGGGCGAATACGCTGTCGCCTGCGACCCGCTCGACGGCTCGTCGAACATCGACTGCAACATGCCGATCGCCACGATCTTCGGCGTTTTCCGCGCGACGCCCGGCGACGCCACGGCGTCCTTCTTCCGCAAGGGAGAGGAGCAGGTCGCGGCCGGCTATGTCATCTACGGGCCGCAGACCGGCTTGCTGCTGACCCTCGGCGAAGGCGTCGCGCACTTCACCCTCGATCCGGCGACCCATCGCTTCATACTGGTTTCGCGCAACGTGCGCATTGCGCCCTCGACCCGCGAATATGCGATCAACGCCTCCAACTATCGCCATTGGCCGGATCCGATCCGCGCCTTCATCGATGATTGCGTCGAGGGCGAAGGCGGCCCGCACGGCAAGGACTTCAATATGCGCTGGCTCGCCTGCATGATCGGTGACGCCCACCGCATCTTCTCGCGCGGCGGCGTGTTCCTCTATCCCGGCGACGATCGCCCCGGCTATCAGCGCGGTCGCTTGCGGCTGCTGTATGAGGCCTTCCCGGTCGCCATGCTCGTTGAGCAGGCGGGCGGCGGCGCCACCGACGGCGTCGAGCGCATCCTGTCGAAAAAGCTCGACAAGCTGCATCAGCGCACCCCGCTGGTGTTCGGCTCGATTGAAAAGGTCGCGCGAATCGCCAGCTATTTCTCCGACGCTCATTTCGAACGCGCCCACTCCCCGCTGTTCGGCGAACGCGGACTGTTCCACAACTGAGGACCGGCAAGAATGTCCATCAAACATCCGATCATCTCCGTCGTCGGCTCCTCGGGCGCGGGCACCAGCACGGTCAAGTTCACCTTTGACCAGATTTTCCGCCGCGAGGGCATCGTCGCGGCCTCGATCGAGGGCGACGCCTTCCATCGCTTCGACCGCGCCGAGATGAAGGCCGAAATGGCCAAACACCGCGACGCCAACGACCACACCTTCAGCCATTTCTCCGAAAGCGCCAATCTGCTCGAGGAGCTGGAGAGCTCGTTCAAGTCCTATGCGGACACCGGCAAGTGCCGCTCGCGCACCTATGTCCATGACGCCGAGGAAGCCGAACACCATGGCGTGCCTCCCGGCCATTTCACCGAATGGCGCGACATCGGAGAAAATTCCGACCTGCTGTTCTACGAAGGCCTGCACGGCGCGGTGAAGACCGACAACATCAACGTCGCGGGCTACCCCGATCTCAAGATCGGCGTCGTGCCGGTGATCAATCTCGAATGGATCCAGAAGATCCACCGCGACCGCGCCTCCCGCGGCTATACGACGGAAGCGGTCACCGACACGATTTTGCGGCGCATGCACTCCTATGTGCATGTCATCTGCCCGCAATTCACCCATACCGACATCAATTTCCAGCGCGTGCCGGTGGTGGACACCTCCAACCCCTTCATCGCGCGCTGGATCCCGACGGCGGGCGAGTCTCTGGTGGTGATCCGCTTCAGGAATCCGAGCGGAATCGACTTCCCTTATCTGGTGTCTATGATCAATAACAGCTGGATGAGCCGCGCCAATTCCATCGTCATTCCCGGCGACAAACTGGACATCGCCATGCAGCTCATCCTGACGCCGATGATACTGCGCCTGACCGAGCGCAGCCGGCGCACAAAGTGAACCCTCTAGACAAGGATTTCGCGATGAACGAGACAATGCTCGCGGAACGCGCTTCGGCGGCGGGCCCCTCCTTCGGCGACATGGCCAACGCCATCCGCGCGCTTGCCATGGACGCGGTGGAAAAGGCCAAATCGGGACATCCCGGCATGCCCATGGGCATGGCCGACGTCGCGACGGTGCTGTTCACCCGTTTCATGAAGCTCAACCCTGCCGATCCCGCCTGGCCCGACCGCGACCGTTTCGTGCTCTCGGCCGGGCACGGCTCGATGCTGCAATATGCTCTGCATTATCTCGTCGGCTATGCCGACATGCCGATCGAACAGCTGCAGAAATTCCGACAGCTCGGCAGCCACACCGCCGGCCATCCCGAATATGGCCACGCGCTCGGCATCGAGACCACCACCGGACCGCTCGGCCAGGGCATCGCCACCGCCGTCGGCATGGCGCTCGCCGAGCGCATGATGAACGCCCGCTATGGCGACGACCTCGTCGATCATTACACCTATGCGATAGCCGGCGACGGCTGTCTGATGGAGGGCCTTTCCCACGAGGCGATCGATCTCGCCGGCCATCTGAAGCTCGGCAAGCTGATCGTGCTGTGGGACGACAACCACATCTCGATCGACGGCTCGACCGATCTCTCGACCTCGACCGACCAGGTCGCGCGCTTCGCGGCTTGCGGCTGGAACACGATCCGCGTCAACGGCCATGACGAGAAGGAGATCGAGGCCGCGATCTCCAAGGCGCGCGCGCAAGGCGACAAGCCCTGGCTGATCGCCTGCAACACCATCATCGGTTATGGCGCGCCGACGCGCGCCGGCACCTCCAAGGCCCATGGCGAAGCCCTCGGCGCCGAGGAAATCGCCGGCGCCCGCGAAAAGCTCGACTGGCCCCACACGGCCTTCGTCGTGCCGGAGCCGGTGCTGATCGAATGGCGCAAGGTCGCCGCGCGCGGCGCCGCCGCCGAAGCGCAATGGAAGGCGCGCCTCGCCGCCACCCCCAAGGCGGCCGCCTTCAACGCCCAGGTCTCCGGCGAAGTTCCGGCCGCGGTTGACGCCGCGCTCAAAGAACTGATCGCCAAGCATGTCGCGGAGCGGCCGAAGATCGCCACCCGCAAGTCTTCGGAGATCGCGCTCGCGGCGATCAATGGCGCCACTGACATCACGATCGGCGGCTCGGCCGACCTGACCCATTCCAACCTGACCATCACCAAGGGCATGGAATCGGTCAAGACCGGCGCCTTCGGCGGACGCTATATCCATTACGGCGTGCGCGAACATGGCATGGCCGCGGCGATGAACGGCATCGCGCTCCATGGCGGGTTCATCCCCTATGGCGGCACCTTCCTGGTGTTCTCCGATTACGCGCGCGGCGCGATCCGCCTGTCGGCGCTGATGGGCGTGCGGGTCGTCTATGTCCTGACCCATGATTCCATCGGCCTCGGCGAGGACGGCCCGACCCATCAGCCGGTCGAAACCGTCGCCGCCCTGCGCGCCATGCCCAATCTGCTCGTCTTCCGTCCCTGCGACGCGGTCGAGACGGCCGAGGCCTGGGCTGTGGCGCTTGCCGAAAAGAGGACGCCATCGGCGCTCGCCCTCAGCCGCCAGGGCCTTACCGCGCTGCGCACCGAAGATACGGGCGAGAACCTTACCGCCAAGGGCGCCTATGTCCTGCGCGAGACGGAAGGCCCGCGCGACGTGACCATTCTGGCGACCGGATCTGAAGTCGAGGTCGCGGTCGCCGCCGCCCATGAACTCGGCATGGTCGGGGTGAAGGCCGCCGTCGTCTCCATGCCCTGCTGGGAGCTGTTCGAGCGCCAGAGCGACGCCTATCAGCGCGAAGTTCTCGGAACCGCGCCGCGCGTCGGCGTCGAGGCGGCCCTGCGTTTCGGCTGGGACCGCTGGCTCGGCGAGCGCTCCGCCTTCATCGGCATGACGGGCTTCGGCGCCTCCGCGCCCGCGCCCGAACTTTACAAGCACTTCGGCATCACGGCGGAAGCCGTGGCCGCCGCCGCCCAATCCCTGATCTCGAAGGAGTGACGTAATGGCCCGGATCACGCTTAGACAATTGCTGGACAGCGCCGCCGAACAAAGCTACGGCGTTCCCGCTTTCAACGTGAACAATATGGAACAGGCCCTCGCCATCATGGAGGCGGCCCGCGCGGTCAACGCGCCGGTCATCATCCAGGCGAGCCGCGGCGCCCGCGCCTATGCCGGCGACATCATGTTCTCGAAGATGATGGAAGCCCTTGAGGCGATGTATCCGGAAATTCCGCTCTGCATCCATCAGGACCACGGCGAGCGCGTCTCCACCTGCCTGTCGGCCATCCAGAACGGCTTCACCTCGGTGATGATGGACGGCTCGCTGATGGAGGACGGCAAGTCGCCCGCGACCTACGACTATAACGTCAACATCACCGCCGAAGTCGCCCGCCTCGCCCATATGGTCGGCGCCTCGGTCGAAGGTGAACTCGGCTGCCTCGGCTCGCTCGAAACCGGCCATGGCGAAGCCGAGGACGGCCACGGCTTTGAAGGCAAGCTCGACAGGGCGAGCCTGCTGACCGACCCCGACGAGGCCCAGCGCTTCGTCGCAGCGACCAAGGTGGACGCGCTCGCGGTGGCCATCGGCACGTCGCACGGCGCTTACAAGTTCACGAAAAAGCCGACCGCCGACGTCCTGGCGATCGACCGCATCGCGGAAATCCACGCCAAACTGCCGAACACCCATCTGGTCATGCACGGCTCCTCCTCGGTCCCGGAGGAATATCGCAATCTGTTCAACGAGAACGGCGGCGAAATGCGCGAGACCTATGGCGTGCCGGTCGAAGAGATCGTGCGCGGCATCAAGTTCGGCGTGCGCAAGGTGAATATCGACACCGACCTGCGCCTCGCCGCGGCGGCGGAATTCCGTCGCGTCGCCAACAAGAACAAGTCGGAATTCGACCCGCGCAAGTTCCTCAAGCCCGCAATGGACGCCATGAGCAAGGTCTGCCGCGACCGCTTCGAGGCTTTCGGCTGCGCCGGCAAGGCTCAAGCCATCAAGGTCAAGCCGATGGCCGAAATGGCCAAGCTCTACGCCGGCGGCGCGCTGGACCCGGTCATCCCGGTCAAGTCGGCGGCCTGATCCTTCCCGGCGCGGCAAATGCGCCGGCTTTTCTGCGACGCGAAACTTCTCGCTTCGTCCTAGCGGGCGACGCGCCGGGCCGGCGCGTCGCCAACACTACCCACCGCCGTCTGGGGAGTCGGCGCAACTGCAACAACAACCACGCAGGAAGAAAAAATGGACCAGTCAGCGCGCTACGCCAATCTGAACCTCAAGGAAGCCGATCTCATCGCCGACGGCAAGCATGTGCTCGTCGCCTACAAGATGAAGCCGAAGCCCGGCTTCGGGAACTATCTCGCCTCCGCCGCGCATTTCGCCGCGGAATCCTCGACCGGCACCAATGTCGAGGTCTCGACCACCGACGATTTCACCCGTGGCGTCGATGCGCTGGTCTATGAGATCGACGAAGCCCAGGAGGTCATGAAGATCGCCTATCCGGTCGAACTGTTCGACCGCAACATCATCGACGGCCGCGCGATGATCGCCTCCTTCCTGACCCTGACCATCGGCAACAACCAGGGCATGGGCGACATCGAATACGGCAAGATGCACGATTTCTATGTGCCGCCGCAATATCTCCGCCTGTTCGACGGCCCCTCGACCACGATCAAGGATCTGTGGCGCGTGCTCGGCCGCCCGGTGGTCGACGGCGGCTTCATCGTCGGCACCATCATCAAGCCGAAGCTCGGCCTGCGCCCGCAGCCTTTCGCCGACGCCTGCTATGATTTCTGGCTGGGCGGCGATTTCATCAAGAACGACGAGCCCCAGGGCAACCAGACCTTCGCGCCGTTCAAGGAAGCGGTGCGCCTCGTCAATGACGCCATGGTCCGCGCCCAGGACAAGACCGGCCAGGCCAAGCTGTTCTCCTTCAACATCACCGCCGACGACTATCACGAGATGATCGCCCGCGGCGAATATATCCTGGAGACCTTCGGCCCCAACGCCGATCATGTCGCCTTCCTGGTGGACGGCTATGTCGCTGGCCCGGCGGCGATCACCACCGCGCGCCGCCAGTTCCCCAAGCAGTACCTGCACTATCACCGCGCCGGCCACGGCGCCGTGACCTCGCCGAATTCGAAGCGCGGCTATACCGCCTTCGTCCTGTCGAAAATGGCCCGCCTCCAGGGCGCTTCCGGCATCCACACCGGCACCATGGGCTTCGGCAAGATGGAAGGCGAGGCGGCCGACAAGGACATGGCCTACATGATCACCCAGGACAGCGCGGACGGTCCGTTCTACCATCAGGAATGGCTGGGAATGAACCCGACCACGCCGATCATCTCGGGCGGCATGAACGCCCTGCGCATGCCGGGCTTCTTCACCAATCTCGGCCACTCCAACCTGATCATGACCGCGGGCGGCGGCGCCTTCGGCCATGTCGACGGCGGCGTGGCAGGCGCGACCTCGCTGCGTCAGGCGGAAATGTGCTGGCGCGCCGGCGCGGACCCGATCGAATTCGCCAAGGACCACCGCGAATTCGCCCGCGCCTTCGTCAGCTTCCCGCAGGACGCGGACAAGCTGTTCCCCGGCTGGCGCGACAGGCTCGGCCAGGCCGCGGCCTGACGCTTAAAAAAGGGCCGGCGGAACACCGCCGGCCCATACAAAAAGGAGACGCCCCATGACCGCCTTCGACCGCAGCATCAAGATCGCGCCTTCGATCCTTTCCGCCGATTTCGCCAATTTCGGCGCGGAATGCCGCGCCATCGAGGCTCAGGGCGCGGATTGGGTCCATGTCGACGTGATGGACGGCCATTACGTCCCCAACATCACTTTCGGCCCGGCGACCTGCGCCGCCATCCGCAAGCACATCAAGGGCGTGATGGACGTCCATCTGATGATCGCTCCGGTCGATCCCTATATCGAGGCCTTCGTCAAGGCGGGCTCGGACATCGTCACCGTCCACGCCGAGGCCGGTCCGCATCTCGACCGCTCGCTGCAGCTGGTGCGGTCCTTCGGCGCCAAGGCCGGCGTGTCGCTCAACCCCTCGACCCCCGCCTCGGCATTGGAATTCGTGCTCGACCGCATCGACCTCGTCCTGATCATGACGGTCAATCCCGGCTTCGGCGGCCAGAGCTTCATTGAAAGCCAGGTCGAGAAGGTAAAACAGATCCGCGCCATGATCGGCGACCGCCCGATCCATATCGAAATCGACGGCGGCATCACCCCCGAGACCGCGCCGCTGGTGACGGCGGCCGGCGCCGACGTGCTGGTCGCGGGCTCCGCCGTGTTCAAGGGCGGCTCGGTGGACAATCCGGAGGTCTACGGCCGCAACATCGCCGCCATCCGCGCGGCCGGCGAAGCGGCAAGGGTGAAGAACGCGGCGTGACAATTTGCGGAAGCAGGCGTCGAAATGTTGCGCCTGTGCGACGACTGCGGTCGGCAGAGTCGATCGACGCGACCGCGAACACGTCGCGATCGCATATTTTCGGAACGGCGCGTTTTTCGTCCGTGAAAACCGCGCCGCCGTTTCAGTTCAGGCTCACCACCAGCCGGGACCCCAGCTGTTTCCCCTGCCGCGATCATAGCCATCGCCGTTGCCCCAGCCATTGCCACTCATGTCAGAGTCGCCGCCGAAGCTGAAGTTGCCCCGGGCATGGCCCCGTCCGGAGCCATAACCACGACCATAGCCGCGACCGTAATAATCATCATCCCCGTAGCCATAGCCGCGGCCATAGCCCGGGCCGGGACCGTAGCCGGGGCCATAGGCGTAGCCGGGGCCATAAGCCGGCGGCGGAGGCGGTGCGCCGTAGCCAGCCGGCGGCGGCGGCGGGGGGGCCCAATTGGGGTTCTGCGCCTGGTGCTCCTGACCGGAATAAGGACCGGCCGGCGGAGGGGTTTGCTGGGCGAAGGCAGTGCTGGCTATGACGCCCGCGCCGAGGACGAGTCCCAGTCTGATCAAACTTTTCATCTTTTTGCTCCCTAATACTTGTGTTTCGGGGTCGCGAACGCGGTCCCGCAATTGGGGCGGCTGAACGCCAGCGCCTTCGCGCCGCCACTTCCAAGTTCGCGCATTGGTCGGTCCTGGAAGAGGAACGCTCCACGGAGCAAACATGAAAGGCGTAATCAGATCCGGGAATTGATCGAATCTGTCGTAGAATTGATTTGCCGAAGCCCAGGCGGATGGCAGGGACGCCACGCCAAGCGCGCTCGATTTGTCGCAGCAGTTAGAACTGAATGCCCGATAGGTTCCAGAGCGCCCGTTTCCGCGCTCGACTGATGCCGATTTATGTTGGAGCGACCGTTAACGATATTTTGTTTTGAAGTTCTATCGGTCGCTTATTTCGTACATTCGAATATTCCAATTATTGTAATGTAAGGCGGCCCGCGCGAATGTGTCAAGGGCAATCCGCGGGTTCAGACCGCTATTTCGAAAGAATCTCCGCTGCCGCCCAAGCCGGTCGGAATCTCGTTTCCGATCCAAATTTCGATGTTGCATCCAAGCGCTTTGCCCAAATTCTGCAAAGACGGGCTTTGGCGGCTTAAGCTTGAGCCGGGATTCTCCACATGCACGTCTCGTCTAAGTCAAATTCGGTGTTTCGCTCTTATCGCCATATCGCACTCCCTTGCCTTGGCGGTTCGCAGCCGATTTGCCGCTTCGAGCCACTTCCCGGCATCCCGGCAAAGGCGACAAGCATCTGACCTTACCGCTCACGCCCTCAACAGCACCTTCCCGATATTCCGCCGGTCCTGCAAAAAATGATGCGCCTGCGGGGCCTCGTCGAATTTGAAGACGCGGGCGATTTTTGGTTTGATCGCGCCCTCGCGCCATAGCTCCAGCAATTGCTCGCCCCAGCCGCGGAGCGCGTCGATTTCGCTCCACATATGGCCGAGATTGACGCCGAACACGCCCTTGTTGTCGTTGATCAGCGCCATGGGATTGAATTGCAGCCAGGGCGTCGAGGCCAACATCCGCAACAGGCCGGGCAGGCTGCGTTCCTTGCCCGTCGCGGCGGAGGAAACGCCGAACATGCCGAGGCGCCCGGTCGGCGCCAGCAGCCGATAGCCCTTTTTGAACGAGTCGCCGCCAACCGCGTCGAGAATGAGTTCGACGCCACCTCCACCGGTCATTTCACGCACGCGCTGTTCGAAATCCTCGGTGCGATAGTCGATCAGTTCGTCGACGCCGAGCGCACGCAATTCCGCATGCTTGATCGCGGAGGCCGTGCCGATTACGCGCGCGCCAATTTTTTTGGCGATCTGGGTCGCGGCAATGCCGACGCCGCCGCCGATGGAATGGATGAGAACCGTCTCGCCGGGCTTCAGCGCGCCCATGACGACGATGAGCTGCCAGGCGGTGAAATAATTGACGGGGATCGCCGCGCCCTCCTCCACCGACATGCCGTGGGGCCGGACAAAGGCCTGTTTGACGGGGACGCAGACCACATCCGCATAGCCGCCGAAACGGGTCATCGCCAACACGTCGCGCCCGATCCAGCCGGCATCGACGCCGGCGCCGACCGCGTCGACGCGGCCGCTCACCTCGTAGCCAGGCACGACCGGCATGGGCGGAAGGTCGGGATAAATCCCAAGGCGGCCGAGAACATCCGCGAAATTGACGCCGCTGGCCTCGACGCGAATCCGAAGTTCGCCGGCTTTCGGCTCGGGATCGGCGGCCTGTTTGACGACCAGGACTTCGGGCGCCCCGGCCTTTGTGATCCAAATCTGTCGCATGATCGCACCCTTGGCGCACCCTTGCCCAGACGGACTTTACCACACCCGGGACGCGGATTTCTCGCCTCGTGGCCGAAATCCGACGCCTGGTTCCCGTTGGCGAAAGGCCCGGAACGGCGGACTGCCGTCATTGCCCGCCAGTCAAGGAACGGCACGAAGCCGTCATCCTTGACCCCGCCCGTGTTTTTCGGCCGCCCTTCATTAACTGAGATAGCTCACCTCCCCAGTCTCAATATCGTAGATCGCCGCGACGATCTTGAGCTTGCCCTCGGCGACGAGGCCCGAGATGAGCGTGCTCGTCGCGGTCAGCCGCGCCGCCGTTTGTCGCGCGCTGCGCTTGGCGGCGGCGTTGACGTAGTCGCCCGGGTCATCCCGCGCGGCGAGCGCGGCGGGCAGTATCGGCTCGATCATCGGCATAATCGCGCCGGGATAGGTCGCGTTCTTTTTTACCACGTCGCATGCCGCCTTCACCGCGCCGCAGCTGGTATGGGCGAGGACGACGATGAGCGGCGACCCCAACACCGCCGCGCCGTACTCGACCGTGCCAAGCGTAGCCGTATCGACGAGGTTGCCGGCGTTGCGGGCGACGAATAGCTGGCCGACCCCTTGGCCGCCAAAGATGAGCTCCGGGGGGACGCGGCTGTCGGCGCAGGAGATCACCGTCGCCCATGGCGCCTGCCCTCCAACGACAGAGGCACGCTTCGCGGCCAGGTTGATCGAGCAGAGTTCCGGTTGGCTGACATAGCGCGCGTTGCCATCCTTGAGCGCGGCGAGCGCCTCGTCCGGCGAGAGCGATGTCGGCGCGCCTTCGGCCGCCTGCGCCGGTTTCATCGCGCCGGCGAGCGTAACCCCGGCCAAACCCGTGGCCGCGAACTTGAGGAGATCCCTCCGGACCATTGCTTTGCGATCGCACGTTTCGCACATTTCTGGTCACTCCCTCCGCCATTCGAACCAACATTCGTCAGATGACAGCCCTGAGGACGGTGAAGCTGGGCCTAATGCACAGCTTTGGCAAGACTGAAATGTCGTTGAGACGCGCCGTGAATTATCGATACGTTTCAGCGCGAGTATGCTCGCCGCAAGCCCGACGCGCGGGAAAAGCCCGGTTCAACCTCGGACGATCGGGGACAGCCGGCACAATCTGGGACTTCGCGGCGTCAAGCTGGCGAAGCGCTACTTCAATATCGGCCATTGCCGTTGAGAAGGCTGTTTTCGAGGGCGATCAGCTTCGCCCCTGCTTCAACACATTCAGAAAGGCCGAAGCCGCCGGCGACAGTTTTTTCGCTTTCAGATGCGTGACATACCAGTGGCGCATCAGGGGAAAGCCCGTCACGTCCAGCTCGCGCAGCGCGCCGGTGGCGAGTTCGAGCGTCAGCACATGGCGCGACAGGACGGCGAGGCCCAGGCCGGCGGCCACCGCCTGCTTGATCGTCTCGTCGCTGCCCAGCGTCATCCGCCCCCGCAAGGGAATCTCGTGCTCGGCGAAATAGCGCTCGGTCGCCTGCCGGGTGCCGGAGCCCGGCTCGCGCAGGATGAAGGGCTCGTTCTCCAGCCTTTTCGCGGCGATTCCGCGCTCGCGGCTCAAGGGATGGTCGGGCGCCGCCACCACGACCAAAGGGTTTTCGATGAAGGGAAAGGCTTCGACCTCCATGTCCTGCGGCACGCGGCCCATGATGTAGAGATCGTCGCGGTTCTGGGCCATGCGCTCCAGCATCTGGTCGCGGTTGACCACCTCCATCACCAGATCGATTCCCGGATGGGCGCGGCAGAAATCGCCGATCATTTTGGTGACGAAATAGCGGGCGGAGGTGATCATCGCGAGGCGCAATTCGCCGCTCTCCAATCCGCGCATCTCGGACAGTTCCATGCCCAGCGCCTCCAGCCTTTGCAAAATGTCGCGGCTGGCGGCGGCGGCGGCGCGGCCAGCCTCGGTGAGGCTCAGCTTCTTGCCGGTCTGCTCGTGCAGGGCCAGGCCGATGCTTTCGGTCAAGGACTTGATCTGAATTGAAAAAGCCGAGGGCGTCATGTTCATCTCCTCGGCCGCCCGCGTCATGTTGAGATGGCGCGCGAGGGATTCGATCAGGCGCAACTGGTGGAGCGTGATCCGCCGCAGCATCCATATACTCCACTATGAGATAACGTTCTAAACAATGAACTTATCTCAAAGGTTATAGCGGCGTAAACAGGGGCATCGCTTACGGACTGGCGTGAACGTCAGCCAAGGAGGGAGAGAAAGCCCATGGAAACCAAGATGAAGGAACTCAAAGGCAAGGAGCGCTACAAGTCCGGCGTTCTGAAATATGCCCAGATGGGTTACTGGAACGGCGAATACGAGCCGAAGGCCACCGACATCATCGCCCTTTTCCGCATCACCCCGCAGGAAGGCGTGGACCCGATCGAAGCGGCCGCCGCCGTCGCCGGCGAATCCTCGACCGCCACCTGGACCGTGGTCTGGACCGACCGCCTCACCGCCTGCGATTCCTATCGCGCCAAGGCCTATCGCGTCGATCCGGTTCCCGGCAATCCCGGCCAGTATTTCGTTTACGTGGCCTATGATTACATCCTGTTCGAGGAAGGCTCAATCGCCAACCTCACGGCCTCGATCATCGGCAATGTCTTCTCGTTCAAGCCGCTCAAGGCGGCGCGCCTCGAAGACATGTATTTCCCGCCGGCTTATGTGAAGACGTTCAAGGGCCCGCCGACCGGCATCGTCGTCGAGCGCGAGCGCCTCGACAAGTTCGGCCGCCCGCTGCTCGGCGCGACCACCAAGCCTAAGCTCGGCCTCTCGGGCAAGAACTACGGCCGCGTGGTCTATGAAGGCCTCAAGGGCGGCCTCGACTTCATGAAGGACGACGAGAACATCAACTCGCAGCCCTTCATGCACTGGCGCGACCGCTTCCTCTACTGCATGGAGGCGGTGAACAAGGCGACCGCCGTCACTGGCGAGGTCAAGGGCCATTACCTCAACATCACCGCCGGCACGATGGAGGAGATGTACCGCCGCGCCGAATTCGCCAAGGAACTGGGTTCGGTCATCGTCATGATCGACCTGATCATCGGCTATACCGCGATCCAGTCGATCTCGGAATGGTGCCGCCAGAACGACATGATCCTGCATCTGCATCGCGCTGGCCACGGCACCTATACGCGGCAGAAGAACCATGGCGTGTCGTTCCGCGTCATCGCCAAATGGATGCGCCTCGCCGGCGTCGACCACATCCATGCCGGCACCGCCGTCGGCAAGCTCGAGGGCGACCCGATGACCGTGCAGGGCTATTACAACACCTGCCGCGAGGCGGTGACGAAAATGGACCTGCAGCGCGGCATCTATTTCGACCAGGACTGGTGCGATATCCGCAAGATGATGCCGGTGGCGTCCGGCGGCATCCACGCCGGGCAGATGCACCAGCTGCTCGACCTGTTCGGCGACGACGCGGTGTTGCAGTTCGGCGGCGGGACCATCGGGCATCCGATGGGCATCCAGGCCGGCGCGACCGCCAATCGCGTGGCGCTCGAAGCCATGGTGCTGGCGCGCAACGAAGGCCGAGACATCAAGACGGAAGGTCCGGAAATTCTCCGCGCCGCCGCCAAATGGTGCAAGCCGCTCGAAGCCGCGCTCGACACCTGGGGCAACATCACCTTCAATTACGCCTCGACGGACACGTCGGACTTCACGCCGACGCCTGTCGCCGCGCAGTAAGGCCCGCCCGGACCAGCCTCGCCGTCATTGCGAGGAGCCGACAGGGCGTGCTTGGCGCGCCCTGTGGCCGGCGATGACGGCGACAGCCATCGAACCGAATTCAGGAGCACTGACATGCGTATCACTCAAGGCTGTTTCTCTTTCCTGCCCGATCTCGACGACGAGCAGATCAAGGCGCAGATCGAATATTGCCTGCGCAACGACTGGGCCATCGGCATCGAATTCACCGACGATCCGCACCCGCGCAACACCTATTGGGAAATGTGGGGCAATCCCATGTTCGACCTGAAGGACGCTGCCGGCGTGATGATGGAGCTGAACGCCTGCCGCAAGGCCCTTCCGGATGTCTATATCAAGCTCATCGCCTTCGACTCCACGCGTGGTTTCGAAACGGTGCGCACCGCCTTCATCGTCCAGCGGCCCAAGGTCGAGCCGAATTTCACCATGACCCGCACAGACGTGCAGGGCCGGTCGATGCATTACACCCTGTCGCCCACGAGGTGACGCGATTTTCAGCTCTCGCTGAAATCGCGTTCCGCCGGCGCGGAAAACCGCTTTCTGGTCCTGGAATTTCGCGCTTGGGCGTTTCCATGGATCGCAAGGCGATCTTGTGGAACTCGTGACGACAACGCGGAGCCGGAACTCTCCCCCTCCGGCTCCGCACCCCATGTGAAGAAGCCCAAATCAAGAAGATCGAATCAGGGGATCGGACAATGAACGAACATGTTCCCGCTTCGGAAGACGAAGCGCCCGCCGCGGCCGAGACGCGGGTCGATCTCGCCGAGGATTATCGTTCGTCAGGCGTCGCCGACGTGCTGGCCGATCTCGACCGTGAATTGATCGGCCTCGCCCCGGTCAAGCAACGCATCCGCGAGACCGCCGCGCTGCTGCTGGTCGACCGCGCGCGGCGCAAACTCGGCCTCGCCCATGAGACGCCGACGCTGCACATGAGTTTCACCGGCAATCCCGGGGTCGGCAAGACCACGGTGGCGCTGAAGATGGCGAACCTGCTGCACCGGCTCGGCTATGTGCGCAAGGGCCATCTCGTCTCGGTCACCCGCGACGACCTCGTCGGCCAATATATCGGCCATACCGCGCCCAAGACCCGCGAAGTGCTGAAAAAGGCGATGGGCGGCGTGCTGTTCATCGACGAGGCCTATTATCTCTACAAGCCCGACAACGAGCGCGACTATGGCCAGGAGGCGATCGAAATCCTGCTCCAGGTCATGGAGAACCATCGCGACGACCTGGTCGTGATCCTCGCCGGCTATGCCGACCGGATGGAGAGTTTCTTCGCCTCAAATCCCGGCTTCCGCTCGCGCATCGCCCATCACATCGAATTCCCCGACTATAGCGACCAGGAACTGCTGCGCATCGCCGACAGCATGTTGGGGAGCCAGGAATATCACTTCGACGACGAGGCCCGCGCGGCTTTTGCCGAATATATCGCGGCGCGGCGCAGCCAGCCGCATTTCGCCAACGCCCGCTCGATCCGCAACGCGCTCGACCGCGCGCGGCTACGCCAAGCGAACCGCCTGTTCGAGAGCGGCGGCCTGATCGACGCCGCAGCGCTCTCCACCATCAAGGCCGAGGACATTCGCGGCAGCCGCGTGTTCGCCGGAGGTTTGGCCCATGAAAGGGCCAAGGATGAAGGGACCAAGTCCGAATAGGATTCCTCCGCTCTCCTGCTAAAACGGCCGTGTCCTTGCGTGGGGAGGCCGCCGTCGGAGAGAAACTCGGCCTGTTTCCGAGAGGAAATGGGCCGTCTTTTTTATGGGCGCGCCGTCCGCTTCAGGCTTTCCGGCGGCGGGCAAAACTCAAGCCGCATGCGTCCACGGACTGGCCTTCGAGGGCGCCGCTTCGCGCTAATATTGTGGCGCTTGGCCGATCTTGAGCTCGACCCGACGCGCCGCCGGTCCATCGCCAAACCCGCTCTCCCTGGCTTTCAATCTCGCGCCAAAGGCCTCTGCGCCGGAATAATCAATGAAGACCTTTTCGCTGGACACGCAGCGCTAGCCCATCGTTGGCGAAAAGCGGCCGATCAAAGGAACGGAATCGCGATTAGGCACGTCCCGCCGGATGCTCTTCTCGACATTCTTCCGAAAGAAACGGGCGATTGACTTGTCGTTCAACCCGCGAGTTTCTCTGGCGCCAATTGTTGCGCGCGGCCCGCGAGGCGGACCCGCAGCGCCATCGGAACCTGACGGCGCGCCTTGGCGCGCGGATAGGGCAATTCTTCGACGGCCTTGCCTTGGGGATAGAGCGCCTCAAATTCCGCCCAATTGTCAAAATTCAACCGCTCGACATTATCGACAAAGGTTTCGGCCGGCGTGTTTTCCGCGAAGATCAGCGAATGTTCGTCGAGTTCGACATGGTAATAGACGAAAATCTTGGGAACATTGGTTTCGCGGGTGATCGACGTCCCATTAACCAGAGCGCCGGCGTGGATCAACACGTCGTCGACCAGCAGCGCATGATCCGGCGAAACCAGCAGATCACGAGCCGGAACATTTTCGTCGAGCGCGCCGGCGCGCACCCGGATTGGCAGCACGCGCAATGGATCGGCGAAACGGAGGGAAATTGTCTGGCGCCCGATCCAGTTCACCGGCTTGGCGATTCCTTCGCACGTCAACACTAGATCGCCGCGCTTGAGCGTCTCGATCGCCGCTTCTCCCGCGGGCGTACGAACCAGCGTGCCGGCCATGAAACAGAAGTAAGTGATCTCATCGACGCTCGTCGATTCATTCAGCACGAACTGGTCCTGGGAATAGGTTCCGTCGAGCGTCAGTTTTTCGAGGACGACATTGCTCGCGTCCTCGATCAGCAGCGTTCCCTGGCTCGCCGTGTCTTGGCTCCAGACGATATGCTCGATCCCGGCGGCGCCCGCGACTTTGATGGTGTCGCTGGCCGCCGCCGTGTCGCCGGTTCCGGTAAAGCCCGAAATCGCGGCGGTGAAGCTGCTCAAAAAGGCGCCCAGGCCGGTAAGGTCGAGCGTTCCGCCATTGGCGCCGGAAACTGCCGCGAACTGGATTCCGCCGGATCCGATCGACGCCCCTGCGTCGAGTATGAGCGTTCCGCCGCTGATGACCGGGGCGTCGGCGACGCCGCCGGACAGAATGCTCGCCGTCCCTCCGCTGAGGACGGTCGTATCGGTCGCCGTTCCTCCGGAATCGACGATCTGGATCCCGCCGCTGTCGACCGTCGTGCTGGTCGCATAGCCGGTCCCATTCTGACCGCCGACATATTGAGTCCCGCCGACCGTTGTGTTGGTCGCATAGCCGACGCCGGAATTATAGCCGACATATTGAATGGCGCCGGCGTCGATCGTCGTGTCCGTCGCCGTGCCGGTCCCGTTGACGTCGCCGACATCCTGTTCGCCGCCGCTCAGAATCGTCGTGCCCGTCGCGCTCCCGACCCCGCTATAATAGCCGACGGCCTGTACGCCGCCGCTCGCGATCGTCGTGCTCGTCGCATAGCCCGTCCCGCCGCTGACGCCGACATCCTGTTCGCCGCCGCTGATCGTCGTGCCGATCGCCGTCCCGATTCCGTTAAAAGCGCCGACGCCTTGATAGCCGCCGCTGTAAATCGTCGTGTCCGTGGCCGTGCCGGTTCCGCCGCTTATGCCGACATATTGGCTTCCGCCACTGATGATTGTGCTTTCCGCCGAACCAATCCCGCCGCTCTCGCCAACGTACTGAGTTCCGCCGTCGATGGTCGTGCTCGTCGCGTACCCGACGCCGGAATGATAGCCGACATATTGGGAGCCGCCGCTGCCGATCGACGTGTAGGTCGCCGTACCGGTCCCATAAACATCGCCGACATCCTGATAGCCTCCGCTCAAGATCGTCGTGCTCGTCGCGAACCCGGTCCCGTTCAGGTAGCCGACGGCTTGTTCGCCGCCGCTGGAGATCGTCGTGTCCGTCGCCGTCCCGGTTCCATAGTCATAGCCGACATATTGCAGGCCGCCGGAGACAATATTGGTCCCGCTGTCGCTGTCCGAATTGCCCGGGCCGGATCCGACATATTGGGTCGTGTTCAGAGTTCCGCTCATCGTTTCACCCCGGGCGTCTTCAAGCATCGGCCGATGCTTGTCATTGCTGCATTTTGGTTCCCGCGCCGCGAATTTCCGGCCTGGGGCTTTAGCTTACCTGCTTGCCGGCGCGGCGCGTTCCCGAAAATTCCGTGGTGCGCCCACGACCTTATTCCACCTGTTCCACTGTGGATCAGGCTGGCGGCTTCGAACTGGCGCGGCGCGACCTTCCGGCCACGCGCGAAAGGGACATCGGACGACCCGGCCGCCGAGCGTATCGACCAACGGCCCTGCCCAGTTTACGGTAAAAAATTCCACAAGTGGATTACGTAAAATTACGTAATTCCAGTATGCACAATTTGCAGCCAACAAGGCTGCCGCGCTGGTAGACGCAACGCTCCATGCGCCGCGCGACGGAATGGCGTCGCCGCGCCCCGCATAAATTTCCGTTGATTCACGCTGCCGGCTCATTCAAAGCAGGCAAGGGAGGACGAGGCGTGACACTCGACCAGTTGCGCATTTTTGTCGCCGTCGCGGAGCTTGAGCATGTCACGCGGGCGGCGCGGCAGCTCAATCTGACGCAATCGGCGGTCAGCGCGGCGATCGGCGCGTTGGAGCAGCGTCACGACATGAAGCTGTTCGACCGGATCGGGCGGCGGGTCGCGCTGACCCAGGAGGGCCGGATTTTTCTCGTCGAGGCGCGCGCCCTGCTCATCGCCTCGCAGCGGACCGAAAAGGTGCTGACCGACATCGGCAGCCTGAAAACCGGGCGGCTGAACATCGCCGCGAGCCAGACCACCGGCAATTATTGGCTGCCGCCGCGCCTGGCGCGCTTCGCGGAAAACTACCCCGGCGTCGGCGTCCATCTGACGATCGGCAACACCCATGAGGTCGCCGAACTGGCGGCCGGCGGCGAGATCGACCTCGGCCTGGTCGAGGGCGCCGTCTCCGATCCGCTCCTCACGGTGACCCGGATTTACGACGACGAACTTCTGGTCGTCGCCGCGCCTGCGCTCGCCGAGCCTTTCTGCGGCGCGCAGGGCGCCGAGATCTATGACTCGGCGTGGATCGACGCCCCCTGGGTCGCCCGCGAAAAAGGCTCCGGCACGCGCGAGGCCTTCGAGGAGGCGATCCAATCCCTGGCGCCGATTGAACGCACGCGGCGCATCGTGCTCGAACTGCCCTCGAACGAAGCCGTGCGCGCGGCGGTCGAAGCCGGCGCCGGCCTTGCGGTCATGTCGAGCCTCGTCGCCCGCGCCTCGATCAAGGCCGGCGCGCTGGTTCAACTGCCCTTCGCCCTGCCCAAGCGGCCCTTTTACGTGCTTTCGCACCGGCAGCTCTATACGTCGCGCGCCGCCAAGGCGATGCTCGCCCTGATGCTCGACGCCGAACCCGCGAATTCCTGAGATTTTCATGGCCCGTCCCAAGGCGGCGGCGTTCGTTTCCAAAAACCCGCAAGCGCTCCTATATTAAGACCGTCATTCTTTCACCGGGAGGGAAGCGTGCGGAAAACAATCGAAATCGCCGTGGCGCTCGGCTTCATTCTCGCAGCGTCGGCGACCCTTGCGGCGGAAGGCGGATCGACGCGCCATCGCCATCATCGCCCCGCGCACGCGGACGTCAGGACGCAACACACGGTTCAGCCGCAGCCGGAGGAGTCGCTCATCCCGTCGTTAACGCCCTATGCGCGTTCGGGCGAGGGAAACAATAATGGTCTGAGCCGCGATCCGGACGATTGCGCCACCGGCTGCATCGGCGGCAATGCCGATTGATTCCGAAAGGCCGATCCAGCCCTTTGGAATCCTGTTCTAGAACGTGAGCCGGGCGCCCGCCGTGGGCGCGATGTTCTGGCTGTGTTGGAAGCCGCTCGCCACGCCGCCATAAACATTCGACACCAACACGCCCGCATAGAGGGTGACGCGGTCCACCGGGCGGTAATTGACCCTGAACGAATAGGAATAGCGTCCGCCGGCGCACCTCCCGCTGCTGGTCGCCGTTCCCGAACCGGTGCAGGTCGCGGGCGCGGCCAGATAATCGTTCTGGCTTTCCCAATAGGCGCCCGCGGCGAGATCGACGTCCTTCGTCGCCGCATAGCGCACGCCCGTCCACACCGTGTTGAGGAGGCGGGAGACTTCAAAAGCGTTGGAGGTCACGGCGCTGGGCGGAACGACGATCCCCTCGGCGATCGTCGACAGGCCGAACGGGGCGCCGTCGGTCGGATTGCCGGTGCGCGAATGGACATAGCCCATATAGAATTTGAACGGTTTCCAATCATAGCGCGCGAGCAGCGCCATCCCGGCGGTGTCGGCCAGGGTCGCCCGGACGATCGCGTTCGGATCGTAGCCAGGCGGTAAGGGCGCGCCCGAAAAGCTCGACAGCATGACGGCGTTCCGAGCATATCCGGCGATGGCGTCGAGCGACAAATTGCCGAAACGGGCGCCGAGTTGGATCTGGGATTGGTTGGTGGCGGCGTTACCGCCGCCATAGCCGCCGATCTGGGTCTGAGCGGCGAGATGCACGCGCCGATAGGTCAGGCGATAGGTCAGAGCCGTATTGACGCGCGCCGTCGGGCTGGCGCCGAAGCCGGAATAAAGGGCCGAAAAGCCGAGTTGCGAAAAGGCGACCGAGGCGACCGGATCATAGGCGCCGAAAGCCGAAGTGGTCAGCGTGTTGGTTCGGCCATAGGTGAGCGTGCCGAAAGTCGGGTGGCTCAGGCCGATGAAGCCCTGCGAATTGTCCCACTGTCCGGCGCGGCTCGAATCGAACGCCGTCCGCTGGTAGGGTACCGCGTAGAAATTATTGTCGGCGAGCGATTGCGGGCCGTTGATCAGGCGGAATGAATAGGGATTGAAGCCGGCTTCGGCGACGCCGATCAAGCTCCATTCGCCGAAAATCTTCTGATTGAGCGTGACGCCGATCACCGAAGTGCTGGCGCCGTTAGGCGCCCGCAGCCAGTGGCTGTTGGCGCTGTTGCGGACAATGGCGTAATTGGGCTTGTCGGCATAGGGGCCGATCGGCGCGCCCCATTGCTCGTAGCCGAAGCCGCCGTCGATATTGCCGATGAGGGTCAGCGGACCAAATTGCAGCGGGCAATCCCGCGCCGAGGAATTCAGGTAATTCCAGAAGCTGCTCAGACAGGAAGGCGCGGCCTGCTCGCCGGCCGAGGCGGAGCCGGCAAAAGCCGACTCGAAGAAAATTGCTGCGAGGACACGCTTCATCCGGCTGCCGGGTTCCTTTTGCTGGCGCCGCCGAAGCAATGCCGAACGCGCGTGGCGGACAGCTCGACGCTCGTTCCCATTTTATTGGCGGCCCGGACAGGCGCGCAAGCCACTATACTCCCGCTTTTCGCCCTGAGCGCCGGAGGAAGAATCGAAGTCCTTGTTGCGCGTGAGCAAATTCGGGCAATTTTTTCGGCGCGCAGGGCGAAGCCGCGCATTATCCTGAAGCGCAACGCCAATTTTTTGCTCGCGAGGGAAGAAAAATGCTGAAACCGGAGACCGATGCGGAAGGCTATTTGATCGATCCCATCGATTGGAGTGAGGAATGGGCCAGGGAAAAGGCCCGCGAACTCGGCATAGAACTGACGGAGGACCATTGGGCGGCCGTCCGGTTCATGCGCGCTTTTCAAGAGGAGCATCATGTCGCGCCGGACGCCCGATTCGTCATGCGCCACCTGAGCGAAACGCGCGGCGCCGGCCGCAACCGGCTGTTCGAGCTTTTCCCTTATGGCTATGCCGGCCAGGCCTGCAAGCTGGCCGGCATGAAGCGTCCGCGCGCCTGGAGCACCGGCTGAATCATACGGTTTCCGCAAAATTGCCATGCAATCCGCGAAAACGTCATGGCGCGAAAATCCTTAAGATCGCGGGCGGATTTTCGCGCCAGCGGAATAGGATTTCCGTGAACGGAAATCCTATCAGGCTCCGATCCGGGAACTGCACAGCGCCGGGCCATAGATCGCGGCGAAGCCAAGAAAGGCCGCGAGCCAGGCGAAGGCCGCGACATGGAGCAGAACGAAACTCCATTCCGGCGCCAGCGCCGCCGCGATCCGCGCCAAAGCCGCGAGCGCCAAAGCGGTATAAAGCAGTTTCGTTCCCGGACCCGCGTGGAGCGCGCGGCCGGTATGGCCGAGGCTCGCGCGGGTCATGACCGCAAGCGTCATGCCGCCGATCCCGCCCACCGCCCAGGCGTGCAGCCCGGCGCTCGGCGATAAGCCCGGAAGCCAGGCGGCGAGCCCGCTGAGCACGAAGCCGATCGGAATGAAGGCGAAGGCGAGATGGAGGACGAGAACCAGCGCCTCGCCCGTGGTCCGATCGCCCGCCCAGCGCCCGAGGCGCACGAAGTTGAGAAGGCCCGCGAAGATCAGGGCGACGCCGACCGTTCTATTTTCCGGGGCGCCGACCCATCCGACCAGCGCCAGCGCCGAAAACGCCATGCAGATGGCGTCGAAACGTCCGAAGCTTTTCGGCAGACGGTCGGCGCCGCGCCTCTGGAGGAAAGTGTGGGTGAAGCTCGGCACGATACGGCCGCCGACCAGCATGATGAGAGCGATGAGCGCCGCCACCGCGAACCGCCGGCTATAGGCCGCATCGCCCGTCACATGCGACTCGATATGGAACGCCACATTGGCGAGCGCATAGAGTGCGACGACGGCCAGCACCCGCATATTGCGCCAATTTTTGCCAGCAACGACCTCCCGCGCCATGGCCGCGCAAAACAGGATGAGAAACGCGCTATCGACCGCCGCCGCCAGCGCCCAGCCGATCGCGCCCGACAGGGCCACCGCGACGCGGCCCGCAAGCCAGACGGCGAAGAGCGCCAGCAGGGGCGTTCCGCGCAGCGGCAATCGCCCCGTCCAGTTCGGAACGGCGGTAAGCAGGAAGCCGGCGATCACGGCGCCGCCATAGCCGAACAAAGTTTCATGGGCGTGCCAGTCCATCGGCGTGAAGGCGTTGGGAAGAGTCAGTTCGCCGAAATATTGCGGCAGCCACACCATCACGGCGACGACCGCCCATAGAGCGCCCGCGAGGAAGAACGGCCGGAATCCGTTGCTCAGGATTGCGGGACCGGCGTCGCGGCGGCGGCTTGTCGCGTGAGAGCTCGTGGCGTGGGACATGGCGGCTCCTTGGTCGTTCGTCCCTCGCCTGCTAAATCTTTTTCCGCGCCCCGACGTTGCGCGGGCGCAAGCAACTGGCGGAAGCAGGGAGAAAATTTCGTGGCTAGGCTTGATCGATCCCTGATCGCAGGCGCGTCGGCCTTCGCCGGACTGAGCGCCGAAGCGCTCGACGAAATCCTGAGCAGGGCGGAGATTCTGCGTCTGCTCAAAGGCGAGACCGCGTTCCGCCAGGGCGAAAAGGCCGACCGCTTCTTCCTGCTGCTGCACGGACGGCTGCGCGTCACCCGGGTCAATGCGCAGGGCGCGCAGATTCTGGTCCGCTTCATCGCGCCCAACGACCTGTTCGGCGTCGCCATGGCGATCGGCGCGGCGGCCTATCCGGGAACGGCCACAGCGGCGACGGAATCGCTCGCGCTGGCCTGGCCCAATGCTTCCTGGGCGGAGCTGATCGCGACCTATCCCAGCCTCGCGGTCCAGGCGATGCAATCGCTCGGCGCGCGCCTGCAGGATACGCAGGACCGCGTCCTCGAACTCTCCACCCGGAACGTCGAGCGGCGCATCGCCGGCGCGGTGCTGAAACTGGCGCGCCAGGCGGGGCGCAAGACCGACGAGGGCGTGCTGATCGACTTCCCGCTTTCGCGTCAGGACCTCGCCGAAATGACCGGCGCGACGCTGCACACGGTCAGCCGGACCATGAGCGCCTGGGAGGCAAAGGGGCTGGTCGCCTGCGGCCGCCAGCGCGTCGTCGTTCGTGACGAGCCGGGGCTCGCCGCGATCGCGAATTCGGATGAGTGAAAATTACGGCTGTCGCGACGCCGCAAGAGGGCGCGCGGTGCGGCTCGATCGTGGTCCCGAAAACAAAATCCGCTTTCCTGAGAAACACATGCCGATATGAGCGTGAAGTTTCTGGTTTATTGAACGCGAGCTTTCGATAATGTTCGCAAGAATCGAGTTGAGTTCAGGCCAAAGTTACGCTTAGATTCGTGAGTCGTCGGCAATATGCGGCTGGCGACCCAGTTCGAATATCGCACGATGAAAAATGGAAGTTTCGATCCGCCTTTCAGCGAGTTGATTGTCGAGCGGCTCAGGCCCGACCGGGGATTGGCCGAACCCGTCTATCAACAGATGGCGCGGGCCTTTGCGGAAATGGTCGAGGCCGGCGAAATCCGCGAGGGCCAGAGCCTGCCGGCCGAGCGCATTCTCGCGGAACGGCTCAATCTGAGCCGCACTACCATCCGCCGTTTTTACGAGGAATTGCGCCGCGACCATGGCCTGACGTCGAACCGGCGCTCGGGGCCGGTGGTGGTCGCCCCGCCCCGCCTGTCGCCGCGCATGGGCGCGCTCAAGGGGTTCACCGATGAAATGCTCGAACTCGGCGTCGAACCGACGACCCGGCTGCTTTCGCGCGAGATCGTCCAGGATCGCATGATCGCTTCGATTTTCGGCCGCCCGTCATCCTCGCAATTCCTGAAACTGGTCCGTCTGCGCCTGGGCGACGGCGAGCCCCTGTCGCGCGAGACGGCCTGGTTCGACCTGACGGTCGCGCCCGAACTCGCCGGCTGGGACGTGCGCGGCTCGGCCTATCATTTCATTTCCGACGTTTGCGGCATCAGGCTGTGCGACGCCGAGCAGACGATCGAAGCAGTGCTGAGTTCGGCGGAAGAAAACGCTGCCTTCGGCTTTTCGCAACCACAGCCCTGCCTGCTGATCAAGCGCCGGACTCACGCCGCCAGCGGCCAGATCGTCGAATATGTCGAAGGCGTCTTTCGCGGCGACGCCTATTCCTACCGGACCCGGCTCAACGCGTCCGTTCGCGGATGAACCGCGACAAAGTCGCCTCGTCGGCGAGGCGGTCGAGGATCCCTCGGCTGCGGGCGACGAGGGCGCCGCAGGCGTTGGCCTCGCGCAGCGCCCGCGCCAGTTCGGTCCCGCGCCCGAGCGACCAGACGAGACCCGCGCCGAAGGCGTCGCCCGCCCCGGTCGCGTCAACCTGCTCGATCCTGTAGGCCGGCGCATGGAGGACCGCGCCTTCTCCCGTCAGCGCCACCGAGCCCTCGGCGGCAAGCGTCACGACGACCAAGCACCCGCGGCCAATCCGTTCGCGCCCGAGCGCCGGCAGTTTCTCGATCCAGGCGCGCGCTGTCCAATCGACGGCGTCCGGTTCAGCGAACAGCATCGCCGCCTCCGTCTGGTTGACGACGAGCAGATCAATGAGGTCGAGCATCCGGTCGTCCGGCTCGCGCCACGGCGACGGATTGAGGTAGGTTCGCAGCCCTGCCGCACGGGCGATGCGGAACGCCTCGAGAATGGGGGCGTCGGGCGCCTCGAATTGCGCCAGAACCCAATCGGCCGCGCGCACGGCTGGTTCGGCCGCGCGGACGTGATCGGCGGACAGCAAGAGATTTGCGCCCATGAAGGCGGAGAGAAAATTCGCCCCGTCGGGCGCGATAAACCCCACACCGAAGCCCGACGGCGCCTCGACCTGACGGATGAAGTCAGTCGCCATGCCAAGGCCGCGAATAAAATCCGTCGCCGCCGCGCCGACGTCGTCGCGGCCGACCGCCATCAGCAGATCGGTCCTGACGCCCAGCCGATAAAGCCCCGCCGCCAGGTTGAGGCCCTTGCCGCCATGCTCGCGAAAAACGCCCTCGGCCGCGATGGACTGCCCGGCGCGGGGCAGATGCGGGACATGGAGGAAATTGGCGTTCATGTAATTGCCGACGACAAACGCCCGCATGATTGAATCCGAAAATTGGGAGCCAGCCGATATGCGCGCGATCTTGAATACGGATTTCGTGTTTCGAGCAATTCCCGCGCCGCCGGATGCGTCACGGATTCAGGGCGGAGGCCGGGCAAGGCTGGGTTTTGTGCGCTCTTGCCGAGATCGAGCGCGTGCCTTGCCCCCCGGCGAGCACGATCATCGTCGCGCCTGCTCTTCCAGCAAGGCGGAAAAAGTGTCGAGCAGCCTTATCGCGGACGGCAATTTCGCCAGGGCTTCGCGCTGGTCTTCGTCCGCCGGCTCCAGACCGCGCCACCAATCGATGAAAGACTTTATCAGCGCGCGGGCGGAAATCTGGCCGAATTTCAGCCCCGGAAAAGCGTCGAAACCAAAAGCCCTTTCGACATGCCGCAGGCAATTTTCGACGTAAGCGGAGTCCTCCGTGGAAAGCTTGACCGCATGGTCCGGCGCGCGCCGGACCATGCGAATTTCACTCAGCTCGGGGATATAGTCTTTCATCGATTCCGCACGACTTGCCGCGCCAGCCAATTGCGCCGCCCGATGGCGACTCCTTGGGACAGGCGGTCAGATTAATGCAGGCGATATCTCGCGCAAATCCAAATATCGATGTCGGGCTGGCCCATGCTCGCTGCGGGCGCGGTTTTTGCTTCTTTCGCGGGACAAACGCGCGGCCGGCGATTCGGCCGCGCATTTTCGCATCGGAGACCCTGGTGACCCATTCCCCGCCGGAAGCGCTGAAAAGATTCATCTGGGACATTCAGTCCATGGTCGAACTCGCCGACAGCGAACGGGAAATTCTTGTGATCGGCCGCGATCTCATGACCCGGCTGATCGCGGCGGACGATTGGCTCCCGTCCGCCTTTTCCGCTACTGATCCCGCTTGCGGACAACAATTTCAGCTCTATGCCGACGCCATGGACCGCTTTACGGTTGTCAGCACGGTTCTCGCGCCCGGTCAGGCGACGGCGGTCGGCGTCGAACCCTTCTGGCAGATTTGCGGCGTCCTGCGCGGCGCTTTCGCGCGCCGCAGCTTCGATTTCGACGCCGAAGGCAAGGTTTTGCGCAGCGACAAGGAACAAGAGCTCGACCGTGGAGCCGTCCTGACTTCGCGGGCGCAAGGCGCGGCGCAACTCGCCAATCTGCATTCGGATCGCGTCTCGATCGCCATTCAGGTTTTCGGCGGCGATATCGGCAAAACGCCGCGTCACACTTTGACCACGGAAGGCGCGGCGCTTTTCGGGCCGACCTCCTACGCCAATGCCCCAGACGCGCCGCCTTACGACATCTGGACGATCCAGACCCGGATCGAGGACTGATCCGCGCGGATCATAATCCCGCGATCCTGGCCTGTTGCCCGTTTCATCAAACACCTCATTCTCAGTGTCCACGAAACCAGCGGCAGGCCACTAGAGCTTCCTCTATTGATAGCGCACTAAACGCGAGTTGCGATAATATCGCTTGCTTCGATCAAAATTATCGCTATCTTTATCGCTATGAAAACGATCGTCCTCACGCATCGAGCCGCCAGGGACCTCGACGCCTTGCCGCCCGACGCGCGCGCGGCAGTTTGCGAAGGGCTGATCGCTTACGCGGTTTCGGGAGCCGGCGACGTGAAGCGGCTTTCAGGACGCGAGGGCTTCAGGCTTCGCGTCGGACGCTACAGGATTATTTTTGACGAGGATCAAGAGACGATCCTCGCCATCTATATCGGCAGACGTGAAACCACGACTTATCGGAGGCATTGATGAAACCCCAAATCATCACAACCCCCAGCGGCGAAGAACTTGTCGTCATCCCTCGGGCTGAATATGACGCCATGATCGCGGCGCTGGCGGAGGCGGAAGAAGACGCCGCGGACGTGGCGATCTATGACGCCCGCAAGGCCGAGCTGGCGCGCGATGCGCACGCGGCCTTGCCGGAGGACGTCAGCGCCGCCGTGCTGCGCGGCGCGAGCCTTCTCACCGCCGTTCGGAAATGGAAGAAGCTGACCCAGCAAGATCTGGCGGGGCGGCTCGGCATGTCGCAAGGCTATTTGAGCGACCTCGAATCCGGCCGCCGCAAAGGGACGCCGGAGACGATGGAGGCGATAGCCAACGCCCTAGACGTTCCCCGCTCCTGGTTCGAATGATCAGCGCCCTGCGAAGGCGAGAGCCGCTCGCCAAATGACGTTTAATTTCTGGCGCATATTCCCGAACAAATCGGGAATGGTGGGAGAGGTAGGACTCGAACCTACGAAGGCATAGCCAGCGGATTTACAGTCCGCCCCCTTTGCCGCTCGGGACACTCTCCCTGACCGAAAATTCTCTTTCCGGCGACGAAAAAGCCCCGTGCAACGGGGCTGCTCGTTGCGGCGCTTATGCGTTCGCGCGCCTTTCATGTCAACTGCAAAAACGCGCTGCGAGCGCCGGGGCGATTGTCAAAGCCCTTCGCCCGTGACACGACAGACCGGAGGCGAAGCGGGCGGAGGCGCGGATGAAAAAGCACGGAGGACGTCGGCAGGAAAGGAGTCCCAGCCCCTCCCGCACTGGGCCGGGCGCCCCCAAAAATTCGCCTCAATCGCGGCCCGCGCCCAAAGCTCGCGCGCGCGAGGACAAGCCCCGCGCCGGCGAGGATAAACCCGGCGCGCGCCTTTTCCGGCGACCCTCGGCCGAACTCGCGGCGCTCTATGGCTTTCATGCCGTGCGCGAGGCCTTGCGCAATCCGCAGCGCAACTGCCTCGATCTTTTCGCGACCCCGGCGGCGGCGGAAAAGCTCGGCCCGGACCTTTCCGCGCGGGGAATCGCCCTTCATATCGTCGAGCCGGAGGCTTTGACCGCGCGGCTCGGGGCCGAGGCAGTGCATCAGGGCGTTTTACTCGAAGCCCGTCCGCTGCCGCCGCTCGATGTGAGCGAGATCGCGCGAAAATCCGGGCTGGTGCTCGCGCTCGACCAGATCACCGACCCCCATAATGTCGGCGCCATCCTGCGCACCGCCGCCGCTTTCGCCGTGGACGCCGTGATCGTGACCGAACGCCATGCGCCGGAACTTTCCGGCGTGCTCGCCAAGACCGCCTCCGGCGGGCTCGAACACGCGCCGCTCGTCGAAGTGGTCAATCTCGCCCGCGCGCTCGACCAATTGGGCGAGGCCGGCTATCTGCGCGTCGGCCTCGATTCGGACGGCCCGGCGAGTCTCGAACAGACCGTTCTCAGCGCCCCGGTCGCCCTCGTGCTCGGGGCCGAGGGAAAAGGCCTGCGCCGACTCACCCGCGAGAAATGCGACGTCCTGGCGCGGCTCGACATGCCCGGCGCGATCAAAAGCCTGAACGTCTCCAACGCCTGCGCCGTCGCCCTCGCCTTGACGCGCGCCAGACTCTCAGAATGATCTTATACTTTTTGCTGAATCGCGCCGAACAGCCTTCGGCAAGGGCTTGCCCTCGCCCGCGCAACCGCGTCATAGTGTCGCGTAATTGATCTGAATCAAAAAAAACATAAAGCGAACAAAGAACTTTCTCGCGGGAGGAATGCAGATATGACCCAGGCTGCCTTTGCACGGGCGGACGACCGTAGCCGTCCCATGACGGCGCAGGAAAAACGCGTCGTTTTCGCCTCGTCGGCGGGTTCGATCTTCGAATGGTATGATTTCTTCCTCTATGGCTCGCTGGCCTCGATCATCTCCAAGCATTTCTTCTCCAACGTCAACCCGACCGCCGCCTATATCTTCACTTTGCTCGCCTTTTCCGCCGGCTTCGCGGTGCGTCCGCTGGGCGCCATCCTGTTCGGCCGGCTCGGCGACATGGTTGGCCGCAAATATACCTTCCTGATCACCATTCTGATCATGGGCATTTCGACCTTTCTGGTCGGCCTGCTGCCCACCTTCAACGGCGTCGGTTTCGTCGCGCCGATTCTGCTTGTCCTGTTGCGCCTTCTGCAGGGCCTGGCGCTCGGCGGCGAATATGGCGGCGCGGCGATTTTCGTCGGCGAACATTCGCCGCAGCGCCGGCGCGGCTATTACACCTCGTGGATCCAGACCACGGCGACGCTCGGGTTCCTGTTGTCCCTGATCGTCGTCCTGGCCTTCCGCGCCCTGATCGGCGAGCAGGATTTCGAACTCTACGGCTGGCGCTTTCCGTTCCTGATGTCCTTCGCTTTGCTCGTCGGCTCCGTATGGATGCGCCTTCAGCTGAAAGAGACTCCGGCCTTCCGCATGATGAAGGCTCAGGGGCGCGGCTCGCGCGCGCCGGTTTCCGAGGCCTTCGGCACATGGGGCAACGCCAAGATCGCCCTGATCGCTTTGTTTGGCGGCGTCGCGGGCCAGGCGGTAGTCTGGTACACGGGGCAGTTCTATGCCCTGTTCTTCCTCACCCGCATCCTGAAGGTCGATCTCGGCATAGCGACCATGCTGCTCGCCGGCGCGCTGATCATCGGCGCCCCGTTCTTCCTGTTCTTCGGCTGGCTGTCCGACAAAATCGGCCGTAAGCCGGTGATCCTGGGCGGCTGCCTGCTCGCCGCCCTGCTCTATTTCCCCATCTTCAAAGGCCTGACCGTCGCGATCAATCCGGCGCTCGCCCATGCGCAGGCGACCGCCCCGGTGACGGTGGTCGCCGATCCGGCGCAATGCTCGTTCCAGTTCGACCCGATCGAGAGCACCCAATTCGTGACCTCCTGCGATCTGGCCAAGAACGCGCTGGCCAGTGCGGCGGTGAATTATTCCAACGCCGTGGGACCGGCGGGCGCAGTGGCGCACATTACGATCGGCGGCAAACAGATCGCGGCCTTTGACGGAAGCAAACTGTCCAAGGAGGAACTGGCGCAGAAACGCGCCGCGTTCGAGGCTGAGGTCCTGACCGCGATCGAGGCCGCCGGCTATCCCGCGGCGGCAGATCCAGCGCGGATGAACAAGCCGGCGGCGCTCGGCCTACTGACCTTGCTGATCATTCTCGTGGCGATGGCCTATGGCCCGATCGCGGCGCAACTGGTCGAGCTTTTCCCGACCCGCATCCGCTATACCTCGCTGTCGCTGCCCTATCACATTGGCAACGGCTGGTTCGGCGGCTTCCTGCCGCCGCTCGCCTTCGCCATGGTCGCCGCCAGCGGCAATATCTATTTCGGCCTGTGGTATCCGATCGCGGTGGCGCTGATGACCGTGGTGGTCGGCTTCTTCCTGGTGCCCGAAACCAAGGATCGCAACATCTACGCCAGCGACTGAGGCAATAGGCAAGGGACGGCGCGGCGGCCACCCCTTGCGCCTGCCGCCCCGGACTGCTAGCAAACCCGAACCGCCCCAGCGCGCAGGCCGGTTTAGCTCAGCTGGTAGAGCAACTGATTTGTAATCAGTAGGTCGCGGGTTCGATTCCTGCAACCGGCACCAATAACATTCAATGAGTTAGAACAAAAAAGCCGGAGGCGCGTCGCCCTCGTTTATGTTTCGGGTAACTCATAGGGTAACGATTAGCGCTCGGAGGCCCCTTGGCTCCATCGCGAAAAATTGCCGACGTCAAATCCCGGCGTATCTGTAAGCGCCTTTCCAAGCTGCCGCACCTGCCCGCTTTCTGGTAAAGCGCCGATCCATTGGAACGGCGCGGCGAAGGAGCCGCGATGGCCAGCAGCGATGTAATCCGCATCAACCGCGCGCCGGTGCTCACACTTTGGACCTCGATCGTCGCCGAGCGACTTGGGCTTCCGGCCGCCACGGCGCTGACGCTTGGGCGCGCGGTCGCTGGCTACAGCGCCCAAGCCAAGGCGAGGCGCCTGGGGCTCGCCGAGAAGCGCGAGGGAGCCGGAGCGCAGGGAACAGCCCCGCATCCCGCGCGAGACCGTCCTTTTGCTCGGGCGGCGCATTCCGATCATGGCGACGGACGAGGGCGAGATTCGCGCCGAGGATCACGGCAAGCCGGCCTCCGAGCGCTCGACCCTGACCTATATCCGGCGGGCCTTTGGCGCTAATCTCGACGCCGTGCGCGCGGCGATGTTGGCGTTGGCGGCGTCATATCCGCCCGATGAGCTTAACCGCTTAGGCTTCCACCTTTATGAGCGGTTCCGTCCCGAAGTACCCGATGACGTCAGCGGCTGGGGCGCGAAAGCAGAATTGAAATTGGAACGTATCCGGAACGCGCGAATTTGAGGTTTGGGTGCCGACGCCCGCGCAACCGTAGGCGCCCCCTCCTTCGGCCGTGATCCTGTCTCCGGATCGGCGGCCTTGAGAATGACGCAGCCTTCTATGAAGATATGCGCCGGAAATTTTCCCGCTGCAGGGAGGGCGGTCTATGTTCGTAAGGCTGCTGGCTGGCGTGGCTCTCGCCGTGCCCATCTGGGGCGCTTCCCCATCCCGCTTGATGGCGCAGCAAGCGTCTATCGAGGAGGGTTTTGACATTCGAGGCATCGCGTGTAACGCCGACGGCCGCTGTGCTTCGTTCCGCCAGCGGACCCAGGCCGCGACGCGGATGCAGTGCCAGAGCGTCGCCGGCATGTTTGGCATGGCAGAGTGGCAGAGCCAACACCCGGACTGGACGGTCAAAGAATGGCATTGCGCGGCGCGAGGCGAGCACGACCTGTAACGCAAGCAATCGTGGCGTGTTCGTCCAGACCGAGGCGAGGGCGCGGACCACATAGCGACGGCGAAACGGCATTTAGGGAAACGCGGGACCGAACCGTGCGGACATGCGGCCGTGCAAGATTTTTGATCCCTGATCGTCGTCGTGACGATATGAAAAACGCCCGCCAGTTCATCCGTGGCGGGCGTCCTCTGTGTCGTGCGGCGATTAGAAATGCTGGTTCACGGTCAGATTCCGCCCGTCACAAAATTCGGCGAAGGTCACCTATGCCGCCCAGAAACCCGTCGAACGAATTCCAGCCCTCGGCTTCGAGGTCGAACTCAAAACAGCCATCTTATGCTCCATGTTTCAGGAGAGAAATACGAGTGAAGGCCAGCAAAAAACGCCCCATCGCTGATATAACGATGGGGCATTTCTTGTCATGACGCTAGGGTTCGGACTCATAACCAGTAGCTGACGGTCGCAGCGATGAAGACGGCGGCGAGAAAGTTGGCGGCGTTTCGGTCATATCGCATTGCGACGCGCCGAAAATCTTTTAGCCGACAGAACATGCGCTCGATGGCGTTCCGGTTTCGGTAAAGGACTGGCGAGAAGCAATTCTTCCATTTCCGGTTCGCCTTGGGCGGGATGTTCGGCATTGCGCCGCGCTCCTCGACCTGACGACGGATGGCGTTGGCGTCATAGCCCTTGTCGGCATGTAGAATGTTGCAGGCAGGAAGCTGTTCGAGCAGCGCCGCGCCAACGGTGCAATCGGCGACATGCCCGCCGCTGAGCATCAAGGCCAGTGGGCGACACAGAGCATCGGTCAGCGTGTGGATTTTTGTCGTTCGCCACCCCGCGAGCGACCAACCGCCTAATTTTTCTCCCCCCTTTGCCGCCTGCGGCCGAGCGATGCGCCTTGACCGCCGAACTGTCGATCAGAACCTCGGCTGGTGGTCCACCCGCTTGCGCAAGGGCTTGAAACAAGGCTACCCATACGCCCTTTTCCGCCCATCGGACGAAGCGATTGTAGAGCGTCTTCCTCGGTCCATATTCCGGTGGCGCGTCGATCCATCGACCGCCAGACTTCAGAACTTGAACGATGCCGCTGATCACGCGGCGGTCATCAACCCGAGGCTTGCGGCGCGTGTCGGTCGGCAGAAGCGGCTCAATCTTCGAAAATTGTTCGTCCGTCAGCCAAAATTGATCCCGATTCATCGGTTCTTCCTTCGGAAGCCGTGAATCACAAACCGATGATCATGCCAACCACTTTATGGGTCCAGACCCTAATCTGAATAGAGCCGCCCAAGAAAACCCGACGCGGGTCGTTGCGGGCCGAACCCGCTTGAAAAGCGGCGCTCACGGAGAATTGAACGCTCAAACGGCATGGCGGGCCGCCAATTGACGCGTGTCATTGCTTTTTCTCGGCCTTGCGCAGATCATTTTCAAACAACTTGTGGATGGTCCTCGATGGAATGGCGGCGAATTCGCAAGCCTCCGGGGGAATGCCGGGACGCCAACCTTGTCGATTACGAAGAGGGCGTTCGGGAATTCTCGTGGGACAAGGCCCGCGGCCAACTCGACGGACTTCCGGGCGGCGGGCTGAACATCGCCCATGAGGCTGTCGACAGGCACATTGTGGCTGGCCACGGCGAAAAGCACGCCCTGCGCTGGATCGGGCGCGACGACCAGATACGGGATTTCACTTATTCCGCGCTCGGCGCCGCGATCAATGGCTTCGCCAATGTGCTGGCGCGCCGAGGCGTATCTAAGGGCGATCGCGTCTTTTCGCTACTTGGGCGCGTCCCGGAGCTTTACGTTGTTGCGCTCGGGACGCTCAAGAACGGCAGCGTTTTCTCGCCGCTGTTCTCCGCCTTCGGACCAGAGCCGATCAAGGCGCGCATGACTATCGGCGAAGCCAGGGTCCTGGTCACGTCGGAAGCCTTCTATCGCCGCAAGGTCGAGCCGTGGCGCAGGGAACTGGCGACGCTGGAGCATGTTTTCCTCACCGAATGCTCGGGCGAACCGCCGGAAGGGACGATGGACCTCTCGGCCGCCATGGCGGACTGTCTGGCGGCGTTCGAAACCGTCCGGACGGCGCCGGAAGACCTGGCCCTGCTGCACTTCACCAGCGGAACCACCGGCCGGCCGAAGGGTGCCGTGCATGTGCACGACGCGGTGGTTTCGCATCATGTCACCGGCCGTCTCGCCCTCGACCTGAAACCGGGAGATGTCTTCTGGTGCACGGCGGACCCCGGCTGGGTGACGGGCATATCCTATGGCGTCATTTCTCCCCTCAGCAACCAATGCGCGCTAGTTGTCGATCAGGCCGAGTTCGAGGTCGAACGCTGGTACAGGACCCTCGAACGGGAACAAGTGACCGTGTGGTACACGGCGCCGACGGCGATCCGCATGCTGATGAAGGCCGGGGCCGATATCGCCCGGCGGTTTGACCTGTCGCGCCTGCGCCTGATCGCCAGTGTCGGCGAACCTCTGAACCCCGAGGCGGTCGCCTGGGGGGCCGAGGCCTTCGGCAAACCGATTCACGACAATTGGTGGCAGACCGAGACCGGCGGCATCATGATCTCCAATTTTCGCGCGATGGACGTCAAGCCGGGCTCCATGGGGCGTCCGCTGCCCGGCGTCGCCGCCGGGATCGTCGAGCGTCTCGGCGATGGCGCCGTGCGAGAGATCGAAACGCCGATGACCAAGGGCGAACTGGCCTTGCGCCCGGGTTGGCCCTCAATGATGCGCGGCTATCTCCACGAGGAGGAGCGCTACCGCAAATGTTTTGCCAGCGGCTGGTATCTCACTGGCGATCTCGCCATGCGGGACGACGAGGGCTATTTCTGGTTCGTCGGACGCGGGGACGACGTCATCAAGAGCGCCGGCCATCTCATCGGCCCTTTCGAGGTCGAAAGCGCCCTCATGGAGCATCCGGCGGTCGCCGAGGCGGGGGTCATCGGTGTGCCCGAGCCGACGGTGGGCGAAGTGGTGAAAGCCTTCGTCGCGTTGAGGAACGGCTATGAGCCGAGCGAGAGCTTGCGTAAGGAACTGCTTGGCCATGCGCGGCGACGCCTCGGGCCGGCGGTCGCCCCCAAGGACATCGCCTTTCGCCAGAATTTGCCGAAAACCCGCAGCGGCAAGATCATGCGCCGCCTGCTCAAGGCCCGCGAACTCGGCCTGCCGGAAGGCGACCTTTCGACGCTGGAAAGTGAGGAACGATGAGTGCGACAATGGACAAGCCGCACATCACACGGGAACACGCGCTGAATCTTCTCGGGCAGATGATCCGCATCCGGCGATTTGAGGATAAATGCGCGGAGCTTTACACGCAGGAGAAGATCCGCGGCTTCCTGCATCTTTACGACGGCGAGGAGGCCGTCGCCGTCGGGGTCATTCCCGTTCTGCAAGAACGCGACCGGATCGTGGCGACCTACCGGGAGCACGGCCACGCGCTGGTGCGCGGCGTGCCGATGGGCGCCGTACTCGCGGAAATGTACGGAAAACAGGAGGGCTGCAGCCTCGGCCGCGGCGGCTCGATGCATCTTTTCGACCGGTCGAGGAATTTCTATGGCGGCAACGCCATTGTGGGCGGCGGACTGCCGCTGGCGGTCGGCCTCGGCCTCGCGGACCACATGAGGCGGGAGGACAAGGTCACGGCATGTTTCTTCGGCGACGGGGCGGTCGCCGAAGGAGAATTTCACGAGAGCCTCAATCTCGCCGCGCTGTGGTCCCTGCCCATTCTGTTCGTCTGCGAGAACAATCTCTATGCGATGGGCACAGCCTTGGCGCTCACGGAATCCGAGACGGACATCGAGCACAAGGCCGCCTGCTATCGCATCGAATCCGAAGCGGTGGACGGAATGGACGTCGTGGCCGTCGAAGCCGCCGCGCGCCGCGCCGTGCGGGCCGTGCGCGAAACCGGAAAGCCTTATTTTCTCGAATGCCGCACCTACCGGCTGCGCGCGCATTCCATGTTCGACGCCCAGCTTTACCGCGACAAGGCCGAGGTGGAGTCCTGGCGCCGCAGAGAGCCCATACTGCGCTTCAGCGAATGGCTGCAAGTCAATCACATGGTCCACGCGGAAGAGATCGCGCGCATAGAGAGCGCTGCCGCCGGCGAGATCGAGCAAGCCGTCGCCTTCGCCGAGGCGGGAACATGGGAGTCGGTCAAAAATCTGACGCGTTTCGTCTATGCGGAGACGCCGAAATGAACGAAATGGGCGACGCCGCGAAACAAGAATCGGACCTTCCCGCAATGGTCGAGACGACCTATCGTGAGGCCGTGAAGGAAGCGATCCGCGACGCGTTGCGCCGCGACGATCGCGTTTTCCTGATGGGAGAGGATGTCGGCCGCTACGGTGGCTGCTATGCCGTCAGCAAGGGGCTGCTGGCCGAATTCGGGCCCGAGCGGATTCGCGACACGCCGCTTTCGGAATCGGGGTTCACAGGCGCCGGGATTGGCGCGGCCATGGCGGGGATGCGGCCGATCGTCGAATTGATGACCGTCAATTTCAGCCTGCTCGCGCTCGACCAGATCCTCAACACTGCGGCGACCGTCCGCCACATGTCGGGCAATCAATTCGGCGTCCCGCTGGTGATCCGCATGGCGACAGGCGCGGGCCGCCAGCTCGCGGCCCAGCATTCACACAGCCTTGAGGGCTGGTATGCTCACATCCCCGGCATCAAGGTTTTGGCGCCGGCGACCATCGAAGACGCCCGGGGCATGTTGTGGACGGCGCTGCAAGACCCCGACCCGGTGCTGATTTTCGAGAATGTCATGCTTTACAACATGACGGGTCGCCTTGAGGGCGACGCGGGCGCCGTCGATATCGACAAGGCCGCCGTTCGACGGGATGGAGAGGACATCACCCTCGTCACTTATGGCGGCTCGTTGTGGAAGACGTTGGCGGCGGCCTCGGCGCTGGAGGGCGATAACATAAGCGCGGAAGTGCTCGATCTGCGCAGCCTGCGGCCGCTCGACAACGACGCGATTTTGACGTCGGTTCGCAAGACGCGCCGGGCGCTCGTCGTCGACGAAGCCTGGCGCTCCGGCAGTCTCGCGGCGGAGATTTGCGCCCGCATCGTCGAGGGCGCCTTTTTCGAGCTAGACGCCCCCATCGGCCGCGTCTGCAGCGAAGAGGTTCCCATTCCCTACGCCCGCCATCTTGAAGAGGCGGCGATCCCGCAGACGCCGAAGATCGTCTCCGCGGTCAAAGCCATTTTCGGAAAAGCGTGATGGCCGGCGGCGTCATCGATTTCCGAATGCCGTCGCTCGGCGCCGACATGGAGGCGGGCACGCTTGTCGAATGGCGCGTCAAGGCGAACGACAACGTCAAACACGGTGACATTGTCGCTGTCGTCGAAACCCAGAAGGGCGCTATCGAGATCGAGGTTTTCGAAAGCGGCGAGATCGCGGAAATCCTGGTCAAGCCGGGGGAGAAGGTTCCGGTCGGAACGCCGCTGGCGCGCATTCGCGTGGCCGTTGCAGCGGAGGCGGCGGCCCGGGAGCCGAGCGCGCCCGCCGCCGCGCATGCAGCGCTTACTGAACGGCCGCCGGCTATGCCTGTGCGCGCGGGCGTCTCCCGCGAGACCGGCGGCCGCGTCCCCGCTTCACCCGCCGCGCGCGAACTCGCGCGCTCGCTGGGCGTCGATCTTGCGACGATCGCCGGCAGCGGCGCCGACGGCGCAATCGTTCGCGAGGATGTCTTGCGAAGCCAACCCGCCACGGAGGGAAAGAGGCCGGTCGGACTTGACCTGGGCGCGATGCGTGAAGCCATCGCAGCCGCCATGGCGCGATCGAAACGCGAGATTCCCCATTATTATCTCCAGCACCAGATCGACGTCACCCCGGCCGAAGAATGGCTTGCGCAACGCAACGCGGGGCGCCCGCCGGCCGACCGGCTCCTTTTTGTCGCCGTGGCGATGAAAGCGGTCGCTCTGGCGTTGAAGCGCTTTCCAAATTTTAACGGATTCTGGCGGGAAGGAAAGTTCGAACCCTCCTCCGTCGTTCACGTCGGAACGGCGATCGCCATTCGCGGTGGCGGGCTTGCTGCCCCCGCGCTTCACAATGTGGATAAGCTTTCGTTGGACGGACTGATGACCCGGCTTCGCGATCTCGTGCAAAGAATGCGGGCCGGCCGCATCCGCGGCTCTGAGATCGTCGACGCGACCATCACGGTTTCCAGCCTTGGCGAGCGCGGCGTTGAGGCCTTGTTCGGGATCATCTATCCGCCGCAGGTCGCGCTCGTTGGTTTCGGGACGATCACGCGGCGGCCCTGGCTGGTCGGGGATATCGTTCAGGCGCGCCCCATCGTCACGGTCACGCTCGCCGGCGATCATCGAGTGAGCGACGGCCACGCGGGCGCTTTGTTCCTCGCCGAGATCGGCAAGCTTCTTCAGGAGCCGGAAAAATTATGAACGAGAACGAGATTCGCGCGATATTTCTGGAGGAGCTGGGGAACATCGCCCCGGAAATGGATTTGGTGCAAATCGATTCCGCCGCCGATCTGCGCGAAACCCTCGACATCGACTCGATGGATTTCCTCAATCTCGTGACAGCGATTCATCGCCGCCTCGGCGTCGATATTCCTGAACTCGACTATCCGAACCTCGTCACGCTCGGCGGCGCTGTGCGCTATCTCGGCGACAGGTTGACATAGCCGCCGCCTTGGCCATGGCGCACGCCTGGCCCACATGGCGCCTGCGGTTGATCCAGGGGATAACGCCCTGTGTCGTCGGCTCCGGCGCCGCCCCGCGTTGTCGGGGATGCTTGGGGGTCTCGGTATCGCCGCCTCGGTCGGAGTGGATATTTCGCCGGTTGCCACGCTCGATCGCGCCGACGACCTTCTGCTGTGTATCCCTCCGGCGTGACGCGCTGTCGATTCCGACGAAGGCGCCCGGCAATTACGAGATAATGGCGCCCATCGATTCCTGGATGATGGCGCCCCCCCGGTAACGGGATGATGGCGCCCGGGTCGTGGGGTTTGCTGGCTGACAATTTCTTGGCGCCTGAGACGGCGCCTGGTCAAGAGGCGATCGTGCTCTTGGCGCGAGCGCGCCGCATGCTTTCTCCGGTCAGTTCGATGCGGTGGGCGTTGTGGACCAGTCGGTCGAGGATGGCGTCGGCATAAGTCGGATCCCCGATGATTTCATGCCAGCGATCGACGGGAAGCTGCGAAGTGACGAGGGTGGATTTGCGGCCATAGCGCTCTTCGAGGATTTCCAGAAGGTCATGGCGCGCCGCGGCGTCGAGCGGTTCAAGCCCCAGTCGTCCAGCACCAGGAGATCGGCGCGCCCGAGCGAGCGCAGCAGGCGTGCATGGCGACCGTCGCCGCGCGCCAGGGCGAGTTCCTCGAACAGCCGGGGGACCCGCTGATAAATGACGGACTTATTATCCCGGCAAGCCTTATGGCCAAGCGCCGAGGCGAGCCAACTTTGCCGACCCCGGTCGGACCGATCAGGGCCAGATTGTCGTGGGCGTCGATCCAGCCGCCGTTGATGAGTTTTTGCATCATGGCGCGGTCGAGGCCGCGCGGGCTGCGATAATCAATGTCTTCAACGCAGGCCTGCTGGCGCAATTTCGCGACGCGCAGCCGTGCGGCCAGTCGCTTGTCCTGGCGCAGGGAGGCCTCGCGATCGAGCAAAAGGCCCAGCCATTCCGGATGACTGAGGCCGCCGGCCTCATCGGACGCCGCGACTTCGACGAAGGCCTTGGCCATGCCGTGCAGGCCGAGGGTGTGGAGTTGGTCGAGGGTTGGATGTTTGAGCAAAAGCTTCTCTCCTAATTGTAGTAGCGCGGGCCGCGGATGTTGGCGTGCAGGATCGTCGGCGCCTCCGCGGCGCGCTTTTCGGCGGGCCGACGATCAAGCTTCTTGTCGAGGATGGATTTGACGGAGGAATAGGTGCGCGCTCCGATGGCGATGGCGCGCTCGGCCGCCGCCTCGACGCGCTCGTCTCCATAGGAGTTCGCCAGGCGAACGATGCCCAGGCAGGCGCGGAAGCCCTGTTCGGGATGGGGGCGACGCTCGATGATCTGCTCGCACAAGGCCGCCGTCGTCGGCCCGATCCGCTTGGCGTCGGCGCGGATTTTGTCGATCGTCCAGTTCTTGTAGCGGCGATGGCTGGAAGGCATGTGGTCGGCCACGGTGGTGTGGCCGTGATTGCCGCTCATGCGAAGATGGGCGGCGATCCGCTCGCCCCGGAGGAATATCTCCACCGTCCTGACGGTGATCCGGGCTTCGACCTCGGCGCGGGCGAAGCGGTGGGGAACCGAGTAATAATGGCTGGAGACTTCGACATGGTAGTCGACGCCGACGCGGCAGGTTTTCCATTGCGCGAACTCGTAAGGTTCGACCGGCAAGGACTTGAGCGCCGGTCGATCGACGTCCTCCAGCAATTGCCGTCGGGTGACGCCAAGGCGCCGGATCGCCCGTTCGTCATTGAGTTGCCTCATCATTTCGACGATGGCGGCGTTCAGTTCGGCCAGGCTGTAAAGGTGCGCCGCCGCAGCCGCCCCAGGAGCCAGCGCTCGACGATCAGCACCGCCCGCTCGACCTTGGCCTTGTCGCGCGGCTTGTAGGGCCGCGTCGGCAGAATGGCGGTTGAGTAGTGGGTCGCCATCTCAGTGTAGGTTCGGTTGACGTCGGGATCGTAGAAGCAGGCCTTGATGACCGCCGTCTTCGTGTTGTCCGGAACGAGGAGTTCGGGGCGCCGCCAATCGCCGAGAAAGCGCGGACATGGGCGTCGATCCAATCCGGCAGCGCCTGCGTCCAGCCGGCGCAGGCGAACGTGAAGCTCGACGCGCCGAGAACGGCGACAAAGACCTGAGCCTCGCGAACTTCTCCGGTCAGACGATCGATCACGACGGGCACGGTGTCGCCGGCGTAATCGACAAACAGCCGCTCGCCGGCGGCATAGGTCTGCCGCATTGTCACCGATAGCGTCTTCGCAAAGCCCCGGTAGAGGTCGCAAAACCGCGAGTAGCTGTAGCCGCCCGGATTGACGGCGATATATTCGTCCCAAAGAATCGTCAGGGTGACGTGCTTGCGTTTCAACTCGCGATGGACGATCACCCAATCCGGCTCGGCGACACGCCGATGCCCCCGCCTGCTGCGGCGATTGGCGTAGAGAGCGCCTTCCAATGCGATGTCGCTCATGCCTTCCGCCTGCGTCCAGGAAAGCCCCGCGCTTTCGGCTCTTTGCAGCATCTCGCGCACCGTCGAACGCGCCATGCCGAGCCGCCGGGCGATTTCGTGCGCCGAGAAAGAAGAAAATTTCAGTCGAATGATTGCGCGCGCCTGGCGCATGGAAATTCGCTCCGCTGGCATCGATTGCTCCCTTGGATCGCCAAAAGAGCGACTTGAACATGCCAGCGGCGGCCCCGTCCTTCACGAAATCACCCGGGCGGGATCATCTCGTAATTGGGGGCGCCATCATCTCGGAATGGGGGGCAGGATCATTCCGTCACGGGGGCGCCATCATCCAGGAATTGGGGGGCGCCATTATCTCGTAATTGCCGGGCGCCTTCGTCGGAATCGACACCCTATAGCCCTGACATGAATCCGATCGAGAAAGCCTTCTCCAAGCTCAAGGCGCATCTGCGCAAAATCGCCGAGCGAACCGTCGGCGGATTGATGCGCGCGCTCGAAACTTGCGCCGAAATCTTCAAGCCCACAGAATGCGAAAACTATTTCACAGCCTGCGGATACAATCCAGTTTGATCGGAGGCCGCTCTAGGTCAGACGGATCACGTCCTTCAGCCCCGTGGCATTTTCAAGCCGCGACAGGGTTGGCTGCGAGCACAGGGCGCCGTCGCGCCGATCAGAGCCTGTTGCTTTGTCGCGACGGCGGGGTCAGCGGAAGGGTCTCGGCATCTACCCACATCAATGCGCGCATTCGACTCGATCGCGGTTTTCGATTTCGGCGCCGATCAATTCTCCGCCGCGACCGCCAGCCGCGCGAGCGCCGGAAGCGATTTCACCCCGGTCCGTTTCATGATCGCGGCGCGATGGTTTTCGACGGTGCGCTGACTGATGCCAAGATCCGCCGCGATATTCTTGCTCGGATGACCGGCCAGAACCATTTCCATGACCTGCTTCTGCCGCGGCGTGAGGCCCTCCAGATGGCTCGCGGCGTCTTCGCGCCAGGCGATCAGCTTGCTCTCATCCTGCGAATGCTCCAGCGCGTGCTCGACGCAGGCCAGCAGTTCGTCTCGGCCAACCGGCTTCTCGATGAAATCCGACGCGCCGGCTTTAATCGCCTGAACCGCCATCGTCACGTCAGCATTGCCGGTGATCATGATGGCCGGTAACCGATGGCCCTCGTCGTTCAGCCGCCGCAACAATTCGAGGCCGCTCATGCCGGGCAGATAGGCGTCGATCAGCAGGCAGGCCTCCCGCCCCGGCCGGTAGGCCTTGAGAAAGGCCTCGCAATCGGCAAAATCCTCGACGGTCCTTCCGTCGTCCTCAAGCACGCTGCGGATCGTCGCGCGAATGTGGCTGTCGTCATCGACGACGTAAATGACCGGGGGTCTGGGAACCTCGACCGTTTCGACAGGGCGTTGAAGTTTTGCGCGCGGCGGCGCGTGCTTCGACGCCAGCGCCCGCTGCACGGCGCGCGTCACATCGTCCAGTTTCACCGGCTTGTTGAGCAGCACGCAGTCGGCGTCCGCTATGGCGCGCAATGTCCTGGTCGAAATGTCGCCGGTCAGAATGATTGCGGGAACGGCGCGATGAAGCTTTTCGCGCACCTTGGCGACCACTTCGAGACCGTTCATGCGGTTGGGCAGATTGAAATCCGCCAGGATGACGTCCGGCCGGAAATCCTCGCGCTCGATCAATTGCATCGCCTCGGAACCGTCGTAGGCGCGCGCCATGCGATGCCCCTCTTCGCTGAGAGAAGCAGCGAGCAATTCGCGCAATTCTGGATCGTCCTCGACGACCAGGATCGCGCCCTTGCGGGCCGCCTTTTCGCCGCTTGCGGGGCCGAAATCTGGACCCGGCTCCGGAAGCTCTGGAGGCGCCGCAACCTGCGGCAGCGCGACTTCAATACTGAAGACCGAGCCGTGGCCGTCATGTGAGCGCACGCGCACACGATGGCCAAGCAGATTGCCGATCCGCCGCACGATCGAGAGGCCGAGGCCAAGGCCAAGGCTGCGCTCGCGCGCCTCATTGCCGACTTGATGATATTCCACGAAAATTGCCTGAATTTCCTCGTCGGGAATACCGATCCCTGTATCCCAGACCTCGATGCTCAACATCCCCTTGCGGCGACGGCAGCCCAGCAGCACCTTGCCGCTTTTGGTGTATTTCAAGGCATTCGAGAGCAGGTTGCGCACCATCGTTTCGAGCAGGCGGGGATCGCTGAAAATCGACAGGCCGCAGGAAACCACGCGCAGGTCGAGCGCTTTCGCGTGAGCCTGATAGGTGAACTCGTCGTGCAATTTCACGAGCAGATCATTGACCGGGAACAGCGCCATCTCGGAGCGGATCGCGCCAGCCTCGATCTGGTTGATGTCGAGCAGCGCATTGAGCATGCCCGTCATCCCGCCAAGGGTCTCCCCGATCCGCGCCACCAGTTGCCGCTCTCGCTCGCTTTCCACCGCTCGTGTCAGAAGCCCCTGCAGCAGGGCCAGCGTTTGCAGCGGCTGGCGAAGGTCATGGCTGGCGGCGGCGAGGAAGCGCGATTTCGCGGCGTCGGCGGCTTCCGCCTTGCGCTTGGCGGCCTCGAGCGCGTCGCTGGCGTCTTTGCGATCCGTGATGTCGGCGAAGGTGATGACCACGCCCTCCACGCCGCCGCCCTGCGTCCGATAGGGCAGGATTCGTCGCATGTACCAGGCGCCGCTGCGCGCTTCGATCTGGCGTTCGATCGGCAGATGCTTGGCCAGCACCGCGCGCGCATCGGACAGAAGCGCGCTGTCGGCCACGAGCGAGGCGAGGTCCGCCAGCGGGCGGCCGACATCGCTCGCAATCACGTTGAACAGCGATCTGGTCGCGGGCGTGAAAAAACGGATTTTGAGAGCCGCGTCGAGAAAGATCGTCGCGACATCGGTGCTATACAGAACATTCTGAAGATCGTCGGCGGTGGTTCGCTGCCGATCGAGCGTTTCCTGAAGCTGGTTGTTGAGGGCCGTCAATTCCTCGTTGAGCGATTGCAACTCCTCCTTCGAGGTCAGCAGCTCCTCATTGGTCGACTGGAGTTCCTCATTGACCGACAAGGCTTCCTCGTTGATCGCCTTCTGCTCCTCGCCCGAGATTTCCAGATTGCGAATCGCGCCCTGCAACTCGATCCGCGTCGTTTCCAGCTCCTGCTCGAGTTCGGCGATCCGCGAAACGTCGCCCGGCGCGACAGCGCCGCCCTGCCGGCGCTCCTGCGTCGCTTCGTCGAGAAAACAGATTAACGCCAGTTCCTCGCCCTCGCTTTCAACCCGCCGCGCCGACAGGCTGAAGCATATAGTCCCGCCGTCGTGATCGACACGGCAGCCGGCGACGGTGACGGGCGCGTTTTCCTGAAAGACCCTCTGGATCGCCGATCTGAGCTTGGCGCCCAGACCTTGTCGCGCCGTGGCCAAAAGATCGTGCGTCGGCTGCCCGGGCGGTACAAACAGATAGCGATCCGTTGGCCCCAGCGAAAACAGGCGCTCGTTCTTGCGGTTAATCAGCACCGCCGCCGGCGTGTAATGCTCCAGCACCAGCCGCCGGCAAAGTTCGGCGAGAATTGTTTCGCGCGTCGGCGCCCGCCCCTGGCCCTGGCCCTGGCCCTGGCGCGCGGGAATGCGCACGCCGTCGCCGCCCAGAAAGCCGAAATCTCCCGGCCGCCCCCGCGCCGTATGGCGGAAAATACGCTCGCTCTTGGAAATCGCCGTGAAACAGCCATGCGGCTCGCCGACCGTCTCGGCGCCGCCAAGAAGCAGCACGCCGCCCTCGCGCAGCGCGAAATGGAACAAAGCCATGACTTTCGCCTGCGCCTCCGGACCCAGATAGATCAGCAGGTTGCGGCAGGACACGAAATCGAGACGCGAGAACGGTGGGTCGGCCAGCAAATCCTGCACGGTGAAGACCACGTCCGCGCGCAATTCGGGCAATATTCTGTAGCCCCGCTCCTCCTTGACGAAGAAACGCGCCAGCCGCTCCGCCGACACGTCGGCCTCGATCGACGCCGGATAGAAGCCCTCGCGCGCTTGCGCCACGGCGTCGGCGTCGATATCCGAGGCGAAGACCTGAAGCTTGACATTCTTGTTGGCGGCGGCGATCGCCTCGCGGAAAAGCATGGCGAGGGAATAGGTTTCCTCGCCGGAGCTGCATCCCGCGATCCAGATCCGCAATGGCTGGTCCGCCGGTTGATCGGCGACGAGGCCTGGAATGACTTTCTCGGCGAGAAATTCGAATACTGTCGGGTCGCGGAAAAAACGTGTGACGTTGATCAGCAGGTCCTTGGCCAGAAGATCGAGCTCCTCCGGATCGCCACGCAACTTTTGCAGATAAAGAACCATGCCGCCGGTTTGGAGCGCCATCCGGCGTTCGATCCGGCGCTGCAACGTCCCCTGCTTGTACGGCCTGAAATCATGCGCCGTCTTTGTGTGCAAAAGGTCGATGATCTCCGCCAGCCAATCCCGTGCCGATTCCTGCGCCGGCGCATTTCTCCCCGCGCGCGCGTCATATTTGAGGATCGCTTCGGGAATTTTCGCCGCCGGCAGCACGAGATCCACCGCGCCAGTCAGGATCGCATTGCGCGGCATCCCGTCATATCCGGCTTCTTCCGGGTCCTGCGCAATGACCAGCCCGCCTTGTTCCATGATCGCCTTCAGGCCCGAACTGCCGTCGGTGCCCGTTCCCGAAAGGACGACGCAAATGGCGCGGGCGGCATATTCCTCGGCCAGGGAATGCAGCAGGAAATCGAAGGGCCGCCGCGCGCCGTGACGATCCCGCGGTTGCGAAAGGCGCAAGGCGCCGGCCTTGACCGAGAGATAGGACCCCGGCGGAATGACATAAAGATGCTCGCGCTCGATCTTCAGGCCGTCGGTCGCCTGACAGACTTGCATCGAGGTATGGCCGGCCAGCAGCTCCACCAGCATGCTTTCATGGGTCGGATCGAGATGCTGGACCAGAATGAAGGCAAAGCCGGCGTGGGGAGGCAGCGCGTCCAGCACCTTCCTGCAGGCGTCGAGCCCCCCGGCGGAGGCGCCGACCGCCACGACCGGAAACGACTCGGCCTTGGCGGCGGGCCGCTGTTCCGGCTCGCTTGAAGGCGCCTCGGACTTTTTTGCGGAGCGCTTTCGAACATCTCGCATGCGAAACCTTCTCGGACGATCGCCCGCGCAGCCAATACTCGTGGATATTATCACCTAAACGCCACCTCCCCCGCCGATTTTTTTGCTCGTCGGCGCATGAGTAGTTTCCGACTCTGCGCGGGCCCGGCCCGCCGCCTATGCTGAGGATCGGCAGGATCGCCACCGACGCGGAATGGGGATCGCGCGCCAACCCAAGCGCAGCACCCGAGGGAATCGCCTCATGAAAAAACTGCGCGTGATGATCGTGGAAGACGACGGAATTATCGCCAAGCTGCTCGCCGAACTGATCGAGGCGCTCGGGCATGAGGTTTGCGCCATCGAGTCCGGCGAGAGCGGCGCCGTAGCCGCCGCCCGTCGATCCAAGCCGGATCTGATGATCGTCGACGCGCATTTGCAGGATGGCAGCGGCATCGGCGCCGTCGAGACGATCACGGATATCGATCCCGTTCCGCATATTTTCGTCAGCGGGAACCCGTCCGCGGTCAAGCTTTTGAAGCCAAACGCAACCGTGCTGCAAAAGCCCTATTTCGAACTCGATCTGCTGCTCGCCATCCAGTCGGCGCTCGGTACTGCGGCGCCCTGAACGCGAGCGGTGTTTTCGCCTGACGCATGCGGCGTGAGTAATTTCCGACGCTGCCGCCAGCGGCGTCGGTCGCCTAGGGTCCGACGTCATCGAGAGGATCTCGTTACGGCCCCTTGCCGAACGTCATGCCGGGCTGCTCGCGCCGCCGGCGCCTTTGCCCCTCAATCTGGAGACCCTGCCATGCAGCCGACACGCAACACTTTATCGGAAAACATCCGCGCTCAATCCGTTGGGCTCCTGAACAAGCATCTGGCGGCGGCGATCGATCTGCAGGCGCAAATGAAACAGGCGCATTGGAACGTGCGCGGGCCGGGTTTCATCGCCATTCACATGCTGTTCGACAAGGTCGCCATTGAGGCCGCCGGCTATGCCGATCTCATCGCCGAGCGCGCCGGCGGGTTGGGCGGGACCGCGCAGGGCACAGTGCAGAATGCGGCGGAACGCACTTTTCTCACGCGCTATCCGTTCGGAATCGCAAATGAAAAGGACCATGTCTTCGCCGTTTCGGGCGCCCTTGCGGCCTTTGGCGAATCGACGCGTGACGCCATCACCGAGGCGGCGACATACGGCGATCCGGAGACAGCCGATCTGTTCACCGGGATTTCGCGCGGCGTCGATCAACAGCTCTGGCTCGTCGAATCCCATATGGCTCCGCAATGAACGAGCGCCTGTCGGCCAGAAGGCCTTTTGAAGTGTCGGTCGAGCGCCTGGGGCGCTGCCACATGGTCACGTTGCAATTCGCGAATTCGCACGAGCGCGAGGCTTCAACGCAAGTCGAGGCGCAAATCGCCGCTTGGGTGAATGAAGGCGGCGCCGGCGGCGAAGTCAGGCGATGAGGGGGCGGAGAAATCCGAACGCCCGACCTTTGCGGGTATCGCCGATCTGGCCGATGAATTCGTGCGGCTCCATGGTTCCTCTCCGCTGACCATCGACGTTCGATTCCGGGCCGCCGGCGTCGGCGTCCCGCGCTTCGATGGGGGCGTTGGGCGGCGTTGATGAAAGCAATGCCGTCGCAACTTCCGATCAAAACTCCCCTGCCGCCGACGCCTGAATACGGCCGCAAATTCAGCGCGCTCGACGGGTTTCGGGCGCCGAAGCGCGTTCGCGGACGACGAAGCATCCGGCTTTCATCAAACGGATTTTGATCGGTTCCTCAGGAACGGCCGGGCCAGTCATAATGCTTGCGGAGATCCGCTTCATAGACTGGATCGATGTCCCCGAGCGGGCTCCACGGCGGACTCGACCTGACCTGATCCCGGCTGACGTTCAGGCGAATTTCTCGTTCCGCCCAGGAGATTTCCTTCACGGCATGGGGTGATATGAGCACATGCTCGCCTGACCACCAGTTTCCAGTATCGACGACCAGGAACCGAATGCCCCAGCCGTCATCGTCGATCAGGAGGTCCCCGACCTTGCCGATCGCGCCGTCGCTGGCGAGGATGTGATAGCCGGCGATGGCGGCGACGCTGCGCAGATGTGGATCGCTGTCGTCGCGACTGATAGCGGGAGTCCCGGCGGCCGGCGGCGACCCGAAAAGCGGCGGCGCGGAAAAGCGCGAGGCGATCGGATTCTCGCTGAAATAGCTGTCGCCGACAATCGGCTCCCAATTGTAATAGTCGTAGAGATGGCGCTCCATCTGGGTCGATACCGGTTCGTGCTCGGAAAGCTCCGGGCTAGCCTCGACCTGCGCCCGGGTCAGGGCGGCCGGCAGTTCCCGACGGTCGTGCTCCGCTTTGCCGAGCGCCGTCGGAAGCAAAAGGACCTTGCGCCCCGTCAGCCAATTTCCGGTGTCGACGACCAGCCAGCGCACCAGCCATGTCCTGTCGTCGAACAGGAAATCGGAAATGCTTCCGATCGCTCCGTCGCTCGCCTCTATGGCGTATCCCTTCAGGGTCGATCCGAGCTTGAGCATTGTTGAGGCCTTGCCTTCTGCATTCTCTATCCGTCGGACGATAAGCGTTGACGCTCATGCGACGACAGACTCGGAAACTACTCAGAGAAAATATCGCTATCGTTTTCAGGTGCTTCGGGGGCATCCTGATAGGAATGGGCGCGCGGAAACGTTCAGATTCCAGGCTCTTCCCGCTCCTCGAAGCCCCGGCAGGATTGATCGAAGGCGGAGAGGACGTCTTCCAGATAATCCGGCAACATGGGAAGCCTCAGCAAATATTTGGCGATGTCGATCTCGCGCCCCTCGCGGGCTTCCTTGAGCGCCGCTCGCGCCAATCGGAAGCCTCGAAATCGCCTCGTCCGACCAAAATTCGCGATCGGCTCGACCCGGAAGCTGAAACCATGGGTCAAACCGCCGATAGGCGATCCGTGCTCGACGCCATCATAAAAAAGCCACTCGCCGGGATGCGACTAGAGACTGGCCGGAGAACGATATTTTTGCACAATTGTCGCTCTAATGCGTTCGCAGTCCAGCCATGGATTTTTTGACCTTTCCGGGCGGAGGCATGCTGAAAGGAAACATAATTCGTATGAGCTGCTGCCGGTTTCGTGGTTCGATAGGCTCGATCATGCGCCACCGTTCCGCCAAAACTTGAATTGCTTCCGAATATGAGCCTCGAAAGGCCGAAAACGAGCATGAAATCCGATCAGAACAGCCTGTTTCGCAACGGTTTCCCCAAGGGCCGCCGCGAGTCCAGCCCGCACGAGCGTTCCTATGAGTCCAATGGTCCGGACGTCAAGATCCGTGGCGGCGCGCAACAGGTGGCGGAAAAATATCTTCAACTGGCGCGCGACGCTTTCACTGGCAATGATCCTGTCGCCGCGGAGAATCTTCTCCAGCACGCCGAACATTATTTCCGGCTGACGGCGGAGGCCCGGTCCGAGCCATCCAGGCTTTCGGACGCCGGCCGGGTCGACTGAGACATCGGCGCCCGCGCGACGTCAAAAAAAGCGGCCCGATGAGGCGGCCTTTTCCTATCAAGCATGACCGGAACCTATTGAATCACATCGAGGATGCGATGGGTCCGCGGATCGACCAGCACGGTCTGATCGTTGACGATGGCGTAGCGATAATCCTGCACGCCATATTCGGAAGGAACCTCATAATAGCTCACCCTGCTATCGGTGTGTTCGGCGCCGATCGAGACCGCGTGACCATAGGCGTAGGAGCGATGGTGTTCGTGAACCGCGTAATCCCTGAAACGGGGCCGCTGGTCCAAGCCGAGCACGCCAGCGACAGCCCCGCTGACGACCCCGGCAGGCATGGGCCGATCGGCTCGGGAAGCACTCACGCCATTTGCAAGAAATATTATGAATGTATAATATAAATTGTATTTCGCGTTCTCCAAAATAAATATTGCGAATTCCTATAAGCAAATACATCAGCCAGACAGAAAATGGCCAAGCGCGGCGAGGGGCCTGATTCCGTCGCAGACGATTTTCGTGATCGCCAGCATCGGCACGGACAGGATCGCGCCGGGAATGCCCCACATCCAGAACCAGAACACGAACGAGAAGATTACGAGCACCGGATTGAGGGTGAATCGTCTCGCCAGAATCAACGGCGTCAATGTCTCGCCTTCTACAATGTGAATCGCCAGATAGAGTCCGGCCGGCGCCAGCGCGCCCCACAGTCCGTCGATGGTCAGCAATCCGGCAAGGAGGAAGGCGAATGTACAGAGGGCGGGGCCGATGATCGGCGCGTAATTCAACAGAAAAGCCAAAGTGCCCCAAAGGATCGGGTCTCCTACCCCCGTAAGTTGCATGACCAGGGCCGTGGCGAAGCCGACGAGAGCGTTCATGACGGTGATGGTCGCCAGATAGGCGGAAATATCGCTTTCAATCTGTTGCGAGATGGCGATTGCCTGGCGCTTGGCGCGGAAACCCGGCAGAATTTCGACCAGCCGCCGCAGGAAGCTGTCGCCCGCCAAAAGCAGGAAATACAGAAACAATATTGTGGTGAACAATGCGTCCGCGAAGCTGCGGGCGCCCGCGAAAAGAAAAGACAACAATCCCGCGCCCACCAGGGGGCCGTTCGCGGCGTTCGGCGCGCCGGTCGAGCCGATATTTTCCACCTGCTGAAGGAAGTTACGCAACGTATTGATCGGGCCTCGAAAAAATCCGAGCCGTTCCTGCAGCCTGGAAACGCCCTCGGGAAGCTTGGCCGCCCAGGCGTTGGCCGGGCCGGCGATCGCTGCGCCCAGGGCGACGACCCCGCCCAACAGGGCCAGGATGATCAGCAGGGACGCGACGGTTCTGGGAACGTGCGCCCGCTCCAGCAGGCGCATCAGGGGTTGCAGCAGGAGTTTCAACGTTATGGCGAAGGCCAGGGGCAGGACGATTTCCCGCGCAACATAGGCAGCCGTCAGCACGGCGAGCGCGAAAAGGCCACCAAGGAAAATCACCTGCGGTTCGGACGGCAACGGCATTTCCGACGGCGGCTCGGCCTCGGCGTTCGTTTCGGTCTCCCGATCCGTGTCAGTCATGCCGAAATCCTGTGCCGCTTTGCGCCGAAGGCAAAGGTTCAGTGGAGGCCGCCAAGGAGCCAGACGACGACGAGGATCACCAGAACCGTGCCGAGAACGCCCCCAAGCCCCGCACCGCCGTAGCGGCCGTGCGCGTAATAGCCTCCGGCTGCGCCGAACAAGACGATCAGGATGATGATGATCAGAAGAGTGCTCATGGGACGCCCTTTCGTCAGGTCCAGCTTCGGCCTCGCCGCTGACACCGTCAAGATCGACACTTTTCCGGTCGTCTTGAATCAATATGCGAGGGGCGCAAAAGATCATTGCGTCGGGAAAATGCTAGCGAAGAGAAGTTCCGCGCGGGAGCGCCGGAAACTACCTATGCGGTACGTGACGATGAGGTCGACGAGACTGCGTCGTCGAGCCGACGGACAGCGTGGGCGTTCATACTGTCGTGCCGAACAAGGCCCCGACGCCCGTCGTAAGCCCCATGGCCAGCGCGCCCCAGAATGTGACGCGCAAGACGCTCGGCCCCATTGGCGCGCCGCCCGATCGCGCCGCCAGGGCGCCGAGAATGGCGAGAAAGACCAGGGACGCGGCGGCGACGAAAAGGATCAGCTCTGCCATGGGCGCCATCGCGGCAATGACGAGCGGCGCCGCCGCCCCGGCGGCGAAAGCTCCGGCCGATGCGAAGGCCGCCTGAATCGGCCGCGCCCTGAGCGTTTCGGAAATGCCGAGCTCGTCGCGCGCATGGGCCCCAAGGGCGTCATGGGCCATGAGCTGCGCGGCGACGGTCTTGGCGAGCGCGGGATCGAGACCGCGCTCGACATAGATGTCGGCAAGCTCACGGTGTTCGCCATCATCGTTCGTCTTGAGTTCGAGACTCTCGCGCGCCAGATCGGCCTTTTCGGCGTCGGCTTGCGAATGAACCGACACATACTCGCCCGCCGCCATCGACATCGACCCGGCGACAAGTCCCGCCACGCCCGCGATCAGGATTGCGCTTCGTGTTCCGTGCGCGGCCGCCACGCCCAACACCAGGCTGGCTGTTGAGAGCAGCCCATCATTGGCGCCCAGGACCGAAGCCCGCAGCCAGCCGATATTTCCCGTCCAATGGCGTTCACCGTGCTGTCCGCGCATTCCTGGTGTTTCCTTGCCGCCGGATGGCGTTCGGGCGCCCGGCGCATGACCTGCCTGAAGGGAGGCTTTGTCGAGCCTCGTTGAAGCTTGCCGCCAGCCTAGTCTCGTCGTCCAGGCTCGCGCAACCGTCTTGATGGCGGTGAAATTGTTTCAGCGGCGGCGCAATTCAAAGTCGCTCCGCAGGAACTGGAACAATTCGCGTCTCTGCCGATCGTCGAGGCTGACATAGAGCGGATCAGCGGCGTCGGCGAGTTCCTTAAGCGAAGCGCCCCTCGCGGTGAGGCTAGCCGCCATTTCGCGCAAGAGCGCGACATCGTTGGGGCGCTGGCTGCGGTCCTGGTCGCCGCGCTCCTGACGACGGGGGCGCTCCGCGCTTTCCAGGCCGGCTTTCAGCTGCGCGATCCCGTCGTCGTGCAATGCGATCCGCAAGGCTGGCCAATTCTTTTCCTGGCCGACGGTCAGATGCAGGCTGGCCTTGAGCTGGGCAACCCTGGCGTCGACGTCATTAGCAATCTGGTTGTCCGCCGGCGCCGTCGTCGGCGCCGCTTGCAAAGGTGAAGTTTTCATCATCGGCTCCGCTTGCGGGGGCGGAGGTTTGTCGCTGGTCTGGGCGTGCAAAGCGTTGAGGCCTGCGGCGCCTGTCAGGGCTAAGCCGGCAAGGCCAGTGATCAGAAATTTTCGCATCTCGTGCTCCCAGGAATTCTTGCGAAAGGCGGAATCGACGCGGGCGCCGTCGCGCGACAATTCACCGTGGCTCGGACGATGGCGTCGACGCTCGGGGACGGCCGCAAGCTTTCCTTTCGCGGAGCGCCTGAGCCCGTGCGAAAAACATCTCATGGCGCAAAGTGCTCCGGCAGCGTCGGAATACACTCAGACCCGGTTGGTTCGGAGACCTCGCTGACGAGGCGCGTTTTGCCTCACACGGCCAGATCGATGTGCCGAGCTGACGGATTCTGATCTCGTCGCACACAAATCATGGGGGGAAAACGCATGGGCGTTGCCGGCGTGAGTATATTCCGATTCTGTCCGGTCGGCTTCCCGGAGCGGTAAATTCGCAAGTCGAACGGGGCGCAAAACAATCCGCCGCACCTGACGAGTTACGCAAGACGTCCCAAGCGGAACCGATGCGCGCTCAAGCGACCGCCACCGCTTCGCCGTCGCGACTTGCTCGCAAGATTTCAACAAACTGGAGCCATCAAAATGGACAAAGATCGCATCGCCGGAGTCGCCAAACAGGCCAAGGGCGCTATCAAGGAAGCCGCCGGCAAAGCCCTCGGCGACGCCAAGCTCGTCGTGGAAGGCGAGCATGACAAGGCTGAAGGCAAGATTCAGAACGCCGTTGGCGGCGCAAAGGACGTGCTGAGGAAAAGCCTGAAGAATTGACGACCGGGACAGAGCGTCGCCACGAAAAAATGTCGCGGCGCGGAAAACGCTCAGAAGGCGAACGATGGACAATGCTCCGCCAAAGTCTCGTTGAAGGCTGTCCCCGCCTTCCAATCGTCAACCCGAACAATTTTCGCGCGGCGGCTTCGAAGCCGTCCAAACCGCCGCCCCAATCGCTCATTGAGGAGTTTTTTCCATGCTCGGCACAATCTTGCTCGTCTTATTGGTGCTGTTTCTGGTTGGCGCGTTGCCGACCTGGTCGCACAGCGCCGATTGGGGTTATTTCCCAAGCGGCGGAATAGGCCTCGTCCTCGTTGTCGTTGTCGTCCTCCTGCTCATGGGCCGGATATAGCCCAGAGCGCTTCGGCGGCTCATCGAAGGCGCTTGCCGCCGACTTCTGCGAACGGAGGCGCGAGAAGCCTTCCGTTTCGCGTCGCCGACCGAATGATCAGGAGGTAAAAATGACCAACAATGTTGCAGGTTCCGTCGCCGAAATCGGGGCCGATCTGGCGGCCCTCCGGCGTGACATCGCGCATTTGGCGGAAACGATGCGCGGGACGGCGGAACATCGAGCCCAGGCCGCCGGGATTCAAGTCTCCGACGCGGTTGAGGACGCCCGGAGCAAGATTTCGAATGCCGCCGGTGACGCCCAGAAAAGTGTCAAAGCGGCGAGCTCCCAGTTCTGGGGCGGCATCGAGCGGAACCCGCTGACGGCCGTGCTGATCGCCCTTGGCGTTGGCATAGTCATCGGCTCGCTGGGCCGCTCGCACGAATAAGCCGCGATGGTCCCGTGAATTGGGGACCGTCGCAGCTGAGCCACATGAGCGGATGCGCTAATTTTCGAGTGTGACGCCAGGCGGGCTGGCGTTGAGCCTGGGCTCCGGGGCAGCCTTCAGCCGCGCTTTTTCGTCGCGCTCCATGACGAGAAGGTCGTGGAGGATCTGAACGGTTGCAGGAAGCGGAACGCGTCGTCCGAAGCGAATGATCTGGGCCATGTCTGGAACTCCCATTACGCCCGAATTCCGGGCGCTTCGGGCGAATTGAAGGGACGGGCGGCGAATGACCGCCGCGCCCCAAAATCATCGTCCCTTGTTCCGGCGAGCCGACAAAAGGGAACTTATTTCTTCACTTCGGCCGGCTTGGCCGCCGGGGCGGCTGCGGGGGTCGCAGGCCGGCCAGGACTGTTCGCGGGCGACGGCGCGGCATGCGGCGCGGCGGGCTTGGCTGGGTCGGACTTCATAGGGCTATTGGTCATGAAAGAAGTCTCACTGTGTTGACGGTTCCAGATTGGCGTACGCCGATCCGGGCTTCACACAAAATAGATGACTGATCGCCCAGTGTTCTTGTGCGTCATTTGGCTTATTCGAAAGCCAGTCAGGAATATTATGCGCTAAAAAAGATCGCAAAAGCCTGCAAAGCGTAATTGGGTACGATTGTTTAAAATACAAGTGACCGATGATATTGGTAACAAAACAAACATGTAAATTACGAAATATCACAATCGCTCTAATAAAATAATTGCAATATTGTTATATAAGTGTTATTAGTAATTTAAATCGGTGCTGTAAGTTATTTTATAACGCCATGCACGGAGGAAATAAAATGACACACACTTTTTTTGTTCTAGCGCTTCTTCTCGGAGTCGCTCTCTCCGGAGCTCCGGCGATGGCCGGGGAACGGCTGAATGAGGGATTGATGGGAGCTGGGGCCGGCGCCATTGTCGGCGGACCCGTTGGCGCGGTCGCGGGTGGCGCGGTTGGCTATGTGGCGGGGCCGTCCATTGCCCGTGGGTTCCATCACCATCACCACTATCATCACCACTATCGCCACTACTGAAACCGTCTATCCACGTTGTGCGGGATTTGCCGTCAAGGGCGGGATTTGGCTTCAGGCTATGCAAAACAGGGCCGCCGACTGGCGGCCCTTTTCGTTGCGCGATTTCCCCCTCCGATCGCGGCAGGATCGCACTCAAGCCAGAGCCGCGACCTCGACTTGCACCGCCATGCCGATAAAGGCGTCGCTGGCGCCAACGAAACTGCCCGCCACCGGCATGGCCTGGCGGATGTCGCGCGCGACCGCGACGGGGATGAGATTAAAGCCGCCGAAGCTGCGGTTGGTCGGATCGAACGTGATCCAGCCCGCGCCCGGCACGTAGATTTCCGCCCAGGCATGCGTCGAGCCGGCGTCGGCTGAACCGTTGGTCCCCGGTTCGGCTCCATGGAGATAGCCGGAGACGATCCGCGCGCCAAAGCCCAGACAGCGGGCGGCCTCGACGAACAGCACCGCGAAATCGCGGCACGAGCCCCAGCCGCGATCGAGCGTCTGGACCGGAGATTGCACGCCTTCGTCTTCGCGGCTCTGATAATTGATCCAGGCCGACACGCCGACGCTGAGGTCCTTCAGCAGCGCCAAAGTGTCAGTCTGCGCGCCGCGCACGAAGGCCCAGGCCCAATCGCGCAGGCGTCCGGTCGGATCGGCATATTGCTGGAACATCAGGGCGCCGAGATCGGTTCGCTCGTCTTCGGCATAATGAAACGGATAGAAAATGGCCGAGGCCGCAACATCGAAGATGGGCCAGGCGACGGCGTCGAGAGTCAGCTGCGTCACGCAGTCGATCGTCAGCGTGTCGGCCACGCCATTGAAATGGGCGGTCGCAATGGAATTGCCGAACACGTCATGCGCGAAAGTCACGGTCGCCTGCGGTTCGATTTTCAACGCGCTCGAAATCAGCCGCAATTCGCGGCTTTCGCGCGGGCGCAGCATCAGGCGGTGCGGTCCGAGGCTCACGGGCTGGCGGTAGCGATACGTCGTCTTGTGGCGGATTTGCAGCATGGTCAAGCTGGGCCCCATCCTTCGCCGAAACACGGAAGCTGCTTCCGATCAAAATCCCTTTGCCAAGGCGCCTTCAAGGGAAGCTGCCTGGAGGATAAGTATACATTGGCCAATCGCGGGTTCTCGGTCATGTGGCAAGACGATTGCTTGACGCCATTCCAGATCGCAGATGATCGTGCCATAACGTTGGTTATGCCGCCACCGTCAGCCCGGCGCCCTTGAAATGTGGCGCCGGCATATTCAGAATCAGGGCGACGGTTTGACAAGCGGTTCGGCGCCGAGCGCGTTGAGCAAGGACTTCGCCGCAAGTTCCGATGACGCCGGATTCTGCCCTGTGATCAGCCGCCCATCGACGACGACGTAGGGCTGCCAGTCGCCGGCCCTGGAATAAATTCCGCCGTTTGCCTGAAGCATATCCTCGACAAGAAAGGGAACGACCGCAGTCAGCCCGACCGCCTGCTCCTCGCTGTTGGTGAAGCCTGTGACCTTCCTGCCTTCCACCACGGATCGCCCCTGCGGCGTTCGCACATGGCGGAGAATACCCGGCGCATGACAAACGGCGGCGACCGGCTTGTCTGCGGCAAGTGCGCCTTCGACGAGCGCGATGGACATCTTGTCCTCCGCGAGATCCCAGAGTGGGCCATGACCGCCGGGATAAAATATTGCGTCGAAACCTTTAGGGGAAACGTCGCTCAATTTGAGCGTGCCCGCCAGAGCGGCTTTTGCGGCGGCATCTGCTCTGAAACGCCGGGTGGCGTCGGTCTGCGCCTCCGGCGCGTCGCTTTTCGGGTCTTCCGGCGGCTGCCCGCCGAGAGGTGAAGCGAGTGTGACTTCGGCGCCCGCATCCACGAACACGTAATAGGGAGCAGCGAACTCCTCCAGCCAGAACCCGGTCTTTTGGCCGGTTCCGCCAAGCTGGTCGTGGGAGGTCAGAACCATCAGAATTTTCATGTCAGCACCTGTGAAGTCGGGGCGGCGTTACTCAAGCCGCCGCGTCAAGAATGAGTGGCGATTCACTTTACGGAATGCGCGACGGAGACTGCTCGTCGGTCAGAATCTCAAAGCGCACGAGATTTGCGACGCCGAAGGCTGTCGATAAGGGGACGTCCGCGGCGTCGCGGCCGCGTCCCATGACGATGCGGCCGATGCGCGGATGGTTGTGTCGCGGATCTATGGTCCACCACCGCCCATCTAGAAAGACCTCGGCCCAGCCGCTGAAATCCATCGGGCTGATGTCGGGCGGCACGCCGATGTCGCCAAGATAGCCTGTGCAATAACGCGCGGGAATGTTCAGGCAGCGGCAAAGCGCGATGGCCAGATGGGCGAAGTCGCGACAAACGCCGACGCCTTCCTGCATCGAGTCGCTGGCGCTACGCGTCGGGCGCGCGTCGGCATAACTGAAGCGGATTTTCGAATGAACAAAGTCGCAGACAGCCTGAACGCGCCTGTAGCCGCCAGCTATTGTTCCAAACGTCGACCATGCGAAATCAGCAAGCTTGTCGCTGTCGCAATAGCGGCTCGAAACCAGAAACAGCAACACATCATCGGGAAGACAGGAGATTGGCGTCAAACCCGTGTCGGGCGGCGTTTCATCCGGCTGGCCGGAATCGTGGATCACGAAGCGGTTGCTGAAGGTGACCAGGCCCGGCGGCGCTTCCAGACGTGTTACGCGATTGCCGAAAAGATCGAGATAGGACCGCATCGGCAGAGGCGGAACGGAATTGATGACATCCGGCGAAACCAGATCCGCTTCTCGCGACGGATGGATGTTGAGCTGAAGCAGCATCGGCGTCTGCGCAGGACATTCAAATGCGATGTCAAATCCCGCCCGGATGAGCATCTAGCAGTCCTCGTGTTTGGGTTGCTCCGCCGTTTCGTCCGAACGGTTCGACGCGTTCGAGCGATGCGCCTCGCCCGAAATTCCATCCCATTGCAAAAGATTCTGATCACCCGTGGTCAAAGGCGCGCTTTCGGGGAGCCGTCGAACATGGACGGAGACCTCCATTCCCGCATCGTCCTCAGGGTCGCCGAAATAGCATCCATGGAGGGGAATGGCCTGATGCGCCTCCCTTGCCACGGCAATGCGAATGAGATCCCGGCTGCCGACGATGCCATTGGTCGGATCGAATTCGACCCAGCCGGCGCCGGGCAGATAGATCTGGCACCATGCATGCGTCGAGCCGCCGCCGAGATGGCGATCGTCGACGTCGCGATCCGGCACATAGATATAGCCCGAGACGAAGCGCGCGGCGAAGCCCATGGCGCGCGCCGCCTCCATCATCAAGGTTGCGAAATCGCGGCACGTGCCGCGCCCCGAGGAAAGCGTCTGCAGCGGGCTGCGCGTTCCCTTCGCGGTGCGGCGCTCATAGGTCAGCCCCTCCTTGATCGCATAGGTCAAGGTCATCAGCAGCCTGCCCGTCTCGATTGGGCGTCCTTGAGGGAATAATCGCTGAACCCAATGATGGAGTTCGCCGGCGGGATCCGGATAGTGCCGCTCGATCAGACGAGCCAGATCCGGAATTTCGTCGGCGTCATAGGCGAACGGGTAATGCCGCGCGCGATCCTCCAGGAGAAATTCCGGCCCCTCGTAGGGGGTGTGCTCGAGCGTCAGATTGTTCTCCACCCGGAGGCTCTGCGTCACGCCGGAGAAATTCGCAATCGCCACGCAATTGTCGAACACGTCGTGAATCCAGCGCAGGTTATGGGGCCGCGGTTCGATATCGAGCGTGGCGTTCAAAAGCCGCTGATCGTTGCTATCGCGTGGGCGGAGCATCATCCGGTGCTCTCCGAGCCGTACCGGCGTGGCGTAGGAATAGGTCGTGACATGCTTGACGGTCAAAATTGTCATGCGTTTTCGGCCGATCGCTGATCCGTTGGATCGCTGCGGAACCAGGGCCTGCCCAAAAGGGAAAGCCGATGGTCGCGCGAGCGCAAAGGGCGGGTCGCCGTCGCATGCCGCCGGGTAAGCGCCGCCGTGCTTGGCCATGACCAGGACAACGGCCGCCGTAGCCTAGGACAACGCCCAAGGGGTGACAATCAGAAGCGTGTACATTTTTGGCCCTCTCGGCGATCTGGAGCCGCTGGGGCGTAGCCGCCGGGCGGTCCGGCGCCATAACATATCGCGCAGATAGAAATCTAAGAGACGGAATCATCGCGCGGCAGCGTCGGAAAACACCTATGGACCTTGCGGCGATAGCCGGGACTGGATCGCGTCGCGAGGCGTTGGTCCGGCGCGCCGCCAGCATCGGAACGAAGATGCGCGCGGACGATGTCTCGACTGGAAGGAGATGAGTAGATTCCGTCGCTGTCGCGACCGCTCACTCATCTCCATTGTGCAAAACTGTTAGCGCTGCAGGCGAGACTGACGATCCCGCTGGCAGCCGGCGATCAGAACGGGGCGACAAAATGTCGGTGCTAGGGAGCGGCCTTATCAGCGTGACATTGTTTGCGGTCGGCTTCGGCTTTTTGATTCCCGTCAGCGGTTGGATCGGCGACCTTGCCGATTTCGGCGGAATTCTTTCGGGAATCGTGTTTATCGGATTGCTCGAAGGCGGATAGCGTTTGGAATGCACGAATTGTGACCCGGTCCAGGCCGAGGCTGTCGGTAACGCAGTGATCAGTATTTTGGCGCGACGTTCGACGTCACGATCGGCGCATCACCATTGCTTCTCGTTTTGATCGACACGTGGAGGAGGACACGATGCGCATGCTTATCGCCCTGTTAGTGATTGCCTATCTTGTCGGCGTTGGCGTCACGCTAGCGCCCACGATTACAGCAAACTGGAACGCCGGCTCCGCATCGCAATTCGTCGAGAAGGTCGTAGCGGAACTGCCGAGAGCGTTATCCTGGCCGGCGGCGGCTTATCGCAGCGTTGCCCAGAAGCCCAGCGCTCCTGAAAAGCCTGGCGGCGCCCAGTAGCCATCCTTACGCGACGTAGACGTTCGCCCCCAGGCTGATCGAGAACGCTTTCCGACACCATGGGACGGCTTATTGCCGCCCCTGCCGGGCTTTCATCGCCGGGCTGGAAAAAACGGCGCCCAAACAGCCGCAACAGCGCCGCGGCGCCTGTGAGTACTTTCCGAGCCTACCGGCGGCTTCGTCGACCGTTACGATGCAGAAATGCCAACAAGCCCCGATAGCCAAGGATTTCGAATTATGGCCAACACCTTCGAACAGCAGATCTCCACAGCAAGCGCCGACGCACTGTCCAAGAGCGCCCAAGCCGCGGACAAGATCATGAAAGAAAGTTCCAACACTCTGACCGAAAGCGGAAAAGGCTCTGCCGCCGCCGTTCAGGACTTGATCAAAACCTATCAGGAATTGGCGGCAAGGAATGTCAAGAACCTGACCGCCGCCATGGAAGCGCTTAGCGCCGTGAAAAGCCCGGCGGAGTTTATGGAATTGCAGCAAAGGCTGATTAAAGAGAGCGTTGAAGCAGCCGTCAATGATAGCCGTCAAATCGCCCAGTTGACGAACGCCGTGTTCACTGCCGCTTTCGAGCCGGTGAAAAAGCAAATGGAAGCGGCGCAGAAGACCACTCGGACATAAGTCAGGATACTTATTCGTCCCCCCGATGTTTTTTTTGAGCCGTGCTTCGTCACCGAGGCGCGGCTTTTCCTTTTGAAAGATAAGGCGTTACACCATTGCACGTCGTCAGACGGGCGTCTTCGGCCGCTGATCGGGAGGTTGCGAGGAAGAAGTCTGCGTCCGGCGGTTGGCCTGATCTTCGGTCGCAGGTTGGATGAGTACATTCCGAACCTGCCTCGGCGGTCGGCGCGTCTGATAATTTTCCATGTGTTGCAGGTCTGCCGAGCCAATTCGGGGGCGCAGCAAGCAAACGGAGTTTACCAATGAAAACCCGGTTGATTTTAACCGCCGGCCTTCTTGGCCTTTCTGTCGTCCTTTCGACGCCCCTCGCCGCACAGGCTCAGGGCGTTATCAGGGGTGGCGAGCGAGGCGCGGCCCAAGGTGGGCGCGCCGCCGGTCCGGTTGGCGCAGCGGTTGGCGGCGTGGTCGGTGGAGTGACCGGTGGCGTCGTCGGCGGCGTCAAAGGCGTGGTGGGCGCTCCTCAGCGCCATCATTATCACCACCACCATCGTCATTACCGCCATCACCACCATAGGTGATAGCAATCCAGCCGGAACGGTGTGCATCAAGCCTATTGTTCTGGCTTTCTTTGACATTGCCTGAGTGGGTCGTTTTCCGGAAATGGGAAGGTCCGCACGGAGCGAGCGCGGTCACGCGTTGAGGCTCTACTATGCCGCCCATATAACGCGAACTCGCCCAGAATCGCCCGCCTGAAGGCTATGGGCGTCGAGAGCGTCGGCAAGCTCGCGCCGCGACAGCGGTAAATCATGGAAAGGGTTCTCGCCGGCCATCCCAGCAAGAACATCGCCGTCGGCCGCAATCATAGCCAGCGCATGGCGGCGCGAGTTCGCCTCGCCCTCGCCGCAAGCCTGGAAGGCGCGCGGGAAAAGCGCGCTCAGCCCCCTCCTTCTGGTCCGCGGGCCGGCGGTCGGCTCTGAGTATTTTCCGAATCTGCCGCACCGCAGCAACCGCGCGCTGTGTGCGTCGCATTCCAAAATCGGCCGAGGGGTCTCGTCGCCGCCGACCGGACGGCGCGCCGATCGAGCTGTGCGGCAGATCCGCTTTTACCGCGACGAATGTCTTCGTATCGGTCTGAAAGGAGCGACATCATGTTTCTCTATGTCATCCCGGCTTTGGTCCTGGTCGCTCTTGTCGTGGCGCTCGCGGCGGTAAAAATTCTACGCGAGTATGAGCGCGCCGTCGTCTTCACCCTGGGGCGTTTCCAAAGGATCAGAGGGCCTGGCCTGGTTTTGCTTCTCCCCTTCTTTCAGGAAATGGTGCGGGTCGATCTACGCATTCAGGTCATCGAGATCCCGAGTCAGGACGTGATCTCGCGCGATAACGTCTCGATGAAAGTAGACGCCGTGCTCTATTTCAATGTCGTCGATCCCGAGCGGGCAATTATCCACGTTCAACACTATCTATCTTCCCGCCACCAACATGCTCGCTCAAACGACGCTGCGGGCCGTCCTCGGTCAGCACGAGCTTGACGCAATGCTCTCGGAACGAAAAAAGCTCAGCGCCGATGTCCAGAGCATTCTCGACGCCCAGACCGAAACCTGGGGCATCAAGGTCAGCAACGTCGAGATCAGAACGGTCGAGCTGACCGACAACATGGTGCGGGCTATCGCCAAACAGGCGGAGGCGGAACGCGACCGTCGCGCCAAGGTCATCCATGCGGAGGCCGAGTTTCAGGCGTCGCAAACTCTCCTCAACGCCGCCCGGATCCTCGGAAGCATCCCGGCCGCGATGCAGTTGCGCTATCTGCAGACGCTGGCGGAAATCGGAGCCGAACGGAATTCGACGGTCGTTTTCCCGATGCCGATCGACATCGTCAAACCGTTCCTCGAGCTGCTTGACAAGGCCGGCAAGCCGCTGGGCGCCAACGCGTGACCGTCCCATCCCCGCATGAGCATTCCCCGGCATGCGCCCGGACGTGGAAAACGCAGACGCCGGGGCGCGAAATCGGATCAGAACAGCCCGCCGACCAAGCGACCCGGACACATCCGTCCCGGGAGATCAAATGACACATCAGCCGACATCAAAGGCCGCTCCTGCCAAAAATCCTTCCGCCGCGGACTCTCGCGCTTTCCCCGCTCTCTTCGCGGCGTCTCCCGGCAATGTCATGAACGCCTGGCCGGCCTACATGATCGATGCGCTCCAGCGCAGCGTTCTGTTCGTTGACCTGCTGCGGCGTCGCGGCAATGAAGAGATCGAGATCACCTCCCGCCCGACCGCGACCGTGCTGCGCTTCGACCACGAAGTCGTCATGACCGGCCGGTCGCTGCCACGTCCGATCAACTATTCGCTGTTGCGCATCTTGCCGACGCTGGGGCGCGCGACCGACCCCCGCAAACGCCCGGTCGTGGTGGTCGATCCGCGCGCTGGCCAGGGACCGGGCATTGGCGGCTTCAAGGCGGAGAGCGAGATCGGCGACGCCCTGGAGGCGGGCCACCCGGTGTATTTCATCGCCTTCAGCGCACTGCCCGAGCCCGGCCAGCAATTCCTCGACGTCGTCGAGGGACAGGTGAAGTTCTTCGAGCGTGTGGTCGATCTCCACCCGGGTGCATCGCGTCCGTTTGCGATCGGCAACTGCCAGGCCGGCTATCAGACGCTGATGGTGGCCAAGCTGCGGCCGGATCTCTTCGGCCCTTGCCTGGTCCCCGGATCCCCTATGTCCCACTGGCAAGGCGTCCATGGCAAGGACCCGATGCGCTATTCCGCCGGCCTGCTTGGCGGAAGCTGGCTCACCGCCCTGACGAGCGAACTTGGCGACGGGAAGTTCGATGGCGCTAACCTCGTCCTGAATTTCGACATGCTGAATCCGGCCTACTGGATCTGGGGCAAGCAGTATGAAACCTACACCCACATCGACACCGGGGCGGAGCGCTATCTCGATTTCGAGAAATGGTGGGGCGACTTCATCGAGCTCAACGGCGACGAGCTGCAGTTCCTGGTCGACAACCTTTTCATCGGCGACAAGCTGACCCGCAACGATCTCAAATCGCACGACGGCACGGTGTTCGACATCCGCAACATCACGTCGCCGATCATCGTGTTCGCCTCGTCGGAAGACAATATCAGTCCGCCGCAGCAGGCGCTGGGCTGGATCCTGGACATCTACCGCGATGTCGACGACATTCGCGCCACAGGCCGGACGATCGTCTACTGCCTGAGCCACAAGGTCGGACATCTCGCTATCTTCGTCTCCACCAAGGTGGGGGCCAAGCAGGACGAGGAATTCGTGCAGATGATGGATGTCATCGACTGCCTCCCGCCCGGCCTGCACGAGATGGTGCTCTCGCCACGGCCGGCTGATGTCCCTGCGGGCGGGTTCGTCACCGGCGACTGGATCGCGCGCTTCGAACAGCGGTCGCTTGACGACATCCGTGCGCTGGGACGCAACAGTCCCGCGGACGACCGCGCCTTTGCCGCCGTAGCCCGGCTGTCGGACCTCAACCTGTCGCTCTATCGCACATTCATGCAGCCCGTGGTCCGCGCGCTGGCCAACCAGCCGACCGCCGACCTTATGCGGACCCTTGACCCGTTGAGGCTCAGCTACACCCTGTTCTCCGACAGAAATCCCTGGATGCGGCCGGTTCAGAAACTGGCTGCCGAGGCAGCGGCGTCGCGCAAGCCCGTCCCGGCGGATAATCCGTTCCTGGCGCTTCAAAACCCGGATATCCGACCAGATCACCGCAGATTTGGACCCCTACCGCGTCATGAGGGACCACCTGTCCGAGAAGATGTTCTTCGCCGTCTATGGCTCACCTTTCATCCAGGCGCTTCTCGGGGTCAACGGGGACAGCGACGCGCGGCCGGTTCTAGGCCCTTTGTCCGAAGATCTGGCGGCGCGCCAGGCCAGGTCGGACGGCTACGAGGCCATGCTGAAGACCGGCGGCTTCGATGAAGCGCTGACGCGGACGGTGCTGCATGTAATGGCGGCGGATCGCGCGACCGACCAGCGCTGTGCGCTCGCGCTCAATGTCGCGCGCCAGCGGCTCATGCATTTATCAATCGCCCAGTTCAAGGTGCTGGTGCGCGACCAGTTCTTCGTGTTGCAGCTCGAACCCGACCGTGCTCTCGAGGCGCTCGCGTCGATCGTGCCCGAAGCGGACGCACGCAGCGAACTCCTCCGACAGGTGAACGCGATCATCGACGCGGGGGGATCGCCCCTCCCGGCCGCGCGCGATCGGCTGACGCGCTTGTCAGACCTGCTCGTCGCGCCGCGCGAGAAGCGCCCGGCTGCTGTTGCGTCCCGCTGAGTCCCCGGCGCTGCGCGGGACCGAGCGCTTGCTTTTCTCGCGGTCGCCCGCGCCAAGGTCAGACGGCCGATCCCTTCGGAGTTGAATGTCATGCGGATCATCGTGAACAAGACCTTTGAAGAGATCGCGCCCGGCGACAGCGCGTCGGTCGAGCGCAGACTCCAGGCGGGCGACGTGCGCGCCTGGGTAGCCGCCGTCGGCGATGTCGACCTGCCGGCCGCGCCGGGCGAGAGCCAGGCGGCGGCCGGCATCGTCACGGCGATCCTGACCGGGCTGGTCGGTTCGTCGCTGCCGGGACCTGGCGCTTGCGTGCGCGCATCCTCGTTACGGATCAAGGGCGCATTGCCGATCGACGCCGTGATGACCGCCCGTCTCGTCGTGCGCGAGAAGCGCACCGATTAGGGGATCGTCGTGCTGGACGGGCTTTGCTCCGATCCGGCCGGCCACGTCATCGCGACTGCGGTCCTGGAAGTGTCGGCGCCGGTGACGCGGCAGCAGCGCGAGGCGCCGGAGCACCGCCTCGAAGGGCTGATCGAGCGCTGCCGGGACCTCAAACCCATGCCGACCGGCGTCGTTCATCCATGCAGCGCCAACGCGCTGGCCGGCGTGGTCGAGAGCGCCGAGGCCGCGTTGATTCTGCCGGTGCTGTTCGGGCCCGAGGCCGAAATCCGCCGCATTGCGGATCAGGCGCATCTGGATATCGCGAAATACTGGATCGTGCCGACAGACGGCCCGGAAGACTCGGCGCTCAAGGCCGCGGCCGCCGCCGGCGCCGGCGAGGTCGCGGCGCTGATGAAGGGCAGCCTTCATACCGAGGTGCTCCTGCATGCGGTCATGCAGAAAGACGCGAAACTCCTTGCCGGCCGGCTCATCAGCCATTGCGTGATGGTCTCGGCGCCGACCGATGCGCGCCGCTTCGTCATCAGCGATGTCGCGCTGAACATCGCGCTCGATACCGACCAGAAGCGGGACATCTGCCAGAACGCCATCGGCTTCGCCCGTGCGCTTGGCGTCGACATGCCGAAAGTCGCCGTGCTCGCCGCGGTGGAGATGGTGAGCACGAAGATGCCGGCCACGCTCGATGGCGCGATCCTGGCCAAGGTGGCGGATCGGGGGCAGATCGTCGGCGGCGTCGTCGACGGTCCGCTCGATCTCGACGCCGCCGTTGACGCCGAAGCCGCCCGGATCAAGCACATCTCGTCACCGGTCGCGGGTCTCGCCGATGTCCTGATCGCGCCGAATATCGAGGCGGGCAACATGGTCTACAAGAACCTCGCCTTCATGGCCGACGCGCAGACGGCCGGCCGGGTCGTCGGCGCGCGGGCGCCGGTGATTTTGACGAGCCGCACCGACACGCCCGCGGCGTGTCGGTTCTCGGCCGCGGCGGCGGTCCTTTATGCCGATGCGATGGCGCGCGATCCGGCGATCCTCTTTCCTCAAACCGCGGAATGATCGGCCATGAGCGACGCCATCGCCGTCTTCAACGCGGGCTCCACCAGCCTGAAGTTCGCCGCCTATGCGCTGGACGCGATCAATTCGCTGCCGCTCCTGTGCCGCGGCGGTATTGACAACATGCAGACCGATCCACATTTCATCGTCCATGACGCCGGCGGCAAGCCGCTGGACGCCCACGCCTGGGGCAAGGACAGCGCGATCGATCATAAGACCGCGATGCAATTCGTCATCACCTGGCTGGAGGCGAACCTCGCAGGCGCGAAGGTGATCGCGGCGGGCCATCGTGTCGTGCTTGGCGGCGCCCGCTTCGAGGCGCCGGTTCTGATCGACGGCGAAGTGCTCGACTACCTCCAATCGCTCACGGCCATGGAGCCATCGCACCAGCCCTTCAACATCCGCGGCGCCCGGGCTTTTGCCGAAGCCTTCCCCGGCCTGCCGCAAGTCGCCTGTTTCGACTCGTCCTTCCATCGCACGATGCCGGAAGTGGCGCAGACCTATGCGCTTCCGAAAGATGTCCGCGATGCGGGCATGCGCCACTGGGGTTACCACGGCATCTCCTACGACTATATCAGCCGGCAGGTTCCGAAGTTGGCGCCGCAAGCCCGCCGGGTGATCGCCGCGCATCTCGGAGGCGGCGCCAGCATGTGCGCCATGCTTGACGGAAAGAGCATCGAAACCTCGATGGGCTTTGGCGCGGTGTCCGGCCTGCCGATGGCGACGCGCTCGGGAGACGTGCCACCGGGCGCGCTCTTCTATCTGCTGCGCAGCGAGCTGTTCGACGCCGCGTCGCTGGAAAAAATGCTGTACGAACGCGCGGGCCTGCTCGGGCTTTCCGGCATCAGCGGCGACATGCATGTCCTGCAGGACAGCGAGGCGCCGGCCGCCATAGCGGCGGTCGACTATTTTGTCCATGCGATGACCAAATACGCCGGCGCCTACACGGCCGTGCTTGGCGGGCTGGACGCATTCGTGTTCACGGCCGGCATCGGTGAGCACTCCGTCCGGGTGCGCGCAGCTCTTTGCCGCAGGCTCGGGTCGCTCGGCGTGACGTTGGACGACAAGGCGAACGCATCCGGCGGACCGCGCGTCTCCACCCCCGACAGCGCCGTGTCCGTCTGGGTCATCCCCACCAACGAGGAACTGATGATCGCGCAGCACACGCTGGCGCTCGTTCGGCCCTCGCCGACCTGATCGAAGGAAGATCCGCCATGACCCCAAATGCAGCCGAGCCCAAGGTTTCCGGATCGAACCCCGGTTCGCAGGCCAACCCAAAGAATGGTCTGAAAACTCCGCCTTTGGCGGACGTCGACACAAAGTTGGCGTCGTCGCCGGACGGACTCACCGCGGCAGAGGCGCAAAAGCGGCTGACTCAATACGGCCCCAACGCCATGCCCGACACGAGCATGCACCCTTTTCGCATGGCGCTGGAGAAATTCTGGGCGCCCGTGCCCTGGATGCTCGAAGTCGTTATCGTGCTTGAACTGGCGCTTGGCAAATTTGTCGAGGCGGCGATTATCGCCCTTCTTCTGGCGTTCAACGCCGCGCTTGGACTCTTCCAGGAAAGCCGCGCCCAGGCGACGCTCGCCGCTTTGAAGTCGCGGCTTGCGCTGTCCGCCTCTGTCAAACGCGGCGGGGCATGGAAAACCATACCCGCCGCGGACCTGGTCCCCGGCGATCTGGTGAAGCTCTCGCTGGGCGCCGTGGTGGCGGCAGATGTTAAGCTCACAGGCGGCGAAGTTCTGCTCGACCAGTCCATGCTCACCGGAGAATCCGTACCTATCGAAGCCGACGCTGGCGTTCAGACCTTCGCGGGGGCGTTGGTTCGGCGCGGCGAAGCCGAGGCGGAGGTTACGGCAACCGGCGCACGCACCAAGTTCGGCCGTACGGCCGAACTCGTTCGTACCGCCCATGTCGTGAGTTCACAGCAAAAAGCCGTTCTGCGCGTGGTGCGCAATCTCGCCGCGTTCAATGGCGTCGTCATCGTGCTGCTGGTGAGCTACGCCTGGTATCTGGCCATGCCGGTCACGGACATCATACCCCTTGTCCTGACGGCGGTCCTCGCGTCGATACCCGTCGCGCTTCCAGCGACCTTTACTCTCGCCGCGGCCCTCGGCGCGAGGTCTCTGGCAAGGCATGGCGTCCTTCCCACACGCCTTTCCGCCGTGGATGAAGCGGCGTCGATCGTTGTGTTGTGCTCCGACAAAACCGGCACGCTGACAAAAAACGCGCTGACGGTTACATCCGTTCGGCCCATGCCAGGATTTGACGAGGCGCATGTTCTGGCGCTGGCCGCGCTCGCGAGTTCCGATGGCGGCGATGACCCGGTTGATGGAGCGATCCGCGCGGCGGCCGCAAGCAAGGCCGTCTCCGACGCGCCGAAGCTGGTCAAATTTTCCGCCTTCGACCCAGCCAAAAAGATGTCGGAAGCGACTGCAACCGATGCGACGGGAAACCCGCAGCATATCGTGAAGGGCGCCTTCACCGTCGTCGTCGGCCTTGTCAAGCCGTCGCCGACTGCCGCCGCCGCCGCCGCCAAGGAGCTTGAAGACAAGGGATTTCGGGTGTTGGCTGTCGCCGTCGGGCCCGCGACAGCGATGAAGCTCGCAGGACTTGTCGCGCTCAGCGATCCGCCTCGCCAGGACGCCGCGGCGCTGATCGAAGAATTGCACGGGCTCGGCGTGCGCACCGTGATGGTCACGGGCGATGCGCCGGCGACCGCGGCCATTGTTGCGAAAGCCGTGGGACTTGTTGGCGACGTCTGTCCGCCGGGGCCGATTCCCGAGGCCGTTCGTCCCGAGCAATTCGCGGTCTTCGCCGGTGTCTTGCCAGAGGACAAGTACAAGCTCGTCAAAGCTTTCCAGAAGGGCGACCATACCGTCGGCATGTGCGGCGACGGCGCCAATGATGCGCCTGCCTTGCGTCAAGCCCAGCTGGGAATCGCGGTCTCGACCGCGACCGACGTCGCCAAATCGGCGGCCGGCATGGTGCTGACCGAACCCGGTCTCGCCGGGATCGTCGCCGCAGTCAAGGAAGGGCGAATTACCTTTCAGCGCATCCTGACGTACACGCTGAACTCGATCATCAAAAAGATCGTGACGGTGCTCTTCCTCATCGTAGGTCTGCTCATGACGGGTCACGCCATTCTGACCCCGCTGCTCATGGTCATCGTGATGATCGCGGGCGATTTTTTGGCAATGTCGCTTACAACTGACAACGTCCGACCGTCTCCGCTCCCCAATAGCTGGCGGATTGGCCGCTTGACGATCGCGGGAGCCGTCATGGCGATTTTCCTGCTGGCCTTCTGCAGTGGCGTTCTTGCCGTCGGTAAATTTGAAATGGAACTCGGGATCGATGAACTCAGGACACTCGCGTTTACCGCCTTGGTGTTCGGAAGCCAGGCAATTATCTACGCCATTCGTCAACGGCGCCATCTGTGGGGTTCTCGTCCGAGCCTCTGGCTCGCCGTATCGTCGGTTGTCGATATCTCGATCGCCTCGACATTGGCGGCGGCAGGCGTCGCGATGACGCCTTTGCCGGCCTGGATGCTCGCCAGCGCCTTTGCCGCGGCCGCGGCCTTCGCCATCATCCTTGATTTCGTGAAGCTGCCAGTTTTCCGCCGTCTTGGAATCGCCTAGGCGGCGCCTCGCCAGCAAAAAGGAGTGACAATGAACATCCATCCGAAGGACTTTCGCATGCGGGAGGGCGACGACGTCAACCGCAAGAAATGGCCGACGATGGTCGATCCCGTCTACAAATCCAAAGACCAATACAAGAGCTTGCTGGAAGAGCACGTCGCGAAGCTCGCCGAGTTGCAGCGCCTCCATTACGCCTCCAATCGTCACGCGATCCTGCTGATTTTTCAGGCGACCGACGCGGCGGGAAAGGACGGCGCGATCCGCCACGTGATGTCCGGCGTCAATTCTCAGGGTTGTCGGGTCTACAGCTTCAAGGCGCCCACGGAAGCAGAGCTGGAGCATGACTTTCTCTGGCGGACGACACGCGATCTGCCGGAGCGGGGACGGATCGCGATTTTCAATCGTTCCTATTATGAGGAGGTGCTGGTTGTCCGGGTGCATCCTGACATTCTCGAAAGCGAAGCCATTCTGGACGCGCCGCATCATGCCAAGAAGGTCTGGCGCGAGCGTTACCGCTCCATCAACGATTTCGAAAAGCATCTTGGCGTCAACGGAACCCGCGTCGTCAAAATTTTCCTCCACCTCTCGAGGGAAGAACAGCGAAAGCGCTTTCTCGAACGCATCGACGACCCGCAGAAGAACTGGAAGTTCAGCGACGCGGATCTGAAGGAGCGCAAATTCTGGAAGGACTACGCCAAGGCCTACGAGGAATGCCTGGAGGCGACCAGCGCCGACGCCGCGCCGTGGTATGTCGTTCCCGCCGACGACAAGGAAAACGCCCGGCTGATCGTCTCGCAGATCCTCCTCGACACGTTCGAGAGTCTCGACATGAGCTATCCGAAGACGAGCGCGAAGCGCGAGCGCGAATTGCAGGTGTTCCGGAGCGAGCTGACGGGTTGAAAGTCGGAGCTAGAGCGGAACCGCGAGGCCCGCGCGTTGTTATTCCAGCCGTGCGGTCTGGCCAAAGTTGGCATGAGCCGGAAACCGAATCGGCTCGGAATGGCGTTGGACCGGCGGCGGCTACGATCTGCTGGCGGGGGGAAACGATCGCGGTGACGATCGGCGCGAGGCCGCTCCATTGGGTCGATGGGCTGAACCGGGTCGCTCCGCTTCGGCGCAATCGCATGAATTGAAGGAAGGCGGCTTCGTCGTGACCTTGCGGGTAACGGACCCCGCGAGAGGGAGTCCGTGAGGCCGCGATCAAAATCAGTGACTGGATTTCCGCGTCGCGAATTTTCCTGAAATCGCACAACGGCGCAGCGACAAAAGCGTCTCGCGAATCTCGCAGCTTGCTTCGGCGGGTCCGGCGCGGTTCAATCGGCTGCCGCGGCGACGGATTGGCCTTGTCGCGGCGCCTGGGATCGGAGAGCGAAATTGCGATTGCATTGGCGCGCGGCGCTGGCGGCGGCTTTTCTTGCGTCTGGCTTGGCGGCGCCGGCTTTTGCGGCCCCCGCCAACAATTTGCGCGAACTGTTCGCCAATCTCGGCGCCTGCATGAAGGGCGTCGGGGGCGATCCCGGCGAGCAATTGACGGTCGCCTTCAGCCTCAAGCGCGACGGTTCGCTGTTCGGCAAGCCGCATATCACCTATTCCAGACTTCCGGCGGCCCCCGAGGCGCGGCGGCGCTTCATCGACGGGGTCGCGGCCAGGTTCAGCGCCTGCCTGCCGACGCCGATCACCGACGGTCTCGGCGGCGCCATCGCCGGGCGGCGGCTGACGCTCCGTTTCGTCATCCCGCGCCGCGAAACCTCGACCTGAGGCGGCGTAACCAATGCGCGGCCCCGGGCGAATGGACCTTTGCGCCCTTTCGCGCGTTTCAGACGGGGTGGAGGAGTCAATGAACAAGAAAAATCTCAAATTGCTCGGAATCCTTCTCGCCATCGCCGCATTCCCGGCATTCGCCGACGGCGCCCATGCGCAGAATATGTTCGCTGGCGTCGATCTGGCCTCGCCCGCCTTCACCAAGGCCGACATGACCCGCGCCCAGGTCGAGGCGCTGATCGCCAAACACGGAACCGGCGCTCCGCTCGACCTCTCGGACAAGAGCCTCAACGGGCTCGACCTCTCGAAACTCGATCTGTCGGGCGCCAATCTGCGCGGGGCGCGGCTCAACCACGCCAATCTCAGCGGAGCCAATCTCAGCGGCGCCAAACTCGATCAGGTTTGGGCCCTGGACGCCAAGTTCACCGGAGCCAATTTCGCGAACGCCAGCTTGTTCGGCGCGCAGATGGTTAAGGCGCGAATGGATCGCGCCAATTTCACCAATGCGCGTCTTGCCGGCGATTTCACCGGGGCGAGCATGGTCGGCGCCAATTTCACCGGCGCCAACGCCTCCGCCGACATGAGGAACCAGTCGATGGGGCTGATGCGCGGCATTCTGCGCTCGGCGAATCTCACCGACGCGAATTTCACCAACGCCAATCTCTCGCGCGCCGATCTCGAATTCGCCCAGTTCAAGGGCGCGAATTTCTCCGGCGCTGATCTCACCAGCGCCGACGCCGGAGGCGCCCATTTCCGCGGCGCGCGCCTCGACGGGGCCAAGGTCAAGGGCATGGATGTCGGCTCGGCGTGGATCGACGCGTCGCAGGCGGCGGCGCTCGCGGGCGCGCGCAACCTCGACAACGCGATCAAGCAATGAACCGCGCGCGCCGATCCGGTCGGCGCTCGTGGTGTTTTTTCTTGTGGTGAGCTTCGAAGGCCGAACGGCGCCGACATTGCCTCCGGCAATGGCCCCATTCGGGGGGTTGCGGACGGCAACGAGCGCCACCAGCAAGGGCGGGATCACGCTATGAGCGGCCGGCAAAAAGCCGTTGCTCTCTTACGCCCTTCGAAACTCACGAAATTCGACAAGATGGAGGTCGCGCCTGTAGCCTTGCGAAAGGTTTACCTTTTGCAAGCGGCGAGCTGGATTATGACGATTCATGATTTTTGACGCGACACGACAGATTCCCGCGTCCATCGCGATGTGCTACCCACGTCACATGTTGAGCGACGCCTGTTTCGAATTTCTTGCCTCTCTTAAAGAGGCCGCACAAACGCTCAGCCGCAATGCGGCTCATTATACGGACTCGCCGTTGGGCTACGGCGACGAAATCGACGCGCTTCTTGCCGCTTGCGAAGATGTGCAGTTAGCGCCTTGGAATGAAGAGGCCGCCATTCGGCTTATCAAGCTGGCCAGTTCCGTGTTGGCTTACTATGACACAATACCGGGAAGCCCAGAAATTGCAGCCCGACAAGAGCGCATGAAAACCCTTGTCGCCCTCTTTCGTTCTGATCTTGGCGACGCTGTAGCTGATGAAGTGGCAACGCTGATTCCCGATCTCACATCCGAATCGAAGAAAGCCGAAAGCGCCGCGCTTCAACTAAAACCCCTTCTCGCGAAGCTCGGAAAGGTCGCCTACGATATGGCGATTAAAATCATATCAGACGTAGCATCGGCAACAGTAACGAAAATGCTCGGACTCTAAGATTGGGCTTCGAAACTCAAGAGTTTCGCGAAACCGCTCTTAAAATTCAAATCATTACCCGCTCGACCTCGTCGAGCGACACTTCCTCGGCGCGGCGGTCGTAAAGCTGCGTCGTGCGGGTGCTGGCGTGGTTCGCCATCTGCGCGGCGCGTTCGAGCGTGCCGCCGTTTTTCAAGTACGCCGTGACGCCTGTGGCGCGAAAAGTGTGGTTGCCGACGCACGTCTTGAGTCCGGCCGCCTTGGCGCGGCGCTGGATCATCGCATAGGCGTTGGCCTGGGGCAGAGGATTGCCTGTGAGCTGGCCCGTCGCGCGGCTGTAGCTTTGGAACAACAGCGCCTTCGGCTCCGTCGCCAGGCCCGCGCCGCCGATATAGGCGTGCAGATAGGCTTCAAGATTGTGATGGCAGGGCATGGCGTGCTGCTTGCCGCCCTTTTCGTGCAAGCGCACCCAAAGCCGCCGGTTCTGCGTGTAAACGTCCTCGACCTGCATGCCGATCGCGGCGCCGATGCGCGCGAAGGAATAGACCATCAAGCTGATCAAAGCCCGGTCGCGCAGGCCGATCACGGTCGTCGTGTCAATCGCGTCAAGGAGTTGGCGAGCCTCGGACGGATCGAGCACCGGCGTCTTGCCGCGCCGCACGATATGGCGCGGCCCGCGCACGGCGGCGGCCGGACTGGTCGGCATGATCTGACCGATCACCATCCAGTCGAACAGATGCTTCAACGCCGCCAGGCGCAGTTTCGCGGTCGGGGCCGAGCGCGCCTTTTGCAGCTGCTCGATATAAGCGGCGACATGGACGCTTTCGATCGCCGTGAGATGCGTCACGCCGTGCGCCTCAAGCCAGGCGAAGAATTCCTGCGCGGCGCGCGCATAGGCGCGGCGCGTATGCGGATTCCTGATCTGCGCCATGAAGAATTCAAAGAAGCGATAAGAGGCGCGCTCGCCCCCGGCGGCGATGATGGTGGGCGCGCTATCGACGAATGCGGCGGGGAGGTTAGAGTTTGACACCCGTGAATTCCTCGATCTGTTTTTTCACGAGACCCTTCGCAAGGTCTTTGAGAAGATCGACGGTAAATCCTCCCGCCGCCGCCGCACCTTTTTTTGTCTTCGCCCAAATTTCCGGGTCGCGTATGGAGTCGAGGAAATCGTGGCCTTGCCACGTAAGCCCACTGAAATAGAGATGGGTCATAGCCTCAGCGGGGCAATTAATGAAGCCGGCTTCCTTGATCAGGTTGAGGTGATATTCAATCTCGTGGCCGGAATGCCCGCCCGCCAAAAATGCGGGGCTCTCTGGAGGAATAGCCACGATCGCACCACGTTCCATCGGCCAGCTCTCCAAGTTCAGGAGCATCTCGCGAATCAGGTCCATGTCGCGTTTCATTTGAACGTCTCCGGCCCCGGAAAGTCCTCATAGCCGACATACATGACCGTGCCGACGTGATCGACGTAAGGAACATGTCCGACCCGCGAAGCATGAGGTGTAAAGCTACGGCCTCGACGCGTTCGCGACGATAAATGCGTGATCAGCTTGCCGCTCTTGATTTCGCCAAGATAGCGGCCATCCGAACCAAACACTTTGTCGCCTTGAAAGCGGCCGACATGACGACCGGAGTGAGTCCACAGTTCATCGCCTGCCCGGCGGCCGAAATACGTGCCGCCCCACGTCCAAAGATCGGAACTCATCAGCCCCTCCTAAAACCATATGATAAAAATTATTATCACATAGTTATGCGGCAAAGGCAACGGTTGAAAACTGCGACTTTGTATGCCATTGTCATACATATGGCGAACACACCAAACACAACCTCGATTCTCAGCGTCCGGGTCAATCCCGACGAGCGGGCCATTCTCGAAGCGGCGGCAGCGGAAGCTCACACCAGCCTCAGCGACTTCATACGCCGCAAATCCCTCGAAGCCGCCGAAGTGGAAATGCTCAACCGAAGCATTGTCACCATTCCTGCCAAGGACTGGGAAGCGTTTGAAGCGTGGGTCAATCGCCCCGCCGTGGCGATTCCTGCTCTCGCCGAACTCGCGCGCCGGCCGCCGTCTTGGGAACGATGACATGGCGGTGACGCCGCCGCGTCCGCTAGCCGAAGATGACGACCGCAATTTTTTCGATTGCGGCAGGGAATCCCTCAATATCTGGTTCCGACGCCATGCGTGGGCCAATCAAGCAAGCGGCGCTTCGCGCGTGAACGTGATCGCCGATGCCGCGTCGGGGCGGATCGTCGGCTATGTGACTCTCAGCGCCTCCCAAATCGAACGCGCGTTCCTTCCCAAGCCGCAGCAGCGCAATCGCCCCGATCCCGTGCCCGTCATGCTGCTTGGTCAGCTCGCCGTGGACAAGGATTTTCAGAACCAGGGGCACGCCGCCTCGCTGCTGCTGTTTGCGCTTAAATCAGCGCTGCGCGCCTCCGAAATCGTCGGCAGCATCGGCGTCACCACGCATCCGCTTGATGACGGCGTACGCGGCTTTTACGCGCGCTGGGGATTTCAAGACCTGCCGTTTGATCCACGCCGCGCCATGATGGTGCGCATGGTGGATTTGCAGCGGAGTTTCGAACCTGACTTATGCAACGACAACACACTATAAATTCAACATAATATATTTATATCGAAAGTCTTGGCTTTTGCGCGCGTAAACGACAGCTTCGAGATTGAAGCGCGCATTGGTCAGCGGCTTCCAACAACGTCCTGACGGGAGTTGCTTGGCCTGCGCCACGAGGCGATGGACGGAGCCAAAAAAAAGCTTGGGATGACTTCGGTCCCAAGGACGCGAGGGCGCTCGCGGAAATGATCGCGCCGCCGACGCCGGTCACGCTGTGTCTGCGGCGCGAATGTCCATCCGGCTTGGAAAAATGACGAATGTCAGCGGTTGCATAGCTCACCGGCAACAGCGCGCAGCCAATCGTCGGCGCCCGCGAAATTGCCCATAATCTGCGCGCGATTGGCAGGAAGGCAACGTCCCATGTCCTCGGGCTCGGCCACTAAAAATAGCGCCATGGGTGAGAAGCGGATGGGCGCGGAATGGATTTCACCGCCGCGCCAGGACCGCGATCAGCGCCAGCGCCAGCAGGGCGGATAAAACCTGCCAGAAGAGCAGCGGATTGCGCTCGTAAAGCGCTTTCTTCTTCGGCGCGGCGGGGCGGGCGCTGCGGGCGCCGTTTTCGATCTCGAAAGCGAATTCCAGCACGTCGCTGTAGCGTTGCGCGGGATCGACCGCGATCGCTTTGGCGACCGCGCCTTCGAGCCAGGCCGGCAGGTCCGGGCGGCGAGCGGCGAGCGAGGCCGGCGCGCCAAAACGCGGTTTGGTGAAGGGCTCGATTTCCCCATAGGGATAGGCGCCCGAAAAAAGGCGGAACACGGTGACGCCAAGGGCGAACAGGTCGGACATTTCATCGCCGGCCGCGCCGGAAAAAAGCTCCGGCGCCATATAGGAGGGGGTGCCGGGGATGTCCTGCGGCGCGAAATCCTCGACCTGCGGCAGGCGGGCGACGCCGAGATCGAGCAGGCGAAGGCCGCCGTCCTTGAGCAGCAGCACATTGTCCGGTTTGATGTCGCGATGGATGATGCGCGCGCGATGCAGCACCCCGACGGCGCGGGCGAGGCGCGCGGCGATCTGCGCGCCTTCCGCATAGGAAATGCGCGGCTCGCGGTTCAGCCGTTGCTCAAGGGTTTCGCCCTCGTAAAAAGGCATGACCGAATAGAGCCGGGTCTGGCGCTCCGGCGGCTGTTCGATCACCTCGGCGATCCACGGGCTGCGGACGCGGCTGGCGACGAAGGTTTCGTTGACGAAGGCGCGGCGGAAGGCGGCGTCCTCGGCCACGCGCGGCTGGGGAAACTTGATCACGACATGGGCGCCGCTTCGCAAGTCCTCGGCGCGCAGCAGGCGGCTGTAGCGGCCGTCGGAAAGCAAAGCGTCGAGCCGGTAATCGTCCAGGACTTCGCCCGGTTGCGGCGGCGGCCTTATCGGCAGGTCGTCGAAAAAATCGCGCAGATCGCTCTCGTCGGCCGGCGGCGTGTCGAGAATATCGACCACTAGAGCCGTGCAATTGTCGGCGCTGCCCGCGGCAAGCGCGGCGGCGACCAGGTCGTGCGCCGTCTGTTGCGGCGCCGCGCGCTGGCTGAGGATTTCGCGCATTTTCGCGTCGGAGAGCGCTCCGTGCACGCCGTCGCTGCACAGGAGGAAACGTTCAAGCGGACGCAAAGCGAAGGCAAGGTGGTCGAGCCGGACCGGGTCCTCCATGCCCACGGCGCGGCGCAGCACGTGTTGGAAACCGCCCCCCATGACGTGATCGTCGGTGATCTGATCCAGCGCGCCCTCGCGGAAACGATAGAGCCGGCTGTCGCCGACATGGACGCAATGGCCGGTACGGCCGGAAAGGATCAGCGCGGTGAAGGTCGTCGCCATGCCGGCGCGCTCGGCGTCGACCCGCCCCTGGGCGACGATCCATGAATTGACGGCGTCGAGCGAGCGCGCCGCCGCAAGGCGAACGCCGAGCGATCCGGGTAGCGAAAAATAACCGTCGAGAAAGCCACGGACGGCGAGTTCCGCCGCCTCCCGCCCGCCCCTGTGGCCACCGACGCCGTCGGCGACGACCGCGGCGGCGTCGGTGCGGGAGTCGATGCGCGCGCGCCCGATCCGCGCCGCGCCGAAGTCCTGATTGTCGGGACGCCGCCCCCGCTCGCTGGCGAAACCGATTTCGCAGCGCAGATCGTGGCCGTGGCGAATGAGCCGGTTCATGGCGATGGCCGCTCAATAAGTGGCGTAGCTTTTCTCTTCCACCAATTCGGACGACAGCAATTCATTGATTCTGCGTTTGACTTTGGCGCGCGCGTCATTGCGCCGGTAAACGGACCGGGCCAGCGCGATGAAATCGGCGTCGAATTCCTGGCGCGCCTCCTTCTCGCGAATGCGGTCTTCGATCTCCCACAATTCGGCGTTGATCGCGCGCAATTCCGCCTTGCGCGCCACGACCTCGCCCGCGAGTCGCGCTTCCGCGATTTTGGAGAGCAGCGCCAGTTCCTTGCGGACATTGGCCAGCGCCGTTTCGCTCGTCAGCCGCTTGCTCTTGATTTCGAGGATGGTCATCTTGTCGATCAGTTCGCCCCACGAGACGGGCGCCAGAGGCGCTTCGCCGCACGAGACGGGCGCCAGAGGCGCCTGGCGCGACGCGTCCTTCGCCTTGGCTTCGATAGCGGCCGGCAAGGCCTCGGGACGAATTTCGGACATTGGCGCTCTCCTCCGTCCGATTAAATCGCAACCGTCGGGGCAGGCAAGGTCAAATCCGCGCCCCCTCCCCGCATGAGGCGTCCTTGCGATCGCCCGACGCCGGGAGGGGACGAACCTTCAGATGCGCGCGCCCGACACCGCGCCCCAGGTGGTGCGCCAGCGGTGCTTGACGAAGGTCAGGCCGGCGACGCCGAGCAGCGCGAGGCAGCCGAAGAACAGGAAGCCGGCCATGAAGCCGCCGGTCATGCCCTTGGAGGTCGCCAGAGCCTTGGCGAGGAAGAAGCCGCCGATGCCGCCGGCGAAACCGACGAGGCCGGTCATCACGCCAACCTCATTGCGGAAGCGCTGCGGCAGGAGTTGGAACACCGCGCCATTGCCCATGCCGAGGCAGAGCGCGCCGGTCGAGAACAGCAGCACCGCGAGCCAGGCGACCGGCGGCAGTTCCGTAAGCGACCAGCCGCCGGTCGCCGGCGCCGGGCCGACCGGAAGAAAGGCGACGGCGAAATAGGCGGCGGCGACGATCAAGAACATCACCGACAGCGATTTCACGCCGCCGACCCGGTCGGCGATCGCCCCGCCCACCGGACGGAAGGTCGAGCCGAAGAACACGATCATCGACACCATCAGGCCCGCCGCCACCGGGGTGGTGTGGAACTGGTTGACGAAATAGAGCGGCAGAGCCGAGGCGAGGCCGACGAAGCCGCCGAAGGTGATGAAGTAGAAGAACATGAACCAGCGGCTGTCGGGATCGAGCAGCAGCTTGCCATAGGTCGAGAACGGAACGCGGTTGATGGACCCCGGAGCGTCCTTGGCGGCGAAGAGGTAAAAGGCGAGGATCGCGACCATCGGAATGAGCAGCACGCCGTAAACGCCCTGCCAGCCCCAATGTTCGGCGATCGACGGCGCGAACAGGGTGTCGAGCACCACGCCGAGATTGCCGGCGCCGGCGATGCCCATGACCACGCCTTGAAGATGCGGCGGATACCAGCGTCCCGCCTGCGGCAGGGCGACCGCGAAAGAGGCGCCGCCGATGCCGAGGATGACGCCGAACAAAGCCACCTGGTTCGGGCTGTGCAGGCCCAACAGCCACACCAGGGCGCAGGCGCCGGCGACGACCAGCTGACCGAGCGTGCCGGTCAGTTTCGATCCGATCGTATCGGCGAGGATGCCGAGCGGAATGCGGAAGATGGCGCCGAACAGCACGGGAATGGCGACGAGCGTCAACTTCTGCTCGATGGGAATATGCATTTCCTTGGCGACATAGGCCATGAGCGGGCCAAGCGAGACCCAGGCCATGAAGCTGATGTCGAAATAAAGGAAGGCGGAGAGCAGCGTGGGCCAGTGGCCGGATTGTTTCAGCTCGGAGAGTTTCATCTATTCACCTTTTTCGCTCAGTCAGGAATTGCTGGCCGCGACGGCGGCGTTGTCTTGCGGCGTTTCCATTCTTGCCTGGTCCAACAAGCGCTGGATTTCGGGTCGGCAGGAGCCGCAGCCGGTTCCCGCCCCGGTGGCGGCGGAAATGGCGTCGCCGCTGCCGAGTTGTTTTTCGGCGATGGCGTCGAGAATGACGTTCGCGCCGACATTCAGGCAGACACAGATTTTGCGGCCCGGGTCGCGGCGCGTGCGCGGCGGGCGCCCGGCGACAAGCGCCAGGGGAGCGGCGTCGCCGCTTGCGAATTCTTCGCAGGCCCAGGAGCGGGCGACGGCGACCGGCCCGGGCGCTACGAAAAGTGCGCCGAGGACTTGGCCTTCCCCGGTCGCCACGCCGCGAAAGGCGTTGGAGCGCGCGTCGTGCATGGCCGCGAATTCGCCCTCTTGCGCGCCGAGTCCGAACAGACGGCGCGCGAAATCCTCCCAGTCCGCGACCTCGTTGCTCCCGGCGAGTTCGACGCGCCAGCCGCCCTCGATCCGGGCCATCGCCCAATAGGCGCAGTCGAGATTGCGCGGCTTGGCGCGGGACAGGGCGAAAGCGTGCCAGGAGGCGTCGAACGGTTCGACGCCAACCACGCTTCCCTTGGATTCCGGCTGGCCGGAAAAGGGGTCGACCACCGTCGCGACCAGGGCGTCCACCCGCGCATTGGATGCGAACTGGTCGGTCCAATGGATCGGCGCGAAGACGCTGCCGCGCCGCTGCCGGTCGGTGATCTGGGCGCGCAGCAGGACCAATCCGCGCGCATTCGAGAGCTTCACCAGACCCGCGTGCTCAACCCCGATCATCGCCGCGTCGAGCGGATTGAGTTCGGCGAAAGGCTCGGCGATATGCTGCGACAATTGCTCGGCGCGCCCGGTGCGGGTCATGGTGTGCCACTGGTCGCGCACCCGGCCGGTGTTGAGGACGAATTCGCCCTGCCCCGCCTTTTGCGCAAGGCCGCGAAACGGCGTGGCGACGAAACGCGCCCGGCCGTCGGGCGTGAAGAAGCCGCCGTCGGCGAAGAAACGCCTGGGCGCGTCGGAACGGGCCTCGCCCTTGCGCCACGGCCATTGGAACGGGGCCAGCGCGTCATAATCCTCGTCGGAAATGTCGGCGCAGGCGGAAATGTCGAAATCGCGCGCGCCGTTGTTCTCGACGCCCGAGAGCGCGGCATGTTCGCGAAAGATCGCGGCGGCGTTTTCAAAGGCGAAGGCCTGGCCGAAACCCATGCGCCGCGCCACGTCGCAGACGATCTCCCAATCGGCGCGCGCCTCGTCCGGCGCTTCGCGCAGCTTGCGTTGGCGCGAAATCCGGCGCTCGGAATTGGTCACCGTGCCGTCCTTCTCGCCCCAGGCCGCGGCTGGCAGCAGGACATGGGCGAGCGCGGCGGAGTCGGTTTTCTCCGCGACGTCGGAGAGGACGACGAAAGGGCATTTCTTCAGCGCGGCGCGGACGAAATCGGCGTCGGGCAGGCTGTCCGCCGGATTGGTTGCGATGATCCAGACCGCCTTGACCCGCCCCTCGTCGATCGCCTTGAACAGGTCCACCGCCTTCAGGCCGGGCTTGTCGAGGATCGCGGGCGCGCCCCAGAAATCCTGTGCCAGCGCGCGATGGACGGGATTGTCCAGCTCCATATGGGCGGCGAGCATATTGGCCAGTCCGCCGACCTCGCGCCCGCCCATGGCGTTGGGCTGGCCGGTCACCGAAAACGGACCGCAGCCCGGCTTGCCGATGCGCCCGGTCAGCAGATGCGTGTTGATGATCGCATTGACCTTGTCCGTGCCGGACGAGGACTGGTTGACGCCCTGCGAATAGACGGTGACGCTCTTCTCGTTTTCGATGACGAGATCGTAGAACCGGCGCAGGTCGATCTTGTTGAGGCCGGTTTCGGCCGCGACCCTGTCGAGCGTCCAGATTTTTGCCGCCGCGAGCGATTCCTCCACGCCATGGGTGTGCAGCGAAACGAATTTTTTCGCGCGCTTGCCCGCGCGGTTGAGTTCGCGCAGCAGGCCGGAAAAGAGCGCGACATCCGAGCCCGGCGCGAGCGAGAGCTGAAGGTCGGCGATTTCGCTCGTCGCCGTGCGGCGCGGGTCGATATTGACCACCAGCGGCAGGCCGTTGCGCTTCGCGCGCGCCGCGGCGAGGCGCTGGAACAGGATGGGATGGCACCAGGCGAGATTGGAGCCGACCAGGACGACGAGATCGGCTGCCTCCAGATCCTCGTAGCATCCAGGCACGGTGTCCGCGCCGAAGGCGCGCTTGTGGCCGGCGACCGAGGACGACATGCACAGGCGCGAATTGGTGTCGATATTGGCCGAGCCGATAAACCCCTTCATCAGCTTGTTGGCGACGTAATAATCCTCGGTCAGGAGCTGGCCCGAGACATAGAAGGCGACCGAATCCGGCCCGTGCGCCGCGATGGTCTGGCTGAAGACGCGGGCGACCGTCTCCAGCGCCTCGTCCCAACTCGCCCGCGCGCCGGCGATGCGCGGATGAAGCAGGCGCTCCTCGAGCGTCAGCACCTGGGCGAGCGAGGCGCCCTTGACGCAGAGCCGGCCGAAATTGGCTGGATGGGTCTTGTCGCCGGAAACGCGCGCGCTTTCCGCCGAGACCTCGACGCTCACGCCGCAGCCGACGCCGCAATAGGGGCAGGTGGTTGAGATCGTTTTCGTCATCATGCGCTCCGACTCCGGCGAAGGGATTCCTCTCTTCCCGCATAGGGCGTCGGCAAGGACGCCCTATGCGGGGAAATGGAGAGATCACCCCGAGGCGGCCACGCCCATGTCGAGATAGATGCGGCCGCGCTCGATCTTCACGGGAAAGGTCCGCACACAGGCTTTCTCCGCGAGCGCTTCGCCGCTTTCCAGATCGAACACCCAATTGTGCAGCGGACAGGCCACTTTGTGGCCATGGACGATGCCTTCGCTCAAAGGTCCGCCCTTGTGCGGGCATTTGTTCTCAAGCGCGAAAATGTCGTTGTTCGCGGTGCGGAACACCGCGATTTCGCGCCGCGGCGTCACCACCGTCCGCGCGCCGCGCAGCGGAATCGCGGTCACCGGGCCACAGTCAAACCAATAGGTCTTGACGTCGTGCATTGTCGTCATCCTTGTTGAAATCTCATTCGGCCGCGATGCGCGAGATCACCGCGAGCGGCATGAACTCGTGCAGGTCCCTGCCCGCGACGCGTTCGGCCCAGGGGTCCTTGCGCGCCACCCGCTGCGACAGCAGGAAACGCTCATAGAGCGCCTTGCGGTTGTCGTGATCTTCCATGATCGCGCGGCGGACGTGCTCGAGGCCGGTCTTCTCGACCCATTTGTAGAGACGGTCGAGGTAATTGGCCTCCTCGCGATACTTCTGCGCCACCGCCGCGATATATTCGAGCGCCTCCTCCTCGCTATCGACATGGCCGAGCAGATCGGTCGCCTTCACGTGGAGGCCGGCGGCGCCGGCGATATGGAGGTCGTAGCCGGAGTCGACGCAGATCACGCCGATGTCCTTGACCGTCGATTCCGCGCAATTGCGCGGGCAGCCCGACACCGCGAGTTTCAGTTTCGCCGGGGTCCAGGCGCCGCACATCAGCTTTTCCAACTTGATGCCGAGCCCGGTCGAATCCTGGGTGCCGAAGCGGCAGAATTCGGAGCCGACGCAGGTTTTGATCGTGCGCAGGCTCTTGCCATATGCGAAGCCCGACATCAGCCCGTTGGCGATGAGTTGCGCCCATACCGCCGGCAGGTCCTGCTTCTTGACCCCAAGCAGATCGATGCGCTGGCCGCCGGTGACCTTGACCATCGGGATCTTGAACTGATCCACCACATCGGCGATGGCGCGCAATTCGGCGGCGCTGGTGACGCCGCCCCACATCCGCGGCACGACCGAGAACGTGCCATCCTTCTGGATATTGGCGTGGACGCGCTCGTTGATGAAGCGGGCCTGGTAATCGTCCTTGTATTCGAGCGGCCAGTCGCACAGCAGGTAATAGTTCAGCGCCGGCTGGCACGACGGGCAGCCGCCCGAGGTCTTCCAGCCCAGTTCCTGCATCACCGCCGGCTGCGACTTCAGCGGCTTGGTCTTGATGAGACGGCGCACCTCCTCGTGGGTCAGGTCGGTGCATTTGCACATCGGCTTGCGGCCGGAGGATTCGTAGGATTCGCCGAGCGTCGCCGCGAGCAGCAGTTCGACCTTGCCGGTGCATTGACCGCAGGAGGCCGAAGCCTTGGTCTTTGCACGCAAGTCTTCGAGGGTCGCGAGGCCCCCCGACGTGATCGCCGCGACGATCGAGCCCTTGGATACGCCGTTGCAGCCGCAGATTTCCGCATCATCCGGCAAGGCTGCAACGGCCGCCGTAGGGTCCAGCGGGGACCCTCCCTGATAGGCCTGTCCGAAGATCAAGGTGTCGCGGATCGCGCCGACGTCCTCGCCCTTTTTCAGGAGATCGAAATACCAGCCGCCATCCTCGGTGTCGCCATAGAGCACGGCGCCGATGATTTTGTTGTCGTGGATGACGACGCGCTTGTAAATGCCGCGCGCGGGATCGCGCAGCACGATCTCGTTGTTCTCGTCGTCGTCGGAGAAATCGCCGGCCGAGAACAGGTCGATGCCGGTGACCTTCAGCTTGGCCGAGGTGACCGCCGGAACGAAACCGGACGGCTTTTCGCCGGCGAGTTCGCTCGCCAGAACCTTGGCCATTTCATAGAGCGGCGCGACCAGGCCATAGCATTGCCCGCGATGCTCCACGCATTCGCCGAGCGCGAAAATGTCGGGATCGCTGGTGCGCAGCCAGTCGTCCACGACGATGCCGCGGTTGCAGTCGAGGCCCGCCGCCTTGCCGAGCCCGAAATTGGGACGGATGCCGACCGCCATCACCACCAGATCGGCCGGCAGGATCGCGCCGTCCTTCAGCTTGACGCCGGTGACGCGATCCGAGCCGAGAATGGCTTCGGTATTGGCCTTGGTGTAAACGTCGATCCCGCGCTCGGAAATCGCCTTTTCCAGCAGATAGCCGGCGCTGGGGTCGAGCTGGCGCTCCATCAGGGTCGGCATGAGATGCACGACCGAAACCTTCATGCCCTTGAGCGCGAGGCCCGCCGCCGCCTCCAGGCCGAGCAGGCCGCCGCCGATGACCACGGCGTTGCCGCCGGTCGCCGCCGCCGCGTGCATCTTCTCGACGTCGTCGAGGTCGCGGAACGTGACGACGCCTTCGAGATTGGCGCCCGGCACGGGAATGACGAAGGGCTGCGATCCGGTCGCGATCACCAGCTTGTCATAGGGGACTTGGTCGCCACCCGAGGTGACGACCGTTTTGGCCTTGCGGTCGATCGCGACGATCGGCTGGCCGGAGCGCAGCCGGACGCAGTGCTTGGCGTACCAGGCCTCGTCATGGATGATGATTTGCTCGAAGGTCTTTTCGCCCGAAAGCACGGGCGACAGCATGATGCGATTGTAATTGACGCGCGGCTCGGCGCCGAAAACCGTCACCTGCAGCGGCGGGCGCTGCTTGGCGAAAAGCTCTTCCATGGCGCGGCCGGCGGCCATGCCATTGCCGATGACGACGATCTTGGTCGGTACGCTGGTTTGATCCACTTGTCCCATGACGGACCCTTTGCTGGAACGACTCCGGGCAAGGGTTCGTACGCGAGACTTTCGGGAGGGAGTGCATGACGAACCCGCTCTTCCGGCGTCCTGAACATGTCAGGGCGCCAGCCAGCCTCACGCAAAAGCCGCCTTTGGCTTTCACGAACCGATGATCGGGGTCGTCATTGACCTGTCGCCTTTACAGCAATTCCGGCGCCAGCCGACAAATAGACCGTTATCAAATTGATTTAACGATGTTTCTTGTGTTTTTTTGCTTTGCATAAATATGTGGCGCCGCCGAACTGATAAGCAAAATCAGCAATAATATTAACCGATCGGCCTAAAATGCAGACTCTGTCGGATCGCCACGTTGCGGCTCCGACAGCGCCGCGAGAACGTCGCGCCAGTCCGCTTCCGCGAATGGCCCGTCGAAAAAGGCCGGCGCGGACGGCGCCGGAGGCGCGCCGTCCTGCGGCCAGAACGCCTCGCGCGCCCGCCCGGCGAATTCTTCGGAAACCGGCGACTGACGATTGGCGGCGATCAGCACATAGAGCCAGAGCGCCTGCATCCCCGAAAGCGCGGTGGAATCGGCGTCGAGCCGCAGCCAAGGAGCCGACCGGCCGTCGCGCCCGAGAACCGTGGCGACCATCGCCGGCGTCACGCCGCCGCCAAGCCCCTCGGCGACCAGGAAGCAAAATTCCTTCTTGTTTTCAGGGCTCTCGCCCCACAAAGCGGCGCGGCGCACGGCGCGGGCGGCGGCGCGCGGCAGTTCCTTTTCCTGGCCCGCGGCGTCGGCGCGGAAGGCCAGAACTTTTTCGGGGCAGTCGGGCGTCAAGGCCCGGCAAGGATGAAGAATTTCGGCTTCGCCCGCGTCGCGCGCCAGGCTGTTCCATGGCTCGCCGACGCAGAAGCCGTTGACGAAGCCGCCGCGCAGGCTCTCCCCCATCAGGGGCGGCGGCGTCACCGTCATGCGCACGCCCTCCAGATCGACGCCCCCGAGGCGCATCCACAATTTGAGCTGATAATGGTGGGTGGAATAGGGAAAGACATGGGCGAAACGCAAGTTCGGGAGGACCTTGTTGCGCCGTTCCGCGACGACCGCCGCCAGCGCCCGCGCGGTGACCGCCGGATCGGCGAAATCGCCTTTGGCCTTCTCGCGCATGCAGTCGGCGAGCGGGGGTGCGACGGAAATGGCGTTGCCGTCGAGGCCAAGCGCCACGGCGCCGATCATCGGCGCGGCAAAACCTTCGAGGCCGAGCGTCGAGGCGATCACCACCGGCGCCAGCATATGGGCGGCGTCATAGATGCCGAGCGCCAGTTTGTCGCGCAGATTGGCCCAGGACGTTTCGGGGCGCAGGTCGAAAACCAGCCCTTCCTCGTGATCGAAGCCCTTGGCCGCGGCGACGAACAGCAGGCCGGCGTCGGTGAGGGGCATGTAGCCAATGCGCAGAGGCCGGGTCATTTCAGCAATTCCGCGGCGGTGATGATGGAGCGGGCGATTTCGGCGATCTTCTTGCCCTCGTTCATGGCGACTTTGCGCATCATGGCATAGGCCTGTTCCTCGGAGATGTTCTTCGCCTTCATGACCAGCCCCTTGGCCTGATCGATCGCCTTGCGGTCGGCGAGCTGGCCCTGGACATGCGCCAGTTCCTCGCGCAGCCGCGCGAAGGCGTTAAAGCGCGAAACGCTCAGGTCGACAATATTTTTCACCCGCTCCTTCCGGAGCCCGTCCACAACATAGGCCGAGACGCCGGCGTCGATCGCCGCGTTGATCATGGCGCTGTCAGAACTATCCGCGAACATCGCCACCGGCCGCGCATTGGCGCCGCTGATGCGGATCATCTGTTCGAGCACATCGCGATTGGGATTTTCGAGATCGATGAGCACGATGTCGGGATCGATCGCGCCAAGGCGCCGTTCGAGATCGAGCGAGGACTCGAGCACCGTCACCTGAACGTGTCCCGCCTCGCGCAAACCGTCGCGCAAAATCGCGGTGCGCAGGGGATTCTGATCGACGATGACGATGCGGAGATCTTTTTCCGGCACGGCGATTCCGAGGCTTCCGTCGCACACTATAGCGGGCGGCGCCGCCCGCGCCAATCGCGCGACTCAGCCAGACCAGGATTCTTCTATGACGGATTGACTTTGTTCAGCGAATGACTCCGCTTGGCGTCCAGACAGGCGCGCTCCCGCTAAACACCGTTGACAATGGGCGGAGGATCACCGACGCAATCGCTGCCGTCGCAAGTATCATCGTTCAAACCGCAAGTATCACCGTTCAAACTCGGCCGAGCTTTTTATGAGGCGCCTGGCGCCCGCCACAAATCATCCCGCGCCGGCGCGGCGCGTCGCGACGCCGAAATACGCGGGCAGGAAGGCAACCTGCCCGCACTCCATGTGTCGTCCCTCCTCCGCGCCTGCGAGCGTCACATTTTCGACCGCCCGCCAGCCCCCTGAACGCGGCGCGGGGGTAACGTCATTTGATTTCCCAGCTCGTGTTATGCGGAATGTCCATTGCGAAATAACCGCCTTCGCCGGCCAGCGCAGGCATGGCGTTACATGCGAAAGGCTCGCTGCCCGAGATCCCCTTATATTTCCCGGTGCCGCCCGTAATGATGTGCGTGCCGCAACTCATCGTCGGCTGCGACTTGTCGACATCGCGGGTGTCGAAGGTCGAGAAAATCATGTCTCCATCGGCGTCGGCCAGGATGCATGCACCGTCGATATATTTCTTTGGCCCTGAATCGACATTCAATGCCGTGCACCGCGCCGACATCTTATCAAGCATCTTTTCTCCCTTCAGATTCTGGGTGGTTCCAACTGCCTCCAACAGGACGGCTGAAAAGCCGGGAGCCTTGAGGTTCTGCAGCGGCCGGAAAATGAAGTGAGTCACATAGGGCGAGGTCCCCTTAGATTCGGCAAATGCGATCCCGGGGGCAAAGGCCGCGAGCGCTGTCGAGACAAGCACGATCTTGACAATAGTCATCTTTGCGTTAACCGCCGTTGCCTTGGTGTTCATTGACGCCTCCCTCGGTTGTCGCTGAAAACGACCTGCACCGTTGCGTTTTATGCTTATCGATAGCGCTCGATGCGGCTTCAGGTTTTGATCATTTTTAAATATCCTGCATAAGGTCTAGCTATAATACGCATTCGCCAATCATAGTTTAGCTAGAACTATTCAATACTTTATATTGTCTGAATTTTATTCGTTTTAATTATAAAAAACAACGCCATGAGCTTTATCTAAAAATATAATAATAATAAAATTACAGTAGTAATTAACCGATATTGCTGCTTTTAGCTCATAAATCAAGATGTTAAATATTTAAAAGATATTTTCATATTCACTACATTGTGATGTTCGTTAACAATGAATAAATTGGAGCGGTCAGAGTGCGGCTCGGTCATCCGATCTCGCATCATGGGCACGCCCTTCACCCTTTTGGTCACCAACCGGCGCGGGCGTCCAAATTTCCGCAATGATCGCGCGCAAGCGTTCTGCTTCGCGTAAAACCTCCTCGCAGCGCTGACGCAACGCGGCGAAGACGGTTTCGCCATGACCATCTTGCGACGCAGCGGGCGGCGGCGGAGGCGCGGCGAAATCCAGCTGCGCCATCGCCGCGCGCCGGGTCGCGTCCAGCAGCTTTTCGCTCGCCAGTGGGTCGAGATCACCGCGCCGGTTGCGGATCAGAAGGCGCACAGTGACGATCTGCGCGGCGGTGACATAGGCCGCGGCGATCAGTTTGCTGTAATGGGGCCAGACGGCGCGCTGGGCCTCGGGGTCGGCGCGCATCCGCGTCGCCGATTCGCCAAGGGCCGAAAAGGCCTCCAAGAGGTTCTTGCGCGCCAGGCGGTAATCCTGCTCCGGCGAGTTCCAGCGCAGCGACCGGTCGGCGTAACGGCGCAGGGCGCGCAGAAAGCCGTCGGCGAGGCCGGGCGCGCTATGGCGCTCCCATTGCGGCAGCAGGAAAGTGAACAGAAAGGCGATGAGGGCGCCGACGCCCGTATCGATCAGACGCGCCGCGACCAGCGGCGCCTTCGTCGGATCGAGCAGATGGAGCGCGAGCAGCGCCATCACCGACGCGGCGAAGGAGGACAGGCGGTAGTCGATCTTCACATAGGCATGGGCGACGGCCAACGCGAGAAGCTGAACCGCGAACAGCAGCGGCCACGAGCCGATCCACAGAAGCGCGCCCGCGGCGCCGCAGCCGAGGATCGTGCCCAGCAGCCGCTCGTCGCGTCTCTGGCGCGTCGCGGCATAGCTGGCGCGCATGATCACCGCGATGGTCAGGAGAATCCAGTTGCCGTGCTCCAGACCGGGAACCAGCACGGTCAGGGCGTAGCCGCAGCCGAGCGCCAGAGCGAGCCGCACGGCGTGGCGGAAGATCGGCGACGACCAGCGCAGGTGCTGCAGGATGACGTCGAGCGAGACTTTCACCGGCGGCGCGAAGGCGCGCATGTCCACGCCGGCCATGGCCTTTTCGGCGGCGTCCTGGCTGGTCAGCAAGGCGGGAAGGCTGGCGAGCTGCGACAACGCGAGTCCGACGCGCGCGCGGGTGAGGCGCGCGGCGCGCAGGACGGTCGGATCGGCGCCCTGCCCGGCCTCCATGGCTGCAATAGCTGCGGAAAAAGCGTCGAGCTCCGGCTCTCGGTTCGGAAAGGACAATTGCCCGCCGCCGACGACCAGATCGAGCGCCAGCGCGTCGAGATCGCCGGCCATTTCGCGTAGAAGGCGCTCGATTTGCGCCGCCGGGTCATCCGCTGACGCCGAGGCGCCATCGGGCGCCCCGTTCGACGAGCCATGCGCCAGCCGCAGCGGCGCATGATCGGCCAGCATCGAAACGACGCCGTCGAAGGCGTCGAGCACCGCGGCGAGCGCCGCGATCAGCCGCGTCGCCTCGGGGCGCCCGGCGGCGGAGGCGATGAGGCTGCGTGCGGTCTGGAGATGATCGGCGAAAGACACCTGCTGCTCGACCACCCGGAGACAGACCTCGCCCTCGTCGGCGTCCTTGCGATAGAAGCCGGAGACCCGGCGCAGGAAGGACGCGAATTCGCGCAGGACTTCGGCAAGCGTAATGCGGCGGCCCGAGGCGTCGGTGAGTTTGGTGAGCGCAAGCGCCAATGGGATATATAAGGCGCCGCCGAAGGTCGCCATCTCGGCGTAATTCAGGCGGGCGGCAAGGGTCACGGCGGGCGCGCCCAGCGCAAGAACCAGCGACAGCAGCGAAAGCACGGAGAGCGGAAGCGCCCAGCGGCCCCATGCGATCAGCAGCCCGGCGATGAAACCGGAGACGATGACGACCACGCCTTCGGCGAGGTGACTTCCGCCGGCGAAGGCGGCGGCAAAGGCTGGAACAGAGGCGCAAATCCACGCCAGCGGCAGGATGCGCAGCTTGGCCGAAAAGGGCGTCGAGGTGTCGGCGATCGAGACGCAGAGCGCGCCCAGAGCCGCCGCCATGCCGGACTCAAAGCCGAACAGGCCCGATGATGCGAGCCCGACGATCAGCACGCCGATCGCAACGGCGACGCCGTTCACGATGTGATAACCGAAGAAATATTTGAGAAGTTTTGGTTTCACGCGCATCGGCGCAGTCGCTCGCAGACAAGCCCAATCAGGAATGGTCATGGCCAGGAGTGAAACGATCCACGCCGGGGCTCACGGGAGGGGAGGATTGCTTCCCTTCGCTGGCAATCACGGCGCAAATCCGTGCGCTCACCCTGTGGCGTCGATCAGGCGGGCAAGGCGCAGAAGAGCGAGTTCGTAGCCTTGAACGCCGCAGCCGGCGATGACGCCGTCGGCGCGGCGCGAAACGAAGGAATGATGGCGAAATTCCTCGCGCTTGTGAATGTTGGAAATATGCACCTCGATCACCGGGCCTTCGAAGGCGTTGAGGGCGTCGAGCAAAGCCACCGACGTATGGGTGAAGGCGGCCGGATTGATGACGATGCCTCCGGCCCTGCCCCGCGCCTCGTGAATCCAGTCGATCAGCTCATATTCGCGGTTGCTTTGATGGAAATGCACCTCCAGCTTCAATTCGTTCGCCCGCGCATGGCACGCGCGCTCAACGTCGGCGATGGTCTCCGAGCCGTAGATTTCCGGCTCGCGCTGGCCGAGCAGGTTGAGATTGGGGCCATTCAGAACAGTGACGAGGCGGCTCATCCGGGCGTCCTTTTCGCGCGACGAATCCGTCTCGCCGCCGCGCCGAATTTAGGGGGCTTTTGCGAAAAGCCAAAGTTGGCGGCGCTCGGGGCGCGGCCCCCCACCCGGCCGCCTTGCGGTGGCCAGGTGGGGAACTCCCGCGCCTATAGCGCGGCGCCCTCACCCTCGAAGGCCCGAACCCACATGGCGCAGAGGCCCGAGCGCACGATGTCTTCGAGTTCGAATTCGACCACCGGCACCGGCAGGCCATGGGCGCGGATCAGTTCGATCATCTTGCGCAGCCCCGAGGCCTGCTGGATGTCGGACTGGTTGACGTCGCCGTTGACCACGCTGATGCAGTTTTCGCCGACGCGGGTGAGGAAGGTTTTTATTTCGCCGACCGTGGTGTTCTGCGCCTCGTCGAGCAGGATGAAGGCGTTTTTCCAGGAGCGGCCGCGCATCACCTCGAAGGGCGCCATTTCGATATCGCCGCGCTTCACCGCAATGTCGAAGGCGCCGTCGCCGATGCGCTCCTTGATGGCGTCGGTGATCGGAACCGCCCAGGGCGCGAATTTTTCCTGAAGGGAGCCGGGGAAGAAGCCGAGCGAGCGGCCACAGGGCACATTGGGGCGGGTGAGGATGATTTTGTCGATTTGTCCGGCCCGGTAGAGATCGGCGGCGTAAGTGGCGGCGATCCAGGTTTTTCCGGTGCCGGCAGGGCCGAGGACGACGACTTGCTGAGAGGACCTGAGAGCGGCGAGATATTGCGCCTGCGTGGGGTTGAGGGCCTTGATGGGGGGAAGGACTCGATCGTTCTGGAATTTGTTCCCCTTGAATTCGATGATCTCGGCATCTCCATGTTGACGGGAATTGCGGCTCTTTCTTCGGTCCAGTTGCTTGCCCACGCGCTGACTCCTCAGATGTGAATCGACGGGCGCACAATCCGCTTGCTAGGGCGGACAGCACGATGGAGGGATATGCGGTTTTACTGGCAAAACAGCGAGAGCGGCTTGTGCGCGCTTTGGTTTGAGTGACGCCATCGGCCTGTTCCTCGCTGGAATCAGGATAGGCGATTCGCTCCAAACACAAAGTAAAAAAATTTCTTTTCCGCCGTTACGCGTTGGGCAGATTTTGCGACAGCGCCTCGAGCACCGCCATGCGCACCGCGACGCCCATTTCCACCTGCTCGCGAATGAGACTCTGCTCGCCGTCGGCGACGCTGGAATCGATTTCCACGCCGCGGTTCATCGGCCCCGGATGCATCACCATGGCGTCGGGCCTGGCATAGGCGAGCTTGTCGGAATCGAGCCCGAAAAAGCGGAAATATTCGCGCGTAGAGGGAATAAAGGCGCCCTGCATGCGCTCGCGCTGCAGGCGCAGCATCATCACGATGTCGGCGTCGCGCAAACCGTCGCGCATATTGTTGTGAACCTCGACCCCCATCTGCGCGATCCCGGTCGGCATCAGGGTCGAGGGCCCGACCACCCGGACCCGCGCGCCGAGCGCCGAAAGCAGGATGATGTTGGAGCGCGCGACGCGCGAATGGAGCACGTCGCCGCAGATCGCGACTGTCAGCCCCTCGATGCGGCCCTTGGCGCGGCGCATGGTCAAAGCGTCGAGCAGGGCTTGCGTGGGGTGCTCATGCGCGCCGTCGCCGGCGTTGACCACGGCGCAATCGACCTTGCGCGCGAGAAGATGGGCGGCGCCGGCCTGATGATGGCGCACGACGATGATGTCCGGCCGCATGGCGTTCAGCGTGATCGCGGTGTCGATCAGGGTCTCGCCCTTTTTCACCGAACTCGTCGCCACCGACATGTTCATGACGTCGGCGCCGAGGCGTTTGCCGGCGAGTTCGAACGAGCTTTGGGTGCGGGTCGAGGCCTCGAAGAACAGATTGATCTGGGTGCGCCCCGACAGCCGGGCCTTTTTCTTCTCGACCTGGCGCGACACCGAGATCGCCTCCTCCGCCAGATCGAGCAGGTGGAGAATGTCGAGCCGGCTGAGGCCCTCGATGCCGAGCAGATGCTTGTGCGCAAAGGAAAAGCCGGGAATGGACATATTTGAGGCTCTCTCCGGGTGAGCGGCGGGCGCGAGGGAAGCCATGCGCAAATTTCAGGCGCGGCGCAAGGACCATTTGACAGACGCGCCCCGGTCCCCCATTTTCCCGGCCCGTTCAGGGCCGCGGGGGGCGCGTCCCGAAGGGATTTGCAGGCCGCTCAAACGGCCTTCGGGGTTGCCGCATGGACGTCGTCATCGTCGAATCGCCTGCCAAGGCCAAGACGATCAACAAATATCTGGGCAAGAACTTCGAGGTCATCGCCTCGTTCGGCCATGTCCGCGACCTGCCCGCCAAGGACGGGTCGGTCGATCCCGACTCCGATTTCAAGATGCTGTGGGAAGTGGACGGCAAGGCCGGCAAGCGCCTGTCGGACATCGCGGCCAAGGTCAAGAACGCCGACCGCATCGTGCTCGCCACCGACCCGGATCGCGAGGGCGAAGCCATTTCCTGGCATGTGCTGGAAGTGTTGCGCGCCAAGCGCGTGCTGAAGGACAAGCCGGTCGAACGCGTGGTTTTCAACGCCATCACCAAGGACGCGATCCTTGAGGCGATGAAACATCCGCGCCAGATCGACGAGAATCTGGTCGAGGCCTATCTCGCCCGCCGCGCGCTCGACTATCTCGTCGGCTTCAATCTCTCGCCGGTGCTGTGGCGCAAGCTGCCCGGCGCGCGCTCCGCCGGGAGGGTGCAGTCGGTGGCCCTGCGCCTCGTCTGCGACCGCGAGTTGGAGATCGAGAAATTCGTCGCGCGCGAATATTGGTCGCTGGTCGCGCATCTGCGCAACCAGGCCGGCGCGCCCTTCACCGCGCGCCTCGTCGGCGCCGACGGCAAGAAGATCACGCGGCTCGACATCGGCGCCGGCGCCGAGGCGGAAGGCTTCAAGCGCGACCTCGAAAATGCGGTTTTCCGCGTCGTTTCCGTCGAGGCCAAACCCGCCAAGCGCCATCCTTACGCGCCCTTCACCACCTCGACCCTTCAGCAGGAAGCGTCGCGCAAACTCGGCATGGCGCCGGAGATCACCATGCGGGTGGCGCAGAAGCTCTATGAAGGCGTGGACCTCGGCGGCGAGACCGTCGGTCTCATCACCTATATGCGAACCGATGGCGTCGATGTCGCGCCCGAGGCCGTGGCGAGCGCCCGCGCGGTGATCGGCCGCGAATTCGGCGACCGGTATGTGCCCGGCGTCCCGCGCAAATATCAGGTCAAAGCCAAGAACGCCCAGGAAGCCCATGAGGCGATCCGCCCCACCGACGTTTCCCGCCTGCCGAAAGACATGGCGCGCCATCTCCAGGCGGACCAGGCCAGACTCTATGAGCTGATCTGGACCCGCATGGTGGCGAGCCAGATGGAATCGGCGGTGCTGGAACGCACCGTCGCCGAGATCGAGGCGAAAGCGGGAGGCCGCGTTCTGGACGTGCGCGCCACTGGCCAGGTGGTGCGCTTCGACGGCTTTTTGAAGCTTTATCAGGAAGGCAAGGACGACGAGGAGGACGAGGACTCCGGCCGCCTGCCCCCGCTCGCGCCCGACGAAATCCTGAAGAAGGACAAGATCGACGCGACCCAGCATTTCACCGAGCCGCCGCCGCGCTATACCGAGGCGACTTTGGTGAAACGCATGGAGGAATTGGGGATCGGCCGTCCCTCGACCTATGCCTCGACCCTCGCTGTGCTGCGCGAGCGCGATTATGTGAAGCTCGACAAGAAACGCCTCGTCCCCGAGGACAAGGGCCGGCTGGTCACCGCCTTTCTCGAAAGCTTTTTCGGCCGCTACGTCCAATATGACTTCACCGCCGCTCTCGAAGAGCAGCTCGACCGCGTCTCCAACAGCGAGATCGACTGGAAACAGGTGCTGCGCGACTTCTGGCGCGACTTTTCTATAGCCATCGACGGCACCAGGGAGTTGCGCACGACGCAGGTGCTCGACAGCCTCAACGACCTGCTCGGGCCCCATATTTTTCCGGCCAAGGAAAATGGCTCCAATCCGCGCGCCTGCCCCGTCTGCGCCGATGGCCAATTGTCGCTGAAGCTCGGCAAGTTCGGCGCCTTCATCGGCTGTTCGAATTATCCGGAGTGCAAATATACCCGCACCCTGTCGAACCGCGGCGGCGAGGCCAACGGCGTCGAGGGCGAGCGCCCCGGCGTCAAGGTTCTCGGCGAGGACCCGAAGACCGGGAAGGAAATCACTTTGCGCGACGGGCGTTTCGGCGCCTATGTCCAGGAGGGCCAAGACGCAGGAAAAGACGACAAGCCGCGCCGCTCGTCGCTTTCCAGCAACCTCAAGCCCGAGGACGTCACCCTCGAAAAGGCGCTGGCGCTGCTCTCGCTGCCGCGCGAAGTGGCGAAACATCCCGAGACCGGCGAACCGATTCTCGCCGGCATCGGTCGCTATGGCGCCTATGTCCAGCACAAGAAGACCTACGCCAATCTCGCCAAGGACGACGACGTGCTGGAGATCGGCGCCAATCGCGCCATCGATCTCATCGTGACCAAGGAGGCCGGCGGCGGCGCGCGCGGCTCCGGCGGCGAAATCCGCGCGCTCGGCGACCATCCCGAAGGCGGCGCGATCACGCTCAAGGCGGGACGTTTCGGACCCTATCTGGCGTGGGGCAAGGTCAACGCCACTTTGCCGCGCGGGACCGACATGACCGGACTGACGCTGGAAAAGGCGGTGGAGCTGGTCAACGCCAAGGCCGCGGGCGCGCCGTCCGGCGGCGGGCGCGTGCTCGGCGAACATCCCGACGGCGGCCAGGTCACAGCCCGCGCCGGGCGCTACGGACCCTATGTGTCTTGGGAGAAGATCAGCGCCACCCTGCCCAAATCGATGACGCTCGACGACATCGGGCTGGAGCAGGCGATCAGACTGATCGAGGACAAAATAGACTCCGGCGGCGCGAAAAAGCCGGCGAAAAAGGCCCCGGCCAAAAAGACGGCAGCGGCCAAAAAGACCGCGGTAGCGAAAAAGCCGGCGGCCAAAGGCGCCAAGGCAAAGCCGGAGATCGTCGATTCGGACGAACCGCCCTTCGAGCCCGACGCGCCCGCGAAGAAGCCGGCGCGGAAGAAACCGGCCGGCAAGGATTGAAATGAGCTGGGGAGAGGGAGTACGGTCGTGCCCTCAATTCGGACCCGGCTCTCCCCGCATCATACCCGCGCGGCGATTCTTTCGCGTTTGCGCAGCCAGGCGGCGTCGAGCAGCATTTGCGCCGCCCAGCGATAGACGTTGCGCTCGCTGATCTGGTCCACCATGATCCGCATGCGTTCGGCCTGTTCCTCCGGGTCCATGCGCAGGGCCCGGTCATAGGCGCGGGCCATGCCGTGGGCGTCATAGGGATTGACGATCAGCGCCTCCGGCAATTCGAAGGCCGCGCCCGCAAAACTCGACAGGATCAGCACGCCACGCTCGTCGTCGCGGGCGGCGACGAATTCCTTGGCGACGAGATTCATGCCGTCGTGCAGGCTCGACACGACGCAGGCGTCGGCGGCGCGGAACAGTTCGAACACTTCGTTCGGTTCGTGGTGCCGCACCACCAGCAGGATCGGCTTCCAGCCGCCGCGCGCATATTTGGCGTTAATCGTCTCGGCGAGATTTTCGGCCTCCTGCTGCAAGGCGGCATAGGCGTCGAGTTTCGAGCGCGTCGGCGCCGCGACCTGGATCAGCACGAATTTGCCGCGCCATTGCGGCGACATGGTCAGCAGATCGTCCACCGCGCGCATACGGTCGAGAATTCCCTTGGTGTAATCGAAACGCTCGACGCCGACGGCGATGCGAACGTCCTCGTTGAGTCCGAAGCGGGCGCGCACATTGGCCCGGCACACGCTGGCCGGCGGCTGGCCGACGAGCGCGCGCGGCGGCCATTCGATCGAGATCGGATAGGGCCTGACCAGGGTCTCGGCGCCGCGCAGACAGATCGAGGAATTCTCGCGGTCGATCCGGCTTTCGATGAAACGGTCGGCGGCCTCGAAGAAATTGTTGCAGTGAAACTGGGTGTGGAAGCCCAGGATCGACGAGCCGAGCAGGCCGTCGAGGATTTCCTCGCGCCACGGACAGATCGAGAAGATCTCGGCGTTCGGCCAGGGAATATGCCAGAAGGTCACGATGGTCGCCTTGGGCAGACGATTGCGGATCATACGCGGCAGCAGCGCGAAATGATAATCCTGCACGAGAACGATGGGGTTCTCGCAATTGGCCTCCTGCACGACGATGTCGGCGAAACGCTGGTTGACCTCCTTGTAGCTGGCCCAATCCGACTCGCGGAAGTTCGGACGGATGAAGGCGAGATGGCACAAAGGCCACAGGCCCTCGTTGGCGGCGCCGTAATAATAGCCGTCCTGCTCCTCGTCGCTCAGCCAGACGCGCCGCAGGCTATAGGTCGGGTCGTTCGGCGGGACCATCAGCCGGTCGTTGCGATCGACCGTCTCCCGGTCGGCCGAGCCGCCGCCATGGGCCATCCAGACGCCGCGGCAGGCGCGCATCACCGGCTCCAGCGCCGACACCAGGCCGCTCGCCGGAATCTGGAGACGGATTTCACCGTCGATCCTGTTGTGGATATAGGGTTCGCGGTTCGAGACGATCATCACCTGAGCGTCGGGCAATTCGTCCTGCAGCAGCTGGCGCAGGCTTTCCGGCGACCATTTGACATAGATGCCATGGGTGAATTTACGCCGCACGCGCAGGTCCGCCAGCAGCGCGTTAATCTGGCGATCGACGGCGGATTGGCCGTTCGGCTGCGCCGGCGGCGGCGTCTGGTGCAGGCTTTCGCCGATAGCCACGCGCAGCGACTGCATCCAGCTGCGGCGCAGCGCGAGCACCAGGGCGGTGGCGAGGATGGCGAATGCGACCGCCACCGCCGCGAGCGCGGCGGTCACGTAAATCTGGGCGTCGCGTTCGCGGCGTTCAACCACGTCGAGATCGTGCGCCACCAGCAATTCGCCCGATGACGACCCGACGGTGAGGGGAAAACTGTTGATGCGGATGTGACCGTGCTTGGGCGTGAGCACGGTCAGACCGCCGGATTTCGCCTGCGCGAATTCCTTGCAGTCGAGATTGATCGGCATGGCAGAAGTGGCGATCGCCAGCTTGCCGTCCTTGGTGCAATAGCCCAGTCCGAGAATGTGGTCGTCCTCGGCGATCCGCCCCATCACCTTGCTCAGGGCGCTATGCTCGTTGATGCCCGAGGCCGCGGCCTGATCGCGAATGGAGCGGTAGATCAGTTCGGCGCGCAGATCCATGTCGCGCTGGATCCAGCCGTTGATGATCAGCGAGGACAGCGCGCCGAGCGCGATAGCGAGCACGATGCCGGCGACGATGCCGAGGGCGGTGTAAAAAACGCCCGGCTTGTCCAGAAACGCCCTCAGGTTTTGGCGCGTGCGGCTCATCGCGCCACCTCCCAGCTTTTCGATAGTCGCATGGCGCACAGAATGATCCCGACCAACGAGTAGGTTTGCGGGAAATTGCCCCAGAGTTCGCCGGTCACCGGGTCGATGTCCTCCGACAGCAGACCGACGTGGTTGCGGCGCGCGAGAATTTTTTCGAACAGAACCCGCGCCTCCTCGGGGCGGCCGATCGCGGCGAGCGCCTCGACATACCAGAAGCTGCAGATGGTGAAGGCCGTCGAGGGCGCGCCGAAATCGTCCGGCGCGGCATAACGGAAGAGATAGCCGTTGCGGGCGAGCACATCGCCGATGACCTCGACGGTCGAAACGAATTTCGGATCGTCGGCTTTGACCAGCCCGAGTTCGGCGAGCAGCAGCACGCTGGCGTCGATGTGGTCGGAATCGAGACTGCCGGTGAAGACCTTCAGCTTGGCGTTCCAGGCGCGGACGAGGATTTCGTTGCGCAAGCCATCCGCCGATTTGCGCCATTGCTCCGCGCGTTCCTGCAGGCCGAGCCGCGTCGCGATTCGCGCCAGGCGGTCGCAGGCGACCCAGCACATGGCGGCGGAATAGGTATGGATCGAGGGCTTGTCGCGATATTCCCAGATTCCGGCGTCGGTCGTCAGCGCCACCGCCAGCGCCCGCATGCCGAGCGGTTCGAGCATGGCGAACAGATGTTCGTCGCCCTTTTTCGGCAGACGCTCGTCGAAGAACATCTGGGAGGCGGCGAGAATGACGCTGCCATAAACGTCGTGCTGGACCTGGTTGACCGCGTCATTGCCGATCCGCACCGGCCCGTAACCGCGATAGCCGGCAAGATCGGGCGCAACCCGTTCTTCAAGATCGGACTCGGGCAGGATCGCGTAGACCGGCCGCATGTTCGAGCCGCCCTCCATCGAGATGATATTGGTGACATAGTCGATGAAGCGCTCCATGGTCACCGAGGCGCCGACGCGGTTAAGGGCGAGGACGGTGAAATAGGCGTCGCGAATCCAGCAATAGCGGTAATCCCAGTTGCGCTGCTCGCGCGGCGCCTCCGGCATCGAAGTGGTGAGCGCGGCCACGATCGCGCCGGTCTGCTCGAAACTGCACAATTGCAGAGTGATGGCGGCGCGAATGACCTGCTCCTGCCATTCGAACGGCAGGTTGAGGTGGCGCACCCAGGTATGCCAGGAGTCGAGAGTCCTGTCCTGGAATTCCCGGCCGACGCGGGGGATCGAATCCGACATGGGCTCGTCGGGATGGAGGATCAGCGTCATCCGCCGCGACAGGACGAAGGCCCCTTCGGTCGCGACATAGGAGACCGGCGCGTCGGTCGAAAGGCGGATCGACCCGCCGCCGTCGGCGGCGAAGCGCACGTGGTTGCTGCCCATGACCGGGGTCGGGCGCAGGCTGCCGTAAGCCATGCGGGGCCGCAGGCGGATGCGGATGCGGCACAGGCCGGACAGGGGCTCCAGGACCCGCACGATCGTCGGCGGGTTGAACAGGCGGTCGTGGCGGTGGAAGCGCGGCGCGAAATCCGTGATCGAAAAGGCGGCGCCGCTTTCCGAGCGCACGATCGTCCGCACGATGGCGGAATTGCGCACATAGCTCTGCTCGGTTTCGCCCTTTTCGTCGTCGAAAACGATGGAAAAAAAGCCGTCTTCCGGCTTTTCGCCGTCAATCAGCGCACAGAACAAGGGATCGCCGTCCACGCGCGGCCAGCACATCCAGACAATGGCTCCCGAACGGTCGACCAGGGCCGAAAGATTGCCATTTCCGATCACTGCAAGGTCAAGCGACGGATGGATCGTCATTCATCATGCTCCCGTCAGGAAGAAAGCCCGGCCGCCAGATCGGCGAGCCAGGCGCGGACCGCCGCCGGGTCCGAAAATTCCGCTTCGCCTTTGGAAAACAGGCCGCCCGCGACCCGGAAGCCATAGCCGCCGTGGGCGATGCACGCCTCAATCGCGGCGACATCGGTGCGGTCGTCGCCGACCATGACCGGGCGCCGGCCCGCGAAAGGCGCCGCCGCCATGAAACGCGACACCGCCTCGCCCTTGGAGACGCCGGCGCGCAGGATTTCGAAAACCATGCGTCCGCGCAACAGCAAAAGCCCGTCCGGCGCCGCCGCGGCGACCTCTTCCAGCGCGCGCTCCAGGCCCGGCATGGCGTCGGCGGCGCCACGATAGTGGATGGCGACCGACTCGCTCTTGTCCTCGATCAGGAGACGCGGATCGGGCGCGGCCACGCGGCGGACGCCGGCCAGAACGGACGGGTCGAGCGCGCCCTGTTTCGTGACCGCGCCCTTCGGATCGAACCGGATTTCGGCGCCGTGGACGCCTGCCGCGCGCCCGCAAAAGGGGCGCAGGCGGTGATCGATGTCGGCGATTTCGCGGCCGCTGACCACCGCCAGCGCGCCGCCGAGCAGGGCTTCGAGACGGGCGAGAAGTTCGGGCAGCCCAGGCGGAGCGACGGCGGCGCCGGGCGTTGGCGCGATATCCACCAAAGTGCCGTCGAAGTCGAGAAAGAGCGCGAAATTTCCTCCGTCGCGCGACAGAATGTCATTGATGCCGGCCGTTTCCGGCCGTTTGAGATTACGCTTCAAAATCCTCTCCACACCTCGCGTCGCACGGCAATCCCCGCGAGGCCGAGACAGCCTACCATTCCGGCAAAGCCTGTGCGCAACAAGGCGACAACAAGGCCGGGCGGTGGCTCCCCGAATTTTTGCAACGCGAAAGCCGCGCCGCGCCCTAGAATAGAGCGCGATTCGGCCGAATCGCAACTTTTTCTAAATTATATTGTTTCAGCGGCCGTTTTGCGAAAACAAGGCGCCCGTCTTCAGTAAATCGGGAATCTGTCGGTCAGCGCCGCGACCCGCGCCCGGACCGACGCCTCGACCGCCGCATTGCCAGCTTCGCCGTTTTGCGCGAGGCCGTCGAGCGTCTCGACGACCATTTCGCCGACCTGCACGAATTCGGCCAGTCCGAAACCGCGCGAGGTCGCGGCGGGGGCGCCGAGGCGGATGCCCGAGGTGATCCAGGGCTTTTCGGGATCGAACGGCACGCCGTTCTTGTTGCAGGTGATTTCCGCGCGGCCGAGCGCGATTTCGGCCGCCTTGCCGGTGAGCTTTTTCGGCCGCAGATCGACCAGCATGAGGTGATTGTCGGTGCCGCCGGTGACGAGGTCGAACCCGCCCGCGAGCAAGGCGTCGGCCAGAGCCTTCGCATTGTCCACGACCCTGCGCGCATAAGACTTGAATTCCGGGCGCAAAGCCTCGCCAAAGGCGACCGCCTTGCCGGCGATGACATGCATCAGCGGTCCGCCCTGCAGGCCGGGGAAGATCGCCGAATTGATTTTCTTTCCGATCTCCTCGTCGTCGGCGAGGATCAGGCCGCCGCGTGGGCCGCGCAACGTCTTGTGAGTGGTCGAAGTCACAACGTGGGCGTGGGGAAAAGGCGAGGGATGGACGCCGCCCGCCACCAATCCGGCGAAATGGGCCATGTCCACGAAGAGATAAGCGCCAACCGCGTCTGCGATCGCCCGGAACCGTTCGAAATCCCAGAACCGGGCATAGGCCGAGCCCCCGGCGATGATCAGTTTTGGTCTGTGCTCATGGGCGAGCCTTTCCACCTCATTCATGTCGATCCGGCCGGTTTCGCGGCTGACGCCGTAGGAAACCGGCTTGAACCATTTGCCGGACATATTGACCGGCGAACCATGGGTGAGATGACCGCCCGCGGCGAGATCGAGGCCCATGAAGACGTCGCCCGGCTGGAGCAGCGCGAGAAAGACCGCCTGATTGGCCTGGCTGCCGGAATTGGGCTGCACATTGGCGTAGCGGCAGCCGAACAGTTTCGTCACCCGTTCGATGGCGAGGTTTTCCACAATGTCCACGTACTGGCAGCCGCCATAATAGCGCTTGCCCGGATAGCCCTCGGCATATTTGTTGGTCAGCACCGAACCCTGTGCCTCGAGCACCGCGCGCGAAACGATGTTTTCCGAGGCGATCAGCTCGATTTCCTTGCGCTGGCGACCAAGCTCCAGCCCGATGGCGCGGGCGATTTCGGGATCGGATTCCGCCAGCGCGGCGCCGAAAAAGCTGTTGGAGAGATTCGTCGCCACCGCGGCGTTGGATTGGCTCATTTCGGGCTCCATCGGGAAACGGGGATTTTCCCGCCACTTACCATGCGAAACGCAGCGAAGAAAGGCTATTGGAATGCGCGGGCGCAATCGTCAGCGATCGCGCGCGGCGCCCGATGCGCGTTTCGCCAACGCCAGAAGGACGATCGCAAGCAAGGGACAGACGAGGTCCAGATAGGAGGGAAGGCCAGCGTTGCCGGGGCGAAATCGCCGGTCGCGATCATCTGCCTGACATGGCCGATGGCGTCGCCGAGGAGAAAGATGGAGGCGACGACGACGGCGGCGGCTTTGAAGCTCAGATCGCGCCAGAACGCCAGACAGGCGGTCACGCCAATCGCGAGGTCGGCCATGCCGACCTCGAACTGGAAGGGGCTGACCTGCCATCCAATGTAAGCGGCGGCGATTTCGGGAAAGATAATATGGGTTACGCCCGCCCAAAGCCCCGTGACTCCGATCGGGAGCAGCAGGAGCCAGGACAGGAGGCGCTCGGCGGCGGCCGCGAGAAGGGCGGCGATGGAGAGAAAGGCAGGCAGATTTTGAAGAACAAAACAAATGCCTTGGCCGATCGAAATCAACCTTGAACAACGGGAACGGACGCGACGGCCGTGACCGATGTTTCGCAGCGCCTGAAAAAACGACGCCCCCGCCGCGAAACGCCGGAGGCGCGGGAGCGAAGCCGAATTAACGGTCGTCCGGACCCGGGTCGAGGTCCGCGCCGCGGTTGACGCCGCGATTGACGCCGTCCTGGGCCACGGGCTGGATCACCGGCGCGGCGCCCGCGTTCGCGGTCGAGAAGCCGTCGCGCTGGTAGATGTCCTCGCGGAACTGCACGACGCCGTCAGGCTGGCCCCAGGCGGTGATATAGACCCAATAGACATTGACCGGGGGATCGATCTTGACATCGACGCGCTCGCCCGAGGCGATGACCTGGTCGATATGGTCGCGGTCCCAGCCGGGCTGGTTCTTGAGCAGCCATGCGACATAGTCGCGCACGTTCTGCAGGCGCATGCAACCCGAGGAGACGAAGCGGAAATCGTCGCCGAACACGCCCTTTTCCGGCGTATCGTGCATATAGACGCCGTAAGGATTGTTGATGTTGATGCGCACCACGCCGAGCGAGTTCTCGGTGCTCGGGTCCTCGCGGAAGCGGTAGTTGACCGCGTCCATCGAATGCCAGTTGATCTGGTCGGGCTGAACCTCGTTGTTGTTCCGGTCGTAGATGCGAATGTGGTTTTCGGTCAGATAGTTCGGATTGGCCTGCATGCGCGGGATCAAATCCTTGCGGATGATCGAGGCCGGCACCGTCCAATAGGGATTGAAATCGACGTCGAGCGCGCGGGTCTGCATGACCGGCGACTGGCGGTCGATGCGGCCAACGCCGGCGCGGTGGCTCGTGATCACCGTGTCGTTCTCGACCGTATCGACCATCGCGGCGGGAATGTTCGCCTCGACGAAACGCGAGCCGAGATTGGCCGCGAAGGTGCGCAGGCGGACGATATTGGTTTCGAGCTGGTGCAGGCGGTAATCCGCCGGGATGTTCATCACCGCGATGGTCTGGGCCGTGGCGACGCCGGTCGGAATCAGGCCGTGGCGCGCCTGGAAACGTTTGACGCCGGCTTCGACATAGGAATCGTAAACGCCCGAGCGCGAAGCGGAGGGATCGAGATCGCCGGTGATCGCCAGGCGCTTGCGCAGGGCGAGCACCGCCGAGCCGCTGGAGCCGATCCTTAGCGTCGCGCCGGCGGGAACCTTGTTCCAGCCGCCATTGGCGACGATGCCCTTGTACCTCTCGATCGCCTGTTCCGTGGCCGCCAGAGTCCGCGGCGACAGCAGCGGCGTATTGGATCGCTGGACCGACAGTTCCGCATCGGAATCATAACGTTGCGCCCATTCGGCCTGGCCGAACCCATCGATGGCCAAGGCCGGGGCGGCGCAAGCAAAAGCGCCGAAAGCGGCGCCAAGGGCGAAACGGGCGAGCGCGCCCCTACGGCGCGGCGAGAAAGCGCGGCTTCTCGACAATTCAGCGATATTCAAGGATAAAGCTCCGAAAACTCCCGGGTCCAGGCCGATCTTCATGGCGCATTTGCGCGCCGGCGCCGGCGGACTACGCGCGGATTAGTGTCCATCATGAGGGTTAAAAAGGCGCGAATAGCGCGGCGAATTTAAGGCGGCGCCGGCTGGCGAAAAAAAAGCCGGGCGCTGTGGGCCCGGCGCAACAATCGATCGAGGCGTCAAGGCGCGGCGCGCCCTGAAATCAGAGGCGATATTTGATCTGGTCGGTCCAGAAGCGCTCCAGGCGGGTCAAAGCGTTGTTGACCACCTTGAACTCTTCGACCGACACCCCGCCGATCTGCTCGATCGTGAGGACGTGCTTCTCGTACAAGGCGGCGACGATGTCGCGCACTTCCTTGCCCTGGGGGGTCAGGCTGATGCGCACCGAACGGCGGTCGATGCGGGAGCGGGCGTGATGGAGATAGTCCATTTCCACCAACTTCTTGACATTGTAGGAGACGTTGGAGCCCAGATAATAGCCGCGGGTGCGCAGCTCGCCGGCGGTCAGTTCGGAATCGCCGATGTTGTAGAGCAGCAGCGCCTGGACGGCGTTGATGTCGGAGCGACCGCGGCGGTCGAACTCGTCCTTGATGACGTCGAGCAGGCGGCGATGAAGGCGCTCCACCAGGGTGAGGGCCTCAAGGTAGGCCGGGCGAACTTCGGCGCAGCGTTCGGCTCGGCCGGCGGACAAGCTGTTCTTCATCATGTTGTTCATCGTGGTCGTCCCTGCGGTTTGTTTGCGCGCCGATTGTTGCCCGGCGGCCTCGATAGTCCGCAATGTAAACAGCCCGAATGAAAACCAGTTTAAATAACAGGCTGAATCTCCCGTTACCGATTTTTGCCGGAATTGAAGTGAATCTTGTGTGAAATAAAACAAGTCTTTACGTTGATTTCCGTTCAGCTTTCCGGAGTTTTCCGGCGCGCCAGTTCGCGCAGCCGGGCGATGAGATTGTCGATTGCCGTAGGCTCTCCCGAAGCGTTGTTGGCGCGCCAGGACAGGATGAGATAAAGCGCGAGCAGCACGCCGTCGGCGATCTTCAAGGCGCCGCCGAGAAGAAAGAAGGACGGCTTGAACCAGGCTACGAAGAGCTGCGCGATCAGGGTCAGTAGCCAGACCACCCCGCCCCAGGGCGCCAGCAGCCAGAGCCCGACCGCGGCCGCCGGATCGAGCACGGCGAAGAAGATGGTCGCCGTCATCATTGAGGGCGAAAGGTCCGCGAAGGAGCCGGTCGCCGGCGCGATGATGCGCCGCCATTGCTCCAGCGCCTGCAGGATCCACAGCAGCGCCACGACCCGGACGAACAGGGTCAGGGCGAACAGCCGCCGCGCCTCCTCCGCCTCGGGGCCCGGCCGCGCGCCGACCTTGATGGCGCCCCAGCCCTCAGGGTCGAATTCCTTGCGCGCGCGGTCCGCCTTGTCCATTCGCTTTGGTCCTGCACATTCTTTTTGGCAGGATTTTTGTCCGAAAACCGGCGACCACTTTTCGGAAATCCTGCTGGATCGCACTTGCGATAAAGCATTTGACCATGCGCGGCAAAATTTTTCGCGGGCCCGCCGCAATATGTTATGGGAGGCGACTTTTCCGGAACGAGATCATGACCGACGCGCCCCGCCCTTCCCCGAACCTTTCCATGGACCGCTCCTTGGGCCTCACCCACCGCCCCCGCCGCAACCGCAAGGCGGAATGGACCCGGCGGCTGGTGCGCGAGAACGTCCTGACCGCCGACGACCTGATCTGGCCGATCTTCGTCGTCGAGGGCGAGAATGTGCGGACCGAGGTCGCCTCCATGCCCGGGGTCGAGCGCCTTTCGGTGGACCAGGCCGTCACCGCCGCGCGCCAGGCCGCCGAACTCGCCATCCCGGCGCTCGCTCTCTTTCCCTATACCGATCCCGAACTGCGCGACCCCAACGGTTCGGAGGCGCTCAATCCCGAAAATCTCGTCTGCCGCGCCTGTCGCGCGATAAAGAAGGAAGTCCCGCAGGTCGGCCTGATCACCGACGTCGCGCTCGATCCCTATACCAGCCATGGCCATGACGGGGTCATGGAGGGCGAAACCATTCTCAACGACGAATCCGTCGCCATTCTGGTCGAGCAGTCGCTCAACCAGGCCCGCGCCGGCGCCGACGTCATCGCCCCCTCGGACATGATGGACGGGCGGGTCGGCGCCATTCGCGCCGCGCTCGACGGCGAAGGGTTTCAGGACGTCCAGATCATGGCCTATGCCGCCAAATACGCCTCGGCCTTCTATGGCCCGTTCCGAGACGCCATCGGGACCAAGGCGGTGCTGACCGGCGACAAGCGCACCTATCAGATGGATCCAGCCAATACCGACGAGGCCTTGCGCGAGGTCGCGCTCGATCTCGAACAGGGCGCCGACATGGTCATGGTCAAGCCGGGCCTACCCTATCTCGACATTATCCATCGGGTCAAGGAGCGCTTTGCCGCACCCACCTTCGCCTATCAAGTTTCCGGGGAATATGCGATGATTATGGCGGCGGCGCGGAATGGGTGGCTCGACGGCGAAAAGGCCATGCTGGAAAGCCTACTCGCCTTCAAAAGGGCGGGGGCGAACGGCATCCTCACCTATTTCGCGCCGAAAGTGGCGGAAATGCTCAAAAAGAGCGCTTGAACGCAGAAGCGGCCGGCGGCCCTGTCCGCGCCGCGCATGCGCCCAAAAAAATTCCGCCCGAATTGGGGAAGCGTCCTCTGGTTGGGGGAAGTGTTATGGGTGCAAGGCAAGTCGGGCGTGGAGCGAAAATCGATCATCTGCGCGAAAAGCTTTTCCCCGACGAGGGAATGCGGACCGAACGCCTATTCATCCGGCCGCTTCAGCCGGCCGACGCTTTCCAACTTGTCGTTCTGACCAACGATCCTCTGGTCGCCGCCGGAGTTTCGTTTCTGCGCCAGCCCTTCACCATCGCCGACGCCCAGGATCTCATCGGTCTGCCCGGCGCCAGAAAAGGCTGTTTCGGCGTCGTGCGAGCCGGCGCTGACGGGCCGATGATCGGCTGCGTCGGCGCCGTCGCCCGCAGCGCGAACGACATCGAGATCGGCTTCTGGCTGGGGGCGCCTTTCCACGGCAGGCATTACGGCGCGGAAATGGCGCGGGCCATGCTCGAAAGGCTGCGGGAAGTCTTTCCCGAGAGGCGCGTCATCGCCGAATGCCCGCGCGAAAACGCGGCGTCGTGGCGGCTCCTGCGAAAGCTCGGCTTCACGCCGAGCGGCGCGAGCGGCGCGCGCAGGGGCTCCCAGCTCCTGGTCTATGAGGCGCCCGCCGTTGTCGAATAATAACGGCGCGGGCGCGCGCCGTCGTCAAATCGTAACGGCGCGTGAACGCGCCGACGTCGAATCATAACGGCGCGTGAACGCGCCGACGTCGAATCATAACGGCGCGTGAACGCGCCTCTTGCGCCCGGCCAGGACCACCGCCAAATTAATGCTTCGCAGCAAGTGTGGAGCGCGCGACCATGAGCAACGCCAATAGCTGGGAACCTGCCCGTCCGGCCGTCTATCCCCTGGCTCCCCTGCCCGCCAGCGCCCTGGCCGGGGTGCGGCGCCGGCGCATTTTCGCACTGCTTCTCGACCTGATCCTGGTGTCGATTCTGTCCTTCGCCATCTTCTTCGGGCTGGGTCTGCTGACGCTTGGGATCGCGTGGCTGTTCCTGCCGCCGCTCTTTCCCTTCGTCGCCTTTTTCTACAACGGCCTGACCATTTCCAGCTCAAGCATGGCGACGCCGGGCATGAAGGCGATGGACCTCGAAATGCGCCTGACCGACGGTTCGCGCGTGCCGTTCCTTTACGCCTCGGTCCATGCGGTACTCTTCTACCTAAGCCTGTACCTGTTCGCGCCCGTCCTGCTGTTTTCCCTGTTCGCTTCCGACAAAAGGTGCTTGCACGACATTCTCGCCGGGGTCATCGTGTTACGCCGCGCGTGAATAGAAAGGGGAACCATTGACCAGCGAGCCGCGCGATCCGCCGCAATTCTACCTGACCTCCCCCGCGCCCTGCCCCTACCTGCCCGGCAAGGAAGAGCGCAAGGTTTTCACGCATCTGGTCGGACGACGCGCGGCGCATCTCAATGACGCCCTGACCCATTCCGGCTTTCGCCGCTCTCAGACCATCGCCTATCGTCCCGCCTGCGATCATTGCAAAGGCTGCGTCTCGGTGCGGATTCTATGCGACGAATTCGCGCCCGGCCGCACCCAGCGGCGCATCCTCGCCCGCAACGCCGACGTCTCCGCGACCATCGGCCCGGCGCATGCCGACGCCGAACAATTCGCTCTTTTTCGCAACTATCTCGATTCGCGCCATAGCGACGGCGGCATGGCCGACATGGCCATGCTCGACTACGCCATGATGATCGAGGACAGCCATGTGGACAGCCGGCTCATCGCCTATCGCCTGCGCGCACGCGCAGGCGCCGGGCCTTTGGTCGCGACCTGCCTCACCGACATCCTCGAAGACGGCCTGTCGATGGTCTATTCCTTCTACGACCCCAGCGAGCCGCAGCGCTCGCTGGGCGCCTACATGATCCTCGAACACGTCGCCCGCGCCCGCGCCCTCGGCCTGCCCCATCTCTATCTCGGCTATTGGGTCGAGGGCTCGAAGAAGATGGGCTACAAGGCGCAATATCTGCCGCAGGAGCGCCTCGGCCCGGAGGGGTGGAAAAGGGTGGGCTGAGGGCTGGGACCGACCGCGACTCGAGCCGGCCGTCAATATCGAGCCGCAGTGCTTTCGGTTTGCGTCCCTCCTCGGTCGGCTCTATGATCGCCGCAAGGGCGCTCGGATATTTGTCGAAAGTCACGAAAACATAAGGGCTACGTGTTTTCGCATGCTCATCTGATTTTCCTGTTCCGCCAGCCCCTGGTATCTGCAAGGCATGGCCAATACTGCCAGCAACGGCGACCCGACGCCGCATCACACGCCCGTTTGCGCCATTGGCGCATCGGCGGGCGGTTTGCCCGCGCTGCGGGATTTCTTTTCCCACATCGCCTCGGACCTTGGCGCGGCTTTCGTGGTGATTATGCACCTTGCGCCTGAGCAGCCTAGCGCTTTGAGCGAAATTCTGGCGGCGGCGACCGCCATGCCCGTCCAGGCGGTCGCCAAGTCGGCGCGGCTCGAACCGAACTGCGTCTATGTCATCCCGCCGGACCGGGAACTCGTCATTCAGGGCGATGACATCAAGGCCCGGCCATTCAACGAGCCGCGCGGGCGCCGCCATCCGATCGACGTGTTCTTCGAATCAGTCGCCACCGCGCGCGCCGACGGCGTGGCGATCGTTCTGAGCGGCTCAGGCTCGGACGGCGCGAGTGGCGTTCGCGCCATCAAGGAGGCCGGCGGCGTCGTTTTCGTCCAGGACCCGGACGAAGCCGAATTCGCCATGATGCCGAACAGCGCGATCGCCGCGGGCATCGCCGATTTCGTCGCCCCGGTCGCGGAAATCGCCGCGAAGCTGGCCGAAACCATGCGCGGCGGGGAGGCGCTCCGCGGGTTGGACAAGCAGGAATCAGAGGCAAATCTCGAACGTATTCTGAAATTCTTGCGCGAACGCGTCGGCCACGATTTTTCCAACTACAAGCGTGCCACCGTCTTTCGCCGCATTTCCCGGCGCATGCAACTCGCCCGCCAGCCCAACCTGGCTGCTTATTTTCAGTATCTTTGCGAGAAGCCGGAACACGCCCAAACGCTTTTGGCCGACCTGCTGATCTCGGTCACGACTTTCTTTCGCGACCCCGATGCCTCCGCGGCTTTGGCCAAGAAGGCCGTCGCGCCCATCTTCGACGGGCTGGAGGGCGACGGGCCCATCCGCGCCTGGGTGGCTGGGTGCGCTACCGGCGAGGAAGCCTATAGCGTCGGCATGATCCTGCTGGAGGAGGCGGACCGGCGCGGCCTTCATCCCTCGATCCAGATCTTCGCCAGCGACATCGACGAAAACGCCCTGGCCGTGGCGCGGGAAGGCCGCTACCCGGGGACGATCCGCACTGACGTTTCGGAAGAGCGCCTGCGGCGCTTCTTCATCGCCGACGGAGCCGATTACCGGGTGCGCAAGGAACTGCGCGACCTGATTCTGTTCGTTTCGCACAGCGCGCTGAAGGACCCGCCCTTCATCAAGCTCGACTTGATCACCTGCCGCAATTTCCTGATTTATTTGCAACGCGAATTGCAGCGTCAGCTCCTGAGCCTTTTTCACTACGCGCTCAAGCCAGGCGGCTATCTGTTTCTCGGCTCGGCCGAGACGGTCGAAATCGCCTCGGGCCTGTTCAACGCCGTAGATCGCGACGCGCGGATTTTTGCCTCGCTGCCGCCGGCGCAGAAGGTTGCGCCGCCGTTGCCGCAACTGGTCCGCAGCCGCAACGTCGCGTTCGCAGAGGAGTTGAGACTGATAGGCCCCGAGCCGCCGCTCAGCAGCCGGCAGGCCCATGCCGCCGGCCTCGAACATGCGGCGCCGCCGAGCGCTCTCGTCGACGGCGCGGGCCGGATCGTCCACCTTTCCGCCCAGGCCGGTCGTTTTCTGTGCGCGCCGGAGGGCGGATTCACGGCTGACCTCGCCGCACATGCCCGCCCAGAATTGCGCGTCGATCTGAAACTGGCCCTGCAAAGCACGCTGGAAAAAGGCCAATCGACGCTGACGCGGCCGGTCGTTGTCAACTTCGACGGCCGTCGCCGCCTGACCGCCTTGCAGGTGGCGCCCGCCCGCGAGAGCGGCGGCCAGGCTTTGGTTTTCTTTCTCGACGCCGGCGAGGCGCCGGCGAGCGAAGCGCCTCTGCGCGACGAGGACATCAATCGCGAGGAGGTCGTCCGCCTGCGCGAGGAGCTGAGCGCTGCGCAGGACCGGCTGATCGCCAGCCGCAAGGAGCAGGAGGCGGCGACCCAGGAATTGTTCGGCGCCAACGAGGAATTGCAGTCGATCAACGAGGAATATCGCTCGACCGCCGAGGAGCTGGAGACCAGCAAGGAGGAACAGCAATCGCTGAACGAGGAATTGCAGACCCTCAACAGCGAGTTGAAAAGCAAGCTGGAGACGATTTCGGCGGCGAACAGCGACCTGGAAAACCTGATATCGGCGACCGAAATCGCCACGATTTTCCTCGACAGCGATCTCAAGATCCGGATGTTCACGCCAGCAGTCGTCCAATATTTCAGCATCGCGGAAGGCGACGTCGGACGCGCCATTGCCGACTTCACCCGCAAGCTCGACTATCCCGGCCTGGAACAGGATGCTGTTCAGGTGTTGAAAAGCCTGACGGCGATCGAACATGAAATCCCGACGACGGAGGGCGGCTGGCTGCTGGCGCGCATCCGCCCCTATCGCACCCTCGATCAGCGGATCAGCGGCCTCGTCCTGACTTTCGCCGAGATCACCAGGCTGAAGCGCGCCGAACAGGATCTCGCCGAGGAGTTGAAGGCCTTGACGAGTCTGCACGACCTCAGCACGGCCGTATTCGACAGCGGCGAAATCATCGCGCCGCTGCGAGAATTTCTCGACGCCACGATCGAATTGCTCAAGGCCGATTTCGGCGTCGTCCAATTTCTGGACGAAAAGGACAAGACTTTGCGCATCGTCGCGCAGCGCGGCTTCGACCAGCGTTACATCGACCGCTTCGCCGTGGCGGCCGTCGGGGACTGCTCGCCCGGCGCCCTGGCGCTGGCCCATGACGGGCAGACGGAAGTCGGCGATGTTCAAGCTGATCCGATTTTCGCGCCAATCCTTGAGGAATTACGGGCGGCCGGGGTTCGCGCGGTCATTTCGACGCCGTTGCGCTGCACCACGGGGCGGGTCCTCGGCGTGCTGTCCGTGCATTTCCGGAAGCCGCGGACTTTTGCCGATCGCGACCGGAGGCTCACGCAAATCTGCGCGCGACGGGCGGCGGACACGGTCCACGCTCATTTGCTGCGCGAGGAGGTGCGGGCGGCGGATCGGCGCAAGGACGAGTTCCTGGCGACGCTGGCCCACGAACTGCGCAATCCGCTGACGCCGATCGTCAATGCTCTGGAAGTCTTGAAACATCGCGGGTTGGCCGCCGGCGAGGCCGAGCGGCTGCACGCAATGATGGGGCGGCAAGCGTCGCATCTCAAGCGTCTGGTCGACGATCTTCTCGACGTTTCGCGCATCGCGCAAGGCAAGATCGAATTGCGACGGCGGATCGTCGATCTCAACGCCATCGTGCGCGAGGCGGTCGAAGCGGCCACGCCTTCGCTCGACGACAAGCGCGATCTGCGCGTTTCCCTCGCCGCCAAGGAGCTTTCGGTCGATGGCGATCCGGTGCGTCTCGTCCAGATCGTGGGGAATCTTCTCGGCAACGCCTTGAAATATACGCCGTCGGGCGGCCAAATCGAGGTCGGAACCCGGCGCGACGGCGCTTTCGCCATCGCGACCTTGCGCGACAATGGCGCGGGAATATCTCCCAAGGCCCTGCCGCATATTTTCGACCTTTTCTTCCAGGGCGAGCGCGATGGCGACCGGCCGGCGGATGGCGTCGGCGTCGGCCTATCCCTCGCGCAAAGCCTCGCGGCGCTGCACGGCGGCGCCATAAGTGCGGCAAGCAACGGCCTCGGCAAGGGCAGCGCGTTCACTTTGCGGCTCCCGCTCACCGCCGCGCCGGCGCGCGCCAAGGAGACGCCGGCGATGGCAACGGCCCCGGCCTCGGCCCCGGCCCCGGCGCCGCGGGTGTTGATCGTCGACGACAATCATGACGTCGCCGACAGTTTCTCGCTGTTGCTGGATGGGTACGGCGCGCAGGTCCGCGTCGCCTACAGCGGCGCCGAGGCGCTGGTCAGCATCCCCGAATTCAGACCGGACATCATCTTCATCGATATTGGCATGCCGGAAATGGACGGCTACGAAGTCGCGGAGAAAATCAGAAAAATGCCGGAGGGAAGCAGCATCATGCTGGTCGCCCTGAGCGGTTGGGACCGCGATAAAGATCGCAGGCGCGGCGTCGCGGCGGGTTTCGATCGTCACTTGGCCAAACCCGCGGATCCTGACGCGTTGCATGCTCTGTTGACGGCGACGACGCGCACGGCGGGCGGGGCATCCCGCGAGGCCTCGACCGTCTGAAGGCGTCCGGCCCGGGCCAGACCTTCGGCTCATCGCCGAATTCCGCCCCGTTTGGCGTTGCACGCTTTCCGAACGATCCATTCGGGAAACTATTCCACTCGCGCGGAAACCGCATCATTCAACATCGGGAAACGGCGGCGCTAGCCGCCCTCGCCCGGCTCCGCCGCCTCCGGCTTCTTCTGCTTGATCCTCTTGCGCGTCTGCGGTTTTTCGCGCGGGCCCTCGACCAGGCGGACGATCGCGCCCCAAAGCGTTCGCACGTCCTGCTGGGTCAGGTTCATGCGGTGGAACATGTTGCGCAGGTTGCGCTGCATCACCGGGCGTTTCGATTCCGGGCGGAAGAAGCCGGCTTCGTCGAGCTTGCCTTCGACGAATTCGAAGAAGGACAAAGTCATTTCGCGCTGGGCCGGGGGCGAGCGCTCGTCACGCTCGAACGGCTGCGCCCCGCCCTCGCGCGCCTTGAAATATTCATAGCCGCACAAAAGCACGGCCTGGGCGAGATTGAGCGAGCCATAGGCCGGATTGACCGGAAAGGTCAGAATGGCGCTGGCCAGCGCGATGTCGTCATTGTCGAGCCCGGTGCGCTCGGGGCCGAACAATATGCCGTGCCGTTCCCCCGCGAGCGTGGCGGCGGCGCATTCCGGCATGGCGAGCGCCGGAACTTCGACCCTTTTGAACTGGCCGCGCTCGCGCGCCGTGGTCGCCCAGACATGATTGAGATCGGCGATCGCCGCCGCGGTGGAATCGTAAACCGTGGCGCGCTCCAGCAGATGAACGGCGCCCGCGGCGGCCGCATAGGCGCCCTTGCGCCGCGCTCCCGTTCGCGGCCAACCCTCGCGCGGGCTGACCAGCCGCAGGTCGGACAGGCCGAAATTGGCCATGGCCCGCGCGCACATGCCGATATTCACCGCAAGCTGGGGCCGCACCAGAATGATCGCCGGGCCGCCCTCGAAAAGCGGCTTCGTCCTGTCCGTCCCGGCCCCGACCAATGCGCGTCCTCCAAAAGGTGCGCAACCTAATCACGACAGGAATTTGAGGCAAGGGCGTCAGACGGCGGCGACGTCCGCGTCGAAATCGAGGATCTGCCGCGCGATGACGATCAGCTCCTTTTGTTCGCTCGGCTTGGCGAAGACCATATCGGCGCCGTTGGCCCGCGCCTCGTCATGCACCGGCTTTTCGGTCGATGTCGTCAGCACCACGGCGCGCAGGCCCGGAAGCCGCATTTCGGAGCGCAGCAGCTTCAGGAAGCGGCCGCCGTCCATCACCGGCATGTTGAGATCGACCACCACCACATTCGGCAGGTGGTTCAGCATATCCTTGCGCGCGACCTCGCCCATTGCGTCAAGTCCGTTGACGCTGTGCCGAATGTCGAGCCTGAGACCGCGCTCGCGTGAAACCTGCTTCAACGCCCGGGTCAACAAGTAAGCGTCGTCATGATCGTCCTCGATGATCAAGACGTCAACCTTACGCCCTGCGGTCTCGTCGCTAACCGCCATTCGAAAACCTTTCGCGTTGGAAGATAATAATTTTCACGAAGCTAAGAAGAAGAACAATCGCACTCAAGTATCCTTTTGAGTAATTTTCGTGCAACGCAATCTGAACGGACGGAAGCAAATGATAGGACGCTTGTGTTAACCTTGCAATCCAAGCTGCGAGCGGATAACGCGAAAATTGATCCGCGCGACGGTGTCACGAGGCGCAGATGAAACAAGCGCGCGACGAAAATGAAATGCTGCGGCGGGCCTTCGAGGCCTGTCCCGCCGGAATGCTGCTGGTGGACGGCGACGGCCGCATCGAACTCGCCAATGAGGAATGCGAGCGCATGTTCGGCTATGAGCACGGCGCCCTCGCGGGCCGGCGCGTCGAAGAACTCATGCCGGCGAAGGTGCGGGACGCCCATCGCGGCCATCGCGCCGGCTTCTCCGCCGCGGCGGAGAAACGCCAGATGGGAATGGGCCGCGATCTGGTCGCCTTGCGCCGCGACGGTTCGGAATTCTTCATCGAGGTCGGCCTGACGCCGATCGAGACCGCCGTCGGCTCGCGGGTGGTGGCCTTCGCTATCGACATCACCGCGCGCCGCGATTCCGAATATGCGCTGCGCCGCGCCATGCACGAATTGGAAATGGCCAACGAGAACCTGGCGCGCTTCGCCTATGTCGCCTCGCACGACATCCAGGAGCCTCTGCGCAAGATCTCCGCCTTCGCCGATATTCTCCGCGCCGCAATGGCGCAAGAGGATCGCGACGAGGCCTGCTACGCGGCCGACGTCATGGCCTCCTCGGCGCTCCATGCGCGGCGACTGGTGGCCGATCTCCTGACCTATGCGCGCGCGGCGAACCAGTCCTATGCGATCGAGCCGATTTCAATCACCGCGGCGCTGGAACGCGCGCTGGACAACCTCTCGCAGAGCGTTGCCGAAGAAAAGGCGGAAATCGTGTGGGAGGGAGAGGATTTTTCCGTCGAGGCCGACCGGCTGCAACTCCATCAGATGCTGCAGAACATATTGTCGAACGCCCTGAAATATCACAAGCTGAACGAGCCGCCGCATGTGACGATCCAGCGCGCCGCGACCGGATCGGAGGGGCGGCTCGCGATCGTGGATCGCGGCATCGGATTTTCCGCCACCGACGCCGACCAAATTTTCGAGCCCTTCCGGCGGCTCCACGGCCGCGCCGAATATCCGGGAACCGGCATCGGACTCGCAATTTGCAAGACCGTCGCCAAAAGGCACGGCTGGCGGCTGTCCGCAACATCCACGCCGACGGTCGGCGCCACATTCGATATCGTGTTTCCGATCGACGCCGATATCGGAAAGGGCGCGGAGCTGTAAGGAGCAACAAGAGCTGGCCCCCGGACTGACCGCCGGTTTGCGGCGCCGAAATTTCGCGCAGAGCCTCGTCCAAAGCCGTACTAGGCGATGAGGCTGACCGATGCTATAGGCGCGGCAAGGCTCGCGCCGGTGGGGGCGCGGCTCAGGCAAGCCGAGCGAAAGGTCAGCGCATGAACAAGATCAAGGTCGCCAATCCGGTCGTCGAGATGGACGGCGACGAGATGACCCGGATCATCTGGAAATTGATCAAGGACAAGCTGATCCATCCCTATCTCGACATCGACCTGAAATATTACGATCTTTCGGTCGAACACCGCGACGCCACCAACGACCAGGTGACGATCGATTCGGCGGAAGCCACCAAGAAATACGGCGTCGCGGTGAAATGCGCGACCATCACGCCCGACGAAGCCCGCGTGAAGGAATTCAACCTCAAGGAAATGTGGAAGTCGCCGAACGGCACCATCCGCAACATTCTCGGCGGCGTGATCTTCCGCGAACCGATCATCTGCAAGAACGTGCCGCGCCTCGTTCCCGGCTGGACCCAGCCCTTCGTCATCGGCCGCCACGCCTTCGGCGACCAATATCGCGCCACCGATTTCAAGGTGCCGGGCAAGGGTCGCCTGACCGTCAAGTTCGAGGGCGAGGACGGCACGGTCATCGAGAAGGAAGTCTTCAAATTCCCCGGCGCCGGCGTCGCCATGTCGATGTACAATCTCGATGACTCGATCCGCGATTTCGCCCGCGCCTCCCTCAACTATGGCCTTGCGCGCAAATATCCGGTCTATCTCTCGACCAAGAACACCATCCTGAAAGCCTATGACGGCCGCTTCAAGGATCTGTTCCAGGAAATTTACGACGCCGAATTCGCCGACAAGTTCAAGGCGGCGGGCATCCATTACGAGCACCGTCTGATCGACGACATGGTCGCGTCCTGCCTGAAATGGTCGGGCGGCTATGTCTGGGCCTGCAAGAACTACGACGGCGACGTCCAGTCCGACACGGCGGCGCAGGGCTTCGGCTCGCTGGGCCTGATGACCTCCGTGCTGATGAGCCCCGACGGCAAGACGGTCGAGGCGGAAGCGGCGCATGGCACCGTCACCCGCCATTACCGCGAGCACCAGAAGGGCAAGGCGACCTCGACCAATTCGATCGCCTCGATCTTCGCCTGGACCCGCGGCCTCGCCCATCGCGCGAAACTGGACAACAACGCCGAACTGGCGAAATTCGCGGCGACGCTGGAGAAGGTTTGCGTGGACACGGTCGAGTCGGGCTTCATGACCAAGGACCTTGCCTTGCTGGTCGGCCCCGATCAGAAATGGCTCACCACCACCGGCTTCCTCGACAAGATCGACGAGAATTTGCAGAAGGCCATGTCGGCTTAAGCCGACAAAGCTCAGGATGACGTTTTCGCTCCGGGCGAGACGCATCTTCAAGCTTTGATCACACTCTCCAATGGCGAGCGGGCCCGTGCGGCCCGCTTTTTTTTTGCGCCCTACCCCGCCTGACGGCGGGCGCGCTCCATCGTTGAAAGGGCGTAGAAGCCGCGCGCGGTCGAAATCAGCCGCCCAGCTTTGAGCATGCGGTGTAATTTTACAGAAAGATTGCCTTTCGTAATTTCAAAGCCCATTTCGGTCAGCATCTCGAAAACGGCGTCGACATGCATGCCGCCAGCCTCGCTTTCGAGCATTTCCACGATCATCGGCTCGATTTCGCTCGCGCGTTCGCTCTGTGGCCGCCCGACGACCGACAAGAACGCGTCTCCCCGCCGCGCGACGCCATCGCCGGCGGAGGCGAGAAACTCCACCGCCGAGCGCCTCAGATCGAGGCCGGCCGCGGGGTCCTTGGCGGCGAGCCCGGCGATCACGATCTCGAGGCGGGCCAGGAGACGGCGCGTCTCGTCGCGCGCCTCGCGCGCCGCCAGCGCCAGGAATTCCGCATTCTGCTCAAATCCCGCACTCACTGGGGCCTCCACCATCTACACGCCCAACAAACTAGAACATACAGTAAACATCCACAGGCGCGACAAATTTTAGCGAAAGCGAGGCAAATGTGCGAATGAAAACTTTACATTTCGTTTGCGATGATTAACACTAGCAACTGTAAATTAACTCTTCTTATTGAAACCTTTACACGTTCTGTCAACACCAAAGTGGAGGGCTGAAAAATGAAAAGAAAACAATGGTTCGACGCCAGCGGCGCGGCGAGCGGCGGAGATTTCCTGTTTCAATCTTTCCTCCGGCTTGTGGCCCGCTCCCGAACCGTAGCCCGCCCGGCGCCGGTTCGATCGGAAAGAAAGCCGTCAGCCGACCCGGCTGCCGACGCCTGCTGGACCGCGTCTCTCCATCGCGGCGACGACCTGCCGCCCTGCCGTCTCTCCATTCTCGCCGCTTCCGATTCGCCTTCCGCCGTACGGCTGGAGCTTTCCCGCCACAAAACCGGCGCCGCCCGCCCCGACCTCTGAAAAAAAAACGCCGACGAAGCCATAATCGGCGCCAAAGTCTCAGCAATACCCGCGAAATTACGGGTAGGCCTCCGCTTCCGATTGTGGAGATCAGCGCCCCGATATATATAGGCCGCGCAATTCGTTGGGGAGATCGGGAAGCATGGCCGCGGCCAATGACACGGACACCTACCGCCCATCCGAGGACGAACCGTTCATGAATGAACGGCAGCGGGAATATTTCCGCCGCAAATTGTTGAAATGGAAGGATGAAATATTGCAGGAAGCACGCGAGACGCTCGCCGCCCTGCAAGCCGAAAGCGAAAACCACGCCGATATCGCCGACCGCGCCTCCTCGGAAACCGACCGCGCCATTGAATTGCGCGCCCGCGACCGCCAGCGCAAGCTGATCTCCAAGATCGAGGCGGCCATCGGCCGGATCGACGACGGAACTTACGGCTATTGCGAGGAGACTGGCGATCCCATTTCCCTGAAGCGCCTCGACGCCCGCCCGATCGCGACCCTCTCGATCGAGGCCCAGGAGCGGCACGAGCGCCGCGAGCGCGTCTATCGCGACGACTGAGCCCGCAACCCCGTTCGCTGCCGGACGGCCGTTTTTTGTTCTGAAACATGTTTGGCGCGAAAGGCCTCCGCCCTTCGCGCCCATTTGTTTCTGGGCCCGGCCTATTTGTTCACGGGCCGCCCGAGCAGCTTGGCCATTTCCTCCTCGAGCGATTCCAGCGGTTCGAAGTCGATGTCGGACTTGTTTTCGGCTGTGCGTTCGGGCGCGGGCGCCGGCGAGGCCTCGTCGGGCGTGGGCGCAGGCTCGGGTGCAGGGGGAGGCGCGGGCGCCGGCTCGGGCTGAGGCGGAGGCGCAGGCTCCAGCTCAAGGGGAGGCGCAGGCTCCAGCGCCGGGAATGGCGGCGGAAGCGGAGCCGGCGGCGGCGAGGCGTCCGGAACGGAGTCCGCGGGCGGCGGAGCGGGCGGCTCGGCGGCCGGCGGCTCGGCTGGCGGCGTCACGCGCCGCGCGAAGGTCGGCGCCACGAAGCGGGGCCGCTGCGGCTGGTCGCCGGCAGGCGCGGCGCCCGACGGCGTGAAGCGCGGCGGCGGCGTGAAAGGCGGTCTCGACGGCCCGACGCGCGGCGGAAGCGGGAAGCGCGACGGTGGCGGCGGCGGCGGCTGAACGGCCTGGGGGGCCGGCTCCGGCGCGACGGGCGGACGAGGCGGCGCAGGTTCGGGCGCCGCCGAGCGCAGCGGAACTTGCGGCGCCGGGGGCGCGACCGGCGCCAGGGGATGCGGAGCGGGCGGCGGCGCGGCGACGGACTGCGGGGCGGGCGGCGGCGCGGCGGCAGGCGACAAAGGATGCGGGGCGGGCGGCGGCTGGACGGGCGCGGGATGCGGCTCCATGGCCGCCGACGGCGCGGGGTGCGGTTCGACGGCCGGCGGCGCATGATACGGCTCGATGGCGGGCGGCGCGTGATGCGGCGCAGGCGCCGGCGGCGGCGTCAGGCCGCCAAGCCCTTCGACTGGACGCGGCGGGCGCGCCTCGCGCGGCTCGACCCGCACGATGCCCGATTCGACCAGCACGTCGTTGGGGCCGCCGATCATCAGCAGATGTTCGATATTGTCTCGGCGCACCAGCATAAGCTGGCGCTCGCCGTCGAGGTCGAAGCTCTCGACAAAACCGAGCCGCAATTGCCGCGACCGCGATCCACGCGGGAGGCGGCGGCGCAGATCGACCGCGATCTCCACGATTTTCAGGATCAACACGAAGGCGACGAGAAAAGCTACGCCAGCGAGAATCCACGCCAGCATTCTATTATCTTGCAAAAATGTCGGCATGGCCGCCGCCCATCTCCTGAAACTCGGACCAACTCACCGTAATCTATAGCGCAATGGCGGCGTGCGTGTACTCTAAAGGTTAAAATTTGGTTAATGACGCCGCCGCCCGGCGACCTTCCATTGTCGAGACGGCGACGAATCCTTAAAATCCCCCGCGCAAAAATGGGCGCGGAGCGCAAGGTAGACGTTCCTCCGAATCGCGGAAACGTCTAGAATCGGCCGCCGCGGCCATTCTGCACAAGGTTTTCATGAGCCATACCACCTCCCATTCCAGCGTCGATCGCTCCGAGCGCGCCGGCAGTCCCGGCCTTGTGCTGCTGCTGGCCGCCGCGCTGGTCGCGGTCATGGCCTTTTTCTCCTTTCTCCAGCACGAACAGGCGGCGCGCTTCATCCTCGTCCTGCTTGCTTTTCTGGCCTTCGTCGGCGTATCCGCCCTGCTCGCCTATGCCGTCGGTTTCATCCAGTTCGCCGGCGCCCAAGCGCGCAACGACGTCACCAAGGCGATCGCCGACGGCAGCCCGGAGGGCATGATCGCGACCGAGGGCGAATCGCGCATCATCTACGCCAACGAGACCTATCTGGCTCTGTGCGGCGCCAATGACGCCGCCGGCCTGCGCACCGTGGACCGCCTGTTCTCCGGCGCGCCCGAAGTGGCCGAACCGCTCTACCGCCTCGCCCAGGCCGCGCGCGAGGGCAAGCGCGGCGCCGAGGAATTGCGCCTCACCCCGCCGCTCCTCGGCGAAGGCGAATTCGGCTGGTACCGCATCCGCGTCCGGCCGATCGACCGGCCCTCAGGCGCGCCGGCCGCGCTCTGGACCATTTCCGACGTCACCCGCGAGCGCGAGCGCCACGAAAACATCTTTCAGGAATTGCAGCACGCGATCGACTTCCTCGATCACGCCCCGGCCGGCTTCTTCTCGACCGAGCCCAGCGGCAATATCTCTTACATGAACGCGACTTTGGCCGGCTGGCTCGATTTCGACCTCGCCCAGGTCGGCTCGGGCGGCCTGGCGCTGCGCGACATTGTCGCCGGCGACGCCGCCGCCTTGCTGTCCTCGGGTTTCGGCCCTGCCAATTCGGTCCGCACCGAGCAGATCGACCTCGACCTGCGCCGCCGCGACGGCCTGCGCCTGCCGGTGCGCCTGCTCCACCGCGTCGCCTATGGCCACGACGGCGCGCCGGGGGCCTCGCGCACGCTCGCGCTCAACCGCGCGCCCGGCGAGGAGCCCGCGGAAGAGGCCCGCGCGGCGGAAGTGCGTTTCGCGCGCTTCTTCAACTCCACGCCCATGGCGATCGCCAGCGTGGACCGCGACGGCGCGATCCTGCGCTCCAACGCCGCTTTCGCCAAACTGCTGCCCGGTGCCCTGCTCGATGTCGCAGGCGGCCGGCGGCTCGTCGCCAATGGCGTCGCCGAGCCGCATCGCGACGCCCTGCGCGCCGCCATTGCGGCGGCGGCGTCGGGGAGCGAGAGCAACGACGCGATCGACGCGACCTTGCAAGGCTCCGCGCGCTCGGCCCGGCTGTTCGTGACCCCCAACGAGGAAGGCGACCAGCGCGGCGCTCTGGTCTTCGCCCTCGACACCACGGAAGAACGCAACCGCGAGGAGCAGCTCCACCAGTCACAGAAGATGCAGGCCGTGGGGCAACTCGCGGGCGGCATCGCCCATGACTTCAACAATGTCCTGACCGCGATCATCGGCTATTCCGAACTGCTGCTCGCCAATCACCGGCCGACCGATCCGTCCTTCCAGGACATCATGCAGATCAAGCAGAACGCCAATCGCGCGGCGGGGCTCGTGCGCCAGCTTCTGGCTTTTTCGCGCCGCCAGACTCTTCGCCCGCAGGTGCTGCAGCTCGGCGACGTCCTGTCCGAATTGCAGATGCTCACCCGGCGCCTGGTCGGCGAAAAGATCGAGGTCGATCTGCGCCTGGGCCGCGACCTCTGGCTGGTCAAGGCCGACCTCAACCAGTTCGAGCAGGTAATCGTCAATCTCATCGTCAACGCCCGCGACGCCATGCCGGACGGCGGCAAGATCTATCTGCGGACGAAGGACGTCCCGGCCGCCGAATGCGCGGCCTATGGGGAGAAGTTGCTGCCGCCCGCCGATTACGTCCTGGTCGAGGTCGAGGATACCGGCACAGGCATTCCGGCGGATATACGCGACAAGATTTTCGACCCCTTCTTCACGACCAAGGAATTCGGCAAGGGCACCGGCCTCGGCCTGTCCATGGTCTATGGCATCGTCAAGCAGACCGGCGGCTTCATCTTCTGCGACTCCCAGGTCGGGCGCGGCACGACCTTCCGCATTTTCCTCACCCGCTACATCCCGGTCGATGAGCCGGTGGAGGCGCCGAAAGTCGAAAACAAGAAGGCCGCCGCCGACCATACCGGGCGCGGCGTCGTGCTGCTGGTCGAGGACGAGGAAGCCGTGCGCGCCTTCGGCGCCCGCGCGCTGACCTCGCGCGGCTATACGGTGCTGGAGGCGGAATCCGGCGTCGACGCCCTGCGCGTCGTGGAAGAATCCACGGAACGCATCGATCTCGTCGTGTCGGACGTGGTCATGCCGGAAATGGACGGGCCGACCATGTTCGGCGAATTGCGCAAGCGCGGCATAAAATGCCGGGTGGTCTTCGTCTCCGGCTATGCCGAGGACGCCTTTGCGAAAAACCTGCCCGAAGGCGAGGAATTCGGCTTCCTGCCCAAACCGTTCACGCTGAAGCAGCTGATCGAGACGGTGAAGGAGAATATGCGGGCGTGAGGGGCTGAACGGTTCGGGCAAGCGTCATCAACATGGTTAAATATCCGACCGGTTTTCCGGCGCCGCCCGAATGGGCCACAAAAGGATCGGGCCGTCGCGTCTCCCCGTGGCCGCAGCCGCTCATGCGGCGAACGCGATCGCCAGGGCGCCAACGAAGATCAGGCTCAAGGCCCAGACCCTGTCGAGGTTGAACCAGCCGGTCGAGAGCGCCTTGAGGCCGAACCAGTAATAGACGGCTGCCGCGGCGAGTCCGCCTGCCGTCACCATGGCGAGCGTGTGCAGCGCGGCCACCAGCACGGCCTGGAGCGCGTTGGCGCGCATGAGTTCCGCCGCCGCCGCGTGGCCGGCGCCGGGTTCAGCGGCGGTGCAGAGCCCCAGATAGATCGGCGCCAGCATCAGCGCGGCGCCATGGGCGGTGGCGATGAGAAATGACCACAGAACCAGCCGATGCGGCGGCACGCGTGACAAGAAGCGCGGATGGCGGCGATAAAGCAGCAGGAAAATTCCCAAGCCGATCACCAGCATGCCGGCGGCGATGCGGATCTGCCGCTCCCATAGCAGGAGCGCCGTCAACATCGAGAATGGAATCAGGATCACCAGCATGGCGAGGAAATGCCCCGCGCCGAGGGCCGCGACCGCCTTGGGCAGGGCGTCGCGCCGCCGCTCCATCAGGGCGGCCGAGACCGCAAGCGGCCAGCCCATGCCGGGATTGGCCCCGTGGTAGAGGCCCGAGAGAACGACGGCCACCCAGAGGGCCGCCGTCGAACGCCATTCGAACATAGGCTTATCGCGCCGACGGGTAGCAGAAGCTGTCGGTCGAGCAGTCGCCCCCTTCGAGCCGGATCTGGTGCGAGCGGTAGCCTTCCGGGAACTCCACGTAAAAATCCTTGTCAAGCGTCAACTCGCCATTCGGCCCGACATCGGCCTTGACCATCGCCGCCGGCACGCCCTCCGGATAGAACTGGTCGTCCCAGCTCGAATAGAGCGAATTCGTCCAATAGACGCGCTTGCCGTCGCGGCTGATCTCGATCATCTGCGGCCCGCCCTTGAACGGCTTGCCGCTCGGATGATTTGTCCGGCGCGTGACGCCGCCGATGTGAACAGAGCCCGAAAGCTTCGGATTCATCGGGTCGCTCACGTCATATTGGCGAAGTTCGCCGGTTCCCCAGCATGCGACATAAAGAAATTTGTCGTCGAGGCTCAGGTCGATATCGGTGACGAGCGGCGGCACGGCGCCGAAGCCTTTGAGCAGATCGGGCAGATTGGCGGCGTCGGCGGGCTCAGGCGGGATGACGGCGGTTTTCTTCGCCTGGAACTTGCCGTCCTTGTCTCTCCACCAGGTCCAGATCGAGCCTTCGAGATTGGTCGTGTCGACGACGACGCCGCAAAAGCCGTATTCCTTCACCGGATCATGCGCGGGCCGCACCTCCAGCGCCATCTGGTGGTTGGCGCCAAGGTCGATGGTCTGGACATTCTTGCGCCCGTGAAGATCCCAGAAATGGAGCTTGTGGCCATATTTGTTGCTCAGCAGATCTTGCGGCACGAGGCCGTTCTCGAATTGCGGCGGCAGGCCCCATTCGGAACTCACCATATAGTCGCGCGGCAGGTTCCACCAGAAGTCGTAATGCTTGTCCTGCTCGCCCCGGTCCATCTCGTAGCGGCCTTCGATGTCGAAGGTCTCGCAGTCCATGATGAAAATGCCGGGCGGACCGGAAACGCCGTCCTTGCCCCCGCCTCCCAGGGTGGAGACGTAAATGCCTTCCGGCCCGCAATGGATGGTGTGGGGCCGCGAGTAGCCGGTCTTGGCGAAGACTTCCTCAGGCTCGATGATCTTGTGAATCTTCGCCGCCGTGGGCCCGCCCTTGACGTCCACGATATAAATCCGCGACGACCTTATGCCCGGGATGATGAGATAGCGGCGCTCCCGGAACGGATGGCCGTTCAGAGGCGACAGCGATGACGAACAGGCGTTCCAGCCGAAATGGTGGAACTCGTCGCCCCTATAGGGCATGAACAACGTATGGACGATCTTGCCGTAATTGGGCGAGGCGGGATTGACGTCCACGACCGCTAGCCCGTCGGGCTTGGTGGCGTCAGGGCTCAGCATAAGCGTATAGGCCAAGGTCTCCGGCGCGGCGTCCATCGCGAGCACGGGCGAGGCGTGGAATGTAGGATCGGGTCTTATGGTCATTTTAAGCTCCTCCCCTGAAAGATGTTCTTGGTTTATTTCTTCAGCCGCTCTTTCTGGAGGCTTCGAAGCGTTGCCGTGAGCGGCGGCGTTGAAAATCGACTCTTCCCGTCTTGTCCGACCTTCGAATTGCGAGCTTTCGCGCAAACGCGACGGCGCGATCAGACCCGGCGGCTGCAGTGAAAGCTCACTGGCTGACGGATGGATCAGGCCGAATCGGGAGCCGGAAAAGTCGGCCGCAGCGCGATGGCAACTCTCCGACGAGGCGGAAGGTTCCAGGTTACGCGCGGCGTTTTCGTGAAATTACCGCGTCCGCTTTTGCGCCTGCCGCGCCTGGGACAGCGAATTTCGAGGCGTCGGGCTTCTCGTCGTTCCCCGCCCCCGAGGCCTCCCGCAACACCTGGCCCAGTTGGCGGAACATGATTTTGCGACTTGACGACGGGCGCCAGACGAGGGCGACGACGCGCGGCGGACTGTCGTCTTCGAGCGGACGGGCGACGAGATCCATGCCGCGCAGAATGCCGGCGCGGATCGCCATTTCGGGCACGAGCGTCACGCCGAGGCCGTTGGCCGCCATCTGTACCAGAGTGTGCAGGCTGGTGCCCTGAAAACCGCTATTGCGCCGCGCGCCTTCCAGCGAGCAGGCGGCGAGCGCATGTTCGCGCAGGCAATGGCCGTCTTCGAGCAGCAGCAGGTCATCCCCCGCCATGTCCTGGGCGCGGATTTTCGCGCGCGAGGCCAGACGATGATCCGGCCGGCAGACCACATAGAAGCGGTCGCGCGCCAGCTCCATCGTCTCCAGCCCGTCGCAGGGATAAGGCAGCGCGATGATCGCGGCGTCGGCCTGTCCGCTTTCGAGCCGCGCCAGAATGGGCGCGGACTGTTCCTCGCGCAGATAGACTTTCAGATTGGGGAACTTTTCCCGCAGGACCGGCATGATGTGGGGAATGAGGAACGGCCCGATGGTGGGGATCACGCCAAGCTGAAGCGCGCCGGATAAAGGATCGCGCGCGGCCTGCGCCGCCTCGACCAGTTCCTCGGCGCCGCGCAGCAGAGCCCTCGCCCGCTCCGCCAGGTCCAGCCCGACCGCCGTCGGAATGACCACGCGCTTGGTGCGCTCCAGGAGCTTCACCCCGAGATGGTCCTCCAGCTCCTGAATCGCGGCGCTGAGCGCCGACTGGCTGACGAGGCATTCCTCCGCCGCGGCGCCGAAATGTCGGCGCTCGACCACGGCGACGAGAAAACGCAATTGGCGAAGGGTGGGAAGCGGCGTCATGAAGCCACACTAATCGAAAAAATAGATCAATGAAATCTGAATTTTAAATTTCACTCGATAAACCGCCCAGTTTAGGTATCCTTGCGACGCACAAGTTTGTGTCGCATCGCAACACCGGAGTAGCGCATGTCTCTCATCAATACCGCGGTTAAGCCCTTCCAGGCCAAAGCTTTCAAGCAGGGCAAGTTCATCGACGTGACCGAAGCCGACCTGATGGACAAGTGGTCCGTGGTGTTCTTCTATCCGGCCGACTTCACCTTCGTCTGCCCGACCGAGCTCGAGGACCTCGCCGACAATTACGCCGAATTCCAGAAGCTCGGCGTCGAGATCTATGCGGTTTCGACCGACACCCATTTCTCGCACAAGGCCTGGCATGACGTGTCGCCGGCGATCAAGAAGATCGATTATGTCATGATCGGCGACCCGACCCATGCCATTTGCCGTAACTTCGAAGTCCTGATCGAGGACGCCGGCCTCGCCGACCGCGGCACCTTCGTCGTCGATTCCGACGGCATCATCCAGATCGTCGAGGTCAACGCCGGCGGCGTCGGCCGCGACGCGAAGGAATTGCTGCGCAAGATCAAAGCCGCGCAATATGTCGCCGCCCATCCCGGCGAGGTCTGCCCGGCCAAGTGGCACGAAGGCGAAAAGACCCTCGCCCCCTCGCTCGACCTCGTCGGCAAGATCTAACCGTCAGGTTTTCGCCCGCCGCGGCGAAGCCGAAAAGCCATTGGCTCCGGGCTCCGGCCCGGGGCCCCTGAGAATGCGGCCCATCGTCGGCCGCATTCTGAAATTTTTCTCTTCGGAGGCCATCCGCCATGTTGGACGCCGCGATCAAGAACCAGTTGCATTCCTATTTCGAACGCATCGTCCACCCGATCGAACTGGTCGCCTCGCTCGACGACAGCGAAAAGTCGCGCGAGATGTCGGCCCTGCTGGAGGACGTCGCGGCCCAGTCGGCCAAGATCACTTTGTCGCGCAACGGAACCGACGCGCGCAAGCCGTCCTTCGCCATCACGCGCCTGGGCACGAAAGTCGGCGTGAGCTTCGCCGGCCTGCCGATGGGCCATGAATTCAATTCGCTGATCCTCGCCTTGCTCCAGGTCGGCGGCCATCCGCCGAAGGAATCCGCCGAAATCATCAAGCAGATCGAGGCGATCGAGGGCGATTATCTGTTCGAGACCTATTTCTCGCTCTCCTGCCAGAACTGTCCGGACGTGGTCCAGGCGCTCAATCTGATGAGCGTGATCAATCCGCGCATCCGCCATGTCGCCATCGATGGCGGCCTGTTCCAGGACGAGGTCCAGGCGCGCAAGATCATGGCCGTGCCCTGCGTCTTCATGAACGGTGCGCTGTTCGCTCAGGGCCGCATGGGCCTCGAGCAGCTTCTCACCAAGATCGACACCGGCGCTTCGGCGCGCGCCGCCGAAAAGCTGAAGGACAAGCCGCCCTTCGACGTTCTGGTCGTCGGCGGCGGCCCGGCCGGGGCGGCGGCCGCGATCTATGCGGCGCGCAAGGGCATCAATACCGGGGTCGTGGCCGAGCGTTTCGGCGGCCAGGTGCTCGACACCATGGCGATCGAGAATTTCATCTCCGTCCAGCACACCGAAGGCCCCAAGCTCGCGACCGCGCTGGAGCAGCACGTCAAGGAATATGGCGTGGACATCATGAACCTGCAGAAGGCGGTCGAGCTGATTCCGGCAAAGGACGCCGGCGGTCTCACCCACGTGCGGCTCGCGAGCGGCGTGACGCTTTCCGCGCGCACCGTCGTGCTCTCGCCCGGCGCCCGCTGGCGCCAGATGAACGTGCCGGGGGAAGAGGAATATCGCAACAAGGGCGTGGCTTATTGCCCGCATTGCGACGGGCCGCTCTTCAAGGGCAAGCGCGTGGCGGTGATCGGCGGCGGCAATTCCGGCGTCGAGGCGGCGATCGACCTCGCGGGGATCGTGGCCCATGTCACCTTGATCGAGTTCGACGGCCAGTTGCGCGCCGACGCGGTGCTCCAGGACAAGCTGCGCTCATTGCCGAATGTCCGAATCGTCGTCTCGGCCCAGACTACCGAAGTCCATGGCGACGGCGACAAGGTGACCGGCCTGACCTACAAGGACCGCGCGACCGGCGCGACGAATCTCGTCGAACTCGAAGGCGTCTTCGTCCAGATCGGCCTCCTGCCCAACACCGAATGGCTGAAGGGCGCGATTTCCTTGAGCCCGCGCGGCGAAATCAAAATCGACGCCCGCGGCGAGACATCCGCTTACGGCGTGTTCGCCGCCGGCGACGCGACGACGACGCCCTACAAGCAGATCGTCATCGCCATGGGCGGCGGCGCCACCGCCGCGCTCTCCGCCTTCGACTGCCTGATCCGCCAGGCCCCGACGGCTGCGTCGGAAGCCGCATGAAAGACCCCCCGGCGGAAGCAAGCCCGCCGGGGTTCATCAACGCTTGTTTCAGGACGTCATGAGCGGCAAGTCGCCGTTTCGCGCAAGCCGCCGCGTCGCTCGGCCCAGCAAAGCAATCCGCCGTCCCTCGGGCAGCCCGCCGCGCGGCCCCTTCCCCGAATCGGCCGTTCCCCGCTATAGTGCCGTGACGCCCTCGGAACTCCGCCTTGCCGCAAAATCCCTGCCGGAAACAAATCCTGATGTGCGCGCCGGATTTTTTCGGCGTGGCCTATGTCATCAATCCGTGGATGGAAGGCCAATTTGCCCGCACCGACGCGGCGGAGGCCCGGCGCCAATGGTTGGACTTGAAGGCGCTGCTGGAGCAGCGCGCGGACATCCGCCTGATCGCGCCCCGCCCCGGCCTCCCCGACCTCGTCTTCACCGCCAACGCCGGACTGCCCAGGAACGGCAAAGTGGTCATCAGCCGCTTCCGCTGCCTCGAACGGCGCGGCGAGGAGGAGGTTTTTCGCGACTGGTTCCAAAGGCAGGGTTTTGAGGTGATCGATCCACCGGAAGGCCTGTCCTTCGAAGGCGCCGGCGACGCCCTCTATGACGAAGCGCGCGACCTCTATTGGGTCGGCCACGGCTTCCGCTCGCATAAGGACGCCGCGCCCTTTCTCGAAAAAGCTCTCGGAACCCGCGCGGTTTCGCTCGGCCTGATCGACCCGCGCTTCTATCACCTCGACACCTGCCTGTGCCCCCTGCCCGGCGACTTCCTGCTCTATTTCCCTGGCGCTTTCGATCCGGCCTCGCGCGCGGCGATCGAAGCGCTTGTCCCGGAGGAACAACGCATCGGCGTGGACAGCGCCGAGGCCGAGACTTTCTGCTGCAACGCGGTGGCGCTCGGCGACAAAATCATCCTCAACGCCGCCTCCCCCGGCCTGCGCGAGCGCCTCGCCCAGGCCGGTCTGACGGTGGAGGCGACGCCGCTCACGCAATTCATGAAAGCCGGCGGCGCGGCGAAATGCCTGACGCTGGAATTATGAAATTTCAGCTCAATACACCGTAGCGGCGCAGCCATTCCGCCATCCGGCGCCAGGCGTCCTCGGCGTCCTGCTTGCGATAGCTTTGGCGGTAATCCGCGTGAAAACCGTGCGGCGCGTCAGGATAAATATGGAATTCGGCGGTCTTGCCGGCCGCGGCGAGCCGCGCTTGCATTTCCTCGACCTTGGCGACGGGAATGCTCTTGTCCTCCCCGCCATAAAGGCCCAGCACCGGCGCCTTCAGCTCCGGCGCGAGGTCCAGCGGGCTTTTCGGCCACAAGGGCTTGCGCTCGGGCGGATCGGCGAGCGTCCCGTAAAAGGCAACGCCCGCCTTGGGCGCGGCGCTTTCCGAACAATAAATCCACACTGTGCGGCCGCCGCGGCAAAAGCCGATGATGCCCAGTCGGTCGGTGTCGCCACCCTGCGCCTTGGCCCAGGCGACCGCGGCGTCGAGGTCGGAGATGAGTTCGGCGTCCGGCTTGGCGTTCACGATCGGCATGATCGCCGAGACGTCGGTCATTTTCGTCAGATCGACGCCGGAACGGAAATAATAATCCGGCGCGACCGCGAAGGCGCCAAGTTTCGCCAACCGCCGCGCGACGTCGCGGATATATTCGTGAAGGCCGAAAATCTCCATCGCGACCAGCACGACCGGAGGACGAGCGACGCCTTGAGGCCGCGCGAAATAGCCGGGCATTTCCCCGCCGGTTGTCGCGATGGTCGCGCCGCCGACGACGAGGCCCTGCGTATCGGTCGCAATGGGCGCCGCCCGCAATGGTCCCGCCGCAAGCGCATAGCCCCCCGCAGCCGATGCGGCCACGAAAGCGCGGCGCGACAGGGGCTTCGCGGTTGCGCAGTTCTGTGCAAATTCGGAAGGACTCATAATGACATCTCCGCGAGCGGACTCCTGAATAAATGGAGTATTTTGTCCCGCAGCCAAGCAAGAAGCAATCGCGGAGATTGTGGAGTGCGATAATCTGGCGGCCTGTAGCGACCGTTACGACCTGGGTCCCCGACGCCCTGTGGATGCCTGGCGGAACTGCAGCTTAAGATCACGCTCCACGATCGACAGGATGATAAAGCAAATTTATCCCTTGTAAAACCGGAAACAATCTATACGGTCTCGCCCGCCTTGAATCGCAACGTGGAGGTAAACTATTGAGGTCGGCGCCCATTGGGAAACCATTTCAGCCCCGAGCTCATTTGAAAAGGATCGTTCGACGATTGTTTAGCCTGAAGGGCGTTATGTTGCAGAATTCGCACACGAATTAAATCACATGCAAGAAACCTCAACAGCTTGGAAGCTGCGCGCCTTGGCGATCCGGTTGGCATCCATATACCGTCATCCGTTCAACCGTGAAAAGCGTCGTCAGCATCGCCGCCAACATCTCGAAATCCTCGAGGCCCAGGTCCAGACACCGGTCACGGGCGCCGCGTGGGGCAGGAGTCCGTTGCCGATCCGCCTCGCGGCCGTATGGCGCCATCCGCTCGATCGGGATAAGCGCCATCAATACAGAGCCAATTGCGTGGCCTCACTCGCCGCCCATCACGACCAAACGTCGTTTGCACCCGCCAGCGAGGGCGATCCATCCGACCTAAATGAGCAAGGCGCGTCGCCCGACCAAACGTCGTATGCTCCCGCCAGCGAGGGCGATCCATCCGACCGAAACGCGCAAGGCGCGTCGCCCGGCCAAAAGCTGGACGCGCTGACCATTCCCGTGCAGTACGGCAAGGCTCTATACCTGAAACGCTGTGAGCTTGCGGTCTTTCGCGCACTTACGGAAGGCGCGATTGAATTTCCATCTGTCGAGAAACCGTTCTTTTCTGTTGTTATTTCTGCCTTTAATAATTTTAGATATACGATAAGAGTTCTTGAGCTGCTCGAATATGCCGCTCGATACTCGAAAGAAAAGAAGGCCCTGGAGATCGAGGTCGTCGTTGTCGACAATGGCTCCAGCGACGAAACAGCGCACATCGAGGACTATGTAAAGGGCATCGTCCTTAAAAGAGTGACGCCAAACATAGGCTTTCCTCGCGCGTGCAATCTTGGCGCTTCGGTCGCCGGAGGCGAATATCTCATTTTCCTCAATAACGACATGGAACTTGAAGCGGATGTGTTTGTGCGCTTGTACGAGGCCGTTCAACGGGACAAATCCGAGGTGGCTTGCTTCGGAGCGGCGATCCTCCAGTTCGACGGCGCCTTTCAGGACCTGGGATCGGGTGTTTGGCGAGACGGGGTAGCTCAAGGATATTTCCGCGACGAACCGCCGACGCGTTATGCTTATGCTTATCCACGCGACGTTGATTATGTCGCAGGATGTTTCTTTTGCATATCGGCTGCGGAATTCCGTGAATTTAACGGATTCGACGAGTGCTTTTCACCCGGCTACTATGAGGAAACTGATTTATCGCTCCGGTTGTGGCGGGCTGGAAGACGCTCGAGGGTGTATCCTGACGTTCGAGTCTATCATCTCGAATATGGCGCGTTCTCAGCGGAAAGACCTCGCGCCTCGGTCGAATTGATGGAGCGAAACCAGCCAATCTTCGCGCAGAGGCACAAGGATTTCCTGGACAAAAGACCAGAGATCGCGCACGCGCCCGCCTGCCCCGTTCGGTATGACACCAATCGCCTCAGCGTCTTATTCATTGAAGATCGCATTCCCTCGCAGCGACTGGGGTCGGGCTACGGACGCGCAGAACTTGTCGTGCGTGAATTGCTCAAAAGATTCGACGTCGATATTTTTGCTTGCCACCAAATAGAAGACGACATTTTACCAATCGGGTTTAAGTATCTTAATATTTGGTACGGCCCAGCACACTCCAAACTTGATGACATCCTACAACGCCGCCACTACGACGTGGTTTACATAGGGCGCCCACACAATATATCACGCTATGAGGATGTGTTACGTAACTGGAGGCGCGGGGGCGGTACTATTATTTACGATACGGAGGCTGTTTATACTGTTCGCGATGTTTCCCGTGAGCAACGACTCGAAAGTTACGTTGAAATCGCGAGCAGCCCGAAATTCGCCGAACTGCTTGCTACTGAGTTGGAGCCAGCGAAGATTGCTGACGTCGTCATTGCCGTCAATGCGCACGAAACAGCCATCCTAAGGCAAAACCTCACTCAGACAGTCCACACCATCGGTCACTATATGGCAAATCGTCCCACGGCGACGGCGGCCAAGGATCGATCCGGGCTCTTGTTCGTAGGATCGCTGGCGGACGCGCAATCACCGAATTACGATAGCCTTGTTTGGTTTCTGGACCATGTTTGGCCGAAAATCCTCGCCGCTCGGCCGGCAGAATCGCTCCGCATTGCGGGCTACACGCGCGAAGAGACGCCGCTTGAGCCGCTCCTTCGCGACGGGGTTACGCTCGTTGGCCATGTCGAGGACCTTACCGACGAATATGCGCGCGCTCGCGTTTTCATCGCGCCGACCCGTTTCGCAGCTGGCGTACCCTTCAAGGTTCACGAGGCGTTCAGCTTTGGACTGCCTGTGGTAACCTCCCGGCTCATTGGCGAGCAGGTCGCAATCGACGGCTCGTTCGGCGGTTCTCTCGCGGCGACCGTAACGGACGATGGCAGCGAATTCGCGCAGGCCTGCCTCCAGATATTGCAGGACGAAAATCTCTGGAAGGAGAAACGGGCCGAGGCAATTGCTTACATGGAAGCGTATTGCAATCCGTCCAAGCTCGACATTGTGATCAACGCGCTTTTTGGCGCTATTCGACCCAGACCGCTCTCATCCGACTAATCTGAATGTTCTACAACCCTAATCTGACACACGGCGGAGGCGATTTCGCTTTGGCCTTTCCACCGCGCGCGCAACTGCCGTGGGAACAGCATGCTATAGTGAAATAGGGGCGAGAAGGTCAGGTTTCCGCGATGGAATTCTGGATGAGGGATGGCGCGCCACCATACCTGACCCGATTGATCCTAGGCCCCCGCACATTCGATCCTCCGCAAGAAGAGATTGCTCTGCGATCTTGAGCAAAATCGCTTGCGCCGCAGAACAAATCATGTACATTTGCAACCTACAAGCTGATTGCGCGGCGGGCCGCCGGCATGCCAAAAGGATGAAGCTGATGTCGCAAGCGAATCTCCGCCTCGTGGAAGGAACCTCCGTGGACAAGACCAAGGCTCTCGACGCCGCTTTGGCTCAGATCGAACGCGCCTTCGGCAAAGGGTCGATCATGCGGCTGGGCAAGAACCAGGCCGTCACGGAAATCGAAACCATTCCCACTGGTTCGCTCGGGCTCGACATCGCGCTCGGCGTCGGCGGCCTGCCGCGCGGCCGCATCGTCGAAATTTTTGGGCCGGAATCCTCCGGCAAGACCACGCTCGCTTTGCACACCATCGCCGAAGCGCAGAAGAAAGGCGGCGTCTGCGCCTTCGTGGACGCCGAACATGCGCTCGACCCGGTCTACGCCCGCAAGCTCGGCGTCCATCTCGACGATCTGCTGATCTCGCAGCCCGACACCGGCGAACAGGCTCTCGAAATCACCGACACTTTGGTCCGCTCCGGCGCCGTCGACGTGCTCGTGGTGGATTCTGTCGCCGCCCTCGTGCCCCGCGCGGAGATCGACGGCGAAATGGGCGAGGTGCAACCTGGCCTTCAAGCTCGTCTCATGAGCCAGGCCCTGCGCAAGCTCACCGCCTCGATCTCCAAGTCGCGGACCATGGTGATCTTCATCAACCAGATCCGCATGAAGATCGGCGTGATGTATGGCTCGCCGGAAACCACCACCGGCGGCAACGCCCTGAAGTTCTATGCCTCGGTGCGCCTCGACATTCGCCGTATCGGCGCGATCAAGGACCGCGAGGAGGTGATCGGCAACCAGACCCGCGTCAAGGTCGTCAAGAACAAGGTCGCGCCGCCCTTTAAACAGGTCGAATTCGACATCATGTATGGCGAAGGCGTCTCGAAATACGGCGAATTGGTCGACCTGGGCGTCAAGGCGGGCGTGGTCGAGAAATCCGGCGCGTGGTTCTCCTTCGACAGCCAGCGTCTTGGCCAGGGCCGCGAAAACGCCAAGACTTTTTTGAAAGCGAATCCGGAGGCCGCCGCCCGGATCGAGCAGACCATCCGCGAGAACGCGGGCCTGATCGCGGAGCGCATTCTCGACAATGTCGAGCCCGGCGCCGACGATCACGATTCCTGACGAGTCGCTCTGCGCGAAATCGCCGGAGCGAAGATAAATCGGCCGCCGCTCTCGACAGACCCTTGGCCTGCCTATAGATATTTTCGCCCGCTCCGCCCTGGATTTGTCGTGGCAATGAGGGGCGAGCGCGGAACGAGGCGGTAGATCGAGAGTATTCCATGAGCGGCGTCAACGAAATCCGGTCCACTTTTCTCGATTATTTCGTCAGAAACGGCCATTCGGTTGTCCAGTCCTCGTCGCTGGTGCCGCGCAACGACCCGACGCTGATGTTCACCAACGCCGGGATGGTTCCGTTCAAGAATGTCTTTACCGGCGCGGAAAAGCGTGATTACGTCCGCGCCACCTCGTCGCAGAAATGCGTGCGCGCGGGCGGCAAGCACAACGATCTCGACAATGTCGGCTATACCGCCCGGCACCATACTTTCTTCGAAATGCTCGGAAACTTCTCCTTCGGAGATTATTTCAAAGAGCAGGCGATCCTGCTCGCCTGGGACCTGATCATCAAGGAATTCGGCCTGCCCAGGGACCGGTTGCTGGTCACGGTCTATCACGACGACAACGAAGCCTTCGGCCTATGGAAAAAGATCGCGGGCTTTTCGGACGACCGGATCATTCGTATCGCGTCGAGCGACAATTTCTGGTCGATGGGCGAGACCGGCCCCTGCGGCCCCTGCTCCGAAATCTTCTATGACCAGGGCGAGGCCCTGCGCGGCGGTCCGCCCGGCAGCCCGGACGAGGACGGCGACCGTTTCCTGGAATTCTGGAATCTCGTCTTCATGCAATATGAGCAGGTCGCGCCGGGCGAGCGCATTCCCCTGCCGCGCCCTTCGATCGACACCGGCATGGGCCTCGAACGCATCGCCGCGCTGATGCAGGGCGTCCATTCCAATTTCGATATCGACCTGTTCCGCGCCTTGATCCGCGCCGTCGCCGACGCCACAGGCGTCGATCCCGACGGGCCGATGCAGGCCAGCCATCGCATCATCGCCGACCATCTCCGCGCCTCGGCTTTCCTGGTCGCGGACGGCGTCCTGCCGGCGAACGAGGGCCGCGGCTATGTTTTGCGCCGCATCATGCGCCGCGCCATGCGCCACGCCCAGATGCTCGGCGCCCGCGATCCGCTGATGTGGCGCCTCGTTCCCGCTCTCGTGCGCGAAATGGGCGCCGCCTTTCCCGAACTCGGGCGCGCCCAGGCGCTGATCGAGGAAACGCTGAAACTCGAAGAGACCCGCTTCCGGGTGACGCTCACGCGCGGCCTCGCCATCCTGGACGAGGAATCCCGGAACCTCCATGAAGGCCAGAACCTCTCCGGCGACGTCGCGTTCAAGCTTTACGACACCTATGGCTTCCCGCTCGACCTCACCCAGGAGGCACTTCGCGCGCGAAAAATCGGCGTGGACAAGGATCGTTTCGACACCGCCATGGCGCGCCAGCGCGCCGAGGCCCGCAAGGCCTGGACCGGCTCCGGCGAAGCCGCCACCGAATCCGTCTGGTTCGCGATTAAGGACAAGGTCGGCGCGACGGAATTTCTCGGCTACGAGGCCGAAAGCGCCGAAGGCATTGTCGTCGCTTTGCTGCGCGACGGCGTCGAACAGGACACGCTGAGAGCCGGCGAGAAGGGTTTTCTCGTCCTCAACCAGACGCCGTTTTATGCGGAATCGGGAGGTCAGGTCGGCGACACGGGAATTCTTCGCGCAGGGGCGACCCGGATTCGCGTCGAGAACACCGTGAAAAAGGTCGGCGATCTTTTTGTCCACGACGTCGTCGTCGAACAGGGCGAGGTCAAAAACGGCATGGCGCTCGAACTCGAAGTCGATCACGAGCGCCGCACGGCGATCCGCGCCAACCATTCCGCGACCCACCTGCTGCATGAGGCGCTGCGCGAAGTTCTCGGCGACCATGTGGCGCAAAAAGGCTCGCTGGTGGCGCCGGACCGGCTGCGCTTCGACTTCGCCCATCCCAAGCCGGTCACCGACCAGGAGCTGGCGGAGGTCGAGGACATCGCCAATCGCGTAATTCTTGAAAACGCCCCCGTCGCGACCCGCCTTATGGCGGTGGATGAGGCGATCACGTCCGGCGCGCGCGCATTGTTCGGGGAAAAATACGGCGACGAGGTTCGCGTCGTTTCCATGGGAGCCGGCGCCCGCCACCCCTTCTCGATCGAATTGTGCGGCGGTGTCCATGTTTCGCGCACCGGAGACATCGGTCTGGTGTCGATCGTCGGCCGCAGCGCGGTCGCGGCCGGCGTGCAACGCATCGAGGCCAAGACGGGAGAGGCGGCGCGCCGCCATCTCAACGCCGAGGCGCGGGTCCTGCACGATCTGTCCGGCCTGCTGCGAGCGCCCGTGGAGGACGCCGCCGACCGGCTGTCGGCGCTTCTGGAAGAGCGCAAGAAGCTTGAGCGCGAACTGGCCGAGGCCCGCAAGAAGCTTGCTATGGGCGGCGGCGCCGCGAGCGAACAGCCCATTCAAGAAATCGCGGGCGTGAAGCTTTTCTCGCGGGCGATTTCGGGCGTCGAGATGAAAGATCTCAAGTCGCTGGCCGATGAGGCGAAGCAGTCGATCGGCTCGGGCGTTGTCGCCATCATCGGCGTCGCCGAAGACGGCCGCGCTGGCGTCGTCGTCGGCGTCACCCCCGACCTGACCAAGAAATTCAACGCCGTCGACTTCGTGCGCCTTGCGTCGGAGAAGCTCGGCGGCAAGGGCGGCGGCGGACGGCCAGACATGGCGCAGGCCGGCGGCCCAGACGGCGCCGCGGCGGACCAGGCGCTCGCGGCCATCGCCGAAATGCTGGAGCAGCGCGCCGCCTCCTGACGAGGTCTCGCCGCCGGATCAGCGATGCTCGCGACGATGCAGGAAGGCGAGCCGCTCGAACAGATGCACGTCCTGCTCGTTCTTGAGCAGGGCGCCATGCAGCGGCGGAATGAGCTTGGACGTATCGCTCTCGCGCAATTGCTCGGGCGTGATGTCCTCGCTCAGCAGCAGCTTCAGCCAATCGAGCAATTCCGAGGTTGAGGGCTTCTTCTTGAGGCCGGGAACCTCGCGCATCTGGAAGAACAGACGCAACGCCTCTTCGACGAGATTTTTCTTCAGGCCTGGGAAATGCGCGGCGACAATGGCCTCCATCGTCGGCTTGTCGGGAAATTTTATGTAATGGAAGAAACACCGCCGCAGGAAGGCGTCGGGGAGTTCCTTCTCATTGTTCGAAGTGATGATGACGAGCGGGCGCCGCGTGGCGCGCACCGTTTCGCCCGTCTCGTAAACGTGGAACTCCATGCGGTCGAGTTCGAGTAGAAGGTCGTTGGGAAATTCGATATCGGCCTTGTCGATCTCATCGATCAGCAGCACCAGCCGCTCGTCGGCGGCGAAGGCCTCCCACAATTTGCCGCGCTTGATGTAATGGGCGATGTCTGCGACGCGCGGATCGCCGAGCTGCGAATCCCGCAAGCGAGAAACGGCGTCATATTCGTAGAGACCCTGCTGCGCCCGCGTGGTCGATTTGATGTGCCACGACAGCAGACGCGCCGATAGCGCACGGGCCACCTCCTCCGCGAGCACCGTCTTGCCCGTGCCCGGCTCCCCCTTCACCAGCAGCGGCCGCTCGAGCGTCAGCGCCGCATTGACCGCAACCTGCAAGTCCCTGGTCGCCACATAGGTGCTCGATCCCGCAAAACGCTTGTCCATTGACCACCCTTCGCCATGCGCCCGCAGCCGGACCGGAGGGCCACTTTGGCGCCGCAACAAGCGCTGGGCAAGCGGACGATCCGGCGCAAGCCGATTCGCGGCGCGCTCAAACCGCGATCGACGATCCGGCGGCGACAAAGCCCCCTACTTTCGAACGACATATCGTGAGTTGCACATGTTGCGACGCCACACTCATGCAAAAAAATGTGACATTTCTACAACTCAGGGCGATTGAATAACCCAAAATGGCGGAAACGTGGCCGGTGTGTCGCTCGGGTCCTATCCGAACGGGACTCGGTTTGCTTAACCTGTAGCCCTCGGATCACCCGTGCGAACGATATTGCGGTCTCCACCGAATACGCGGCACGGGAACGAAGTAAAATGCGTTTTCTTAGTAGCAGAAGCCCTCGGGAGGGGTATTCGAATGAACTTCAAGGCTAAACTCATTGGCGCCGCCATGGGCGCTCTCGGGCTCTGCGGCGTGAGCACCGCGGCGCTCGCCGGCTCCACCAACCCGCCGGGCGAGCGCGCCGGCCTCGACCTCGCGACCCCGCTGCCGGAAGGCGTCTACTTCGTGAACATCACGGGCGTGGGCAACTGGCGCGACGCGGTCACGGGCGCCGATTCGAACTTCTCGTACAACGTTCCGATCGTCGCCTGGTCGACGCCCTGGAACATCCTCGGCGGCCACGTCCAGTTGCTCGTCGCCGCGCCTGAACTGATGGCCGGCGAAAACTATGCTGACCCGCTCGCGCCCGGCTTCCGCAACAGCTTCTTCGCCCAGGCGATTTACAATCCCTTCGTCGCCGGTCAGTTGGCCTGGAATTTCGGCAACGGCTTCAGCGTTTCGTATTTGGCGGGCGCCTATATCGGTATTTCCGACGCCGGCAACTTCAACAACGCTTTCGACCGCACCACCTTCCACCAGCAACTGGCTCTCGCCTATCATGGCGGCGGCTGGAACGCGACCGCCAACTTGATGCTCGGCATCCTCGGCAACCAGGGCTCATGCTATGCCTTCGGCCCCGTCCCGAGCTGCCAAAACAACGACTATTTCAACTATGACCTCGCCCTGACCCACACCTTCGGCAAGTGGGAATTCGGTATGGTCGCCTTTGGTTCGACCGATTTCGGCGGCTACGGCGCCGGCTGGAACGCGTCCGGCATTTATCATGCTGCTTACGCGGAGCAGTCCCAGTTCGCCCTCGGTGGTCTGATGGGCTACAACTTCGGCCCGGTCATCACCCAGTTCATCGTGTCGACCGACGTCGCCACCTCGAACTACAACAACAAGCAGACCCAGTTCCTGGCTCACGTGATCATCCCGATCTGGAACCCGGAAACCCCGAAGGTCGTGACCGCCAAGTACTGATATCCTGATCAGTCTGGCCGATCCTCGGATCTGCAAATTACGCCGACGATGGCCCGCCATCGTCGGCTTTTCCTTTTTGCGCATTGGTACGACAGCGCGTCAGGTCCCGCCCTTTTCCTCGCCGGACCGATCCATTAACCTGGCAACGAAAGCCGACGCGCTCCGGGCTCCATCGCATGCTGATCAATTTCTTCACTTCACTGCGCGAGGCGCAAATCCCGGTCTCGCTGCGCGAATATCTCACCCTGTGCGAGGCCCTGTCGCGAGATCTAGCCGACAAATCGGTCGAGGAATTCTATTTCCTCGCCCGCTCTTGCCTGGTGAAGGACGAACGCAATCTCGACAAGTTCGACCGCGTGTTCGGCCAGGTTTTCAATGGCCTCGAATCGGGCGCCGATATGGTCGAGAAAGCGGAAATTCCTGCGGAATGGCTGAAGCAGTTGGCGGAAAAATTCCTCACCGAGGAGGAAAAGAAAGAGATTGCGGCGCTCGGCTGGGACAAGCTGATGGAGACCCTGAAAAAGCGCCTCGAAGAACAGAATGGACGCCACCAGGGCGGCAATAAATGGATCGGGACCGCCGGAACCTCGCCCTTCGGCGCCTATGGCTATAATCCGGAAGGCGTCCGCATCGGCCAGGACGGCAACAGGAATTTTCGCGCGGTCAAAGTGTGGGACAAGCGCGAGTTCAAGGATCTCGACGGGGCCGAGGAGCTGGGGCCGCGCAACGTCAAACTGGCGCTGCGTCGCTTGCGGAAGCTCGCGCGCACCGGCGCCGCCGACGAGTTGGACCTGGAGAGCACCATCGGGGCCACCGCCCGGCAGGGCTATCTCGACGTCAAGATGCGCCCCGAGCGCCGCAACGCCGTCAAGGTTCTGCTATTGCTGGACATCGGCGGATCGATGGACTGGCACATCCAGCAGGTCGAGGAGCTGTTCGCTGCGGCGCGCAGCGAATTCAAGCATCTCGAACATTTCTATTTCCACAATTGCCTCTATGAAAGCGTGTGGAAGGACAATCGGCGCCGCCATTCGGAACGGGTCGCGACCTGGGACCTGCTCCACACTTTTCCCCATGATTACAAGCTCATCTTTGTCGGCGACGCCGCGATGAGCCCCTATGAGATCGTCATGGCGGGCGGCTCGGTCGAACATCACAACGCCGAAGCGGGCAACGTCTGGCTCGAACGGGCGTTAGCGTGCTGGCCGCACGCGGTCTGGCTCAACCCGACGCCGGAATCCCATTGGGCCTATACCCAATCGATCGGCATGGTCCAGCGCATCATCGAAAACCGCATGTTTCCCCTGACGCTGGAAGGCATTGACGCGGCGATGAAGGAATTGGCCCGCTAAATCGGGAGCTCGTTCATTTGTTGCCTTCGGCCGCCGGCGCGTTAACAGCCTTCGACGGCGGCTCCGCCGCAGGCGTTGGCGTCGGCTGCGGCGCCTTCTCGGCCTTCGGCGTCTCCACGCCGAGCGCCTTCAGTCCGGCAACCGCGCCAAAATATTCGACGAAATTTTTGGGGCAAATGTCCGTCGCCTGACGCCAATGGGCTGCCGCCTCGTCACGCGCCTTTTTCGCCAACAGCCCGGCGCCGAGATAGAATTGCGCCTCGCAACGGTTCCCCGGCGTCCTGGCGACGGCGAGGAGCTTTTCGGCGTCAATCGCCCCGAGATCATATTGCACGACCGGCCAGGGCCAGGCGCCGTGCGAAAAGTTCGCCGCATGTTTCTTGAGCGCAGCCTTCTCTGCCGCCCCTTCACCAGCGAGGAAAAGCCACAGCGCGGGATAGGCGTTGCTCGGATCGAGCTTGAGCGCCTGCCGCCACGTCTCGCCCGCCTTGGCCTTGTCGCCCTTGAGATAGAAGGCGACGCCGCGATTGAAGACGGTGAAGGCGTCCTTGGGCGCGAGCGCGGTCGCCTTATCGTAATCCGCGATCGCCTTGTCCGGCTCGCCCTTGGCGAGCCATGCGCCGGCGCGTTCAACATAGGCGTTCGCGCTGCCGCCATTGAGTGCGACCGCCCGGTCGTAATCGGCCAGCGCCTTGTCGGTCTCACCTTTGGCGAGCAGGAGATTGCCGCGATCGGAGAAGATCGCCGCGTTCTTGGCGCCAAGCTCCACCGCCTTGTCGAAATCGGCCAGGGCCTTGTCGCTGGCGCCGCCGTCCTGCTCGATCATGCCTCGCGCCTGAAAGGCGACCGCATTCTTGCCGTCGAGCGCGATCGCCTTGTCGCAGTCCAGCAGCGCGTTGTCGCGCTGGCCGAGCCGGAACAAGGCGAAACAGCGGTTGGAATAGGCCCAGGCGATCTCCTCGCCCTTCCAATGGCCGGACCGGATCAGTACGCCGCAAGCTTTGGCGCGCGTCTGGGCGTCGCTCTTGCCGCCGGCGTCGGCGCAAGCCTCGGCCGCCGCCGATTGCCTTTTGGTTTGCGTTTCGGGAAGGATGCGCGGAACCATCAGATTCAGCAGGGGATCGTGCTGAGGGCCCCCGATCTCGCCTGACGGCGCATTTTGCGCGAACGCGACGCCGCACGAACCGATCGCCCCCACAATGGCCAGAAGCCAAACCGGAAATTTCATCCTTCCCCCCGCGGCGCCTGAATGCCTCGATTCGTCCGAGTTGATCAGCGTTAACGCATCGTTGGCCGGCGAAAAAGCCAAATTTTGGGCGAAGGCAGCGCCCGCCGAGCTATTGCCAGCCTGTCAAAAAGCGGTGCTAATTATGGCCTATGCGCCGCCTCATTCTCTTCCGCCATGCCGAAGCCGTCCATTCCTCCCGCTATCGCGACCACGAAAGGCCGTTGACCGACGCCGGCCGCAAGGACGCCGCCCGCGCCGGGGCGCGGCTGGCGGACTCCGCCTTGTCCATCGACCTCGTCCTGGTTTCCGATTCGCAGCGGACCCGCGAGACCTGGGACCTCGCCGGAGCCGCGCTGAAAGAGGCGCCGGAGGCCCGGCTCGAAAAGAAGCTTTACGAGGCCGAACGCCGCGACCTGATGAATCTGGCGCGCGAACAGCCGGATTCGGTAAAGACTTTAATCCTTGTCGGCCATAATCCGTCCATCGCGGAATTCGGCGTCCATTTCGCCGGGCGCGGCGAGCGCGAGGCGCTCAAACGGCTGGGCAAGGGTTTTCCCACCAGCGCGATCGCCGTCTTCGAGCTGGATGGCGTCGAATGGCGCAAATTGCGCTGGGGCGACGGCGACCTCGTCCATTTCTGGGCCTGAGCTTCAGCCAAAACGCCAAAGCTAAACACTCACTTCATGATATTTTTTACGATAAATCATACATTTGTGATTAATAATTCGATACAAGGATTAGGTGTGCGACGCGAAAGTTGAACGATATCGTGACAGCTCCTGTTTTCTTGATGTTTTTTCCAATTCTCCCCTTTTCTCGCGACGAATTCGGCGCCGACCGCCTATTCTTTCGACCATTCGTCCCTAAATTCGGCAAAGGTTCAGCCTGAACCCTTCGGAGCCCGCCTTGTCCGCCCTGACCACGTTTTTCAGCGAAGCCCGCAACAGCGCCGCCAATGTCGCGGAGCTGATGTCGCGCGGCCGGGGCTTGAGGCTCGGCGTCACCGGCCTGTCGCGCGCCGGCAAGACCGTCTTCATCACCGCCCTCGCCCAGCAGCTCACCACTTTGGCGAATGTCGCCGCCGAAGGCCGCAAGAACCCCCTGCCCGTGTTCCGCCTCGCCGCCGAGGGCCGGCTCATCTCCGGCCGGCTGGAGCCGCAGCCGGACGACAATGTGGCGCGCTTCGCCTTCGAGGATCATGTCGCCGCCTTGACCGGGCCGGACCGCCATTGGCCGCAATCGACCCGGCAAATCTCGGAACTCCGGCTGCGGCTCGATTTCGAGCAGCGGACCGGCTTTCGCCACGGCCCGTCGTCCTTCGTCATCGACATTGTCGATTATCCCGGAGAATGGCTGCTCGACCTGCCTTTGCTCGAAAAATCCTATGCGGAATGGTCGCGCGAGACTTATCAAGCCAGCGCCGGGGCGGCGCGGGCGCCGCTCGCCGCCGAATGGCGCGGCTTTTGCGTGGGGCTCGACCCCGCCGCCCCGGCCGACGAGGCCGTCGCGCGGCGCGCGACCGAACTTTTCACGGCCTATCTGAAGGCGGCGCGCGCCGAGACTTATGCTCTCTCCACCCTGCCGCCGGGCCGTTTTCTCATGCCGGGCGACCTCGAAGGCTCGCCCGCCCTCACTTTCGCCCCCCTGCCTCTGCCCGAGGACCATTCCATCGCCTCGGGCACGCTCGCGGCGATGATGGAGCGGCGCTACGAGGCCTATAAGAGCCATATCGTAAAGCCGTTCTTCCGCGATCATTTCGCGCGGCTCGACCGCCAGATCGTGCTGGTGGACGCGCTCGCGGCGCTCAATTCCGGCCCGGCCGCCCTGCGCGACCTCCAGCATGCGCTCGACGAGGTGCTCGCCGCCTTTCGCGTCGGGCGCCGCAATACGCTGACCCGCCTGTTCCGGCCGAAAATCGACAAAATCCTGGTCGCGGCGACCAAGGCGGACCATCTCCATCATCTCAGCCACGACCGGCTGGAAGCGATTTTGCGGCAAGTGACCGCCCGCGCCATTGCCCGCGCCGATTTCTCTGGCGCCAAAGTGGACGTCATCGCCCTCGCCGCCATGCGCGCCACGCGCGAGGCCGCCGTGCGGCGCGGAAGGGAAACCCTCGACGCCATCGTCGGCACGCCGATGGCCGGCGAAAAAATCGACGGGGAAGTCTTCGACGGCCAGACCGAGGCGGCGATCTTCCCCGGCCAATTGCCGGCCGACCCGCGCGAGGCTTTTCGCGGCGACGGCATCGCCGTGCCGGAGGCCGAGGCCGATGTCCGCTTCCTGCGCTTCCGCCCGCCGGTCCCAACCTTCGGGGCGGATGGCGAGCCGTTGCCGGCGCCCCATATCAGACTCGACCGCGCCTGCCAGTTCCTGTTCGGAGACCGGCTGTCATGACTGATGCGCCCAAATCGCGCCCGCGCGCTTTCCGCCTCGACGAGCTTGCGCCAGGGGAAACGCGCGATTTCGTGCTGGAGGAGCGCCCGGACGCCTATGAAGCCGAGGCCGCTTTACTGATCGGCGATCCCGGCGAGCGGGCGACGGAAGAGGCGCAGGCGCGCGGCTTTCTGCGCGGCGCCTCGTTCGGCTGGGGCGGGCTGCTGCTGTCCTCGATCGGGGGCCTCATCGCCTTTGCCTTCGGCCTTTGGCTCGATCAGCTGGTCGAATCGCTGTTCACGCGCTCCGCCGCTCTGGGCTTCATCGGCCTCGGTCTCGCCGGGCTCGCGCTGCTGGCGCTCGCCGCCCTCGTCGGGCGCGAGGCGCGGGCCATTTTTCGCCAGCGCAAGGTCGCGCTGCTGCACAAGGCCCTGGCGCTCGCCCATGAAACCGACGACCGCGAGATGGCGCGGGCGAAAGTCGGCGAACTTGCCGCGCTTTACGACGGCCGGCCCGCGCTCGCGGCGGCCCGCGCCCATCTTGCCGATTTGCGCGGCGAGATCGTGGACGGGCGCGACCTGATCGACATTGCCGAACGGCGGTTGATGCCCTCGCTCGACGCCGCCGCGCGCCAGGAGATCGCGGGCGCGGCCAAACGGGTGTCGCTGGTCTCGGCGATCAGCCCGCGCGCCACGATCGACATGATTTTCGTCGCCGGCCAGGCTCTGCGCCTGATCCGGCGGATTTCCGAAATCTATGGCGGGCGCCCCGGAATGCTCGGCGCCTGGCGGCTGGCGCGGGCGGTCGGCTCCCATCTCGCCATCACCGGCGGCATGGCCTTCACCGACGGGCTGGCCCAGCAGATCATCGGCCACGGCCTCGCCGCCAGGATTTCGGCGCGGCTGGGCGAAGGCGTGGTCAATGGAACCCTGACGGCGCGAATCGGCCTTTCCGCGATCTCGGTCTGCCGGCCCATGCCCTTCTTCGCCGAAAAATCGCCGTCCTTGCGCGATGTGGCGCCGTTTCTGTTCAGCGATCCCGCAAAAGACGAGGGCGTGAAGCGCTGAAGCAGCGTGCGAAAGAGCGGATCGCGGCTTTTGAAGAAAACGCTGCGGAAACGAAGGAATCCGGCGTCGATTGCGCTTTGGCTCTAGCCCTGACGCTCGGGCGTCTCGACCACGATCCCATCCAGTTCGGCGGTCAGGCTGATCTGGCAGGACAGGCGGGAATTCGGGCGCGGATCGACCGCGAAATCGAGCATGTCGGATTCCATCGGGCTCACGGCCGGCAGTTTTTCGAACCATTCCGGCGCGACATAGACATGGCAGGTGGCGCAGGCGCAGGCTCCGCCGCATTCCCCGACGATTTCGTCGATCCCATGCTTGACCGCCGTCTCCATCACCGTCATGCCGGGTTCGGCTTCGATCTCGCGCCGCTCGCCGGCGGAACTGACATAAACGACCTTGACCATGCAGAATTTCCCGAATCTGGCGTCGGGCTTTTCTAAAGGGGTTTTTTGCGCTTCGCCACTGTCGCGCTTGAGAAAAATCGCCGCAGCTTCAAATCTCGCCGGAAAACGATTCGGGATTGAGGGCGCGATGGGCGGCGGCCACCATTTCCGGCGCTTTGCCGGCGGCCGCGGCGAAATCCGTCAGGGTCTTTTCATGGCCGGCGACAAAGGCGAGGACCCCGGCCAGAAAGCCCGGTTCCGCCGCCGCCGCGCGCAAGGAAGCGACTTCGAGCCCGGTCAGGCCGAGAAAACGCGTCAGCAGCTCGGGATCGCCGGCCAGAAAGCCAAGGGCCTCGATGGCGATGGATTCGGCCTCGTCGCGGGCGACCGGGCGGGGAGCTGCGGAGCGAAGGATCAAGGCGGCGACGATTCCTGTTAACTTATTGCGCCAGAATCAATCCGAATTTTTGTTTCGTCAATTTCTGTCGCATAGATTCCGGCAGAACGGCGGCGCGAACTCGCGCCGCGGCGGCTTGCGCGAGGGGCAATGAAAAAGACCGTTCTCATCGTCGAGGACAATGAGCTGAACATGAAGCTCTTCAACGATCTGTTGGAGGCGCATGGCTATGCGACTGTCCAGACCAAGAGCGGAGTCGAAGCGGTCGGCCTCGCCCGCCAGCACCGGCCCAACCTGATTTTGATGGACATTCAGCTCCCCGAGGTCTCCGGCCTCCAGGTCACCCAATGGCTGAAGGACGATCCCGAACTCGCCCATATTCCCGTGGTCGCCATCACCGCCTTCGCCATGAAGGGCGATGAGGAAAAGATCCGCCAGGGCGGCTGCGAGGCTTATTTGTCGAAACCGATTTCGGTCGTGAAATTTTTGGAAACAGTCCGGAATTATATTGGCGATCAATGACCCGAGCGTTTTCCGGGGCGATTTGAAAGGACCGGCCCATGACGGCCCGCGTGCTGGTTGTCGACGACGTCATTCCCAATCTCAAGCTCCTCGAAGCGCGGCTGACGGCGGAATATTTCGACGTTGTCACCGCCACCAACGGCTATGAGGCGCTGAAAATCTGCGAGAGGGGCGAATGCGACATCGTCCTGCTCGACGTGATGATGCCGGGCATGGACGGCTTCGAGGTCTGCCGCAGGCTCAAGAACAACCCCGCAACCCTCCACCTGCCGGTCGTCATCGTGACCGCGCTCGATGAGACCGCCGACCGCGTGCGCGGTCTCGAAGCCGGCGCCGACGACTTTCTGACCAAGCCGATAGACGAAATCGCACTGATCGCCCGCGTCCGTTCGCTGGCGCGGCTGAAACTCGTGACGGACGAATTGCGCAACCGCGCCGAAACCTCGGCCAGCCTCGGCGTCTCGGGCGCCGTGCGCCACGCGCTGGACGACGGCCAGGGCGGCAGCGTGCTGCTGGTCGAGGACCGCCCCCATTCGGCCCAGCGCATCCTGTCCGCCTTGCGCGGCCGCTATCAGGTCGATGTCGAAACCGAGGCCCATCAGGCCCTGTTCACCGCCGCCGAGCAAGACTATCAGCTGGTCATCGTCAGCCTCGGCCTGGCGGATTTCGACGGCCTTCGCCTGTGCAGCCAGTTGCTCTCGCTCGACCGCACCCGCAACACGCCGCTCCTGATCATCGTCGATCTCGAAGACCGTCAACGCATATTGCGCGGCCTCGATCTCGGGGTGAACGATTACATCGTCCGCCCCGTCGATCCCAATGAGATCATCGCGCGCGTGCGCACTCAAATCCGCCGCAAGCGCTATGCCGACGCCTTGCGCTCGAATGTTCGGGAGGCGATGGAGCTGGCGGTGCTCGATCCGCTCACCGGCCTCAACAACCGGCGCTATCTCGAAACCCATCTCGGCGGGCTCCTGGACCAGGCAGCTGAGCGCGGCCGGCCGGTCGCGATCATGATGCTCGATGTCGATCACTTCAAGCGAGTGAACGACACCTATGGCCACGAAGCCGGCGACGAAGTGCTGAAAACCTTCGCCGACCGGATCAGGCGCAAGGTCCGCAGCGCCGACCTCATGTGCCGTCTGGGCGGCGAGGAATTCGTCGTCGTCATGCCCGACACCAGATTGACCACGGCGCAATGCGTCGGCGAGCGCATCCGCGCGGCGGTAGCCGGAACCCCTTTCCCGGTCAAAAGCGGCGACCGCGCGATCCCGATCACCGTCTCGATCGGCGTCGCCGATTCGCTTGGCGGCGAACCGATCGACGCCCTGCTGCGGCGCGCGGACCAGGCGCTCTATCTCTCCAAGAACGCCGGCCGCAACCGCGTCACCGCGACGGCGGCGTAAGCCCGACGCCGATGCGTCGGACCAGGAATTGGCGTCAGATCATCTCCTGCGCATGTTTTTTCAACCGATATTCGAATTGCCCGCGCCGCATTTTCAGGAGGCGCGCGGCGGCGGAGAGATTGCCGTTCGCCTGTTGCAACGCCGCCCGGAGCAGATCGCGCTCCAGCGCCTCGAAGGAATAAAAATCGGCCAGGATCGCTTCAACGAGCGGCGCGGGCGCCTCTTCGGCGCCGTCGCGCGGGGCGCCGTCGAGGCCCACCTCGAAACTGGCGGCGCGGAACTCCTCGCCTCCCGTGAACAAATGGCGGATGTCGATCGCCTCGTGGTCGTCGCACAGGATCACCGCGCGCTCGATGATATTTTCCAGCTCCCGCACATTGCCGGGCCAGTCATAATCCCAAAGCGCGCGATGGGCGCGACGGGTGAATCCGGCGATGCGTTTGTCATATTGGCTGGAAATACGCTGGATGAAAAATGAGACGAGCAGCGGAATGTCGTCGCGCCGATGGCGCAGCGGCGGGATCGAGACCGGATAGACATTGATGCGATAGAACAGATCGGCGCGAAAGCGGCCTTCGGCCACTTCCTTGCGCAGGTCCTGATTGGCGGCCGCGACGATGCGGACGTCCACCTTGCGGACGCGGGTGTCGCCCACGCGCTCGATCTCCCGCTCCTGGAGCGCGCGCAGCAATTTGCCCTGGGCCGGCAGCGGCAGGCTGGCGATCTCGTCGAGAAACAGCATGCCGCCGTCGGCGCGCTCGAAACGCCCCGGACGCGCTCTGTCCGCGCCGGTATAGGCGCCGCGCTCGACGCCGAACAATTCGGATTCGACCAGCTCCTGCGGAATGGCCGCGCAATTCACCGCGACGAAGGGCTTGTCGGCGCGCCGGCTCATCGCATGAAGCGCCCGCGCGAAACGCTCCTTGCCGACGCCGCTCTCGCCCAGGAACAGGACGGTGGCGTCGGCGCGCGCCGCCCGCCGGACCATGTCGGCCGCCGCCTTGAAGCCGGCCGAGGAGCCGACGAAATTGTCGAAAGCCTCGCCGATCGGCCCCGCCCCGGCGCCGGGCGCGGCCAGCGGCGTCAATTGCAACAGGCCGGCCTCGTCCTCGTCGAGATTGCGCCAGTCCGCGAGCGCGCGGCCGACGACCCGGCAGCGGCTATGGCCCATGGCGACGCATTCCAGCTCCCGCCACAGGATCGGCATGCCGGTCACCGCCGTGCAATAGCCATTGGCGTAGCCCACCATCATCCAGCAGGCGGGCTCGCCGCTCGGGCCGCAATGATCGAGATGCGCCTGAGCCTCGAAGGAGGCGCTCCAGAAATAATTGCCCCAGAAGGCGCCGCGCTCGCCGTCGCACACCATGGCGTCGATCGGATGGTTGCGGACGAATCCCTCCATTTCGCGCAGCCGCGGCCCCATGGAGAGCATTTCGTCGACCTTGCGCCGGCAATTGTCCTCGCGAATGCGGACGCCGTCGTCGAAGCCCTGCTGATAGCCGAGGCGCATCATGATCTCGCGCGCCTGCCCGAGTCCCAGCCGTTCGATCAATTCCCGCCGCAAATCGGCGAAGGCGGCCGCGTGGAACAGCAGCATGCGCTGGCCATAGAGCAGGATATGGCCGGCGTCCGGCGAAAAATGCAGATGCTCGCGAAGCGCGCGATCAAGATCGCCGCCCGTTTCACTCGGCGTCCGCGAGGCGCCAGGGCCGTTCGTCTTGGACATGCGTCCTCCCGGTTTTCTTGGGTCCGCCCGGATTTTTCGGGTCCGCCCGGATTTTCCGCCAGCGTTTCATGAAATCCGGAACACGAAAAGACGATATTCTCTGAAATCTCGAAAATTGCTCCGCGCGATAAGGGGCTCGGCGCCACACCTTCGTTCAACAAATTGATTTATCGTTATTTTTAATTCATGGCACGTTTCTCGCCGTTAAGGACGGGCAAAGCGGCGGCTTTCACGAATTCAAAAAAACAGCCGCGCCAACACGGCCCGAACCGGGTCAGGGAGAACGCCGATGTCACATTCAGGCTTGGCCGTCGCCGACGGCTGGCTTCAGGCGATTGTCGCCCGGAAAACGACCGAGGCCGAGGATATCGTCCGTCTGTCGCTGCGCCCGGAGGGCGGCGTCGCCCTGCCCCCATTCGAGGCGGGCGCCCATATCGAAATCGCCCTGCCCAACGGCCTGATCCGCCCTTATTCCCTGTGTAACGCGGCGCATGAGGCGGGACGATATGAAATCGCCGTCTTGCTGGAGCGCGAGGGGCGCGGCGGATCGCTCGCCGCCCACGGCCTCGTCGAGGGGCAGGCCCTGCCCGTGCGTCCCCCGCGCAATTTCTTTCCTCTGGCGCCGGACGGCTACAGTCTTTTGATCGCCGGCGGCATTGGAATCACGCCGCTGCTCGCCATGGCGGAAACGCTGGCCGACGCGGGTCGCGGCGTAGAGCTGCACGCCTGCGCCCGCAGCGAGCGCCGCGCCGCGTTCCGCGCCCGGCTCGCCGCCGCGCCTTTCGCCGCCAGCGTCCGCTGGCATTTCGACGATGGCGCGCCGGACCAGAAATTCGACATCGGCGCGGTTCTCGCCGGAGCGCCCGAAGACGCGCGACTTTATGTCTGCGGCCCCCAGGGCTTCATGGATCATGTGCTGGGCGCCGCCCGCGCCCGCGGCTGGCCGGAAGACAGACTGCATTACGAATATTTCGCCGCCGCGCCGTCGCCGGCGGAAGGCGACCGGCCGTTCCGGATCGTGCTCGCGCGCAGCGGCCGAACCATCGACGTGCCGGCCGGCGTCACCGCCGCCCAGGCCATGGCCGAGGCCGGCGTCGAGCCGCCGCTCTCCTGTGAACAGGGCGTGTGCGGGACCTGCCTGCTGCCGGTGATCGAGGGGCAGCCCGATCATCGCGACCATTTCCAGAATCCCGCCGAACGCGCCGCCAACACCCATTTCGCGGCCTGCTGCTCGCGCGCGGTCACGCCGCGCCTGGTGCTCGATTTCTGACCGGTTCGGGCCGCCCGAAGCCCGAAGCGCGGCCGGCGGCCGCACCGCAACTAATCGCCTTGTCGGAGCCAGGGCGAAATCATCAAGGAGAGGAAAGCCCATGAACAGCCATGTAAGTGTGAAGGACGAAGCCAGGCCGGCGAGCCCCTTCCTCCAGCGCGCCTGGTATGCGGCGGCGCTGTCGAGCGAAGTCGGCCCGACCGAATTGTTCCACCGCAAATTGCTGAATGTGAACGTGCTGATCTACCGCAAGCAGGACGGGACGCCGGTCGCGATGCGCGACCGCTGCCCGCACCGTTTCGCGCCGATGCATCTCGGCAAGCGCCAGGGCGACGAGGTGTCCTGCCTCTATCACGCCCTGCGCTTCAACAGCGAAGGCCAATGCGTGCATAATCCGCACGGCTCGGGCGCGATTCCCAAAGCGGCCAAGATCCGCGCTTATCCGCTCATCGAGAAATATGGCTATATCTGGATCTGGATGGCCGACGAGGACCCCGATCCTTCGCTTCTGCCTGACTATACTCCGCTGGAGGAGGGCCATCCCAACGGCGTCGCCCATACTTACATGTATATGAACGCCAATTACGAGCTGATCATCGACAATGTGATGGACCTCAGCCATATCGACCATGTTCATGGCGAGATCATCACCACGCGGGGCCAACTGTCGCCGGTCGTGCCCAAGGTCATCGAAGGCGAGCGCTCGATCAATGCCCGGTGGGAATGGAAGCAGACGCCGGCCATGCACATCTTCTCAAAATTCATGCCCGACACCGAGGCCGAGGCGCGGCAGTTCTTCGACATCACCTGGCGCCAGCCCGCCAATATCCAGCTTTCCGTCGGCGCCATCCAGGGGACGGGAAATCTCGATTTGAAGGATTGCGTCGGCCAGTACGACCTCCACACCACCACGCCCGAAACCGAGACCACGACCCATTACTGGTTTTCGACCCGGCGGAACCACATCGTGGAAGACGGCGAGTTCAACGCCTTCAAGATCAAGGCGATGCACGAGGCCTTCGTCACCGAGGATGGGCCGATCATCGAGGAGACCCAGAAGGAAATGGGCACGTCCGACTTCTTCTCGCTCAATCCCGTTCTGATGAGCAACGACGTCGCGCCGGTCAAGGTGCGCCGGCTGTTGCACAAGCTGATCGAGGCGGAACGCGGCGCCTGAACCGCGTCCCGCCCGGTCGGGGCGCCGCCCTGGCTCCCAGGGGGCGGCGCCCTTTTTCACGAACGGTTTGGATGGAATTGAAATTTCCGCCTCGGCGGCGACGCTGGGAATGCGTCACACAGGTTTTCGTCATGCCTCCAGATTTGACGCCGCGCGTCAGCTGAGGCCCAAGGGCGCCGCCCCTGCTTTCCCGCGCCTCGACGGAAACGAACAGGCGATGTGATAAAAATTTTTACCATTCCAGGTGTATTTCTCACCGACCCCGCCGGAGCCCGGCGCGCAGCCAGCCTGGTCGCTATCTACGTCATGCCTGGCTTTTGACGGATCTCCGCCACCAGCCATGAATGCGCCGGCCATTCTCTATGGGTCGCTCGCGCTTCCCTGCACAAGGAACATTGAATGCAACCGGCCATGGAACGAATTTCCACGGAGAACGGGTCATCGTTCATCGCAAGGAAAACACTCGCAAAACGGGCGAGACAGGCCTCGCGGCTCATTGTCGTGGAAAACTGAAATCATTCATCAATTGGACGAGGCGGCGATGGCGGAGTTCCGAACCGAAAGCGACAGTCTGGGCGAGGTCCGCGTTCCGGCGGACAAGCTCTGGGGCGCGCAAACCCAGCGTTCTCTTGAACATTTCAGCATCGGCCAGGATCTGATCCCGCGGGAGATGATCGCCTCTTACGCTATCCTGAAAAAAGCCGTCGCGATCGTGAATCACAACGAGAAGCGGCTCGGCGACGTCCAGCACAAGCTCATCGTCCAGACCTGCGACGAAATCCTCGCCGGACAGCACCACGATATGTTCCCGCTGCATGTCTGGATGACGGGCAGCGGCACCCAGTTCAACATGAACGTCAACGAGGTGATCTCCAACCGGTGCTGCCAGCTCGCCGGCTTGCCTCTGGGGGGCAAGACGCCGGTCCACCCGAACGATCACGTCAATATGGCGCAATCGTCCAACGATTCCTTCCCTTCGGCAATGTATATCGCGGCGGCGATCGGGGTGAAGCAGCGCCTTCTCCCCGCCGTTCAGACGCTGCACGACGCCATCGCGGCCAAGGCGGAGGCGTGGAAGGATATCGTCAAGATCGGCCGCACCCATATGCAGGACGCGACGCCCCTCACCCTTGGCCAGGAATGGTCGGGCTATGTGGGCATGCTGGCCGACGACATCGAGCGCATCGACGCGGCTCTTCCCGGCGTCTATCGCCTGGCGCTCGGCGGCACGGCGGTCGGCACCGGCCTCAATTCGTTCCCCGGCTTCGCCGAAGCGTCCGCGGCCGAAATCGCCGCGCTCACGGGACTGCCTTTCGTCACGGCGCCGAACAAATTCACCGTGCAGGGCGCGCATGACGCGCTGGTGCAACTCTCCGGCGCAATGCGCACGCTTGCCGTGTCGCTCTACAAGATCGCCAACGACATTCGTCTGATGTCCTGCGGGCCGCGCGCCGGTTTCGCCGAACTCGAAATCCCCGCCAACGAACCCGGCTCGTCGATCATGCCGGGCAAGGTCAATCCGACGCAATGCGAGGCCTTGGCCATGATCGCCGTCCAGGTGATGGCGAACGACGTCGCGGTCGGCTTCGGCGGCGCCAGCGGCTATCTCGAAATGAATGTGTACAAGCCGTTGATGATTTTCAACGTCATGCATTCCATCGCAATCATGACCGACGGCTGCGTCAATTTCGGGAAATATCTGGTCGAAGGCGCCCAGCCCAATCTCAAGAAAATCGAGGAATATGTCGAGCGCTCGCTGATGCTGGTCACCGCTTTGTCGCCGGTCGTCGGCTACGACAAGGCCTCCAAAATCGCGCACTTCGCGCTGGACCATGATCTCACGCTGAAGGCCGCGGCCCTGCAACTCGGCTATGTGAGCGAGGCCGAGTTCGACCGCGTCGTCGATCCCGCGAAAATGATCACGCCCTATGTGGCGACCGAATGACCAGAAGGGCCTCTTTGTCGAAGCGGTTCCGATAGGGGAAGGATAGCGTCATGAGCATGAACAAACGGGGCGTCGAGTTGCTCCACGATCCAACGCTCAACAAAACCACGGCCTATACGGAAGCCGAGCGGCAGGCGCTCGGACTCGTCGGACTCGTCCCGGACGTCACGGAATCGGAAGACCTCCAGCTCCAGCGGGTCATGCAGCACCTCGGGCACAAGACGACCGATCTCGATCGCTATATCTATCTGACCAATCTCCTCGACCACGACGAGACCCTTTTCTACCGCACGGTCATGTCCGATCCGGCGCGTTTCCTGCCGATCGTCTATGACCCCACGATCGGCGAAGCCTGCCTCAAGTTCGGCCACATCTTCCGCGGCCCGCGCGGCATGTATCTGTCGATCACGCGGCGCGGCCATGTCAAAGAGGTGCTGCGCAACTGGCCGGTCAAGGACGTGCGCTTCATCTGCGTCACCGATGGCGGGCGCATCCTGGGCCTCGGCGACCTCGGCGCCAACGGCATGGGCATTCCGATCGGCAAGCTCCAGCTCTATACCGCTTGCGCCGGCGTCCCGCCTCAGGGGCTGCTGCCGATGTATCTCGATGCGGGAACCAATAACGAGCAATATCTGCAAGACCCGCTCTACCTCGGCCTGCGCCGGCCGCGGCCGTCGACGGAGGAGCTCTTTTCCTTCGTCGATGAATTCGTCGAGGCGGTTCAAGAAGTCTTTCCCAAATGCTGCATCCATTTCGAGGACTGGACCGGCCGCGACGCCGTGCATCTGCTCGAACGCTATCGGGACAAATATTGCGTCTATAACGACGACGTGCAGGGCACGGCCGGCATTGTGCTCGCCGGCATGATCAACGCCGCGCGCCTCAAGGGGACGCAACTCAAGGACGAGACCTACCTTTTCCTCGGCGCGGGATCGGCCGGAATCGGCCTTGCCAATCTCCTCTGTTCGGCGCTCGTCCAGCAGGGCATGAGCCTCAAGGACGCGCAGGCCCGCGTGCATATGTTCGACGTCAACGGCCTGCTCGAGTCGAGCCGCACGGACCTCTACGATTTCCAGAAGCCCTATGCGCATCCCCATGCGCCGGACAAGAATTTCGTCTCCTGCATCAAGGACTTGAAGCCGACGACGATCATCGGCGTGAGCACGATCGGCGGCGCGTTCAATCAGGCTGTCGTCGAGGCGGTCAGTTCGGTCAACGAGCGCCCGGTGATCCTCGCGTTGTCGAACCCGACCGAGCATGCCGAATGCACCGCCGAGCAGGCCTACACATGGTCCAAGGGCAAGGCAATCTACGCCGCCGGCGTCCAGTTCATGCCGGTCCATTCGAACGGCCAGACGCTCCTGCCCGGCCAGGCGAACAATTTCTACATCTTCCCGGCGGTCGGCATGGCGATCTACGCCACAGAGGCCAAACGCGTCACCGACGAAATGTTCATCGAGGCGGCGGCGGCGGTCGCGGATCAGGTGCCGGGCGATCTGCTGAAACAGGGACTTCTCTACCCGCTGCAGTCGAACATTCTCGAAACCGAGATCAAGACCGCCGCGCGCGTCGCCAAGCTGGTGTTCGACAGCGGCCTCGCCCGGGTCGACCGCCCCGCCGACATGGAGGCGTTCATCCGCTCCCATGTCTACAAGCCGGAATATAAAAACCTGGCTTGAGGGGGTGCAGAGCCGCCAAGCGCGAAACCTGGTTCTCGCGGGCGTCGAATGCGGCGACCGCGACAGGCTCACGGCGGCGGCGGGCGCGTTCCTCGTCCGTCCGCCTCGCGATCGCTGTCCGCGCCGACGATGGCCAAGAGAGCGTCGAGCGCCGGCGAGGCGGGCGCGCGCCAGACCAGATGCGTTCGGCTGCGCGCCACGTCCCGCGGAAGGATGTGGCGCGTGACCTGATCCTTCGCCGCCAGGCTTTCCAGCACCGAAAGCGGCATCATCGCGACGCCGGCGCCGGCGGCGACGCAAGCCGCGATGGCGTGATAGGAGCCGAATTCGAGAATGCGCTCCGGCGCGATCGCTGCGCCGACGAGCCATTCCTCCAGCCGCCAGCGCCCCTTGCCGATCACGTCCATCGGCTACCGCGATTGGGCTTATCGGTGTTGATCAATGAGGCCTGGCGTCAAGGCGCTTTCTTCACCAGCGGCGGCGACAGCTTTCTGCCGTTCGACAAGTATCTTTTTCAGATAGTCGGAGGGCCAAGGAATGCAATTTGCCGCATCCGTTACAAGGTTCAACGATCCGAATTCCTTGAGCCTGATGAAATGGCATGCGTCGGGAACGGTCTTGTGAATGGCGCCCATGCCAAGAGCGGCCATGTTCCAGCTCCAGTCTTCATAGCCAATTTGTTGCACATGTTGCGTTTCGGCGTAAGGACACGCCAAAAGAAATTCCCGCCGCGCAAAACATAACGCCGACCATAAGTTTCTCTCAAGAAGCAACTCTAAGTTAAGATGATCCTTGTCCATATCCATGTTTTTTATTAAATGCTCCTCCCGACCGAACAACACGTCATATTCGGGATGCCACGCGATCGACCTTTTATCATTCTCTGCAGCGACGAAAGCCGCCGCGAGCCAATTGTTTGAAAACAAATCATCCGCGTCGAGAAAAGAGATCCATCGTCCACGGGCGCGACGAACGCCTTCGTTCCTGGAATGGCCGAGGTCGCCATAACCGACAGGAATCAAAGCCCAATCGCTGGGAACACGATTTTGGAAGAACTCGACCGTCTCCGCATTGGCGCGGTCGAGAACGACCAGGACTTCGACGGAAATTCCCTCCTTCTCGGCAGCGGCTTTTGCGAGTTCCAAGCTGCCGCAGGAAGGATTGGCCAACAATCCTTCATGGTGAGCGTTCAATATCACGGAAATATCCATGGCGCGCCGTCAGCTCAAAAATGACGGTTTGACTGAACATTCATTGAGATAGAATGTCCATGTATGGCGCAGGTCGAGGCGCTCGCGCATTTTCAGCAAACGCTTTCTCACCTTTTCGGGATTGTTTCTGATTTCTCTGAGCGCCTCAAGATAGGCGGCCGGGTTGCGGGCGTCCTCGATGAGCCAGCCCGTGTCCTCGTCGACGAGTTCTCCGATCCCACCAACATCCGAGGCGATGATGGGAAGCCCCGCCTTCGCCGCGGCGAAGAGCGCATCCGGCGATCCGCAGCAGGACGCCACATACAGGAATGCCCCGAACTTTCCTGCCGGGAGATCGTTATTGTTTGCGCAACTTCCCTTCACAGCGAAATTTTCGTTCGAGCAAGCTGCTTCCGTCAGCGTTTTCAGATATGCAGGCTTACCTAAACCATAAAATTCATAATACAAATTTTGATCGAGCTTTGCCAGTTCAACGAGAAATTCGACATTGGCCCGCTCACAAAGTCGCCCGACGGTCAGAACCGGAAAGCGCCGCCCTACGGGAGGCTCCTCATAGGCCAATGCTGTTGTTTCAGGACAGGTTGGATTTATGACTTTGAAACGATCGAGGAGCGTTGGCGGTATTGCAAATTTTGAACGCAACTCTCCGACAATATGCTCATTGTCTGCATACACTTGTTTTAAGTGCCTCAACGCATTGCGAAGATAACCGTTTACGAAACCGATTCCTCCATAGCCCTTGTCACAATCACCGAAGGAAACAGCCGCGTAAAGCTCACAAAAAGTCGAAATCGCTGCCCCCTTATACTTAAACAGCTCCCAACACGCTTCCGAATTGACGTTCAGCACGCTCTTCGGCTTGAGAGCGCGTATAAGCCAGGAAATGAGTTCGACACGATCACTCAAGCTCAAATTCCGATCGCATTCGGAAAGGTCCCTTATCTGGCTCCCGTCCACAAACCCGTCAGCGGCGCCTGCCCCTGAACCGTCCGTCACGACGACAAGAAATGAATCCGCTCCGTACAACGCGACCAGCGCGTTGGCGGCATGCGCCGCGGCGCGATCGGCCTCGCCAAGTCGCGGCGACGGAACGAAAATGATTCGATCAAAGGGGCGATCGAGCGTCGCAAAGAGGCGTTTCCAGGCTTCCGATACACTGTCATTGCGCGGCAAACGATTGCTGAAGGGCAATGTCAGAACGGAACGCTCAAGGTTGGCAAGGTCAGGGTCGAGGTGAGCGACGCCCGACAAAAATTTGATCGCAACCGCGTTATTCGGCGATGGCCCGCCTCTTTCGATGAAATGCAGGAGCGGATTGGCGCGCGCGTACGGGTCGGCGACGTTGCTCGCGGCATATCGCCTTGCGCTGAATCGACGGTTAGGATCACGTAATTCCCCTGCGCCAACCCGAATGTAATGCCCAAGCGGATCGAGATCCTCTGAAGCCGCATCCGGATAGTTTTCAAGATACCAGACGGGATCGAAAAGCTGCGACTGTTCGATCGTGTTTCGAATTTCCCGAAGACGGGCGTCGCGCGATCCACCGTTTTCGATGTAATGCAACAAGGGATTTGCAGCGGCCTCCGGCTCCCCCGCATGTTTCGCGGCGTAGTCGCGGGCATGGAACCAGAGGGACGGATCGCGCAGTTCCTTCCCGCCATGAAGAACGAAATGTTCCAGCGGATCCATATGCCCGCCGGCGACGTCGGGATATCTTTCCAGGTACCAGTTGGGATCGAAAAGCTCCGACTTTTCGATCGTATCCCGAATTTCCCGAAGACGGGCGTTACGGGATCCGCCGTTTTCGATGTAATGCAACAGGGGATTTGCAACGGCCTCCGGCTCCCCGGCATGTTTCGCGGCATAGTCGCGGGCATGGAACAAGAGGGATGGATCGCGCAATCCCTTCCCGCCATGAAGAACGAAATGCTCCAGCGGATCCATACGCCCGCCGGCGACGTCGGGATATCTTTCCAGATACCAGATGGGATCGAAAAGCTCCGACTTTTCGATCGTGGCTCGAATTTCCTGGAGACAGGCGTCACGCGACCCGCCGCCTTCGATGTAATGCAGCAAAGGATTTGCGGCTGCGTCCGCGTCTCCGGCATGTTTCGCGGCATAGCATCGGGAATGGAACAACGGCGAAGGATCGCGAAAATCCTTCGCGCCATGAAGAACAAAATGCTCCAGCGGCTCCAGCGGCCCTTCGGCGACATCGGGATATCTTTCAAGATACCAGGCGGGATCGAAAAGCCTCGACTTTTCGATCGTATCTCGAATTTCCCGAAGGCGGGCGTCGCGCGACCCGCCGTTTTCGATGTAATGCAGCAAAGGATTTGCGGCTGCGTCCGCGTCTCCGGCATGTTTCGCGGCATAGCATCGGGAATGGAACAACGGCGAAGGATCGCGAAAATCCTTCGCGCCATGAAGAACGAAATGCTCCAGCGGCTCCAGCGGCCCTTCGGCGACATCGGGATATCTTTCAAGATACCAGGCGGGATCGAAAAGCCTCGAATTTTCGATCGTATCTCGGATTTCCCGAAGGCGGGCGTCGCGCGACCCGCCGTTTTCGATGTAATGCAGCAAAGGACTTGCAGCGGCGCCCGGCTCCCCGGCATGTTTCGCGGCATAGTCCCTGGCATGGAAGAAGGGCGAAGGATCGCGAAAATCCTTCGCGCCATAAAGAACGAAATGCTCCAGCGGCTCCAGCGGCCCTTCGGCGACATCGGGATACCTTTCGAGATACCAGACGGGATCGAAAAGCTGCGACTGCGCGATCATGTCTCGAATTTCCCGGAGGCGAGCGTCGCGCGATCCGCCGTTCTTGATGTAATGAAACAGGGGATTTGCAGCGGCGTCGGAGTCGCCGGCATGTTTTTTGGCGTAGCAGCCGGCGCAAAAATAAGGGGACGGATCGCGCAACAGCGACGCCCCTTTCCGAAGAAAATGGCTGAGCGGATCGAGCCCGCCCCCGACCGCGTCGGGATACTTTTGCAAATACCAGTCCCGGTCGAATAGCCCGGATTTGAGAATGAGTCTCCGGGCAGAAAACACGAAACGGAATTTTTTCATCAAACGCCTGTCGATATTGAACCTTCCCTCTCGCCACCACGTTCAATATTGCATTCATTATTAAACTGTCCAGTTCCCTTCCAAACCCGGTCCAAAACGAAATTCGCAGCGACGAGCGTTCCGTACGCCCCGACTCAGGCAACAAATTCCGAATTCAGCCGTGATTGCGAGAACCAACGCGCTGAATCCATGCTTAATCCGCTCGATATGTTTGGCTCGGTCCAGCGCCAGCGGGACGTTCGCGGGTTATGTTCGTCGCAACCTTATCCCTTGCGGCGCCGCCGGCAGGGCCGGGTCCGACAATTTTTCGCGTCTCATTCCGGGTTTTCCGGTTCCGCCCTACACATCCGGGCTGGATTGGGCCGCATTTCCGCGTCATGATGCGGCGCAATGAAATCCATTCCGTATCGCATCCGGCAGGTCGAGGGCATCGACGCCATTCCGGCCTCGGCCTGGGACGCCTGCGCCAATCCGGCCGAGCCCGGCGAGGGCGCCGGCGAGCGCTTCAATCCCTTTCTAGCCCACGCCTTTCTCGCCGCGCTGGAAGAGACCGGCTGCGTGGGAAAAGGCACGGGCTGGTATCCCGCCCATATCATGGCCGAAGCGCCGGACGGAAAAATCGCCGCCTGCGCGCCTGTCTATTTCAAGACCCATTCGCTCGGCGAATATGTCTTCGACCAGGGCCTCGCCGACGCCTACCAGCGCGCCGGCGGGAGCTATTATCCCAAGGCGCAGGTCGCGACGCCCTTCACGCCGGTGCAGGGGCGTCGGCTGCTGGTCGCCGCCGACGCCCCGCCCGGCGCGCGCGAGGCTTTGCTCACCGGCCTGCGCGCCCTGCCCGAAGCGGCGGGCGTCTCCTCGCTGCATGTCACTTTCCCCGACGCCGCCGACCAGGCTTTTTTCGCCGAAGCGGGGATGATCCAGCGCAAGGGTCAGCAGTTTCATTTCTTCAATCGCGGCTACCAGAATTTCGACGATTTTCTCGCCGCTTTGTCGTCGCGCAAACGCAAGGCGATCCGCAAGGAGCGCGCCGAGGCGATCGCTCACGGCGTCGAAATCGAAAAGGTCACGGGAAAAGACCTGACCGAGGCGCATTGGGACGCTTTTTTCGACTTCTACACCGACACCAGCGCGCGCAAATGGGGCCGCCCCTATCTCACTCGCGCCTTCTTCTCGAAAATCAGCGCGGCGCTCGCCGACCGCATCCTGCTCGTGATCGCCCGGCGCGAAGGCCGGCTGATCGCCGGCGCGCTCAATCTCATCGGCGACGACGCGCTTTACGGCCGCAACTGGGGCGCGATCGAGCATCACCCCTGCCTGCATTTCGAGCTGTGCTATTATCAGGCGATCGAATTCGCCATAGAGCGCGGATTGAAGCGGGTGGAAGCCGGGGCGCAGGGCGAGCATAAATTCGCGCGCGGCTATGAGGCGATTCCGACTTTTTCCGCCCACGAATTCGCCGATCCCCGCCTCGCCGCCGCGGCGCAAGATTATTTCGCCCGCGAGGCCCGCGCCGTGGACGCCCTGATCGCCGAATATGGCGAGAACGGGCCATTCAAAAAGGAATGACGCGGCGCTTGACCCCAAGCCCGCGCTTGGGCAGTTTCCGGCGGGAACAACTCCCGCAGGAGCCGCTCATGACCGCCTATGACCCCAACAATATTTTCGCGAAAATCCTGCGCGGCGAAATTCCCTGCGAAAATGTCTATGAGGACGAGGACACTCTCGCCTTCATGGATGTCATGCCGCAATCCGCCGGCCATGTCCTGGTGATCCCCAAGCTCGGCGCCCGCAATATTCTCGACGTTCCGCCCGAGGTTCTCTCCACCCTCATTCTCCGGGTCCAGAAACTCGCCCGCGCCGCCAAGGACGGCATGGGCGCCGACGGAGTCACCGTGACGCAGTTCAACGAGTCGGCCAGCGGTCAAAGCGTCTTTCACATCCATTTCCATGTGATTCCGCGCTGGGAAGGCATCGGCCTGCGCCCGCACGCCGGCGGCGGAATGGCCGATCCCGCTCTTCTCAAGGCCCATGCCGACAAGATCCGCGCCGCGCTTGCCGCCGATTCCTGATTTTCACTTTCCCAACAGCCACACGGCGAGGATGAGCGTCGCCTCGCCGGCGACGATCATTGCGAAGACCGAGCGGCGCGCGGCGAAAAAGGCGGCCGCCCCGGCCCCGATGGCGCCGAGGCGGACCCAAGCGGGCGCGACCGACAGCTCCGGATTCGGCGCAAAGACGATCTTGGCCACCACGCCGACCAGCAGCGCCGTCGCCACGCTGCGCACGAACAGAAAGACTTCGGATTCCTCGTCGATCCGCCGCGCGATCAAGACCGCCAGCGCCCGCCAGATTTCGCTCGGCAGGAATCCGATCACCACCAGCGCCAGATAAGGCGCCGAAGCGGGCTCGCCGGAAAATAGGGTCATGCCGCCCGCCGCGCCTTGAAGCCCGCGAACCAGGCCGCGCCTCCGCCGACCAGCGCCAGAACCAGAAGGTCGAAGCCGCCGCCGACATAGGCCATGGTGAGGGGCGCGAGAAGCGCGCCGAACAGAATGGCGAGCCAGTCGGCGCCGGAACGCGCCGCGCGCGCCGTGGTCGCCAGAAAATAGATCGGCGACAGCATCATCAGCCCTGCCCCCAGGGGCTTCGGCAGCGAGCCCATCAGCCAGAAGCCCAGCGCCGTCGAAAACGCCGTCAGCCCCATGCAGGTCAGCGCCAGTCCGAAGAAAAACGGCTTGCGCGCCGGGCGCTCCATATCGGGCAGCCGGCGCAAGGACTCCGCCCAGACCGTGACCGCAACGAAATGGGCGGCGGCGAACATGGTCGGCAGCCGCGTCTTCTTTTCCCGCAGCATCGGCAGGACGGAAAGGCACATCGGCAGCAGGCGCACGGAAGAAAGGCTCACGGCGAGAGCGATCGCCGGCGGCGCGGTCTTGGCGGCGGCCGCGCCGAAAAAGAGCAGTTGCGCCGGCCCAGCCCAGAGCAGAATTGTGGAGAGCGCCGCCGCGCCGACGGGAAAGCCCGCCGCCCGCGCCAGCGAGCCGACGCCCATCAGCGAGAGCGCGACATAAAAGGCGGGACCGCTCAGCGCCAGACGTACGCCCGCGAAAAAGGCGCCGCGCGCGGCGGGCATTCCGGACAAGCTCACATTTCCGCCATTTGCTCCAGACGCGGCACGTCGAGCAGACGGACGCCGTCGGGCACGATAACGATCAACTTCTCCCGCGCCATGCGGGTGATCATGCGGCTGACCGTCTCGACCGTCAGGCCGAGATAATCGCCGATGTCGAGACGGGTCATCGGCAGCGGCACATGGACCGAGGCGCCATGGATGCGCGCATAGCGATTGCGCATCCCGATCAGGAAGGAGGCGATCTTCTCTTCGGCCGTGCGGCGTCCGAGCACGACCATCTGGTCCTGCGCCAAAGTCAGCTCATGCGCCGCCATGTTCATCATGGCGCGCGTCAGACGCGGCTTCTCGTCGAGCAGGTCGGAAAAACCCACCCGTGAAAACTGGCAGATCTTGACCGGCGTCAGCGCGTCGGCGGTGAATAATTGGGTCGGCTGCATGGCCAGGCCGAGAAAATCGCCGGGCAGAGCGAATCCGACGACTTGCCGGCGGCCGTCGGGCAAAAGTTTCGACAGGCGCAGCGCGCCCGAGGTGATGTTGGAGACGAAGGGCGCCTCGCGGCCCTGTTCGAACAAGGTCGCCTTCGCCGGAAAGGACAGTGTGCGGCCGATGCGCTCCAGCAGCTCGAATTCGTCCGGCTCAAGCGACTCGCAGACGCTCAGGCCCTTGATCTCACAATCGGAACATTCGAGGCCAAAACCCGGCGCCGCCTTCGGCGCACATGCGAAATTTCTGGGACTGGTTTCCGCGCGCCCGAAGACCGTATCGAAAAGAACCTTTTCGGCCAAGGTTTCCAAAATCAACTCCCTTTCGGCCCGGACTGACGCAATTCACCCCGCACTCCGGCGCAAAACATAGCACGCCCGCCGGGCAGGACAAAGGCTTTGATCTTCATCAAGGACAAGCGAAAATGCGTTGCTTCGCAGAGGTTTCACGCCAAAGTCCGGGCGCCGCCGGCGCGCCTTGCCCTCGCCCGCCGCATCGCCTATTGCTTGGCTTGCCGCCACCCCGCCCGCGAATCCCGGTCTCAGATAGCCGAATGTTAGAACGGAAGATGAGCGAATCCTCAATGCACGGGCGCCGTTTCGAGCGGATCAATTTCCTCGCGGCGGACACGCCGGAGGCCGCGCACGCACGCGCGAGGCTCGTGGGACGCTACGGCGACGTCCATTCCGACGAGGCCGACGTGGTCGTGGCGCTCGGCGGCGACGGCCTGATGCTTCAGACGCTGCACCGCTTCATGGGCCGCAACGTTCCGATCTACGGCATGAATCGCGGCTCGGTCGGCTTTTTGATGAACGAATATCGTGAGACCGGCCTGCGCAAGAGGCTCGCCGCGGCGCAAAGCTCGATCATCCATCCCCTCATCATGGTCGCGGAAAGCCAGGCCGGCAAAAAGGCGACCGCCCACGCCATCAATGAGGTTTCTTTGCTGCGCCAGAGCGCCCAGGCGGCCAAGCTGCGGGTTTTCGTCGATGGCCATGTGCGGCTGGAGGAGCTGGTGGCGGACGGCGTGCTGGTTTCGACGCCCGCCGGCTCGACCGCTTACAACCTTTCGGCCAACGGCCCGATCCTGCCGCTCGGCGCGCCGCTGATGGCGCTGACGCCGATTTCCGCTTTCCGGCCCAGGCGCTGGCGCGGCGCCCTGCTTTCCGACAAGGTGGAAGTGCTGATCGAGGTTCTGGAAGCCGCGAAACGCCCGGTCGCGGCGGTGGCGGATCATTACGAATTCCGCGACGTGGTGTGGGTGCGGGTCACCACTGATCATTCGGTGGGGCTGGAGCTGCTGCACGATCCCGGTCATTCGATGGAAGAGCGCATCCTTCGCGAACAGTTCCGGCCCTGAAGTGGTGAGGAAATGTCCATGTCGCACGACAAGATCCCCGCCCCGCGCGGGCTCGACGAAAAAATCCTCGCGGACGAAAAATATTCCTTCTCCCGGCTGACCTACGAGATTCGCCGCGCCGACGGGCGCTGGGAGAAGCATGAGCGCAATCTGTTCCGTCGCCCCGACGCCTGCGTCCTCCTGCCCTATGATTGCGCGCGGGGAAAAGTGCTGTTGACGCGGCAGTTCCGCCTCGGCGCTTTCATGAACGACGAGACGCCCGGACTGCTCGAAGCCTGCGCCGGCACGCTCGATCCCGGCGAATCGCCCGACGCCTGCATGAGGCGTGAGGCGATGGAGGAAATGGGCCTGAAAGTCGGCGAATTGCGCTTCCTGTTCGAGGCTTTCGTCAGCCCTGCCGCCTCCACCGAAAAGCTTTATTTCTTCGCCGCCCCCTATGGCCCCGAGGCGCGCGTCGGCGACGGCGGCGGCATGGAGGAGGAAGGCGAGGAGATCGAAGTGGTCGAAGCCGCCTTCGTCGAAGTTTTGCGCGAGGCGGAAGCCGGCGCGATCCGCGACGGCAAGACGCTGACCTTGCTCTATTGGCTCAAAGGCGCCGGCTTGATGGCTTAAGCCGCCATCAATTCCTTTTCCAGCGCGACGAGATCGACGACGATATCGGTGTCTGCGAGCGGCTCGGTCATCGGCTCGACCTTGCCCTGCGGCTGAAGAGCCGGCGCCGCGTCCGGTCCGGCGATGCTGACCGGCGGCGCGGCCCATTCGGCCGGCTCCGCGCGCAGGCGGGCGAGAGTCCTACGGCTGGCCTCGCGTGCGGCGTCAGCCTCGAAACGGCGCAGCAGCGCGATCAGCCGGGCGAGCCCGTCGTCATGCGCCGCCTCGCATTCGGCCAGCACCTTTTCGATCACCGGCAGGCGCAGGCCGCCGTCTTCCAGGATTTCACCCGGCGCGCCACGCGAATATCCGGTCAGCGCGGCGAGAGCGGCGCGGAAGGCGAGCAGCAGGGGTTGAGGCAGGCCCGCCCTGGCGTAAAGCGCGTCGAAGGCGGTCGAGGCCGGCTCGCGGATGATTCCTTCGACCCGGCGCGGGATCAGCCCGGTCAGCTCGACGAGTGTGGCGACGAACAGGCCGGTCTGGCCGCACAGCAGGGCGCGCAGGGCGAGCCCGGCGGTGAGCTGGCCGGAGACGCGAAGATAAGCCGCGAGCGCCGCCGTTTCCTCCGAAAAGGCGGCGCATCCCGCGGCGATGATCATGGCGGCGCGTTCGCGCGAATCCTTGGCCACCCGCTCGGAGCGCGCCGGCGAGAGCCAGTTCCGCGCGACGGCGTGCCGGGCGAGCTGTCGCGCGGCGGCGTCGGCGATGGCCGCGCGCACGGCGCCGGGAATCCAGGGCCGACCGAGCAAAGCCTCGCGCAATTCGGCGTCGTCGCCGAAACGCTCGATCATCCGGCGCATCGCGAATTCCGGCAGATTGGCGCCCTCGTTCACGGCAAGGGCGATCAGGGCCTCGCGCGTGGCGATCTCGGCCAGAGCCGCGCCGACGGCGGGAGAAAGTTCGTGACGCAGGGCGATAGCCGCCTGCGCGACCGAATCGCCGACCGCGGCACAGTCGATGAGCTGGGCGTCGTTCAGCAGCGGCGAGCGCGCGAGCACGAGCGAGGCAATGTCGGATTGGTCGAGCGCAAGGCCGAGAACCACGGCCGGCGGCGCGTCCAGCGCGCCGGCGAAGCTCTCGGCGAGCGCGCGGCGCACCAGCGGCGAGGGATCGTCGAGCACGCCATAAAGCATCTGCTCGGCCTCGGCGCGCTCATTCGCCTTTATCTCGCCGTAAAGATACGCCCGCGCCAGGGTCCCGACCCCCTCGGCGCGGGCGCTGGCCGGCGCATTTTCAGACCATTGGATGAATTTGCGAACGATCATGCGCGTCTCGCGGAGCTTAAGCGCAGCCGCCCTCGCGGCCTGGTTAACGCAGGATCGCCAAACAAGGTAAACTTTCACTTAATCGTCATCTTGATTCGCGACGTCCCGCCCGGGAAACCTGGACATGCGCTCCATTCTCGTCGTTCCCGCCGCAAGTCCGTCCTTCGCGGCGGCGTTGGCCAGCGAGGCCGACGCGTTCGCAATCGATCTCGCCGTCCCCGGCGACGCGCAGGCGGCGCGCCGGGCCGCGACGGAAATGCTGGCTGCCGCCAAGGCGGCCGGGAAGATTCGGCTTGCCATGATCCACCCGCTCGCGACCGGCCTCGCGGACGCCGATCTCGACGCCGTCATGACGGCGGCGCCGGACGGAATCGTCCTGCCCGACGCGACAGGAGGGCGAGACGTCCAGCATCTCGGCGCCAAGCTCGCGGTGCGCGAGGCCGAGAACGACCTCGCCGACGGCTCGACCAGGATTTTGGCGCTCGCCGCCGATTCCCCCGCCGCGATTTTCGAACTTGGCTCGCTCGCCCGCGCCGCCCGCCGGCTCATCGGGATCGGCCGCGACGAGCGCCGGCTCTGCGAGCGACTCGGCCTCGCATGGCCGCTGGTCGGAGACGAGCCCGAGCCCCTGCGCGTCGCCCGCGGGCTCGTCGTGCTGGCGGCGGCGGCGGCGGGCGCGCCCGCCTTCGACAGCGCCGAGCCGGGCGAAGGCGAGGCCTACGCGCGCGCCTGCGCCCGCGCCGCGCGCGACGGTTTTTCGGGCAAATTCGCTTTGACGCCCGATCAGGCGCTGCGGATCAACGCTGCCTTCGCGGGCGTCAGAAGGTCGTGATCAGCCTGTCGAGGTCGGGCCGGGTCCGGTCCTCGGGGGCATTATCGACCCGCCCGATATAGATGAAGCCGGCGATCCGCTCCTGGTCGGCAAGGCCGAAGCGCGCCAGAACATTGCGGTCATAGGCATACCATTCTGTGAGCCAGGCGGTGCGAAAACCCATGGCGCTGGCGGCGACGGTCAGAGCCATGCAGACCGCGCCCGCCGACAATTCCTGCTCCCATTCCGGGACTTTGACATGGGGCGCGGCGCGCGACACAACGGCTATGACGAGCGGCGCGCGGGCGAATCGGCCGCGCTCCTGTTCGAGGCGCTGGGATTCGGCGGAAGGCTCGCGGCCGGCGAAGACCTCGGCGAGGATTTCGCCGGCGCGGGCGCGGCCCTCGCCTTCGAAAACGATGAAGCGCCAGGGGGCGAGCTTGCCGTGATCCGGCACCCGCGCGGCGAGGGTGAGCAGCGTGCGCAGTTCTTCGGCGCTGGGGCCGGGGCCGCGCATCTGGATCGGCGGAGCGGAGCGGCGTGCGGCGAGGAGCTTTATGGCGGCGTCATTCATGGAAACATCCCGGGATTTTGCCGCACAAAGCCCTAAAAGCGCCGCTTTGTAAACCGATGGCGAGGAACGTAAACGGGAGAAGATTGTTGCCGCGCGCTTCAGGGAAAAGTGCAAAAGGTCGGATACATGCGCTTCGCGTGCTGTTTTTCCTGGCCTTTCCGACCGTCGCCTTCCCGGCCGTGTCTTGGGCGCGGGCGCCGGCCCTTTCCCCGATCCAGACGCCGCCGCGGATCGTCGCGGCGATCGCGGGCGGATCAGGGACGCCAGCGCAGGACAGCCAGCAGCCCCGCGTCGCGGTCACGTTCAACGCGGTTTTCGCCCCCGGCGACATCCAGGCGATCGGCTCGGGTCTGAAATGGCGGGTGTTCGACGCCCGCCCCGATGCCGATGGCGGGCATGCGCTGATCGCGGAATCGAGCGACGCGGCGCCGAACTTTCAGCTGCCCGACGGCGATTACATCGTCCACGCCGCCTGCGGCCTCGCCGGCGCCGACAAGCGGTTCGCGGTCAATGGAGCGCCGGTGGATGAGAGGCTGGTCATGCACGCCGGCGCCCTGAAGATCGAGGGCCAGCTCGGCGATACGACGATTCCGGCGTCGCACCTCAACATCATGGTCTATCTGCCAGACCGCGACGATCCCGAAGCCAAGCTGATCATTCCCAATCTCAAGGCCGGCGAGCCGGAATGCCTGCCCGAAGGCGCCTATCACATCGTCTCGCGCCTGATGGACGTCGCGCCGGGCTCGACCGTCCCGACCAATTCGACCGTCAACGCCGATCTGCGCGTGCAGGCCGGCAAGCTGACCGACGGCGTCCTGCGCCATCGCGCCGCCACCATGACGCTGAAACTGGTCAATGCGCACGGCGGCGAGGCGCTCGCCAACACCAGCTTTTCGGTGCTGACGCCGGGCGGCGACGTGATCCGCGAAATGATCGGCGCCTTCCCCTCGCTCGTCCTCGCCGAGGGCGAATATGTCGCGATCGCCCGCCACGAAAACAAGACCTATCAGGCGAGTTTCAGGGTCGTCGCCAATCAGGACCGCGACGTGGACGTGCTGACCAGCCAGCCCGCGCAGTAAACTCGCGCGAGCGGTCGGCGCATGCCGGAGCGAGCGCCAAAAGAAACTTGAGCGAGCGGTCGGCGCATGCCGGAGCAAACGCCAAAAGAAACTTGAGTGAGCGGTCGGCGCATGCCGGAGCAAACGCCAAAGGAAACCTGCGTGAGCGGGTCGGCGTATGCCGGAGCAAAGGCCAAAGGAAACCTGCGCGAGGGCCGGCGGCTTTCGACATGGAATTTGGCGCTTGCCTCCACCTTGGCCGATGCTTCACATTGGCCTCCGGGAGTGGAATCCATGCGCCTTCATCAATATGCCGCCATCGCCCTTGTCGCGACCCTGGTTCCTTCGGCGGCCATTGCGGCCGGCGACGCGGAACATGGCAAGATCATCGCCAAGCGCTGGTGCGCCGCCTGCCACGTCGTCTCGGCCGGCCAGAAGCGGGCCAGCGCCGACGTGCCGAGCTTTTTCTATGTCGCCCGGCACAAGAGCAACCTCGATGTCAGCTCCTTCCTCACCGACCCGCATCCGAAAATGCCGGACATGAGCCTCACCCGCCAGGAAATCGCCGACCTGACCGCCTATATCCGCTCGCTGGCGCCGCGGGACGGCGACAAATAAAGGCGGCGGTCCGGGAAATCGCAGCTCAAGGCGACGGCGGCAGCTTTCCGAGCCATGGGATCGCGACTTTCGCGAAATCGGCGAAAGCGTTCAGATGCCCGTCCCCGCCGAGAAGCTTGAGCGCCTTCGGCTGGTTGGCCAGATCGAACAAAGCCGTGCCCTGTCTCACCGGCACGACCTTATCGGCGGTTCCGTGCCCGATCAGCAGGGGGCAATGGACGTTCGGCATTCTTGACGCATTATCGTAGCTGTCCTTGACGAGCAGTTCGACCGGCAGCCAAGGATGTTCGTGCTGGGTGATCTTGTTGATGGACAGAAAGGGCGCAAGGAGCATGAGCCCGGCCACGGGATATTCGGTCGCGAGCTTCACGGCGACGCCAGTGCCAAGGGAATAGCCGAACAGCACCATCTGCTTCGGCTCGACACCCTGGGATTGCAGCGCCCGAACAAAAGCCCGCCCGTCCTGGTAAAGCCCCTGTTCGGACGGGGTTCCGGGTTCGCCGCTATAGCCTCGAAACTCAACCAGCAGGACGCCATAGCCGGATCGGACGAAAGGCGTCGTCATCCGCGCCGCTTTCACCAGGCCATCGCCGCTGCCGTGAAAAAACAGAAGCGTGTAAGGCTTTGCAGTCGCCGGAGCATACCAGCCGCGAAGGGCAAGCCCGCCCCGCGTGACGGCGCGGACCTCGCGCATGCCACGCGCCGCCTCGACATCGCCGGGCGGAACATATTGGGCCGGCGGGTCATAGAGCGAAGGCGTCACGCGGGCGTGTATCTCGAACGCCCCCGCGCCGAGCGCCAACAGGCCGAAACCCGCTGCAATCAGAAGGCCGAGTCGGGGGGCGGCGCGCATTTTTTCTCCTGACCAAATGCCCTTCAGAGGCGGGAAAGGCGACCGCCCGGTCAAGGCGACGGATTGCCGCGAATCTGATGGATGGCGTCGATGCGGCGCGCGATTTCGCGATCGAGTTTGTGCGGGGCGTCGAGGATGAGCTTGAGCTGGTCGAGCGTCGTCGCGCCGATAATATTGGCGGTGACAAAGGGCCGCGAGGTGACAAAAGCCAGAGCGAGATGAACCGGGTGCAGGCCGAACTCCCGCGCCAGCCCCATGTAATCCTCGATCGCCTCATCCACGCCCGGCTTCTGATAGCGTTGGGCGCGAGCGAACAAAGTGAAGCGCGCGCCCTCGGGCCGCGCGCCATGCAGATATTTGCCGGTGAGAACCCCCTGGCCGAGCGGCGAATAAGCCAGCAGCCCGACCTGTTCGCGGAAGGCGAATTCCGCGAGGCCGATCTCGAACTGGCGGTTGAGCAGGTTATAGGCGTTCTGGATGGAGACGAGACGTGGGCCCGCGCCGGCCTCGGCGCCGCGCAGAAACTGGCCGACGCCCCAGGGCGTCTCGTTCGACACGCCGAAATGACGGATTTTGCCCTGTTTCACCAATTCGCCGAGAGCGGAAAGCGTCTCCTCGAAACTGACGCCGTCCGGGCCGCCATGATCGCGATAGCTGTTGGAGAGGTCCTGGAACAGGTCCATCGGCCGGTCGGGCCAGTGAAGCTGGTAGAGGTCGATATAGTCGGTTTGCAGCCGCTTCAGCGAGTTCTCGACAGCGTAAAAGATGTTCTTGCGGTCGAGCCGCGCCGTTTCGCCATTGCGATACCAATGCGCCGTGCTGCGCCCGACAATCTTGGTGGCGAGCACGATTTTTTCGCGATTTCCTCTGGCGCGAAGCCATTTGCCAATGATGGTCTCGGTCGCGCCATAGGTTTCCGCGCGCGGCGGGATGGCGTAAAGCTCAGCGGTGTCTAAGAAATTCACGCCCTTCGCCACCGCGTAATCCATTTGCGCGAAAGCGTCGGCCTCGCCGGTCTGCTCGCCATAGGTCATGGTGCCGAGGCATATTTCAGAGACGCGCAGATCGGTGCGGCCAAGCGGACGTTGTTGCATTCTCAAACTCCTTTGGGGCGGCCAAGCATAAGCTTTTTGCGGCGCGAAAAAAGATTTGCCGCGCAAGCCGCGGTTTGCGCTCATGCTCGCGTGCGCCTTAAAACCCGAAATGCAGCCGCGCCTGGCGCAGGCAGGCGGTGAAGCCGGTCAAATCGCCGCAGCCCGGCAGCGAGACGTCGGGGCGCACGACGCGGCGGCCTTGCGCCTTCAAGGCGCCGTCGAGCATGAGATTGTCGGCATTGCCGAAATTCTCGATCAGCAGCCCCCTTGCATCGCAATAGTCGCCGTCTGGCGCGCCGTGGACGCCATGGGCCGCCGCAACGCGGTCGAACAGGGGCGCCGCATGATTGCTGTAGGCGAAGACGGGCTTGCCGAGCGCGGCGAAAAAGCCAAGCTCGAAAGCCGTTCCCGGATCGGCGTTGACCCCGCGAAAGGGCGAAAGGTTGAAAATCCCGGCGTCGGCATCGCGCATCAGCGCGACATTGCCGGCAAAGATTTTCGCATCCGCCGTCTCGCCCGGCGCGGCGTGATCCTGGTCGAGCGGATAGAGCCCGACGAAGCCGAATTCCTCGCACAGGATTTTCTTGCGCAGGCCGATCTCGCGGGCGTTGGGCAGGAAGACTTCAGGACCGGCGAGGTAGATTTTGGGGATGGGCATCAAACGCGCGTACGCTCCCGATCGACGAGACGGGGAATCACGCGCGAGTCTACTTGGCCAGCCGCCGCAAAGCCAAACCTCACGCGTTGTTTTCCGCCGTGAAGCTCGGGATGACGCTGCATCAGTTGGAAGGCGGCATTGACGTTGGCGTCCATGAAGCGGCGATCCGAAGCGCCAGCGGGCGCCCGCTCCGGTCACGATGAGTTGATCGTCCCCGGGGTGAAAAACGACGTCAGAATAGACAGTTAAGAATCGGCCTGTCCGTTCGTCCCAATGACGCGGGGAACTTTCCCCACGGCGGGAGGCGTCTGTCCGACGGAGCTTGGGACCGCAGGTTCGATGATTCCGATGCGAAGGAGGATGCAATGTCCCGCAAACCAAGTTCCATACTGGCCCTTGCCGCAGGTTTGACTTTCGCCGCGGCGGCCGCCGCGATACCGCTGATGCCGAGCCAGATCAGCGGATTTGGCCCCGGCGCGCACAGCGACGCCAGCTTGAACGCCAATCTCGGCGTGCTGCATCAGGTCATCGCGTGGGACAATTCGGCCGACGCCCATACCTACCGACTGGCGCAGAGCCTGCCGGATCGGGGAACGACTTTCACCCGCGTCGCGCTGGCGACCATCCCGACAGGCGCCAACTGACAGGCTCATAGGGTAAATCCAGCGCCGTAAGGCGGGGGAGTCGCCTCAACGCGGATCGCTTCGGAAATGCGCGGCTTTACTGACGGCGTTGAAGCCGATGCCCTGGCCCTTCACCCTACCCTCTCCCCGATGCGGGGAGAGGGTAGCGCCCTTCACGCCCCGCGCATATCCGGCGGCGTCCCTTCCAGCGTCAGCGAAGCCAGAGCCTCGTCGAGTGTCGCAAAGGTCTGCGCCTGCGAGCCGAGGCGGCGGATGGAGACGGTGCGGTCCGCCGCCTCCTTGCGGCCGACCACCAGCAGCACCGGGATCTTGGCGAGCGACAATTCGCGCACCTTGTAATTGATCTTCTCGTTGCGCAGGTCGGTCTCGACGCGCAGGCCCTTCTTGCGGGCGAGCGCGGCGATTTCGAGCGCGAAATCGTCGGCGTCGGAGGTGATGGTGCAGATCGTCGCCTGGACCGGCGACAGCCACAACGGCAGGTGGCCGGCGAAATGCTCGATCAATATGCCGGTAAAACGCTCCAGCGAGCCGAAAATGGCGCGATGGATCATGACCGGGGTCTGCTTTTCGGAATCCTGACCGATATAGAAGGCGCCGAAGCGGCCCGGCAGGTTGAAATCGACCTGGGTCGTGCCGCATTGCCATTCGCGGCCGATGGCGTCGCGCAAGGTATATTCGAGTTTTGGGCCGTAAAAGGCGCCCTCGCCCGGATTGATCCCGGTTTTCACGCCCTGCGCGGCCAGCAGGTCGAGCACCTTATGCAAGGCCGCTTCCGCCTTGTCCCAGCCTTCGTCCCCGCCGACGCGCTTTTCCGGCCGGGTCGAGAGTTTCACGACAATATCGTCAAAACCGAAATCCTTGTAGATGGTCATGACCATGTCGTTGATCTTCATGGCTTCCGCCATGATCTGATCTTCGGTGCAGAAGATATGGGCGTCGTCCTGGGTGAAGGCGCGCACCCGCATCATGCCGTGGATCGCGCCCGAGGGTTCGTAGCGATGCACGATGCCGAATTCCGCAATCTTCATAGGGAGATCGCGGTAGGACTTCAGACCGTTCTTAAAGATCTGCACATGGCCGGGGCAGTTCATCGGCTTCAGTGCGAAAACCCGTTCATCTTCCGTCTTGGTGATGAACATATTCTCGCGATAGGTCTGCCAATGGCCTGAAGTCTCCCACAAAGCGCGGTCGAGCACCTGGGGCGTATTGACCTCGATATAGCCCGCTTCCTGCTGGCGGCGGCGCATGAAGGAAATCAGGGTCTGGAACAGGGTCCAGCCCTTGGGGTGCCAGAAGATCGTGCCCGGCCCCTCCTCCTGGAAATGGAACAGGTCCATCTCGCGGCCCAGGCGGCGATGATCGCGGCGCTCGGCCTCCTCGATCTGCTTCAGGTAAGCGTCGAGGTCTTCCTGTCTGGCGAAGGCGGTGGCGTAGATGCGCTGGAGCATCGGTTTTGTGGAATCGCCGCGCCAATAGGCGCCCGCCACCTTCATCAGCTTGAAGGCGTTGCCGATCTTGCCGGTCGAGGGCATGTGCGGGCCGCGGCACAGGTCGAGCCATTCGCCCTGGCGATAGACCGAAATCTTCTGGTCGGCCGGGATCGTCTCGACCAGTTCGACCTTGAAGGCCTCGCCCTGTTTTTCGAAATAATTCACGGCCTCGTCGCGGGTCCATTCCTCGCGCACGATCGGCTTGTCGGCGGCGACGATCTCCCGCATCTTCCTTTCGATCGCCGCGAAATCCTCGGGGGTGAAGGGCTCGGCGCGGTAGAAATCGTAATAAAAGCCGTTCTCGATCACCGGGCCGATGGTGACCTGCGTGCCGGGATAAATCGCCTGGACGGCGTCGGCCAGCACATGGGCGGCGTCGTGGCGGATCAGTTCGAGCGCGCGGGGATCGTCCCGGTTCAGGAATTCGACCTGGGCGTCGGCGTGAATGGGGGTCGCGACGTCCACCATATTGCCGTCGAGCATCATGGCGACGGTCTTCCTCGCCAGCGAGGGGGAAATGGCCTTCGCGATATCGAGGCCGGAAACGCCTGCGTCATAGGCGCGCGAGGCGCCGTCGGGGAAAGTCACATTGATCATGTCATTCTCCATGCTCACTCGCCGTGACGAGCCGGCGTAAGCTGTTTGCGGAACCGCTTTCCTATCGCGATTTGGCGGAAGAGCGCAATGCGGCGTAACGCTTGAAAAAATTACCAAGCGAGCGGTTGGCGTACGCCAGAGCTAGCGCTCGACTCAGCTCAGCGAGCGGTTGGCGTACGCCAGAGCTAGCGCTCGACTCAGCTCAGCGAGCGGTTGGCGTACGCCAGAGCTAGCGCTCGACTCTGCCCAGCGAGCGGTTGGCGCATGCCGGCGCCAGCCCTCAAAAGTTGACGCGCGCGCGCCGCCTGCGGCAAAGTGCGCCCCCTGTGAACGGGATTTTGGCGCAAGTGGGTAGCTGGAAATATCACATCAAGATCGCTCTGCTGGCCGCGATGGCGACTTTGGCGGCGGCCTTCGGCAGTTGGTTTCTCGCCACCGGAGGGCAAACGCCGGCCCCGGCCGAGCCGCCGCTCGCCGCCAAGCCGGTGCTGACGACGCCGGTCGTGGTCGACGCGAAATCCGTGCCCAGCCCTCCGGCCGAGGCGCCGGTAGATTTCCAGAAACGCGCGGCGCTGGAATACAAGCTGAAAAAAGCTCCGGAATTTGCGCCTTTTCTGACCAAGCTTCGCGTGCTTTACCCGTCCGACTACGACAGTGCGGTGAAGCTCGCCCTGGCGCAGGGCGTCGAGACGCGTGACGACGCCCCCGACATGTTCGTGGGCCTCGCCGTCCAGACGTTGCGACGCAATCGCGGCCTCATGGGCGCCAAGGCCGGCGCCGCCGCGCTCGACAAGCTGTTCGACGTCCACGAGAAAGTGCTGAAACAACTGGCCGCTACCGATCCCGCGCTCTGCGTCGATTTCCTCAACGGCGCTCCGGCCGACCGTTTCGCCGCCTTCTCCGGCGCCCACCGCGCGCTGATGGCGGAGGAGGCGCTCGCCGGCCTCCAAGCGATCGATGACGGCGCGCACAAGAGGATAGACCGCGAGGCGCCCACCTCCGCGGATTTCGACGAACTCGAAAAGCTGATGGTGTCCAAGGGCGTCGACAAGGCCGGCGTGACCCTTCTGCTCGACGGCAAGACGCCCAACCATCCGATGACGGACGCCCTGCAATGCCAGAACGGCCTCATCTATCTCGACGCGATGAAAGCCCTGCCCGACCAGGAGCGCCTGCGCCTCTACGCCCTGGCGCTGGAAGTCATGGCGCATGAGTGAGCTTGGGCCGCTCGTCGCCGCGATCTGCGATCCGATAGCCCTGAAACAACCGATAGAGGGCGGCCTCCAGGGCTCCTGCGGTTAACCGAACATTGACTTTTGAACGGTTCAAACCGAAGATTCCGGCTCGTCGCCTGAAGTCGCAGGCGCTCGTCGGCGCCGAAGAATAGTTTGTTCGATGAGGCGTTGGCTATGTCGGCTCTCGATTCGGAGGATTACCACGCCGATGGGTCGTGGCTGAAGAAGCGATTGTGGGCGCTCACGAGCAGACCCGAAGCCTGGCCTCTGAGTTCGCGTCTCGGCGCCGCCGCCCTCGTCGTTCTCATCGCGCTGCTGTTGCGCTTCGGCTTGTTCAAAGACCATAGCGGCGACGTTTACCTGACCTTTTTCCCGGCGGTCGCGATCGCAATCATTGTCGGCGGATCGGCCGGCGGGGTGCTGGCCGTCGCGCTTTCTGTCCTGGCGATCGAGCTGTGGGTCAATCCTTACGACCAACTCGGAGAATGGGTGGCTCTCGCCGTCTTCATGATTGGCGCCGCCATCATCGCCCTTGCCCTCCGGCTTGTGCATTACGCGCTCACCATCAACCTGAGCCGCGAATTTCAGCGGCGACGGAATGCGCAATTGAAGGCGATCGTCGACACGGCGCTGGAAGGAATGATCACCTACGACAAGCAGGGCGTCCTCCAATACGCCAATCCCGCGGCGTGCGAGATTTATGGCTACGAGGCTTCCGAATTGGTCGGCCTCAACGTCAAATCATTGATGCCGGACTCCGAAAGCGCCCGGCAGGAGGGCATTATCGTCACCGATCTGGACGCCGACGAGAAAAAAATCATCGGGCGCCGCCGCAGGGTTTTGGGACGGCGCAAGCAAGGCGAAATCGTCCCGACCGAACTGACGGTCAACGAGGCGTCGTTCGGCGACGGGGAAATCCTGTTCGTCGGCATGATGCGCGACCTGAGCGCGCTGGAGCGCGAGAAGGCCCGGGCCGACGCATTGCGCGACAAATTGTTTCACGCCAGCCGGCTCAACGACATGAGCGAGGTGGTGGAGTCGCTGGCGCATGACGTCGCCCAGCCGCTCACGGCAATTGCGAATTTTCTCGCGGCCGCCAGACGCATGCCCGGGGCCGCGGATCTCCGCGGCGCCGACGGCGTGCTCGTCAAGGCCGAAAATCAGGCCAAACGCGCGTCGGACATTCTTGGGCGATTACGCGGCTTTATCGAGAAGCGCTCGCCGGAACGAGCGCCCGAAGATCTGCACCGTCTGATCGAGGCGGCGCTTGGTCTGGCCTATCTTGGCGACGCGGAAAAAGCGCCGCAAATCGAATTGCGCGAGATCGGCGCGGCCATCGATGTCAATGTCGACCGCATTCAAATTCAACAGGTGATCATCAATTTCCTGCGCAACGCGGCGGAGGCGGCCATGGACGCGCTTATACCCAAAATCGTCGTGGAGACTTCGATCGACAATCACGGCCGAATATGCGTGAGCGTGGAGGACAATGGGTCCGGGGTCGATCCGGAGGTCGCCGGAAAACTGTTCGAACCCTTTGTGTCCACAAAAACGTCGGGCATGGGCATTGGCCTGTCCTTGTGCAAATCGATTATCGAAAGCCATGGCGGCGAGATCGGCTACCGCCCGGCCAATCCCCGCGGCTCCGTCTTCTTTTTTGCTTTGCCGATCCTCGCCCAGGAAGGACAGCCACGGTTAAAGGGCGCGTGAGAAGCCGCCTCGCCGCCCGACCGGGCCCTCACGGAATTGCGGTCGTGTTTAAACATTGACTTATAAGTCCCTGAGGTTGAAAATTTATTTTGTTAATTTTCGACGCGGCCTCGTCAGCGTTGCCGTACGATTTTAATTTTCGTGAGCCTTTGCCATGCTGTCGACAGATCCGCAGGGGCGCGGCGCGAATTTGCCCTGGTTGCTCAGGCTCTCGCGGGCGTTCGCCGGCGCTGCTGAGGTCTGGCCTTTGCCCTGGCGCCTTGGCCTTGCCGCGTTCATCGTTCTCGCTGCATTTTTATTGCGGGTCGCCTTTTTCGGAAGCCAACGCGAAGACGCCTTCATAACTTTTTTTCCGGCCGTCGCGCTCGCGTTCGGCGAGGGCGGACTGTTTGGGGGCGCGTTGGCCGCGCTGCTCTCGGTCTTTATCGTCGAACTGTGGATCAATCCTTTCAACGAACCTGTATCGGCTCCAATCCTCTTCCTGATCGGAAGCGCCCTCGTCGCCTATATGATCTGGCTTCTGCGCGATTCGCTCGCCGATCGAATGAGCCGCGACTTTGAACGGAAAGGGAATGCGCGGTTGATGGCGATCGTCGACGCCGCCCTGGAAGGGGTCATCGCCATCGACAAGCAAGGGTTCATCCAACACGTCAATGCCGCGGCGTGCGAAATGTTTGGTTACGAGGCCAGCGAATTGATCGGCCGCAACCTCGCGATGTTGATGCCGGAACCCGACAGCGCCCAACACGACGGTTATATCGCCAATTATTTGCGCACCGGCGAAAAAAAGATCATTGGGCGCCGCCGCACAGTCAATGGGCGGCGCAAGAATGGCGAAATCTTCGCCAAGGAGTTGACGGTCACCGAGACGTCCCTTGGCGACGAAGGTCAACTTTTCGTCGGCATGATGCGCGATCTCAGCGCATTCCAACGCGAGAAGGCCCAGGCGGACGAATTGCGCAACGAGTTGTCTCACGCCAATCGGCTCAATGAGATGGGCGAGGTGGTCGAGACTCTGGCCCATGACTTCGCTCAGCCGCTCACGGCGATCGCCAATTTCCTCGCCGCCGCCAGACGGCTTCCCGGCGCCGCGGAGTTCCATGCGATCGATGACCTGATCGCCAAAGCCGAACAGCATACCCAACGGGCTTCGGACATTCTCGTCCGGTTGCGCGGCTTCATCGAAAAGCATTCGCCCGAGCGCGCCCCCGAAAATTTGCATTGCGTGATCGAGTGCGCGTTGGATTTGGCCTGCCTGGGCGACGGCCACCGGGACGAACGGATCGAATTGCGCGAAATCGACGACAAAATCGTCGTCGATATAGACCTCGTGCTTATCGAACAGGTTCTCGTCAATTTGCTGCGTAATGCGGCCGAGGCGACCAAAGATGCGTCGACGCCAAAAATCGTCATCGAGACGTCGCTGGAAAAGCCGCGCTATGTGCGTGTGAGCGTCTCCGACAATGGATCGGGCGTCGATCCGGAGGCCGCTCCGAAGCTGTTCAAACCTTTCGCGTCGACAAAAAAAAGGGGGATGGGGCTCGGGCTGTCCCTGGCCAAGTCGATCGTCGAACGCCACGGCGGCGAGATCGGCTACCATCCCGCCGATCCGCACGGCGCCGTCTTCTTTTTCACCTTGCCGATCTTCGCGCGGGAGGACGATGACGATCGAAGGACGGGCGAGACGTCCCGCGTCGATTGACCTCGCGGGCTAGGCGCCGCCTTCCTTTCCATCTTCCTGCTCGACCGCCTCGCAGACCGGCCGCTTGCGCCACGAACCGTAACGCCATGGATGCAGGGCGTCGGCGCCCCGCGGCAGGCTCGGCGGAACCGGGTCGAAACCGGAATCGCCTAAAGGATGGCAGCGGCAGATGCGCGCGAACCCCATCCAGCCGCCGCCCCACAGGCCGTGGCGCGCGATCGCATCGTCCATATAGGCCGAGCAGGTCGGCAGATAGCGGCAATTGCGCCCCGCGACGCTCGACAGGGTGACGCGATAGAGCTGAATCAAGCCCCGCGCCAGCAAAGCCGGCGTTTTCGTCAGGACGGAGGCGTTTTTGGGCAAGTCCTGTTCCTCAGCATGAGCCGCCGCACTGTTGCAAGAAAACGACGCCGACCACAACTTTGTTCGGGCAGGCCGAAACGCCTGTTCCCGAGTCTTCGCCGCTGTTACAAATAATGGCAAGATTAGGGGGACATTGTTTTGAAAATCTCATCGCGCGGCCTGTCCATCGCGGCCGCATTCCTCTCCGGCGCCGCCGGTCTCTGCCTGGGCGCGGCCGCTCGCGCGGACGAGTACAATCTGCCGTCCCTGATCACGCCGCCGCCGGGAACGACCGCGGACTGGATCGTCTCGGTTTCGGCCATGGGCGGCGTCGCGCCGAGCTTTCCCGGCGCCAAGACCTATTCCTTCTTCGGCCTCCCCGGCATATCGATCCGCCGCGCCGACCAACCCGAGCGTTTCAGCGCGCCCGACGACAGCCTGAGCCTGACCGTCCTGCATAACGACTGGATCGCCGTCGGCCCGGCCGGGCGTTGGGTCAGCGACCGCAGTATCAAGAACTATCCCGAACTCTTCGGCCTCAATGACGTGAGCGCGTCGATCGAAGTCGGCGGTTTCGTGGAATTGACGCCGGTGTCCTGGGGCCGCATCCGCGCCGAAGTGCGCAAGGCGGTGTCGGGCTACGACGGCTGGGTCGCCATGCTCGGCGGCGACGTCTGGCAGAAATGGGGTCCGCTGACCCTGTCGATCGGCCCGCGCCTCGATTTCGGCAATGACCAATATGCCTCCGCCTTCTTTTCGGTGGACCCCTGGCAGGCGGCGCTCAACCAATGGGCTGGTGGCCGGCTGACGGCCTATAACGCGACCGCCGGGCTGGTGGACGCCGGCTTCACGGTGGCCGCGCGCTACGACCTGTCGCCGGCTTGGCGCATCAGCGCCTATGGCACCTATCAGGCGCTGACCGGCAGCGTCGCCAACAGCCCGGTCACCACCCAGGCCGGCTCGTCCAACCAGTTCGCCGCCGGCGTCGAGATCCGCTATAGCTTCCTGACCAAGGATCTCTACTGGATCCCGAAATTCTAAAATTTCGGCGTCAGCTTTCCGCAAAAAACACGGCCCGGATTTGTCCGGGCCGTGTTTTTTTTGCGCGTTCAGAGGCTGAAATCAGTCGCGCCGCTTCAGATGTTCTTCGAGATAGACCAGCGCGACCTGGCGGTCGTTGTCGTTGGCGACTTTCATGTCCTCGTCGTAAAGGGTCTTGACCCACCCCTGCCCCTTGCCGTTCGCCCCCTCGCGCGCTAGGGTCAGCCACATCAGGCCGCGCGCGCGCTGCACCGGGAGCCCATCGCCCGAGAAAAGCAGATGGCCGAGCAAGGCCTGGGATTCGACATGGCCCTTTTCGGCGGCGAGATAGAGCCAGCGCGCCGCCTGACGATTGTCCTTAATGAGGCCGGCGGCGCCATCCATGTAAAGCCGCGCGAGATTATATTGCGCGTTGGGATCGCCGAACATGGTCGCGGCATAGCGGAACATGCGCATGGCCCGATCGGGGTCCGGCTTGAGATGCGATCCGGGAATGCCCTTGAGCTCGAACGCGCCGACGGCGACGAAGGCGCTGGCGACGACTGATTTTTCGCGCCAGTTCGTGTCATCGTCGGCATATTTGTCGACAATCTGCAGGAAATATTGATAGGCTTTGAAATCGTCGTGCGGCACGCCGTCGCCCGCCGCGTACATCTTGCCGAGTTTCCATTGCGCCAGCGGCTCGCCGCCGGCGGCCGCATATTTGAGCGCCTCGACCGACGAGGCAGCATTGCCGGCGCGGAAGCTCTCAAGCGCCGCTTCCAGCGCCTGGTGGGGATTCTTGAATATGTCGAGGGTCTTGCGCGAGGACGAAGAAGACGCGGCGCCGTCGAAGGCGAAAGCGGCCGCGCCGTTGCACATGGCAAACATGCACGCCAGAAAGATCCGCCCGAACGCCACCATCACTCGCAGTCTCCCGACGCCCGCCCCAAGCGCCTTCGTCCCAAGCGCCAACGTCCTAAGTACTAGCTTCTCCTTTATGGCTGAATCGCGGCGGCGTGTTTTCAAACTTTGGGCTTTCTGAAGTTGAATTCCGGCTGTGGCGCCCAAGCCACAAAATGCGCCAAGGACACAGTTGCGACATCGCCGCCAAAATCTTGATTCGACGAAGTAAAATGAGGATCGCCGAAAAATGGCGCCAAAAAGCCAAGCGTGGGAGTCGCGAAGAATTGAATGCGAAAACCGGCGCGCGATCCGGTCGCGGATCGCGCTGAACCATTCTCCGCCAGGAAAGGAAAATCACCCCAGCAGCTTCAGCGCGGCGGTCATCTTTTCGAGCCGCGCCATCGCCTGATCGCGGCGCTCCTGGTTTTCCTCCACCACTTCTTCCGGAGCGCGGCGCAGGAAATCGGCGTTGCCGAGCTTGGCGTCGATCTTGGCGATTTCCTTTTGCTCCGCGGCGACGCCTTTTTCGAGCCGCGCGCGTTCGACGTCGAAATCGATGACGCCTTCGAGCGGCAGCGCCAGGACGGTTCCGCGGGCGACGACCTGAACCGATTGCGGCGGCGCCTTGCTCATCGCCTCGATCGCGGAAAGCCGCGCCAGCCTTTTGATCGTCTCGGCCCAGCGCTCGGCGCGGCGCGCGTCCGCCTCGGACGCGCCGACCAGAACCAGCGGAATCGCGGCGCCCGCCGGGACGTTCATCTCCGCGCGCACCGAGCGCACTTCGGACACGACCTCGACCAGCCAGCCGATTTCCGTTTCCGCTTCCGAATCCTCAAGTCCGCGCAGATCGGGCCATTGCGCCAGCGCCAGCATGGATTCGCGCGGAAAGTCCTGGCCGCGTATGGCCCAGATCTCCTCGGTAAGGAAGGGCATGAAGGGATGGAGCAATTTGCAGATCTGGTCGAGGACGAAAGCGGTCGTATCGCGTGTTTCGTCCTTGGCCGGGCCGTCCGGCCCCTGCAGCAGCGGCTTGGCCAGCTCCAGATTCCAGTCGCAGAAAATGTTCCAGACGAAGCGATAGGCCGCCTGCGCCGCCTCGTTGAACTTATATTGGACGAGCGCCGTCTCCACCTCGGCCATCGCCCGCGCCGTTTCGCCGACGATCCAGCGGTTGAGGACTTCCTTCACCCGCATCGGATCGAAGCCAATATGGCCCCGGCACTGGTTCATTTCGGCGAAACGCGCGGCGTTCCAGAGCTTGGTCGCGAAATTGCGATAGCCCTCGACGCGCGAGGTCGCGAGCTTGATGTCGCGCCCCTGCGCCGCCATCGCGGCGAGCGTGAAGCGCAAGGCGTCGGCGCCGTAAGTGTCGATGAGATGCAGGGGATCGATGACGTTCCCCTTGGATTTCGACATTTTCGCGCCCTTCTCGTCACGCACCAAAGCGTGGAGATAGACGTCGCGGAACGGGACCTTATGCTGGAAATGCAACCCGAACATCATCATCCGGGCGACCCAGAAAAAGATGATGTCGAAGCCGGTGACGAGAACATCCGTCGGATAGCGCGGGGCGAGGTCGTTCTGCTCCTCCGGCCAGCCGAGCGTCGACATCGGCCACAGGGCCGACGAGAACCAGGTGTCGAGCACGTCCTCGTCGCGTGTCAGCAGGCACGCCGCCTTGTCGGGATCACTGGCGATCGCCTCGGCCTCGGCGTCGCTGTAGATTTCGCGGGTGACGGCGTCCGCCAAAGCGTCGGCCAGCGCCTCCTCCTCGCTCTCGGAGACATAGACCGCGCCCCAGGGCGAATACCAGGCCGGGATCTGATGCCCCCACCACAGCTGGCGCGAGATGCACCAGGGCTGGATGTTCTCCAGCCAGTCGAAAAAGGTCTTTTCCCAGTTCTTGGGGACGAAGCTGGTTTCGCCCGCCCGCACCGCCGCGAGCGCCGGGCCGGCGAGCGCCTTTGCGTCCACATACCATTGGTCTGTCAGCCAGGGCTCGATGACGACTCCGGAACGGTCGCCGTGCGGGACCTGATGCTCGTGGGTCTCGATCGTCGCGATCAGCCCGCGCGCGTCCATGGCGGCGATCACCGCCTTGCGGGCCTCCTCGCGCGACAGGCCGTGAAGGCTTTCGAGGGTTTCCGAAAGGTCGTCGTTCTCGATCACGCCCTGCAGGAAGGCCTCGTTCTCTTTCAGGAGAAGGCGCGCCTCGGCGTCGAGAATATTGACGAGCGGCAGCTGATGGCGGCCGCCAACCTCGAAGTCGTTGAAATCATGGGCCGGGGTGATCTTCACCGCGCCCGAACCTTTTTCGGGGTCGGAATAGGAATCCGCGACGATCGGGATCAGACGCCCGACCAGGGGAAGACGCACGAAACGGCCATGAAGATGGAGATAGCGCTCATCCTCGGGATGGACCGCCACCGCCGTGTCGCCGAGCATGGTCTCGGGCCGCGTCGTCGCCACGACGATGAATTCGTCGGTCGCCGCGCCATTCTCGTCGACGAGCGGATATTTGAAATGCCAGAGCGAACCCTTGACGTTCTGCGAGACGACCTCAATGTCGGAAACCGCCGTCAGCAGCTTGGGGTCCCAGTTGACGAGGCGCTTGTCCTTGTAGATCAGCCCCGCGCGATATAGCTCGACGAAAGCCTTCAGCACCGCCTTCGACGAGCCGGTGTCCATGGTGAAGCGTTCGCGCGACCAGTCGCAGGAGGCGCCGAGACGTTTGAGTTGGTTGACGATGGCGCCGCCCGACTCCGCCTTCCAGGCCCAGACCTTTTCCAGGAACGCCTCGCGGCCGAGGTCGCGGCGGCCGGGCTCGCCGGCGGCGGCAAGCCGCCGTTCGACCACCATCTGGGTCGCGATGCCGGCATGGTCCACGCCCGGCTGCCACAGCACGTTCCTGCCGCGCATGCGCTCGAAGCGGCAGAGAATGTCCTGCAAAGTATTGTTGAGCGCATGGCCCATGTGGAGCGAGCCGGTGACGTTCGGCGGCGGAATGACAATGGTAAAGGGCTTCGCCCCGATCCGCTCCGGACGGTCGGCGCGAAAGGCGCCCGCGACCTCCCATTCGGCCGCGATGCGGCTTTCCACGGCGGCTGGGTCGAACGTCTTTTCCATCATGTGCTGAAAACCGGATTCGTGCGGGAATTTGGCGCAACAAATCCGAGCGCGGCCCGCGAGTCAATGAAGTTGGCGATCCGGGAGGAAAATCCAATACGCCGTTTTGACGACGGCCCGTCTCGACGCCCGCGGACGCCATCCCTCCCCATGTGGGGAGAGCGCCCCGCCGAATGGCGGACGGGTGAGGGTCAGCCCCGCCCGCGCGCGATGCGCTCGATTTCCGCCCGCACCAGACGTTCGACCACGATAGGGAGATTGTCGTCGAGCCAGGACTTGAGCATGGGCCGCAGCATTTCGCGCGCAACCCGCTCGATCATTTCAGGATCGCGCAACATAATGCTTTCCGCCAGCGCCTCGAACGAAGCGCCGATCCGCGCTCCGCTCGCCGGAGACAGCAAAGCGGGCTCTTCCGCCGGAAGCTGCGGCTGGACCGGCGGCGGCGCGGGAATGCGCCGGGCCGCCGGGCGGGAAGGCTCCGACGGCTTTTCCGCGACGGGCGGCGGCGTTGGCTCGGCCGGCGGCGCCGGGGCGGCGGTGCGCGGCGGTGTCGAAGCCGCCTTGAGGCGCGCCTCGGCAAGGTGAGAGACCGGCCCGGCCGGGGCCGGGTCCGGCGTCTCGGTGGCAGGCGCCGGCGCTTTCTCCGGTTCGGCGGCTTCAGCCGGCTTGGGATTTGCCACCGGCTCCGCGGGCTTTGTCGCGGTCGGCTCGGCTTTCGCCGGCTCCTCGGCCCGGGGAGGTTTCTCAGCCGAAGGACGCTCCGGGGACGGCGAAGGCTCCGGGGACGGCGGAGGCTCCGGGGACGGCGGAGGCTCCGGGGACGGCGGAGGCTCGACGACCCGGGGCGGCTCCGCGGCGCGCGGGGGCTCCGGATTTTGGGCCGGCTGGTCGAGCGACGGCCGCAAACCAGGCTCCACCGGCGCGAAATCGCGCAATTTCAGCGACGGCGCCTTGGGCGATTCGAGCGCCGGGCGCGGCGCGGGAGGTCGAAAAGCGGAAACCGGCCCAGGCGGCGGCGCCGGCTCCCCGCCGCGAAACAGCCTCTGGCCAAGGCCCAGGAGCGCGTCGGCCGCCGTCGCCACCGGCGAAGGCGGCGCGGGAGGCGCAACAGGCGGAGGCGGCGCGGGAGGCGCCGGCTCGGCGGCCGCGGCGCGGGCCGGACGGCTCAAGGGCAAGGCGTCGTCGTCGGCGATGATGCGGCGAATCGAGGCCAGAATGTCGTCCATCGACGATTCGCGCGCGGCTGGCTCCGCATTTGAAGGGCTGGATTGGGACGGGCCGTTCTGTACGGTCATGAGTCTGGATGCTCGGAGGCGGACAGCGTTTGGGACGCTCGAATTCGGGGCGAGGGAGCGAGAGTCGCGATCTGTTTAAATTGCTCCGGCGCGCCGGAGCGCGCAAGGCTGGACCGCGCCATCAGCTTCGCCACGCACTGTTTTTTTTTGAGGCGCGGGCAAGAACGGGTTTCCTGCCGAGCTTTCGCCCGCGCAAAAGTTTGCCGGCGCCTGTCAGCGGCCGTCCGGCGTGTTGATGCCGAAGAACCGGTTCTTCGTCGCCTGATAATGCTGCCGAGGGCTGTACTCGATGACACCCAGGCCGAGATTTCGGGCCGAAAGCTCGCCGATGGCGGCCATGACCGCATAGGAGCCGACCACCCGGTCATGCTGGGCCTGCACCAGCTGGACACGCTGCTGGAGCAAAGTCTGCTCGGCGTTGAGCACGTCGAGCGTGGTGCGCTGGCCGACCTTGGCTTCCTCGCGCACGCCGGTCAGCGCGATTTCCGCCGCCTTGACCGCCGCCTCGAAGGACACGATCTGGGCGCGGGCCGCCTCCAGCTCGCCCCAAGCGGCCACCACGCCGGCGCGAATTTGGTTACGCGCGCTTTCGACCACCATCCGCGCCTGGCTCAACTTTTCTTTGGCCTCGCGTATGCCGGCATATTCCGCGCCACCCTGATAGATCGGTACGGTGAGCTGGCCGCCGACCGTGGCGGAAAAGACGTTATACCCCGGGTAACCACTGGAGTCCGTCGAATTCTGCACCATGCCGACCACGCTGAGTTGCGGCGACAGCGCGCCTTCGGCGACCTTGACCGCGTCCTCGGCGACGTCGACCTGATGGAGCGCGCCAATAATTGACGGATGCTGCGAAAGGCCGGTCGCGATCGCGAGATCGAGCGTCCTGGGAAGCAATTTCTCGACCGGTCGGGCCGGCTGCAGACGTTTCGGCTGGACCCCGATCACCTGTCGATAGGCCGCGATGCTCGCCTGGAGCCTGGCTTCGGCGGCTGAGACGTCCGCGGTGCCCGTGGCCAGCGAAGATTCCGCCTGGGCGACGTCGGTGCGGGTCACTTCGCCGACCTGGAAGCGGTCGCGCGTCTGCTGCAGCTGAACCTTGAGCACCTTGACGTTATTGCGGCGCAGGCCAAGCACCGCCGTGTCGCGCAACACGTCCATATAGGCGGTTGCCCCGTTCTGGAGCGTTGTCAATTCGGTCAGGCGCAACTGCTCGCGCGCCGCCAGGACCGAGGATTCCGCGCCGTTGACCCTGTTCGCGGTCTGCATGCCGTCGAACACATTCTCGGTCACCTGCGCCTGGCCGGTAATCGGCAAGGCGGCAAGCTTCTGATTGCTGCCCGTCTGGCCGAACACGTTTTGAACATTCGAGACTTGATAGTTCAGCGTGCCCTGCGCCTGCACCTTGGGCAGCCAGCCGGCCTTGGCCTGGGGGACGGTTTCGTCGGTCGCGCGGACCGAAGCGCGCTGCTGGTTGATGTCCGGGTTGTTCGAATAGGCGCGCGCCAAAGCGTCGGACATGGTCTCGGCGGAAGCCGGACCGGATCCACAGGCAAAGGCCGCCAGCGTCAGGCCGATAAGATATGAACGCCGCAAATTTACAGTCCTCACCAGGCGCCCGGCCGCGCGACAAGAATATCGGCGGCCGGCCTCGCCGCGCGTCTAGGCGGACGGGCGGCAGAATTGAACGAAAACTTAAAGCCGTCAGCTAGAACGTCAACCTAAAGTCTTGGGGCCGATCCCTGGATTCAGGCGATTCGCGCCGGCCACCTATACGATTATTCGGATAGTGAGCCCAAAAAGCCACAGGTCGTCAGCCGCAGCGAGGCGGTCAGAAGACGAATTCCACCGGCTTCGCGAACGCCGCCAGCGCCCCCGCCGATGCGTCGAAGAGCGGGCGCGGAGACGCCTGCCCGGCCACGCGCAGATACAATATGGCCTTGCCGAACTGGGCGCCCGCCTGAGCGGACACGATGCCGATCAGGCGGCCTCCCTCCGCGAGCTGGCCAAACAGGCCGCCGAAGGCGCCCTGGCTCACGCCATCGACGATGATCGCGTCGAAGGGCGCGTCCGCCGACGCCCCGGCGTCCAGAGGTCCCGCGAGCGATTTGGCGTTGGTCAGTCCCAGCGCGGCGAAATTGGCCTGTGCGCGGGCGGCGAAGGTCTCGTCGTCGTCGAGGCTGACGACCGAACCCGCCAGGCCGGCGACCAGAGCAGCCGCATAGCCGGTGGCGCCGGCCACAACCAGGACGCGGTCGTTTTCGCGCAGCCGCGCCTCCTTTAGCAGGCGGGCGAGAACCAGGGGCGCGGTCATTTCGCGCCGGCTCTTGCCGGAGAGGGTGAGGCGCGCGTCGGAATAGGCGAGGCCGGCGAAGGCGGGATCGACGAAGATCTCGCGCGGAACGTCCTTCATCTGGGCTTGAACGCCAAGGTCGGTGACGTCGAAGGTCCGAATCTGGCGTTCGACCATGGTTTCCCGCAGCGCGGCGGAAGAGGCGAATTGCTCGTTCTGCATTTTTCGTCCGTCGAATGTCCGGCGGCCCGTGAAGGCGCCTGCCCTGATCGGCTTTCCGGTTTATAAGCAGAGGCCCCCTTTCTGTCCACATGACGCTGCGCCATAGAAAGTCGGATCGCGCGCGCCGCCGAAATATGGGCGCTGGTAAGAACCGCAAGGTCCCATTAAGATCAAGGATCGCCCACACGCCGAGGTTTCATGGCAGAGAAGATTTTCGAGCTACACCTGATCAAGCCCTCGCATTACGACGACGATGGTTACGTCATTCAGTGGCTGCGCTCCGCGATTCCCTCCAACAGCCTCGCCGCGCTCAATGGAATCGCCGCCGATTGCGCGCGCCGGCAGGCTCTGGGCCCCGACGTCCAGATCAAAATCTTCGCCTATGACGAGACCAATGTCCGCATCAGGCCGGAAAAGATCGCCCAATCCATCGCCCGCGCCGGACAAGGCCTCGCCTGCCTCGTCGGCGTGCAGTCGAATCAGTTTCCCCGGGCGCTGGACATCGCCCGCCGCCTGCGGCAGGGCGGCGCGCCGACTGCGGTCGGCGGCTTCCATGTCTCCGGCTGCCTCGCCATGCTGCCCGACATGCCGGCCGACCTGCGCGAGGCTCAGGCGCTCGGGATCAGCCTGTTCGCCGGCGAGGCGGAAGGCCGGCTCGACGACGTGCTGCGCGACGCTTTCGAGGGCGCGCTGAAGCCGCTTTACAATTTCATGGACGACCTGCCGGGGATCGAGGACGCGCCGACGCCGTTCCTTCCGACCGAGGTCGTCAGCCGCACCACCGGCGCCGTGACAAGCTTCGACGCTGGGCGCGGCTGCCCCTTCCAATGCTCGTTCTGCACCATCATCAATGTGCAGGGCCGCAAGTCGCGCCACCGCTCGGCCGACGACGTCGAGCGGATCATCCGCGACAATCTGGCCCAGGGCGTGCATTCCTTCTTCATCACCGACGACAATTTCGCCCGCAACAAGAATTGGGAGCCGATCTTCGACCGGCTGATCGAATTGCGCGATTCGGGCCTGAATTTCAGCTTCATCATCCAGGTGGACACGCTTTGCCACCGCATCCCCAATTTCATCGCCAAGGCGGCGCGCGCCGGGGTGAAAAGGGTGTTCATCGGGCTGGAGAACATCAATCCCGCCAATCTCGTCGCGGCGAAGAAGAAGCAGAACCGCATCGCCGAATATCGCGTCATGCTGCTCGCCTGGAAGCGCGCGGGCTGCTTCACTTATGCCGGCTATATCCTCGGCTTTCCCGAAGACACGCCGGAATCGATTCGCCGCGACATTGCGATCATCCAGCGCGAACTGCCGCTCGATATGCTGGAATTCTTCTTCCTGACGCCCCTGCCGGGCTCAGAGGATCACCAGCGCCTCCACAAGGCCGGCGTCCCGATGGACCCGGACATGAACAAATACGACCTCGAACATATGGTCACCGCCCATCCGAAAATGAGCCGGGCGGAATGGGAGGCGATCTATCACGAGGCCTGGGCGCTTTATTATTCGCCGCGGCACATGGAGACGATCATGCGTCGGGCGGCGGCGGTCGGGACATCGCCCGGCAAGGCTTTGTTCCTGCTGCTGTGGTTCTGGGCCGCGGTGAATCTCGAAAAAGTCCATCCGCTTCAGGGCGGCTATCTGCGCCTCAAGGTGCGCCGCGACCGCCGCCCCGGGATGAAGCTGGAAAATCCCCTGATCTTCTATCCACGCCTGGTCGCGACCCATATCGGCAACCATGTCCGCATCGGCGCATTGGCGCTGAAATTATGGAAGCTGCGGCGCGAACTGCGCCACGACCCAAAGGCCCGCGACTATATGGATCTGGCGCTGACGACACCGACCGAGGCCGACCTCGACGATCTCGAAATGTTCAACAACAGCGACTCCTCGCGCGCAGCCGGCGACAAAGCCAAGGCCCAGAACGCCAAGGCGCATATCGCCGCCGAATGAGCGGGCCCCGGCGCAGGGCCAGGGCCAGACCGTCAAATATTTACTGTTTCAGCTTCTTGTTGCACTCGCTGTAATAGCCGCCGCCCTTCTGAATCCATTTCAGGCCGGCGTTGCCGCCCGTCGCCTTGTTGGCCTTATACTGGTCGAGGCAGGTGTGCATGATCGCCTTGCCGGCCGTCTGGTTCTTGTAGGCGGGGCTGACGGCGGTCGGGAAGACGGCCGCGCCGGCGGGGGCGGGCATCGCGGCAGGCTTGGCCGGCGCGGCAGGCTTGGCCGGCGCGGCGGTCGTGGCCGGGGCCGCGGGCGCGGCGGCGGGAGCGGCCGCCGGCGTGGCGCCGCCCGCCTTCAGTTCGGCCCGGCATTTCGAGGAAAATTGCAGATAGGTCAGGCCGCCGGTTTGGCCCGCGGCCTTGGCCGACTGCCATTTTGCGGCGCATTCTTTCATCGCCGATTCGGCGTGAGCCGACCCGGCGCCGATCAGGGCGACGGCGCCGGCAAGCATAAGGGCGGAACGGATGGACATGGACGGCTCCCAGAATGCCGGCGGCCAGGTCGCGCGCCGGAGCAAGGCCAAACTCCCGGATTTTCCAGTTTCCGTCAATCGGCGAAAGCGGAAACAGGCTCCGAAAGCCTTGGCTTTCTGGGCCAGAGCGGCTGAACGGGGGCTGAACGGCGCCGCAAGCGAAACCGGGGCCCTCAAGGCCCCGGCGGTTCAGGCTCAGCTGATCTTGGCGGAGATGATCTTGTCCGGGTCCTTGACCGGCTCGCCGCGCTTGATCTTGTCCACATTCTCCATGCCGGAGATGACCTCGCCCCAGACCGTATATTGGCGATCGAGGAAGCGGGCGTCGTTGAAGCAGATGAAGAACTGCGAATTGGCCGAATTAGGATTGGAGGCGCGGGCCATCGAGGCCGTGCCGCGCACATGGGGGGCGGTGTTGAACTCCGCCTTGAGGTCGGGATATTTCGACCCGCCTGTGCCGGTGCCGTGGGGACAGCCGGTCTGGGCCATGAAGCCTTCGATCACGCGATGGAACACGATGCCGTCGTAAAAGCCTTCGTTGACCAGCTTCTTGATGTGGTCGACGTGGTTCGGCGCGAGATCGGGCCGCATGCGGATCACCACCGTTCCCTTGGTGGTTTCCAGCGTCATAAGATTGCCTTCGTCGGACATGGGCTTTCCTCAAAGTTTGCGTGTTAGAGCAGCGTGCGAAAAAGTGGATGCCGGCTTTTCGCAAAAACGCTGCGAAAACAAAGGAATCTAGAGCCAATTGCGATTCGACTGAATCGCAATTGGCTCTAGGGCTTGGACGCGGTTATTTCACGTCCGTTCCGAGTTTCATGCTGATGATCTTGTCGGGGCTTTCGACCTTGCCGTTCTCGGCGGGATCTCCCTTCTTGATCTTGTCGACATTTTGCATGCCGGAGATCACCTCGCCCCAGGCGGTATATTTGCCGTCGAGGAAGGGCGCCGGGCCAAGGCAGATAAAGAATTGCGAATTGGCGGAATCGGGGTCGGAGGCGCGCGCCATGCCGACCGTGCCGCGTACGAACGGCGTCTTGTTGAATTCGGCCGGAATATTCGGCAAATCCGAGCCGCCCATGCCGGTGCCCGTCGGGTCGCCGGTCTGGGCCATGAAGCCCTCGATCACGCGATGGAAGACGATCCCGTCGTAGAAGCCGCGCTTCACCAGGGTCTTGATCTGCGCCACGGTTTTCGGCGCGAGATCGGGCCGCATGCGGATCACCACCATGCCGTCCTTGAGTTGCATGTAAAGCAGGTTGGACTTGTCCTCCTCGGCGCGCGCCGCGCCGGGCGACAGCAGGCCCGGGCCGAGCGACAGGAAGCCCGCGCCGAACGACACGAGGGCGGCGAACTGGCGGCGGCTGAGCGGCCGCGCGGAAATATCGGTCATGAACACTCCTTAGCTTGCGGCCTTGCGGCGAAGGGCTTCGACGACGAGCGGCGGCGCGAAGGCCGAGACATCGCCGCCCATCAGGGCGACCTGGCGGACCAGGGTCGCGGTGATATGGCGCACATTGAGGCCGGCGGGAACGAAAACCGTCTGAACGTCCGGCGCCATCACCCCGTTCATCCCGGCCATCGACATTTCATAGTCGAGATCGGTCCCGTCGCGCAGCCCGCGAATGATGACGCCCGCGCCGACCTCGCGCGCCGCCTCCACCGCGAGGCCGGAAAAGGTGACGACCGACAAGTCGCAATTCCGCGCCGCGGCTTCCGCCGCGCAGACCTGATGGATCATCGAGGCGCGCTCCTGCGCCGTGAACAAAGGCGTCTTGCCGGGATGCAGGCCGATGGCGACGACCAGCCGGTCGCACAGCCCGGAGGCCGCGCGGATCACATCGACATGGCCGTTGGTGACGGGATCGAACGATCCCATGTAGAGCGCGACGCGTTGCATGGCGGAATTGCTACAGAAAGCGACGCCACAGCGCAAGCGCGGCGACCTCGTCCATCGGCGCAGCCCGACCGGACCAGTCGAGGAATTTCTGTTCTAAAGCCGTGATTTCGCCCCCGGCTGTCTTCTCATTTTCAAACGGCCGTGCGAGATTTCCTCAAGAAGGACCCATTGTCGCCCCGGCGCGCGTCGCCGCCGCCGCCGGGCGGAGAAGAGGCTGCGCGAGGAGAGGGAACGTCGATGACCAACGCCGCGAGCGCCCCTGGTCCTGCCGTGCAGGAAGGGGCTTTGGTCAGAACGGCGATCGGCTTCACGGCATGGGCCGAGCGCTGGTTTCCCGACGCCTTCATCTTCGTCGCCATCGCCGTCGTCATCGGCGCCTTGGGCGCGATGGTCAATGGCGCGTCGCCGGAAGCCGTCAGCATCGCCTTCGGCGCCGGATTCTGGAGCCTGATCACCTTCACCATGCAGATGGCCTTCGTCGCGATCGGCGGTTATGTCGTCGCCGCCTCGGCGCCGGCGGCGCGTCTGATCCGCGGCCTCGCGGCATGGCCGAAAACCGGCGTGCAGGCGGTCGGCATGGTGGCCGCGGTCAGCACCACGGCGTCGCTGCTCAACTGGGGCTTGAGCCTGATTTTCAGCGGGCTTCTGGTGCTCGCCCTCGCGCGGCGCCGCGAGCTGCGCATGGATTATCGCGCCGCCGGCGCGGCCGCCTATCTCGGCCTCGGCTCCGTCTGGGCGCTCGGCCTCTCCTCTTCGGCGGCCCAGTTGCAGGCCAATGCGGCAAGCCTGCCCAAGAGCCTGCTGCCGATCACCGGCGTCATCCCCTTCAGCGAAACGATCTTCCTGTGGCAATCGATGACGATCGCGGCGATCGTCATCGTGGTTTCGATCCTGCTCGCGACCTGGTCCGCCCCGGGGCCGGACACCGCCCTGACGGCGGAAGCGATGGGAATCGATGTCGCCAGCGGCGACAAAATCGAAGAACAGCGCCCGACCCAGCCGGGCGAATGGCTCGAATATTCCCCGGTTCTCACGATCCTGCTCGTCCTGCTCGCGGCGGGGTGGATCATTCACGAATTTTCGCGCCAAAGCCCGATGATCGCGATTTCAAACCTGAATACCTATAATTTCCTGTTCATCATGGCCGGCCTGCTGCTGCACTGGCGGCCGAAGCGCTTTCTCAACGCCGTCGTCAAGGCGGTCCCGGCCACCTCCGGCGTGCTGATTCAGTTCCCCTTCTACGGCGCCATCGCGGCCATCCTGACCCAGCCCAAGAACGCCGCCGGCCATTCGGTGGCGGATCAGATCGCCCACGCCTTCGTGAGCCTGACCACCCAGCACGTCTATCCGCTCGCGATCGGAATCTATTCGGCGATCCTGGGCTTCTTCGTTCCCTCGGGCGGCGGCAAATGGCTGCTGGAAGCGCCCTATCTGATGAAGGCCGCAAACGATCTGCATGTGCATCTTGGCTGGGCGGTGCAGGTCTATAATGCGTCGGAGGCGCTGCCCAATCTCATCAATCCGTTCTGGATGCTGCCGCTGCTCGGCGTTCTCGGACTTAGGGCGCGCAATATCGTCGGCTTCACCTTCCTGCAGCTGCTGGTCACGCTGCCGCTGGTGCTGTTCCTGTTGTGGGCCCTCGCCTATACGCTCCCCTACCATCCGCCCGTCGTGCCGAAATAGGGATTCACGTCGCGGCCTGCGCCAACACGGCCCGCCGCCGCGACAGGGAGTCCGCCGCAAGGCTTGCGAAATAGACCAGGGCGGACAATGCGGTGATCCAGAAGCTCGTCGGCCAATCCGTGTAATAGGCCATGGCCAGCCCGCCCCAGGCCTCGGCCAGCGCGAAGATCACCGACAAAGCCACGCCTCGTCCCAATTTGGCGGAAAACCTTTGCGCGGCGGCGGCCGGACCGACCATCAAAGTGAAGACCAGAAGCACGCCAACGATCTGCGCGCATTCGGCCACCGCGATCGCCACGATCATGAGAAAGGCCGTCGCAATGAGGCGCGCCGGCACGCCTTTCGCCTCCGCGAGTTCGGGCTGCAGCGACAGGAACAGGAGGGGCCGGGAAACAAAGGCCAGCGCCCCCAGGCTGACCAGGGCGAGGCCCGCGAGCGTCGTCAAGGCCGAGGGGCTCACGCCGAGCACATTGCCGAACAGCAGCGCCGTCGCCTGGCTGGCGTAAGCGGTATAGAAGTGCAGGAACAGCAGGCCGAAACCGAGTGCGAGCGACAGCATCATGCCGATGGCGACATCGCGTCCGCTGAGCTTTTCGCCGAGCATGCCCATGCCGAAGCCGCCGAGAAGGGTGACGCCCACAAGTCCCCAAAGCGGCGGAACGCCAATAAGAACGGCGCCGGTCGCGCCGGTAAAGCCGACATGGGCCAAAGCGTGACCGGCGAAGGTCTGCCCGCGCAAAACCAGAAAATAGCCGACGATTCCCGACAGCACCGCGACGATGGCGGCGGCGGCGAAGGCCGTCCGCATGAAATCATAAGCGAACATGGAGCCTCTCTCCGCCGGCATGGCCGTGGTCATGGTCGTCGTGACGATGGGCGTCATGCTCCATTTCGATATCGCTGGCCATGACGAAGATGCGCCCGTTGAACCGGGCCACCGTGATTTCCGATCCATAGAGGCGCGAGAGCACCGGGCCGGTGACGACTTCGTCAACCGTGCCGAGCACCGCCTTGCCACGGCCCAGATAGAGCACGCGGTCGATGGCGTTGAGCAAAGCATTGAGCTCGTGCGCGCTGAAAAGCACGGTGAGGCCAAGCTCCTTTTGCAGCTTGCGCACGATTTCGACGACGCTTTTCTGATGCGCGGGGTCGAGGCTGATCAGTGGCTCGTCGAGCAGAAGCAGGCGCGGGTGGCCGAGCAGCGCCTGCGACAGCAGCAGGCGCTGGCGCTCGCCGCCTGACATTTCGGACAGGGGGCGGCGCGCGAGTTCGCTCGCGCCCACCATGTCCAGCGCCCAGTCCACGTCGCGCATTTCCTGCGCGTTGAGCCCCGGCAGGCCCCAACGGCTCCCGCCGGCCGCAAGCGCCACGCAATCGCGGCCGGTGAAACGGAAATTGGCGAGTTCGCCGCGCAATTGCGGCATGTAGCCGACATTCGGGTTGCCCCGCGTCGCCGGCTCCCCCAGCACCTCGATGGCGCCGGACTGAATTGGGATCAATCCCAGGATCGCCCGCATCAAGGTCGTTTTCCCGGAGCCATTGGCGCCAAGGACGCCGATGAACTCGCCCTGCTCGATGGCGAGATCGACGTCGGAAAGAACGACGCGCTCGCCCAGAGCGAGCGTGACCCGATGACAGGAAAGGGCGATCACTGGACAGGCCCCGCCAAAGCCTTGTCGAGGGCGCCGAGTTGCGAAAGCATCCAGGACTGATAGGTCATGCTGGACGGCTCGGTTTCGGTAATGCCGACGACCGGGATCTTTTCATCCTTCGCCAGTTTCACCAGCCGCTGGACCGCCGGCGCGTTCGCCTGAGCGTTGTATAGCATAACCCGCACCTTATGCGTTTTCAGGTCGTTCTCGAAGGCGGCGACGTCGGATACGCTCGGCTCGGTACTGTTCATGACCGCGATCTGGAATTTCTCATTGCGCATCTTCAAGCCCAAGGCCTGCGCCATATAGCCGAAAACCGGCTCGGAGGCCGTCACCGCAGCGCCCTTATATTTCTCTTTCATTTCGGCGATCTTCTTTTCGAGCGGGGCGAGCGAGGCGATGAAGGCGCCCTCCCGCTTCTGGTAGTCGGCTTTATGCGCCGGATCGACCGCCGACAAATCGGCGGTCAGGCGCTGCGCCAGCGCTTTCATCGTCGCGGGCGCATACCAGATATGCGGATTGTCGCCGGCTTTTTTATGGACCAGTTCGGCCACGACGATCACTTTCCGGCCCGGGTGCTTCGCTGCGGACAGGAGCTTTTCCATCCACGGGTCGTAATCGGCGCCGCTGCTGATCGCGATCTTCGCGGCGCTCAGTTCGCGGGCGGTCGAGGGGCTCGCCTCGAAGAGATGGGGGTCCTGATCGGGGTTGGACATGATGCTCGTGACCGTGGCGTCGGGACCGCCGATCTGCCGGGCGACATCGCCATAGAAATTTTCCGCGGCGACGACGGAAACAGGCGCAGCCAACGCCGGCGAGACCGCCAGGCAGACAAAAATCCACGCCGCAGGCAAAAGAGACAAAGATTTCATGGTCGCGGGGCTCCTCGCAACGCGCCGACCGGGAGCATCCAGCCGATTCGCCCGCTTGGTATATTATAACATATTCACACTTGTCGATCATGACGACGGAAGCGAAAACGCGGCGCCTTGGCGCCTCGCCGGCGGCCCAACACTCCTGAAAAGGGGGAGCGCGCCAACCGCCTTGTTCAATCGGACAAGCCCTACGCCGACCCCACCGTGGTGCGGACCGTCAATCGCCGCATCGCGCCGGACTTGGAGCGGCTGGCGGCATTGCCAGAAATTCTCTCCAACGCCTTGTCGCCCACGCTGATCTTCGGCGCGGCGATCGTTCGCGGCCAGGGGCTGGCCGGCCGCGGTTCCGGTGGCGGAGAAGCTCGGCGCCGTCGTCTAGGCCGCGCCAGCGAGCGAGCGGCGCTGAAGGCCGAGGTCGCGGCATCTTTCAAGGGGTCGCGCCCGCATGTGTTCGAGGTTCCGATAGCGCCTGACATTCCGCCGCTCATCTGAGAGGCGCTGTCGCAGTGCAAGCGCGACGAGACGCGGCGCGACGTCCCTCACCGCGAGGAGCGCATCAGCCGCACGTCGAGGTCTCGCACTTTTTTACGCAGGGTGTTGCGGTTGAGGCCGAGCAGTTCGGCGGCCTTGATCTGGTTGCCGCGGGTGGCCGCGAGCGCGATCGAAATCAGGGGATATTCGATTTCGCGCAGGATGCGGTGGTAGAGGCCCGGCGGCGGCAGCTTGTCGCCATGGACCTTGAACAATTCGGTGAGATGACGCTCGACCGCCATGGAAAGCGATTCGTCCGGGTCGCGCGCGAGCGCGGAGGCCGGCGTCGCGGCGCCGGCCTGGCCCGCGGGCGGCGCAAGGAAGGAGCCGGACTCGCGGGAGACGTCGAGGCCCAGTTCGCTGACGATGATCTGTTCGGAAATCAGCTCCTGCGGATAGAGCGCCGCGAGACGGCGGACCAGATTTTCCAGCTCGCGGATATTGCCGGGCCAGCGATAACGCTTCATCCGCTCCAGCGCCGCCGGCTCCAGCGATTTCAGCGGCAGCCCCTCGTTGACCGCCTGGGCGAAGAAATGGCGGGCGAGGTCGCCGATGTCCTCGGCGCGCTCACGCAGGGGCGGCAGACGCAAGGGCACGACATTGAGGCGGAAGAACAGGTCCTCGCGGAACAGGCCCTGCTGGATGAGGACGCGCAAATCCTTGTTTGTCGCGGCGACGATGCGGACATTGGCCTTGATCGGGGTGCGGCCGCCGACCGTGGTGTATTCGCCCTGCTGGAGCACGCGCAACAGCCGGGTCTGCGCGTCCATCGGCATGTCGCCGATCTCGTCGAGGAAAAGCGTGCCGCCCTCGGCCTGTTCGAACCGGCCGACGGACCTTTGGTTCGCGCCGGTGAAGGCGCCCTTCTCGTGACCAAACAATTCGGATTCGATCAGGTCGCGCGGGATGGCGGCGACATTGATCGCGACGAAGGGACCTTTCTTGCGTTTGCCGTAATCGTGCAGGGCGCGGGCGACCAGCTCCTTGCCGGTGCCGGATTCGCCGGTGATCATCACCGTGAGGTCGGACTGCATCAGCCGCGCCAAAGCGCGATAGATGTCCTGCATGGCCGGCGAGCGGCCGACCAGCGGCATGCCCTCCATGTCGTCCGGCTCGGGCGTGCGCAGCCGGTTCTTCGGCTCGCTCATCGCCCGCCCTACGATGGCCAGAAGCTCCTTCAGGTCGAAGGGTTTGGGAAGATATTCATAGGCGCCGCGCTCGGAGGCCTTGATCGCGGTCATGAAGGTGTTCTGCGCGCTCATCACGATGACCGGCAGATCCGGCCGCGCCTTTTTCACCCGGGGCAGCAGTTCGAAGGCGTTCTCGTCCGGCATTACGACATCGGTAATGACCAGATCGCCCTCGCCCGCCTGAATCCAGCGCCAGAGCGTGGATGCCGCGCCGGTGGTGCGCACTTCATATCCCGCGCGCGTCAGGGCCTGGCCCACGACGGTGCGGATGGCCGCGTCGTCGTCCGCGACGAGAATATTGCCGCTCGGCATTCAATGACCTCCAAAGCCTTCCAAGATCCCGCGAGATGTAATGGGCGCCAGGGTGATGGCGAGAGCGCCCGGGATCAGACGTCGCGGGGCGAATAGACGGGCATGAGAACCCGGAAGAGCGTTTTCCGCGGAAGGGATTCGCATTCGATGACGCCGCCGTGATCGCCTATGATCTTGGCGACCAATGCAAGTCCGAGGCCAGAGCCTGAAGCCTTGGTGGTGACGAAGGGATCGAACAGATGCGGCATCAAATCCTCCGGGACGCCCGGTCCGTTGTCGCGCACGCAGAATTCGAGCGGCAGGCTGACCGGCGTCGCCCGGCCGGGCGCGCGGATGCGGACGCCGGGCCGATAGGCCGTGGTCAGCTCGATTTCACCGTCCATGGAATCGTCGCCGAGCGCTTCCACTGCGTTTTTCACAAGATTCAGAAAGACCTGGACGAGTTGGTCGCGATTGGCGAGCACCGGCGGCAGCGACGGATCGTAGGTCTCGACGAAGCGGACGCGCCGGGCGAAGCCCGCCTGGGCGATGCGCCGGACATGCTCCAGCACCTCGTGAATATTGACCGCGCCGCGCTCGACCGGACGGCCGTCGGAAAAGGCCTCCATCCGCTCGACCAGCGCCACGATGCGGTCGGTCTCGTCGCAGATCAGGCGGCACAGGCCGCGATCCTCGTCGCCCACGGCGGAGTCGAGCAATTGCGCCGCGCCGCGAATGCCGGACAGCGGATTCTTGATCTCATGCGCCAGCATGGCGCCCATGGCCGAAAGCGAGCGCGCCGCGCCGCGATGGGTGAGCTGGCGGTCCATCTTGTCGGCGATCGTGCGCTCCTGCAGCATGATCACCACGCCGTCCGCTATATTCGGCAAGGGCGCGATGTGTATGTCCACATAGCGTTCGACGCCGATCTTGGGCGTGCCGAGATCGACCCGGTATTCATTGATCGGCGCGCGGCGCTGGCGGACCATGTCGATCGCCGAGATCAGCGGCGAGCCGAACGGCAGCAGGTCCGGGAATTTGATCTTGCGCAAGTTGTTGCGCGATATGTCGAAAAACAGCTCCGCCGCGGGATTGGCGTCGCGGATCGAGCCGTCGCCGGCCACCGAGAGCAGCGGGTGCGGCAAGGCGTTGAGCAATTGCGCCGACGGGCAATCGGCCATGCCCACGCCTGCCAAATCTTCAGGCGCCTCGTTGCGATCATCGCTTGTTTTCTGGGCAAGTCTACTTGTCATGCCGCCTCCAGATCGGGCGCTCGTTCATAAAGACGACAGAGCAGATCAAAGACCTCCCGCGCGTCCTCGGTTTCGACCAGACGCCGGCGCGCCGCCGCATCCAGCCCGCCGCCCTCTTCCGCCGCCACATCCGCATAAGCCGCAAGATGTTTGCGGGCGTGGCGCAAGCCCTGGCGCGATCCGAGCAAGTCCATCAAAGTCGCGACATGCTCGCGCGCCGCGTCACGCCGCGCCTGTGGCGACAGCGCCGGCCTCGCTCGGCCATTGCGTAGTAAATAGGCAATATCGCCGACAATCCAAGGGCGCCCCAGCGCGGCGCGGCCGATCATCACGGCTTTTGCGCCCGATTGCGCCAGCATTTCCCACGCGTCCCGCGGCGAACGGCAATCGCCATTGGCGACGACCGGTATCTCGACCGCTTCGCAGACGGGGCCGATCGCCGCCCAATCCGCCGCGCCGCGATAGAACTGGTTCCGGGTGCGGCCGTGGACGATCACCATGGCGGCGCCCTCGGCCTCGGCGCGGCGGGCGAGTTCCGGCGCGTTGAGCGAGGCCTCATCCCAGCCCAAACGCATCTTGACGCTCACCGGAACCTTCACCGCGCCGGTCACGGCCGCGATCAGCCGCGCCGCGAGGTCGAGGTCGCGCATCAAGGCCGAGCCGGCCGCGCCGCCGACCACCCGCTTGGCCGGACAGCCCATATTGATGTCGATGAGATCGGCCCCGGCGTCCGCAACCAGCCGGGCTGCTTCCGCGAGGCTCTCAGGCTCGCGGCCGGCGATCTGCACGGCATGGGGCGACACGCCCTCCCCCATTGCGCGGACCACGCTCTCGCGTCCAAACTTTCCCGCCTTGCCGCCGGCGGCCTGGGCGAAATCATCGCTCGCGACCATTTCGGAAAAGGCGAGGCCCGCGCCGAAACGCCGGGCGAGACGGCGCATGGCGAGGTCGGTCACGCCCGCCATGGGCGCGAGAAAAGCCGGCGCGTCGATCGTCAGACCGCCGACGCGCAAAGGGGCGACCGAAGCAGGCGCGTGAAACAAGGAGGCGGCGCCCGCGCCATCGCCCACTTGTTGAGCAAAATCGTTCATGCCTTGATTTTAGACAAAATTTTTCCCTCCGCAATCTGAAAGCGCGGATCGTTCGCGCGGAAGGTTTGAACGGAAAGTTTGACCCGGACAAAGATTCGGGCGACATGTCCCGAAGAAGAGCGAGCGGGGAAATGGCCGAGGATCACGGAGCAAAAAAGGCGGGCGGGGCTTTTTTCCTGGTGGTCGCGGCGGGGCGCGGCGCGCGCGCCGGCGCCGGCGGCCCGAAGCAATATCGCGAGCTCGCCGGTCGCCAGGTTCTGACCCGCACCCTGCGAGCCCTGCTCGACGGCGCGGCGGGCGCGAAGGCGCTGGTTGTCATCCATGCCGACGATCGGGACCTCTATGAAGCCGCGATCGCGCCGCTGCCGGACGATGTGCGCGCACGGCTTTTTCCCCCGGCTTTCGGCGGCGCGACGCGGCAGGACAGCGTATGCAACGGGCTGGAGGCGCTGGCGGCGTTCGGCGTCGGCGACGACGCCGCCGTGCTGATCCACGACGCCGCGCGGCCTTTCGTCAGCCCCGGGCTGATCGCGCGCGCGCTCGAGGCGGCCCGTGACAAGGGCGCCGGCGTTCCGGGCGTCGCCGTGGTCGATACGATCAAGCAGGTCGCGGAGGATTTGCGCATCGTCGCTACGCCCGCGCGCGCGACCTTGCGCGGGGTGCAGACGCCGCAGGCCTTTCGTTTCGTTCTCATTCTCGCCGCCCATCGTGCGGTTCGCGCCGACGGCTGCCGCGAAATGACCGACGACGCCGCGGTGGCCGAATGGGCCGGCCATTGCGTCTTCGTCTTTCCCGGCGAGGCGGAAAACGTCAAGCTCACCACCCCGGAGGATTTTTTGCGCGCGGAGGCCAAATTGTTCAACGAGCTCGCCGATATTCGCACCGGCCAGGGTTTTGACGTCCATGCCTTCGGCAACGGCGATCATGTCTGGCTCGGCGGCGTGAAAGTGCCGCACGATCGCGGGCTCGTCGGCCATTCCGACGCCGATGTGCTGCTCCACGCCATCACCGACGCCGTCCTCGGCGCCATAGCGGACGGCGACATCGGCGCCCATTTCCCGCCGAGCGATCCGCAATGGCGCGGCGCCTCGTCCGACCAGTTCCTCCGCCACGCCGTCGAGCGCGTCGCCGCCCGGGGCGGCCGCATCGCCCATATCGACGCCACCTTGATCTGCGAACGTCCCAAGGTCGGCCCCCACCGCGACGCCATCCGCGCCCGGATCGGCGAAATCATGGATCTGCCGCTCGACCGGGTGGCGGTGAAGGCGACGACTTCGGAACGGCTCGGCTTTACCGGACGGCAGGAAGGCATTGCGGCGATGGCCATGGCGACGGTGAGGCTGCCGTAAAACTCGGAGAGGCGACATGCGCGACGAAATCCTGGTCACGGCGCGGCGGGTGCTTGACGCCTGTTTCACGCGCAAGCTCAAAATCGCAACCGCGGAATCCTGCACCGGCGGGCTGATCGCCGCCGCGCTGACGGAAATTCCCGGCGCTTCGGACGTATTCGAGCGCGGCTTCGTCACCTATAGCAACGAGGCCAAGCAGGATATACTCGGCGTTCCGGCCGACCTCATCGCCGCACATGGCGCGGTGTCGCCGCAGGTCGCCGAAGCCATGGCGCTCGGCGCGCTGGAACATTCGCGCGCCCAAATGGCGCTGTCGGTGACCGGAATCGCCGGCCCGGACGGCGGCTCGGCGCAAAAGCCGGTCGGCCTCGTCCATTTCGGCCTCGCCCGCGTCGATCGCCCGACCCTGCTGGCGGAAAAGCATTTTGTCGGGCCGCATGGAAAAGCTCTCGCGCGGGAAGAAATCCGCCGCCAGGCGGCGCTGACTGGTCTGCGGATGCTGCTCGAAGCCGCCGCGCCGCAACTCTACGCCTGAGTCCGGAGGCGATTTTGTCCAACCATCTGCTCGATCTGATCGCCTCGCGCGTTCCCGACCCGGAAAAAATCTTCATCCAGTCGCTGGACGGCGAATCGATTACCTATCGCCAGATGCTCTCGGCGAGCGCGCGCTACGCCAACGCCCTGGTTTCGCTCGGCGTCGAACCCGGCGACCGGGTGGCGATGCAGATGGAGAAATCGCCCGCCTTCCTCTTCATCTATCTCGCCTGTTTGCGCGCCGGCGCGGTTTTTCTGCCGCTCAACACCGCCTATACGCCGCATGAGGTCGGCTATTTCCTCTCGGACGCCAAACCCAAACTGATCGTCTGCGACATCGAACGCGCGGATTCGCTGCGCGACGCCGCGGGCGAAGCGGAAGTCCGTATCGTGACGCACGGCCAGGGACAGGCGGGCGAGCTTTACGATCTCGCCGCCATCAGCCCGCCCGACTTCGCCAATGCCGCGCGCGGCGACGACGACCTCGCCGCGATCCTCTACACCTCGGGCACCACTGGCCGCTCGAAGGGCGCGATGCTGTCCCATGACAATCTCGCCTCCAACGCTTTGACCCTGGTGGATTATTGGCGTTTCACGCCCGACGACGTGCTCATCCATGCCCTGCCTGTCTACCACACCCACGGCCTGTTCGTGGCGACCAACAATATTCTGTTGTGCGGCGGCTCGATGATTTTCCTGCCCAAATTCTCCGCGCCGCAGATTCTCGAAGCCATGAGCGAAAGACCCGACCGTCTGCGCGGGACGGTGCTGATGGGCGTGCCGACCTTTTATACCCGCCTGCTCGACGAGCCGGGCCTGACTCGCGAAGCCTGCTCCCATATGCGGCTGTTCATTTCCGGCTCGGCGCCCTTGCTCGCTGAAACCCACCGCGCCTTCTCGAACCGCGCCGGCCACGCCATTCTCGAACGCTATGGCATGACCGAAACCAATATGAACACCTCCAATCCCTATGACGGCGAACGCATCGCCGGCACGGTCGGCTTCCCCCTGCCCGGCGTGTCGTTGCGCGTGGCCGATCCCCAAACCGGCGCGGCCTTGCCCTCCGGCGAAATCGGCGTGATCGAGGTGAAGGGGCCCAATGTCTTCAAGGGCTATTGGCTGATGCCTGAAAAGACCGCGAGCGAATTCCGGCCCGACGGCTTTTTCATCACCGGCGACCTGGGGACGATCGACGACAGGGGCTATGTGCGGATCGTCGGCCGCGGCAAGGATCTGATCATCACCGGCGGTCTGAACGTCTATCCGAAGGAGATCGAGACCGAGATCGACTCCCTGCCCGGCGTCGTCGAGAGCGCTGTCATAGGCCTGCCAGACCACGATTTCGGCGAGGCGGTCGCGGCCGTGGTGGTGCGCGCCAAAGCCGCCCCCATCGACGAAGCCGCCATTCACGACGCGCTGCAAAGCCGGCTCGCCAAATTCAAATGGCCGAAGAAGATCTTCTTCGTCGACGACCTTCCGCGCAACACGATGGGCAAGGTGCAGAAGAACGTTTTGCGCACGACCTACGGCGGGTGACGGCGGCGCCGCGCCGCGTTCAAAACTGCGGCTGGCGGTAATGGGCGAGATCGGCGGTCGGCGTCACCAAATCCGGGTCGTAATCGTGCTGCGCCAATTCGCGCGCGGTGGTGTCGCCGCCCTCCGCCGCCTTGTCGATCAAGGCCTTGCCAGCGGCGCGGTCCCGCATCACGCCATGGCCGCGCAAAAGGTCGAGGCCATAATTGAACTGGCCGAGCGAGGAGCCGGCGTCCGCGAGTTTTTTATCCCACTCCGCCGCCTTGACCGGGTCTGACGGCCGGTCGAAGCCGTTTTCCTCCATGTAGGACATCCAGGGCATGGCGTTGAGATTGCCATGTTCGGCGCAATGCTTGAAAATGCGGCGCGCTTCCTCATGCTGCCCGGTCTTGTCGAGGAAGACGCCATACATGCACATATGCGGGTCGTAATCGTCGTCCGTCGCCTTCGCGGCCCAATATTGCACCGACATGTTTTGCGGATTCAGTTCGCCCGTCTGCTCGTCCGGCGCGGGGGACTTCGCCGCCGCTTCAGCCGCAACCGCCGGCGCGCCGGCAAGACACAGGGCGAGAAAAGTGAAAGCGAATTTCATCAGCGCCTCCAGAATGCAAACATGCAACTAAACGCAAAGAGGCCGCGCCCGCGAAAACGGATGCGACCAGATCGGAGGAGCCGGAGGTACGGCGCGGCGGAGAGGATGCGCCGCGCCGGGAAATTGTCAGATTTCGGCGGACATATAGGAAGTGACTTCCATGCCGCAGCAGACTTCGCAAACTTCCGGAGCAGTCCAGGTCATAGCTTTCTCCCTTGAACGATCTTGCTTGTGAACTCAAAGCGTCCACGACGCATGATTTCTTATAGCCGCGCCTCCGGCAAGATGCGTCAGAACCCGGCGAGAAATTTGTAAGAATTTTGTCAGGCGTCCTCGTCATAGCGATAGCCCACGCCATGAACCGTCTTGATGATCTGCGGATGGGCCGGATCGCGCTCGATTTTGCGGCGCAGGCTGGAGACATATTGGTCGAGGGCGCGGCTGTTGGGCATATAGTCGCGACCCCAGGCGAGGTCGAACAATTCGTCGCGCGAAACCGCCTTGCCCGCGCGCGCCAGCAGGGCCCGCAGGATTGCGAGTTCGCGCGGCGCGAGGTCGATGCTCTGCCCGTCGCGCCAGGCGCGCAAGGCTTCCGGGTCGATTTCGATGTCGCCCATGCGCAGGCGCGGCGGCTCTTTTTCGGGCGCGACCTCTGCGGCCGGGGCGGCTTTGGTCCGGCGCAGCCCGGCCTTGATCCGCGCCACCAGCTCGCGGGCCGAAAAAGGCTTGGCGATATAATCATCGGCGCCGATCTCCAGCCCGATCACCCGGTCGATCTCGGCGCCGCGCGCCGACAGCAGCAAGATCGGCGTGCGGGAATCGCGCGCGCGGATGCGCCGGCAAAGGTCGAGGCCGTCGAGGCGCGGCATCATCACGTCGAACAGGCAAAGCGCCGGAGCTTCCTCGACGAAGGCGCGCCAGGCGGCCTCGCCGTCCTCGGCCACGATGCAGTCGATTCCTTCGAGAGCGAGCAGATCGACCAGCCCGGCGCGCAGATTTGCATCGTCCTCGGCGATGAGAATCTTCATGCCGCCTCTCCCTCGGGAAGGGCCCTGATCGTAGCGCACGCCCGCAAGCCCGGATTGGCGCCGCTCAGCGAGAAGCTTCCGCCATTGACGCGGGCCAGATCCTGGACGATCGACAGGCCCAGGCCGTGCGAGGGCTTGACTTCGGCGCCCGGCGGCGGGGCGGCGCCAAAATCGCGCACTTCGAGCGCGAGCAGACCGTCGCGCCAGGAGATCGAGACGTCGATCTTCCCCGGCGCATATTTGCGGGCGTTGTCGAGCAGATTGATGAGGATGCGCTCGAAGGCGCTGGCGTCGAAGCGCAGCCGCCCGGCCGCCTCGCAATGGGCCTCGCAGGCGCAGTTCGAGGCCGCGAGCAGCTTCTCGTAACGGGCGACGACGCGACGCGCCAGGGCGCAGGGGTCGGCGGCGGCGAGGCGCGGCGCCGGCGCCGCGCCTTGATCGCCGAAAATGGTTTCCCCGGCGAGCGCGTCGAGCCGGTCGATCTCCTCGGTCAGCACGGCGCAATAGCGGTCGAGCCCGGCGGCGCCCCCTGCCCTGCGGGCGATGAGTTCGGCGTAGAGCTTGAGATTGGCGAGCGGCGTGCGCAGGTCGTGCGACAGCCGCGTGGCGAGTTCGGCGCGGGCCGCGCTTTCCGCGAGCCGTTCCCGTTCCGCCTTGCGCGCCTGATAGACCAGCAGCAGCCACACCAGCGCCAGCGGCAAGGCGAGCGCAAGCCGCCCGAGCGCGCTGTGGCGCGGCGCGGGCGTCCCCGCGACGTCCACCGCCCAGCCGTGCAGCGCCCCGCTCTGCAGGAAGCTCTCATAGCCTTCCGGCGCGCCGCCCTTTTGCCAGATCACCCGGCCGAACGGGTCGCGCAGGCGGAAGGCCCAGCCGGGAAAAGCCTTTGCGCGCGTTTCGAGCACAGCGGTCAGATCGGCAAAGATGAAACGGCCATTGAGCGCGAGACAGGTTTCCTTGCGCGCGTCGTTCTGGCCGGCGCGCAGGCATTCAAAATAATATTCGCCGGAGGCGTCGGGGAACCAGCCGTTGACGAAATCACCTTCGCGCAACAGGCTCGCGACCCCGGTCAGGGCGCGCACTTTTTCCCCCCACATCTTGGGTGTGGCGAGCGGGTCGTCGGGCGGAAAAACGGTTTGGTCGCCCTCGCGGATCAGCACCAGCAATTGCTGATCATAGCCGGAAATCACCCGCCAGAGCGCATTGGGCGGGTCAAGTCCCTCCGCCGCCGCGCGGCCGATATTGACCCGGGCAAAAGCGGCCAGTTCGCCGACCTCCGCGGCCGCCGCCGCCCCCATGGTCCCGGCGACCCCCTGCGCCCGGCGACGCGCGTTCTCGCGCAAGGCGCGATAATCCGCGTCGAGCCATTGCGCGGCGATGAGGGCGACGAAAACGAGCGGCAGGGCATAAAGCAAGGCCTGCCGCGCGGTCGCCGCCCAAGAGCCTGGCGAACGCGTGAGAAATGGCGCGCTGCGTGACTTCAATTTCCGCTCAGTTCTTGTTCCGCTCAGTTCTTGGCGAAATCCTTGGCGAGGGCGTCGAGGCCGGCCCGATAGACGCCGGCGATCGCCTTATGCGCCGCGTCCGCCGTGGTTCCGGGCGCGGGCGTGAAGGTCGAAGACCAGACGACCTCGCTGCCCTTGCCATCCGGCTTGACCACAATGCTCGAAATATAATGCATGACCGGAAGAACCTTCTGGTTGGTTCCATTGTCGAGGATCTTGTAGGTATAGCTGTGCGCGGCGGGCCGGTAGACGACGAGTTGCTCCCACAGGATCGGGCCGCCGAGATCGAGCCGGCGCTGCGAACCCGGCTTGTCGGCTTCCGACGCCTCGCTGCTCTTGATCGCCGGGTGCCAGGTCAGGTTGCTGAAATGGCCAATCTTTTCCCAGACCTGGGCCGGCGCGGCCGCGACCTTCACCGATTCGGACACTTTCACTATTGGCGCCGCCTGCGCGGCAAGCCCGCCCAGCGCCAGAACAGCCGCGGCGATCGTAAGACGTATCATTTGTTTCCTCCCTTGGGGATTGGCGCGCTTTTCGCGAAGGCGAGCCTTCGACGCCATTGGTCTGCGCGTCCATTTGCCAATGGGCCACAAATTACGGCAAAAAAGAACGGGGAGGATGTAAGAATTTTGTCTAACAACCCCGTCGCCCTGCCCGCGCCCCGCATCCGCGCGCTCGGCGACGCCGCCGCGAGCGTGGTTTTTGGCGCGACCATTGCGCCGGACGTCCATGCAAGGGCGCGCGCGTTCTGCGCCGCGCTCGCCGCCGCGCGCATTGAGGGCGTCGAGGAATGGGCGCCCGCCTTTGCTTCCGCGACCGTGTGGTACGATCCGGACACGATCCTTTTCGCGGAGCTGGCGGAGCGGCTCGCCGCGCTGGCGCGGGCGCCCGCCTCTGCCGCGCCGGCCGGCGCCTTGTTCGAGATTCCATTTTGCGCGGAAGGCGATTTCGCGCCCGATCTCGAAGAAATCGCGCGGCTCAAGGGGTTGACGGCGCAGGGCTGGCTCGACGCCTTTGGCGGGCTCGCATTGGAAGTCTATATGCTCGGCTTCCAGCCCGGCTTCGCCTATCTCGGCGTGCTGCCGGAGCAGCTTTCCGCCCCACGCCTCCAAACGCCGCGCCCAAAAGTTCCCGCCGGCGCGCTCGCCATCGCCGATTCCATGTGCGCCGCTTATCCTTTCGCCAGTCCCGGCGGCTGGCGCCTGATCGGGCGCACGCCCGCGCTCCTGTTCGACGTGAGCAACGCGGCGCGTCCCGCCTTGCTGGCGCCGGGCGACCGCGTGCGCTGGCGCGCCGTTTCCCGCGCCGAATTTGATGCATTGGACAGCCGCTGGCGTGCGGAAAATTTGCGCGCCGACGAATTGCGCGCCGCGCCATGAAGGCCCGAGTCGTCGTTGAACGCCCCGGCGCCGGCGTCACGGTTCAGGACTTTGGCCGCAAAGGTTATCGCGCGCTCGGCGTGGCGGTTTCCGGCGCGCTCGACGCCAGATTTCTTGCCGCCGCCAATGCGCTGGCCGGCGCGCCGGATGACGCCGCGGGACTCGAAATCCTGCTCGCCGCGCCCGAGCTTCGCGTGGTTGAGGGCGCGGCGCGGATCGGCCTTGCCGGCGATTTTGCGGGCGCGATCCTGCGCGCCGACGGCAGGCGCGAAAATGTTGCCTCATGGCGCGGCCTGGTGTTGCGCGAGGGCGACGCGCTGACGCTGAAACTCGGGCGCGGCCCGGCCTATCTCGGCTTTTCCGGCGGTCTCGACCTGCCCGAAATTCTGGGCGCCCGTTCGACTTTTTCCCGCGCGGGTTTCGGCGGGATCGACGGCCGCGCGCTCGCGGCCGGGGACGTTCTTCCCTGCGGCGCGGCGGAGGGCGGCGATGTTTCCGCCCCGCCGCTCGTTCACGAAACCGGCCCGATCCGCTTCATTCCCGGCCCTCAGGCCGACCATTTCCCACCCGAAACGCTGGCGCTGTTTTCGGCGGCGCCATGGCGCGTCGGCGCCGACAGCGACCGCATGGGCCTGCGCCTTTCCGGCCCGCGCCTCGCCCACAGCCGGCTCGGCGCCAATATCGTCTCGGACGGCGCCACGCCCGGCGCGATCCAGGTCCCCGGCGACGGCCAGCCGATCGTGCTGCGCGCCGATTGCCAGACCTCCGGCGGCTACGCCAAGATCGGCTGCGCGATCACCGCCGACCTGCCCCGCCTCGCCCATCTCGCGCCCGGCGATGTCATGCGCTTCGCGCCCGTCGATCACGCCGAAGCCGCCGCCGCGCGCCGGGAAGGGCGCGAGCGGTTCGCGCAATGGCGCGTCGGGATGGCGCCGGCGGGCGAATGCGACGACCGAAAATTATGGACCGAAAACCTCATCAGCGGCGCGACGTCCGGAGATTGACGGGCCTCTCAGTCGCCGGTCCCAACAGCCGGGGTTTTGGTCGCCATGCGCCGCGCATCGTGCGACCTGTTTGGCTCCGAGCGCGGGATCGTGAATCGTCCTATAATCCGTCCGTCACAGAGAGCCCGCCTTCAAGCGCGAAGCAAGGAGCGACCTTCCCCCGGCCGGCAAACTTTCGTAAGGAGGATCAAATGCAGCAGCCTCTTTTCCCCGACGCCGACGCCTTGGCGTCGCTCTGCCGGCGCCATCGAATCCGGCGCCTCTCGCTGTTTGGCTCTATGCAACGCGGCGCGGCGCGCCCCGAGAGCGATGTGGACCTGCTGGTGGAGTTCGAGCCCGGGGCGAAACCCGGCCTGCTCGCCCTGGCGGCGATCGAACTCGAACTATCGTCCCTCCTGGACGGGCGAAAGGTTGACCTACGAACGGCGGAAGACCTGAGCCGCCACTTCCGAGAGGAGGTCGTCCACACGGCGGAAACCCAATATGCGGCGTGACGACGCCATCCGTATCCGCCACATGATCGAAGCCGCCGAAGCCGTCCAGCGTTTCCTCGCCGGCCGACGGCGCGGCGACCTCGACGCGGACGAGATATTGCGGTTCGCGCTGGTCAGGGCGGTCGAAATCATCGGCGAGGCGGCGGCCAAACTCGGCGTCGAGACCCGAGCGGCTTTGCCCTCGATCCCCTGGGCAGCGATGGTCGCGATGAGAAACCGGCTGATCCACGCCTATTTCGACATTGACCACGATATTTTGTGGAAGACCGTAGCCGACGAAATCCCTGCGCTTCTGTCTTCGCTGCGATCCATTTCGCTCGACGAATGACGTTGAAAGGGCCCGTCCCGCCATGACCGACAAAATCAACCTCAACGCCGATCTCGGCGAAAGTCTTGGCGCCTGGCGCATGGGCGATGACGCCAGCCTGTTGCGCATCGTGCAATCGGCGAGCCTCGCCTGCGGCTTTCATGCCGGCGATCCGGTCACCATGCGGCGCACGGTGCGCGCCGCGCTCGATGCGGGCGTCAGCATCGGCGCCCATCCGTCCTATCCCGATCTGCTGGGTTTCGGGCGGCGCTCGATGCGCTGCTCGGCGGAGGAAGTCGAGGCCCTCGTCCTCTACCAGATCGGCGCGCTCGACGGTTTTGCGAAGGCCGAGGGCGCGCGCGTCACCCATGTCAAGCCGCATGGCGCGCTCAGCAACGATTCCAGCCGCGACCTGGCGCTCGCCGAGACGATCGCGCGCGCGATCGAGGCCTATGACCGAAATCTCATCCTTCTCGCCCCGGCTTGTTCGCGCCTCGCCGAGGCTGGCGCGGCGGCGGGTTTGAGGGTGGCGATCGAAATTTTCGCCGACCGGACTTATGAGGACGACGGCGCCTTGACCCCGCGCTCCGAGCCGGGCGCGGCGCTGCATGACGCCGCCGCCTGCCGCGCCCATGTCGCCGCCATGCTCGACGCCAAGGGGCTCGTCGCGCGCGGCGGCAAAATCCTGCCGACACCGATCCACAGCATCTGCGTTCACGGCGACGGGCCCGGCGCGGTTGAGATCGCCGACACTTTGAAAAATTTCTTGAAGGAACAATATGTTCTAGCGCCGATTCCGACCCTGTTCGCCTGACAGGGCGACATGTTCGCGTTCAATCCCTGCGACGTGCTCTCTTGGTGGCGAGAGCGCCTTGCAACGTCGTGCGCGAAGATTATGCTCGCGCGAAATCTCGCCCGAGAAGCGAGTCCCGACAGGAGCGCCTGATGACGCCTTCCCTCCCCGCGCGCGCGGAACGCCACGCCAAGGGCGAGAGCCTGCGTAAGCTCACGCCGCGCAGCGCCCATGGCAAATTGGTGGGGCCGATGGACCGCGATTCCAACGCGATCATTGAGGCGCAGAACGCCTCCCGCCTGCCGGCGCTGATCCCGTTGCGCGCGCAGCTCATGGCCGAAAGCGCCTTTGCCTTCCTGCGCGGCGCGGCGGCGGTGATGGCCCAGGACCTGCAATGGCAGCCGATGGTCGGCGCCAAGGCGCAGGCCTGCGGCGATTGCCATCTGATGAATTTCGGCGCCTTCGCCACGCCTGAGGATAATATCCTCTTCGACATCAATGATTTCGACGAGACCCTCGCCGGCGTCGATTTCACCGTGGACGTGAAAAGGCTCGCCGCCAGCGTAGCTGTCGCGGCGGCCGACAAGGGGCTGGCGAAGGAGGATCGCCACGCGCTGGCTGGCGCCGCCGCGCGCGCCTATCGCAAACGCATGGCGAGCCTCTCCCATTTGTCGCCGCTCGAAATCTGGCACAGCCAAATCGATCTCGAACGCGAAGCGCGGAAATTCCGCAACGCCGCTTTGCGCCGCAAGATCGCCACCCTGATCGCCCGGGCGCGCGGCCAGGGCCTCGACCGCGACGACAATTTTCCGACCCTCGCCGAATCCGGCGCTCCCGTGATCCACGACAAGGCGCCGCGCATCTTCCATTTCGCCGCGGACTCGGACGCGGCGAAAGGGTTTGATCCAAAAGTCGATCTGGCCGCCTATCGCGACCGGCTGACGCCGGCGGTGCGAACGCTCCTCGACCGCTATGGCCTGCGCGACTTCGTGTTCAAGGCGGTCGGCGTCGGCTCGGTCGGCACTTATTGCTATGTCGGCCTTTACATGAGCGGCGACGACGAGCCGATGTTCCTGCAGATGAAGGAGGCCCATCCTTCGGTTCTCGAAGCGCTCGACGACCGCCTCGCCTATGGCGGCAACCAGGGCCAGAGGGTGGTCGAGGGCCAACGCATGATGCAGGCCGCAAGCGACATTTTCCTTGGATGGACGGAGAACAAAGCCTCCGGCCGGCACTATTACGTCCGCCTGCTCAAGAACCGCCACCTCGGCGGCATGAGCGAAATCGCGGAGGCCGAGGGTCTGGCGGATTACGCCCGGCTCTGCGGCCGCACGCTGGCTCGCGCCCACGCCCGCTCCGGCGATCCGGCGCTGATGGCGGGCTATATGGGCGACAGCGAGGCATTCGACGAAGCCATCGCCGACTTCGCCCTCGCCTATGAGCGGCAGACCGTGATCGATTACGAGGCCTGGGCGCGCACGCACCCGCCGTCGCCGTGAGGCCGGCGACGGCGCCTTCGCGGCGTCACACCCAGCCCGTCAGGTAATAGACGGCGATGACGACGAAAACCGCCATGGTCTTGATGAGGGTCACGGCGAAAATGTCCTTGTAGGACTGTTCGTGAGTCAGGCCGCAAACCATCAGCAGGGTGATCACCGCGCCATTATGCGGCAGTGTGTCCATGCCGCCCGAGGCCATGGAGGCGACGCGGTGCAGCACCGCCATCGGAATGTCGTGGGCCTTGGCCGCCGCGATGAACTCGTCCGACATCGCCGCCAGCGCGATCGACATGCCGCCCGAGGCCGAGCCGGTAACGCCCGCAAGCGAAGTGACGGTGACGGCCTCGCGAACCAGGGGATTGGGAATGCCCCCCAAAGCGTCGCGAATCACGAGAAAGCCCGGCAGGGTGGCGATGACGGCGCCGAAACCATATTCGGAGGCCGTATTGATCGAGGCCAGCAGCGCGCCGGCCACCGCGGCCTTGCCGCCTTCGGAGAAACGAGCGGTCACCGGGCGCCAGGCGAGAACGAGAACCGCGATGACGCCGGCGAGCAGCGCGCCTTCGACGGCCCAGACCGCCGCCAGCTTGTCCACCGAAACATGGACGGGCGTCGCCATGGCCGGGAGCTTCAGGTCGTAGCTCGCGCCATAGCCCGTCTTGATCAAAGTCGTGAACAGCTTGTTGAGGCCGAACACCAGAACGAGCGGCAGGATCGCAAGCCACGCCGGCGCAAGCGATTCATGCTCGAAGGGCGGCGGCTCGTTGCTATGGCCCTCGCCATAGCCCTCGCCCGCCGCGACGGCCCGTTTGCGCTGCCATTCGAGATAGGTCATGCCGACGATCAGGATGAAAATGGCGCCGATGACGCCCAGGACCGGCGCTGCGAAGGCGGTCGTCTTGAAATAGGTGGTCGGGATGATGTTCTGGATCTGCGGCGTACCCGGCAGCGAATCCATGGTGAAGGAGAAGGCTCCGAGCGCGATCGTCCCCGGAATGAGCCGTTTGGGAATATGGCTCTGGCGGAACATTTCCGCGGCGAAGGGATAGACCGCGAAGACGACGACGAAAAGCGACACGCCGCCATAGGTCAGGATGGCGCCGACGAGGACGATCGACAGCATCGCCTGGCGCTCGCCGAGCATGCCGATGACCGCCGAAACGATGGATTTCGAAAAGCCGGAAATCTCGATCATCTTGCCGAACACCGCGCCGAGCAGGAAGACCGGGAAATAATCTTTGACGAAACCCACCATCTTTTCCATGAAAACGCCGCTGAAAGCGGCGGGAACGGCGGAGGGGTCGGTGAGCAGGACGGCGCCCATCGCAGCGACGGGTGCGAAAAGGATCACGGAAAAACCGCGATAGGCGACAAACATCAGGAAGAACAGGGCGCCGAGGGCGATGAGAAAACTCATGGCTGGTTCGTACCGGTTTGAGGCGACGAGGAGCCGGCCGCGCCGGCGTGCTGGCAGAACAATTGGTAGCCGAATTTTCGGCTTCCGCGATCCGGCAAGCGCGGTTCCCGTCGAATTTTTTTCCGCCGGGGTTTCCCGTGACGGCGAAACGTCGCTGCCCTGGACTTGCTGGAGGAGAAAGCCTTGACGCCTGATTCGATCGCCCTCGCCAATGACCGGCTCGAAATCGAAATCGCCGCGCAAGGCGCCGAATTGATCCGTCTGCGCGACGCCGCCGGACACGATTTTCTCTGGAACGGCGACCCGCAATTCTGGTCAGGCCGCGCGCCTTTGCTCTTTCCCATGGTCGGCCGCGCGGCGGCGGATCGCATCAAGGTCGGCGGCCGGAATTATCCTCTGCCCCAGCACGGCTTCGCCCGGCGCCGCCGTTTCGGGATCGTCCTGGCGACGCCCACGACCTGCGTGCTGCGGCTCGAAGACGATGAGGAGACCCGCGCCGCCTTTCCTTATCGCTTCCGCCTCGACGTCGCTTTTGAACTGCGCGGCCCGACGCTTGGCATCGCCGCGACCGTGTCCAATACCGGCGACGCGCCCCTGCCCTATTCCTTCGGCTTCCACCCCGCCTTCCGCTGGCCGCTGCCCGGCGGCGAAGGCGCGCATGAACTGGTTTTCGAGCACGACGAAACCGCGCCGATCCGCCTGCTCGATGACGGTCTGCTCGCGCCGGAGGCGGTTCCCAATCCGGTCGCCGGGAAGCGGTTGAGACTGAAGCCGGACCTGTTCGCGCGCGGGGCGCTTGTCTTCGACCGTCTCGCCAGCCGGCGCGTGGTCTATCGCGCCCCCGGCGGCCCCTCGCTCGCGGTCGCCTTCCCGGACATGCCGCATCTTGGTCTGTGGACCAAGCCGGGCGCGCCCTTCCTGTGCATCGAACCCTGGCAGGGCTTTGCCGCGCCGGTCGGATTCGACGGCGAATTCGCTGGGCGCCCCGGCGTCGTTTCGCTGGCGCCCGGCGCCCGCCGCGTCTTCGCGATGGAGATCGACGTCGGCGCGTGACGCTCTATTCGATGACGATCGAAGGCGTGCGGCCTACCAGCTTGCCGAGCTGTTTCATGCGCCCGTTCAGGCGTTCGCCGGCGAGATCGGCGAGATCGCGCGGCAGGGTCAGCACGACCTTGCCCTTGCCGCACAAAAGCCTTGTGCGCGGCAGCACGCCCGGAGCGGAGGCCGAAACGATATAGGCGACCCGCTGGACGACGCCGAGGATGCGGGCGCGGTCCATCAGGCGCGGGGTGGCGAGACTGCGGATTTGCGCATTGACCTCTTTGTCTATGCCGAGATGGCGATAGGCCACCGCCATGCCCAGATAGACGCGGCCGGCGTGATCGACGCCGACGAGAGGCGCATTGGCGAGAAAATTCAACGCGAAATCGGCGCGATAATCCGGCGAGGTGCGCCAGCCGAGGTCGCCGAACAGGCAGGCGGCGTGGCGCAGACGCTTTTCTTCCGCCCTCTCGTCAATATGGCTGGACGCCATGAAGGCGTCGCTCCAGTGGATCAGGTCCTCGCCGTGGCGCGGCGAGCGCGAGCGCAGCAGATTGTGCTGGCGCGCGCTCTCCAGGAGCGGATCGCGCGCCCTCAGGTCCTCGTCGAGCTGGTCGTAAAGCAGGCCCTCGCGCAAGCCGCCGATCGACACCACCACCCGGCTCGGCTTGCCGCGCTTGATGATCTCTTCCAGCACCACCGCGCCATAGGCGAGCGCCGGGCGGCGCTGCTGCGAGATCGCCCCGACCGCGACGAGGGCGTCGGTGTCCACGCGCTCGACCAGCGAGGCGAAATCGGCGGCGTCGCGCGCCGGGATGACATAGCCGTGCATGATGTCGAGCGGATAATTGCGCTGGGCCATGTGCAGCCTGGCGAGCGAACGCCAGGTGCCGCCGACGACATAGAAGGTGCGTCCACGCAAATGGTCGAGGGGCGCCGCATCGGCCAGCGCCTGCTTGGCGATGCGCATGGCGTTCTTCGGCGAGCGGCCGGAGGCGTCCATCAGCGCCAGCGAGCCGAGCTTGAGCGAGACGCCTTGGCCGGCGCGCCCGTCGCGGACGTCGATCAGCTCCAAAGATCCGCCGCCGAGGTCGCCGACCACGCCGTCCGCGTCGTTGGTGGTCGAGATCACGCCGAGGCCGGACAGTTCGGCTTCGCGATTTCCTGAGATGAGTTCGATCGGGCAACCGATCGCTTCGCCCGCCGCGGCGAGAAACTGCGGCCCGTTGCGCGCGTCGCGGGCGGCCGCCGTCGCCACCGGGCGGACATCCTCGATCTGCATGAATTCGCAGAGCTTGCGAAAGCGGCGCAGGGCCGCGAGCGCGCGGGCTATCCCTTCCGCATCGAGTTCGCCGGTCGTCGCGACGCCGTGGCCGAGGCCGCACATGGATTTCTCGTTGAACAGCGGCGTCGGCGCGCGCGACAGCCCCTCATAGGCGACGAGGCGGACGGAATTGGAGCCGATGTCCACGATCGCCGTCGGGCGCGCGCCCGGCAGCCTGCCCTGTCCCTTAATCATTCTTGTTCCGTCCGGCCCGCTTCAGCAGGCTCTTGGGGCTTGATTCGCTGAGGGATTTGCCGCGCCCGGACAGCGAGGGATTGGTCATGAAATATTTGTGCACGTTGAACGGCTCCTCGTTCGGGCCACATTCGATGCGCACGCTCGAACCGTCGGAAAGGATGCGATAGGATTGCTGGTTGTCGATCAGATTGGCGACCAGAATCTGCTCAAGCACCTGTTCGTGGGTCGTCGGATTGGTCACCGGCATCAAAACCTCGACGCGCCGGTCGAGATTGCGCTGCATGAGGTCGGCCGAGGAAATATAGACCGCCGCCTTGGGATGCGGCAGGCCGTGGCCGTCGCCGAAGGCGTAGATGCGGGAATGTTCCAGGAAACGGCCGATCACCGATTTCACGCGGATGTCTTCGGAAAGGCCCGGCACGCCCGGGCGCAGGCAGCATATGCCGCGCACGACGAGTTCGATCGCCACCCCGGCCTGGCTCGCCTGGTAAAAGGCGTCGATGATTTCGGGATCGACCAAGGCGTTGCATTTGGCCCAGATCGCGGCGGGACGGCCCGCCTGGGCGTGGGCGATTTCCTGCGCGACATGGTCGAGCAGCTTTTTTTTGAGCGAGATGGGAGAGACCGCCATCCGCTCCAGCCCCGCCGGCTCGGCGTAGCCGGTGATGAAATTGAAGATGCGCGACACGTCGCGGCCGATCGCGGGCTCGGCGGTGAACAGCGAAATGTCAGTATAGATCTTGGCGGTGATCGGGTGGTAATTGCCGGTCCCGATATGGCAATAGGTGACGAGCGAGCCCCCCTCGCGGCGCACGACCATCGACAATTTGGCATGGGTTTTCAGCTCGATGAAGCCGAACACGACCTGCGCGCCGGCGCGCTCAAGGTCGCGCGCCCAGCGGATATTGGCCTCCTCGTCGAAGCGCGCCTTCAGCTCCACCAGCGCCGTCACCGATTTGCCCGCTTCGGCCGCCTCGACCAGGGCGCGCACGATGGGGCTGTCGGACGATGTGCGGTAAAGCGTCTGCTTGATGGCGACGACATTGGGGTCGCGCGCCGCCTGCATCAGGAACTGAACCACCACGTCGAAAGATTCGTAAGGGTGGTGGACGACGAGGTCCTTCTGCTTGATGGCCAGAAAACAATCGCCGCCATTGTCGCGCACCCGCTCGGGGAAGCGCGCGGCGTAGGAGGTGAATTTGAGATCCGGGCGTGGCAGGCCGACGACCTCGGACAGGTCCTTCATCGCCAGCATGCCGTCGAGCGCGATGATTTCTTCCGCCTGGACGTCGAGTTCCTCGGCGACGAAGGCGCGCAGACCGGGCGGCATGTGCGAATCGGTTTCGAGCCGGATCACCGAGCCGCGCCGGCGCCGCTTCAGCGCCGTTTCGAACAGGCGCACCAGATCTTCGGCCTCTTCCTCGACTTCGAGATCGCTGTCGCGGATCACCCGGAAGAGGCCCTGCGCCTTCACCTGATAGCCGGGGAACAATTTCTGGACATGGGTGAAGATCGCCGCTTCGAGCAATACCAGCCGCACGCCCGCGCCGGGCGAATCGGGCAGGCGGATGAAGCGGTCGATCTTGCTCGGCATGCGGACCAGCGCCTTCATCCGCGACCCGGTCGGGCCGTGGACGAGATCGAAGGCCAGCGTCAGGCCGAGATTGGGGATGAAGGGGAAGGGATGGGCCGGATCGACCGCGAGCGGCGTCAGAATCGGAAAGATATGCAGGAAGAAATGATCGTCGAGCCAGAGCCTCTCGCTCTTGCTGAGCGTGGCGGGATCGACGAAGGAGACATTTTCCGCCTTCAGATCCTCCTCCAACTGGCGCCATAGCCTGACCTGGATATCGGCAAGCTCCGAAACTCGGGCGTTGATGAGCGGCAATTGCTCGGCGGGAATCAGGCCATCGTCCGACGGCGCCTCGACGCCGCTGCGCAACTGCCCGCGAATGCCGGCGACGCGGACCATGAAGAATTCGTCGAGATTATTGGCGGAGATCGAGACGAAGCGCACGCGCTCCAGCAGCGGATGGGCGGCGTTGGCGGCCTCCAACAGGACCCGGCGGTTGAACTCCAGCCAGGACAGTTCGCGATTGATGAATCTTTTGGGCGACGCGCGCAGAGCCTCCCCCGTCAGCAGATTATCGCCTGCCGGCGGCGCCCCGGCTTCCAGCATTTCCATCGCCTCGGTCATGTTTCCTCGTCGCCTGTTTCGGCCAGATCTGCGATCGTTGTGTGACAGATTTTGCCGGGACGGCGCGATCCGTCAATGGTCTTCATCATCCGCGACCGGCGCGGCGGCCAGAAGTTCGGCCGCCAGGGCGCGGGTGACCGGCCGCCCGCGCGCGAGGCCTTCCGCGTCGAGCGCCGCGACAATCGCCTGTGCCGCAGCGAAAGACCGCTCCAGACGCGGGACGAGAAAATCGATGAGATTGGCCTCGACCTTGATCTGGCGATCATGGAACAATTTGACCAAAATCGCGCGCAAAAAATCCTCGTCCGGCTGCTCAAGCGCGACCATGGGCGCGCGGCGCAGGCGCGACAGCAGGTCTTTCGTGCGCAGCTCCCAGGCGTCGGGCGCCTTGCGCGCGGTGAGGAGCAGAAAGGTCCCGTGCTCCATCGCCAGATTGATCAGATGGAACAATTCGGTCTCGCGCAGCGGCGGCTCGTCGGCGTCCTCGACGAGCAGCGCCGGCGCCCCGGCGAGACCGGGCAGCGCGGCCAGATCGAGCTTTTGCGCCGGAAGAATGGTCGCGCCCGCGCGCCGCGCCCAGATCGCGCCGAGATGGCTTTTTCCCGAGCCCTGCGGCCCGGTCAGCAGCAGCAGGCGATGCGGCCAGTCCGGCCACAACCGCAGCAGCGCCAACGCCTTTGCGTTCGACGGCGCGGCCAAAAAATCCTCGTCGGCGTAATTCGGCCGATGCGGCAGATCGAGCGGCAATTGCCGGATCATGCGGCGTCGAGGCCCACGCCGCTGAACAAGGAGCTCTGCTTGTAGCGCTTGATGACGAAGCGGATCAGCACGCCCATGGCGGCGGCGAGCGGCACGGCGATGATCATGCCGGCGAAGCCCATCAGATTGGCGAAGGCGAACAAAGCGAAAATGAGCCAGACGGGGTGAAGGCCAACGGACTCGCCGACCAGTTTCGGCGAAAGCACGTTGCCCTCAAGAAACTGGCCGGATCCCACCACCAGAAGCGCCAGACCCAGCAGGCCGAGATGCGGCCAGCCCTGAACGACGGCGACGATCACCGAAAAAACCAGGGCGATGGTCGAGCCGACATAGGGGATGAAGCTCAAGAATCCCGCCGAAATGCCGATGAAGAACCCGAAATTCAGCCCGATCAGGCTCAAGCCCACGCCGTACCAGGCGCCGAGGAACAGGCAGACCAGCGACTGCCCACGCAGGAATCCGGAAAGCGCCCGGTCGATCTCGACGGAAATTGCGAAGACGGTGGCGCGGTAGCGCGGCGGGATCAGGCTGCGGATGGTCGAGACCATCTCCGGCCAGGACAGAAGGAGATAGAAGGTCACGACCGGGGTGACCACAGCCAAGGCGAGGAGCCCGACCAAAGCCTGACCGCCCGACCATAGCGAGCGCAGGAAATTACCGAGATATTGCGTGCCCTGCGAGAGGAAGCCGCCCAGCGACTTCTGAATTTCGTCGGCGGTGGCGGGCGCGTCGATGCCGAGCTTCTTGAGCCAGTCGCCGCCGTAACTATGCAGCAGGTGGGTGGTCTCGCCCACGATCAGACTCTGCAGCTTGTTGGCGTATTCGGGCAGGGATTCCGCGAAGCCGATGAGCTGCCGGCCGAGAATCGGGCCGAACGCGAACATCATCACCACCACCACCACCAGGAAAATGGCGAGGATAACGAGGGTCGCGGCGAGGCGGTTCAGCCCCAGCCTTTGCAGGCGCGACACCACCGGGTCGAGCACATAGCCGAGCGCGAGCGACGCGATGAAGGGCGCAAGCACATTGGCGAACATATAGCAGGCGAAGCCGAACAGCAGCAGCACTGCCAGCCAGAAAGCGATCTGCCACTCCATCCGCATGGCCGCGTTCCCTCGCCGCTCAGGCGCTCATATGCGTTACCCATCGCCTGAAATAGGCCGCGAGCGAGGCCAAGGTCAATGCCGCGACGGCCCATTGTCCGGCCGTCGCCCACAGGCCGAGCGGCCAGTTGAAGGCGAGCGCGGCGAGAACCGCGGCGACCAGGCCGATCTGGCCGAAAGTATTGGCCTTGGATATCCACAAGGGCTTGATTTTCATGGGCCTGTCCAAAAGCCACGCCAGGATGACCGCGCCGATGATCATGACGTCGCGCGAGACCACCAGCAGGGCGAGCGCCATCGGCAGTTGCCCGACGATCGCCAGCGCCACGTAATCGCAGATCAGCAGGGCCTTGTCGGCGATGGCGTCGAGATAGGCGCCGAGTTCCGAGCGCAAGTCGAAACGCCGCGCCACCCAACCGTCAACGGCGTCCGACGCGCCGGCGACGACGAAAATGATCAGGGCCTCGGTCCAGCGCCGCGACGCGATCATGTCGACGCTGACCGGGACAAGAATCAGCCGCCCCAGACTGATGAGATTTGGCAGGAAGGCGAACCATGTTCTGTTCATGATGGTCGATTCGCTCGCACGCGCCCGTTTGACGATTATAGAGTCCGTGCGAAAGGGCCGGCAAGCGCCGCGGCGGCCGCGAGCCTTGCCAGCGCGGACGCGAGCGGCTAGAGCAACCACGTGAAAGAGAGACTTGGCATGAAGAAGCCCGGCGAAAAGACCGCGGGACTCACTTATTCGCAGGCCGGCGTGGACATAGACGCGGGCGCGCGCATGGTCGATCTGATCAAGCCTTTGGTGCGCGCCACGAGGCGGCGGGGAGCCGACGCCGAGATCGGCGGCTTCGGCGGCCTGTTCGACCTCAAGGCCGCAGGCTTTTCCGATCCGATCCTGGTCGCTGCCAATGACGGCGTCGGCACCAAGGTCAAGATCGCCGTCGAAACCGGCATCCACGGCACGGTCGGGATCGACCTCGTCGCCATGTGCGTCAACGATCTCGTTGTGCAGGGCGCCGAGCCCCTGTTCTTCCTCGACTATTTCGCTACCGGCAAGCTGAATCCGGAAACCGGCTCCGAAATCGTCAAGGGCATAGCGGCCGGCTGCCTGGAGGCCGGCGCCGCGCTGATCGGCGGCGAGACCGCCGAAATGCCCGGCGTCTATCAGGGCGGCGATTACGACCTCGCCGGCTTCGCCGTCGGCGCCGCCGAGCGCGGTGACCTTTTGCCGCGCCGCGATATTTCCGCCGGTGACGTGCTGTTCGGCCTGCCGTCCTCCGGCGTCCATTCCAACGGCTTTTCGCTGGTGCGCAAGATCGTCGAGCGCACGCAGCTCAAATGGACCGATCCTGCGCCCTTCGCGCCGGGCAAAAGCCTCGCCGAGGCCCTGCTCGAACCGACCCGCATCTATGTGAAGCCCCTGCTCACGGCCCTGCGGAAGACCCAGGCGATCAAGGCCTTTGCCCATATCACCGGCGGCGGCTTTCCGGAGAATATTCCGCGCGTGCTTCCCGCCGGCCTTGGCGCCCAGGTCCATCTCGACGCGATTCCGGTCCTGCCGGTGTTCAAATGGCTTGCGGCGGAAGGCGGGGTGGTCGAGCGCGAAATGCTGCGGACGTTCAACTGCGGGATCGGCATGATCGTCGTCGCCGAATTTTCGCGCGCGGCGGAAGTCGAGGAAGCTTTGCACGAATCGGGCGAAGCCCCGGCGCGGCTCGGCCATGTCATCGCCGCCCAAGGGATCGCTGGCATGGGCGAGCGCGTCGCCTTCGACGGAAAGCTCGCGCTGTGACGAAAAACCGCAAGCGCGTCGGCGTTCTGATCTCGGGGCGCGGCTCGAATATGCGTGCGCTGGTCGAGGCGGCGCGCGCGCCCGATTTCCCTGCCGAAATCGGGGTCGTCCTGTCCAATGTACCCGACGTCGCTGGCCTCGATTTCGCGAGGGCGGAAGGAATCACGACCGCCGTCGTCGCCCACAAGTCGTTTCCCGACCGGGAGAGTTTTGAGCGCGCGATGCATGAGACGCTGATCGGCCATGGCGCCGAACTCATCTGCCTCGCCGGTTTCATGCGCATTCTGACGCCCTGGTTCGTCAGCCAATGGCGCGACCGCATGCTCAACATCCACCCCGCCCTGCTGCCGTCCTATCGCGGCCTGCACACCCATGAGCGTGCGCTTGCCGAGGGCGTGAAGATCCACGGCGCCACCGTCCATTTCGTCGCGCCGGAAATGGACGCCGGCCCGATCATCGTGCAGGCCGCCGTGCCGGTGCTGCGCGACGACACGCCCGAGGCGCTTGCCGCGCGCGTGCTGGCTCAGGAACATCGCATCTATCCGCTGGCGCTGAAACTCGTCGCCAGCGGCGCCGCGCGGGTCGAGGGCGCGCGGGTCCTGGTCGAGGGCGAGCCGCCTGCCCCGGACGCCCTGCTCTGGCCGCAATAACAAGCGAGCAGTTGGCGTACGCCAGAGCGAGCGCCCAAACGCAAGCGAGCAATTGGCGTACGCCAGAGCGAGCGCCCAAACACCAGCGAGCGGTTGGCGCGTACCGGGAGCGGTCGGCGAATGCCGGAGCGACCGGCGTTCAACGCCAGAGCGAGCGCCAAAAAACTTCTATGAATTGACGCCTGAAATCGCAGGCCTCAAGCTGAGGCGCGAGAGGAGGCGTTCATGATCACGCTCCATGCGTTCGGACCTTCGATGGGCCTTCCCGACGGCAGCCCCTTCGTGATGAAGGCGATGATTCTTCTGCAAATGGCCGGCCTCGACTATGCGGCGAAACCGGACGCCCCGTTCAACGCCCCCAAGGGCAAATTGCCCTATATCGAGGACGACGGCGAAAAAATCGCGGATTCCACTTTCATCCGCTTCCACATCGAGAAGAAATACGGCTTCGATTACGATTCCGGCCTAATCCCGGAGCAGAAGGCGACGGGCTGGGCGCTGGAAAAACTCTGCGAAGACCATCTCTATTGGCTGGTTCTGATCGACCGCTGGCTCGACGACGAAAATTTCGCCAAGGGGCCGGCGCATTTCTTCGATACGGCGCCGGCGCTGCTGCGGCCATTTCTGCGCAACATGGTGCGCGGCAAGATCCGCAAGGCGGCGCATTCCCAGGGCCTGTTTCGCCATAATGCCGAAGAACGGCGCGAACTCGCGCGGCGCGGCGTCGGCGCCTGCGCGGCGCTGCTCGGCGACAAGCCTTATCTTTTCGGCGATCGACCGCACGGCGCCGACGCGACCCTCGGCGCCTTCGCGATGACCGGGCTTTCTCCGCTTTTCAAGAGCACGGCGCGCGACGAGATGGAAAAGGCGCCCAATCTCGTCGCCTATGGGCGGCGGATCGCGGAAAATTATTTCCCCGCCAAGATGTGAAAAAGGGCCGCCCCGGCGGGCGGCCCTCGCATTCCCTTGGTTTTCCCGTTCGAAAGGGATCAGAGCGTCGAAACGCGAACGCGGGCGACGCCTGCATGGCGCATGCCCAGAACGCCCGCCGCGCCCTTGGAGACGTCGATGATCCGGCCGCGCACGAAGGGGCCGCGATCGTTGATCGTCACTACGGCCGACCGGCCATTGGAAAGATTGGTGACGCGCACCTTGGAGCCAAAGGGCAGCCACTTGTGAGCCGCCGTCATGGCCCCGACATGGCCGCCGCTGGCGGTCCGTCCGCTGCCGGAATAGTAGGAGGCCTTACCGGACCAGGATTGCGCTTGAACAGGGAGAGAAAGGAATGAAACGCTGAGACACGCACACACAATAGCTAATTTCTTCAATGCCCACACCTCCGTATTGTTAACGATGAGACAGGCATCTCCGCCAAATCTGGCATAAAAATGACAAAACAAAATCGCCAATATTTTGCGTAATATTCATTTATTTTGCTAATTTGTATTACTATATTTATACCTAATTTTACATTTGTTATCGCTTTATGGCGATATAATTTTTTATTTGCTGGCATGTTTTATCACTATACGCATGCAGTTTGAGAGAGTCAGGGCTTTCCCCTAAAGCAACGTTCGCGTTTTGCATTTCTAGTGATCACGGGAATGTGAAGTCGACGCAAACAAAAACGCCGGGCGTCAGCCCGGCGTCACAGAAATGAAATCTTGCAGCCGCTATCAGCCGACGATTTCGTTGCCCGCAAACCATTGCGCGATTTCCTGCGCCGCGGTCTCCGGCGCGTCGGAGCCATGAACCGAATTTTCGCCCATGTTCAGCGCGAATTCCTTGCGGATCGTGCCGGGCTCAGCCTTCTCCGGGTTGGTCGCGCCCATCACCTCGCGGTAGCGCTTGATGGCGTCCTCGCCTTCCAGAACCTGAACCACGACCGGCGCCGCCGACATCTGCTCGACCAGCTCGCCGAAGAACGGCCGCTCCTTGTGCACGGCGTAAAAGGTCTCAGCCTGGCCGCGGGTCATGTGCACGCGCTTCTGGGCGACGATGCGCAGGCCGGCGGCCTCGATCTTCGCATTGATCGCGCCGGTGAGGTTGCGGCGGGTCACGTCGGGCTTGAGGATGGAGAAAGTGCGTTCGATCGCCATTGTGGGAATTCCGTTTCATGAAGAGGCGCCGCGCTTATAGACGCGGCGCCTGACCGGAGCAAGGGCGTGGCGCTTCCTCCTCCTTGGCGCCCGGCCCAAGAAAGCATTTGCGCGAGCAGCGGGTTAGGGTTCCCGGCTCCCGAAAGGAAAGGCCGATATCGAACCACACTGCCGACGGACACGCGCCGCAAGCCGCGGGTCGATGATCGGCGCGCGACCAGCGGCGCCATCCACGCGTTGAAGCCAGACAGGCGTTGGTTCGACGCGCCGTCCGACTACGGTCCGAGGAAGAAGCTCTAGGCGAGGTCGAGGAAATTGCGGCCGGCGCGGTCTTCGACCTCGACGATCCACAGGTCGGGATCGAAGGTCATTTCCTTGGCGAGGCGCGCCTCTATCGCTGCGCTTTCGATCCATTCCTCGCCATGGGCGCGCGCGAAAAGTCGGGCGACGTCTTCGCGCGCTTCGCTTTGCGGCGCGGGGGCGAACAGGGCCGCGCTGCCGTCGAGGCGGTCGATCTTTACGAAAATCGCGCCCGCCTCCGGCGCGCCGCGCCGCCGCAGATAAGCGGCGACGTCGGCGCTGGCGCAGCGGCGCAGATAAGCCGAAACCCAGATGTCGGTGCGCAGGCGCAAGGTCAGGCCTGCCTTCGCGCGGTCACTCGACCCGCAGGCCGGATCGCGCCGACAGTGCGTGGCGCGTCCTGGCGTTGAGTTCGCCGGTGACCGGCAAATGATTTTGCCGCTGGAAGGCTTCGACCGCCCTGCGGGTCGCGGCGCCGAAGTCCCCGTCGGCCTTCACCGCCATGCCCAGCTTCTCCAGCGCCTTCTGCGCCGAGAGAACGGCGTGCGCTCCGCCGTGGCCGCCGCGCATGGCGGGCGTCACGACGCCATTGTCGGCGATCAGGGCGCCGATCAGGTCGTGCGTTTTCTTCGCCGGCGGCGCGGCCGCCGGGGCCCGTTGAGGCGCCTCGGCCGCGGCGGGCGCCGTTTCACCGACCACGGGCGCGGCAAAGGCTGCGGCCGGCGCCGGATCCACCGGCTTGAGCGCACCCTGGGGAATGGCTTCGTTCAGCAAGGCCTCGAGCGGCGCCGGGCGATGCGGCGGCGCCGGCGGGGCGATCCTGAAGGTCGCGCCGAACAGGGGCGCGGGGTGGTGTCCATGTTGCAGGAACATGGCGTTGACCACGATCGCGACGAGCAGCCCTCCGAGCAGCAGGGCGCCGAAAGCGGGCGTGCGATAACGCCAGACGACCGCGAATTGCGAGGATTTTGCTGGCGCGGCGTTCTTCTGCCCTTTGACGGCCTTGGACGCAGCGCCTTTGCGGGCGCGGCGCGGTTCGAGGGCGACGAAATCGAAATCGGAAGCGGCGGCGATCTCACGCAATTTTCTTCACCTGATCGTTGGAGCGGGCGAGGTCCGGCGCGGCCGTCAGATAGCTGCGGCGCGCCAGCGTTTCGATTTTCACGGGGCTCTCGGCGAAGTCGCCCCGGTCGCGGCAGTCGCGCGGCAGGCGCACGGTGACGCAGGCCCCCTCGTTCGGCGCGCTTTCGAAGACGAGCGAGCCGCCGTGCAGGCCGACGAGGCCGCGCACGATCGAAAGGCCGAGGCCCGCGCCTTCATAGGGGCGGTCATAGGTCGCCCGGGCCTGGAAGAAGGGATCGCCGAGCCGGGCGAGGTCGGCCGGGTTCACGCCGATTCCGGTGTCGAGCACGACGATCTCGACAAAAGCGCCGTCCGGGCGCGCCTGGATCGCCACGCGGCCGCCATCGGGCGTGAATTTCAGCGCATTGGACAGCAGATTGAGGAGAATCTGCTTGCAGGCGCGCTTGTCGGCGACGATCTCGCCGACCGGGGACGCGCAGGCGCGCGACAGATCGATGCCCTTCTCGTCCGCCTTCAGCCGTACGACGTCGCAGCAGAAATCGATCAGCCCGGCGAGGTCAAAAGGCTCGGGCTCGATCTCGAAATTGCCGGTCTCGATTTTCGACATGTCGAGAATCGTATTGACCAGGCTGAGCAGATGCTCACCCGACTGATGAATGATCGCGGCGTAATCGCGCGCGCGGGCCGGGTCCTTCGGCGCCATCGCGGCGTTGGCGAGCATTTCGGAGAAGCCGATGATGGCGTTCAGGGGCGTGCGCAATTCGTGGCTGACATTGGCGAGGAAGCGGTCCTTCCAGGCGCTCGCCCTTTCGCTTTCCTCGCGGGCCTCCTCCATCGCCTCGCGCGCCTCCTTCATCAGGGTCACGTCGCGCAAAATCGCCATGACGATCCCTTCCGCCGCGCGCGAGCGATGGGCGCGCATCTCGACCCAGATGAACCGCGGCGCGACCGGCGCGTCCTCGTCCTCCGCCGCAGCTTCGGCCCGCAGCCGGAACTCGACCTGGGCGACTTGATCGCTGAACGCCGCGTCGGCGACGGTCTTGAGAAAGGCCGGGCGGTCGGCGACCTGGATCCGCTCGAACAGGCCGCGCCCCATGAGATCCCGCCGCGCATGGCGGAAGGCGTTCGCCGGATCTGTGACGAGATCGACCACCGCGCCGCCGCGATCGAACTTGACCACGAGATCGCCGACGGTCGCGGTCAGTTCGCGATAGGCGGCAGCGCTCGCCTGGGCGCAGCGGTCGTGCATCTCGCCGGTGTGCGCGCTCCATACCGCGAGCAGGGCGCCATAGATCATGGCCGCCATCAAGGTCACGAAATCGACAATTCCGGCGCCGGCGACCGGTTGCAGCGCGCCGAAAGCCGTCGCGAAGGCCATGGCGAGCATGGCGGCGATCGACGCCGCCGCGCCGCCATAGGCGATGCGCGACACGCCGCCGAGCGTCGCCTCGAGCGGACCGAGCAGGAAACAGGCGACCGCGCCGAGCGTGAGGGCGCCATTGGCCAGGGTCAGCACGATCCCGAACAGCAGGATGGCGCCGGTGCAGATCGCCTGCGCCAGATCGAATCGTTCCCAACGATGCAGGATATAAACGCCGACGAGAGGAACGAGGAGAAAGCCGAAGGCGGCGGCGTCCCAGATGCTGGGCGCGCCGCGCACCAGCAGGAACACCGGCGCGAGCGCCATGAAGGGCAGGCTGAGCGCCAGTCGCAGCGCGATGAAATGATCACGCCGCCAGCTTTCGAAATCTGCCGGCTGCGCGGCGGTTTCGGCCGTGGCGGACTCTTGCCGTAGGGCGCGCGACATGGAACTGGACTCGATACGAACAATGCTCATTCTGCCAAGCACTTTGCCCCCGCCCCGTTAAGTGACCTCTAAGACGAAGGCGCGCATGCGCGATATATCTGACATCATTGTTTCCTTATGGTTTCAGCTTGGTTTCCAACGCGGCGGCGCCAGGCAGGATTTCTCGAGGCGTCCCCGGCCATCGAACGAAATCCCGGCGGAGCAAACGAGCGGTAAGTATTTGGCGTAAAAGCGAATTCGCGCCTGGGTTAAATTTATGCGAATCCGCTCCGGGGCATTTGACCGAAGATTTTGAACTAATCTCGACATGGCGACGCTAGCCTTCGCGCAGATGATGTCGAAGGCTTTTCAAAATGTTCCTGCTGCGCTGCCTGTTCTGGCTCGGACTCGTATTCGCCCAGATCGCCCAGAGAGAGGGGCCCGATCCCGCGGCCTTCGTCAGCCCTGTCGCCGGCCCGACAGCCGGCCTCGGCCAGATGGCGGCAGGCGCCGCCGGAGACCATTGCCGCGCCAATCCAGCGCAATGCCTTGCCCTCGCCTCGTCCCTGTCGGTGATGGCGAAGATCGACGCCGGCGCCACAAGCAAGGACACGCTGACCGCCGCCGACCGCGCGCCGCCCTGGAAGCCTCGGCGCGCCATAGATTAGCGCGGATGAGTGGCTGAAGCCCATCAGCTCAGGTCAGGCGGCGGCGCAACCCGCTGTGACGCGCTTCCATTCGGCCCCGCGCCGCTCGACCTTGGCGGGGCCTTCGCGCCAAAATGATCGTTGCCGCCCCCATGAAAGGGGGGCCGCTTTCATTGCCAAACCACCTGAATGGCCCGGGGCGCCAGCTATCCTCTCCCCTCCCGCGCGCTGATTCGCGCAACTGGAGACCGATGCGCCAAGGGGGGGGCGCGTCAAAAAAACCTGGAGCGGCGTGCCGCTCCAGGTTCAGAGAATTTTTCAGATCAGCCGAAAATATTCCGCGCGCGAACCCGCGATTATTTGCGGGCGCGGCGGCGCTGCTGGCCCAGGCCCATCTGCTTGGCCAGGTGAGAGCGCGCCTTCGCATAATTGGGCGCGACCATCGGGTAATCGGGCCCAAGACCCCATTTCTCGCGATAGTCTTCGGGCGACATGTTGTACTGGGTGCGCAGGTGGCGCTTCAGCGATTTGAACTGCTTTCCATCCTCAAGACAGATGATGTAGTCGTTGGTGATCGATTTCTTGACCGGAACCGCAGGCTTGGGCGCTTCGGTTACGATCGGCGCGACCCCGCTCGTCACGCGCATAAGCGCGGAGTGGACATCGTTGATCAGCCCGGGAAGGTCAGCAACCGGGACGGAATTATTGCTGACATAGGCAGAGACGATGTCCGCCGCCAGCTCAATGTAGTTCTGCGTGCCTGGGTCGCTCATGGCTTTGTGACTTTCCTTGAGGTCGTTCCGATTTTTATCTCAAGACAGACCGGCGATCTCGTGCCTTGCTGCAAATACCTGCCCTGAGCGCTTGAATCGCTCCTTAATCTTTTAGATAAAGCAGGCCTTTTCGATTTGCAATATCTCCCTGAGGCTTATCGACGAATTTCTTCACTAAGATGTTTTTGGCGCCGCACATCAACTCGTAAAGCTGGCAAAGGCGCAAATAAAGGCGCGAAATACGCCGCGCCGCGTTCCGCGACCACGCCGAAATTCTTCGCTGATTCCGGCGGAAAGACAACCAGGCTCAACGAATTCAGCCTGTTCTCGGCAAGAATGGTAAAGCCGACGCCTGGCGATAAAAACACCCTTGGCGAACGCCGAAGAGAAGGAAATATTGGGCGGCCGTTCAACTTCGTTTAAAATCGCCGCCATGCCGTCACTTTTCGCGAAAACCTTTCTTTCCCAAGCGCCACGCGCCGAAAGGCGCCCGCGTCGATTCATCGCACATGGCGTTGAACTCATCGACGATTACGCATGGATTCGCGCGGACAACTGGCGCGAGGCGATTCGCGACCCCGCGGCGCTGCCACAGGAGATCCGCGCGCTGCTCGAGGCCGAAAACGCCTATGCCGAGTCCATGCTCGGCGCGATCGAGCCGCTCGCCGAGAAAATCTACGCGGAAATGGTCGCACGCGTCGATGAAACCGACTGCGATCCGCCAGCCCGCGACGGCGACTGGCTTTATTACCGCCGCTTCCGCGCCGAGGGCCAGCACGAACTGATTTGCCGCAAGGGGGTCGCGGGCGGCCCCGAACAGGTTCTGCTCGACGGCGACAAGCTCTCGGAAGGAAAGGATTTCTTCAGCCTCGGCGACGCCGTTCATTCGCCCGATCATCGCCTGCTCGCTTTTGCCTGCGACGAGCGCGGCAATGAATTGCATCGCCTTTACTGGCGCGATCTCGCCAGCGGCGCCCTCGGCACGGACGTGGTCGAGGACAGCGACGGGACCATCGTCTGGACCCGCGATTCCTCCGCCTTCCTCTATACGAGAATGGACAAGGACTTCCGGTCGTCCTCGGTTTTCCTGCATCGCCTCGGCGCCGACCCGGCGAGCGACCGGCTGATCTTTGCGGAAAAAGACCCTGCCTGGTTCGTGCATCTGCGCGCCTCGCGCTCACGCCGCTTCGGCATAGTCCAGGTCAGCGATCACGATTGCGCGGAGAACTGGCTGGTCGATCTGGACCGGCCGGAAGCGCCCGCGCGATTGGTGCTGCCGCGCCGCGCCGGCCTGCGCTATGACGTCGAACCGGGCCGCGACCGCCTCTTCATGCGCACCAACGCCGACGGCGCCTCCGATTACAAGCTGATGAGCGCGCCGTTCGAAACGCTCGACGCAAAGGACTGGCGCGAGGAGGAGCCGCACCGGCCGGGGCGGATGATCTTCAACGCCACGGTCTTCGCCGATTACCTCGTCTGGCTGGAGCGGGAGGATTGCGCGCCGACCCTGGCGGTGAAACGTCTCGGCGGCGGCGAGCACCGGCTCCATTTCGCCGCGCCCTGCCATCATTTGCGCTTACAGAGCAATTTCGAATTCGAGCAACCGATTTTGCGCTTCTCCTATTCCTCCCTGGCCGAACCGGAGGAGATTTTCGACTATGACCTCGCCGCGCGCGAGCGGACTTTGCTCAAGCGCCAGAACGTGCCGAGCGGCCACCACGCCGCCGATTACGAGACCAGGCTGGTTTTCGCGCCCGCGCCGGATGGCGAAAAGATCCCGGTTTCAATGGTGTGGCGGCGCGACCGCAAGCCCGGCCCCCTCCCGATGCTGCTCTATGGCTACGGCGCCTATGGCGTCGCCCTGCCCGATTCCTTCGACGAGTCGCGCTTCAGCCTGATCGACCGTGGCTTCATCTACGCCATTGCCCATGTGCGCGGCGGAACCGAAAAAGGCTCGCGCTGGTACGAGGCCGGCAAGCTGGAGCACAAGACCAACAGCTTCACCGATTTCATCGCCTGCGCCCGGCATCTTTGCGAGCTCGGATTGACGGAGCCGGGCCGGATCGTCGCCGAAGGCGGCAGCGCCGGCGGCCTGCTGATGGGCGCGGTCGCCAATATGGCGCCTGACCTCTTCGGCGGCATTATCGCCGAAGTGCCTTTCGTCGATGTGGTCAATACGATCTGCGACGCCAGCCTGCCGCTGACCCCGCCCGAATGGCATGAATGGGGGAATCCGATCGAAGACGCCGAGGTTTTTCGCCGGCTCCTGTCCTATTCGCCCTATGACAATGTCAATGCCCAGGGCTATCCGCCCATATTGATCGAGGCCGGTCTGACCGATCCGCGCGTGACCTATTGGGAGCCGGCCAAATGGGCGCAAGTCCTGCGCGAGCGCATGACCGGCGGCGGCCCGATCCTGCTCAAGACCAATATGGAGGCGGGACACGGCGGCGCGTCCGGCCGCTTCGATGAATTGGAGGAATCCGCCTTGCGCCAGGCCTTCGCCATCGCCGCCGTCGGCGCCGATGTGACCGTTTGATTCAAGCGTCCTGCTCGATGAAACGCTTCAATTCGTCCATCGAGGCGAAGTGAAAGACGCCGTGCGACGTCTCGGCGTCGATGGAGCCGTCGGCATACATGATGTAGCGCGCGCCATGGGCTTCATATTCACCCACGATGGCCCGGGTCGGCGCGGGCGGGGTTTCTTCCTCCGCCGAAATTTCCTCAGCCGGCGCCTGCGCCGGCTGTGACGGCGCTTCGTGGATTTCCAGCGCCTCGTCGCCTTGCGGATGCGGCGCGTTCTCGGGGAGCGCTTCTTCCGCCGCCATCTCCTTTATGGCCGGCTCCCATTCGGCGTGCGGCTCCGCGGCCGCTTCCTCGCCATGCGTTCCTTCGCCGGACGCTTCAGGCCAGGGCATGAACTCTTCAGGCGCTTCCCCGTGAAGTGTCCCTGCCGGAGACGATTCGTCCTGAGGCGACGCCTCGTGAGGCGATTGTTCGTGAGTGAATTCTTGTTGAACGAATTCTTGCTCGACGGATTCTTTCTCGGTTGATTCGTGCTCGACCGATTCGTGCTCGACTGATTCTTGCTCGAATGTTTCTTGGGCGATCTGTTCGGCGACGGCCATTTCGAGCCAGGCCCGGCGCTCGTCGGCGAGCGATTCCGTCTCGGCGACGGGCGGCTCCGTCGCCCTGGCGACGCCTAAGGAGGCGGCATAGGTCGTGACGCGGGTCATCCAGGCGGGCGGCTTCGAGACATAGCTTTCGACCGGCGCCTGGGCCTCTTCGGCCGGCGCTTCGACCGGATAGGCCTCGGCTTGCGGTTCCGGCGGCGGCGGAGCGGTTGGCGGCGGCGCCGGCTCCGCAGCGCCCCCATTTCCGGTCGCCTTGGCGAGGAACAGCGCGACCTGCGCGGCTGAAGCGGAAATAATTTGGAGTTGCCGCAGAACCAGGCCGAGAGCGATCAGAATGAGGCCGGCGCTGAATGCAACCGTCCCGGAAATCACCATCGACCATCCGCGTTCGATCTCGATATAACCATATCCGTTCCAGGCAGCGGAAAAGCCGAGCAGGAACAGAAAGACGCCGAAGACTATAACAGTGCGATCCGCTTTCACGCTGGCGAAAACCTTTCCCGCAAGAGATTGTCCTGGCCGAGGCGGCCCGTCAGTGTCAGTATAACCGCAATTTGCTTAAAATTGATGCCATCATTTCAGCCCATTCGGCGCTTTTGCGTCCTTGCGTCGGGGAAACGATCTTTTTACCCTGCCGCCGCGTCGGCTCCAGCCGGCGCAAGCTATATCAGGAGAGACCAATGTCGTTCGTTCTCGACCCCCTGCCCTATGCCTATGATGCGCTGGCGCCGCATATGTCGGCCGAAACGCTTGAATTCCACCATGACAAGCATCACGCCGCCTATGTGAACAACGCCAACAATCTCATCAAAGGCACCGAATGGGAAGGCCTGCCGATGGAGCAGGTCATCACCGGCTCGTTCGGCAAAAATCCGGGCGTGTTCAACAATGTCGCCCAGATCTACAACCACGCCGAATTCTGGAAGTATCTGAAGCCGAATGGCGGCGGCAAGGTTCCGGGCAAGGTCGAAAAGGCCCTGGTCGAGGCGTTCGGCTCGGTCGACAAGGCGCTCGAAGAACTCGCCAACGCCGGCGCGACCCAATTCGGCTCGGGTTGGGCCTGGCTCCAAGTCAAGGACGGCAAGGTTTCCGTCGCCAAGACCCCCAATGCCGAAAACCCGCTGGTTCATGGCGCGAGCCCGATCCTGACGATCGACGTCTGGGAGCACGCCTATTACATCGACTATCGCAACCTGCGCCCGAAATTCATCAAGACCGTCATCGACAGCCTGATCAACTGGGAATATGTCGAAGCCCAGTATGAAAAGGCCATGGGCTGATCTTTCCGCCGAACGGGCCGCCCGACAGGGCGGCCCCAAAACGCGGCGCGGCGCCCTGGCGAGACGCAAGCCCCGCTCCACATTCGCCGTCCATCATGTCAGCGTCTCAGGCGAACGGATTTCTCCGACATGACCGACCGCTTTTATCCGCATTGGGTGGCGGCGACCGCCGTTCTGCTCGTCATGACGCTGCTTTACGCGCCCTTCGCTTTGGCTGGCCGCGGCGAGGCGCTGGCGCTGATCTACCTCTTCGGGCCGGCCTATATGCTCCATCAATTGGAGGAACATGCCGGCGACCGCTTTCGCGCCTATGCCAACCGGCGAGTTTTTGGCGGACGCGAAGCGCTGAGCAAGGCGACAGTGCTCTGGGTGAACCTGCCGGGCGTCTGGGGCCTCAACCTCGCCGCGCTCTATGCCGCGCTGGGTTTCGGACCGGGTTGGGGTCTCGCCGCGCCCTATCTGGCCGTGGTCAACGCCGTCGCCCATTGCGGCGTCGCCTTGCGTTTTCGCGAATATAATCCGGGCCTGGCGACGGCGCTCGGCCTGTTCTTTCCGCTCGGCTTCCACGCGCTCGGCGCCGTGCCGGCGACCTTGACCCAGCATCTGGTCGGCCTCGGCGTCGCGGTGGCGATTCACGCCGCGATTGTCATTCCCGTCCTGCGGCAATTGAGGCGCGCGCCGGCGCAACAGCTCGCGGCCTGACCCAAGATCAAACCCGGTCGGCGGTGAGCTGATCGACAATCGCGGCGATTGCGCCGACATCGACCCGATAGGCGAAATCCGGCGAGGGCGCGAAACGGTCGCCGCGCGAAATCTGCTCCTCTTCCGTCAATTTCTGGAAATGCACGACATGTTCGAGCCCGAGCATTGCGCATAGATGGGCCGACCAGGGGTCGTGCTGACCCTCGCTGATGATCTCCACGACTTTCGCCCCAGGCGGGCAGAACACGACATTGGCCATCGCCGCGCCGAATTCGGCCACTGCCAGTTCGGCGCGCGCGAACAGGGCGACCTGCTCCTCGAAGCCCAGCATTTCCGGCTGGACCGAGACGACGCCATGCGACGCGAGAGCTTCCGCCAGCTCGGCCCGGTTCTTCAGCGCGCGGCCGTGCTTCATGCCGCGCATCAGGAAGAACCGCCGCGGCAAATGGTCGTAGGCGGCCAGATCGACCGTGGCGCGGATGGCGTCGAAGGTCTTTTTCGCCTGCGGATGGGCGATGTGGGCGCCGAGCCCCGCCATCCGGTTGCTGACGACCGGCTGCGCCACAAAATGATTTTTCGCCGGAATTTCCCGTAGCTGGCCGGGTTTAAGGCCAAGGCGCGCGACAATGCCGCGCTGCCAGTCGCGCAGCGGCCAGGACAGCATCGGCGCGCCGATCTCGCGCCCAAGCGCCATGAGCGGAACGATGTCGAGCAGGAAGTGACCGAAATTCGGCGAACCCGGCTGCGCCGCCAACAGATGGGGACCCGAAACGCGCGGCGCGCCCATGAGCAGCGAGGGGTGAAAGACGAGCCCCTTTTCATCGGGGCCGTCATGCGCGACGCCAATGCATTTCACCGTCCGCAGGCGATCGCGCCGGAACGGCGCCATGAAGGAATGCGGCCAGATTTTCCCTTGCGGAGAGATCATTGCGCCCGAGCGCGCGAACCAGAAATGCGGCCCCGGGCTTTCGAGCGTCAGCCCGGGCGAAACCATGGTGTGATCCGAATAATGGAAGCTCTCGGTGTCGGAGGAATTCCGGCTCAGGGGATGGGCGCGGATGGCGACGGGAGCGTCATCATAGACGAGGCAGCGCGCGCCCTGGGGCGGCAATGCGCCCTCATAGGGAACAAGCGGCAGAGTCTCGACCGATTGAATGACGACGGGAAAGCCCGGAACCAGTTTGAGCAGCGATTGCCGCGCGGGCTCGCGAATCTTGCGCAGCGGCTCACGAATCGCCTGGCGCGTGGCGCGCGACAAAGCATGGCGGAATTTCTTCCAGGCCGAGGCGTCGCCCGTCACGCCAACGTTTTCCTGAGCTGAAACCGCGTCGAGCCCCAGGGAAAATCCTCCATCCGCGCATATTCGACATAACCGCGCCGCGAATAGAATCCCGGCGCCTGGTGATCGAAAGTGGCGAGAATGGCGAATTTGCAGCCGCGCCGCAGCGCCTCGGCCTCAGCCTCGGCCAGCAGGCGCGAGCCAAGGCCCCGGCCGCGAAAATCCTCCTCCACCCAGACCAGATCCGTCGCCAGCCACGCGCCGACGATCAAACCCTGCAGGCCGCCGCGCACGCGCCCATCCGCGTCGCGGGCGACGATGCAGATATGATTGCGCGGATCGCGCACCGGGTCCGGCCCGACGCGGGATTCATTGAAATTCGCCAGACCGCTGAGCAGAACGACCTGGGTCGTCTCGTCGGGCGGATTTTCGAGGGCGACGACGAAACCGCCCTCTTCCGCCTGGGGGCCCCGAGATTCAGCCCGCGTCATTCGGCGGCGGCTTTGGAATAGCCGAGGCGCTGGTTCAATTCGTCGATCAGCTTGCCCGCCGCTTCCGCAATCACCGTGCCGGGCGGGAAGATCGCCGACGCGCCGGCCTTGTAGAGCGCGTCGAAATCCTGCGGCGGGATGACGCCGCCAACCACGATCATGATATCCGGGCGGCCTTCCTTTTCGAGCGCGGCGCGCAGTTCGGGCACAAGCGTCAGGTGGCCCGCCGCCAGAGACGAAATGCCGACGATATGGACGTCGTTCTCGACCGCCTGGCGCGCGGCCTCCTCGGGCGTGGCGAACAAAGGGCCGATGTCGACGTCGAAGCCGAGATCGGCGAAGGCCGAGGCGATGACCTTCTGGCCGCGGTCGTGGCCGTCCTGCCCGACCTTGGCGACGAGAATGCGCGGTCGGCGGCCGTCATGCTCGATGAAAGCTTCGACCTGGGCCTGAACCTTGGCGATGGCGGTGGAATTCACGCCGGCCTCCCGCTTGTAAACCCCGGAAATGCTCTTGATCTCCGCGCGATGGCGGCCGAACACCTTTTCGAGCGCGTAGGAAATCTCGCCGACCGTCGCCTTTTTCCGCGCGGCTTCGATCGACAGAGCCAGGAGATTGGCGCCGCTCTTCGCGCCTGCGGTCAGGGCTTCGAGCGCACCCTGAGTCTCGGCCTCGTCGCGCTCGGCGCGCAGGCGCTTCAGCTTGTCGATCTGCTGGGCGCGCACCGCGGCGTTCTCGACCTTGAGCACGTCGATCGGCCGTTCATTCTCGGGCCGGAACTTGTTGACGCCAACCACCGTCTGCTTGCCGGAATCGATACGCGCCTGAGTCTTGGCCGCCGCCTCTTCGATGCGCAGCTTGGGAATGCCGGCGTCGATCGCCTTGGCCATGCCGCCGAGCGCCTCGACCTCCTGAATATGGGCCCAGGCCTTTTGCGTCAGTTCGGCGGTGAGCTTTTCGACATAATAGGAGCCGCCCCAAGGGTCGATGATCCGGGTCGTCCCGGATTCCTGCTGCAGGAAGAGCTGGGTGTTGCGGGCGATGCGCGCCGAAAAATCGGTCGGCAGCGCCAGAGCCTCGTCGAGGGCGTTGGTGTGCAGCGACTGGGTGTGGCCCTGCGTCGCCGCCATGGCCTCGATCTGGGTGCGGACGACGTTGTTGAAGACGTCCTGCGCCGTGAGCGACCAGCCCGAGGTCTGGCTGTGAGTGCGCAGGGGCAGGCTTTTTTCCGATTTCGGATTGAACTGCTTGACGAGATTGGCCCACAGCAGGCGCGCGGCGCGAAGCTTCGCCACTTCCATAAAGAAATTCATGCCGATCGCCCAGAAGAACGACAGGCGCGGCGCGAACTGATCGACCGTCAGCCCGGCCCCGATGCCGGCGCGCAAATATTCGACGCCATCGGCGAGCGTATAGGCGAGTTCAAGATCCTGCGTCGCCCCGGCCTCCTGCATGTGATAGCCGGAGATCGAGATTGAGTTGAATTTCGGCATATTTTGCGAGGTGAAGGCAAAAATGTCCGAAATGATGCGCATCGAATCCTTGGGCGGATAGATATAGGTGTTCCGCACCATGAATTCTTTCAGAATATCGTTCTGGATCGTGCCAGAAAGCTTTTCGGCCGGAACGCCCTGCTCTTCCGCCGCGACGATATAAAGCGCGAGGACGGGCAGCACCGCGCCGTTCATGGTCATCGACACCGACATCTGGTCGAGCGGAATGCCGGAAAAGAGCGTCCGCATGTCATAGATCGAATCGATGGCGACGCCCGCCATGCCGACGTCGCCGGCGACGCGCGGATGGTCGGAATCATAGCCGCGATGGGTGGCGAGGTCGAAGGCGACCGACAGGCCCTTCTGGCCCGCCGCGAGATTGCGGCGATAAAAGGCGTTGGAATCCTCGGCGGTAGAGAATCCGGCATATTGCCGCACCGTCCAGGGCTGATTCACATACATTGTGGGGTAGGGCCCGCGCAGAAAAGGCGCGACGCCGGGAAAAGAGTCGATCGCCGGCAGCCCCTCGACATCCTCCGGCCCGTAGACGCTCTTCACGTCGATGCCTTCCGGCGTGAGCCATGTCTCGGCCGAAAAGGCCGGCGGCGCGGCGCTCTGGTCCTTGTCGAGGGGAAGGAGAGAGAAATCCGGGATGCGGCTCATTCGACTTTCCACCATCCAAACTATTTGCCAAACTATTTGTCGCGGACGCGCGAGGACTCGTCCGGCCTTTATACGCCCGACATTATTGCGGCGCCATAGGTCATCCGTCAGAGAGCAATCGCCGCCAGGCCATTTTTCCGACGATCGAAGTCCGCGCAAGATCGGCCGCGGACACGATGAAACGCCGGCTGGCTTGACGACGCCGGTCCCCGCGTCGCGCCTTTGGTGAGGTTCATTTACAGTTCCGCTACACTTCCGCCTCATATTGCGGCGGTTCCGGGCGATGCGCAGAATGACGCGGCGGATCACATCGAGGAGACCTGTTCATGGTCGGTGACTCTGGTCGTGAAGCCCGTACGTTTGCGAAGGACAAGGCGCTGGAGGCGACCAAGCGAACAGCGATCACGCTGCTGCCGGAGTCTCCGCTCGGCAAATATGACGACGGCGCGCCCTTCGACCAGGTGCAATATCTCGAAGCCAAGCTCATCCTGAAGCCGGAGCGCTTCACCTCGATCCAGGCGTTCCGGGATTTCGGCGCGATCGTGAAACGAACGGCCGAAGAGGCCGGCGTCGGTTTCATCGAACAACCGGAGCTCAATCTGCGGCCGGAAATCCGGGAGATCGTCTTCGGCGACACGCCGGATTTCCGCCTCTACAACAATGCCTTCATCCTGCGCCGGCGCATCCGCTATGTGGACGGGTTTCCCGTGGGCGATCCGGAAGTCGTCCTCAAATTCCGCCATCCCGACGAGCGCGCCGCGACCGAAATGGACGTCCGGCCCAATATCGACGGCGCATGCAAGATCAAGTTCAAGGCCGAGGCGCTGCCACTGAAGGACCAGCCGGGCGGCTACCGCATCCTGTTTTCGCATAATTGCCAGTTCGGCCTGAGCCAGGCGCGCCGGCCCGACCGGCTGAACATGGGAACGCTGGCGACGATCTTCCCGGCCTTGCGACGCCTTGGCGTCGCCGACAAAGAGCGCATCACGGTCGTGAACAAAGGGATCGTCGAGGAGGTGCTCCTGCCGCTGGGAACGCTCGATTTCGGCAAGGGCGTCCTGGCGAAATGCGACGTTTCGCTATGGCGCACGCGCGGCGAGCACAAGTCGCTGGTCGGCGAATTCGCTTTCCAGGTCAAATTCAGCAAGCGGGAGGCCGTCGCCGAAAAGCCGAAGCGGCGGGCGGGCGCCTTTTACATGACTCTGCAGAAGGAAGTGGCGGACTGGCTGGCGCTCGGCGTGACGAAGACGGCGATGGTCTATCGGCTCAACGGCCAAGAGCTGCAAAGCCATGAGTGAGCTGGCGGAGCCGAGCGCGGCGGCGCGGCCGGCCGTATCGGTCGCGCGCATTTTCCGTGAATTCCTGATCATTGGCGCGATCAGCTTCGGCGGCGCCGTGCCCTATCTGCGCGGCCGGCTGGTCGAGACCGAGGGCTGGGTTGACGACAAGGAATTCGTCGAAATGCTGTCGATCAGCCAGACCCTGCCGGGGCTTAACGCGACAAATCTCGCCATCCTCGTCGGCCAGAAGCTGCGCGGCGCGGCGGGCGCGGCGGCGGCGATCATCGGGATGTGCCTGCCCGGCGCCATGATCATGTATGTCGCCGGCATCCTTTATTGGCGCCATGGCGAACGCGCCGCCTCGACCGCGATCCTGAAAGGCGTGGCGGCGGCGGCGGTGGGACTGGCGCTCTATACCGCGATCCAGCTCGGCCGGCGCTCGGTCACGACCCGCGCCGATCTGCTGTTCGTGGCGCTGACGGTCGTCGCGGTGGACCGCTACCATATCTCGGTCCTGTGGACCCTGCTCGTCGTCGGACTGCTCAGCATCTTGTGGCGCAGCCCTGGCCGCGCGAAAAAGGCGCCGGACGCATGAACCAGATTCCGGCGCTGATCCGCGTCTTCTCCTATCTGTCGCTGCTGGCGATCGGCGGCGGCATGGCCGCCTTTCCCGAAATGGAATATCTCAGCGTCGATGTGCATCACTGGCTGACCAAGGCGCAACTGGTCCATCTCTATTCCATCGGCCAGATGTCGCCTGGGCCGAACATGATGATGATCGTCGCGATCGGTGACTGGGCGGCCGGCGCGCTTGGCGCTTTGGCGGTGCTGGTCGCGTTCTTCCTGCCGACCGCGTTGCTGACCTATGGCGCCGGGCGCGGCTGGAAGCGGCTGGAATCCTGGCCGTGGCGGGATTCGATCCAGCGCGGGCTGGCGCCGGTGTCCATCGGCCTGCTGCTCGCCGGCTGCTACACGATGGCGAAGAGCGCGATCTTCGGCGTCGAAACCGCAGCCATCGCGACCGGCGTGATCCTGATCCTGCTGCAATATAAGATCAACCCCGCCCTGCTCGTCGCCGCCAGCGCGGCCGTCGGCTATGTTTCGTTCCGATAGGCGCCCGAGGACGGCGTCGTTGCATTGAAATTTTTTCGGTATGCATCAACACACAGGAGGTGTTTGATCCCGGGCTTTGATGGCGCAATTTTCTCCAACAGCTGGAGTGATGCGCCATGGGCCAGGATCTTCACGGGAGCGCCCGCGCGACGGAGGCGGTCCGTCGTGCGATACACGGAATAGTCAAAAGAGCTTGAGAGCGCTGGCGACGCGCTATGGCGCCGCCATTCTGGCCGCCGCTCCGACACTGGCGATCACGGCAGTGCGGATCAACGTCACGCTTATTGGCTTTCCGCCCGGTGCGACAGAGTGCTTTTGCGACCGGCGAGCAAAAGATCAGCCCATGCCCGTGAAACCTTCTCCGCGCCGGTTCCGGCTATATGGCAATCGTCGTAGCGATCGACTTCATCGAGCAAGGCGTCGGTATTCACGCCCTGCCTGAGGCCATTTCCGCTCTTGGACAGGGCCAGTTGCGCGCGCACGATCGCATTGTCGGGAGCGTCTGTCCTGAAACCGTTGTTGCTCGGTTCGAGGCATTTCGAAGCGATGGAGAGATAGACAGGCGCGTCGATGTTCTGCCCGCGCAGCGTATCGACCATGGACACGAAGCGTTCGCGATAGGCGGCCTCGCTCGCGCCCTTGACGTAATCGACGTCGCCCTGATCCCACAGAACATCCGTCACGCGATAGCCCTGGCGTTCAAGCTGCCGCGCCGTCTCGACCAGAAGGCTGTTGATATCGCCGCCTCGCGCCCATCGCGCGACCTCGAAGCCGGAAAAGGCCAGGGGCGCGATGACGACATCGTCGAACTTGCCCGACGCGATGAGCAGGTTTCCCAACTTCGTCCAACATTCGCCTCTCGCGTCGGTCGATCCCAGGAGCGGCGAAGCGGCGATAAAGCACTGGCCGCCGAAGAAATTGACGACATGCGCGCCATATTCGGATCGGTACCGCTGGCCTCCATGGTTTCCGGCGCTCGATTGGCCGAGCGCCAGCAGAACGGCGGTTTTATCGGACTGTTTCGGGCAGGCGACGGCGATTTTCGTTTCGTCGGCAATGTGCCGGCCGTCATCGGCAAAAAGTAACGACTGTCCGCGAAGGCCTTTTTGACGGAGAGCCGCTCTTCAGTGCGGAAATCTGCGGCCACGGGAAGAAATCGTGTCGTTCGCTTTCGCCGCCGACCAAATATGCGGCAAGCAACGTGAGGCCAAGCAGCAAGGACTTGCGCATCTTCCCCGACGCCCACGGTCGCCGATGCCTGAAATCCAGACCAAAACAATTGTTATTTCAGTTGATTGATCGCCGGCGCATTTGCGTCCACCGACGCAAAGGTTCGGAAATCGTCAAGACCAATTGACGAACGCTTTCATAGGAACCTGGATCACGCAAGCAAGTTGCCTGACGACGTAAAACGACGCAGAACGATTTACGAAGATCGCAAATCTTCAATCGCCGGCTTCACGCGAGGCTTGCGTGCGCCGGCCCGTTCCGGTCCTCCGCGGCGAGGACCGTCAATTCAGCGGCAGCGCCACGAACCGCGCCTGGCCTTGCGCATTGGCGATCAAGAGCAGCGCCGTCTTGCGGCCCTCGGCCTTGATCGCCTTGGCTGCGGCGGCGACATCCTGCGGTGCGTTCACCGGCTTGCGGTTGATTTCGAGGATCACGTCGCCGGGCGCAAGATGCTGTTCGGCGGCAGGCGAGTCGCCGTCCACGGCGACGATTGCAACACCCGTCTTGACGCTGTCCCTGATCCGGAATTTCGACCGCAGATCCCCCGTCAGCGCCGCGACGTCCATGCCGAGCACGTGGGTCTTTTCCTCCTGCGGCGCCGGCTCCTCGGCCTGTTCCTGCTTGTCCTTCCCGGCCTTGGCCTCGCGCTCTTCGAGCCGGCCAAGCGTGACCTTTTTCGTCAGCTCCTTGCCGTCGCGGATGATGACGACATCGACCTCCTTGCCGACCGGCGTCAGAGCGACGATCTTAGGCAATTCGCGGGCGTCGTCGACCGGCTTGCCGTCGAAGGTCACGATGACGTCGCCGGGCTTGAAGCCGACATGGGCCGAGGGGCCGGTTTCGTCGATGCCGGAAATCAGCGCGCCGCGCGCCTTGCCGAGCCCCAAGCTTTCGGCGATGCCCTCGTCGACCTTCTGGATGCGCACACCAAGCCAGCCGCGCCGGGTCTCGCCAAATTTGATCAGCTGCTCGATCACCGGCTGTGCGGTATCGGAAGGCGTCGCGAAGCCAATGCCGATCGAGCCGCCCGATGGCGAGAGGATCGCGGTATTGATGCCGATCACCTCGCCCGCCATGTTGAACAAAGGCCCGCCGGAATTGCCCTTGTTGATGGCGGCGTCGGTCTGCAGGTAATTGTCATAGGGGCCGCTGTCGATATTGCGGTCTTTCGCCGAAATGATTCCCGCGGTCACGGTTCCGCCGAGCGCGAAGGGATTGCCGACCGCGATCACCCAATCGCCGACGCGGGCCTTGTCGCTGTCGCCGAATTTCACCGCCGGCAGGGGCTTGGGCGGTTTCACGCGCAGCACCGCGAGATCGACCTTCGCGTCCTTGCCGACGATCTGCGCCCTCAGTTTCGTGCCGTCGGTGAAGATCACCTCGATATCATTGGCGCCGTCGATGACGTGATTATTCGTCACGATGATGCCGGAGGAATCGATCACGAAGCCCGAGCCGAGCGAAGTGGAGCGATGCCGGCGCTCCTCGCCGGGGTGGCGGCGATGGCGCTTGAGAAATTCCTCGAACATGTCGTCGAGCGGCGAGCCCGGCGGCAGTTTCGGCATGTCCATGTCTTTTTCGTCTTCGACCTGGGTCGCGGAAATATTGACGACCGCGGCTGTGACCGTCTGGGCGAGATCGGCGAAGGAATCGGGAACCGGCGCCGCGACGACCGGCGCCGCCGCCGCGAAGGCGAGCGCGCCAACGAAGACGACGCCCGCGAGCAGGCGCCGCGCGGAAAAATTGTCAGTGCAGCGAAAAAACATCCCAGCCTCATAAGTCGGCGTCACGGCTTGGCCGTCTTGCCCGAAGGATCGTCGAAGAAACGGAAGAATTCCGAATGCGGCGAAATAACGAAACGCGCGCCCTTGGTTTTCAGCGCGTCGTCATAAGCCTGCATCGAGCGGTAGAACGCGAAGAAATCCGGATCCTTGCTGTAGGCGTCGGCGAAAATGCGGGCGCGCTCCGCCTCGCCGTCGCCGCGCATGGAATCGGCCTTCTGCTGGGCGTCGGCGACGATCACGGTGGCGTCGCGCTGCGCGGCGGTGCGGATCTGCTGCGCCTCCTGCTGACCGAGCGCGCGATATTCGGCCGCCTCGCGTTGGCGCTCGGTGCGCATGCGCTCGAACACCTTTTCGGAGATCTGCTGCGGCAGGTCCACGCGGCGGATGCGGGCGTCCACGATCGAAATGCCGAAACGTTCCGCCTCGGTATTGACCTCGTCGCGGATTTTCGCGGTCAGCGTATGGCGCTCCTCGCGCACGATCTGAGTCTGGGTGGCGTCGCCCAGCACCCGGCGCAGGGAGGAATTGAGCACGGAGGCGAGTTGGTTGTCGGCGCGCGAGACGCCGCCAACCGTCTGGTAGAATTTCAGCGCGTCGGCGATGCGGTAGCGCACGAAAGCGTCCACTTCGAGCCGCTGGTTGTCGGAGGCGAGAATCTCCTGCTTGGGCGATTCGAGATCGAGGATGCGCTTGTCGATATAAACCACCGATTCGATGAAGGGCAGCTTGAAATGCAGCCCCGGATCGGTGACGAGGCCGCGCTGCGGCACCGGCGCGCCGAAGCGCAGCAGCAGCGCCTGCTGGGTCTGTTGGACCTCGAAGGTCGAGGAAAGGACGAGGACGACGGCGACGACCAGCCCCGCCGCCAGCGCAATCAGCCTGGGAGAACTCACGGCTTGCCTCCCGTCTCGGATTTGGCGCCCAGATCGAGCGGCGCGAGCGGCAGGATCGGCGTCGTTCCGGACGCGCGGTCCAGGATGACCTTGTCGCCGGCGCCGAGCACGCGCTCCATGGTTTCGAGATAGAGCCGCTCGCGGGTTACCGCCGGCGCTTTCTGATAGGCGCCGAACACCTTGAGATAGCGCGCGGTCTGGCCGCGCGCCTCGGCCACCGTCTGAGTGCGATAGGCCTCGGCTGCGTTGAGGATGCGGGCGGACTGGCCGCGCGCGTTCGGCACGATCGAATTAGCCTCCGCCTGCGCCTCGTTGACGAAACGGCTGCGATCCTGCTGCGCCGCCGTTACGTCGCGGAACGCCGCGATGACGGTGGGCGGCGGATCGACCGAAAGCAGCTGCACCTGAATGACCTCCACGCCGGCGCGGTAGGAATCGAGCACCTTCTGGATGGCCTTTTGCGCCTCGGGCTCGATCACCTTGCGCGCCACGGTCAGCAGAGGCTGGATCTGGGTGCGGCCGACGATGTCGCGCATGACGCTTTCCGAAACCGCCTTGATCGTCTCGATCTGATTCTTGATGTTGAAGGCGAAATATTCCGGATGGGCCGGGTCGATCTGCCAGATCACGCGGAATTTCAAGTCGACGATATTTTCGTCGCCGGTCAGCATCAGACTTTCTTCCGGCAATTCGACAGCGCCGGGCTGGTCGGCGCGACCCAGCGCGCCAATGTCGATCGAGTTGCGATCCGTGACGTTGAGTTTGATGACCGATCCGAGCGGCTCGGGCCAATTATAGTTCAGGCCCGGCATGGTCTTGCCGACATAGCGCCCGAAAACGAGATTGAGCCCAACCTGGTTGGGATCGACCGTATAAAAACCGCTGGCGAGCCAGAGCGCGCCGACCGCGGCGACGATCAGCGCCAGAATGCGCGGCGAAAAATCGCCCCCCGTGAGGTTGCGCAGCCTTTCCTGCGCCCCGCGCACCAAGGCTTCGAGATCGGGTCCGCCGGAGGGCTTTCCGCCGCCTGGCGCGCCCCAGGGATTGCCGCCGTTGGAGCCGCCTCCCGGCCCCCCGCCGGAGCCCCAGGGGCTGCGTCCCTCATCGCGCGCGCCGCGCTTTCCGTCGGAAGGATCGTTACCCTCCGGCTTGGGCGGCTGGTCGCCACCTGGTTTGCTCCAGGGCATATGGTCCTCGAATCTACCCGGCCGCCGCGTCGCCCGCGCCGGCCGCCTCTTTATAGAATGCGCTTCCCGCGCGCACAATCCGCGATCAAATCCTTAGGTAATCGCCGAATTCCAGACCGAATTCGTCCTCCGGGGCGAGCTGCGGCCGCTCGCGCCGCTCCTCCCGCCATTGGCTCCAGTCGATCTCGGGGAAGAAAACGTCGGCCTCGGGCGCGCAATCGACGAATGTCAGCCGCAGGCGCTGCGCGCGCGGCAGGCCGAGACGGAAAAGCTCGGCGCCGCCGGCGAGTATGGCCTCCCGCGCGCCCATCGCGCGGGCGAGCGTTTCGGCCAAAGCCAAGGCGGCGTCGAAATCGCGGGCGAAATGAAGATGTTCCGGCCTCGCCCCGGCGAGGAAGCCCGGATCGCGGGTCGGGACGACGGTCTCACGCCCCGGCAGCGGCCTGCCGATCGACTGATAGGTCTTGCGGCCCATGACCAGCGGCCGCCCCCAGGTAATGCTGCGGAATCGTCTGAGATCGGTCGGAGCGCGCCAAGGAATGGCGTTGTTCCGGCCCAAGGCGCCATTGCGCGCGACCGCCGCGACGACGACGAGCGCGATCTCATCGCTCACGCCGCCCACCCCTCACGTCCATCCGGCACATCGCATCCAAAGCCCAAAGAAAATCGGCGTCACGCCGTTACCGGGCGCAAGCATAGGCCCGGGCGACGGGCGGAGACAGATTTTTTGCCCGCTCCCCGCGCGAGGCCGACGAATGAAGCCATGTGCTGACCATCCCGATCCAGATCAATGCTCCCTGCAGAATCGAAACCGATCGTCGCGCGCCACACGCTGGCGTCGCCGGCCCCATCGGATTCTTGTGGAGACCGCGGATGAGCGATTCCCGGTACGACGAACTCGTGGCCCATGGCGTACAGTCGATCATGAACGCCACGGTCCACTCGAAGCCCTATCCGCATATGGCCTTCGCGAATTTCTGGCCCGACGATTTTTATCGGGAATTGATCGCCAAACGGCCCGAGCCGGAAAACTCCATCAATCCGATCGGCCGCAACGCCCGCAGCCGGTTCATTGTGTTCGACGGCGACGGCGACGCCGGCGGCGAGGGCTGGCCGGTCAAGATGTATCCGCGGCCGGCGCCTTATGCCGACTATGACGGCTACGCCATCACCCCGCATCCGGAAATGCGCCGCGATTGACCGTTTTTCTCATCCGTCCTTGCGCCGGGGGTTGAATCGTCGGTGTGTCTGCGAGGGCAATTCACCAAACATCGCGGCGTAATCACGTGAAAAATGGCCGAAATGCCAGAAGCCCCAATAGGCCGCCGCTTCGGTTACCGACGTCGCGGTGCGCAGCATCCGGCGGACGCCGTTGAGACGCACGGCGCGCAGGAAACTCGCCGGGCTGACGTTCAGCACGTCCTGAAAGCAATATTGCAGCGTCCGCCGGCTGACCCCGACGACGCGGCACAATTCGGCTATGCTGATCGGTTCGTCGGGCCGGCTGTGAATGGTCTCTCGGGCCCGGGCGACGACGGCCCAGCGCCGCGCCGGCGCGGCGGCGTCCGGGGCCAGATCGGCGCGCGATTCCACCAGCGCCGCCACATTGGACACCAGGCCGTTATGAAGCGTGTTCATGATCGGGCCATTCAAAACCAGATGCGGCGAAGCCTCGGCGATCTGGAGAACGCCCGCGATGAAGTCCTTTATCATGGCCGAGGCGGCGGGATCGACCCGGGCCAGATGGGCGAAATCGAATTGCGCCCAAACCCCGTCGCGCGCGCCATCGAAGAGCATATCCTCCAGGGCCGCGCGCGGAACCACCAGGCCCGCCATGGTCATTTCGCGCGGGGAATAGAATTCGAAGCCGTCGCCGCCGGAAAAAACGTGCAGCGCCCCGGGCTCGTCCGGCATGCCGCAAAAGCACGCGGGACCGGACATTTTCAGGGGCAGGCCGATCGCGATCAAATCCGGCGGCAGAACGCCGTATTGGAGCAGAGTCTGTCCGGTGAATTCGGTGAAGAGCCGGCTGTCGCGAAGCTGAACTTCCTTCACCGTCCCGAAAAATTTTCCGGCCGACATTTGCGCATAGGATTGGTTCCAGCCGCGCAGGAGAGTCGCCTGCTCGTCGACGTCATTGCTGGCGCCGACGAACAAATTGCCGAAATTCGACCCGGAGCTTCCTTCGGCTTTGGATCCGGCGACCGCAGACATTTCATGATGTTAACCGAATTCTTCGGCGCGACAACTCACATTTTGCTTTTCGCGCCGGCGCCTTCCGCCGTGGCGAGAACCTCGGGCGATGCGGCGGCGATGGTCGCGCCGTCCATTTCGGTCTCGTCCTTGAGCAGAACGCCGCTGATCCGCCGGCGGGTCGCCTCCCCGATCAGATAGAACAATTTATTGGCCGCGGTTTCATAGCTCATGCCGTCGGGACGGACGTTCGAAATGCAATTCCGGTCGGCGTCGTTCCGGCCGACGCGCGGAGACCAGGTCAGGTAAATCCCCATCGAATCCGGCGAACTGAGGCCCGGCCGCTCGCCGATCAGCACAACCGCGAGCGCCGCGCCGAGCAGATCGCCGATTTCATCGCCCAGCGCCACGCGCCCCTGAAGCACGAGCGTCGCGGGCGCGAGGCTCACCCCCCCCGCCTTCAGGCGCGGCAGAAGCGCGCCGAGGAATGGAAGGACGTTCCTTTCGATCGCCAGCGCCGAAAGACCGTCGACCACGACCAGCGCGACATCGCGACGAGCACTGGGCCCGGCCGCGACTTTGGCCAGAGCCTGGCGCGAGGGCTCATCAAGCCGGCGGCCGAGGTCGGGCCGCTGGAGAAAAGTCGCGCGATCGCCGGCCGCGCTCTGGACGAGAACCGGATCGAGACCGAAATCGGCAAGGCCGGGGCGCAGGGCCTGGACGTCGAGCGCGCGATGAACCGCGTCGCGGGCGCGCGCATGATCGAACTGGAAATCGAGATGGGCGGAGGTCGGCAGGCTCGTACCGGCGCGGCCCAAAGCGATGCGCGCCTGGGTCAATTGCCGGAGCGAACGCCAGGCGCTCGGAACGACGGGAGGATTGCTCATCTACGTCTCCCTCAGGCCAGTTGCGCCAGGGCCTGCTGGATCGGCCTGGGCACGGCGTCGGCAAGGCGCAATTGCGGCCCCTCCTGGAAAATGCCCACCTTCAACAGCCAGTCCTCGAATTCCGGCGCGGTCTTCAGGCCAAGGATCTTCCGGGCGTAAAGCGCGTCGTGGAAGGATGTGGTCTGGTAATTCAGCATGATGTCGTCCGAACCGGGAATGCCCATGATGAAATTCACTCCGGCAGCGCCCAGCATGGTCAAAAGGACGTCCATATCGTCCTGATCGGCCTCGGCGTGATTGGTGTAGCAAATGTCGCATCCCATCGGAACGCCAAGCAATTTGCCGCAGAAATGATCTTCCAGCCCGGCGCGGACGATCTGCTTGCCATCGTAGAGATATTCCGGCCCGATGAAGCCGACCACCGTATTGACCAGGAAGGGATCGAACTTGCGCGCGACCGCATAGGCGCGCGCCTCGCAGGTCTGCTGGTCCACGCCATGATGGGCGTTGGCCGAGAGCGCCGAGCCCTGCCCGGTTTCGAAATACATGACATTGTCGCCGACCGTGCCGCGCTTCAGCGACAGGCCCGCCTCATAACCCTCGCGCAAAACCGAGAGGCTGATTCCGAAACTCCTGTTGGCGGCCTCGGTCCCGGCGATGGACTGAAACACCAGATCGATCGGCGCGCCGCGCTCGATCGCCTCGATGCTTGTCGTGACATGCGTCAACACGCAGGACTGGGTCGGAATCTCGTAACGCGCGATCACGTCGTTCAGCATGTTGACCAGTTTGATCACCGCCGGAATGCTGTCGGAGGCGGGATTGACGCCGATGACGGCGTCGCCGTTGCCATACATCAGACCGTCGATCACGCTGGCGGCGATGCCGAGCGGATCGTCGGTCGGATGATTGGGCTGAAGGCGGGTCGACATCCGCCCCGCGAGCCCGATCGTGTTGCGAAAACGGGTGACGACGCGGCATTTGGCGGCGACCAGAACGAGATCCTGCACGCGCATGATCTTCGAAACCGCCGCGGCCATTTCCGGCGTCAAACCCGGCGCCAGCGCCCTGAGCGCCGCCTCGTCCGCGTCGTCGGAGAGCAGCCAGTTGCGGAAATCGCCAACGGTCAGATGGCTGACCGGCGCGAAGGCCTTGGCGTCGTGCTCATCGACGATCAGGCGCGTGACCTCGTCTTCCTCATAGGGGACAACCTGCTCCTGAAGAAAAATCTTCAGGGGCAGGTCGGCGAGGGCCATCTGGGCCGCGGCGCGTTCGGCGCCATCCGCCGCGGCGATCCCGGCGAGAAGGTCTCCCGAACGCGCGGGAGAGGCTTTGGCGAGGAGGCTCTTGAGATCGCCGAAGCGAAAAGTTTCTCCCCGCACGGAATGGGTGATCTCCATGCTCGATCCTCCTCGCGTCCGACGCTTATTTCGTGCTCGCCGGAACCGCGGCGGCCTGGAGGTCCTCGGCGAGCTCTTCCGGCGATTCCAGCATCACGTCGAGCGGCGCCTCCTCGCGGCGGCGGCGCGTCGCGACGTAATAGACATAGGCGAGGCCGAAGCAGGCGAGGAAGACGCCGGTGACGAGCTGATTGTAATAGACCATGGCGATCAGTGAAATGACGGCGCTGATGAGGGCGATCGCCGGGAAGACGGGATAAAAGGGCGTCTTGTAGGGGCGCTCCATGTCAGGCTCGCGGCGGCGCAGGACGAACAGCGACATCATGCTGATGATATACATGACGATCGCGCCCAGCACCGACATGGTCACGATGTTCGCCGTCAACGACTGGCCGCCGAAACTGCCGATATTGTCGCTGAAGATCGCCGCGAGGCCGACGAGACCGCCCGCGATGATCGCGCGATGCGGGGTCTTGAAGCGCGGATGCACCTTGGCGAGGAAGGGCGGCAGATAGCCGGCGCGCGCCAAGGCGAAGATCTGGCGCGAATAGCCCATGATGATGCCATGGAACGAGGCGATCAGGCCGAACAGGCCGATCCAGACCAGCATATGCAGCCAGTTGCTGTTTTCGCCGACGATGAATTTCATCGCCTTGGGCAGGGGGTCGTTGATGTTCGACAGCTTGGTCCAGTCGCCCGCGGCGCCGGCGAACAGCATCACGCCGATGGCGAGCACGATCAGCGTCAGAATGCCGGCGATATAAGCGATCGGGATCGAGCGCCTGGGGTCCTTGGCTTCCTCGGCGGCCATGGCCACGCCTTCGATCGCCAGGAAGAACCAGATGGCGAAGGGAATGGCGGCGAAAATGCCGGGAATGGAGGACAGGGAGAAGGCGTCATGGCCCGACCAGCCGCCCTTGACAAAATTGGCGACCGAGAAGCCCGGCGAAACGACGCCCATGAAAACCAGCAATTCGATGATCGCGAGAATGGTCACGAACAATTCGAATGTCGCCGCAATCTGCACGCCGACGATGTTCAAGGCCACGAAGACCAGAAAAGCGCCAGACGCCGCGATCTTGGGATCGAGCGCGGGAAATTGCACGTTGAGATAGGCGCCGATGGCCAAAGCGATGGCCGGGGGCGCGAAAACGAATTCCACCAGGGTCGCGACGCCGGCGACAAAGCCGCCGAAATCGCCAAAGGCGTGACGGGCATAGGCGAAGGGACCGCCCGCGTGAGGAATGGAGGTCGTCAGTTCGGTAAAGCTGAAAATGAAGGTCGTGTACATCACGGCGATGAACACGGAGGTGATGAGAAAGCCGAGCGTGCCCGCCGTCGCCCAGCCATAGCTCCAGCCGAAATATTCGCCGGAAATGACCAGACCCACGGCGATGCCCCAAAGCTGGAGCGTACTCAAGGTTTGCTTCAATTCATGGTGGGTGACGACGCCATGGTGGCGCCCTGCTTCGACTGACGACATCTTCCGCTCCTGAAACGTAAATTTTTGTGCGATGGCGACGCCGGACAGCGTTGTCCAGTTTGCCCCGGGTCAAATCCTATCTTGAAACGTCGATGACGCTATCCCATATCGGCAGGCGCAAAAATACTTTAAAATATTGTTTTTACTATATTTACTGTCTTTCCGCCATGCAGCTCGGCGGCTCCCCTGCCCGCGTTCACCCGTTTCGGCAACGCCTCGTTAAGGGGTTGGTGGAATTCCAGCGCGACGATCGGCAAGCCTCATCGCCGAAACTCACGTGATTTCGCCGTCATTGCACCTTCCGCGGTCCATAGATGTTGCGCCGCATAGGCGCGCCACGGGCGCCAGTTTTCCGCGCGCGCCAGAAGCGTTTTCGGGGTTGGCCGCGCGCCGTCGCGATCGGCAAGCGCGCGGCGCAGGCCGATGTCGGCCGCCGGAAAAGCGTCGGGCTCACGCAGCAGGCGCATGGCGATATATTGCGCCGTCCAGTCGCCGACTCCGGGCAGCGCGCGCAAAGCCGACTGTGCTTCCTCCAGGGACAAAGCCGCCGAGAAGAGATGCGGATTGACGGCGGCCGCCGCCGCCAGTTTTTTCAGGCTCTCGGCACGGGCGCGCGTCAGCCCCAGGCCGGCGAGGTCGGCCTCGGCCAGAGCCGCCGGCTCGGGAAAGACGCGGGTCAGGACGGGATCGGCGCAACGCAGCTTTTCGCCGAATCGTTCCGTCAGTCGCGCCGCCAGACGCGCGGCGCCGGCGACCGTCACCTGCTGGCCGAGGATCGCCCGCGCCGCCATTTCGAATCCGTCCCACGCCCCCGGCAGGCGCAAGCCGGGGCGATGGGCGACGAGCGGCGCCAAAGTCGCGTCTTTGCCCAGATCGAGCGCGACGGCTTGAGGATCGGCCGCAAGGTCGAAAACCCGCCGCAGCCGCGCGATGATATTGGGCAGGACCGAAAGCTTCGGAAAACGAACGCGGACCTTGAGCGCGTCGGCCTCGGCCAGCTCGACCGCGACGATTCCATGTTCGCCCTGCAAAGCGATCGCGCGCCGATAGACACCGTTTTCGATCGTTTCGACGCCGGCGATCATGCGCGGACCGAAATAGCCGAGCATGGCCGGCCAATCATAGGGCGGCTTGTAGCGCAGCAGCAGCGTGGTCTCGCCCGGCGCCGCCGCCTTTTCGCCGGCGCTCGCGCGGCGCAGCGCCATGGGCGGCTGGCGATAAAGCGCCTGAAAAGTCTCGTTGAAGCGGCGCAGGCTGCTGAAACCCGAGGCGAGCGCGACCTCGGTCATCGGCAAGGCGGTTTCATGTATCAATTGCTTGGCGAGCAGGATGCGACGGGTCTGGGCGACGGCGACGGGGGAGGCCCCGAGACTTTGCGCAAAAAGGCGGCGCAGATGGCGCTCGCCGACGCCCACGCGCTCGGCCAGCCTTTCGACCGGCTCGTCGTCGAGCGCGCCGAGTTCGATCAGCGCCAGAGCCCGCGACACGGTGTTCGACGTCCCGCGCCAGGCGCCGAGGTCCGGCGCGGTTTCGGGACGACAGCGCAGACAGGGCCGGAATCCTGCTTCCTGCGCCGCGGCGGCGGCGGCGAAAAAGACGACGTTCTCGCGCCGCGGCGTGCGCGCCGGGCAGATCGGGCGGCAATAAATCCCGGTCGTCCTGACGCCGGTGAAAAAGCGGCCGTCGAAACGCGGATCGCGCGCGCAAATGGCGCGATAGCAGGCGTCGTGGTCGATATCCATGCACGCAATCTGCGCCTTCCGTCGGCCAAAGTCTCGCGGTTTTCGGACTCGTCCGTCGCGCCTATCATGTCCGAAAGCCGCCAGACAGGCGGCGCCATATCGGCTAACCAGAGTCATGACCATAGATCGACTCTATCTCGAACTTGTGCGGACGCCGACTGGCGCAATGCGCCTCGTCACCGACAGCGATGGCGCCCTTCGCCGGCTCGATTGGGCGGGCGAGGACGGCGGCCTCGACCCTTCAACCCCGCGCGACCGGGCGCGGATCGCGCCGCCCGCCGCCGCCTCGCGCGCGCGCCGCGCGCTTGAAGCCTATTTTGACGGCGACATCGCGGCGATAGAGGAATTGGCGGCGCGGCCGCAGGGAACTGAGTTCCAGCGCCAGGTCTGGGCGGCTTTGCGCAAAATCCCGGCCGGCGCGACCGCGAGTTATGGCGAAATCGCCGCGCAAATCGGCCAGAAGAACGCAGCGCGAGCGGTGGGGATGGCCAACAACCGCAACCCGATCGCCATCGTCATCCCCTGCCATCGGGTGATCGGCGCCAATGGCGCGCTGATCGGCTATGGCGGCGGGCTGGAGCGAAAGCTTTGGCTGCTGCGCCACGAAGGCGCGATTTTATAGCCTTGGAATGACGACGCCGGCGCGCGCCGGATTCATTTCGGCAATTTGCCTGTCGCCTCGGCGCCGTCCTTCAATTTTTTCGCCTCCGGCAGGTTGGCGCGGCAGGGCGCGCTCATTTTGGCCTGCTGGCCTTGGAGACAGGCGAGCATCCGCCCGCCGCCGGGTTTGACCCCGGCGCAGAGCGCCGCCGCGTCGCCGCCGCAGGCCGATTTGATGCGGTAGATTTCGACCGGATTTTGCGCCCGCGCGGGCAGGATCATCGTCCAGAGGATGGCGACGGCGAATGCAAGCTTGTTCATGCTCTTTCTCACTTCTCGATTCTTTGCGCCCCCGGACGGCGCGCGCCCGCGACCCCGAAACGCAAGGGCTCGTCCTTCGGCGCCTCGCCGAAAGCGCCGGCGCGCGTAAGCAAAAACTAACCAAGAAGTCGATCCGATCGGAACGCGCGCGGGGGGCGTGATACCCTTAGGGAAAAGCGGAAACAGCTTGGAGACGATGTTGATCGCACGAGACTGGATTCAAATCCAAAGCGAACTCGATGACCTGCGGCCGAAGATTGATTCCGGCGGCCGGAACGCGCCGACGATGGATGCGGACCCGCCGTCCGCCAAAAATTCGAAAGCCGAGGACGCGCTCCTCAGGCACATCGCCGTTGCGCTTTGCTCGGACGAGAACGACGAGCCCTGAACGGGCGCGCTCGATTCCGGCAAGGGAAATGAGGAACGGCCGATGCGCGGCCTCGAAATAGACGCGCATGATTTTTCGCGCCCCTTTCGCTCCCGACAGAAGCTTTCCGCACAGTCCGCGCGTCCCTAAACCCGCGCGTCTTTCGCGCTGATCCTCGCCGGCGGGAGCGCCGATTTCGTCATAGATGCGCCTTTCTCCAATCGCTCACCGGCTCAAACCCCTGAACGCGCCGGCCTGTCCGGGAAGGCGTCCATCGACGCCCGCGCGTCGCCCCTTGACGCGCCCCCTTTCGCACCGCCAAGGTCGCCGGCGAAAGGTTTGAACCCATGACCAAATCCACCCCGCAATCGCGGAAGGGCATGCGCGCGCGCACCAAGCTGGTTTATGCCGGGCGCGAGCCGTCCGAGCAGTTCGGCTTCGTCAATACCCCGATCTATCGCGGCTCGACCGTCTTGTTTCCCGATACGGCTTCGCTCGAAGGGCGTTCGTCGTCGCGCTTTCGCTATGGCACTTATGGAACGCCGACGACGGAAGCCTTGGAAAAGGCCTGGAGCGAAATATCCGGCGCCGCCGACACCGTCCTCGCGCCGTCAGGCCTCGCCGCCTGCTGCCTCGCCATGCTCACCGCCCTGTCGAGCGGCGATCACGTGCTGGTCACCGATTCCGCCTACGGTCCGACCCGCTCGTTCTGCGAGCATTTCCTGGCCCGTATGGGAATCGAAACCACCTTTTACGATCCGCTGGCCGGCGCGAATATCGAGGCTCTGTTCAAACCCAACACCAAGGCCGTGCTGGTCGAGGCGCCTGGCTCGCAGACATTCGAGATGCAGGACATTCCCGCGATCGCCGAAGTCGCCCATGCGCGAGACGCCTGCGTCATTATGGACAATACCTGGGCGACGCCCCTGTTCTTCCCGGCGCATGAACGCGGGATCGATCTTTCCGCCGACGCCGGCACCAAATATCTCTCGGGCCATTCGGACCTGCTGCTCGGTCTGGTTTCCGCCAATGAGAAATGGGCCAAGAGACTGCGCCAGACTTTTCAGCTGTTTTCCAATTGCGCCGGTCCGGAAGACGCCTGGCTGGCGCTGCGCGGCCTGCGCACCATGCATTTGCGGCTGCGCGAGGCGGAGAAACAGGGCCTTGCGCTCGCCCGCTGGCTCGAAAACCGCCCCGAAGTGTCGCGGGTGCTGCATCCGGCGCTGGAGAGCGACCCCGGCCACGCCATATGGAAGCGCGACTTTCTGGGCTCGACCGGATTGTTTTCAGCGATCCTCAAGCCCGCCTCGCAGCAGGCGGTCGAGGCTTTCCTCGACGGGCTGGAGCTGTTCGGCCTCGGCTATAGCTGGGGCGGTTACGAGAGCCTGGTCATTCCCTTCGACTGCCGGAGCTACCGCACCGCGACCGTCTGGAGCCCGGAAGGCCCCGCTTTGCGCTTCTCGGTCGGCCTGGAAGACATCGAGGACCTCAAGGCCGATCTCGACCAGGGCTTTGCGCGGATGCGCGCCCAGGCGTGACCCCGGCCGCGGGCAAGGCGATCGCCGCAAAGAGATGGCCTTCACGCGTTTCGATCTTGTCCGCGAAACGTTTGGCGAGCGTGAGCATGGCCTGATTGTCGGGCAGGATTTCAAGCTCCAGCCGCGCCAGTCCCGCGCGCGCGCCGGCGTCGATCAATTCGCGCATCAGGGCGCAGCCCAGGCCCTTGCGCCGCCAGTCTTTTTCGACGCTGAAAGCCACTTCGCCGACATCCGGCCGCTCAGGATCGACGAGCAATTCCCCGGCGGCGCGAACCTCGCCGCCTTCTTCGCAGACCGCCACGATGCGGCCGTCGGAGGCCGCCGCGCCCGCGTGCAAATGGATCAGAAATTCGGCGACGTCCTTGAAGAAGCGGAAACGCCGGTCCGCGGAGTCGAGGCGCAGAAGATGCGCCGCATAGCGATCGGCGTCGTCGGGTCCGAGCCGGCCAAACCGCCTGGATGGGGGAGCGCTCGGGGAGTTGGACACGTCAACCTTGGACACGTCAACCTCTTGTCGCCGTCATGGACGTTCATTGTTCGCATGGCGCGCCGCCTTTGACAACGCCAGCTCTTCGACGATCAAGCCGCCGCCGCGCGGCCTGGGCAGCAGCGCTTCCGGCGTTACCGTGAAGGCGATGCGGCGCCGGGCGAAAATCCGCGCAACGATCAGCGCCGAGGCGACGCCGAGAAAAAGCCCGCCGCAGACGTCGCTCGGATAATGGGCGCCGACGACGATCCGCGACGCCGCCACGGGCAGCGCCAGCAGCAGGAAGCCGGCGCCGAAGCGCGGCGACAGCAGGGCCAGCGCGCCGAAGGCGGCGAACATCGTCGTGGTATGGCCCGAAGGGAAACTCGCCAGCACCGCTTTGAACGAGAACGGGTCGAAATGGAATGGCCCCACGGAATCGATCAGATAGGGACGGGCGCGGCCGACGATATGTTTGATGACCTGCGACGCTATTCCCGAAAAGGCCATCACGGTGAGGAAATAGAACGCGCGCGAGGCGATGAGGCCCCAGGCGGCGCGACGCCGCGCGCCGGCGGCGCCTTCGCGCCGGTAGAGGGCGAAGGCGATCGCCAGAAGGGAAAGAGCGAACAGCCAGTTCGACTTGCCTGCCTGGGTGACGACGCCGAACAATGCGACCAGGCCGGGATCGAGCCGCTCGGCGGCGCGGGCGACCGTCTCATCCGCGACGAGGCCGACGCAGATCAGGATCGTGACGGCAAGGAAGGCGAGCCCGCACCAAAACGGCCAAAACATCGCCACCGGCGCCAACGGCCGGCGCCAATGGCCGGCGAGATCGCGCCAGGCGCGCGCCGCCGTGTCGCCGACCGCCGCGAAACCGCCGGCTCGGTCAACCCCCGGCCCCCAGATCAAACGACGCCCCCCACGTCAAACCATGGCCGCGAAAGGCGCAGGGTTTGGGGACGGACGTGGCGCAGTACCGGCGCGCCCGCGCAAAACGGCGGTTGGGACGACATCGCGCCTCAGTTCAGCCTGGCGGGCAGCGGCGTCGTTCGATCCTCCGCCGCTCTTTCCGCCGCCAAATGGGCCTTTGCGACGAATAAGGAATCGATTTTGTCGTTCGCCGGGTAGACCATGCCTTTATTGACGGCGGAATCGCCCGGCGCCGTCGCGATCGTCGACGATTTCGCGCCTTCCGCCGCGAGAGCGGCGGGACGGGCCTCTGGCAAGGCATGGGCCGCGAACTCCTTCAGGCTTGGCAGAGACACAGTCTTGCCGCGCGTCGAAACGCGGAATTCGGGAACCTTGTCGCCGACCACCGGCTGGTCGAAGATCAGCATGAAACCGAGCCGACCCGATCCCATGCCCGCGGCAACGCGATCGCTCCTTATTTGATCGGCGGTGGCGTGTCCGATTGATTTATTGTCCAAAAAAGCCTCGACCTCGGCGACCTCCTCCCCCAAGGTCGGAAGCCAAGCCCAGCCATCCGCGCCGGAGCGGGTGACGATATCGACAAAACCGATTACGGGCGGCCATTTGCCGTCGGAAAGATCGACAAGCCCCTCGGGGCCGGTCACGCGGATCACGGGCGCCCGATCCGATCCGACTTCATCCGCGAAAGTCATGGCGAAACCGTATTGGCCGGTTCCCTTCCCAGTGTCGCGAAGGTCGGCGCGCGGCAGATTGGCGAATGTCTTGGCGATCGCTTTCCCATCGAGGACAGCTTCGACCTCCAGCGCGTTGTCCGGCGCCGAAGGCGCCCAAACCCACCCCGCAGCGCCCCAGCGCGTCAAACTTCCAACGGCGCCTTCGATGACCGCCCGATTTTGCGGCCGGCCATCCGCTCTGTCTTTGCTAACGGTCATCGTGCAGACGCACCACGTGAAGTTGAAGCACCGGCAAGACTATGCATTCGATTTGGAGACAGGGTCAAGCGACGTTGAGGTCATGTTAAACGGCGCTGTATCCGTACATTACGCCACGCTCGCCAGCCTCAAAACAAACGGCCGTGAATAAGATGGGCTACCCGGATGATTTTTTTAAATCAATTGCGATAGCTGGCGGGCGTGGCGCTGATTTCGATTCATTTTTCCCCATGACCGGCGCGTGGCGGCGCGCCGATCCGCGTCAGCCAATAGGCGAGCGTGCGCGCCGGGTCCTCGCCTCCCTCGGGCGCTGCGGGCGGGAGCGGCGGCGCTGCGGACATTGCGCGCGCGCGCGCTTCGCGTGGGCTCACGCCGTATTGATCCTTGAACGCGCGGTTGAAGGCGCTGACGTTCTTGAAGCCGACTGAATATGAGATAGGCCCGATATGACGGCCAGAAAACTCGCTCGCCACGACCTCCTGATAGGCCAGACCGAGCCGCGCTTTGCGGATATAGGAGGCGACGCCGCCGACCGGCTCGAACAGGCGGTAGAGCGAGGCGCGCGACACGCCGAACGTGTCGGCGAGGCGACCGGCGTCCAGATTCGGCAAGCGCAGGTTGCGGTCGATATAGCGGCGGATTGTGACGAAGGCGGCGGAGGGAGACGTGGCGGAAGCGCGCGGTGAGGCGAGCGCAGGGCCGATTGCTTTCGTGGCCAGGGCGACGAGCCCGTCGCAAAGGGCGTCCATCTCTCGAATCGACATTTTGCCCGCTTGTTCCGCCAGAGTGCTAAGACAGCCGCCGATCATCGCGCCCGCGGGCGAGGCGGCGACGAGAACGAGACCATGCAGGGCGTTGTCGTGGCCAAGAGCTGCGAGCATGACGGAGCGCGGAACCCACAGGCAGATGTCGCGCGCGCGTTCAGGCTTCTCCGGCGCCCGAAGATCGAGCGTCTGTAGCAGGTCGAGGAAGACAATGTCGCCAGAGCGGATTTCGACCGTCAAATCGCCCGCGCGCCCGCTCATTTCGCCCGAAATTTGGAGGCGGATCACAAAGCCGTCAGCATGGCGGCGCGCGATGGTTTCGGTCGATCGCGCCAGCCGATGCGACGGCGCCGCCGTCTCGCTGAGAACGAAGCGCCCCGTGGCTCGGGCGAGGAAATCGACCTCGGGGTCGGAGCCGTCGGCATGGTCGCCACCAATGTCATAAACGCCCGCGAGGAAGCGCCGCCATGCGGAAAATGACTTTTCTCCCGCCTTGCCGAATGTCAAAAAGGAAAGATCAGCCATTTAATGGGCTCTGCTGTCCGAAACCAGCACGGGCTTGCAACATTAAAATTACGCGTTGGCACCACATGCGCTGCTAGTCAATCGAATAAATTGTAGCGTTTTTTTAATAAATCGCAAAGCTCTGAAAAATCTTCAGGTTCAATTCCTTCTACTCCTGCCAAACCGTTTCTCGCGCATGTCGCCGCCCGTCATAAGCCCTCGTCGGAAAGGCGAGGGTGTCGGTAACAGATTTAAATTTGCTAAATATCGCATATAATTTGCGATTTGTTTTGCGTGGCTTCCGTAGTGCAAATTTTCGGCTAGCGTCACCTTTCTCCGAGGAGAGCGCTGAGAACGTTGTGCTCGTAGGGATCGAAGGGATCGGGCCCTGTCGCAGTAAGTTGACTTGATCCCCTGGGACATTGGGCGCGTGGAATACGAGTTCAAACTGGAAGTCGGGCTCCGTTTCGACTCAGGACAACGGCGCCATGATAGGCAGCGGCAGCATTTCCAAATTAGTTAAGTTTGCCGCGGGCATGGCGATGTATGTGAGTGTATCTAATTAATATTGACCTTCATGTGCAGGTTTGGTCAATGAGGAGACATTTAGTATGGCTAACAATAAAGTCACCAGCGGAACAATCAGTTCAGTCGCCGTCAACCCTACAAATACAGTAATTTCCGGAACATATACGGCCTCTAATGCCAACCCCGCTAACGCTGTGTATGCCTGGGCCGTTGCTTCGGACGGGACTGGGTATTTCCTTGGTTCAGCGACGGGTCTCGGCGCCGGTGGCTCGTATACAATTACCTCCACTACGTCGATCCCGTCAGGGACCTACACAGTAGAACTCTTCAATGTTAACTCAACGACCCTTCCAACCGGCAGTCCGCTCGCCTCGGATCCCAGTCAGAACCTCTGTTTCCTCGCCGGCACGATGATACGCACGCCGGATGGCGAGGCAGCGATCGAAACCCTCAAGCGCGGAGATTTGGTCCTGACGTCGGAAGTCGTCGCGAAGCCGGTGAACTGGCTCGGCAAGCAGACGGTTTCAAGACTTTTCGCCGATCCCGTCCGCAGCCTGCCGATCCGGGTTCGTGCCGGCGCCTTGGCGCAGAACGTGCCCGTGCGCGACCTTCTGGTTTCGCCAGATCATGCTCTGCTGGTTGATGGCGTGCTGATTCATGCCGGCGCGCTGGTGAACGGGACCTCGATCGTCCGCGAGACCGATATGCCTCAGGTCTTCGTCTATTATCACGTCGAACTCGACGATCATTCGCTGATCCTCGCCGAAAACACCCCGGCCGAGACCTTCGTGGACAACGTCGATCGCATGAACTTCGACAACTGGGCGGAATTCGAAGCGCTCTATCCGGAAGGCAAGGCGGTCGAGGAACTCCCCTATCCCCGCGCCAAGGCCCATCGCCAGGTCCCGGTCTATATCCGCGTCGCCCTCGCCGACCGCGCCCACGCCATCGGCGCCGCGCCATCCGCTGTCGCCTGACCGGTTTTCACCACACATTTCGCCGGCGGCGCGCCCCACGCGCCGCCGTTTTTTTTGGCGATCCCTACCGCCGCTATATTTGAAACAGTCGAAAGGCGCGAAAGCCCGCTCCATATCCATCCGTATTCATACCGCTATTTCAGAATCTATCGACAGAATGAATTTCGTGACGTAAACTTTAAATAGGCTTGTCTTCACGACGAGCGCTGCGACATTTGATATCGCTAGCTCTGGAATTGCGAGGTAACAATGTTTTCAGTTCCGAGGACAGTGGCGCTGAGTCGATTTAAGTTGACCGTGCGACGCGCGGGGCTTCTATGTTCGTGTATGTTCGTGGATTATGTAAAATATTAACAGTTTCATAGAGAATTTAAGTGAAATTTGGGAGAACGAAATGACAGATTATACTTGGAATAACACTGTCACAAACGGCGACTGGGAAGACGCGAATAACTGGACGTCTTTGCCGTCGGGCGGAACCTATCCGCAGCTTTCGACGGACAACGCGACGATTGCGGTCTCGCCTGGCGGCGCTGGCATTACCGTCAATGTCAATTCCGGAGAAACCATTTCGATCCAAAACCTCGTCTTAACCGGGAGCCCCGGTTACGGGGCGGCCACCCTGCAGATGAATGGCGGATCGCTCACCACGAGCAGCACGATCACTTTGACCAATGGCAACTCTTACATCGACGGCTATGGGACGATCGTCGCGGACGGAGGATTCACCAAAAACGTTGGTACGCCGGGGATCACGGCGTCGGGCGGCGTACTCGATCTCACCGGAAATATTTCCCCGGGGACGATAAATCTCTTTATCGACAGCGCCTCCCTATCGACGCTCAAACTTGAGTCGACGGTCAGTCAATCCTCGATCACGATCAATAGCGCCAACCAGACGCTCGAAATCGGCGCGTCCGGCGCATTGACGCTGTCGGCGGCGGAGAGCGTCACCAATGGCGCGATCAGGATCGACGGCGGCACGCTGACCGACATGAGCGGCTTGACGATTGGCGCCGGCGCCTCGCTGACGGGAACGGGCACGGTCAATGGCCCTATCACCGGCGCCGGCACGATCACCGCCAGCGGCGGCGCGTTGACGCTGAGCGGCCAGGTTGACACTTCCGGAACGTCGTCGAGCCTGGTCATCGAGGATGGCGCGACCCTGCAATTGACGTCGACCACGGACGTCGGCTTGCCCGGCGTCAATCCGACCCTGACCTTCACCGGCAATGGTGGCCTGTTCATCGATACCGCTGCTTCTGTGGGAGGCCTGCATCTCGGGCTGATCTTCGGATTCAGTGGGGCCGACAGGATTCAAATCAAGGAGATCGGGCTAAACGACACGGTCTCCTGGGACAGCAGCTTGAATAAGCTGACCATACACAACGGCCCCGTGTCCGAATCCTTCACCTTCGAGGCGGGCACGCAGGGGCAATTTTTCACAATTTCCCAGTCGAACGGCGTCGACACCCTGCAACTTTGCTTCATGGCCGGCACGTCGATCCGCACGCCGGACGGCGATGTCGCAATCGAGACCCTCAAGCGCGGCGATCTGGTCATGACGGTCGACGGCGCCGCCAAGCCGGTGAATTGGCTCGGCCGGCAGACGGTTTCCACCATCTTCGCCGACCCCGTGCGCAGCCTGCCGATCCGTGTCCGCGCCGGCGCGTTGGCCGAAAACGCGCCAAGCCGCGATCTTCTGATTTCGCCCGATCACGCCCTGCTGGTGGAGGACGTACTGATCCAGGCCGGCGCGCTGGTTAACGGGACCTCGATCATCCGCGAGACCAAGTTGCCCAAGGTCTTCGTCTATTGCCACGTCGAACTCGACGACCACTCGCTGATCCTCGCCGAAAACACCCCGGCCGAGACCTTCGTCGATAATGTCGATCGCATGAATTTCGACAATTGGGCGGAATTCGAGGCGCTCTACCCCGAAGGCAAGGCGGTCGAGGAACTCCCCTATCCCCGCGCCAAAGCCCGCCGCCAGGTCCCGGCCTACATCCGGGTAGCCCTAGCCGACCGCGCCCAAGCCATCGGCGCCACGGAATCCGCTGTCGCGTGACGCAAGGCACATGCGACCAAAAACTGGCGGCGCGTCGCCCGCGCCGCCTTTTTTGATCGGCAGCGGCGGCTGAGCGAGTATGTTGCATGCGGGCCGTGCGGTGTCGCGCTCTCATGCTTGGCGGATTGCCGTCTCCAGGCTCTCAATCGATAACGCGCGCGCTCGGTTGAATGCTGATCGGACCCAATGTTTTTTCGTATTCTTGTGAGACGTCAGCGTGTGAATCGCTACAGCTTGACGCAATTCATGTCGCTCCAAAATCAAGGTTGTTTTCAAGTGCTTCGCGACATCTTCCGCAAGATATGATGCGATGCTTCGCGTCAACAGGCCCGGGCCGGTTGCAAGCCACACCATATCGTGGTCCCCGCGGTTGACGGCGTCGATCGCCGCCTTGAGCGCCCGTTCGATCGCCGGATGTCCCGGACGCGCGCCGATGAAGTTGTTTCCAGCCGTGCCGTATTCCTCCTGGTAAAGAACGAGATCGTGGCCGCCGGTATTGAGCGTCGAAAGTGGCGCCAGAAAACGGTCGTCAGCATCGATATAATATCCGCCCTCGCGGAACAGATAAGCCAACCTAAAAAGGTCAGCCTTCATTGCTGGCTCAATGGCGCGGTTGAAAGCGGCAAGGGCGCCTGGAAACCCCAACTCACTCAGAAACCTCCGAGCGTCGCGCAGCGAAAACAGCTGATATGAATATGTCGGATGAGACGCCCGCCAAGCCTCGCAAAGGGCGCCAACATCGGCGGGAATCTCGTCATCCCAAAATTGCAATATCTTCGCGGGAATGGAGGGCGCTTTGCATGCGGCGCATTCCGATCGCGCCAAGAGCCCTTTGCGGCGCAAAGCGATCGTCAGGAACATGGCAGCCGGCGTGTAGTCGGGCATCTCTCGAACGAGATTGGCAAGAGCCTGGATCGCGTCTTGCCTGGGCAAAGCGTCGCGAAGCTTGTCAAGAGCCCCCCGATCGATTCTGAATTCGTCAAGCAACTGCCCGACATAGCTTTGCGAGGTTTTCCATTTTCCCTGATGCTGATTCCGGTGAACCGGATTGAATCGCATCGATGTTTCCAGACGCTGTTTTGCCGATCTGAGGTCGAAACGATACAGCGCGACCTGGGCCGCCCGGCCGTTGATCGAGGGTTCCGACGGCCAGAACGCCAGCGCATCGGCGAAATGCCGTTCCGCGGCGTCAAAATCCCATTCGGCGATAGCGATTTCGGCGCGCAATGCGCATAGCCGAGCCTTGTCGCGGACATTGTGCGCTGACACCGCGTCGGCCGCCCGACGCGCTCGTTCGAATTCGCCGCGGAAGATCATCGACCTAGCCAACTGATTCCGGACTTCGAAATGTGTCGGGAACTCGGCCGAGGCTTTTGTCAGCAACGCGTGCGCGGCGGCGTAATCGCCGAAATTGTTGAACATGCCGGCCTCGGCAAGCACGATTTCCGGTCGCCGTCCAAGTCGGGCAGCCGCGTTCGCCAACGCCTGTCGAGCCTCTTGGATTTGACCGAATTTTGCGAGGGCTCGCGCTATGTTCAGATGCGCAGCCAGATTTGAGGGTTCGATTTCGAGGACCTTTCGCCGCAGGTAAGTCGCCCGCTCCAGATCGTCGAGTTGTTCCAAAAATCGCGCCAGGGTTTCGATCGCTCGAACGTGCTTCGGCTGCCGCAAAATGATTTCTTCGAGCGCGGCGACCGCTTGGCTCGTCCGTCCTTGATGAAATTCCTCCGTGGCCAATTCGATCCGCGCCGGATCCGATTTTGAATTCAACTTCAAAGCCTGCGAGAACGCCTCGCGCGCCGCAAGATGATCCCCCCTGGCCCGCGCGTTGTGTCCAAGCCGCATGTAAATGTTCGGCTGATTTGGCCGCTGAGAAAGCGCATCAAGAAGGACCTTTTGCGCCTCTTCGTTTCGGCCGGCGTCAAACAATTCCGTTGACCATTCGATCGTCGATTGGGCGGTGGCGCCCGGCGATTTGGCCGCTTCGGCGAAAAAATCCAGGGCGGCAGCTCGGTCGCCGCGCTGCCGCGCGATCAGTCCCTTGCCAATCAAAGAACCGGGGTTGCGCTCGCGCGACAATATCTCGTCATGAAGCGCTTCCGCCTCGTCCAGGCGGTAGTTCCACAAATATTCGGAAGCCAAGGCGTGTCTTGCGGAAATATGGCCTGGCTCCAGCGCAACGGCCTTTTCGAACATGGCGACCAATTCACTTTTCGAGGCTTTGTGGCGGATACCGTTGGCATAGGCGGTCAGGGCCTGAGCGGAGTCCGGATTCCGCGCCACGATCGATTCGAGAACTTCCTCTGCCTCGTCGAGACGGCCAAGCTCGCGAAGTTCGGTCGCAATAGCCTCAAACGCCCAAAGCGCTTTTGGATCCGCCTCGGCTGCAGCGCGGAAATGCGCCAACGCCGCCTCGCTGTCGCCGCGGCGGCGCGCGATCAGGCCGAGCCCGCGCCAGCCATCGGAAAGACGTGGATTTTTCGCAACCATCTCGCGGTAGACCGCTTCCGCTTCGTCGAGATAGCCGAGTTCGCGCAATTCGGTGGCAACGTCTTGGCGGGCCCATGGATGGTTTGGGTCCGCGTCGGCTGCAGCGCGGAAATGCGCCAACGCCGCCTCGCGGTCGCCGCGGCGGCGCGCGATCAGGCCGAGCCCGCGCCAGCCGTCGGGAAAACGCGGATTTTTGGCCACGATCTTGCGGCAGACCGCCTCCGCTTCGTCGAAATGGCCCAGCTGGCACAATTCGGTGGCGACGTCTTGTCGCGCCCATAGATGGTTGGGATCCGCGTCGGCTGCAGCGCGGAAATGCGCCAACGCCGCCTCGCGGTCGCCGCGGCAGCGCGCGATCAGGCCGAGCCCGCGCCAGCCGTCGAGAAAACGCGGATTTTTGGCGACGATCTTGCGGCAGACCGCCTCCGCCTCGTCAAGCCGCCCAAGTTCGCGCAATTCGTTGGCGATGTCCTGGCGCACCCCCAGATGGTTGGGGTCCGCGTCGGCTGCAGCGCGGAAATGCGCCAGTGCCCCCTCGCGGTCGCCGCGGCGGCGCGCGATCACGCCAAGCCCGTGCCAGCCTGCGCAAAAGCTGGGATTCTTCGCCACGACCTCGCGAAAAGCGGCCTCCGCCTCGTCAAGCCGCCCGAGTTCGCGCAATTCGTTGGCGATGTCCTGGCGCACCCCCAGATGGTTGGGGTCCGCGTCGGCTGCAGCGCGGAAATGCGCTAGTGCCCCCTCGCGGTCGCCGCGGCGGCGCGCGATCACGCCAAGCCCGTGCCAGCCTGCGCAAAAGCTGGGATTCTTCGCCACGACCTCGCGAAAAGCGGCCTCCGCCTCGTCAAGCCGCCCGAGTTCGCGCAATTCGTTGGCGATGTCCTGGCGCACCCCCAGATGATTGGGGTCCGCGTCGGCCGCAGCGCGGAAATGCGCCAACGCCCCCTCGCGGTCGCCACGGCGACGCGCGATCACGCCAAGCCCGTGCCAGCCTGCGCAAAAGCTGGGATTCTTCGCAACGACCTCACGAAAAGCGGCCTCGGCCTCGTCAAGCCGCCCGAGTTCGCGCAATTCGATGGCGACGTCTTGTCGCACCCCCAGATGATTGGGGTCCGCGTCGGCCGCAGCGCGGAAATGCGCCAACGCCCCCTCGCGGTCGCCGCGCGCGCGCCGCTAGGCCCGCTGCCCTTGCGTGCTCCGCATCAAACTGGACGTCGCCCACCCGAGGGTCCCCCGAAACCGCAACCTGAACTTTGCACTATGAATGGATTTGTAGCGTACGCCCAGCTCAATAGGAATATGCCGCTGTAACCGCCACTTGTCATTTTGTTCCGGCGGGGTGGCGCCGACGAGCCGACTGATTGAGATTACATATATGCCACCGACGTCGGCGGCCCCGCCTTACCTTCACCACGGCCAGGGATGCGATCAACGCCATCACTGAGTGGGTCATCATTTCCGCGTTTCGGATGGGGCAAGCTTTCGCAAGTCGAAAAGAACCGAAGGCGGCGCGGTGATCGTCCCGGCACGTCGGGAAGCTCCGCAATGTGTGCAACTCCGCCCGCCGGCTCGAATCAGAAATTTCCGCTATTCGGTCGACGCTTTCACGTCGCCCAATAAGTCGCCCGATCAGATCCTTGACCTGGCGGCTATGGTCAACTGGGTTTCCATGGGTAAACTCCGTTTACGTGCTGCGCCCCTGAATTGGCTCTGTAGACCTGCAACACATTTAGGCCATCGCCTCATGCATCCCGCTCCTCCTTTGCTGCTGATTGGCGTCCCGCGGTCCGGGTCGACCTGGCTTGCCGAGATTCTCGCTCGCGCAACGGGACGGCTTCTGGCGATGGAGCCCGACGATGCGTACCGTTGGCCCGAGGCATTGCACGCAAAACGTGGCCTCGGCGACTATCCCAATGCGTCGACGGCTCGCGCAAGCGCTGAGTTCAGGGAGTTGTGGCGGCTGGCGCTCAAAGAGCCGCGCCGATTCTCGATCGAGCGTAACGACCCTCAGAAAAGCGCGCTTGGCAGCCAATCCCTCTCGGTGACCCGCGGCATCGTCGGAGATCACCGCGTGGATACCCCCGGCTCGACCGAAATTGGCTCTGAACAACGGCTTTGCTTGCCCGACGATGAACTTGTCGTGAAGACAGTCAACGCATCTCTTTGCGCAGATGTGATCGCAGGCTGGTTGGGCGCCGAGGTGATCATGCTATCCCGGGACTTACGTAAAGTGATTTCGAGTTGGACCCTGATGGCTGGCTTCGAACCGGAGGACTTGCATCTTGATCCATGGGTGCGTCAAAACGTGTTGAGCGGAATGTCCATTCCGCAGTGCCGTACACGGCTGGAAAAAATCGCGTTGACAGTCGCAGTTTTAGACAAATCACTCAAACTGACGACGCGTCGTAACGGTTGCAGAGCGATAACATACGAGGAGTTGGTTGAGAACCCGCATCAAAAAGTCGTCGATCTGCTTACGTCTCTCGCACTGAATTGCGACGACTCTGTTCATGAATCTATTGACACGCGCCAAGCGCCAGGATCGGGCTTTGAAACGAAGCGGTCAAGCGCGCAACTTCGAGAATGGGAAACGCGACTTACAGACGATCAATGGGCTGAGGTCGATGCTGTGCTCAAGCTTTTTCGGACCTAGTGGAGTGACGCATTCGTAGGATTCCCGAATGCGCTGATTTGGTCCATGCTGTCTGGACGAGAGCAGGCATCATCGTCGAAGTCACGCCCGAAGACCGAAACCGTCTTGATGGGATCGTCGGGGATCGCAACAGTCCGCGAAAGCATGCGGCGCGCGCCCGGGTGATTCTCGCCACCGGCGAAGGCTGCGGCACGGCGGAGATCATCCGCCGGTCTGGACTGTCGAAGCCAGTCGTTTGGCGTTGGCAAGAGCGCTTCATGTGGGAAGGCGTTCATGGTCTTTTGCGCGACAAGACGCGTCCGCCTGGCAAGCCTCCGATGGCCACCGAGGTCGTCAAACGCATTGTCGATATGACACTTGGCGAACCGCCCGGTGAGACGACCCATTGGACGGGCCGCGCAATGGCGAAAATCTAAGGATCGCCACTCCACGCATTGCCGCATCCGCGACTGAGCCGGTTGAACCCGTGGGCCGGCGGCGTTAGCGCGCACTGGCGGGTTCCTCACTGTGTGTTTGTTTGCTATAGAGGCGACGCGCCGGGCCGGATGATGTGGCCATGCTTTCGTGGGCGCTTGGCAGGTCGGTCGAGGTGTTTTTTGGAGGTGTTCCGATGTCTTTCAACGAGGACGTCGCGTTTGAAGATCGGGCTTGGATTCATCTGCGCGCGACGGACAGGGTGGCGAAGGCATTTTATGAACTGAACTTATTTATCGGCTGGAATCTAGAGGTTCCAGTTAACCCTTCATTCCTTATTCGTATTCCAAAAGCAGCGTATTTTGAGAATTTTACGTCCAGCAATGGAGAGCTATATTCATCTGGAGCATTTAGTTACTCGGAAAACAGGGTTACGCGGGCAAGCGTAGGAAGATATTGCTCGATAGCGAACGATTTATCCGTCATGGGAGAACGTCATCCCTTGGAAAACGTCACCAGCTCATCATTCACCTATTGTTTCCGTCCGGATTTCAATAAGCCGCAATTTTTGCGCGCCCACAATCAGCTATTTAATAATGCCTATCCGTCGACTCCGCCGAGAATAGGGACAGCTGCCCCGCCGACACTTCAACACGACGTATGGGTTGGTCAAAATGTTCTTTTACAAAGAGGCATAACGTTGCACACTGGTTGCGTCGTTGGCGCCGGTGCTGTTGTCGCAAAGGATGTCGCGCCCTACACCATCGTCGCCGGCAATCCCGCGCGCCCAATACGGACGCGCTTTCCCCCAGAGTTATGCTCAAGACTGCTCGCGACGGAATGGTGGAATTACCATCCCAGAGTTCTATTCGAATTCGGTTTTTCGGACGTAGAGCGCTTTTGCCAGCGGATGGAGGACGCGCTTTCTGAAGGCTCGTTAGAGCCGATTCCCGTCAGCACATTGACATGGATGGATGTGCTTCAAAAAATCAAAGAAGTCGAGTAGGGCGCTCCCCGCATCATCGCCGCCGCTGCGGTGACGATCTGACGCTCGAACCTTGCTCTCCGCTCGGATGGGATGGCGAGAGCGATGGCTGATGATGGGAAATCGGCGCTTGAGGACTGGCTGAAGCCGTTCGTTGAGAAGCTGGGCCCATAAGAAGCGGCGGCAGATTTGCCCGGTTGATGTGGCTGGCCTGATTGGGCCGGGGGAACGTAAGAGCATCCTGCCGTGGCGGGCGGTTGTCTGCGCACAATCGCCACGATGCCTTTCGAGCCATTGCTGGTAATCGACGACGAGCGGTTCAATAGGATTCGTGGCCGGTTTGCTCGGCGGCGCGAACTGGCCATGTACGCCGAGAAACGCAATGAACCGGCGAATGCGGCTCAGATAGTTGTCTGAGAACCGCATTGCGCGCCGATAAACGCCACAGCGACACCGGCCAAGCTCTCCGCGACAATCCGCCGTTTTTGCGCCGCCGTCCAAACGCGTCGCCGATCCTTGCTCGCCCTCGCCCGGACCGATGCGTCGAGATCCGCCATCGTCGATAGTGTCCATTATCCCACAAGTGGACACGATCGCCGCGCCACCAAGGGCGCCAATATCGTCACGCCGCCCGCCTCAGAACAGGCGGCCTCCGGCGAAGGGATTGAAATAGCCCCGTAAGTCGCCGGACAGGCACTCCCACTTCGCTAAGAGCCTGACCTGAAATTGGTTGACCGGCCTCGCGGCCCTTGATTCCCTTGGTTTGCAACAACTTTGGGAGATTCGCGATGCCGTGGAGCGAGGCCGATCGCGCGAAGTATGAAGTCATTCGGGCGCGCTATTCAAGCGATATGTCGGAGGCCGAACTGGCGCTGATTTCGCCGCTGTTGCCGCCGCCCAAACGGCGCGGACGCAAGCCGACAGATGCCCAGATCATTCTCAACGCCTTGTTTTATTTGATCCGCTGCGGCTGCCCATGGCGATATCTGCCGAAGGATTTTCCGCCGTTCACGACCGTGCAAAACCGCTTCTACGCGTGGCGCGACAGCGGCGTGTGGGCGCAAATCATCAGCGTTCTCGTGATGGACGCCCGCGAAGCGGAAAGCCGTGAGGCCGCGCCGACGGCTGTCGTCGTCGACAGCCAATCTGTCAAGACGACGGAAGCCGGCGGCCCCCGTGGTTTCGATGCGGGCAAGAAGGTCAAGGGGCGCAAGCGCCATCTCGCCGTCGACACGATCGGTCTGCCCATCGAATGCCAGATCACGACCGCCGACGTGCAGGACCGCGACGCTCTCGCGCCGTTGCTGAAGGCCGTGCATCGCAAGAGCCCGTGGGTGAAAATGTCCTTCGTCGACGGGGGTTATCAGGGTGATGAAGCCAAGCGCGCAGCCTTCGAGGCGAGCCGCATTTCCATCACCGTCGTCAAGCGAACCGATAAAGAGGTGAAAGGATTTACGGTGCTGCCGAAACGCTGGGTCGTCGAAAGGACGCTCGGTTGGATCAATCGCGCGCGCCGTCTGTCAAAAGACTTCGAGGCGACCATCGAATCCGCCCTCGCGTGGCTGCAATTGGCCCTGGCTTTCCTTCTCATGCGAAGGCTGGCGAGGGCAAAAGCCAGTCAGAATTGAAATTCGAGTCGGGTTCTAAGAGGTAGGAGTAATGTGGTGTTTATGACTGGTGACAATCCGAAGAGTGAGGTCCTGCCGGGCCGAGAACGACGGCGTCGGCGCACGTCGGCGGAGAAATTGGCGATCATTGCCGAGACGATGGAGCCGGGCATGACGGTTAGCCTTGTCGCGCGCCGTCACGGCATCGCCCCCAATCAGCTGTTCACCTGGCGGCGGCTGGCGAACCAAGGCGCCCTGACCGCGACGCAGGCCGAGGAGGACGTCGTTCCGGCGTCCGCCTACAGGGCTTTGGTCGACCAGGTGCGCGAACTGCAGCGCCTGCTCGGCAAGAAGTCGATGGAGGCCGAAATCCTCAAAGAGGCGCTTGAAGTCGCCGTAGGCTCAAAAAAACGGATGTTGCGGTCGTTGTCGCTGCCGACGCTCAATCCACGGGACGGTTCGCGATGAAGGCCGTCTGCGAAACCCTCGGCGTCGCCCGCTCGAATGTCGCCGCGCGCATTGCCGGCGGCGCGGCCAAACGCATGGGCCGACCGCCCCTGCCGGAAGACGATCTGCTCTGCGAGATCAAGGGGATCATCGCCGAACAGCCGTCCTGGGGCTACGCCCGCGTGTGGGCCGACCTGCGCCGCAAAAGACGCGCCGAGGGCGCGGCGCCGGTCAACCGCAAGCGGGTTTATCGGGTGATGAGGGCGCACGGCCTGTTGCTTCAACGTCATGCCGGCGGCGGCGAAAACCGCCCGCATGACGGCAAGATCGCCGTTCTGCGCTCCAACCTGCGTTGGTGTTCCGACGGCTTCGAGATCGCTTGCGACAATGCCGAAAAAGTCCGCGTCGCCTTCGCGCTTGATTGCTGCGACCGGGAAGCCCTCGGCCATGTCGCCACGACGGCGGGCGTCAAGGGCGAGGACATCCGCGACCTGATGGTCAGCGCCGTCGAATATCGCTTTGGCCCGGTCAATCGCCTGCCCAGCCCGATCGAATGGCTGACCGACAACGGGTCTTGCTACATCGCTGGCGACACGAAACATTTTGCCCGCGAAATCGGCCTTGAGCCGCTGACGACGCCGGTCGAAAGCCCCCAATCGAATGGAATGGCCGACGCCTTCGTCCGCACGATCAAACGCGATTACGCGCGACGCGGCCAGGGCGGATGTGTTCGATTATATCGAGCGCTTCTACAATACCGCGCGCCGGCACTCGACCATCGGCTATCTCAGCCCGGTTGAGTTCGAAAGGAAGGTGGGATTAGAGCGAGCTCCGAACGATTTGAATCGCTTTGGGATTCCCAAATTGGCTGAAATCTGATTCATGATTCCCGCCGCGGAAGGAGGCGGCGGGAATGGCGCTTTCCGACGATCTTCGCAAACGCGTGGTTGAGGCAGTGATTGTCGACGGGCTATCGCGCAATGCGGCGGCGAAGATCTTCAAGATCGGCATCGCCAGCGCCGTGCGCTGGGTCAAGCAATTCGAGACGACGGGAGAGGTTTCGCCCAAGCCTGTGGGCGGTGATCGCCGGTCGGGCCGCATAGAAGCCCATCACGACTACCTCATGGGGCTGATCCGGCGCACGCCGGACATCACCCTCCTCGAAATCCAAGAGCGCCTGATCAAGAATTGCGGCGAGCATTTTTCGAGTTCGGTTTTGTGGCGCTTCTTCGATCGGCATGGCGTCACGTTCAAAAAAGAGCGCGCATGCCGCCGAACAGCAACGGCCGGACGTGTTGAAGCGCCGCCTTGAATGGTTCGAGGGACAGCCCGATCTCGACCCTTCGAAGCTCGTCTTCATTGATGAAACCGGCGCCTCGACCAATTTGGCTCGCAAAGGCGGCCGCTGCCGGCGCGGACGGAGGCTACGTGCCGCCGTGCCGCACGGCCATTACAAGACAGTCACGCTGGTCGCCGGCGTCAGCCCTTCGCGGCCTCGTCGCGCCGAAGGTCTTCGATCGCCCGATCAACGCCGCCCTCTTCGAAGAATGGGTGGAAAATTGCCTCGTCCCCACGCTCTCGCAAGGCGACATCGTCGTCATGGACATGTATGGACGCCCCCGTTGGAGCAAGAAGAATCTTTCGGCAAGCGCTGCGCGTAGTCGAGTGCTGACATGTATCCGGCCTCTGATGCGGCGCGTTACATGCCGCCGGCCCGTATGGGAGTTCGCGGATCGGATCCAAAACAATCTGGCGCGCTCACGGCGCTTATCCATGAACTGGTTTTTCCGACCCCGTCTCTGCGACCGTTGCGCCATACCTTCCGTTCGTTCTTCTTACGCCGTCGACAACCTCGCGCTCTTGACCTACACGGCCAAGACCGGAGCCCGGTAAACCTCACCTTTGCTGAGAATTGCCCATGCTATGCGGGCCATTTTGTTGGCCAGCGCCACTCGCACCAACATTGGAGGCTTGCGGGTTAGCATGCGATCCAACCACGAACCTGTTGGAGCGCCTTTGCGCGCCCTCCATGAGGCTACGGCGCTGGCGCCAATGATCAACAAACGCCGCAGCGTTCTTTCGCCCATTCTTGAGGTTCGTCCGAGACGTTCCTTACCTCCAGTTGACCTCTGGAGGGGCGTCAAGCCCAGCCAGGCAGCGAAGTCGCGTCCACGCTTGAACGTTTCGGTTGGCGGCGCCAGAGCGGATAGCGCCGCTGCGGTGATGGCGCCGATGCCCGGAATCGTCATCAACCGGCGCGCTGCCGGATCTTCTTTCGCTCGGCGCGCAATCTCTCGATCGAGGTTCGCCACGCGTGCGTTCAACGCGTTCAACTCCTCGGTCAGAAATTTCAAAATGTCGCGCGCGGCATTCGGCAGGTCTGTGGCTGAATCGTTCACAAGAGCGATGAGCTTTCCTGCATGCTGCGGTCCCTTCGCGACGATTATGCCGGACTCGGTCAAATGACCGCGCAATGCATTTATTATCTGTGTGCGTTGCCGAACGAGTAAATCGCGTGTTCGAAAAATGATGGTGGAGGCTTGGGCCTCTTCCGTTTTGACGGCGACGAACCTCATCGTTGGACGCTGCGCGGCTTCACAGATCGCCTCTGCGTCGGATGCGTCGCTTTTTTGCCGCTTGACGAAGGGCTTCACATAGGCCGGCGCAATTAATTTGACGCAATGCCCCAACTTGCCGATCTCTCGCCCCCAATAGTGAGCGCCGGCGCAAGCCTCCATCGCCACCGTGCATCGAGGAAGATCGGAGAAAAATGACAAAACCTGTTGGCGGCGCAGTTTCTTGCGAAATATCACAGCCCCGCTCTGGTCAGCTCCGTGAGCTTGAAACACATGTTTGGCGAGATCGAGCCCGACAATGTGAACGTTTTCCACGGACGCCTCCTTTGAATGACCCGCGACGTCGCCACTTTGGCACAACGGCGCCGTCGAGGGGGCGTCCACCCCATCAATCTGCCCGCCCATAAGGGACCGCGGGTCGAAGAGTTGATCAAGGCCGCCGGCGCCGAGTTGCCCTACCTGCCGCCCTATAGCCCTGACATGAATCCGATCGAGAAAGCCTTCTCCAAGCTCAAGGCGCATCTGCGCAAAATCGCCGAGCGAACCGTCGGCGGATTGATGCGCGCGCTCGAAACTTGCGCCGAAATCTTCAAGCCCACAGAATGCGAAAACTATTTCACAGCCTGCGGATACAATCCTGTTTGATCGGAGGCCGCTCTAGCTTAACAGACCGTCCACGAAGCCGGCAGCAGCTCACTTGCTCACACCGCGCCTGACGGCGTAAAATCCGCCGAGGCTCTAATGGCCGCTGGATGAAACATCAGTGGCAGGTCAGCGCCTCGATCAATCAATTCTAGCGTGCCAAAAGCGTGGTTGGCCGACTTTTCACATAGTTTGGGTCGGCCGTAACAAAATTCCATTTAGGAAAAAGCGCTATTTGGTGCTTGGATGATGCGAAACGGTCGGAATTAAATGAATAACGCGATTGAGCTATCCGGAGACGCTTCGGAAGATCCACGTTGGGACGGGCGTATTGAACTTATTTATGGGCGCAAAGTTGAAGGTTGGGCCTGCGATCGAAGTGCGCCCGATGTCCGGGTCGAGGTCGAGGTTTTATGTGACGGTGTGCGAGTAGGTTTCGCGTGCGCAGATCGTTATCGTAGAGATTTGTTCCTCGCTGGCGCGGGAGATGGTCGACACGGTTTCGAAATTCTGTGCGACTTTAGCTTGACTGCTGATTTTCAAATTCGCATAGTAGGAACTGAATACTTTTTACAAAGACATGGGGATATTGCTTCAAGGTCTCAGAGTGAGATTTTAGACTTTGATCCTCTTATGATATACTTAGAGTCGGCTCGCGTGACGCCGAGAGGAATAATTGAGGTAAGTGGCTGGGCGGCCGGCTATTCCGCTATTGAAGAACTCCAGATTTTCCTCGCAGGATCCATATTAGGGCAACCGGAGCTGCATGGGCCGCGGCCTGACGTTCAAGAGGCCTACCCAGAATTCGTGAATGCGGGAACATCCGGATTCTTACTGAAAGCAGAAATCGATGATGCGGCTTTGCTGCATCCCGAGATCAGTGTCGCGGCGCGACTCTTGGGTGGTGTGACTCGCACCGTTTCGAAGGAGTTGCAGATCCCCTCTGTTATTCGTCGGAAACAGCAAAACAAAAACGAATTTCACCATTTCTTCGAGCGCAGTTTGCTTACCACTGGAGGCTTTCTGAAGGTCGATGGTTGGGTCGTTAGCGCTGAGGCGATCACCGCTATCGACGTTTTGGTTGACGGAAAGAATGTCGGGCGGGCCAAATTCGGCTTGGTGCGACCAGATGTGGGCAATTTTTTCCCTTCGATTCCTTCGGCGCGCGATGGTGGTTTCTCGTTCGAGTCAGAACTTGGGGGCTCATGGAGCGGCGAACATCTGATCACGCTGGTCGCTGAGACGGAAGCGGGAACTACTCAGGCGTTGCCGCTTCCAATGTTGGCGCAGGAGGTGAGTTCAGTCGACGAGTGCGGAACGGCAGGCGCTGAAAGTGACCAAATGCGCTTCCACCTCGACGTTCCGGCTGTCTCGGAAGGCGTAGCGACGGAACCGGTGCGCGGGATGTTTTCCATCGCTGGTTGGGCAATAGCCCGATCCGGCATTGCAAATATCGACATCTATCTGGACAGCCTTCTTGTCGGCGCTGCCTCCCGCGGAATGCGTCGCCTCGATATCAACGGGGCGTTTCCAGATTGGAGCGGGTCGCTGCTCAGCGGCTTCGCGATGATGCTCCCGCGCAAGTTATTCACTGGCGAACAGCACACAATTCGCGTTGAAATTAAGGATAACGAAGGTGCGCTTAATGAAATCAAATTTGATGTTTTAGTTGACGCAAATGGCGAAGACGCGCGCTACGGGGCGTTGCGCGAGCGCATCCCGCAGGCGGAAGTCGATCTCAAACTTGATCTGATCGAAGCTTCAGCGAAGAGGCCGGTCTTCACGATCGGCGTGTTGGTGGATGGTGTCGGAAAAGAAGCGTCGGGGCGGCTGCGCAAGACGCTCGATTCCTTGCGGCGTCAAACATTCGACGATTGGCGGGTGCTCCCCTTGGCGACAAAGCCTGCGCTTGCCGCCCAAGTTTTTGAATTGGCGGCAGAATTCGACGCCAATATTGATCCGCGGCGATCGATGAGCACATTGGGCGACCAACGGATGCTCTCCGATGTGCTGGCGCCGTGGCGCGCTACCGGCGGCCGTCCCTATTTCGCGCTACTGCGTGCTGGCGACCGTTTAAGCATTGACGCCCTGCTCGAAATGGCGCTCGAGGCAGCGACTCATCCATGTGCCGATTTCATCTATAGTGACGACCGCCGCAATGATGTTTCAACTCAGGCCCTCTCGACCTTTTTCAAGCCCGAATGGTCGCCTGACCTACTGCTGTCCACCAATTATATCGGCTCCGCTTGGTGCGCCTCCTTTGATGCAGTTGCCGAGTCGCGCCTGCGCGTTGGCCAGTTGGCGCGCTTGGGCGAGTATGACACCGTCCTGCGACTGACGGAAAAGGCAAAGCAAATCAACCGTATCCCGGTGGTGCTCAGCGAACGCGAACGGGGCGTCGGAGATAGTGAAACTCAGGAAATCCACGCCCTGAACCGCGCGATCAAGCGTCGTGGCCTTGCTGGCGAAGTTTTTCGGGGAGATTTCGTTGGAAGCTACCGCGTGCGCCGGTTCGTCGCAACCCAAGGTTTAGTTTCCATTATCATGCCGACAATAGCCGCGCGCGGCTTGGTGAAAACATCAATAGAATCCATTCGAAAATATACTGCATATAAGAATTACGAAATCATCTGTATCGACAACATAAAAGATGATGCATCCGAGTGGAAGCCGTGGCTGCAAGAAAATGCCGACAAAGTTGTGGAATTTTTGGAGCCCTTTAATTGGTCTCGATTTAACAATGTCGGTGTTCAGGCGGCGAAAGGAGAATATTTACTTTTTATCAATGATGACGTTGAAGTGTTGGATCCTTATTGGTTGCATTCCCTATTGGAGCATGTAGGCCGTGAGGAAGTTGGCGTCGTTGGTCCACAACTACTTTATTCGGATTTTCGTATTCAGCATGCGGGCATGTTCCTCGCTAGTTCGGATGCCCGTCATATTTTTCGTTTTCTGGGCGAGGGCGAACCTGGCCCCTTTGGGCTAGCGCGCGTACAGCGCAATATCATCGCGGTCACCGGAGCGTGCATGCTGGTGCGCCGGAGCGTTTTTGAACATGTCGGCGGCTTCAACGAAAAGCACAGCGTCGTCAACAATGACCTGGACTTTTGCCTCCGTGTCCAACGCGCCGGAAAGGTCGTCGTCTACACGCCCCACACGCGCCTCATCCATCATGAAATGGCCAGCCGCGCGAAAATGCAGGACGTGTTCGATCCCAGTTTCACGGAGGAATGGCGGAATATTTTCCTGCTCGGCGATCCCTATTTCCATCCGGCCCTGTCGCGCGACGATATGAATTATGCCCCCGAAGGCGAACCGCCGCGGCTGATCTGCGCCGGTCGTCCTCTGTTGGCGCGCGACAAGGTCAAACGGATTCTTGTCTTGAAGCTGGATCATGTCGGCGATTTCATCACCGGGCTGCCGGCTATACAACGGCTGAAAATGCGATTCCCGCAAGCGGAGATTCATCTCTTGGCCCCCAAGGCCTCCGTCATGCTGGCCTATCTCGAACCGGCGATCGCCAATACGATCGAATTCAATTTTTTCCACGCAGTCTCGCAGCAGGGCCGTCGCGAACTAACAGAAGAGGAATTGCAGGCGCTGGAAGAAAAGCTATTGCCCTATGAGTTCGACATAGCCGTCGATCTGCGCAAGCATGCCGACACGCGCCAGATTCTCCAGCGGACCGGCGCGCGTCTGCTGGCGGGGTTCGATTTTCGCAATGAGCAGTCGTTCCTCGATGTCGCGCTCGAATGGGAAGGCGACAGCAGTTATGTCGGCAAACGCGCCCATGTCGCGGATGATTATGTCGCCCTGGTCGAGCGGATTTCGCTCGCTTGCGAGCGTGACCGGTCCGTGGTCGCCGCTCCAAGTCGTGATCGCGCCGTCGAGGCCGCGTTGAACATTCCGGCTTTGGCCGACATGCGACCTGGCCTGTTCAATCGCAAGGTGGTCTGTGTTCACCCGGCCTCGGGCAACGATCTCCGCCAATGGCCGCCGGAATATTTTGCCGCCTTGATTGACCTTCTGGTCGACATCGCCGGCGTCAACGTCGTGATCATCGGCACAGAGGGCGAGCGCCCGATCGCCCAGCTCGTGCTCGACGAAATCACTCGCCGCGACCGCGTATGGTCCCTTGTCGGGAAAACGTCCATGCGCGACGTCCCGATGCTGCTGCGGGCGGCTTCGCTCTTCGTCGGCAACAACAGCGGCCCGCATCATATCGCCGCGGCCTTGGGCACGCCGACCATCGGCGTGCATTCCGGCGTGGTTTCCGCACAGGAATGGGGGCCGTTGGGCCCTTCCGCGGTCGCGATCCAGCGCGAAATGACGTGCAGCCCTTGTTATGTCGAGGGGCTGAACAATTGTTTCCGAGACTATGCCTGCATGAGGGGACTCCGTCCGGCGGACGTGTTCCGTATCTGCCAGCAAATGCTTGGCGCCAAAATGGAACAATAGTTGCTTGTATTCGCTCGTTTTCTCGACGATTGGTCATTGACAAAGACGGTTCGAGGCGTCAAAAAAATTCTGGGGGCGTCGGCGCAGAAGCGCGCTCAATGAAGGTAAAACATTTCTTTATCAGACCGATCGCTCGGCCGACGCGAGGAAACGCTTGGTATCAGGGTGTGTCAACTTAGTGTCATAAAGGAAAGACTTCCGATGTCGGACGAAGCGAAAGCCGCCAAGACTGCCACAACTCCAGGCAAGCTTAACTGCGTTGCGAAGCCCTATCTGGCTCCTTTCAGCGTTGCAGTGAGGCAGCTGGGTTTGGACTCGACCGATTTGCCGGAAACGCTCACAATTTCCAAAGACCAGCTTCGCGGGCTTTTAACAGTCCTCCTGAAGGGCGTCGCGTTCGACCCGGATTGGTATTTGACGAAATATCCCGATATCGCCGACGCGGTTTCCAAAGGGGTCGTGCCGAGTGCTCGCGTGCATTTTGTCGAGCACGGTTATGTCGAAGGGCGGTTATCTGGACCGGTGACTGTGGATGAGCAATGGTACCTTGCGCAAAATCCTGATATTGCCGAAAGTATCGAAGTTGGGGAAGCCAAATCCTGCCAGGACCATTTCGAGATTCACGGTCGCGCCGAAGGGCGGGCGCCCTTCAAATTTTGATCCGCGCGGACGAAGCGCTATTCTGTTATCGGTTAACTGAACGGCGCGAATCGATTGGGGCCTTGCGGCATTTTATTGGGCGATTAAGCTAAACGCATTCGCTTCGGAATAGAGAAGCAACCCATTGAGACCTAACATTTATTGATTTAAGCAGATCGGAAGAAGCGGGCTATCCGGGCGGTTGCGATTTGCTTGGCTCGCAATAACCACCGCCAAATAAGGAACACATATGGAAATGGAGATAGAAAAAAACGGCGCCGAACCAGGCGAAGATGCGCCGTCGAACGAACCGGAAGCCGGTCCGGGATTCACGATCACCGAGTTTGACGAAGCCTGGTATCTATCGAAACATCCGGATGTCAAGTCCGCTGTCGCCATGCCGCGCGGTTTGCATTACGGTCGCGTCCATTATTTAAAACATGGCAAACAAGAACAGCGCGAAGCGCACTATACATCAGCACGGCGCCAACTTTTACATTTGCACATCCCGAAGACCGCCGGGTCATCGCTGCGCGCCGCCTTCGCGCGCCAGAAATACAATGTCTTTTCGATCGACCCGAATTTCAAATATGACCCTGCGGAACATTCTGCCGTCGACGTGTTCAGTGGACATGTCGGATTTCGCGCGATGACGGAGGACAAGGGTGGGCGGTTGCGCGCGGTGACGATTTTGCGCGATCCGGTCGATCGGATTCTTTCTTATTATTACCACCTCATCAAACTGCACGACGCCGGACTCGAGGTCAGCGAGCGCACCACCCTCGCCAAGAAATACCCGCTGGACGATTTTCTCTCGATCAAAGACCATCCGCATTTGCTGACGGATATGTTCAATGCCGTCACCTGGCAATTGTTGCATGGCGTAGATATAAGTGAACGAATAGCTTATCGCCGTGCCAATCCGCCGTTGAGCGACGCCGATCTGGTCAATCGCGCGACCAAAAACCTGGCTTCATGCCTGGTTGTCGGATTCCAGGATCGAATGCCGGAATTCCTCGACGATCTGACGGCCGCCTGCGGCGTGCGCCTAACGCTAGGTCAAGACAATTCCAACGACAACCGCACCCCGGTCGAGCAGATTAGCACAAAAACGCGAGATAACGTCCTGTCGTGGGTTCATCTCGACGTCGCGGTCTATCGGTGGGCCAGGTCGATACTGATCAAAGATGCCTGCCGATGACTGCCTTCCGGCAGGCGGTCGAATAAAAGTCACACATGGAGCACTTTCGTAAGCGTTTCTGCTGCCGCCTGAATTTCAGACTCGACTGTCATTTGCATCGCAGCCTCGCGTCCTGCCATACCGATTTTCTCTGCACGATTCCCATCTGCGAGAACCCAAGCAGCTTTTTCGGAAAGATCAGTCAAGTCAGATTGGACTGGAATGTAATGGACCCAAGGCTTGAGACGATGATAATACCATTGACGATAGCCGAAAGAGGATTCCACTTTCAGAACCGGAGCGCCAGCAAGCAAGTTGCAATAAAAGCCTGTTGGCCACGAGTTTCCGTCGATGGCCAGCAACGCCCGATAGTAGCGAAATAGCTCGGCAGGTACGCGCCCACGTATCAAACCTTCGGCGGATATCTCTCCCGAAGCTCCTTCCGGGAGTTGGGCGACGTGCGTGATCCCTGCATCGAGTTTGGGATCGCGCAAAGCGATCTGGCACAAACGTATGCGCGGCAATTCACGCCAGCTGCGGCCGAGCTGCCGCCCCGAAGTTCCTCCGCGCCAAAAAACAACGGGCAATCGTTCCTGCCAAGGAATAACGTTGGCATAAGCGGCTTTCAGTGCCGCATATGCCTCGGTTCTAATGAAATTTGGATCGGGTATCAAAAAATTGTCGCCACCATCACCAGAAACGAAGGCGACGCCCTTTGGAGAAGGAATATCATCCAAGTTGAGCTGGATAATGGTACTGGTTAATTGTAGCGGTGTTTGCGAATAAACCTCCTCAAGCACTCGCAACGTCGGCTGAATCTTGGATGCGAAATATTTGAAATGATGGGACTCCCTAATGGTGCGATGAAGGATGACCCGTCGTTTTGCTGGTTCCCAATTTATGATACTCGGCTGTCCTGTTTCCTCCGATTTTACAAGTTGAATCGACCCGTCCCAGGCGTCACCGAGACGACCATCGAGGATCGCGGCCAACGAAGGTTCGAACTTGATCATTTGAGGTCCACGATAAAATGAGTCAGAGAATCCTTGGACGTTTCTGGAAGCCAACTATGCGGCTCCTTGGTCCATGTTTGGATAATTAAGGCATTGAGATCGCTCGGAGAAACGACTTTGTTGATGGCGTAGCGGCGCTGCTGAGCATGCTGCGCCCATTCGTCCCCATTGTCATCTGCCGGATGATCTGAATCGATGATCGGCCCAAAGGAAATATGCTCCGATCGTGCAACGCGGACGGCGTTTGCCAACGGCGTCTCCCATTCGCGCGACCATTGAATATCGCCATGCAAGAACGCAAATTTGGAGCCGTAAGCCGCTTCATATGCCTTCAGGTATTTGCTGATGGCCTCCGCGGGCTCCAAGTCGCTGATCGGTTCGATCGCACCGATTTTCACGCTCGGAAAAAAGGCCGCAATTTCCTTGGCGTGTTGCGCAACTTGTTTGGCGATTTCAGAAATCGAAAATCCGCAGGCGTTCTTACCGTGGGCGAAATGGCCGAACCACAACTGCTCATCCATGGCCACGTATTGAAGGTCGCCGCCGAGACGCTTTACCCGGTACGCTATCGCTTTGGCGCTCGCTGGATTTGCGAAACCCTCCATGCCTTTGCCGCAATTCGGGCTAAATAATACGCCGGTTTCAACGGCCAGTGCGATATGACGTTCCTTGAGTCCAGAGAACGTTTTCCGTAAGTCGTCATCCGTTCCCTTGAGGACAAACGCAGTAGAAAGTTTGAAGACTGACACCCGTTTTGCGGCATTTTCCCAAGGCGCGTTGGGAGCAAATAAATCCATGAAATCGCACGGATAAGCTGGGTTCTTTTCAGGCCCGGACACTGGATCATGACCCGAGACCCAAATCTGGAACGCAAAGGAAGGGTTGGTGCAAGAAATAAGGTTGAGCACTGATAAAAATATTTTTATTACGGCGTTGTTCAACGTTCGTCGCATTAGGCTTTGTCCCGGTTTCAAGCTGAAGCGCATCTGACGGTTAAACGGTAACGTAGCCCATGCGTTTTTCCAGGGTTTCACACAGCAGATGACCCAAAAGAATATGGATCTCCTGTATCCGCGCCGTCACCTTGCTCGGTGCGCACAAGACCGCATCGCAGAGCGACGGCATGTCACCACCGGTTCCGCCCGTCAATCCAATCGTCGCGGCGCCGAGCTTTTTCGCCTCGCGAAGGCCGGCCAGCACATTGGCGCTGCGGCCTGAGGTCGAGATGCCGATCACGGCGTCGTTTTCGCGCACCAGAGCCTCGACCTGGCGGGCGAAAATCTGGTCGAAGCCGAGATCGTTGGCGCAGGCAGTGAGGGCGGACGTGTCCGTGGTCAGGGCCAGCGCCGCGATCGCCGGGCGGTCCACGGTGAAGCGGATCGTCAGTTCGGTCGCAATGTGCTGGGCGTCGGCGGCGCTGCCGCCATTGCCGAAAAATACCATTTTTCCACCGGCCTTGAGCTTGCTCTCGCAGATTTCAACGACCTTTGCGAAAGGTTCTTCGAGCGCCGGCAGGCAGGCGGCGATGACCTGCGCGTGCATTTCAATTCCCGCGGCCAGAATCGACCGCGGCGACGGAAGATCATCAGTTTTTGTCATTCCGAATTCCCTGGCGGATTGCGCCGGCTTATCCCCCACTCTAACCCTCGCCCACAAGGGGGAGGGAACAGGGCGCCGGATCCCGTTGACCGAGGCGCAAGCCGCTCACGCGATCTGCGCCTTTTTGATGATTCGGGTGGTGCTGCGGTCGGGGATCAGTGGGCATGTCAAAACCTTGCCGCCGCGCGCCATGATGGTCTTGGCGCCCACGATTTCGCCTGCCGCGTAGTCGGCGCCCTTGACCAGCACGTCCGGCTGCAGCAGGTCGATGACTTCCGACGGGGTGTCCTGGTCGAACACCACGACGGCGTCGACATAAGTCATGGCCGAGAGCATGCGCACGCGATCCTCGACGCCATTGATCGGCCGGGTCGGGCCTTTCAGGCGGCGGATCGATTCGTCGCCGTTGAGCGCGACGATCAGCCGGTCGCAATGGGCGCGGGCGAATTCCAGCGTATGCAGATGGCCGATGTGAAGGATATCGAAACAGCCGTTGGTGAAACCGACGGTGAGACCGTCCCTTTCCCATTGCTTGCGGCGTTCGGCAAGGGCATGGGGGTTGGAATATTTGGTTTCGGACTGGCCTTTTTCGATCAGGCTGAGGCGGCCGAGTTCGTCGAGCAGTTCGGATTGGGTGACCGTGGCGGTGCCATGCTTGCCGACCACGAGGCCTGCCGCGGCATTGGCGAGGCGAGAACTTTCGACCAGCGGGCGGCCGGAACCCAAAGCCAAAGCCAGAGTGGCGACCACGGTGTCGCCGGCGCCGACCACATCGAACACTTCGCGAGCGCTGGCCTTGAGATGGGTGACGCCGGCCTCGCGTTCGATCAAGGTCATGCCATGTTCGGCCCGGGTGATGAGAACGGAGGCCAAAGCGCCGTCGCGCAAGGCGAGGCGGCCCGCTTCCTCGGCGAGCGCGTCCGTGGTCGGCGAAACGCCGACGGCCGCCGCCGTTTCCGACATGTTCGGCGTAACGACGGTGGCGCCGTCATACCGGTGGAAATTCGGGGATTTCGGATCGACGATCACCGGAACGCCATGCTGTTTGGCCAGCGTGATCGACGCGGCGACGACTCTATCGGTCAGGACGCCCTTGGCGTAGTCGGAAAGGATCAGCGCCTGACAATTGGTGATGTGATTCGCGACTTTGTCGATGACCGCGGTCTCCGCCTCCGGAGGAAGCGCATGCGCCTTTTCCCGGTCCATGCGCAGCAGATGGTGGCCTTGGGCGACGAACCGGGTTTTTTCCGCGGTCGGGCGCGATGCGACCGTGACCATATCGGGATGGATTCCTTCGCCCTCCGAGAGAATTTCGGTCAACTCGCGGCCCGCCGAATCCTCGCCGATGGCGCCGATCAGAATGCATTTGCCCCCAAGCGAATGGATGTTGCGCCCGACATTGGCGGCGCCGCCAGGTATATCCTGCTGGTTCGTGGCGAGCAAAACGGGCACCGGGCTTTCCGGCGAAATGCGCTTGACGTCGCCGGTAATGAAGCGGTCCAGCATCACATCGCCAACACAAAGGACAGCAATGTCCGTGAACGAACCGAGATCAATCACAGCAAGCCCCAGCTATCGAAACGTCAACTTGGGCATTGTTAGGCGCAAATGACGTAATGTAAATGACAATCTGCATTGAGCGGTTGGGGACTCAAGCGCATAGGGTTATGGCTTTTTGAGCCGCTTCCAGGAAATCTCGCGCGCAGCCTGGATCAGTTCCTATGCGGATGGCTCTTAGCCCGGCCGCTTCAGCCATGCCGACATCTGCGACGCTGTCGCCGATAACGACCGCCTGCTCGGCTGAAAAACCGAAATCGGTCATGGCCTTGCGAGCCATTCCCGGCTCAGGCTTTCGGCATGCGCAGGCGTCATCGGGGCCATGTGGACAAAAATAAATCGCGGCGAGTTCCAACTCGTGCCCTGCGAGCAACGCCCCGAGCCGATCATGAACCCGGTTGATGCAGTTTTCATCGAAATAGCCCCTCGCGACGCCGGATTGATTGGTGACCAATATGAGTGCAAAACCGGCGTCGCGAAGCATTTGCAGACCTTTGATAGCGCCTGGCGCGAATTCGATCAATTTTGGATCGCTTAAATAAACCTTGTCTAAAATAATCGTGCCGTCTCTGTCGAGCAGCGCGAATTTTTCTCGTCTTGGTGGATTCATCGGGGGCCTCTCATTAAATACTGAGCTTCGAATTGGGCCAAGTTGCCCATGGAGTTGGAGTTGACCCGTGACCTGCCGCTGAAGTTTCATCCAGCGGCGTTTAGAACGTCGGCTGTGTTTGACGTGCCCCCGATGTTGGACCGGCCGGCTGGCCGATTCCGGGGGGTGATCGGCTCACCGCGGGCTGCTGTCCGATGGCCCGTTGACAAGCGATATCGGCGGCTAGTTACCCGATGGCGCTATGTGGTCGTAGCTCGTTATAGTCTCTAAGCCAAAACTCCACTTTTTCGCGCGCATCGGCAAGGCTCATGAACCAGTGCGCGTTCAGGCACTCTACTCGGAACTTGCCGTTGAACGACTCGATAAAGGCGTTGCGGGTCGGTTTGCCCGGCCGAGAGAAGTCGAGGATTACGCCGCGCTGATAAGCGTACAGATCAAGGTCTCGCGACACGAACTCGGTTCCTTGGTCGACGAGGATCGTCGCCGGAAAGCCCTGTTCCGCGCCGATGCGTTCGAGCGTCTCGACGACGTTGGCGCCGCGGAAATTGAACCGCACGTCGAGGCCAGGCGAGAACCGGCTGAAAGTGTCGACGATCGTGAGCACCCGCAGCTTGCGTCCCGTGGCGAGTTGGTCGTCGTGGACAAACTCCATCGCCCATGTCCCATTGGTTCTGATAGTCCCGCGCCACGCAGGACGAGCAGCGGAACCGCCTGGCACGGCCGATCCTTGGAAAGGGCGTTGCATCCGGCAGGCCGATCGCATCGAACCTAACCCCGCCCGAATACCCGCAGGCCCGGCAGAAGGGACAGACGCCCGCAACGCCTTGGGCTATCAGATGGGCGATTGTCGGCGGCGGTTCTTGAGGGGCGCGATTGACGCGGATGGCATCGCTGGCGGTCAGCGTCGCCACGTTTTGTTACCCGATTGATTACCCAGCAACTGTAAGGCGACTTTTCCCGCCGAAAAGAATCACGGTAACTCATTGATTTTACTGGCGACCCCGGCAGGATTCGAACCTGCGGCCTACTGCTTAGAAGGCAGTTGCTCTATCCAGCTGAGCTACGGGGCCGGAGAACTCGCCTCATGCGAGGCCTGGACAAGCGATCAATGCGTCCAGGGCGTCACGCGGTTACTGCGGAAATTGTCGGAATAGGAGATGGCGCGGCGCTTGAACTCCTGCGGCTCCTCGACCCGATAAGGAATGCCGTTGCGTTGCGCATAGGCGATCGCTTCCTCGCGGGTTTCGAAACTCAGCTTGACCTGGCTTTTCATGTCGCTCGACGAGGTCCAGCCCATAAGGGGCTCGACGCTCCGCGCGCTCTCGGGGAAAAATTCGAGCCGCCAAAGCTTCGTTTTTCCCATGCCGGACTGGGTGGCGCTCTTCGCGGGACGATAAATGCGTGCCGTCATGACCGTTCCAATCTCTCCTGCTTTGGCCCCTGCCGAGCAGGGCGGCCGCCGGCGTCAGCCGACGCCGCGCCGCCCGCCTCGACGGGCTGATGGTCGGGGCAGCAGGATTCGAACCTGCGACCTGAAGTACCCAAAACTTCCGCGCTACCAGGCTGCGCCATACCCCGACGGCGCCGCCTTGTCGCTAGCATGGGCGGGTCGCGGCGACAAGCGTTCGCCTCATTTTGCGAACATCGGATGGCGCACGAGATCGCCCTCCTTCAATCCGATCTTGCGGGCATAGCCGGCGTTGACCTCGAGCACGCCGAGCGCCGGGCCGTCCGACGAAATGATGGCCTCGGACAAAGGCTCGGCGTTTTCATGGACATGGGTTACTTCGCCGTTCGGCGAAATGAAGATCATGTCGAGCGGAATATAGGTATTCTTCATCCACATCAGGACGTTCTGCTCGCGATTGAACTTGAACAGCATGCCGCGGTCCGGCGGAAGATAGCGCCGGTCCATCAGCCCATGTTCGCGCTCGGCCGGGGTCCGCATGACCTCGACCATCAGGTGATGCTCGACGGGATGGGAGCCGTTCGGATCGGTCACGATCGCAAGCGGTTCGAGAGCGGCTGTGGCCGCAGCTTCGAGCGCAAGGGCCGGAGCGCCGAACGAGAGGCTCGCCGCGGCGAGGAAAGGCAGAATCAGCGCCAGGGCGCGCGCGAGGGAAACAAGGCGGGGGGAGCCCCCGAACAGACGCGCCATAACCAAACCTCACTAAGACCAAACCCCGCTGAGACCAAGCGCAGCGATCAATGGGCGCTGGGAAGCCGGGTCTCCAGCGCCCGGACCTCGGCCGCCATGAGGCCCTTGGGCCCATTGCCGAACCGCGCCAGAAGCGAATCGCCGGGCTTGAGATCGGCGATGCCGTAGCGGCGCAAGATCTCCATATGAACGAATATATCCTCGGTGCCCTCGCCCCGGGTGAGGAAGCCGAAGCCTTTCACGCGGTTGAACCATTTCACGACGACGATCTCGAAACCGCCGACGGACTCGGCGACACAATGGGTGCGCGCCAGGGGAAGCTGGGCCGGATGCACCGCCGTCGATTCGTCCATCGAGAGGATGCGGAAGACCTGCAGGCCCCGGGTGCGGTTCTGCGCCTGGCAGACCACCTGCGCGCCCTCCGGAGCGGTCTGATAGCCGTCGCGCCGCAGCACCGTGACGTGCAGCAGGACGTCGGCGAGCCCGTTGTCCGGAACGACGAAGCCGAAGCCCTTCGCCATGTCGAACCATTTGATGCGGCCTCGAACCTCGATGACCTCGGGCGCGGCCTCGCCCGACATCCCGGATTCGGAGTCCTGCGGAATTCCCGGCTGTTCGCTGGCGCCCAATGAAACGGCTCCTGACAATGTGGCTGCCGCCCGCGAGAACCGGGGAATCGCCCCGATACGACCCGCGACCAAGCTCAGAATCAACGAATCGAGGATAGCATTGGCTGTCGGCCTTCCTAGCCATTTTTTGTGGCGACAAGAGTCCCACACACAATTTTTTCAAGCGGCCAAGATTTACCGGGCAATAGAGACAAACGCCGGCAATAAACCCGCTTCGCCGGCAAACGTTACTCAGGTCATAACGTAACCGAAGGCCGCGCCGCCAGTTTCCGCGCCTGTTCGCGCCAATGTTGCCGTCGAACGCGGCCAGGCTCCGCGAGATAGAATTCGACCCAGCGCGCGTGATCCGCCGACCAGGCGGCGATCTGGGAAAAAGTCCATATGCCGAGCGCATGAAGGCGTCGCGCGTCGGCCTCGTCTATGCCGGCGATCCGCGTCAGGTCGTCGCCGCCGCCCAGCGCCGCCAGGACGCCGAACGGCCTTTCGCCGGGATAAAGCGCGTCGTTGGTCTGAGCGGCGACGATCTGCGGCAGGCCAGCGCTCAGGGCCCGCGCCGCGCCGGCGTCGAGCCGGTCGGCGGTTTCCTCCGCGCCGGCCGGGCGCGCCGTGACGCCATGGGCCAACAGGTGCGCCTGGGCCGCCCAATAATCGATCACCTCTTCGTCAAGGCCAAGCCGGACGGCCGCGGCCTTGCGCCCCTCCCGCGGCAATGCCGCAAGCGACGCCAGATCGTTGACGCCCAGAGCGCGCAGCCCCTGCGCCGACCGGCGATCGAGGCCGCGAATTGCCGCGAAATCCTCCGTTGGCGGCGCGGGCGGCGCCGGCGGCGGAGGAATGTCTGCGGGCGCGGGCGGCGCCGGCGGCGACAATTCGGGCTCCGGCGGCGCCTCGACCGGCGCAGGCTCTGGCGCCGGCGCGGCGGCGGACGAGGCGAGACAGGCCAGGGCCGCGTCATTCGCGGCGATCGCCGCCGGCGCGGCGGCGACGAAGGCTTCGGCCCATTCGCCCGCCTCCCGCGCCGCGCCGACCCATTCCGGCGGCTCGGCCTTTTTATGCGGAGCGAGAAGCAGCCCGGGGAGGCAGCCGGCGCCGCTCCCCAACAGATAACACGCAAGGACCATCAGGCCCGCCTCAAGCCAAAGGCCATAACGGCCCGGCGCCAGATCGAGGGCGTCGGCGCCGCCGAGCCCCAGGGCGAACGCCAGCGCGAGCCCGAAACCGCGCCAATGCGGCTTTTCCCTTCCGCGACAGGCGAGCAGGCCGCAGACGAAGCCGAGCGCGGCGGCGGCGAAAGCCCAGGCCGAAAGACGCTGCAGGAGAAAGATCATCAGCGCTTCACCTTGCCTGAATGTCGATGCGGCCCTCGCCGCCTTCGGCCGGCCGGCCCTCGCCCGGACCGGAAATATGGAGGCTTTGCGGCTCGACCCCTTCGGCGAGCAGAAAAGCCGCCACCGCCTCGGCCCGCCGCCACGAAAGATCATCGCCGCGTTCCGAGGCGCTATCGGATAAGCCCGAAATGGCGAGCGTGGCGGAGGGACAAGCCTTGGCCGCCGCGGCCAAAGCCTTGAGCGGCGCCTTCGAGGCAGGCGTCAGCCGGGCGGCGTTTTCGAATTGCACCGGCGTCGCGCGCGCCATCCGCGCCAGCGCGGCGTTGCAATCCTCGGCCGCCTTCGGCGCCAGGGCGGACATGGGCGGGGCAGCCGGCCGCGTCACGGCAGACTGCGACGGGGGCAGCGTTTTTACGCCACTGTCGGCCGTGGTCTCGGGCCGAGGCGCGCCGGGCGGCGGAACATCGAGTTTGACGGGGAGTCCGGCGGCGGCGGACGCGACCGCGCGATATTCGGCTTCATTCGCCGCTTCACCGGCAAGCGTCGCCGCGCCGTCGCGCAAGCGCGCCTCGCCATGGCGCAAATGAGCGAGAGCGGGAAGCAGCGCCGCGGCGCGCACGACAAAATCGGGCGGCGCGCCTGAGGCATAGATCATGTCATCGACGATTCGCGCGCCGGGCGCCGCCTTCCGCGCCGCCTCGACCAAGGCCGCCCGGGCGGCGGGCGTCGGAGTCGCGCCGCCAAGGACCAGATCGGCCCCGTTCCGCGCCGCGCGCCAGGCATAGGGCGAAAGCGGCGGCGGAGGCTTCAGGTCGTCCTCGACTCGCCCTGCCCCCGGCAGCGCGCGTAGCGCGGCGAGCGCGCCCGCCCGCGCCGATTGGTCGAAAATCAGACCGGCGACGCGCAGGTCGCGGCCCTGTGCGAAGACCGTCGCGGACCCGCCCAATTTCTCGCGCAGGACGGCGTCGGCGCGCGCCGCGAGCCCGCTTTCCAGCTTCGGCGCCTCGAAATGGATCAATGCCAGCCACAGGCCGGTCGCCGCCGCCAGACCTATCCACCAAATGCCGGGCCGACGCATCGACTCCCCCACTTCATCTTCATCGCCCTAAATCTAGCCGCCCACGGCCGGCGGCGCCAATGGCCTTGCGCGCGCGCCGCCAGTTCGGCTTTTGCGGCCGGAACCGCTTGCCATTCCTCTCCCGGTCGGGCATATGTCAGCGCCACGCGTTTCGCTGCGGCTCAGTTTGCGGCGCGGCGCGTCGGCGGGAGACGTGGCCGAGAGGCTGAAGGCGGCGGTTTGCTAAACCGTTATAGGGTTGTAAAGCCCTATCGAGGGTTCGAATCCCTCCGTCTCCGCCATCACCTACAGCAGGATTTCCGAAAAGTGGCTGCCGGTTTTCGGACTAATCTCGCCATTCTGTCTCGTCATTGCCGACGCGAGCCCTGCATCCGGGGCGTCGTTTTGTCGGCGCCCATCGTCCTGCTCGCCGGCGCGGCCCTGGGCGCAATTCCGCAGCCGCCGCGCCGGCCGCCCGAATACATGGCCCCCGCGCAACCGCAAGGCGCGCCGCCCCCAGCCGCGCAGCCGGAAGCCCCGGCGAATCTCGCGCCACAGAAGCCGGCGACCGCGCCAACGACCGTCCCCTCGACGCAGCGCGTGCCGGTCGACGTCGATCCAGCGACATTGAAACCCTTCAATCTTCCGCCGGCCTCGCGCCAACGCATGCGCCTATGTGGCGAACGCTGGCGCGATCTGAAAATGGCTGGCAAGAGCGAGGGACTGACCTGGCGCTCCTTCGCCGAAAAATGTCTGCCTGCCAAGGACTGACGCCGGCTCCCATTGAACCGGTCAGGCCCGCGACCGACAGGACGTCTGCGGACGCCCGTCTCACGAAGGGCGATGGCCGATGCGAGGGCCTTCGTTGATCCCGCCCGAATCGCGATCAACGGAAAGCTGGCGCGAGCCGGCTCAGGCCTGCCCTTCGCTCGCCCCGGGCGCAGGAGCCGGCGCCTCCTCCACGACAGGCGTGGTTTCGACGGGCGGCGGAGCCTCGGCCGGCGCGACGGCGGCTTTCGGCTTGCGCGACGCGGCGCGTCTGGCCTTCGGCTTTTCTGGCGCCGCAACGGGAACCGCCACAGCCTCAGCCACGACCTTCTTCGTCACGCGACGGGACGCGGCGGCGCTGCGCGCCGACGGCTTTGCTTCCGATTTTGCGGCCGCCTTGGCCGCAGACTTCGCCGGCGCTTTCTTGGCTGCGACTTTCGCGGAAGCTTTCGGCGCGGTCGCCTTGGCCGCGCCCTTCGCCGCAGTTTTTTTCGCACCCGCCTTCACCCGCGCATTCTGAGTCGCAGCGGATTTGGCTGCGGCCTTTTTTCCGCCCGCCGGTTTGGCCGCCGGTGATTTGCCGTTGGCCGATTTCGCCGTCGCGGCCTTGGCGGTGTTTTTCGCGGTCGCCGATTTCCTTTCCGCCGGCTTTTTCGTCGCGCTCTTTATCGTCTTTGCGGCGCCATTGGCCGTCTTGGCGGCGCTCTTGGCCGTCTTGGCGGCGCTCTTGGCCGTCTTGGCGTCGCTCTTGGCCGTCTTGGCGGCGCCCTTAGCCGCCGCCTTGGCGTCGCTCTTGGCCGTCTTGGCGGCGCTCTTGGTCGTCTTCGCCGCGCCCCTGGCCGTCGTCTTGGCGGCGCTCTTGGTCGCCGTCTTCGCAGAGGATTTGGCCGCCGTCTTTTTTGCGCTCGCCGCCGGCTTCGCGGAAGTCTTTCTGGCGGACGTCTTCTTTTCGGAGACCTTCTTTTCCGCAGTCTTCTTGGCCGCGGTCTTCTTGGCGATCGCGGGCTTTTCCGCCGCCAGCTTTGCGGTCCTCTTGGCGGAGGTCTTGGTCACGCCTTTGGCCGACTTCTTGGCCTCGGACTTCTTGGCTTCCGTTTTCTTGCTCTCAGACTTTTTGGCGTCGGTCTTTTTGGCGTCGGTCTTTTTGGCGGCGCTCTTTGCGGCCGCAGCCTTCTTTGGCTCTTTCGCCGCAGCTTGAGACTTGGCAGCCGACTTGCCAGCCGATTTGGCGGCCGACTTGCCAGCCGGCTTGGCGACCAACTTGGCCGCCGCTTTGGGCTTGGTCGCACGCGGTTTCTTCTCGACGGCGGCCTCGCTTTCCGCCGGCGCCGCGGATTTTTTCGCGGCTGAATTTTTCCTTGTTGATTGCGCCATCATATCCCCCTTGGCGTCGCCGGCGCATGTTCTGCCGGATTGGGCGCAAGCAGCCTAAACCTGTTCAAAAGTCTTGCAAGAGAGCCCGACGTCTCTCGCGCTCACGCGCGACGAAATTTGCTCCGCAACGACTGCGCGCGACGTCAAGAAAATCCGTCTCGCGGGCGCGGATTCCCGCGAACGGGTCCGCGCGCAAGCGATGAAGGGAAGGCGCTTCGCGATCGCGCCACGCTGCAATTTTCGCGCTCGCCAAGGTCGGAGCCTATCAACATCCCGTCGCCACCCGGCAGGAACAATTCATGATTTTTACATCAAAATCAATTTATTAAGCCACGCCCTTCGCCGCAGCTTTTCCGCGCGCCGCAACGACGCTACGTCATTTTCGCCGACAGGCGGAGGGGTGAAATTCCTGTTTCAATTCGTCGTGACGGCTTGCGCCGCAGGAGCGCCGATGCGCCGCGGAAGGCCGGCGCGCACACACGAAAAAAAAAATTCACCCGCGCAAAACAACGCCGCGAAAATTCGCGGCGCGTCGGCGACGGAAGCGATTTGGCGAGCGCGACGCGCGCGACTCAGAGTCCCAGTTTCGCCTTCAACAGATCGTTCACCGCCTGCGGATTGGCCTTGCCGCCTGTCGCCTTCATCACCTGACCGACGAACCAGCCGAGCATGGTCGGCTTGGCTTTCGCCTGTTCGACCTTGTCGGGATTCTTGGCGATGATCTCATCCACCGCCGCCTCGATCGCGCCGGTATCGGTGACCTGTTTCATGCCTCGCGTTTCGACGATCTGCGTCGGGGCGCCGCCCTCGGTCCACACGATTTCGAACAGGTCCTTGGCGATCTTTCCGGAGATCACATTGCTTGCGATCAGATCGACGATGGCGCCGATCTGCGCCGCGGAAACCGGCGAGTCCTCGATTCCCCTGCCTTCCTTGTTCAGGCGGCCAAAAAGTTCGTTGATCACCCAGTTGGCGACGAGTTTCGCATCGCGGCCTTTCGCCGCCTCCTCGAAATAATCGGCCGAGGCGCGCTCCAGCACCAGCACGCCCGCGTCATAGGGCGAGAGCCCATATTGCGCGATGAAACGGGCCTTCTTCTCGTCCGGCAGTTCGGGCAGGTTCTTCCCCAGCTCGTCCACATAGGCCTGGTCGAATTCGAGCGGCAGCAGATCGGGGTCGGGGAAATAGCGATAGTCATGCGCTTCTTCCTTGGAGCGCATCGAGCGCGTCTCGCCCTTGTTGGGATCGTAGAGCCGCGTCTCCTGATCTATTGTTCCGCCGTCTTCGAGAATGCCGATCTGGCGGCGCGCCTCGACGTCGATCGCCTGGCCGATGAAGCGGATCGAATTGACGTTCTTGATCTCGCAGCGCGTGCCATAGGGCGCGCCCGGCTTGCGCACCGAAACATTGACGTCGGCGCGCAAAGACCCCTGCTCCATATTGCCGTCGCAGGTCCCGGCATAGCGCAGGATGGTGCGCAGCTTGGTCACATAGGCCTTGGCCTCGTCCGCCGAGCGCATGTCGGGTTTCGACACGATCTCCATCAACGCGACGCCGGAGCGGTTCAAATCGACATGGGAATCGTTGGCGCCGAGATCGTGCAGGGATTTGCCGGCGTCCTGTTCGAGATGCAGGCGCTCGATGCCGACCTTGATCTGCTCGGTCGGCGACAGATCGACCAAAACCTCGCCCTCGCCGACGATGGGATGTTTGTACTGGCTGATCTGATAGCCCTGCGGCAGGTCGGGGTAGAAGTAATTCTTGCGGTCGAACACCGAGCGATGATTGATCTGCGCCTTCAGCGCCAGGCCGGTGCGGATCGCCTGTTTGACGCATTCCTCGTTGATGACGGGGAGCATGCCCGGCATGGCCGCGTCCACCAGCGAGACATGGCTGTTGGGCGCGCCGCCGAATTCGGTCGAGGCGCCGGAGAAAAGCTTTGCGTGGCTCGTCACCTGGGCGTGGATTTCAAGGCCGATGACGACTTCCCATTCGCCGGTCGCGCCCGGGATCAGTTTGGAAGAACTGGCGTGCGTATTCATGCGGGATCGCCTTTCCTGTCTGACAAATCTTTCATCAGACGCTCTTCATATGCAATCGACCATTCGATGATCGCGGTCCACAGGGATCGCGCGAGATCGGGATCGAGATTTTTTTCCTTTGCCCGCGCGGCGACGCGGGCAAGCACTTCATCGACGCGCGGCCCGATGCGCGCCGGCCAGCGGATACGGCTCTTGATGTCCGCCGCCTCCTCGATGCAGCGCTGGCGCTCGGCGAGCGCATCAACGAGGGCGGCGTCGAGCGAGTCGATTCTCTGGCGCAATGCGGCCATGTCCGCGTTGTTCGCCGCAGCCATCTCGTCTGCGCCGCTCACGGCGTTCAGCCCCACCAGCTTTCCGGCAGGCCGATCTTCGGCGCCGCCTCCTCGATGACCTGGCCGAGCGAAAAGATGGTTTCCTCCTCGAACGGCCGGCCGATCAATTGCAGGCCAAGCGGCAGACCCTCCGCCGAAAGGCCGCCGGGCACGACGAGGCCCGGCAGGCCTGCCATGTTCACGGTGACGGTGAAAACGTCATTGAGATACATTTCCACCGGATCGGACGAACCCTTTTCGCCGAGCGCGAAAGCCGCCGACGGGGTCGCGGGAGTGAGGATCGCGTCCACGCCGGCTTCGTAAGCGAGGTCGAAATCGCGCTTGATCAGCGAGCGGATTTTTTGCGCGCGCAGGTAATAGGCGTCGTAATAGCCGGCCGACAGCACATAAGTGCCAATCATGATGCGGCGGCGCACTTCCTTCCCGAAACCTTCGGCGCGGGTGAGCTCGTAAAGATCGACAATATCCTTGCCGGTCTTGCGCAACCCATAACGTACGCCGTCGTAACGGGCGAGATTGGAAGACGCTTCCGCCGGCGCGACGATGTAATAGGCCGGCAAAGCGTGCTTGGTGTGGGGCAGCGAGATTTCGCGGATTTCGGCGCCCGCCGCCCGCAGCCAGGCGACGCCCTGATCCCACAAAGCCCCGATCTCGGCCGACAGGCCATCGAGGCGATATTCCTTCGGAATGCCGATCACCTTGCCCTTGACCGAGGCGCCGATGGCCCTTTCGTAATCCGGCACAGGCGCGTCCACGCTGGTGGTGTCCTTAGGGTCATGCCCCGCCATCGAGCGCAGCAGAATCGCCGTATCGCGCACATTCTGCGCGATCGGCCCGGCCTGGTCGAGCGACGAGGCGAAGGCCACTATGCCAAAGCGCGAGCAGCGGCCATAGGTCGGCTTGATCCCGACGGTTCCGGTAAAGGCCGCGGGCTGGCGGATCGAGCCGCCGGTGTCGGTCGCCGTCGCCCCAAGGCACAGCCGCGCCGCGACCGCCGCCGCCGAGCCGCCCGAGGAGCCGCCGGGGACGAGTTTGGCGTCGGAGCCGCTGCGCCGCCAGGGCGAGATCACCGGACCGAAATAAGAGGTCTCGTTCGACGAGCCCATGGCGAATTCGTCGAGATTGAGTTTTCCCAGCATGGTCGCGCCGTCGCGCCACAGATTGGCGGTGACGGTGGACTCATATTGCGGCACGAAACCTTCGAGAATATGGCTCGCGGCGGTCGTCTGGACGCCTTCGGTCGCGTAAAGGTCCTTGATCCCGAGCGGGATGCCTTCCAGCGGGCGGGCTTCGCCCCTGGCGAGCCTTTCGTCGCTGGCTTTGGCCTGCTCGAGCGCCTTTTCCGGCGTTTCGACAATAAAGGCGTTGAGGCTCTTCGCCCGCGCCATGGCGGCAATGAAAGCCTGGCTCAGTTCGACCGCCGAGAATTTTTTGGCGGCGAGGCCCTCGCGCGCTTGCGCAAGCGTCAGGCGGGTCAGATCGGACATATCGCGTCCCTTTGCTATTCGATGACTTTCGGTACGACGAAGAAACCGTCCTCGCGTGCGGGGGCGTTGGCCAGGACCTTTTCGACGATCTCGCCGTCGGTGACGACGTCTTCGCGTTTCTTCATCGTCATCGGCAGAACCGAGGTCATCGGTTCGACGCCCGAGACGTCGACCGCGTTCAACTCCTCGACGAAGCTCAGGATGGAATTGATTTCGTTCTGCAGGAAAGGCGCTTCTTCTTCGCTCACGCGAATGCGCGCGAGATGGGCGATGCGCCGCACCGTCGCCAGATCGACCGACATCGAGGGCTCCATGCTGGATGAGGCGGCTTCACCCGCCGCCTGTAAGGGCTCTAGCCTATACAGAAGGCGTTGCCGCGGCGCAACGATTGCGCCAGTTGATCCGACTGTGGAAATTCACCAGACACCCGGACCCGGCGAGGGAGCTGCGATCGATCCGTTAAGATTTCGTCAACCATTCCCATGCATGGTTAACGAAATGACAATGGGATGCTTCGATGAACGCCCACGTTCGCTCTCCTGCCACGCTAAATCTGCGAACCCATTCGCTGATCGCGTTCGTTCTGCAGCCCGTGGAGCCGTTGAGCGAATGGCTCGGGACGCTTGACGGCTGGCTGGCCCAAGCCCCGAATTTCTTCGCCAACAAGCCGATCATCCTCGATCTCGCCCAGATCGACATATCGGTGAAGGATTATCGCGACCTTCTGGGCCAGCTTGCGCGCCGCCATATCCGCGTCATGGGCGCGGAAGGCGCCAACCCGTCCCTGGTCGGGCCGCATCTGCCGCCGAAGGTGACGGGAGGCGTGCCCGTCGCGCCGCAAGAAACGCCCGCTGAAACGCCCGCTGAAACCAATGCCGCACCCGCAGAGCCTGCGAAAGCCCCGCCGAGCGCCAAAACGCTGGTGATCGACGCGCCGGTGCGTTCCGGCCAATCGATCGTGAATCTCGAGGGCGACATAACGATCGTGGGCCGCGTCGCCTCAGGCGCCGAAATCATCGCTGGCGGATCGGTTCATGTTTATGGCGCGATCCAGGGCCGGGTCATCGCCGGCGTCTCCGGCGCGCCGAATGCGCGCATTTTCTGCACCGAAGCGCGCGCCGAACTGCTCTGCATCGGCGGCGCCTACAGGACCGCGGAGGACATGGATCCGAGGCTCGAGGGCAAAAGCGTCGAAGTCCGGCTGGCCGAAGGCGGCCTGCAGATCCGCATCTTGAATTGAGGAAAAGGGGAGCGCAATGAGCAAAGTCGTTGTGGTGACGTCAGGAAAAGGCGGCGTGGGCAAGACGACATCGACGGCTTCGCTCGGAGCCGCGCTGGCCAAGAGCGGCCAGCGGGTCTGCGTCGTCGATTTCGACGTGGGCTTGCGCAATCTCGATCTGGTGATGGGCGCCGAGCGCAGGGTCGTCTATGACCTCATCAATGTCGCCCAGGGCGACATCAAGCTGTCGCAGGCGCTGATCCGCGACAAGCGCATCGACACATTGAACCTGCTCGCGGCGTCGCAGACCCGCGACAAAGACGCCTTGACGGAAGCGGGCGTGGAAAGGGTCATCGGCGAATTGCGCGGCGTCTTCGACTGGATTCTCTGCGACAGTCCGGCGGGAATCGAACGGGGCGCGACGCTGGCGATGCGCTTCGCCGACGAGGCGGTCGTGGTCACCAATCCGGAGGTGTCGTCGGTCCGCGATTCGGATCGCATCATCGGATTGCTGGATTCCAAGACCCTGCGCGCCGAACAAGGCCAGCGCATGGAGAAACAGCTTCTCCTGACCCGTTTCGACGCTTCCCGCGCGAGCCGCGGCGAAATGCTCAGCGTCGACGATGTGCTGGACATCCTCTCCATTCCCCTGCTCGGGATCATTCCGGAGAGCGAGGACATCCTGCGGGCGTCCAATCTCGGCGCTCCCGTCACCATCAACGGATCGACGACCGAGGCGGCCCGCTCCTATGAGCACGCGGCGCGCCGCCTCACCGGCGAATCGGTGCCCATGCTGTTTCCCGGCGAAAAGAAGTCGTTCCTCAATCGCATCCTCGGCCGGAGGGCGGCATGAACGTATTCGCCTTTTTCAAGACGCGCGGTTCCGCGCCGGTCGCGCGCGAGCGTTTGCAGATTCTGCTCGCGCACGAGCGCGTCACGCTGGGGCCCGGGAATCTCATCGCCATTCTGCGCGACGAACTCCTGGCGACGATCGCCAAACATGTCGAAATCGATCCGGAGGCTCTGAAGATCAAGATGGATCATTCGGGGGCCGTTTCCACGCTCGAGATCGATGTTGAGATCCCGACCGAGAAGATCGCTCCCAAGCCCGCCCTGCGGGAATCGGCGCGAGCGGCGGCGCGCTGAAGCGGCGACCGCGCCGCAAACGCCTCAGAATCTCGGGCCGCGCCGCGATTTCGCCGCGCGGCCCGACGGCTTTTGACGCTCCGACGCCCAACATTTCAAAACTGGATCGTCTCGCCGATCTCCGGACGATGGACCCGCGCCTTGGCGCCCTGCATGGCGGCGACGAAGGCGTCCGGCGTCTGGTCGATGATCGGGAAGGTGCCGTAATGCATCGGAATGACATGGCGGAAGTCGAAATAACGATTCACCGCCAGGGCCGCCGTCTTGCCGTCCATGGTGAAACGGTCGCCGACCGGAATGAGGCCGATTTCCGGCTGGTACATTTCGCGGATGAGGTCCATGTCGGAAAAGATCGCGGTGTCGCCGAAATGATAGACGCGCGGGCCGGATTCTGGCAGCAGGACCGCGCCATTGGGATTGCCGAGATAGACCGGCTTGCCGTCAATGATGGTGCTGGCCGAATGCAAAGCCGGCGTGAGCGCGACCGAGAATTCGCCGCAGGGAATGGTCCCGCCGGTATTGCCGGGATTGATGTTTTCGGCGCCCTTGCTGTTGAGAAACATGCAGACTTCGAAATTGGCGACGATCTGCGCGCCGGTCTTTTTGGCGATCTCCGGCGCGTCGCCGATATGGTCGTCATGACCGTGGGTGAGGACGATATGGGTGACGCCCGCCGAGACCTCGTCCAGGCTGCCGGTGAATTTCGGATTGCCGGTGAGGAAGGGGTCGATCAGGATGTGCGAGTCGCGCAGATCGACGCGGAACGCCGAATGGCCGAGCCAGGTGATTTTCATGGGATCGCCTCTCATATCGCCTCTCATGGAGAATTGGCGGGAGTTTAGTCGCGCGCATGGTTGACGCAAGCGAAAGGGTCAGGGCGCGCGCGCCGTGACATAGAGCCAGTTTTCGCGCGCGCAGGCGATTTCCCAGGAGGCGAAGCCGGCCGCGCGCAAAAAGGGCGGCAAATCCTCCGCCTCCCAATGAAGGAAGTAGCGCGGCGCGCCGATTTTCGCGTTCGACCATTCCTCGCCCCGTCCCCGTTTGAGGCTGAAGGCGAGGCGCCCGCCGGCCGCAAGCGCGCAGCGTAATTTGGCGAGCGCCAGGGCGAATTCATCACCCGTGAAATGCAGCAGCACGGCATTGGCGAAGATCAGGTCGTAGATTTCAGGAAGATCGTCAGTCAGGACGTTGAAAAGCCGCGCCTTCAGCCCCCGGGCGCGCAAGGTTTCGACGAAACCCGGCACGGCGTCGGCGCATTCGATGCGGAACCCCCGGCGGCGAATGTAAGCGGCGTCGCGGCCGAAGGCGGCGCCCAGTTCGAAAAGGCGCGCGGAAGGCGGCAAATCGGCCAGCAGCGCATCGATCCAGTCCTTCACCGCGCCGCTTACGTCCGGCGCCGTGCCGTCGACATAGGCCGCGAGCCGCGCGGCATAGGATTGCAACGTCTTTTCGTTCGAACCGGCCATGGCGCGACGCTAGCCTAAACGCATGGCCCGTGTTAGCGGGAACCATGACCGAACCGCAGAAAAACGCCGCCGTCGTGACGCTGGACGAGCTTGCCGGCCAGTTGAAGCGCAACGAGCGGCTGATGGGGATCGACCTCGGAACCAAGACCATCGGCCTGGCCCTGTCCGATGTCGAACGGCGGCTCGCCACGCCGCTCACGACGATCAAGCGCGTCAAATATACGCCGGATGTCGCGCAGATGCTGGCCCTCGCCGACAACCACGGAGTTGCGGCTTTCGTGATCGGCCTGCCGCTCAATATGGACGGCACGGAAGGCCCGCGCGCCCAATCGACGCGCGCTTTCGTCAGACAAACCGCGCCCCTGGCCAAAAAACCCTTCGTGTTCTGGGACGAGCGGCTCTCGACCGCCGCCGTCACCCGCGAGTTGATCGCTCAGGACGTCTCGCGCAAAACGCGCGCGGAAGTTGTGGACCGGATGGCCGCGGCCTATATCCTGCAAGGCGCGTTGGACCGCCTCCATCGACTTCCGGGATAAATCAAGCCAAGATTTAAGATGAGATTTACGCCTTAACCATCGACCACAAACACAAATCGCGTTAAACTTCTGGATCGCCTCAAGACGAGACGCTCGCGGGCCAAGGCGCTACAACCCTTGCTTGTCCGTGGAGCGGCGCTGGCGGGGATGCCTCCGGTCGGACGAACTTGGCCCCTGCCCGCGTCTCGCCAGTTTTCGGTTCTTCGGTGTTCCATGACCAAGAAATCCAGGAAAAAAGCCGCAATGGATTTAGACGCCTTTGCCTCTGAAACGCCGGCCGCAAACGACGCAAACGACGAAGATTTCCGCTACGACACCGAGGACGACGGCGCCGACGCGCCCGCGGCCGGCTCGGCGGAAGAGACCGCGCGCTATATTTCGGACATGGTCGGCTCGCTCGCCCTGATAGCGCGCGACGCCAGGCTCGACCTCCTCAACTATCTGCTGGAAATGGCCCGCGTCGAGGCCGAGATGCAGGCCCGGCAGACCGAGACGCCTTTTGACGAGGATTGATCAGCCGATCAGCGCGACGCGGTCGCCGCCGTGGCGTTCGATCCGGCCTTCGATTTCCAGCTCCTGCAGGATCAGACGGATTTCCTGAACCGAAAATCCGCTGGCGCGGGCGAGATCGTCCACGCCAATAGGCGCCGGCCCGAGCAGGCGCTCGACCCTTTCGCGGCCCGTCTCGGCGTCGCGGCGCTCTGCGCCATTCGCCTTAAAGTCCTGCCCGGCGTCCAATTCGTCGTCCACGAATTCGAGCGCGAGCGGCGCGGCGGGCGCGATCCCGTCCCATTCGTCCCACAGCGGCTCGTCATAGGGCGCCGGCTCGGGCTCGAACAGCAGGTCGTAACGTGCGGCGCCGCGCGCGGCGAGCGGCGCGACGACGTCGATCACATCCTGCGCGTCCATGCAAAGCAGCGCGCCGTCGCGAATAAGGTCGAGCGCCCCCGCCGCGCGCGGATCGAGCGGCGAGCCCGGCACGGCGAAAACCTCGCGGCCCTGCTCCTGGGCGAAGCGCGCCGTGATCAGCGAGCCCGAGCGCCGCGCCGCCTCGACCACCACCGTCGCCAGGGACAGGCCGGAGACGATGCGGTTGCGGCGGGGAAAATCACGGCCGCGCGGCTCATAGCCAAAGGGCATTTCGGAGATCACCACGCCGCGCGCGGCCATGTCTTCGAGCAGATCGAGATTTTCCGGCGGATAGGGCCTGTCGAGCCCGCCCGCGAGCACGCCGACCGCGCCGGTCGGCAGCGAGGCTTTATGGGCGCAGGCGTCGATGCCGCGCGCCGCGCCCGAAACCACGGCATAGCCCGCCGCGCCCAGGCCCAGCCCGAGCCTTTCGGTCATGGCGAGCCCCGCGGCCGAGGCGTTGCGCGAGCCGACCAGCGCGACCATGGGCTTGCGCAACAGGCCGGCGTCGCCGCGAACCGCGATCAGAGGCGGCGGCGCGTCGATCGCCCGCAGCGCGGGCGGAAAATCCGGCTCGCATAAAGCGATGAAGCGGGCGCCGAGGCGCGCGGCCCGCTCCCATTCGCGCAAAGCCATATCGCGCGAGGCCAGCGTCACCGGCCGGCCCCTGCCCTGGCGGATCAGCTCTGGCAGAGCGCGCAGCGCGGCGCCGGCGTCGCCATGGCGCTGGATCAAGGCGAGGAAAGTGCGCGGACCGATGTTTTCGCAACGGATGAGTTGCAGCCAGTCAAGTTTCTGTTCGTCGGTGAGGCGCGCCGCCTTCATTTCTTCTGGCCGATCCTGCCTTCGGTCCCCGCGCGCAGCCGGGCGATGTTTTCCCTGTGCTTGACCCACAGGATCGCGGCCATGACCGCAAGCAGATCGGCGTGGCCGGGAAGGCCCAGCAGCCAAAGCACGACAGGCGACAAAGCGCTGGCGACCAAAGCCGAGAGCGACGAATATTTCGAAAGAAAAGCTGTCGCGAGCCAGATCGCCATGAAGGCCAGACCGGCGGGCCAGGCGAAGCCGAACAGGCAGCCGAGAAAGGTCGCAACGCCCTTGCCGCCCTTGAACTTGAGCCAGGCCGGGAAAATATGGCCGAGAAAGGCCGCGAACCCCGCCAGGGCGCCGGCTTCGAGCGAAAAGCGGGACATGATGAGCACCGCCGCCGTCCCCTTGAGCGCGTCGAGCAGCAGAGTCGCGGCGGCTATGTCCTTGCGCCCGGTGCGCAGCACATTGGTCGCGCCAATATTGCCGGAGCCGATCGCGCGCACGTCGCCGAGCCCCGCGGCTTTGGTGAGCAGCAGGCCGAAGGGAATCGAGCCGAGGCCATAGCCGATAAGAAGCGCAAGAAGCGCGAGCGGAAGGGAAATCATGCCTGCTCCATCGCCGCCGCCGCGCCATGGACGATATGGCCGGCGACCATGGTCATCTTGACCACGCCCTGCAGGCGCGCCTCGTCGAAGGGCGTGTTCTTGCATCTCGACTTGAGATCGTCCTTGTTCAGCACGAAAGGCTCGTCCGGATCGAAGCGAATGAGATCGGCGGGCGCGCCGCGCTTCAGCCGCCCCTGCTCCAGCCGCAGAATGTCGGCGGGATTCGTCGTCATCGCGCGCAACAGACGGCTGAGCGGAACATGGCCGGCGTGAACCAGGCGAAGCCCGGCCGCGAGCAGGGTTTCGAGGCCCACGGCGCCGAAATCGGCCTCGCCGAAGGGCAGGCGCTTGGTTTCGACGTCCTGCGGATTATGGTCGGAGAAAACGACGTCAATCAGCCCGCTGGCGACCGCCTCGACCAAAGCGAGCCGCTCCTCCTCGCGCCGCAGCGGCGGCTTGAGCTTCAAAAAGGTGCGATAGGAGCCGATGTCGTTCTCGTTGAGCGTCAGATGGTTGATCGTGACGCCGCAGGAGACGGGCAGCCCTTCCGCCTTGGCCTTGGCGATGACGTCCAGCGCCAAAGTGGTGGAAATGGGCGCGGCGCAATAGCGCGCCCCGGTCATGCGCGCCAGCCTGATGTCGCGGTCGAGCGCAATGGCCTCGGCCTCGCGCGGCACGCCGGAAAGGCCGAGCCGGGTCGCCAATTCACCCGCGTTCATCACCCCAGAGCCCGCGAGGTCGCGATCCTCCGGGAAGTGCAGGATCAGCGCGTCGAAATCGCGGGCGTAAGTCATGGCGCGACGCAGGGTCTGGCTGTTGCGGATCGAGCGCGAGCCGTCGGTGAAGGCCACCGCGTCCGCCTCGCGCAGCAGGCCGAATTCGGTGATTTCCTGGCCCTCCAGCCCCTTGGAGATCGCCGCCGTCGGCAGCACCCGCACCCGGCCATGATCGCGCGCCCGGCGCTTGAGGAAATCGACCACCGCCGGGTCGTCCACCGGCGGATGGGTCTCGGGACTGGCCACCAGAGTGGTGACGCCGCCGGCCGCCGCCGCCGCCGTGGCGGTGGCGATGGATTCGCGGTGCTCGGCGCCCGGCTCGCCGACAAAGGCGCGCAAATCGATCAGGCCGGGACAAAGGACGTCGCCGCCGCATTCGATCAGGGCGACCTCGCGAGGCAGGTTCGCCGCCGTAACCTCGGCGCCGAAATCACTGATTCGCCCGTTCTCGACGAGAACGCCGCCGCGCGTCTCGGTCCCGCTTTCCGGGTCGATCAGGCGGGCGTTGACGAAAGCCAGCAGCGGATGAGGCTTTATTTGAACCATGGTTTTCGATAGCGCGCGGCGGCCTTGAGGGCAATCGGCCGAGCGTCGAAACGCAAAACTCTCGCCAAAACTCTCGCCAAAGCTCTTGCAACGACGGCGCCGATCATGTCCTTGTATCCCGCCGCCTGAACGTCCAGCCGGCGGCAAAACCGATCAACGCAAGCAGCGCGAACACGATCAGCTGAAAAAACACATTGCTCATCGCTCCCGGCAATTTGCCGCCGCCGCTGGCGCTCGCGAATAGGTCGGAGGCATAGACCGCCTCGGCGACGATGACCGGGAGAATCCACCACGGTCCCCAGCCGCGCCAGGCGATCAGCGCGGCGAGCAGAACGGTCGGATAGGCCAGGCCGTCGTGAAAATGCGCGGCGGCGGCGGCCAAGGTCAGCCAAAACAGGCGGATGGCGAGCAACACGAGATTCTCCGGACGAAAGGCGCGAAAAAGTTTGATTCGAAAGCCCGCGCTTGGGTAAGAAGGTCGTTCACAGTCAAGAACCCAAGAGTCAAGAACCCAAGAGAAGGCCCATGCCCGAGGTGATTTTCAACGGACCCGCCGGTCGTCTCGAAGGACGTTTTCATCCGTCCAAACAGCGCGGCGCGCCCATAGCGATCATTCTTCATCCGCATCCGCAATTCGGCGGCACGATGAACAATCAGATCGTTTATCAGCTTTATTACGCCTTCGCCGAGCGCGGATTTTCCGTATTGCGCTTCAATTTCCGCGGCGTCGGCCGTTCGCAGGGCGCCTTCGACCATGGCCAGGGCGAATTGTCGGACGCTGCGGCCGCGCTCGACTGGGCGCAGGCGATCAGCCCGGAGGCGCGCTCGTGCTGGATCGCCGGCGTCTCCTTCGGCTCGTGGATCGGCATGCAGCTGCTGATGCGCCGCCCCGAGATCGAGGGCTTCGTATCGATCGCCCCGCCCGCCAACCGCTTCGACTTCACGTTTCTGGCGCCCTGCCCCTCTTCCGGCCTGTTCGTCCACGGCGATCAGGACCGCGTGGCGCCGATCAAGGAAGTCACCAGCGTCATAGAAAAGCTCAAGACCCAGAAGGGCATCGTCATCGAACACGCGGTGGTCGAAGGCGCCAACCATTTCTTCGAGGATCGCGTGGACGACCTGATCGGCAAGGTCGACGCCTATCTCGACAAGCGCCTCGGCAACCCGCCGAAGATCGCCATCGCGGCGCGGAGCGACTAAGGATATCGGCGAGGCTTTCGACGAACCAGACGGCCATTAAGGTTTTTGCCGGCTAGGCATTTTCGATTTTCTCTCTCCCGCTCAAGGCAAAGCCTTCGCGCGTCACGGCCGCGGATCGAACGCCAACAAGCCCTAAGCCAAGGCGGGCAGGATTTTCGCCCGCAACTGGGCGAAATCCATCGGCCCTTGCGCGGCGAAGGTCAGGCGCGGCGCCGGCGCGAAAACGAAATGCGCCGGTATGCCGCGCGCGCCGAGCGCGCGGAACAGAAAGCCGTGGCGATCCATGCCGAGCCTGAAATAGGGATTGCCGTTTTCCCGCAGGAAATGAAGCGTTTTTTCCGGTTGGTCGAGCGAGGCCGCGCCATAAATTCGGGCGCCTGACCGCGCGAATTCCATCAAGGCTTCATGTTCGGCGCGACAGAACGGGCACCACGAGGCGAAGGCGTTGATATAGACGGATTTCCCCACAATGTCGGCCGAGGAAAAGCCCGGAACGGCGGCGCCTGAAGCGTCTGTCAGGCCGGGCAGCGCCGCCAGTTCGAAATGGTCCGCGCGAAAAGGGTTGAAAAGCCGCGCCCTCAGGCCCAGATGACGCCACGCCCACAGGCCAGCGCCCGCCGAAGCCACGGCCAGACCTGCGCCGAAAACAACCGCTCGGCGGTCGATGTGCATTTCGTTTTCCGAGTTCATGAGCGCAGACTGACGCGCAGGCGTTAACGCGCCGTGGACGCGACAATTCGTCTTATCGGCAAAGCCCGCTTGCCCTCGCAAATCGCGGGGCCTTAAAGTGAATCTGGTTAAGAAAAGGATTGGGCCCATGAGTCCGGCGAATCGCGCCACGAGTCGTCCCGCGAAGGCGCGACAGGAGCAGAAGGAGCCGACAGGCTCTCGCTCTGGCGCAGGCCAACCGCTCGAGCAATGGGAATGCGACGTGCTGGTCGCGGGCGCCGGCTCGGCCGGGCTTTCGGCCGCTCACGCCTTTGCCGCGCAGGGCCGCAAAGTGGTGGTCGTGGGCAAGGTCGAGACCAATCTCGCCGGCCGGACCGTGGCCTTGTTCGAAGGTTCGCTGCGCTTCTATCGCGCGCTCGGCCTGTGGCCGCGCCTCGCCGGTCACGCCGCCCCGATGGAGGGCATAAGGATGATCGACGACACCGGCTCGATCTTCCCGACCGGCCCCAAGGAGTTCCGCTCGCGCGAGATCGACCTCGACGCTTTCGGCGAGAATATCGAAAACAATGCTTTGGTCGCCGAACTCGCCCAGGCCGCGCGCGAAGATCCGTCGATCACCTTGATCGAGGACCTGATCGACGAGTTCGAGCTCAACCTTTCCGGCGCGCGCGCGCGGCTCGCCTCAGGCGGGCGGATCGAGACCAAGTTCATCGTCGCCGGCGAAGGCCGAAATTCCCAGGCGCGGCAGATCGCCGGCATAACGGTGACGACCTGGTCCTATCCCCAGATCGCGCTGACCGCTTTGCTCGCCCACGACAAGCCGCATCATCAGATTTCGACCGAATGGCACAAGCGTTCGGGCCCTTTCACCTTCGTGCCCCTGCGCGGACGCGAGGGCGAACCCTGCCGCTCCAGCCTGGTCTGGCTGGTCTCGCCGCGCGACGCCCGGCGCCTGCAAGCTTTGCCGCCGGAAGAACTCGCCGCCGAGATCGAGGACGAATCGCACGGCCTGCTCGGCGCGATCCGGCTCGACGGGCCGCTCGGCGCCTTCCCGATGGGCGCGATGAAAACCTCGCGGGTCACCGGCATGCGCATGGCGCTGATCGGCGAATCGGCCCATCTCTTCCCGCCGATCGGCGCGCAAGGCCTGAACCTGACCCTGCGCGACATCGCCAATCTGGTCGATTGCCTCGACGGCGTCGATCTCGACGAGCCGGAGGAAATCTCCCGCGCCCTGGAGCGTTACGAGCGCCAGCGCGCCCGCGACATCGGACTGCGGGTGCGCGGCATCGATATTCTCAACCGCTCCCTGCTCATTCACGCCTTGCCGGTCGATTTCGCGCGCGCTTTCGCCCTCAACTTCTTCTCGGCGATCGGGCCGTTGCGCCGCGCCCTGATGCGCGAGGGCGTCACCCCGCACGGCCCGACGCCGAAACTGATGCGCGCCCGCCCGCCGGCGCGGCGTCCGTCAGCGACAAGGAGCTGACGCTTGCGCATCGCCACCTGGAACGTCAATTCCGTGCGCCAGCGTGTCGAGGCGCTCGTCGGCTATTTGCGCACTGTCCAGCCGGATGTTCTGTGCCTTCAGGAGCTGAAATGCCTGGAAGAGCAGTTCCCTCGGCTGGAGGTCGAGGCGGCGGGCTATAATGTCGCGATCCACGGCCAGAAATCCTATAATGGCGTCGCCATCCTTTCCAAGGCGCCGATGGAAATCGCCGTCGGCCTGCCGGGCGACGAAAACGACGCCCAGTCGCGCTATATCGAGGCCGTGATCCCCTGGGGCAAGACGGCGCTGCGGGTCGGCTGCCTCTATCTGCCCAACGGCAACCCGCTCGGCGCGGACAAATATGACTACAAGCTCGCCTGGATGGACCGGCTGATCGCCCATGCGCGCAAGCTGCTTTCATACGAAGAGCGGCTGGTTCTGTGCGGCGATTACAATGTCATCCCCGACGCGCGCGACGTGTACGACCCCGAGTCCTGGCTCGGCGACGCCCTTTACGCGCCGCCGACGCGGCAAAAATTCCGCGAATTGCTGGCGCTCGGCTTCACCGACGCCTTGCGCGCGACGACCGACGCGCCGAAGCAATATACTTTCTGGGATTATCAGGCCGGCGCCTGGCAGAAGAACAACGGTCTGCGGATCGACCATCTTCTGCTGTCGCCCCAGGCCGCCGACCGGCTGGAAAGCGTGGCCATCGACCGCGACATGAGGGCCAGGGACAAGCCTTCGGACCATGTGCCGATCAGGGTGGACTTGAAGGCCTGAAACCTTTCTGAATCCTGCCCCCAAAAAGCTCCGGCCCCCATTTGAGGGGGCCGGCCGGATGCTTTGCTATTTACTTTGACGCCTATTGGACTTTCGGCGGTTCTTCGGCCTTCGGCGCGCCAGACATTACGGGAATGGTCTTGGCGGTCGTCGTCTTGGCGGCGGGTTTCTGAACTGTCAGATGCAGGACGCCCTTGTCATAATGGGCGTTAATCGCATCCGCCGCAGGTTCGAACGGCAGCAGCACCGTGCGATAGAATGCGCCGAACCGGCGTTCGGTCACGTGCCAATCTTTATCCTCGCGTTTGTTTTCACACCTTTTCTCGCCGGAGACGATAAGGCGATCGCCTTCGACGCGAACCTTGATGTCCTTCTCATCGACGCCCGGAATTTCCAGCGTCGCTTCGATCGCATTTTCAGTCTCGGCGATGTTCATCGCCGGAACCGGCGCCATGGCTTCTTTCATGGCGGGCGTCTGGAACATTTTCGGAAGGTCTCGCCCGAACAGCTCCCTTTCAAAAGCGCGGAAGGGATCCGTCACAAAGTCGCGCGTCCAGAGATCCGGAAGCAGGGTTTTCATGACATCCTCCTGTCCGCCCCGCGCCCGGCGAGCAGCGGCTCGCCATTTGCGGGGCGTCACGACGAGGGTTCTGTCCCTTGGGGTTGCGGTTGGGGCTGAACCCCTCGCTTCAATAGCTAATATAGAATTCTCGCCAGAAAAGGCATTGATCGAAATCATTGTTGCGGCTGGACACAACTTTTCTCGATTTTGTCGAGCGCCGCGGCGACCGCGTCGAACACCAGCAGGATCGAGGCGTGACGGGCCTTGTAATCGCGCGCGGGTTCGAGCACGCCCGCGTCGGCGAAGCGGCCCTGCGGCGGCGGGCCATTTTCCTTGAGCATTTTGCGCATGCATTCGCGCAAGTCCCGCAATTCTTCGGGCGCCGCGCCGACGATATTCCGCCCCATGACCGAGGACGCCGCCTGGCCGAGAGCGCAGGCCTTCACATCCTGGGCGTAATCGGAAACCCTTCCGTCTTCGAGACTGAGATCCACGGTGATCGAGGAGCCGCACAGCCGCGAATGAGCGTCGGCCGAGGCCTGCGGCGCCTCAAGCCGGCCAACCCGCGGGATATTGGCGGCAAGTTCCAGGATTTTGCGGTTGTAGATGTCGTCGAACATGATTTTCGCGGCGCGCCTCTGCTCATCAGATAGAGTGCGAGCGAAAGGGTTGCAACCGCGCCCTCCCCCGCTAGGCGCGCGAAATTGTCGCCTTGAAAATAACGCCATGATTTCAATACATGACAGCGTTTGTTCTAGGCCCCGCCGACCAACGCCAGCCAGCCGTCCTCATCGATCACTTCGACGCCAAGCTCCCGCGCTTTGGCCAGCTTCGACCCCGCATCGGCGCCGGCGATGACGAGGTCTGTCTTTTTCGAGACCGAGCTCGACACTTTGGCGCCGAGGCGTTCCGCCATGGCCTTGGCCTCGTCGCGGGTCATTTTTTCCAGCGAGCCGGTGAAGACGACTGTCTTGCCCGCCACCGGACTGTCGCTCTTGAGCGCCTCCATCGGCAGGATGCGCACTTCCGCCAGCAAAGCGTCGAGCGCGCGCTCATTGTGCGGCTCGACGAAAAAATCCGCCACCGCTTCGGCGACGACCTCGCCGATGCCGTCAATGTCGTTGATCCGTCGGCGGGCCTCGCTACCGGGCGTGGCATGGCGAGCGGTCTCGCGCAAGGCGTCGAAAGTTTCGAAGGAGCGCGCCAGTCGGATGGCGTTGGTCTCGCCGACATGGCGGATCCCCAGGGCGAAAATGAATCGGTTGAGCGCGATCTCGCGCCGCGCCTCGATCGCCGCAAACAGCTTTCTGGTCGAGACCTTCCCGAAGCCCTCGAAATTCTCGATCTTGGTCAGGCTTTCACGGTCGCGCCGCTGAAGGGTGAAAATGTCGGCGGGGGCGCCAATCAGGCCCTTGTCATAGAAAAAGGCGATCTGCTTATCGCCGAGGCCTTCGATATCGAAAGCATTACGTGAACAAAAGTGTCTCAGTCTTTCAACAGCTTGAGCCGGACAAACTAAAGTTCCAGTGCAACGCCGCGCCGCCTCCGCCTCGCCGGTCTTGGCGTCGATTTCGCGCACCGCCGCCGAGCCGCAGGCCGGGCAGACATGGGGAAATTCATAGGGTTTCGCGCCCTCCGGACGCTTTTCCGGAACAATGCCGAGGATTTGCGGAATGACGTCGCCCGCGCGCTGAACGATCACACTATCGCCCACGCGAATATCCTTGCGCGTGATCTCGTCCTCATTGTGCAGGGTCGCATTGGAGACGACCACGCCGCCGACGGTCACCGGATCGAGCCGCGCCACCGGGGTCAGCACGCCTGTGCGGCCGACCTGAATCTCGATGTCGCGCACGACGCTGATCGCCTTTTCCGCCGGGAATTTATGCGCCGTCGCCCATCGCGGCGCACGCGAGACGAAGCCCAACCTTTGCTGAAGCGCGAGGTCGTTGACCTTATAGACCACGCCGTCGATATCATAGCCGAGCGCGGCGCGCCGGCTCTCGATGTCGCGAAAATGAGCGAGCATTTCCGCCGCCGAACGGCATAGAATCGTCAACGGATTGACCGTGAAGCCAAAGTCGCGGAAGGCCGCGATCACGCCCATCTGCGTGTCGGCCGGCGGCGCCGGCTCCGCCGCCCCCCAAACCAACTCGCCCCAGGCATAGGCAAAGAATTTCAGCGGCCGTTGCGCCGTGATATTGGCGTCGAGCTGGCGCAGCGAGCCGGCCGCGGCGTTGCGCGGATTGGCGAACAAGGGCTTTTCGGCCGCCGCCTGCCTTTCGTTGAGCGCGGCGAAGTCGCTGTGGCTCATATAGACTTCGCCGCGCACGTCGATGATTTCCGGCGGCGCGCCGGCCAGTTTTTGCGGAATATCGGCGATGGTCCGGACATTGGCGGTCACGTCCTCGCCGACCAGCCCGTCGCCGCGCGTGGCGGCGCTGACCAGGACGCCCTTTTCATAGCGCAGCGAGCAGGAAAGCCCGTCGATCTTGGGCTCGGCGGTGAAGGCGACTTCCGCCTGCGGGTCGAGGCCGAGAAAACGTTTCACCCGGGCGACGAAATCCTCCAGTTCCTCGTCCGAGAAAATATTGCCGAGCGAGAGCATGGGCACGGCATGCGCGACCTTGGCGAATTTCTCGGCCGGCGCCGCGCCGACAGTCCGGCTCAGCGAGTTTTCATCAACCAGTTCGGGAAACTCGGCCTCCAGCGCCTGATAGCGTTGGCGGAGCGCGTCATATTCCGCATCGGAAATGATCGGCGCGTCATTCTGATAATAGGCGCGGTCATGCGCGGCGATTTCCTCGCCGAGTTTGGCGTGCTCTTCGCGGGCGCGCACGCGTTCGTCCCTCTTGCTCATGCTAGCGCGCATTTTCGATCAGCCGCGCCGCCGCCGCCCGCGCCTCCTCGGTGATGGTCGCGCCAGCGAGCATGCGGGCGATCTCCTCGCGGCGGTGCTCGTCGGCGAGCGGCGCGACGCGGGTGGCGGCGCGCGCGCCCTTGTCGGCGAGGTCCTTGGAAATGCGCATATGGGTGGTGGCGCGGGCCGCGACCTGCGGCGCGTGGGTGACGGAGAGCACCTGCACGTTCGCCCCTAGGCGCGCCAGCCGTTGGCCGATGGCGTCGGCCGCCGCCCCGCCCGCGCCCGAATCGATTTCGTCGAACACCAGAGTCGGGGCCGAGCCGCGATCGGCCAGAGCCACTTTCAGCGCCAGCATGAAACGCGACAGCTCTCCCCCCGAGGCGACCTTCATCAACGGGCCGGGACGCGATCCGGGATTGGTCTGGACCCAGAACTCGACTTTTTCCGCGCCGTCCGGCCCCGCCTGCGATTCGTCGGTCACGATCTGGGTCGAAAAAACCGCGCGCTCCAGCTTGAGCGGCGGCAGTTCGGCGTTCACCGCCGCGTCGAGCGCTCTGGCGGCCTTTTTGCGCACCGCGGTCAAATCGGCGGCGCAGGCGCGATAATGGACCTCCGCCGCTTCGCACGCCTTGGCGAGCGCGACGAGGCGCGCCTCGCCGGCGTCGAGCGCGGCGAGATCGGCCGCAAATTTTTCCGCGAGGGCAGCAAGCCCGTCCGCAGGCGTGGAATATTTGCGCGAGGCGGCGCGCAGAGCGAACAGCCGCTCCTCGACTTGCTCCAGCGCGCGCGGGTCGAATTCAGCGTCACGCAGGGCCTGATCGAGCGCCTGCTGGGCAAGATCGAACGCGGTGAGCGCGGCGTCGAGCGCCTTGAGCGCCGGCTCGATCAGGTGCGGGGCCTGGGGCTGGCGCCGCTCCAGCCGGCGCAGGGCGGAGGACAAGGTGGAGAGCGGCGAGCCGTCGCCGGAAACGCTATCCTGAGCGTCTCGAAGGTCGCCGGCGACTTTTTCCGCCTGCTGCATCGCCGTGCGCTCGGCCGCAAGCTCCTCCTCCTCGCCGGCGCGGGGGCCGAGTTTGGCCAGCTCCTCATGGGCGTGGCTGAGGTAATCCGCTTCCTTGCGCGCGGCCTCGACCGCCGCCGTCTCGTCGCGCAAGGCCTGGTTGGCCTCACGCAACTCGGCATGGGCCGCGCGGGTTCTGGCGACAAGGTCACCGTGGCCCCCGAAGGCGTCGAGCAGCGCGCGATGGACATTGGGATCGACCAGAACACGGTCGTCGTGCTGACCGTGGATCTCCACCAAAGCATCGCCGACGGCGCGCAGGGCCTGAATGCTGACCGGCTGATCGTTGACGAAGGCGCGGCTGCGGCCATCGGCCATCTGCACGCGGCGCAGGATGAGGTCGCCCTCGACGTCTAGGCCCTGTTCGGCGGCGACGAGGCGCGCGGGATGACCTGGCGGCGGATCGAACACCGCGATCACCTGCCCCTGCCCCTGCCCCGAGCGCACCAAGGCGCCATCGCCGCGCCCGCCAAGGGCCAGCGAAAAGGCGTCAAGAAGAATGGATTTGCCGGCGCCGGTTTCGCCGGTGAGCACGGTCAGGCCGGGGCCGAAATCCAGCTCCAGCCGGTCGATCAGGACGATGTCGCGAATCGCGAGCTGAACCAACATTTCCCCTGCCCAGACGAGAGCTGCGCCCCCTCTCCGCAGGAATAAAGCGAAACGCGCCTCAGCTCAATCCGACCTTTTTGAAAGCCTTGGAAATCCACGAATCCTGGTGCTCGTGCGGCGAAAGCCCGTTCGACTGCAGACGCTCGTAGGCGTCCTTGTACCATTGCGAATGAGGATAATTCGCGCCCAGAATCGCTGCGGCCGTCTCCGCCTCCTGGGTGATGCCCATGGCAAGATAAGCCTCGGTCAGGCGCTCCAGCGCCTCCTCGGCCTCGCGCGTCTTCTGGTATTTGAACAGGACCTCGCGGAAACGATTGATCGCCGCGGTATAATTCTCACGCTTCAGATAGAAGCGGCCCACATCCAGCTCATGGCCGGCAAGCTGGTCGCGGCAGATGTCGATCTTCAGATGCGCGTCCTGCGCATATTTCGACTTGGGATATTTATCCACCACGGTTTGATAATATTTTTGCGCTTTCACGACCCGGTCCTGGTCGCGCTCGACGTCGGGCATTTCGCCATACATCGCCTGTCCGGCGAGATAGTTCACATAAGGGGCGTCGGGCGCATTCGGGTAAAGCGAATTGAAACGGTCGGCGCCGGTGGAGGCGTCGATATATTTGCCCCCCAGATAATTTGCGTAGACCTCCATCACCAGGCCTTTCCGCGCCCATTCGCCGAAGGGATATTGCTTCTGCAAATTGGCGAACTGCTTGGCGGCGGCCTCGTAATCCTTGTCCTGGATCTTGGCGAGGCCTTCGTTGTAGAGGTGGTCCGGAGGAACGACCGGATCGACCTTCATCTCATATTTGCTTTTGCCGAAGGGATTGAGGTCCTCCAGCGAAAAGCAGAACGCCGCCGAAGAGAACCCGACAAGCGCGACGCCTGCGAGAAGGACGGCGCGAAAAGTCCTGATGGCCGTGACATTCGAATGGTTCATTCAACACGCTCGTGATGACGCGGGCGCGCCGTGGGCCCGGATGAGTTTCGCATTTCTGGCGACTATGCGCAGACGGACGCGCCAGGCGCGCCGCTCTTAACCCACGCGCATAGCGCCGCGCGCCGGAAAGCAAAAGCGATTTTTTACGGCATTTTTAAGACTTGCCGCTTTCGGCTCAGCTGCGCTCCGGCATGAAGACCGGCGCCGCGACCAGACCGAGATCGGCGCGCGCGCCTTCGCGCGGCGCGGGAGCGCCTTCAACGAAGCGATAAGCCGAACGGTCGGCGAAAAGCGCGGCTAGCGCCGCCACATTCAATTTATGGCCGCCGCAATAGGAGCGGTATTGGCCCAGGATCGGCGCCCCGGCCAAAGCCAGATCGCCGACGGCGTCGAGCATCTTGTGGCGCACGAATTCGTCGGAAAACCGCAGACCTTCGGGGTTGAGCACGCGGTCATCGTCGATGCCGACAGAATTTTCGAGCGACGCGCCGAGCGCGAAGCCGGCCATGACCAGGCGCTTGACGTCGGCGAGGAAGCCGAAGGTGCGGGCGCGCGCCAGTTCGCGGCGGAAGGCGGAGGCGTCGAGATCGAGAATCTTGCGCTGGCGGCCGATCGCCTCGCTCTTGAAATCGATTTCGACATCGAGCCGGAAGCCCTTGTCGGCGGGAAGAAGCTCGGCGAAGGCGCGGCCCTGCTCGACGCGGACCGGCTTGAGAATCTTGATATAGCGGCGGGAGGCGTCGAGCTGGGCGATCCCGGCGCGGTCGATCGCCTCGACGAAGGCGCCCGCCGAGCCGTCCATGATCGGCACTTCAGGGCCGTCGACCTCGACGAGGCAATTATCGACGCCCATGCCATGCAAGGCCGCGACCAGATGTTCGATGGTGGCGACCATATGCTGCGCGCCGTCGCCGATGACGGTGCAAAGCTCGGTCATGGTCACCTTGGCCCAATTGGCCTCGATGAAACGGCTGCCGCCATCGGGCAGGCCGCTGCGCAGGAAGACGAGCCCGGTGTTCGCTTCGGCGGGATTGAGAACCAGACGGACGGGCTTTCCCGAATGAACGCCAATGCCCCCGGCCAGAACGATGCGTTCGCGGAGCGTGGTCTGAAAGCGAGGCTTCATTATATTTCCGTTGGCTCGTCCCGGCGAACGACGGGACTATTGGGGTGACGCCACGGTCTCGCCGCGATAATGCGGCGTCTCCCGGAAAGGCGCGTGGCGACCGCCGAGGGCGATCCTCGATACCGAACTTCGGGAAGCCTTATCGCCTGCCGAAATCCTTGATTCGCCACATTGAAAAGATATCGGGAGCAACGCGCCATAACAAATCACTCTTTCTTACGCCGCTGTTACAAATTAACCTCATTTTCGACCTGATCCCGTTAATCGAGCGTTCGCCTTTACCGCGATTCGCAGCAATGCAACACAAAAAACCCGCCTTGCGGCGGGTTTTCGTCCGTCTCCGTCACATTTGCGGCGATTCGTCAGTTCGACTGGCGCCGCAGGAAGGCGGGAATTTCGAGGTGATCGTCCTCGGCGCGGGGATAGCCCCGGCCATTGGGGTCGATCGCGGCCGGACGCTGGGCCGGCGGACGCTTGGCGTATTCCGCATGGACCGGCGAGGGCTGGGCCTGACGCGGCGGCGCATAACCCATGGGCGGCTGGGCGCCGGCGGGAGCCTGCGGCGCGCCAAGCGCGGGCGGCGCCATCGGGGCGCCGGCGGCCTGTTCCTCGGCGCGGCTCATGCCGAAAGTGGCGAGACGCTCGAGCAGGGTGCGGCGGCGGGTTTCCTGGCCGTGCTGCTGGCTGGCGCGGATCAGGTTCTGGCCGGGCAGCGGCAGTTCGTCGATATTGGGCATGCGCGGGGCGCGCATGGGCTGTTCCGCCGGCGGCGGGACGAAGGGCTCCTGAATGGCGTGCGCCTCGGGCCGACGCGCCGGCGGGGCCGGCGGCTCCTGATAGACCGCCGGGGGCGGCGCCATGCGCTTGATCTGCACGTCGGGATGGTGCGGCGCATAGGCCACTTCGGCCGCCGTCTGAGGCTGCTGCGCGTAAGCGGGCGCGGGCTGCGGGGCATAGGCCGGCGCGGGCTGCGGGGCATAGGCCGGCGCGGGCTGCGGGGCATAGGCCGGCGCGGGCTGCGCCTGAGCGGTCGCGGGCTGCTGCGCCTGCGCGGCGTAATAGCCTTCGGGCGCCGGCGCCGGCGCGGCCGGACGCGCGGCCTGAACGGTCTCGGCCTGGCGGGACGCCGCCTGCATGCGCAGGCGCTCGGCGGCCTCGGCCGCGCCGCGCTGATCATTCATATCGGTGGCGCCGGCCGGCTTGTCGATGCCGGTGGCGACCACCGAGACGCGAATCACGCCTTCGAGCCCCTGGTCGAAGGTGGCGCCGAGAATGATATTGGCGTCCTCGTCCACTTCCTGGCGGATGCGGCTCGCGGCCTCGTCCACTTCATAGAGGGTGAGATCGTTGCCGCCGGTGATCGAGATCAGCAGGCCCTTGGCGCCCTTCATCGACACTTCGTCGAGCAGCGGATTGGCGATCGCGGCTTCGGCGGCGAGGATCGCGCGGCGCTCGCCGGTCGCCTCGCCGGTGCCCATCATCGCCTTGCCCATGTCGCGCATGATGGCGCGGACGTCGGCGAAGTCGAGATTGATCAGGCCCTCGCGCACCATCAGGTCGGTGATGCAGGCGACGCCGGAATAGAGCACCTGGTCGGCCATCGAGAAGGCGTCGGCGAAGGTCGTCTTCTCGTTGGCGACGCGGAACAGGTTCTGGTTGGGGATGACGATCAGGGTATCGACCGACTGGTGCAGATCCTCGATGCCGTTGTCGGCGATGCGCATGCGGCGCACGCCCTCGAACTGGAACGGCTTGGTGACGACGCCGACGGTGAGGATGCCCAACTCGCGCGCGGCGCGGGCGATGACCGGCGCCGCGCCGGTGCCGGTGCCGCCGCCCATGCCGGCGGTGACGAAACACATATGGGCGCCGGCGAGATGATCGCGGATTTCCTCGATCGCCTCCTCGGCCGAAGCGCGGCCGACTTCGGGCTGGGAGCCGGCGCCGAGGCCTTCGGTCACCTGCAGGCCCATCTGGATGATGCGCTCGGCCCGGGAGCTGGTCAGCGCCTGGGCGTCGGTGTTGGCGACGATAAAATCGACTCCGGCGAGACCGGAGGCGATCATGTTGTTCACTGCATTGCCGCCTGCGCCGCCCACCCCGCACACCATGATGCGGGGCTTGAGTTCGCGCAGTTCCGGCGCTTTAAGGTTGATCGTCATTTTGTGGCCTCTTGTTCTGTGGGCGAAGCCGCCCGCGCCTGTTTGCTGTTTGAACCCTGCCGCCGGAGGCGACGTTACGCGTTACTGTCAGAAACTTTCCTTGATCCATCGGCCGACCCGGCCGAAATAGCCCGCCGGCCGCCGCTCCCCGCCGGCGCCCGACCGGCTCGGCTCGAAATATTCGACGCTCGAGAATTGCGGATAGACCAGCAGCCCCACCGCCGCGGAAAAGCCCGGGCTTTTCGCCGATTCCGGCATCCCCTGCACGCCGAGCGGACGCCCGACCCGGATCTGGCCACCGAGAATGCGGCGCGCCGCCTCAGGCAGGCCGGTGAGCTGGCTTGCGCCGCCGGTCAGGACGATCCGTCCGCCGGAGGTCGGCGGGAAACCCGCCGCCTTGAGGCGGTCGCGCGCGAGTTCGAGAATCTCCTCGACGCGCGGGCGGATGATCCTCGTCAGCTGCGATTTCGAAATGTGGATCGGGCTGTCGCCCTCGTCCCCGACCTGCGGCGCGGCAAGCGTCTCGCGGTCGTCGGAAGGCGAAGAGATCGCGCTGCCATAGAGCGTCTTGAGCCGCTCGGCGTCGGCGAGCCTGGTGTTGAGCCCGCGCGCAATGTCCATGGTGATGTGCTTGCCGCCCACCGCGAAAGCGTCGCTGTGCGCCAGCCTGCCGTCGCGGAACGCGCCGATGCTCACCGAACCGCCGCCGAGATCGAGCACGGTCGCGCCGAGCACCGCCTCGTCATCGACCAGCACGGCGAGGCCCGAGGCATAGGGCGTGGCGACGACCGCCTCGATCGAGAGGTGGCAGCGTTCGATGGCGAGCAGAAGATTGCTGAGGGCGGGGGCGTCGGCGCTGACGACATGAAGATCGGCGCCGAGCGACTCGCCCATCATGCCCTTGGGGTCGCGAATGCCGGCGGCGCCGTCGAGATTGAAGCCGGTCGGCACGCTGTGGAGGATCGCCCTTCCGTGCCGCGCGGTGCGCACGGACGTCGCCTCCAGCACGCGGTGGATGTCGCCTTCGCTGACGCCTTTCACCAGCGGCACCTGGGCGTGGAAATAGGCCGATCCGAGCCGTCCGCCATGATTGGCGACGATCACGCTCTCGACCTGCGCCTTGGCCATGCGCTCGGCGGCGTCCACCGCGAGGCGGACCGCGGCCTCGGCCTCGTCCATGTCGATGACGACGCCGCCCTTGATGCCGCGCGAACGCTGGTGGCCTATCCCCAGAATTCGCGTGCGATGGGTGCGGCCGCGCAACAGGTCGGAGGGCTCGGCCGGGATCAGCTTGGCGATCAGGCAGACCACTTTCGAGGCGCCGACGTCGAGCACGCAAAGGATCGAGCTTTTGCGCGACGAGATCGGCTTGATCCGCGGGAGATGGACGGAAGCGGCCATTAGTGCGCTCCCTTGCCATGGGTGTGGGCGGCCTCGCGCGCGGCGGCGGCTTCCTCGGTCAGGCGGATGTAAAGCTTGCCCGGAACGCGCAGGTCGAGGGTGACGACGGCCTTTTCCAGCACGCCATATTCGCGTTCGAGCTGCGCCAGGGTGGCGACGGCCTCTTTGGGATTGACCTCGGGGAGCAGCACGTCCACGCCGGATTTCATCTTGAGGTTCCAGCGGCGCTGCGACACCAGCACGCCCGCGCGAATCTTGCTCCGCATCGCGCCGGCGGCGTCGAGCAGCGCAACATATTCGCCGATGCGCTCATTGGCGCCGTCGCCAACGACAAAAGGCAGGGTCTCGAATTTCGGATTGTTCAGCGTGTCGATCCGCGCGCCGTCCCTGGCGACGATCGAAACCGCGCCGTCCTTCTGCCACAGGCCGTAAGGCCGGCGCTCGGTGACGTCGATGACGAGGCGGTCGGGGAAATATTTGCGGACGCTGGCGTCTTTGATCAGCGGCAGGGCAAGGAGCCTGTTCCGCATTTCGTTGGCGTCGATGAACAGCAGCGATTGTTTGGCGTTAACCCCGGCGATCGCGAGGATTTCCTTGTCGGTCACTTCGACCTGGCCGGCGATGGTGACGGAATCGATGCCGAAGCCGATCGCGCGCGCGACAATGTCCCGGGGGGCGCCGTATTCCTGCACGAATGCGGCATATTGGCCGTTCTCCATCACGCCGAGCAAGCCGGCGCCGACGAGAAAGGCGACGGCGAGGGCGGAGCCAAGACCCGGCAGCCGCAAAATCGCCGTCAGCGCGCCGGCGTCGTGACGGACGCGCGGCCGCCGCCGGGCCGGAAATCCGGCGCGTCCCGGCGAGCGCGGATGAAAGAAGGAAAATCCATGGAAGGGTCCGGCCGCGGCGCCGGCGACCGCGGCGCGCGGAGACGCAAGGGCCGGATCAAGCCCATCTACCGATCGCAGGAGGCGTCTTCCACCATCCATTTCACAAGCTCACCGAACGAAATGCCGGCATAAGCGGCCAATTCAGGCGCAAGGGAAGTCTCGGTCATTCCCGGCTGCGTATTCACTTCCAGAACGACGAGTTCGCCCGTGCCGTTGGGGCGGTCGTCGTAGCGGAAGTCGGTTCGGCTCACGCCGCGGCATCCGAGCGCCCGATGCGCCATCAACGCCAAATCTTGAACATTTTGGTAAATATTTTCTTTAATTTTTGCAGGAAGTTCGTGAATTGATCCGCCCGGCGCATATTTCGCCTCGAAGTCGTACCAGCCGCCGCCGGCCGTTTTGATCTCGATGACGTCGAGGGCGCGATCGCCCATCACCGCGCAGGTTAACTCACGGCCAGCTATGTATTTTTCGGCGAGCATGAGGTCGCCATAGGGCCAGTCGGGCCGCAGCAGTTCCTGCGGCGGATGGGACGTTCCCTCCCGCACGATGAACACGCCGTAGGACGAGCCTTCCGCCACGGGTTTCAACACATATGGCGGCGGCAGGACATGGCCCCTGGCGGCCTCGAAGCGCGACACGGCCTTGCCCGGCGCGACCGGCACGCCGGCCGCCGCCATGACCATCTTGGCCTTGTCCTTGTTGGCGGCGAGCGCCGAAGCCAGCACGCCGGAATGGGTATAGGGGATGCGCAGCAATTCCAGCACGCCCTGGATCACGCCATCCTCGCCGCCCGGCCCGTGCAAAGCGTTGAACGCAGCGTCAGGCTTGAGCTTTGCCAGAACTTCCGCAACGTCGCGCCCGACATCGACGCGCGAAACCTGAAACCCCTCGCCTTCAAGCGCCTTGGCGCAGGCCTCGCCGGAGCGCAAGGACACGCTGCGCTCGCTGGAAAGGCCGCCCATCAGAACCGCGACGTGCTTGGTCATGTATTTTTTCCTTCGCAACCGTCATCGCCAGCCATAAGGCGCGCACCGCGCGCCCGTTGAATCCACGTCCGGCGCATGGCGCCGAGCTATGCCGAAGCAATCCGCCGATCAATCTGTCGCATGGCTGCAATGGATCACTTCGCTCGCAATGTCGTCAGTCGGAACTTCACGGCGCTATTTTGTCACGCCAATCCGCTTGATTTCCCATTGCAGTTCGACGCCGGTCGCCGCCTTGACCCTTGCACGGACTTCCTCGCCGAGGTTTTCGATGTCGGCGGCGGTCGCCGCGCCGCGGTTGATGAGAAAATTGCAGTGCATTTCCGAAACCTGCGCGTCGCCGACGACGAGGCCGCGGCAGCCGGCGCGGTCGATCAATTGCCAGGCCTTCTCGCCGGGCGGATTCTTGAAGGTCGAGCCGCCGGTCTTTTCGCGGATCGGCTGCGATTTTTCCCGCGCCTCGGTGATGCGGTCCATTTCCGCCAGGATTTGTTGGGGATCGCCTGGCTTGCCCTGAAACAGAGCGCTGGTGAAAATCACGTCCTCCGGCGCGCCGCTATGGCGATAGGTCATGCGGAGGTCGGCGACCGCGAATTCGACGATCTCGCCTTTGCGGTTCACGCCCCGCGCGGAAATGAGCGCCTCCTTCGTCTCGCCGCCATGGGCGCCGGCGTTCATCCGCAAGGCGCCGCCGATCGAGCCGGGAATGCCGCGGAGAAAGGCGAGGCCGTCGATCCCCGCCTCGGCGGCCGCCTTGGCGACGCGCATGTCCGGCGCAGCGGCGCCGGCGCGCAGCCGAAACCCCTCCTCGACCGCGATCTCGCCGAAAGCCTTGCCGCCGAGACGAATGACCACGCCTTTGACGCCGCCGTCGCGCACGATCAGGTTCGAGCCGAGGCCTATCGTCGTCACCGGGATTTCGGCGGGCAGATTTTTCAAGAAATAGGCCAGGTCCGCCTCGTCGGCCGGGCTGAACAGCAGTTCCGCCGGGCCGCCGACGCGGAACCAGGTGAAGGGCGCAAGCTTGGCCTGGGCGGCGAGCCGGCCGCGCAATTCGGGCGCCGCCGCGGCCACGCGCGCGGCCGGATCGGGAAAGGCGCGGCTCACGCGAAAACGCCCTCAAGCCATCGCGCGATGACTTCCATCCCGCGCGCCGCCGTCTCCGCGCCATGAAGCGCAGCCTGCTTGCGCAAGGTCGCAGGCCGCACGCCGGCCGCGGACAATTCCACCGCATGGCCGATCAGCCAGCTTTCCAGCGCATCCGGGTCCACCTCAAGATGGAACTGCAGGCCCAGCGCGTAATTCTCGATCGCGAAAGCCTGGTTCGGGCACGCCTGGGTGAAGGCGAGACGGACCGAGCCGCGCGGCAGGTCGAAATTGTCGCCGTGCCAATGAAGAACCGGCTCGTTGGCGAAAGGCGCCAGCACCGAGGCCAGCCCCGTCGGCGTCAGGCTCAGAGGAGCGTAGCCGATTTCCTTGGCCTGCCCCGGGTCCACCCTGGCGCCGAGCGAGGCCGCCATGAGCTGGGCGCCGAGACAAATGCCGAGCGTCGGCTTTTGCGCACGCAACCGCTCGCCGATCGCCGCCGTTTCCACGATCAGCCAGGGATAGTCCTCGACCTGATAGACCCCGATCGGCCCGCCGAGCACGACCAGCAGATCGCAGGATTGCATGTCGGCGACGGGGAAAGGTTCGAGGCCGGCGTCAAAACATCGAATCTCGAAGTCGAGATTCGTGAGCAGGCTCGCCAGAACGCCCAGGCCTTCGAAAGCGACATGGCGGATGACGAGGCAGGTCCTGCTCAAGCTTCGTCTCCCGCCGCGAGCTGGCCTGGCAGCGCATAGGCCCATTGCGTGATATTGCCAGCGCCGAGCATGACCACGTAATCGCCGGGGCCAGCGAGGCCGCGGATCATGTCGGGCAGGTCGTCGGGGCTCGGAAGGACCAGCGCCTGGCGATGGCCGTGGGCCTTGATCGCCGCGACCAGAGCCTCCTTGTTGACGCCTTCGATCGGCGTCTCGCCCGCCGCATAGACGTCGGCGACGATCACCACGTCGGCGTCGTTGAAACAGGTCGCGAACTGCTCGAACAGCGACTGAAGTCGGGTGTAGCGGTGCGGCTGGGCCACGGCGATCACCTTATGCGGCGTCGAGGCGCGGGCGGCGCGAAGCACCGCCGCGATTTCCACCGGATGATGACCGTAATCATCGAAAATCGCGACGCCTTTCCACTCGCCGGCGCGGGTGAAGCGGCGCTTGACCCCGCCGAAATTGGCGAGACCCTTGCGAATATTCTCGACGCTGACGCCAAGCTGATGGGCGACGGCGATGGCGGCGGTCGCGTTGAGGGCGTTGTGATGCCCGGGCATGGGCAGGGTCAGATCGGTCAGGACCTCCTCCCGGCCCTGCTGGCGGTCGCGCAAAGTGACGTCGAAGCGCGATACGCCGCCCGAAAGGTCGGTGTTGGAAAGGCGCGCGTCGGCCTGCGGATTCTCGCCATAGGTGACGACGCGGCGGTCCTCGATCTTGCCGACCAGTTCCTGCACGGCGGGATGGTCGATGCACATCACCGCGAAGCCATAGAAGGGCAGGTTTTCGATGAAGGCGCGGAAGGCTTCCTTGATCGCGTCATAGGTTTTGAAATGATCGAGATGCTCGGCGTCGATATTGGTGACCACCGCGACGTCGGCCGGCAGTTTCAGGAAAGTGCCGTCGCTCTCGTCGGCCTCGACCACCATCCAGTCGCCAAGGCCAAGCTTGGCGTTGGCGCCATAGGCGTTGATGACGCCGCCATTGATGACCGTCGGGTCGAGACCGCCGGCGTCGAGCAAAGTCGCGACCAGCGAGGTCGTGGTCGTCTTGCCATGGGTGCCGGCGATGGCGACGCATTGCTTGAGCCGCATCAGTTCGGCGAGCATTTCGGCGCGGCGCACGACAGGCAGGCGTTTTTCGCGCGCCGCGGCGAGTTCGGGATTGTCGCGCTTGATCGCGGTCGAGACCACGACCACCGCCGCCTCGCCGAGGTTCTTGGCGTTGTGGCCTACGAAGACGCGCGCGCCCTTTTCCCGCAGCCGTTTGACATTGGCGTTGTCGGCGGCGTCAGAGCCCTGGACGTCATAGCCGAGATTGAGCAGCACTTCCGCGATGCCCGACATGCCGATGCCGCCGATCCCGACGAAATGAATGGGGCCAAGTTTGCTCGGCAGTTTCATTCTGGATCTCCGAAAAGGCTCAGCCGGGCGGCGGCGACCAAAACTCGCTCAGGATGATGTCCGTGTCCCGCGGTTTTGCGCCGAGACCGGTGAGAAGGGCGTGAACCTGCCCACGATGATGCGTCTGATGGTTGAACATGTGGACCACGGCGAGCCAGCGCGGGCGGCGCGCCTCGCCGCCCATCAGCCCCGAAATCCAGACAAGCTCGCCGGCGAGATCGTCCGCCGCGAGCCCGCCCGCCCAGGCGATGATCCTGTCGTCCAAAGCGTTGCGCCGCTGCGTCAGCTCGTCCCAATCGGCGACATGATCGATCCCGGGAAAGGGCGTTTCCGGGCGGGCCACGTCCGACAGGCGGCTCATCCACATCTGGTCGGCCCACAAAAGGTGGTTGAGCGTCGCATGGACAGATTTGAAGAAAGCGCCGCGATCCTCCCGCCTTTGCGCGTCGGTCAGCGTCGCGGCGGCCTCGTACAGGCTGGCGTTCTGCCACCTGTTATATGCGGCGAGCGTCTTGACATAAGCGGGATCGATCATGGGCTTTCTAAAGGCCGGCGGTTTTGAGGGCCAGATCGGCCAGACGTTGGGCGGCGTCGGGAATGCCCGCGCTCTTGGCCGCTTGCGCGCGCCGCGTCAAGTCCTTTGGATCGTCGAGCGCGTGGGAAAGCCTCCCGGCCAGCCATTCCGGGGTGAATCCGGTCTGGCGCATCACCTCCGCCGCGCCCGTCTTTTCGAGGTGCCTGGCGTTGGCCGCCTGATCGGCGTCGAGCGCATGGGGGAACGGCACGAGGATCGCGGGGCGCCCGATCACCGCGAGTTCCGACACTGTCGAGGCGCCGGAGCGCCCGAGCACGAGATGGGCTTGCGCCATGCGCAGCGGCAGGTCCGGGAAGAAGGGCGCGGCCTCGCAAGTCACGTTCAGGCGTTGGTAAGCGTCCTCGACGCGGGCGAGGTCCTCGCCGCGCGCCTGCTGGACGATCACCAGCCGCGACCGCTGCTCGGGCGTGAGCAGACCGACCGCCGCCGGGGTCACGTCCGACATGATGCGCGCGCCCTGCGATCCGCCGGTCACCAGCAGGCGCAGGCGGCCATCGGCGAAATCGGGATAAGGCAGCGCCGCCGCCTCCAGCACCGCTGGGCGAACCGGATTGCCGACCTGCGTGACGCGTCCGCGCAAACCTTCGGGCAGGCCGTCGAGGGTCGGGAAGCCGCAGGCGATTTTGTCGGCGCGCCGCGCCAGAAAACGATTGGCGCGGCCCATGACCGCATTCTGCTCGTGCAGGATCAGCGGGATCGCGCGCAACGAGGCGGCGAGCGCGGGCGGCACGGTGGGATAGCCGCCGAAGGCGACCACCACGCGCGGCTTGATTTTACCGAGAAGCGCATAGGCCTCGATCACGCCCTTGCCGAGGGTCAGCGCGGCGAGCGCCTTGGCCATGAAGCCGCCCGCGGTCGGCGTCGCGGAGGCGATTTCGTGAATTTCCTCGGCGGGAAAATCGCCGCCGTATTTCAGCGCCCGCTCGTCGGTGGCGAGGCGCACCCGCGCGCCGCGCGCGATCAGCGCATGAGACAAGGCCTGGGCCGGAAAGAGATGGCCGCCGGTTCCCCCGGCGGCGACCAGAACGAGATTGTCGCCTGTCATTCCGCCGGGACTCCCATCGGCGGCGCGGCGGGCGCGGCGGCGCGGTCGAAAATCAATTCCGATTTCGGCCGCTTGCGGGTGACCGCGAGCAGGAAGCCGACCGTGATGCCGAGCGACATCAGCGACGAGCCGCCATAGGAGATGAACGGCAGGGTCATGCCCTTGGCCGGCATGAGGTGAAGATTGACCGCAATATTGATCGAGGCCTGGATGCCGAACAGCAGCGCCAGTCCGGCGGTGGCGAAACGGCAGAAGGGATCGTCGTTGTTCGCCGCCTTGAACAAGGCGCGCAGCACGATGAAGGCATAGACCCCGACGATGAACATGCAGAACAACAGGCCGAATTCCTCGCCGGTGACGGCGAAGATGAAATCGGTATGGGCGTCGGGCAAGATCTGCTTCAGCACGCCCTCGCCCGGCCCCTTGCCGAACCAGCCGCCGGAAATGAAGCTGTCGAGCGCTGTGTCCACCTGGAATGTGTCAGCGATCCCGCCCATCTGGCCCGGATCGAGGAAATGCATGATGCGCGAGCGGACATGGGGCGAGAATTTATAGGCCAAAGTCACCGAAGCGGCGGCGGAGGCGCCGAGGCCGCCGAGCCAGAACCAGTGCAGGCCGGCCATGAAGAACATGACGCCCCAGACGAGCGACAGCAGCATGGTCTGGCCGAAGTCGGGCTGGAGAATGAGCGGCACGACCGTCGCCGGAAAGAGCAGAATGGCGAGCCAATTGCCCGGCAGGTCGCGGCGTTTCGCGCCTTCGGAAATCGCCCAGGCCGCGAGAACGACGAAAGCAGGTTTCAGAAATTCCGAAGGCTCGACGCCGAAAATCCAGCGCCGCGCGCCCTTCACCTCATGTCCGAACAGCAAGGTGGCGACGACCAGGACCATCGAGCCAATATAGAGGACGAGCGCGGCGCGCCGGACATGGCGCGGCGAAAGGAAAGACAACGACAGCATCACGACGATGGTCGGAATCAAAAATTCGACCTGCCGGTTGACGAAATGGAAGGACGGCAGATGCAGGCGGTCCGCCACCGGCGGGCTGCCGGCCATGATCAGCACCAGCCCCAGCACGATCACCACCCCGACGCCGGCGAGAAGCCAGCGGTCCACCGTCCACCACCAGTCGGCGATGGCGGAGCGTTCAGCGCGAGACAACATGGCCGCCTCCTCTCGTGGGCGAAAGCCCGATCAGCTCAAAACAACGCGCCCTGCACGGCGTCCTCCGCCAGCAGGCCCAGCACCTGCTCGCGGAAGGCGTCGCCGCGTTGCTCGAAATTGGCGAATTGGTCGTATGAGGCGCAAGCCGGCGACAGCAGCACGACCGGCTCGGGCGCGTCGCTCGCGGCCGCGTCGCGGGCGGCGGCCGCGACCGCCGCGTCCAGGGTCCCACATTGCTCGCAGGCGACCGCGCCTTCGAGCGTCGCCGCGAAAGCGGGCGCCGCCTCGCCGATCAGGAAAGCCTTGGCGATCTTGCCGAACAAGGGCCGCAGCGAGTCGATGCCGCCCGCCTTGGCCTTGCCGCCCGCGATCCAGAAAATATCGTCGAAGCTTTCGAGCGCCTTCTCGGCGGCGTCGGCATTGGTCGCCTTGCTGTCGTTGACGAACAGAACCTTGCCCTTGCGCCCGATCTGCTCCATGCGATGGGCGAGGCCGGGGAAGCCGCGCATGCCGAGGCCGATCTCGTCATGAGCGAGGCCGAGCCGCTCGCAGGCGGCGAAGGCGGCCGCCGCGTTCTGCCCGTTATGGGCGCCGCGCAGGGCCGGCGCGCGGGCGAGGTCGAACAGGTTTTCCTCCAGCGTCTTGAGGCCCGGCAAAGCGAAGGCCCGCCGCAGCCGGCCCGCCTCGTAGCAGACGCTGGCAAGGGCGTTCGGCCTGCTGTTGGCGATCCCGACCACGGAATGGCCGGCGCGCTTGAGATATTGGAAGATCGCCTCGCACCAGTCGTCATCGCGCCCGACGACGGCGAAGTCGGACGCCTCGACCAGACGCTGCTTGATCGTGGCGTAATTTTCCATGGTCCCATGGCGATCGAGATGGTCGGGCGTCAGGTTCAGCAGGACGCCGACGCTTGGATTGAGCGAGGGCGCGAGATCGATCTGGAAGCTCGAACATTCGACGACATATACGCGGTCTTGGACTCGCTCGAGAGACAACGGCTCCAGATCGAGAATCGGCGTGCCGATATTGCCGCCGAGCTGAACGTCGATTCCCGCGTCGCGCAGGATATGGGCGATCAGCGCCGTGGTCGTGCTCTTGCCGTTGGTGCCGGTGATCGCGATCATCGGCGCGCCGGGCGAAACATGGGCGCGCTCGCGGCAGAACAATTCGATGTCGCCGATGATCGGAACGCCCGCGGCTGACGCCAGCGCCGCGCTCCAGTGCGGCTCGGGATGGGTGAGCGGCGCGCCCGGCGCGAGGATCAGCGCCACAAAGGCCGACCAGTCCGCCTGATGGAGGTCGAACAGGTGAATCCCTTCCGCCGACGCCTTGTCGAGCGCGGCGGGCGAATCGTCCCAGGCGTTGACGAAAGCGCCGCCGGCGACCAGCGCCTTCGCCGTCGCAAGGCCGGAGCCGCCGAGACCGAACAGAGCGACAGACTGGCCGGCAAGGTATGTAATCGGGATCATCAGCGCACCTTCAGCGTCGTGAGGCCGATGAGGGCCAGGACGAAGGCGATGATCCAGAACCGCACCACGACCTGGGGCTCGGCCCAGCCCAATTGTTCGAAATGATGATGGATCGGCGCCATTTTGAACACGCGCTTGCCGGTCATCTTGAAGGACGCCACCTGGACGATGACCGAAAGCGCCTCCATCACGAACAAGCCGCCGACGATGGCCAGCACGATCTCGTGCTTGACCGCCACCGCAATGGCGCCGAGCATCCCGCCAAGAGCCAGCGAACCGGTGTCGCCCATGAAAATCTGGGCCGGCGGCGCGTTGAACCACAGGAAGCCGAGGCCCGCGCCGATCATCGCGCCGGTCATCACCGTCAGCTCGCCCGCGCCCGGCACGTAATTGATGCCGAGATAATGGGCGAAAATGTCGTTGCCGGCGAGATAGGCGATGATGCCGAATGTCGCCGAGGCGATCATCACCGGCACGATGGCGAGGCCGTCGAGCCCGTCGGTGAGATTGACCGAATTGCCGGCGCCGACGATGACGAAACCCGCAAAGGGCAGGAACAGCCACGAGAGATCGACGATCCAGCCGTGGATGAAAGGCGCCGAAAGCTTGGTCGCCGGCGCGGCGGCGGTGAAGGGCGCGCCGAGCGCGGCGATGAAATCGCCGACATTGCTCACCGGCCCGGAGGCCGAGGCGCACATCATGAAATAGGCGGCGAGCATGGCGATTCCGGCCTCGCCGCCAAGCCGGGCGCGGCCGGAAAAGCCCTTGTGGCTCTGCTTGGTGACTTTGAGATAATCGTCATAAAAGCCGATCGCGCCGAATCCCAGCGTCACGAACAGGGCGATCCAGACATAGGCGCTCTTGGGATTGGCCCAGAGCACGGTCGAGACCACCAGGCCTGCGATGATCATCAGGCCGCCCATGGTCGGCGTGCCCTTTTTGGACAGATGAGATTGCGGGCCGTCGCTACGGATCGGCTGGCCCTTGCCCTGCTTGATCCGCAGCGAAGCGATGATCGTCGGGCCGAAAAAGAAGACGAAGGCGAGCGCGGTGGCGGTGGCCCCGGCGGCGCGAAACGTAATGTAGCGAAAGACGTTCAGCGGACTGAAATGGTGCGACAGTTCCGCGAGCCAGGTGAGCATTTTATTCCTCGACTTCTTGCAGCTCGGGCGCGGCGAAACGGCTTTTGAGGCCGGCGGCGAGCGCATGCAGTTTCGATCCGTTGGAGCCTTTGACCATGACGACGTCGCCCGCGCGCAGGGCCTCGGCGACGAGCGGCTCCAGCGCGGCGGCGGTTTCGGTCCAGGCGCCGCGCTTTTCCGGCGGGAGCGCGTCGAAAAGATGGCGCATCAAAGGCCCGGCTGCGAAAACGAGCTCGACATTGACGCGATCGAGGTCGTCCCGCAGCGCGGCGTGCAGATCGGGGCCGGTCGGCCCCAGCTCCAGCATGTCGCCCAGAACGGCGATCCGGCGGCCGGCGCCGGACGGTTGCGCCGCTCCAAGCAGTTGAAACGCGGCGCGCATCGAGGCCGGATTGGCGTTGTAGCTTTCGTCGATCAGCAGGAAACTGCTTTCGGGATCGTCGCGGTCGCGCTGCAGGGTTTCGCGCGCCCCGCGTCCCTGCGGCGGCGCGACGCCGGCGAGCGAAGCCGTGATCGCGCTGAATTCGACGCCGACGGCGCGCGCCGCCAGCAGCACGGCAAGGGCGTTGATCGCCATGTGCCGCCCCGGCGCGCCGACGCGGAAATGAAGCTCCTGACGAAGCACGCGCGCCGAAACGCGCGAAAAGCTCTCCTCCGGGTCGAACTTGGTCAGATGAGCGTCGGCGGCGATATTTTCGCCGAAGCTGAGGAGATAGCCCGCGGGCGAGGCCTTGGCCGCCGCTTCGAGGATGGGAAAGGTCTCGACGTCGCGGTTGACGATGGCGACGCCGCCCTTGACGATTCCGGAAAAAATTTCCGCCTTGGCCTGCGCGATTTCCTCGACATTGGCGAAATGTTCGAGATGGACCGGCGCCACATTGGTGACGACCGCGACATGGGGCCGGACCATATCGACCAGAGCCGCGATCTCGCCCGCATGGCTCATGCCGATCTCGAACACGGCGTAGCGCGCCGTTTCGGGCAGGCGGGCCAAAGTCAGCGGCACGCCCCAATGATTGTTGTAGGATTTGTCCGAGGCATGGGTCGGCCCGGCGTCGGAGAGGACCTTGCGCAGCATTTCCTTGGTCGAGGTCTTTCCCACCGAGCCGGTGACCGCGACGATCCGCGCCCGGCTGCGCTTGCGCGCCGCGCGTCCCAGACCCTCCAGCGCCTTGAGCACGTCATGGACGATGTAAAGCGTCCCGAGATGTTTGAGCGCGTCGGCATGGGCTTCGTCCACCACCGCCGCGACCGCGCCGCGGTCGAAGGCCGCGCCGACATAATCGTGGCCGTCGCTGCGATCGCCCTTGATGGCGAAGAACAGCTCGCCCGGCAGGAGGGTGCGGGTGTCGATCGAAATTCCGGTCGCGCCCTCGGGCGGAAGCCCGAGAACCCGCGCCCGCAGGGGCGCGACGAGACCGAGACCGCTCCAGAGAATTTCGCTCATGTGGCGCACTCCGCCAGCGCCGCGCGCGCCTCGTCGTGATCGGAAAAGGGCAGCAGGGTCTTGCCGACGAGCTGCCCGGTCTCGTGGCCCTTGCCAGCGATGAGGAGAAGATCGCCCTCCCCCAGCATCGCCACGCCCGCCCTGATGGCCGAGGCGCGGTCGCCGATCTCCCGCGCGCCTGGCGCCGCGGCGAGGATTTGCGCGCGGATCGACGCCGGCTCCTCGCTGCGCGGATTGTCGTCGGTGACGATGACCACATCGGCGCAGCGCGTCGCAATCCCGCCCATGATCGGCCTTTTGCCCGCGTCGCGGTCGCCGCCGCAGCCGAAAACCACGATGAGCCGGCCTTTTGCGAAAGGACGCAAAGCGGCGAGCGCCTTTTCCAGCGCGTCCGGCTTGTGGGCGTAATCGACGAAAACCGGCGCGCCCTTCCGGTCGCCGACCCGCTCCAACCGGCCCGGCGCGCCGCGCAAGATTTCGAGCGCGGCGAAGACTTTTTCCGGCGGCGCGCCGGCGGCGAGCGCGAGGCCCGCCGCGACCAAAGCGTTCTCGGCCTGGAACTGGCCGGCGAGCGGCAGTTTTACAGCGATCTCGCGGCCCTCGAACACAAGCTCAAGCCGCAGCGCAAAACCTTCCGCGCGCGCCTCTTTCAGGCGCAGGCCTTCGCCTTTGGCGCCGACAGTGAACAGCTTCAAGCCGTGCGCGCGGCAGGCCTCGATCACCCGCCCCGCATAGTCGCCGTCGGCCGCGACCACCGCGGTCTGGCCGGGCTTGAGCAGATCCGTGAACAACCGCAGCTTGGCGGCGAGATAGTCGTCGAGGCTGGCGTGATAATCGAGATGGTCGCGCGAGAGATTGGTGAAGCCGGCGGCCACAAGGCGCACGCCGTCGAGCCGGCGCTGGTCGAGGCCGTGCGAGGAGGCCTCCATCGCCAGATGGGTCACGCCCTCGCCTGCCAGGGCGTCGAGCGTTTGGTGCAGGGTCACGGGATCGGGCGTGGTCAGCGAGCCATAGACCGCGCCCCCCGGCTGCACCACCCCGATCGTGCCGAGCGAGGCGGCTTCAAGGCCGCAGAAGGCGAAAATCTGGCGGGTGAAATCGGCGACCGAAGTCTTGCCCGAGGTCCCCGTTACAGCGACGATTTTCTCCGGCTGACGGGGAAAGAGCGCGGCCGCCGCCAGCGACAGGCTTTGGCGCGCATCCGCCGCCTGGATATAGGGCGCGCCCGCGAGCGCCGCAGGCGCCGGCCTGTCGCCGACCACGGCTACGGCCCCCGCCGCAAGCGCCTGGGCCGCGAATTGCATGCCGTCGGCCTTGCTCCCGCTCAACGCGAAAAACAGCGCGCCGGGCGCGACGGCGCGGCTGTCGGCCGTCACGCTTGTGACGTCGAGGCCGCGCCATGTCGAAGGCGCATCGGGCAGCAAGGCGGCAAGGCGCATCAATGGTCTCCGGCGCCGGTGATCGGAGGCGCGTTGGCGAAGCCATAGCCCATGCGCGCCAGCAGAGGGAAGGGCTCGGTCGGCAGCTTAAGGCGCGGCGCCAGGCCGAGCAGAGGCGTGACGCGCTCGATCAACCTGCCGGTGACATAGCCGGAATTATAGGCGGCGGTGTTCCAGTTGCCGTCCTGCTTCAGGCCTTTCGGCTCGTCCATCACCGTCATGAACAGATAGCGCGGCTTGTCGGCCGGCACGACCGCCATGAACGTGGTGAAAACCAGGTGCTTGGAGTAACGCCCATTGACCACCTTTTCCGCCGTGCCAGTCTTGCCGCCGACGAAATAGCCGGGAATATTAGCTTTTTTCGCCGTGCCGATGACCGCGTTGAGGCGCAGGATGTAGCGCAGGGCCTCGCTGGTTTCGGGCTTGACGACCCGCGGCTCGCTCGTCTTGCTGAAACCGGGCGGCCGCTTGAGGAAAGTGGGCGTGATGAGATAGCCGCCATTGACCAAGGCGCCGACCGCCATCATCGCCTGCAACGGCGCGACCGCCAGACCATGGCCGAAGGCGATGGTCATGGTCGAGATGTCGCTCCAATGGCGCGGCAGGATCGGCTCGGCGTTTTCCGGCAGTTCGGTGCGCATGCGCGTCAGCTGGCCCATCTTGCGCAGGAAGGCCTGGTGACCTTCGACGCCGACCATCAGCGCCAGTTTCGCCGAGCCGATATTGGACGAATAGGTGAAGATTTCGGGCAGGGTCAGCGGGTGATGCTGCGGCTCGAAATCGTGGATGTAATTGTGGCCGGCGCGCAGGGGATTGCTCACATCCACGCGGGTGTTCAGCGTGGCCTTGCCCGAATCCAGGGCCATGGCGAGCGTCAGCGCCTTGAAGGTCGAGCCCATTTCATGGACGCCGACGGTGAGCTGGTTGATGGCGCCGGGTTTGAGCGCGTCAACCGGATTGCTCGGATCGTAATCGGGCAGCGAGGCTTCGGCGACCACCTCCCCGGTGTTCACATCCAGGATCGCGGCGGCGGCGGCCTTGGCCGAAAAGCGCTGCATCGCCTGCTCGAGTTCGTCGCGCAGGGCATGGGTGGCGCGCATGTCGAGCGAGAGGGAGATGGGCTTGAGATTGTCCGGCGTGAGCTTGAAACCGGCGTCGTGAAGGTCGGAAAGCCCCTGCCCGTCAATATATTTCTCGATTCCCGCGATGCCTTGATTGTCCGAATTGGTGAAGCCCAGCGCATGGGCGGCGAGCGGGCCGTTGGGATAAATGCGCTTGTTTTCCGGCAGGAAGCCGACGCCCGGCAGGCCCAGGCGGAAGATCGCCTGCTGCTGGGCGGGCGTGACGGCGCGCTTGACCCAGACGAAACCTTTGCGCGAGCCGAGCTTGGCGCGCAGCTCGCGGGCGTTGAGGTCCGGCAGGATGGCGGTGATCAGCTCGGTCGCCTCGTCCTTGTCGATGATGTTGCGCGGCTCGGCGAAGACCGACATCACCTTGACGTCCATGGCGAGCAGTTCGCCATTGCGATCGACGATTTCCGGCCGCGCCGCGGAAATCGCCTCGGACGCCTCGCGGCGCAAGGATTCCGGGTCCGGCTTCGTGCCGAGATAGGCCAGACGGCCGACGAAAAGCAGGAAAAGCCCGGAGAAGGCGAGGGCCGTCAGCCGGATACGGAAGCGGCTTTTCGACATATGGGTGCCGAAGATCGCGCGCAGCGCCTTTTTCAGGTTGAACCGCCGGCGTGGCGGCGGCGGCGCGGGCGGGGCCTCGGGCGCGGGCGCGGCGGCGGGCGGCGGCTCGACCGGCGCGAAAGCCGGCGCTTCGGCGGGCGCGAAAGCCGGCGCCGCATGAACCTGCGACGCATTCATGGGCGCCGGATACTCCGTCTCAAATTCGGGTTCGATCCGCGCGGGCGCTCCTGCCATGGCCTATCTCCCCGTCCGTGACGACGCCGAGGCGCCCGGTCCCGTCTGCGCCGGGACCGTGGCCGGCGTGGCAGTGGCGCCCGCCGCGCCCGGCGTCGTGACCGGCGAGCCGAGTCCGAGTTGCTTGAGTTCGGCGCCGATCTCGTCTGTGCTCGGCCCCCGGTCGGGCAGGCTGGCGAGCGAGGCGATCTGCGACAATTGCATCACCTGACCGCCGAGATATTGGTCGGCCAGGGCCTCGATGCGCACCGGCGCGGCGACATGCGCCCATTCAGCCCGCGCCATGGCCAGTCCGTTCTTTTCGGCTTGCAATTCGCGCTTCAGCCTGGCCACTTTCTCGACCTGGTAGAGCGTCGCATATTTGATCGAATAGGCGTAAACCGCCGATCCGATCAGCACGACGATCGCGAGGACATTCATCAAGCGCAGCATGTCAGCGGCCCTCCTCTCGCGGCGCGGGCGGCGCCTCCGTCCGTTCGGCCCAGCGTAATTTGGCTGAGCGGGCGCGCGGATTGCGGATGCATTCGGCGGCGCCCGGTGCGACCGGCTGAGGCCCGAACAGCCTGAAGGTCGGCGTCGGCGGCGGTTCTTCGCCCGGCAGCAGCCGCGACGGCGCGCGGCCGCGCCCGGAGCGCGCGGCGAAGAAATGCTTGACGATGCGGTCTTCCAGCGAATGGAACGTCACCACCGCGAGCCGTCCGCCGGGGCGCAGGAGGCGCTCGGCCGCTGCGAGCGCGCGGGTCAGTTCGTCGAGTTCCTCATTGACCGCGATGCGCAGCGCCTGGAAGGAGCGCGTCGCCGGATGGATGTCCTGCGGCCGGCCGGGATTGGCCCGGGCGATGATCTGCGCCAGCGCGGCGGTGGTCACGATCGGCGCCTTGGTCCGCTCGGCGACGATGGCCCGCGCGATGCGGCGCGAGGCGCGCTCCTCCCCGAAATGATAGAGCAGGTCGGCGAGCGCGCCCTCCTCCATCTCATTCACCAGATCGGCGGCGCTGCGGCCCACCTTTTCCATGCGCATGTCGAGCGGGCCGTCGAAGCGGAAGGAGAAGCCCCGCTCCGGCTCGTCGAACTGCATCGACGACACGCCGATGTCGAGGACGATTCCATCGAAGGGCCCGAGCCCTTTTTCGCGCGCCGCCGCCTCCATCCGCGAGAAGCGGGTCTGGACCAAAGTCAGCCGGCCGCCGCTTTCCGCGACGAGGCCCGCGCCGCCCTGGATCGCGGTCGGGTCGCGATCGAGCGCAAGCACCCGTCCGCCGGCGGAGAGAATGAGGCGGGAATAGCCGCCGGCGCCGAAAGTTCCGTCGAGATAAAGGCCGCCGGGCGCGACCGCCAAAGCGTCCATCGCCTCGGCCGCGAGCACCGGAACATGGGGCGTTTCGGGCGCGATCTCAGTCATCCGCGCCCTCGCGTGTCGGCGGCGCGCGCCGATGCGCCAGAAGGCCGTTCCGCCTGCGTGACGGCGCGGCGGCGCGAGACCGCGGGGATCGCGAATTCGGTTGGCATGGGGCGTTTGGAGCGTCAAGGCGGCGACGGGCTTGGAGAAAATACATTTGGCCCGATTAAAGCATCGTTAGCGTTAAGAACCCATTTACGCGACGAAAGGGTATCGCGTTGGGAGCCAGCCGGCCTGTAAGCCGGGTTCTGTATGGCGCCTTGCGGCGCGCGATGGCCATTCCTCTGGGGCGGCAGTCGCCTGCCGCCTCGTGCAACCAACCCGGACGACGCCCCGGAGAAGGGTGGGGAAAACCCCTGTCGTCCCTATTCGGTTTTGCTCCCGGCGGGGCTTGCCGTGCCGCGGACGTTGCCGCCAGCGCGGTGCGCTCTTACCGCACCCTTTCACCCTTGCCTCTGGAAGCCCAGAGGCGGTTTGCTTTCTGTGGCGCTTTCCCTGGGGTCGCCCCCGCCGGACGTTATCCGGCGCCGTTTCTCCGTGGAGCCCGGACTTTCCTCCGTCTCGAAAGACGGCGGCCATCCAGCCGACTGGCGGGTCCGGCATAGCAGCGAAAAGCGGCCCGTCAAGCCTTTTGGCGTCACAAAGTAGCAACACGGCGGCACAACCTGATGATTAAGCCGAAATTGCGCTTGAATGGCCTCGCCAACTGTTCAATGTTCGTTGTGTGTTTTCGTCGGCGCCGTCTCGGACGCGCAGGGCGGTGCGGAGGTTTGAATGAAGAAAGTCGTGATTCCAGTGGTCGCCCTGGCGGCCTGTCTCGGCCTCTCGGGCTGCAATACGCCCCAGGATCGGGCGGTCGGCGGCGCGCTGCTCGGCGGCGCGACCGGCGCGACGATCGGCGGCCTCGCCACGGGCCGGGCCGGCGGCGCGGTCGCCGGCGGCGTTCTGGGCGCGGCGGCCGGCGGCATCATCGGCGCCAACACGGCGCCGCCGCCGCGTCGGCGCTGCGCGGAATTCGAGGTTGACGCCTATGGCGACCGCCACTGCGTCGCCTGGTACTGAACTGCTCCCAATTCTGGACGCGAGGCGGCCCTGCGCGGGCCGCCTTTTCGATTCCCCGAGATCCATGTCGCCTGATAGCCCGCTCGCCGGAAAATTCCACCCCTCGCCCAATCACGGCGCGCGCCTGGGCTCCCCAACCGACATCATCGTCCTCCATTACACCGGCATGCCGACGGGCGAGGCGGCGCTGGAGCTGCTCTGCGCGCCGGATTCCCAGGTTTCCTGCCATTATGTGATCTGGGAGGACGGGCGCATCTGGCAACTGGTTCCGGAATCGCGCCGCGCCTGGCACGCCGGGAAAAGCTTCTGGGCCGGCGAGAAGGATCTGAACTCCCGCTCCATCGGCATCGAATTGGTCCATCCCGGCCATAGAGGCGGCTCCCCGCCCTATGCGCAAGCGCAGATCGCCGCCACGATCGCCCTGGTGCGCGACATTTCGGACCGGCTGAAAATACGGCCCGAGCGCATCCTCGCCCATTCCGACATTGCGCCCGCGCGCAAGCGGGACCCCGGCGAATTCTTCCCCTGGGACCGGCTCAACGCCGCCGGCCTCGGCCATTGGGCCGCCGCCGCCCCGATCCGGCCCGGCCCGGCCTATGAGCAGGGCGCGATGGGGCCGCCGGTAGCCGCGCTGCAATCCCTGCTCGCGGCCTATGGCTATGAGGTGGCGCCGAGCGGGGCTTACGACGAGGCGACGCGTGACGCCATCGCGGCCTTTCAGCGCCATTTCCGGCCGGAAAAGGTCGATGGAATCGCCGACCTTTCCACCGTCGAGACCCTGCGGAATCTGCTTCAAAGCCTGCCGGGCGCCGCCGCCTGAATTTCCTTGAACCCGAACGCCTCCCGCCGCGACCAATACGCAAAGGTCGCAAGCCGACAGGGAGGAAGCCATGGAAAAGTCGCGGGACACCGGAATCGTTCGGATTTTCGAACAGGCCGTGGACGTCGTCGAGGACATTGGCGACAACGTCATCAACTGCGAAGTTTTTCGCGCCTGGGACGAACTTACCTATCCCCTGCTCTATACGACCAGCGCGCTCTGGTCCGGCGCGGCGGCGGCGATGATCCAGTCGGCGACGCAAATCATGGCGCCTGCCGCCGACGGGGGCGCCCGATTGCATTGACACGAGCGGAAGCAACGAGGCTATCCGCGTGTTCTTTCAATAGGTTGAAACGTGGATGGTTTCGGCATGGCCCGGCGCAAGCGCCGGGCGCAAATTCAACGCGCCCGCAATGAACGCGTCGATTGTCCGACAGGTCCTCAGAAGGCGTCGAGCTTGCCCAGTTCCTCGGCGACCAGATAATAAAAGGCCGCGCGGGACTTGTGGTTGTTGCCCTTCATCTTTTCGACGGTGCTTTTGATGGCGGCGTCGATCGCGGCGTCGTCGGTCACGCCGAGCTTTTTCTTGGCCCAATTGTTGTGGACCGTCTTCAGCTCATCGGGGTCCGACGAGGAGACCAAGGCCGAATCGCGATTGTGCAAGGCGATGTTGAGATATTTCAGCAGGGCGTTCACCTTGGCCTCATCGGCTTCGGGCGCGTATTTCTTGATTTCGGCGGCGTGGTCCATCGAATCCTCCCGACTTCGGCGCGGCCCGGCGGGAAATGGGCCGCGCGGCTCAAGTTAGTCCTTTCGCGGCGAAAACCAAGCTGACGAAAATCACTTCCCGCAAATATCAGTCGCTTGTTTTCAACGCGCGCATCGCCGCCGCCAGCATGTCGGTCTGGGTGATGAGTCCGAGGATGCGGTAATCGGGATCGACCACCACCACTTCATAGGCCCGCCCGCTCGACAGCGCCGGCGCGAAAGTCAGGGCCGGCGCATCGGGTCGCGCCACGGGGGCCGAGGTCATGACCGCCGCGACCAACGCGGCGTCGCCTATCAGGTGGCGCGCCTCGACCATGCCGATATAGACGCCGAGCCGGTTGACCGCAGGCAGGCAGCGCAGGCGGCGCGCCAGCATCATCTCGCGCGCCTCCGCCACCGTCGCGTCATAGGGAATGGTGACCACGTCCTTCGACATAACGTCGGCGCAGCGCGGCGAATCGGGCGCGCGCGCCAAAGCCCGCTCCTCCAGACGCCACAGCAGTTCTTCCAGATCGTCCCGGTCGATATCGAAGGTCTCGCGCATGTCGCCGAGCACTGCGTCGAGGTCGCTGGAAAGGAAGCTGTCGCGCCGCGATGGCGGCGCATCGGCCGTTCCGTGAGGATTTTGCGGCGGCGGGGCCGGAACATGCGGATAGGAATGGCCGGAAAAGCGGTGGAAGATCAGGCCGACCATCACCAGCAGCAGCGAATTGGCGCCGACGGGAAGAAAGGCGAACAAGAAACCCGGCGGAACCGCCTTGTGGGCGGCGAGCGAGGTCAGAAGCGCGACCGCGCCGCCGGGCGGATGCAGGCAGCGAAAGGCCGACATCAGCACGATGGCGCCGCCGACCGCAATCGCCGTCGCGAGAAAGGGATTGGGGACGAGCTGGATGACGGCGAGAGCGACGAGACAGGAAATGATATTGCCGCCGACCACCGACCAGGGCTGCGCCAAGGGACTGGACGGCACGGCGAAGACCAGCACGGCCGAAGCCCCGATCGGCGCCACGATCAGCGGTGAATGGGCGCCCGCGACGCCGCTCGCCACGAAATAGCCGGTCAGCCCGATGCCGAAAAAGGCGCCGAGTCCGGCCAGCAGGACGTCCTTTGGCGTTGACCCGGCAAGCGCCGGCGCCAGCCGATCGAATGTGGCCTTCAAGCCTTCCCCCACCTGTCTGCCTGTTTTTTGTGCTTTCTGTCACATGAAAAGGCGGCCGGCAAGGGGCGGCTTCAGCGCAGATCCCATTCGCAGATCTTTCCGCCGTGACGACGCGGTTCGAGATCGAAATGGACGTGGCTCTCGTGCGCGCCATCGGCGCCCGGACCGAGCACGGTGGAAAAAAGTTCGCAGGCGCTGGCGCGAAGTTTCGACGCGAGGACGAGATCGTTGGCGCGGCTCGCCAGTGAAAACACGCGGCCGTCGGCGAAGACGACCGAGGTCAGGTCGATCGCGTCGCCATGCGCATGTTCGGACATTGGGGCGCCGGGCTGGCGATCGCGCGTCCGGCATTCATAACCCCCAACGCCGGCAAGGCGGACGACCCGCTCGCCCCCGGCTTCGAGGGACGGAACAAGGTCCTGCGCGATCCAGCGCGCCGCCTCGGCCGCAAAGTCGCAGCGAAGCACGGGCGGCGGCTCAATCGGAACGCGCCTTTTATCGGGGAGGATCACCGCGTCGAGCGCCACCGGCGCTTCGACGCCGCAGCCGTTCGGACCGGCGATCGGCGCGCGCCGCGTCGCCTCGACCTCTCCACTCGCGAGCCATGAGTCGCAGGCCGCCGGATTTTCCGGTCGCTCGGCCACGGGCGCCGGCGGCGGCGCGGGAGGCGGCGACAGCTCGGTGGGTCGTGGCGGCGGCAAGGGCGGCGCCACGGCCGTCAGAAAATCCGCGGGCCGTCGCGGCGGCGCCGGAACCGCCGCGACGGCTGACCCCGCCGTCAGCGCGAAAGCGCAGATCGCCCAAGACACCCGCATTCATTCCTCCCGAGACGCCTTCAACTTGGCGCTCTCCGAAACGTAAACCGGGCTGACGGCAACAGTTCCCGCCCAATCGCGGGAACGTGAACGGCGCAGGTCAGCCGGTCGCCGGCCGGTAATTCAGCACCGGCCCCAGCCAGCGCTCAACCTCGGCCATGCTCATGTTTTTCCGCGCGGCGTAATCCTCGACCTGATCGCGCTCGACCTTGGCGACGCCGAAATAATGCGCTTGCGGGTGGGCGAAATAAAGCCCGCTGACCGAGGACCCCGGCTGCATGGCGAAGCTTTCGGTGAGCGAGACGCCGATGCGGCGCGTGGCGGCGAGGAGATCGAAGATCGTCTGCTTCTCGGTATGGTCGGGCTGGGCGGGATAGCCCGGCGCCGGGCGGATGCCGCGATATTCCTCGGCGATCCGCGCGTCATTGCTCAGGGCCTCATCGGGCGCATAGCCCCAGAATTCCCGGCGCACGCGCTCGTGCAGAAATTCGGCGAAAGCTTCGGCGATGCGGTCGGCGAGCGCCTTGACCATGATCGAGCCGTAATCGTCATTGGCCCGCGCCAGCTTGTCCGCGATCTTGCCCTCTTCCGCGCCCGCGGTGCAGACGAAGGCCCCCACGTAATCGGCCTTGCCGCCCTCCGGCGCGATGAAATCGGCCAAAGCGACATTGGCCTTGCCGTCATGGCGGGCGAGCTGCTGGCGCAAAGTGTGGAAGGTCGCGAGCTTCTCGGTCCGCGACTCGCCGGTATAGAGCGCGATGTCGTCGCCTTGTCGATTGGCCGGCCAGAAGCCGATCGCGGCCTTGGGGTTGAACCAGCGCTCGTCGACGACGCGCTTGAGCATTTTCTGCGCGTCCTCGAACAATTGGCGCGCGGCCTCGCCCTGTTTCTCGTCTTCGAGAATTTTCGGGAAGCGGCCTTTCAGCTCCCAGGTCTGGAAGAAGGGCGTCCAGTCGATATAGGGGATCAACTCGGCGACATCCTGCGACGACAGCACCCGCACGCCGGTAAAGGTCGGCTTGGGCGGCGCATAATCCGTCCAGTCGATCTTAAAGGCGTTGGCGCGCGCCTGCGCCAGCGGCACGCGCTTCTTGTCGCTTTCGGCGCGGGCATGGGCCTCGGCGACATGGGCGTATTCGTCGCGCAGCCTGGCCTTGTAGGCGTCGCGATCAGCGCCGATCAAAGCCTGAGCCACGCCGACAGCGCGGCTGGCGTCGGTGACATAGACCGCCTGATCGTTGGCGTAATTGGGCGCGATCTTCACCGCGGTGTGGACGCGCGACGTGGTGGCGCCGCCGATCAGCAGCGGCATATCGAAACCCTCGCGCTGCATTTCGGCTGCGACAAAGGCCATTTCGTCGAGCGAGGGCGTGATGAGGCCGGACAGGCCGATCATGTCGACCTGGTTGTTCTTCGCCTCTTCGAGAATCCGCCGCGCCGGAACCATCACGCCAAGATCGACGATCTCGAAATTGTTGCAGGCGAGCACGACGCCGACAATGTTCTTGCCGATGTCGTGAACGTCGCCCTTCACGGTCGCGAGCAGGATTTTTCCGGCGGTGCTGCGCGCGCCTTCCGCCTTCGCCGCCTCGATATAGGGCAGCAGATAGGCCACCGCCGCCTTCATCACCCGCGCCGATTTCACCACCTGCGGCAGGAACATCTTGCCGGAGCCGAACAGGTCGCCGACCTTGTTCATGCCGGCCATGAGCGGGCCTTCGATGACGTCGAGCGCGCGCGGCGATTTCTGCCGCGCTTCCTCGACGTCGGTTTCGATATGGTCGGTGACGCCATTGACGAGCGCATATTCGAGCCGCCCCTCGACCGGCTGCTCGCGCCAGGCGGCGTCCTTCTCGCGCGCCTCGGTCGTCTTGCCCCGATATTGCTCGGCGAGCGCGAGCAGGCGCTCGGTCGCATCGGGACGGCGATCCAGCACCACATCCTCGCAGGCCTCGCGCAAAGCCGGATCGATCTTTTCATAGACCGCGAGCTGGCCGGCGTTGACGATGCCCATATCCATGCCGGCGGCGATGGCGTGATAGAGGAACACGCTGTGCATCGCCTCGCGCACCGGCTCGTTGCCGCGGAAGGAGAAGGAGAGGTTCGAAACGCCGCCCGAGATATGAGCGTGCGGCAGATTTTTGCGGATTTCGTGCGCGGCCTCGATGAAATCGACGCCGTAATGATTGTGCTCCTCGATGCCGGTCGCGACCGCGAAAACATTGGGGTCGAAAATGATGTCCTCGGGCGGAAAGCCGATTTTTTCGGTGAGGATTTTATAGGCCCGGGCGCAAATTTCGACCTTGCGCTGGAACGTGTCGGCCTGGCCCTTTTCGTCGAAAGCCATCACCACCGCCGCCGCGCCGAAGCGGCGAACGATCTTGGCCTGTTCGACGAATTTTGCCTCGCCTTCTTTCAGCGAAATCGAATTCACCGCCGGCTTGCCCTGCAAACATTTCAGGCCCGCCTCGATTACCTCGAATTTCGAGGAATCGACCATGACCGGCACGCGCGCGATGTCCGGCTCGGCGGCGACGAGATTCAGGAACTCGACCATCACCTTCTGCGAATCGAGTAGGCCCTCGTCCATATTGATGTCGATGATCTGGGCGCCGTTGGCGACCTGATCGCGCGCGACATCGAGCGCGGCGGGATAGTCGCCGGCCTGGATCAATTTCCGGAACTTGGCTGAGCCGGTGACATTGGCGCGCTCGCCGATATTCACGAAATTGATGTCGGGCGTCAGGGTGAAAGGCTCAAGCCCCGAGAGCCGCAGCAAAGGCTCGATTTTCGGAACCGCGCGCGGCTTTACGCCCGCCACCCTTTTCGCAATGGCCGCAATATGCGCGGGCGTGGTGCCGCAGCAGCCGCCGACGATATTGACGAGGCCGCTGTCGGCGAATTCGCCGACCATCTCCGCCATGGCCTCCGGGCTTTCGTCGTAAAGGCCGAACTCATTGGGCAGTCCGGCATTGGGATAGGCGCAGACGAAAGTGTCGGCGACGCGGGAAATTTCCGCGATATGGGCGCGCATTTCGCGCGCGCCGAGCGCGCAATTGAGGCCGATCGAAAAAGGCTTCGCATGGCGCAAAGAATGCCAGAAGGCGGTCGGAGTCTGGCCTGAAAGGGTGCGTCCCGAAAGATCGGTGATCGTGCCGGAGATCATCACCGGCAGCGTGACGCCGGCCTCCTCGAACGCCTCGTCAATGCCGAAGAGCGCCGCCTTGGCGTTGAGCGTGTCGAAAATCGTCTCGACCAGCAGTAGATCGGCGCCGCCCTCGATCAAGCCGCTCGCCGCTTGCGCGTAGGCGACGCGCAATTCGTCGAAGGTCACCGCGCGAAAGCCGGGATTGGACACGTCCGGCGAGATCGAGGCGGTGCGGTTGGTCGGCCCCATCGCGCCGGCGACGAAACGTTTCCTGCCGTCGCGTTTTTCCGCCTCCATGGCGGCCTCGACCGCCAGCAGCGCGCCCTGGACGTTCATTTCGCGTGCGAAGGCCTCCATACCGTAATCGGCCTGAGCGATGGTCGTGCAGGAAAAAGTGTTGGTCTCGACAATATCCGCGCCCGCCGAAAAATAAGCGAGATGGATGTCGCGGATCGCGTCGGGCTGCGTCAGGATCAGCATATCGTTATTGCCGCGCAGATCGCGCGGCCAGTCAGCGAAACGCTTGCCGCGGAAATCGCCTTCCGTGAATTTGCGCTGCTGAATCATCGTGCCCATGGCGCCGTCGAGCACGAGAATTTTTTCCCGCGCCGCGTCCTTGAGGGCCTCAAAAACCGTCTTGCCGCCGAAGCGATTGGTCGAAGTCATTTCACGATCCCGTTGGTCACTTCCCCGTTTTCGGGGAGAGGGAGTCAGGCATGCGCCCTTACGCCCAGCAGATGGCAAACCGCATAGACCAGATCCGCGCGGTTCATCGTATAAAAATGGAACTGCTCGACGCCGCGGTCGAGCAGATCGAGAACCTGTTCCGCCGCCACCGCCGCCGCGATCAGGCGGCGGGTCGGCAGATCATCGTCAAGGCCCTCGAAGCGCTCGGCCAGCCATTGCGGCACGCTCGCTCCCGCCCTTTTCGCGAAATTGGCGGTCTGTTTGAAATTCTGGACCGCCGTTACGCCGGGCACGATGGGAATCGTGATCCCCGCCGCCCGCACCCGGTCGAGAAAGCGGAAATAGATGTCGTTGTCGAAGAAGAATTGCGTGATCGCGCGGGTCGCGCCGGCGTCGATCTTGCGCTTGAGCACGTCGATGTCCTGTTCGAAACTCGCGCTCTCGGGATGTTTTTCCGGATAGGCCGAGACCGAAATCTCGAAATCGCCGATGGCGCGCAGGCCCGCGATGAGATCGGTCGAAAAAGCGTAGCCGCCCGGCGTCGGCGCATAGACGCCGCCCAACCCGCCCTGGGGATCGCCGCGCAAGGCCACGATATGGCGCACGCCGACATCCCAATAGGCGCGGGCGACCTCGTCCACCTCGCCGCGCGTCGCGCCGACGCAGGTGAGATGGGCGGCGGGCTTGATGTCGGTCTCGCGCAATATGCGCGCGACGGTGGCGTGGGTGCGCTCGCGCGTCGAGCCGCCGGCGCCATAGGTCACCGACACGAAGGTTGGCCTGAGAGGCGCGAGACGCGATATCGCCTCCCACAAGGCCACCTCCATTTCCGGCGTCCTGGGCGGGAAAAATTCGAACGACACGTCGATCGGCCGGTGATGGTTGCGGCTGGGCCTGGGCTCGTGCATGTCCAACTCTCAGTGCAAGGCCGCGCGCGGGTCGCGCGCCAGCCAAAGGGAAACGGTGAGCTTGTCGTCGCCGGCCGCGTCGCCCGGCGCGAGGTCGCGATGGAGGCAAGGCTCGAGCCCCGCCTGCCGCAGATAATCGTCAACCTCCTCTGCGGCGAAGCCGAGGCGGCGGTGTTCGTGTTTCTCGCGCAGCATCTCGCAATGATGGGGCGCAAAATCGACCACGATCAACCGCCCGCCGGGGGCGAGCGTCAGCGCGGCCTCGCGCAAAGCGCGGGCGGGATTGTCGAGATAATGCAGAACCTGATGCACGACGGCGAGATCGACCGAGCCACGCTCGACCGGAAGCGCGTAAATATCGCCCTGGCGGAGCTGGATATTGCGCAAGCCCGCCTGTTCGACGCGCGCCCGCGCCACGCCGAGCATGGCGGCCGACAGATCGACCCCGACCGCGCCTTCCGCGCGGGGGGCGAGCAATTCCAGCATGCGGCCCGCGCCGCAGCCGATGTCGAGCAGGCGCTTCACAGGCGGCGCCTTGTCGAGCGCGGCCGAGAGGATCGCGGCCTCCACCTCTGCTTCCGGCGCATGCAGGCGGCGGGTTTCGTCCCAGACCGGCGCATGTTCGGCAAAATATTTCTGGGCCCGTTCGGCGCGGGCGGCGCGCGCCTCCGCCAGACGGCCGCGGTCGGCTGCAAGGACGGAATCGCCGGCGTCGAGCCTCGCCAGAACCGCGCGCCCCAAAGCCGCCGCCGCGCCCTTTTCCGGCGCATGGAAAAACGCCCAGGCTCCCTCCCGGCGCCGTTCGACCAGCCCGGCTTCGAGCAGAAGCTTGAGATGACGCGAGACGCGCGGCTGTGATTGGCCGAGAATCGTCACCAATTCGCTGACGGCAAGCTCGCCTTCCGCCAACAGCGCATAGAGGCGCAGGCGCGATTCCTCGCCAAGCGCGGCAAGCCACGCTAGAGCATCGTGCAGAGGGGCGGAGGTCTCGCTCATTTCAGGTCCAGAAGGATATAAACATATCTTTATACGTCATTTGAGGCCGGCGCAATCCTTCCTCGCCAAATCGGCGCGGGAACCCAGGCGGCGATATCCGACGTTTTGCGCGCGATCCCGCATGAACCCGAGAACGGTTCGCCAATCTCAAAGGTTGCAGGGATTCAGGGTCTCGAACGTGACGCTGGCGGGCTGCTGGCGAAATAATCGGCCCTGGTAGAGACGCCAATCGAAAGCGGAAGCCATCGAGACGCGGTCCGCGCCTCTCGCCCACAGGGTATTTCCCGTGGCGCGGAAAGCTCCTGCGGCGATTCCCGGCTCGATGTCGCCGCTGAACTGCATTTTGCCTGGCGCGCCATAAACGCTGAATATGCCCGCCAATACGCGCGCGTAATCGACGTCGGACTGGATATTGCGGCTATAGGAGACCAGAATGTCGCCGCAAAAACCGACCCTGCTCAGGATGAGCGGCGGGAAGGCGGAGCCGAGATAGAAGTATCCAGGCTCGCCCGGCTGCGCCATCAAGCCTTGAGCCGACGCCGCAAAGACGAACTGCTGCATGGACATGCCGCTCCAGAAGCCGTCAATATAAAAAGCTTGAGCTTCACGGGGCGTAACCATACAGAATTGCAGGAAAATGAGAGCGGCGATCCTTCGCGAGCGAATTGGCCTCACTTTCTCGCCCTTCCGAAATGATATGCTTCACACCCTGCGCCGGTCTGCCTAGTCGCCATAAATAATCTTTATGAATCGTAATTGAAATAGACCGCTCCGGCCGAACCGCCGTTAGATGCGTTTTGGTCCTGAACATGATGAGCAACATGCGGCAGGCATCGGATTTCGACCGCGGGTGTGCGTGTGCAAATGATTGAGAAAACGCCGGATATTCTCGCCCTGATCCTCGCGGGAGGCCTGTCCCGGCGCATGGAGGGCGCCGCCAAGCCGCTGTTGCGCCTCGGCGGCCGACGGCTGATCGACTGGGCGATCGAGAAAGCGCGGGCGCAATGCGGCGCGGTCGCGCTCAATCTGCATGACGATGCGCCTGAAACCACAGCGCCTTTCGCCGACCTCGGCCTCGCCATCGCGCCGGACGCCGCGCCCGGCCGGCTGGGGCCGCTCGCGGGCGTGCTTGGCGGGCTCGATTTCGCCGCCCGTCATGATCCCGGCGCCGAATTCGTGTTGAGTCTGCCCTGCGACAGCCCCTTCCTCCCGGACGATCTCGCCCAGCGTCTACGCGACGCCGCGAGCGAAACCAGATCGGGCCTTGCCTGCGCCGCTTCGGGCGGGCGCGTCCATCACGTCGTGGCGCTCTGGCCGCTCAGGCTTCGGGAAGACTTGCGCCGCGCTTTGCTGGAGCGGGACATGCGCGCGGTCGGCCAATTCCAGCGCGCCTATGACGCCGCGATCGTGGATTGGCCGGCGGCGGCGCGCGACCCGTTCTTCAACGTCAATACGCCGGACGATCTCGCCCGCGCCGAAATGCTGATGGGAAAAGCGTGATGAACCCTCTCGCCGCCATGATTTTCGCTGAAGGCGAGCCGGTGGACGCGATCTTCGCGCGCCTGCGCGAGATCGTCGCGCAGAAAGGCTTTCGCGTCGGCGGCCTGCTGCAGGAGCCCTGCGGCGAGTCGGTCTTCGTCACCCAAATCGAAAGCGGCAAACGCATCGATCTTATGCAGGATCTCGGCGCCTGCGCCGAAGGCTGCCGGCTGAACACCGCCGCTCTGGCCGAGGCCGCCGGCCTGCTTGCGCAAAGCCTCGACGCCGCGCCGGATCTGCTTCTCGTCACCCGCTTCGGCCGCGCCGAGATCGAAGGCGGCGGCTTCCTCCAGGAGATCGGCGCGGCCGCCGCCGCCGGCGTTCCAACCCTGATCGGCGTCGGCGCGAAGCGCGCGCCGGACTGGCGCGATTTCGCCGGCGACTGCGCCGAGAATCTGCCCTGCTCGCTCGACGCCGCGCTCGGCTGGTGGGACGCGCTGATTGAGGCAGAAGACATTGGCCGGCTTGAGCGCTAAAATCGGCGCTGGCGGCGTCGCATGGATTCCGCCCAATCCCATCGGACCAGGTTCCGGAGGCGTATCATGAAAATCATCAATTCCATTGCCGTCCTGTCTTTCCTCGCCTTCTCCGGCGCAGCCTATGCGCAATCCCCTGCCGACGCGGTCGGCGGAGCCGCCGGCGCCGTCGGCGGCGCCGTCAGCGGAGCCGCGGGCGCAGCGACCGGCGCCGTGAGCGGAGCCGCCGGCGCGGCGACCGGAACCGCCGGCAAGGCGATGAAAAGCGCCAAGCCGCGTTCGACGAAATCGATGGAATGCTCGAAAAAGGCCGACACCCAGAAGCTGCACGGCAAGGAGCGCAAGCATTTCATGAGCAAGTGCAAGAAGATGTGACGCCAGCCATCACGAAAGCAGGCCGGTGCTAGAACCGGCCCGCGAACTTCTCGTCCATCGCGCGCGACAAAGTCGCGGCGATCTGCTCGGCAAGACAGCGGTAGCCCTTGTCGTTCAGATGCACATGGTCGGGGCCGGTGAAGTCCTCCCGCCCGGTGGCCTTGCTATATTGCTGCATCGCCTCATAGCGCGGGACCAGCGTGACGTCCTCCTCCCGCGCCACTCGCGCGGTGGCGTCGCGAATGGCGCTGTAATCGGGCCTGGCCGCGAGCCGGCGCGTCCATTGCATGCCGACCAGCACGACATCGGCGTCGCCGTGTTTGAGGAAACGCAGCGCGTCGCGCAAAGTCGCCTCATATCGTTTCGGCGGCACGCCCTTCATCCCGTCATTGGCGCCGACCTGCCACAATACGAGATCCGGTCCGAGGCGCGGAATCTCCTCGCGCAGGCGGGCGACCGTCTCCGCCGAGGTTTCGCCGCCGACGCCGAGATTGACCACCTCGACCGCCTCGACGGGAAGGGCGTTGTCCAGCATTTCGCGCAATTGCGAAGGGTAATTGTCGGTCGGTTCGCTGGCGCCGACGCCCTCGGTCGAGGACGAGCCTATGGCGACGATCCGAACCCGCCCGTCCTGGCGCAAAGCCTCGGAAAAATGCGGCAAGGGCGCAATATGCGCGGGCACGAAAGCCGCGCCCCGGCAAACGCGGTCGCTGGCGACGCGGAACCGTTCGGTCGTCCGGCCCGCATGAAATGCGAGCGGCAGCGACGCTCCGAGGGCCACGGCGGCGGCCAATGTGACAAGCGGCCTGCGCATGCGAAATATCCGAACCTTGCTGAGCGCGACCATCGCCCGGGTCTCGGCCCCGGTCAACCAAGGCTCTCGTCTAAAATCGGGGGCGCGTCTTGTTCAGCGCCGAATTTGTCGCGCAATGCGCTCGCCGCCTTGTCCATGAACAGGGCCGTCTTGCGCGCGGCGCGGCCGGGGGGGCGAACCAGATGAATCGGCACGGCCGGCGGTTCAAACGCGTGCAATATACGGACCAGCCGCCCCCGCGCGACGCCCTCGGCCACCTGGTAGGAAAACAGCCGCACCACGCCCAGACCCGACATCGCCGCGTCAAGCGCGGCGTCCACCGAATTGACGGTGAGGCGCGGCCGGAAGCGGATCATCCTGTCCTCCTCCGCGCCAAGGCTCCAATGGCTCGGCGACGAAGCGATTCCAAAGGTCGAGATGAAAGCGTGATCGGCCAGTTCATCGGGATTTTGCGGCGTTCCGGCCTGGGCCAGATAGTCCGGCGCGGCGACCAGCACGCGCCGCACCGAACCGACGCGCAAAGCCATCAAGGACGAATCCGGCAGATGGCCGATACGCAGGCCAAGATCGATCCCCTCATCCACCAGCGACAATATGCGGTCGAACAGCAGCAGATTGACGTCGATTCCTGGATATTCGCGGAGGAAATCGCGCACGATCGGCATGAAGTGCAGCCGGCCGAACATGACCGGCGCGGTGAGGGTGAGCACGCCGCGCGGCGCGCCGCCGCCCTGAAGCGCGTCGGCCATGTCGTCGTAATCGGCAAGCAGCTGGCGCCCGCGCTCCAGCAGCTTTTCGCCTGCTTCGGTCAGCGACAATGCCCGCGTCGTCCGGTTGAACAGGCGCTGGCCCAGAACCTCCTCCAGCGCGGCGATGGCGCGGCTGACGCCGGCGGGCGAGCGCCCGGTCTTGCGCGCCGCCGCGACAAAACCTTGCGCTTCGGCGACAGCGATGAAAAGGGCGATCGTTTCGAGCCGGTCCATGGGATTATTGCGGATTCTGCAAAAGTCAGATGAGATTTTTGCTCATTAACGCGCATTTCAAAAGGATTAATTTAGCCGAACCGGGCCGCGACGGCCCTGATCCAAGGAAAAAACTCCTTGAAACTGGAAAGCGCCCTGAAACTGGAGAACGCCATGAAACCGCAAAAGCCGATCCTGTTGCACGGCTTCGACAAATCGGGCCATTCGCACCGCGCCGAACTGATGCTCCGCCTGCTTGATCTGCCATTCGATTTTCATCAGGTCGATCTCGCCGGCGGCGAACAGCGCAGCGAAGCCTTTTTGACGCTCAACCCCTTCGCAACCGTGCCGGTGATCGAGGACGACGGATTCGTGCTTGCCGATTCCTGCGCCATTCTCGTCTATCTCGCGACCAAATATGACCCCGACGGAAGCTGGCTGCCGCGCGACGCCGAAGGCGCGGCGCGGGTCCAGCGCTGGCTTTCCGTGGCGCAGGGCCCGGTCTTCAACGGCCCCTGCCGCGCGCGCCTCGTCACCGTCTTCGGCGCCGATTTCGACCACGCCCTCGCCCGGGCGACCGCCGAAAAGCTGTTCGCGACCCTCGACAGCGTGCTGGCGGACAAAACTTTTCTCGTCAACGAGCGGCCGACCATCGCCGATGTCGCGCTCTATTCCTATATCGCCCATGCGCCGGAGGGCGGCGTCGCGCTCGATCCGCACCGGCATATCGTCGCCTGGCTCAAGCGCATCGAGGGCCTGCCCGGCTTCAAGCCGATGCCGGCGACCAAGGCCGGCCTGCTGGCGGCGTGAAAATGACCGACGCTCTCCCCGACCGCCGGCCGTGGAGCGAGGGCGAGGCCAAAGCCCAAGGCCTGGCCGGGGCGGCGGCGCCGCCGGCGCTCATCCGGACCTTTGCGACCGAGCAGCATCGCGAATTCTTCCCCCGCCTGCCGATGCTTTTCGTCGCCGGTCTCGACGCCTCGGGCGCTCCGGTCGCCTCGCTCTTACGCGGCGCGCCCGGGTTCCTGTCGCTGCCGGAGCCCCGCCGTCTGGAAATTGCGGCGGCCTTTCCCGAAGGCGACGCCATGACCCGCGAAAAGGGCGCGCCCTTTGGCGCGATCGGCGTGGAATTCGCGACGCGCCGGCGCAACCGGATCAATGGCCGCATCCTGGCCGCGAGCGCGGACAGGATGACCGTCGCGGTGGAGGAGGCTTTCGGCAATTGCCCGAAATATATTGTTCCGCGCGCGCTTTTGCTGGGCGACGCCGGGGCCTGGACCGACCTGCCGGCGTTCGACGCGCAAGCGCAAGCCATGATTGCCGGCGCGACGGTCTTTTTCGTCGCCACGCGCGGCCCGGACGGCGTGGATATGTCGCATCGCGGCGGACCGCCGGGCTTCGTCCGGATCGAAACAAATGGCGCGCTGCGCATTCCCGATTTTCCGGGAAACCGCTTTTTCAACACGTTCGGCAATCTGCTCGCCGACCCGCGCGCCGCTTTGCTCTTCCTCGACTTCCCCGCCGGCCGCGCCCTGCAGCTGACCGGCGCGGCGCGGGTGGAATTTACCGGCGAAGAAAGATTCTGGACTTTCACGCCGCGCGCCGCGCGCCTCCTCAGCGCCGAGCCTTTCGGGACATAGTCCTCGTAAAAACCTTCAGCGCCCGACCACCACGGCAATGGCGGCATATTGGCACGCGGCGGCGGCGGTGACGAAACTGTGCCAGATGGCGTTCTGGAATTTGAGGCTGTTCCAGAGATGGAACACGACGCCAACGGAATAGAGCAGGCCGCCGATGACGAGAAGGAGCAGGCTTTGCGGCGGCAGTTTGGCCATCAGTGGCCGGAAAGCCGCCACCCCGGCCCAGCCGAGCGCCAGATAAAGGCCGACCGCGGCGCGGTCGAATTTTCCGGGATATAAAATCTTGAACGTCGCCCCTGCAAGCGAGGCCGCCCAGATCACGGTGGCGAGCGCCCATACCTGGAAACCGTCCGGCAATTGCGACAGGATCGCGGTGTAAGTGCCGGCGATCATGAGAAAGATCGCGGCGTGGTCGAACCGCCGCAGCATGAATTTCACATGCGACGGCGGGGTCAAATTATAGGCGCAGGAAAAGCCGAACAGCAGGAAAAAGCCGGTGGCGTAAACGCTCATGGCCAAAGCGTCGCCGGTCCCGCCGTGAAGCGCGATCCGAACGAACAGGACGGCGAAAGCGATCAACCCAGCAATAATGGCGACGCCGTGGACGACGGCGTCGGCGATTAATTCGGCCGGGCTATAGGCGCGCTTGAAAAGGCGCGGATAATCGTCGGGCGAGGACATGCCTGGCTAACGCTTGAAGGTCGAAATGGTTTCCGCTCCGCGCACAAATTCCCCACCGTCATGGCTGGGCGTCGTCCCGGCCATGACGTCCGAGGAATGCGGGGCGCGCGACAGAAACCAGCCGCAAAGACCGGCCCGCAAACCTCAACGCGAAAACTTCTTGTATTTCAACCGGTGCGGGATGACGCTGTCCACGCCGAGGCGGCGCTTTTTGTCTTCCTCGTAATCGGCGAAATTGCCCTCGAACCATTCCACATGGCTGTCGCCCTCGAAGGCCAGCATGTGGGTGGCGATGCGGTCGAGGAAGAAGCGGTCGTGGCTGATAATCACGGCGCAGCCGGCGTAATCGTTCAGCGCCTCTTCCAGCGCGCGCAGGGTGTCGACGTCGAGATCGTTGGTCGGTTCGTCGAGCAGCAGGACATTGGCGCCCTTTTTCAGCATCTTGGCGAGATGCACGCGGTTGCGCTCGCCGCCCGAGAGCATGCCGACCTTCTTCTGCTGGTCGGCGCCCTTGAAGTTGAAGGTCGAGCAATAGCCGCGCGAGTTGATCTCGCGTTTGCCGAGATAGATCACGTCATTGCCGCCGGAAATCTCTTCCCACACGGTCTTCTTGCCGTCGAGCGTGTCGCGCGACTGATCGACATAGCCAAGCTGCACGCTCTCGCCGATCTCGATCGTGCCGCTGTCGGGCTTGTCCTGGCCGGTGATCATGCGGAACAAGGTGGTCTTGCCCGCGCCGTTGGGGCCGATGACGCCAACGATGCCGCCCGGCGGCAGCTTGAAGGAGAGATCGTCGATCAGCAGCTTGTCGCCGAAACCCTTCGACAGATGGTTGAAGTCGATGACGTTCTGGCCCAGCCGCTCAGCGACCGGAATGATGATCTGGGCGGTCGTCGGCGCCTTGTCGTTCTGCTTGGCGACGAGATCCTCGTAGCGCTGGATACGGGCCTTGGACTTGGCCTGACGCGCCTTGGGGCTGGAGGCGATCCACTCGCTTTCCGCCTCGATCGCGCGCTGGCGGGCCTCTTCCTCGCGGCCTTCCTGGGAGAGGCGCTTCTGCTTCTGCTTGAGCCAGCTCGAATAATTGCCCTCGTAGGGGATGCCCCGGCCGCGATCGAGTTCGAGAATCCAGCTCGTCACATTGTCCAGGAAATAGCGGTCATGGGTGACGATCAGGATCGCGCCGGGATAGGCGCGCAGATGGCCTTCCAGCCAGTTCACGGTCTCGGCGTCGAGATGGTTGGTCGGCTCGTCGAGCAGCAGCAGTTCGGGCTGCTCCAGCAGCAGCTTGCACAAGGCGACGCGGCGCTTTTCGCCGCCCGACAGCTTGCTGACAGGCCAATCGTCGGGCGGGCAGCCGAGCGCCTCCATCGCCTGATCGACCTGGCTGTCGAGATCCCACAGGCCCTTGGCCTCGATCTCGTCCTGCAGGCTGGTCATCTCGTCCGCCGTCTCGTCCGAATAATTCATGGCGAGTTCGTTGTAGCGGTCGAGCACGGCCTTCTTTTCGGCCACCCCCAACATGACGTTGCCGCGCACGTCGAGGCTCTCGTCGAGCTTGGGCTCCTGCGGCAGATAGCCGACCCGCGCGCCGTCCGCCGCCCAGGCCTCGCCCGAAAAATCCTTGTCCATGCCGGCCATGATGCGCAGCAGGGTCGACTTGCCCGCACCATTGACGCCGAGAACGCCGATTTTCGCGTCCGGATAGAACGACAGATGGACGTTATCGAGAACCTTCTTGCCGCCGGGCCAGGCTTTCGAGAGGCCCTGCATATGGTAGATGAATTGCCGCGCCATGGGCGTGAATGCTTTCCAATGGTTTGCGCCCGCCGCTCGCGCGCGGGCCATCTTCCGTGGCGGACTTTTAGAGCAAGGGCCGCGAAGAGGAAACGGCTTTTTGCGCGAGCTTGGCCTTTGCCGCAATGTCGCAGAAAAAATGCCTTTCGGCCCTATCGTCGCTCCCGATTTGCTTTATTCAGGCTAGAATGGTCGGCGCGCCGCAAAAAGGAGCTCAAACTTGTCCGCATCCCAGCCCGAACGTCGCGAGTCCGATCTTGCCGCCCTCGCGGCCGTCCGCCGGAAGGAGCCGCAATTGTCCTGGACGACGGATGAGAGCCCGGCGCCGGCCCGGCCCGCCCCTGCCCCTGCCCCTGCCTCTGCCCCTGCGCCCGCCGAAAAAGCCTTGTTCGAGCCGGACGCTCCGGCCGCCCCGGCCAAGGCCGTGTTCGCGGCGCAGACCCAAGGACTGCTCAAACGCCTCGCCGAGTTGTTGCGCCGGCCCGACGCGCCGACGCCCTTCGCGATCGGCCTGTTCGCCTCGCCCGGCGGCGGCAAGAGCAGCGCGCTCAACTGGCTGACCGAGAATCTGGCCGCGGCGGGCGCGCCGGTCGTTTCCCTGCGCGCCGCCGACCTCGCCTCGGAGCCGGAGCGCGCGCTCGCCGGGGCCCTTTATCGCGCGCTCTCGCCGCGCCATGGCGCGCTCGCGCAGGAGGCGGCGCAGGAGGCCGTTCATTACGGGGCCGACCCCGGGGCGCTGGCCCGCGCCGCGCGCGATCGTCTCGACAATCTGCGCCGCAAGCTGATCACCGAGAAACAGGCCCTCGCCCAGTCGGAAACGCGGCGCGCCGCGCTCAAGGAAATCCTGCTTTACGAGACGCCGGGAACCCGCGTGGACACCTATGCGCGCAAGATGCGCAATACATTCGAACCGCGCCTGCGCCGCTTCGGCTTCACCGGCGAGCCTTTGGCCGCCTTCAAGGATCTCGCCCGCGACGTCAACGAATCGGGCGGCCTCGTCCGCCGCCTGCTGAGCTCCCTGCGCGGGCTCTATGCCTTCAGGGGCCAGAAGCGCCTGCTGCTGCTGTCCGCCCTGAGTTTCGCCGCCAACCAGGGTTTCGCCTGGCTCGCCGCCAACAAGGCGGCGGTTCTCGGGCTGATCGCCAGCGGCGGCTCGGTCGGCGCCCAGACCGTCGAATTCCTGCAAAGCCGGCTGGACTGGCTGCCGGCGGCCGCGCAGATTTTCGCGCTGATCGCCCTCGCCCTTCTGGGCCTCAACGTCTGGCGCGCCTTCGATTTCATGCATCCTTTGATCCATGCCGCCGGCCTGCTCGACCAGGACGTCGCCGACAGGCGCCATGAGGTCGAGCAGACCCTCGCCCATCAGGCGCGCAACGTCGAACAGCTCGGAAGCGAAGCCGACGCCCTCGCCCGCAAAGCGGCGGACGCGGAGCGCCGGGCCAAAGCGGCCGGGGCGAGCCGCAATCCGCCGTCGTTTCTGGAAAGCGACGAGGCCGCCCAGAAGCGCAACCATGCCCTGGGATTTCTCGAATCGCTCTCCGACCTGCTGACGCGCGGAACGATGCCCGGCGCGCCGCGCCGGTTCGTCGTCGCGGTGGATGGCTATGACGGCGCCGAAGCGCCCGCCGTCCTGTTCCGCCGCGCCCACGACCTGCTTGCGCGTCCCGGCTTCCTCGCCATTCACGCGCTCGACCCGGCGTTGTTCGGCGGCGTCGCCGACGACCTCGCCCGCCGCGTCCAATTGCCCTTGCGGCTCGATGGCCCCAGCCTCGGCGATCCGATCGCCCTGGCGCCGCTCGACGCGCCGCTGTCGCCGCTTGAAGCGCGTCTGACCGGAGCGATGACGCCGCTCGCCGGCGACAATCCGCGCGCGCAGAAGCGCCTGCGTAACCTGTTCCGCTTCCTGCGTCCGGCCCCGGGCGCGCCCTCCGGCCTGATCGCCGCGCTCGCCCTCTTCGTCGCGGCCGAGGTCGGCGGCTCGGCCGGCGACCGTCAGGCGCTGGCGCGCGCGCTCGGCCCGGAACACAAGGATTTCAGCCCGGCGGGCTCGCCCGCCTTGCAGGAGTCCTTTTCCAACGCCGCGGCGATCGACGGACCGATCGGGCTGCAGGACGCCCGGCGGGCGGCCGCGCTCGCCCGTCGGATCGCGGTCGATCCAACGGACTGAGCGGCTCTGATCAGCGGCTCAGATCCCTTCGGCCTTGTTGATGGCCATGCCGGAGAAAGGCTCGATCCACATCAGCTTGTCCACCACGCGGGTCACGCCGGGGATGTTTTCCGCGGCGACGATCAGCGCCGGGCGCTGCCGCTCGTCGAAAATCTCCCCGCTGAGGGTCACAACGCCACGCTCGACTGTCACGTCAAGCGATTTGGGCGAGGCGAAGCCCTGCTGCTGGAGTTCCGCCAGCAGCTTGTCGAGAATGGCCTGATCGGTGGTTTCGGCCGGGCTGACCGGCTTGGAGCCAAGGTTCCTGGCCAGGGCGCGCAACAGATCGGAGCGGGTGATGATGCCGACGATCTGGTCGCCGGTCATCACCGGCAGGCGTTTCACCCCGCGGCGGTCCAATAGCGCGACGACTTCGTTGACCGACGCGGTAGAGCCAACGGTGACGACGTCATGCGTCATCACTTCGCGGACCTTGCGGCCGTGGCTCATCACATAGGATTCGGCAGTCTCGCCCGGGCCGAGCAGGAATTCGATCCAGCGCGGCTTGCGCTTCGAAGTGCCGAGTTCAGCGCGATGGAGGAAGTCGCCCTCGCTGATCACGCCAAGCAGCCGCCCGTCGGCGTCCGCGACCGGCAGGCCCGAGACATGCAGCGATAGCAGCATTTCTATGGCTTCCTCGATGGTGGCGTCCGGCCCGATCGTCTTGACGGGGCTGGTCATGATTTCCGACGCTTGCATTGTCGCCTCCCGACATTCCTATCGTTTCCGCGATATTGCTCCACAATCCGCGGCAACGCCATGGCGCGAAAATCCTGGTTTCACGCACGGATTTTCGCCCGAGCGGAAATGAATTCCACCCGTGGAATTCATTTCCAGGCGCCGCACCCCTTTTTACAGAGCGTCAAGGCCTTTGACGATAATTTAAGCCTCATCTGCGGCCGAACCTTGACTCGGATCAAAGCTTGGGAAATTGTTGCGCACCTTTATGACTGGACAGTCAGTCACTCTTGGGCGGGAAAGACCATGGCGCGACAGGCGCGCACCGAAGCCGAGCGCGAAAACCGCATGCGCGCGATCCGCAAGGCGGCGCTCGATATTTTCTCGGCAAAAGGCTTTTCGGCGGCGCGGCTCGACGACGTCGCCGCCGCGGCCGGCGTCGCCAAGGGCACGATCTATCTCTATTTCGCCTCCAAGGAAGACCTGCTCGAAGCCATCGTCACCACCACGATCGGCGCGACCCTCGCCGAGGTCGAACAGGCCGTTGTCGCCTCGCCGGCGCCGGCCGGGCAGCTCCTGCGCCTTGTCGTCCAGGCGATCGCGGCCGGGATCCAGGATCCCGAGCGCCGGCGCGTGCTCCATCTCGTCCTGTCGGAGGGCGCACGCTTCCCGGCGATCGGCGATTTCTACCATCGCGAAATCATCGCGCACGGCCTGCGGCTGGTGCGCGCCATCGCCGCAAAAGGCCATGCCAGCGGCGAATTCGTCTCGGACGAAATCGAGCGCTTTCCCCAGCTCGTCTTCGCGCCCGCCCTCCTCGCCATCATCTGGAGCGTCATTTTCGAGCGCATCGAGCCGCTCGACGCCCATGCCCTGCTGGAAGCGCATCTCGACCTTCTCACCCGCGCGCTGACCAGGAGGCCGGCATGAAAAAGGTCCGCAAACTTCTTGCCGCGCTTGTCGTCCTGGCGATCATAGGCTGGGCGGCGGGCAAGGTTTTCGCCCCGGCCAAGCCGCAGAATATTTTCGCCGGCTATGTCGAGGGCGACCTCGTCCAGATCGGCCCGGTCGAAGGGGAAAGGCTGGCGAAACTCGACGTCGAACCGGGGGACAATGTCACCAGGGATGAGACATTGTTCACCATGGCGACGCCCGTTCTCGACGAGCAATGCGCCGAGGCCAGGGCGAAGGTCGCGCAGGCCCAGGCCAATCTGAAGAATCTTCAGGCGGCGCTGCAGCGGCCCGAGCAGATCGCCGTGCTTCAGGCCGCTGTCGCGTCCGCCAAGGCGGCGCTCGTGCTGTCGCAGACGGAATATGACCGGCAGCAGACGCTGCTGAAAAAGGGCTTCGCCTCGGCCGCCGCGCGCGACCAGGCCAAATTCGCGCTCGACCGCGACAAGGCGAATCTCGCCCAGGCCGAGCGTCAGGTCGAAGCCGGACTGATCCCGGCGCGCCATCAGGAAATCGCGGCGGCGCAGGCCGCCATAACCCAGGCGCAAGCCGAGCTGAACCAGATCGAAGTCCGCATCGCGCGGCAGACCGTCCACGCGCCCGCCAAGGGAATCATCCAGGACGTCTATTTCTGGCCGGGCGAAATCGTCCCGTCCGGCCAGCCGATTCTGGCCCTGCTGCCGCCCGAAAACCGCAAGATCCGCTTCTACGTCCCCGAGCCGCAGCTTGCACGGTTCAGACTGGGCGCAAAGGTCGCGGTCTCCTGCGACAATTGCCGGCCCGGCCTTAAAGCCCGGGTGATCTACATTTCCCAGCAGGCCGAATATACCCCGCCGGTGATCTTCTCGCTGCAGGAGCGCGGCAAGCTGGTGTTCCGCGTGGACGCCCGACTGGACGATCCGTCCGTCCTGCTGCCGCTCGGGCTTCCGATCAGCGCGAAACTCGTCGCGTCCCAGGCCGTGGAGGCGGCGAAATGAACGGGGCCGACGTCGTCATCGACGTGCGCAACCTGAGCAAGAGTTTCGACGGCAAGTTGGTGGTCGAAAATCTGACGATGCAGGTGCGGCGCGGCCGCATTCACGGCTTTCTCGGGCCCAACGGCAGCGGCAAGACCACCACCATCCGCATGTTGTGCGGACTACTCACGCCCGACAGCGGCGACGGCTTCTGCCTCGGCTTCAACATTCTCACCCAGCAGCATGAGATCAAGCGCCGCACCGGCTATATGACCCAGCGCTTCTCCCTCTATTCCGATCTCACCATCCGCGAGAATCTCGAATTCATCGGCCGCGTCTATGGGCTCGACGACCCTTCGCAAAGCGCGCGCGAGGCGATCGAGCGCCTGGGGCTCGCCGGCCGCGCCAATCAGCTCGCCGGCGAATTGTCGGGCGGCTGGAAGCAGCGCCTAGCGCTTGGCGCCTGCATCATGCCCAAGCCCGACCTTCTGCTGCTCGACGAGCCGACCGCCGGCGTCGATCCCAAGGCGCGGCGCGATTTCTGGGACGAGATTCACCAGCTCACCCATGAGGGCCTCACCGTGCTGGTCTCGACCCATTACATGGACGAGGCCGAGCGCTGCCACGAGATCGCCTATATCGCCTATGGCCATCTGCTGGCGCAGGGAACGACCGCCGAAATCGTGGCGCAATCGCATCTCTCGACCTATGTCGTCTCCGGCCCCGATCTCGCGCCTTTGGCCGAAAAGCTGAAACAGAATCCCGGCGTCGAAATGGTCGCGCCCTTCGGCGCCAAGCTGCATGTCGCCAGCCGCGACGCCGGCGCGCTCGACCGCATCGCCCGGGAATTCTCGAGCCCGGACGTCGTCTGGTCGCGCGACGCGCCCACGCTCGAAGACGTGTTCATCGACATGATGAGCCGCGCCGAGGACAATTATGCATGAACGCCGACGTGAGCCCCACCCGGCCGCCGTCCGGCCCCCCCACTCCCCGCAAGGGCGAGGAATCCAGCCGCATTGCGCGCTTTTTCGTCTCGCTGGAGCGGCTTTACGCCGTCTTCGTCAAGGAACTGATCCAGCTGCGCCGCGACCGCCTGACCTTCGCGACCATGATCGCCATTCCCGTGATGCAGCTCGTCCTGTTCGGCTTCGCGATCAATTCCGACCCCAAGCACCTGCCGACCGCCGTGCTTGACAACGACCACAGCGCCTTTTCGCGGCTGTTTATCACCGCGCTCAAGGCGACCGACTATTTCGCCATGGACTACAGCCTTTCCAGCCCCGAACAGATCGACCCGCTGATCCTGTCGGGCAAGATCAATTTCGCGGTGGAGATTCCGCAGAATTTCGCCCGCGATCTGGCCCGCGGCGAAAATCCCGCCATTCTGGTCATCGCCGACGCCGCCGACCCCACCGCGGTCAACGGCGCCTCCATGGCCCTCACCGGCATGGCGGCCCAGGTCTTTACGCGGGAATTGCAAGGGCCGCTGCAGAGACTGGCGTCCAAACCCGCGCCCTACGAGGTGCGCCTGCAGAAGCGTTACAATCCGGCCGGCGAGACGCGGCTCAATATCGTGCCGGGCCTTGTCGGCACCATCCTGACACTGACCATGCTGATCTTCACCGCGCTTTCGGTGACCCGCGAGGTCGAGCGCGGGACAATGGAATCGCTGCTCGCCATGCCGATCAATCCGGTCGAGATCATGCTCGGCAAGATCATGCCCTATGCGGCGGTCGGCTTCTTCCAGATGGCCCTGATCGCCGGAGCGGCGCGCTTCATCTTCAACGTGCCCGTGGTCGGCAATCTCGGCACGTTCGTCGTCCTGACCATGCTTTTCATCGTGGCGAATCTTTCGGTGGGATATACCTTTTCGACCATTGCCAAGAATCAGCTACAAGCGATGCAGATGAGCTTCTTCTTCTTTCTGCCGAGCATTCTGCTGTCGGGCTTCATGTTTCCCTTCCGCGGCATGCCGGACTGGGCGCAGGACATCGGCTCGATTCTTCCGCTCACCCATTATCTGCGCATCGTGCGCGGCGTGATGCTCAAGGGCGCGGGCTTCTCCGACCTTGCCGTCGACACCGCCGCGCTCGGCGCCTTCACGCTCGCGGCGATGACGGTGGCGGTCCTGCGTTTCCGCCAGACGCTGGACTGAGCGCATGACCGACATGCATATGGCCGAAAACCTGCAAGACGTCCTCTGGATGCTCAGCATCGCCATGCTGGTCGCCATGGCGGCGCGGCGCCTCAAGCTACCCTATACGATCGGGCTCGTCTTCATCGGCGCTTTGCTCGCCCTGACGCCCATCAATGTCGGGCCGACGCTGACGTCGGAGCTCATCCTCGATCTGATCCTGCCGCCGCTGCTGTTCGAGGCGGCGCTGGCCCTGAAATGGCCCAATCTGCGCGCCGAGCTTACGCCCATCCTGACCTTTTCCGTGCTCGGAACGCTGCTCGCCCTGGCCGCCGTCGCCGCGGGACTGATCTATCTGCTGCACTGGCCGCCCGGCTCGGCCCTGGTGTTCGGCGCGCTGATCTCCGCGACCGATCCGGTGGCGATCATCGCCATGTTCAAGGACAATAATTTCCACGGCCGGCTCAGCCTGCTGGTGGAGGCGGAAAGCCTGTTCAACGACGCCGCCGCCGCCGTTCTGTTCGCCATGGCGCTGTCCTGGGCGCTGGCTTCGGGCGAGGCGGGCGGCCACACGCCCGACACCGCCGAAACCGTTCTCACTTTGGCCCGCATCGTGCTCGGCGGGCTCGGCGTCGGCGTGATCGCGGGCGCGGGGGCCATCCTGCTCTCCCGCGGCACTTCGGAACATCTGGTCGAGCTGACCTTTTCCACCATCGCCGCCTTCGGCTCCTTCCTCGCCGCAGAACATATCCGGGCCTCCGGCGTGCTCGCCACGGTGACCGCCGGATTGATCGTCGGCAATTTCGGCATTTTCAGCGCCAACGACCGCTCTCTTTTAAGCGCGCGGGGCCGCGAGGCCATGGTCAATTTCTGGGAATTCGCGGCCTTTCTCGCCAATTCCGTGATCTTCCTGCTGATCGGCGCCAATGTCGCCGTCATGGATTACAAGGTCTCTGGCGTCGTGGTGATCGCGGGCGTCATCGGCCTCGTGCTCGCCGCGCGCGCCGTCGCCGTCTATCCGCTGAGCCTGCTTTTCCATTGGTCGCGCCATGCGATTTCCCTGTCACAGCAGCTCGTTCTGTGGTGGGGCGGCCTGCGCGGCGCCCTCGGCCTCGCCCTCGCGCTGTCGCTGCCACCGACTCTGCCGCTGCGCGAGGAGATCGTGGTCGTGACTTTCGCCGTTGTCGCCTTTTCCATCGTCGTCCAGGGCATGACCATGCCCTGGCTGCTGCGGCGGCTGGGGCTTTTGTGACGGGATCCGCCTCGGTTCAGATTTCGGCTTGCGCCCGAGCTTTCGCCGCAATGACCGCAGCAACGCCCTCAGCGGTCAATTCGTGGGCCAGCGGAATGCCGCGCTCATGACCCCTGAGCGGCCAGTCGCGAACCTCGCCCGAAGCATCAAGGGGCGACTCGAAGCAGAAGTTCGATCATTTCGAACTTGAACCGAAAGTCCTATCGCAAACGCAAATCACCCTCTGGTTCGATTGACCGCGGCGCGCGCCAAAAACGCGCTCAACATCAGGTGCAGAACAACCGCCGGCCAGAGCAATATGCCGGTCATGCGCTCGACAATGCCGAGATAGGCCAGAAGCAGCGCAACCGAGGCGCCGTAAATCAACATGCCGACGAGCGGCGGACCCGGCCAGCAAGCGACTCCCAAACCGATCAGGGCGACGCCCGCCACGCGCGCAACCGACGCCGCGGCGCCGGCAAGCTCCTGACCCAACAGCAGCCAGCCGACCATCGACGGGACGGTCAGCAAGGCCAGGCCCGTCACAATTTCGGCCACGGCGGCGAAGACCAAAGCTTTCTTCATCTTCCGCCGCAGCCTCCTGCTGTCGTCTCACGGAGCGGGTCGGCGCCCTATCATTTCTCCGCCGACAGGTCAGGACCGAGATCAAAGGCCAGGTTGTCGATCTTGCCGGTGAACTTGAACGGAACATCGTAACGATATTCCAGCATGGCGACGCCCGTGCGGGTGTCCTCGCCGACATCGAAGCTTTCATCCTCGGGGAAAGTGATCGGGGTCGAGTGTTCCATGGATTTTCTGGACACTTCCTGTCCGTCCACGGAGAGCACGCCCGTGCCGCCCTTGCCGAGGCCCGGTCCATCCGGCTTGTAGTCGAATACGATGGTGTGTTTTCCCGCTCCCAGTTCGGGGCCATCCCAGATGGTGCGCTGGAGGTCGAGCAGGTTATAGAGAAACACCACCTTGCCCCGACGGATATCCCCTATGCCGTGGCTCAGGAACAGGCCGTAGCCGCCGAAGCGCCCGCCTTGCGTGACGATCATGCCTTCCGCGCCGCCCTCGGGGATTTCCACCTCGGCTGTGATCTTAAAGGCCTTGTTCAGAATGCTCGGGGCCGCGGCGGCCGGCACGCCGGTCAGGACGCCCGAATAGGTGAATTCCTTCCGCCCCGCCGTGAGGCTCGGACGTGGCGTGTTCCAGCGCGCTAAGGTCGAATTGTCGAGCGGCAGAACATCGTATTTCTTCGCCTCCGAATAGAACAGTTCCTGCATCTCCTTGAGCTTTTCAGGCATTTTCGCGGCGAGATCGGCGTATTCTGTCGGATCGTCCTTGACGTTATAAAGTTCCCAATTGTAGCCGGTGATCACATCCGGCGGCTTCGCCGTGCTGAGTTCCCAGGGCAGGGTCGCCGGCGTCGTGGCCGCGATCCAGCCGTCGTGGTAGATGGCCCGGTTTCCCAGCATCTCGAAATATTGCGTCGTGTGGCGGCTGGGCGCGTTCGCGTTCGCCTTGTCGAATGTGTATGCCATGCTCACGCCTTCGATCGGCTTTTGTTTGATGCCGTCGATCGTATCCGGCGCTGGGATGCCGGTCGCGTCGAGAATGGTCGGCACGATATCGATCAGGTGGTGGAACTGACGGCGGACGCCGTCCGGATCATTGATGTGGCCGGGCCACGATATGACCATGCCCTGGGCCGTGCCGCCGTAATGCGACGCCACCTGCTTCACCCATTTGAATGGCGTGTCCATCGCCCAGGCCCATTCCGCCGCATAATGCGGGAAAGTCCGGTCCGATCCCCAGAACGGATACCAGAGGAACTGGTCTTTGACCGGCACCGCGACGCCGTTGAACGTCGTGAACTCGTTCGGCGTACCGTTGAGCATGCCCTCGGCGCTCGCGCCATTGTCGCCGCCGATATAGATGATCAGCGTGTTGTCGAGTTCTCCCAGGTCCTGCACCTCCTGGATGACGCGTCCAATCTCGTTGTCGGCGTAAGCGAGATAGGCCCCGTAGATATCCGCCTGCTTGATAAAGAGCTTCTTCTCGTCCCAGCTCAGCGAATCCCACGACGGCAGTTCTTTCGGCCAGGGCGTCAGCCTGGCGTTTTCGGGCATGACGCCCAATCGCTTCTGGTTGGCGAAAATCGTCTCTCGCACCTTGTTCCACCCCTCGTCGAAGAGGTGCATCTCGCTGATCTTCTTGGCCCATTCGGGCGTGGGATGGTGGGGGGCATGCGTGGCGCCTGGCACGTAATAAACGAACCACGGCTTGCCGGGCGCGATCTCCTTGAGTTGCTTGATATAATGGATAGCCTCGTCGGCCATCGCCGTTTCGAGGTTCCAGCTCGGGTTGTTCCGGAAAGGGTAGATCGCGGTCGTGTTGCGGAAAAGGTTCGGCTGCCATTGGCTGGCGTCGCCGCCGACAAAGCCGTAGAAATAATCGAAACCCATACCGTTGGGCCATTGATTGAAGGGCCCGGCCTGGCTCGACTGGTATGACGGCGTGTTGTGGTCCTTGCCGAACCACGCCGTTGCGTACCCGTTCTCCTTCAGGATTGTGCCAATGGTTCCCTTGTCAATCGGGATGATCGAGTCGTAACCGGGGTATCCCGTCGCTACTTCGCCAACGACTCCGTACCCCACGGAATGATGGTTGCGACCCGTAATGATCGCCGCCCTTGACGGCGAACACAGCGACGTCGAATGGAAATTCGTGTAACGCAGGCCTTCCCTGGCGAGGCGATCCATCGTCGGCGTGGGTATGACGCCGCCGAAGGTGCTCGGCGCGCCGAAGCCCTGGTCGTCCGTCATGATGAGCAACACGTTGGGCGCGCCCTTCGGCGGCACGACGCGGGGCGGCCACCAGGGGGTCGATTCCGAGGCCTTCTCCTTGATGACGCCGCCGAACGGCGGCGGCGGCGGCGGAAGCTGTTTCCCGTCGATGGTGGTGGTGGCCTCCGGTGAGCCCAACTCGCTGGCGGCCGCGGTACAGCAGGTCAGAGACGCCGCGACTAGGCAGGCCAAAAAATTGGCGAGCCAGTATGTTTTGTTTGGTTTTCGTTGCACGCTCAGCGTTCCTGTGAAAATGCGGAAAACCGATGGGCAATACGAGGCCCTGCGACCTCCCATCCGTCTTGGAAACCACCTGGCCACGAATTCAATCCGATCCATACGCCCTGCGTCGAAGCTAATCGGCTTCATTGCGAAGTCAATTTTATTGAGTGCGCGTGACGCCACGATGATCCAAAACAAAGTGTGGCGAGACATCGATAAATCGGGAATTTTGAAATTGATCGGCAGTTGGGAAGGGCAGCTTTCCCGACGATTCTGCGCCATGCCTTTCGCGCCCGGCGATGTCCGCCTCTGGCGCACCCCTGCCCATGCCATTATGACCGCCGCCGATCCTTGACCAGTCCTTCGACCTGAGACCGGACTCCGCCCCTCGTTGCCTCTCCGACCTCGACCTCGCGGGCGAAGCCCAAACGCCCTCTGGCGTGCGTTGAAGGAGACGTTATGCTGTGCCACGCAGCGCAGGCGTCGGTTATGGGTGGAATGATCATGTCTGAATTCAGCGAGCTGTTTCTGGAACTGAGAACGATCCTCGATGATCCGGAATCCTTCGATTCAAGAATAGGCGCGTGGCTCGAACCGGATCTCGTCGATCAATTGAGCGCCTACGCCGCGGCGCGAAATGAATCTCTGCCGGAAGCCGTCATGGCGGCGTTGCAGCTCTTCATGTTTTCGGCGGCGGAAGACGCCTGGCGGGAACTTGCCGGCGGAAAGGAGCGGACGGAGAATTTCAGCGCGGCGCCGCTGAACATCATTCTTGAGCGTTTCATGAATATCGCTCTCGATCCGTCGCGGCAAAGAGCGATCGAAGGGCCGGCGCCGGCGATCCTCAATCAATTTTGCCGAATCCGCGAAGACTGAATTCCGCGAGGGGCCGCTTTCCGACCCAACCGGGACACGACGGATGATTGACCGGCGCTTGAAGGCTTTCCTCCGGGAAGCTATGGACTCGTCATGCGGCCATCGCTTCTCGATCCCCTTTTCGCCAGTGCGAGCGCCTTGCCCGGCGTCGGCCCCAAGACGGGGAAATTGCTCGACCGGCTGCTCGGCGACGCGGACCGCCCGGCCCGCGCGCTCGACCTGCTGCTGCACATTCCCTTTTCCTGCATCGACCGCCGCAACCGGCCGAAAATCGCCGAGGCGCCGATCGGCGCCGTCTCGACCCTCAAAGTTCGGGTCGCGGAACATCGCCCTCCCCGTGCGAAGGGTCCTTATCGCGTTCTCACCGAGGACGAGACCGGCGACCTGACCCTCGTCTTCTTCCGCGCCAATTCCGGCTGGATCGAAAAGGCCTTGCCGCTTGGCGAAACGCGCTGGGTCTCTGGCCTGGTGGAGCTCTACGACGCTTATCGCCAGATCGTCCATCCCGACCGCATTCTCGACGAGGCGGGCCTGGCCGCTCTGCCCCCGGTCGAGCCTGTCTATGGCCTGACCGAAGGCCTGTTCCCCCGCGTCATGGCCAAGGCGGCGGCGGGGGCGCTCGACCGCCTGCCGCCCCTGCCGGAATGGCAGGACGGGAAACTTTCGCGCGCGATGGGGTGGGAGAGTTTCGGCGCCAGTCTTGCGCGCCTGCATCGCCCGCAGACGCCGCAGGACATTGCGCCGGAGGGAAAATTTTTCACCCGCCTCGCCTTCGACGAATTGCTGTCGCATCAGCTCGGCCTGCGTCTGGTGCGCGCGCGCATGCAGGTTCTGCGCGGGCGGCCACAGAAATCCGACGGAGCGCTGGCGGCAAGAATCCTTGGTCAGCTGCCCTTCGATCTGACCGGCGACCAGAAGAAGGCGGTCGCGGAAATTTCCGCCGATCTTGCCAGCGACAAGCGCATGCTGCGCCTGCTGCAGGGCGATGTCGGCTCCGGCAAGACGGTGGTCGCCCTGCTCGCCATGGCCCATGTGGTCGAGGCGGGGCGCCAGGCGGCCTTGATGGCGCCGACCGAAATCCTCGCCCGCCAGCATTTCGCGACCATCGCCCCGCTCGCCCGCGCCGCGAACTTAAGCGTCGCCCTGATGACCGGCCGCGACAAAGCGAGCGAGCGCCGCGCCACGCTCGAAGCCCTGGCGAGCGGCGCGCTGGATATTGTGGTCGGCACCCATGCTCTGGTGCAGGACGATGTCGCTTTCGCTCGTCTCGGCCTCGCCGTGATCGACGAGCAGCACCGTTTCGGCGTCCACCAGCGCCTCGCGCTGGGCGACAAGGGCGAGGCCGTGGACGTGCTCGCCATGACCGCGACCCCGATCCCGCGCACTCTTGCGCTCGCTTTTTTCGGCGACATGGACCTGTCCACGCTGCGGGAAAAGCCGCCGGGACGCCAGCCCATCGACACCCGAGCGGTCAATGTCGAGCGCATCGACGAAGTCGTGGCGGGCCTTGCCCGGGCGCTCCGCGCCGGCGCGCGGGTCTATTGGGTCTGCCCTTTGGTCGAGGGCAGCGAGGACAGCGACCTCGCCGCGGCGCAAGACCGCGCCGAAGATTTGCGCAAGTTTTTCGGCGCCGAGGTCGGCCTCGTCCATGGCCAGATGAAAGGCCGCGACAAGGACGCGGCGATGGAGGACTTTTCCCGCGGCGCCACCAGAATATTGGTGGCGACGACGGTGATCGAGGTCGGCGTCAATGTGCCCGAGGCGACCATCATGGTGATCGAGCACGCCGAGCGCTTCGGCCTCGCCCAATTGCACCAGTTGCGCGGGCGGGTTGGACGCGGTGACCGGAAATCCTCCTGCATCCTGCTCTACGCCGGCCCGCTTGGCGAAACCGCCAAGGCGCGGCTCGAAATCCTGCGCGAAACCGAGGATGGTTTTAGAATCGCCGAAGAGGATTTGCGCCTGCGCGGCGAAGGCGACGTGCTCGGCGCAAAACAATCCGGCGCGCCCGGCTTCAAGATCGCGCGCCTCGATCTCCACGCCGATCTTTTGCGCGCGGCGCGCGACGAAGCGGAAAAGATGCTGGCGAGTGACCCCGAACTGACCAGCGAGCGCGGCCAAAGCTTGCGCCTGCTGCTCTATATTTTCGAACGCGACCAGGCGCTGAAACTGCTGCGCGCGGGTTAGCTTGACCGCGCAAAAACTTTGGCGAAGGATGGCGGCATGAAACCGAGCCTGCGTCTATTCTTTTCCGTTTCGCTGCTGCTGACGCTTGGCGCCTGCAACGCCAACCGGCCGGCGCCCGAAGTGCAGATCCCGCAGCCGCCGGTCGAGACCGCTGTGCGGGTGACGCCGCGCGCCCCGACCGAAGGGGGATGTGCGGCGGAGATCGCCCGCTATCGCGGGATCGTGGATCACGACGCCGCGACCGGCAATGTCGAGGCGAGCGTCTCCACGCAGATCCACACCGAAATCGGCGAGGCCGAACGCGCCTGCACTGCGGGCGACCAGCTCCGTGCGAAATATCTGCTGCGCGCAAGCAAGGAGCGTCACGGCTATCCGCAGGGCTGAGCCGCGAAGGCGTCGCGCAAAAAAGTCTGGATGAAATCCGGCATTCGGGCCGGGTCGATGTCCTTGAGCCCATATGCGGCGTGCAGCCGCGCCAGTTCCGGTTCTTCCTCGCGCGCCAGAAAATCCTCGGCCCGCGCCAAAGCCTCGTCCGCCGCGAGCGGCAGCAGCCTTTGCTGGATGCAGGCGATTTTCCGCCCGGCGACGATAACGCTCCATCCCGCCGCCGGCGGCGCCTCAACGGGCGAAAAGCCCGTCTCCTCCTCCATCTCGCGCGCGACGCTGGCGGCGAGATCGACTTTTTCGCCGAAAATGTCGCTGAGATCGGGCGTGCCGGCGGCGAAATAGATTTTTCCCGCATTCGCGGTATGGGCGCCCATCTCCACGAGCAGGAAGTCGCCGTCGCGCGTCCGCAGAGCCGCCATCGAAAAGCAATTATAGACCCCGCCCTCGGGTTCGCCCGCTGCGCCGAAGTCGGACCAGGCGAGGAAATTGCGGTAATCGGTGTCGAAAAAGGCGCCGCGCAAAACGTCGCCCTCCGGCGTCGCGACGATCTCCGGATCGCGCATCAACAGCACCCTGCCGTCGAACATCGCCGGCTTTTCGGCGCGTGCGCGCATCCAATGGGCGTTTATGCGCGCGACCTCGCTCTCCGCGAAGGCCCATGGCGCGGGGCGAAAGAACGTTTCGAGCCGCGCGACGCGATAGTGGCCGTCGGAAATGCCGGGCATGAGACACCTCGGGAATTGGCGCAATGCGCGAATCCGTTATCCTGTTTTGGCTGGAGGACGCAATTGGTCTCGCAATTCGATATGGAGCCCTATAAGGCGCCACTGCTCTTTCTGGGCGTGGCGGGCGTCGTCGTGCCCTTGTTCCGCCGCCTGCGGGTCAGTCCGGTGCTGGGCTTTCTCATCGCCGGCATGCTGATCGGCCCTCATGTCCTCGGCCGGCTCGACGCGCTGCTGCCTTTCCAGGTTCCGGTCCTCGCCAATACCGAAGCGGTCGCCGCCATCGCCTCCTTCGGCGTGGTGTTCCTGATGTTCAACATCGGGCTGGAGCTTTCGCTGGAGCGCCTCGTTCTGCTGCGGCGTTTCGTCTTCGGCCTCGGCGCGCTTCAGGTCACCGTCTGCGGCGTCGCGCTCTATCTCATCGCGCGGGCGCTCGGGCTCGCCCAGCCGGCCGCGATCGTCACCGGCGCGGCGCTGGCTCTGTCCTCCACCGCCATCGTCGTGCCGGTCCTGGCCGAATCGCGCCGCCTCAACACCCTCACCGGCCGCGCGATCTTTTCGGTGCTGCTGTTCCAGGACCTGCTGGTGGCGCCGCTGCTGTTCATGGTTTCGATGTTCGGCGGCCAGTCCGGACAGGCTTCCCCGCTCCTGACTTTCGCGCCGGCGCTGGCCGCCGTCGCCGCGATCGTCGGAATCGGCCGCCTCGTGCTGAGGCCCTTGTTTCAGCTCGTCGCGGCGGCCGAATCGACCGAATTATTCATGGCCGCTTGCCTCCTGGTGGTGATTTCGACCGCCGTCGCCGCGGCTTATTCCGGCCTTTCCATGGCGCTCGGCGCCTTCATCGCCGGGCTGCTGCTGGCGGAAACCGAATTCCGGCGCGCCATCGAGATCGCGATCGACCCGTTCAAGGGGCTGCTGCTCGGCCTGTTCTTCGTTTCGATCGGCGCCAGCCTCGATCCCAGGGAAGTGGTCGCCCATCCCGGCGCGACGCTCGGCGTCGCCGTCCTGCTCACCCTGGTCAAGGCGCCTCTGGTCGCGGCGCTGGCGCGCGCCTTCGGGCTCAACTGGCGCAAGGCGCGCGAAATCGGCCTGCTGCTCGGGCCGGGCGGCGAATTCGCCTTCGTCATCCTGACTTCCGCCGTCGCGACCGGCATCCTGCCACCGGAACTCGGCGCCGAGCTTTTGATCGGCGTGACGCTTTCCATGGCCATGATCCCGCTGTTCGCCGCGCTCGCGGCGCGCGCCGACACGAAAATGGGTCCGGTCGCGACGGGCCCGGAGCCGACCGAACTCGCGCCCGCCTCGCGCGTGATCATCGTCGGCTTCGGCCGCGTCGGCCAGGTCGTGGCCGAACTCCTGCGCATTCACAAGATCGATTACCTCGGCGTCGACGACGACGCCCGCACAGCCTCGGAGGCGCGCAAGCGCGGCGAGCCGGTCTATTGGGGCGACGCGACGAACAAGGATTTTCTCGACCGCTGCGGCCTCGCCAACGCCCGGGCGCTGGTCGCGACCATGCATACGCCGAGCGCGGTGGACGACGTGGTGAAACTGGCGCGCGCGGCGCGGGCCGACCTCACCATCGTCGCACGCGCCCGCGACGCCGCCCACGCCCGCGCCCTCTACAAGCTCGGCGCCACCGACGCCGTCCCGGAAACCACGGAGGCGAGCCTGCAATTGTCGGAAGCGGCATTGGTCGATATCGGCGTGCCGACGGGCCTGGTCATCGCCTCGATCCACGAACAGCGCGACATCTATCGCAAGACACTGATCGCCGACGAAAACCCGGCGGCGGCGCCGCGCGCATTCAAGGGGCGGCGGCGAAAAAGATGAAAAAGAATTCAAAACAACGAGAAGGACACCGCGCCGGTCGTCAAAGTGTCATTTTCGACCCCTCAATTAACCGTGATTGACGCATTGACGCTAACCTTTAATTAAGCATTTGCCTTAATGCTTAATTAACGCTCTAATCGCGGGCGCAATCAACGGCGCGCCGACATAGAAAATGACAATTTCAACTGCCGCATCACATTCATCGCTCAGCGCCCTTACCGAGAAAAGCAGCGTCGTCGAAACACTTGAACGCGACGCCGCGCCACTCGACGGCATAGATCTGGACTTCAATCCGCGATTGTCGCTCCTCTGGATCACTTTGCGACCGAAACGGCACTGCATCAGCAGCGGCTTCCTCGCCGCCATGCATCGCCTCATCGATGCGATCAAGGCCAATTCCGGTGCCGGTCGAAACACGCGCAACCAGGCGATCAAATATGTCGCCTATCGCTCCGTCAGCCCCGACGTGTTCCTCTATGGCGCTGATTTCGACATCTTCCTGGAAAGCATCCGCACCAGGAACCCGAAGCCGCTGCGGGAATATGCCTACGGATGCATCGATCTGTGCTGGGAAAACCTCAACCTCATCGGCGGGAACATTCCAACCATCGCGGTCGTCGAGGGCGCGACCTATGGCGGCGGATTCGAAGCCGCCGCGTCATGCAATGTCGTGATCGCGCGGGATTCGGCCCAGTTCCAATTACCGGAAATCCGCTTTTCGACTTTCCCCGGCCTCGCTTATTCCATCGTCGGGCGGCGCGCGCCGCTTCAGGCGCTTCATCAGCTCGTCATGACGGCGGGCGTCTGGAACGGCGAGACGGCGAAGGAGTTGGGCGTGGTCGATGTCCTTACGACCGGCGACCCGTCGCGAGCGGCCGAGGACTATGTCGCTTCCGTCCTCAGCCGCCACGCCGCTCACTGCGGGGCCCTGCGCGCCATGAACAGGGTGAGGAACATTACTCGAACCGAACTCAACGAAACCATCGACGACTGGATTAAATGCACGATGGACATACCGGCCCAGGCCGTCCATGTGGTGACAAAGCTGCTTGAGGCCCAAAACGCCATGCGTCCGGCGACGATCTCGCGCACGGCGACCTGATACGCACTCCCGAAGGCGACGCGCGGCGCCGGCGATCCGCGGCGGCGGCGATTCACCGTACCCATTGGAGTTTTGTCAATAAACAGCCCTTAGAATGAAGGCGTTAGATAGCGTCAAGACTCGATCCATGACCGAGTGAGAACGCGGCTAGACCAGGGGGTTTTCGGCAAGAATGCAGGATACGCGCCCTGGACGATTGGACGCAAAACTCGTCGAGAGCCAGCATCAGGAGCTCGCGGCGCTCGCGCTCGGCACGATTGTCGCTCCGATCTTCTTGCTCTACATTTCACACCACGAGAAACAGAACGCGCTCGTCATCATTGCCAGCCTCCTGCTCGTCGCCGGACTCATCCGCATCGGCGCGACCCTGCTCTATCGCAAATACCACGGAACGCACGCGCTGCACGCCACCAGGGCGTGGAAAGCCTTCACCGTCGCCACCGTGCTTCTGTTCAGCACCACGCTCGGCGTCTTCGCTTATGTCGCCATCGCCTATACCGACGATACGCGCCTTCATCTCGCTTCTCTGGCCATCGTCAGCGCCTACGCCGCCGGCACGGTCGGACGGAACGCCGCCTTGCAGGCCGGAATCACCGGGCAGCTGGCGACCACAGTCCTGCTTGTCGCCATCGCCCTCATGCAAAAACACGATTACATTTACCAGCTTCTGGCGGTCCTGGTATTTCTTTACCTGATCTCCCTGCGGAATATTTCGAAATCCGTCTACGACCTCCTCGTTTCCGTTTTCAAGTCGAACGAGGAAAAGCAGGTGTTGATCGAAGCGATCACCGAGAAATCGGAGCGTTTCGACGCCGCCCTTTCCAACATGCCGCATGGGCTCGCAATGTTCGACGACAGTTGCCAGGTCGTCGTCGTCAACAGGAAATTCGGCGAACTTCTTCACATTGCGAAACTTGACGCCCCCCTGCCGACCATCGACAAACTCTTCGACTTGTCGGTCCCCGCGCTTTTTCTCGGCCGCAACGAGCGCGCGATTCTCGCGGCGCGGATGCGAGCGATCATCGCCAACCAACGGCAGCAGGAAATCGAGATCGAAACCAACGACGGGCATACGCTCGAAATGGCTTTCCAGCCGAAATCCCGGGGCGGCAGCGTCGTCATCGTCACGGACGTGACGGAGAAGAAAGCCGCCGAACGGCGCATCACCCATCTCGCGCACCACGACAAGCTGACCGAGTTGCCCAACCGCGGCTATTTTGAAGAAAAATTCAAGGAGACGCTCGAAGCCTGCCTCGGCGCCGACACCGGCCTCGCCGTCATGGCGCTTGACCTCGACCAATTCAAGGCCGTCAACGACACGCTCGGACACCTCGTCGGCGACGAACTATTGATCGCCGTATCGAAACGCATCCGCAAAATCATCGGCGACGACGATTTTGTCGCGCGCTTCGGCGGCGACGAGTTCATGCTGACGCACCGCACCGCAAAGGATGGTGACGACGGACTGGACCTCGCCGCCCGCTTGATCGAGGGAATCAGCGCCCCCTACCGCCTTGGCGCACACGACATCAAGATCGGCGTGACGGTCGGCGTCGCCCATTTTCCCGCCGATGGAGCCGATCCCTCCAATCTGCTGCGGAACGCCGATCTCGCCCTCTACAGGGCCAAGCATGACCGTCGCGGCACATTCCGCCTTTTCGAACCGGAAATGGACCGCGAAGCTTGCGAACGCTGGCAATTCGAAAGCGATCTCAGCGTCGCGCTCGAACTCGGCCAGCTTCATGTCTTTTACCAGCCGATCATCGATATTGATTCGCAAACGATCATCGGATGCGAGTCCCTTTTGCGCTGGCACCATCCGAAAAACGGCTGGATTTCGCCCGACCGCTTCATTCAGATCGCCGAAGAAACCGGCATGATTGTCGAAATCGGGCGCTGGGCGCTCGAAAAGGCGTGCAGGGACGCCGTCTCCTGGCCCAAAGACGCCAGCGTCTCCGTCAATCTTTCGGCCATCCAGTTCCGCCATCAGGACATTGTCGCGACCGTGCGCGACGCCCTCGCCGCATCCGGCCTGCCGCCCCAACGCCTCGATCTCGAAATCACGGAATCGATCTTGCTCGAGGATCGCGAGGCGGTGCGCCGATCCTTCACCGAATTGCGCAGCCTCGGAATATCCATCAGCCTCGACGACTTCGGCACCGGCTATTCGTCGCTGAGCTACCTCGTCGATTATCCCATTGACAAGGTCAAGCTGGATCGCTCCTTCATCACCGCGATCACGACGTCTCGCGAAAAGCTGGCGATCGTGCGAACCGTGGCGATGCTCGCTCAGGAACTTGGCCTCATTCTGATCGCCGAAGGGGTCGAAACCATCGATGAGCTTCGCGCCATCGAGATGCAGCGGATTTCCCGCGTGCAAGGCTTTTTCTTCTCGAAGCCGGTTCCGGTCGATCAGATTCCCTGGCCCGGCGCGCTGAACGCTTTCGAAAAACGCTTGCGCGAGATCGCCCAGCGCTCAGCCTAATCTAACGGCGCGGTTCTGGCGCTCCTGCGGATGCGCGCCCGAACGCGGCCGAGCATGGCGATGAGGCCGCCCCGGCTCGCGGGCAGGCCGAAGGCCGCGCCCAACCGCGCGGCCTCGGCCCGCAGGGCGGCGAGCCGCGCCAGGACAGCCGCCTTATACGGCGCGATAAAGGCGTGAGCCCGTTCCCGCCACATCAGAACCCAATAGTAAAAGCGCGCGAACCAGCCGATCGCCAGCACTTTGTCGCGCGTGAGGTCGAAGACGAAAGCGAAAACGCCCAAACCGACGAATTTGAGCGCGGCGAGCACGAGCAGGCCGGAAAACAGATGGCCATGCGCCATCTGGCGGACGGCGACGACCTTCAGCGGCTCAACGACGGCGACCGGGATCACGAAGAGCAGCAGCGCGCCATAGGGCGGCAGACGCTCGATCAACCGCGCGACGGCGTCCTTGAACGCCTGCCAGGGTAGCAGGCGGACGAAACCGCGCCCCAGCGCGATCATCACATCCCACAGCCACGCCTCGATCAGGAAGATGATGGCGGCGAAGGTCAGCAGAGCATGTTTGAGGCGATGCGGCATCAACGGGTCCAGACCATTCCAACCCATGGACTACAACAGCGCCCCATGGCGGAATCAAGGTGAACCGGATGGATTTGCCCGCAGCGCCAACGCCCGAGCGAATGGTGGGCGATATAGGGATCGAACCTATGACCCCACCCGTGTGAAGGGTGTGCTCTCCCGCTGAGCTAATCGCCCGGACGCCGCAACGTCGGAGGCCTTCTTTAGAAAACCCGCGCCGCCCCGTCAAGGCTGCGCGGGTCGAAACGTCGCCTCACGCGCGGGGCCGCAGTCTGGAGTCCTGTTTCGGGTCGGCCCAGGTCGGACTGAGGGTTTCGAGCACTTCCGCGCGGTTCGCGGATATGTCCGCGATCGTGGTCGAATCCAGCACTTCGAGGAAGGCGTTGCACGCCCGCTTGAACGTCTTGCCGAGACGGCACAGCCCGATCAGCGGACAAGTGTTGGTCACCGCGTCGAAACATTCGACCAGATTGAGGTCGTCCTCGGTCTTGCGGACGATCTCGCCGACGGTGATGTCCTCCGCCCTTTTGGCGAGACGAAAGCCGCCTTTCCGGCCCCGCACATTTTCAAGATAGCCCCAAAGCCCAAGCCGATGCACGCATTTCACCAGATGCGCCTTGGACACGCCGAATGTTTCGGCGACCTCCTGCACGGTGACGAGTTCGCCCCTGCGCATCGTCGCGATCATCAGGATCCGCAATGCGTAATTGGTGTAGCTGGTCAAACGCATGAGAAGGTTCCGCGCCGCGCGAGCATCGCGCGGCGCAAAATGTTACATTGTTTATCTATTTTTTCCAGTACGGAGTTTCCGCCCTCAATAGCCGCCCTTGCGCCGGCTTTCGGCGACGCCGGCGATCCGGCCGCCCTGCTTCGACGGATCGAGCGGGAAAAGATCGTAGAGCGTCTTCTGATCGACCCTTTCACCCCATTTGTCGGACATCGCCTTGATGATCGTCCGCGTATTGGGCGTGCTCTGGTTGTTTTCGAAATATTCCTCACGCAGGTAATCGATCACATCCCAATGACGAGGCCCGAGTTCGATCCCGTCAAGCTTGGCGACATATTCGGCGAGTTCGCGGCTCCAATCCTCGGGATCGCTCAGATAGCCGGTCGCGGTCGTCTGGATTTCCTTGCCTTGAAATTCATAGCTCATGGATACGCCCCTGTTTAGATCAAACGGCTCGCCGACGCCCCGCCAGGTTTTTTCCAGCCGGAGTTCCGCCGGACCCGACGCCCAGGCGTTTCCGCTTTTGCATCCTGACGAAGGCGACGAAGCGATCCGTCCAACGATGACGTGACGTGTCGCGCTGATGGGTGAAACTGGCGAAAAGATTGCCAATGACGATCCCATCTCGCTGACCGTCGACGCCATAGCCCCTCTTCACACGCCAGGCGTAGCGCAGATCGGGCGCAACATTTTCCAGGCGCGCGTAATGGAATTCATGAGCGGCGACACTCGCCGCGCCTACGCCCTTTTCGCCGGGCCAGGGAAAATCCGCCGTTTCCTCGACCCGAACGAGGCCCCGCCCCTGCGGACGATCGCCCATCACCGAGTCGGCTGGAATGACGCCGACCATTTCCTCCACCGCGCCGCGATAAAGGATCGAGCGGGTCAGATACATCATGCCGCCGCATTCGGCATAAGTCGGCATCCCGCCTTCGATCGCCGCCTTGATGTTTTCCCGCAGCGGACGGTTGGCGGACAGAGCCTGGCTTTGCGTCTCCGGGAAGCCGCCGCCGATGAAGAATCCGTCGCAGGCGGGAAGCGCTCGGTCCCGCAGCGTATCGACGAAGACCAGTCGCGCGCCCGCTTCCTGAAGCGCCAGCAGGTCGTCGGCGTAATAGAAACCGAAAGCGGCGTCGCGCGCCACGGCGATGGTTACGTCAGGCGCCGGCAAAGCCCGCAGCGCCGGCGCGCTACGCGTTTCCTCCCGCTCCGTCGCGCGCAGGAGCGCGTCGAGATCGACCCCCTTCAGCACGGCTTCGCGGGCATGGGCGATGACATCGTCGCATTCGCCGGTCTCGTCGGGCGTCGTCAGGCCAAGATGGCGTTCGTCGATATTCAGGCCGCGGTCGCGGCCGATCGCGCCCAGAACCTTCAGATCGGTGTAATTCTCGATCGCCTGACGCAGCTTGCCTTCCTGGCGCGAGTCGCCGACCTTGTTCAGGATCACGCCCGCGAATTCGACGCCCGGATCGAAATTCCGGTAGCCGAGCAGAAGCGGCGCGATCCCGCGCGCCATGCCGTGAGCGTCGATCACCAGAACCACCGGCGCGCGCAAAAGCTTCGCCAGCGCCGCCGAGGAATCCGCGCCATGCGGATCGACCCCGTCATGCAGCCCCTTGTTGCCCTCTATCAAGGCGAGATCGGCGTCGCCGAAGGCGCGGCGGTAGAGCCCGGCGATCTCGTCGGGGCTCTGGGTGTTGAAGTCCAGATTGAAACTCGCGCGTCCCGACGCGCGCGCCAGCCACATCGGATCGATGTAGTCCGGACCCTTCTTATAGGTCTGGACCTTCAATCCGCGCGAAGCCAGCGCCGCCGCAAGACCGATCGAAATCGTCGTCTTGCCTGACGATTTGATCGCGGCCGAGACATAGAATCGAGTCATTCTTCGGCGACTCCATTCGCTACCGCCGGCTTCGGCAGGAACGGCAGCAGACGGAAGGCAAGGGCCGAAATCAGCATGGCGATGGCGACGCCGCTGACGCCGAGCAGAACCTCCGGCAGACTGGGCGTATAGGAATTGATCGCCCCGTCGAAGAACGAGCTCGACACTTCATAGCCGGGGAAGATGCTGAGCGGATAGGCCTGGCCGCCGATGATGATGACATACATCTGGCTTAAGCCCCCCAACAGGATCAGGATCGAAGCGGCCTCCAGCATCTTCCGGCCCTTGGCCCCATTGTCCGCCAAGGCCAGCACCGCCATCGGGAGCAGCGACCCGACGAGAACCTGGCCCAGCCAGAACACCGCCGGATAGATTCCGCCATTGAGAAGCAGGAAGGCTTCGACGCTGCGCGTCGGCGCCGCATAGATCTTGGCGAGGTGCGAAATCGCGGTCAGGAACAAGGTGCTCGCCACGAAGATGATGAGCAGGCCGCGGAACTTCCCGACCATCTCTTCCGGCATCAGCTCAGCGCTCGTCTCGTAGGACATGGTCGCGAGCACCAGGACGGTGAAGGCGAGGCCATAGGCGAGCGAGGCGGCGATGAACAAAGGCGCCATGATCGCCCCGTAATAGGCGTCGCGGGCGACCAGGAAGCCGAAGATCGAGCCGGTGCCGGTGGTGAGTATCAGGCGCCAGGCGAAAGCGGCGCCGCCCATGACCCGCCCTAGCGTGTAATTCTTCGAGGCGCGCCGGTCCATCATGGTGAAGAGATAGGCGACGACGATCGCCATGAAGCCCGTGTAGAGATAGATGTTCCAGGCGAAAATCGAATGGAAATTATAGGTGGTCATCGCCACCAGCAGCCGGTCCGGCCGCCCCAGGTCGAGCACCAGCACGGAAAGCCCGCCGAGCAGCAAGGCGATCGCGAGAACGCCGGAGAGGCGCGCGAAAGGCTTGTAGTTCAGCCGGTTGAACACCGAGGACACCGAGGCGACGTTCAGGGCGCCGGAGGCCGAAACGATCAGGAAAACCGCGAAGACATGCGGCGTCCCCCAGACGATCTGGTTGGTCATCCCGCTGACGTGATGGCCATTGGTCTCCATATAGAACGCCGCCAGCATCCCCGCCGCGACGGCGACAAGGTTCAGACCGATCAAGGTCCAGTAGAGCGGCCTATGGGACGTCAGGCGGCAATATTTCTGCTGCGCCATCGGCGCTCCCTCCCCGATTACAGATTGGCGTAGTTGATTGCGGGCGAGACTTTCAGGTCCGCGCGCAGCTGGGTGGTCGGCGTCTGGCGCAGGGCCTTGGAGACTTCGCTGTTCGGATCGTTCAGATCGCCGAACAGCAGCGCCCCGCCCTCCTTGGCGCAAGCCTCGACGCAGGCCGGCGACTGTCCCGCGTCGATGCGGTTGACGCAGAGCGTGCAGCCTTCGACCGTGCCCTTGCCGCTCGGGTTGCTGACCTTCTGATCGGTCTCGTTCTCGGCGATGAACGAACGCGCCTTGAAGGGACAGGCCATCATGCAATAGCGGCAGCCGATGCAGGTGTGCTTGTTCACCAGGACGATGCCGTCGGCGCGCTTCATCGAGGCGCCGGTCGGGCAGACGTCGACGCAGGGCGGCTCCGCGCAATGCTGGCACATGACGGGCGCCGAGCGTTCGAATCCGGTGTTGGGATCGCGCAGGGTCACCTTGCGGATCCACTGCGGGTCATCCGCCGGATTTCCCGTGTCCTGCCAGCCATTATAGTCCTTGCAGGCGGTGACGCAGGCGTTGCAGCCCTTGGAGCATTTGTTGAGATCGATCAACATGCCCCAGCGCTGTTTCGGCGACGCCGGATCCTGCGGCGGGCGCGCCGCGAAATCGGCCCGGGCCTCGCCGCCGCCGAAAGCGTAAAGCGTCACGCCCGGAGCCAGAACCGTCGCGGCGAAAGCGCCGGCGGTCTGCAACAATCCGCGCCGGTCGACGCCGGCCTTGTCATCATCGCGCGAACACGAGCTCATTTCTTCGTCTCCCGGAGAAACTCCGCCATTTTCGCGGCGTCCGCCTTGTCCGAATCCAGGGCCGCGGCCTTGTCGGACGCTTGCGGCTTCGAGTTATGGCACTCGAAACAATCGATCTGGACCGCCGCATAGGTATGGCAGGAGCGGCAGAAATGTTTCGGGTTGTCGAAGGAAACCGGCTGACCGTCGGGTCCCTTGACCGCATGGCAATTGACGCAGCCCTCGATGTTGAACTTCGTGGTCCTTATGCCATCCACGACCACATTTTGGCGGTGCGCATACATCATCTTCATGTGATTGCGCCGCATGAACTCCGTCGGCATGACGCAGTGCTCGCCCTTGCCGGGAGGCGGATGCGGCACGGGCGTCCGCCCCGCGGCCTCGTCCGCCCAAGCGGCGGAGCCGCCTGCAAGCAAAGCGGCGGAGCCGCCCGCCAGCCAAGCGGCGGCGCCGCCCGGAAGCCACGCCGCGGCTCCGGTGAGGAGCAGAGCCGCGGCGAAAATGTTCCTCAGGAAACCCATTTTATTCCCCAAGACCCATCTGGATATAGCCGGTCGGGCAGACGTCGGCGCAGATGTGGCAGCCGATGCATTTCTTGTAATCGGTCTGCACATAGCGCCCGACGGCGCGATCCTTCTTCGGCACGCGGGAGACCGCCGTCTGCGGGCAGAAGATCACGCAATTGTCGCATTCGAAGCACATGCCGCAGGACATGCAGCGCTGGCCTTCCGCCTGCGCCTGCGCCTCGCTGAAGGCGACGATGCGCTCGGCGAAATCGCCCATCACCTGGTCGGCTTCGACGTGGCGTTCGTCACGCTTGTTGCGCGCGACAAAAGTGAAATGCCCCTTGAACAGCGCCTTGTGCGGGATGATCTGGCTCGCCCCGCGATCCTCGTAATTGTGGATCGCGAATTTCCCATCGGACGTCCCGCGGACCTGCTTGTGGTCGTAGGCCGTCGGATCGAGGTGGCGATGGTGGAGCTCCTCCAGCAGGTTGAACTGGTGGACGTCCACTTTCGGCCGCTTGTCCTCGAGCGCGCCGCCCAGGAAATGGTCGATCGTCTCGGCGGCGACGCGGCCATGGCCGATGGCGGTGGTCAAGAGATGCGGGCGCACGGCGTCGCCGCCCGCGAAATGCTTGCCCAGGCCCTTGACCTTGTAGAGGCCGTCGATGGCGATGGCGCTGCGGCCGCCGTCAAGCTTTTCCAGTCCTTCGGCAAGGTCGGCCATCTGGCCGATGGCCGAGATGATCATGTCGCATTCGATGACGAATTCCGTGCCCTCGACCGGCGTGGGCGCATTGCCCTTCACCGTGCATTGGCACATGCGCAGGCCGGTGGCGCTGCCGTCCATGCCCTTGATCACTTCGAGCGGCATGACGCCGCCCTTGATCTCGACGCCCTCGCGCTTGGCGTCCTCGCGCTCGCGCTCAGCGGCGGTCATCTGCTCGATCGGAAACAGCGAGGTCAGCACCGCCTTGACGCCTTCGCGGGCGAGCGCGCCGGTGACGTCATGCGCCGTATAGCCGTGGGTCGCTGCGGTGGCGACGTCGTGCTCGTGCCTGGCGGTGATATGGCCGATACGGCGCGCGACCGAGGCGACGTCGATCGAGGTGTCGCCGCCGCCCACCACAACGATGTTCTTGGCGGTCGAGAGCACCCAGCCGTTGTTGAAAGCGTCGAGGAATTCGACGCCGGTGATGCAGTTCACCGCATCGGCGCCGGGAACCGGCAGGGGCCGGCCTTTTTGCGCGCCAATGCCCCAGAAGATCGCGTCGTAATCGCGCTCGAGTTCGTCCATCGAGACATCCACGCCGACGCGCGTATTGGTGCGGACCTCGACGCCGTCGAGCGACGTGATGCGCTCGATTTCGGCGTCGAGCATCTCGCGCGGCGTGCGGTAGCCGGGAATGCCGAAACGCATCATGCCGCCGAGCAATTCATGCGCCTCGAAGATCGTCACCGCATGGCCCTTGCCACGCAGGAACCACGCCGCCGAAAGGCCGGCCGGGCCGCCGCCGATGACCGCGATCTTCTTGCCGCTCAGCGCGGACGGGGTTGGCAGGGCGAGCTTTTGCTCGATCGCCCAGTCGCCGACATATTGCTCGACGCCGTTGATGCCGACGAAATCGTCGACCTCGTTGCGGTTGCAGCCGTCCTCGCAGGGCGCGGGGCAGACGCGGCCCATGGTCGCCGGGAAGGGATTGGCCTCCACCATGCGGTTGAAGGCGTATTCCTGCCAGGCCTGGCCGGCGACCGGCGGCTTGTCCATGCCGCGCGCGATGGAGAGCCAGCCGCGAATGTCATGGCCTGACGGACACGAACCCTGGCACGGCGGCGCGCGATGGACATAGGTCGGGCATTTGTAGCTCTTGTCCTGCTGGAAGATCTTTTCCGTCAGGTCCGGCCAATCCCACATCGTCTCGCCAGTCTTGAAGCGACGAAACGTGAGGTCTTTTTTCTGCGCCGTTTCATTCATGGTGGGACTCCTCCAATTCCTTCTCCTGGACCGATCCAGTGAGGACGATTGCGTTCGAAACCATCTGATGGACGCTGACGATCGCCTCGCGATCCATGCCATAGTAGGGAAACACCTTCGAAAACTGCGTCTTGCAGATGGCGCAGATCGCGGCCATGTGTGTGACGCCATGGTCGTCGACGACCTCCTGGAGCGCGCGCATGCGCGGCAGCGCGCCCTTCTTGCGAAGGTCCATCAACTCGTCGGTCAGCAACCCGCCGCCGCCGCCGCAACAGAAGGTCTGATCGCGGATCGTCTCCGGCGCCATGTCGAAATAATGGTTGCAGGCGGCGCGCAGAATGGCGCGCGGAATGTCGAACTGACCGCCCTCCCAATCGCCCATGCGCGAGGCGCGGGCGACATTGCAGGAATCGTGGAAGGTCAGACGAAACTCGTCGTTCTTCGACTTGTCGAACTTGAGCTTGCCCTTCTCCATCAGGTCGTAGGTGAATTCACAAATATGCTGCGGGATCGGATAATTGGGATCGAGGAAGTCGAACGGTCCCGCGAGCGTATTCAGGAAGGAATAGGCGACGCGCCAGGCATGGCCGCATTCGCCGAAAACCAGACGCTTCACGCCGAGTTCGATCGCAGCCTCGCGAATGCGCATCGCGACCTTCTGCATATTCTCCTGCGAACCGATGAAAAGGCCGAAATTGGCTGCCTCGGACGCATAGGACGAAATCGTCCAGGATACGCCGGCCTCGTGGAAGACCTTGGCGTAGCCCATCAGGCCTTCCATATGCGGCGAGGCGAAAAAGTCCGCGGAAGGCGTAACCAGAAGAACATCCGCGCCCTTGACGTCGAGCGGCAGCTTGATCGGCAGTCCCGTTTCTTCCTCGAGCTCCTCTTCGAGGCCCTCCAAAGTGGCGCGAAGAGCCTTGGGCGGCAGACCGAGGTTGTTGCCGACGGTATAGACCTTGCCGATGATCTCGTTCGAATATTTCGCGCCCATCCCGATCGAGTCGAGAATGTCGCGGCCGGCCATGGTGATTTCCGCCGTGTCAATGCCATAGGGGCAGAAGACCGAGCAGCGGCGGCATTCCGAACATTGATGGAAATAGGAATACCAGTCGTCCAGAACTTCCTTGGTCAGGTCTTCCGCCCCGACCAGCTTCGGAAAATATTTCCCCGCAAAGGTGAAGTGACGCCGATAGACCTTGCGAAGCAGGTCCTGGCGGGCGACAGGCATGTTCTTCGGATCGGCAGTCCCGAGGAAATAATGGCACTTGTCGGTGCAGGCGCCGCATTTCACGCAGGAGTCGAGATAAACCCGCAGCGCCCGCGAACCATTGACCAGTTCGCCAAGCCGCGCGATAGCCTTGTCGTGCCAGTCGGGAACAAGTTCGCCCGGGAAGCCAAGCGGCTCCTGGTGATTGGAGGCCGCGCCGAAGGGTTTGGACTCCGCCATCGCCCCGCAGCTCAGATGGGGCAATTCGATGGGATCGCCGTGAACCTTTTCGAGGGGATCGAAATCGCTGGACGCTTCTGCCATTTGACTAAACCTCAAGCGCGACGCGGGGTGGATTCAAGCTGGGCGCTGCCCGCATAGCGGCGCTCGCGGGTGTCATCGGCCTGGTTGCGGCTGGGGCTGAAGAAGACGCCCGGCGCATGCAGCAGTTTGGAAAAGGGGAACACGACCATCAAAGTCAGCACGAGCGTCAGATGAACGAGCAGGGCCGGGTCGGCGGGCAAGGGCCGCCAGTCGAAATAGATCAGGCCGAGGAAGAATTCCTTCACATCGACAATGTCGGTGTGGGCGAGGAATTTCATGGAGAGGCCGCTCAGGCCGATCGCCACCAGCAACCCGAGCATCAGGTGATCGGAAGGACGGGTGATGTAACGGATGCGCTCGACCAGGACGCGCCGCGCCCACAAAGCGAGAAGCCCGGCGACCATGGCGAATCCAGCGATCACGCCGAAAGGCTGGATCAGGACGATGGGATAGGGAACCGGCTGCAGGAAGTAACGCAGGTGCCGCAGCAACACGACAGCGAGCGAAACGTGGAAAATCCACCCGAACAGCCAGATCCATTTATTGGAACGAAACAGGCTTTCGAAAACCGTGACTTCGCGAAGCATCCGAAGGGCTACCCCGCCTCTGGTCATGGGAGCGGGAGTCGTCGGTATTTTCAGCGGCGCGGGAGTCGTCGCATAGAGCCAGATTCGCCTTCCAAGGCCAACAACCAGCAATAGCGACGCGGCGTAGAATGCCGTCGCGTAAACGAACGTTACCATTTTTTCCTCCCGATCCGGAGCTCTTCCCGGCCCTTCGGATCACGATGCCTTGATCAGACGCAGCCGGTCGGCTTGGGAAGACCCGCGATTTTGCAGGCCTGCTTGGCCGGGCCATAGGGGAACAGGGCGTAGAGCGCCTTCTGGTCGCCTTTTTCCTTGCCGTATTTCTTGGTCATCTCTTTCACGAGAATGCGGACGGCCGGGGCAATCTGATATTCGTCGTAGTAATCGCGCAGGAAGTTGACCACTTCCCAATGCTCATCCGTCATATCGATGTTTTCGGCCTTAGCGATAATGCCGGCGACGTCCTTCGTCCACTGGCCGATATCCGTCAGGTAGCCCTCTTCGTCATGCTCGACGACGGAACCATTCACATCATAACCCGACATTCTTTTCTCCCTGAATTTGCCAGTTACAGCCACGCGCAAACGCGGGTCGCGTCCGCCGCAAGATCGACGAAACCGGCATAATCGACGGTTTCGACTCCTTCGATTACGTCGCCGGAGGCGATCCCGCGCGCGGCGAGATCCGGACCCAGCGCGTAAAATTTGCAATTGCCCTTGGCGGCGTTGATAGCCTGGGCGAAGGCGCCGCCCCTGCGGGCCGCGAGGACGCCGTCCTCGATCAGGAGAACGAGGTCGCCTGCGCAAAGGTGATCGAGACAGCTCTTCAGCGCGTTGCGCTCGTAGGGCGATTTGTTGACAGTGTGCAAAGTGGACATGGAACCGCCTTAGAAGCTCATGATGACGTCCTGGTCGGCGATGATTTTCGTCATCTCCGACCGGTCGACCAGAATGATCGAGGGCTTTTCCGCATAATCCTCGTCTTCGTCCTCGTAAGTGATCGGCATGAGGTCCTCGACCGTGAGGCCGCGGGTCTCGAGCGATTCCTTCTCGACATAGAGCTTGCGCACCTCATAGTCGCCGAGCGCGCGATAGATCTTGGAAAAGGTCTTCATGCCGGCGGCGGTCGCATCCTGATCGTTCATCAGCTGGAACACGCCGTCGTCGACAAAGCCGAGGCTCACGTCCTGTTCGAACGCGGCGCCGATGAGCACGACCTCAAGAGACTCGAGGGCGTAAATCGTGCCGTAGGAGGCCCTTCGGTTCAGATAGAAGAATTTCTTTTTCGTCTGTTCGTCGCTCATGGCGCTCTCCTCAGTCGCCGAACACGACCAGACGGTCGGCCTGAATACCCGCCTCGATCAACTGACCAAGGCCCGAGATGCGGAAGCCGGGGGCGATATTGTCGCCGTCCTTGCCCTGCCTTTTCGCCTCATTGGCGTCGAGAATGCCGCGGCGCTGGGCCGCCGCGATGCAGACGACGAGGTCGAGTTTGTGCGCCTCGGCGAGATCGCTCCACAATTTCTGCAGATTGCGATCGTCCTGGGGCGGCACGGTGTAGCGCGTGCCGTTGTTGACGCCGTCGTGATAGAAGAACACGCGGAAGATTTCGTGCCCCTTGGCCAGCGCGGCCTTGGCGAATTGATAGGCCGTGTCCGACGCCTGGTGCGTGTAGGGGCCTTCGTTGATCTGTATGGCGAAGCGCAAAGCGACCTCACTGGTTGAATGAGCGAGTCATGCTCGCTGCAACACATATTCGAATTTGAGCGCCCACCTGACAATGAACTGGGTCAAAGTCCCGGTCCGCTCGTCAGTCTTTCCGAAAAGCAAGCCGCCGCGTCGCCTGCCGACGCGACGGCCCAGCCGATCAGAAGTGAACGTGCGCCGACATGTTCATGGTCTTGCGCGCGCCGACCCAGGTATCGAGGTGATGCTTGGTGAAGGCGAAGCCGGTCAGCTCGAAGAAACGCGGCCAGCCGATGCGCTCGATCCACTCGCCGAGACGCTCCCAATTCTTGGCGTTGTCCTTGTAAGCGTAGAGGATCTTGTGGACGACCTCTTCAACCTCCGGCCAGCGCGGCGGATTGTTCGGCAGATTGGCGACGACCAGCTTGTGGAACGTCGGCTTGGAGCGGGCGTTGGAATGTTTGCCGCCAACCCAGACCGCGATCTTGGTCGAATCCGCGCCATTGATCTGCATCGGCGGACAGGGCGGATAGCAAGCGCCGCAGCACACGCATTTCTGCTCATCGACTTCGAGCGACGGCTTGCCGTCGACCAAAGCCGGGCGGATCGCGGCGACCGGGCAGCGCGCGACGACGGCCGGACGTTCGCAGACCTTGGCCACCAGATCGTGATTGATCTTCGGCGGCTTGGTGTATTGCACGTTGATCGAAATGTCGCCCTGGCCGCCGCAGTTGATCTGGCAGCAGGAGGTGGTGATGCGCACGCGGTTCGGCATTTCCTCCTTGATGAATTCCTGATGCATCATGTCCATCAGGCTCTTCACCACGCCGGAAGCGTCGGTGCCGGGAATGTCGCAGTGCAGCCAGCCCTGGGTGTGCGAGATCATCGACACCGAATTGCCGGTGCCGCCGATCGGGAAGCCTTCCGCGTTCAGCGCGTCGATCAGGGGCTGAACCTTGGCCTGGTTGGAGACCATGAACTCGATATTCGAGCGGGTCGTGAAGCGGACATGACCCTCGGCGAATTTATCGCCGATGTCGCAGAGCTTGCGGATGGTGAAGATGTCCATCTGGCGCTGGGTGCCGGCGCGCACGGTCCAGATCTCGTCGCCGCTCTTGGCGACGTGATGGAGAACGCCGGGACGCGGGCGGTCGTGCCAGGCCCAGTTCCCGTAGTTCTTCTTCATCACCGGATGCATATACTGGAAGGGATCCGGAACGCCCGTTTCATCGGGGCGGCGCAAAGTGGGGGCGCTGCTCATACGTTGTCCTCCGAGAGAAAATTATGGCTTTTCGGCTCCGCTTCCGCGGGGCCGGATTGTTGCGGCGGCGATCAGTCGGCGGCGACATCGAGGCCGGCTTCGCGGGCCTTGCGCTCGAAATATTTCTCCGCCTCGTCGGTGAAGTCGTCGGTGCGCACATAGCAGGACGTGCGCGGATGATTGACCATGTTCGGGTCCGGCTCGATCTCCATCGCCTCGAGGAACATCGGCAGGCCGATGCGGTCGATGGTCTCGCCGATGCGCTCGTGCTCCAGCGCGTTGTCGGCGAAGAAGTCCAGCATCCGGCGGGCCAGCGCCACCAGATTCTCGTAATCCTCGTCGCTCTCGAGCTTGACGAAGGGAATGAGCATCGTGCCCATCAGGTCGCCGACCTTGAGCGCGCGCTTGCCGCCGACCAGGATCGAGGCGCCCTTGTCGTCGCCCGGCGCCAGCGCCTTGTTCATCACGTTCAGGCAGTGCATGCAGCGCACGCAGCTCTTGTTGTCGACATCGAGCGTGTCGTCGTCGTTGAGCGACAGCGCGCGGGTCGGACACATGGCGATGACATGGTCGATCGCATATTTGCGCCCGACCCGGCCGACATAGGCCTTCACCTCGTCCTGATTGACCTTCATGTCGTCGCGCCAGGTGCCGATCACCGCGAAATCGGCGCGATGGATGGCGTTGACGCAATCATTGCCGCAGCCCGAGAACTTGAACTTGAACTTGTAGGGCAGCGCCGGACGATGCATCTCGTCCAGAAACTCGTTGATCACCGAGCGATGCGCCTTGACCTCGTCATAGCAGGACATCTCGCAGCGGGCGTGGCCGACGCAGCTCATCGAGGTGCGCAGCGCCGGGCCGGCGCCGCCGAGGTCGAAGCCGATCTCGTTCAATTCGTCGAAGGCCGGCTGGACGTTCTCGCTCGAACAGCCCTGGAACATGATGTCGCCCGACTGGCCGTGGAAGGCGATCAGGCCCGAGCCGTGCTTCTCCCAGATGTCGCAGAGCTGGCGCAGGACATTGGTGTCGTAATGCATGCCGGCCGGGGGCTGGACGCGCAGGGTGTGGAATTCTTTGGAAGCCGGATATTTGTCGGCGACTTCGGAAAAGCGCGGAATGACGCCGCCGCCATAACCGAACACCGAAACCGTGCCGCCCTTCCAGAAGCCGAGGCGCTCCTCATAGGAATGTTCGAGCTGGCCGAGAAGGTCGTTCATCATCGGCGCATATTGCGCGTCGGCGTTGTCGCGCAGACGCTTCAGCCCCGACACGAAGCTCGGCCACGGACCGCTCTCAAGCTCGTCGAGCATCGGCGTGGGATGATGATCGGCGGGTGCGCCCTGCCCTTCCGTGCGAATGGAATCGTCTTGCGACATTATGTACCTCCCTGGGGCGCTTAGCGGGAACTTGCATGCGCCACACATTAGACCGCGGACCTTGGCGGACTACCCCGCCTCCGGCCGCTCGTTTTCTTTAGTTGTTGCGATCATAACAGAAAATGCGAATATGAGAATAGGTGGAGGAAAAAAAATGAAGATTTTCCAGTCAGGGGCAAAATGCAAATGAGCGCAATAGCTTACAAGGAGGAACCGCCCACCGGGGACAGATGGAGTCCCGCGGTCTTTTCGCTTGAGGACAGCGATTCCTGGCGCCGCTGGCGACAATTCAAGCTCGGTCGAGTCGAGGCGGCGCTCGGCTGCGCGCCGACGACGATCGAAAATCCGCGCGCGGTCTCGCAAGCGGAGCGCAAATCCCTGCTGGCGCAGGTCGCGGCGACCAATTTCGCGCTTTATCAATGGCGCGCCGCGGCGCCGGATGAAAACGCGCTCGACGAATGGCTGCTCGCTTTCACCAATTCCTTCGGCTTGCGCGCCCGCGAAGATCATCGCTCGGCCAATGGCAATGGCGTGGTGCGGATCGAAGTCGCCCGCGAAGGCGGCCGCGCCGGCTATATCCCCTACACCGACCTGCGAATCGCCTGGCACACAGACGGCTATTACAATTATCACGGCCCGGCGAATTGCGTGCGCGGCATGATTCTCCATTGCGCGGCGGCGGCCTCGGAGGGTGGCGAAAATCGCGTGCTGGACCACGAACTCGCCTATCTGCGATTGCGCGACGCCGACGAACAGGCCCTGCGCCTGCTGATTCGCCCCGACGCCATGACCATTCCCGAGGCGACCGACGAATCGGGCCGGTTTCGCGCGACCAATTCCGGCCCGGTGTTTTTTCTCGACAATTCGGGCGCGCTGACCATGCGCTACACCGCGCGGAAAAAATTCGTCGAGTGGCGCGACGAGGAGACCCGCGCGGCGGCCGATCTTCTGCTCTCGCTCATCGACGCGGACCCGCTGGTCAGCCGCGTCAGGCTTGCGCCCGGCCAGGGACTTTTGTGCAATAACGTCCTGCACGACCGCACCGCTTTCCGCAACGACGAGAACAGCTGGCGGCGCCTGTGCCGGATCCGGTTCCACAATCGCATCGACATGAATTAGGAGGAAACCATGGCCCGAATCAGTGAACTCATCATCATGAATCCGGAAATGAACAGTTTCGCGGAACTGGAAAAGAAAGTCGTCCAGGCCGCGCGCGACGGCGAAATCCACCTTTATATGGACATCAAGCCGGAATATCCCGACACGCCCAACAAATGGGAGCACAGGCTGGAACAGGCGTTCTACGCCGCCGAAAGCCCGCGCCGATGACGACGGCGCCGAGACGGGAAGTCGGCGAGATCGAGGCGCCCTATCGGCGCCGGATCAAACTCGACGAAGTCGCCTATGACAGCGGCATGACCCTCCTGCGCCTGACCATCCGGGAGGGCGCGCGCTACACCATTCTCGAAATCGACGCCCCCGCCGCCGAGGCGTGGGGGCGGATGATGCTCGATTGGGCGCAGGCGCAGAAAACTGGCGATTGATCGATAAAAACGAACGATTCGACCAGAAATATGCGATAGATTGAATGTACGAAACATTCGATAATGCGATGGTTTAGAGAGGGTAAACCGTCGCATGAGCACCACATCCGCAACCAGTACGGCAATTCACAAGAAGCACCCTGTCCTCGCCCTGGCGCCGGGCCTCGCCCTGACCATCGGCATCACGCTGGTGGCCTATGCGTTGCGCCTGATCCCGGGCGTGGACAAGTTCAGCCCGATGATCCTCGTCATCCTGATCGGCGCGCTGGTCCACAACACCGTCGGCGTCATACCCGGCACGGGCGAAGGCGTCACCTTCTCGCTTAAGCGCATCCTGCGTCTCGCGATCATGCTGATCGGCCTTCAGATCACCGCCCAGGAGGCGGCGCAGGTCGGTTTCCACGGTCTCGCCATCATCATCACCGGCCTGCTCGCGACGCTGACGGCGACGATCCTCATGGGCCGCTTTCTGGGCGTCTCGCGCGGCCTTTCGCTGCTGATCGCGGTCGGCACCTCGATTTGCGGCGCGTCGGCGATCGTCGCCGCCAAGGCCGCGACGGGCGGCGAGGACGACGACGCCGCCTATGCCGTGGCCGGCGTGACCTTGTTCGGCACCACCGCCATGTTCCTCTATCCGGCGCTGAAGGGCATTCTTCACCTGAACGGTCTCGATTTCGGCCTGTGGGCCGGCTCGTCGGTGCATGAAGTGGCCCAGGCGGTGTTCGCCTCCTCGCAGGGCGGCAAGGAAGCGCTCTATATCGGCACCATCGCCAAGCTGACCCGCGTCGCGATGATGGCCCCGGTGATCATCGTGCTCGGCGAAGTTTACGCCCGCATGGGCCTTTCCGGCGAAGGCGCGGGCAAAAGGCCGCCGTTCCCGTGGTTCCTCATCGGCTTCCTCGCCATGTCGGCGCTGAACAGCCTGGTCACGATCCCCCACGTCATCATGGACCCCGTCCGCGGCGCGACGACCTTCCTGCTGTCGATGGCCATGGCGGCCATGGGATTGCACACCAATCTCCGCCATGTCTTCTCGGCGGGCGTCAAACCGCTGGCTTTGGGCCTGTTCGCCTCGGCCTTCATCAGCCTCTGGGCGCTGGCCCTGATCAAGCTGACCATGTGATTTTCGGTCGGCGGCGAAGGAAAGCTTCGCCGCCGTCTTGACATCCGTCACGTGGCTGAAATGATACGAATGTGATAATGTGTTGCGCCATACCAGAGCGCAGCCTCATCAAGTTTCGCCGTCGGGGCGTTCAGCCCGGCGGCGGTTTTCTCAGGGGAGGAATCATGACTGACGCTGTTTTGGGACGTAGAGACGCCATCCTGGCCATGGGCCTCGGGCTCACCGCCGCGCTCGCCGCCGACGGTTCGGCCAAGGCCGCCGAATCGATGGTCCTTCCCGCCGGTTCGAGCACGCTGGCGGATCTGGTCGCCAAGCTCGAAAAGGCGCCCCGCCGGCGCGATTTCAAGTCCGTCCCGATGATCCTCACCGACAAGAATTATTGGGACCATGAGGCGCTCGCCGACGTTCTGTCCTATCGCGGTTCGCCGCGGCAGGCCTGGGACAACACCGACATCGCCAGCCCGTGGCTGAACGGCATGCGCAATGCGCTCAACGCCCAGGTCTTCGGTTTCAAGCACGCGAACTTCCTCGTCGTCTCCGCGACCCATGGCACCGCGCATTTCGCCCTGCTCGACCAGGCGATGTGGGACAAATATCAGCTCGCCAAGCTGATCAAGGACAAGTTCGAGAAGAACACCTTCATTGCCGAGCAGCCAGGCGCCAAGGCCGATCCCAAGGATTTCGAGAACGCCGAAGGCGTCTTCTCCGGGCACAACGTCTCGATTCCTGCGCTGATGCGTCGCGGCGTCGTTTTCCTCGCCTGCCACAACACCATGTGGGAAGTCTCTGAGAAGCTGATGAAGGCCGGGATCAATCCCGACAAGCTTTCGCATGACGCGATGGCCGCGGAATTGACCAACCACATCATCCCGGGCTGCGTCCTGACGCCCGGCATCGTCGGCACTCTCCCCGAACTCGCCGCGGCCGGCTATTCCTACGTGAAATAAGGATCGCAGACATGAAATTTCTTTCACGCGCGGCGTTCTTCGCCGCCGCGGCGCTTCTGGTCGCCGGCGCATCCGCCGGGGCGCGGGCGGAAAATGTGAAGCTGCGTCCTGATTTCGCTCCGCCGTGGCAGGGCGGCGCCAATAATGACGTCGCTCCGGCCCAGCGCGGCCTCGACTTCACCGAGCCGGACGCCGACAATCTCGCGGATTTTCACGGCTCGCCGCAGGATCCGAAACTGACCCTGTACTTCGGCGGCAATTATTTTTTCGCCACCGCAGAACTGGTTGACACTTTCGAGAAGCAGCATCCCGAGTTCAAGGGCCGCATCTATTGGGAGACGATCCCGCCGGGCCTGCTCGCCCAGCAGATCAAGGCGGGCGGAACGATCACGGTCGGCAATATGACCTGGACCGCGCAGGCGGACGTCTATTTCGCCGGACTCAGAAGGATCAAGCAATCCATCGACGAGGGCATAGTCGAAGCGCCGGCCGTTCCCTATGTCACCAATACGCTGACGATCATGGTTCCCAAGGGCAATCCCGCCCACGTGACCAGTCTGTCGGATCTCGGCAAGCCGAGCATCAAGCTCGTCATGCCCAACCCGGCCTATGAGGGCATCGGACGCCAGATCAAGGCGGCGCTCGGCAAGGCGGGCGGCGAGGCTCTGGTCAAGGCCGTTTACGAGACCAAGGTCGCCGACGGCTCGACGATTCTCACCCACATCCACCATCGCCAGACCCCGCTTTATCTCATGCAGGGCCGTGCGCAGGCGGGCGTCACCTGGCAATCCGAAGCGATCTTCCAGGAGAAGGCCGGCCACCCGATCGAGAACGTCGATATTCCCGACGCCCATAATGCGACGGCGATCTACGCCGGCGCCGTGGTGAAGGGGGCGCCGCATCCCGACGCCGCGAAGCTGTGGCTCGAATTCATCAAGTCGCCGGCGTCATTGGCGATTTTCGAAAAATACGGCTTCAAGCCGTACAAGGGCGGCGCCAACTGAATGCCGCAACACTGGCGCTTGATTCAGCGGAGAACCATCATGTCGATGCTGACGGACCGCCTCTCGCAACGCACGGCAGGGCGCAGGCTTGACCTGTCGCCCTACCTCATCGGCTCCGCCGTCGGCGTGCTGAGCTGGGTCGCCTTCTCCGTCGCGGGCGACCCGCTCGGCGTCACCACGGCGCTGTCGCAGGCCGCCCAGCCGATCGCGGCCCTCCTTTTCGGCGCCGAGACGGCCGCGAAAAATCCCTATTGGGCGCCGATGCCCTTCTCCTGGAATTACGGCGTCCTGTTTCTGGTCGGGCTCATGGCCGGCGCGCTCGTTTCCTCGCTCGTTGCGGGAACATTCCGCTTCGAGAGCGTGCCGCGTTTCTGGCGCGAACGTTTCGGGGGCTCGGTCCTCAAGCGCTTCGCCGTTGCGTTTGTCGCGGGCGCGGTCATGATGTTCGGCGCGCGCATGGCCGGCGGCTGCACCAGCGGCCACGGCATTTCCGGCACGTTGCAACTGGCCTTGTCGAGCTGGATCTTCATCGCCATCGTCTTCGCCAGCGGCTTGATCGGCTCGCGTATCGTCTATGGGCGGAAGGGGAAGTGATGCACGTCCTTTTACCCCTGATCATGGGATTCGCTTTCGGAATCCTGCTCAACCGCTCCAAGGTGACGGACAGCAATGTCATCGAGGGGCAGTTCTGCCTCTGCGACTTCACCATGCTGAAGGTGATGCTTCCCGCCATCGTCATCGGCGGGCTTGGCGTCCTGGTCCTGATCCATTTTGGCGACGCGAAGTATCACATCAAGGACGCCAATATTCTGGGCGTCGCGCTCGGCGCGACGATGTTCGGCCTGGCGCTGGTGTTTCTCGGCTATTGCCCTGGCACCAGCCTGGCCGCCACAGCGACGGGGAGCGTCCATGCCCTCGTCGGCGTGCTGGGCATGCTCGCAGGCGCGATGCTCTATGCGTTTTCCTTCAGCTGGATCAAGACGCATATTCTCAATGTCTGGGCCGTGGGAAAAGTCCGCCTGCCGGAATTGACCGGCGTTCCGGACATCATCTGGCTCGCGGGTCTCGGCGCGATCGCCGTTGCGGGCTTCGTCTGGCTCGAGCGCCGCGCGGCGTAACGTCGAGAGCGCGGGCCTCGATCGCCCGCGCGAATGATTGACGCGCCGCAAAGGCGCGCGAAATTGGGGGGAAGAATGTTGGCGACACGTCTGCTCGCGCCCTTGGCCGCGGCTGTTTTCATCGCCCAGGCGCTGGGTTGCGCTCCGTCCTTCGCGGCTTCGTCCGACGACGCCTTGGTCGCGCGCGGCGAATATGTCGCGCGGCTCGGCGACTGCGGCGCCTGCCACACCGCCAAGAGCGGCAAGTTCATGGCGGGCGGCCTCGCCTTCGAAACGCCCGGCGGAACCGTGTTTTCGACCAACATCACGCCCGACCCCAAGACCGGCATCGGCTCCTATACGCTCGAACAATTCGACCGCGCGGTGCGGCGCGGCGTCGCGGCGGACGGCCATCATCTCTATCCCGCCATGCCCTATCCCTCCTTCGCCAAGACGACGGACGAGGACATCAAGGCGCTCTATGCCTATTTCATGAAAGGCGTGACCCCGGTCGAGCAGGCCAACAAACCGGATGAAATGCATTTCCCCTTCAACATCCGGGCGAGCATGTATTTCTGGAACCTGCTGTTCCTCGACAAGAAGCCCTTCACGCCCGACCCCGCCAAGGACGCCCAGTGGAATCGCGGCGCCTATATCGTCGAGGGGCTCGGACATTGCGGAACCTGCCATACGCCGCGCGGCCTCGCGATGCAGGAAAAGGCCTATGGCGACGACAGCCCGTCCTATCTGGCCGGATCGACCCTCTCGCCGTGGCGCGCGATCAGCCTGCGCAATCTGACGTCGGAAGACGACATCGTCGAACTGCTGAAGACCGGCGCCAACAAACATTCGATGGCCTTCGGCCCGATGACCGAGGTCATTCATCACAGCACCCAATATTTCACCGACGACGACCTGCGCGCGATGGCGAAATATCTCGTGTCGCTGGCGCCGGCCGGCGCCAAGCCGCCGGAAACCGCCGCCGTGGACGAGAAGGAACTGTGGGGAACGCGCGGCGGCCTGGGCTATGTCCAGTTCTGCAGTTCCTGCCATCACGCCGGCGGCCTCGGCGCGCCGCGCATCTTCCCCGCGCTCGCCGGAAATCCCGCCTTCCTGTCCGACGACCCGACGTCGGTGCTGAATATTGTTCTTGCGGGGGGCGGCTCGGCGGAAACCAAGGCGCGGGATCACGTCTTCCACATGCCCGCCTTCGCGCCGCTCGGCGATGAAGAATTGGCGGAAATCCTCACCTTCGCGCGCAAATCCTGGGGCAATTCCGCCAGCGCCGTGACCGCTGCCCAGGTCGCCGCCATGCGCAAGAAACTGGCGCTGCCGCCCCCGGCGCCCAAGAGCAATGAAACGCCGCGTTTCGCGGATCTGCTCGGCGAACCGGATTCCGGAAAGCTGGTCTTTGGCGCGCAACTGATGATGGACACCGTAAAGCTGCTGCCCAAGAATGTCGGCAATGCGATGAACTGCGCTTCGTGCCATATCAACGGCGGCACGGTCGCCAAGGCGTCGCCCTTCTTCGGCGTCGTCTCGCTGTTCCCGATGATGAACAAGCGCGCCGGCAAGATCATCACCATCGAGGACCGTCTGAACGGCTGTTTCCAGCGCTCCGAGGCCGGTTCGCCGTTGGCGGTCGATTCCAAGGAAATGCAGGCCATGGTCGCCTTCATGGCCTGGATGAAAGGCGACAAAGGCCCCGACGGCAAGATCGTCGGGCGCGGCACCGGCAAGGTTCCGCGTACGCTCAAACCCGATCCGGTCCACGGCGAAAAACTCTACAAGGCGGAATGCGCCGTCTGCCATGGCAAGGACGGCGAGGGCGCGAAGAACGCCGCCGGCGATTGGCTGTTCCCGCCGCTTTGGGGGGACAAGTCCTATAACATCGGCGCCGGCATTGCCCGCACTTATACGGCGGCGAATTTCATCAAGGCGAACATGCCGATCGCCCACGTCAAGAATTTTCCCCAGGACCAGGGCGGCCTTTCCGATCAGGACGCCGTGGACATCGCGGAATTTTTCAGCCACCAGCCGCGCCCCGACTTCCCGCCCAAGGTCAACGACTGGCCCAATGGCGGCAAGCCGTCAGACGCCCGCTATTGAAGCCTTGCAGCGCGGGACGCCGCCAAAAAAGGGGGGCGGCGTCCCGAGGATTCCACTCGACATTCACACAAATACGAATAATCTAATGCGAGAACATAGAACGGCGTATCCTAACGTCGTCAACATAGGAGGGGAGGATGGCGGAAATCGTCATCATGGGCGCCGGCCTGGGCGGCACCATCATGGCCTACGAAATGAAGGACCATATGCGTCCGGAGGACCGCCTGACGGTTGTCACCAAGGACCCGGTCTATCATTTCGTGCCGAGCAATCCGTGGATTCCAGTGGGATGGCGGACGCGGGAATCGATCGAGATCGACCTTGCCCCGACCTTCGCCAAACGCGGCATCGAATTCAAGCCGGTCCCGGTCGCCAAGGTGGACCCCGAGGCCAACAGCCTGGAGCTCGAGGACGGCTCGACGGTCAAGTATGATTATCTGATCATCGCCACCGGCCCCGAACTCGCCTTCGACGAGATCGAGGGTCTGGGGCCGGATGGCTTCACCAGTTCGGTCTGCCACATCGACCACGCCGAAAAGGCGGCGTTGACCTTCGAGGAATTCTGCAAAAAGCCGGGGCCGATCGTCACCGGCGCGGTGCAGGGCGCGTCCTGCTACGGACCGGCCTATGAATTCACCTTCATCGTCGAAACCGAATTGCGCCGGCGCAAGATCCGCGATCAGGTGCCGATGACCTTCGTGACCTCCGAGCCCTATATCGGCCATCTCGGCCTCGACGGGGTCGGCGACACCAAGGGCCTGCTTGAAAGCGCGATGCGCGAGAAGCACATCAAATGGATGACCAGCTCACGGGTGAAGAAGGTCGAGAGCGGCAAGATGACCGTCGAGGAGATCGCCGACGACGGTTCGGTCAAGGCGACCCATGAGATGCCCTTCGGCATGTCGATGATGCTGCCGGCCTTCCGCGGCATCAAGCCGTTGCGCGGCATCGACGGTCTGGTCAATCCGCGCGGCTTCGTCATCGTCGACAAGCACCAGCAGAATCCGAAATACAAGAACGTCTTCTCGGTGGGCGTGTGCGTCGCGATCCCGCCGATGGGCCCGACGCCGGTGCCCTGCGGCGTCCCGAAGACCGGATTCATGATTGAATCCATGGTGACGGCGGCGGCGAAGAACATCGGCGAAATTCTGCGCGGTCGCGAGCCGATCTATCGCGGCAGCTGGAATGCGATCTGCCTCGCCGATTTCGGCGACACCGGGGTGGCCTTCGTCGCGCAGCCGCAGATCCCGCCGCGCAATGTCAACTGGTCGGGGTCGGGCAAATGGGTCCATGCGGCCAAGATCGGCTTCGAGAAATATTTCATTCGCAAGATGCGCAAGGGCGAAAGCGAGCCGTTCTATGAGTCCGCCGCGCTCAACATGATGGGCATCTCCAAGCTCAAAAGCGTCACCACCGATTGAACCTCGCGCGCCGGAGACCCCGCCGCGCCGCCACCAATACCAAGGAACGCTCAATGACTGAAAATGCAGAAGCGGGCGCCAACGCCAAGACCATGACAATCATCGTCACCAAGGGGTCGCTCGACTGGGCCTATCCCCCTCTCATCCTCGCGACGACCGCGGCGGCGATGGGCGTCGACGTCACCCTGTTCTTCACTTTCTACGGCCTCGAGATCCTGAAGAAGAAGCTCGACCTCCAGGTCACGGCGCTCGGCAATGCGGCGATGAAGATGCCGATGATGGGCATGCATATGGCCATGCCCAACATCGTCGGCATGCTGCCCGGCGTCGACGCCGGCGCCACCACGATGATGAAGAACCTGATCAAGAAGAAGGGCGTCGCCTCGATCGAGGACCTGCGCGAGGCGGCGATCGAATCCGACGTCAAGATTATCGCCTGCCAGATGACGCTCGACCTGTTCGAATACAAGCAGTCCGACCTCATCGACGGCATCACCATCGGCGGCGCGGCGACCTATATGGAACAGGCGCTGAAATCCGACATCAATCTCTTCATCTGAAGCTTAAATCCCAACGAAACCAAGAGGAAACAATGGCTGACAAAACTCTCGACGCCAAGGGCCTGAACTGCCCGCTGCCGATCCTGCGCGCGAAGAAGACCCTCAAGGAGGTCCCCGCCGGGGGCACCCTGGAAATCCTCGCCACCGACCCCGGCTCGGTGGCGGATTTCGCCGCCTTCTGCCGCACCACCGGCAACGAACTGGTCGAGTCGTCGTCCGACGGCGGCGTCTATCGCTTCCTGATCAAGCACGTCGCGTAACCTCCCGATCCCGCGACGCCCGCCACGGCCCGCCTCCCCGGAGGCGGGCCGTTTCATTTTACGCGATCCGCCCCGCCGGGCGCGGTCATTGCGAGAAGCCACAGGGCGCGCCAGCGCGCCCTGTGGCTTCCAACGCTCGACGCGAAGCGTCGGCAAATGAACCGCAACACAATCCCCTGCCACCTTTCGATGGTTTGAAAGGCGGAAAGCTTCGCGCCATGCCTATTTAGGGATTTAGTATCCTGTCACCGTAACTCAGTTCTTTGCGTCGGGTGATTTCCGTCCAGGCCGTCTGTTTCCCTCGAATCTCGTAAATCCCGACAGAATCAAAACCTACTGAAATCACCCAACTTCTTTTTCAGTCAGCCTCTAATCGATCAAGACAAAGGTGACCTTGAGATCGACACGGTACTCAGAAATTTTGCCGTCTTTCACGATGACCTTCTGTTCTTTGACCCACGCTCCCTCGACATTCTTGAGTGTCTCTACCGCGCGCTTTATGCCCTTCTCGATGGCATCCTCGAAGCTCTTGTTCGAACTGGAGATAATCTCCGTTACTCTCGCTACCGACATTGCTTCCTCCTTCGTGGGATTAAAACTACCTTGCAACCTTTAGGGTCTAATTGTCGCGATACATTATTGTTCAACAGCAGCGGAATGAGCGAGCCAGTCAGAACCGAGCTTCGTCAGCCAGAAACTCTTTGCTGGGTTAAAGCTTGCCCAGCAAGAGGAGGACCACCAGAATAATAATAACGAGGCCGAGGCCGCCGCCGCCATAGTAGCCAGTACCATAAAAGGGGCCGCCGCCGATTCCACTAAAGCCGCCCAACAACGCGATCACCAAAATGATGATAATGATGGTCCAAAGAGACATTTTGAAGGTTCCTGTTCTGGGTCGGCCGCGACGGTCGCGGCGCGTTCAACGCAAATTTATTGTCCCGTTACCTAACGATAGCAGATAGCAAGAAGAATGATGATCCGGATTGCCCCCCCAACAGCCACAGCAGAATTCCACGGCTCGCCTTCGTGATCCAGAACCAGCCGCACCGCGCGGGCGCGGACTTCGGGTCAAAATTTGTTTGTCGTAGCGCTCGTCATAACCCCATCCTCTCAGGAGTTGGGGCCTTCGGCAAAACCCGGGGGGCGGGCGGGTTCGATCATCCTCCGCTCAGGGCTCGGGTTTGGGTGTAAGCGCGCCGCTGGGAGGGAGTACAGGGACGACAACCTTTGGTGGATCACCCGACAGGCTGACGAGGAACGCTGTGATTCTGTCAACCTCATCGCCGCTGAGTTGTATGCCAAGTTGGCTTGATCCCATGACGGCAACCGCCTGCCGCAGATCCCAAACCTGTCCGGTATGAAAATATGGCGCCGTCAGTGCAACGTTGCGAAGGCTGGGGATCCTGAACACGTACTCGTCGCCGGCCGTCTTGGTCACCATAAAGCGGCCCTTGTCGGACGGAGGAAGAAGATCGTCGCCTGGCTTGGCAACAACCCCGAACGGTGCGTAGGACCCGCCGCCTATGTTGATCCCATTATGGCAAGTGGCGCAGCCTTTTCCTATAAAGAGCGCCAACCCTTCCTTTTGAACGGCAGAAAGCGCATTTGCGTCGCCTTTGAGGTAACGATCGAATGGGGCATTCGGAGTAATCAGCGTCGCCTCAAACACCGCAATCGCTTGCTGGACGTGCGACAGCGTGATTTTGTCGGAAGCATCGGGAAAGGCCGCGGCAAATAACGGTTCGTAGCCTGGAATACCCTTCAACTGTTCAGCGACGTGCGGAGCCGGCGACGCCATTTCCACCGAGTTCATCATCGGGCCTGATGCCTGTTGCTCCAGGTCCTTGGCGCGCCCGTCCCAGAACTGTGCGATATTGAAAACCGCGTTGAAAACCGTGGGGGCGTTGCGCCCGCCATGCTGCCATCGGTGCCCGATCGAGGTCGGCTCGGCGTCAGCGCCGCCTAGTCCGAGATTGTGGCATGAAGCGCAGCTGATTGCGTGGCTCGCTGAAAGGCGCGGATCGAAATAGAGCAACCTGCCGAGCTCCAGCTTCGCTGGCGTAGCCGGGTTGCCGGGCAAGGCCGGCGGCGCTGACGGAATCGGCTTGAAGAGCTTCAGGGCCTCGCTCATTTGGGCCGTTTGAGCAATGGCGGACGACGACGCAAGAAGACCTAACCACATGGCGATCAGGGCATTTCTTCCCAGCATGACAGCCATCCTTCCAAACCTGGGACGCGGTTGCGCCATCCCTATCGCTTTATTGCTTTACGGGCGCTTGCCTGGATGACGAGCGGTCTGTCCACGCAGCAACCCACAATGGACGTTGGCCTTCGAAGGGGGCAGGTTCGGAATCTACCTAGCAACTCACAATGGACGTTGGCCTTCGAAGGGCGCAGGCTCGGAAACTACCTAGATGCCATAATGGCCCCGGACCCGAGCCTTTGGTTCAGGATGGTGGCTGTCCCCCGTATGATGACGGCATTACCGTGACACGTTACTAAATCCCTTTTTTCGGCCCCTATTTGCGGGCGCGCGTCGCAGGCAAAATGTCATTGTGACGCTAAATGGTAATTTAGTAACGTGTCACCGAAACCGTAACTCCGAACTCCAAGGAATCAGGTCCAATTGGATTTCGTCAAGGGCTGGTGTCCGCTGGGCTCTGCGCTGGAATCCAATGTTCGAATCTCGTAGTATAGCCATTACGCGAGCAAACACTGGCCACGTGTGGTGAAATGCCAAATTTCGACGATGCAACTATCGAAAAATTGTTCGGCGCCGACGATGCAGAGAACGAACGGTCGGAGCGATTTAAAGAATACTTTTATTATAACCACGCTTATGAATCGTTAGTATCCGATCTTCCAGTTCGTGTTCTCGTCGGACACAAAGGCGTCGGCAAAAGTGCTTTGTTAAAACGGGCATACCTATCTGATATAGACAGAGATATAAAGTGCATTTGGATTCGCCCAGATGCGCTACTTAGTATTCAGACAAGCGCTAGTGCCGATAATCAGTTTATTAAATTAATAGAAACATGGAAACGAGGCATTCTTGTTCAGATCATCAATAATTTTTTCGGCGATAACGCATCACAAATCGCTCCAGAGCTGAACACCGCCAAAGCAGCAGACCTCGTAAAACTCGTTATTAAATCCATTAACACTGACGCGAATACAATTGGGACGACATCGGACTCCGTAGTAAACATATATATAGACGATATCGATCGGGGCTGGTCAGCAAGCGCCGATGCAATAAAGAATATCTCAGCATTGCTGAATGCTATTCGCGATATAGGCGGATTAGAGTCACGAATTCGAATCCGAATCGGCTTACGAAGCGATGTATATTTTCTTGTTCGAACCTCAGACGAATCAACGGACAAAATTGAACGTAACGTTATTTGGCTCAGATGGTCAAATGATCAGGTACTTCGTGTTATGGCGAAGCGTATTGCCACTTTTTTTCACCTAAATACGGACCAAATGAAATAGCCCCGTAAGTCGCCGGACAGGCACTCCCACTTCGCTAAGAGGTAGGAGTAATGTGGTGTTTATGACTGGTGACAATCCGAAGAGTGAGGTCCTGCCGGGCCGAGAACGACGGCGTCGGCGCACGTCGGCGGAGAAATTGGCGATCATTGCCGAGACGATGGAGCCGGGCATGACGGTTAGCCTTGTCGCGCGCCGTCACGGCATCGCCCCCAATCAGCTGTTCACCTGGCGGCGGCTGGCGAACCAAGGCGCCCTGACCGCGACGCAGGCCGAGGAGGACGTCGTTCCGGCGTCCGCCTACAGGGCTTTGGTCGACCAGGTGCGCGAACTGCAGCGCCTGCTCGGCAAGAAGTCGATGGAGGCCGAAATCCTCAAAGAGGCGCTTGAAGTCGCCGTAGGCTCAAAAAAACGGATGTTGCGGTCGTTGTCGCTGCCGACGCTCAATCCACGGGACGGTTCGCGATGAAGGCCGTCTGCGAAACCCTCGGCGTCGCCCGCTCGAATGTCGCCGCGCGCATTGCCGGCGGCGCGGCCAAACGCATGGGCCGACCGCCCCTGCCGGAAGACGATCTGCTCTGCGAGATCAAGGGGATCATCGCCGAACAGCCGTCCTGGGGCTACGCCCGCGTGTGGGCCGACCTGCGCCGCAAAAGACGCGCCGAGGGCGCGGCGCCGGTCAACCGCAAGCGGGTTTATCGGGTGATGAGGGCGCACGGCCTGTTGCTTCAACGTCATGCCGGCGGCGGCGAAAACCGCCGGCATGACGGCAAGATCGCCGTTCTGCGCTCCAACCTGCGTTGGTGTTCCGACGGCTTCGAGATCGCTTGCGACAATGCCGAAAAAGTCCGCGTCGCCTTCGCGCTTGATTGCTGCGACCGGGAAGCCCTCGGCCATGTCGCCACGACGGCGGGCGTCAAGGGCGAGGACATCCGCGACCTGATGGTCAGCGCCGTCGAATATCGCTTTGGCCCGGTCAATCGCCTGCCCAGCCCGATCGAATGGCTGACCGACAACGGGTCTTGCTACATCGCTGGCGACACGAAACATTTTGCCCGCGAAATCGGCCTTGAGCCGCTGACCACGCCGGTCGAAAGCCCCCAATCGAATGGAATGGCCGAAGCCTTCGTCCGCACGATCAAACGCGATTACGCGCGCGTGTCGCCACTGCCGGACGCCGAAACCGTGATCCGCTTGCTGCCGTCGTGGTTCGAGCATTACAACACACGCCATCCGCATCGCGCGCTTGGCTATCGTTCACCCCGCGAGTTCATCGCGGATCGCTTGGCCGCCGAAGCCGGAGAGTGTCTGTCCGAAACTTAAGGGGCTACAACACCAAACGGCCATCGACAAAATGGATCAACTGACAATATCGCAAAATATTTTGTCGAAGGTTATCGATCCAAAATTTAAGGGCAAAGGCCACTGGGACGATCGACCTATTCATAACGTGCTACTTTCGCTCACACGAGCGCGCCCGAGGGACTTAATCAAGCTTTTTCACCTCGCCGCAAAGCGAGCTCATCAGAAAGGCGCCCAATTCATAGCGTCAATTTATTTAGAGGATATTTTTGAAGCATATTCTCAGGAACGCCTACAAGACATTATAAACGAATTCAAAAGTGAATTGCCTGATATAGAGCGCCTACTGCTTTCGATGAAGCCATCAAAACGCGAACGAAAAACTGCTTCGAGCTATCAATTTACGACGGATGCACTTTCAGTGAAGCTGAATAACATAATTAGCCAAAACACTTTTAAGTTTACGAATGGCCGACCGATCTCCGCTAGGAGCCTGATTCAATTCCTATACAAGATTGATTTTATCACCGCGAGAAAGGAACTTCCAGACGGCGAAATAAATCGAAAATATTTTGACGAGAGCCGGTTCTTAGCAAGCGAGGTTGCAGACTTTGGGTACAATTGGGAGATACATCCCGCTTACCGTTGGGCATTGCAGCCTCAAGACGTCCAATCAATCTTGAATTCACTGTTTTCATAAATTGGAGTTAAGAAGATGATGGCCCCGAAATGGTCAGCCCTTCGGCCAATTGGAAGTTCACCGCCCGCGAAGCTATCCACCGTCATGCCGTTCTTAGGTTATTTGATAATTTTTCAACAAGATATCGTTCACGCGGCGTCGAAGGTATACTTTTCATATCACCAATTAGATAGAATAACGCCATCAGGCCAGATCGACACAAATTTATATTTTATTTATTTCGGTCTATTTATATTTGGCGTCGGATCATTTATATTTTTTATCGCGTGCGATCCTATTATAAAACGCCATGTGGACAGCGAGGCATTCTGTAGTTATAGCGCAGCAGCAAGCGTTACAAGTGATATAATTGCATATTGCGACTATATTCAATCTGCCAAAGGTTCGAGTGACACCGAAAGAACTCAGGCAACGCTTATTGCTAGTTCAACCTTATCCGGGGTGCAGCCAACGTTAACCCAGGAGTCAAAATTTTTCGTATACAAGACGGTGTATAGGATTAAAGATGAGAACTTTACGGCCCTACGTTGGGCAACGTTTCTTGCGTTCGGTTGTGGCTTAGCATTGCTCGCGATCCCATCTGTCGTTGTATTTCTAAAAGTTTGCCGTGTTTTTTTCAGCCAGTTATTTTGAAAAAGGATTTGTCGTTCCCGTGACACGTTACTAAATCCCTTTTTTCGGCCCCTATTTGCGGGCGCGCGTCGCAGGCAAAATGTTTTTATGACGCTAAATGGCATTTTAGTAACGTGTCACCGGAACCCAGGGCGCGCCAATGCGCCCCTCCGATCCCAACGCTTGACGCGGAACGTCGGCAAATCAACCACGACACAATCCCCTGCCACCTTTCGATGGTCTGAAAGGCGGAAAGCTTCGCGCCATGCCTATTTAGGGATTTAGTATCCTGTCACCGTAACTCCCATAACTGAAATGCTGACCCGACCGTTCGTCCGTTCCGCGCATCCATCGATCCCCTTCGCATCGAAGGAAATCACGAACTCGGCTTAAGCGAAAGGGTTTTGCAGCAGCCTGCTAATGGGACGCGAAGACGCATAGTGTAAACGCCCTAAAGACCAAGCGATTTTTTCAATTCTATCGGAAATGCGGAATCTCGGTAAAGGTTGCCAAATACAAAATCACCGACTATGTCTTTGCAATCAAAATTTAAATCTAAAATTGTATAAGTAAAACCAAATCTGTTTATTATACCTTTTGGCGGAGAAACGACTCCATCGACGCCCAATGCGCGACTTACTGAACCTGAGGGGCTAATAATAATGTTCCCCCTTTGCCTGGATTTTGCGTCTTGATAGTCCATAAGGGCCTGCGCGCTATCCGGCGTCCAGATCGCAGAGTCATCAATAAACTTAAAAAATCTATGATCAAGTGGTATTATTTCAATAGCTCTTTTCAGAAGATACTTTATCAGCAAAACGTCGTCTCTTTTATTAATCTGGCCCTGTCCAACAGGGTCAGAATTTACATAAACAATACTAAGGGCAGTCATAAGGATCTTCGCCATTACTGGCTCCCCTTGAATATTGACTTAATTCAAATTGTTATCGTACTCCCTTTCGACTCGGTTAGCAATACAGAAGCGTGACTGCCTATAGCATGCGCGCCGGATCGTGTCCCAGTCGTTGGAGTAGTTGAAGCAGCGTCACGTGGTCGCCGCATAGGGGGAGTTACGGGGACATGATACGAATTCCCCATTGGGGCAAGTCTCGGCAGGGATCGTTGGATGGCCGCGTCCTGGCGTCGCGACGGTCGGTTGGGTTTTAGCCGGCTCCGCCGCAGCCGGGAGCTTCCAAGCCGATGGTTATTTCAATCTTCGGTTGTAAAACGGCATGAAAAACCATTGAAAAAACGCACGAATCTTGCTGATTCTCGTCATTTTCGGGCAAAAGCCGGTCGATTTCCACCCCCTGCAACCGCGCAGTTGCATGCCCTCCACCGGCCACAAGCGGATTTTTGCCCCCGCCCCATCAGCCCTCCGCATCGGTTCCCGATTGGCCGCAAACGCCGATTTCTAACCTTTTAACAATACCTTACAAAAAACCGTTTTTGTTCTCGCGGGCTATGCCGGCGCGGCGATTGCCCGCCAGCGTTTCACATGAAACAAAACAAGAACATAAATCGGCTGTTCCAAGCCGGCTTTTTCCTGCCCAAATGATTTCCACCCCGCCCGCTTTCGCCAAAACGGCGGGCTTTCGCCCGCCGCCGCATTTCCTTTTAGCTGTTGTCGAACTTCGGGCCGCCGCGCATCACGACATAGATCGCCGGGATTACCAGCACGGTCAGCGCGGTCGAGGAGGCGAGGCCGAACAACAGCGAGATCGCCAGGCCCTGGAAGATCGGGTCGGACAAAATCACCGCCGCGCCGATCATCGCCGCCAAAGCCGTCAGCAAAATCGGCTTGAAGCGGATGGCGCCCGCCTCGATCAGCACGTTCCGCAAGCCCTGGGACTTGTCGGCATGGCGCACGAAATCCACCAGCAGGATCGAGTTGCGCACGATGATGCCGGCGAGCGCGATGAAACCGATCATCGAGGTCGCGGTGAAATCGGCGTGGAACAGCCAATGGCCGAACATGATGCCGATGAAGGTGAGCGGGATCGGCGTCAGGATCACCAGCGGCAGCTTGAACGATTTGAACTGCGCGACCACCAGAATATAGATCCCGACCAGGGCCGCCATGAAGGCGGCGCCCATGTCGCGGAAGGTCACCCAGGTCACCTCCCATTCGCCGTCCCACAGCAGCGAGGGCTTGGACTCGTCCAGAGGCTGGCCGTGCAGGATGATGCGCGGCTTTTCGAGGCCCGGCGGGAATTTCATCTCGTCGAGCTTCTTGTCCACCGCCAGCATGCCATAGAGCGGCGCCTCATAGGCGCCGGCGAGCTCCGCCGTCACCATTTCGGCGAAACGGCCGTTGTGGCGGAACAGCGGGAAGGACGATTGTTCGTCCGACACCCGCACGACGTCGCCGAGTTCGACCACCGAGCGGTTGCCCGGCAGGCTGTTGGCTGGAACCGGCGTGGTCAGCGCCGACTCGTCGATCTTGATCTGGTTCTTGGCCAGGGCCAGCACGATCGGCAAGGGCTGGCGACCGCCGCCGCGATGGGAATAGCCCACCACCGTGTCGCCATAGAGCAGCTTGAGGGTCTGGAACACGTCGCTCTGCTGGACGCCGAAGAACTCCAGCGAATCCTGGTCGATCTCGATCCGCTTGCGCGGGGCCTGGACGCCATATGAATCGTCCACGTCCACAATGAAGGGCGCGCTCTCGAAAGCCTTGCGCACCTGCGCCGCCACCGCCCGCCGCGTCTGCGGGTCAGGCCCGTAGATTTCGGCGAGCAGCGTCGCCAGCACCGGCGGCCCCGGCGGCGGCTCCACCACTTTGAGCGAGCCGTGCTTGGGCATGGCCAGGCCCGCCAGGCGATGGCGGATTTCCAGCGCGATCTGATGGCTGGTGCGCTCGCGCTCGTCCTTCGACGTCAGATTGATCTGCACATCGCCCATTTCGGGCTGGTTGCGCATGTAATAATGGCGCACCAGGCCGTTGAAGTTGAAGGGCGCGGCGGTTCCCGCATAGGTCTCGAACGAGACGATCTCGGGAATGTCGCGCAGCCGTTCGATCGCCGCGCGCAGGACGCGGTTGGTCTCCTCGACCGACGTGCCGTGCGGCAGGTCGGCGATGATGGCGATCTCCGATTTGTTGTCGAAGGGCAGCAGCTTCACCGTCACCAGCTTGAAATAGAACAGGCTGAGCGAGGCCAGCGTCGCCACGCCGACAATGATCAGGAAACGTTTGGCCGAGCGCCGCGTGCGCAGCACCGGCGCGGCGAAAATCCGGTAAAGGCCGCCGAGCTTGCCGCCGTCGCTCGCTTCGTGATGGGCCGGCGGCGCCTTGCCGGCGACCTTGATCATCAGCCACGGCGTCAGGATCACCGCCACGAAGAAGGAGAACACCATCGCGGCGGAGGCGTTGGCCGGGATCGGGCTCATATAGGGCCCCATGAGGCCCGACACGAACAGCATCGGCAGCAGCGCCGCCACCACGGTGAGCGTCGCCACAATGGTCGGATTGCCGACTTCCGCCACGCCGTCGATCGCCGCCTGGACGCGCGAGCGGCCGTCCCGCATCGCCCAATGGCGCGCGATGTTCTCGATCACCACGATCGCGTCGTCCACCAGAATACCGATCGAGAATATCAACGCGAACAGACTGACGCGATTCAGCGTGTAGCCCATGATCCGCGCCGCGAAGAGGGTGAGCAAAATCGTGGTCGGAATGACGACCGCCACGACGACGCCCTCGCGCCAGCCGATCGCGAAGGCCACCAGCGCCACGATCGACAGGGTGGCGAGGCCGAGATGGAACAATAGTTCGTTGGCTTTCTCGTTCGCCGTCTGGCCGTAATTGCGCGACACCTCGACATTGATGTCGTTGGGAACCACCCTCCCCTTGAGGTCCTGCAACTGTTCGATGATCTGTTTGGCGATCACCACGGCGTTCGAGCCCGCGCGCTTGGCGATCGCCACCGACACCGCCGGGGCGCCCTGCAATCCGCCGTGGCCATCCTTCACGAAACGGCCGACGCGGGTTTCATTGGGCTCGCCAACGATGGTCACCTTGGCCACGTCGCGCAAATAGACCGGGCGGTTGTCGCGGGTGGTGATGAGCAGGTCGCCGATCTGCGGGATCGTCTGCAGGGTCCGCCCCGCCACCGCCTCGATCTGCAATCCCTTGTCGCGGATCAGGCCGGCCTTGAACGCGGTGTTGGCGCCCTGCACCTTGGCCGCGAGCTGCTGCAGCGTCACGCCATATTTGGCGAGGGCTTCGGAATCCGGCTCGACCCTTATTTCGTCGGCCTGGTCGCCGACAAGATAAGTCAGACCGACATTGTCGAGCTTGGAGATTTCGGTGCGCAATTCGCGGGCGACCGAGGTCAGGCCGTCGGAGCTCCAGCGCGCCGCCGCCGCGGGCTTGGGCGACAGGGTCAGGACCACGATCGCGACGTCGTCGATGCCGCGCCCGATGATCAGGGGTTCGGGAATGCCGGCCGGAATCTTGTCGAGATTGGCCCGGACTTTGTCGTGCACGCGCAGAATCGCGGCGTCGGTCGAGGAGCCGACCAGAAAGCGCGCCGTGACCACGACCTGGTCGTCATAGGTCTTGGAATAGACGTGCTCGACGCCGTCGATTCCCTTGACGATGGTTTCCAGCGGCTCGGTCACCAGCTTGACCGCATCCGTCGCCTTGAGGCCGTTGGCCTGGACGATGATGTCGACCATCGGCACCGCGATTTGCGGCTCTTCCTCGCGCGGCAGGGTAATCAGCGCGATCAGGCCCAGCGCCAGGGCCGCGATCAGCAGCAACGGCGTCAGGGGCGATGTGATGAAAGCGCGGGTCAGCGACCCGGCGATTCCAAGTGGACGGCCGTCGGCGGGCGGGCGCGCGCCGTGCGGCGTCTGGTGACTCATATCGCTCATGGAAGCTGAACCTTGTCGCCGGACTGAAGGCCGGTGAGAACTTCGACCATGCCGGGCTCGGCGGAATCGGCGTAAACCACCGCGACGTCGAGCGGTCCCTCGGCGCGCAGCACGCGAACATAATCGACGCCCGAGCGCGTCATTATCGCCGAACGCGGAATCAGCATCACTTCGCGCTCGCCGACCGGCGCATATATCTGCACGCGCTCACCGACGAAATATTTGCTGAGATCGGCGACTTCGGCGTCCGCGATGACCCGGCCGTTCTCGATCTCGGGATAGATTTTCACGATGCTGCCCTTGCGCGCCGCCCCCGAACCGAGTTCAAGGCCGGCGTCCTGGCCGCGCGCCGTCAGCAACACCGGCGAGCCGAGCTTCAGCAGCGCCGCATGGCGTTCCGGCAGGCTCAGGCGCAGGAACAAATTGCCCGCCGCGATTCGCGCGATCGTCTCGCCTGGCAGGACCACCGAGCCGGGAATGACCGAAACGGTCAGCACCACCCCGTCCCGCGGGGCCAGGACATTGCCTTCACTCATCTGCTGCGAAACGACCGCCCGCTGCGACTGCATCGCCTCGACCTGGTGTTGCAGAACATCCACGTTGGTCTTGGCCTGGTCATAGGCCGCCTTGGTGATGAAGCCGCGCGGCAGGAGGTCCTGCGCCCGCTTCAACGCGTCGGTGGCGTTGGCTAGCTGCGATTGCAGCGCTTTCAGCTGGCCGTCGAGCGATTGCGCCTGCAGCGCCAATTTCTCGTCGGCCACCGTCGCGATCACGTCCCCCGCCTTGACATGGGCGCCTTCATCCACCGAACGGCTCGCCAGGACGCCGCCGATTCGCGTGCGCGCCGGCACGATGTCCCGGCTCTCGACCTGGCCGAACATCGCCTTCATGTCGGGAACATTGCGCTTCTTGACGACGAATTCCCCCGCCTGCGCCGCGCCGGATAGCGCCGCGCAGACGGCGACCGCCGCAAGGCCTTGGACAATGGGAAAGAATGGGCTTCGCTTGCGCATGAAAAGTCTCGTAGTCCGGTGATCCGCATGCAAAGCGCGCCATCCGGCGCGCCATGAGGAGATTTACATATATTCAAATATATGCAAATAATGGGGAATGATTGTCAAGCAGTTCGAACTTGAGCTTTTCGACTCGGCGGCGGACCACGCCTGCGACCTGATCAAGGCGCTGGCTCATCCGGCGCGGCTGCGCATCGTCTGCGCCCTATCGGGACACGAATGCTGCGTGACGAGCCTCGCCGAAATCGCCGCCGTCCCGATCTCGACCATATCCCGCCACCTTGCCTTGCTGCGCAAGGACAGGATTGTCAAGACGCGCCGCGCCCGCCAGACTGTGTTCTATTCCCTGAACGACGAGAATGTGGGCAAATTCGTCGACATCCTCGCCGCGACCTTTTGCGCCGTCGCGCCGCCGAACGCCAAACGAAGGAAGGTTTGAATGACCCTGAAAAGGCCCTTGAAGAAAGGCTTCAAGCAGATGCTCGCGGAGGCCAATGCGCTCATCGAGACAATTTCCGTCCATGACGCCCTTCCCCTCGTCGGCGAAAAGTCCATCCTGTTCCTGGACGTGCGCGAGGCCGTCGAACTCCAGAAGGGCGAAATTCTCGGCGCCCTCCACGCCCCCAGAGGTTTCCTAGAGTTCTACGCCGATCCGGACTCCACGATGCACAAGCCGGAAATGGCCAGAGCCGAAAAAATCATCCTCTATTGCGCTACCGGAGGCCGCTCGACCTTCGCCGCCAAGACCCTCGTCGACATGGGTTACGACCTCGACAAAATTTTCAACCTCGCCGGCGGATTCGAAGCCTGGAAAGCCGCAAACGGCCCGATCGAGGTCATCTGATCAAGGCACGGCCGAAAACAGCAGGAAAACGCCGAAAATCACCAGATGGACCGCGCCCTGCAAGATGGTGGCGCGGCCCGTCGCAAGAGTGAGCGTGGAGACGAACAGGGTCAGCATCAGCACCGTCATGCCTTCGCCGTCGAGGCCGAGCGTGAGCGGCTTGCCCAGATAGAGCGACACGGCGGCGACAGTGGGAATGGTCAGGCCGATGCTCGCGATCGCCGAACCGATCGCGAGATTGAGGCTGATCTGCAGCTTGTTCGCGCGCGCGGCGTTCACCGCGGCGACGCTCTCGGGCAGCAGGACCAGGGTCGCGATGACGACGCCGAGGAAAGAGACCGGCAGGCCGACCGAGCGGATGCCATGCTCCAGCGCCGGCGCCAGGGTTTTCGCCAGGAGCACGACGCCCGTCAGCGATAGAACGAGCATCAGACCGCTGAAAGCAGTGACGCCGGCCGAAGGCGGCGCCAAAGCTTGCTCTTCATCGGCGTCGGGATCGACAAGAAAATAATCGCGATGGCGGACGGACTGCACGAAAACGAAGACGCCATAAAGCAGAATGGAGGCCACGCCGACAAAAATCAGCTGTGTCGGCGAATATTGCGGGCCGAGCCGGGTTACGGTGAAATTGGGCAGGATCAGGCTGAGGACCGCCAGCGTGGAGAGAACGCTCAGCGCCGAAACCGTGCCGTGAACGCTGTATCCCTGTTCGCGATAACGCGCGGCGCCGAGCAGCAGGCAAAGGCCGACGACGCCGTTCAGCACGATCGCGACCGCCGAAAACACCGTGTCGCGCGCCAGGGAATTGTCGCCCGATTCGGAACCGACCATGGCGGCGACGATCAGCGCGGTCTCAATCGCGGTCACGGCCAAAGCGAGGAGAATCGACCCCATCGGCTCGCCCACTTTGAGCGCGACCACTTCCGCATGATGGACGGCGGCGAAGACCGAAACAAACAGCAGGACCGAGGCGGCCAAAAGCACGGCGAGATGCTCCGCATCCACGACATGCGCATATTTCAAGCCGACCAGAACCAGCGCGGCGAGCGGCGCCAGCACCGTCATCGCCAATTTCATCCATCCGGCGCCATGCGCATCGCTCGACGAAGCCATTCCGGCCGTCCTCCAAAAAGGTGAAGCCAAAGGCGCTTGTCCCGCAAGGCTTTGGCTTTCGTGAGGCCTAGTGTCAATAGCGCTTATTGTTCGGGCCTGACGAGCTTGGCGCGCAGGGCGTCGGCGAATCCCTGGATGCGCGGGTTGTCGGGCTCGAGCTTTTGCAGCGCCTGGACATGGCCGAGCGCGGAGGCGTAATCGCCCTCCTGGGCCTCGTAGGAGGCGAGCGCGGCAAGAATTTCGCGGTCGTTGGGCCGTCGTGCGAGGGCCGCCCGCAAGACTTCGCGGGCCTTGGCCGGCTCGCCGGTGTCGTGCAAGGCAACGGCGTAGACATAGGCGTAATGCGCATTATCGGGGGCGAGTTTTGTCGCCAGCTCCAGTTTGGCGACGGCCTCGGCCGTGCGTTTCTGACGGATCAGACTGAGGCCCAAAGCATGCGCAAGCGGGCCGGAGCGGGGATTGTCGGCCAAAGCCTTGGCCAGAATCGCTTCCGCTCCCGGCTCGTCGCCGCGATGCCGGGCAATTTCCGCAAGCTGTATGGCGGCGGGCGCGAAAGTCTTGTCGAGCGCCAGCGCCTTCGCGAACTCGGCCTGAGCCGCATCGATCTTGCCGCGCGCAAGGTCGAGCGCACCCAGATTGGCGCGCGATTCCGGGCGTTCGGCGGTGAACATCTCGCCCGCCACATATTCGTCGAGCGCCTTTTCGAAGGCCACGAGATCGCCGGGCGCGAGATTCGCCTCGCCCGCGCCCGCGAGGCTGCGCGCCGCCTGCATGCGCACGAGGCGGGTCGGATCGCGCAGCAGCGGCGCCAAAGCGCGCGCCTTGGCCGCGGAATCGGCGTTGGCGAGAACCTCCGCCGCCGCGACGCGGATCATCGGATCGTCGGCCTTGGTCAGTTGCGCGGCCGCCTCGATCACCGCGGGGGCGGCGTCGCCGTCGAGCCGCGCCAGCGCGCTGGCGCGGGCGATCGAAGATTGCCCGGAATCATTGGCGACGCCGAGCAGCGCGCCGGTTGCGCCCGGCCCGTCGGCGTCGGCGAGCGCAAAAGCCTCGGCGAAGGTCTGGGCGCCGGGATTATTGGTCATCCCCCAGCCTTTCAGCGCCGCCTCGGCCCAGTTCGCGTCCTCGTCGGCGTGGCATTTATTGCAGGCGTTGGGCGTTCCCATACTGATCGTGCGATCCGGGCGGGGAATGCGGATCGAATGATCCTGCCGCGCGTGGATGACCATGTAATTGGTCGTCGGCATGTGACAGGCGGCGCATTGCGCGCCGGGGGAACCCTGCGGATGATGGTGATGGGCCGGCGTGTCGAACACTTTCGCGGCATGGCACTGGCCGCAGACCTGGTTGCCGGGAAGGCGCAGCTTGCCGGAATGGGGATTGTGGCAGTCCGAACAGGTCACGCCCGCCGCATGCATCCGGCTCTGGGCGAAGGAGGCGAAATTATAGACTTCTTCGCGCTGCTGGCCGTCGGGATAATAGAGGCCCGGCGCGAGCGTCGCCGGCCGAAAGGCGTCGTAGAAATGATGAACGTCCTGCGGCGCGTCCGCGAACTGGCCGCGCCGGGAATGGCAGCCAGCGCAGACCAGTTCTTCGGTCCGGGCGCCCGGCGGCTGTGAACGCGCGGCGGTTCCTTGCGGATTGGGCGTCCAGGTCACGCCCTTGCGCTGGTCGAAGCGAAACGCGAAGCCGTGGGCCTTCTTCTCGTCAGGCGTCAGGCCGGCGCCGCCCTTGGCCCAGGCGAGATGGCGCGACGCCGGACCGTGGCAGGCCTCGCAACCGATGCTGATCTCGCTCCAATGAGTGGCGAAAGTGTCTTTCGTCGGGTCATAGTTCTTTTTCAGATCGGTCGAATGGCACCAGGCGCATTGATAGTTCCAGTTCTGGTCGATCCCGGTCCAATGCAAGGGATCGCCCGCCGCCAATTCGCGGTTCGGGTAAAGGTCGAACCATTTTTGGCCGCCATGCTCCTTCGGCCGGGAATCCCAGGCAATCCCGAAGGCCTGTAGCCGGCCGCCGGGCAGTTCGATCAGATATTGCTGAAGAGGAGAGAGTCCGAACGTATATTTGATCTCGAAATCGGCCAGCTTGCCGTCCGGCCCGTCGGTTCGGACGAAATATTTGCCGTCGCGGCGGAAGAAGGTGGTTTCGATTGAACCCTTGCGGAAATGCGCGTCATTGAAATCGCCCAGCACGTTCTTTTCGTCGGCGATCTGCATTGCTCCGGCGTGATGCGATTTCCGCCAATCCTCATATTGCGCCCTGTGACAGGCGGCGCAGCTTTCCGAGCCGACGAAGGCCGCGGTGTCCTTCGCCCGCGCTGGAGCGAGGACCAGAACGAGCAGGGTCACGGAAAGGATGAAAAGCCGCATGAGACTCCCGACGCGGCGCACGAAAGGCAACCGCCGTTTATTCGCGCGCCGTTTGACGACGGTCCACTTCAGAAAATCAAGGTCATCTGCGTCCTGAGCTGCCAATCGGCGCCATAGGTCGGACGGATGGCGTTGTAATAGGCGCCGATCAGCAAGTTGACCGGCAGCTTGCCGATCTTCATCACGCGGCCGGCCTGCGCGCCGACGGGGAGTGTCCATTTGGTTCCGCTCGCCTCCCAGTCGGCGGTGATGACGGGCGAACTGCCGACATACCAGCCGCCGGGGAAATTGTAGTTGAAGAACGGCTGCGCCAGGAAGCTGCTTTAGCCGTTGCCGCCCCTGCCGTAGCGGTCGCCGAGCGACCAGATATTGTTGACGAGCAGGCCGGAAACGATCGGCCCGTTCATATTGACCACGACGCCGGTCGGACCCGCGCCCCAAACGCTCGATCCAAGTGTCGGATCACTGATCGTCAGGATCTGGACGACCGGGCCCAAGCCCCACAGCCAGCCGTTCACGGGCTTGGCCGGCGACAGGAAGGCCGAGAAAGTGGTCGCTCCGCTTCCAAACGGCGCTGTCCGAGCCGGCGAAAGGTCCGGGTTCCAGACCAGCGGGAGAATGGTCCGGGTGATGACGTTCCAATCCTCTGTCACATGAAGCGGAATTACCGGCTGGATATTGAGAAGCTCTTGCGCTCCGGCGTGCGGGCCGTAGCCGAAATTGGTGTTGCTCTGGAAGGGGAAGGAATAGAGGTCGCCGATCGGGTTCTGGATCTTTTTGGCAAGCGCGCTGGCGTCCTGTCCCTCCGACTGGTCACCTCCCGAAGCGCCCGGCGCCGATTGCGCATGAGCCGCTGTCGCCGCCGCCAGCCAACCGGCCATGGCCACGAAGGAGAGGATTTTCGGCGTCAGGCTTTTCCGCCTTTCCATCATGACACACCCCGGTGAAACTCTTGTTGGGTCTCTTGCCGCCCGTCAGTCGCCGAAGGCGAAAATCTTTTTCCAGTCGTTCTTCGTGCTGACGACCTGCCAGCCCTTCTGCTCGGCTTCGTCGTCGAGCGCGAGCGGAAAGGTTCCGATCGTGGCGTCCGGAAGGCCGCGCGCCGGCCTATAGGCATATTCGCGCGCCGGATCGTCGTGAAGAACGAGCCGGCCAAGCCGCACGCCGGAACCGGCGGTCGTATATTCCAGCATTTCCCGGTCTTCGGTCGAATTGCCGAAGGCGACGGTCGGGCGCCGGCCGAATTCGAGATGAATCCCTTCGGGCTTGCCCGCCTTGTCGTCGTTGAGCAACAGCTTCAGTCCTTGATCAGCGCCAGCTTGCCATTCGCGTCATAGCCGAATTTCGCGGCAATGGCCGAGCCGATCACCTGTGCGGGCGGAACGCCATCGACCCGCTCCGAATAGACCCGGACGAAATCCTGGCCGCCGCTGGTGACGAGACAGGTCTTGAAGCCGTTCGCGCAGATAACACATCAATCCGGCGCGGCGCCTGACGCGGCTCAAAAGGATTTCGAGACGACCTTATCCGCGAAATCCCTGATCTTGGCCTGCCTTTCAACTTCGCTCAGAGTGGCGTCCGCCTTGACGACCGCGCAATAGGAGGCGATGAGGTAATTATCGAGCGGCAGCTTGCCCGCATGGGGAAATTGCTCATGCAGATATCCGAGAATGCCGGGAATCTGCGAGAGAACGTCTTTCGTCTTCAGCTGGGCGGTCAGGTCGGGGAGCGTGGTGGAGCCGTCGAGCGATTGCAGTCTGGGGCATTCGAGCGCCGACGCCGCGGGCACGCCCGCGCCGAGCGCGAGGCCCGCGACGAGAAAAACCGCCATTCGCCTGGCGACGATAATCTTCATTTCCATTCTCCCTTTGCGGAACGGCGCGCCCTGCCCGGTCCAACGTCTCACAACTTAAGCCGGGCCGGTCGCGGTGTCGACGCGCTGCGCGCCGGGAGCGAGGAAATCATGCCCTGGACTCCCGAAGACGCCCCGCGCCACACCCACAAGGCCGAAACCGAAGAGCTTTGCGCGGTCTGGGCCGCAGTGGCCAACCGGGTCCTCGCCGAGACCGGAGACGAAGGCCGCGCCATTCGCGCCGCCAACGCCGTCGTCGCCCGGCTGTGGCGCGAAGGCCGCCCGCCCGGAGAAGAATGACAAAGGTTGCCGATTACCTCCCTCCATCATCTTGTGGCCGGCGCGGCGAAACCGTATATTCCCGCTGTCATCCTCGGATGACTATGACGGTAGACGGCTAAGCCAACTAGGTTTTACGGACCCCGGGGCAGTACCGGGCGGGTCCACCCCAGCCTTTCCAACCGGGTTTTTCTCCGGGAAGGTTGCGGCGGGCCCGAAACAGGATCGACGTGGGCTGAAAGGTTTTGCTTGCTGTCCGGCATGATACCGCCGTTATCGGGTCAAACTTATAGTTGCCAACGACAACTATGCTCCGGTCGCCGTCGCCGCGTAATGCGGCGCTAGCACCGAAATCAAAGTCCTGAGGCTTAGCCGTTTCAGGCGGGGCCCGGAGGCGCCTGGCAACAGAAGCCTCCACTTCCTTCATGCCGGCGCGCGGCGGCGGGGGGCCGGACGGGTCGATTTTCCCGCGGTGTCCTCGGTTTTGCGGTCCCGGCGAGAACCGATGCGACGCCGTTCATGCCGACAGATGTGATTCGCTACGACCTTCAAGTTCAGGACGCGCTGCGTGGCGTGGTGCGCAAGGTGCTGGCCGACGCGGCGCGCGACGGGCTGCCCGGTGAGCATCATTTTTATATCACTTTCCGCACCCACGCGCCGGGCGTCAATCTCTCGGCCCGGCTGCGCGAGCAATATCCCGACGAGATGACCATCATCCTGCAATATCAATTCTGGGATCTGCAGGTCGATGACGAGAGTTTCGAGGTCGGGCTCCATTTCAAGAACATTCCCGAACGTCTCCACATTCCGTTCGAGGCCATCACCGGCTTCTACGATCCTTCGGTGCAATTCGGCCTGAAATTCGAGGCCCTGTCCGAGGACGACGAGGAGATGGGTTTCGAGGACGACGACCAGGACGAAGAGGCCGTGGTCGAGAGCATCGCCAACAGGCCCGGCGCGGCGCCCGAATCGGAAAGCGAAAAGTCCCGCCCGCGCGGCGCCGCCTCGGAGCCGGAAGTGCTTCCCGCCAAGTCCGGGCTGGCCGAATCGGCGAAGGCGAATGCCGGCAGGGGCAAGGCCGAGGACAAACCTGCCCAGGCGGGCGCGTCCGCCGACGGCGAGGAATCGAAGGTCGTGTCGATCGACGCCTTCCGCAAAAAGACCTGAGACGATGGGCGAGATCGTCAATCTCCGCCGCGCCCGCAAGACGCGGGAACGCCGCAAGGACGACGAAAAGGCGCAGGAAAACCGCGTCCGCTTCGGCCTGAGCAAGGCGGAGCGCGGTCTTGCGGAAAAGACGAAATCGCTCGCCGAGCGTCGGCTCGAAGGGCATCGGCTGGATGAAGCGCCCGGCGGCGACGGCGAGCCATGACTCCGGCTTCGGGCCGGATGCGCAAACATTCCCTGGTCATCGCCGGTCACAGCACCAGCATATCGCTGGAATCCGCCTTCTGGGACGCCCTGCGCGAACTCGCCCAAGAGCGCGGCGTAAGCGTCGCGGCTCTGGTCGCGGAAATTGACGCCGAGCGCGGCGAGGCCAATCTCTCTTCCGCGCTGCGCGTGCGGCTTCTGGAGCATTATCGCGAAAAGGCGACGCAGCCTTAGGGCGGCGGCGCCGGCGTTAGCGCCGGCGCGGGCTGCAGCGAGAGCGTACGTAATCTCTCCATGTCCTCTTTTTTCTGCGTGGCGATGCGAGCCTGTTCGCGCTCCAGCGCGCGGGTCGCGACCGCATCGACGAAGGCTGCGGCGTCGACCCGGCGCGACGGCGCCCGCCAAGGTCCCGACCACGCCACCGCCCCGACCGGCGCCGGCGCGCTCCAGCCGGCGGGCGTTTGCGCCGAGGCGGAAAAAGCGAGCGACAAGTTCGCGTCGCGCAGGTCGAAGCCGGCCTCGATTCCCTTACCGCCGTCGTCGGACGGGGTCAGCGCCAATTGTCCATCCGCGAGCCGCGCCGCGAAATTCGCCTGCGGGCGGCGCAGGGCGGCGCGGGCAAAAGCGGCGTCGAGGCTTTTCGCGACCGCCTTGGCGTCGAAAGTCGCGTCATTGGCCTCGCTGGCCTTGAGCGCCTCATCGGGAGCGCCGGGCGCGGCCTGCTGAACGACGAGGTCGCGCAGGCGGACGGCGCCGTCGCCCGCAAGGGACGCGGCAAGCGCCGCCGCGCTGGCGCCGCCGCCGCCGGCGAATTTCAGCCTGCCGTCGAGCCGCGCGGAAAAAGCCCGATCGCGCAACGCAAGATTCTCTGCGTCCGCTTCGCCGCTCAAGGAGATCTGCCGGCCGTCGCGGCGCAAGTCGAACCCGCCGCGCACGGCCCCGTCCAGCACGGCGGCCTCTGCCCGCGCCACCGAAAGCGCGCCTCGGCGAAGCATGAAGTCAAAATGAGCCTTCCCGCCAAACGGCTCGAGGTCGTCGGTCGTCACCGACAGTTTCGCCGGCGGCGGATCGAGCAGGACCGGGGCAAAGGACAGGCTCGACCATAAAGCGCCGGCTTTGGCCGGCTCAGGCGGGCCGAGCACGAGCGCGACAAGCGCCGGGCCCGAGAACCGCCCGCAATGCAGGGCGCCTTTCAGACCAGTCGAATCGGCCGACAGGTCGCCCGCGACCTTGGCGCCGGCCCAGTCGCCGTCGAGATTTTGCGCATTGAGGACGCCGTCGCGCCAGGCGACGCGGGCAGAGAAACGCAAAGGCGCGGAGCCGGACTGGCCATAAAGCGCCAGGACTTTTCCGGCGTCGCCGGAAAGGCGCGCTTCACCCTCCAAAGTAGAATCGGCGAGCGCGCCACGAAATTCGCCGTGGAGACCGGCGAGGTCGGCGGAAGCGGCGAGACTCCGCGCGCCCTGGCGCGCCGGATTGGGCTGGGCGTGGGCGGAGAGCCGCGCGGGGCCGAGCTTCTGGGTCCAGACCACCGGCGCGCCGAGCTGGTTGAGCAGGGCCCCCGCTTCCGGCGCGTTCAGATCGATCGCGACCGCGCGCCCGCCGCCGGTCGTGGGCGGAAAATTCGCGGCGATCCGGGTTGCGCCGAGCGTCCCCTTGACCGAAAAGCCGCCATCCGTCGCCTTGCCCGACAGATCGGCCGGCGACAGGATTTTCGCCCGCGCCGCGAGCGCCTTGGTCGCCGCGCTGGGCCAGACCCGGGCTAGCGCCTGCGCCAGTGGCCCGAGATCGCCCGCCTTGAGCCGCGCCTCGCCGCGCAGGTCGGAAAAATTCCTGCTCCAGGCGGCGGAGGCGGTGAGATCGGCGCCGCCGATATTGCGCATGTCGAGCCGCTCCAGCCGCATCGCTTCGCCCTGGCGCAGGAAATGGACGTCGATGCGCCCCCCCGCTCCCGACAGGGCGCCGGCGCGCGACGATGTGAGGGTGCGCGCCTGCAGCGAAAGGTCGAGATCGAGACCGGCGAACCCTTCCGCCGCAAAATCCGGCGCGGCGTCGAGATCGAGCGCGGGCGCGGAAAGGCGCGCGGTTAGGAGCGGCGGGGTTCCGGCTTTGGCCAGGCGAAGCCGGACGTCGCCGCTGAAGCGGTTGCGGCCGAGCAGAAAATCGCCATTGCTCAAGGCCCATTCGTCCGGCGTCGCGACGAAAGCGGCGGAGGCGTCCACGGCGTGAAGGCCGGCAGGAGCGAGCACCGCGCCCATTCCGGGCGCGCTCTCGCGCAAGGCGGCGGCAAAGGCGCCAAAGTCCCCCGCCTTCAGCCGCGCCTTGCCGCGCCAGCCGCCAGCCTCGGGCGTCGCCGAAATCTCGATCCGGGATTCGCCCGGCCCCGTCGCCTGGAGATTGGCGGGGGCGTCCGTCCGCCAGATCAGCCGCGCCTGCGACCAGGGAACGCCACGCCAAGTGATGGCGTCGGCCCCGAGGCGCAGGTCGAACGGCGCGCCGCCGCTTGTCGCCTGACTCAAAGGCGCGGCGAAAAACGCCGTCCAGGATTGCGAAAGACGCGGCGTCTCGAGGGCAAGAACGAGCTTCCTGCTGCGCGTCTCATAGCGCAGGCTGCCCGACAGTTGATCGGCGAGCGGGCCGTCGCCGAGCCGGGCCGAAAAATTGCGGGCCAGCGCGCCGTCGAGCCAAAGCAGCGCCGAAGCCTGCGCCGTCCACGGTCCCGGCGCCGCCTTGCCCGAGGCTTTGACCTCGCCCTCGAAGGCCGGCGACCTGGAAAAATCGACGCGACCGTCGAGGTCGAGTCTCGCCGTGTCGCCGGGCCAGGTCAGGCTCGCCTTCAGCGGCACGACCTCTTTCGCCAGCACGTCGGACGAGAAGGAAAAGGCCAGCCTTCGCCCGCGCCAATCGAAAGCGCCGCGCCCGTCGAACGGCCCCTGCGGACCGGGAACCCGCGCGGAAAGGTCGAGCCCCTTGACCTCGATCGCCGGCGCGCCGCCGCGCAAGATCGTCACATCGGCGCGGCGCAGGGCGAGATCGTCGAATTGCAGCGCGCCCGCGAGCGCTGGCGGGCGGGCCTTGTCGGCGTCGAGGACGACATCGGCGTCATCGAGCGCGGCGCGGATGAATTGCAGCCGTCCTTGCAGCAGCCCCGGCAAAGCGAGCGCGAAGACGGCGCTTTTGGCGTGGACATGGCCGAAATCGCCCGAAATGTCGATGTCCTCGGCGCTGAACCGCGGCGTGGGCAGGAAATGCAGCGCGATCGGACCCTCAAAACGCGTCCGCGCGCCGACCGCCTGCGACAGCTCGGCGGCGATGCCGGAGCGGAAGGCGTTGAAATCGATGAAATAAGGCGCGGCGAAGGCGGCGCTCAGGACGAGGATCAGCGCGATGCCGATATAGGTCAGGAGATCGCGCATCGCTCAATCCCGTCGCCTCAGCCCCGCAACTCGACAAAAGTGTCGAGAACCAGTTTGCGGCCAGCCTTGTCGAAGTCAATCGTCAGCTTCGAGCCGTCGACTGCGGCGACCGAGCCGGAGCCGAATTTCTGATGGAAAATGCGCGCGCCTGGCGCGAATTTGCCGGCCGGCGCCGCGCGCGACAGAACTTCTCCCTCGATCGTTTTCGGCCCGCGCGAAGAAGGCGCCCCTTTCTCGGAGGCGCGCGTTTGCTCGGCGCGGCTCCTGGCCCGCTTCCAGCCCGGCGTTTCATAAGTCGAGCCGAAAGCGTCGATATTGGCGAAGCGCGATTGGGCATAGGCGCCATAGGAGCCGCCGCTGCGCGCCTCGTCCCTCACCTGAACGTGATCAACCGGCAGATCGTCGACGAAGCGCGAGGGAACCGTGCTCTGCCACAATCCATGGATGCGGCGGTTGCTGGCGAACAGGATTTTCGCTCGCCGTCGCGCCCGCGTCACCCCGACATAGGCGAGGCGTCGCTCTTCCTCCAGGCCGGCGCGGCCGTTTTCGTCCAGCGAGCGCTGGTGGGGGAACAGGCCCTCCTCCCAGCCGGGCAGGAACACCGTGTCGAATTCGAGGCCCTTGGCGCCGTGCAGAGTCATGATCGAAACCCGCGCGCCGGCCTCATTGTTCTCCACGTCCATCACCAGCGAGACATGTTCGAGGAAGGCGCCGAGATCGGGGAATTCCTCCATCGAGCGGATCAGCTCTTTCAGGTTTTCCAGCCGTCCCTCGGCTTCGACCGTACGTTCCTGTTTCCAGAAATCGGTATAGCCGGATTCCTCGAGCACCTGTTCGGCAAGTTCGTAATGCGGCTTTTCGGCGATCTGCGCCGACCAGCGCGAGAAATCGCCGAGCAGGGTCCGTAAAGCCCCGCGCGGCTTGGGCTTGAGCTCCTCGGTTTCGACCAGGGCGCGGGCCGCCTGCATCAACGGAATTCGGCTCAACCGCGCGTATTCATGGACCGTCTGCAGCGTGCTTTCGCCCAGCCCCCTTTTGGGGGTGTTGACGATGCGTTCGAACGCGAGATCGTCGGCCGGCTGGGCGACGCAGCGCAGATAGGCCAAGGCGTCGCGGATTTCGAGCCGCTCGTAGAAGCGCGGGCCGCCGATCACCTTGTAAGGCAGGCCAAGATTGATGAAACGTTCCTCGAATTCGCGCATCTGGAAGGAGGCGCGCACCAATATGGCCATGTCGTCGAGCGATGCGCCCTGGCGCTGCAACTGTTCGATCTCCTCGCCGACGACCCGGGCCTCCTCCTCGGAATCCCACACGCCGGCGACCGTGACCTTCTCGCCCCATTCGCCATCGGTGAACAGGGTCTTGCCAAGCCGGTCGCGGTTGCGGGCGATGAGATGGGAGGCGGCGGCGAGAATATGGCCGGTCGAGCGGTAATTGCGCTCCAGCCGCACCACTTTGGCGCCGGGGAAATCCGTCTCGAAGCGCAGAATATTGTCCACGTCGGCGCCGCGCCAGCCATAGATCGACTGATCGTCGTCGCCCACGCAACAAAGGTTTTGCGGCTGGGACGGTTCGGCGCGCTGGACCAGCAGCCGCAGCCAGAGATATTGCGCGGCGTTGGTGTCCTGATATTCGTCCACCAGAATGAATTTGAACCGCTGCTGATAATCGCGCAGCACGTCGGGATTTTCGCGCAGCAGACGCAGGGTTTCGAGCAGAAGATCGCCGAAATCGACCGCGTTCAGCGTCTTGAGCCGTTCCTGATAAAGCGTGTAGAGCGCCGCGCCCTTGCCATTGGCGAAGGCCTGCGCCTCGCCGGCTGGAACATGCCTGGCGTCGAGGCCGCGATTCTTCCAATTGTCGATCAGATAGGCCAGGACCCGCGCGGTCCAGCGCTTCTCGTCGATGTTCTCCGCCTTCAGCACCTGTTTGAGCAGGCGAATCTGGTCGTCGGTATCGAGAATGGTGAAATTCGACTTGAGATCGACCAGTTCGGCATGGCGGCGCAGGATTTTCGCGGAAATGGCGTGGAAGGTGCCGAGCCAGCCCATGCCCTCGGCGGCCGGGCCGATGAGCATGGCGATGCGCTCCCGCATCTCGCGCGCCGCCTTGTTGGTGAAGGTGACGGCGAGGATTTCATGCGGCCGGGCGCGGCCAAGCGCCAGAATATGGGCGATGCGCGACGTCAGCACCCGGGTCTTGCCGGTCCCGGCGCCGGCCAGCGCTAGCAGGGGGCCGTCGAGGGTCTCCACCGCCTCGCGCTGCTCGGGATTGAGGGCGGCGAGCCAATCGGGAGACCCGCGCGCAGCCGCAAGGGCGCGCGCGGCTATCCCACCCGGCCTCGGGGCGGACAGGTCGTCATCGCCTGGCGAAAAAGGATCGGTCAATACGCGGCCCCGGACGAACGATAAGCGAATCGTCACCCGCAATGTGGGGCCTGACGCCGCCCTTGTCGAATCCGGCGCGCAGCCTGGGACAAGGAATGTTCCATAAAATTTGAGCGATCGATTTTGGTCGATTTCAACACGATTCCCGTAAATCTCGGCGCAATGGCCGGCGAGGCGTCCGGCGCAAGCGGGGACCAATGGAGGCGAGCCCGTGCAACCTGAACAGTTTCGGCGGAAAATCGTCGCGTTTCGCGAGGAAACATCCGGCTCGGTCGTGCTTCTCTTCGCTTTCGCCGTCGTCGGGATAGCGCTGATCGTCGGACTTACGCTCGATTACGGCAGGGCGCTTTCGATGAAAGGGACGCTGAAAACCGCCGCCGACGCCGCCGCTCTGGCGGCGCTCAGTACCGCTCAAACGGACTACGCCAACAATGTCAACGCCGCGCAGATGATCCTGGACGCGCAGGCGGCGGGCCAGCGCGCTTTTGTCGCCAATGCCGGGAATTATTATTCCAATCTCAGCCAGCCCCCGACCGTCACCGTTCAGCAGAGCGGCCTGGTCATCACGGCGGACGTCAGCTTCCAGGCGAAATCGCCCAACCTGTTCGGCGCATTGGCCAATGTCGCGTCAATGAATGTCGCCCAGACGGGCGCACATTCGACAAAAGCGACATTGACGCTTCCCAGCTATTACGACTTCTATCTCCTGCTCGACAATACGCCGTCGATGGGCATTGGCGCGACGCAGACCGACATCAACAATCTTATCAGCCTGACGTCTCACATTCCCAACAACCCGAACGAGGCGAGTTGCGGTTTCGCCTGTCATGTCTCTAGTCAGTCGGCGAGCGTCGATTATTACTCCATCGCGCGCGCCAACAATGTCACTTTGCGCATCGACCTGCTCCGGTCGGCGACCCAGAACCTCATGGATATGGCGGCCAGCATCGAGGCGGTCAACAACGTTTCCAACCAGTATCAATTCGCGGTCTATTCGTTCGGCGCAACCGCGACCGCCGCGCAAACCAACGCGATCGCCAATGTCGCGCCGCTCAGCGCCGACACCAGCGCCATCAAGACGCAGGTGCAGTCCCTCGACCTCATGTCGGTCGATTTCCAGAATCAATATAGCGACGAGGACACGTCCTTCGACACTGCCGTGCCGGCCCTGAATAACGTCATCCCGAGTCCTGGCGACGGATCGAGCGCAAATTTCCGGAAAAAATTCGTGATCATCATCACCGACGGCCTGACGGACGAAAAACTCAACGGCGCCCGGGCGATCAAGCCGATCGACCCGAACCTTTGCACGGCGATCAAAAACCGCGGCGTTCAGATCGCGACGCTCTACACGACCTATTATCCGCTGCCGACCAATGCGTTTTACAACCAAAAAGTCGCGCAATATCAGAGCCCAACCGACCAAATCGGCGCGGCGGTGCAAGCCTGCGCCAGCTCACCCGACCTTTATCAGGCGGTTGGAATCGGCGGCAACGTGTCCAGCGCCTTGGCGAATATCTTCCAGAAACTCCTCGCGGAAGGCCATCTCACCCAATAACATCGGCCTTTGCTTCCCAACCATCGCAAGCCGACGCCCGTCCGCAAGCACGGGCGTCTTTTGCGCCCGCCTCCTTTGCGTCGGGAGGGCTAAGGCCCGCCCTGCTCCGCATCTGCGGAACTGGCGTCCTCCTCCGCGCAGGAGGCGCAGAGCCCCTGGATTTCGATTGCGACGCGTTCGGCCGAAAAACCGCTGCGCGCCGCCGCGCGAGACAGCAGGCTCTCGATCTCCGCGTCGCCGAATTCCAACGTCCGGCCGCAGGCGCGGCAGATCATGAAGCCGGCGCGATGCCGATGGCCGCAGGCATGGCCCTCGTCGCGGCAGGCGACATAAGCGTTGCGCGTCTCAAGCCTATGGGCGAGCCCCTCGTCGATCAGCTTCTGCAAAGCGCGATAGACCGTCGGCGGGGCGACGCGGCCATGCTCGCGCAAGGCGTCGATCACGTCATAGGCCGAAAGGGGCTTTTGCGCGCGCTCCAGTAAATCCCGGATCCGGGTCTGCATTTCGTTCAAACGCGCGGGCGCCGATTGGGCGGACATGGACTTCTGAACCAATGTTGGGCTTCGTAGCCAGGGACTCTTACCAGAATAGGGTGCAACCATGCGCCTGCAAAGACGTCTCGCGCGCCGATCGCCCCGAGGGCTTGGGGCGAAAATCGGCTCAAGCATTTTTAAGACTCGCTTTTGCCGCGAAATGGCCCCGCAGGCGCTTACATTGACGCGCCGAACCACAATATAGTCGAACTGACCAAGGCGCTCGCGCCCAACGCATGACCGGAGTTCGCATGTCTGTCGAAAAAATTCCCGTCACCGTCCTCACCGGCTATCTGGGGGCGGGAAAAACTACATTGCTCAACCGCATTCTGACCGAGGATCACGGCAAGAAATTCGCCGTCATCGTCAATGAATTCGGCGAGATCGGCATCGACAACGAACTCGTGGTGGACGCCGACGAGGAAGTCTTCGAAATGAATAACGGCTGCATCTGCTGCACCGTGCGCGGCGACCTGATCCGCATCATCGAGGGCCTGATGCGCCGCAAGGGCAAGTTTGACGCCATTCTGGTCGAGACCACCGGGCTCGCCGACCCGGCGCCGGTGGCGCAGACGTTTTTTGTCGACGCCGACGTCCAGAACGAGACCCGGCTCGACGCCATCGTCACCGTCGCCGACGCCAAATTTCTGGCGGCGCGCCTGAAGGATGCGCCGGAAGCCAAGAACCAGATCGCCTTCGCCGACGTCGTCCTCATCAACAAGACCGATCTCGTGAGCGAGGAGGAGCTGGAAGAGGTCGAGGCGCGGATTCGCGGCCTCAACCCTTATGCGAAACTCTACCGTACGACCAAATGCGACGTCGCGCTCGACGCCGTGCTCGACCGCAAGGCCTTCGATCTCGACCGGATCCTGGAGCTGGAGCCGGAATTTCTGACCGCCGAAGAGCACGATCATGACCACCATGATCACGATCGTGGTCATCATCACCACCATGATCATGATCACCATCATAATCATGACCATGATTGCGGTCCGGATTGCGATCACGAGCATGATCACAAGCACGGACATGAGCACGGACATGAGCACGGGCATGATCATCACGAACATGAGCATCACCCGCCCAAGGTGATCCATGACGAGCAGGTCCGCTCGGTCGCCTTCCAACTCGACGGTCCGGTCGACCCCGACCTCTTCATGCCCTGGATCAATGAAGTGGTTCAGCGCGACGGCCCAGACATTTTGCGCTCCAAGGGCATCCTCGCCTTTCCGAACGAGCCGAAACGCTATGTCTTCCAAGGCGTCCACATGATTCTCGACGGCAACCTCCAGCGCGACTGGAAGTCCGAAGAAAAGCGCTCCAGCCGCATCGTCTTCATCGGCCGCAAGCTGAAGGAAGAGGAATTGCGCGCAGGATTCATGGCCTGCGCGGCATATGCCGCATAAGCCGCCACGTCATTGCGAGCCAACGGATCCGGCCTTCGGCCGGTCCGATGACAGGCTCCGCAAAGCGATCCACGCAATCTTTCAGCAGGCTAACAGGTGGCTTGCTTCGCCATAGACCGGTTCAGACGCCGGTCGTCGCTTCGACGGGCGCGCGAAACGCGCCCGTGGTTCGCAAGGGCGAAGCCTTCACTCCTCCGGCGCGTCTAAAATCGGATCGCGCTGGCTGATGTCGAAGCCGAACATCTCAAAGCTTTTTTTCATATGCGGCGGCAGCGGCGCGGTGACGTCGAGCACGCCGCCTTTGGGATGAGGCAGGATCAAGCGGCGGGCCAGCAGATGCAGCTTGTTCTCGACGCCCTCGGGTATGTTGCGGTTGGGGTCGGCGCGGCGGCGGCGGTCTTCGTCGCCGTGGCCATATTTTGGGTCGCCGACAATGGGGCAGCCGATGGCTTCCGCGTGGGCGCGAAGCTGATGGGTGCGGCCGGTCAGCGGCTTTAGCGACAGCCAGGACAGTCGGGGCGCCAGCTTGTCCACCACCGCGTAATAAGTCACTGAATGCTGGGCGTCGTCGTCGCCATGTCTGGCGACGCGCATTTTCTCGATGTCGCGGCGCTCCTCCATGCCGTGGCGGCCGCGCGGCAGGCGATTATCCCCCATGCCCTCGCCCTTGGCGAGATAGAGCGAGATGCGCCCCTGCGCCGGGCGCGGCACGCCCTCGACCATGGCCCAATAGATCTTGCTGGCCGACCGCGAGCGGAAAATCTCGCCAAGATCGGCGGCCATTTTTCTGGTCTTGGCGATCAGCAGCACGCCGGATGTGTCGCGGTCGAGGCGATGGACCAGTACCGGGCGCTCGCCGCGTTCATCGGCGAGCGACTGCAACATGCCGTCGAGATGGACCTTGGTGCCGGAACCGCCCTGGACCGCGAGGCCATAGGGCTTGTTCAGCACCATCAGATCGCGGTCGTCGAGCAGGATCATGTCGCGGATCGCGCGGGCGTCGGCTTCGGATTGCTCCGGCCGCTTCACCGCCGGCGCCCTGGGCGCCTCGACGTTCAGCGGCGGAACCCGCACCTTCTGCCCCGCCGCGACGCGCGACGAGGTTTCCACCCTTTTGCCGTCGAGGCGCACTTCGCCCTTGCGGCAGATCTTGGCGAGATAGGAAAGCGTGAGGGTCGGAATGCGGCGCTTGAACCAGCGGTCGACGCGCATCCCCTCCTCGTCTTCCGTCACGACGAGGGTCTGCACGCCAAGCGCCAATTTGACCGGCTCGGGCGTTTTCTTTACGACGGCCGACGTTTCGGCCGCGGACTTTTCGGCGGTGGACTTTTTGGCGGAAGACCTGGGCGCCGCCGCGCCCTTGCGTGGAGCGCCTTTTCGCGGCGATCGCGCTCGTGGGCCGATCACGACAGCGCCCTCGCGACGAAAAGGCCGCTGAAGACGCCGGCAAGCGCCAACAGCACCGAGCCGCCGACATAGGCCGCCGTCAAAACCACTTCCCCGCGTTCGAACAGCAGAGCGGAATCGAGCGAAAAGGCCGAAAAGGTGGTGTAGCCGCCGAGAACCCCCGTCAGCAGGAAAAGGCGCACGTGCTGCGTCCAGTTCGCGCCGGTGCGGAAAGCGAGATAGCCCGCCGCCAGCCCCATGATCGTGGAGCCGGAAATGTTGATCAGGAACGTTCCCCACGGGAAATTGGTCCCGAGCAGCCGCGCCGCGATAAGATTCACGGTGTGACGCAGACAGCCGCCGACGCCGGCGCCGAGGAAGATGAGAAGATAGGCCCGCATTTTCTTTCTATAGCCAAGCCGCGACGCGCCGTCATCCGCCTATTTGGCGTGACCGGCCGTTTCCGCTTTGGCGAGGAAATGATGGGAGAGGGCGTGATAGAGCCCTTCCCGGCTCATCAGCCTCGAAGTCGCCTCGGCGACCAGCGCCGCGATCATCAATGGGATGATCATGGCGTGATCGTCAGTCATTTCCGAAACGATGACGAAGGCCGTGATCGGGGCATGAGTCACGCCGGTAAGAAAGGAGACCATGCCGATCAGGGCCAGGGCGCCGAGGGGAACATGGGGGAAGACGAGACGGAGCAAGGCGCCCTCGCCCGCCCCGATCGAGAGCGACGGCGAGAACAGGCCGCCGGGAATGCCGCTGATGGTGGAGAGCGTGGTGGCGATGAATTTCAGCGGCGCGAACCAGTAATCGATATTGGCGCTGGCATGGACGATGGCGCGCGCCTCGGCATAGCCGGTGCCGAAAACCGACGTGTCGCCGTGCAGACCGCAGAGGGCGACGCCGAAGCCGCAAAGCATGGCGAAAAGGATTGGCTGTCTTGCGATCGCCGCGCCGAATCGGCCGGAGAGGCCGCCGGCGAAGGCCAGAACGATGCGGATGAAGACGCCGCCGCTGAGCCCGCCGGCGACGGCGCCGATCGGGATCGCGGCCCAGGCGGAGCCGAGCGGCAGAATTGCCGCGGTCGAGCCGAAATAGGAATAGTCGCCAACGAGCGCCAGCGAGGTCAGACCCGCCGCGATCACCGCGCCGATGATCAGGCCGCTGGTGCGCGTTTCGAAGGATCGGCTCAATTCCTCGATGCCGAACACGATGCCGGCGAGCGGCGTGTTGAACGCCGCCGACACCCCCGCCGCCGCCCCCGCGAGCAGGAAGCCCGCCTGCCGGTAAGGCGCGCGATGGCCCAGCGCATACATAATCGCGCCGCCGACCTGCACCGTCGGCCCCTCGCGCCCGGTCGAGGCGCCGAACAGCAGGCCGAGCGTCATCACCACGATCTTGCCCACGGCGACCCGCAGCGAAACCAGCGGCGAGCGCTGCTCCTTGTCCTCGATCTGCAAAGCCGCGATGACCTGCGGGATGCCGCTGCCCTGCGAATTGGGAAAAACATGGCGCGACAGATAGACCGCAATGCCGAATCCGATCGGCGTCGCCACCAGTCCGATGTCGGGCGCGTGATGCAGGACCAGGGTCAGGATTTCCTGCGCCTTGTCGGCAAGCCAGGCCATCAGCACGGCGACGCCGCCCACCGTCAGGCCGCCGGCGAGGAACATCGCCTGCCGCGACGATCGCTTGAACGCAATACGCGAACGCGCTGCAATATGCTGCTGATAGCGACTGCTCGGTCTCAACCTGATCACGCTGTCCCACTCCGCGACGCCGCGATGGATCAAATCCGCGCGCTCAATTTCCTTCGCGTTCTTTTCGCAATTTTTCCCAATAGTCCAGGCGTTTGGTGATTTCCCGCTCGAATCCGCGCTCGACCGGACGATAGAGCCTTTGCCGCCCCAAAACCTCGGGCCAATAGTCCTGGCCGGAAAAGGCGTCGGGCTCGTCGTGGTCATAGGCGTAGCCGGCGCCATAGCCTTCCGATTTCATCAGTTTGGTCGGCGCGTTGAGAATGATTTTCGGCGGCATGAGCGAGCCATGCTCGCGGGCGAGCTTCATCGCCGCTTTGTAGGCGACATAATTGGCATTGGATTTGGGCGCCGTCGCGCAATAGACCACGGCCTGGGCGATCGCCAGTTCGCCCTCCGGCGAGCCCAGAAAATCATAGGCGTCCTTGGCGGCGTTGGCGATCACGAGCGCCTGGGGATCGGCGAGGCCGATGTCCTCGACCGCCATGCGCACCACGCGGCGGACGATGAAAAGCGGGTCCTCGCCGGCGTCGAACATGCGGGCGAGATAATAGAGCGCGGCGTCGGGGTCCGAGCCGCGCACGGTCTTGTGCAGGGCGCTGATGAGATTGTAATGGCCCTCCTGGCCCTTGTCATAGATTGGCGCGCGGCGCTGGACGATCTCGGTCAGCGTCTTGGCGTCAAAAACCTCGCCCGGCCGGGCGGCGCGGAAAATCTCTTCGACCAAAGTCAGGGCGGCGCGGCCGTCGCCGTCGGCCATCAGGACCAGCGCCGCGCGCGCCTCGGAATCGAGCGGCAGTGTTTTGCCCTCGGCGTCTTCCGCGCGCTCAAGGAGCTTTTCAATCGCCGCGGCGTCGAGGCTGTGGAAGGTCAGCACGCGGGCCCGCGACAACAGCGCAGCATTGAGTTCGAAAGACGGATTTTCGGTGGTGGCGCCGATCAGGGTGATCGTCCCGTCCTCCATCACCGGCAGAAAGGAATCCTGCTGGGCGCGGTTGAAGCGATGGATTTCGTCAACGAACAGCAGGGTTCCCTGCCCTGTGGCGCGACGCCCGCGCGCCTCTTCAAAGATTTTTTTCAACTCGCCGACGCCGGAAAAAATCGCCGAAGCCTGGACGAAATGGAGTTTCGTTTCATGCGCCAGCAGGCGCGCCGCCGTGGTCTTGCCGGTGCCGGGCGGGCCCCAGAAGATCAGGCTGCCGAGGGACCCCGATTGGACCAGCCGCGTCAGCGCCCCGTTTGGGCCGAGCAGATGGTCCTGGCCGGCGACGTCGGCGAGGCTTTTCGGCCGCAGCTTTTCCGCGAGCGGGCGCGGCGCGTCCCGGTCCAGTCCGGCGCTGGCGAAGAGATCGGTCATGGCCCCTTTTCGCGCTTCTGAGCTGGCTGGGCAACAGGCGATTGACCTCGGCCGCCATCCGGTTCAAACCAGCGCCAAACCACGAGGCCAAAGATGACCGACCTTTCCCCCGCCGCCCTGGAAAAGCAGTTGATCGCCGAAGAAACCGCCAAGATGCTGCTCGAAGTCGGCGCCGTCCTTTTCAATGCGGAAAAGCCTTTCATTTTCACTTCGGGCTGGGCGAGCCCGGTCTATACCGACATGCGCAAGCTGATCGCCTTCCCCCGCCTGCGCAACGCGCTGATGGATTTCGCGGTGAAGACCATCCAGCGCGAGATCGGCTATGAGAGCCTCGACATTATCGCCGGCGGCGAGACCGCGGGCATTCCTTTCGCCGCCTGGATTTCCGACCGATTCGCCTTGCCGATGCAATATGTCCGCAAGAAGCCGAAAGGCTTTGGCCGCAACGCCCGCATCGAAGGCGAATTGCAGGACGGCGCGCGCACCCTGCTGGTGGAGGACCTCGCCACCGACGGCGCCTCGAAGGTCAATTTCATCTCCGCCATTCGCGAGGCGGGGCAGAAATGCGACCACACTTTCGTGTTCTTCTTCTACGATATTTTCCCGCAGGCGCGCGACGAGCTGCGTAAGGAAAACATCGAGCTGCACCAGCTCACCACCTGGTGGGACGTGCTGAAGGTCGCGCGCAAGACCAATTACCTGCCTGGCGCCACGCTCGACGAGGTCGAGAAATTCCTGCACGCTCCGGCCGAATGGTCGGCGGCCCATGGCGGGGTTTCCGAATTCGGCAAAAAGGAGTGATCCTCATGCGGCGCCTCGGTCTGGCCTGCGCCGCGACGGCGCTCTTCGTCGCTCCCCTCGCGGCTCGGGCGCAGAGCGACGACCGGTTCTGCTCCGGCGTCGATTTCGCCAACACGCCCAGTCTTGTGATCGGCCGGATCAAGGCGGATGCGGGAAAAGTCAATTTCCGCAAGAATGGCGACAAAAAGAACGCCTGCCCCTCTGCTGCGGCCGCATGTCAGGAAAAGGCCTATCTCGTGCCCGGCGACCTCGTCGCGGTCGGCGCGAAGCGTGGAGAATTCACCTGTGTCGCTTATGACAATGGCAAGGGGGATCGCGGCGGCTGGCTGCCTTCTTCGGCGATCGAGCCGGCGCCCGTCGAGACCAGCCCGGAAAGCTGGACCGGCCATTGGAAACGCGTCGAGGCCGACATCACCATCGAAAACGCCAAAAATGGCTTGCAAGCCCAAGGCGAAGCGACTTTCGGCGCCCTTGATCCCGAACGGGTCAAGCGCGGCGCTGTCAATCTCGGCTCGTTTTCCGGGCCACTCGTGCTGAAAAATGGCCAGGGGACCGTGGTCGACAGCGATTCGGTCAGCGGTTGCGACCTGCGCATGGTCCGCGCCGGCGCCTTTCTATTCGTGCGCGACAATATGCAATGCGGCGGGATGAACGTGTCCTTTTCCGGCATGTACCGCAAGGCCGGGAACTAACCGCGTCAGCCTCTTAATTTTAGCATAATTCGGCCTTCGACCGCCTGTTTCGCTCCTGCCTCTATTGGCAGGCCGCCCTGGTTCCCGACAATATCCCCCCGGCCGGATGGAATCCGGCGCAAAGGAATGAGGGAGAAATGAGAGTTTTTGCTCTGGCGGCGGCCTTGATCGCCCTGTTTGTCGCGCCCGCTTCGGCGCATGGACCCACGCGGCAGAAGGTTGTCGAACTCGTCTATATCAATCAGCCGGCCGATCAGGTCTGGGCGATCATCAAGGATTTTGACAGCCTCTCCAAATGGCACCCGATGGTCGCCTCCAGCGTCGCCGACAAGGGCAATGAAGAGGGCTCCACCCGCAAGGTCGTGCTCAAAGCCCCGGGCAATCCGAGCTTCAACGAAGTGCTCGACAAATATGACGCCGCCAAGCGCACCTATAAATACGAGATTCCGAAGGTCGATCCGAAGATCCTGCCCGTGAACGATTACGAGTCCTTCCTCACCGTGCTCGATGACGGCAAGGGCGGCTCGATCGTCGAATGGAAGGGCGCCTTCTACCGCGGCTATATGAACAACGACCCGCCGCCCAATCTGAACGACGCGGCTTCCGCCGCCGCCGTGCGCAAGGTCTATCGGGCGGGGCTCGACAATCTCAAGAAGATCGCCGAAGCCGAAAGGTGATCGCGCGCCTCCTTGGAGGCGTCGGCCTCGTCCTGCTGACGGCGGGCGCCGTCCGGGCGGGGCCGCTCGCTTTCATCACCGACCAGGGCGCCAACGCCCTCTCGATTGTCGATCTCGCCCAAGGGCGCACGGTCCAGAAGGTGAAGGTCGGGCAGAAACCGGCGGGCGTCGCTGTCGCCCCCGGCGCCGCGCGGGTCTATGTGACCAATCCCGAAGGGCGCAGCGTTTCCGTCGTCGAGCGCGAATCAGACGGCGCCTATCGCATGATCGCCAACATCCCCGTCGGTGAAGGGCCGCTGGGCGTCACGCTCGATCGAACCGGCGCGCGCCTGTTCGTCGCCGATTGGTACACCAACCGCGTCTACGCGATCGACACGAAAAAACTTGCCGTGACCGGGGAAATTCCGGTCGGCAAATCGCCGTCCGGCATGGCCGTGAGTCCGGACGACCGCTGGCTCTATGTCGCCAATCGCGAGAGCGACACGATTTCCGTGGTCGATCTCGCCAGCCTCCACGCCGTGGCCGAAATTCCGGTCGGCAAGTCGCCCTTCGGCGTAACCTATGACCCCAACGGACCCGACGGGCCGCGCATTCTCGTCGCCAATGTGAAATCCTTCGACGTGTCGGTGGTCGATCCCAAAACCCGGCGCGAGACGCGGCGGCTGAAGGTGCGGAAATATCCCTATGTCGCTGCCGTGACCCGGGACGGCTCGCGCATTTTCGTCACCAACCAGCACGACGACAGCGTTTCCGCCTTCGACGGCAGGACCTATGCGCCGCTCGGCGTCATCGACGCCTGCGGCTATCCGGAAGGATTACTGATCGCGCCCGACCAGAAATCGGCGGCGGCCGTGTGCTGGATGGAGGACAACATCACCGAGATCGACGTGAAGACGCTCAAAGTGACGAAAAAGATCTCCGTCGGCTCGAACCCGCGCGGCTTCGGCCAGTTCATCGCGCCGGACGCGAAGTGATTCACCACATATCGAGCGCGATGCGGGCCTCTTCCGACATCCGGCTTTGATCCCACGGCGGATCGAACACCATATTGACCTCGACCCCCGCGACGCCCGGCACGGCGGAGACGGCGTTCTGCACCCAGACCGGCATTTCGCCGGCCACCGGACAGCCCGGCGCGGTGAGCGTCATGTCGATGGTGACAAAGCGGCTCTCGTCGACATCGACGCGATAGATCAGACCGAGTTCGTATATGTCGGCCGGGATCTCCGGGTCGAAAACCGACTTCAGCGCCCCAATGATGCCATCGGTGAGCCGGTCGAGTTCATGCGGTGAAATGGCGTCCCGCACGGCGAAGGCGGGACGGTTCGGCTCAAGTTCGGCCTCAGGCTTGGCGTGCTCGTTCATCGCGACATTCCGTTCAGGCAAAGAGATGGGCGGCGCGGTCCAGCGCCGCGACGAGTGCGTCCGCTTCCGCGCGGGTGTTATAGAGCGCGAAGCTCGCCCGGCAGGTCGAAGTCACGCCGAAACGCGACAGCAAAGGCTGGGCGCAATGGGTGCCGGCGCGCACGGCCACGCCGGAACGGTCGATCACCGTCGCGACGTCATGGGCATGCGCCCCCTTCATTTCGAAAGAGAAAATGGCGCCCTTGCCCGGCGCATGGCCGAACAGCCGCAGATAAGGCAATTCGCCCAGGCGCTTTGCGGCATAGGCCGCGAGATCGGCCTCATGGGCGTCGATCGCGTCGCGGCCGATGCTTTCCATATAATCGAGCGCGGCTCCGAGGCCCACCGCCTCGACGATCGGCGGCGTGCCGGCCTCGAATCTCTGTGGCGGGACGCCATAGGTGACATCGTCCAGCGTCACCGTCTCGATCATCTCGCCGCCGCCGGCGAAGGGCGGCAGCTTTTCCAGCCATTCCTTCTTGCCGTAAAGCGCGCCGATCCCGGTCGGGCCGTAAAGCTTGTGGCCGGTCACGACATAGAAATCGACGTCGAGATCCCGCACGTCCACGTCGCAGTGGACAGCGCCCTGCGAGCCGTCAATCAACACCGGAATCCCGCGCTCGTGGGCGAGGCGGACGATGTCCTTCACCGGCGTCACCGTGCCCAGCACATTGGACATATGGGTGAGCGCGACGATCTTGGTCCTGTCGCTCAGCGCCGCCGCGAATTTCTCCAGCGAGAACGAGCCGTCGTCCTCGACATCGACCCATTTCAGCTTCGCGCCCTTGCGCTCGCGCAGGAAATGCCAGGGCACGACATTGGAATGGTGCTCCATGATCGAGAGCACGATTTCGTCGCCCTCGCCGATATGGGCGAGGCCATAGGACGAGGCGACGAGGTTCAGGGCCTCCGTCGCGCCGCGGGTGAAAATGATTTCCTCGGTCGAGCCCGCGTTGAGGAAGCCGCGCATTTTCTCGCGCGCCGCCTCGAACGCGTCAGTCGCGGCATTGGCGAGATAATGCAGGCCGCGATGGACATTGGCGTATTCATGTTCGAACACATGAACCATGCGCTCGATCACCGCGCGCGGCTTCTGCGCCGAAGCCGCATTGTCGAGATAGACCAGAGGCTTGCCATAGGGCCGTTCGGCGAGAATCGGAAAATCGGCGCGAATTTTCTCGATGTCATAGGGCACGATCCTGACCGGCTGGTTCATGCGAAACCTCCCCCGGCAAGCAGACGCGCAAGATCGGCCGTGAGCAAATCGCGCAATTCCTCGTCGTCGAGAATGTCAAAAGCTTCGGCCGCGAAGGCCTCGACCAATATGGCCTGAGCCTCTTCGCGCGGAACGCCGCGCGACTCCATGTAAAAGAGCTGGCTGGCGTCGAGCCGCGCGCAGGCCGCGCCATGGCCGCAGGCGACGTCGTCGGCAAAGATTTCCAGCTCGGGCTTGGACGACATGGCGGCGTCGTCCGAGAGCAAAAGCCCACGGCACAACATCTTGCCGTCCGTCTTTTGCGCGTGCGGCGGGACGACGATCTTGCCCTGGAACACGCCATTCGATTGATCGGCGAGAACATATTTGAAGGTCTCGCGGCTGATGCAGGACGGCGCGTCATGGGTCAGCACAAGCGTGGTGTCGGCATGCTCCCGCCCGCGCAGCAGAGCAGCGCCCGCGAGATAAACTTCAGCGTTTTCGCCGGCGCAGGAAACGAACAGCTGACGGCGCAGGAAGGGCGCGCCGCCGACGAAGGCGACCGCGCGCAGATGCGCCTCCGCCTCCAGCCGCGCGACGAAAGTCTGCACCTCGACCGCGGCGCCCTCTCGCGCGCGGCAGGCGTAGTCGAGCTCAGCGCCGCGGCCAAGCGACAGAAAGATCGCGCTGTCGCCAAAGCCCTCGCCGCCCTCGGCGCGCGTCTCCAGCACCGAAGCGCGCGCGCCGTCGCCGAGCACGACAAAAAGCCGGCCATAGCGGCTGACCGCGCCCGTCGCGCCGCCGAGCGCGACCACCTCCAAAACCGCGTCCATCTGGACGTCGGGCGCGATCTCAAGCACGGCCCCGCCTTCGGCAAAGGCTGCGTTCAAGTCGAGCAAGGCGTCGTCGGCGTCCTCGGCGAGACGCTTGAGCACAGGATCGTTATCGGTCAGCGGACGAAGCGTGACGCCGCGCGTGAAGGAAAAATCGTCGGACAGTTCAGGAACGAAAAAGCCGTCCAAGGTCACGATCCGAAGGCGATCGACCGGCGCGAGCTTTTCCTTCGCCCGTTCCAGCGCCACAGCGTCAGGCTTTTTCGCGCGCGGCGGGGCGGCGCGCAACCTGGCGCGCAGATCGGTGTAATGCCAGGCCTCGTTGCGGCGCGACGGCAGGCCAGCGCGGGCGAAACGCTCGAAGGCCGCCTTGCGCTCGCCGCCCGCCTGTTCGAGCGTGAAGCTCGCAAGCAGGTCCTGCTCGGCCTGGGTTGGATTTTGCAACAGGGCGCCCATCATGCGGCCTCTTCGGCATAATCGGCATAGCCGCTCTTTTCCAACTCCAGCGCCAGTTCCGGCCCGCCGCTTTTTACGATACGGCCGTGGGACATCACATGCACCGTGTCGGGCGCAATATAGTCGAGCAGGCGCTGGTAATGGGTGATAACCAGCAGACCGCGCTCCTTCGAGCGCAAAGCGTTGACGCCCTCGGCGCAGACGCGCAGCGCGTCGATGTCGAGGCCGGAATCCATTTCGTCGAGAATGGCGAATTTCGGTTCAAGCAACGCCATCTGCAGGATTTCCATGCGCTTCTTCTCGCCGCCGGAAAAGCCAAGGTTCACCGGGCGCTTGAGCATGTCCTGCGGAATATTGAGCTTCTTGGCCGCCTCGCGCACCTTTTTCATGAAATCGGGCGTCGAAAGCTCACCCTCCTCGCGCGCCTTGCGCTGAGCGTTGATCGCGGCCTTCAGAAAAGTCATGGTCGCGACGCCAGGAATTTCGAGCGGATATTGGAAGACGAGGAACAGGCCGAGCGCGGCGCGCTCGGCGGGCGTCTTGTCGAGCAGATCGACGCCATCGAGCCGGACCGCACCTTCGGTGACTTCGTAATTCGGGCGGCCGGCGACGACATAGGACAAGGTCGATTTGCCGGAGCCGTTCGGCCCCATGATCGCGGCGACCTCGCCATCCGCGACTTTGAGCGAAAGGCCGTCGATGATCTTCTTGCCGGCGACGGAAACGTGGAGATTTTCGATTTCGAGCATGATGGAACCTTGAACAAGCAGGACGCGAGAGCAGCGGCGCAATCAGCCGACGCTGCCCTCAAGCGAAATGGCGATGAGTTTCTGCGCCTCGACCGCGAACTCCATCGGCAGCTGCTGGAGCACGTCGCGCACGAAGCCATTGACGATCAGAGCCGTAGCCTCTTCCGCCGAAAGTCCGCGCTGCATGCAGTAGAACAGCTGGTCGTCGGAGATTTTCGAGGTCGTCGCCTCGTGCTCGAAATTGGCGGAGGAATTCTTGGCCTCGATATAGGGCACGGTATGGGCGCCGCATACATTGCCGATCAGCAGCGAGTCGCAATTGGTGAAATTGCGGGCGTTGGCTGCCTTGCGGTGAGCCGAAATCTGGCCGCGATAAGTGTTTTGGGAATGGCCGGCGGCAATGCCCTTGGAAATCACCCGGCTCGACGTATTGGCGCCGAGATGGATCATCTTGGTGCCGGAATCGACCTGCTGCCAGCCGTTTGAAATGGCGATCGAATAGAATTCGCCGCGCGAAGACTCGCCGCGCAGGATGCAGGACGGATATTTCCAGGTGATCGCCGAGCCGGTCTCGACCTGGGTCCAGGAGATTTTCGAGCGCGGCCCCCGGCAATCACCACGCTTGGTGACGAAATTATAGATGCCGCCCTTCCCCTCGCTGTCGCCCGGATACCAGTTCTGCACCGTTGAGTATTTGATCTCGGCGTCGTCCAGCGCGATCAGTTCGACCACCGCCGCATGGAGCTGGTTCTCGTCGCGCTGCGGCGCGGTGCAGCCTTCGAGATAGGAAACGTACGAGCCCTTGTCGGCGATGATGAGGGTGCGCTCGAACTGGCCGGTGTTGCGCTCGTTGATACGGAAATAGGTCGAAAGCTCCATCGGGCAGCGCACGCCCGGCGGCACATAGACGAAGGAGCCGTCGGAATAGACCGCCGAATTGAGGGTGGCGAAATAATTGTCGGTCACTGGCACGACCGAGCCGAGATATTTCTTCACGAGGTCCGGATGGGTCTGCACCGCTTCGGAAATCGGGCAGAAGATGACGCCGGCCTTGGCCAGTTCCGCCTTGAAGGTCGTGGCGACCGAAACCGAATCGAACACCGCGTCCACCGCGACCCTGCGCGCGCTGGGGTCGGCCTGAACGCCGGCCAGGATTTCCTGCTCGCGCAGCGGAATGCCGAGCTTTTCATAGGTGCGCAGAAGCTCTGGATCGACCTCGCCGAGCGATTTCGGCCCCTCGGCCGTTTTCGGCGCGGCGTAATAATAGAGATCCTGATAGTCGATCGGCGGATAATGGACCCGCGCCCATTGCGGCTCGGTCATGGTCCGCCAGCGGCGGAAGGCGTCGAGCCGCCATTCGGTGAGCCATTCCGGCTCGTTCTTCTTAGCCGAAATGAACCGGACGGTGTCCTCGTTCAGGCCCTTGGGGGCCTTGTCCGATTCGATATCGGTGGTAAAGCCGTATTTATAAGCGTCAACGTCAAGCGTTTTGACCTTGTCGACAGTCTCCTGGACAGCCGCCATCGAGTTTCTCCTCACCTAACGCGGGTTCAAGGCCCGCTGGTTGAGTTTATGTGTCCAAGCGGATCAGCTCCGGAGCCTTCGCCGCATTCGCTCATGCACTTTAGCGAATATTTCAAGAAAACGCACGCCCTCTTCTGTCGTGGAATCCCAGCCGAGGCTGATGCGCAGGGCGGAGCGCGCGAGATCTGGCGAAACGCCCATGGCGGCCAGCACATGGGAGGGCGCCACTTTGCCCGAGGAGCAAGCCGAGCCGGACGACAGAGCCACGCCTTCGACATCGAAAGCCGCAACCATTGTCTCGGCGGCGAGCCCCGGAAGGGCGAAAGCCAGACTATTGGCGACGCGCGCCGCCTCTTGTCCGAATATGGCAGCTTCGGGCGCGATTTCCAGCACGCCCGCCTGCAAAAAGTCGCGCAATTGCACAAGCCGCATCGTTTCTGCCTCGCGCTGCGCTTCGGCTTCCTGGAGCGCCGCCGCGAAGCCGGCTACCGCCGCGACATTTTCCGTGCCGCCGCGAAAAGACCGCTCCTGTCCGCCGCCACGAATGAAAGCCGGCGTCGGCATCAGATCACGCCGGGCAAAAGCAAGCGCACCCGCGCCCTTCGGCCCGCCGAGCTTATGGCTGGAGAGAAACAGGATGTCGGCGCCGGTCGCGGCGAAAGAGCAGGGAATGCGCGAGAAAGCCTGAACCGCGTCGCAGACGAGCGTCCCGCCTGCCGCATGGACGATTGCGGCCGCTTCCGCGACCGGCTGGACGACGCCGGTCTCGTTGTTCACCGCCTGTAATGCCAGCACGGCGCGGGCGCCGGGCGCCTCGGCCAGGCAGGCGTGCAAATCTTCGAGATCGAGCCTGCCCTGCGGATTGAGGCGCACGGACGCGACCGCCTCGGCCGGGAAAGAATGGCCGCTCTGGACACAAACGTGCTCGCCCGCTCCGATCAGCAGCCGCTCGCCCTCGCGCGGCCGCAGTGCCGTCGCCGCCGCCTCGGTCGCGCCGGAGACGAAAATCACCTGGTCGGTCCGCGTCCCGAGCGCCCTGGCGGTCGCGACGCGCGCGGTCTCGACCATTGCGCGGGCGGCGCGGCCTTCGGCGTGAACGCTCGACGCATTGCCCGCGTCAAGCGCCCCGACTAAGGCGTCCCGGGCGGCGGGGCGCAAAGGCGCGGTGGCGTTATAGTCGAAATAGATGCGGCTCATCGGATCGATGTTTCATCCCGCGAGCCCGCCTTATCGCGCGGCGAACGTGGCGCTTCAACTGGATTCGACAGCGATGGGACACGATAGTGCAACTGGCGCTCGATTTGGCCTGATTGCAATCAGGCCTGCGGCCGCCGCGCCGAGTTCGGCGCTCGCAAATTATCCCTGCTGGTGGAAAAACACCCAGCCGACGCCTCGACCTATCGATTCGCGGATCATCCGGACCAGCGTGATCGCAGACATTTCCTCGCCCAAAGCGAGATGCCAAAGCACCGTGGCGACGTAGCCCAGGACGATGATCATAAAAGCTGTGCGCACGATGAAAACGACGGACGCCACGAAATCTCTTTTCGTGCGCAGCGACCTTCTCTGATCTTCGAACTCCATAAGGAAACGGCCCATCGCTTCTCTCCTGAAAATGAGATGCCGTGACCCAACGCTTTTCAGTGTAGCGTGACCAAATACGACGAATATATTTGCCAACTATCCCATGAAACTCAAGCTACCCTTTCGTCAGTTTAATTTTACGATGAATCAGCAATCAGTATAGTTACTATAATTGTATTAAATTACTAAACGTCATTCTTGCGAATAACACGATCAGACCGTCACGATCTTCTGTCCTGCATCCGTGCGCGCCTGCCAACCGCTGCGGACGAGTTCGGGATCGACATGCTCTTCTTCCGGCCACCCGATGCAAAGAAAGGCGATCAACTTGTAGCTCGCCGGAGCGTTCAGCGCGGCGGCGACCCGTGCGGGATCGAGGATCGAGACCCAGCCGAGGCCCAGTCCCGCCGCGCGCGCCGCGAGCCACAGGCCGGAGATCATGCAGACCACCGAATAATCGAGCATCTCCGGCATGGTGCGCGTGCCGAGCCCATGGCCCTGTTCGGTGGCGTGATCGCAAAAGACCGCAAGCTGGACCGGCGCAGCGTCGAGGCCGGCAAGCTTGAGCCGCGCGTAAAGCGCGGCGCGGTCGTCGCTCTGCGCCGCCAGCGCCTCCGCGTTGCAGTCCAGGAAATTGCGCCGGATTTCGCCGCGCTTGTCGGCGCTTTGGACCCGGATGATGCGCCAGGGCTGGCTGTTGCCGACCGAAGGCGAAATCTGCGCGAGATCGAACAACGCGGCGAGCAGGGCCTCGGGCACGGGATCGGCGCGAAAGCGGCGCACGTCGCGCCGCCAGCGCATCAACTCGGCGAGCTCCTCCTGGAAACGGGCGTCGAAGACTGGATTTTCCGTCATGATGAGACCTCCGCGACGCAATGGAAAAAGCCGCCCGTCACGAGCCCCCGCCGCGATCCGGCCGGCGCCGGCTGAGCCCCATAGGCGTCCGCGGCCATCGCCATCGGCGCGTCTTCGCCCTGAGCGACAATGCTGGCGTAATGAAACTCGTGGCCACGAAACCTTTGCCCTTTCCGGCCCAGAAGGCAATCTTCCACAAGCGTCGCGTCGCGATAGCCAAGCGCCATCTTGCGCTTCGCGAAAGAGGTCCGCACCGAAAGCAGTCCGGCCATGGGATGAAGGATCCCTCCGGCGTCCGTGAGGCTCTCGCCGAGAACCATATAGCCGCCGCATTCGCCGTGAACAGGCTTCACGCTCGCGAAAGTTCTGAGCCCATCGAGGAAGCGGGCGTTGGCCGCGAGCCTCCCGGCGTGAAGCTCCGGATAGCCGCCCGGCAACCAGACGCAATCGGCGGCGCGCGGCGGCGGCTCGTCGGCGAGTGGCGAAAAGAACAGAAATTCCGCCCCACGCCAGCGCCACCCCGCGAGAATATGGGGATAAAGGAAGGAAAAAGCCTCGTCGCGGGCGATGGCTATTTTTTGCGCCGGCGGCGTGAGCGCCACGGCCGCCCGCGCCGGCAGGTCAAGGCGCGCGGCGATTTCGAGCAAAGCGTCGAGATCGACGTGATTTTCGACGAAATTGGCGAGCGAATCGAGTTTTTTCTCCAATTCCGCCGTTTCCGAGGCCTGCACCAGCCCGAGATGGCGCTCCGGCAGCGAGACGTCCTTGCATTTCGGCATGGATCCGATCAGCCTCAGGCCGGCCGCCGCGACCCCGGCGCGCGCCAAGGCCAGATGGCGCGGGCTGGCGATATTGTTCAGGACCACGCCTGCGATGCGCAGGCGCGGATCGAAAGCCGAAAATCCCCTGGCGACCGCGCCGGCCGATTGCGCCTGCCCCGAGGCGTCGAGCACCAGCAGGACCGGCAGCCCAAGCGCGGCGGCGACATCTGCGGAAGCGCCGGAACGGCCCATCGGCGCCGGGACGCCGTCGAACAGGCCCATCGAGGCCTCGGCCAGCAGCAGGTCGGCGCCCGCCGCCGCCTGTCCGGCCAAAGCCGCGACGAGGCCGGGCTCCATGGCCCAGCTATCGAGATTGAAACTGTCGCGCCCGACCGCCGCGCGATGGAAGGCCGGATCGATATAGTCCGGCCCCGATTTGACGCCCGCGACCGCCACCCCGCGCTGGCGCAGGGCGCGCATCGCGCCGAGCGTCAATGTGGTCTTGCCGGAGCCGGAGCGCGGCGCGGCGATGAGCAGGCCCTTCGCGCTCATGGCAAAAAATCCTTTTGCATGGCCGGACGGCCGCGGTAGCACAGGCCATGGAGAAGAACGCCCCAGAACTTCGGCGCGGCTGGACGACCGGCGCCTGCGCGGCGGCCGCCGCCCGCGCCGCTTACGCGGCGCTGACGGGCGGCGATTTTCCCGATCCGGTGACCATTCGCCTGCCCGGCGGCCAGACCCCGGCCTTCGCGCTCGCTTTGGCCGAACGCGGCGAAGGTTTCTGCCGCGCCGGGGTCGTGAAGGACGCCGGCGACGACCCGGACGTCACCCATGGGGCGCTTATCGTCGCGCGCGTCTCGCGCGGCGCGCCGGGCGCGGGCGTGACTTTTTCCGCCGGGGAAGGCGTCGGAATGGTCACCAGACCAGGCCTGCCGATTGGCGTCGGCGAGCCTGCGATCAATCCCATGCCGCGCCAGATGATCCGCGAGGCCATCGCCGCCGAAGCGACCTTGCGCGGCGGCGGCGGCGGCGACGTTCATGTCGAGATTTCCATTCCCGGCGGCGAAAAGATCGCCGAACGCACGCTCAATGCGCGGCTGGGGATCATCGGCGGCCTTTCGATTCTCGGCACGACGGGAATCGTGACGCCCTTTTCCTGCGCGGCGTGGATTTCCTCGATCCATCGCGGCATAGACGTCGCCCGCGCCAGCGGCCTCGACATGGTGGCCGGCGCGACCGGCTCGACGTCCGAAGCCGCCATCAAGGCGCTTTACGCCTTGCCGGACGAAGCCCTGATCGATATGGGCGATTTCGTCGGCGGCATGCTCAAATATCTGCGCAAACATCCGGTCACGCGCGTGATCGTCGCCGGCGGCATGGCCAAGATGACCAAGCTGGCGCAGGGCCTGCTCGACCTTCATTCCAAACGCGGCGAGGTCGATCTGGCCTTTCTGGCGGGTTTCGCCAAAGGCGAAACAGCTGACGCGATAAGCGCCGCCAATTCCGCCAAACACGCTTTCGAAATCGCCGCCGCCGCCGGAATGGACCTTGCGCCCACCGTCGCCGATGCGGCGTGGCGAACCGCCGCCCAAGCTCTGGGCGGCACGCCGAGCGCATTGGAAATCGTCATTTTCGACCGCGACGGCGGATTGCTGGCGCGGACGGGATTTCGTCCCATAGAAGGTTGATCGCGGCGTTACGCCGCCGTCATTGCGAGGAGCGTATGCGACGACGCAATCCACGCCGCGACTCCGTAAGGAAGAGGATTGTTTCGCCAAAGCGCGACACCTGGCGTCGAGCGTCGAAGCAAACGAGCGCGCAATGACGGGGAGTAACGTGCGATTCATTCATCCTCCGCGATCGTTCCGTCAGGCCGGACAAATCCGCCGCGATAACGGCGGCGGTAATCCGGATCATAAAGCGCGCTCTCGCGAAAATCATTGGCGCCGAGGGCCGGCCCGACGAGGATTAGCGCCGTGCGCTCCATCGGATTGTCGCGGGTTGCGGCGACGATGGTCGAGAGCGTCGCCTGAACGATTTTTTCGTCCGGCCAACTCGCGCGGAAGACCAGCGCGATGGGACAGTCCGGACCGTAAAAAGGCAGCAGTTCGGCGACGATTTTTTCGAGCACATGGATGGAAAGATGGATCGCGAGCGTCGCGCCGGTCGCGGCGAAGGCGGCGAGCTTTTCCTTTTCGGGCATGGCCGAAGCGCGGCCGGAGGTGCGCGTCAGCACCAGGGATTGCGCGACTTCCGGCAAGGTGAGTTCGCGCCGCAGAGCCGCCGCCGCCGCCGCGAAGGAGGGCACGCCAGGCGTGACGTCATAGGCAATTCCCAAATCGTCGAGGCGGCGCAACTGCTCGCCCATCGCGCTCCACACCGAGAGATCGCCGGAATGAAGCCGCGCGACATCCTCGTCCGCGTCGCGGGCGCGCACAAATTCGGCCTCGATTTCGTCGAGTGTCATCGGCGCGGTGTCGATGATCCGCGCCTTGGACGGACAATGCTTGAGCAATTCGGTCGGAACGAGCGAGCCGGCGTAAAGGCACACCGGGCAGCGCGCGAGGATATCGTGGCCGCGCAAGGTGATAAGGTCGGGCGCGCCCGGTCCGGCGCCGATGAAATGGACCTTCATGCGTTCAACTCGTCTGCTGGCGCGGCCAGGGCGCAGGTGACGTTTTTTTCCGCGCGGCGCGGCGCGAGCAATAAGGCGCTCGGGCCCGCGCCGAGCAAGGCCGCCGCTTCGGCGACGCTGGCGAGGCCGATTTTTTCTTGCGCGATTTGCGAGACCGTCGCGCCGCGCACGAAAATTTCTTTCTCGCGCGCGACCATTTCCGCCTCGTCGAAATATGCGACCTCGAGGCCGAGCGTCGCCGCGGCCTCACGCAAGGCGGCGCTTTGCGCCTTGCGCGCGAGAGTAAAAACTTTCGCGCGGGCGTGTGGCGGCGCCAAGCGCAACATATCGCGGACGAGGGCGCAAATATCCTCCGCGCGCGCGCTCGACGCAAAGCCAAGGCCGATGGCGATCTCGCTCACCATGCCTTGTCGAAGCTCCATTGCACGATGGGCAAAGCCGGCCGAAAGGCGAAAAAACCCCCGAGCTTTTCCGCGCGTGAAATTTGCGCCGAAATCAGCTCGCCGCCAAGGGCGCCATGACGCGCGATGAGCAACGCCTGCGTCTCCAATGTCACGCCATTGACGACCAGCCGCCCACCCGGCGCCAGAGCGTCAAGCGCGGCGTCCAGCATGCCCGGCGCAGTCACGCCGCCGCCGACAAAGATTTTTTGCGGTTGCGGCAGAGCGCGCAAAGCCTCGGGCGCGCGGCCTTCGATCACTTTGAGTTGCGGCGCTCCCAGCACCAGAGCGTTGCGGCGGATGCGCGCCGCGCGTTCAGCGTGCGCCTCGATGGCGATCGCTGAATTGTTCGCGTCCGCGAGCAGAAATTCGATCGCGACCGAACCCGAGCCCGCGCCAATGTCCCACAGCAATTCGCCCCGGCGGGGCTTTAGCGCTGAAAGGGTGAGCGCTCGGATTTCCGCCTTGGTGATCTGCCCATCATGTTCGAAAAAATCATCCGGCAAGCCCGGCGCGCGCGAAATGATCCTCGCGTCGCGATCGGCGACGAGATCGAGCGCGATCGTATTGAGCGCATCGACGTCAGCCAGCGCGAAATCGCGCGCGACCGCCGCGCGCATGCACTCATGCGGCCCGCCAAGCCTTTCGCAAATGGTGAGGCGCGAGGCGCCGAAGCCAAGCTGCGTCAGCAATGAAGCGAGCTTTTGCGGCGTCGCGCCGTCCCAGGACAAAGCGATGATCTTCGCGCCATCGACGAGATGCGGAATGATTTTTTCGAGCGGCCGTCCATGCAGGGTGATCAAAGCGCAATCCTGCTGCGCCCAGCCGAGCCGCGCGGCGACGAGACTGAAGGCGGAGGGCGCCGGCAAACAGGTCATTTCCTCGGCGGGGATGAAACGCGCCAGAACCGAGCCAACGCCGTAGAAAAAAGGATCGCCCGAGGCGAGCACTACGATCTTTTCGCCGCGACGCGCCAATATTTGCGGATAGGCCGCATCCATCGGCGAAGGCCAGGCGAGTGTTTCGCAAGCGAGCGGCGCGACGAGCGCGAGATGACGCGCGCCGCCGACGACCAGCGCCGCTTGCGCCAGCGCGGCATTTGCGGCAGGAGACAGGCTCGCGCGCCCATCCTCGCCGAGGCCCACCAGAGTGAGCCAAGGTCCACGAGGGAAAGGCGGGCTCATGACGATTTTTCCTTTGGAGCGCGCCCGTGCGCATTCTGATTCTCGGCGGCACGACGCAGGCGAGCGAACTGGCGCGGGCGCTCGCGGGCCGCGCTGACGTGCAACCTTTGCTCTCGCTCGCCGGGCGCACGCAAAATCCCGCGCCCGCGCCCATTCCCTGCCGCATCGGCGGCTTCGGCGGCGCCGAGGGTCTCGCGAAATTCCTGCGGGAAGAACAATTCGACGCTTTGATCGACGCCACCCACCCCTTTGCGGCGCGGATTTCCGCCAACGCCCGCGCGGCGAGCGCGGCGAGCGGCGCGCCCTTGCTTGTCTTTTCCCGTCCGGCCTGGGAAGCGAGCGACGGCGACGATTGGCGGGAAGTCGCCGATGTGAGCGAGGCCGTCGCCGCTTTGGGCGAAAGGCCGCGCCGGGTTTTCCTCACCCAGGGACGCCTTCAGCTCGCGGCCTTCGCCGCCGCGCCCCAGCACTTCTATCTGGTGCGCGCGATCGACCAGCCGGAGGAATTGCGCCTGCTGCCGCATCACAAATTCATTTCCGCGCGGGGACCTTTCACGCTCGAAGGCGAGCGCGCATTGATGCGCGGCGAAGGCATCGAGTTTCTCGTCTCGAAGAACAGCGGCGGCGGCGCGACCGCCGCGAAACTCGTCGCCGCGCGCGAGCTGAACATTCCCGTGATCCTCATCGCGCGGCCGCAACGGGAAAGCGCCGAGGAAACCGCGAATCTCGCCGACGTTCTGGCCTGGATCGAGGCTCATCGTCCCGCCCCATAGGAGCGCGGCGTCAGCAGCCACTTTTCGCCGCCCGGCCGCGGGATGAAACGCGTCTCCGACGAACCGACCAGCACCAGGGTCGCCATATCGACGAGGCCGGGGTCGATCAAGGCGAGATCGCCGAGGATGATGCGCTCGTCGGCGCGGCCAACGGCGCGCGCCAGCGCGACCGGCGTGGCGCCGTCCTTCAATTCGCGCAAAAGCTCGAAGGCGTCGAAAATCTGGCGTGGGCGCGCCTTGGACGCCGGATTATAGAGCGCTATGACGAAATCGCCCTCCGCCGCCGAGCGCAGCCGCCGGACGATGATGTCCCAGGGCTTGAGATTATCGGAAAGTGAAATCACGCAGAAATCATGGCCGAGCGGGGCGCCGAGACGAGCCGCCGCCGCCAGCACGGCGCTGACGCCCGGCACGACCTGAATGTCGAGCGCGCGCCAGTCGGCTTCGCCCGTCTCCGCCGCCTCCAGCACCGCCGCCGCCATGCCGAAAACGCCTGCGTCGCCGCCGGAAACGACCGCGACTTTTCGTCCCGCGCAGGCAAGCCGCAAGGCGTGGCGGGCGCGATCGAGCTCGACGCGATTGTCGGACGGGAAACGTTCCAGTCCCGCGCGCTCGGGCACCCGGTCAGTATAGGGCTTGTAGCCGATCAGGGCGTCGGCCTCTTCAAGAGCCTCGCGCGCTTCGGGCGCCACCCATTTGTCCGGGCCGGGACCAAGGCCGACGATGAACAGTTTGCCCTGCCCGCTGCTTTTATCGGTCGATGTCACGGCCGCCGCCCCTGCCCGCTCACCAGCACGATCGCGAAATAAGGCGCGGAATCGTCGGCCTTGTCGCTGAGCTTGACGATCTTTTCCCCGGACATGGTGCCGCGCTCGACATAGATCGCGCGCTCGTAATGGCCGCTGTCGCGCAAGGCCTGCCGCACTTTCGCGAAATTCTTGCCGACCTTCATGATGACCGCCGCATCCGTGCGCTTCAGCCTGTCGGCGAGCGTTTCCAGCGGCAGGGTCCCGGGCAGAATCGTCATCACGTCGTCGCCCCAGGTCATGGTCTCGCCGGCCGCCGCCCAGCATCCGGCCATGCCGGTGACGCCCGGAACGATGGTGACGGGGAAACGCTCCCTCAGCCGGATGTAGAGATGCATGAAGGAGCCGTAGAACAGGGGATCGCCCTCGGCGAGCAAAGCCACGTCATTGCCGGCGGCAAGTTCGGCGGCGAGCTTTTCCGTCGCCTCCTGGTAAAAGGCGCGCAGCATTTCATTATAGGCGGGGTCGCTCACCGGAATTTCGGTGGTCACCGGATAGTTGAGCGGCAGTTCGCGGGCTTTGGCCGGTATCCAGCGGTCGGCGATGGTGCGGGCGTTGCCCTGGCGGCCGGTCTTGGCGAAAAAGGCGACGACCGCCGCGCTTTCGATGACGCGCACGGCCTTGACCGTCACGAGTTCCGGATCGCCGGGGCCGAGCCCGACGCCATAGAGGCGGCCCATGTTCATTCCTTGTCGCTCGCAAGAGCATTGAGCGCGGCCGCCGCCATGGCGCTGCCGCCTTTTCGCCCACGCATGGCGATCACCGGAACGCGGGCGTCGGCGATCGCCGCCTCTTTCGATTCCGCCGCGCCGACGAAGCCGACCGGCATGGCGAGGATCAGGGCCGGGCGCTGGGCGTCCGCGTCAAGCATTTCCAGCATATGAAAGAGCGCGGTCGGCGCATTGCCGAAGGCGACCACGGCGCCGCCGAGTTTTGGCCGCCACAATTCCATTGCGGCGGCCGTACGCGTCGTGCCCATTTCTCTGGCGAGTTCCGCGACGCGCGGATCGGCGAGCGTGCAGATCACTTCATTATTGGCGGGCAGGCGCGCGCGGGTGACGCCATGAGCCACCATATTGGCGTCGCAGAAGATGGGAGCGCCCGCGGCAAGCGCGGCGACGCCGGCCTGCGCCGCGCCCGGCGAGAAGAAGAGATGCGGCGCGATCTCGACCATGCCGCAGGCATGAATGACGCGCACGGCGACGCGTTCCTCGATTGCGTCGAAACGCGCGAGATCGGCCTCGCGCCGGATGATGGCGAATGAGTTTTTATAAATTTCCGCGCCGTCGCGGATATAATCATAGGCGGTCAAGCCCGCGTTCCTTCAGCGAGAGAAGTTTTTGCTTCATGGCGGCGAGATCGAGTCCGCGCGCGGAAGGCTCGTCGCGCGCCAGGGCGTTTTCGACGAGCGCATAGCCGTCGCTTTCCGCGACGAAAGTGAGCGCCGGCGCGTGGAGCGCGCAGCCCTTGATGCAGCCGGAAATGTGAATGCGGCGCGCCTCCGCCGACCAATGAGGCGCGAGCGCCAGCGCCAGAGCCCGCGTGTCGCCGCGCGCCGAGGGACAGGCCGGCGCGCCGGGACAGGCGGTGAAGGCGAGGCGGGAATCGCGCGCGTCGATCAAGAAGCCGAGCGCGCCAAGTTTCGCGGCAAGAGCCGGCGCGGCTTGAGTTTGGAGACCGACGGCGAGGATCGCGCGCCAGGGCGTCAGGCGCAGTTCGGCGGCGCCATGGGCTTCGGCTTCATGCGCCAAGGCTTCCAGCGCGTCGGCCTCGATGCGTCCGAACAACAGCCCGGCGCCGACAAAGGCGTCTTGGCCGCAAGGTTGCGCGCCGAGGATTTTGGCGTCGTTCTTTCCGTCATTGCGAGCCATAGGGCGCGCAATGACGGAAACGTCTTGCGCCAGCGGCGCAACGCCGAGCCGCGCGACCACGGAGGCCATGCGGCGGTCGTCGCCGCGCAAGGCCAAAAAATTCCGCGCAAGGCCTTCGGCCGCTGCGCACAAATTTTCCGGCGCGACCTCACCCGACAGAACGCCGCCGAGGAAAATAGCGAGGCGATCCGGCGCCATTGCGGTGAAAACGATGTCGGTTGCAACATCGAGCGGCAAGGCGCCGCCGCCGTCGACGGCGAAGCCGAATTTCGGCGGCAGGTCGTGCATCTCCTGGCTGCGTTTCAGCAACTGATCCAGCTTTGCGACCAGAGGGCGCACGTCCAGAAAAGCCGACGGGTCGAAACCGGCGAGCGGGCTGGGGACGACATTGCGCACGGCTTCCGCGCGCGTGTCATCCGCGCGCGTGTCATCGTCGAGCAGACCAAGGCCGCGCAATTCCGCTTGCAGAACCTCGATTTCCTCTTCTGCGACCCCGCGCATCTGGAGATTGGCGCGCGATGAAAGATCGAAGGCGCCATTGCCGAAACGCCGTGCGAGAGCGGCAAAAATGGTTGCTCGGCGAAAAGAGAGAACGCCATTGGTCAGGCGCAGGCGGAAAATATAGCCGTCTCCGCTAAGCATGGGAGCAAGGGCGCCAGGACACCAGCCTTTGCGCAAATTCTCGATCGTCATGCGTTCCTCATTTCTGCGAGGATCGCCGCGGTGGAATTGCGCCGCGACGTCCATAGCCCGCGCCGCTCGGCCTCGCCGAATTTTTCGGCAATGCTTTTCGCCGCGCGCGGGTTTGCGGTTTCGAGAAAGGCGCGCACCTTGTCGTCGCCGCAAAAGGCGTCGAACAGCAGATCGAATTGGCGCTCTTGCACGACATCAGCGAGAGCGGCAAAGGCGAAAAAATTATCGACGGTTTCGGCGATTTCCGCCGCGCCATTGGCGCCGTGGCGCATCATGCCGTCGATCCAGCGCGGGTTGGTCGCGCGCCCGTGAACCACGCGCGCTATTTCTTCATCGAGGCTTCGCACTTTGGCGGCCTCGGGGTCGGTGGCGTCCACGTGATAAAGCCGCGGCGCCGCGCCCAAAAGTTCGGCCGCGGCCGCGAAGCCGCCTTCATGGGTGGAAAAAGCGTCGGCGTTGAGAATATCCTGTCCCGCCAGATCCTGCACATGGACGAAGGCGTCGGCGGCGCGGATGCGTTCGGCGAAATCGCCCTGGCCTTGCGGCGCGCCGTCGCGTCCATAGCTTTGCGCATTGGCGGCGAGATATTTGCGCGCCAGATCGGCGCGGTCTTGCCATTGCGCGCTCGCGAACGCGCTCGACAGATCTACGCCATAGGCGCCCGGCGCCGCGCCGAAAATGCGGCTCGGGTCGCGCGCGCCGGCGAGCGGATTTTCTTCCGCCGGTTCGTCCAGCTGCGCCAAAGCGCGCACGGCCGCATCGAAGGCCTCGATCTGCTGCGGAAAGACGTCGCGAAACAGGCCGGAAATGCGCAAAGTGACGTCCACGCGTGGGCGGCCGAGCTGGGCGAGCGGCAGGATTTCAAAGCCGCTCATACGCGTGGAGGCGGCGTCCCAAACAGGCCGCACGCCGAGAAGCGCAAAGGCCTGCGCGAGATCGTCGCCGCCGGTGCGCATCGAGGCGCTGCCCCATAAATCAAGCACCATGCGGCGCGGCCAGTCGCCATGGTCCTGCAGATAACGCTCGATGACATCCTGCGCCAGCTTGCGGCCGATGTCCCAGGCGGTGCGGGTGGGAACAGCGCGCGGATCGACCGAAAAGAGATTTCTGCCGGTTGGGAGGACGTCCATGCGGCCACGCCCCGGCGCCCCGGCCGGGCTTGGCGCAACGAAGCCGCCATTCAGCGCGTGAACGAGGGCGTCCATTTCCGCCGCGCCGCAATCGTCGATTTTTTGCGCGAAGTCGGAAGCGGCGCAGCACGCGAGCATTTCGTCGCGCAAGGCGCCTTGCGGCGAACGGCCAAAAACGTGCAAGCCGTCGTTGATCCGCATTTCTTTCAGATCGCACAGCCAGGCGTCGAGCCGGATCAGCGCGTCCTCGCCCCCGCCGGCGCCGCATTCGCGCAACAAGCCGGCGGATTCGGCGCGCTGGAGGATGAGATCGGCCAGCAGATTGGCTCTGCGAGGGTCAAGCCCCTGGGCCTGGGCATATTCGTCAAACAGGTTCTCGATTTCGGCCAGCGCGCCATGTGCGCCCGCCTTCACGAGCGGCGGCGACAGATGGCTGACGATGACGGCTGCCGAGCGGCGCTTGGCCTGCGCCGCCTCGCCCGGATTATTGACGATGAAGGGATAGATCAACGGCAAGGGGCCGAGCGCGATTTCCGGCGCACAATCTTGCGCCAGCGCCACGCTCTTGCCCGGCAGCCATTCGAGCGCGCCATGAGCGCCGCAATGAACGAGAGCGTCGATTTTTTCGCGCTCGCGCAGCCAGAGATAGAAGGCGAGAAAGGCGTGGCGCGGCGGCAGGGTCGCGTCGTGATAATCCGCCTTGCGATTTTCCGGCGCGCCGCGATCCGGCTGCAAAGCGACGATGATTTTGCCGAGGCGCAAGAAACGAAAGGCGAAAGCGCCGTCGCGGACCGCAAGGTCGTTTTCCGGCGCGCCCCAGCAGGCGTCGAGCGCTGCGACGAAATCCTGCGGCAGATTTTTGAGAAAGGCGCGATAGGCGCGTAGCGATACCGCGCCGACGAGCGGCGCGGACTGCAGCGCCTCCAAAAATTTTTCGTGCGCGCGTTGCGCGTCATATCCTTCGGCGATGAGCCGCGCGATGATGGCGCGCGCGCTTTGCTCGGTGTCGAGACCGACGGCATAGCCGGCGCGACCGCCCTTGGCGGGATAGTCGGACAGGATCAGCGCCAGCTTTTTCTCGGCATTGGCGAGGCGGCGCAGGCGCGCCCAGCGCGCGGCGAGCGCGGCGACGAAAGCGACGCGCGACGGTTCAGGCTCGTGGCGGGCAGGCGCATATTCGAGCGCGTCGCGCCGCTCCGCCTCGCGCTTGAAGGAAATGGCGCGGGTGACGATGCGGCCGTCCACTTCCGGCAGAACGACATTCATCGCCAGATCGGCCGCCGACAGGCCGCGACGCGATTCGCGCCATTGCGCTTCCTGGGCGCCGGAGAGAATGACCTGCAGCACCGGCGCATCGGCACCGTCGAGCACGGCGCCCGCGTCGAGCCGCGCGGAAAAGGCGGTGGCGTTGAGGATGACGTCCGGCCTTTCCTGAACGATGCGCTCAGCCAGCAGCGCGCAGGCGGCCGGGTCCTTGAGGCTGGAGATGAAAGAACTACGGACGAGGAAATTTTCGCGCGCCAAAGCTTCGGCCAAAGCGCGGATGGGCGCGTCGTCTCCGGCAAGAAAGGCGCTGCGATAGAACAGGACGAAGGCGGTCGGCGCAGCCTCGGGCGCTTCGAGGCAGCCCGGGGCGAAGGCGCCGAAGGGCGCAACCGGATGGGGCGGCCTGGCGTCGCCCTCGCCTGAAATCTTGGTAGCGATGAAGTCGAGACAGGCGGCGATATTGTCCGGGCCGCCCTGACGAAAATAGTCCCAGATCTGGCGCAATTGCTGTGGCGGCAGGGTCGAGGCGGCGTCGAGCCGCGCGTCCTCCATGGCGTCGCCGGGGACGATCGCCAACGCAAAACCGTGCTTGCGCGCCGCCGCTGCGAGTTCCTCGACGCCATAGCGCCAATAATCCAGGCCGCCGAGCAGGCGAACCAGAACGAAGCGCGCCATGGCGCAGACTTTTTCGATATAGAGATCGACCGAAAAAGGATGTTTCAGCAAGGCCAGCGGCGCGAGGCGCAGGCTCGGATGGCGCGCCGCATGGGCGCCCGCGAGCAGCGACAAGTCGCTGTCGGCGAAAGACAGAACGACAATATCCGCGGGCGATTGTTCGAGATCGACGGCTTGCGCCGCCTCGTCGAACGATCTTTGATCCGTGCGGACGAGATGCATCGTTTTACGCCGACAAAGCCGCTTCGATTTGTGAGCGGTCGAAACCCTTTTGGCCGATCACCACCAGCCGTCCCGCGCGGTTTTCCTCGGGCCGCCACGGGCGGTCGAACTGATGGGAGAACCGCCCGCCGACGCCCTGGACCAGCAGGCGCATCGGCTTTCCGGCGACCTCGACGAAACCCTTCATCCGCAACACGTCATGATCGCGAGCGATCGCCGTGAGCTTCGCCGCAAGCGCCGCCGGATCGGCGACCGGCGCGAGCGGCGCAATGAAAGATTCGAAATCGTCGTGGTCGTGTCCCTCCTCGTCGTCATGATGCGAGGGCCGCGCGGCGAGATCGTCTTCGGCTGCCGCCGCAAGGCCGAGCAGGACATCGACGTCGAGCCGCCCCCCGCGCGTCGGCACGATTTTCGTCGCGCGCGGGGCGGCGGAAGCGATCTCGGCGCGCACCCGTTCGAGCGTCGCGTCGTCGATCAGATCGGCTTTGTTGAGCAGGATGAGATCGGCGCACAGGAGCTGATCCTCGTAGACCTCCTCCAGCGGATTGTCGTGGTTGAGCGAAGGATCTATCGCGCGCTGGGCGGCGAGTTTTTCTTCATCGTCGGCGAAGCGCCCTTCGGCGACGGCGGCGGAATCCACCACCGCGATCACGCCGTCGACCGTGAGCTTCGCGCGAATATCCGGCCAGTCGAACGCCTTCACCAGCGGCTTCGGCAGAGCAAGGCCCGAGGTTTCGATGACGATGTGATCGGGGCGCGGCTCGCGCGCCAGCAGGCCCTCGATGGCGGGCAGGAAATCGTCCGCCACGGTGCAGCACAGGCAACCATTGGCGAGTTCGACGATATTTTCCGCCGCGCAGGAATCGACGCCGCAATTTTTCAGGATTTCGCCATCCACCCCGACGTCGCCGAATTCGTTGATGACCAGCGCCAGCCGCCGGCCGCGGGCGTTGGCCAGAACATGGCGGATGAGCGTGGTCTTGCCGGCGCCGAGAAAGCCGGTGACGATGGTGACGGGAATTTTGGCGAGGCGCATGCGTTCGGGCTCCGGAGGGGCGCCCGGCGGGAGTCCGCCATTCGGCCGGCTGGCCGAACCGCGACAGGAGCGCCCCGCCCATCGCGCGCATTCACTGACGGCAGGTCTCCTGGCTCGCGGGTGTTGCGCCTCGCGCCGCCTTCCCGGCCGCAAGGGCCAGTGGCTTCGTGGCGGGGCTTCCCGTTTACAGTTGCGGGGGCAGCTGCGGTTGAGGCCGAAAGCCTTTCCGCATTCCCTTTTACCCCCAGTCACGGGGGAACCGTCGAAAGGTCTTGTTAAGAGCGCCGGCGCCTCAAGTCAATCGCGCCCTCGCCGGCGAATAAGACGAAGCCTCCCCCGCCGGCCGGCGCGAGAGGCTGCACAACTGGTTCAACGGAAACCCGGCGCGGCCGCCTCAAACCGGTTTGTCGGCGACGATCACCTTGGTGCCGACACGGACACGGTTGTAGAGGTCGATCGCGTCGATGTCGCGCATCCGGATACAGCCCGAAGAAACGTGCTGGCCGATCAAGGACGGCTCGTTTGTGCCGTGGATGCGGTAAAGCGTGTCCTTGTTGCCCTGGAAGAGATACATGGCGCGCGCGCCGAGCGGATTGTCCGGGCCGCCGGGCAGGCCGCCGGCTTCCGCCGTCGGGCGCAGGTGCGGCCAGCGTTCGAGCATGTCGGCCGGCGGCATCCAGCGCGGCCATTCGGCCTTCTTGCCGATCGTCGCCTGGCCGGTCCAGCCGCTCGCCTCGTTGCCGGTGGCGACGCCATAGCGGATCGCCTTGTGGTTTGGCATTGAATAATAAAGATAATTGTTAAACGTATCGATGGTGACAGTGCCCGGAGGCTCGCCGGTTGGATCATCGACGATATAGCGGCCATATTGCGCGGGGGGATTGCCCGAAGGCGCGAGCGACATGAATTCGCGGTCCCTCCCGGTCAAGGTCGGATCCGGCGTGCTCGCCATGTTGCAGCCGGCCAACGCCGCCGAAACCAAACCGATTCCCACAATTGCCCGCAATTTCATCAGTCTGCCCCGAATCGCCTGCGCCGCCTGAGCGCCAAAATTTGATCAATTACTTACCATAATCACCTCGGCCGTCACATCAGCACGCGGCTGGAAGGACGCTTATTGGGCAGATTACCGCCCTTTGTGGCCCCTCAGCAACAGTGTCGCAGCGCCGCCATGGCCAGGGAAGCCGCTTCCGATTGAGCGCGCGATCAAATCTCGGTGAAGATCGCCATCATTTAAGACTTTCGGTTTAAGACGCAAACTTTGTTGGACAGGCGCGCCGATTGGCGCGATGCTCAGAAGAAATAATGCCGTCCCGGCGTCTACCGTCGCCCCTGCGCCCTCCTTGGCGCCTTTCGGGCCTTCGAAATCGGTTCCCGGGACAGCAAACAACTGAATTCGGTTCGTGAGCCTGATTTGAACACATTGCTGCTTACCCATCCCGCCGGACTGTCACATGACAATGGCCCTGGCCATCCCGAGCGGGCGGATCGTGTCCGTGTTATCGAGCGTATTCTCGAACATGAAAAGTTCATGACCCTGATCCGCGCGCAGGCCGAGGACGGCACGCGCGAACAGGCGCTTCGCGTCCATCCGGAATCCTACATCCAGGCGCTGGAGCAGACGTCGCCACGCGACGGATTCGCCCGACTGGACAGCGACACCACCATGAGCCCCGGCACGCTGACCGCAGCCTTTCGCGCGATCGGCGGCGCCTGCCAGGCCGTGGACGAAGTGATGCGCCGCGACGTGGACAACGCCTTCGTCGCCATGCGGCCGCCGGGACATCATGCCGAACGCGCGACGCCCATGGGCTTCTGCTTCTTCAACAACGCCGCCGTCGCCGCCCGCCACGCCATTGCCGTCCATGGCGCCGAACGGGTCGCGATCATGGATTTCGACGTCCATCACGGCAATGGGACCCAGGACATTTTCTGGTCCGACCCGAATGTGATGTATCTCTCGACCCATGAAATGCCGCTCTATCCCGGCACCGGCTCAACCTCAGAACGCGGCGAACACAACAATATCGTCAACGCGCCGCTCAATGCCGGCGACGCCGGCCCGCAGTTCCGCGAGGCAATGGAGATGGCGATCCTGCCCCGGGTCGAGCAGTTCCGTCCCAACCTGATCATCATTTCCGCCGGCTTCGACGCCCACCGCCGCGATCCGCTCGCCAATCTCAATCTGGTCGAGGCCGATTTCGCCTGGGCGACCTCCAAACTGATGGATGTCTCGGATCGCGTCTGCGACGGAAGGCTGCTGTCGCTGCTCGAAGGCGGCTACGATCTCGATGGGCTGGCGCGATCCGTCGCCGCCCATGTCCTCACCTTGATGGGCGCCTGACGCGAAGGCTCATAGGCCCGATAATTGCGCCGTTTCATTTGCCGGCGCGCCCAGTTCAACCTCGACGATCTCCGGCGGCCGCAGGAAGCGGACGGGGGCGACCGATTCGCCCAGCCCGCCCGAAATGATCATATTGCGCCCGCCAAGTTCGACATGGCCATAGACGAAATCCGCGCCGAAGCGCAGATCGCCGACGACCGGGCCGAGCAAGGGTAGATTGACCTGACCGCCATGGGTGTGGCCGCAAAGAGTCAAGGCGATCCGTTGCGGCGCGGAGCGGAAGATCATCGGTTCGTGAGCGAGAAGGATGACCGGCGCATCGTCGCTCACCTTGGCCAACGCCCCGTCGAGGTCGTCTCCGCCGACCTTTTGCGCGCCCGAATCGATCTGCGCCATGGCGTCGATCAGCTGGTCGGCGAGGCCGACGATCCAGAATCCTTTCCCATCCTTGGCCAGCGCGACGGCGTCGTTTTCCAGCACCACGATCCCTGCCTGGCGAAGGGCGCGGCGGATCGCGACCGTACCGTCGGAGGGCGAGGTCAGGAGCGGGCCGTGCCACCAGTCATGGTTGCCAAGCACGGCATAGCAGCCGAGTGGAGCGCGCAGCGCGGACAAAGCCTCGCCGACCTGCTGCGAATCGACCGCCCGGGTGACGAAGAAATGGCCGGCGTTAAAATCGCCGAGCAACAGGACGGCGTCGGGATTGAGGGCGTTGGCGGCCTGAGCGATCCGGCGGATGCGCGCCGCGCTCATGAAGGGCTCGCCGGCATGAATATCGGAAATGACCGCGAATCGCAGATGCAGGCCGGCCGGCCAGCCGGCCGGGGTCAGAGCGTATCTTTTGACCTTGAGGATGAAATTCGGCTCGATCCCGATCGCGTAAACCGCCGTGGACGCGCCAAGCAGGGGAAGCGCCAGCCCACGGCTAAGAAAACGGCGACGATCGATCATTCATTCCGCCCTGACGCGACCCGCCTCGAAAAATGCGCGCCCGCCGCGAGCACATAGGCGCCCGGAAGTTCGACGGCAAGGCCAGACGCGACGCGGACTCAGGCGGCGTCGCGCTTGGGGAGGGCGGGCGCGGCCTGGCGCTCGGCGCGCGCGCTTTCGGCCTGCTCCGGCGTGAACAGGGCCGCCTCGACTGCGGCGACGCCGATTTCACGATAGAGGCGCGATTGCAGGTCGCGCGCGTCCTGACGGCGCGGCTGCTGCGGCGGAAGAATGATTTCTTGTTCGCTCATGGCGGGGCTCATCTCACTCGAACTAACCGAAAAGCCGCGATGAATGGTTCACGGACCCTGAATTCCATTCGCGAATTTGCGCCGGCAAGATAAATTCCGCGTTAAGCCTGACGCGAAAAGCCTGTCCTGAATCGGAGACCCCGCTCGGAAGCGGAAAATTATTTGGGCGCGCGGAAGCCGCCGGTTGCTTTTTCGATCAATCCGGCGAGGGCGACGGCGGTGCGGTCATCGTCGCGCGCGCAAATGATCTGGACGCCGGTCGGCAGGACTCGATCTTTCCCCTTTGCCGACGTCAGCGCGACCGGCGCGACGACCGCGGGCAGAAGGCTGAGCGAGGCGAGGCTCGCCCATTTCAGAAGGTCGTGATAGGGCAAGGGGCCGGCGCTGGTCGGCAGGCGGCGGGCGAAAGGGTCCGGCGCGAAATCGTGGGGAAAGGCGAGACAGGGCGCGGGCGGGCAGAGGATCGCGTCGTAGTCCTTGAAGAATTCGGCGAAGGCGGCGTTGATCGCCGCGCGGCGCTCGGTGAGACGCGAGAAGGTCGCCGCGTCCATTTTCGCCGCCCGCGCCCGCAGGGCGTAATAGGAGATGTCGTCGGTCGCGAAACTCTTCGCTTCCGCCGCGAAGCGCGCCCGATCTTCCGCCGGCGTTCCGGCGAAGCCGATCGCGAAATTGAGCAGGACATAGATTTCGAAGGCGTCCTGGAAGGAAAAATCGGGACGCGCTTCGACCACCGCGGCGCCAGCGTCGCGAAAAACCTCGGCGGCCAGCAGGATGCCGGCTTCGACGTCGCGATCGACCGGCGCGAAATCGGGGTCGAGCCACAAAGCAAGCCGGAGGTCGTCCGGCTTTTTCCCGCGCGCCGCCGGAGCGGCGTTTTCTGCGCTGGCGGTCAGGGACAGGACGAGGCCGAGGTCGGAGGCCGAGCGCGCGAGCGGGCCGGCGACCGCGAGATCGGGCGGGTTTTTCAGCCGGACTGTGGGCAGCGGCGGAATGTGGCCGGCAAGGGAAATCCGGCCCCAGCTCGGCTTGAGCCCGAACAGGCCGCAGGCCTGGGCCGGCCAGCGGATCGACCCGCCAAGATCCGAGGCGAGATCGAAGGCGCTCAAGCCCGCGGCGACCGCCGCCGCCGCGCCCCCGGACGAGCCGCCTGGCGTCAACGCGAGATCCCACGGATTGCAGGTCACCCCGAACAAGGCGTTATGTGTCTGGAAATCGGCGGTGAGGCGGGGAACATTGGTCTTGGCGAGGATGATCGCGCCCGCCGCGCGCAAGCGCGCGACAGCCGCCGCGTCCTGTCGCGGAATATGTTCGGCGAGCGCCTCGTCGCCGCAGGCGGTCAGCAGGCCTGCGGTCTCGAAACTGTCCTTGATCGTGATCGGCAGCCCTTCCAGCGGCCGGGCGGCGCCGCGCGCGTAAGACCTGTCGGCCTCGGCGGCCTGTTCCCGGGCGGATTCATAATCGTAGGCGGCGAGCGCATTGATCTGGGGATTGCGCGCGAGAATGCGCTCCCAGACCGCATCAAACGCTTCGCGCGCGGAAAAATCGCCCTTCGCAAGGCCGCGCAGCCAGGTCGAGGCGGAAGCCGCGAAGAAGGCCTCGTCGAAGCCGGCCGACGCCGAATTCACCTGCCGCGCTCCTGAATAGTCATGCTTCGGCGTTTTCCGGAACCGACGCGCCATCCATCGCCCGGACCAGCTCGCGCGCTTCGATCAGCAGCTGCTCGAATTGCGCCAGGCGCTCCGGCGCGATCTTGCCGAAGGTCTCGGCGACGAAGGCCATTTGCGCTTCGATCCCCCGGCGCGCCAGCTCGCGCCCGGCGGGAGTGAGATGGACGGCGTGGGAGCGCCGGTCGCCCGCCAGCGAGCGGCGTTCGACCAGGCCATTAGCGACCAGCCGGTCGATCAACCCGGAAATATTGCCCTTGGTGACGTAAAGCCGGGCCGCCAGCTCCTGCTGCGACAGGCCTTCCCGCTCAGTCAAAGTGCTGAGGACGTCGCATTGCGGCACGGAGAGGTCGAGGGCGCGCAGACGGCTGGCGATCGCAAGTCGGGACCGCGTGTGAAGCCGAATAAGGCGGAACCAAACCCGTAAGGCGTCAATTTCGCTGGCCATTTTCCTGCCCGGACTTTTCGTTTTGGTTAAATTTCGACGTTAGCGCGCTCATTGGGCGGCCGCAAGCGCGGCGTCCGGCGTCAACCGGCGGCCAGATGGCGCACGGCGACGGCGGCCTCGGCCTGAGGCACGGGCTTGCCGTAGTAATAGCCCTGGGCCCGGGTCACGCCGAGCTGGCGGAGGGCGAGATGCTGGCGCAGGGTTTCCACGCCCTCCGCAATCAGCTCCATGTCGAGCTTCTCGGCAAGGACGCGGACCGCCGACACGATCGCGATCGATTCGCGCTCGCTTTCGATATTGTCGATGAAGGTCTTGTCGATTTTGATCTTGGAAAAGGGGTAGGAGTGAATATAGGAGAGCGATGAATAGCCGGCGCCGAAATCGTCGAGCGAGACGCTGATCCCCATCTGATCGAATTCGGCGATCGCGGCGCGCGTCTCGGCCGTATCCTCCATCATGAGAGATTCCGTGATCTCCAGCGTGAGGCGTCGCGGCGGCAGGCCGCTGCGCGCAAGGGCCTCGCGAACCGAGGCTACCAGCCGGCTCGTCTGGCGGAACTGAACGGGCGACAGATTGACCGAAACATAGATCGGATCAGGCCAGGCCGCGGCGGCGGCGCAGGCTTTTTGCAGGATCTGCTCGCCGATGTGGACGATAGCGCCGGTCTGTTCGGCGCTGGGAATGAATTTTCCTGGCGAAATCATGCCGCGTACCGGATGCGGCCACCGCGCCAGCGCCTCATAGCCGACGATCTGGCCGGTTTCGATATTGCCGATCGGCTGGAACCAGGGCTCGAATTCGTCGCGCGCGATCGCGGTTTCGATCTCGAGCTCCATGACCCGCTCCTCATTGAAGCGCGCCTGCATCGAGGAGTCGAAGATCGCCGCCCGGTTTCGTCCCTCGCGCTTGGCCTCGTAAAGGGCGATGTCCACCTTTTTCATCAGCTCCGTCGCCGCGACCCCGTGGTCGGGGTAATGGGCGACGCCCAGGCTGGCGCTGATCGGAATGGAGGAGGCGTCGATCACCGCCGGCTCGCGCAAGGCGACTACAATGCGCTCGGCGAGGGCGCTCGCCTCCTGCGGCCATTCCCGGCGCCGTTCGCGGGAGAGCACCACGAATTCGTCGCCGCCGAGGCGTGCGACGACATCGTCGCCGTCAATGACGCGGCGCAGCCGCGCGGCCATTTCGACAATGACCGCGTCGCCGGCGTTGTGGCCGAGCATATCATTGATTTCCTTGAAACGATCGAGATCGACCACGATCAGGCTGAAGGCCTCGCGCGACCCGAGGCCGCAGCGCTCGATCTCCCGCTCCAGCGCCTCGGTGAAGGCGAAGCGGTTCATCAGGCCGGTGAGCATATCGTTGAGCGCCATCTGCCGCGTCTTCAGATTGGCGCGGTAAAGCTCGACGATCTGGTCATGGGCGGAAAAGCCGAGCAGTATCGCGACGACCAGCAGGCCGCACAGCAAGCCGGCGTAAACCACGCCGTTCTTCACCGGGAAGACGGCGTAGGCCACGATCATCGGCGCGCACATGCTGAAGACCTGGGCGAGAAACAGCTTGAGACGGCCGGCGTTGCGCGAGGCGAAAGCAACCGTAAAGCCGATGGTGACGCCCGACGCCAGCGTCCAATCGGCCGGTTCGGTCGTTTTCGCCACCAGCAGGAAATTCTCGACCCCTATGCCGAGCGAGAACATCGTCCACCAGAACAGGAAGCGGCGATCGAAGTCCTGCAAACGCCGCCTGTCGAGCGCAATCCCAGCCATCCGTCCATATTCGCCGGTCAGGCGCAGCCGCTTGATCCCGACCAGAATGTTGAGCGCCACGAAAAAGCCGCAGATCGCCGACCAGGTCATCAGCCAGACCGTCAGCGTCAGCACCAGCCCCATGAACATCGACGCGAACAAGGCGCCAGGCGCGGAAAACAGAGAATCGATCAGGTGACGAAGCAGTTCGTCATCCGCATTCCTGTCGGAATATGTCGCTGCAGCAGAGCGTAACCATCGCCGCATGGAAGCCAGGCGCCTGAACATGCTCCAGCCTAGCTGGCCGAAGCTTAATAAAATGATCTGAAATAGCGTTCAAATGAGTTAGTTAAACCGTATTCGGTTTTCCGGAACGGCGGCCGCCGTTCCGGAAAACCGGCCAATCAGGCTGCGGGACGATCCTGCGCCGCGACATGCCGGGTCGGTGCGGCGGGCGCGCCGGTCCATTCGGTATGGGCGGGAATGGATTCGCCCTTCATCACGATGGTCAGCGGTCCCAGGCGGGCGAAATCGCCAATATGGGAGTCGTAGAGCACCGTGGAGCCGGCGCCGACGGTGACGCCTGAGCCGACCTTGACCCGCCCGACCTTCATCACGCGATCCTCGTAAAGATGGGTCTGCAAGGCGCACAGCGAATTGAGATTGCAGAAATCGCCGACCTCGATGCAGTCGAATTCGGTGATGTCGGTCATGTCGAGCACGCAGCCCTTGCCGAATTTGGCGCCGAACAGGCGCAGGAGCCAGGGCAGGAAGGGCGTGCCGCGCAGATGATCGAGCATGACCTTGCCGGCGAGCCCCCAATAGAGCACCGCCACCGCCTCTGTGCGCATCGCCCACCATGACCACATCGGCTTGGTAACCGGCTCATAGCGGCCCATGGTCGCCCATTTGACGCCGATGACGATGAGCGTCATCGCCGCGGCGATCATCGTCGAGGATGCGACGAACATCCAGAACACCCGGAAATAGGCGCCCTCCAGCATGGCGGAACCGAACCATTCGATGGCCCAGGTGCCGAAGGTGATGAACAGCATGGTCGGCAGGGAAATATGGACCGCCTCAAACACCGCGCGGGCGAATTTCTTCCAGCGCGGCGCCTCATAGGTCCAGTTGGCGCCGCCGCCGTCGAATTTCTGCCGCACCGGCAGCTTGATCGGCGGCGAGCCGAACCAGGTGTCGCCGGCCGAGATCGCGTCATTGGCCGGCGGCTTGGATTTGATGCCGACCAGGGTCCCATCCGGTATGTCGGCGCCCGGCGGCAGCACACCGTCATTGCCGATGAAGACGCGCGAACCGGTGCGCAGCTTTTCCAGCCGCATCCAACCGCGCCGGACATCCTCGTCGCCGAGGATCACCTCGTCAGCGATGAAGCATTTGTCGCCGATCTCGACCAGATCATAGCGGCCGGCAAGATTGGTCGAGATTTCCGAATCCTTGCCGATCTTCGCGCCCATCAGCCGGTACCAGGCGCGCATATAGACGGTGGCGTAAAGCGAGGACAGCGTCTCCAGAGTGACTTCGGTCGCCAGCGACACCGCCCATTTGCGCAGGTAGAACCAGGAAAAGACCGAATAAAGCCCCTCGCGCACCCGCGGCAGCACGGTCCAGCGCACCGCCGCGATGAAGGCGACCGTCACCAGAACCATGACGAAGGAGGTCGGCCAGGCCATGATCGGGATCGCCGCCATATAGAGCCTGCGGCTCGCCGCCGCGAGGCCGAGATAATCGTCGATGCGGTCGAAGACCCAGAAGGCCGGGAACAGCGGCAGCAAGCCGACCGGGGGAATCGCGAGCAGCAGAATCGTATAGAGGAAGGTCTGCAAGGCGCGCTTGCCCGGCGAAACCTGGGCGAAAGGCCGCAGGGATTCCTTGTCCACCGAGCCAACGAAACGGCCGGGGGAGCCGTCCCAGATCTCCCAGGCGTTGACCCGGGTGAAGGGCTCGATCGCGGTCAGGTCGCGCAGCTCCGAGCCTTCCTCCATGACGACGTCATGTTCGAGGACGCAGGAGGAGCCGATATAGCAATCCGGGCCGACCTCGATTGGGCCGACGATCATGTCGGCGCCGACGAAGCTGACATTGGAAAATTTGGCGCGGGCGCCGACGGTCGTCCCCGCGCCGATGGTCAGGAGATCGACCGCCCCGATTTCCAGCTCGGAAATATTGGCGTCCTGGCCGACTTTCACGCCCAGCGCCAAGAGATAGAGGCGCATGAGCGGCGAGCCCTGGAACCATTTGATATGGGTCAGGCCGAGCATGCGCTGGACCAGCCACCAGCGGAAATAATAGACGCCCCAAATAGGATAGCGGCCGGGCTTGAAACGGCCGATGACCAGCCATTTGGTGGCGATGGCGAGCAGGACGGTCGCGATGTTGACGCAGACATAGACGCCGAGCAGCGAGCCGATTTCCTGCCAGATCGTGGCGTCGGTGTCGGTCAGCAGCATATAGGAGACGAAAATGCCCAGCCATTGCGCGGTGGACAAAGCCAGCAGGAAGGGCAGCGCGGCCGCCTGGGCGAGGCCGCACAGAAAGCGCCGGCGAAGCGGCGGCGGCTCGAAGGACAGATCCTTCGGACCGCCCCTTTCCGCCGCCTTGACGTCAAGCAGCGCCGCGATGGCGCGCAGGGACCGCCCGTCGTACATATCCTGAAGGGTGATGCCGGCAAACGCCGGCGTCTGGCGCACGACGGAGACGAAACGCGCCGCAAGCAGCGAATGGCCGCCAAGATCGGTGAAGAAATCGGCGTCGAAGGGAATGGTCTGTGGCGGCAGGGTTTTTTGCGCGGCTTCCAGCAGGACGCGCTCGGTCTCCGTCGCCGGATCCTCCTGCGCTTCCGCCGCTGCGGGCGCGCTCAGCGGCTCTTTTTTCAGGGCGTTGCGGTTGACCTTGCCCGAGGACAGACGCGGCAGCGCGTCTCGCGTCTCATAACGCGACGGCACCATATAGGGCGGCAGGACGCCGCGCAGTTCGGCGCGCAGATGTCTTGCGTCGAGCTCCGCGCCCTTTTCGGCGACGAGAAAGGCGACGAGCTGGTCGAGGCCGTCGTCGTTGCGCAAAACCACGGCCGCCTGATTGACGCCGGGAAGATCGGCGAGCTTCGCCTCGATCTCGCCCAGCTCCACGCGGAAGCCGCGGATTTTCACCTGGTCGTCGATGCGGCCGCGGAAGGCGATCTTGCCGTCGCGCTCCATGACCACGGCGTCGCCCGAACGATAGAGGATCGGATCGCGCCCCTTGGAATCGAAGGGATTGGCGACGAATTTTTCCGCCGTCAAAGCGTCGCGCTTGAGATAGCCGCGCGCCACGCCGGGGCCGCCGATCAGCAATTCGCCCTCGACCTCGCGTTCGAGCAGGTTGTTGGCTTCATCCGCCACATAACAGGTGTAGTTGGCGATCGGGCCGCCGATCGTGACCGGCTCGTCGGGCCATACTTCCGCGACCGTCGCGACCACCGTCGCCTCGGTCGGGCCATAGGAATTGAAGATGGTTCGGCCGGGCTTCGACCAGCGCGTCGCGACGGCCGGCGGGCAGGCCTCGCCGCCAAGGATGATGACGCGAAGAGAATTTATGTCGCGCGGCATCAGGGAAAGCAGGGTCGGGACGGTGTCGAGCACGGTGACGCCGACTTCTTCCATAAGGTCCGGCAAAGCTTCGGCCTCGCCCATCACCGTCGGCGTGGCGACGAACAGGGTCGCCCCGGCCAGATAGGGAATCCAGATTTCCTCCATCGACAGATCGAAGGCGATCGAGGCGCCCTGGAAGACGATGTCGGTTCGGTTGATTTTATAGGTTTCGTTGGCGGAGCGCAGATAATGGCAGATGTTGCGCCCGGTGATGACGATGCCTTTGGGCGTGCCTGTCGAACCCGAAGTATAGATCATATAGGCGGGATGATCGGGCGTCGCCCCGGCCTTGCGCGCATCGACCGGAGTCTCGTCGCCGCGGTCGATGAGATCGACCTCGGTCAGGACCGGGGCGGTGATCGCCCCATGGGTCTTGAGGGCGAAAGCCTCGGAGGTGAGCAGCGCCTTGGCCTCGGCGTCAAGGAGGCAGGTTTCGATGCGGTCGAGCGGCGCATCGGCGTCGAAAGGCAGCCAGGCTGCGCCGGTCTTGGCGATGGCGATCTGGCAGATCAGCAGTTCCGGCCCGCGCGGCCCCCATAGGCCCACGACGTCTCCCGGGCCGATTCCGCGCCGGACGAAGCCGCGCGCGAGCGCTGTCGCCTCGTGATCGACCTGCGCATAGGTCAGCTTGCGCTCCATGGTCATCATGGCGATGGCCTGAGGCGCGGCCGCGACGGTGGAAGCGAAAATCTCGGCGAGCAATTCGTCGCGAATCAGATCCGGGCGGACAGCCCCGCGCAGAACCGAAAGCGTCGCCGGCGCGCGCTCCAGCGCGGGCTGCTTTTCCGCCAGGAGTTCCGTATCGATTTCCGTCATCGCCTGATCCCAATCGCGCGAAAAATGCGCTCGCCAGCCCCTCAGCGGGCTCCGCCATAGCACAGGACTCGCCGCCCTCCTACACCCACAAGCAAGAGCGCGAATCGCCCCCTCCCCGGCGCTGGCGGCGCCGGACAGCGGTTCATTTGGCGGCGAAAATGCGGTCCTGCGTTTTCGCAAGCGCCTTATGCCCCGATTCGCTTGCGGCGCATTGTTGCAATGTTAGGCTCCGCAACCTGAACGGAACCAAAACGATTTGGGAGCCGCGTTATGACGGAAAATTTGAAGCCGATCTGGTTCATCACCGGCTGTTCGACCGGATTCGGCCGGGAATTGTCGAAAATGCTGCTGGAGGACGGCTATCGGGTCGTGGTCACCGCCCGCGATCCGGCGAAAATCGCCGATATCGTCGCCGGTCATTCCGAAACCGGCCTGGCGCTCGCGCTCAATGTCGACGATCCGGCGCAAATCGCGTCTGCGGTCAAGGCGGCGCAGGAAAAATTCGGCCGCATCGACGTATTGGTCAACAACGCCGGCTACGGCTATCTGGCGGCGGTCGAGGAAGGCGAGGATTCCGAAATCCGCGCCATGTTCGAAACCAATGTCTTCGGCCTCGCCGCCATGTGCCGCGCGGTCCTGCCGATCATGCGGGCCCGGAAGAGTGGAACAATCGTCAATATTTCCTCCATGGGCGGCGTCTGCGGTTTTCCGGGGATCGGCTATTATAACGCCACGAAATTCGCGGTCGAAGGCCTGTCCGAGGCCATGGCCAAGGAACTGGCGCCGCTCGGGGTGAAGGTGCTGATCGTCGAGCCTGGTCCCTTCCGCACCGATTGGGCCGGCCGCTCGCTGAAAACGCCCAAAAATGCGATTGACGCCTATGCCGAGACCGCCGTCGCCCGGCGCCAGGCGACCCAGGCCTATAGCGGCACCCAGGCCGGCGATCCCGTGCGGGGGGCGCGGGCCATGATCCAGGCCGTGGAGCAGAAAAGTCCGCCGCTGCGGCTCGTGCTGGGCTCGGTCGCCCAGGACGTCATTTCCGCCCGGACCGAGGCTTTCCTCGCCGAGCTTCGCGCCGGCAGGGATGTCGCGCTCGCCTGCGACTTTCCCAAGGAAGAGCCGCCGGCCGGCGCCATGAAGTTCACTTGAGCCGCGGGAGCTTCGCGAACCGTGATACGAGGGCGATCAGCAGGACGAAGGAAACGTTAACGTTCCCCCATAATTGCTTTTCGCGGACCTCCAATTGATTTGAAGCAATTGCGCCGCCCCTCGGCTTTCGGCCCGCAATAGCTGGCGGGCAGACGTCCGCGTCTTGACTTTCGGCCGCCGCGCGGCGCAAGGAATAGCCCGCAAAGCGATGGGAGAGGGATCGTGACGAAAGTTATTCGGCTGGGCGCCGTTCTCGCGCTTTGCGCTCTTGTGGCCGGCTGCGATCCCTGCGGCGGCTGGCCCAAATTCAGCAAATTCCCGGGCGTCTGCAATTACGACCAGGCGAAATGAGGCGCCCGGCGGGGAACAGACGTGAGCGAGCGCCAGAAAAGACGGCCGAAAGCGCGGCCGCGCATAACAATCGGCCTGATCGGCTTCGGCGCCTTCGGTCGGCTGGTCGCCGCCCATCTCGGCCCCCTGTTCCCGATCTTCGTCCATGATCCTGCCTGCGGCGCCGACGGACAAGCCGCGGCGAAGGGCGTGACCCTATGCGACGCGGCGACCGCCGGCGCCTGCGACCTCGTCATCCTCGCCATGCCGGTGCCGCAACTGAGCGCGGCCATCGCCGCGATCAGGCCGCATCTGCGCCCGGGCGCGACGGTGCTCGACGTCTGCTCCGTCAAGGCTTTGCCCGCCAAGATCATGCGCGCCGAATTGCCCGACCATGTGGACATTATCGGCACCCATCCGATGTTCGGCCCGCAAAGCGCGCGCGGCGGCGTCAAGGGCCTGAAAATCGTCGTCTGCCCGATCCGCGGCCCCGGCGCGCGCCCGCTCGCGGCTTATCTGCGCAAGACCTTCGGCCTCGACGCGATCATCGCCACGCCCGAGGAGCACGACCGCGAGGCGGCCATGGTGCAGGGGCTCACCCATCTCATCGCCAAGGTTTTAGTGGAGATGGAGCCCCTGCCCCGCAACATGACCACCGCCAGCTTCGACCTGCTGCTGCGCGCCGTGGACATGGTGCGTTACGACGCGCCCGAAGTCTTTTACGCCATCGAGCGCATGAATCCCTTCGCCCCCGACGTGCGCCGCCGCTTCTTCGCCCTTGCGGCGGAACTAGCGGAATCTCTGGAAAAGAACGGCGCGGCCTGAACCTGCGATTCGCTCGAAGCGCGCCGCCTTTCGACGCGCCCTTCGAGCGTATTCGCGAGAGGTCCGGTTAGGCGCCCGCTTCCGCCGTCGTCGGATCGATCATACGCGCGACCTTGTGAATCTGGTTGGCGGGAAAACCGCCGCGCTGGGCGTGCTCGCGGATCAAGTCTTCATTCGGGGCGATATAGACGCAAAAAATCTTGTCGTCCGTCACATAGCTTTCGACCCACTGAATTTGCGGCCCGAGGTCGCGCAAGACATTGCATGACGTCTGCGACGCGCCGACGATGTCGGCGTCGGTCAGGTTTCCGACGCCCGGCATTTCCCGTTCGATGATGAATTTCGGCATATATCCTCCCGTTCCCTTCTGCTTTGCTTTGTTTTGAAACGAACGTTCGGTTCAATTATGCAGACTGAGCCGCCGCGGTCAATAGCGGCAAAGGTCAAGGCGCGCCGAGGCCGGCAATGCGGGATCTATCCGCGAAGATTGAGAACCGCCTCCCGCAGGTCCGCCATCGCCGCGTCGAACTGGCCGCGATCCCGCGTCGCCAAAGCGACAACCAGACCGCCCTGGACGTTCCGGATCGTTCGGGCCGCCAGATCGCGCGCGGATGGCAGCCCCAGTTCGGCAAAGCGGCTCGCCAATTCGTCGATCCAGACGGACATCAGGGCCGAAACGCGCGCCGCGACCGGCGGCGGGCAATCGTGAAGGGTCAGGCTGGCGAAAACGCATCCCACCGCGCCATCGCAATAATATTCCTTCAGGCGCGCGACATATCGGTCGATCCGCTGTTCCAGCGACCCTTCGCCCCCCAGCCGCGCGACCAGGTCGTCGCGCAGAAAAATCTCGGCGAGATCGAAAATGGCGAGCGCCATCTCCTGCTTTCCACGAGGAAAATAGTGATAAAGGCTGGATCGCCCGAGGCCGGTCTCGCGGGAAAGGATGCTCATTGTCGCGGCTTCGTAGCCGAAGCGACGAAAAACCTCGGCGATCGTGACGAGAGCGCGCAGACGCCCGTTCTCCGGATCGGGAGTGTCCCGATGAACAGATGCAGTTCGCCCGGCGATTCCGCGACGGGCTCCATTCCGCGTCGGCATGACATTTCTCCCGTTGGAAATGTCGCTAAATCTTTTTCTTCAGATTGGCAATCTCATCGCCGCAATTCGAGGCCCTCCCCTCGCCTCCAGGCGAAAGCGATCCGGCCGGCAAATCTTCGGGCGTCAACGCCAATCGAAACGCTGTCCTGAAAAAACCAGCACCCGGCCCTGCCAGATGTCGGCGGTCGGCGCGCGCTCCTCGCGCAGGCCCCCGATCATTCGCATCAGGGCGCGGGCGACGCCGCCATGAGAAACCACCACGCTCGGCTGGCGCTGTTCCGCCAGCCAGGGCGCAAGCCTTTCGGCCAGTTGGGCGTAGCTCTCGCCGCCCGGCGGGGTGAAATTCCACTTATCGGCCTCACGCGCCCGGGCAAGGCCCGGGTCGCTCGCGCAGACCTCAGGCCAGGTCAGCCCCTCCCAGCGTCCGAAAGTGAATTCCACCAGCCTGTCGTCGAGATCCCCGCCCTCGGCCGGCAGTCCCAGTTCGCGGCGCGCTATGGCCAGGGTCTCGCGGGTGCGGGACAAAGGGGAACATTGAAACGCCACGTCTTGCGGCACCAGGCCGGCCGAAGCCAGCAGCTTTCTCAGGGTCCGGCCGGCGCGCGCCGCCTGGGCGCGCCCCTCGGGGTTGAGCGGGACGTCCCGCCGGCCCTGCAGCCGCCCTTCCACATTCCAGTCGGTCTCGCCATGGCGCAGAAAAAAAAGGCGCGGCGATGAACTGACGGGCATGCCCGGGTCAGGGCTTCTTGACGATGTCGGCGATGTCCGGCGCGTTGGGATTCTTCATGCCGACAATATGATAGCCGGCGTCAACGTGGAGGATTTCCCCAGTGACGCTGCGTCCCATCGGCGAGAGCAGGAACACCGCGCTTTCGCCGACTTCCTCGATCGTCACCGTGCGGCGCAGGGGCGCGTTATATTCATTCCATTTCAGGATATAGCGGAAATCGCCGATGCCGGATGCTGCAAGAGTCTTGATCGGACCCGCCGAAATGGCGTTGACGCGGATGTCCTTCGCGCCGAGATCGGCGGCGAGATAGCGGACGCTCGCCTCAAGCGCGGCCTTGGCGACGCCCATCACATTATAATGCGGCATCCATTTCTCGGCGCCGTAATAAGTCAGGGTCAGCAGCGACCCGCCGTTCTTCATCAGCTTTTCGGCGCGCTGGGCGACGGCCGTGAAGGAATAGCAGGAGATGAGCAGCGAAGTTTTGAAATTCTCCTCGCTGGTGTCGACATAGCGGCCGGTCAGTTCGTCCTTGTCGGAAAAGGCGATGCAATGGACGACAAAGTCCAGCCCGCCCCAGACCCGCTCGATCTCCGCGAAGACACGGTCGAGAGACGCCGTGTCGGTGACGTCGCATTCGCCGACGACCAAAGCGTCGAGCTCCTCGGCGAGCGGCCGCACCCGGCGCTCCAGCGGCTCGCCCTGATAGGTGAGCGCGATTTCGGCCCCGGCCTGTCGCGCCGCCTTGGCGATGCCCCAGGCGATCGAACGGTTGTTGGCCAGGCCCATGACAAGCCCGCGCTTGCCCCGCATGACGCCCGTCTCAAGGTTCACGGCGGCCGCTTGCGCTTCTGTCATTGTCATGATCTGTCCCAGGAAAACGTGTCGGGCCATTTAGCCTTGGCCCGCGCCGGAGGCAAGAGCCGGCTGACAGGCGCCGGCCGGGCGGCGAAGCGGCTCTGGCGGCGCCCCTTTGTTGAAGAAGCAGCGAAAGTCAGGGCGCGGACCGCCGCGCCCTGTTCAAGTCGAACCGAAACGGTTAAAAGTCGTTAACATTAATTGACCGTCGGGTTCGATTCGCGAGCAGGGCAAAGGGGAGTCGCAACCGCCATGGGCGAAACGATCGCCAGCGCAACGCCGCATCTGCGACGCTACGCTCATGCTTTGCTGGCGGCTTTGCCTTTGCCGGCGCATTCGCCGCGTCGGGATGGCGTCCCGCCGGCGCGCGCCGATCAGGACGCCGACGATCTTGTCCATGAAGCCTTGCTCGGCTTTTGGCGCGCGGGCCAGCGCGGACTTGACGCATCCCCGGGAAAAGACCTGCGCCTAGCCCTGTTCCGCCGGGTGACGTTGCGCGCGCGCCACCATTTCGCCGACAAGGCGGCGGAAATCCTCGCCGGAGAAAGCCGCGTCGAGCCGCTCGCGCCTGCCGGCGAGCGGGCGGCGCATTTCGCCTGGGCGCCCGAGGCGAGCGCGCTGCCGCGCCTGCCGCTCGATTTGCGCGCGATTCTCGCTTTGATCGCGCTGGAGCGTCTCGACTATGCCAAAGCGGGAATCGTCCTCGACATGACGCCGGAACGCGCGCTCGCTCGTCTCGTCGTGGCGCGCGCGCGGCTGGCCGGCGAAATGGCCGGCGCCGCCCGCCCCCATCTCGTCGCCGCCACAATGATTGAGAGCGATCTGCACCGATTCGCTGACGATTTGCTCGGCGCGCCGCGGCGGGCGGAAATCGCCGCTTTTCTCGCCACCCGTCCCGACGCGGCGCGCCGGGTCGCGGATTGGCGTCGTCAGAGCGAGCGGCTGCGCGGCGCCTTCGCGCCCCTGATGCGCCAGCCCCCGCCCCTGTCGCTCGATTTCGCCGCATTGGAGACTGGCTTCGGGACGCGCCGCCACGCCGCGCCGCCACGCGGCGTCTTCCGGCGCCTCGCGGCGTTTTTCAGCGAGCCCGCCGGCCGTTCGGCGCGGAGCCCGGCTCACTGACGCCGTTTTAGTGCATTTTCCGTTCGTTCCGAATCGGAAGATTGCTCTAATTCATTATTTTAACGCATATTCTTGTCCAAAAAGTCTGCAACTTTTTGGGAATATGCTTCTGTAACGGGCCTCGGTTAGTCAATCCCGTTTTGCGCTATCCTCTCGCCGGGTCACTCTTCTGTCCGTGGTCGGCGCATGGCCGCCACCTGATGGGATTAGATGAGGATGAGGCCGGCCAATCTAGTTGCGCGTGGTCGTTGCCGCCACGGAGCATTCCACGGTCTGACCTCGTCCATCGTCCCGGCGAAGGGACTTCGCTTCGGGAAGGCTGGTGTTGCGACCCGCCCGAAAACTGTTTCTCGTATCCTCCTATGCGGACGCAGGCCTGAGCGCGCCGGCCGGCTCGCCTGCGAACGGGGTTCCATCGACCCACATCCGGTGCAGGATGACGCCGAGCTTGCGCGCCAGCGCCACCTTCGCCTTTTTCATTCCCGCCCGCCTGGCCAATTTCATCGCCCAGCTTTTCAGCGTGCTCGCTCCCTTGATCGGCCGCGTCAGAATAATATGAGCGGCCTCGTAAAGAGCCGTGCGCACCGAGGCGTCGCCGATCTTGCTGATCCGGCCGCTGATGTCCTTTTCGCCGGACTGATATTTCTTTGGCGTCAGTCCAAAATGCGGCCCCACCTGTTTGGAGGACTTGAACCGGCCGGGATCGTCGATCGCCGCGACATAGGTCAGCCCCACGACGACGCCGACGCCTGGCGCCGACATCAATAGCCGCCACCCGCTTGTCATCGCGCGCCATCGTCCGCACGCGCTTCTCAAACCCCTTCAACTCACGCAGCAAAACCTCATGCGCCGCCAGCAGCGCCCTGGCGACGGTCTCCAATGTCGCATGGCCCGCGACCAGTTCCTCAATCCGGCCGCCGAACCGGTTTGGCTTCGTCGCCCCGACCTTAAGGCCAAAACCGCGCAATATTCCGCGCAGGCTCATCTCCATGTCGATCAGCTTCGACTGGACCAGTTTGCGCGCGGTCAGCAAAGCGCGAACCTCCTGCGCCGACATCGACTTGCAATGAACCGAACGGAACCAGCCAAGCCGCATCAATTGCGCAATCCCGCGCCCGTCCTTGCGGTCGGTTTTGACCGGCATCGCCTTGAAGGCGTCGCGCACATGGCGCGTCTCCAAAAGCTCCACCGCCAAGCCTGCCTTTTTCATCGCCGCGTAAAGCCATTGCGACAACGGACCCGCCTCCAGTCCGATCCGGGAAAGCCCAACACCAAGCCCGCCAAACCATGCGATCAAAATTTCAGGCTCGCTCAGCACTTTCGCCTCGCGCACGATCCGGCCGTCAGAATCGACCACGCAAACGCTCGACGCTTCCAATGAGACATCAATTCCAGCATAATAATCCATGGTCGTCCCTCAATGATGTTTGGAGCAGGTCAAAGCCCGACTCCGTTGTTCACACCATCATTTTGAAGGACGACCACCTCTTCCCGCCAGACCGCATTGGCGGCGGCCCGTTACCCCATCTAGTGCTTGATCGCGATCGTGAATTCGCCTGCCCGAATGCGCTCGGGCAAACGCCCGGCGAAAACGGCTACCGCTTCCTCGCCATAGGTTTCGACCAATTCCTGCAAGGCCGCGAAGAGAGCGGCGTGGGCGAAACTCTCGCTCTCGAGCCCTGCCAGAATCGCCTCGGCAAAGGCCTCGGTAACGAAAGCCAGCGCGGCGCGGCGCTCGTCTTCGGCGCCGGCGATTTCAATGAAGGGAGCGGGAGAAGATGTCATAACGCGCAGACCTTACCCGGCGCGGCGACGCAATGCGAGCTACGTCTTAAGAAACGGTTAACGGAACCCCTCGTTTTATCGTCAAGACGGGCCGAGAATCAGTTAGCACGATATTTCGACGATATGTCATGCGCGATGCGGGCGCCCTCGTCGAGGAAACGCTCGCTGACCAGGCGCGCGTTGGGCGTACAGACGTGGTAGGAATATTCGTAGCCGCGCAGGCCGCGATTATAGGCGCCGGCAAGTTTTTCCCGCTGCGACGGCCCCGCGTTTTCAGCGCTCATGAGATTTTCCATCTGGTCGCGCCAGAGCGCGGCGTTTCCGTCCGAGGCGCCGCAGAGCGTCTGCAAATAGCTCAAGGCGCCCATGATCTCGGACAGGCGCAACAATTGCGGCTCATAGGGTGGCGGCGGCCCTTCGACTGCGGGCGCGGGTGTGGGGACGGCTTTCGCGTTTTCCGGCGCAGCCGGCGCCAGCTTCGGAGCCTTCGGCTTCTTATCGGCGGCGCGCGGCCGCTTCCGATGCGACTTGGGACGAAGCTCGATCACGCCGCCGTCGCGATGGCGGCGATAGCCCATGTCCGGCCTGGTGGTCGGCCGGTTGTCGAAAAAGGGAAAAAAGAACTGCGCGCGCGCGGGCGCGCCGGATTGCGCGGCCCAGGCCAAGCCCCCTACGCACAGGCCCAGAACCAGCAAGCCTGACCGCGACAGTCGCAAATCCGCCCTCATCGCGCTCCTTCGACGATTCGTTTGGCGTCGGCGACTATATGGGTCAGTCCGGGGGTCAGTGAAAGCCCCTCGTAATCGCCGGGCGCGCGCCAAAGCACCTCGATAGCCTCGCGGCTCGGCGCCGCCTCGCCCCCGATCCAAAGCGCGACGAAGGAAAGAATCACATAATGCCGCTCGACGCGGCCGGTCCCGTCACGGGAAATGTGCTGAAAAACCTGGTTGAAGCCGGCGAGCCGCGCCAGCACCCCGGTCTCCTCGCGCAATTCGCGCAGGGCGGCGAATTCCACCGTCTCGCCAGTCTCGACCAGCCCGCCTGGAAGGGTGAACATGCGCCGGTAGGGCGCCTCGGCGCGGCTCGCCAGCAGCACGCGGCCTTCGCGAAAGACCGCAATGCTGACGGCGAGAGCCGGATGCGCCGGATAATGGCGGCGTGACAAGCTCACGGATAGAGCGCCTCGCTCATCCAATCGCCTTCGGGTTTTTCACGCACATATCGTATGCGTTCGTGCAGGCGGAAGGGCTTGTCCGTCCAGAATTCGATTTCGACCGGACGAATGCGATAGCCGCCCCAATAAGCCGGTCGCGGGACGTGGCCAATGTTGAATTTGGCGGCCTGGACCGCGACCGCCTTTTCCAGCGCGAACCGGCTTTCCAGCGGCCGCGACTGCTGGCTGGCCCAGGCGCCGATGCGGCTGTCGCGCGGGCGGCTGGCGAAATAGGCGTCCGATTCGGCGTCACTGACCCATTCGACAGGGCCTCGGAAACGGAACTGCCGGCGCAGGCTCTTCCAATGCAGCACGCCCGCGGCGGAGCTATTCGCCGCCAGTTCCCGCCCCTTGGCGCTCTCCCGATTGGTGTAGAAGACGAAGCCCTCCTCATCGAAGCCCTTCAGCAACACCATGCGAACGTTGGGATTTCCCCCGGCGTCCACCGTCGCCAGGCTCATGGCGTTGGGATCGTTGATCTCGTGCTTTTCCGCCTCGTCCATCCATTCCCTGAAGAGACTGAAGGGCTCGCGCAAGGGCCTATGGTTACGCCCCGTTAATGCGTTCATCGGAATATGGCCTTCCAAATGTCTCTTTGACGCGTCTCTTGGACTCGTCTCTTTCGTCCGGATTACGCCCGCGTGCGCCTGACCTCGCTCCAGCATAGTGAATCGTCGTCGGCCGGGCAGCAATATTTTCCGCTCGCGCGTCGCCTGATTGCCTGCGCCGTCCTGTGCCAGGCGCTGGCCGCCTGCGCCGTCATGACACCGCTCGGCGAAGGCATCGACACCCGGCCGACCGGTTCGATCTCGGCCCCGGCCCCGGCCCCGGATGCCGCGGCCTCCGCCTCCCTCCCCGCCTCGCTCGACGAGGAGGACCGCCGGCGCGCGCTCGGCGCATTGGCGATCGCGCTCGACCCCCAGGGCAATGGCGCCGCGGTGCGCTGGGACAATCCGGTGAGCAAGGCCCACGGGCAGGTGACGCCGATCGGCTTCGCTTATCCGTCCAAAGATCTCATCTGCCGCAAGTTCTCCGCCCGGTTCGACACTTCCGCCGGCTCCCGGACCGAGCAAGGCTCGGCCTGCCGCGGCAAGGACGCGGAATGGACGATCGCGGAACTCCAGCCGGAGAAGCCGGGTCCCTCCCTCTTGCGCGAAGCCGGAATCGCGCCCAAATAAATGTCAAGACATAGCGGCGGCGCCTCGCGTGGGCCGCCGATGAATTGGGCTTATCACGAGAATGCGCGATCCCTATCAAGTTCTCGGCGTCGCCAAGGGCGCCTCGCAGGCCGATGTCAAAAAGGCGTTCCGCAAGCTCGCCAAACAGCATCATCCCGACCAGAATCCGAAGGATCCCAAGGCGAAGGAAAAATTCGCCGAGATCAATACGGCGTACGAGATTGTCGGCGACGAGAAGAAGCGCGCCCAATTCGACCGCGGCGAGATCGACGCCGAGGGCAAGCCGCGCCATCCCGGATTTGAAGGTTTCGGCGCCGGCGCAGGCCCGGGAGGCTTCAGCGGTTTCCGCCGCGGCGGCGGCCCCGGCGGCGGCCAGCATTTCGAATTCAATTTTGGCGGCGGCGCCCCCGGCGCCGGCGCAGGCTTCGACGCCGCGGATATTTTTGCGGATTTGTTCGGCGGGCGCGGCGCCCGCTCTGGCGCCGGCGGCGGACGGCAGACGCACGAGGCGGGCGCCGACATCGCGCTGGAAGCCGCCATTCCGCTCGAAACCGCCATTCATGGGGGCAAGGCGCGGGTTCTTATGCCGAGCGGCCGGACGCTTGAAGTCAATATTCCCGCCGGCATCGAGGAAGGAAAGCAGATCCGCCTGCGCGGCCAGGGCCAGCCCAGCCCGGCCGGCGGCCCGGCCGGCGACGCCCTGGTGAGCGTGCGCTTCGAAAAGCATGGACTGTTCCGCATCGACGGCCGCGACCTGCGCCTCGACCTGCCGATCACGCTTTATGAAGCCGTGCTCGGCGCCAAGGTCGAGTCGCCGACGCTGAGCGGCAAGGTCGAACTGACCCTGCCGCCGCATTCCAATTCAGGCCGCACGCTTCGCCTGCGTGGCAAGGGATTGCCCGCCGCGGGCGGAAAGCCCGCCGGCGACCTGCTGGTGACCCTGCGCATCGTTCTGCCGGACAGCGCCGATCATGAGTTGGAAGAGCTGGCGCGGCGGATGCGCGCCGACAAGCCCTATAATCCGCGTAGCGAATTGGGCAAATAAAAAGCCCCCGGCCGTGTGGCCGGGGGCTTTGTTGTGATGGATTTTCGATATATGTTTTAGGATTTTAGAGTCCAAGGGGTTTCTTGATTACTTCTGAGCCAATGTCAGAAATTATTTTTATCGCTATATCGTAAGCACCTTTTGTAAGCTTTGATAAAAGCCCTTTCATTCGGATTGCGGCACTGTTTGTAGTATCTTCACTTGTTAACGCTTCCGAAACAATCTGCGGGACAAGCCCTCGCTCTGCTTCATCCAAATCATTTTGAATGACTTGTATCAAACGTTTCATTTCGTGGCGACGAGCCTCCCACTTTTCGCTCGATGGAGGTGTATCGTGGAAAAACATTATTGTTTTGGCTAAGCGTAGGAGTTCTGCCCCTGCCTCGGCGTCATAAGGTTGTTCTTGGAATTTGGCGCAAGCTCGGCGTAATGCGGCGATTTCCGGTCCATATGCTGAAGAAAATGCAGGTGCGGAATAATGATGCACGTCCTGAAAAAGTTTCACGGCGGCAATTGAAAATGCTTGCAGGAAATCAAAACAGGCGTCGCTCAGCACGAAACTATACTCCACTTGATAGCTTTCTGACCGAAACATCGAAGGTATGGTGCGGGCGGCCGGGCTCGAACCGGCACGGCCGAAGCCGAGGGATTTTAAGTCCCTTGCGTCTACCAATTTCGCCACGCCCGCAGCGGCCTTGTTATAAAGTCGGGCGTGGGCAGCGGCCAAGCGGAATTTCCGTCATTCCGTCAGTGAAAATCCCGCGACTTCGGAATGACTCGCACATTGCGCGGGTGGCGGGCGCGGTCTGGATCGCCGCGCGCCGATTCCGACAGGCGCGAGAGTTCGTCGGAGCGATCGTAAATCCGCCGCCCCAGAAGATGGACCACGCCGGCCCAGCTCTTCTGGATGCGCCCCTCCACCGCCATCAGCCGCGAAGCCATGGTCGGCTTGCGATAGAGTTCGAACAAAGTCGAATAAAGCGCGACATTGACGACGCCGGTCTCGTCCTCCAGCGTGATGAAGATCATTTTGCCATTGCCCGGCCGCTGCCGCACGATAACGAGACCCGCCGCCTTCTTCCAGGCGCCGTCGCGGCAGAACGGAAGATCGCTGGCGCGAATAAAATGGTCGCTCGCAAAGATCGGGCGTAAAATGCGCATCGGATGCGCGCGCAAGGACAGACGCAGGGTCTGATAATCGGCGACGACCTGTTCGCCGATCCGCAAATCCGGGAGTTCCGGATCTGGCTCGGCGCCCAGTTCCTCGACATTCGCCGCGGCGAACAGCGGCAGAGGCTTTGCCCCCGGCAGACGCCGCGCCGCCCACAATGCCGCGCGACGGTCGAGATTTTTTTCCGGCGCCAGGGACAAGGCGCGACAGGAGCGGAAGGCGTCGGCGTCGGCGATAATTTTCAGGCTGCGGACGGAAAGCCCGGCGCGGGCGGCGCAGGATTCGAGCGTTGCAAAACCCGTTTCGCGCACAGCGATGAGATGTTCCATCTCCTCCTTGACCAGCCCGCCGATCTGGCGAAAGCCGAGCCGCAACGCCAAGGCGTCGCCCGCCTGTTCCAGCGTGTTGTCCCAACACGAATGATTGATGTCCACGGGGCGAATTTCGACGCCATGCTCGCGCGCATCGCGCACGATCTGGGCCGGCGCATAGAAGCCCATGGGCTGCGCATTGAGAAGAGCGCAGGCGAAGACCGCCGGATGGCGGCATTTCAGCCAGGCGGAAACGTAAACAAGCTGGGCGAATGAGGCGGCGTGGCTCTCAGGAAAGCCATAAGAGCCGAAGCCTTTGATCTGCTCGAAACAACGCTGGGCGAAATCGCGCGCATAGCCGCGCGCGCACATGCGCTCGACCATCATCGTCTCGAATTCGCCGATGGTTCCGAGATGCCGGAAGGTCGCCATGGCGCGCCGCAGGCGATTGGCCTCTGCTTCAGTGAATTTGGCGGCGACCATGGCGAGGCTCATCGCCTGTTCCTGGAACAGAGGCACGCCGAGCGTCTTGCCGAGCACGCGATGCAATTCGTCGGGCGGGCCATGTTCCGGCGCCGGCGACGGGAAGCTGACCTTCTCCTCCCCCGCTCGGCGGCGCAGATAGGGATGGACCATGTCGCCTTGGATTGGACCCGGCCGCACGATCGCGACCTCGATCACCAGATCGTAGAATTTGCGCGGCCGCAGATGCGGCAGCATGTTCATCTGCGCGCGGCTTTCGACCTGGAACACGCCGATCGAATCGCCTGTGCACAACATGTCATAGACAGCGCGGTCCTCGCGCGGGACATCGGCGAGGCCGATGCTCAGGCCTTCATGTTGCGCGAGCAAATCAAAACCCTTGCGGATGCAGGTGAGCATGCCGAGCGCGAGAATATCGACCTTCATCAGACCGAGCGCGTCGATGTCGTCCTTGTCCCATTCGATGAATGTGCGGTCGGGCATGGCGGCGTTGCCGATCGGCGCCAAAGAATCCAGACGCCCGCGCGTCAGGATAAATCCGCCGACATGCTGCGAGAGATGGCGCGGAAAACCGAGAATCTTGCGCGCGAAAAACAGGACCTGCTCGATGATGGGATTGTCCGGATCGAGGCCGGTTTCGCCGATATGTTCCTTGTGCAGGCGCGGCGGCCCATAGGCGCCCCATTGCAGCGAACCGAGCGCGCCGATCATGTCCTCCGAAAGCCCGAAAACTTTGCCCATGTCGCGCAAGGCGCTGCGCGGGCGATAGGAAATCACTTCCGCCGCGAGTCCGGCGCGCTCGCGGCCGTATTTTTCATAGATGTGCTGGATGACCTCCTCGCGCCGCTCGTGCTCGAAATCGACATCGATATCCGGCGGCTCGCGCCGCTCCACGGAAATGAAGCGCGCGAAAAGCAGGTCGTTTTCGGCGGGATCGACGGAGGTGATTCCGAGCACATAACAGACCGCCGAATTGGCGGCGGAGCCGCGTCCCTGGCACAGAATATTCTTCTCGCGCGCGAAAGCGACGATGTCGTGAATGGTGAGGAAATAGGGCGCGTAATCGAGCTTCTTGATCAGCGCCAGTTCCTGATTGAGAAGGTCGCGCACCTTCTGCGGCGCGCCTTGAGGATAACGTTTCGGCAAAGCGCGGCGGACCAGTTCCTCCAGCCAGGCCTGCGGCGTCCAGCCGGCGGGAACCGGCTCGTCAGGATATTCATAGGAGAGTTCGCGCAAATGGAATTGCGCTTCCTTGAGAAAATTTTCGATTTCCTCGATCGCCTCCGGCGCATCGACGAAAAGCCGCGCCATTTCCTGCGGCTCTTTCAAATGCCGCTCGGCGTTGCTTTCAAGACGCCGTCCGGCCTCGGCGAGAGTCACATGTTCGCGCACACAGGTCAGCACGTCCTGCAAGGCGCGATCTTGCCGGTCGGCATAGAGCGCGTCGTTCTGCGCCAGCAATCTGACGCCCTGTGCGCGCGCGATGTCCCGCAGGCGCAAAAGACGGCGGCGATCCGCGCCGTCGCGCGGCATATTGGCGCCGAGCCGAACGCGGCATGAGGCTGCGCGCAGACGCGCGATGGTTTGTTCGAGAATTTCGAAAGTCTGCATCGGGAGAACGATCAAGAGCAGGTCGCCGGCGTCGGCCGTGAGATCGTCGAGCGCGAGAAGACATTCGCCCTTTTTGGCGCGGCGTTTTCCGAGCGTGAGCAGGCGGCACAATTGGCCCCAGCCGGCGCGATTGGCTGGATAGGCGGCGACATCCGAAGCGCCGTCGGAAAAGACGAGGCGCGCGCCGGCGAGAAGCTTGAATTTTTTCGCGCGCGCGGAAAGCTCGCCGCCGGCACGCGCAAATTCCTCCAGCGCGCTGAGGGCACGCACGACGCCGGCCACGGAATTATGGTCGCACAGGCCGAGCCCGCCGTAATTCATGCGCAGCGCGGCGCCGATCAATTCCGCCGGCGGCGAGGCGCCGCGCAGGAAGGAATAATGGCTGGCGCAGACAAGTTCTGAGTAATGGCTCACGCGAACAGCCCATGCAAAAACCAGCGCGGCATGTCGTCGCCGCGTTCGTAAAGGCCACGCCGGAACAGCCAGAACCGCCGGCCCTCGATATCCTCGACACGGTAATAGTCGCGGGTCGGCTCCTGCATCCCGAAAACGGACCAATCCGGGACAATGCGCTCCGGCCCTTCGGCGCGCAAAATCTCGTGCATTTTCCGACGCCAGCGGAACCGCGCCGGGGGGCCGTCCGGGGCGAGCGCCAGAACCTCGACCGGCTGGGGCGGATCGAACAAGGTGAGCGGGCGCGCCGGAGGCTCGCCCGCCCGCGGCTTGGACCAGGTTTCGGCAGCGGCCGCGGCGACGGGGACGGCGCGGCTTTCGCGTTCCGGCTCATGGGCGTCGCCCTGCATGAAGCGCAAGACGCGCGCGCGGCCGAAACGCGTCGTCAGACGATCAAGCAATTCGCCGAGTTCCCGCTCGGCTTCCTGCGTTTCGGCGGCGGCGAAATCGCCTTGCGCGGAGTCGAAATTTTCCGCGCGCGGCACGGCCAGGCGCAGGGCGTCGAAACCGAACCCAGGATCGAGCGGATCGGCCAGGGAATCGAGCTTCTCATGAAACAGCAAGGCGAGGATTTTCGGGTCGCGCGTTGGCTGCAGGGTTTCGACCGACAGCCGCCGCACAAAACCGTCGGCGCGGAAAAAACTCGCTTCGAATAAACGCCCGCCCTGGCTGCGCCGCTCCAAAAAAACTTTGGCCTCCTGGATCAGATCCATCAGAACGGCTTCGATGGACTCGCTTTGCGCCAGAGGCTCGGCGAAATGCCGCTCGACCATGCAATCGGGCGGCGGACGCAAAGGCGTGACGCGCACATCCTCCCGTCCCAGCAAGCGCTCGATTCTATGCGGAAAATCGGCGCCGAAACGCGCTGCGAAAGCGCGCGCGGGACGGCAGGCAAGGTCGCCGATGGTTTTCAACCCGGCGCGGCTCAGGGCGAGCAGCTTATCGTCGTCAAGCTCCAGAGCGGCAAGCGGCAGGCGGGCGGCGGAGGCTGCCGCCTCGTCAGGAGAAAAGACGCCGCCTTCCGAAAAACAGGCCAAAGCGCGCGCGCAATCGGGCGTCTGCGCGAGAGCCGCGCGGGCGGAAAAGCCCAATGCCGCCAGATCCTTGCATGTAAGGGACGCAAGCCCGGCCTCGCCGCCGAACAAGTGAGCGCAACCCGTTACGTCGAGAACGAGGCCATGCGGCTCGTCCAGAGCCGTCAGCGGCGTATAGCGTTCGCAATGCGCCGCCAGGGAAAGAAGGAGTTCATGATCCGCTCTGCGATCGGCCTCGGCGACGGCAAGCTGTGGGAGGCGGGCGCGAGCGTCCGCCAAGGTCAGGCCGGGCGCAAGTCCCTGGCGCAAAGCGGCGGGATTGAGCGCATAAAGTCTTTGCGCATTGTTTTTCTTTTCGACCAGCGCGAAAGGCGCCGCCTCATCCGGCGCGCCGCCAGCCTGGCGGGAACGCCACCGCTCCGTCGGCAGGAAAGGCAGGAACAGAGCCAGATAGCGCCGCATTGTAAGTCTCGGCGGTTTCGCGAAAGAAGCCTCGGTCACGCTGCCACTCCAAACGCCAGGAACAATCGGCTGCGCCGCCGCGATGGCGCAGCAGCGTGACGAAAAAACGCGGCGCGCCCGGCGCATTGGCAAGCAAGGCGCGGGAATTTTGCGGGCGCGCGCGCCAGCGCGAAACGGCGGCGCTGGGCGGCGCCCTTGTCGCCTCGCCGGCGCAGATCCGCAGCAGGAAAAGCGTGACGCCGGACGATTCCGCCAATCGCGCCAAACGCAGGGTCGCGGTGAGATCAAGCGCGCGCGGCGCGCCGAAAATTTCGATCAGGGCGGCGCCGAGACCCTTGCAGCGCGCGGCTTCGACCCCCGCGCGCAAGACGGCCTCGGCGTCGCGTCCGCGCACCAGCGATAAGCCAGCGGGATCGGCGCCAAACTCCGCCAATCCGACGCCGTTCAGCCGCCCGGTCTCGCCGTCGAGAAAATCCTGCCTGGCCCAGAGCAGCGGCCGCCCCGGCGCCGCGCGCAGGGCAAGGGCGAGGCCGAAGCCGGCGGCGGCGGACCAGTCGCCGCCGCGCGGCGCCAGCACTTCATGCAGGCCGGCGCGCTTCAACCCGCCGCCGAGAGCGGCGTCGACCTCCGCCGCGCCCAGAGAGAAACGTTCGGAGCGCTCCAGGGACGCGGCCCGAAAACCGCCCTCGCGCCGCGCCTCGATTTTGGCGAGCGCCAGACGCAAGGCGGCCAAAGTCTTTGCGCGGGGCGACGCATCGCCACGCCACGCATTGATCGCATGCATGGGCCAATCCAATGTTCCTGTTATGTTCTATAACAAAAACCGAAATCCATCCAGAGTCAAGCAGAGTCTCGGGAGCGCCAATCGGACATCCGTGATGTTTCTCGACGCCTTCGTCGGATCAAAACGCAAAAAAGCCCCGCCGCCGGCGTGAGCCGGACGGCGGGGCAGATGAGGTACAGCCAGATGGATCTCAGACGGGGCTAAACCCCGAAACCAGCATTCGTTCGCGCGGCGTGCAGTTCTCGCGTCGTCGCGTCCAGCGCCTTGCGCAACTCGACGACTTCCTGACGCAGGCCGTGGATTTCATCCTGTTGCGCCTGTATCCGGGCCGTCAGCAAATTAACCTGTCGTTCCCATGAATCGAGCACGGCCTTGACACGATCGTTGACTGCCTTTTCGAATTCGCCGGTCCGGCCGGCGACCAGTTCTTCTGCCTCGCTTTCCGTCTTGCGCGCCTGGGCGAGCATCAACTCGGACTCTGCATCCGTCTTTTTGTGTCCGAAAAAATGCTCAAGCAGTTTTTGCAGAAGAACCGGAGCGCCCAGAACGCCTAACGCCGTCGCCACAATATTCCACCAGGACGGCGCCGGTTGCCCGAGGCTGTCAGCCATGGTCATTCCTTTCGGCGGCTTCGCCGCTCTCTTGTCCGCAACTTTGAGGAAACGCGGCTATGCCGCCGCGAGGAAGAAGAAGAGGAGCAAAACCAAGATCGGAGCGAGCAACTCCATCGTCATTTCATTTCCTTGCGCGACAGGATGCGCTTGACCTGCGCGGGAAGCAGCGGAGCCGGCGACGCCGTTCCGACGCCCTTTTCATAGGTCCGCGCCCCGGCAAGCATGGCGTATTGCGCCGCCATGATCGCATAGCTCGACGGATCGAGCGGCGCGGCGTAGCCGGTCGCCGCTACGATCTGATAAAGCGTCAACAGCGGGCCCGTCAGCCACATTTGCAATGGCCGAGCGCCGGCGAAGAAAATCTTCGACCAGATCGGCATGTCGACCGCCAGATAGGCCGCGTTCTGGTCGGCCTGCAATTTCGCGAAATCGAGCGCGCTCTGGAGATCATCCTTGTGCCTGCCCTCAATCGCCTGAACCTTTACCGCTGCATTCGGATCGGCGCCGATCTTCTCGGCCAGTGCGGCAGGATCGTCGGCCGCGCCGCCCACCACATCCGCCAGGCTGTTCAGCACGACGGGCAGAACCATATTAAGTGGAAAAGGCGCGGCCGTCGAAACGGTCGAGCCAGCGCGAAAAGCAGCGCCGAGGATCGGGGCGCCGGCCTTTTCGACAGCGTTCGCTAGGGGGCCGAGGGTTGAAAAATCAAAGGCCATAGACCGCATCCCAGAAAGATTGGCATTCGGCCCAGGCCATCAAACCGACGGCGCATTGAATCGCCACAAGCATGTCACGCCCCCTTCGCCGCTTTGGTCAAAGCCTGCGCCGCGTCGCTATGTTTTTTTGCCGCCAGCGTGAGCCAAGCGACCGCGCCGACAAGGGCGACGCCGCCAACGACCAGCGCTGCGGCGCTGCTCGCGCCGACAGTCGCATGAGCGGCCACGATCGGACTGACGCCCTGCGGCACGGCCGGCGCGGCGACGAGGGCCGCGCTGCTGGCGATACTCCCTTTGATGGCCGCTTTGGCCTTTTCCTCTTTCACGGTCTGAAGCAGGGCGCCTTTCAGATCGGCGAGCGCCGCTGCCGCCTTTTTGGTATAGGCCAGCCGCCGCGCATAGCCGTTCTCGCCGCCGTTAACCAGTTTGGTCACAGTCTGGATCAGCCCACGGTCGGCGTAAGCGTTGATCCCGCGCTTCTTCCAGAACCACGCCGCGACGAGGGCCGCCGCGGGGAAATCCGCCGCGCGCGCGGGATCGGTTTCGAGCGGCAGCCCAAGCGCCGCGCCTGCTTGCCTGTAATTGGCGCGGCCGGTGAGCTGGATAACCCCGCGGCCCTTGAAGCGCGGCCCATCGCCAGGCTGGGTGTTGCCAAGGTCCTTGCGGCCATTATAGGCCTTCCCGCTCGCATATTCTGTCGTCGTGGCGAAGCCCGCGCTTTCCTCCGCGCATTGGCCGATGAAAGCCGCGAGCCGGTTCGGCGTGGAGATGTCGGCACAGCTGATGCAAGATTGCATGGCGTCGGCGAAACCCTCGATTATCGAGGGCTTGCCATGCGGACAAACGGCAAGAAGAACCTTGCGGAAATCAGTCATTGCGGCGCCCTTGCGCTGATGTGAGAGGTGAGCTCGGCGATCGTCCGGTCCTTCGACTGCGACCCACGCGACGATCCGACCCAATAGCCGACGACAGTGGAGAAGGCGGCGATCACGCCGCCGCCGAGCTGGTTGAGATAGGTCACCTGCCAGTCGGCAAGCGGCGCCGAGCGTGTGACGACAAGCGCCGTCACGGCTCCGAGCAAAAGAATGACGAGCGCCGACACGATGGCCGACGCGAATGTATTGTCGCGATCCATTCGAAGTTTCCGGAGAGCGGGAGCGCCCCCGCGTCACGAGGGTCCCCGAAGACGAATTGTTGGGGAAAAACCGGCGCAGGCCGAGCTTATGGCGCGCAGTTCGCGACGCCGGCGTTGCCGGTCACCGAATTGCCCTGGCCCGAGGCGCAGACAATCGGCGTCGGCATGGCGGAAGCGTCATTCCCGCTAACCAAGGCGTTGTTCGTGCCGTTCGGATCGGCCGTAAGGCTAACCCCGATGGCGCTTGTTGCGCCTGACGCCGGCGCGATCGTGTTCCCGGTCACCGATACGCCAGAAGAATTTTCGATGGAGATACCGGCCTTGGAATTGTTGATCCCTGTGATCGTGTTATTGGCCACAAAGGCGTTGGCGGTCACGTTCGATCCGGCGCCGAGCGCGATCCCGGCTGGGCTGTTGCCGGCCACAATCGTATTGTTTCTGATTACCGTACTCGACGTTCCATCCAGAGCGATCGTAGCGCCTGGCGACGCTATACCCACGCGAGGAGCCCCGAGCGTGTTTCCGATGATCGTCAACCCTGTAACCGAACCGATCGCTTCGATCGCATCCTGATAGACGTTGGTCATCGTGACATTGCTGATGGTCACATTGGTGGTATTCGCGCTCGTCGCCGCGCTGCCGCCAAATGGAACCGTCCCAACGCCAAGACTCGGCAGGTTGCTCGAATACATCGAACCATCGAATGAGCCGCCGTCGATCATGACGTTCTCCGTTCTCGCTGTGCTGTTGCCTACGCTGGCAAACCAGAGTCCATATCCACGAATATTTCGATAAGTAATATTCTTGCAATAATATTGATCCTGGCCAACCGGCATCGGCGCGTTAACGAGAATCACGGCCGAGCCATCGGATTCGCCATAACTGTCTTCGTAGAGTAGGCCGTCAGTGCTCGTATTGTAAAACCAGGTTGCCGAGTTGTTGCCCGGCTGGCAGGCCTGAAATGAGGCGTCGCCGGTCTGGAAATTGAGGTTGTGGAACCAATCATTCGCGCGCATTCCCGGCGACGTTGTGACCAGAGGCACATTGCCGAAGTGGCGGATGCCCGGATTTCCCGGCGACGAGACGGTATTTCTCAGCACGCCGTAGGCGATTTCCTGGTCGCTGCCGCGCAGAAAGGCGAAGCCACCCGATCCGTCGATCATGAAATATTTGAACTTGAAATGATCGACCCAAAGCTGCATCACGCGGACAGTGCTCGTCGGCGTGACGAAGCCGAAGTTCATGCCGTAATACTGGACATTCGCGATCGGCGCGGTGTCGGTCGTGCCGACCGGCATCATGATCGGATAGTCTGCTGGCGTCGTTATCGTCGATTTCAGCCAGCAACCGGGCTGCTGCCAGATCGTCAGGCCGCTTTGCCAATGCCAATTCCCGCTGAACGACACATAGCCGCCATGCGGACAATCGGCGATAATAGGCTGGTTTGCCGGCAGCGCGTTGAGCGCCGCCGTGTTGTCGGTCGTCCCGCTGTCGTCGCTGATGCCAAGCATGGACCATCTGACGGCATTGGCGAATTGCTCCTGCCATGCGGTATCGACGGAGAAAATCACGCCGGCGCGGACGTCGACAGAAACAACTGCGGCGACGATGCAGGCGAGAATCGCGACATATTTTTTCATGACGCGCGCCCCTATTGCTTGGTGGAGTAAAGCACTCCGACAGAACTTGCTCCGGTCGCAGGAGCGGACGCGCTTGTGGTCACTTGAACCGCCCACGCCTCACCAGCCGCGATTGCCGCCGTATGCGCTGTGTCTGAGCAGCTATTTGACGCCCCCGCGACAGTGCATGTGATCCCCGTTGCCGTCATCGACGTAGGCGCTCCAACATAGAGGGTGATCGTATCGCTATTCCCCGTCCCGGGCGCATTCGCGACATGAACTTGAAGGTTGGATAGGCTGCCGCCTGTCGGCGCCATTGCTTCATAATTCTGGTTTGCGCCGCCCGACCCGGGCACTGTAAAATACGACGTATTGGCGGGGACACTGAAAACCCACCCAAATGGCGTTGACGCAGGAACTCCCCCTACGGGATAGTAGGAAGTCCAAGTCGCGGCGCCTGGTGAAACGCTGGTCGCGGTCCACAAATAACTGGTGGAAGCATTGAGCCAGATCGAGCCTACGGCATAGCCCTGCGTGCTGTCGTCCGTGGACGTTGGATCGCGCGTCGTGGCGTTGCTTTTGGTCGGCTGAACGCCGGAATCTTGTATCTGGTTGGGGCCTGGGCCGCCGACGACCATGTCGCCATTGGAGAAGGTTCCGTTGACGCTAACGGATGGCGCCGGCGTTCCTGCCGGGACGGCGAATGCGTTCGATGTCAGCGCCGCGAGGACGACAACGGGAAGCAGATTTCGAAGCTTCATCTCGCGCCTCACTTGAGGTTGTAATAAGTGGCGGACGCCGTGGTCCCGGCGACGACGATCTGCATGCAAGCGAAAGGAAAGGTCTGCCATCCGGCCGAGACCGGGATCGTCGCTGTCGAACTGTCCGAAAACTGAAATGTGACGTTGCCGGCGACAGTGCAAAGAACGCCGACCGAGCGCGCCGCCGCATAGATCGTCCCAGGCGTCATGGCGACGGCGCCGGCGAAGGGCGCGCTTTGCGTGTCATAAACCGCATTGGTCGTTCCGGGCGTCGTCTGATCGACGCCGATTCTGCCAATCACGTTGGAGCCGGCGGGAAGCGCGGGAAGCGACGATACGCCGACGCTCTGACCAGTCCATGAAACGGAAAGCGTCCCCGTCAGAGTTTTCCAAATTGCCGAGAGCCAGCCCGTCAGCCCGGCCCCGCCGGACGGCATGGATATGCCGGAAATCGGCAATCCGCCCGGCTCCGCGACGGCGTCCGAGGCCGGCGTCACGCAAAGGCTCGACGCGCCTGGCTGGGGACCGATGGGGGTTGAATTGACCGGGATGAGATTCCCGTTCGCGTCTTTCAGATAATAGACCGTCATAAGTTCACCCCAAGGTGAAGAGAAAGGGCGTCGAGCCGATGTATTGGCTGTTCACCACATGGGAACAATCGAGGTTCGGGACATAGGCCGCCTGGGCGTCCGCAAGGATCGAGAACAGGCTCTGCTGAACGCTTGCCGGCATGTTGGCGATCAGGGCCAGCAGAGCGGCGCCCGACAGGCTGGACAAGGCGTTGGCCGGGCCAGCGGGCGAACAGGACGTGACCGAGAAAGACGCCGGCTGTCCGACCGTGAGCGTCGAATGGGCGAAAAGGTCGCGCGTATAGGCTCCATCGCTCGCGAGAAGCATGAAAGGGAACCGACCCGTGGGCCAGATCTTCGCCGCCGCGGGCATAAAGAACGTCAGAGAATTGCCGGAAACGGCAATTCCGCCGCCGCTCGCGCTCGTCAGCGGCGGAAGCATCCCGACCCGAGCGGTAAATTCGATCCCCGTCAGGTCGATTGGCGTCACGCCGTCGGCTTCGAAGAATTGCAGCGGCGGCGGAGCGAAATCCTCGTCCCCCTCGACGCTGGCGACGACCTGTTGCAGCGACAACAGCGAAATGTTTGACATCGACGCCTCACCTCAATAACGCGTCGCCGCGACGGCGGACGCGGCGTTCACGATCACGGGCGAGATCTGCTGGTTTTCGAGCCATTGACCATATGAGCCAGGATGAAGCTGGTTCATCATCAGGGGATCGTTGGCGAGCGTGGTCACCGCCGAGGGAAAGGGACCGCCTCCGGCGCTCTGCTTGTGGATCAGCGCATAGAGGCGGCTGTCGCCGGAAAACGCCTGATATGCGCCAAACAGGACATTGCTCGCATCCTGCGCCGCCTGTGCCAGAGTGAGGCCGCTCCACACGCCGACTAGCGCGCCACTCGAAGTTTGCGGATAATCCATGTAATAGCCGGTTCCACCGGAGCCGGTCGCAGGATCGTCGGCCGTAAGACTGTTCGGCGAATAGAGAATGACCTTGGCCGAAGGCATCGCGCTGAACGTGCCGTACCAGATCGTGGCGAATTGTTCCTGCGCGGTCCCCGAGAAGCTTCCCGGATTGCTCGGCATGGCCAGCATGAAATGCGTCGCGTCGATCACGCTGGCAAGCTGCCAGGTTCCGTTGAAGGCCGTGTTGGACGAACCGGAGATGGTCACGGCGACGCCACCGCCGGAAAAACTCTCGCCGCCTCCCGCTGTCGAGAACTGATGCGGCGCGCTGGTCGTCACAGTAGCGACGCCGGAAGACCAGGCGATATTCGAAACCTTGTACGGCGCAGCCAGCGGAGACGTGTAGGACTGCCCGGCGATCGTGCCGTTCTTCACCGCATCGACGAAGGTGTCGACCAGCGTCTCAAGCCGGTTGGTCATCGACGGCGGATCGACGGCGACCAGCCCCTGGCGCACGTCGTTGATCCCGGCCGTCAGCACCACGACATCACAGTTCTGATAATAATTCCCGGTCTGCAAGGCGCTCGTGGTCGAAGGCGAGCCGGCTCCTGATCCGAGGATTTGCCCGAGAGGCCAGGTCACGCCGTTGAGATCGTTCAATATGTCGGCGAGCCGGAAGCCGTTCGACCCCATGTTGTAAATGTTGGTGTAGGCGTTGAGCGCGCCGGTCTTGCTCAGACCGCCGAGATAATTTGAGCTGCCGTTGAGATAGCCGGCTGTCGCAATCGCGGTCGTGCTATCGCCGACCATGCAGACATTGACGAGCTTCTGCTCCTCCCATGCGATTTCGACGCGAAGCTGCGCGCCGGCCGGCAGCGTCACGCCATTCAGATTGACCGACAACGTGTAATTCGCGCCGTAACGAAGAACCATGCTTTTCGTGCGCAAACTGCTGAAGTCGAACACGACCGGCGTCCCGGCGCTCGTCCCATTGGCGCCGCAAACGATATCCTGTTCGGAGACAAGAGACCGCGTGCCGGAAAGGCCGTTACGCGACGTCGGATTCGCCGTCCAATATTGCACCGTGGCATAGGGACCGGGGTCGAAAATATCGTGTTTGGTCAGGCCGCCATTGCTCGTCGTCAGGGTCGTATATGATCCCGTCGAGAGGTTCGATCCATTGGTGAACTGGAGCCGGACAGGAAAAGAGCCGCCCGAGGTCGAAAGGCAGGAAACGCGCACCTGCTTGACGTAGCTCGTGGGCCCGAACTGGCTGACGCCATAAATCGCGGCGATATCGGTCGGCGTTGCGGCGGGAGTGAACAGTCCGGTGTCGGCGTTATAGGACGGCCCCGAACTCTCCGACGCCTGTCGTACGCCTCCGTCAGGCGCGGTCCAGTTGGTCGCTGCCGCGGTGGGCGGAGGCGGCGGAATCGGTGGGGCTCCGGCGAACGCCAGTCCGACGGAGGAGAGAAGCGCGATGAGCGCGGCAAAGGAACGCTTAGCCATCTCAGTTCCCCGTAAAATGCAGCGTGTCGACCGCGTTGGCGCAAACCAGATAAATCATCGAAAGGCTGGTCGAGCCGTAGGAGATCGAGGCGCCAGGGGTGAGCGGATAGCCGGTCGCGGCCGTAACGCCCGGACCCCCGATGTAAATCTTGCCGCTGTTCGAGGGGTCGGCGGTCAGAACGACACCATTGGTCAGGGCGCCGCCCGGCAGAGGCGCGGCGGAGGCGGAGCAGGACTGGACGCCGGAGACGATCGGATTGGCGGTCTGGGCGAAAGCGCCGCCGGTTGAGGCGAGCGCCAGCGCGCCTGCAAAAGCAAGCTTTGTCAATGTCATTGGATTTGTCCTTATGAAGTCGGCGGGCTGATCAGCATGATGTGAAAGGACAGCCGCACCTGCCCGCCGGTGAAGGCCGCGCCGGTCGAGGCGACCAGGACATTGGTCGCCGAATAGCAGCCGTAGGGCCCGACGATGCCGTAATTCGTGGAGCCCGCAGCCACGCCGAGCGAGCCGCCGAACTGCGTCGCACTGCCGGACGTCCCAAGATTGAAAGACGGCGCGCCGGTGACGGCTGTCAGAACGCGGCAGCCGACGCCGAACACGATGCAATCAGCCGGGATCGGCGTTCCGGCGGCGACCGATGTCCCCGACGATAAATTGACCGTCTGCTCGATCACCTGAAACTTGATCGCCGCGCCATTCGCGCCTTGCGCGATGGGCGTCACGGCGGTCGTCCCGGTCAGGACTTCCGACAATTTGGCGGCCGGGAATCCACCGGGGGTCGCGCCGTCATGGACGGTGACGCGATTATTGGTCGTATCGACGATGAGCTCGCCCTGGGCGCCGGCGTAAGCGGCGACATTCGCCGCCGTGTCGCGGCGTCGCTTGACCTGAACGGACATGGGATTTCCCTTGGATTATGAAGTGCAGTTGCCGATGTCGATCACGGCCGTCACGGTCCCTGAGAGGGTCCCGTAATCGTCGCTCTCGGAAACGCCGTCGCCGGCGACATGGCCAAAGTCCATCGCCGCCCCGACCGCGAGCGCCGTGGCGACCGCCCCGAGCGCCCCCGTCCCCTGGACCGCATAGGCATAGGCCGTGCAAGTCGAGAGGTCTTGCGGGCCGCCGCCGAAGATGTTGAACGACTGGAATTTGAGATAGATCGTCTGTCCGATTTCGGCGCTCGGAATCGCATATTTCAGGATCGCCGAGTCGAGCAGACAGAAGGGCGCCCCGGCGCTGCTTCCGACGCTCTCAACGCCGCCCTGGCCACGATAGAGCCCGGTCAGGTTGTATTGATTCGCCGCCGTCAGCGTCGCCGTCGTGAACGAGAGATATTCGCCCCCGACATAGCACATCGTCACGCCCGCCGCGGCAGACGCGGCCGTGGTCGACGTCAGCGTCGCACCGCTTTCCGTCAGATTGACCACAAGCGTATCGGTGGTGTCGGGATTGCCCCCTGAATAAGCCGGCAGGTTGGCCGAAAGGACGCCCTGCTTCGCCGCCGCATAGATCGTCGCGACCTCGGCGTAAGTCGTCCCGTCGAACGAAGCCATGACAACGCAACCGCCCCAATTCGGGTCGGCGTTTTGCGGCGAGACGCCAATCCAGATTTGCGAGGCATTATCCGTCAGGGCTGGCGGCGGCTCGATAACCAGCGGCGCGTTGACCTGGTTCGGCGTGTTCGACGCGGTCGGCGCGCCGCTGCTGACATTTTGGGTCGGATAGGCGACGGAGGTCTGGACGTTCCCCGGCCATTCCTCGGCGGCGACGGTCAGGACACCGGCCTCGTCCTCGTCGATTTCCATGATCCGAACCGTCGTCGCGTTCAACCCGAGTACGGAATCCGTCAGTTGCACCAAATCCATCGGTTCGAGCAGGCAGAATTCCTCGCCGAGCTTGAATTTGTATGCGTTGCGGATGTAGAGCCCGCGCTGAAGGATCAGTTGGGCCGCCGTCTGCCCCATGGCCGCGTCGCAAATTTCGTGCGCGGTGATAGTCGAGCCGAGCCGAAGGCCGAAGCGATCGATCATCGATTGGTCGAAAGCCGTCACCGGCCCGGTGTTGTAATTGTCGGCGCGGCCTTGAATTTCGATGGATTGCCAGTTCGGGAGCGAATAGGGGTCCGAGCGCGTGATCTGGACCGGGTCCTCGCCCTGCGAATAGACGAAATCCTCGTCCGTCAGGCTGTAAAGCGCCGTCGTGTTGGGCGTGAAAGTCGCGCCATTGCCGGTGACGACCGAATCCCCCAACGGAATGAACTTGAGCATTCCGTCAGACCAGATCGCGGTCGAGTTGGAGAGTTGAAGCCAGCGGGTCAGGATCGAGGCCGCACGCTCCTGAGCATTGAGGACAGCTGAAAATGCCATCCCGACCGCCTTGCAATAGTTCTGGTAGCCGTAAGCCGAATTGTAGAGCGAATCGCCCGAAATCGAGGCGGGCGGGAAGCCGACGCCATATTGGCTGTTCGTCAGAAAGTCATAGATCATTTGCGCCGGATCGGCGTCGATGCTGTTGAACCCCGAGCCGGCGAGGATGCCGTAAACCTCGAAATTGCTCGAATTGATGGTCGCGCTCGCTCCGAGATTGAAGGTTGACGCATAGACATAGGCCGTGCCGGGATAGGTCAATGCTTGGCTTGGATATTTCGCCGCGAGATAGGGCCAAACCGCCTGCGGCGACCCGCCAAGTTCGAGCGTCAGCCCCATGAGGCCGAGGCTCAAAGGTATTGTCGAGGACTGCCAGACGTTCCCGACGCCTGAAATCGGCCCTTCGCAAATCCCCATGATGACGTCGGCGTAATAGTGGGCGGTCCACTGCTTCTGGCCGCCCTTGCCGGTCACGCTCGCCCAAGCGCCGAAGCCATTGTACCAGATGATGTTCGGCGAGACGATGTTGCGTCCATAGACGATCGGCACCGGGATGGCGCTCGACGTCGATTGGATTTGAATGCCGGAATAGATCGTGTTTTCGGTCCATTGATTTCCGGCCGAGCTCAAACGTCCCATTACGATGCGCCTTTTTTGGCCCAAATCGAGAAGAACCGAGTTTTCCGGCTCGGCTTCGTCAATTCGTGGTTTTGCCCGAATCCTTCTTCGATGACCTGGCGCGCATCGACATAGGAATGAACGAGCGTGAGCGGTTCGGCGGAGGTGATGATCCCGCCATGGCCGTAGCAACGCCCATAGCGAAAGATGGCAATGTCGCCGGGGCGCGGGCTTTCGACCTCGCCGCACGTTTCATCGAGCCATCGGAGATATTTTTCGTCGCTCCGGTGGATCATCCAATCCGGCGGATAGGGACGCGGGTCGAAGGGCGGCACAAGCCCGAGATCGACGAAGACGCGCACGATCAACATGCCGCAATCGACGCCGGCTCCGCGAATGTCGGCGCCGTCGTGGTAGGGGGTTCCGATCCATTTGCGCGCATCGGCGACAACGGCCCTGCGCTGGCAATCCTCGGTCGTCATTTGCCCCCCTTGCCGGCGCCGCTGTTGCTTGCCCAACTCGTCGAGAGCGGCCCGGTCATGATCTGCGGTGGCGGGACGAAGGGATAGCCGCGAAAATTCGACAGGTTGTTGAACCTGCTCTGACAGGTCGCCATCGTGTGATCGCAGCCCTGCGCGACGGTGAAGGCGTCCCCGACAGCCGGAACATTCGGCAGCGGATAGGCCAACCCAAGGACTGCCGAGTTGGCCGTCTTGATCGTCCGAACCACGCCCGCATTCGCGCCGGACGTGAAGGTTATCGACCCTTGCGCGTAATTGATGCTTGACCCGCTCCACGCGATTATTGTTTGGCTGGACGCGGCTCCGACCGCGCCGCTCGCCGAATAAGTCCCGCGCGCGAGGCTGCAGCCCGAATCATAGAGGACGTGCGTGCATTGGGGCGACCACACCCGGCGCGGCATGTCGATGTCGAGAAAGACGGTGTCGGCCGCGACCGTGATTTGCGCCGTGGTGCGCCCGATCTGATCGACCGACGAATCGCGGCCCTTGAACATGATGGCGGCTCCGATCGGGACGAGTGAGCCGCCAGTCGTCGCCCAGGACGAGAAAAACGCCTTCTCGCGCTGAATGATCGCGCCGTCGAAAGCGCCTTCCTGCAACGCCTGCATGAAGGGAACGCCGCCGAGCGTGTCGGTCGACCGCGCCGAAATCGTGATCTGCTGACTGTCCACATTCAGGCCGAGCGCGCATTTATAGCGCAGGCCCGCGACCAGAACCGCCGAGGCCGAATAGACGTAGCCGTTCCATGAAACCGGCAAGTCCAGATTGGTGTAGGTCAGGATCGAGCCGTTCGCGAGCCAGATCGTGAACAGATCGCCGACTTGAAGGGGAGCGTCGGAGGTCGGGCGCAGGTTGTTCAAATAGCTGATGAGCGCGGCGGTTGCGGTTTTCATCGGATCGACCTGAATTTGACGCTCTTGTTCTGCCAGGCCCCGGATGTGATTTCCTCGAAGTCCATCTGGTCGTCGAGGAAGCGGCACTGAAAAGCGTAAGTCCCAGTCCAGGCGACAGCTTGGCCGGCGATCGGGGCTCCGGCAAAAGTGATCGTGTTCGGCGCCGTGAAAGAATAATTGCTTGCCGGGGCTCCGTTGACCGTGACGCCAAAGATCGCCGTCACATAGGAAACCGGCTCAAAATAGCCACCGATCGCGCGCCCGAGGGTGAAGGTCGTCGTCGATCCGTCGCCGGTACCGATGAACTGACCCGTCGCAGCGCTATCGGTTGGATCGACATAAAGAAATGTGTTCAGCCGTCCTTGAGCGGTCAGAAAGAAACCCATCAGTATTTGCAGCGATTGCGCTTGCAAACCTGCGAACTCGCCCGAGGAATCGAGGCCGTTGAAAGTCAGTTCGAATTCGTAAAGCGCGTGAGCATAAAGCCCGGCGCGGACTTCCCGGCCCGACACATGGGAGGCGACGCGGGTCGAGAAGACAGGTTTTTTGTGGACGCTCCAGCCTTGGCCAGGGAGCGCCGGGAAGGTCGGGGGCGTCGTCATGCGCGCACCGTCTCAAGGCGGATCGCTCCAGCCTGCCAAAGCCCTGACATGATCTGCTCCAAATCTTCGGTGTCGTCAGAAAAACGCGCCAGATGAGCGACGGAGAAGTCGATCGTCAGCGCCGCGCCCGCGGCGGGCGCCGTCGCAAAGGTTATCGTCGCCGGCAGAACCGAGACGCTATAGGCGCTCGGGCCGAGCGCGACGCCATCGACATAAACGGTCGGCGATCCGATCAGCGCCTGGACCCTTTCGACATAGCCGCCGATCGCCCGCGAGAGGACGAAGGCCCTCGTCGCCCCGTCGCCGCTTCCGAGCGAGGCGCCGAAATAGACGCCGAGGCTCCCCGGCGGCGCGAACAGGAATGGCGCCCCCTGCCCCGCAACTTCGTCCGCGAAAGCAAGAACCTCCTGCATTTCAGAAAAAGCGGTCGCCGAGCGCAAGACATCAAACCGGAGTTCGATGTCCCACAGCGGCGACGCAAAGACGGCCGCCGGCGTCTCACGCCCGGAAGCCTTGGCGGCCGTCCGGGTCGAGAACCGCGGCTTGTAATGCGCACTCCACGCCTCGCCCGAAAGCGTCGGGAAAGTCGCATACGCCCCGGGCCCCGGCGGCGCATCCGGCGCTGGAATTGCGACATATGGCCCCTTGCCGCCGATCCAGTTGCCGGCCGCCCAATTGGCCGCGTCGCCCCACGCGCTCGCATTGAGCGGAAAGGTCGGGAACGGCCGCGCATCCCAGTTCCAGGCGCAACAGAACGGCGTCAGGATCATTGGGCCGCCGTTCGAACTTGGGTTGTTCGAGGCCTCGGACCAATAGTCATAGATTGTCTGCAAACCGAGATTGGCGAGATTGTCGTCGCGGCGCGGTGTCCATGTGTCGCCATCCGAAGAATTCCAGACGGACCAGAACGGCGTGTCGCTCTCGGTCGAATTCGGATCGAAAAAGACGTTCGGCTGGTTGGTGCAGCGGTCGACGGTCGCAAAGCCATATTCGGCGAAGATCATCGGCTTCATCTGCGCCGTCCATTGCGTCGCCGGGCCGTGCGGCGCCCAGCCATTGCCGTCGCCCGCGTCATAGATCGCCTGATGCGTGTTCCGCCACCACCAGCGAAATTGCTTGCGGGCAAGAAGCTGCTGCCCCGCATAATAGGGGTTGCGGCCTTGCGTCAGCCGGTCGCCTTCCGGCAGGCTGACCATGACCCCCGAGCCATTGGGATCGAGCCCGCGCCCATCATTGTTCGAGTCGCCATAATACCAGTCGAACTGCTCGCCGCCCTCGATATTCCCAGCAAGATAATGTTCCGAATAGATCGTCGGCGAACCGAAGAGCCCGAGCCCGTTCATGGCCGCCGTCGAGGCCGGCCAGGTCGTCGCCTTGGGCGCCGTCCAATTCGCGCAATCCAGGCCGCCGCTCCCGGTCGTCCAATCGGACAAGGGCAGATAATTGTCGAAGGACACGAGATCGATGTTCGGCGAGGCGAATAGAGAATCGAGGTGCGGCCACTGGCCGTTCTCGCCCGCGTGCTGCCAGCCGTTCCAACTGGACCAGTCCGGCGAATAGGCGATCAGGTTCTTCCAGCTCGTCAGGTTTTTTGTCAGGCCGGCGCCATCGAAGACCAAACGTACATCGGCTGCCAGTTGCGCCAAGCCGGCGACAAAAGGATAGTCCCAGACCGCATCGCCATTGGCGTCGACTGACCCGGTTTTCGTCCACGCCGGCCCGCGAATGACTTCAAGGCCGCGCAGTTCCGACCCGATGAGGAAGAGATCGACGCCGCCCGCGACGACGCACAAATTGGCGTAATGCAGGATGAAGCGCCGGAATGTGTAATCGGCCGACGAACCCGAATAAGCCACGGTCAAATTGACGGTGTCCCGCGAAAATTGCGAGGGCGCCGCCGAGCCGAGAAAATCGCTCACGGCGGAAGTCGCGGCGCTCGACAGATCGGACGACAGGCCGATCCGCCCGCGCCAGGGCTTTCCGGCGCAATCCATCAGAATGAACGGATAGAAGATCACGCGAAATCCGCGCGCCTTCAAATCCCGAATACAACGAACGACGCTCTGGTCCGAGGGCGTGCCCCCATAGGTGAAGCCGCCATTCGTCTGCGAGATCGGGATCAAGCCGGAGGAGGCTTGCGTCAGGCCCGAACATTGCCAGTTGACGGCCGACCATGCCGACCCGCCCCAACTCTCGAACGCCCCCACGATATAGCTGGTCGAAGGGTAAATCCGGCACGACGCCGCGTCGGTGGAATCGCCGAACCAGGCGACGACGAGCGCGACAGTCTGGCATTCCGGATGCTCCGCCTGCAATTGATCGAGCGCAACCGAATAGTCGGTCCTGGTCCCGCCGGGCGCATAAAAGCAATTGATCGGCGACAGGCTTTCCAGCGCGCCGCCGCCCGCGACGCCGCCGGCCGGATCCCAGCGTGCGCCTTGCGCGGGGATTGTGTCATAGGAGAACTCGCCCGTAGCCGGAAGAAGGCAAACGCCGAAGACTTGCGCCATGATCTCAACCCGTTGCGAGCCGGCGAAGCCCCAGATGGTCGCCGTTCCTCACCGCGCCATCGAGCGCCTTCATGATCTGCCGCGAATTGTTCGACAGCCAGCTTTTCACCGAGCCGGCGTCGAGCGCGCTGACATTCAAGTGAACATGCGTGTCCCCGCCGCCCGCCGCGCCGGCGGCGCCGCCATTGGCCGCATTGGTAAGCATTGAGCGGAAGGCGCCGGCTTCGGCCGCGGGCATGACCATCTCATTGCGGTGGACCATCGCGATCTGATCCTGGTCGATCTGCCAGGCGCCAATGTCATAAGCCCCCATCGCGAGGACCGCGCCCTTGACCGCTGCGCCTTCCGCAACCGCTCCGGGACCTATGAAAGGCGCCATGAAGGCGGCTGCTCCTGCGCCCGCTTCACCGGCCGACACCGTGATCGACTTGATCGCATTGGCGATGATCGACGCGAGCCCGCTCGTCGCTTCGCCACCCGCAATACCCTCGCGCGCGGCCGCGCCGCTGAGCGCGGCGGCTGTCTTCTGACTCTCCGCCGTCTGCGACAGGACGACGAGAGCGATCTGCCGCTTCCCCCAATCGGCGACGACCTCAACGCCCATGCGAATGAAATGCGAAACGACGGACTGCGCCACCGACGCCATTGCCTGATTGAGCGTGCGGGCATGAAAAATCATGCCTGTCAAACCGGACGCGAACGAGGACGCCATCGAATCCACGACGCGGCCCATCGGTCCGACCATTTGCTGGACCGATTGCAGCATGATCTTCTGGCTTTCGAGCGCATATCTCGCGTCGAGCGCCAGGTTCCGATTCTGGATATCCTCGCGTTGCTGCACGCTCAGGTCGCCGAGTTGCAATTCTCTTGCAATCAACGCCTTTTCCGCCGAATATTCGCTGGCCAGCGCCCGTTGGGTCGCCGCCAGACGTTCGTCGGCGCTCACAATCTTCAGCCTGGACAGCGCGTCATAAAGCGATTTCTTTTCCGAAAATGCGAGCCGTTCGGCGAAAATCTCACCGTTGATCTCAGCGAGACTTGCATGCGCGGCGTCCCGCTGAGACGCACTGGCCTCGCGCGACGCCTCTCCTGTTTTGGCGAGAGCATTGGCCGCGCCCGCGCCAAAGGCGGAAAAGCTTTGCGATGTCTTGGCGAGACCGGCGGCGACCTGGTTGACTCCGGTCGGCAACGACTGGAGCGACGCCGATACGCGCGCGACGCCGTCGAGAAAATCGGAAGCGTCCGCGCCAAAGGAAATCGAAACGTTGGACTGAGCCATCCCATTCCTCTTTTCGCGCCAGAGGCGCCGTCAGATCTGTCCAGACGGGAAGAGTCCGCGCAAGGTCGCGACGGAGTCGGCTGTCGCGCGCCGCGTCGGCTCCCAAACGCCAAGCCCCGCCGCAATCGCCATGAGCATGGCGGACGGCGGCGGGTTGTCGCGCCAATATTCGTGGCGGGCGACAATGCGCGAAAAGGTCAGCTCACTTTCCAGCGCGTCGGTCCAGGCTTCCCCCGACATCTGGCAATATTGGGCGACGATCCGGTCGAAGTCCGGATCGTCGATTTCTACTCCCCCGGCGCCTGCGCTTCCGGGGCCGCGAACAGCCCCGTTTGCCTCGCGATCACGCCAAGCGCGGCCACGAGTTCAGGGAACGCCGCCTCGCGGTCGAGCAGATCGTCGCGGGAAAAATCGGGATAGGCCCGCGTCAATCCGCAATGCACGACATCAATCATCAATTCGACGTCGTCCTGGTCGATCAGGGTCGCGCCGAGCGGATCGCCGGCCGCGATGCGCGCCTGCACCGCATTGAGGCGCGGCATGAGTTTCAGCAGGCCCGGCACCACCAAGCGCGCCTGACGCAAGGCCAGGGTTGGAACGAAAAATTCCTCTCCGCCAAGAGCGACGACGGGAGCGCGCGCGCAATCGATTTTCGGATCCGGCCGCATGTCAGACCGCCGTGTTGATTTCGCCGATGGCGTTGGCCGAATTGGCCAGCGCCTCGAAATCGAGTTCCGGAATGGCGAAGTCCTGCATCTTCGACGCGATGCTCAATTTGCTCGACACGCAATTGTACAGGCGCAAAGACCATTGCGCGCCGGCGACATTGGGATTGGTCTGATAGAAGTCGATCTGGAATGTCGGCGCGGTGCCCATGACCTTGTTCGAGATCACTGCGCGCGAGCCTCCGCTCGTCTGGGTGTAGGAATAGGACACCAGCACCGCCTTGCCAGCGTCGCCGGAATTGAACGTATAGACGCCCCCGGCGACGCTGTACTGGCCGACGGCGGGCGCCGAGGCGACCTTGACCAGGGCGAGACCGCTCGCCGCATAGACCACGCCAAGATCCTCGTCGAAATTTACCGCGTTCGCGGCGCTGTACGTGTAGGACGCAGACGAAGGAACGGCGCCGGCCTCATTATAGGCCCACAATTTCTGGCCCGGATTCAGGCTCTGGCCGAAAAAGCAATTGTTGAACAAGGGGCCGTCGATATTGGCGAATTTCGCCTTGCCGGAAATCTTGCCCTCGCCGCGCGCCAGCGCAATCGGGAACTGATATTGGCCGAACAATTGTTTCGACGAAAAGCTGATGTCGATCGAGATGTCCTGCAACGAACCGAACTGAACGGGCGTGGCGTTGGGGCCCGACGGCGTGGCGATCAAAACGCCCGAACCGAAGGCGACGGAAGTGGTGTTCGACATGAATCAGTGCTCCTGGAGAAGGCCGGCCAGCCGCGCCTTCAAGGCGTCAACCGCGACCCGGACATGGTTGAAAATTTCCGTGGCGCGAGAGACCGGTGAATGATGGATGGCCTCGACAAACCAGGACTCGATTTCCGCTTCGATTTTCGGGCCGAGACGCTCGGATTGCTCCGTGGGCGATGTCATTGTGAACTCCTCGATTTTTTGCGTCTGCGTCAGAGCGTTATGGGATCAGGATTTTCACGGGAACGAGAGCGAAGCCCTGCCCGTCGAGGTCGCCAGGATCCTTGATGACCCGCCCCTCCACCCGACAGGACTGGACGAGGCCGCCAAGCGTTTGCCGGCCGATCTTGGGGTCCGGCGCGAGCGTCGCGATCAGGGCTTCGATTGCGACGTTCAAATCGCGCGCCGGCGTACTGTCCGGATCGCGTCCCGCCGACGTGTAGATCAACAGGTCCACATTCAGCGTCGTCTTGCTCGGGAAACTATCGCCGGCATAGGCCACGTTTTCCCCATGCTCGCCGACGAACAGGGCAGGCTGATCCGCCGCCGCCACATCGCTCCACAATTTCACCCGGCGCGAAAGCATCGCCCATGTGTCGCATCCATTGATCGGCGTTGCGAATTGCGCCTTCGCCAGACAGGCGCACAGCGCCGCCATAATCGCCTCGCGGGTGTTGGTCATGAGGAATCCTTCAGCTTTCCGGCTGCCGCAAACACGGTCTCCTGCAAGCCCTGAACGATGTCGTCGCCCTGCTCATCGAGCGCCGAGCCAAGATAGGCGCGCGCCGCGAAGGTCGAACCGGGATGCTGAATCCGCCGCGCGAAAAATTGCTTTCCGTTCATCAGGAACGACAAGGCTTTGGCCTTGTCGGGAAGGATTTCATGCGCCGAGGTCTTGCCGCCATATTCCAGAATCCCGGAATAGGGGACGTCGCCATTAGCGAATATCTCCGCGTCGATCCGCAAATCCTGTGGCTCGACGTTCATCTGGATGGAGTCGCGCAGGGCGCCGCTGCGGGCGTTCAGAACGCCGCCGCTCAGATTGACGTCGACGACTTCGGAATAAAGCGCTCTGGCGAGGACTTCGACCTTGTCGGTCAGGGCCGCGCGCAGAGCGTCGGGAAGTTCGTCGAAGCGCTCCCTAAGCTCCGAAGCGCCCTTGAGGCTGAGTTCGAACATCGGTCAATTCGCGATGATGCGGGCGAAATTGCGCAATGCCATCGCGACGAAATCCGGCATGGCGGAAATACGAAAAGCCGTGGTCTCCTGACCGCCGAGACTCTTCGACGTCATGCCGATCCTTTCCCGATAACGATAGCGGTCGGCGGCCCATTCAAGCGCGCACAGCGCCAGGTCCGACGGCGCATAGCCATAGTTCAGGAGAAGGGACCGCCCGGCGTCGGCGGCCGAAAAGTAGTAGCCGCCGCCGCCGTCGAGAACATATTGACCCGCCCCCGGATTAGCCGGAACGCAGGATAGCGCGGCTCCGTCGGCATAGGTTGCGCCCATGTCGGAAACGAAGGCGCCAAAGGGCTGCGCCGCCTGGACGAAAAACGGCGCGAGCGACGGGACGACGACAGCCTCGCCGCTCACCTGATACCCTGCGCGGTAAGCGATCGAGACGTTCTGCCAGCCGCGCATGAAGACGCCGCCGCGCAACATCACCATCTGCATCGCGCCGGGAGGCTCCAGATCCGAGGGCTCGAGCAGCCACCCCACGCTTTGCGGCGTGGCCGCCTGAAGAACCGCTTGCCCGTCGATCGACACGGAAGAAACCGAAATCACCGGCCAATGGCGCAGCTGAATCCGGTCGCGCCCGTTGCCATCGAAGGCGTCGACGACATCACGCGGCCAGATGAAGGGGCGATTGATATAGGCCGCGATCGCGCGGCTGATCTGGCTGATCAGAACCGAGAGAACGAAATCGTCGCCGTTGGATTGCACGCCGAGATGCGCCTTGAGCTGCGCCAGTGAGATGAGATCGCCTTGCGCCACGGTCAGTCCGCCTTCTCGGCGCGGGCCCGCGCGCGCGCTGGCCGAACGGGCGCCGCGTCCTCGCCGGGTGCCGCCTCGGCGCAGACCACGCAGCCATGCGCGGCGAGTTCATGAGCCAGTTCGTCAGCGGCCTCGAACCGTCCCGCCTCGTCCGGCGCAATGGTTTCACCCGCGCAGGACAGCGCGGTCACGCCCTCGGGCGCCCGATATTTCATGTCGCAACTCCGTCGTGAAAAGCACGGGCGCCGCCTCGTCGGGAGGCGGCGCCAATCAGACGTCAGCCATTGCCGATATTGGTGATGACCGACATGCTTGGCGGGAAATAATGCTGCAGCACTTCGTCGGCATAGACGCCATATTCGTAACGGCGCGCACGCAACGGCCACTCGATCTGGTAATAATCCTGCCGGGCGCGGACCTGGATCACATTGCCGACATTGGCCAGCGGATAGGGCAGCCTGCGCGTCAGGAACAGCATCGTGCCGGCCGGCATGTTGGGATGGATCTTGATGTCGAGCGATTTGGCGCCGGCGAGCGAATATTTGTTCTTGTAGGTCGTCACCATGACGCCGCCGCCGATGGCGTCCTGCTCGGAGTCGAAGATGAAGCGCTGGGCGCCGGAGCCGCCGCCGGCGAGAATCTTCTTCGAAATATTGTTCGCCTCCTGCGACGACACCCAGACCTCGTCCGGCGAGAGCCGATAGAGATCCCAGTTCGCCTTGAGAACATTCTCGATCTCGACAATGCCGCCCGCGCCGTCGCCGGTCAGCGGCGTGCCGACGCCAGCCGAGCCGGTCGGCTGCGCGGTCACCAAGGAGCCGGCCCCCGGCAGCAACGCCTGGGTGAGCAGACCGTCGAAGGCGAGCGAATTGGCCGACCAGTCGGCCGAAGGCAGCGAAGCGGCAGTCTGCGTCCCGGTGGCCGCGGCGGCGATCGCCACGCTGTTGATGGTGGTGATCGCGCCGAGCGTCTCCGAACCGGCCGCGCCCCAATACCAGGCGTAGCCGAAAGCGCCCGACTTGACGGCGACGCTCGCTGTGACGCTGCCTGTCGAGCCGGTGGTGGCGACGGTGGCACTGGCGGATTTCTGCGCGGCACCGCCGCCGAACGTATCGACCGAGGAATCGGCGTTGGTGCGGCTGATCGAGGCCTGAACGCCGGTCGCAACGGAAGAATTCATCAGACCGTCGAGGGTCAGGGCGACGCAGATCACCGACCAGGTCCCGGCCGCCAGCGAACCGCCGCTGGTCGAGGCCGCGAGCGTCGGGGTCGCGGTCGCGCCGAGCGCCAGCGACGTATTGCCGCCGAGGATCATCGCCTCTTCGCCGATCATCAGCGCTTCGAGACCGGTCTGCGCGGCGAGCGCCCGAATGTCGTCGAAATTCTGGCCGGCGTACTGGGCCTCGAAATCGACATTGGTTTCGATGCCGATACCCTTGTAGGTGGCGACGAAATCCTTGGTCGTGTCCGCCTGGACCGCGCCGCGATTGCCGCCGGAAACGCCGATGCGCAGGCCGGTCGAATTGATCGCGGTGATCGCGCGCCAGGCGGCCTGCACGCCACCCCTGCCCGACACGCGCGGGATCGAATTGCGCAACGGGGTGAGGACCGGATAGAGCAGCTTGGCGCCGGCTTCGAGATCATAATAGGTCAGGCCCGAAGTGGCGGAAGCGCTCTGCGCGAAAGTGGATTTCTCCAGGCTGGCGAAACGCGGATCGAACAAGGGCGCGGACTGAGCCTTGCGGATCGCCTGAGTCAATTCCAGCGCGTTCTGTTGTGCGGTCATGGACATGCTTTCTCTGTTGGGATTCAAAAACGGAAAGACTCAGCCGAATCGTTTCGGCTGGGTCTGGGCGGCCTTGATCAGGACGAGAGAGGCCTTTTCGGGCGACAGGCGCGCGAGTTCGGCGGCCAGATCGTCGAGGCCGGACTCCGCGGATTTGGACACCGGCGTGAAGCCCGGCAGATGAACGGGCTGCGCCGGCGCGGCTTCGAGCGCGCCGACGCGCTCACTGAGCGCCGCGATCTGCGACGCGATTTCCGCGGCCGTCCGGCGCGCGGTTTCGCCGTCGCTGGCGAGCTTTTGCAGCCGCAGGTCGAGCGCCGCGGCCTTTTGCGCGGCCGCCGGTTGCAGCGTCGCGACACAACGGGCCTTCAGTCGCGCGAGCAGATCAGTCAATGGCGCATCGTGAACGGGGTCCGCGTTGAGGTCGGCGTCCAGCGCCGCGAAGAAATCGGCGATGGTCTCCGCGGCGTCGATGTCGCTGTTCACATTGCCGACCAGCCAGTCCCGCAATGCGGAGTTCTGCGGTTGACCTTCCGTTTTCTCGGCCGGCGGGGAAAAGGCGCGCCGCTCGGTCGCCCCGTCGGCCTTGACCAGCTCAAAACTCGCCTCGGGCAGACAGGGCAGATCGACCAGCGAAATTTCACTCGGCGACGCAGTGTAGCGCGTGAGTTCAGGATTCTCCGGGTCGGGCCAGCGCTTCACATAGGCGCCGCCCTGGCTGAAGCCGGTATAGACGCCTTCCTCGATCTTGCGCCATTCGTCCTCGTCGACGATCTTGGCGGCGATTTCTATCCGCTTGGCGTCGTCGTTGAAGGTGATCGCCGAAATCTTTCCCGCCGCCACCTTGCCATGCATGGCGCGCAAGTTTCCAAAACTCTTGCCGCCGGAGGCCTTGGCGAAATCCTCCGACCATTTCTCGTAATAGGGCCTGGTGCTGGCGTAATCGCAGATCTCGCCGGCCCGGTCCGGCAGTTCCGCTGTGGCATAGCCGTAGATCAGGCGCCGGGCGGCGTCCGCCTTGCGCAGGGGTATGAACATTTGCAACGGGTCTGACACGCTTCCGCGCTCCTCACTGGGTTGCGCCAGCCCCGGTCTTGACGAGGCTGGCCAGGTGGTCCGAAATTTTGCTAAAGACGGGCGCGCGCCCGTCGCGGGCGCAGGAAAAGGCGCTGAAACATGGAATTCTGGAGCGCTAAGGCGAAAGCCTTGAGCCCCTACACGCCCGGCGAGCAGCCGCGTATCGAGGGCTTGGTGAAGCTCAACACCAATGAAAGCCCACTGCCGCCCTCGCCGCGCGCGCTCAAAGCGATGCGCGAGGCCGCGAACGACTCCCTGCGTCTCTATCCCGCGCCAGAATCCGACGCTCTGCGCGAAACGCTGGCCGCCTATCACGGTCTGCGCCCGGAAAACGTGTTCGTCGGCAACGGCTCGGACGAGGTGCTCGCCCACGCTTTCCTCGCGCTGCTCAAGCACGAAAAACCGTTGCTCTTTCCTGACGTGACCTACAGCTTCTATCCGGTCTGGGCGCAGCTCTATGACATCGCCTACGAAACGGTCCCGCTCGATGAAAACATGTGCGTCCGAATCGATGATTATCGGCGTAACCGCGCGGGCGCGATCGTACTCGCCAATCCCAACGCGCCGACTGGCGTCGCCATATCGCGCGGCGACATCGCCCGCATGCTCGAACAGCACGCCGACATCCCGGTGGTCGTCGATGAAGCCTATGTCGATTTCGGTGGCGAGACCGCAATCCCGCTCATCTCCGACAACCCAAATCTTATCGTCGTGCGCACGTTTTCCAAATCGCGGGCGCTCGCGGGCCTGCGCGTCGGCTATGCGTTGGGCCAATCTAGACTGATCGAAGCCCTCTCACGGGTCAAAAACAGCTTTAATTCCTACCCCCTCAACCGCATCGCCGTCGCCGGCGCTGTCGCCGCGGTCGAGGATGAGGCTTACTTCCAGCACAGCCTGAAACAGATCGTCACCGAGCGCGCAAACGCGACCGCGCGCCTGAGCGAACTCGGCTTCGACATCCTGCCGTCGAGCGCCAATTTCATCTTCGCCCGCCACAAGACAGCCAAAGGCGCAGAGCTTGCCCGCGCCTTGCGCGAGCGCGCCGTACTGGTGCGCCATTTCAACGCCCCGCGCATTGAGGATTTTTTGCGGATCACCATTGGCGCGGCGGAACAGACGGCAAAGCTCGTGACGGCGCTCGACGCCATTCTCAATTGATTTCGCCTTTCCGTCGCCGCGCGACGTTGCCCCCAACGCCGTCATCACCGTCGATACATCAGCCATCGGATCGTCCGGAAGCGTCTCGCCCAAAATCTCCGCCGCGCGGCGCCGGGTCACCATCCCGGCGCTGACATAAGCGACCAGATTTTCCCGCTGCACCTTCGGATCGATGGTCGGCTCATGGCGACAGACGAATTCCAGCTAGACGAATTCCAGATCGTCGGCGCCGAGCAGGTTCTGGATCACATGGTCGCACAGCCGCTTGATCCAGGCCAAAATCGGCAGCAGGCCTTCCTGGTCGGCGCTGTCCTTTTGGGTCTCGCTGGCCGCGCGTTTTCTTAGCCCTTGGCGCCGAAAAACCTTTTGGCTGGATTGCCAGTTTCTTCATCCATAACCGTATAATTCTCGATCAGGATTTTGAAGCCGGCTTGTTTGGCTCGCGCATCGAGTTCCGCCGGAAGAACAGGCGTAGCAACTTGATCTCGGCCGAAGATCGCGACCCACAGAAGCGGTTCAATCTTGCCCGCTTTGGCGAGCGCGGTAATGGACGGCGCTCGACATTCAATTTCATCCAGCCATTGCGCCAGCCCCGGCGCTATATGTTCGATATTGTCGTATTCTACATCCTCACTGCATGCGTAATTCCGAGAAGCGATACGCGCCGGCGCTCGGCCTTGAGCGGGAATCGTCTGTCCTTTGACGTAAAAATGCTTCCATTGTAGCTTTGAAGCATGAACGACAGGTTTCAAGGGTTCGTGATCGCTCCAAAGCCGCAGGCTCGTTTTGAAGGTCGGAGGTTCGTGGTTTCCGACGGATTTTACCTTGGTTTCAGCCATGAAGGTTTCCGATCCATTCATCGTTGAAACAAATATCTCCATTGTCGAGGTCGAATTGGCAGGATCGTGTCCCCGGCGGTGGTGTAGCTGAAGCTTGGCCTTGCACCGCGTTTTCCGGCATGGGCCGGGTTGGTCAGACGGCCACTGCGGGCAGTCCGACGGTGGCATCATCGCTCAAGCTGGCGATGGTTTCCAGCGTCATGTAGCGGCAGCGCTGCACCGCCCATTCATCGTTCTGCTCCAGCAGGATGGCGCCTACGAGCCTTGTGATGGCTGCGTCGTTGGGGAAGATGCCGACGACCTCGGTGCGGCGTTTCACCTCGCCGTTGAGACGCTCCATGCCGTTGGTCGAATGTATTTTTTGCCAGCGCTCCTTGGGAAAGGTCATATAGGCCAGCACGTCGGCCTCGGATTCATCCATGAAACCGGCGAGCTTGGACAGTTTTGGGCGCAACTGGTCGGCGACCTTGCGCCATTGCGTCTTCGCGGCTTCGGCGCTGTCCTGCGCGAAGGCGGTGGCCATGAAGGCGGAGACGACGCGCCGCCCGCTCTTGCCGGCGTGGGCGAGGGCGTTGCGCATGGTGTGGACGCGGCAGCGTTGCCAAGTGGCGTTCATCAACTTGGAGACAGCGGCCTTGACGCCTTCATGGGCGTCCGAAATCACAAGTTGAACCCCGCGAAGGCCGCGCCGGCGCAGCTTGCGGAGGAACTCGGTCCAGAAGGTCTCCGCCTCCGAGGGGCCGACGTCCATGCCCAGCACTTCGCGTCTGCCGTCGGCGTTGACGCCGATCGCAACAATCACCGCGGTGGAGACGATGCGGTTGTTGCGCCGCACTTTGACATAGGTGGCGTCGAGCCAGACGTAGGGCCATTCGCCTTCGAGCGGTCGGGTGAGGAAGGCCTGGACCTTCTCGTCGATCTCCTCGCACAGGCGCGACACCTGGCTTTTCGAAACGCCGGAGCCGCCCATCGCCTTGACGAGTTCATCGACCGATCGGGTCGACACGCCCTGCACATAGGCCTCCTGGATCACGGCGGCGAGCGCCTTCTCCGCCATCCGGCGCGGCTCAAGGAAGCTCGGGAAGTACGAGCCCTTGCGCAGTTTCGGGATGCGCAGTTCAACCGCGCCGGCGCGCGTCTCCCAATCGCGATCGCGATAGCCGTTGCGCTGGGCAAGCCGCGCGGCGGGATTGCGTTCGCCGTGGGCGGCGCCGGTCAGCGCGCCGATCTCCAGTTCCATCAGCCGCTCGGCGGCAAAGCCGATCATCTCGCGCAGAAAATCCGTGTCGGGCGCCTTTTCCACAAGCGCGCGAAGGCTCATCATCTCGTCGGTCATCGGTGGTTCCTCGGTTGCGTTGGTGTGTTGCAACCCGAACTTAACCGGAGAATCGTCGGTGGCCGCCGAAAGCCGCTCGCTCGCTACGGCGCTATGAAAAGCGCGCTTCGCAAGCGGCTTTCTCCCCGCGTCCTACACCACGCGCCGGGACACGACCAATTGGCAGTTATCGGCACCCGACAAATTCGCATGTGCCTTCGCATCATGTAAAGCTTTTGACGCCTCCTTTGGATCGAGGCCCAAAACCTTGCAAGCGTAATCATAATTTTTTGTTGTCGCCGCAACTTCAATTTTTGTGTTCGGTTGGCGATCACCGCCTTGAGCGTTCGGTTGCGAATTTTGGTCGACGGGTTTTTGTGAATCGTCCGCGCTGATCCACCGCCCATCGCTGCCGCGCGGCTGTTCCGGACTATACTTACCGAAGCTCGCGGGTTCAACGTCGAAGCGTTTCACCGCCGCGCACTGCGCCAAATCGCCACCCAACCGCACTACGCCCTGCCCCGTGGTCACCGCGAGCACATCGGCCATCGGATCGTCCGGAAGGGTCTCGCCCAAAATCTCCGCCGCGCGGCGCCGGGTCATCATCCCGGCGCTAACATAAGCGACCAGATTTTCCCGCTGCACCGTCGGATCGATGGTCGGCTCGTGGCGCCAGACAAATTCCAGATTGTCCGCACCCAGCAGATTCTGGATCACATGGTCGCACAGACGCTTGACCCAGGCCAAAATCGGCAGCAAGCCTTCCTGGTCGGAGGTTTCCTTCTGGGTCTCGCCGGTCGCGCGATTCACCTGATTGACAAACGGCTGCGGCGAGATCGAAAAGGCGAAACAGACCACGCGCGCAATCCACTCGTCGAACGCGTTCTTGAGCTCTGGCTCCTTGGTCTGAATAAAAGTTTTTGCGACGCCTCCGGGCACGAATTTCGCCCGCCGCCGGCGCGCCAGATCGCCGGTGAAATAGAGGTCCCAATAATCCTGGAAATTCTTGATCTGATCCGGCGTCCAACCGTCCGGCACCCCGATCAGGCTCTCCGGCACATTGCCTTCGCTGAAATAGGTCAGTTGATGCAACTGCCGCTTCAGGCCGATATTGACCGTCGCCATCACCTGCTCGACCGGCGAATAGCCATAGGCGCGATGGGCGCGCCTGTTGCGCGGACGATAGAGAATGTCGCGCGCCGAATAATCGACCGCTGGCAGCCCTTTGAGAATCTGCTGATAGGCGACCGGATACACCAGCCTACCATTCTGCACGAAGGGCCGCGGTGTGCGGCCCCAGGCGTCGAGCACCGGCTTGATTGTCGCCCCGTCTAGCACATGCAGCGCCAGCAACGCGCCGCCACGGTCGCGTTCGCACCACAAAGCCGGCGCGTCGATCACGAACAGATCCTCCAGAATCATCCGCATCCAGGCGCACCAATCCTGCGCGCCGTCCGGGCTCTGGAAGAACTTTTCCACGCGCGCGATCTGGGCGGACTCCGCGATCAGACCCGACTTCGGGCGGATCGTCCAGTTCAGGCGCTCGATCTGATCCTTGCGCGTCTCGATCGCCAGACGCAGCAAATCATAGGCGTCGGCCAGCGTGCGCAGATCTGAGAACGAAAAGGCCTCGAAATTGCGGGTGCGCGTGGCAAGGTTGTAGCCCGAGGGAAAATCCCACTGCCGCCCGGCGACATCCGCCGGCGCGCCCGGCGCCTGCGGCGCCGACGGGCCAAACCAATCGGCCGCGCCCTCGACGCCGCCATAGCGCGCGGTGATTTCGACAGGCGAAAGGGTCCAGCGAGGCAGGCCCGCGCCGCGTTCGGTCATGATGAACTCCAGTGAATTGTCTCGGCGCGGCAGCGGTCAGGTCCGCCCGCTCATATCGGCCGTCATGCTGCGGTAAAATTCAAACAGAGCCGCGCCCGCTTCCTGTTCGAAAACCAGCGAGGAAACCGCCCAAACCAGCGCATCCACCCGGTCGGGCGAAAAACCGGCGCGCGCCCGGTCGAAATCCGGCGTCATCAGACACATCTGGTCTTCGAGCCGAGCAAAAGTTCCACAATGGCGCACCCGGCCCTGCTCGTAGAGCGCCGCCACCGGCTCCGCCCGCGTGAACTTGCCGCGCGACGCCCGCACGGCGCGGAAAGCGACTTTGGCGTCCACCTGCCGGATGAGCGTCTCGATCATCTCGCCGCCATTATTCACTTCGGCGACGATGCAATCTCCGGCGAAATCGCGCAAAGCCGCCACCGCCCGCGTCGCCCAGCCGAGCGGCGTCTCGCCCCGGCGGGACAGATCGGCGAGCACGAAAACCTGTCGGTCCGCCGCCAGCCCGGCGACGATCATGCCGCATTCGTCGGCGTTTTCGCCGGAGGTCGCGGGCGGGTCCAGCGCCACCACGATGCGACCAAGCTTCGGCGCCTCTTCCTTGGCGACATGGGCGGCCTCGATCATCTCGCGCGTCCACAGGGCGCCCGGAACATCGAGCAGCATATGGGCGTGCAATTCCTGGCGCCCCAATCGCGTGCCCTCGTATTTGCGCACGACGCGAGCCAAAAAGCTTTCAGCCAGATTGCCGATGTTTTCATAGGTCGAATGCTGGGTCGAAATGGTCAGTGGGTCGGCCAGCAACTCGCGCATCAGTTTGGTCGGACGCGGCGTCGTGGTGATGATCGCCTGGGGTTTCGCGCCAAGCCGCAAACCGAACACCGCCTGGTCCCAGGCCTCGGGATAGCGCCAGGCGGCGAGTTCGTCGGCCCAGAGCTTCATATGCTGCTTGCCACGCAGCCGTTCCGGCTCCTCGGCGGAAAACAACAGGCTTCTGGCGCCGTTCGGCCATTCCAGCCGCCGCCTGTGCGCGACGTAGCGAGGACGTTCGTCGCGCGGACACACCGCCAGCACGCCCGATTCGCCCTCTACCATTACGTCGCGCACATCATCGGCGGTGGCGCCGATCAGGTTGACCAGGGAAAATTCGCGCGTCCAATGACGCACGGTCTCCGCCCCGGTGCGAGTCTTGCCCCAGCCGCGCCCGGCCAGCGGCAGCCAATAGACCCAGTCGCCCGGCGGCGCGAGTTGCTCGGGCCGCGCCCAGAAGGGCCACAGGGTTTTCAGTGATTCCAGTTCATCGGCGTCAAGCCGGGCGAAAAACGTCGCGCGCTCGCGCGGGCTCAGGCGCGCCAGTGCGCGGGCGTCGGTCGGCGTCCGATCCATGGCGATCATTTCTTGGCCTTGGCGTCGCCGTCCGCCAGCCCGCGCGCGAGAGCGTCGAGCTTCTTCAACAGCGTAACGCGCGCCTCCTCCAGCGAAACCACGGCCTCCGGCCCGGCGTCGAGGCCGAGCAGCTTCGCGCGCCGGTCCATGATCGACAACACACGCGAAGCGGCGGCGGCGTCGCCGCCCATCGCCGCCTTGTAATGGGCCGCCTGCAACTGATCGAGCCGCAGCAGTTCAAGCTGGCGCAATTCGCGCGCCGGCTGTTCGCGGCACGAACGCAGGCTCTTCGCGACGATCGCATGAACGCGGCTGACGCTGACCGGGCGGAACCCTGCTTCCGGCAATTGGCGGGCGATTTCATGAAAGGTCAGCCCATGCAGGCGCATGTTCAGGATCGCGAGGTCGCGATCGACGCAGGACGGCGCCGGGTTGCTCCCGTTCGCCTTCGACCCGCCCCGGCCCTTGCCATTTTCCTGCAAATCCTCGCGCGGATCGGACGCCATATCTCTTCCAATTCGTCTGCTGAAGCGGCGTGCGAAAAGTGGACGCCGGGTTTTCGTGGAAACGCCGCGAAACTGAAGAATTTCGATTTGACGACGGTTCGGCGGACGCGCCATCAAATCGAGTCCGAAACAAAAACCCGGCGGCTCCGCTTCGGGAGCGCCGGGCGCACATCGTCAACATGGATATTTCTAGCAAAAGTCGGTCGACCGGTCAATGGGCTTTGATGGGATTTTTGCAATATTCTGGGATTTTTCCCATTTTGGTGCCCAATCAGCCCGATGGGCTTTGATGGGCTCCGTCAGTTGACGGTGAAGCGCCCGGCGAAACGGCCGATGATCCGGATTTCATCCAGCGGAGTCTCATAAGGCGCGTAAGACGAATTGGCCGAGATCACCCGCACCCGGGTCGGCTCCGACCCCATGACGATCTGCAGCCTTTTGATCACCAGGCCGAAACCGTCCCACAGCGCAAAAATGCCCTCGGGGCTCGGCGTGGTGTAACGCAGATCGATGAACACCCGGTCGCCCTCGAACAGGCGCGGCTCCATCGAATCGCCAATGACCTCGAAAACCCTGATATGGCGCGCCGAAGCATGGAGCACGCCCTGCACGACGGACGGCGGCAGGCTCCATTCCGCCGCGATCCCCTCGGCCGCGTAAACATTGCCCTGTTCGTCATGGACGAAGGCCTCGACCGGCACGCCGCCGCCGCCCGCCCCCGCGCGCACGTCGACTTCGAGGATTGTCGTCCCCGCCTCGGTCGCGCCGTCGACGATCTTTCGGTCCACGCTGGTGTCGAGTCGACGGCGTGGCGGTTTTTCCGGGGCGAATTCGCCGCCCGCCGTCTCCGCGCCGGTCAAAAGCCAGTCCAGCGACCGGCCAAGGGCCGCGGCAAGTTTGTTGAGCGCCGGCAGCGAGCCGCCGCGCCCGCGCTTGAGCGCGTCGCGAACATAGGTTTCGCCCAGACCGGCAAGTTTCGACAGGCCTTTCATATCGAGGCCCTGCCGCTCCATCTCGGCTTTGACGCGATTGCGGATCACTTCATCCATGATGGGAATTCTCCCATATTTACCTTGATCGAGCCAGGGGGATTTTGCCCATTGACAGTTTAGCAATGTTCCCTTTATGTTCTATTTCGCTGCGCAGTCAAGTTTTTCCTTCCCACCACCCCAAGGCGACCATGACTTTCCCCGCACCTTTCCGCGTCTTTTCGCCCTTTTCCTCCACCACCATCATCGTGCCCCGCGCCGGCGCGAGGCCCCTGCGGGTCGAGACCGTCAAAGCCCGCGCGGCGGCGCCGAAGACCGGGTCCTTCGGCCTCAGCGCCGAACCCCGCCCCGCCGCGCAGAAAATCACGGTGCGCGTCCCCGTCCCGCCGCCAGCATCGGTCCTTTACGTTCCCACCCCAAAGGGCCTCGTGCGCTCCGAATCTTACGAGGAATGGCTCGACCAGGCCGCGCGCCGGCTGAACGCCCAGAAGCCGGGCCGGATCGGCGCGATTTACGCGCTGGACGTCATCGCGCCGCGCAACGCCCGCACCCGCCAGTTCGGCGCGCTGGAACGTCCGCTGGTCGAACTCCTCGCCCGCTGCCGCATCGTCCGCCGCGGCCTGCCGCCGGAAAAATTCAGCGCAACTTACGGCGCCGGCGCTGAACTGGCGCTGACCATCAGCAACTTTCCCGCCGCCTGAATCCCCCTCAAAATTCCGAGCGCAAGATGAGCAAGACGCACAAGAACAAGATTTCCCTGCCCAAACTTGGCTGCCTCGAAACGCCGTCGCGCGAAAGCGCGCGGCGCGCTCTGAAAAAATTTCAGCGCGCCGGCGATCGCGCCCCGGAAGGCCCGAGCGTCGAGCGCCTGATACAGGCGGGCGGCGCCGCGCGCATCGAAACCTTTTCCGAAATGGTCGAGGTTTCGCGCGGTGACAAATTTGAAACGGAAACGGTGGATTCGGTCCGGATGCGGCTCGATGACGGGCCGCTGGCGCGGCTGCGCGACCGCAACCAGCTCGACCGCGCCGACAAGGCGCGCAACTTCGTCCTCGCCCAGGCCGGCGAGAAATATCGCGAAAGCTTTTTCCGCGCCGGCCTCGATCCCTTGCGCTCGCTCGATCCCTCGCAGGAGGTCAAGGCGGCTTTTTCCCCCAACGGGATGTGGCGTTGCGAGAGCCAGATCGAAAACCTGCAGAAATTCCGCGCCGCGCGCGAGGCGATTCCCGAGGATTTTCGCGATCCTTTGGCGGCGATCGTGCTCGAAGACCGCGAGATCGTCGATGTCGGCCGCGAGATCGGCGCCTATAAGGACGCCAAAATGGCGGGCGCGGTCGCCCTCTTCACCCTGCGCCGCGGCCTTACGGCGCTTGCCCGCCATTACCGGCTGATTTCGGCGGCCGGCGCCGGCTAACCCTTCTGCAGCAGCCGTGTCAGTTCACGCGCGATTTCCAGTTCGCGCGTGAACGGGCCTGGCGCGGAAAAAGGGATGGAGCTCGCGCGCGAAAAACCCTCGCTGCCGAAACGGGCGCGGATCGATTGCTCCACCCAGGCCTTTTCCTGCGCCGCGCGGCGCGCCTTCAACGCGCCGCCGCGCTCGGCCCAGGCGCGATGATCGGCCAATGCCTTGTGCAATTCCGCCATGCCGGCGCCGCTCGCGGCCGAGGCCAGGATCACCGGCACGCGCCAATCGTCGTCGCGCTCGAACAGCGTCAGCGCCCCCTCGACCTCGCTTTTCGCGCGTTTGGCGGCGTCGCCCATGTCGGCCTTGGTGACGACGACAATATCAGGCAATTCCATTACGCCAGCCTTCATGAATTGCAAACTGTCGCCCGAACCCGGCTGAACGCACAGGATCACCGAATCCACGGCGAAGGAAATATCGGCTTCCGACTGGCCGATACCGACGCTTTCAATCAACACGCGATCGAACAGAGCGCGCATCAAAGCGGCGGCGGCGATGGTCTGATCGGACAGGCCGCCCAGCCGGTCGCGCGCCGCCATGGAACGGACGAAAACGCCCTGATCCTCGGGATCGGTCGCCATGCGCGCGCGGTCGCCGAGCAACGCCCCGCCGGTGCGCCGCGAGGAAGGATCGACGGCGATCACCCCCAATGTCTCGCCGCGCCCGCGCCAGTCGCATATCAGCGCATTGGTCAGGGTCGATTTGCCGACGCCCGGCGGCCCGGTGAGGCCCGCCGTATGCGCGCGGGTCTGCGCCAAAGCAGCGTCAAGCAGTTCGGCCAGCTCCGCCGTGCCCTCATGGGTTTCGATCAAAGCCAGGGCGCGCGAAAGGCCGCGCTTGCCGCCCGCGGCGATGGACTGGAGATCGGGGAAGGACGCCAGCATATATCCTCAAAAAACCGAAACAAATGCGGAGGACGTCGTCATTCTCCGATCACATGCAAGACCACCTCGCGACGACGCGGGTCGCGACGATGTTCGAACAGAAAGATCCCCTGCCACGTCCCCAGGACCAGATCGCCGGAGGCGAAGGGAATAGTCAGGCTCGATGGCGTCAGAGCCGTGCGGATATGTGCCGGCATGTCGTCCGGCCCCTCGTTCTCATGGCGATAGAGGCCCCGCCCCTCCGGCGCGACCCGATCGAAAAAGGAGAGCAGGTCGGCGGCCACGGAAGGATCGGCGTTTTCCTGAATCAGCAGCGACGCCGAAGAGTGCCGGCAGAAAATCGTCATCTGGCCCATCGACATCCCGCTGGCGCGCAAAAAGGCGCGCGCCTCGCCAGTAAATTCGAGCAGCCCGCGCCCGCTGGTCGCAATGGAGATTCTTTGCTGGGCCTGACGCATGAACGATCCTTCGTGACGAACACAGCGGCGGCTCCCTCTCCCGCCTGCTGCAACAGAGATCGTCATATCACGGGAAAGGAGCATTTCGTCAAAGACGCCGTCTCCGGGCTCCACCGAAAACTCAAGAAAAAGTCGGCGGCGTGTCCTCGGACTTGACGGGGATGACATCCACGGCGACTCCGACGTCCTGTCCGCCCGAGGACAGGATGACGCCGTTGATCGGCGAAATGTCCGCATAATCGCGGCCTTCGGCGAGGATGATATGGTCGTCGCCGACCAGAATCTTGTTGGTCGGGTCGAGCCCGACCCAGCCGTCGAGCGGCCCGCACCACACCGCGACCCAGGCATGGGTGGCGTCGGCGCCCTCCAGCCGCTCCTGGCCCGGCGGCGGCACGGTGCGCAGATAGCCGCTGACATAGCGCGCCGGCAATCCGATCCCCCGCAAGCCCGCGATCATGATATGGGCGAAATCCTGGCAGACGCCGCGCTTCTTCTCGAAAGCTTCGCCAAGCGGCGTCGAAACCAAGGTCGCCTTGGAATCATAGTCGAAATCGTTCCAGATGCGCTCCATCAGATCGGTCGCGCCGTCGAGAATCGGCTGTCCCTCCGGAAAGCTCCTGCGCGCATAGGCGACGACCGGTTCGTCGAGCGTCACCACCCGGCTCGCATAGATGAAATGGGCGGGCGACTGCGGCCCGAGATCGTTGACGCTGAAGGCGTGCTGGCGCACCTCCTCCCAATTGGGCGTCGCCGCCGGCGCCACCGGGCGCGAGACGACGATGCGCGCGCGCGCGGTGACCAATAGCTCGCGGTGCTCGGCTTCGATATTGACGATCTCGAATTTGTTGCCGAAAAAACATTCGCGCTCAATGCGCTTGGCGGCCGGCGGATCGATGTCGACATGCACGTCGATGACTCTTTGGCCGGCGCGGCTGGTCGGCCGCAACCGCAGCGCGCACAGCGAATAGGCGACCGGCGCGTCATAGCTGTAGGTCGTGATGTGCCGAATGTCGTAAATCACGCGAGCCCCACCTGTTTCTCCGCGCGCGCGGCGTTGGCGCCCTGCAGGAAATAGCGCGTGGCGACGGCGTCGGCGAGGCCCATCAGGCGGCGCTCGACCGACAACACGAATTCGGCGGTGATGCAGGACGCGACCTTGGTTTTCAAATCGGCGTGGACCTCGATCGCGATACGGTTCGGCGCCTCCAGCATGCCGTCGAACTTCAGCACCGGCAAGGTCGCGATGTGCTCGGCGAGCCTTTCGATCTGGAAGGCGACCGAGCGCGGATTGTAGGGATCGAGCAGCACCATGTCGCGCACCGGATAGGGCGCGACGCCGACGATATAGCGCGAGCGATAGGTGATCTGCGAATCGATCAGGTCGAGCAGCACGTCGAAATCGGCGGCGCGGGCCTGCTCCATGCCAAAGGTCCGCGCCAGGCGGCAGGTGTTGACGCCGCGCTCGAGGCGCCGGCCTATTTCAAGGAAGCGCCAGCCGGCGACCCGGTTCATGTTCTCCTGCGCGAGGCCGGAAATGCTGGCGACCGCCTGCAGCGCGCTGTCGGTCAGCTCCAGGATTTCCGGCTCGTCGAGCGGAACGCGGCCGTCCTCCAGCTTCTGGCTCAAATCGACGATGATGCGCCAGGTGTCGGGCGACAGGCGCTCCCGGATCGCCGCGGCGGTGCGTTGCGAGGCGCGGGCGAGCGACACCGCCGAGCCGAATTCATCGACGTTGAACATTGCGGCGTTGAGAAACATCTGCGGCGTCAACGCGGTCGTGGTCTTGGCCGGGACCGCGCCCCAGTCGCCGAGCACCTTGCGCAGGCGCTGGGTGGTCGCGGCGCCTTCCTGATACATATCCTCGTTTTCGATGGCGCGGCGCGCCAGGCAGCGGATAAGGCGAAGCGTCGCCTCGGCGCGCTCGATATAGCGGCCCAGCCAGAACAGATTGTCGGCGGCGCGGCTCGGCAGATTGCCCATGATGCGGCGGATCGAAACCGCGTCGCTGCGCGGAAGCAGCGTCGTCTGCTCGACCGGGCGGCTGGCGGCGATCCAGACGTCGGCGGTCTGCACCCCCTGCCCCATGGCCACGGCGCGCGAATCCATGCGGTCGGAAATGCGGCAGAAGCCCCCGGGCATGACCTGGAACTTGCCATCCGGCCCCACGGCGGCATAGACGCGCAGCACGAAAGGGCGCGGCTCCAGCTTGTTGTCCACCCAGACCGGCGTCGTCGAAAGGCGAACGACCTCCTGGCCGACGAAATCGGCGCCACGTTCGCGGATCGCCGTGGCGAGCGCGGCGCGCTGCTTATCCGAAACCTCGCCGGCGACCACCGAACGGCCGAGGAGCCTGCGCGCGGAGGCCGAGCCGCTGAAGGCCGGCGCGATCGCCATGTCCTGCAGCCGGGCGAGCACATATTCGCGTTCCGCCTCCTGCCCGCACCACCAGGTCGCGATGGTCGGCAGGATCAGCTTCTCGCCGAGCATCCGGCCGGCGATATTGGCCATGAAGCCGAGCAGAGCCGGCGTCTCCGCCACGCCGGCGCCGATGGCGTTGGCCACCGCGACATTGCCCTGGCGGATCGTATCGATCAGGCCCGGCACGCCGAGCTGCGAGCCGCTTTTCAGCTCCAGCGGATCGGCGAAATCCGAATCGATGCGCCGCCAGATCACGTCGGCGCGCTTAAGGCCGGCGATGGTGCGGACATGGACGAGACCGTCGCGCGCGACGAGGTCAGCGCCCTCGACGAGCACGAAGCCGAGATAACGGGCGAGATAGGCCTGCTCGTAATAGGTCTCGCTATAGGGGCCGGGCGTGTGCAAACAGATGCGCGGCTCGGAACGGTTGGCGAGATTGGCCAGGCCGGCGCGGAAATCCTGGAAGAAGGGCGCGAGCCGTCGCACGTTCATTTCGCGATAGATGGACTGGAAGGCGCGCGACAGGTTGAGGCGGTTCTCCAGCGCATAGCCAAGGCCCGAAGGGGCCTGGGCGCGGTCGTTCAACACCCACCATTGCCCGTCAGGCCCCCGCCCGAGATCGGCGGCGTAGATGCTCAGATAGCGACCGCAGCGCGGCTTGACGCCGATCATGGGATGGAGGAAATCGGCGCTCCCGGTGACCGCCGCGGCGGGCAGATAACCCTCGGAGATCAGTTCGCCCCCACCGTAAAGGTCGGCGAGCAGCCCCTCGAAAACCTCGGCGCGCTGGGTGACGCCCGCCTCGATCACCGCCCACTCCTGTTCCGAAATCAGGAGCGGCATGTGGCTGAGCGGCCAGGCGCGGTCCACTGTCTCGCCATAGGCGCGGTAGGAGACGCCCTGTTCGCGGATGTTGCGCTCGATGGTCTCGAAACGGCGTGCGATGTCGTCGCTGCCGAGCCCGGCCAGTTTGTCGAAAAATTCCAGCCAATGACCGCGCGGGCGTCCATCCGCGCCGATGAATTCATCCGGAACGCCGTCGAGCGGCCGATAGGCCGCGGTCATCTCCACCAGGCGCCTCGCCTTGGCGTTCGAGGCCCTCCCCGGCGTCGGTCCCAGCATTATCCCCCCTGATGAACCCATCCCTGGCCCCGGCGCGCTCCCTTAGGCGTGGTCAAGCGTGAATTTAACGGCCGGTGCGGAATATGATAGCCGTCCGTCAAAAAAATCGCAGGACAAAAAGGCAGCGATTTCAGCCTATTTTTTAATCGGCCGGACCGTTTTGACAAATTCCGGATGGGTGTCGAGCCAGGCGCCGCCGATCAATTCGACACAATAGGGAACGGCCGGGAAGACAGCCCGCAGGCAAAGATCGATGGAGCGCGGGCTGCCGGGCAGATTGACATAAAGGCAGGCGCCGCGATGAGCCGCCGTCTGGCGCGAGAGAATGGCGGTCGGCGTCTGTTCGAGGCTTTTCAGGCGCATCAACTCGCCGAAGCCAGGCAGTTCGCGGTCGGCGGCCGCAAGCGTCGCCTCAGGCGTCAGGTCGCGCGGAGCCGGCCCGGTGCCGCCGGTGGTGAGCACCAGGCAGCAGCCCGCCCGGTCGGCCATGTCGATCAATTCGTCGCGCACCCGCTCGAAACCGTCGGGAATGACCCGCATGTCGAGTTCGAACGGCACGGAAAGCGCCTTGCCGAGCCATTCCGCGATGGCGGGGCCGGAAATATCCTCATAGACTCCGGCGCTGGCGCGGTCGGAAATGGTCAGGACTCCGATCCGTGCGGGCGCGGTCACGGCTCGTTCTCCTTGCTGACGCGGGGCGGACCCATCAGAGCCGGCTGGAACAGAATCGCCGCGCAAAGCGTGGTCGCCAGCGACAGGGCGAGCAGCTTGCCCATGCTCGACGTGCCGGGATGATTGGACAGCCACAGACTGCCGAAGGCGGTGGCCGTGGTCATGGCGCTGAAGAAGATCGCACGGGTGAGGCCGGTGCGCAGCAATTTGGCCGAGCCCGCGCGCCACGCGATCACGTAATAGATCTTGAAGGCGACGCCGAGGCCGAGAAGCAGCGGCAGCGCGATGATATTGGCGAAATTCAGCTTCAGCCCGATCAGCGCGCAGATCTCCATCGTATAGACCCCGGCGAGCAGCAGGGGCGCCAGGGTCAGGGCGACGTCGCCGATCCGCCGCAAGGCGATATAGAGCAGCAGAGCGATCGAGGCGAAGGCGAGAGCCCCGGCCTCGGCGAAGGCGCGCAGCACGGTGTCGCCGGAGGCGAGAATCCCCACAGGCGCGCCCGAGGCGTCGGGCGCGATTTTCAGCACCGCGTTCACGAAGGGCCGCATCCGTTCGTAATCGTTCTTGTCGCCGCGCGGGGCGACCTCCATCCGGGCGCGGCCGTCGGCCGCGATCCAGTCGCGGCGCAGTTCCGTCGGCAGGTCGGCGAGCGTCACCGGCCCGGCCTGCAGCGACAGGCGCACGTCGTCGAGCAGACTTTTCATCGGCTGGATCAGCAGCGCACGGGCCCGCGCGCGCGCGCTTTCCGGCCCCTGCCCAAGCCGTTCGAGCGCCGCGCCGGCCCGCGCCAGCGACGCGAGCGCGGGCTTGCCCTCCGCCGCCTTTTGCAATGCCGCGCCGGCGTCGGACAAGGCGCGGGCGTCTTCGGCGTCGGTCGGCGGCGGAGGCGGATTGACGGGATCGAGGCTCGGACCAAGCAGGCTGCGGGCGTCGGCGATCATGGCGAGCTTGGCCTTCTGGTCCTCCGGCACGAAATCCGACAGGGTGGTGACGCTCTCGACCGTCGGCAGCGCCCGCAATTTGACCGCGAGCGCATTCGCCGCCTTGAGGGATGGCTTAAGGATCTCGATGATGTTCGGCGTCATGTGTGGGTCCTGCATGACGTCGAGCAGGGTCGAGACCGATTCCGTCTTCACGCTGCGCAGATGCAGGGGATTATAGTCGAAGCGCACTTTCAGGAGCAGCGGCGCGCCGAGCACCGCGAGGCCAAGCGCGAAGGCGATGATCCCGCGGCGATGGCGCATCTGGAATTCGTCGAGCGGGGCGAGGAAGGAATAGCCGACCGTCTTCGTTTCCGCGCGCGGCCGCAGCAGGGCCAGCAGCGCCGGCAGCGCGGTGATCGAAGTCAAGAAGGCGATGATCATGCCGGTGCCGGCCACCAGGCCCAGTTCCGACACGCCGCGATAATCGGTCGGGATGAAGGAATAGAAGCCCGCCGCGGTGGCCGCCGCGGCCAAGGCCAGCGGCAGGCTCGCCTTGGCGCCGGCGGAATTCAGGGCGCGGCGCAGATCGTTGTCGCGATAGCGCTCCTCGCGATAGCGCACGCAGAACTGGATGCCGAAATCGACGCCGATGCCGACGAACAGCACAGCGAAGGCCACCGAAATCGGATTGAGCGACCCGACCATCGCGAGGCCGACGGCGGCGGTGATCGCCAGACCCATGAACATGTTGAGCATGACGGCGAGGATCAGCCTTCGCCAGCGCAAGGCGCGCCAAAGAATGAAAAGAACGGCGATGACGGTCAGGCTGTTGCTGAGCACGGCGCCCTCGGCGAGCGTGCCGAACTCCTCGTCCTGCATGGCGACGTCGCCGGTCAGGCGCACGCGATAACCCGACTCGGGCGTCAGGCCGATCCTGCGCGCGACGGCGCGCAGGGCGTCGGAGGCTTCGGCGCCCGGCTCCAGCGCCGAAAAATCGAGCACCGGCTTGACCATAATGAAGCGGCGCTTGTCGCGAACGGTTGGCGGCGCGCCGGAGAACAGCGCCGACCACGAGAAGTCGCTCGCCTTTCCCCTGACGGCGTCGTCGATCGCGCCAGTGATGCTTTCGAGCGGCTTGGCGAGCCCGGCGGACTCAGCCCCGCCGCGCGCCATCAGGCCAAGCGCTCCGGCGAAGCCGCGCAGCGAGGGGTCGCGCGCCAGCGCGCCCAAAAAGGGCTGGGCGTCGATCAACTGGTCGGTCTTGGCCTGAACCTCCTTCGCCGGCAGATAGAGCAAGCCGTTGCGGCGAAAGAATTCGCTGGTTTCCATGCTGGAGACGTCGGCGAAATATCTGGGCTCGGCTTTCAGCGCCGCCTCCAGCTTCAGCGCCCCGTCGGTCGCGAGTTCCGGCGACCGCGCGTCGAGCACCACGAGCAGCGCGTTGGCACGCTGGGGAAAGGCGTCTCCGAGCGCGATCTCGCGCTGGCGCCACGGCAAATGCGGATTGATCAGCTTGTTGAGGTCGGTGCTGATGGCGAAATGATCCGCCGCGAACCAGCCGGCGAGCGCCGTCACCAGCAGCGCCAGCGCCAGAACCGTGAATTTGTGCGCTGCGCTGAACGCAACGGTCCTGGCGACAATGCCGATCACCTCGGCTTCCGGATGGAAAGTTTCTTCAGCGTCAGCCATGTCGCTCCCGCGCCGGCGAAATTTCAATTTCTCTCTCCCGGCGCCGCGAAATTGCGTTATTTTGTAAGGAAAAGAAACCGGGGTCGCACAATTTTCCCTAAGCTTTTGGGTTGAGGCGGTTTTTGCTTGCGGCCCCGGGCAAGTTCGGCCTAATGGTCGCTTTTGCAGTGAGAGTTTGACGCAGCGCAACAGGAGCGACCATGGGTATCCCGGTGATCGAAGGCGCGCGAATCGGCGCCTATATCCTCAAGCAGCACTTGATTGGGCGCAAGCGCTATCCCCTCGTCCTGATGCTGGAGCCTTTGTTTCGCTGCAATCTCGCCTGCGCCGGCTGCGGCAAGATCGACTATCCCGACAAGATCCTGAACCAGCGGCTGCCCTATGAAGACTGCATGTCGGCGATCGACGAATGCGGCGCCCCGGTCGTGGTGATCGCCGGTGGCGAGCCCCTATTGCATAAGGACATCGGCCGGATCGTGCGCGGAGCGCTCGACCGCAAGAAATATGTCACGCTTTGCACCAACGCGCTGCTGCTCGAAAAGAAAATGGGCGAGTTCGAGCCCCATCGCGCCTTCAATTTCTCGGTTCATCTCGACGGCGATCGCGAGATGCACGACAAATCCGTCTGCCAGGCGGGCGTCTACGACCGCGCCGTGGCCGCAATCAAAGCCGCGCGCGAAAAAGGCTTCAAGGTCACCGTCAACTGCACCCTGTTCAACGACGCCGATCCCGAACGCGTGGCCGGCTTCCTCGACAGGCTCAAGGAAATGGGCGTGGACAGCGCCACGATTTCGCCTGGCTACGCCTATGAACGCGCGCCGGACCAGGACCATTTCCTCAACCGGACCAAGACCAAGGAACTGTTCCGCGCCATCTTCCGGCGCGGGAACAATGGCCGCAAATGGGCCTTTTTCCAGTCGTCGCTCTACCTCGACTTCCTCGCCGGCAACCAGACCTATCATTGCACGCCCTGGGGGAATCCCCTGCGCACGGTCTTCGGTTGGCAGCGCCCATGCTATCTGCTCAACGAAGGCTACGCCTCGACGTTCAAGGAGCTGATGGAGGAGACCGACTGGGACGCCTATGGGGTCGGAAATTACGAGAAATGCGCCGATTGCATGGTCCATTCCGGCTTCGAGCCGAGCGCCGTGGCCCATGCCGTGAAAAATCCCTTCGCCGCGCTGAAAGTCGCTCTGTTCGGCGTGAACACCGAAGGCCCGCTCGCTCCGGACATTCCGCTCGACAAGCAGCGTCCCGCGAAATTCGGTTATGCGGATCAGGTCGAGCGTCAGCTAAACGACCTGGTCGAAACCGAAAAAGCCCCCAAGCAGACGGCGGCTGCCGAGTAAGGCGGCGATCGCCGCCCGCGCGTCGAAGGCCGTGCGGATCAGCGCGGCGGTCTGGCCGGGACTGCGGGCGAGCGCAGCCAGCACCGCCCAGCCGTCGGCCGCGCCGTCCGGCCGGAAACCGGCCAGGGCGGCGGGGGGAATGGCGCGTTCCTGCGGGTCGGCGACCGCGCGCAGAACCGCGAAGGGCAGGTCGTTTTCCGCCGCAAAACGCGCGGCGCCATGCGATTCCATATCCACGGCGTGAGCGCCGCGCTCCTGATGCAGGCGGCGCTTGCGTTCCGGCGTGACGATGGCCGCGTCGGCGCCGAGCAGAGCGCCGGTCCGCGCCCCGGGCAGGACGCGCGCCAGATGGCCGGCCCAACCGGCATGACAGGGAAAGACGCCCGCCTCCGCCATCACGACCACCGGCGCGAGCAGGTCGCCCGGCCGCAAATGGGGCGCGAGCGCGCCAGCGACCCCGAAGCTCAGCACGCCCTGTAACGGACGGCCCTGGTCGGCGGCCCGGCGATGGGCCTGCGCGAGGCCGGCCTCGACCCGCGCCGCCGAACCGCCGCCGATGATGGTCAGATCCGGCCCGGCGTCGGCGATGCGCGCCTCGGACGTCATGCCCACGACGATCGCGATGCGCGGCTTCGCAAGCGCGGCCGCCGCAAATTCGCGAGATCTGGAAGGAAGGCGGCCGTTCATCGATGCGGCTCGATCGCCCGCAAATCGCCGCGAATGGTATCGCGCCACACGGCGCGATACCATTCGCGAAGGCGTTCGAGATTTTCGTTTCCGCCGGCCATGATCACAGGCGTAGCAGATTTCGAAATCGACTTCCATTCCATCGTCCCTGACGAGACGACGAATTTTGCCCGGTTGCTCGATCGCCGCTTCGCTCCAAGCCGCCCATCCATGCGACTGAAGCAGGCCGCAAATTCAGGCCCCCGAGGAGCGATCGTCCCTCACCGCGCGCCGAAGACCGATGATTTGCTCGCCTAAAGGTTTTTCGACGGTGAGCACGAAATCAATTTCGGAAGGCAGGTCGTCCATTTTTTGCGTCGCGCCTGGATTCGATGCGCGCAAGGTCCACCCCGCATCTCGCGCAACGGTTCGAGAACGGGATGGTCCGGTTCGCCGGCCATAGCGCCGGGAAGGGCCATCTCTCCGAACGCACCCAATTGGCCGGCGAGGTCGTTTTGCCCTATTTTCGCGTCGGTTCCGGAGCGACGAACCGCGTTAGCTTCGACAAGCCCGCGTCATTTGATTGGCTCCCTCCCGGCGTGACCGTTTCGGATCACGATCCCGGCCTGACTGCGCCGTTTACGGCGCCCTGCGCACAGCATCCCAGACCGAAGGCGGTGGCGCGATCGGCGTGGAAGGCGCCAGCGTCGCCACCGAAACATGAGGCCACGTCAGGCCGTTGAAGTTCAGGAGGACGACCTGCGAATATTGGATTTGCGTCGAATGAACTTTGATCGGGATCGGGCGGGGAATCGGGAACGGCGGATGGATCACGAAACGGGGGCCCGGAATGCCCAACGTTGGGTGCGGGGCGCCTGGAAGCGTGAGCGGGAGCTGTCCGGGGTGAAATATAGGCACGAGAATTTCGTGCTCGACTGTTTCGATCCAGAAGGTCGCCTTTGCGCCCGCAAAAATTTTATTTGCGGGACCAGCCTGCTGATTAGGAACATTGGCGTTGACGGTGAGAAAGGCGATGTCCGCGTTCCCGCCGCCAACTGCCGGGATCGCGAGCTGCCCCGCGGGCGTCTCCGGCGCGCTGGCGACTTCGAGGATCACCGTGCTGACGATCGTCTGTCCCGCGATGGCGTTGCGGAGCACGGTATTGGGATCATCGAGGATTGCCTGCGTAATCGAGCCGCTGGCAATATGGCTGGTAAGATCCTGGGGTATGCGAAAAGTATTCTTGTCGGTCGCGGTCTGGCTCGGGAAGCGGAACGGCGCCCGCGTCGCGTCGAAGAACGGCGTCGGGTCCACCGACGGAATCGTCGGTGGACCGGCAATGACCGCGGAAGCGGACCCTTGCAGGTTGATTGTCGTTCCATGCGGAACCGAGGCCATGCGCACGAATGTGACCGCCTCGGCCGGGTTTGTGGTTGCCGGCACGGCAAGCCAAATTCCCGGTTCGAAATGGATCGCGACGGGCGCGCCATTCGTCACATCATTGACGGTTTGAACATAGGGAACGCCGTTTAGAAAAATATCGCCCTGGACCATCCCGCGATTGGGAATGCTGCCAAGACTCGCCGAAAACGCCAGGTTTTCAGTTGTGACATTGAGTTCGAGGATGTTGTCGTTGGGGCCGTTCGCGGGATTGGGCAGCGGCGTGGGCGTGGCGGCGCTTTGGGGTCGGAATATCAGATTGAATCCCTTGCCCGCAAAAGCGCCTTGGAAATTGGACAGAACGCCAAGCGATGGCGCAAAATTCAGTAGCGACCTCAGCCGCTCGTTTGCCAGCGACTTGACTTCATTAATGTGGAATCCCTCCGGTAATTTCATCGAAGCAGGAGCATTCGCGTTCGTCATTGGAACCTCCCTCATTTCAGTTACCTATATCAAATATAGACACTTAAATGCAACATTGTTGTTTAACGTGCCGACATCTGTCATTATTTATAACACAACGTCTCATGTACTGTAACACAACGCGCTAGAATAATTAGTAAATTTATAGTGATAAAAATTTAACATACTTTTTATCAAACTTATCTACAGCCAATATTGCCAAACTATCAGAATTCGTCGATATGGGATTTATCCAGCCGACTTTTGCTGGAGGCTCTCGCATTTCGGCCGGGACGACGCTGGTCGCTGGACTTTCGGACCAGGTGGACGGTGGCCGGCCTGTCATCGGACCGGCGGCCGTGTGCGACACGCGACCACGTCACGCCACAGATGCGCCCAATGGCGACAGCAGCTCGGCGATCGTGCATAGGATTTCGGTGAACGAGCTTTGCGGAACGGTCGTGACGAGACGGACGGGGCCGTAAGGCGGCCGTCTCATTCGAGTCGACCACCGTCCATCGGAGCAACGGGCGATCGGGCGCCAAACGTCGGATTTGAACCACCGGCAGGATTTCCGCAAATCCCGCCGAAACCGACGCTAAACGACAACCTTGCGGTAAAGACGCCAGGTCGCGTGGCCGAGGACCGGCAGCACGACGATGAGCGCGGTCAAAGCCGAAAGCATGCCCAGGGCGAGCCCCGTGGCGATGATCAGGCCCCAGGCCAGCATCGGCCCCGGATTGGCCTCGCAGGCGCGGATGGACGTGGCGATCGCTGTGAAGATCGTGACCTTGCGATCGAGAAGCAGGGGAAAGGACACGACGCTGATCGCAAAGACGACAAGGGCGAAAATGAAACCGACGCCACAGCCGACGGCGATCATCGTCCAACCGGCATGGGTCGTGAAAACGTTACTGGTCAATGACGTAAGCGACGCCGGCATTTCCGGTCCGATCGTCAAAACATAGATTTTCCACGCCGCGAGGATCCACAGCCCATAGATGGCGATGAGCAGCAGCCCGAGCTTGAAAATTTCGGCGGCGGACTGCGAGGCGAAGGCCTTAAAACCGTCGATCCAGTTCGCCTTCTCGCCGCGTTCACGCCGGCGGCTCATTTCATAGAGCCAGACCGCGGCAAAGGGACCGATCAGGGCGAAGCCGGCAAAGACCGGAAACAGCAGCGGCAACGCGTGCGAATGGGATATGGCCCAGGTCAAGGCAAGACCGACAGCGGGGTAAATCAGGCAGATGAAGATCACATCGTCGCGGAAGAAGAGGAAATCGTCGAAACCCTGGCCGAGCGCGTTCCTGAGATCGGCGAAGGAAATCCGCCGCACCTGCGGCGCGAGCGACTTGTCGACATCGGGACGAAACATTGCCCGCCCGATCGAGCGCAAAGCGTGGCCTGAGGCGGCGATTTGCACCGCGCCCCATTCGGCGGGGTTCCTGATCCACATTGGCAAATCCTCCCGAGACTGAAGCAGCCGGCGGGCGCCCTACGGCCTGGCGCCCCCGTCGGCGCAGAACCTCATCTTATCTAGTCGCTCGCCGCGCTCCCGCCAGCGCCAAAGCGATCACAATTTCTGGAGGCGTGTCCTTGGCCCGAACGCGGTCAATTCTGCCCCTCAATCGCCGCGCCACGCTGTTGATGGACAGGGCTTCAAATCCCGATTGGGAAGAAAGTCCCCGCGCGTCGGCCCTGCGCCTTGGCTTTCCCGCCGTGACGAGCCAGCCCCTTTATGGTCAGCGCCCTGCGCAAAACCCCGCCGCCCGCACGCCCGACCGCACCGCGCCTTCGATGGTTGCGGGCAGGCCGGTCTGGGTCCAGTCGCCGGCGAGGAAGAGATTGCGCCACGCGGTTCCGGCGCCCGGTCGAAGCGCGTCCTGGGCGGGGGTCGCGGCGAAGGTCGCACGTTTTTCCTTGATGACCTGCCACGCCGGCAGGGGCGCCGAAAAACCCGCGACCGCCTGGACCTCGGCCCAGATTCTTTCGGCCAGTTCCTCGCGCGGGACGCCAAGAAAACGCTCCGCCGCGCTGATCGTCACCGAGAGACGATCGGAAAAGCCGAACAGCCATTCACTCGCGGCGCCGATCACTCCTGTCAGCAGCGGCAGGTTCTGGGGCGCGGGATGAGCGAAATGGGCGTTGACGATGGCGCGGAATTCCGTCGGCGCCTTGAGACCGGGCAGCAGCGCCGCCGCGACCGGCGCGGTGACCGCAAGCACAACCTTGTCCTGCGACGCGATCGTCACTTTCTCGTCGCCGAAATCGAGCGCCGCCGCGCGATCCTCCGCGAAGTCGATGGCCTTCAAACTGGCGCCGAAGCGAATCTCCGCGCCTTTGCCCCGCAAAAACTCCAGCGCCGGATCGACAAAGGCGGCGGACAGCCCCTCCACCGCCACCACCGGCCGGCAGGCGTCGCCTCCTTTAGCAAAAGTCTCGCGCACGATGGCGCCGGCGAGCGCGGCGGACGCCTCGGCAGGATCGGTGTTCAGCGCCGAGACGAACAACGGATTCCAAAGATTGCGGGCGATCTCGCCGGTCCCGAGAAAGGGCTGCAAGGTCTGGTCGGGTCTGGCGAAAAGCAGTTTGATCAAAGCGAGATAATCGAGGCCCGCCGTATTGGGAACACGGCGGTCGGGCGCGAGAATCCACCACGGCAATTTCCCGGCGTTTGGCCGCAGTTTCCAGCGCGTCTTGCGCGCGAGATCGCAGAAATCGAACGCGGCCTCTTCCGGCCCGGCCAGCTTTTCCGCGCCGCCGATTTTTTTCACATAGGCCAAAGCGGCGTGATTGCCCGACAGCAGCAGATGATTGCCGTTGTCGATCGTCATATTGAGGCCGGCGTCGAAATAGGACCGGCAGCGCCCGCCCGCCTGCGGCGCGGCCTCATAGAGCGACACCTCGGCGGCGCCGCAAAGCTCGACCGCCGCCGAAAGGCCGGCCAGCCCCGCCCCGACGATGTGGACGCGCGCCATCAGAAAAAACCATAGCGCAGGATCGCGCCGATCAAGGCGATCTTCGGCGTCGGGATTTTTTCGCGCGGCTTCCTGAAACCCCGGGCGGCGAGCCGCCGCCAGATCGCGCCATAGGCGAGGCTCATGATTTTCGGCGCGCGAATTTCATCGCGAGGCCGGCGCGCCATGATCGCGTCGGCCTCCTCGAAATGATCTTTGGCCTGTTGCAGCAAAGGCCGGCAGACGGCGTCGAGATCGTCCATCGCCGCCACTTTTCCCGGCGTCGGGTCGGAAATTCCGGCGGCCGCAAGATTTTCGCGCGGCAGATAGAGCCGCCCTATTGCAGCGTCCTCGTCGATGTCGCGCAAAATATTGGTGAGCTGTAGGGCGCGGCCGAGATGACGCGCCAGCGCGATTCCTTCCGCCTCCGGCAAGCCGAAAACGCGCACCGAAAGCCGCCCGACCGCGCTCGCCACCCGGTCGCAGTAAAGGTCGAGCGTCGCGGCGTCGGGCGCGACAATGTCGGAATCAACATCCATCTCCATGCCGTCGATCACGGCGACAAAATCTTCGCGGGCGAAGCCGAACCGGCGCAAAGGCGCCGCGAGGCCGGCGGCAAGGCCCGGCGGCTTCCCGGCGTAAAGCGCATCAATGGCGCGGCGCCAGGCGTCGAGCGCGGCCTTTTTCGTGGCCTTGTCGCCGCCCTCGTCGGCGACGTCGTCCACGGCGCGGCAGAAGGAATAAATCTCGAACATGGCGTCGCGTTTTTCGCGCGGGAGAATGGCCATGGCGCGGTAGAACGAACTCTTGCTGGCGCGCTGGCGGGCGAGTTCGGCGGCTTCGTCAAACGCAGCGGTCACGCGGCCCTCCGGGTCAGACGGGAGACAGCCTCGCCCATCGCCGCGGCGATCGCGCCGATGAGCATGCCGCTCTTGGAAAGCCTCACATTTTCGCTGAGCGGATCGCGCGCGATCAGCAGATCGGCGATCGTGAACGCATGGCGCACGATCACTGCGATCTCCATGCCCAAACGCAAATCCTTGATGTCATGGGGCAAGCTCATTCCTTCGGCCAGCAGGCCGCGATTGCGCAGCGCAAGGTCGCGCAGACAGGCGCGCAAAGCGGGCGTCGCCTTGCCTGCGCCGAGATCCTCGGCCCGCGCCCCTGCCGCCGCAAGCGCATCCTGCGGGACATAGACGCGGTCCAGCGCGCGAAAATCCTTGCCGCAGTCCTGCAGATGGTTGTTGATTTGGAGCGCAGCGCAGATCGCGTCGGAGGCCGGCCACAGGTCGCGGCTCTCGCCATGGACGTCGAGCAGGAAACGCCCGACCGGCATGGCCGACAGCCGGCAATAATCGATCAGCTCGTCCCAGGTCGCATAGCGGTTCTGGTCCACGTCGCGGCGGAAGGCGTCGAGCAGGTCGCGGGCGTGACGGTCGGTCAGGCCGCATTCCGCGAGTTTGGCGCGCAGTTTCACGCCGAGCGGTTCGGCGTCGCTCGCGCCGGTCAGACTCTGGTCGAGTTGGTCGAGCAGCGCGCGTTTTTGCGCCGGCGCGAGGTCCGGATGATCGGCGACATCGTCGCCGGCGCGGACGAAATCGTAAAAGGCGAAGATGACCGGGCGCAAAGGCGAGGCGATCAGCAGGGAGGCGACGGGAAAATTCTCGTCGTTTCCGCCCTTGCCCGAGCGCAGGCTTTCCGCCGTGACCGGCGCGGGCTCGACTTGTCTCGCAGCGGCGCTCATGGCGTCTCCGTCTCGATTTCTTTTCCGCGCGCGCGCCGCACGAGTTCTTTTCCGCGCGCGCGCCGCACGAGGTGGGCTTGCGCCCTGCCCTTCCACATCCCGCCGCGCCCGCGGAAAAATTGCAGGGCGGAATCGAGCGTATAGAGCAAATAGGGCGCGGCGATAAGCGGCAAAGTCATGGCCCGCCAGCGCTTGAGCCCATAAAAACGCTGGATCGGCCCGAAACTCACGCTCATCAGCACGAAGGCCGCAATGCCGCACAATCCGGCAACACCGTCCGCGAAAAAGGCGAGCACAACGGGGACGAAAAAGGTCAGGACGAGGCCGAGGCTCGTCAGCGCGAGCCAAAGCGGCGAAAAGCGCAGTTGCGCATAGGCCGAACGCGACACCATGCGACGAATGTCGGCGAAACTCGGATAGGAGCGCAGCGAGTGCAGGCGGTTCGACAGGCCGAGCCAGATCGGCCCCACGCTTTTCATGCGCGCGCCGAAGGCGCAATCGTCGATCAGGGCGTCGGAAATCGAGGCGACGCCGCCCGCCTTTTCCAGCAGATCGGCGCGCGCCAGCATGAGATTGCCCGCCGCGGCGGCGATTTTCCTGCGCGGATCGGAGACCCAGCGGAAGGGATAAAGCATCTGGAAAAAATAAGTGAAGGCGGGGATCAGCCATTTCTCGGCCGCGCTCTCGCAACGCCAGGTCGCCATCAGCGAGACGAGCGCATAAGAGCCGGCCTCCGCCCGCGCCACCACGGCGCGCAGATTTTCTGGCGCATGCAGGATGTCGGCGTCGGTGAAAAGAATATAGCGGGGCGCGAAATTCTTCCGCGCCAAAGCTTCGCCCTGGGCCATGGCCCAGACCTTTCCGGCCCAACCGGCGGGCAAAGGCGCGCCGGGAAGAATGGCGAGGCGTTCGAGATGGGGCGATGCGGCGGCGGCGGCGCGGGCCTTGTCCGCTGTGCCGTCGCCGCTCTGGTCGTCGGCCAGAATGATGTGAAACTCGCCCGGATAATCCTGCGCCAGCAGCGAACCGAGGCTTTCGCCGATCAAGGCCGCCTCGTCGCGCGCCGGAACTACCGCCACGACACTCGGCCATTGCGCCGGCGCCGGCGGATCATCCAGATCGTCGCGGTCGCGGCAGCGCCAGAAATTTCCGCGCGCGCATACGAGAACCGGCCAGATCGCGAGGACCAGAAGGCCGAGCCAGTTCACGCGATCATGCCTTTTTCGCGGAACCATTCCACGGCGTCGGCGAGCGCCTGCGCGTAAGGCCGCGCGGAAAAACCCAATTCGCGCTCGGCCTTGGCGGAGGAGAAATACATGCGATATTTCGCCATGCGCAAAGCATCGGCGGTAATGAAAGGCTCCTTGCGGGTGATGCGGGCCACGGCCTCGGCGCCATAGGCCAGCGGGAACAGCGGCCTGCGCGGCATTTTCAGCTTGGGCGGCCTGCGCCCGACCAGCGCCGCGATCTCGGCAAGCATCGTTCCGAGCGGCGCGTCCTGTCCGCCGAGAATATAGCGCTCGCCGATGCGGCCGCGCTCCATGGCGGCGATATGGCCGGCGGCGACGTCGTCAACATGGACGAGATTGAGCCCGGTGTCGACATAGCCGGGCATGCGGCCGCTGGCGGCCTCGACAATGATCCGCCCGGTCGGGGTCGGCTTGATGTCACGCGGGCCGATGGGTGTGGAGGGGTTGACGATGACCGCCGGCAGGCCCTGTTCCGCGACCATCTGCTCGACCAGCCGCTCGGCGATGGTCTTGCTTTTCTTGTAAGCCCCGATCGCCTGGTGCGGCTTGGCGGGCGAAGTCTCGTCCACCGGACGGCCGTCGTCCTTGAGCTTGAGCGTCGCCACCGAGGAGCAATAGACGATGCGGCTCACCCCGGCGCGCAGGGCCTCCGCCATGATATTGCCGGTCCCGATGCGATTGGCCTCGACGATCTCATTGGGGTCCGGCGCCCACATGCGATAATCCGCCGCGACATGATAGAGCCGCTCCACCCCGCGCAGGGCGGGACGCAGCGACGCGGCGTCGCGCAGGTCGCCAACAACCACCTCGGCGTCCAGCCCCTCGATATTGCCGCGCGCCGAAGTCTGGCGCGCCAGCAGCACGACGCGCTCGCCGCGCGCGATCAGGGCGCGGGCGACCGCCGCGCCGACGAAGCCGGTCGCGCCGGTGACAAGCGTTTTGCCTGACGGATTCATATTGGCGCTTTTCCTCCTCCCCCGTCCTAACATGGGTTGGCCGCCGCCTGAACGGCGAAAAACGCCCGGATGGCGCGGCGCGACTGCTTTTGGATCCATATAGGATAAATTTCTCCCCACGAGCGACATGAGACTCTTGATATAGACAATTCTTCTTGTAATCATGCTGTATTTGCAAAAATATTCTTTTTCATACCGTTGAAACGTCATTCGCACGGCCCTAATCTCTTCCGGAACGGCGCGGAAGAGAAATGTCCCGCGCCTCCAAATGATCCCGCCGCCATGCGGCGCATGAAGAGGACAGACGATGGCCGCCCCGAAGCGTCCCAACCTGCCGGCGATTCTGGTCGCCAGCGATCTGCTCGAAGGCGAGGTGGTTTTCGCCGCCGAGCAGGGCTGGACGCGCGACCTGCGGCAGGCCCTCGTCGCCAGTGACGAACTGGCCGCCCAGGCGCTGGAGCGTTTCGGCGCGACCGAATTCCTCCACGCCAAAGTGGTCGATCCCTATCTGGTCGCCGTCGAGACCGGCGCCGACGGCGCGCCCCGCCCCCGGCATTATCGCGAGGTCTTGCGCGCGCTCGGGCCGAGCGTGCGCCCGGACCTCGGCAAGCAGGCCGATTTCCAGATCTGAAAGGCCGCCCCATGTATGCTTTTGATGAATTCGACGAGCGGTTGGTGCGCGAGCGCGTGGCGCAATTCGCGAGCCAGGTCGAGCGACGCCTCTCGGGCGCGCTGACCGAGGACGAATTCAAGCCTCTACGTCTGAAGAACGGCCTCTATCTGCAGCTTCACGCCTATATGCTGCGCATAGCCATTCCCTATGGCGCCTTGAACGGGCGCAAGCTGCGCATGCTCGCCCATATCGCGGACGTCTATGATCGCGGCTACGGCCATTTCACCACGCGGCAGAATCTCCAGTTCAACTGGCCGAAGCTGAAGGACGTCCCGGCGATCCTGAGCCTTCTCGCCGATGTCGAGATGCATTGCATCCAGACCTCGGGCAATTGCATCCGCAATGTCACCTCTGACCATTTCGCCGGCGTCGCCCATGACGAGATCGAAGATCCGCGCCCGATCGCCGAACTGTTGCGGCAATGGTCGAGCCTGCACCCGGAGTTCGACTGGCTCGGCCGAAAATTCAAGATCGCGGTCACCGGCGCGGCGCAGGACCGCGCCGTGCTGAAAGCGCATGATGTCGGCGTGCGCATCGTCCGCGATCCGGCGAGCCAAAAGATCGGCTATTGCATTCTCGCCGGCGGCGGCCTCGGCCGGACGCCGATGGAAGGCAAGGTGTTACGCGACTTCCTGCCGCGCGAAAAACTGCTGAGCTATCTCGAAGCCGTGCTGCGGGTTTTCAATCTCGAAGGCCGGCGCGACAACAAATACAAGGCGCGTATCAAAATCCTCGTCCACGAGCTCGGGATCGACGCTTTCCGGGCCCGGGTCGAAGAGGAATTCGCCGCCATCGATTCCCCGCGCCATGATGTGGACCCGCGCGAATTCGCGCGGATCGCCGCGCATTTCGCCCCGCCGGCCCATGAGAGCCTGCCCGCCGTCTCGCGCAGGCTGGAAGAGGCGGTCGCGAAGGACGAAGCGCTGTCGCGCTTCGTCGAGCACAATCTCACCCGCCACAAGCAGCGCGGCTATGCGGCGCTGACCATTTCGCTGAAGCCCATCGGCCTGCCGCCGGGCGACCTGACCTCGCGCCAGATGCGGGCAATCGCCGATCTCGCCGAAAAATACTCATTCGACGAGGCGCGCGTCGCCCACACCCAGAATATCGTGCTGCCCCATGTCCGGCTCGACGACGTCGCCGATATTTTTGCGATCCTGCGCGCCGAGGGTCTAGGCGAGGCCAACGCCGGCCTGATCACCGATATAATAAGCTGCCCCGGCCTCGATTATTGCGCGCTCGCCACCGCGCGCTCGATCCCCGTCGCGCAGGCTTTGGCGCTGCATTTCGCCGATCCCGCGAAGCAGAAGGAGATCGGCCCGCTCAGCATAAAAATCTCCGGCTGCATCAACGCCTGCGGCCATCATCACATCGGCAATATCGGCATTCTCGGTCTCGAAAAGAAGGACGCCGAATCCTACCAGATTACCATCGGCGGCGACCCAGGCGATTCTTACGCGCTTGGCGAATTGCTCGGGCCGGGCCTGCCTGCCGAAATGGTTCCCGAGGCCGTCGATCGCATCGTCGCCGTCTATCTCGCACAGCGCCAATCCGGCGAGACCTTTATCGAAACCTACCGTCGTCTCGGCCTTGCGCCGTTCAAATCCGCATTCAAGGAGATCGCCGATGTTGTTGCTTGATCGTCACGGCCCCAAGGAAGACGTGTGGGAGCGCGCCGAATATCTCTGCCAGGCCGAGACCAAACAGGTGCTCGCTCCCCTCGCTTCAATCGTCGGCTCGGATGCGATCACTGACGACCTCAAGCTCGGCGCCTTGCTTGAGCCCAACCGCACGGTCGAGGAAGTCGCGCCCTTTTTCGACCGGCTCGATATGATCGTCATCCATTTTCCCAACGCCGCCAACGGGCGCGGCTTTTCGACAGCGCGCCAATTGCGCCAGGCGGGCTACAAGGGAACATTGCGCGCCTTCGGGCCCTTGATCGCCGACCAGTTCCCTCAGGCGCTCGCCTGCGGCTTCGACGAGGTCGAAATCATCGGCGCCGCCGCGACGCGCCAGCCGGTCGAGCATTGGATGGAGGCTCTGAATCGCATCAGCTTCCTGTATCAGCGCGATTATGGCGCGGATGACAGCATCCCCGATCAGCGCGTCGCGCGAGCCGCCAATGGCTGACGCGCTTCGCACGCTCGCCGGGCGGCTCGACGAGGCCTTCGCCCAGACCGATCTCGCCGGACGCCTGCGCCTGCTGCGCGAGGCGCTCGCCGGGCCCATCGTTTTCACCACCAGCTTCGGGATCGAGGATCAGGCGCTGACCCATGCGATCCGCTCGCAGGATCTCGACGTGGAATTCGCCACGCTCGACACCGGCCGGATGTTCCCCGAAACCTATGACGTCTGGGCGCGGACGGAGGAAAAATATCAACTGCGGATCAAGGCGTTCTATCCGGACGCCGACGCCCTCCAGGATTTGGTCGCCGACCAGGGCGTCAACGGCTTCTATTACGGCCTCGACATGCGCAAGGCCTGCTGCGACGTGCGCAAGGTCGAACCCTTGGGCCGCGCGCTCGCTGGCGCGCAGGGCTGGATCGCCGGCCTCCGCAGCGACCAGTCCGGCCATCGCGCCGGCCTGTGCTTCGTCGAATATGACGCGGCGCGCGGCCTGATCAAGGCGAGCCCCCTGCTCGATTTTTCGCGCGGCCAGATCGCCGCTTTTTGCGCGACGAATGAGGTTCCTGTCAGCACACTGCACGAGAGAGGTTTTCTCTCGATCGGCTGCGCCCCCTGCACCCGCGCGATCGAACCCGGAGAGCCGGAACGCGCCGGCCGCTGGTGGTGGGAGAGCGAAGACAGGAAGGAATGCGGCCTCCACGTCGGCGCCGACGGCCGTCTGCGCCGCGCGAAGGAATTGGCGAATTCATGATCCAGCTCACCCATCTACAGAAGCTCGAAGCCGAAGCCATCCACATTTTCCGCGAGGTCGCGGCGGAATGCGAAAGGCCGGTGCTGCTCTATTCGATCGGCAAGGATTCCGCGGTGCTGCTTCATCTCGCGATGAAGGCCTTTTATCCGTCGCGGCCGCCCTTCCCGCTGCTCCATGTCGATACGACCTGGAAGTTCCACGAGATGATCGAATTCCGCGACCACCGCGCGAAAGAACTCGGGCTCGAACTCCTGGTTCATATCAATGAAGACGGCGTGAAGGCGGGCGTCAATCCCTTCGAGTCCGGCTCGCGTCTCCATACCGACGTGATGAAGACGCAAGGCCTGAAACAGGCGCTCGACAAATATCGGTTCGACGCGGCTTTCGGCGGCGCGCGGCGCGACGAGGAAAAATCCCGCGCCAAGGAGCGCGTGTTCTCGCTGCGCTCGGCCGAACATCGCTGGGACCCCAAGAACCAACGCCCCGAACCCTGGCGGCTCTACAACACCCGCAAACGCCCCGGCGAAAGCTTTCGCGTCTTCCCGCTCTCCAATTGGACGGAAGCGGATGTGTGGGACTATATCGCCAGGGAAAACATTCCCGTCCCGCCGCTCTATTTCGCTAAAACGCGTTCGGTCGTGCGCCGCGACGGCGCGCTCATCATGCGCGACGACGAGCGCATGAAACTGCGTCCCGGCGAGGCGGTCGAGAACCTGAGCGTGCGCTTCCGCACCCTTGGCTGCTATCCGCTCACCGGCGCCGTCGAAAGCACCGCCGCGACCCTCCCCGAGATCATCGCCGAAATGCGCGCGTCGAAAGTTTCCGAACGCGAAGGCCGCATCATCGACCACGACGGCTCCGCCTCGATGGAGCAGAAAAAGCAGGAAGGCTATTTCTGATGACCTATGCTTTGGCGGAACGCGATTTTTCACGCGCCGCGCCCTTCGCCGCGCATGACGCGGGCGAAAAGGCCCTGCTGCGCTTCATCACCTGCGGCTCGGTGGACGACGGCAAATCGACCCTGATCGGCCGGATGCTCTATGACTCGCAGATGATCGCCGAGGACCAGCTCGCCGCGCTCGACCGCGACTCGAAAAAGTTCGGCACGCAGAACGGCGCGCTCGATTTCGCGCTGCTGGTGGACGGCCTCGCCGCCGAGCGCGAACAGGGCATCACCATCGACGTCGCCTATCGCTATTTCCGCACCGACAAACGCTCTTTCATCGTCGCCGACACGCCCGGGCACGAGCAATATACCCGCAACATGGCGACCGGCGCCTCGACCGCCGATCTCGCCATCATCCTGATCGACGCGCGCAAGGGCATATTGCCGCAGACGCGCCGCCATGCCTTCATCGTCGCCATGCTCGGCGTGCGCGACGTGGCGCTGGCGATCAACAAGATGGATCTGGTCGATTACAGCGAGGCGCGCTTCAACGCGATCGCCTCCGATTTTCGCGACATGGCGCGCGACCTCGGTTTCCGCTCGACCGCGCCGCTGCCGATCTCGGCGCTGAACGGCGACAATATCGCGACATTGTCCGAGCGCACGCCATGGTTCCAGGGCGAGGCCCTGCTGCCCTTCCTCGAAAATATCGAAACCACCGGCCCCCAAGCCGCCGAGGCGCCCTTCCGCTTCCCGGTGCAATGGGTCAACCGACCCAATCTCGATTTCCGCGGCTTCTCCGGCTCTGTCGCCTCCGGCGCGGTCAAAATCGGCGACGAAATCGCCTCCATGCCTTCGGGCAAGACCAGCCGCGTGCAGCGCATCGTCACCCAGGACGGCGATCTCGACATGGCGATCGCCGGCCAGTCGGTGACGCTGACGCTGGCGGAAGAAATCGACGCCTCGCGCGGCGACGTGCTGGTTGGGACGGACGAGCGCCCGGAGATCGCCTTGGAGGCCCGGGCGCGCCTGCTGTGGACGGCCGAGACCGATATGCATCCCGGCGCCTCTTATATCATCAAGCTCGGCGCCCGCACCGCCAATGCGGCCATCGCGAAGCTCCATCATCTGGTCGATATTCACACCTTCGAGCCGGAGCCGGCGCGGCCGCTCGGCCTCAACGAGATCGCCCTCGCCACCCTCCGTTTCGACCGGCCGATGATCCTCGGCGATTATCGCGACAATCGCGATCTCGGCGGCTTTATCCTGATCGACCGCATCACCAACGAGACGGTGGCCTTCGGTCTGATCGACCCCCGCCCGGCGCCGGAAGCGGAAGAAGTGGCGCCTGCCCCGGCGACCGAGACGGCGGATTGGCCCCGTCTGCGGCGGCGCCTGCGGACGCGGCTGGCGCCGGCTTTGTTCAGCGGGCTTTGCGTGGGATTGGGCGCGGTTTTGCTCGGCGCGAGCCCGGCCACCGGCGTGATCCTCGGCCTCGCCGACGCCGCCCTGCGCCCGCTGGCGCGCAGGCTCTGCGCCGATTATCGCCTGAACCGGGCGCGGCGCGCGGCAAGTCGTAGCGAGGAAACGCTCGGCGATGGCGGCGGGATCTGACCCCCGCCGATCACCAGCGGCGCGCCCAGCCGTGTCCCCAGGCTCCGCCGCCGTTCCAGGCGCCGGCCCAGCCGCCGCGCCAGCCCCAGCCGTAATAAACGGGGCCGCCATAGAAGAAGGGATCCGGCCCGTAAAAGCCGGGGCCGGGATTGTAATAATAGCGTGTGACCGTTTCGGAGATCGTGTAGCCGCGATCGAGCATGCAATTGGAATAGACCGAATTATACTGGTCCTGCAGCCCGAATTGACCGGCGATGGTCGCCGCCTTCACCGTCGCCGCATAGGCGCGCGCCCGGCATGCGGAATCGTCGCGCGCGAATTTCCTGTTCGAGACATTGGGCCCGGCGATGGCGCTGACAGTCGGCCCCGACGGCGGCGCGCTGGCGCAGGCGCCGAGCGCCAGGGGAAGCGCGAGAGCAAGCGCCAGGGGCGCGATTTTGGGAAATTTTTCGACTTGAGCAAAAGTCATCGGCGCCTCGCCTGCGAGTCGGCGGGGTCAAATTCGCACAAGCGAAAGCCCTGCGCAACTCATGTGGATTGCGCGGCAATCTCGCGGGAACCGCATTAAACGTCAGCGTCCGGCCCCTGATCGAAATCCCGGCAGGAATGGCCATAGGCGGCCAAGGCGTCCTCCAGATAATCCGGCAGAAGGGGCTCGCCGAGCAGATATTGCGCGGTCGGCGTCTGGCGGCGGTCGCGGGCCTGGGCCACGGCGTCCTCCCAGTCCGTCGACTCGAAATCGCCGCGCCCGATCCACATCAGCGCGACGAGCGCCGCCGCCTCGTCGTCGTCAAGATCAGCGATGAATTGCACGAGTTCGGCGTGCACCGGCCCATAGGCCGCGTCCGTCAGAATCGAGCGTTCGCCGTCGTCCGTGGCGTTGGAGGCGTCGGGCCTGGAGCCTTCGTCCTCGCTGAGCAATTCCCGCGCCTTGGCGGCGATGAAGCAGACTTTGCTCGGATTGATCTCCGGCATGGCGGGGTTGGTGTCGTCAATAATGCGCATGTCTCGACCGGCGCGCGCCGTCTCCCTTTTTGTTCAATATAGGCGCCTTATGGCGATTTCGCCTTGCGGCGCATCAACGATGCGGCTCGATGGTCAGATTTTCTATCCAGCGCGCGCCGGGCTGGATCTCATAGCGGTGGTCGCCGGTGAAAAAAGCCGCGCTCTGATCGTCGGGCGGGATGGCGATCTCGTCGAGGTCGATCGATTCCGGCTTGCCCGTCAGGCGATCCCCGTTCACGCTCAGGCTATAAATCAGCCCATGCGACATTTTCGCGCCATAATCCGCCGGGCTCTTGTAAAAGAATAACAAAGCGTGTTCGAGCCAGGACAGGTCAGAAGCCGTCACGACGGCCGGGTTGGGATAGGGATAAGGCACATGGCAAAGGACTTCCGGGCCCTCGACGCATTTGAACTCGCGCATCGAGAGGAAATATTGGGTGAACTTGCTGTCGTCGAAGTCGATCCTGAAGCGCGCCTTGTCGCCCTGCGGCGTGAAGGTCACGCGTCCGATCACGATGTGCTTGCCGTCCCTGGCGTGCAGCACGATATCCTTGACGCCGTCGAGCGCGGACACGGCCGCGGTCGCGCCTGACTGGCCCGTGGCAAGCCAGGAAAGAACAGCGGCGATAACTCTTACACGCGCGAACATGGCCCCTCCCCTTCCTTCCTTTAGCAGAAATCTGCGGCTGATCGCCGCCTTGCGCAAGCGCGTAGCGGCCGCATTGTTCGTCGCCGCCGCGCTCTGCGTCCCGCCTTCCATCGCGCAAGCGAAAAAAATCGTGCATTACGAGACGGAGGCCGGGCCCGGAACCATCGTCATCGAGGCCGCGCGGCGAAAATTGTTTTTCGTCCTCGGCGGCGGGCGGGCGATCGAATATCGCGTCGGCGTGCCGCGCCACGGCGCCGAATGGTCCGGCGAAACTTATGTCAACGGCAAATATGTTCGACCGGCCTGGGCGCCGACGCCCGAGATCAAGGAGGAGGAGCCTTGGCTTCCCGACGAGATCAACGGCGGCGCGCCGAACAATCCGATGGGCGCCCGGGCCATCACCCTCGAACGCTCCGAGGTCGCGATCCACGGCTCGACCCGGAGAATGCGCGCGACCATCGGCGGCGCGGCGTCGCATGGCTGCATAAGAATGTACAATGAGGACGTCATCGACCTCTATAAGCGCGTCCATATCGGCACCCCGGTTCTGATGCTGCCGTAAAAGGCGCGGCCTCGGCTTGTGGAAGGCAACAAATCCGGGCATGTTCGGCGCCATTCGGATGCGCCAAGGGAAGAAGATTCCATGAAAAAACATCTCCTCCTCGCCGTTGCTGCGGCCGTGCTGGCCCTGCCCCTGCTCCGCCCGGCGGCGGCGGAACCCTCCCAATCTCAGGCCCAGGCGCAGAAATTCGAGGCGGATCGCGCCACGATCGTCGACGCGCGGATCGCCGCCATCAAGGCTGGATTGCGCCTCGCTCCGGCCCAGGAAAAGGATTGGGACAATCTGGAAACGGTCGCGCGCGAGGTCATCGCCGCGCGGGCGGCGCGCCAACAGGAAGCGATGAAGGAAGCCGCCGCCTTTCACGACAAGGACGACGTCATCGACGGCATGAAACTCGCCTCCAAGGAGCTCATCGCGCGCGGCGAGGAAGTGCAGAAGGTCGCGGAGGCCGCGGCGCCTCTTTACGCAAGCATGGACGCGGCCCAGAAGCATCGCTTCGCCATGCTTCTGCACTCCTTCGCGCCCTCCGCCCAACATTAGACCGGCCCGCCACCCGAAGCTTGAAAAGAGGTTGAGATGCGTAAAAGCTTTCTGGCGGTGGGCGCGGCCTGCCTAGGCGTCCTTGCGGCCTTCGGTCCCGTTCTGGCTCAGTCGAGCCTGACGGTTCATCCGCGCCGCGGCATACCGCTGCCGTCCTATGTCACCTCGAGCGACGACTGGCTCAATCCCGGCAATGTCGTCCCCGAACATTCCGACCCCAGCCAGAATTACGCGCGTCTGGTCGAGGACCCGATCGGCAATATCGTCCCGGTGGGCCCGGATTACGGGCCGATGCCGTGGAACTGACGCCGGCCGGGCGACGCCGGCGCGAACTTGCCGCACGCTTGAAAAAAACGACGGAAATCGCCACCTCCACAATGGGGCGTTGCCCCTTTGGAGGCGCTCCGATGCATAAGCGTTTTCTCTCGGCCGGCGCGGCCCTTGCTTTAACTTTTGCGGCTGCCGGTCCGGCTTTCGCCATGTCGAGGCTGACGGTTCATCGCGGCCGCGGCATTCTTTTGCCCGTCTATGTCACCTCGAAACATTACTGGCTCTATCCCGGCCCCATCCCAAGGCGCCGAAGCGTCGCGGACAATTATGATTACATCCGCCTCGTCGCCGAGCCGGTCGGCAATATCGTCCCGGTGGGCCCGGACCTCGGCTTCCCATGGTAAGCCGTGAAGGAGCGCCGAGGCGCGGCGCGCCACCGGAAAGCTCATTTGCGCCGTCACTTACGTGATTTCGCTCAAGCCCCTGATCAATCAACTGGCGAAAGACGGAAATTTTCGGCGCGCCGACTCGCTGTTGAGATTGTCCCGCGGGTCGAAAGGTTCGATCTCGACAAGGGTGAGATATTCGGTGAAGCCGACGGCCACCCCGGGGACGGTCTTCGTCGAACTGTTGCGCTAACGCTGTCGGCGGGACAGGACAAATTCCACCGGCCCAAATGGCCGTCCATCCCTGGAGCGGATTTTCACCCCGATCTGGAGTGAATCGCTCCGCTTGCGCGGGCGCCCCTTCCCTGTTAGCTTTCTCCTTCATGCCATGGGGTGCTGCCCTCCCTTCGAGCGGCGGCTGAGATCATACCCATTGACCTGATCTGGATAATGCCAGCGCAGGGAAGGCGGGCGGCGAGGCCGCGTCTCTTTCTTGCGCGTTCATAAGGTTGAGCCGGGAGAGCGCGATGAACGTCCATTCGAAATCCGTCCGCAGGCCTGAAAGCGTCACCACCGGCCCCATTCCCGGCTCCCGCAAGCTGTACGTTTCGCCGGCCTGTTCGCCGGACATGCGCGTGCCGGTGCGCGAAATCCCGCTCGATCCCTCCTCCGGCGAGGCGCCCCTGCGGGTCTATGATCCTTCCGGCCCCTATACCGAGGCCGGTTTCGCCCCCGATCTCGCCGCCGGCCTGCCGCAGTTGCGCGAAGGGTGGATCGCGCGGCGGGAGGGGCTCGAAGCCTATGAGGGCCGCGGGATCAAGGCCGAGGACAATGGCTACGCCTCGGGCGACGCCCTCGTCGCGCCCTGCCCCGCGCAACGAACCCTGCGGCGCGGCCGGGCGGGTGGCCTCGTCACCCAGCTTGAATTCGCCCGCGCCGGGATCATCACCGAGGAAATGATCTATGTGGCGCACCGCGAGAATCTCGGCCGCGAGGCCGCGCTCGCCGGGGCCGCCGAGCGCCGCAACGACGGCGAGAGCTTTGGCGCCGACATCCCCGATTTCGTGACCCCTGAATTCGTGCGCCAGGAGATTGCCCGCGGGCGGGCGATCATTCCCGCCAATATCAACCACACCGAGCTGGAGCCGATGATCATCGGCCGCAATTTTCTGGTGAAGGTCAATTCCAATATCGGCAATTCCGCCGTCACTTCGTCGGTCGCCGAGGAAGTGGAGAAAATGGTGTGGTCGATCCGCTGGGGCGCCGACACGGTGATGGACCTCTCCACCGGCCGCAACATCCACAATATCCGCGACTGGATCCTGCGCAATTCGCCGACGCCGATCGGCACGGTGCCGATCTATCAGGCGCTGGAAAAGGTCGATGGCGACGCGCTCAAGCTCGACTGGGAAGTGTTCAAGGACACACTGATCGAACAGGCCGAGCAGGGCGTCGATTATTTCACCATTCACGCCGGCGTGCGCCTCGCCTATGTGCCGCTCACCGCGAGCCGCGTCACCGGCATCGTTTCGCGCGGCGGCTCGATCATGGCGCGCTGGTGCCTCTCCAAGCACAGAGAGAGCTTCCTCTACGAGCGGTTCGACGAGATTTGCGAGATCATGCGCAAATATGACGTCTCCTTCTCGCTCGGCGACGGCCTGCGGCCCGGCTCCAACGCCGACGCCAACGACGCGGCGCAATTCGCCGAGTTGGAGACGCTGGGAGAACTGACCAAGATCGCCTGGGACAAGGGTTGCCAGGTCATGATCGAGGGTCCCGGCCATGTGCCGATGCACAAGATCAAGGACAATATGGACAAGCAGTTGCGCGAATGCGGCGAAGCGCCCTTCTACACGCTCGGGCCGCTGACCACCGACATCGCGCCAGGCTATGACCATATCACTTCGGCGATCGGCGCCGCGATGATCGGCTGGTTCGGCACCGCTATGCTCTGTTATGTCACGCCCAAGGAGCATCTCGGTCTGCCGGACCGTGACGACGTCAAGACCGGCGTCATCACCTATCGCATCGCGGCCCATGCGGCGGACCTCGCCAAGGGGCATCCCGGCGCGCGGCTGCGCGACGACGCCATGAGCCGGGCGCGCTTCGACTTCCGCTGGCAGGACCAGTTCCATATCGGCCTCGATCCCGAGACCGCTTTGCGCTTCCACGACGAGACCCTGCCCAAGGAAGCGCACAAAGTCGCGCATTTCTGCTCGATGTGCGGGCCGAAATTCTGCTCGATGAGGATCACGCAGGATTTGCGTCAGGAAGCCGCCGCGCTCGCCGAACAGGCGGTTATTGAAAATGGCTTGGCGGACAAGAGCGCGGAGTTTCTGGAAAAGGGCGGCAAGCTTTATCTGGAGACGTGAGGCGGGCGAACTGCGCCCCCGGGCGCCCTTCGGCAATCAGGCCGTCATTGCTTCGCTGCGCTCGCAATGACGTTGCCGTGGCGGTCCGCGCGACGCCTGCGCTCAAGCGACCTCGGCTTCGGCGCCCTCGACATCGGTGGGCGCCATGCTGCCGTCATCGCCGAGCGCATAGTCGCGTCCGCGCCAATGGACCTGTCCGGGCAGGAAGCTGACGACGAAAATCGCGAAACTGAACAGGTCGCGGACGGGCCCAAGCCAAAGCGCGTGATCGTGGCCGGGAAAACGACGGTCGATTTCGACCTGCAGGACCATGCGGGCGAGGACGGCGGTGCCGACGAGGGCGACGAGCGCCGGCGCGAATCCGCTGACGACCAGGGCCAGCAAGGCCCAGGCGACCGGAAAACTCACCGCCAGGCCGATATAGCCGAGCGGGTCCAGCGAGCGGATGGTGCGCCCCCAGCGCAGGTCGCGCCGCCAAACCTCGCCGAAACCGCGCTCGGCATGAGCGTGGCCGACGACGAAATCGGCGACCGCCACCTGCAGGCCGTTTTCGCGCACCGCCTCGCCAAGCACATAATCATCCGCGAGTTGATCCTTGATCCGCTCGAAGCCGCCGATGTCTTCCAGCGTGCAGCGGCGCAAAGCGATGGTCGCGCCGACACAGGGCCGGGCCATGTTCAGCGCCACCCCGGTCAAGGCATTGGGCAGGAAGCCGTAGTCAACCCCCATCGCGCCAAGGCGCGACCAGAAGCCGGCCAGCGGCCGGCCGCGATAAAGACAGGTCACGATACCGACGTCCGGACGCTGGAGCGCCGCCGCCAGACGGTCGAGATAATCGGGCTCTACGGCGATGTCGCTGTCGGCCAGCACCACGAGCGGATGTTCGATGCGCCGCGACAGATTGATGAGATTCGAGACCTTGCCGTTGGTTCCGTGAATCGTCGGATCGACCACCAGTTCGACGCTAAGCTGCGACGGCGCGCCCTCTATCAGCCCGGCGCGCGCCAGGGCCACGATGCGCCGGGCAGCCACTGCGGCCGGATCCTTGGCCTCATGAACGCCAAGGAGAATCTGCACCGGCCCGGCATAGGTCTGGCGGCAGAAACTCAGCAGGTGCTCGTAAAGCCCGACCTCGGCGCCATAAAGCGGCTTGAGCACAGTCACGCCCGGCGATGTCGGCGCCGGCGCCTTGGCCGGCCGCGGAAAGCGCCGCAGACTGGCCAAGGCGAGAAAAGTGTAGAGAATGGCCGCGAGGGCAAGCACGGAAAGAGCCGCCGCGACGGGCGCCGCGAGAAACGCCTTCGCTATCGTGTCGAGCCACCCATGATCCATCGTCGCATCCGATCGTTCAAGGCGTCAGCAGCGATTCCGTGCGCTGACGCAGGGTCGCCACGGCGCCGGCGAAGCCGCTCTGACTCAGCCCGCGCAGTGAACGGCGCCATTGCGCCAATTCGCTGATCGAACCTTCCGCGAGAATGTCGCCGATTTTCCAACCTTTCGGCGTCCGGCGTACGACATAGTCGAGCGCCATCGGCGGCCCCTTGGTGAGAATGACCCGCGACGTCACGATCTGAGCGCCGTCGCGCGCGACGGTCTTGTCGTCGCGCTCGAAGCCCTTGCCGTTGAAGCCTTCGAGATGCGCCGCATAGGAGGCGGCGATGTAATCGGCAAGCGCGCCGGTCCATTCGGCTTTCTGGGCGTCGGTCAATGAGCCCCATCCGGCGCCATAGACGATTCTGGCTATGTCCGGCAGGTCGAAGGTGGCGCCGATGGGAGGCCGCAGGGCGTCATAGCGCTGCTTTACGCTCATCTGGCCGATCTTCGGGATGATTTCGAGCTGACTGTCCTGGAGCTGCTGGACGGCGGCGACAGCCTCGGCCGCGTCATCCGCCCGGGCGGCTGAAAGCGCGGGAAGGACGGCGAGGGCAGCCAGAAAAAACCGACGATCACAAACCATGGGACTCCTCCCTTGCCGAAAATTTTTGGCCGAAAAAGACGTCGCGCAAATTCGACCCCTCCATCTTCCGCCAAACCCACAGGCCCGGCGCGCCGCAGACGAAATCCGGAATGCGCTTGGTGAGCGACAAAGCAATGGCCGTGGGCGATCCGATGCCGAAGGCCGCGCACAGCGCGATGAAGCCGCCCTCCTGAATTCCCCAGGCGCCGGGAATGAGGAAGCCCGCCGCCCTCACCGCATGGCCGAGGCTCTCGATCGTCAGGGCGATGGCGAAGGAGCGCGGGTCGCCGAGCAGATAGAGCGCCAGCCAGATTTCGAACACGCCGAGGAACCATATGCCCATATGAATCGCCAGCGCCGCCGCAAGCCCGGAGCGGCGGCGCAGAACGCCGTCGAGCCCCTCGCGCAAAGCGGGCAGGCCGCTTACCAGCGCCCAGCCGGCGCCGCGCTCGACATAAGCGGCGAGGCGGTCGATCCAGCCCATCGAGAGCAGGCGCGGCGCGAGCCAGAAACCGGTCAACGCCGGAGCCATCATGACCAGGCCGATCACGACCGCAAAGGCAAGGTCGCTGCCGGCGCCGCTGTCCACCAGGAAGAAAACCCCAAGCAGGGTGAAAACGACCTGGGTCGCCGTCTGCGCCAGCAGATCGCCGATCACGCTCGCCGAGGCGAGTCCGCCGGGCACGCCCCCGTTGCGCAACAGCCGCGCGCCGAGCACGTCGCCGCCGATCTGCGCGACGGGCAGCAGATTATTCACCGATTCGCGCACCCAGCGCAGCCGGGCTACGAGCCAGGCCCGGGGACGCGGGCGCGACAGCAGCGCGCGCCAGGCGAAACTGGAAAGAAAGGTCTGGGCGAGCCGGAGCGCCGCCAAAGCAAACGCGCCGCCAAAGCCCACCGAGGCGAAAGCTTTCGCGACGTCTCCCGCCCCCTCGTAGAAGGTCAGGGCGGCGAACAGGCTCAGCCCCAACAGTAGGGCGAATCCGGCGGCGGTCTTCATTGCACAGCACTTAAACGCATTTTGCCGGGATGTCAGCCCGAACAGCCGCGCTCATGCGCAATATGCTGAATGTGTGTCCGCAAGGAAACGCTTCCACCCGCGACAAATCAGCGCCCTTTCGGCCGCTCGCGCGCCGCGCGGGCGAAAGCCTCGGCGAAGGCGTTGCCGCTCGGGGCCTGAGCTTTTTCCCGGCGCGGCGCGGGCCCCCTGCTCTCCGGCCGCGGCGGACGCGCGTCGGCGTCGTCTTCGAGGCGCATGGTCAAGGCGATGCGCTTACGGGGGACATCGACCTCCAGCACCTTGACATTGACCACATCGCCCGGCTTGGCGACCTCGCGCGGATCCTTGATGAAGGTTCTGGACATGGCCGAAATATGGACCAGCCCATCCTGATGCACGCCAATGTCGACGAAGGCGCCGAAGGCGGCGACATTGGTCACCACGCCCTCCAGAATCATGCCCGGTCTGAGGTCCGACAGGCTCTCGACACCCTCCTTGAAACTCGCCGTCTTGAATTCCGGGCGTGGGTCGCGGCCGGGTTTTTCCAGTTCGCGCAGCACATCGGTCACGGTCGGCGCCCCAAAGGCGTCATCGACGAAATTCTTCGGGCTCAGGCCGCGCAAAACCTTGGCGTTGCCGATCAGGGCGTGAATGTCGCTCTTGGTCGCGGCCAGGATTTTGCGCACCAAAGGATAGGCCTCCGGATGCACGCCCGAGGCGTCGAGTGGGTCGTCGCCGCCGCGAATGCGCAGGAATCCGGCGCATTGCTCGAAGGCCTTGGCCCCCAGGCGCGGCACTTTCTTCAAGGACTCGCGCGAGCGGAACGGGCCGTTGGCGTCGCGATGGGCGACGACATTGGCGGCAAGGTTCGTCCCGAGCCCGGACACGCGCGCGAGCAGGGGCGCGGAGGCCGTGTTGAGATCGACGCCGACCCCGTTGACGCAATCCTCCACCACCGCGTCGAGCGAGCGCGACAAGGTAGCCTCAGCCAAGTCGTGTTGGTATTGCCCGACACCGATCGATTTCGGGTCGATTTTCACCAGTTCCGCCAGCGGGTCCTGAAGCCTTCGGGCGATCGAGACCGCCCCGCGCAGGGTCACGTCGAGCTCCGGCAGTTCGCTGGCGGCGAAGGCGGAGGCCGAATAGACCGAGGCCCCCGCCTCCGACACCACGATCTTGGTCAGCTTCTGCTCGGGCATTTTGGCGATGAGTTCGCCCGCGAGCTTATCGGTTTCGCGCGAGGCCGTGCCGTTGCCGATGGCGATGAGTTCGACCTTGTGAATACGGCAGAGCCGGGCAAGCGCGAGCAGCGCGTCATCCCAGCGACGTTGCGGTTCGTGCGGATAGATGACGCCGGTGTCCACCACCTTTCCGGTGGCGTCCACCACCGCGACCTTGACGCCGGTGCGAAACCCAGGGTCGAGCCCCATGGTCGCCCTCGGGCCGGCAGGGGCCGCGAGCAGCAGGTCGCGCAGATTGCCCGCAAATACCTTGACCGCCTGATCCTCGGCGTTCTGCCACAGGCGTGAGCGGAGATCGACGGCGAGAGAAATTTTTATGCGCGTGCGCCAGGCCCAGCGCGCACAGTCCGTCAGCCATTTGTCGGCCGGACGGCCGCGATCGGCGATCCCCGCGCTGGCGGCGACCGCCTGTTCGTAAGCCGTCTCGCCCTGCAGGCTCGCGTCGGCCGCGCTTTCCGGCTCCAGGGCGAGATCGAGGATTTCCTCCTTCTCGGCCCTGAACAAGGCGAGGATGCGATGAGAGGGCAGTTTCGTCAGCGGCTCGGCAAAATCGAAATAATCGGCATATTTCGCCCCCTCCTGCGCCTTGCCGTCGCGGACTTTCGACACGATCCGGCCACGCGTCCAGAAATTCTCGCGCAGGCGGCCGATGAGGTCGGACTTTTCGGAAAATTGCTCGACCAGAATGGCGCGGGCGCCTTCGAGCGCCTCTTCCGGGGTTTTGACGCCCTTGGCCTCGTCCACATAGCGCGCCGCCTCAGTGCGCGGATCGCGGGTCGGGTCGGCGAGCAGGTCGGCGGCAAGCGGCGCGAGCCCGGCCTCGCGGGCGATGGTCGCCCTGGTGCGGCGCTTCGGCTTATAGGGCAGATAGATATCTTCGAGCTTGGCCTTGGATTCGGCCGCCAGAATCTCGGATTCGAGCTGCGGCGTCAGCTTGTCCTGCGATTTGACCGACTCGAGAATCACCTTGCGGCGGTCCTCCAGCTCGCGCAGATAGCGCAACCGCTCCTCCAGATTGCGCAATTGGGTGTCATCCAGCGCGCCGGTCGCCTCCTTGCGATAGCGGGCGATGAAAGGAACGGTGGAGCCGGCGTCCAGCAGTTCGACTGCCGCGGCGACCTGCCGCTCTTCGACCTTCAGCTCCAAAGCGATGCGGCGGGCGATCGAAACCATGCGCGACTCCTATGCGGGCCGCGCTTTTACCGCCGTCCCGTCGGGCGTTGCAAGTGGCGCGGGCGAGGATCGGCTACACTGCAAGCGACAGACGGGTTGCAAGCTGTCAGCGGACCGCTTCAAGCTCGGTGTCCCACTTGAGCAATTGCTCGACCGGCTTTCCATCGCATTCGTGCGGATCAATCTCGGAGCGGCAAACGGGGGGCGGATTCCATCCGTCGTTGACGGGCTTTCCATGGAAGGCGACGGACGGCCATATTTCAATCGCCGACGCGCCGAGCTCGACGCCAAGACGAATGGTCCCGTCCCAGTCCTTCAACAGGCCGGTGGTGGTTCCATCAGGACGCAGAGCGCCGGCCGAGGCGGTCTGGAACTGCATCGGCCCGCCCAGGGCCTTCATCGCGGCATAAAGCGTGCGATTCACTGGGAAAGGCGGCGCCGCGAGGTTGTGATTGCTGATGATGGCGCGGGCGCCGAGGGCGGCGCGGAACGCCCGCATGATGGCGATAGTAATCTGATTGTCCAGGGGCCCGTAAACGCCGGTCGTGACCCCCTGCGCGTCGGTTTTGACCGACAGAGTCTCGAAAGGATTCTGGGTGAAATCGACGCGGGTCGTTTTCCAGGCGTCATAATCTTGGATCGAATTCCGCAGGCAGGCCTTGAACTTGTCATTGGTGAACCCCGCCTTGAATAAGGCGACGATCGAGTCCGAATCGGTCGGATTGACATAGGGCTCGTCCGTCTGATGCGCGCATTCCGTGTTTGAAACCTGCGCGATGAGCGGTTCGGGATCATATCGCGCCGCCAGCCGCGCCTGCAGATTTCGCCAAGCTTTGCGGTATGAGTCGGTCCAGAACAGCGGCGCTTCCAAAATCCTGTTCCGGTTGACGCGAAGCTTGATCCCGACCGGCCCGCCATCGAGCGTCCTGACCCATTCCGGAGCGTCCACGGCGCCATTGACGCGGAGCACGACTTTCAACGGATGGCCGGGGTTTTCGTGATTGTAACGGCGAACCTTGTCGAGGGATGCGTCAATGACCGACGTATCCAAGCTGGCCACAGATTGCGGCTGCAACTGCCTCCATGTAACGTTGATGACATAGCCCGCCAGAACATTCGGCCTGGAGAACGCATCCTGCAGGTCATTTGCCCTGTCGCCCATCGACATGAGGCCCTTGATCAAGGGCTTTGCGCCCGTCGGGCAGTCGGCGCCATCGCAGCCTCTGGCGTCCAGATGGCTTGAATTCGGGTCAGCGCGGCTTTGCCCAAAGCCAACGCTAGGAAAAAAAATGATAACGGCAAGGCATGCTCCGACCCGGGAAATTACCGACGCCATGCTTAAGCCCCCAACTCGGAAAAAAACCCACCAATCGCGACTGCGAACTGGCATTTCCCTTAACAGTTTTCGCACCTTTCAAGAAATCGCTTGCATGCCCGCGATCGCTACGCCGATACTCCCACACGACCGTTTTCGACCTCGGAACACTTTGTTCGATCCCAGTAGCCCACGACTGGACTGCATATCGAACCCAAGCGCCGTCAACCCAAACCGCAAAGCTCGAAGACCGGCTTCGCCGGTTGCGCGCAGGATTATACAATGAAGTTCGCTAGCATCGAGGCAGACAAACGGGAGTTCTTCAAACAAATTTTATCGAAAAAGGATGATCTTTACGCCTTAGTAAAGTACTATATATTATACGATGGCGTTATATTTGGCGATCAAAAACAAATAGTTTTTAAGCTGTTAAAAGCCATACTTCAAGACCGCTATCCAGAACTTTCAATAAATTCTGTTTTCGACCAAGATGGAGCCTTTCAGAAAACGTTTGTGGAGCTAACCTGCCCGGAACTGAGTGAGCTATATTTCACCGAAAACGATACGCAATCCTTCGACGAGAAGATACTGCTAGAAGGAACTGAAAACGAGTTGCAATGCGCGGGCGCTTTTCCTACTATTCACTATTCAAGTAGCCTGAATAGAGCTCGACGCCCGCCGCTTTCTCTTTTTATAAGCGACGCAAAAAGCCTTTTCGTCGGCCCTTATCAATTCGAATATTTTGACGATAAAAATAATTTCTTTTACCCCGCTGCCTCCTCAAGACGATTCTCGAAAGAAGTCGTAAAATATAGACCGGAAGAAGTAGATAAAGACGTTGTCTTGATCCAGGACTCGGCCGACGGAGCCAATTTTGCTCATTTTCTTTTTGACTGGATGACACGCCTCAGCCTTCTGGTATCGAAAGGCGAGTGCGGATTGACGGATCCCATTTTTATCATGGGAGGAACCAGAGGCGTTTTCCACGATGTTTTGATCGATTCAGCCTGCAAGATTTTTAAACTTCGCCGCGAAATGTTCTATTTCCCAAGCGATCGTCAGATTCTGACTTTGAAGAAGAGATTTATGTTCTTCTCCGACCAGAAAATCAGGCGCATGCACCCCGCACAGCTTGCTCACCCTGAATCCGTGAGCCACATAAAAGCCTTGACCGCCCGATTTCCGATTGCACCGGCCCCGCATGCGAGGATCTTCATCACGCGCGAAGATGCAAAACTGAGAAAAATCCGCAACGAACATGAGTTAATTGAAGTTGCCCGGAAATATGACTTCACGATCGTAACGATGAGTTCCATGACCCTCTTAGAGCAGATTTCTGTCGTCCAAGGCGCGCAAATCATCGTTGGAGCGCACGGCATGGGCCTGACCCACATCGCGTTTCGTCGTGACCCTCACTTAAGCCTGATCGAACTCTTTCACCCTAGGATTGGAACCGACGCTTACGCCCTCATTGCGCGAGCTTACGGCTTTAAATATGACCTCTTGGTCGGCGAGGAAATTGAAGACAATCGCGGTTCATACGCGATCGATTGCGAATCGTTTGAAAAAAAATTGCAAGAAGCTGTAAAGATGTGAGCTGGCAACGTCGATGTCGACCACAAACCAGTCGACAAGAATCGTTTAACCCCGAGCGAAAAAAAGAGGACCCTTTGCAAGATCCGCGACGTCCGCGCGCATGAAGGCGCTGACATCTTGGTGATTATCGAACCCCTTTTCTTGCAGGAGAATTTGAATGAAACTCGTATTCTTAAGTATTTCTCTTGAATACCAAAAGGGGCTGGCGATCGCCACCCCATATCCCGTTCTCTTTGGATAATCGACAAATCCATAATCGGTCTCCTGGAACATTCTTACGAGTTTCTCAAAAGCTTCCCTTTCGAGATTATAATGCATCCAACTGCGACCTTTGTCGTTTTCCCAATCGAACCCACGCATTCGCTCCACCGGGAAGCGTCCTTGCGTCGTAAAGATCAAAACGCCATTTGGGCGCAGGGCCTTCAGAAGAAGTGGAAGCAGTTGCGACACCGTTTGGGACGGTAAGTGCGTAAAAACCGAACCAAGGAATATGAGATCATAGAAATTTTCGGCGATGCCCCCTTGCGTATCAAGGCATTGGAACTGCTCGACGCAAAATTGCACGCCCCGCGCGTCAAAATCGGTCACATGAACCTCGGCTTCCGGAAAGGCTGAACGAAAATAGCGCGTAACGCGCCCGTAACCACAGCCAAAATCAAATATTCGTTCAATGTTCGACAAGCCAAATTTGTAGGACGCTCTCAAATTCAAGCAATTGAAGACAGCCCAGAGCATGCTCCTCCCCACCGCAAAGTAATGATCAGGAGAATCTTTTTTATACATTGTGTCTTGCGGATGGACGTCACGGGAAGGAGACAGGCTCTGAACAATATCGAAACTATACATCGCGCAAGCACTCCGTAGGCAGTCCGTCTCTATCCCCTGGAAGAAACGAGGCGGCCAAAAGCAAGAAAATTAATGCGGAGCCACCATGTCTCAGGCTTCGTCGACGGAGCCGAACAGCGCCTCCAGATTGGGAAACTTTTCCGGCCCGATCTCGGCCGCCAAAGCTTTCGCATCGGGTTTGGGAGGCGGCGCGGGCTTCCCTTCCGGCTCGCCCCACACCTGCATATGGGCGTCGAACATGTCGAGCTCGCTCCAGTCCGGCTTGATCCCCTCATGGGCGCGGCGCCATTCCAGCTCGTTGCCGGCCAGCTCGGCGATGAGATCGGCGAGCGCGGCGCTATTGCGCGCAGGGAAGGTGAAGCCGTTCACTTCGTGCTTGACGCGCTCGCCGAGGCCGGCGATGTCGCTGACGATCGCCGGGCGGCCGAACATCCACGCCTCAGACACGACAAGGCCGAAAACCTCCCACCAGGTCGAGGGCGCGATCACCCAATCCACCATCATCATGCGTTCGGCGAGTTCGTCGCGGCTGTAGCGCCCGAGTTCGTGGATCCGGACGCGGTCGTCGTCGAGCGCGCGAATCTCCGCGATCAGGGCGTCGACCCTGGCGAGATAGTCCTTGGTCGCATAATGGCGGTTGCCGCCATTGATCATGATTTCGACGCCGCCTTCCGGCAGGCGTTCCTCGCGGGCGAGCAGCAGGACCGCGTCGAGAATGACGTCAATGCCCTTGTTGTCGATGAACTGGCCGAAAAAGCCGAAGCGATTGACGCCGCGACTGTGCCGCGAACGCTCGACGCGGGGCTCCGGATGGACTTGGCCGTTTGGAACGACATGGCATTTCGCCGGGTCGAGGCCCCAGTCCTGATAACGCCGCGAGATGAACTCCGACGGGAAGAAGAAAAAATCGCATTCGTCAAGGATCGCCTGGAGGCGCGCCTCGCGCAGGGTGAAGAATTCCGGGCGGAGATGCTCGAAACAGCCGTGACAGTCGATCGGAGTCGCCTTGCGGCAGAGGTCGCGATTGGTCGTTTTGACCATCTGGCCGCCGGCGAGACAGATCGCCATCATCTCGTGGAAGGTCATGCAGATTCTGGCGTCTGGCGCGGCCATGCGCGCGGCGCGGATCGATTCCACCCCGATGCGGTGATAATGATGGAAATGAATGACGTCGGGCGCGATCGAAGCGACCAGATTGTGGAAAAACTTGAGCGAGCGCCATTCGCCGACCGATTTGTGAACGAAATTATAGTGCTGGGGAAAGTAGAAATATTGGTTTTTCTCCCCCGGCATCGGCACGATCGGGGCGCCCGGCTTGCCGAACGCCCCCTCCTGATCGGCTTCCAGCGCCGCGACCATAAAGGCCTCATGGCCGCGCGCGATCGCCGCCTGACGCATTTCGTCGGCGACCTGCTGGGCGCCCCCGGGCGTGACGGACGGATGCATGTAGCTGACGAACAGAATGCGCATTTCAGGCTTCCGTCGATTGGGCCGGCGTTTCGGGCTCGTGTTCGGGAAACTCGCGCGCGCCCGTCATGAGTTCGGGATGAGACTGGAACAGGTCGGCGTAGCGCGCCGAGAACAGATGACGGTTGGCGAGCTGGGCGCCGCGATATTGCTCGCCCTTGGCCTTGGAGCCCTGCCCTTCGAGATGGACCAGGCGCAGGTCCGGATCGACCGCGACCGGGCCGTTTTCCTGGGCCCAGCGAAGCGAAAGATCGGCGTCCTCGTAATGGCCGTAGATATAGCGGGTCGAGAAGCCGCCGATCCTGTCGAACATGCGGCGATCGAAGGCCATCACGGCGCCGGAAATCGCCGGAACGATGAGCGGACGCTTCCATTGCCCGGCGACGAAGGGAACGCCCTTGTCGAAATGTTCGACGCGCGCGAGCTTGACGGAGACCGGCTGCGCATCGCCGATGGACCCCAGCCCGCGACCCCGGATGAAGACGTCCTGCTCGATGAACATGCCCGAATGCATCAGATTCTGTTCGTCATAAAACAGCAGGCCGCCCCAAAGCACATCGCCCAGACCATCGCGGTCCAGAGCGCGCCGCAACGGCGCGATTTGCGACTTCATCGGATAGATGTCGGGATTGACGATATAGATCGAATTGCCGCGCGCGAGCGAAACGCCGACGTTGTTGGCCGCGCCGAAACCGACATTGTCCGCCATCACGACCACAGTGATCATGACGTCATAAAGCTCGGAAATCGTGCGGCCGATGCGCAAGGCGGAATTGCCGTCCTCCGGCGAGTTGCAGACATAGATCCATTCGCCGAAATCGACGCCGGCGCGGTTGAACAGAAGCGGCTGGAGCAGCATCGGCTCGACCGAACCGAACAGGACGGTGAGAAAGGACCGGGAGACCGGACGCGGCCGGAACGTCTCGACATGTGGCGACTGCGAATTGGCCTGGGCGTGGGCGGTAAACAGCGACGTCATGGTCTCGCCGGCCGATCCGGCGAGAAACTGGTGGACGCCAGCCTCCAGGCCGCGATGCGACTGGGCGTTTTTCAGGCGGATCAGGAGCGTGTCGAGGACGCGCCGGTCGGACCAGGCGTCGGGCGTCGCCGTGCCCTTGAACTGCGCCGCGCGCGAGCGCGCCTGAAGCATGACCGGTTGTTTGAGCAGGTTTTTCGACGGCGTGCGCCCGAAAATGATGAAGCCGTAATCATAGGCGCCGTCGCGATAGCCACTTTCGACGTCCTTGCGCGCATGCCGGAAGATAGCGTCCGGCGTGATCTCGACATCGAACTCCGCCCCGACCAGGCGCCATTGCGGAGGAGCGACGCCCTCGTCGCCAAGCCAGCCGAAAATGGTGAAATAGCCCGATTCCGACACGGCGAAATGTTCGACGGAGCCTACGAGGGTCATGGGTTCCCGGCTCAGTTTGGGGGTGCGGTTCTCATCGACGCCATGGTTCAGGTAATGATCGTAGGCATTGCGGTGCCGCCCGGCCACAATGCCCTCCGCGACGTCCGGATTGGCTTCGAGATAGGCCTCTTCGCTGAATTTGGGAAAGGTCACCTTGAACATCGGGGGAAATCACCGGCTGGCGTTGCGAAGGAGGCCCCACATCCCAAAGCATGACGCGTCTCCACGGAAACGCGTCATGCTTTGGGACGCGGAAGAGCGCCATTCAGATAGCCTATCGTGACAAAGTGGTCGAAGCATTTCTCCGGCGTGGCGTCGTTGGCGCGCCCGGCGCCCATATAGGTCGCGGCGTACCAGTGCGGATCGATGTCGGGGTCGGCGGGAATACGGCCTTCGCGATAGCCATTGGTTGCGAAATGCTCTTGCGCGCCGGCTAGAAGGCCCTGGATGAGCGCGTTCGCGACATCGGGATAGGTGGAGAGATACCAGTCCTCGTCAACTTCTAGAGGAACGGGCGCTCGCCCTTCGTAATATCCGACGGCGAGATAATGCGAAAAAGCGTCGGGAAAGGCGGATGAGGGAAAGGCGCGGATGAGATCGGGATTTGAATGCAGATACCAATCCTCGTCGAAGTCCCATGACGACAGATAGGAACGCATGAAAAAATCCGCGGCCCGATTGCTTTCCCGCAATTGGGCGATGTTTTTCAAAGTTTCGCTGAGCGCTTCGAAATGCGGTGCAACTTTCATTTCACGACCCCGGGACGTAGGCGGCAAAGGCTCGGAAAAATCGTAGCGCCTTGTATAGCGGGGCGACGAATCCCCGCAAGCCGCCGCCGAAGAAAGCCTTGGCGTCCTCACGCCGGCAAGGCGATCGCCGCGACCAGCCGGCCGTAGTCCGGCTCCTTGCGGTGGGTCGTGCGGCGGTAGGAATAGAAGCGCGTCTCGTCGGCATAAGTGTCGAGGCCAAGATTTTCGAACCGCCCGACGCCGGCCCGCCGGGCGCGCATATCGATAAAGCCCGGCAGGTCGAACAGGAAATGGCCAGGCTTGCTGGACGGCGCGAAAAACCTTGCGAAGCTCGGGTCCTCGGCCTCGAACCGGGCGATAAACTCCGAGCCGACCTCATAGTTTTTCGGCCCGATGGTCGGCCCCAGCGCCGCAGCTATATTGGCCCGGCGCGCGCCGAGCGCCTCCATCGCCGAAACCAAGGCCTCGACCATGCCGGTCAGCGCCCCCTTCCAGCCAGCATGAGCGGCGCCGATGACGCCGGCGGAAAAGTCGACGAAGAGCAGCACGCCGCAATCCGCCCCGGTGACGCCCAGCGCCAGGCCCGGCGTGGCTGTGACCAGACCGTCGCAGCGCGGCCTTTCGCCCTCGGCCCAGGGCGCCGCGACCGCTTGCGCCTCTGCCGAATGAATTTGATAGGGAACGAGAAAACGCGCCGGCGCCACGCCGAGCGCCCGCGCCATCCGGGCCCGGTTCTCCGCCACGGCGGCGGGATCGTCCCTCGAGCCGACGCCGCCGTTTAGCGTCGCATAGACGCCCTGCGACACGCCGCCCTGGCGGGTGAAAAAAGCGTGGGGCGCGCCATCGAGCGCCGGCGCGCGTATGGCGGCGCACGAAATCTCTTCGCTCATCAGGCCGCGCCCGCCGGCGCGAAGCCCGGCGCCTCCTTCAGGCCGCGGCGGGTCGCCGCGAGAACCTTGAACAAGGCGCCCATCTGGCCTTCGCCGTCGCCGCTCAGCCGCGCCACGGCCGAATCGACCGCCGCCGCCTGTTCCGCCGTCGCATTGCGCTTGAGCGCTTCGGCGCGCTGGTAAATCCCCAACTCGGTCAGGAAGGCGCCCTGTTCGACCGGGCCGTGGACGAGGGCGTTGGCCGAAGCGGCGGCGCGGGCGAGCGCCGAGAAATCGACATGGGTGGTCAGGTCGGCGAGGCCCGGCTCGGTCAAAGGATCGACGAATTGATGCGCTTTCACCGCCTGCAGGGTCTCGCCGAAAGCGGTGCGTTCATAGCCGTAATCGATGATCAGCGCGGCCCCGCCTTCCGAGACGATGCGCGCCGCGATCCGGGTCATGAGCCTCTGCGCGGCGGCGCCAACCTCGAGAACGGCGCCGACCGGCGCCTCCGCCTTGATATAGGGCTCGACCTCGAGGCTGAGGCCGAAAGCGAGCTCGCCGTCGGGGTCGAGCCCGACCAGCCGCTCGCGCCAGCCCTCGGCGGTCTTGAGATAGTGGCGGACCGGCAGGGCGTCGAAAAATTCATTGGCGATGAAGATCGCCGGACCGGGCGGAACCTCGTCGAGGCTCTTGCGCCAGGACGCCGCCTTGCCGCTTGCCGCGAGCGCCGCGCTCTGCTGCGCGGCGAGCAGGTCGCTGGCCTCGATGAGTTCGACTTCGACCGCCGCGAAGAATTCCGGCGCGGCGCGGGCGGCGCGCAAGGCGTCAGCCATCAGCGCGCCGCGGCCCGGCCCCAGCTCGACCAGGCGGACGTGGCGCGGCGCGCCGATCTGGCTCCAGATTTCCGCCGCCCACAGGCCGATCAGCTCCCCGAACATCTGGGAGATTTCCGGCGCCGTGATGAAATCGCCGTCGGCGCCGAACGGATTGCGGGTGGTGTAATAGCCCTTGATCGGATGGGTAAGGGCGAGCGCCATATAACGTTCGAGCGAGATCGGCCCTTCGTCGGCGATGATCTCGCGTATATCTTCCTTGAGCGTCCGCTCCTGCGCCTGCGTCATCGCCCCTCCGCCGCCAGATCGCGCGCCGCGGGCCGGGCGCGGCGCAAGGAATAGAAAACCATAAGCGCTCCCAGCAGAACGAGCGGCACGGAAAGAATCATGCCCATGGTCGCGCCGCCGAACAGGAAGCCCAGTTGCGGGTCCGGCTCGCGGAAGAATTCGCAGAAAATCCGCGCCAGACCATAAAGGCCGATGAACAGGCCCGAGGTCAAGCCTGGCCGCCGGAAGGCGCCGGCGCGCACCGCCAGAGCCAGGATGATCCCAAGCGCGATTCCTTCGAGCCCGGCCTCGTAAAGCTGGCTCGGATGACGCGGCAAAGGTCCGGCGCCGGGAAAGATCATGGCCCAGGGAACATCGGTCGGCCGGCCCCATAATTCCGGCTTGATGAAATTGGCGATGCGCACCAGGAAGAGACCGATGGGCGCCACCGCGCAGCACAGGTCGCCGACGCTCAGGAAGGAAATTTTTTCCCGGCGCGAGAAGAGATAGGCGCCGAGCGCGGCGCCGGTCAGGCCGCCGTGGAAGGACATGCCGCCGTTCCAGACCTGGGGAATCTCCAGCGGATGCTGGAGGAAATAGGGAAGATTGTAGAACAGGACATAGCCGGTGCGGCCGCCGAGCACGGCGCCGAAGGCGACATAGACGAGCAGGTCGTCGAGCCGCTCGGCCCGGGGCCGCCTGACGTCGCCCCATAAGGCGTCGCTGCGCGCCAGCCGCGCCGCGATCAGCCAGCCCGCGATGAGCGAGACGATATAGCCCATGGCGTACCAGCGGATTGGAAACGGCCCGAGATGGACCATCACCGGATCGATGACCGGATAGGGCAGCAGAAAAAGCGGCATGTCGTCGAAAACCTTTTTGGCAGGAACAAGCGCGCGGGGCCGTTAGAACCTGAATAGGGCGCCTGTATTAAGGCCGTTCAACAAAATTCTTGCGCTCCCGCCGCTCTGCGCCCATGTCTGTTGAAAACGCCACATTCTGGAGCCTTCCCATGAGCGCCTCGCCCAACCGCTTCTTCGACGACATGTCGCGCCTGTTCAGCGACGCCGCCGGCGCCGCACGCAGCCTCGGCCGCGAGGCGGAAATGGCGGTCAAGACCCAGGTCGAACGCCTGCTCGCGAATATGGATGTGGTGACGCGCGAGGAATTCGAGGCGACGCGCGACATGGCGGTCGCCGCGCGCAACGCCAATGACGCGCTAGAGCGCCGCATCGTCGAACTCGAAGCGAAAATCGCCGAGCTCGAAAAGAAGGCCTGAACAAATCCGATTAGCTGTGGACGCCGCCCGCGCGCGGATGGACGATTCCGCGCGAATCCAGCAGCTTGCGCAGGGAAGGCGGACAGGATTCCTTCGCCGGGCAAATCTGATTATATTGGATAAGTCCGGTGATTCGGCTGAGAACTCAGGCGGATCGAGGGGGTCCGGGCCATCGCCGAGTAAAAGCCGCGTTCCTTTATCTTTGCCGCGCAGCCCGCATCTGTGGTGGGCTGCTCGCGCGCTGCTCGACCCTGGGACCGATTCATGCTGCTGTCTGGAATTGAAACGAATGAGAGGGTCGAGCATCCGGTCGATGTGGTCGAGCGGATCGCCATTCTCAGAGATTGGGCCTTCGACCGCGACGATCCCGACGAAATTTCGATCGGCGTGTCCGGAACCTGGGCGGATTACACCATAGCGTTCACCTGGCTGCCGCAACACCAGGCGCTGCATCTCGCCTGCGCCTTCGATCTCAAGGTTCCCGATCGTCGCCGCGCCGAGGCCTCCCAGCTCGTCGCCCGCATCAACGAGCAATTGTGGGTCGGCCATTTCGACGTCTGGTCCAAGGACAATGTCGTCATGTTCCGCCACGCCTTGCTGCTCGCCGGCGGGGCGGAGCCCAACGACGCCCAATGCGAAGCGGCTCTGGCGGGCGCGATCGACGCCTGCGAGCGTTATTTCCAGGCCTTCCAATTCGTCGTCTGGGCCGGCAAGTCGGCGGCCGAGGCGCTGGAAGGCGCATTGATCGACACCCGCGGCGAAGCGTGATGGACGCGGCCCCCGCCCTCGTTCTGGTCGGCGCGGGCAAGATGGGCGGCGCCTTGCTCGGCGGCTGGCTCGCCGCCGGGGTCGAGCCCGGGACGATCGGCGTCGTCGAGCCCGAACCTTCCGACGCCCTGAAAAATCTCGCGGCGGAAAAAGGGTTTGCGCTCAACCCCGCGCCGGCGCCGGCGCGCACGATGGTTCTCGCGATCAAGCCGCAGATGCTCGATGCCGCCGCGCCCGGTCTCGCGCCATTCCTCGACGCTGACAGCCTGCTGATTTCGATTCTCGCCGGCAAGACGGTCGCCAATCTCGCGTCGCGCCTGCCGGCGCGCGCGATCGTCCGGGCCATGCCCAATACACCGGCCGCGATCGGGCGCGGGATCACCGGCGCTTTCGCCATCGCCCAAGTGACGCCGGCGCAGCGCGAGACCGCGCAAGAGCTTTTGTCCGGCGTCGGAGCGGTCGAATGGGTCAGCTCGGAACAGGCGATCGACGTGGTGACCGCGATTTCCGGCTCCGGCCCGGCCTATGTCTTTCTGCTTGTCGAGGCGCTGGCGAAAGGCGGCGAAGCGCTCGGCCTGCCCCCGGACCTCGCCATGCGTCTGGCGCGGGCGACCGTCGAGGGCTCCGGCGAATTGCTGCATCTTTCGCCCGAAATTTCCGCAGAGATTTTGCGCAAGAACGTCACCTCGCCCGGGGGCACGACCCAGGCAGCGCTCGACGTGCTGATGGCTGACGACGGTCTCGCGGCGCTGATGGCCCGGGCGACGGCGGCGGCGGCGAAGCGCGCGGAGGAATTGGCCGGCTGACCTTGCCGCCGCGCCGGTTTTATCCCATTTTCAAGGGGGAAAGACCGGAGCTCGGCGATGAACAAGGCGATCAAGGACGACAAGGGACCGCAGCCGAAGAGCGATCCGCGCGAAAAAATCATTGACGCGCTGATGGCGCTTGCGGGCGAAAAGCCTTGGGAGGAGATTTCGCTCGCCGATGTCGCCGACCGCGCCGGCCTCACCTTGGCCCAGTTCCGCGATTGCTTCCCCTCCAAAGGCGCCGTTCTCGCCGGCTTTTCCCGGCGCATCGACAAGATCGTGCTGGAAGGTGGCGAAAGCGCGGGCGAAACAGACCGGGACCGCCCCAGGGACCGTCTGTTCGACGTGCTGATGCGGCGCTTCGACGCCATGGAGCCCTACCGGGACGCGCTGAAAAACATCAATGACTGGGCGATGCGCGATCCGCTCGCCCTTCCCGCCTTGAACCAGCTCGCGCTCAATTCGCTGCGCTTCATGCTGGAGGCGGCGGGACTTTCCAGCGAAGACGCGCTCGGCGCCCTGAAATTGCAGGGCCTCGCGCTGGCCTGGACCCGCGTCTTTCATATCTGGCTCGACGACGACAGCACCGACCACGCCAAAACCATGGCCGCGCTCGACCGCGAACTGTCGCGGGGCGAGATTTTGGTTGAGCGCGCCGAAGGCGCCCGCCGCCGGCTGGAGCCCCTTGCCAGGCCTTTCATCGGCCTGGCAGAGCGAATGCTCGGCGCCGGCAGGTCGCGATGATCGGCTAATTGTTCGACTGCGACGACACGGCGCGGAAACGCCACAGGCCGAGGGCGAGGAAAACGCCGCCGATCGCCGCCATCGCCACGAATCGCGGCCAGACGATATCGAAGCCGGCGCCGCGGTAAAGGACCGCCTGGGCGATGGCGACGAAATGGGTCGTCGGCGAAGCCTGCATGATGGCGCGCAAAAAGGGCGGCATGGATTCCAGCGGCGTATTCGCGCCCGAAAGCAGGTTCAGCGGCACGGCGACGAGGAGGTAGAGCAGGCCAAGCTGCGGCATGGTCCGCGCGATGGTCGCCAGGAAAATCCCGACCGAGGTCGCGAAGAACAGATAGAGCGCCACGCCGCACATGAAGAGCGGGATCGAGCCCTCGATCGGAATGGCGAGCAGCCTTTTCACCACGAAGATCAGGGAAAGCAAGACGGCGCCGGCGATGATCAGGCTGTTGGCCCAGATCTTGGCCATGGCGATTTCGAAAGGCGTCACCGGCATCACCAACAGGTGCTCGACCGTGCCGTGCTCGCGTTCGCGCACCACCGCCGCGCCGGCGAGGATGATCGACAGCATGGTGACGGAGCCGATGATGCCCATGACGCTGGAAAACCATGCGGTGACGAGATTGGGATTGAACGCGATGCGCACGACCTGGCCGATCGGAACGGGCGACGGGTGGTCCTGCCGGGTGAGGAATCTGGCGATTTCGTTGGATAGAATCTGCTGCGTGTAGCCCGCGCCGATCCCCGCCTGCATCATGGCGGTCGCGTCCACATTGAGCTGAAGGGTCGGCTGGCGGCCCGCGAGCGCGTCGCGCTCGAAATTGGGCGGAATGTCGAGGATGAACGTATAGGCCCCGGTGTTCATCAGGCGGTCGATGTCGCCCTGGCCGACGGGAACGGCGGGCAGGAAATAAGGCGGCAGAAAGGCCCGGGCCAGACGCGCCGACAATTCCGAATGATCCTCGTCGACATAAGCGATCGAAGCGTTATGCAGCTCCTGCGCATTGCTCTGCGCCTGGGCGATGATCGCGAGCGAAAAGGAATAGATCACCAGTCCGAGCAGCACCCAGTCGCGGAAGAAACTGCGCAGCTCCTTGGTCCCCAGCCAGAAGATGTTGCTCAAGGTCTGCATCATTTCTCCTGTTTGCGCAGGAGCAGCCAGCTGACCAGGATCAGCGCCGGCGGGAACAGCGACAGGATCACGAGATGGCGCGCCAGGTCAACGAAGCCGAGACCCTTGGTGAAGGCGCCGACCGAGATCGGCAGAAAATAGGTCATGGGGAACAAAGCGCCCAGCACGCGACCGAAGCCGGTGATCGAGGACGCCGGGATGGACATGCCGGCGAACATGCTCGCGGGCAGGATGGTGAGGATGACCGTGCCGAACAAAGCCGCGATCTGGGTTGTGGTGAAGGCGGAGACCACCATGCCATAGGCCGTCGTTCCCATGACATAAACGAGCGCGCCGAGCGCGAGAATGCCGAAGCCGCCTTTGAGCGGCACATTGAAAATGAAGATCGCCATCAGGAACATGACGAGGAAATTGACGAAGGCCAGCGCGATATAAGGCAATTGCTTGCCGAGGAGGAATTCGAGCCGCGTCACCGGGGTCACATAGAGATTGGTGATCGAGCCCAGCTCCTTTTCGCGCACGATCGCGAGCGCCATCAGAATCGCCGGGATCAAGGCGAGCTGGAGCGCGATGGCGCCGGGAACCATCGCATAGATCGAATCGAAATCCTGATTGTAACGGAAGCGAGTCTCTATATTGGCGGGCGCGGTCTTGCCTCCCGGGGCCATCCCGCGAATGGCGGGATCGGCGAGGAATTGCTGGTGAACGCCCGCGAGATAGCCATGGATCGTCTCCGCGCGGAAGGGCATGGCGCCGTCGATCCACACCGAAACCTCGGTCGGCCGGCCACGCTCGATGTCGCGGCCGAAACCAGGGGGAATTTCTATGGTGGCGCTGACCGCGCCGCCTTTCAAGCGGTTGCGCAGGTCGGCGGCGTCGCGGATCGGCTTCTGTTCGAGAAAATAGGCGGAGCCGCGGATTTCGCTCGAATAGGCGCGACTCAGGAAGGAATTGTCACGGTCGAGCACGGCATAGGTCAGCGAATCGACGTCGGTGGTGATGCCGAAACCGAGCACCAGCAGCAGCACGGCAGGGCCGAGCAGCGCGTAGCCGAGGCGGATCGAATCGCGCGACAGCTCCAGTATCTCGCGGATCGTATAGGCCATCATCCGGCGCCAGCTGAAGGAGGGATTTCGCGGCGGCGTCGCGGGCGCTGCGAGGCGCGGCGGCTCGGCCGCGGCCTCCTCGTCGCCGCGCGCCCCGGCCTGCTCCAGATATGAGATGAAGGCGTCTTCCAGATTGTCCGCGCCTTTCGCGGCGGCGAGGTCCGACGGCGCGCCGGTGGCGAGAATGCGTCCGGAATCCATGAGCGAAATCCGGTCGCAACGCGCCGCCTCGTTCATGAAATGGGTCGAAATGAAAATGGTGACGCCGCTTTCACGTGAAAGCTCGATCAACAGCCGCCAGAATTCGTCGCGCGCCACCGGATCGACGCCCGAGGTCGGCTCGTCGAGGATCAGCAGTTCCGGCTTGTGGACCAAAGCCACGGCGAGCGCGAGGCGCTGGCGGACTCCGAGCGGCAGGTCGGCGGCAAGCGCGCCCCGGTAATCGTCGAGGCCGAAGCGCTCGGTCAATGTGGCGATCTGGGCCCGCGCCGCCGCGCGCGGGAGGTGGAACAGCCGGGCGTGGAGGTCGAGATTCTGCTCGACCGTCAGCTCTGTATAGAGCGAAAAGCCCTGCGACATATAGCCGACACGGCGGCGCGATTCCATGCCGCCCGCCTCCATGGTCTGGCCGAACAGGCGCGCCGTCCCTTCGCTCGCCGGCAGCAGGCCGGTGAGCATTTTCATGGTCGTGGTCTTGCCGCAGCCGTTGGAGCCGAGGAAGCCGAAAATCTCGCCCCGCCCGATGTCGAGATCGACATGATCGACGGCGATGAAATCGCCGAAGCGGCGGGTCAGGCCCCGGGCGGAGATCACCGGCCCGTCGCTGTCCGCGCGGCGCGGCGGAATGTCGAGCTTTTTCGCCCGCGCCCGTTCGGCCTCGGGCAGCAGCGCGACAAAGGCCTCCTCGATGCTGGCGGCAGCTCCTTTTCCGCTGGCGGCAGCTCCTTTTCCGCTGGCGGAAGCTCCTTTTCCGCTGGCGGCGCCTGCCTGCGCCTTGACCTCGGCGGGGGCGCCGGCGGCGAGGATTTTGCCGGCGTGAAGCACGATCAGGAAATCGAAACGCTCGGCCTCCTCCATATAGGCGGTCGCCACCAGCACGCTCATCGGCGTCGCGGCGCGTTGTCTCATGCGCTCGACCAATTCCCAGAACTGCCGACGCGACAGGGGATCGACGCCGGTGGTGGGCTCGTCGAGGATCAGGAACTCGGGATCGTGGATCAGGGCGCAGCACAGACCGAGCTTTTGCCTCATGCCGCCCGACAGCTTGTTGGCGGGGCGGTCGGCGAAGGGCGCGAGGCCGACGTCGCGCATGAGCTGGGCGGAGCGCGCGGTTCCTTCCGCCCGACTCTGGCCGAAAAGCCGGGAGAAGAAACGGATGTTTTCCGCGACGGTGAGATCGGGATAGAGATTCCTGCCGAGGCCCTGCGGCATATAGGCGATGCGGTGGCAGGCCTCGTCGCGAAAGCCGGAATCGGCGATGTCGCCGCCCAGAACCTCGACGCCGCCATCCTGCAGGGCCTTGGCGCCGGCGATCAGGCCCAGCAGGGTCGATTTGCCGACGCCGTCCGGCCCGACGAGGCCGACCATGCAGCCGGCGGGAATGTCGAGCGACAGGCCGTCGAGCGCGCGGGTCCGGCCATAGGCATGGCGCAGATGGCGCAGGCGGACGACCGGGTCCGCATTCATTCCTTGTTTCCCTGAACCTGGCGGCCCAGGAGCGAGGCCGGCCAGGGCTGGGCCGGGTCGGTCTTGATATAGGCCATTCCGGGCAGGCCGCTACGCACCGCGTCGGCGTGCGCCCGGGCGAGATCGGGGTCGACCTTTACCCGCACCCTGAACATCAGCTTGTCGCGATCGCTCTTCGTCTCGACCATTTTCGGCGTGAATTGCGCCTGGCTCGCCAGAAAGGAGACTTTGGCCGGAACGGGGCGGTCGGGAAAAGCGTCGAGCACGATGCGCGAATCGGCGCCGATCCTGACCTTGTCCGCCGAAAGCGTCGGCAGATAGACCTCCATATAGACATAGGACGTGTCGAGCATGGTGAAGACCTTGCCGCCGACCGGGAGCACTTCTCCGACATTGGAGAGGCGATATTCGATCCGCCCGTCCTTCGGTGCGATCAGCTTGTTGTCGTCGATATTGACCTGGGTCAATTTGGCGTCGTGCCGCGCCGCCTCCAGCGCGTGCTGCGCCTCGGTAACCCGATGTTCGGCGACGTTCTGGATCGCGCGCGCGGAATCCAGCGCCTGTTTGCGCTGGTCGTAGACTTCCCTGGTGGTCCAGCCATTGGCGAGCAGTTTTTGCGCGCGCTCCATCTCCTGCCCGGCGAGGATGGTCGAACTGCGCGCCTGCTCCAGCGTGGACGACGCCGCCTCCACCGCCTTTTGCGCCTGCTCGACCTGCGCCTGCTGTTTTTGCAGGGTCTGGGCGAGATCGCGGGTGTCCATCACCGCGACGATCTGGCCCGCTGTCACCTTGTCGCCCTCGTCCGCGCGCAATTCGGCGACCCGGCCGGCGAATTTGGTCGCAATATCGATCGGGTCGGCCTCCAGCCGGCCGTTGCCGTAAACGATCCAGGATGGGATCGCCGGCGCGCGATGGGCCTGCCAGATCGCGAAGCCGATTCCGCCGCCGACAACGGCGAGAATCGCCAGCCGCCGCGTCCATATGCTGCGCCGGCTCGGCGGATGATGCTCGATCACCGCATGCAGCGCCTCCGGGGGAAGTTTCGCCGGAAGCTGCGCGGGCGCGACGGGTTCAACCGCCGGAGGCGACGACGCGGCCTGGTTCTTGTCATCGGTTTCGTTCAAGGGGGAAACCTCGCGATTGACGCAAGTTCAAAATTACCCGCGGTCTCTCTTTAGCGCCATGATCTGACGCTATTGCGGCGGCGCGTTTTTCGGTAGCGGCGCGAACGGAGGCGGCAATGCCCGATCTGCATGATGTTGTCGATGAGATCGCCGAGAAGATGGGGCAGCGCGAAGACCGCGGCGCGGTCGCGACCTATATTCCCCAGCTTGCCCGCGTCGACCCGCGCCATTTCGGCATCGCGGTCGCGACCGCCGACGGGACGCTCGCCTGCGCCGGGGACAGTGAAATCCCCTTCTCGATCCAGAGCATTTCCAAGGTCTTCACCCTGACTTTGGCTTTGGGCGTCGTGGGCGATTCGCTGTGGCGGCGTGTCGGCCGCGAACCGTCCGGCAACGCCTTCAACTCCATCGCTCAGCTCGAACTGGAAAAGGGCGTGCCGCGCAATCCCTTCATCAACGCCGGCGCGCTGGCGGTGACCGACGTGATCCTGTCCGGCCATCCGCCGCGCGAGGCGCTCGGCGAGATCCTGCGTTTCATCCGCTTCGCGGCGCAGGACGATTCCATTTTCATCGATGAGGCGGTGGCGCGTTCGGAAAAGGCGACCGGCTTCCGCAACGCGGCGCTCGCCAATTTCATGAAGAGCTTCGCGGTTTTGCAGCACCCGGTGGACCATGTGCTGGGAACCTATTTCCACCATTGCGCCATCGCCATGACCTGCCGCCAGCTCGCGCTGGCCGGGCGCTTCCTCGCCCAATCGGGGCGCAATCCGGACACCGGCTTCAGCCTGGTTTCGCCGGAACGCGCGCGCCGCATCAATGCCTTGATGCTCACCTGCGGCCATTATGACGGCTCGGGCGAATTCGCCTTTCGCGTCGGCCTGCCGGGAAAAAGCGGGGTCGGCGGCGGCATTCTGGCCATAGCGCCGGGACGCGCCTCGATCGCAGTGTGGTCGCCCGGCCTCGACGCCGCCGGCAATTCGCATCTGGGCCGCATGGCTTTGGAGATTCTGGCGCACAAAATGAAATGGTCGATCTTCGGCGATTGAGCCTTCAGCCCGCGGCCACGCGCTCCCTCAGGAACAGGCGCGCCAGAGCGCGGATTTCGCTTAAGACTCCCTCGCCCTCCCCCGCATTGCCCGCCGCCATCTTGAAGATCAACTGCAGAACCCGGGCTTTGGTCTCGACCTCGTCCGCCGGCAGCTTCGGATTGATCGCGGCGACCGCCTCGGCGAGCCGGTCGTGCAGGACCGCGCGCAATTTCCCCCTTTGGGCGCCACCGACGCTGCGCGCCTCGATCAGGACCAGCGCCGCCGCGCGTTGCGCGCCCCAGGCGAGGGCGTGTTCGACCAGGGCGTCGGCAAAAGCGTCAAGCGGCATATTCCGCGCAGCGCGCTCCAGCCCCGCCAGCGCCCCGTCGAGCCGCTCGGCATAGCGCTTGAGCAAAGCGTCGGCCAGTGTTTCCTTGGTCGGGAAAAAACGATAGAGCGAGCCGATCGCGGTCCCGGACCGCACGGCGACCTCAGTCATGGTCACCGCATCATAGCCCTGCTGTGCGAAGAGAGCGCCGGCGGACTCCAAAATCGCGGCGACCCGCAGGTGACCGCGCCGGCGCTTTGGCTCGGCGCCTTCGGATTTGGGCTCGGCGCCTTCGGATTTGGGCTCGGCGCCTTCGGATTTGGGCTCGGCGCCTTCGGATTTGGGCTCGGCGCCTTCGGATTTGGGCTCGGCACCTTCGGATTTGGGCTCGGCACCCTCCGTTTTCGCTTCCGCCTCTTCGATGAGCTTGTCCGACATCGACCTTGACTTTTACGAGGATATCCTCAAATTCATAAATACGAGGGTATCCTCTCATATTTTCGCCACGCCAGCCAGTTCCGGCGCGGCAAATTCTTGCCAAAGACCCGCGATGATCACGCTCGATCCGAAATCCGCCGCGCTGGTCCTGATCGACCTCCAGAACGGCATTGTCCAGACGCCCACCGCCCCGCATTCCGCGCCGGAAGTCGTCATCCGCGCCAGATCGCTCGCCACGCGTTTCCGGCAGAATGGCGCGCCGCTCTTTCCCGTTCGCGTCGCCTTTGCGCCGGATTTCGCCGATGCGCCGCGCCAGAAGGTCGATGCGCCGATGCAGCTTCCCGCCGGCGGTCTGCCGCCCGGCTGGAGCGATCTGGTCGAAGGCGTCGCGGCGCCGGGCGATATCGTCGTCACCAAGCGCCAATGGGGCGCCTTCCACGGCACGGAGCTTGAGCTCCAACTGCGGCGACGCAGCGTGAAGACACTGGTCCTCGGCGGGATCGCCACCAATTTCGGCGTCCAATCCACCGCCCGCCAGGCCTGGGAGCTTGGGTTCGAAGTGGTGATCGTCGAAGACGCCTGCGCCTCGCGCGCGGCCGAACTGCACGACTTCGCGATCCGCCAAATCCTTCCCCGGGTCTCACGGGTGACGACCAGCGTGGATGTGGTCTTCGCCACGGCATGAGCGCGCGGCGAAATTTCTCGTTCCGCGACAGCGCCGTCCCGACGCAATGGGCGGCGCTGATCGCCCTCACCCTGCTGCTCAGCGGCGTTCTGATCGCCCTGCGCCTGCCTGCCGGCCTGATGCTGGGCGCGATCGTCGCCGCCGCGGCCATTTCCAATTTCGACGGCAAAACCCACGTTTCGTCGCGGGCGTTCATCATGGCGCAGGCGGCGATCGGCGGCATGATCGCGCAGAAAATGACGCCGGCGATCCTGCATGAAATGGCGCGGGACTGGCCGCTCTTCATCGCCGCCGCCTTCTCCGTCGTGGCGGTGAGCGGACTGTTCGGCTGGCTGCTGACCAAATGGCGCCTGTTTCCGGGAACCACCGCGATCTGGGGCGCCCTGCCCGGCGCGGCTTCCGCCATGGTCGTCATGGCCGACGCCTATGGCGCCGACATGCGCCTGGTCGCTTTCATGCAATATTTGCGGGTCCTCCTCGTCGCTTTGGTCGCCAGCCTGATCGCGCGGTTCTGGGCGCCGGGCGCGGGCGCTGGCGCCGGCCCTCTCGCCCATTTCTTCGCGCCGGTCGCCTGGCCCGCCTTTGCCGTGACGCTGGCCGTTCTACTCGGAGCCGCCTTTGTGGCGCAGCGTCTGCGCATCCCCGCCGGCCCGCTGTTGCTGCCGCTCTTCGTCGGCGCCCTGGCGCAGGACTCAGGCCTGTTCGCACTTGAGCTTCCGCCCCGGTTCCTGGCGCTGAATTACGCCATTCTCGGCTGGTGCGTCGGACAGCGCTTTTCGCGCGCAATCCTGCTGCACGCCTTCAAAGCTCTGCCCGCGATCCTCGGCTCGGTCGTGGCGCTGATCGCGCTGTGCGCCGGGCTCTCCGTCATCCTCGCGGCGATCACTCACAAGGACCCGTTGACCGCTTATCTCGCGATGAGCCCGGGCGGGATCGACGCCGTCGCCATTATCGCGGCGTCCGCCAAGCTCGATCTGCCCTTCGTCATGGCCTTGCAGGCGGCGCGGGTGCTCATGGTCATCCTCATCGGCCCCGGCGTCGCGCGCTTCCTCTCCGGCGCCGCGCCCGCGGCGAGCACCATGTTGGCGGGCGATGACGACCCGGCGATTGATTGAACGGCCGCGATGTTGTTTAAGTCGCCCTTCACTGGCGCCACGGAATGGCCGCGATCGGCGGGCTTGGTGGCGCGACGGAATTTCGACCATTAACATAAGCTTGGGCGGAGCAGCCTTTCATGCGCACTCTCTTTTTGCAAGCGCCTTCCTTCGACGGTTTCGACGGCGGCGCCGGCTCACGCTATCAGGCGCGCCGCGAGATCGCCTCGTTCTGGTACCCGACCTGGCTGGCGCAACCCGCCGCTCTGGTCGAGAACTCCAAGCTGATCGACGCCCCGCCGCACAAGACCAAGCTCGCCGAAGTGGTCGCGCAGGCCAAGGATTTCGACCTCGTCGTGGTGCACACTTCCGTGCCGTCCTTCGCCTCGGATGTGAAATGCATCGAGGCGCTGAAAGCGGCCAACCCCAGCCTCAAGGCCGGTCTGATCGGCGCCAAGGTCGCGGTGGACGCCGATGGCAGCCTGAAAAACGCGCCGGTGGTCGATTTCGTCGCCCGCAACGAATTCGACTTCACCATCAAGGACGTCGCCGATGGCAAGGACTGGAAGGATATTCTGGGCCTGAGCTACCGCGACGCCAACGGCAATATCCAGCACAATGAAGAGCGGCCGATCCTCGAAAATATGGATTCGCTCCCCTTCGTCTCGCCGATCTACAAGCGCGACCTGAAGATCGAGAATTATTTCATCGGCTATCTCAAGCACCCCTATATTTCGATCTATACGGGGCGCGGCTGCAAATCGCGCTGCACCTTCTGCCTGTGGCCGCAGACCGTCGGCGGCCACCGTTACCGCACCCGGAGCGTCGGCCACGTGATCGAAGAGATCAAATGGTGCAAGGAGAACTTCCCGCAGGTGCAGGAATATTTCTTCGACGACGACACTTTTACCGACGACCTGCCGCGCGCCGAAGCGATCGCCAAGGAACTGGGCAAGCTCGGCGTGACCTGGTCGTGCAACGCCAAGGCCAATGTGCCGCGCGCCTCGCTGAAGGTGATGCGCGACAACGGCTTGCGCCTGCTGCTCGTCGGCTATGAATCCGGCAACCAGCAGATTTTGCACAATATCAAGAAGGGCATGCGGGTCGAGGTCGCCAAGCAATTCGCCAAGGACTGCCGCGAACTCGGCATTGCCGTCCACGGCACCTTCATCATGGGCCTGCCCGGCGAAACCCGCGAGACGATCAAGGAGACGATCGAATTCGCCAAGGAGGTCAACCCGCACACCTTGCAGGTGTCGCTGGCCGCGCCCTATCCCGGCACTTTCCTCTATAATGAGGCTTTGGAGAACGGCTGGCTCGATAGCGCCAACGCCGAACTGGTGGACGAGAACGGCGTCCAGATCGCGCCGCTGCATTATCCCGACCTAAGCCACAAGGAAATCTTCGACGCGGTCGAGACGTTCTATCGCCAGTTCTATTTCCGCCCGCGCAAAATCGGGGCGATCGTCAACGAGATGGTGCGCGACCGCGCCATGATGAAACGCCGCCTGCGCGAAGGCGTGGAATTCTTCCAGTTCCTGCGGGAGCGGAAGCAAGGCGCGCAGTGCTGAGGCGCCGCGAGCCACGGCATTGTCAGGGCGTAGGCCAGCTGTAACAGTTATCGCGACAAGCCTCGTAATTTTCGTCGAGCCGATCGCTCAGAAGGATCAGCGTGGTCAGGCGCCGTATCATGGCCGTCACCTCGCGAGCCTCATCCTTAACAATCGGTCGGCCGAGAATGGCTTCCTCACGATAGGAGAGCCATTTCTTAATCACTAGATAGCCGCCGATCACATAGTCCCATGCGGCCTCGGGCACACACGCCCAGAAGGTCGTCTCGTTCAGAAAGACATCGATCGCGCGGCCGAGCAGCGCGAAACCCCGCGCCTCGTCAATACCTTGAGCCGCAAATCCGTTGCGCAGAGCCTCCTTTTCGGGGCCGGTCCAATCCCGCGTCTCAGTCTTGCCGAGGCCCGGATTGACGCGCCCCTTGGAGTCGCGGCTGCCCCAGCCGGCCCTCACGCTCAGATCGGTGCTGGAAATGCCACCCAGCACACGCAGGTGCTCCGCGACGGTGCCGCTGGTGACGCCCGGCACATCGGCCTCCGTGTCGAGCAGCGCCGCCACTTGCGCACCGAGCGCCACCGAATTGTCGAGCAGCGCCCGTTGGTCGGGCAGCGGGATGCGCGGCCAGTCGGTCGTAACTCCGTGACAATTTTGATCGACGTACATAGGCGAATAGGAAATTGAAAGACAGTGCATCCAAATTATTTTTGCGTTATCTTCTGCATTATTCCCAGCATCTCCAATACTCGAGAGATATACTACCGCCTTCTCTGAGACGTTATCGTGGACGCGCAAAGCAAATAGGCTCACATCGTTGACTACATAGTGGGATGTAAATATCGACGCATTTGGCGGCATAGCGTGGTAGTCGCACAAACAACGAGAAAATAATATCTGAGGTCCTTCTTTTTCCTTGGCTGCTTTAAAACGTGAAACAATGGACCATTTCGAATTCTGGAAGCTGCCCCATTATTCCGGGCGTGGCTCGCGCCACAAGGGCCGACATGGAGAGTAATAGGCCCATTGAACATCAAACGGCCTCATAGCGAAGCGAATAATACGGGTGGGGTCATAGCCTTCCGCCGCGAGCATGGTAGTGCGAGCCGCCTTCGCATCGAAGCGTGGAACATCTATTGATAGACCACTCTCCAATGCCTGAACTGAGAGCCAATCATTCGATCCATCAAAGTACACCTGCATCCTGTTCTGTAAAGGTGACTTGTCTATCGAGCTGAGTGCCTTGCCTCTGTCTTCCGAAACACCGGCAAAAGGTGGCGTATTTGCGAGGTCAGGTAGTTTTGGCCATGAGCGGTAACGGCTCGATATATTGAGTGGACGAAACGAATATCTGTTCCAAGGCTTCGGATCCGGTCATCGAAGGCCGGGCGCAAGCATTGGTGACGCTCCGGGCGCCGGAGGGGCTTTCCCTCGCCTACACGCTATCCGGGGAACGCCTGACCATTCCCGACGATCGGTTGGTCCAGGTTGTCGAGAGCGACGCGCCGGGGCTGTTGGGGGCGGGGTTCACGCGCATCGAATGAAAAGCGCGCGAGCCGGGCCGGCCCGATCATCGCCCCGAGCTTGTCCCGTTCAGCGGCGCATGAATTTTCAGTTTTCGTTTTTGGATGCCACGCCTCTTTTTTGTCGCTTCGGTCCCGATACGATTTCAATCGGGAGAAAGAGGTCGAGGCTGAGACGGAATTTCGTGGATCCGGTCGCCTGTCCAAAGCCTTCGCCGCAGATTTCAGCGCGACATTGAACACGGTCATAAACACCTGCGGCGCTCAACGCCGACAGGATTTGGCGATTGTCGGCGCGGGCGATGTATCCGACTTTCATCCCGCCAATACGCACGGCGACCGCATCGGAATCGTGCGGATTCTCGGGATCGGGGCAGAGCAAGCAGTTTGTCCGGAAGATGATCTTCGCGTCACGTTGGCCGCCGGCGACGGCTTCTAATTCGCTTTGATAATGGGCGGCGCTTGGAACGCGATAGGTGAACAGTCCATCGCCGCGGATTTTCGGAACATCGGGTATCGGCGCCGGAAGGGCATTGCGGTAATAGAATGACCAGGGCCTGCTGCGGCTGGAAACCTTTTGATAGCCATATGCGTCCAACGGAATTTCGGACGCGCATTCGTGGGGTCGCCCACCATTTTCTTTTGGCGTCGCGTCTTGGGAATCGATTGATGCGGCAGGTGGATCGGGATTCGCAGCGGCCGGCCCCGGAATAGAAGCCTCCGCGTTGCTTTGGTCCTTCGGCGAGATCGTAACGCCATCGCGCGGTCGAAAAAGCCGTCGAATGAAACTCAGCAAAACAAAACCCCTTCGAACTTCAAATCGGCTTTAGGAACCCGACGCTTGGGCCGGCCAATCTGCGGCGATGGCAAAAGCACGCTTCACATAATTGCGCGATTCGCCGGGATTTGCGTCGGGAATTTTCCCGACCGTGCGCCGCTCTCCCCTGAAAAAGTGGTCGGGAAATTTCCCGGTTGCTTCCCGATCAATTTTTGATGCTGGATCGCCCCGTAACCCAACAAATCCGGGGCTTCCGATGAACGCAATATGCAAAAACTCTCATGAACTCGCCGAACGGCTCGACGCCGCCATGACTGCGATCGACGCTTTGAGGTCGCGCCGAACCCAATTCGGGCCGGATGCATTCGACGCCGAACTTGATCGCCTGTTCGATCGCCGTGACGACGTCATTGACGAGATCGAGGCGCCGCCGGCCGCGACGATCGGCGACCTGATCTTGAAGGCGCGGGCGCTCAAGGCGTTCTATCCCGATTCCGCCGCTCTTGAGCCGGGCCACGAGGCCGCGCAGGATGTGCGGCTTGCTTCGCAGATTGTGGAGGCGCTGGCCGCTATGGGACGGGCCGGCGAAGATCGACGCCCGGCCATCGCCTGATCGCTCCCCTAGCGCTGCAACGGCCGGCGGACCATATCAGCCGCTAGCCGAGGCTTTGCCCCAAGAGCCAAGGCCAACGAAACGCCCACCACGGATGTACTGGCGGGCGTTTCTCATTTGCCCCATTCCCGGCGCGCGATAGCCGCTCCAATCCGGCATGACCGCATAGTCCCGCGCCCCGCAAGCCGAGCAACGGAACCGCCGCGCCCTGGCGATCGCAGGGAACGGCGTCGAGTCGGGAAACCCGATTGCATCGAAGGTGACGGCGCCGGAATGACCGCAGGCGCGGCAGAATGGAGAGACGCCCGTCACGCCTTGCGCCTTCAAATGGGCGATCGAGGGCGGCGTGATTTGGTCGGGATTCGGCATTGTCCAAAACCGGAGGCGCGAGCCTAATCGGCATTTTTGCGGAGGGCATCCCGGCGACCCTGCAATCATGACGAAACGCTGACTGGAATTTGGCGACGAAATCTTTTGTATCTAAGTTATTGATTTAATGGAGGCCTCGGAGGGAATCGAACCCCCGTACAAGGATTTGCAGTCCTCTGCGTAGCCACTCCGCCACGAGGCCGTAAGTCGGACGTTTTCGTCCGGCTCGGTTCGACGGCTATAGCAGCAGGAAGGCGCCGGGGGCAAGAGTCTCGCCAACTTTCTGCGGCGCCAGCGCACAGATAGTTAAAATCCTCCAAATTCGAAACATTCTTCGGCCGCCGCGCGACCGTCCCGAACAAAAAGGCCGCCCCGAAGGGCGGCCTTGTGCTTGATCATTCCGCGGCGGGAAGCTGCGGCGGCGGCGCGCTCGACGCTTCCGCCTTCTGCTGCAGGATCAGGTCGTCGCGGGTCGTCGCGATATGGCGGAGCTTCGCCATGGCGGCGCCGGTACCGGCCGGGATCAGGCGGCCGACGATGACGTTCTCCTTGAGGCCTTCCAGCGTATCGATCTTGCCGTTGACCGCCGCCTCGGTGAGGACGCGGGTGGTCTCCTGGAACGAAGCCGCCGAGATGAAGGAACGGGTCTGCAGGCTCGCCTTGGTGATGCCGAGCAGGACCGGCACGCCCGCGGCAGGCTTGCGGCCCTCCTCGATCGCCCGTTCGTTGACCTCGTCCATCTCCATGCGATCGACCTGCTCGCCGGACAGGAAGTCGGTGTCGCCGGGATCGGTGATATCGACCTTCTGCAGCATCTGGCGGACGATCACCTCGATGTGTTTGTCGTTGATGCTCACGCCCTGCAGGCGATAGACCTCCTGAATCTCGTTGACGAGATAGGCGGCCAGTTCCTCGACGCCCTTGATCGCGAGAATGTCATGCGGCGCCGGGTTGCCGTCGACGATGTAATCGCCCTTTTCGACAATATCGCCATCCTGCAGATGGATGTGCTTGCCCTTGGGGATCAGATATTCGACGGGCTCGGCGCCCTCCTCGCTCGGGATGATGCTCAGTCGCTGCTTGTTCTTGTAGTCGCGGCCGAACTGCACCGTGCCGCCGATCTCCGCGATAATCGCGTGATCCTTGGGACGGCGCGCCTCGAACAATTCCGCGACGCGCGGCAGACCGCCGGTGATGTCGCGGGTCTTGGCGCTTTCGAGCGAGATACGGGCGATGACGTCGCCCGCCTGGACCGTCGCGCCCGGGTCGGCCGCGAGGATCGACTCCACCGGAAGCGTGTAACGGGCCTCGCCGCCACGCGCCAGTTTCAGGATCTTGCCGTCCTTGCCCTTGATGACCAGGGCCGGCTTGAGGCTCGACGAACGGGCGTTCAGGCGCCAGTCCATGACCATGCGCTTGGCGATGCCGGTCGCCTCGTCCACCGTTTCCGACATGGACTGGCCTTCGACCAAGTCTTCGAAACCGATGACGCCTTCGACTTCGGTCAGGATGGGACGGGTATAGGGGTCCCATTCCGCCACGCGCTGGCCGCGCTTGACGTGATCACCATCGTCCACCTTAAGGCGCGAACCATATTGCACGCGGTGCACCGCGCGCTCGGTTCCGTCAGGGCCGCAGATGACCACGGCGACGTTACGCGCCATGACCATCAGATCGCCATCCGAATTGCGCGCGACATGGCGATTGCGGAGCTTCACCACGCCCTCGAAATTGGTTTCGATGAACGAGCTGTCCGCGATCTGCGCCGCGCCGCCGATATGGAAGGTGCGCATGGTGAGCTGGGTGCCCGGCTCGCCGATCGACTGCGCCGCGATGACACCGACCGCCTCGCCCATGTTGACGGGCGTGCCGCGCGCGAGATCGCGTCCGTAGCACGCCGCGCAGCAGCCGTTTTTGGCTTCGCACGTCAGCACCGAGCGGATCTTCACTTCCTGGATGCCGGCCGCGTTGATGCGGTCGATATGCCATTCCTGGATCATCTCGCCGGCCTTGACGATGACCGCGCCATCCTGATCGACCAGATCCTCGGCCGTGAAGCGGCCCAGGATGCGAACGGCGAGCGTCGCCACCACCTGGCCGGCGTCGATGATCGCCCGCATGCGGATGCCGTTGGTCGAACCGCAATCATATGAGGTGATGATCGAATCCTGCGCCACATCGACGAGGCGGCGGGTCAGATAGCCCGAGTTCGCGGTCTTCAACGCGGTGTCCGCGAGGCCCTTGCGGGCGCCATGGGTCGAGTTGAAATATTCGAGAACCGTGAGGCCTTCCTTGAAGTTCGAGATGATCGGGCTCTCGATGATCTCGCCGGAAGGCTTGGCCATCAGGCCGCGCATGGCGGCGAGCTGTTTCATCTGAGCGGGCGAGCCGCGCGCCCCGGAGTGGGACATCATGTAGATCGAGTTGATCGGCTTGTCACGGCCGTCGTCGTCCTTGCGGACCGCCGAGATGCGCGCCATCATTTCCTCGGCGAGCTTGTCGGTGCATTTCGCCCAGGCGTCCACGACCTTGTTGTATTTCTCGCCCTGGGTGATCAGGCCGTCGTTGTACTGCTGCTCATATTCCTTGGCGAGGCTGCGGGTCTCCTCGACGATGCGGCCCTTCGTCTCGGGAACGACCATGTCGTCCTTGCCGAAGGAAATGCCGGCCTTGCAGGCTTCGCGGAAGCCAAGACCCATGATCTTGTCGCAGAAGATCACCGTCTCCTTCTGACCGCAATTGCGGTAGACGGTGTCGATCATCCCCGAGATTTCCTTTTTCGTCATGAGCTTGTTCATGACGTCGAAGGGGATCTTGTTATGGTCGGGCGCGAGCTGGCCCAGCATCATGCGGCCCGGCGTGGTGTCGAAAATCTTCGCGACGCGCTTGCCATTCTCGTCAAAAGTCCAGGCCCTGCCCTTGATCTTGGTATGCAGGGTGATCGCCTTGGCGAACAGAGCGTGTTCGATCTCGGCCATATTCGAATAGATGCCGGCAAGCGGCGCTTTGGTCACGGGATCTTCGCGGTACTGGCCCGGCTCGCCGTCGCGGACGAGGGTCAGGTAATAGAGGCCGAGCACGATGTCCTGCGACGGCACGATGATCGGCTGGCCGTTCGCGGGGTGCAGGATGTTGTTGGTGGACATCATCAGCACGCGCGCCTCGAGCTGCGCTTCCAGCGAAAGCGGCACGTGCACGGCCATCTGGTCGCCGTCGAAGTCAGCGTTGAAGGCCGCGCAGACCAGCGGGTGCAACTGGATCGCCTTGCCTTCGATCAGCGTCGGCTCGAACGCCTGGATGCCCAGCCGGTGCAAAGTCGGCGCGCGGTTGAGCATGACCGGATGTTCGCGGATCACCTCGTCGAGGATGTCCCAGACTTCCGGCTTTTCCTTCTCTACCAGTTTCTTGGCCTGTTTCACCGTGGCGGACAGGCCCTTGGCGTCGAGGCGCGAATAGATGAACGGCTTGAACAGCTCCAGCGCCATCTTCTTCGGCAGGCCGCATTGATGCAGCTTGAGTTCCGGACCGACCACGATGACCGAGCGGCCGGAATAATCGACGCGCTTGCCGAGCAGGTTCTGGCGGAAACGGCCCTGCTTGCCCTTGAGCATGTCGGCGAGAGACTTCAGCGGACGCTTGTTCGCGCCGGTGATGACGCGGCCGCGGCGGCCGTTGTCGAACAGAGCGTCCACTGCTTCCTGCAGCATGCGCTTTTCGTTGCGGATGATGATGTCCGGCGCGCGCAGTTCGATCAGCCGCTTCAGACGGTTGTTGCGGTTGATGACGCGGCGGTAGAGATCATTGAGATCCGAGGTCGCGAAGCGGCCGCCGTCGAGCGGCACGAGCGGTCGCAGATCCGGCGGGATGACGGGAACCTCGGTGAGAATCATCCATTCCGGCTTGTTGCCGGAATTGATGAAGGCCTCGATGATCTTCAGGCGCTTGGCGAGCTTTTTGGGCTTGAGCTCGGTGGTCGCCTCGGCGATCTCCACCTTGAGCTGCGCCGCGATATTCTCGAGGTCGAGGCTGCGCAAAAGTTCGCGAATCGCCTCGGCGCCGATCAACGCGGTAAAGGAATCCTGCCCATATTCGTCCTGGGCGATCAGATATTCCTCTTCATTGAGGAGCTGGCGGGTCTTGAGCGGCGTGAGGCCCGAGTCGATGACGATATAGGACTCGAAATAGAGGATGCGCTCGAGATCCTTGAGCGTCATGTCGAGCAGCAGGCCGATACGCGACGGCAGGCTCTTCAGGAACCAGATATGGGCGACCGGGGCTGCGAGCGAGATATGTCCCATGCGGTCGCGGCGCACCCGCGACAAAGTGACTTCGACGCCGCACTTTTCGCAGATGACGCCCTTGTATTTCATGCGCTTGTACTTGCCGCACAAGCATTCGTAATCCTTGATCGGACCGAAAATGCGCGCGCAAAACAGACCGTCGCGTTCCGGCTTGAACGTGCGGTAATTGATCGTCTCGGGCTTTTTGATCTCGCCGAAGGACCAGGACAGAATCTTTTCCGGGCTGGCGATGGAGATCTGAATCTGGTCGAACGTCTGGGGCGCGACGACCGGATTGAAGAGATTCATAACCTCTTGATTCATGGTTTTCTCCTGGGCTGGCGATCCCGGCTGCGCGCGCGGGATCCCGCTCCGAAAGGGGGCCACATCGGGCGGCGTCTACGCCGCCCGTCGCTTATTCGGCGGCTTCGGCCGGCGGCGTCTCTTCGTCCGCATTAGGCGCGGACTGGTTCAGTTCGACATTGAGGCCGAGCGAACGCATTTCCTTCACCAGCACGTTGAAGCTTTCGGGAATGCCCGACTCGAACGTGTCGTCGCCGCGGACGATGGATTCGTAGACCTTGGTGCGGCCAGCGACGTCGTCCGATTTCACCGTCAGCATTTCCTGCAGCGTATAGGCCGCGCCATAGGCTTCCAGCGCCCAGACTTCCATTTCGCCGAAGCGCTGGCCGCCGAACTGCGCCTTGCCGCCCAAAGGCTGCTGGGTGACGAGCGAATAGGGGCCGATCGAACGCGCGTGGATCTTGTCGTCCACGAGATGATGCAGCTTGAGCATGTAGATCACGCCCACCGTCACCTTGCGGTCGAAAACCTCGCCCGTGCGCCCGTCATAGAGAAGGGTCTGACCGGAGGCGTCGAGGCCGGCCTGCTCCAGCATCTTGACGATGTCCGCCTCGCGGGCGCCGTCGAAGACCGGAGTCGCGATCGGCACGCCGCGCGTCAGGTTCTGTGCGATCTCCAGCAGTTCGCCGTCGCCAACCTCCCCGAGGTCGGAGGTTTGGGCGCCCTCGCCGTAAAGCTCGGCGAGTTTGTCGCGCAAGGCTGAGGAATTCATCGAGCGCTGATAGGCGTTGACCGCTTCCGCGACCTGCCTGCCGAGATTGCGGCAGGCCCAGCCGAGATGCGTTTCGAGGATCTGGCCGACATTCATACGCGAGGGCACGCCGAGCGGGTTCAGCACGATATCGACGGGCGTGCCGTCGGCGAGGAAGGGCATGTCCTCCTGCGCCAGAATGCGCGAGACCACGCCCTTGTTGCCGTGGCGGCCCGCCATTTTGTCGCCGGGCTGGATCTTGCGCTTCACCGCGACGAAGACTTTCACCATCTTCATCACGCCGGGCGACAATTCGTCGCCGCGCTGCAGCTTTTCGACCTTGTCGAGGAAGCGGCTTTCCAGCCCCTTCTTCGCCTCGTCATATTGCTTGCGCATGGCTTCGATCTCGCCCATCAGGGCGTCGTCGTCCACCGCGAATACCCACCATTGCGAGCGCGGATATTCGTCGATCAGCTCGCGGGTCAGCACCTGCTCCTTCTTGAAGCCCTTGGGGCCGGAAAGAGCCATCTTGCCGATCAGCATTTCGGCGAGACGGGCATAGACGTTGCGGTCGAGGATCGCCAGTTCGTCGTCGCGGTCCTTGGCGAGACGCTCGATTTCCTCGCGCTCGATCGCCTGGGCGCGCTCGTCCTTGTCCACGCCATGGCGGTTGAAGACGCGCACCTCGACGATCGTGCCCTGGACGCCCGGCGGCACGCGCAAGCTGGTGTCGCGGACGTCCGAAGCCTTCTCGCCGAAAATGGCGCGCAGCAGCTTTTCTTCCGGGGTCATCGGGCTTTCGCCCTTCGGCGTGATCTTGCCGACGAGAATGTCGCCCGCCTGCACTTCCGCGCCAATATAGACGATGCCCGCCTCGTCGAGATTCTTCAGCGCCTCTTCCGAGACGTTGGGAATGTCGCGGGTGATTTCCTCGGGGCCGAGCTTGGTGTCGCGGGCCATCACCTCGAATTCGTCGATGTGAATCGAGGTGAAAATGTCCTCCTTGACGATCTTCTCGTTGAGGAGGATCGAGTCCTCGAAATTATAGCCGTTCCAGGGCATGAAGGCGACGACCACATTGCGGCCGAGCGCGAGATCGCCCATGTCGGTCGAGGGGCCATCGGCGATGATGTCGCCCTTGCGTACGATGTCGCCGACGCGCACCAGCGGACGCTGGTTGATGCAGGTCGACTGGTTCGAGCGCTGGAACTTCATCAGGCGGTAGATGTCGACGCCCGGACGCCCTTGCCCGAGATCTTCGGTCGCGCGAATAACGATGCGGGTGGCGTCGATCTGGTCCACCACGCCGGAGCGGCGCGCGGCGATTGCCGCGCCGGAATCGCGCGCCACCACGCCTTCCATGCCGGTGCCGACCAGCGGCGCGTCGGCGCGCACCAGAGGCACGGCCTGGCGCTGCATGTTCGAGCCCATCAGCGCGCGGTTGGCGTCGTCGTTCTCAAGGAATGGGATGAGCGCCGCGGCGACCGAAACGAGCTGTTTCGGCGACACGTCCATGAAGTCCACATGGTCCGGCGTCAGCATCACCACGTCGCCGGCGCGGCGGCAGACCACGAGGTCTTCCGTCAGGCGGCCTTCGGGATCGAGCGAGGCGTTGGCCTGGGCGACAGAATATTTCTGCTCTTCCATCGCTGAGAGATAGACGACCTCGTCCGAGACAAGTCCTTCCTTAACTCGGCGATAGGGAGCCTCGATGAAGCCGTATTTGTTGACGCGCGCGAACGTCGCGAGCGAATTGATCAGGCCGATATTCGGACCTTCCGGCGTCTCGATCGGGCAGATGCGGCCGTAATGGGTCGGATGGACGTCGCGCACCTCGAAGCCCGCGCGCTCGCGGGTCAGGCCGCCCGGACCAAGAGCCGAGAGGCGGCGCTTGTGGGTGATTTCCGACAGCGGATTGGTCTGGTCCATGAATTGCGACAGCTGCGACGAGCCGAAGAACTCGCGCACGGCGGCCGCCGCCGGCTTGGCGTTGATCAGGTCCTGGGGCATGATCGTGTCGATATCGACCGAGGACATACGCTCCTTGATCGCACGCTCCATGCGCAAAAGACCAAGGCGATACTGGTTTTCCATCAGCTCGCCGACGGAGCGGACGCGGCGGTTGCCTAGGTGATCGATGTCGTCGATCTCGCCGCGGCCGTCGCGCAGATCGACCAGGGCCTTTACGACCGCGAGAATGTCGTCGCGGCGCAGCACGCGGGTCGTGTCCGGGCAATCGAGGTCGAGACGCATGTTCATCTTCACGCGACCGACAGCCGAGAGATCGTAACGTTCGGAATCGAAGAACAAGGAATGGAACATCGCCTCGGCCGAGTCGATGGTCGGCGGCTCGCCCGGGCGCATCACGCGATAAATGTCGAACAGAGCCTCCTCGCGCGACGAATTCTTGTCGAGCGCGAGCGTATTGCGGATATAGGGGCCGACATTGATATGGTCGATGTCGAGCACCGGCAGTTCGGTGAAGCCGATGCCGACCAAAGCCTCCAGCGACTTGGCGGTGATTTCCTCGCCGGCTTCCGCATAGATTTCGCCGGTCTGCGGATTGTAGAGATCTTCGGCGATGAACTGACCGTAAAGGTCCTCGTCCACGGCGCGGATGAACTTCACGCCGCGCTCGGCGAGCTGGCGCGCGGCGCGCACCGAGAGCTTCTTGCCGGCCTCGACCACCACGTCGCCGGTGTCGGCGTCGACAATGTCCACCACGGCCTTGAGGCCCTTCATGCGCTCGGCGTCGAAAGGCAGGCGCCAGCCGTCCTTTTCACGGACGTAAGCGATCTTCTTGTAGAAGGCGGACAGAATTTCCTCGCCGTCGAGGCCCAAAGCATAAAGCAGCGACGTCGCCGGAATCTTGCGGCGGCGGTCGATGCGGGCGTAAACGATGTCCTTGGCGTCGAATTCGATATCGAGCCAAGAGCCGCGATAGGGAATGATGCGGGCGGCGAACAGCAGCTTGCCCGAGCTGTGGCTCTTGCCCTTGTCGTGGTCGAAGAACACGCCCGGCGAACGGTGCATCTGCGAGACGATGACGCGCTCGGTGCCGTTGACGATGAAGGTGCCGTTCATGGTCATGAAGGGCATGTCGCCCATATAGACATCCTGCTCCTTGATGTCCTTGACCGACTTGGCGCCCGTGTCCGGATCCACATCGAACACGATCAGGCGCAAGGTCACCTTGAGCGGCGCGGCGAAGGTCATGCCGCGCTGGCGGCATTCGTCCACGTCATATTTCGGCGGCTCGAATTCATATTTGACAAATTCGAGCAAAGCGGTCCCGGCGAAATCCGAAATCGGGAAGACCGATTTGAACACGGCCTGCAATCCCTCGTCGTCGCGCCCGCCCTTGGGCTCCTCGACCATCAGGAATTGATCGTACGAAGCCTTCTGCACTTCGATCAGATTGGGCATGACCGCGACTTCGCGGATATGACCGAAGAATTTACGGACACGCTTCCGGCCGGTGAACACTTGCGCCATATCGCTCCTCGCACCACAATCAGGCGGACTGATTTGCCCATGATCCGCTTCGTCGGGATCATGCGGTTCCGTTCGCCCCCCCCGGCCTCGCCGGGACCCGCGGAAAACTCCGCGCAAATTCCTGGGAAGGATCGGAGGCCTTCCCGCCTCTTCGCCGCGACCGGGACCGCACGGGTCCCTGTTACGGCTGCGGCGGCCCCGGAGAAAGCCCCGAGACCGCCTCTATTTCTGTCCGGGCGCGCAAGGCGCGCGCCCGTCCCCGCATCCGCCGCGCGCCCGCTCCGCAAGCGAAGCAGGCGGCCCGGGCGAAAGCGCCGATAATTACTTGAGCTCGACCTTGGCGCCGACCTTTTCCAGGGCGGCCTTGATCTTGGCGGCGTCATCCTTGGACGCGCCCTCCTTGACCGGCTTCGGCGCGCCTTCGACCAGGTCCTTGGCTTCCTTGAGGCCGAGGCCGGTGATGGCGCGGACTTCCTTGATGACTTCGATCTTCTTTTCGCCGGCGGCGGCGAGAACGACCGTGAATTCCGTCTGCTCTTCGACCGGAGCAGCCGCAGCGGCGCCCGCGCCGGGAGCGGCGGCGACCGCGACGGCCGCAGCGGCCGACACGCCCCACTTCTCTTCCAGCATCTTGGCGAGCTCGGCCGCTTCTAGGACGGTGAGGGCCGAAAGCTCTTCGACGATCTTTTCGAGGTTAGCCATTTTCAGTTCCTGTATATTTCGGGTTTGGTTCGTTTGATTTCAATGCCACGCCTGCAATCAGGCCGCGTCCTTGTTGGCGTAAGCCCCGAACACGCGCGCGAGCTTCGCAGCAGGCGCGGTCGAGAGCTGCGCGAGCTTGGTCGCCGGGGCCGAGATGAGGCCAACCAGCTTGCCGCGCAGTTCGTCGAGAGAGGGCATGGTCGCAAGCGACTTCACCCCGTCCGGGTTCAGGGCGGTCGCGCCCATGGCGCCGCCGAGGATGACGAATTTATCGAAATCCTTGGCGAATGCGGCCGCGACCTTTGGCGCCGCCACCGGATCGTCCGAAAAGGCGATCAGGGTCGGGCCCTTGAGCAGGGCTCCGATGGAGGCGACGTCAGTGCCTTCGAGGGCGATCTTGGCGAGGCGGTTCTTGGCGACCTGAACGCTCGCGCCGGCTTCGCGCGCCTGCTTGCGCAGGGTCTGAAGCTGTGCGACGGTCAGGCCGGAATAACGCGCGACCACCACCACGCCCGTCTTCGAGAAGACGTCGTGGAGCGTGGCTACGGCTTCTTTCTTTTCCGCTCTGTCCACAGTGCTCTCACTTCAATGGGCGGAGCCTGGCGAAGGCGCCCGCCGGTTGCCGACTTGCCGCGCGGTTTGAGGCCACGCGACGCCGAAAAGCCTGTCCCCACGAGAAGTGAGCGCGAAATGCGCGCGCCCCTGTGGATCAGAGGGTTCGAACCAAACCGCCGGAGGCGAAAACCTCCGGAATATTAGGTCTTTCCCCGTCTATGCTGGCCATCCGCCTCCCGTGACCGGGCGCCTGGTGGATAATTAAGCCCTTGCACGAAGCGAGAGCGCCGGCAGTCTTGGACAGGACATGACCGCAAGACCCCTCTTCTGTCCCGAGGGACGAAAACAGGGCCTCCCGGCCAATCCGCCGCCAAAGCCTGAGCCCGAGGCCCAAACCCGGCGGAAGCTGAATTTCCGCAAACATGGCGCGAAACCGTGCCGATCGGTCAATTCGTGAAGCAAACCAAACCTGGACGATCGAGCCGCGAGGCCCAAAGCGCCCAAAATCCTGTTTCGACACAACATCTTTCCAAAAGGCGGAGAAATCTCGCGACGCCATATCCGCAAGGCGACATCGCCGTCGCCGGAACCGAGGTTTGTAAACGCTCTCGCGCCATCTGCCAAGAGGGGCGAAAACATTTTTTTGCAAATGTCAAGCGGCGTGATTTCAAAATTGCGCCGCCTTCCATCTTAGAGACCGCATAGCCCGTGCGGAAAAATCCGCAACTTTTCAGGGCGATGCCGACGGCGCGACGACAAAGTCGCGCCGCCGCGCCCCAAGGCCGAAATCAGTGCTGGGCGATCTCGATCGTGGCAGGATCGACCTTCACCCCAGGCCCCATGGTCGAGGTAAGCGCGATCCGCTGCAGATAGGTTCCCTTGGCGCCGGCCGGCTTGGCTTTGATCACCGCCTCGACGAAAGCGGCGATGTTCTCCGCCAGCTTTTCCTCGCCGAACGAGGCCTTGCCGACCGAGCCCTGCACGATGCCCGCCTTTTCGACGCGGAACTCGACCGCGCCGCCCTTGGAAGCCTCCACCGCAGCCGCGACATCCATGGTCACGGTGCCGACCTTCGGGTTGGGCATGAGGCCGCGCGGGCCCAGAACCTTGCCTAGACGCCCGACCAAAGGCATCATGTCCGGCGTGGCGATGCAGCGATCGAAGTCGATCGCGCCGCCCTGCACGGCCGTCACCAGCTCTTCCGCACCGACCACGTCCGCGCCCGCCGCCTTGGCCTCGTCCGCCTTGGCGCCGCGCGCGAAGACCGCCACGCGCAGGGTGCGGCCGGTGCCGTTCGGCAGATTGACCACTCCGCGCACCATCTGATCGGCGTGCTTGGGATCGACGCCGAGATTCATTGCGATTTCGACGGTCTCGTCGAATTTGGCGCTGGCGCGCTCGCGCACCATCTTGATGGCTTCCGTCACCGGATAGAGCTTGGTGCGCTCGATGCCCTCGCGGGCCTTGACGATTCTCTTGCCGCTCATCGTCTTACCCCACCACTTCCAGGCCGATGGACTTGGCGGAGCCCTCGATCATAGCCATGGCGGCCTCGATCGTGTGGGAATTCAAATCCGCCTGCTTCTTTTCCGCGATTTCGCGAATCTGGTCGCGGGTCACCTTGCCGACAAAGCCGCGGCCCGTGGTCTTGGAGCCGGACTTGATGTTGGCCGCCTTCTTGAGGAAATAGGTGACCGGCGGCTGCTTCATCTCGAAGGTGAAGCTGCGGTCGGCATAGGCCGTGATGATGACGGGGATCGGCATCCCCTTTTCCATCTGCTGCGTCTTGGCGTTGAACGCCTTGCAGAACTCCATGATGTTCAGGCCGCGCTGACCGAGCGCGGGACCGATCGGCGGCGACGGATTCGCCGCGCCGGCCGGGACCTGAAGCTTCACGTAACCCGTGATCTTCTTCGCCATATTGGCTGCTCCCATGAGCTTTTTCGTCCGCCCTACCGGAGCGAAACGAAAATGCGCGGACGACGGAAATTTCCGCCCCGCGCGGGTTGCAGGTCGCGGTGCGGTTTTTTGCCCGGCTGGCGACCGGAAAACCTCCCGCGGAATGACCTTCATTTGAAGGATGTTGGTCTTTATCCAGCTTTGCCGCGCTTGGCAAGCATTGACGCGACAAAATCAGGCGGGAATGGATATCGGCTGGCCTTTTTCGAGAATATAGGTCGAGACGATCCGCGTCGCCGCGGCGCCTGTCCTGAACGAATGCGGGCGCCGCGCGGCAATCTGGGCGACATCGCCGGCGGTGAGTTCGCGCGGCGCCTCGCCGTCCACCAGCAGCACGCCCCCGCCCGCGACGATATAGGCGGATTCAATGCCGGGATGGATATGCCGCGGGACGTCGAAATCGGGGCCGGCCTCCGCCGCGACGATGAAGGTTTCGTAATCGGCCGTCGGCCCGTCGATCCGCGCCAGAATGTCATAGCGCAGTCCGCCCGGCGCGGGGCGTCCCGCCCCGCCTGACTCCGCCGCGGCGCAGAAAGGGCAAAATCCGATCGAGCGATGCATCAAAGCCAGGCCTCCCGGCCTCGTTTGCGGGGCCGATTCTCGACCACGCCATCCGTTATGGACTGATCCAGGCAAATCATGTCATGCACTGCAAGGCGCGATTCGCGGAGGAGAAATTGGGACGCGAAGTCACACTCTTCGTCAGCACGTTCTCGACCTTGCTGGCGATCGTCAATCCGCTGGAGGCCCTGCCCGTCTTCCTGAAGATGATGGAAGGCAAACCCAAGGCGGAATATCGCGGCGTCGCCCGCCGCGCCAGCCTTTACGCCGCCGGGCTCATGTTCTTTTTTCTGATCTTCGGGACGATTATTCTGAAAATCTTCGGCGTGTCGCTCAGCATGGTCCGCGTCGTCGGCGGCATCGTCCTGCTGCGCATCGGCTTCGATCTCTTCTCAGGCTCGCCATCCGGCGCCATCGGCGTCGCGGCGAGCGGCAAGGATCAGGGCGACATCGCCTTCGTGCCGCTGGCCATGCCGCTGATGTGCGGGCCCGGCGCCATCGCGACCCTGCTCGGCATGACCTCGATGGTCAAAAGCTCACAATTCGCAGCAGGGGCCTTGCTGGTCGTCGCCGCCGCGATCGTCCTGAGCATGGCCGTAACTTTTCTATGCCTCGCCTATGCCGAAACGCTGGTTGACCGGATCGGTCCGCTCGGCATAGACGCGGTTACTCGCATCGTCGGCTTTTTCGTCGCGGCCATGGGCGGCGGCCTGATTTTCCAGGGCGTCATCCAGGCGCTCCAGGAATATGGCGTCATCGCCGCGCATTGACGGAATCGCCGCGCACTGGCGGATCTTGGCGGCGCCGCCTATTGGCGCGCCTGCCAGGATTGCGCGTCCGGCGCGCCCTCGCCCCATTTGGCGCCGGCGATCTGGGCCCAGCGGCTAAGGGCGTCGGCCATGACTTCCGTCTCGGCCTGTCCGGCGAAATCTCCCGACGCCGTCAGCATGCGCATTTGCAAAACCAGATAATGCGCGGAAACGATCGTATCGAGCAGAATATCCTTGACGGCGACATTTTCATGCGCGAATGGCGCGTGATTTTTCATAACCCTTAACCCTTTACGCCCAAATTGCGGCGGTACAGCGCCAACGAGTCTAAGCTGTGGTCGCGTAAGGGTTTTTCCTTTCGCGGCGAACGCAACCGTAAGTGGCGTGTTCGGCAGGAAATGTCCCGCAAATAACATTTGCGCAAATTTCCTACAGTTTTATCTTTATGGTTAGCGCGCAAACTACAAGCTGAACAATGAACGGCAAATCCATCGACATCCTCGGCGTTTTGAAGAGCTGCAGCGTCTTCGCGACACTTACCGAGGCCCAGAGGCGTGAGCTGGTTGGAAAGGCGAGGATAGAGCATTATTCCGAGCGCACCCTGCTCACCCTGCGTGGCGAGTTGCCGGACCACATAAGGTATATCGCCAGCGGCAGCATCGACATTGTGCTTTCTACCGCGGAAGGCGGCTTTTCCAGCCTGCCGATGCTGGAAGGCCGCTGGGCGACCTGGCTTGGCTGTTTCGGGTCTGAACCGCTCGTCCACGATCTCTGGAGCTCCAATAACGCGACCTATGTCGCGATCCCCTGCCGCGACGTCAACAAGGCGGTCGCGAACAATCCCGAAGCCCTGCTCGAGGTGATCGAACATGTCGGCGAATGGACGCGCTTCCTCACCGGCTGGATGCTTTCCTTCGCCGCCTATGGCCCGGAAAAGAGGCTGGTCTATCTTCTGCTGCTCGCCTCGTCGGACGCTTGCGCGATCACCCAGGAGGGCCAGGAAACCGCGGTCACCCAGACCCATATCAGCCAGTTCGGCTTCGGCTCGCGCCAGAAGGTCAGCCGCTTGCTGCGCGGCCTCGCCGACAAGGGCCTGATCGAGATGCGCTATGGCGCGGTCATCATCCCCTCGCGCGCCAGGTTGCATGCCTATATTGCGGACGACAACGTCCCCGCGAGCGCGCCGCGCAAGCCGGCCCGCAGGCTGGGCTGAAGCCAAATCGTCAGATCAAAGCCAAGTCGTCAGATCGAAGCCAAGTCGTCAGATCGAAGCCAAGCCGTCAGATCGAAGCCAAGCCGTCAGATCGCGGCGGCGGAAGAGGCCGGCCGGCGCAACGCGCGGCGCTCCTTGGGTTCGGCCCCGGCGCGCGCTGCGAACCGGCTTTGCTCGCGCGCCAGAATTGATTTGGCGTCGAGCCCGGCGATGGATTGTCCCGGATCTGCCGGAATGTCCCCGGCAAGCTGCAACATCAGATAACGCGCGCAACAGACCCGCAGAAACGAAGCGAAATTCTCGACGGCCCCGTGGGCCTCCAGCAATTCCTCGTAAAGCCGCGCCAGAATTTCGGAGACGCTCAGACGATCGCGGCTGGCGATTTCCTCAAGAAGAATCCAATAAATATTTTCCAGCCGGACGCTGGTGGCGAAACCATGCATCCGCACCGAGCGAAGCCGCGTTTCCCACAGGGTGGGATCGGCCTTGATGAACAGTTGGCACATGATCGCCTCGCGCCGTCATCGCCTCACGCCGTCGCCGCGGCCCCTCGCGCCCCCGGACCGCCGCACGACACGACAAGAGATAAGTCCGGGCGCGGATCTTTGCAAATCCGCGCCCCAGATCGCCTCCCGGCTTCTGTCACGCGGCCGAGCGCCGCTCGACCTCGCCGACCGGCGCGCCAATTTTCGTCAGCAACTGGCCGAGCCAGGCGGGATGCGCGGGCCAGGCCGGCGCGGTAATCAGGTTTCCGTCCGTCACGGCGGCGTCGATCGGAATATTGGCGTAATGTCCGCCGGCAAGTTCGACATCCGGCTGGCAGGCCGGATAGGCCGAGCAGTTCCTTCCCTTCAGCACGCCCGCCGCGGCGAGAAGCTGCGCGCCGTGGCAGATGGCGGCGACCGGCTTGCTGGCGGCGAAGAAATGGCGGACCATTTCCAGCACCGATTCGTTGAGCCGCAGATATTCCGGAGCGCGGCCGCCGGGAATGACGAGAACGTCATAGTTTTCCGGCTTGATGTCCGCAAAACTGGCGTTGAGCGCGAAATTATGGCCGCGCTTCTCGCTATAGGTCTGATCGCCTTCGAAATCATGGATCGCGGTGGCGATCGTCTCGCCTGCCGCCTTGCCGGGGCAGACGGCGTCGACGCGATGGCCGACCGCCGCCAGCGTCTGGAACGGCACCATGATCTCGTAGTCCTCGCCGAAATCGCCGACGATCATCAGGATATTCTTGACGCTCATATTGTCCTCCCTCCGCTAGCCGCGGGAGGTCAGTATGAGGCGGGCGGCGCGTTTCGGGGTGTTACCCCGCTATCGCGCGCAAAGGATAAGGGCCGGGACGGAAAACGGCGCCCGGCTCAGCCGAGTTTGTCCACCTGGCCATATTCCAACTCGACCGGCGTGGCGCGGCCGAAAATCGAGACCGCGACCTTGACCCGCGAGCGGCCTTCGTCGACCTCTTCCACCAAGCCTTCGAAAGTGGCGAAGGGGCCGTCGTTGACCCGCACCTTTTCGCCGACCTCGAAGGAGATCGAGGTTTTCGGGCGATCGACGCCCTCCGCGACCTGGCCCTTGATGCGCTCGGCCTCATGCTCGGGGATAGCCATGGGCTTGTTGTCGGCGCCGAGGAAGCCGGTGACCTTGGGCGTGTTCTTGATGAGATGGAAGACGTCGTCGGTCAGGTCGCATTTCACCAGCACATAGCCGGGGAAGAATTTTCTTTCGGAATTGAACTTGCGGCCGCGGCGCACCTCGACGACCTGTTCCGTCGGGACCAGGATTTCGTCGAAATTGTCGCTCAAGCCGCGCTGCGCCGCCCCTTCCTTGATCGCTTCGGCGACCTTTTTCTCGAAGTTGGAATAGGCGTGGACGATATACCACCGTTTGGTCATGAATTTTTCCGCGAAATGTGGAAGCCTTTAGCGGCTCGGGCCGTTAACGGCCGAGGCTGAGGATGAAGCCGACGGCGAGACGAATGATCTCATCGACCGAGACGAAGAACACCGCGGTCAGGAACACCATCAGGACGACGAGGCCGGTGGTGATCATGGTTTCACGGCGGGTCGGCCAGGTCACCTTATTGGCTTCGGCGCGCACTTCCTGCATGAAATTGAACGGATTGGCCATGGTCGTCCCGTTGGGCCGCCGGCGCGCCCTATGGACGAGAGAATTCGTCCTTCGACGGGAACTTGGCGGCGGGTTGCGAAAAGAAAGGCGGCGCGGGACCTTTCGGCCGCGCGCCACACTGGCCCTATATAGCGAACGCATCCGAGCGCGCCAAGTTTTTTCTTGACAGCGCCTATTCGTCCGCGCCCCGCGCCTTGCGGCTGCGGCGCGCCCATTGATTGAGCCCCTCGACCATGAGCGAGAAGCCGATCGCGGAATAAATGAAGCCCTTGGGAATGTCATAGCCCGCGCCATCGGCGATCAAGGTCATGCCGATCAGCAGCAGGAAGGACAGGGCAAGCATTTTCACGGTCGGGTTTTCCCGGATGAACTGGCCGACCGGCCCGGCGGCGAGAATCATCATGGTTACGGCGATGATCACGGCCAGGGCCATCACCACGAATTCGTCGGCCATGCCGATCGCCGTCAGCACGCTGTCGAGCGAAAAGACGATATCGAGCAGGGCGATCTGGAAAATCGCCCGCCAGAAGCTCTTGCCCCCTTTGCGATGCCCGTCTTCGCCTTCCGGGTCGATTTCCTCGTGGATTTCAACCGTGCCCTTGTAAAGCAGGAACAGGCCGCCGAGGGTGAGAATGATGTCGCGGCCCGAAACCTCATGCCCCCAGACAGCGAAGAGCGGCAGGGTGAGGCGGGTCAGCCAGACCATGCCGGCGAGCAGGACGAGGCGGAAGACTACCGCCATGCCGAGGCCGAGACGGCTTGCCTTCACGGCGCGGTCAGGCGACAGCCCCTGGGTGGCGAGCGCCACAAAGACCAGATTGTCCACGCCGAGGACGATTTCCAGCACCGTCAGGGTCAGCAGGCTGGCCCAGGCGTCGGGGTGGGCGAAAACGGCGATATATTCCAAATGTGCTCCTTGTCGCATGGCGACGCTTGCGCTGGCGCGCCAATATAGCGCCGGTGGAATGTGAAGGAAAAGCTCCTCGCGCGCCAAGGGAGAGAACCAAAAGAGCGTGAGAGCCGCAGACCGGCGTTCTCACCCGCCGAAGTTTTTATCGTTTCAGCGCAAATGCTCGGGCAGTTGCGGTCCGCGTTCGATCAGATCGGCGAAAGCGTCTTCGAAATTCTCGCCGCGCAAGGCGGCCGCGAGGCCGTCGAGCGCCCGGTCGAGCTGGGCGGCCTCTTCCTCGTCCAGCGTCCGGATCGCGGAATCAATATGGACGAGAACCTTTGTTCCAACGGCCTGAGGCCCGATCAGGAGCAACGACACCCGCCGCCGCTCGCCGCCACGTTCGCAAAGCGCCGAAATCTCGCCGCCTTCGACGATGGTCATCGGAATTCCAAGGCACATGATGCAAACCCCAGGCGACGCCGGGCGACCGGCGCCGGGGCCAAACCTTGCCAGAAGGCGCGATGGCCGACAAGGCCGGCGGGCGTTTTCGCGCCTCGCCGGGGCGCCGCCCATCGTCCCGCGAGCTTCAGCGCGGCGCCGTCCTTTGGTCCGGGCGCCCGGAAAGGCTCGCGAGGAGCACGGCCAGAATTCCGCACAGATAGATGCCATCGAACGTTCCTGCCCCGCCGATCGAGGCGATCGGCGCGCCAAGGCCCTGAATGTGGCCGAGATTGAGAAGATCGGCGCCGATGAGTACGCCGAGGCTGCCCGCAATATAGGCCAAAGGCGCAGCTTCCCGCCGCGACAGCAGGATCGCGACCAGCGCGGTCACGGCTGCCGGAACGAAAACCGGCAAGGCGATCCCCAGGCCGGGCACGGGTTTCGCGAGCCCGTGGCAGACGGCGGCGACCACGGCGGTCGCGACGATGCCCTTCGCCCAGAGCTGATGCCGGAAGAGCAGATAGAGCGACATCAGGCCGGGAATGACGGCGCCGCCGACATTGATCGCGATGATCGTGCCGGGATGGGGGACGATGAGCGGCACGACATAATGGATGCCGTAGAAAACGATTTCCCGCCCCACCATGATGTTCCGTCCGGGCAGTTCGCCCACCGGAATGTTGAAATAACTGCCCACCAGCGAGCCGACGAGCAGCAGATAGGCCCCGCCCAGGCTGACCCCGAGACGCGTATAGGCATAGCTCAGGACGCCGATCTGCAGCAGAACGATCAGGAGGATGAACGCCCCGACCAGAATGGTGAAGAACGGGAGGGCGAGCGGCAGGTAATGCATTTCGCTGTAATTCATGAGGGCGCTCCGGCCGCCGGAACGGGGGACAGGTCACATGTGACCGTCACGGCCTGTTTCGGCAACACCGAAGCCGCAGATTAAGGGGAGAGCGCCAGAAAGCCCGGCGAGCGTTCGCTCGGCGCCTATCGGGACTCATCGGGCGGGAAATCCAGCACGTCGCGCTGATAGACCTCGTCGACCTCCGAAAACGGCAGGTTATTTTTGGTGTAGAGCACGGCGCGATGTTCGAACAGGGCCTGGGGCGGCGCCATGGTCGCGGCGTCCTTCGGCGCGTCGAGCGGCGCCCAGAGCATGGTCGCCGCGAAAGTTTTGCGCCAGGGGCCGAGCGGGCGCACGACCCGGCCGAACGGCGCGTCGCTGGTCTCCAGCGCCCGGTTCATCTCCGGCGTCAGGCGCGAGGGCACATACCAATTATCGGCTTCGGAGAGCACATGATCGCCGCAGCGCAGTCGCACATTGCGGTATTTGACCGGCTCGTCCGGCCCTATCGCGAGTCGCCGGCGCTGCTCGCGCGACAGCGGCTTGGGCGCGGCGGCCGCGATCTTTTCGGCGACCAGCCGGGCCTCGGCGGCGAGATGATGGGCGCCGCACCATTTTTCGAGGCTCGTGGTCGCGCTTGGGCTCGCCAGAATTTCGGCGTTGAGCGTCTCCAGCAGCGCCGTCGCCTGCCAGCGGTTCAAGGCATTGTTGGGCCAGTTCGTCTCCGCGCCGGCGCCCTGCCCGGCGCCGATCAAGGCGGCGAATGAAAGCAGGCAGGAAAGGGCGAGCGCGGAGGGGCCCGCCACACGCGCTCCCGATCGCCGTGGTCCGCGTTTCATCCGGGCCACCCTCCCTTTGGCGTCGCGATGCGCCGATGGACGCCGCCTCATAGCCGCCTGGGCGCGCTGGACGCAAGCCCGCCATACTCTAAGATTTGTCAGGAAGGGCGATTAAGCTCTTTGTCGCGACGCTCAAAAAAAGGGCGCGGCGGCCAAATTCGAATGGCGCAGGAGGAAAGCATGGCCAGCAAGGCGGATTTCAAGGCGGACGAGTGGCAGAAGCTTTTGGGCGCCCCGATGCTCGCGGGCCTGGCGGTGACCTTCGCCGAACCGTCCGGATTATTCGGCGTGCTCAAGGAGAGCATGGCCAGCAGCCAGGCGCTGATCGAGGCCAAGAATGCGCCGGGCGCGATCCGCCTGGTCAAGGAGATCGGCGACGCCATGGGCGCGCTGGAGGACCGCAACGCCGCCAAGGAAGGAATTCAGGCGGCATTGACCGGCCGATCGAAGGAAGAAATGAAAGCCCAGACGCTGGCGGCCCTGGCCGAAATCGGCAGAATAGCGGACGCCAAGGCGCCCGACGACGCCCTCGCCTTCAAGATCTGGCTGAAGCAGGTCGCCGAGCGCGTCGCGGAAGCGGCAAGCGAAGGCGGGTTCCTGGGCCTTGGCGGCGTGCAGGTGACGGAAGTCGAAAAGGCGACGATCGCCGAAGTGGCGAAGGCGCTGAACGTCGCCTGATCCGGCCGCAGCCGCGTCGGGTCAAATCTCGTCTGAAGATAAAATGGCAGGAGTGGCCGGGCTCGAACCGACCACACCCGGTTTTGGAGATCAATCATGCCGACGTTCCGCCCGACCTGTCCGACGACGAGATCGAGGAACAGGCGAAACGCGCCGAGCGGGAAGCGAAGGCCTCGCTCGAAAAGGAACGGTAAGCGCCGCCGTCACGCAGTCCGAGGCGTCTTCAGTTTGACACATGCGTCGGCTATGGTGACGACAATTCCAAGGCGCGCTCGGATGTACAGCCGCCGAGGATCCGGCCCCGCACGGTGAAAACCGAGGCGGGGTTTTTCTTTTCCTGCTGGCGGAATTGGATCGTCGCGCCGCCCGCTGTGCTCTTGCCGCGCGCGGGTAACGCTAATTAAGTCCCGCTCTTGGAAAATTGGCAATTTGGTATATCGTAAGGTCAATTCAGCCTACTTGCTGGCTGAACGACCGCATGAACGCCCGCCACGGATGCACTGGCGGGCGTTTAATAAGTAATTGGCAAGAATTTCCTGGCCAGACCGTCTTACATTTCCGCGGAAATCCCCTCCTGATCGCCATTCAATAGTTCTGCAACGCTCAAGGGACGCCCAGCTTCGCGACAAAGGCGACCAATAGCCCTTTTGTGGAAACGCTCGTTGTGCGTGACTTCCTGCCCGATCCATTTGGGCAATTCAAAAACTTGATCGATGTGCTGAAGTTCGAATTCCGCCAGGACGATCCCGGAAAGCTGCCCACTGTAAACGTCAACAAGCCAAATGTTTCCGGCATGTCTGACCTTGTGTCGGGTCTTCACAAAAATGGCCTTGCCGCAGATGCGTTTAAGCATCTCCTCCGCGTCGGATGGTGGGATTTCATATTCGAACTCCAAACGGCTTGGGCCGGAGCGGTCACTCTTGACGGTCAGCCAAGCCTTTCCCCGCGCGATGCGCACGCGCACCTTTGCGCCGTTGCCTTCGCTAATCGTACAGTCTCGGATCACCTCGCTATCTGAAATAGCCCCGTAAGTCGCCGGACAGGCACTCCCACTTCGCTAAGAGGTAGGAGTAATGTGGTGTTTATGACTGGTGACAATCCGAAGAGTGAGGTCCTGCCGGGCCGAGAACGACGGCGTCGGCGCACGTCGGCGGAGAAATTGGCGATCATTGCCGAGACGATGGAGCCGGGCATGACGGTTAGCCTTGTCGCGCGCCGTCACGGCATCGCCCCCAATCAGCTGTTCACCTGGCGGCGGCTGGCGAACCAAGGCGCCCTGACCGCGACGCAGGCCGAGGAGGACGTCGTTCCGGCGTCCGCCTACAGGGCTTTGGTCGACCAGGTGCGCGAACTGCAGCGCCTGCTCGGCAAGAAGTCGATGGAGGCCGAAATCCTCAAAGAGGCGCTTGAAGTCGCCGTAGGCTCAAAAAAACGGATGTTGCGGTCGTTGTCGCTGCCGACGCTCAATCCACGGGACGGTTCGCGATGAAGGCCGTCTGCGAAACCCTCGGCGTCGCCCGCTCGAATGTCGCCGCGCGCATTGCCGGCGGCGCGGCCAAACGCATGGGCCGACCGCCCCTGCCGGAAGACGATCTGCTCTGCGAGATCAAGGGGATCATCGCCGAACAGCCGTCCTGGGGCTACGCCCGCGTGTGGGCCGACCTGCGCCGCAAAAGACGCGCCGAGGGCGCGGCGCCGGTCAACCGCAAGCGGGTTTATCGGGTGATGAGGGCGCACGGCCTGTTGCTTCAACGTCATGCCGGCGGCGGCGAAAACCGCCGGCATGACGGCAAGATCGCCGTTCTGCGCTCCAACCTGCGTTGGTGTTCCGACGGCTTCGAGATCGCTTGCGACAATGCCGAAAAAGTCCGCGTCGCCTTCGCGCTTGATTGCTGCGACCGGGAAGCCCTCGGCCATGTCGCCACGACGGCGGGCGTCAAGGGCGAGGACATCCGCGACCTGATGGTCAGCGCCGTCGAATATCGCTTTGGCCCGGTCAATCGCCTGCCCAGCCCGATCGAATGGCTGACCGACAACGGGTCTTGCTACATCGCTGGCGACACGAAACATTTTGCCCGCGAAATCGGCCTTGAGCCGCTGACCACGCCGGTCGAAAGCCCCCAATCGAATGGAATGGCCGAAGCCTTCGTCCGCACGATCAAACGCGATTACGCGCGCGTGTCGCCACTGCCGGACGCCGAAACCGTGATCCGCTTGCTGCCGTCGTGGTTCGAGCATTACAACACACGCCATCCGCATCGCGCGCTTGGCTATCGTTCACCCCGCGAGTTCATCGCGGATCGCTTGGCCGCCGAAGCCGGAGAGTGTCTGTCCGAAACTTAAGGGGCTACAACACTATCGATGACGGAAGCGCGCCAACCATCCCCAATGACAAGGAATTTGCGCTCGATCTCAAGAGACATCGCAAATTCCTTTCATTCTGGTCGCTGAGAAGGATCAGGGCGGCGAGGAAGACGCCGTCGACGACCGTCTTTTACCAGTCAGAATCCCGTAAAGCGAGTCGAGCCGTTAACGAGCGGTAAAGACCGGCTCGCTCACATCCTCCCCATCCCTGGCGCGCGGTAGCCGCTCCGACAGGTCCATCACTGCCCGCAGATGCGCGACTCCCTCGCGCTTGGCGGGCGCCCCCTGCCATTTTTCGACAGAAGCTCACGAAGAGCGGACGCATCGAGCACCCGGCTTGCTGATCAAATGTTAAGCCCAGCCTGTCCACGTCCCGGGGTTCACCCCACTCTTGGGTCAGTTCTCACTGGAACTCAACAGGCATGTTGAAAACAGTCATCCGCATCTTGCTTAACATCCAATTTATCTATTACAATATAATCACAGTAAACGCCTGACATCAAGGCAGATTTAAATTGAAAAATAAGCTCAATTTTGAATCAATGTCTCTTGAGCAACTCTGGGCGCTTCACGTCGAAGTGAGCACCATCTTATCGGCGCGAATATTGGAACAAAAATCCGAACTCGAGAGGCGTCTCGCGATCGTCAGCGGGAGCGCGGACATAGCTGGCGACGCCGGTTTGGCGCGTTCCGCATCGCAGGCGAAACCGCGTCGCAAATACCCAAAGGTGTCCCCCCAGTACCGCAACCCGGAGACGTTCGAGACATGGTCTGGGCGCGGGAAGCGGCCGCGCTGGCTCGTGCGCGCCATAGCGTCTGGCCAAGACATGGACGATTTTCGCATCAAAGACCCGGATTAACGTGCGCCGGGCTTAAGAAGGCGCGCGAAACCGCCGCCGTTCGGCGTCACCCGACCGGCCAAGAATGGCGAAAAGGCGACGACGGAGAATCAGGGATAGAGAAAAATCGGCCGGAATTTTGCGCGCTACCCGGCTCTTCTTGTTACCCGATTGATTACCCTGGAAAAACAGCGCTTCGAGACTTAGGTTCCAAGTCTTTGATTTATTGGCAGGAGTGGCCGGGCTCGAACCGACGACACCCGGTTTTGGAGACCGGTGCTCTACCAACTGAGCTACACTCCTCCATAGGCGCGACGCGCCGACGGCTTGGCGCTTCTTAGCCGGATTGGCGGGGCGAAAGCAAGCCTGCCATCGATAAATTTCAACGGCGGCGGTCACGCCCCTCGGGCTGGTCCGATCCGTCCGTGCGGCCAAGCCGTCCCGCCGCCGAATTCAAGCGGCTTTTGGCGGGGCCGAGTTCGGCGAAGGCCCCGAGGCCATAGGGCGGCATATTGGTGTAGAGCGTTTCATATTGGCCTGCGCCAACCAGATAGGTCTCGTGCCAAATGCCCACCGCGTCATTGCCGGCGCTGGCGGCGACCGCCTTGTTGAAATCCCGCCACGCCTTGAGATGCAGATGATCGCCGCCCGTCGCGTAACCCCGCAAATGATCGAAGCTGCGCCAATATTGCACGACCATAATGTTCCGCATGCCGAAATGGGTGCGCGCATGGAGCAGCCCGAGGTCTGGCGCCCGGGTGAGTTCCTCGATCATCGGGCCCATCGCCCGCGCCACGGGAAGCCATTGACCGAATTTGAAAAAATTGTTGATGCGCATGCCGATCAGGAAAACGACGAAATCGCCGTCGATCCTGGCCGTCATTTTGCCCGGAATGACTTCCGCCATTGCGCCCTCCCCGACGCGAACTGTGGTTGGCGCCAGGGACGTCGTTGACCGCGAGGCGTCGCGATCAACGACGCTTGGCGTCAGTGCGAACGCGGCGTGATTGTCTCCATCGCGGAGGACGGCAGGCCGATGGCGTGGACATTGCCGCCGATGAAGGCCTGCACCAGCGCATGGGTGTCGACGAATTCATGGACGGTCGTCACCTTGCCGCCCACGATCTTGAAGACGTGACACCAATCGTCGTCGAAACGGACGCCGGATCGCCGCATCCGGCCGGTAGTATGGCCTGTGACGACGACGAAGCCGGGTCCGGACAGATATTCGCGCGGCGTGAAGCTTTCGATCTCGACGTTCAACGCCAGTTCCGAAAAAAAGGCCGTGACCTGCTCGATGCCCTTTCGCTCTCCGCCCCAAGGCAGAAGTCCCGGATCGGTGTTCGACTTCCACTCGATATGCGGGTCCGCCGCCGCGAGGATCTTGTCGATGCCGCCGCTCAAGAAGGCGGCGTACAGCGACTTGATGAAATCGATATTGTTCATGACGTTCCCTCCTTGCAACGCGGCTCCTCACGCCTCCGGCGAGGCCAAAATGCAATTGCGGGAAGGGGGCTGGGCGTCCTCTGCGCCATCCTGGGCCCGGCGCAATCACGGCGCGCTCCGGCGTGTTGAAGCGACGAAACGTAGCACCTGAGGGAATGTTCGCCCAATCACAGGCGCGTGAGAACAAGAAAAAGGGGGGCTCGCGGCCCCCTTCAGAACTTTGATCCGTTTCGTAAATTACTCGATGATCGAAGCGACGACGCCCGCGCCGACGGTGCGGCCGCCTTCGCGGATGGCGAAGCGCAGCTTCTCTTCCATCGCGATCGGAACGATCAAAGCCACCGTCATCGTGACATTGTCGCCCGGCATCACCATTTCCGTGCCTTCCGGCAGGGTCACGATGCCGGTCACGTCCGTGGTGCGGAAATAGAACTGCGGACGATAGTTCGTGAAGAACGGCGTGTGGCGGCCGCCCTCTTCCTTGGTCAGGATGTAGGCCTCGGCCTTGAACTTGGTGTGGGGCTTCACCGAGCCGGGCTTGCACAGAACCTGGCCGCGCTCGACGTCCTCGCGCTTGGTGCCGCGCAGCAGACAGCCGACGTTGTCGCCCGCCTGGCCCTGGTCGAGCAGCTTGCGGAACATTTCGACGCCGGTCACCGTAGTCTTGATGGTCGGACGCAGGCCGACGATCTCGACTTCCTCGCCGACCTTGATGATGCCGCGCTCAACGCGCCCGGTCACCACCGTGCCGCGGCCCGAGATCGAGAACACGTCTTCGACCGGCATCAGGAAGGGCAGATCGACCGGGCGCTCCGGCTGCGGAATATAGTCGTCAACCGTCTCCATCAGCTTCAGGATGGCGTTGCGGCCAAGCTCCGGATCGCCATTGTCGAGCGCGACCTTCGCCGAGCCCTTGGTGATCGGAATGTCGTCGCCAGGGAATTCGTACTTCGACAGCAGTTCGCGAACCTCAAGCTCGACCAGCTCCAGAAGCTCCGGATCGTCAACGAGATCGACCTTGTTCAGGAACACGACCAGCGCCGGAACGCCGACCTGACGGGCGAGAAGAATATGCTCGCGGGTCTGCGGCATCGGGCCGTCGGCCGCCGAAACCACCAGGATCGCGCCGTCCATCTGCGCCGCGCCGGTGATCATGTTCTTCACATAGTCGGCGTGCCCGGGGCAGTCGACGTGGGCGTAATGGCGCTTCGCGGTCTCATATTCGACATGCGCCGTCGAAATCGTAATGCCGCGCGCCTTTTCTTCCGGCGCCTTGTCGATCTGGTCGTAAGCCGTGAAGGTCGCGCCGCCCGTCTCCGCCAGAACCTTGGTGATCGCCGCCGTCAGCGACGTCTTGCCGTGGTCAACGTGACCAATCGTCCCGATGTTGCAGTGCGGCTTCGTGCGCGAAAATTTTTCCTTGGCCATGGCCCTCGTTCCGAATGTCAGGCGGGTAGAATCCAACGAGGGCGCTCAATAGAAGGCTTTGCCGGCAACTTCAAGAGCCAAATCATCGCGAATGGGCGGATTCGCGCGCGCTCCCGCCGCGCCGCCGCGCCGCCGCCCTGCTTCCAACAGATTGTTTTTCTTCTGGCTTCCACCAAGCCTGCGTCCAACCGTCCCGGCTTTTGCGCGCGCGCCTTATGGCGCGACCGCCAGATTCCCCTCGAATCCTGGCGCGGGTATCGACAGATTTGGCGATGCAACGTAAGGCCTCGTCATGTTCGATCTTGGCTTTGCAGACCTCGGATCGCGCTCGCCGGGGAGACGCCGGCATACGAGCAAGGCCGGCTCGCCTCTACTCCTTCACCTCTCATCCTTCGCCTCTAATCATGGGTCGACGCCAACCGGCCGCCGCTTCGGCCTCCGGGTTCGATCCGGACATTTCGCCTCAAACGCGATGTCGCCAAGGCGCGCGGCCTCGACGCGGCGAAAATGCGATCTCGGCCACGCCCATGTCCAGAAGGCGATCTTCGGCTTTGTCGGAGAACCGCGCGTAAATGTTCTCTTGCTGAACCTGGCCCTGGACAAGCTACTATAGGGAATGGCGACAGAGCGCGAACTCGACCGCCTTCCCGATCCCGATGCGCTGCCGGCGCTGGCGGGTCGCGAAGGGCGCGGCAAATTGAAGGTCTTCCTCGGCGCCGCCCCCGGCGTCGGCAAGACCTACGCCATGCTGGCCGCAGCCCAAAGGCTGAAGGCGGAGGGCGGCGACGTGGTCGTCGGCCTCGCCGAAACCCACGGCCGCGCCGAGACCGCTGCGTTCCTCGCGGGCCAGGAGGTTCTGCCGCGCAAGAAAATCCCCTGTCGCGGGCGCGAATTGGAGGCGTTCGACATCGACGCAGCGCTCAAGCGCCGCCCGGCGCTGATCGTGGTGGACGAATTCGCCCACGCCAATCCGCCGGACAGCCGCCACCCCAAACGCTGGCAGGACGTCGAGGAATTGCTCGACGCCGGGCTCGACGTCTGGACCACGCTGAACATCCAGCACCTCGAAAGCCTCGCCGAAGTGGTGAGCCGGTTCATCGGCGTCGCCGTGCGCGAAACCGTGCCCGACCGCGTCCTGCAGCGCGCCGACGACGTGGTGCTGGTGGACATCACGCCCGACGAACTGATCCAGCGCCTGCACGAGGGCAAGGTCTATCTGCCCGAAACCGCCCGCCGCGCCACCCAGAATTTCTTCACGCCGCGCAACCTCACCGCTTTGCGCGAACTTGCGCTGCGCCGCACCGCCGACCGCGTCGACGACCAGATGGTCGATTTGCTGCGTCAGCACGCCATAGAGGGCCCGTGGGATACTTCGGAGCATCTGCTCGTCTGCGTCGCCGCCGACAGCCAGGCCGAAATGGTGGTGAACGCCGGCGCACGGCTGGCGACGCGGCTCAACGCCTCATGGGTCGTGGTTCATGTTGCACCAGAGACCCATGCGGAAACCGACCCCGCCAGGATTCGCGCCATGGACCGGGCTTTCCGCCTCGCCAAGCGTCTCGGCGCCGAGGCGGCGAGCCTGTCCTCCTCGGACATGATCGCGGAGGTCCTGCGCTATGCGCGGCGCGAAAACGTCACCCAAATTATGGTGGGCCGCGCGCGCGGCGCAGCCTGGCGGCGCTGGCTGCGCCGGGATTTCGCCATCGCGCTCGTGCGCCGCTCGCTGGACATTCCGGTCCATGTCATCGCCATGCCGGATGCGGCGGACCACGTCGCAATGCCGCCCCGCAAACGGCGGCTCGACGCGCGCGAGATGCAATGGCGCGGCCTGTTCGGCTCGGTCGCGGCGGTGGCGGTCGCCGTTCCCATCGCCGACAGCCTGAAGCGGCTTGTGGGCGTCCACAACGTGTCCATGGTTTTCCTGCTCGCGGTGGTGGTCTGCGCGGAAAGATTCGGGCTGTGGTCGGCAGTGGCCGCCTCGCTTCTGTCCTATCTCGCCTACAGCTTTTTCGTCACCGAGCCGATCTTTTCCTTCACCGTGGCGGCGCCGGCGGACTTTCTCTCGCTCCTGGCGTTCCTGATCGTCTCGATCCTGACCAGTTCGCTGGCGGGAAGGGTGCACGACAAATCCGAGGAAGTGCGCGCGCGGGCGCGCTATACTGAATTGCTTTATGATTTTTCTCGCAAATTGTCGGCCGCGCCGAAACTCGACGACGCTTTGTGGGCGGCCGCCGCCCATTTGCACAAGGCGCGGGGCGGCACGATCGTCTTCCTTCTGCCGCAGGGCGATGAATTGCGGCTGGCCGCCGCCTGGCCGCCGACGGACGAGGTGAGTGCGGGCGAGATGAGCGCCGCGCGCTGGGCCTTCGCCAAGCGCGAGGCCGCCGGCTGGCGCACCGACACTTTGCCCAACCTTCCTTTCCAGTTCAGGCCGCTGATCACGCCGCGTGGCGCCGTCGGGGTCTGCGGCTTCGAGCCGCGCGAGCTTAGCGAGCCGCTCTCGCCCGAGGACGAGCGGTCGCTGACCGCCATGCTCGACCAGACCGCGTTGGCGATCGACCGCTCGGTGCTGGTGGACGAGGCGGTGCGCAGCGCGGCGCTGGAAGAAAACGAAAAATTGCGCACGACTTTGCTCTCTTCCCTGTCACACGACCTCAAGACGCCGCTTTCCTCGATCACCGGCGCCGTCACCGCCTTGCGCGAACTCGGCGACCGCATGCCGGCGGAAGACCGCCGCGACCTGCTCGCCTCGATCGAGGAGGAAGCCGGGCGCCTCGCCCGTTTCGTCGCCAATCTGCTCGACATGTCGCGGCTCGAGTCGGGCGCCGTAAAGGTGCGCGGCGATTTCCTCGATCCGACCGAGATCGTCCGCGGCGCGGTCGAGCGCGCGCGCAAGGCGTTCCCGGGGATGCGGATCGAAACCTCGCTTGCGCGCGATCTCCCGTTCATCCGCGGCGACGCCGGCCTGCTCGAACAGGTGCTGTTCAACCTGCTCGACAATGCGCATAAATATGGCGGCGAGGCGGGCGCGACGATTCACGCGCGGCAGGAGGGCCAATTCGTCGTGCTGTCGGTGACTGACGAGGGGCCGGGAATCAAGCCGGGCGATCTCGAACGGATTTTCGAGAAATTCTACCGCGGCGGCCGGCCCGACGGACGCAAGGCGGGCACGGGCCTCGGCCTGTCGATCTGCAAGGGGCTGGTCGAGGCCATGGGCGGAACGATCGAGGCGCAAAGCCCCGCCATGCGCCGGCGCGGCGCGCGCATATTGGCGCGCCTGCCGGTCACGGCGATGGAAAAGGAGCTCAAGGCATGAAGACCCGGGTGCTGATCGTGGACGACGAGACGCCGATCCAGCGTTTTCTCCGCCCGGCGCTGCAGGCCTCGGGCTATGAAACGCTCACCGCCGAAACGGGCGCCCAGGCTCTTCGCGTCATGGCGACCTCGGCACCGGACATCGTCGTGCTCGATCTCGGCCTGCCCGACATGGATGGCAAGGAAGTTCTGTTCGAAGCGCGAAAATTCTGCAAATGCCCGATCGTCATTCTTTCCGCGCGCGACCAGGAGGCGGAAAAGATCGCCGCGCTCGACCTCGGCGCGGACGATTATGTCGAAAAGCCCTTCGCCATCGGCGAATTCCTCGCCCGTCTGCGCACGGCTCTGCGCCACGCCGCGCCGGACCAGGCGAAGACCAATGTCTATCGCGCCGAGGGCCTCGCGGTCGATCTCGATTTGCGGCGCGTCGTCAAGAACGGCCATGTCCTGAAACTCACCCCCAAGGAATTCGACCTGCTTACGATCCTGGTGCGCCACGCGGGACGCGTGGTGACGCATCGCCAGATCCTCTCCGCCGTCTGGGGTCCCGCCCATGCCGACGACATGCAATATCTGCGGGTCTTCGTCGGCCAGTTGCGCGCCAAGATCGAACCCAATCCGGAAACGCCGCGCCTGATCCTGACCGAGCCGGGCATCGGCTACCGGCTCTGGGCGCCTGACGCCTGAATCCCGCCGGGTCGCATTATCGAGCGACGGTTCAGGCCCAAGACTCAACGGTCGCGACCAGGCTTGCCCGGCAAGCCGCCAGGGACGGCGTTTCATCGGACTTGATCAAAATCGCGAGGCAGGCGAAAGTCCGGAATAGCGGCGTGCGAAAATTCGGACGCCGGCATTTCGCAAATTTGACGCGAAAACAAGGGAATCTAGCCTCGGCAGCGATTCGGCCGAATCGTCGCCAAAGCTGGCGGACGGCGCCATACAGGGAACGGCTGAATGAATTCGATCGATCCCGCCCTCGACTCCATCATCGTGAAATATCGCCGCGATCCGACTGCCTTGTTGCAGATCCTGCGCGACGCGCAGGAAATTTTCGACTGGATTTCACCCGAAATCCGCGCCGCGATCGCCGACGCGCTCGGCATACCGGCTACGCGCATCGACAGCCTGACGCAGTTCTACGCCCATCTTTACGATGCGCCGCGCGGAAAATACCGCGTGCTGTTCGCCGACAACATCACCGACCGCATGGCCGGCGCCCCGGCGCTGATGGCGCGCATGCTCGACCATTTCGCCCTTGGGCGCGGCGAGGTTTCGCCGGACGGCCTCGTCAGCGTCGACCGCACATCCTGCACCGGCATGTGCGACCAGGGCCCGGCCCTGCTCGTCAACAACCGCGCCGTCACCCGCCTGACGCCCGAGCGCATTGACGCCATCTGCGATCTGATCCGGGCGCGCGCCCCGCTCGACCAATGGCCGGCCGCTTTCTTCGAGGTTCACGACAATATCCGCCGCGCCGACATCGTGCTCGGGTCGCATTACGCGCCGGGCGCGGCGATCCGCGCCGCGCTGGCGCGGGGGCGCGACGGCATGGCCGCCGAAATGAAGACATCGAACCTGCGCGGACGCGGCGGCGCGGGCTTCACCACCGCGGTCAAATGGGAGGCCTGCCGCGACGCGCCGGGCGAGACGCGCTATGTCGTCTGCAACGCTGACGAGGGCGAGCCCGGCACGTTCAAGGACCGCGTGCTGCTGCAATCCTACGCCGGACAGGTGTTCGAAGGCATGATCATCGCCGCTTACGTGACGGGCGCGCGGAAAGGCTTCCTCTATCTGCGCGGCGAATATTCCTATTTGCGCGCGCCGCTCGAAGAACGGCTCGCCGAAATGCGTCGCGACGGCCTGCTCGGCCTCGCCATCTGCGGCGATCCCGGCTTTTCCTTCGACATCGACATTCACCTCGGCGCCGGCGCCTATATCTGCGGCGAGGAGACCGCGCTGATCGAATCGCTCGAAGGCAAGGCCGGCAAGCCGCGCATCAGACCGCCCTTCCCCGCGACCCACGGCTATCTCGGCCAGCCTACCGTGGTCAACAATGTCGAAACCCTGTGCAAGGCGAGTGAAATCGCGCTCGGCGGCGGGGCCGCTTTTCTCGGCCAGGGCACGCGCCAATCGACCGGAACGAAAATCATCTCGGTTTCCGGCGATTGCGCCCGGCCCGGGCTCTACGAATATCCTTTCGGCGTGAAAATCTCGCAGGTCCTGGAGGATTGCGGCGCCTCGGACGTGCTCGCGGTCCAGATCGGCGGCGCCGCCGGCTATTGCCTCGCGCCGCATGAATTCGAGCGCCGCATCGCCTTCGAGGACGTGCCGACCGCCGGCGCCTTCATGGTGTTCGGCGCCGGGCGCGACATGTTCGACGCCGCGCACAATTTCGCGCAATTCTTCGAGCATGAGAGCTGCGGATTCTGCACGCCCTGCCGGGTCGGAACCGCGATCGTCGCGCGGATCCTGAACAAGATCGACGCCGGCCAGGGCGCGCATTACGAACTCAACGAATTGGGCCGCCTGCACGACCTCGTGCGCACGTCGAGCCATTGCGGCCTCGGCCAGAGCGCGACCATGGCGCTCGACGACATGATGCGCAAATTCGCGCCCGCCTTCGAGCGCCGGCTGACTTTTCGCGATTTCGCGCCGGGCTTCGATCTCGACGCGGCGCTGGCGGAAGCGCGCGCTCTCACCGGGCGCGACGACGCCGAAGCCCATCTTGGAGCGGATTCATGAGCGATATTCCGGCGCGCTTCACTCTTGACGGCCAGCCAGTCGCCTTCGAGCCCGGCCAGACCATTTTGCAGGCGGCGCTCGCGGCGGGAATTTATATTCCCCATCTCTGCGCCCATCCGGACTTCGAACCGCATGGCTCCTGCAAGCTCTGCACGATCGTCGTCAACGGCCGCCACGGCTCGGCCTGCACCATCGGGGCCATGCCCGGACAGGACGCGCGCAGCGACACGCCGGAGTTGAACGAGCATCGCCGCGCCTTGCTGCAAATGCTGTTCGCGGAGGGCAATCATTTCTGCCCGGGCTGCGAGAAGAGCGGCAATTGCCAGTTGCAGGCGCTCGCCTATGACCTCGAAATGTACGATCCTCATTTCGCGCAATTCTTTCCCGCGCGCGAGGTGGACGCCTCCCATCCCCGGGCCCTGCTGGATTTCAACCGCTGCATCATGTGCGAGCTGTGCGTGCGCGCCTCCCGCGACGTCGACGGCAAGAATGTCTTCGCGCTCGCAGGGAGAGGCCGCGACTCCCATATCGTCGTCAATTCGCCGAGCGGCCGCCTTGGCGATTCCACTTTCTCGATCGATGATGCAGCCGCTCATATCTGTCCGATCGGGGCGATCCTGATCAAGGAAATCGGTTTCGCGCAGCCGATCGGCGCGCGGCTGTATGACCGCGAGACCATCGAGGACGTCAGCCTGCGCGAGGAGGGAAAATGAGATGAACGCTTTTCCCTCGCAACGCCCGGAAAAACGCCTGAGGATCGCCACCGCGACGCTCGGCGGCTGTTTCGGCTGCCATATGTCGCTGCTCGACATCGACGAGCGCATATTGGAGCTGGCGAAGATCGCCGATTTCGACCGCTCGCCCTTCACCGACATCAAACATTGCGGGCCAAGCGACATCGGCCTGATCGAAGGTGGCGTCACCAACTCCGAAAATGTCCATGTGCTGCGCGAATTCCGCGCCAATTGCCGGACCCTGATCGCGGTTGGCGCCTGCGCGATCAATGGCGGCCTGCCGGCGCAACGCAATCCGATCGACATCGGCGACCTGCTGCGCGAAGTCTATTGCGAGCGCGTGGACGAAAACCCGCAAATTCCGAGCGATCCCGAACTGCCGCTGCTGCTCGACAAGGTCTATCCGATCCACGAAATCGTGCGGGTCGATTACGCCATTCCCGGCTGTCCGCCTTCGGCCGACGCCTTGTGGAAATTTCTGACCGATCTGATCGGCGGACGCACGCCGCGCCTCGATTACGCTCATTTCCGTTTCGATTGAGATCGCCATGTTCCCGCTGGAAAACGCCGAAACCAAACAGGGCCTCCGCCGCATCGCCATCGATCCGGTGACGAGGGTCGAAGGCCACGGCAAAGTCACTCTGCTGCTCGACGACGACAATCACGTCCATCAGGCGCGCCTGCACATCGTCGAATTCCGCGGCTTCGAGGCTTTCATCGAGGGTCGGCCGTACTGGGAGGTTCCGGTCACCGTGCAGCGCCTGTGCGGCATCTGCCCGGTCAGCCACCAGCTCGCCGCGGTCAAGGCGATGGACCTGATCGCGGGCTATGAGCGGCTGACGCCGACGGCCGAGAAATTGCGCCGGCTGATGCATTACGGCCAGATCCTGCAATCGCATGCGGTGCATTTCTTCCATCTCGCCTCGCCCGATCTCCTGCTCGGCTTCGACAGCGAGCCGACGAAGCGCAACATTCTCGGGGTCGCGGCGCAATTTCCCGATATTGCGAAACAGGGCATCTTCCTGCGCAAATATGGCCAGGAGGTCATCCGCCATGTTTCGGGCAAGCGCATCCATGGCGTCGGCGCCATCCCCGGCGGCGTCTCCAAAGCGCTGACCGACGTGGAGCGCGACGAATTGCGCCGCGACGTCGACACCATGATCCAATGGGCGCGCGACGCCGTCCGCCTCGTGGCGAGGATTCACACGACCCATCCGGAATTCTACGACTCCTTCGGCGAATTCCGCGCCTCGATGATGAGCCTCGTCGGGCCCGATGGCGCGCTGGAGCTTTATGACGGCGCGCTTCGCGCCCGCGACGCCGATGGCGGATTGATCTTCGACGGCGCGCCCTGCGCCAGCTACAACGAATTCCTGCAGGAAGAGGTCAAGTCCTGGACCTATATGAAATTCCCGCATATCCGCGCGCTCGGCGCGGAAGCGGGCTGGTATCGCGTCGGCCCGCTTGCGCGCGTCCAGACCTGCGATTTCATCGCGACCCCGCTCGCCGAGGCCGAGCGGAAAAACTTCCTCGCAGCCGGCGGCGGCAAGCCGCGCCACGGCACGCTGCTGTACCATTGGGCGCGAATGATCGAGGCCCTCCACGCGGCGGAAACGATCCGCGATCTCCTCGACGATGTCGAGATCGTCGGGACCGATCTGATCGGCGAAAAAGGCGAACGCCGCGAAGAGGCGGTCGGGGTGATCGAGGCGCCGCGCGGAACGCTGATCCATCATTATCGCGTCGGCGCCGACGATCTCGTCAAATATTGCAATCTCATCGTCTCGACCACCAACAACAACCAGGCGATGAACGAGGCCGTCCGCAGCGTGGCGCGGAGCTTCATTGACGGAAACGAGGTCACCGAGGGCCTGCTCAACCATATCGAGGTCGCGATCCGCGCCTATGATCCCTGCCTGTCCTGCGCCACCCACGCCATCGGCCAGATGCCGCTGCAGGTCGATCTGGTGGATTCCTCGGGCGCGCTCGTGAGCCGTCGCGCGAAGAATTTTTCCGCCGCGTGAGGCTCGTCGTCTTCGGATGGGGCAATGAAGCGCGCGGCGACGACGCGCTCGGGCCTCTGCTGCTCGCGCGCATCGCCGCAGCCCAATGGCCTGACAGCGCTTTGATCGAGGATTTCCAGCTTCAGCTCGAACATGTGCTCGACCTGCAAGGCGCCGAACTCGCGCTCTTTCTCGACGCCGGCAGGGCCACGCCGGCGCCCTTCGCCTTCAGCGAGATTTTCCCGCGCAAAAACCTGACCCACACCAGCCATGCGCTCGCGCCGGAGAGCGTGCTGGCGGTTTACGAACAGACGCTCGGGGGCAACCCGCCGCCGGCCTTTCTTCTCTGCATGCGCGGCGAAAATTTCGATCTCGGCGCGGGTTTGAGCGATGACGGCGCCGCGCGGCTGGAACAAGCCTGGGCTTTCCTGCAACGGCTTGAAGCGGGGCGCAGCGCGGAAAACTGGCGCCGTCACGCCACAAAAATTTGAGGCGGACACCATTTTCCCGCTGCGGAAAGGCCGCGATTTCCCAACATAAACGCGACCAATTTGAACCGGATCGCAAGGAATGCGTCAATGAGTTCGCAACAACGCCAGCCGCGGCGCGACGCGGCGCTCGAATTCTGGATCGGCCGCGACGAACAGGGATTCTGGACCGCGCGCGACGCCGACGGGCGCGAGGGCGGCCTGTTCGTCAGCCGCGAGGAGGCGGTGAAATTCGCCAGAACCGCCAGACCCCGCGGCCAAGGCGTCGCAAAGCCTGCGCCCGCGCCGCTCGATCTGTGGAAATAAGGCGCATCGGAACGCTATCGCGAAGACCCTATGCGCCCTTTGGTGCCGAAAGCGCCGGCGACTCGGCCCCGACGCTTTCGGCGGTCCAGCGCCTGCGCCTCCGACGCCAGCAACAGGCCCGGAACGATGGCGATAGCGGCGTCAACCCTCTGCCGACTTGCATTCCTCGCTGTCTGCCGCTTTCATTCGTAACGGGGAAGTTAACGGAATATTCTGTTCCCGCGACCACGCTTGCGGCGGCGAACGGCTCGGTTCACGTCGGGTTCATTCGCCCTGAAGAGAATGAAAACACTCTGACGAGGGAGGGATGAAATGCATATCTTCGCAAAATGCCTTGTCGTCGCCGGCGCGCTGTTTGGTGCCAGTCTGATCGGAACGGGCGCCGCGAGCGCCATGCCGATCGCGCCCGATGGCGGCGCCCATACTTCGACAGCGCCGATCGAAACGGTCGGATGGCGCTGCGGCCCGGGCTGGCACATCAATCCCTGGGGCCGCTGCGTTCCCAACCGCAGGGTCTATTACGGCGCGCCGGTCTATCGTCCCTATGGCGTTTATCGCCCCTATTATCGTCGCCCCTATTATGGCCACCCCTATTATCACCGCCACTATTATCACCGCCGCTATTGGTGAGAGAACCGCCCGATCGCAAAGGGCTCGGGATCGGCGAAAGGCTTTTCGCCGGTCATCATTTCCGCCAGCAGGCGGCCGGTGACCGCCGCCAGCGTCAGGCCATGATGCTGGTGGCCGAAATTGAACCACAATCCCCTGTGGCGCGGCGCCGGGCCGATGATCGGCAACATATCCGGCAGGCAGGGGCGCCGACCGATCCAGGGTTTCGGATCAAGCCGCTCCCCCAACGGGAATAATTGGCGTGCGATGACTTCGCTCGCGTCGATCTGGGTATAATCGGGCGGCGCGTCGCGCCGCGCGAATTCCGCGCCGGAAGTCATGCGGATTCCGCGCGCCATGGGCGCGAGGAGAAAACCGTTGTCGGCGTCGAGCGCGGGATGGTTGAGAACCGCGCGCGGCGCGAAATGCATGTGATAGCCGCGCTTGACGGCCAAAGGGCAGGAATAGCCAAGGGGCGCGATGACAGTCTCCGCCCAGGGGCCGAGGCAGACCACCGCCGCTTCCGCCGTCAATGGCCCCTCCTCCGTCACGACGCCGTAACCCGCGCTGGCGGGCCGGAAGGTTTTGGCGTCGCCGCGCAGGAAAACGCCGCCGCGCTTCTCGAACAGGGCAAGATATTTCAGCGTCAGCGCCAGCGGATCTTTGAGCGAGGCGGGGTCGAGATAATGCACGGCGCCATGGACGCCGTTGAGCGAAGGCTCGATCCTGCTCAGCGCCGCGGAATCATAGAGCGCGACCTTGAGACCGTAAGGCTCGATCGCTTTCGCCGCCGCGCGCCCGGCAGCGAAAGTTCTTTCGCTGCGAAAAAGCTTCAGCCAGCCGGTCTTGCGCATCAAGTCGAGCGCGCCGGCCTCCGCCATCAGCTTTTCATGTTCGCTCAGCGAGTTTTCGATCAGCGGCCGCGCGGCAAGAGCGTGGCGCAAGGCGCGCTCCGGCGCGCTCTCCCACCAATAGCGCAACAGCCAGGGCGCAAAATAAGGCAGATCGCGCAGGTGATAGCGCGCCTCATTGGCGCCGTTGACGGCATAAAGCGCCAGCGCCCGCCAGTCGTGCGGGAAAAGATAGGGAAAGATCGAGGCGCGCTCGATCAGCCCGGCGTTGCCGTAAGAGGTTTCCTCTCCGGCGCCGCGCCGGTCCACGAGAACGACCTCGCGCCCGCGCGCCTGGATTTGCAGCGCCGTCGCCACACCGACGATTCCCGCGCCCAGCACAAGCACTTCCGTCCGACGCATTCCCTTGGCCTCGCGCATCCCTGCTTCGCCCAAGCAATGCGGGCGCCAAAAGGCGGCCGGTGGACGCCGCGTCCCCGATCATGTAGGAGCGAATTCGAACAAAAACCAGGAAACGCCGATGCGCCCGTTGAAAATCGCCCCGTCGATTCTTTCCGCCGATTTCTCCAAACTCGGCGAGGAAGTCCGCGCCATTGTCGCGGCGGGCGCCGACATCGTCCATGTCGATGTCATGGACGGCCATTTCGTGCCTAATATCACCATCGGTCCCGACGTCGTAAAAAGCCTGCGGCCGTATACGGACAGGATTTTCGACGTCCATCTGATGATCGCGCCCTGCGATCCTTACCTGGAAGCCTTCGCCAAGGCGGGCTCCGATTATATCGTCGTCCATGCCGAGGCCGGCCCGCATTTGCACCGCTCGTTGCAGGCGATCCGGGCGCTCGGGAAAAAGGCCGGCGTCTCGCTCAATCCGGCGACGCCGGCGGATGTGGTCGAATATGTGCTCGACGAGCTCGACCTCATTCTGGTCATGTCGGTCAATCCGGGTTTCGGCGGCCAGAAATTCATCCCCGCCACGCTCGAAAAGCTGCGCCGGCTCAAGGCGATGATCGGCGACCGTCCAATCGATCTTGAAGTGGACGGTGGGGTGACGCCTGAAAACGCCATGGACGTCGTCGGCGCCGGGGCCAACTGGCTCGTCGCCGGCTCCGCCGTCTTCAAAGGCGGCCCGGAGCATTACAAGAAGAACATCGACGCCCTACGCCTCGCCGCCCATATGGCGCGGGGCGAGGTGATCTAGCCGCAATCCTTCCCGCTCTCCCCGCATAGGGCGTCCGTCAGGACGCCCTATGCCCTCTCCCCGCAATCGGGGAAGAGAGTTTTCCCGTCCCGTTGCGAGATAAGCCATGATCCCCCGTTATTCCCGCCCCGAAATGGTTGCGATCTGGGAGCCGCAGACCCGGTTCAAGATCTGGTTCGAGATCGAGGCCCATGCCTGCGACGCCTTGGCCGAGATCGGCGTCATCCCCAAGGAAAGCGCCAGGGCGATCTGGGAGAAGGCGGGCCATGTCACGTTCGATGTCGATCGCATCGACGAAATCGAGCGCGTCACCAAGCATGACGTCATCGCCTTCCTGACCCATCTCGCCGAATTCATCGGGCCGGATTCGCGCTTCGTCCATCAGGGCATGACCTCGTCGGACGTGCTCGACACCTGCCTTTCGGTGCAGCTCACGCGCGCCGCCGACATTCTCATCAAGGATGTGGACGATCTGCTCGCCGCGCTCAAACGCCGCGCCTTCGAGCACAAGATGACGCCATCGATCGGCCGCTCGCACGGCATCCATGCCGAGCCGGTGACTTTCGGTCTGAAGATGGCCGAGGCTTACGCCGAGTTCGCCCGCGCGCGTAAAAGGCTCGTCGACGCGCGGGAGGAAATCGCGGTCTGCGCCATTTCCGGCGCGGTCGGCACTTTCGCCAATATTGACCCGCGCGTCGAAGAGCATGTCGCGAAAAAAATGGGCCTGAAGCCGGAGCCGGTTTCGACCCAGGTCATCCCCCGCGACCGCCACGCCATGTTCTTCGCTACGCTCGGCGTCGTGGCGTCGAGTGTCGAGCGTCTGGCGATTGAAATCCGCCATTTGCAACGCACCGAGGTGCTGGAGGCGGAGGAATTTTTCTCGGAGGGGCAGAAAGGCTCCTCCGCCATGCCGCACAAGCGCAATCCGGTGCTGACCGAAAACCTGACCGGCCTTGCCCGCCTCGTGCGCGGCATGGTCACGCCGGCGCTGGAAAATGTGGCGCTGTGGCACGAGCGCGACATTTCCCATTCGTCCGTCGAGCGCATGATCGGCCCCGACGCCACGGTGACGCTCGATTTCGCGCTCGCGCGCCTCACCGGCGTGATCGACAAGCTGCTGGTCTACCCAAAAAACATGCAAAAAAACCTCGACCTGCTCGGCGGCCTCGTCCATTCCCAGCGCGTGCTGCTGGCGCTGACGCAAAAAGGCGCCTCGCGCGAGGACGCCTATAAATATGTCCAGCGCAACGCCATGCCGGTGTGGCGCGGCGAGGGCGATTTCCTCGACCTGTTGAAAAAAGACCCCGACGTGAAGCGGCTTCTGAGTGACACCGAACTGGAAGAGAAATTCGACCTCGGCTACCACCTCAAGCATGTCGATACGATTTTCGGCCGCGTGTTCGGCAAAGACGCATGAATGACGTCCTGCTTATTGCGGGCGCCGGCTTCGTCGGCGGAACGATGAACGCCATCGCCGGCGGCGGCTCCTTCGTGACCCTGCCGGCTTTGATCACGGCGGGCGTGCCGGCGCTCAACGCCAACGCCTCTTCGACCGTTGCGCTGGTTCCGAGCGCGCTTGCCAGCGCCTATGCCTATCGCAAGGATTTTCAGGGCCTTGAGGGCGTGCGCTTCCGCGACATGGCTTTGCTGAGCGTAGCCGGCGGCGCCGCCGGCGCGCTGCTGCTCGAATTCACGCCGCAGGACGTGTTCAAAATCCTCGTGCCCTTCCTGCTGCTGTTCGGAACGCTCGCTTTCGCCTTCGGCCGCAACGCCGGCGTCTTTTTGCGCGAGCGCATCCATATCACGCCGCGCATGCTGCTGATCAGCCAATTCGTTCTCGGCGTTTATGGCGGCTATTTCGGCGGCGCCGTCGGCGTCATGATGTTGGCGGCCTGGAGCCTGATGACTTCGGCCTCGATCGCCGCCATGCAGCCTGCACGCAACCTGCTCAACGCCGCGATGAACGCCACCGCGACCCTGCTGTTCGTGATCGGCGGACTGATTTATTGGCGCGAGACTTTCATATTGTTCGTCGGCGCGATCCTAGGGGGCTATTTCGGCGCCTATTATGCGCGAAAAATCGATCCGTCGCTGGCCCGCATCGTTATTTCGGGCCTCAACGCCGCGATGACCGCCTATATTTTCTGGCGCACTTTCGGCCATTGAGGCCTACCGGCGAAACTCGCCCCAAACTCAGCCGCGCGGGGAACCAAAGCTTGGCCAGTGCGTTTGCATCGAGTTTGAGACCGGATTTTCGGCGACCGCCGAAACTCGGGGAGGAGGCTCTCATGCTGAAACAAAGTCTTGCCGCGGCCGTGCTGGCCGCCTCGCTGGCCACGCCCTCAGCCCCGGCCGAGGCCTATTGGGTCTATGTCCGCCCCCACCACCATTATTATCACAGACATTATTACTATCACCCGCACCGCTACTATCACAGGCATTACTATCATAGGTACTATCACCACCCGCATTATTATCACCGGCGCAGGTGGCATTATTATTGAAATTGGGCGTGGTCAGCGTCGCTTTCAGCGTCCCTTGGCGAGGCGGTCGAAGGCGATCAGCCTCGCCAGCAAGGCTGGCATTTCGCTCAACGGCACCATGTTCGGCCCGTCGGAAAAGGCTTCGTCGGGCCGGTCGTGCGTCTCGATGAACAGGCCGGCGACGCCGACCGCGACCGCCGCGCGCGCCAGCACGGGGACGAATTCGCGCTGGCCGCCGGACGAAGCTCCCTGCCCTCCCGGCTGTTGCACGCTATGCGTGGCGTCGAAAATCACGGGTGCGCCGATCTGCTGGGCCATGATCGGCAGGCCGCGGAAATCGGTGACCAGAGTGTTGTAGCCGAAGGAGGCGCCGCGCTCGGTGACCAGAACATTGGGATTGCCGGCGCCATAGATCTTGGCGGCGACATTCTTCATGTCCCAGGGCGCGAGGAACTGCCCCTTTTTCACATTGATCGGCTTGCCGGTCGCCGCCGCCGCCAGCAGCAGGTCGGTCTGGCGGCACAGGAAGGCCGGAATCTGCAACAGATCCACGACTTCCGCCACGGGCGCGCATTGCTCCTTTTCGTGAACGTCGGTGACGACGGGCACGCCGAAAGTCTGCTTGATCTCCGCGAAGATTTTCAACGCCGCGTCGAGCCCGATGCCGCGCCTGCCCTCGGACGAGGTGCGGTTCGCCTTGTCGAACGACGACTTGAACACGTAATCCATGCCGAGCTTTTCAGTCAGCGCCGCCATTTTCTCGGCCATGAACAAGGCGTGATCACGGCTTTCGAGCGCGCAGGGACCGGCGATCAAAGCGAGCGGCAAATCATTTCCGAAACGCGCCGCGCGCGGTCCTTCGCCGATCGTGACCGTCGCATTCTTCCGCGCTTCCGCCATGCCTCCTCCGATCAACCCTGTTCGAACGCCACCGCGACGCCCTCGGCGTCGCCTGCCGCGAGCCGCCCGACCTGAAAAATCGACATCACCTTGTTGGCGACCAGAACCCCTTCGGTCTGTCGCGCATTCTTGACGGCGAAGACGAGGCCCGCAATGCGAAAGCCGCTCGCCTGCGGCGTGACGCCGAAACGAAAGGCGAAGGCCGATGGACTCAGGACCTGGAGGCTCGTCCCGCCATCGAGACGGATTTCGAGCCCGGCCGAGGTCGCCAGCATCTCGCGCTGGCCGGTGAGCGCGGAAAGATATTCACCATGATTGGCCGGCTCGGGCGCGATGGCGGCGACTTCGCTCAGCCGAAGCGCGCCATTGGGATGATCGGGCGCCGGCGCGGCCGGGAACGCCTCGACCAGATGGAAACACGCCGCCGCCTCGTCTACGGGCAGGGACGGCGGGGCTCCCGGAGCGGCGCTCAATCCGACCGAGGCCGCGCGCCGCGCCGGATCGTCGGTCGCGGCAAAGGCGAGAGCGACGCCATCGGCCAGCGTGACGCCATTGCCGCCCGGATCGAGGGCGAAGCCCAGACGCGTCCAGGCCCCGACGAGATCCTGCCGGCTGGCGGCGGTGAGGGCGATACGGGCGACCTTGCGCATCTTCTCCCCCTCACACCAGCCGGCTTTGCGCCTTGGCGGCGGCGATGAAACTCGCGAACAAAGGATGCGGCTCGAAGGGCCGCGATTTCAGCTCGGGATGATATTGCACCCCGATGAACCAGGGGTGATCGGCCAGTTCCACCGTCTCCGGCAGCAGGCCGTCGGGCGAAGTCCCGGCGAAAATGAGCCCGCAGGCTTCCAGCCGCTCGCGATAGCCCATATTGACCTCGTAGCGATGGCGGTGGCGCTCGGAAATATGGGTCGCGCCATAGATTCCCGCGATCTTCGAGCCTTCCTGAAGCACCGCCGGATAAGCGCCGAGCCGCATGGTGCCGCCGAGATCGCCGCTTTCGGCGCGCTTTTCCAGCTCGTTGCCGCGCATCCATTCGGTCATCAGGCCGACGACAGGCTCAGGCGTCGGGCCGAATTCGGTCGAGCCCGCCTGACTGATGCCGGCGAGCGAGCGCGCCGCCTCGATCACCGCCATCTGCATGCCGAAGCAAATGCCGAAATAAGGCGCCTTGCGCTCGCGGGCGAAGCGCGCCGCCGCGATTTTTCCTTCCGTGCCCCGCGAGCCGAAACCGCCCGGCACCAATATGCCATGGACATGTTCGAGAAAGGGCGTCGGGTCCTGGTGCTCGAAAATTTCCGCCTCGATCCAGTCGAGATTGACCTTGACCCGATTGGCGATGCCGCCATGGGCCAGAGCCTCGTTCAGCGACTTATAGGCGTCCTTGAGGCCGGTATATTTGCCGACGATGGCGATCGTGACCTCGCCCTCGGGATTGTGGACCGCCTCGGTCACCGCGTTCCAGCGGCTCATGTCGGGGCGCGGCGCGGGCTCGATGCCGAAGGCCGCCAGAACCTCATGGTCGAGGCCGGCGGCGTGATAGGCGCGCGGCACATCATAGATCGAGGCGACGTCGAGCGCCTCGATCACAGCCGTCTCGCGGACATTGCAGAACAAGCTGAGCTTGCGCCGTTCTTCCGGCGGGATGGCGCGGTCGGCGCGGCACAAAAGAATATCGGGCTGGATGCCGATCGAGCGCAGCTCCTTGACCGAGTGCTGGGTCGGCTTGGTCTTGAGCTCGCCCGCCGCGGGAATGAAGGGCAGCAGCGTCAGATGGATATAGACGCAATGCTGGCGCGGCAGCTCATTGCCGAGCTGGCGGATCGCTTCGAGGAAGGGCATGGCCTCGATGTCGCCGACCGTGCCGCCGATCTCGACCAGGACGAAATCATAGCCGTCATTGCCGTCGAGGATAAATTCCTTGATGGCGTTGGTGACATGGGGAATGACCTGCACCGTGCCGCCGAGATAGTCGCCGCGCCGCTCGCGGGCGATGATGTCCTGATAGATACGCCCGGTGGTGACATTGTCCCGTTTGTTGGCCGAGCGGCCGGTGAAGCGCTCGTAATGGCCGAGATCGAGATCGGTCTCGGCGCCATCGTCGGTCACGAAGCACTCGCCGTGCTGATAGGGCGACATCGTGCCGGGATCGACATTGAGATAGGGGTCGAGCTTGCGCAGGCGCGCGGTATAGCCGCGCGCCTGCAACAGCGCGCCGAGCGCCGCCGAGGCCAGCCCCTTGCCGAGCGAGGAAACCACGCCGCCGGTGATGAAAATATACCGCGCCATCGCAGGCCGCCTCGCGTTCAAGCCGGACCGGCGCCGGGGCGCTGGTCGTCCTTCAAGGTTCTCAACGGTCTCGGTCGGAAGGGCCGGCGAGCCGGCCCGCGAAATTCAAAAAGCGCGACGCGCGAACTCACTGCCGCGGCGGCGCCGGGACCGGAGCCGGCGCCGGCGCCGCGGGCGGCGCCTTCTTTTTTTCCAACTGCTTCAACTGTTCGAGAACCGTTCCCTTGGGCTGCGCGGCGCCGCCCTGCTGCGAAGGCGGAGCGGGAGCGGTCGTCTCGAAGATCGATTTCTGCGAGTGGTGGCTGTAGGTCGAAAGGATCGTCAGGCCGAGGCTGGTCATGAAGAACAAAGTCGCCAGAATCGCCGTCGCCCTTGTCAGCGCATTGGCCTGGCCGCGCCCGGTGAAGAAGCCGCCCCCCCCGCCGCCGCCGCCCATTCCCAGGGCGCCGCCTTCGGAGCGCTGCAACAGGACGACGACGATCAGCGCCAACACGATCAGGAGATGAACGACGATCAGTACTGTCTGCATTTTTTCGTCCTCAGGCCAGGCCGGATTTTCCCCCTAGCCGGGCGGCAGGAGCCATTCAAACCGCCAAAGCCGCCGGGGAAGCGACCGCGGCGGCGAAGTCGGGGCGTCATATCGCAAAAGTTCGCCGATGGAAACCCCGACACATAGGTTTACTTATAAACGGATGCGATGCCGAGAAAGTCCTTCGCGGTGAGGCTGGCGCCGCCGACCAGTGCGCCATTGACATTCTCGACCGCCATCAGTTCGGCGGCGTTGGCCGGCTTGACCGAGCCGCCATACAGAATGCGCACGGCGGCGCCCTCGCCCGGCAAGAGGTCGATCAACTCGTGACGGATGAAGTTATGGACCTCGGCGACGTCCGCGAGCGTCGGAGTGAGGCCGGTGCCGATCGCCCATACCGGCTCATAGGCGACCACGAGATTGGTTGCTTTCCCCCCATGCGGCAGGGAGCCTGCAAGCTGCGCCCCGACAACCGCGAGGGTCTGGCCGGACTCGCGCTGGAGATGGGTCTCGCCAACGCAGACGATGGCGGTGAGCCCCGCGCGCAGCGCCCCCTCGGCCTTGGCGCGCACGACCTCGTCGCTCTCGCCGTGGTCGGCGCGACGTTCGGAATGACCGACGATGGCGAAGCTCGCGCCCGCATCCTTGAGCTGTTCGGCGGAAATGTCGCCGGTATGGGCGCCCGACGCCCTGGCGTGGCAATCCTGGCCGCCGATCGCGATTCGCCCGGCCGCTGCCGAGCAAGCGGCGGAAATCAGCGTCGCCGGCGGGCAGATCAGCACGTCGGCCCCGCCGGCCTCGCGCGCCGCCGCCTCGGCGATGGCCGCGATTTCGGCCACAGAGGCGGTCAAACCGTTCATTTTCCAATTGCCCGCCGCGAGCGGACGGATCGTTGTCATGTCATTTCCCCCCTAAATCGTTGCGCTCCGCTTAGCAGAGGAGCGCACTTTTGCCCAGAGGTCCTGTTGCGGCGGCTTCCGGCGCAAAACTTGCTTCGTCGCCCATGGGAGTTCGCCGGGCCTGCGGAACGATCGCCATAATGGCGTCTCGCGCAGGCCATCCATGCCACCGCTGGCAGGGTTTGCCCATTTTGTCGGGAAAGCTCCACTATCGGAAAAAGCCACAATTGTCGCAACGGGCGCCGCCGGCAGGCCGGCGCGCGCCGTCGCGGCGTCCGCAAGGCTGCCCATCGCAGTCTCCAAAATTGCGCGACCGCTACGGTCTTGAATATCTCAAGAAGGAGCGGGTCTTTTGAAAGCCAAACATGACCTCCATCGAAACCACCGCCTTCCAGCGTCTCGAAGCGGACGGCCGCCTGGTGAAGCCCGCCCACAAGGGTCCGACCCACGTCGCCGGCCGTTTCGCCTTCCGCGGTGAAATCGAGCTGACCAGCGATCCCGAGGTCCTGCTGACCGCCGCTTTCGCGGCCGCGCAGGGCGGCGAGACGGCTCTCTCCTTCCTGGCCGGCCAGCTCGCGACCTTCAGCGAACTTCCCGCCCTTGTCGCGGCGCTCGACGGCGCGCTGGCGCCCGACGGCAAATATTTCATCTATGTCGGCGACGTGAAGCGTGGCGACCGCTACCAGGTCTCGTTCGGCGATTCGTCGCTCTATGTCCTGCCCTATGACGACGTGTCGGTTTATAATGAGCTGATCGACTTTCTCTATCTCGACAAGACCAAGATGAAGAAATTCGACACCGCCGCGAAAATCGACGCCATTGCCGACGGCGCCGCCAAATATGACGAGACCTTCCCGAAGGTCACTTATGAGGAAGGCCTCGCCAGGATTTGATCCCGCGCGTCGCGCCCGTCCCTGCCCAGCAGACGGGCGCCAAGCGGCCCTTCATCTTCTCCCTTTTGATTTCGAGTCGCTTGAAGACGATTCATTCCAGGCTACGACAAATCAGACTTCGGCCGTCATCAACATGGTGTCGATCGTGAAGCTGCCGTCCGGCTCCAACGCAAAATGCCCGCTCACTTGCGCGCCGGCTCGCGATTGCAAGGATCGAATGGCCTCGCGATGAAGGACCGGCGCGCCGATCCGCTCGACCCACGACAAGAATTCCAGGCGAAGCCTGAAACGCGACGCCGTTGACGGCCGAAAGCCCGCCGATTCGAATTTCGCCCGCCATTCCTCGACCGAATAATCCCTCACGTGGGACGTGTCGCGCAGCAACTCCAGGCACTGCAGCCAGTTGTCCAGCAGCGGGTGCTCCGGCGCCACAACGTCCATGACGACCATCAGGCCGCCCGGCCTCAGGACGCGGCGGGCCTCGAGAAGCGCCGCGTCGACGTCATGCCAGTGATGGGCGCTGTAGCGCGTCGTTACGAGATCGAACGAATGATCAGGCCAGGGAAGCCGTTCGACCGATCCCTGAACAGCTTCCAGATTGTTCAGACCCCGGCGGAGGGCCTCCGCCCGGACGATCTCCACCATGGGTTCGGAGAGATCATAGGCGAACGCCTTTTGCACCTTTGGCGCGATCAGGAAGGAAACATGTCCGCCGCCGCACCCCAAATCCAGCGCGACACTATGCTGTCGGCCTCCGACGATCCGCGCCAATTGCGCCAAATCCTCACCCTGGGCGTGCACCGGGCTCGCAAGATAAGCCTCCGCCTGGGGGCCAAATTGCTGGCTGACGATGGTTTCGTGCGTTTTCCCCTGCATGTGCGGCTCCTGTCGGCATCGTGATCGCGGCTACCATGAGCGGGCAATTAAACTGGTACAAGGCCACCATTTATCCTGGTATAAATATCGCCATGATTGCCGCCAATCCCCGCCGCGCCCTCGGCGCCTTCATCCGCGCGCACCGCGAGCGCCTGCCGCCGCCGGCCGCGTTCTCGGGCAGACGCCGCACGCCCGGATTCCGACGGGAAGAACTGGCCGAAGCCTGCGGCGTCAGCGCGACATGGATTACCTGGCTGGAACAGGGGCGCGACGTTTCGGCTTCTCCGCACGCCCTCGCGCGGCTCGCCGAAGCGCTTCGTCTCGCCTCGGCCGAACGGTCTTATTTGTTCACGCTGGCCGGCAAGCGCGATCCGGCGGAGCCCGCGCCCGCCACAGACGATTTGCCGCCAGAGGTCCTGGCGTTGCCGGAGCGCATGACCATCCCGGCCTATCTGCTCGACCGGACATGGACGGCGAGGTCCTGGAACAGCCTCGCCGCCGAACTTTTCAACGGATGGCTGGACGGCGACCATGATCGCAATCAGTTGCGGTTCATCTTCCTTTCATCCAGAGCTCCTCGCCTGATCGCGAATTGGGACGATCGCGCCCGCCGCATCGTGGCGGAATTTCGCGCCGATTTCAGTTGTCGCCTTCACGATCAAACCCTGCTGGCGCTTGTGGACGACCTGATCGATCGTTCGGCTGTTTTTGAACGCCTTTGGCAGGAACAATCGGTTTTGGCGCGGGAGGGTGGAGAGCGCCGCTTCATCGACCCGCCGCGGCGTTTCTACCAATCGACGCTCATCGTCAGTTCGAATCCGGACATCCGTCTCGTCAGCCTGACCCCGCTGTGAGGCGAATCTTTCCGACCGGCCTTCCAAAAGGTCGCTCGCCTCCCACAACCGCCCGCCCGAAGCTGAAATTCGGATACGAAGCGACCGGCGCCACAAGATGTCGCAAGTGGATTGCGCGCGGCCTTTGGCGTTTCTATAGTCCGGCGCCCAAGCCGGCCCAGACCGGTCGTCCTTCGGGACGGTCGCCAGAACAGGAAAAACCCAATGCTCGATGGTCTTCGGATCATGTCGAAGAATATTTTCGGCCGCGTCATTCTCTCGGTCTTCGCCGCGCTGATCGTGGTCGGCTTCGGCCTGTGGGGCATCCGCGACATGTTCACCAATTTCCGCGCCAACCAGCTCGCGACGATCGGCGAACAGGAAATCACCGTCCAGCAATATCGCAGCTCCTACCAGACCGAATTGCAGCGGCTGCAGCAGCAGGCGCGCCGCGCCATCACCAGCCGGGAGGCGCGCCAGTTCGGACTCGACCGCCAGGTCCTCGCCCAGCTCTTGACCGGCGCCGCGCTCGACCAGGACGCCCAGCGCCTCAGCCTCGCCCTCTCCGATGTGGAGATCGCCAAGATCATCCGCGCCCTGAAGATTTTCGCCGGCCCGGATGGGTTCGACCAGGCCCGCATGGACCAGATTTTGCGCGACAACGGCTATACCGAGACGAGCTTCATCCGCGAGCAGCGCCAGCTCGCCTTGCGCAAGCAGATCGGCGCGGCGGTGACCGGCAACCTCAAGGCGCCCGAAGTCCTGCTGTCGGCCGTCAACACTTTCGCCAACGAGACCCGCAAGGCGGATTATTTCATCCTGCCGCCGCCCGATCTCTCCAAGGGGCCGCCGCCGTCGGAAGATTCGGTCAAGTCCTATTACGATTTGCACAAGGACGCCTATCGCAGCCCGGAATATCGCACCGTCAATGTCCTGATCGTGTCGCCGTCCGAGGTCGTCAAGACGATCGCCGTCAGCGACGACGCCGCCCGAAAAGTCTATGAGCAGGACGCCGCCCGCCTTTACGCCACACCGGAAAAGCGCGCGATCCGGCTGCTCACCTTCCTCGACCAGGCCGCCGCGAACAAGGCGCGCGCCCGGATCGACGCCGGCCAGAGTTTCGACGCGGTCGCCGCCGACAAGAAGGCCGGCGGCGTACTCGCCGATATCGGCGTCACCACCAAGGCCTCCATGTTCGATCCCGCGATCGCCCAGGCCGCGTTCGCCCTGAAACAGCCCGGCGTGACGGAACCCATCGCCGGCAAGTTCGGCTATGTCCTCGCCAGGATTTCGCGCATCGAGCCCGGCTCGACAAAACCCTTCGACGAGGTCAAGGACCAAATCAAGGCCGAACTCGCCAAGGCCCAGGCGGAGAGGGCGATCCAGAAGCTGCACGACAAGATCGAGGATCTGCGCTCCGCCGGCAAGAACCTGACCGAAGCCGCCAAGGCGGTGGGCCTGAAGACGCAAATCGATGTCACCGACGCCTCCGGCGCTGGCACGGGCGAGGCTGGCCAGCCCGGCGCGCCGATCCCCGCGCTCGCCAGCGCGCCCGAATTGCTCAAGGCGATTTTCGCCTCGGACGTCGGCGTGGACAATGACGCCGTCTCGCGCAAGGACGGCGGCTATGACTGGTTCGAGATCAATTCCATCGCGCCTTCGCGGCAATTGCCGCTCAACGAGGTCCGCGCCGCGGTCGTCAAGGCCATGGAGAACAGCGAGGCCCAGAAGCAGGTCGCGGCCAAGGCCAACGATCTGGCGCGCAAGATCGAAGCCGGCGACAGCCTCGAAAAGATCGCGACCGCCAATGGCGTCGCCACGATCCATGCGGGGCCGTTCAAGCGCTCCAGCGCGCCGGGCCTGTCGGCCGCCGCCGTCCAGCAGATTTTCGGCACGCCGGTCGGCGGCGCGGGGGCCGCTCTGGCGGGCGGGGGCGGTCGCATCGTGTTCAAGGTGACCGACGCCGCGACTCCGCCGATCGACCTGAAAAACCCGACCCTCGCCGGGCTCGCGCCGCAGCTCGATTCGAGCCTCGCCGACGATCTGTTCAGCCAATATATTTCCGGACTGCAATCGCAATTGGGCATGCGTGTGAACCAGACCGCCCTGGCCGCGATCGTCGGGCAGGAATGAAGGGAGCCCGCATGTTCACGCCGGAATTCGACGCTTTCGCCGCGCTCTATGAAGCCGGCGAACCGTCGCTGGTCAGCCTGACCCTGGTCGCCGATCTCGAAACCCCCGTCTCGGCCTTTCTGAAACTCTCGCATGGCCGCGCGGGCGACGTTTTCCTGCTCGAATCGGTGGAAGGCGGCGCGACCCGGGGCCGCTATTCGATGATTGGCCTCGATCCCGACGTGATTTTTCGCGTGCGCGACGGCGAGGCCGAGATCAACCGCGCCGCGCGGCGCGATCGCGAACAATTCGTCGCCTGCGATGGCAAGCCGCTCGACGCTTTGCGCGCTCTGCTCGACGAATCGTCCATTCCCGCCGTTCCCGGCATGCCGCCGATGGCGGCGGGCGTATTCGGCTATCTCGGCTATGACATGGTGCGCGAGATGGAGCGACTCGCGCCCGCCAAGCCCGATCCGATCGGCACGCCCGACGCGCTTCTGGTGCGCCCGACGCTGATGGCGGTGTTCGATTCGGTGCGCGACGAAATCTGGCTCGTGACCCCCGTCCGCCCGCAGGCCCATATCGCCGCCAAGGCGGCCTATGAAGAGGCGCTCGCCCGGCTCGACGAGGCGGTGGCCGCGCTCGAAGGGCCGATGCGGCTGGAGGGCCAGTCCGGCGACGCGCTTCTCCTCCAGGCGCACGATCCGGTCTCGAACACCGGCGAGGCGCGCTATATGCGAATGGTCGAAGCGGCCAAATCCTATATCCGCGCCGGCGACATCTTTCAGGTCGTGCTGTCGCAACGTTTCACCTCGCCGTTCCAGCTGCCGGCCTTCTCGCTCTATCGCGCCTTGCGCCGCGTCAATCCGGCGCCCTTTCTCTGCTATCTCGATTTCGCCGATTTCCAGATCGTCTGCTCGAGCCCCGAAATCCTGGTGCGGGCGCGCGACGGCAAGGTCACGATAAGGCCCATCGCCGGGACCCGCTGGCGTGGCGCGACCCGCGAGGAGGACGAGGCCCTGGAGCGCGAATTGCTGGCCGACGAAAAAGAGCGCGCCGAACATCTGATGCTGCTTGATCTTGGCCGCAACGACGTCGGCCGCGTCGCCGAGATCGGCACGGTCAACGTCACCGAGCAATTCGTGGTCGAGCGCTACAGCCATGTCATGCACATCGTCTCCAATGTCGAGGGCAAGCTCGACCCCAACCGCGACCTCATCGACGCTTTGTCGGCCGGCTTTCCGGCGGGCACTGTCTCAGGCGCGCCTAAAGTGCGCGCCATGGAGATCATCGACGAGCTGGAAGTGGACAAGCGCGGCATTTACGGCGGCTGCATCGGCTATTTCGGCGCCTCGGGCGAGATGGACACCTGCATCGTGCTGCGCACCTCGGTGGTGAAGGACGGCCAGATGCATGTCCAGGCCGGCGCCGGGATCGTCTATGATTCCGACCCGGCGAGCGAGCAGCGCGAATGCGTGAACAAGGCCCGCGCCCTGTTCCGCGCCGCCGAGGAGGCCCTGCGTTTCGCCTCGTCGGCCAGAAGGGGGCAATAGGCTTCCTCTCCCCGCGCGCAAGGAGTAAGGAGCCACCTGGCGCTCTTCTCAACCAGTTGATCGGACCTGAATTGACATTTGAACTCGCCAGTCCCGCACTGGCCCGCGCCCTCGCCGAACATGGCTATGTCGTGCTCACGCCCGTCCAGGCCGCCGTCCTGAAGCCCGAGGCCGAGGGTCGCGACATTCTCGTCTCGGCCCAGACCGGCTCCGGCAAGACCGTGGCCTTCGGCCTCGCCATGGCCTCGGACCTGATCGGCGCCGGAGACAAAGTCCCCGACGTCGGCGCCCCGCTCGGCCTCGTCATCGCCCCGACGCGCGAACTGGCGCTTCAGGTGGCGCAGGAGTTGCGCTGGCTCTATTCGCAGGCGGGGGCGCGGATCGTCGCCTGTGTCGGCGGCATGGACCCGCGCTCCGAGCGCCGCGCTTTGGAGGCCGGCGCGGCCGTCGTCGTCGGCACGCCGGGCCGGTTGCGCGACCATCTCGAACGCGGCGCGCTCGACCTGTCGCGCCTCGCCGCGGTCGCGCTCGACGAAGCCGACGAAATGCTCGACATGGGCTTTCGCGAGGATCTCGAATTCATCCTCGACGCCACGCCGGAGACCCGCCGCACCCTGCTGTTTTCCGCGACCATGCCGAAAAGCATCGTCGCACTCGCGAAGAAGTACCAGCGCAACGCCTTGCGCATCGAGGCGACTGGCGGCGAAACCGGCCATGCCGACATCGAATATCGCGCCGTGCGGGTCGATCCGCGCGAGGCCGAGAAGGCGGTGATCAACCTGCTGCGCTTTTTCGATTCGCCCACCGCCATCGTCTTCTGCAACACGCGCGATTCCTCGCGCCATTTGCAAGCCATGCTGCAGGAGCGCGGCTTCACCGCCGCCCTGCTCTCCGGCGAACTCGGCCAGCATGAGCGCAATCTCTCGATCCAGGCCCTGCGCGACGGCCGCGCCCGGGTCTGCGTCGCCACCGACGTCGCCGCGCGCGGCCTCGACCTGCCGACGGTCGGGCTGGTGATCCACGCCGACCTGCCCCATGACGCCGAGGCTTTGCAACATCGCTCAGGGAGAACCGGCCGCGCCGGGCGCAAGGGGGTGAGCGTTCTGCTCGTGCCACCCAAGGCGCGGCGGCGCGCGGAAAATCTCTTCGCCGAGGCGAAGGTCGTCCCCGACTGGCAGGCGCCCCCGACCGCCGACGAAATTCGCAAGCTCGATCGCGAACGCATGACGCGCGACGAAGCCTTTTCGGGCGAGCCGAGCGAGGAGGAAAGCGAGATCGCCGCCGCGCTGCTCGGAGAACTCGGCGCCGAGAAATGCGCGCAGGCGCTTGCCCGTCTGTTGCGCGCCCGCCTGCCCGAGGCCGAGGAAGTCGCCGACCCCGGCCACGCGCCGGACTTTGCCAGCGGCAAGGCGCCGCGCGGCGGGCGTCAGCCGCTCGCTGGCGGGGTATGGTTCCGCCTCGACGTCGGCCGCGACCGCAACGCCGACCCGAAATGGCTGCTGCCCATGTTGTGCCGCAAGGGCGGCGTGACCCGCGCCGACATCGGCGCCATCCGCATCTTCCCCAAGGACAGCAAGGTGGAAATCGCGGCAGCCGCAGCCGAGGCCTTCCTTCACAATATGCGCAGGCCCGGCGGCGATCCGATCCGCGTCGAAAGGATCGGTCCTTCAGGAGATAATGCTGGTCCGAAGGAGCGCCAGCCGCGCAAGGGCGAAAAGAAGCGGTAGTTCACACGACGGCGGAAAGCGTCGGCGTTTCGGCGACGGGCTGAAGGAACTGGGCGCCGGCGCGGCCGTCGCGCTCACGCCTCCGGCATGTCCGAGGCGAAAGCCTCGGTGAGCGGTTCGTCGCCGAGAGGCTCCTCGTCCTCCATCAAAGCGGAATCGTCGCGCGGCTGCGGCACGCCGAAACCCTTGGGCAGGCGGCCGTCGAACAGGCCCGCCCCCTTCAACTCGTCGAGACCAGGAAGGTCCGAGATCTGCTCAAGGCCGAAATGCAGGAGAAACGCCTCGGTCGTGCCATAGGTCACCGGGCGGCCTGGCGCGCGGCGGCGGCCGCGCAAGCGCACCCAGCCGGTCTCCAACAACACGTCCATGGTGCCCTTGGAGAGTGCGACGCCGCGAATGTCCTCGATCTCGGCGCGGGTCACCGGCTGGTGATAGGCGACGATGGCCAGGGTCTCCATCGCGGCGCGCGACAGCTTTTTCGGCTCCTGCTGCTCGCGGCTCAGCACGTAGGCGAGGTCGGGCGCGGTGCGGAACATCCATTTCCTGCCGACCCTGACGAGATTGACGCCTCGCGCGAAATATTCGGCCCTGAGATAGGCCAGAGCCGGCGCAAGCTCCGCGCCCTGGGGCAGGCGCTTGCGCATTTCGTCCTCGTCCAGAGGCTCGGTCGCGGCGAAAATCATCGCCTCGCACAGCCGCATGACCTCGCGCTGCGCCTCGCTTGGCTTTTCGCGGGCGAGAAGGGCGGCTGCGTCCGCCGCCTTGAGGTCGAACAGGGGCTCTTGTTCCGCCAAAAGACTCACTCCGCCGCCAGCGCCTGCCGACGCCGCAGCATCAGCGGCGCGAAGGCGCGGTCCTGGCGCAGGTCGATCAGCCCCTCCTTCACCATTTCCAGCGAGGCGGAAAAGGTCGAGGCGCGGGCGGTGCGAACCTGGGCCGGGCTTGCGACCCAGTCTATCAGATAATCGTCGAGCGCGGTCCATTCGACCGCCATTCCGATGATGCGCTCAAGCGCCTCGCGCGCCTCGGCCAGCGACCAGACGTGACGGGTCTTGAGTGAAACATGGGACATGGCCTGTTTCTGGCGCTGGCGGGCATAGGCTGAAAGCAGGTCGAACAGGCTCGCCCGGTAGAGCGGCGCATTGATCACGTCGAGCCCCTCCGGCGCGCCGCGCGCGAAAAGGTCGCGGCCGAACCGGGGACGATTCATCAGCCGTTCCGCCGCGACGCGGATCGCCTGCAGGCGGCTGAGGCGGCGGGCGAGATTGGCGGCGAGGTCCCTCGGGTCCGGCTCCTCGGCCCGGGGCGGAGCGGGCAGCAGCAGGCGCGATTTGAGGTAGGCGAGCCACGCCGCCATAACGAGATAATCGGCTGCAAGCTCAAGACGGACGCGGCGCGCGGCCTCGACGAATTCGAGATATTGCTCGGCCAAAGCAAGGACGGAAATGCGGCTCAGGTCGACCTTCTGGCGCCGGGCAAGCTCAAGCAGCAGGTCGAGCGGGCCCTCATAGCCCTCTACGTCGACCCGGAAATCCGCCTCGCCGTGCTCTTTCGCGCCCTCCGCCTCGAAAGCCACTTCGGCCGTCGTCAGGCCTCGCGTCGCGGCGTCGGGCGGATTTTCGCTGTCCCGCTCCATTTCCTTACGTCTCAAATCGAATCAGGCGTTCAGCGTGGGCGAATCACGCCAGAGCCGCAAGCGCCGCGAACAGTTCCGCGCGAGCTTCCACAGGATCGAACGCCGCCGCCGTGCTTTCTGCCGCCGCGACGGCGGCGCGGGCGCGCTCCACCCGCTCCAGCGCCCGGCCGCCGAGGAGCGGCGAGGCCTGCGCCACCGCGCCAGCCTCGGCCAGATCGCCGTTGCAGTGCAAGGCAAGATCGACGCCGGCGCCGAAGGCCCGCGCCGCGCGCTCGAAGAAGCGCCCTTCCAGCGCCTTCATCGAAAGATCGTCGGTCATCAGCAGGCCGTCGAAGCCGATCTCGCCGCGCACGACATTCTCCACGATCGCCCGCGAATGGGTCGCCGGGAACAGGGGATCGAGCGCCTCATAGACAACATGGGCGGTCATGGCCGCCGGAAGGTCGGCATTGGCCTTGAACGGCGCGAAATCCACCTCCAGCTCCGCGCGGGAACTCTTCACCCGGGGCAGTTCGACGTGGCTGTCGGCCCGGGCGCGGCCATGGCCGGGAATATGTTTCATGACTGGCGCGATTCCGCCGGCCATGAGGCCAAGCGCCGCGGCGCGGCCGAGCCGGGCGACGTCCCGGGGATTATCGGCATAGGCGCGGTCGCCGATCACTTCATGCGCGCACGGCGCCGGCGAATCGAGCACCGGCAGGCAATCGAAGTCGATCCCCACAGCGCGCAGATCATATGCGATCAGCCGCGCGCCGAGTTGCGCGAGACGCGCGCCGTCCGCCCCCATGCGCCCAAACGCCGCGGCCGGCGGATAGGCCGGCCAATGCGGCGGGCCGAGCCGCTGCACCCGGCCGCCTTCCTGATCGACCAGGACGGCGGCGTCCGCCCCGAGCAGATCGCGGAAGGAATCGGTCAAAGCGCGAACCTGATCCGGCGACTCGACATTGCGGCGGAACAGGATCAGCCCCCACGGGCGCGCCTCGGTGAAGAAAGCGCGTTCGTCGGGGCTGAGGGCGAGGCCGGCGCAGCCGGCGATGAAGGCGCGAACTCCCATTCCGCGTCAGTCTCGGGCGACGAAGCAGCGCCCGCCCTGGGCCTTGACCGCCTCGCATATGCTTTTCGCCTTATCCTCGGCGAGATGGTTGACGCGCACGCGCCAGATGGTTTTGGCGCCGATCTTGGCCTGCACATAGCTGGCCTGATGGCCGGCCAGCGCGCTCGAATATTTGGCCGACAGCCGCTTCGCCGCGGCGCGGGCGGCGCTTTCGCTGGGCGTGCCGGCGAGCTGCACGGCATAGCCGCCGCCTTGGCCGGCCGTTTCGCGCGCGGCTTCGACCTTGGCCGGCCGGGAATGAGCCGAAGGCTTCGACGCGGATTCCGTCAGCGCGGCGGCGCGCTGGGTCGATTTTTCCGCCGACCGGCGCGGCGGCGCGGGCGCCACATCGGGTTCGGGGGCTCCGGCGGCCATGGTCGGCAGCGTCCTCGTCATGGGCACCGGCACGGGAGCCTCAGGGCCGCCGATCACGCTGCCGTCGGCGCGCACGGCGATGGTTTTCACCTTTTTCGGCGGCGGGAACAGGGAATCCGTCTGCGCGCCCCCGGCCGAAGGCGCAGGCGGGGTCGGGGTGGCGACGCCAGCGGCGCCGGCGGGCGCGTTCTTGACGGCCGTCTTCAGGTCGGCCGGCTGTTCCGCATTGGCGACGACCTTGGACACATTGTTTCCGCCCTTGCGGTCGAAAAGAGCCTGACCTTCGGGCGTCGCATTCTCGACCTGCGCCGGCTTGACCCGGGCCGGATCGCGGTCGGGCTCGATGGTCACGACCTCACGGCTGCCCGAATGGCCGCGCAGCGCCAGGACGCCGGCGATTCCGGCGACGCCAAGCGCGAGAACGGCCGCCATGCCATACATCACCTTGCGGCGGATCCGCGGCGCGGGCTCCGGCGGCGCGGCTTCGCTGAAGGCCGCCGGCCAAGCCGGCTGCTCCGCGGCCCCGGACGTCTCGGCCCAGGCCGGCTCCGATTCCTGATAGGGCAGCGGGTCCGCCGCATAGCGCTCGTCGGGATAGGCATAAGCCTCGTCGGGATGAGCATGGCCGCCCTGGGCCGCCGGCGCCTCGGCGCCGGCATAATCTTCCCCATGCGGAGGCTGTTCGAAATAAGGCTCGCGCAGACCATAGGGAGCTATTTGCGGCTGCGCGGCCGCGGACCGCGACTGCGCGGCCCTGCGGCCTTCGGCCACCGCCGTCTGGGCCCGGAACAAGGATTCGAAAGGATCGGACCGGCCGGCCATCCCCTCGCCATTGACGAGCCGGGCGAGTTCGGCAAGCGGATCGGCGGCTTCCTCGGGGCGCGGCTGAGGCGCCGGCGCGGCGGCGCGCAGGCGACGTTCGAACTCGTCCAGATCGACCTCCGGACGAAATTTGGCGGCATATTCACCCATGGCCAACCCTCACGATCAACGCAAAGCGACGCGGAGGCGGCGCCCTCTCCCAAGGGCCATGCGCGAAAAGTTCAGCGCATCTCTTCCGGCGCTTTAACACCTAAAACGGACAGTCCAGACGCCAGAACTTTCATTAACCCCGTGACGAGGGCGAGTCTGGCGCAGGTCAAATCTCTACGATCTTGATTAACAAAGCGTAATTGTGGCTGATCTTTGCCCCGATTCCAATGAGAATGGAAAAAACTCGCCACGTCATGCAGGTAAAAGGCCAGTCGATGCGGTTCATGCGCGGTCGCGGCGCTTTCGATAACGCGCGGATATTGCGCCAATAATTTGATGAGCGCCCATTCGTTTTCATCGGCGAGCAGCGCAAGCTCGGTCTCGGCGAGGCGCGCCGGCGCGAGATCGAGTTCGGCAAAAGCCGCGAGCGCTTGGCGCAGCACGGAATGGGCGCGGGCATGGGCGTATTGAACATAAAATACCGGATTGTCCTTCGATTGTTCAATGACCTTGGCGAGGTCGAATTCGAGCGGCGCATCGTTCTTGCGATAGAGCATAATGAAGCGGACGGCGTCCACGCCGACCTCGTCCACGACTTCGCGCAAGGTGACGAAATCGCCGGAGCGCTTGGACATTTTCACCGGCTCGCCGTCGCGCATCAGCTTGACGAGCTGGCACAATTTGACGTCGAGCGCGACCTTGCCGCCGGACAAAGCCTCGACCGCCGCGCTCATGCGCTTGACATAGCCGCCATGGTCGGCGCCCCAGACATCCACCAGAACGTCGTAGCCGCCTGCGATCTTCTTGCGGTGATAGGCGATGTCGGAAGCGAAATAGGTGAAGGAGCCGTCCGATTTTTTCAGCGGGCGGTCGACGTCGTCGCCGAAGGCGGTCGAGCGGAACAGGATCTGTTCGCGATCTTCCCAATCGTCGGGCAGCTGGCCTTTGGGCGGCGGCAGGCGGCCCTCGTAGATCAGGCCTTTCGCGCGCAAATCTTCCAGCGCCGCCTCGACTTCCGAAGGTCCGTTCGAACTGTCGTGCAGGCTGCGCTCCGAGAAAAACGACTCATGGGTGATGTTCAACGCCGCCAGATCGTCGCGGATCATCTCCATCATCGCGTCGATGGCGAAGGCGCGCACCGGGGGCAGCCATTCGCCTTCCGGCTTGCCGCGCAGGCTATCGCCATATTTCGCCGCGAGCGCCGCGCCGACGGGTTTCAAATAATCGCCGGGATAGAGGCCCTCCGGCACGGTCACGACCTCGCCGAGCGCTTCGAGATAGCGCAGATATGCCGAGCGCGCGAGCACGTCCACCTGGGCGCCGGCGTCGTTGATGTAATATTCGCGGGTGACCTCGGAGCCGGAAAATTCCATCAGGCTGGCGAGGGCGTCGCCGAACACGGCGCCGCGGCCGTGTCCGACATGCATCGGACCGGTCGGGTTGGCCGAAACATATTCGACATTGACCTTTTTCGCCGCGACCCGGCCGGACGCGCCGCGCCCGAAATTTTCCCCCTCGCGCAGGATCGCGCGCAGGATGTCGCCATAGACCGCCGGCTTGAGACGAATGTTCAAAAAGCCCGGCCCGGCGACTTCGGCCTGCTCCACATCCTCCATTTCGCCCAGGCTGAAGGCGAGTTCAGCCGCGAGCTGGCGCGGATTGGGGTAGAACGCTTTGACCTCCTTGGCGAAAACCATGGCGGCGTTGCAGGCGAGATCGCCAAGGCTCGGATCGCGCGGCGGCTCGACCACGAAACGGGCTAAGTCGAGGCTCGTCGGCAGGCGCGCTTCCGCGCCGAGCCGCTCCAGAAGCGCGGCGATGCGGGCGTGGAATTCGGCGTAAATGTTCATGGCGGCCTCGGCTCTTTTCGCGCCGAGGGGCTAAACCAATTCGCCGTCGAGGTCAAAGCGCGCCGGGAATTTTGGGCAAAATCGGCGCCACGGGGCTTCAATTCCGCTGCGCCGGCGCCCATTTGCGAAAAGGAAACAGCTTAACCGTTTCGCAACAATTCGCGCGCAGCCTCGACCTTTACTAAAATGCAAGATTCCTGGCGACGGTTCGGGCAACGGCAGGATCATTGCATCGGGCCCTGAATTCGGACAAGCGTTTCAATTGAGGACCGGCCATGTTCGGTTTTAATTGGAAGACTTTCGAGAAATCCGGCGAATCCTTCTCCGCCGCGAGCGACGGCGGCGCGCATCCGCCTCGCCGCACCGGACGTCCCCGCATCGGGCTCGCGCTCGGCTCCGGCGCCGCGCGCGGCTGGTCCCATATCGGCGTGCTGCAGGAGCTGGAGGCGCGGCAGGTGCCGATCGACGTCATCGCCGGCTGCTCGATCGGCGCGGTGGTCGGCGGCTGCTATGCCGCCGACAAGCTCGCCGAACTGGAAAAGTTCGCGCGCGCGCTGACCAAGCGGCGCGTTTTTTCGCTGATGGACATTTCTTTTTCCGGCGCGGGCATGATGTCCGGCGGCAAATTGCGCGACGAACTTTCGCGCGAACTTGAAGAGCGGCGCATCGAAAACCTGCCGATCACATTCGGCGCGGTGGCGACCGAGATCGGGGCCGGGCACGAGGTCTGGCTGCGCAAGGGCGACCTCGTCCACGCTATCCGCGCCTCATACGCGATGCCAGGCATATTCGAGCCTTTGCAAATCGACCATCGCTGGCTGTTCGACGGCGCTCTCGTCAATCCGGTGCCCGTGACCCTGTGCCGGGCGATGGGCGCCGAACTGGTGATCGCAGTCAACCTGGTGGGCGACGTCGCCTATCGCGGGACTTTGATCGCCGACGCCGCCGCGATGGCGAACGAGCCGGAATTGAAGCCGCACGAAACCGCTCAGGGTCGCGAGCCCGACCCTGCGTCACCGCGCGCGGCGGAAGCGCGGCAGCTGCGCCGGCAGTTCGGGCGCGCGGCCAATGGCGCGCCGGGCATCGCCGCCGCCATGCTCGACGCCTTCAACATCACCCAGGATCGCATTGCGCGCTCGCGTCTCGCAGGCGATCCCCCCGACGTGCTGATCGCCGCCCGGTTGTCGAAAATCGGATTTTTCGACTTCCACCGCGCCGACGAGCTGATCGCCTTGGGGCGCGAGGCGGCGCGGCGCGCGTTGAACGACATCGCCGAAGTCGCGGCGCTGGAAGGCCAAATCCACGGCTTCAAGCCGAAACACTGAACCGCCGCCTGTGACTTTGCTCAGGCGGTGGCGATATATTCGCGCATTGCCCGGTGCTCGGACTCCAGCCCGTCGAGGCGGTGCTTGACCACGTCGCCGATGGAAATGACCCCGGCGAGGCGGCCCTCCTTGATCACCGGCAGATGGCGGAACCGCCCGGCGGTCATCTGCTCCATCACCTGGTCGATCGATTCGTCCATGCTGGTGGTGACGACCCGGCCGGTCATATATTTCGACACGGGATCCTGAAGCACGCCGCAGCCGTGCAGGCCGACGGCGCGAACGATGTCGCGTTCGGAAAGAATGCCGAGCACTCCGCCGTCGTCGCCGGTGACGATCACCGCGCCGATTTTCTTTTCGGCGAGAAGGGCCGTCGCTTCCTGCATGGTGCGATGCGGCTGGGTGGTGGTGACGTCATTACCCTTGGCCGCGATGATGAGTGCGACGCTCATAAGACTTCCTCCGCTAAAAAAGGGGATTTTCCCCATTATTGCATTAAGGATGCCCCCAATCGCGGGAGAGCGCAAGCGAGAGCTTTGCCCTTACGCCTTGCGCCCTTTGTCGAATATCGGCGCGAGGAACAGTCCCGCCAGAAAGCCGCCGATATGGGCCTGCCAGGCGATCGGGGCCTCGGAAAAGCCAAAAGCCTGCGCCCCCATCCCGATCAGCAGGTTGGAGACGAACCAGATCACGACGAAGGCCATGGTCTGGCGGTTGGCCAGCATCTCACGGTAGGTGAGGAGCGGCGGCGCGGGCTCCGCGCCCACCCGGTAGAAATCGCCCAACGGGAAAACGAACCGCGCGGCCGCGCCCATGAAAGCCGAAATCGCCGCCGAGGCGCCGATCATGGGCGAGAGCTCGGCCGGATGGACCGCCAGATAGGCGAAAGCCCCGGCGACCGACCCAACGGCGCCAAGCAGCAGGAAAGGGCCAGCGCCGAAACGCCGAGCCACCGGCGAGCCGAAGGCGGCGAGCCAGATTCCGTTGAAGATGACGTGGGTTTTGTCGCCATGCAGGAAGGCGTAGGACAAGGGCGTGAACCAAAGCCAGCCGGGCGGCGCATAGGTCAGGAAGAATTGGCCGATCTGGCCTTCGAGTTCGGAATGTCGCGCGACTTCGGTCAGATGGCTGAGCACCGCGCCCTGGTCGACGAGAAAAGTGAAGCGGGCGGGGACGAAGCCGAAGATCGCGATGATCGCGCTGTCCAATTCGGGCGAGATCAGGCTGCGCGCGATCTGGATGATCGTCAGGACCGCCAAAAGCAGAACGACCACCGCCGGCAGATTGAAGATAGGCTCGCGTTTGCGCTCGCGCATCGCTGGCGCCCTTCCCTTTCGACCGGCAAAAAAAGGGGGAGAGCTGGAGCAAGCTCTCCCCCCTCTTTGCAACGACGTTAACCGTCTGGCTTGCGCGGTTCGCTTGCGGTCGTTCCGCGATCTGGAGGGTTCAAACCGTCCGGCCGTCTCGGCAAAGAACGCGACGAACCAGAAAACCCGCCAGAAACAAGCAGTTGCCATCTAATGAACGTCGCGTCGCCCGATTCGCTTCACCACTTCCGCGCCGTTCCATCGAGAAAATATTGCCAAAGTCCTAACGCCTTTGCAACGTCGACGTTTCATTAACCTTAACGCCTCTTCCGCCGTCTTCCGACCCTGGCCCGAACTTCGCAAATCAGATTTTGTAAACCATGATGGCCGGCGATTCGGCCCGAAATGGCTCAGCAACGACCCGCAATAGAACAAGGGCGAGAAGATGAGACAGGCGGCCACGCAAGAGCTTTACAGCTATTGGAACAAGCTGCGAGGAGCGCGGCTTTCGCCGGAGCGCGAGGAAATCGATCCAGTCGAAATCCGCCATATTCTCGCCGACACGATGATTCTGGAGGTTGACGACGAGCGGCAGTTTCCGCTGCGCATTTCCGGCACGAGGCTGAGCGCCCTGTTCCTGGACGAGCGCAAGGGCCATGCCTTCGTGGGCCTGTTCGCGCCCGAGGACCGCGACGCCGCCAGCGCCATGATCTCGGGGGTGGTGGAGGGCGTACGACCGGTGGTGGCCGGATTGACGGCCGAACTCTGCGACGACATGCCGGCCCATCTGGAGCTTTTGCTCCTTCCCCTGCGTCATCACGGCAAGACCCACGCCCGCGTGCTGGGCATGCTGACCCCGACCGCCATTCCCAGCTGGTTCGGCCTGCGGCGGACCGACCATCTTCGCTTGGTCGCCATGCGATTCGTCGGCGACGAGCAGGCCGCCGCCCTGCCCATTTTCGCCGCATACGAGAACGACGAAGACCTTCAGCCTTCCGATCTCGCTCGCCGCGCCCGAACGCGACGCAAATCATTCTTCGTCATCCGCGGAGGACGCAAAAACTAGTCTGCTCAATATTTGCGCAAGACTGTCCCGAAGGATTCAAAGCTGCGCCGTAATAATGAATTAACGACGAGCGGCTATATTTGCCGCAATTGACGCAGACCTTCTGGCGATCGAGATGCAAGTTCAGGCAAAAATCACTACCGAGCCCCACGAGCGGCGGCGCCATGCGCGCGTCAAGCTTTCGCTGCTCGGACGCTATATGCTTGAAGACCGGCGCGAATTTCCCTGCCAGACGATCGACGTCTCCGTCGGCGGCCTGGCCTTGACCGCGCCGGTGAAGGGGGAGATCGGCGAGCGGGTCGTGGCCTATTTCGACGCCCTGGGGCGAATCGAGGGCAATATCGTGCGCCATCTCGAACATGGCTTCGCGATGACCGCCGTCCTCACCACGGCCAAACGGGAAAAGCTGGTCAATCAGCTGACCTGGCTCGTCAACCGAGAGACGCTCGGCCTGCCGGAGGACCGCCGTCACGAGCGAATCATCCCGAAGGAAATCAATACGATCATCCGCCTTCCCGACGGCAGTACGGCGCCGGCGAAAATCGTCGATATTTCCATTTCCGGCGCGGCTGTCACCTGCACCAAGGGGACGCCTTTGGGCGCCATGATCCAAGTCGGGCGCCGCCGCGCCCGCGTCGTGCGCGTGTTCGATCATGGCTTGGCGCTCGAATTCGCCCTGCCGTTGTCGTTCGACCAGTTCGACGAAAACGTGGTCTTGTAACGCCGTTTCCGCAAAATTGCAGCACAATCCGCGGGAACGCCATGACGCGAAAACCCCTGCGAACCGCGAGGGGATTTTCGCGCCAGCGGATAGGTGTAACGGGCGCGGCGCGCCCTGGCCTCAGCCGATTTTCTTCAGGCCAGCGGCGTAGCGGCGGCCGTTCTCGACATAATGGCGGGCGCTCTTGAGCAGCCCTTCCGCCGCCGAGGGATCGAGCGTGCGCACGACCTTGGCCGGCGCGCCGACAATCAGCGAATAATCGGGATATTCCTTGCCCTCGGGAATGAGGGCGTTGGCCCCGACGATGCAGAACCTGCCGACGCGGGCGTTGTTCATGATGGTCGCGCCCATGCCGATCAGGCTGCCCTCGCCGATGACGCAGCCGTGCAGGATGACGGCATGGCCAATGGTGACGTCGGGCCCGATGGTCAGCGGACAGCCCATGTCGGTGTGCAGCACCGACAAATCCTGCACATTGCTCCGCTCGCCGACGTCGATCCATTCATTGTCGCCGCGCAAGGTCGCGCCGAACCAGACATTGGCGTCCTCGCGCAGGCGCACCCGGCCAATCAGATTGGCGTCCGGCGCCACGAAATAGCGGCCCTCGGGCGGCAATTCCGGCGCGACGCCGTCGAGCGAATAGAGACTCATCCTTCACGACTCCCTTGCCAAGGGCGGCATAATCGGGTCCAACATAATCACGCTGGCCCTTGCTTTCGCAAGGGCGTCAGCCCAAGCAAAAAGCCCGCGCTTTTTCGTCCGCTTTCGTCCGATTCGCTTGCGCAAGATTTTCCTCCTTCTTTCCGGTCTCGCGCTGGTCGCGGGCCTCGCCCTTTGGCGCTTCTGGCCGGCGGCGCCGCCCGCCGGGACGATGACCTTCGTCCTCGCCGGCCATAGCCTGCGCTTCCCTGCCGATTACGTCCGCATGACCGATGCGCCCGACCCGGAAAGGGTCGATCTCGTCGCTTTGGCGCCCGATTTCACCCCCGGCGCCGCCGATCCGCGCCGCCTGCCCGCCCCCGGCGAAGCCGGCCCGAAAGGCCGCGCCCAGATCTTCCTCTCGATCACGCCGGCGCCGAAAAGCGACGGAAGCGCGGACGCCGCCTCGCCGGCCGAACGCTACGGCCCCTATCTCGCGTCGGAAGCGCAAGTGACGGAGGGCGGCCTGCTGCGCCGACGGTTCGAAGACAGTTCGCCCTATGCCGGCGAGGACCTTTATCTCGCGCCGCCCGACGGCGAGGAGTTTTTTGCCCGCTGCGAGCGCCCGAAAATTCCTTCCGACGGCTTGCCTGTCGCCTGCACGAGTGAATTCAGGGTCGAGAACCTGCAGATCCTGGCGCGGTTCGACCCGGTCTGGCTGGGCGAATGGTCGCGTCTGCGCGCCAATGCCTTGCTTCTGGTGCGCGGCGCGATGAGCCCGCGACAACCGAAATGAGGATCATAGATCCTCGAGGTCGAAATCGAGGATCGCCATCTGCAGGGTGTAGGACTTGCCCTTGGGATCGTCGGCCGAGATGACGCCCAAAAAGTCGTCGCCACGGTTGAGTTCGACCGAATCGGTCTTTTTCGCGCGGGCGACGATTTTCAGCTCGTCATTATCGAACAGCCGGCGCAGATAATCCTGCAGCACCGGACGCTCGACCGGAATCTTCATGGCGAAGGAGAAAGAGCGGTCGCCATCCTCGTCGTCCACGCTGATCCGGCCCAGCGGCCGTTCGCCGAAGGTGACGACGGCCTCCTCGATGTTTTTGGGATCGAGCCCGACCTTGATTCCCGGCGCGCCGAAGGATTGACGCAGGAATTCCTGCAACTTGCGCAATTCGATCTTGTCCAAGACCCATCTCCGTTCCGTTCGCGAAGCGAGGCTTGCCAAAAAGTTATGGCGCGCGCAAGGACGGCGCGCGGTTTCGGGCGGTTTTGGTGAAAGCGGCGGAGTGGAAATGGATCTGACAGGAAAAAAGCCCCTCCGGAGTCGCGAAATTTTGTTCTTGTTTTGTTTCATGTGAAACGCCCGTGATCATCCGCTGTCCGAGATCCCTGCGGGCGTCAAGACCTCTTTTGCCATAAGCTATTGGTCTAACGAGAATATTGGGCGCTGCGCGCGGACGGGAGTTCGGCGCGCTTCCCATGTTCCGCCCGGCGCGAAAATCCACTGGCGCCCAGCGGCGAGCGCACAACCATACAGTTGCATTGGGTGGAAATCGACGTATTTTTTGCGCGAAAATGGTCCAAATTTGCAAAAAAGGCGCGTTTTTTCACTGTTTTTTCACACCATTTCACAATCTAAGATTGCAATTCTCCGCTCCACCGAAGCCCCGGCCGCCGTGACAACGCCAAAAGCCCAGGCGACCTCTCCGCCGCCGGCCCGATCCAACCCGCCGCCGGGATTCACGCCAGCAGCAACTGGGGAATTCGTATCACGTCCGGGTAACTCCGGCATCTTGCGCGCGGCCGCCATTTTGGGCTATCCGATGACGGACATTCCAAGTTTAATTTATGAACCTGTCGTAAAGGGCCTCACATGCCGGGTTATGTTGAGTTAATTGACAATTTCCAAGTATCTGGCTGGTGTCTTCAGGAACATAGTAACGCCGCCGACAAGGTGATTATATTTCTGGGCGATACAGAAATTGCGCAGGTGCCGTGCCAGTTACCGCGACTAGACCTTATGCAACTTGGCTTGGGCACTGGCAATGGCGGCTTCTGCTATGTTCATCATAGCGCGTTTGATTCCGAGGCATTACAGGTCCGCGCCGTCTCCTCCGGCGAAATTCTCCCACGCGTCGTCAACGCAACAAAGAATATTCATCCCTTCAGGGATGACACCCCTTTTGAACCAATCTACGCCGTCGTTCCTGAAAGCGCGCCGAACCTATGCGAAGATCCAAGTTCGAGTCTTTTGACAACAGATAGAAAGCGCGTGCGCTTCTCTCTCCGGGCACGCGCTTTAGTTCCCTTGAGCGCCAATCTCCGCCTCGCCCCGACGGAGGACGAGCAAGATATTCACATTGATCGACTTGAATGGTCAGACGCTATCCGCGATAGTATTCCTAAGGGCGCACCAAATTATCGACGTATAAGTGCCGATATAACAGTTCATAATGCCAATGAGAAACGCTATATAACTCTCGGTTTGACGGAAAGCAATTCGACCAAGCGTTCTCCTGCGTCTCTTCAAACTGTTCCATTTGCTTCTATGTGTATACCTTTGGATTACAGTTGGCTAAGGGTGGTTCCAGAAGGACAGAACATTACCCGTGTGCTTGGGGCCCCAGACAGTCGAGAAAATTTTGCGACTCCCGGCTTGAACCTAGCGTATCAGATTATTTCACTTGCAAATCATTTTCTCGGCAAACTGAATTCACCAGCCATTTTGGATTGGGGCATCGGCGTCGGCCGAGTTGCGATACCCCTTAAGCGTGTTCTCTGCCCAGATGCGCGAGTGATTGGCGTCGATGTCGACCAAGTTAACGCTAAGTGGTGCATGGATAATTGTCCGGACATCGAGAGTTCCTGTTCCGATTTTTTTCCTCCATTAGAAATTCAATCCGCGTCGATCGATCTCGTCTATGGTATTTCTGTTATGACGCACCTCACAGAAGGAGCGCAGTACGCTTGGCTGAAGGAACTTAGGCGTATATTGAGACCTGGGGGTATTTGTATATTGTCGACACATGGCGAGTATGCTTTTTTGCAGCATACAGAAGCATCTAAGTCACGCTTAGTCATGCAACAACTCAGTTCAATCGGTATTTCTGATTTATTATTGGATAACAACCTTGGTCCGCTACTGGCAATGAAGAATTATTATCGAGGAACATTTCAAACCAAAAGCCAGATACTCTCTCAGTGGAGCAAATATATGAACATAATCGCGTACTACCCAGCATGCCTCGACTTGTTTCAAGATATTGTTGTTCTGCAAAAATAGCCGAAATTACGGTGACATGATATGAATTGCACAATTAGCCGAAGGGGATTCATTTCAGGTGGCCGCAACCAAAATAATTTAGAGAATTCGTATCATGTCATGTCTGGACGACGCCCTTTGAGCAAGGGTTTTCTCGAAGTAGCGTGAATGTCTCGGGTGCGGTACTGTCTACGGCCTGTTTGCGCCGGGCTTTTCCGGCTGGCCTTGATGGATCGTCCGCTTGGCTCTTCGCCGCAATCACCGTAGCGCGCTCGCATTGGCGCCGACACGATATCTGGCTTCGAAGCCTTTCCATTTTTTCACATCACGTCGCTGTCACCCTCGATCCTTTTCCGGCGCGCGTCGCGCCGGCGGCCTCAGGCGGCGACTGGGCGGCCCTCGTAGACGCCGCCACGGCTCATCAGGGCGAAGATGAGGCGGGCGAGCTTGTTGGCGAGCGCGACCGCCGTCAGCTTGAAGCCGTATTTTTCCGGCCTGCGCGCCAGCAGCGCCTTGGCCCAGTTGCGCAGCGCGTCATTATGGCCCTGACGGTGGCAAAGGACCGAGGTCGCGCCGACCACCAGCAGTTTGCGCAAATAGCGGTCGCCCATTTTGGTGATGCGCCCGAGCCGCTGCTTGCCGCCGGTCGAATGCTGGCGCGGCGTCAGGCCGAGAAAGGCGGCGAATTCGCGCCCATTGGCGAAGGCGCTCATATCCGGCGCGGTGGCGACGATGGCCGAAGCGATGACTGGTCCGACGCCGGGGATGGTCATCAGCCGCCGCGTTGTCGCATCCCTCTCCGCCGCGTCCGCCAGTTCGTCGGTGATCGCGCCGATGGTTTCGTCGAGCGCGTCGATCTGCTTCGCCAAAGGCAAAAGCGCGGCGCGGACGCAATCGGGAACGACGATTTCGCCATGCGCGTCGCCGCCTTGGTCGAGAAGCTGTTTCAGCTCATAGGCGTGTTGCGCGCCCTGCGCGGCGATGACGCCGATTTCGGCCAGATGGCCGCGCAGCGCGTTGAGCAGCGCGGTGCGCTGGCCGGAAAGTTGCTCGCGCACGCGATGGCGCATCAACGCCGCCTGGTTCTCGACCGAGCGCACGGCGACGAAGCGCTGGCCCGGACGCAGAGACGCTTCGCAAATCGCCGCAGCGTCGGCCGCGTCGTTCTTGCCGCGCCGCACCTAAGGTTTGACATGCGCCGCCGGGATCAGCCGCACTTCATGGCCCCGCGCGACCAGAAGGCGGCCCCAATGATGCGCCGACGAACAGGCCTCCATCGCCACCAGGCCGGGCGGCGGGCGCAAGAAAAACTCAAGCAGCCCGCCGCGCCGAACCTTGCGCGCGACCACGACATCGCCGCGCGCGTCGACCGCATGAACCTGAAAGACATTTCTCGCGAGATCGAGGCCAACGCGCGTGACAGCAGCCAAATTGCCGATAGACTTGCCCATGGACGGCGCTCCATTCGATGGATGTTGCAACGACGACCATCTTGGCACATCGATGCCGCTGCGGGGCGCCGTCCACCCCATCACCGTAATCCGCAAGCACAACGGCCTTGACCCTGCGGCCGATCTGAGAACCGTCCTCGCCCAAATCGCCGACCATCCCGCCAAGAAGGTCGCCGATCTCCTGCCATGGGGCGACGCCTTCAAAGCAAAGACTGCCTGACCGGACGCTTACACGAGAACGGTCGCCCGCGCCCCATTCCACGCGACGAGTGAGTGCGACGGCGCCTTTCCAAGAGGGTCGTCAGGTCGAGGTTCATGGCGCAATGCCGAACATCCCGCCAAAGGCGAATCGGAAATGAAAAAGCTGTTTCTTGCCGTGCTTTACCGAAGCCGGAACGCAGATTGCCGTCGTCATCATCCCGCAATGCGAAAAATTTTAAGCGGCATTGAGACGGGGAAATCTCGGTATTTTCAACAGCTTGAAGACAATCTACCACCTTGCTATTCTAAGCGAAAAATAAGAAATCTAAGCAGGGAGTGGGTCGCCGATGTGCAAGCTGCAAGATGATCTTGAACTGGCCACTGGACACATCGCTTGGCTGAAGAGTGTCATTGTAGACTGGCGCACTATCGTTGCCGATCTTCGACGCGCAGGCCACCGGACTGAAAACGCGGAAAGCACACTTCAAACGTTCATCCGCACATTGAAGACACTTGAATCGTACGAGATATTCCTGCTCGGAGAGATCGAAGAGTAAGATGGTCTACGTGAAATAGTCGCGAAATGATTCCGGCCTGATCGGAAACGGAATTACGGTGATGGGGTGGACGGCGCCCCGAAGTGGCATCGATGCGCCATGATGGTCGTCGTTTAAGCAACCGTCAGATGGAGCCCCGTCCACACCATCACTGTAATGACAGTTTTTGGAAGCCGACCCCCGGTTCATTGGGGGGGGGGATTTTGCACGTCGGTTCATGTGCGCGGCGTATCGGAATAACCGAAATGAGAAAAATCCTGACCATAATGAATGCGCATCTTCAGAATGTCGCGCTCATCCCAAGCCAGTTTTGTGGGCCCGAGGGGTCGTCCCATTTCATGCGGCACGTCGTCGGGCGGTGGTAAGCCGACCCGATCGGCTACGCTGCGCATGATGTTTTCCAGCCCGTCCTCGAAGCGGAACACTTCTGTGTCGCTCGATATGAACTCCCATTGCGGGCGCAAATGGTTGTCGAGGCGCCAGGGATCGCGAGTTTGCAAAGGAAGGTTCTCTTCCAACCACAGAGAAAACTCCGGGAAAGCACCCCAGAAGCCAGCATTTCCCTCTGCTTCCCGCATCCTGTATTCACTGACGATTCGATCGAACGGATTGCGCACTATCGCAAAAGTGTAATCAAAATATCCTTTGCCAAATATCTGAAAAAAATCATGATTAGTCAAGTGCTGTGGTGTGCATTTCATTGCACTCGGAACGCCAATCGAAAAGAAGCTAATATTGACATGTCGCCTTAGCCATTTCTCAACCGAGGTTCCCCCAGTCTTCGGAATATGGACAAACAGCACGTTCTTACCGTTGGTGTGGAAGATCGGCATTTCTATCCCCAGGTCAGTTGGAACGCTTTGAAAAACGCATGATGTCGGCCAGATTGGCGCTCAAGCGCCGCGCGATGGAGCCGCACCGAGGTCGAATTTGGCCTTCCCGCCGGCAATTTCGACCCGTTGAGCCGCTCATTTCCCCTCAATCTCCCGAGTGGAGGCGCAATTCGCCCCTGGCGCGGCTCGCGCCGCCCGCGACATGACCGGCGGTCACGCACCGCCTCCTTGGGGGAGGGCTCCGAGAGGCAAGCGCCACTGCTGCAAAAGCGCGACCTTGACATTCACGAGCGCCGGGTAGCCTGGCGCGCCTTTGGCTTCGCAGTTGACGTTCGACAGAAGAGCGGCGAGCGAACAGGGGCTAAAACTTTTGCGCGACATCTGCGACTCGGTCTCCAACTGTCCTCAGGGAATCATAACCTTCCGACTTTCGCGAAGCGCTCATAGAAACCCTAAACGCATGGCGGAAGGCAACCCGCTCCCACGTCTGGCGAAACGAGGCAAGTGATCGCCCCCATCGATTGGCCCCTTGGAATGTTAATTCAGGATTGGCGTCGGGGCCAGAGCCGACGCCGGAGCCGGCGCCGATCAGGCTGGCGGCCGCTCTGGCGGCGTCGGGAGGAACACATCAGGCGCCGAAGGTTCGAAGCCAAAAAAGCCGTGTGGTCGCACCGCGTTGTGGAAATCGGCTGCGATGCGCGCGGCGGCCCTCTCGTGCAATTCGACGAACGCGAATCTTGACGTCCTGTCGATGGCGACGACAAGTTTGAGCCTGCCTTCGGCTATACCAACCGCCGGCGCGAACTCAGAACTGGATAACACCTTGGGGCAACGTCAGGGTTCATGAGGGTTCGGCCGCTCAGGGGCGTCGCAGGATGGATCGCTTCGCTAGCAATGACGGTCCGGCTTGAATCGTTTTGAGGCTCTCGTTTTCCATGCGCACAACTTGCCGGAGCCGATTTTTTTCACGAACGAAGAGAAGGGCGCCGAGGAGTTCTGCCCCGAAGATCTCCCCTGTGCTGACGGCGCGTCTCGCTGAGCGCCGGCGTCTTCGATCGCCGTTTCATGACTCGCATCTTCAACCATCGACAGAAGACGGTCATATTTCTCCTTTTCTCCGCGAGACAAGCCAGCCTCTTCAACGATCTCCTTGAAATAATTTATGTTGTCAGCAACAAATTTATTGTAGCTATCCACACATTGAAACATGTTTCTATCCCTGAAGAAAAATGTCCTCAAAATATCAAAACAATACATATAGTCCAATATGTGTTTTGCAGACACGCGAGACATTATCGAATCGCCCCTGCCAACCGTATAGTTATAATATACATCCGATAAAATTCTGATTCTTTTGGCGCCGGCGATAAGTCTTGGTGTCGTTGCCATATCTTCAAAATAGGTTTTTTCAGGAAATTCAATGCCAGTATCAGCAAAAAGAGACCGACGCCATAGTTTCGCCCAGACGCTATGCTTGCCGATCTGAAACAAACCTTTCATTTGATTTTTGACATCAATTTCACGGCTCTCAGGGCGATAAGTCGAAAGAATGTTCCCATTGCCGTCAACGCAGTGAAATCCAGCCTCAATCATATCAAAATCGTCCGTTGACGCGACCCGGAGCATATGCTCGAGCATATCTTTGTCGATGAAATCGTCACTATCAACAGAGGCTACAAATTGCGCCGAGGAAGCGTTGATACCAGTGTTAAGCGCTGCGCCAAGACCTCGGTTTGTTTTGTGCTGTAACAAATTTATTCGACTGTCTGCCCTTTGCATCCTTCGAACTATATCGGCGCTTCCATCCGAAGAACAATCATCTATGCACCATATATCAATGTCTTTCAGGCTCTGCTCGACAATCGACGACAGACATCGTTCGAGATAGGATTCTGTATTATAAATCGGCACAATCACTGATATTGACGGCGCCATGTCAATCGCCTCGTGTGATGCACTGCATGGTCTTGCCCTCGAATCCGCGTTCCGACCGTCTTTCTGTCCTAACCCGTTGGACGGGCCAGGCACAAGTTCTAACTCCGGTGACATGCGGAATTACGGTGACATGATACGAAACCCCTAAAAGATTTCGGCTCACCGTCCCCTCGCTCCCATTTTGCCGCGAACCGCGCGCTTATTACCCGTACAACGCTCTTCCAGTCCCCAAATCACTCCCGCTCACTCCACCGTGACGCTCTTCGCCAGATTGCGCGGCTGGTCCACGTCCTTGCCCATGAAGACCGCGGTGTAATAGGCCAGCATCTGGATCGGCGCGGCATAGACGATGGCCGCGAAATCGGGCGCCATGTCGGGCAGGCGGATTTCGCCCGCGAGCGAGACGGCGGCGGCGTCGATGGCGTGGGAATCGCCGACCATGATGATCCTGCCGCCCCGCGCGGCGACTTCCTGCAGGTTCGAAACCGTCTTTTCCAGCACAGAATCGGTCGGCGCGATCACGATCACCGGCAATTGCTCGTCGATCAGCGCGATCGGCCCGTGCTTCAGCTCGCCCGCGGCATAGCCCTCGGCGTGGATATAGGAAATTTCCTTGAGTTTCAGCGCGCCTTCCAGGGCCAGGGGATAGGACGGGCCGCGCCCCAGATAAAGCACGTCCCGCGCCTTGCCGAGCTGGTGGGACAAAGCCTCGATGCCCGGCTCAAGCTTCATCGCTTCCGCCAAAAGGCCGGGCACGACCATCAGCTCGTTGACCAGCCGCTTCTCCTCCGCCGCGTCGAGCACGCCGCGCGCCCGTCCCAAGGCCAAAGCCAAAGCCGCCAGCACGGTGAGCTGGCAGGTGAAGGCCTTGGTCGAGGCGACGCCGATTTCCGGCCCGGCGAGGGTCGGCGCGGCGACGTCGCTTTCGCGGGCGATGGTCGAGGTCGGCACATTGACGACGCCGATCACCTTCTGGCCATGGGCCCTGGCGAAGCGCAGGCTCGCCAGTGAATCCGCCGTCTCGCCCGATTGCGAGACGACGATCATCAGGCCCTTTTCCGGCATGGGCGCGTCGCGATAGCGGAATTCGGAAGCGACGTCGATTTCGACAGGCAGGCGGGCGAAACGCTCGAACCAATATTTCGCGACCATGCCGGCGTAATAGGCCGTGCCGCAGGCGGTGATCGTGATCGCCCTCAAATCCTTCGGGTCGAAGGGCAGTTCGAAGGGCAGGCGCACGCAGCCGTTCGAAAAATCGATGTAATGGGCGAGCGTGCGCGCCACGACTTCCGGCTGCTCATGGATTTCCTTGGCCATGAAATGCCGGTAATTGCCCTTGTCGACAAGGAAAGCCGAGGCCTGGGTCTTGAGCTTCGGGCGCTCGACCGGCTTGTTCTCCTCGTCGCGGAATTCGGCCGAGCCGCGCCGCAGGATCACCCAGTCGCCGTCTTCGAGATAGGTGATGGTGTCGGTGAAGGCGGCGAGCGCGAGCGCGTCGGAGCCGAGATACATTTCCCCGCCCTCGCCATAGCCCACCGCCAGAGGCGCGCCGCGCCGCGCGCCGATCAGCAGGTTTTCCTCGCCCTCGAACAGAATGGCGAGCGCGAAGGCCCCCTTGAGCCTAGGCAGGCTCGCCGCGACCGCCTCGACCGGCGACAGGCCGCGCCTGATCTGCTCGGTCACCAGATGGACGACCGCCTCGGTATCGGTCTGGGTGACGAATTTATGGCCGAGCGCGATCAGCTCGTCGCGCAATTCGCGGAAATTCTCGATGATCCCGTTATGCACCACCGCCAGTTTATCGCTGGCGTGGGGATGGGCGTTGTTCTCGGTCGGGCGGCCGTGGGTCGCCCAGCGGGTGTGGCCGATGCCGACGCAGCCATGCAAAGGTTTTTCGCGCAAAAGGGCTTCGAGATTGCGCAGCTTGCCCTCGGCGCGGCGGCGCTCCAGCCTGCCATCCTCCAGCGTGGCGACGCCCGCCGAATCATAGCCGCGATATTCGAGCCGCTTCAGGGCGTCGATCAGCGAACCGGCGACCGGGCCCTGACCGAGAATGCCGACAATGCCGCACATGAATCCGCTCACTTTCCAATGGAACTTTGGCCGCAGGAAAGGCTAGGTTCAGGCTCCGGCGCAAGTCAATTTTCTTTTCATGCTTGATGCGGCAAGGCGCCTCCGCCGCCTCGCGTCGGCGCGGCCGCGGTCGAAAGCCAAGACTGCGGCCCGCCAGCGAATGGCGCAAAACGGCGGGAAGCGGGAATAACGGGAAGGACCGGTCCCGAGAAAACACCGGTCGATGGCTGAACGGGAAGGATGCGCCAAGAGCGGGAATTCAAACGTGGTCGGTCGGCTCGCGCGCAACTGACCCGATTTTTTCATTCAGACGTGATCCGCAGCGGCGATTATTGCCATGTTCCTTTCATGCCACTTTTGCGGCTACGCTGAAACGACCGAGTCCCAATTTAGATTCGAAGCCTACTCAAGGGGAAAAGCAATGATCAAGGTACGATGCGCGGCTGCATCTTTGTTCGTGATATTGGCGGGGTTTTCCGCCACATCAAGCGTGCAAGCCGCGCCTTGCCTGATCGTCACGTTGACCGGCACCAGCGGCCCGCCGCCCTATAATGGCCTCGCCGGGCCCGGAACAGTGGTCCGCTATGGCGATGACGCCGACAACTGCAGTTCCGTGCTGATGCAGTTTGACGCTGGGCGCGGGACACTCATGCGCCTGTCGCAGGTCGGCGTCCAGGCGGCTCAGCTCAACGCTGTCTTTTTCACGCACATGCACTCCGACCACACGGAAGGTTTTTCCGATATCGTTCAGATGCGCTGGATCTTCGGCTCACCAAAAACGCCGAAGCTCGACATCGTTTGCGCCGTGGATGCGAAGTCGCCGTCCGGGCCCGACTTGAGCTGCAGCAAATTCGTAGCCCATATCGATGACGCCTATGAGCAGTCCGGCGAAACAGCCTACCGCGCCTTTGAGTTGAAAGGCATCGTCAACCCGGCCGGACCCGTCGCCGGGTTGAATGTCATCACGTTCGATCCCAAGGATGAGCCTCAGGTCGTTTGGACGTCAGGCGAAGTGAAGGTCAGCGCTATTCGGACAACCCATATTCCGGGCTCCGCTGCGTTTCGCGTCGACACGCCGGCCGGCAGCGTTGCGATCGGGGGAGACTCCTCCAATGACACGCCTGCCCCGCCCCGCAGGACTTCGACATCGGATGAATTCGAAAAACTGGCCAAAGGCGTCGACGTCATCGTGAATACGACCATTCATCCCGTGCTGTCGCCGGAAAGCGGCGCCAGCACGCCACCCGCAGTCTACTATCGTCAGAGCAACGCCACCGATCTCGGCGCCATGGCGCAGAGAGACGGCGCCAAGCACCTCATGCTCACGCATTTGGCGCCGCCGATCGGCGCCTCCATGCAGGGAACCGTGCAGATCAAAGGCGGGCCGCTGACAGAAAAAGATTACGAGAAGGCTGCCCAAGATGGCGGCTATACAGGTCATGTCGTCGTAGGAACCGATCTGGCAAGCGTGAGGTTGCCATCGAAATAACTGTGGCGCTCACTCCCCCGAATTATTCCGCGCGTATTGACGCTGATCAAGCCGTGAAAGCGATTGGTAGACTATGAAAGCTTGGCGGAAGCGTCATCCATGAGCTTCTGACACGCAAAGCGAACAGGAACAACCTGTTGATTTCGTCGAGTAGCACTCGCCGGCACCCTCGAGACATTGTAGCGTAGGACTGGAAACTCCGGATCCCGCCCGCCGAAAATCGGAGCGCGCTTCATCCGGGACCGACGACAAAATGGAATAGGGACAGGATATGGGGGCTATTGGGAGGCTCGGCGCCGCATCAATTCTTGCAGGCTCCCTCTTGTGGGCTGGCGGTGCGACGGCGGCTGAGGAGGGAAAGAGCGTCTACTTGCTCGGCGCCGCGACGTCGATGGCTGGCGTGACGCCGCCCCCCGGCTTCTATTTTTCCTCGTTCACCTATTTTTACGAAGGCAATGGAAGCGGCAATACGGCATTGAGTTGGTCCCTGAGCCGCGCAGGAACCGAACTTCCACCATTGGGCGTTTTGCAGACCAACGCTAGCTTGAGCGTCAAGGCGCAGGTCGGGATCAATATCTTTACGCTGATTTACGTGGCGCCTGAGCAGGTCCTGGGAGGGAACGCGGGGTTCGGCGTGCTTGCGCCTGTCGGTTATCAGGGTGTCGACCTTGATGTGACGGCATTGTCGAGCCTGACGCTTCCAAATGGAAACACGTTGCAGACTGGACGCGTCCTTCGCGAATCCGATCATACGTTTGCGTTCGGCGATCCGCTGGCGACGGCGTTCATCGGATGGAATTCGAGTTTCTTCCACTGGAAACTGACCGGTCTTCTCAATGTTCCTGTTGGAAGTTACTCCGCCACCAACCTCGTCAACATGGGATTCAACCGGTGGGCCGGCGACTTGACGGGCTCGATGACGTACCTGAATCCGCAGTCTGGCCTGGAAGTTTCTGGCGCGGTCGGCTTCACCTTCAACGGAGAAAATCCGGCCACAAAATACAGGACGGGCACCGAATTTCATTTCGAGGGGGCGCTCATGCAGCACCTCTCGAAGGCCTTTGCGATCGGCGTCGCCGGATATCACTATGAACAGATCACAGGCGATAGCGGAGCTGGCGCCGTAATTGGGCCGTTCAAAGGACGCGTATCGGCCCTCGGTCCGAACCTAACCTATAATTTGGAAGTCGGCGGCGTGCTGCTTTTGACATCCGTGAAATACATGCGCGAGTTCGATGTTGAAAACCGCCTCAGCGGCGATGTCGGAATGTTTACCCTGACCGTTCCGTTGGGAGGGGCGAAGCCTTCGCCCACCCACAGCCCCGGCTGAGGCGGGGCGCCATGGCGACAACCTGGTGGAGGCAACGGAGTGCGAAATTGGCCCAGTTGTCCCATCATACACAGGCGACAACGGAATTTCTGGCCGGGAAAGTCCGCTGACGACGTTGCACCGGCCATTGCGCGAAAGGCTTGAAAGACGCGTTCGAGCCGAAACCCGGCATCGCGAAAGCGCGTAGCAGGGGCGGCTTTGGCGGCGGCGCTTTTGCCGACGCCAAAACTTTATTTCGCGGCCTTGAGCGCCGCCATCTTCTTGCGAAAAGCCGTCGCCCAGCCGGGGATGACGGCCTGGCGGCCGCGCGCCACCGCCAAGGCGTCGGCCTCGACATTGTCGGTCACCACCGAGCCCGAGCCGACAAAGGCGCCGTCGCCGACCTCGACCGGCGCGACCAGGGCCGAATTCGAGCCGATGAAGGCGTCGGCGCCGACCTTGGTGCGATATTTCAAAAAGCCGTCATAATTGCAGGTGATGACGCCGGCGCCGATATTGGCGCGCGCGCCGATGCTGGCGTCGCCGACGTAGGTCAGATGGTTGACCTTGGCCCCCTCGCCGATCTCCGCCTGCTTGATCTCGACGAAATTGCCGACCCGCGCTTTGGTCGCCAGTCTCGCTCCGGGCCGCAGCCGCGCATAAGGCCCGATCGAGACATTTTCCGCCAGAGTCGCGCCTTCGAGATGCGAAAAGGCGTGGATGACGCAGCCCTCGCCGACGCTCACGCCGGGGCCGAACACGACATGGGGCTCGACCACGACATCGGCGCCCAGAACCGTGTCGAAGGAGAAGAAAACCGTCTCCGGGGCGATCAGGGTCGCCCCGTTGAGCATGGCGGCGCGGCGCAGCCGGTTCTGGATTTCCTCTTCGGCGGCGGCGAGCTGGACGCGGTCGTTGACGCCGAGCACTTCCTCGGCGGGCGCCATGACAAAAGCGCAAATTGCGCCCTCGCCGCGCGCGACCGCCACGGCGTCGGGGAGGTAATATTCCTTCTGGGCGTTGGCATTGCCGATCCGGCCCAGCCAGTCGAGCGCCCGGGCGCCGTCGAGCGCCATCAGCCCGGCGTTGCAGAGCTTGACCGCACGTTCGGCGGGGCTCGCGTCCTTGTGTTCGCGGATCGCCAGCAACGCGCCGCTGTCATCGGTCAGCAGCCGGCCGTAGCCCGAGGGATCGGCGGGCGTGAATCCGAGCGCGACGACGCCCGCGCCCTCTCCGAGCTTTTCGCGCAAATGGATAAAAGTGTCGGGCAGCGCCAGCGGCGTGTCGGCGAACAGGACCAGAATATCGTCGAAACCCTCGGCAAGCGCCTCGCGCGCCTCCAGCACCGCATGGGCGGTGCCGAGCCGCTCGGCCTGGACGAAGACTTTGGCCGATGGCGCGCAGGCGCGCGCCTCGGCGGCGACGTCGTCGCGTCCCGGGCCGACCACCACGGCGACGGAGTCGGCTCCGGCGCGGGCGACGGCGTCGAGCACATGGGCGAGCATAGTGCGCCCGGCGACCTTATGGAGCACTTTTGGCAGGCTGGAGCGCATGCGCTTGCCCTCGCCGGCGGCGAGCACGATGGCGAGGCAGCGTCGCGGCGGCGCGGCGCGGTTCCTTTGCGTCGTCATGAGAGAACCTCGGAAATGTCGGGAAAGGTATAGGGGAGCCGCAAAATACCGCAAAGCAAAAAATCTGCCTCGCCTCCGCCGCAAATTAGGTTATAAACCGCGGAATCGGGAAACATGCGCGCGAGCGGGCGACCCGCCACGCCCCGCAACCACCTCACGGGACGGAACGGACGACCCTGTCGATGCTGAAGCGACGTGACGTATTGCAACTGGCGGGAACGGCCGCCGCCGTCGCCGCCTTCAGCCCCGCTTCCGCCGCTCCGGCCGAGAACCAGAAGCCGGACGCCGCGCCTTTCAGCAGCTCGTCGGTGCTCGATCTGGCCAAGAGCGTTGCGGCCAAACCCTTTTCCGCGCCCTCGACCAATCTGCCCGCGCCCCTGACCAATCTTTCGCGCGAGGCCTTCGCCGCCATCAAGATCAAACCCGACGGGTTGATCTGGAACGACAAATCCAGCGGCTTCGTCATCGAGCCGCTGCATCGCGGCTTCGTTTACACCTCGCCAATGCAGGTCTATCTCGTCGAGGACGGGATGTCGCGGCGGTTGAACTATGACGCCTCCCAGTTCGACTTCGGCGGGCTCAGCCTTAAGCCGCCCCCGGCCAATCTCGACTTCTCCGGCTTCCGCGTCCTGCGGCGCGACGAGAAAGGCGGCCTGCACGAGATCGCGGTGTTCCAGGGCGCGAGCTTTTTCCGCTCCGCCGCTCCGGGCCAGATTTTAGGAGTGACTTCGCGCGGCCTTTCGATTCGCACCGGCGACCCGCGCGGCGAGGAGTTTCCCCTGTTCCGGGCGGTCTGGATTCAAAAGGCGAGCGTCGCCGACAATGCGCTGACGATCAACGCCTTGCTCGACTCCGAAAGCGTCGCCGGGGCCTATCGCTTCACCATTCATCCGGGCGACGCCACCATCATCGACGTCGAATGTTCGCTGTTCCCGCGCGCGACGATCGACGTTTACGGGCTCGCGACGATGAGCGCGACCAGCCTGTTCAGTCCGCTCGACCGGCGCGGCGACGACGACGTCCGCGACGCGGCCACCGAGCTGACCGGCCTGCAGATGCTCACCGGCGCGGGCGAATGGCTTTGGCGCCCGGTCACCAACCGCAGCAATCTCCAGATTTCCGAGTTCGTCGACAGCAATCCCAAGGGATTCGGCTTCCTGCAGCGCCATCGCGCCTTCGACGACTTCTACGATTTCGCCCAGCATTGGGAGCTGAAGCCGTCGCTCTGGATCGAACCGATCGGCGACTGGGGCGACGGCTCGGTCGAACTGGTCGAAATTCCCTCCGACAACGAGAGCGCCCAGAACATGGTCGCGTTCTGGCGATCGAAGACTCCACTCGTCAAGGGCCAGCAGGCCGATTTTGCCTATCGCCAGTTCTGGTGCTGGTCGCCGCCCTCGCGTCCGCCGCTCGCCAAGACGACGGATTCGCGCGGCGGGCGCGGACCGGCGGCCAAGCAGAGGCGCTTCCTGGTCGAATTCCGCGGCGACGCCCTGGGCGATTCCGCCCGCGTCGCGGACCTCAAACCCAATTTGTCCGTTTCTCCTGGAAAGGTGATCGCCCAGCATCTCTATCCCGCGCCGGAGCGCAAGAGCTGCTATGTCCAGTTCGACATGGATCCCGCCGGCGAGACGGCCTGCGAAATCCGCCTGACGCTGGACGTTCAGGGCGCGCCACAGACCGAGACCTGGCTCTACCGATGGACGACATAATCGAAACCGCCTCGCCTCCCTCGCCGGCCGCCCACGGAGCGCCCGCTCCAGCGCCGGCCATGCCGGAGGAATCGCCGCTCGCCATGCCGGCGCAGAAACTGTACCGCTTCGACGCGGCGACGGAACGGCGCCCTTTCGCGCGAAAGATGCGCGCGCCCTGGCTGTCGCGGCTCGTCACCTTCGGCGGCGGCCTCGCCCTTACCGTCTGGGGCGGCTATGAAATGTACCGCGTCATCGACGTCGGCGGCATCACCTTCCTGAAATGGGCGCTGCTGGTCCTGTTCCTGGCCAATTTCTCCTGGATCGCGCTGTCCTTCAGCGCCTCCATCGTCGGCTTCCTGCATCTGCTCTTCGCCCGGCCCAAACCTCCGGAACCGCCTGAAAAGCTCAACTCCCGCACCGCGGTCATCATGCCGATCTACAACGAAGCGCCCTCGCGCGTGTTCGGGGCGCTCCAGGCGATCCACGAAGACCTTGAGGCGACAGGCCACGGCGCGGGTTTCGACTGGTTCATGCTGTCCGATTCGACCGATCCCGACGTCTGGATCGCCGAGGAGCGGGCGCTGATCGCCCTGCGGCAAAGGCTCGGGCCCAGGGCGCGGATCTATTACCGCCACCGCGCCAGAAATGTCGCGCGCAAGGCCGGCAATGTCGGCGATTTCGTCGCGCGCTGGGGCGGCGCCTATGATCAAATGGTGGTGCTCGACGCCGACAGCCTGATGACCGGGCAGGCCATCGTCGCGCTCGCCGCCGCGATGGAGGCCGACCCCGACGCCGGCATCATCCAGACCCTGCCGCTGATCATCAACCGCAACACGCTTTTCGCCCGCGTCCAGCAATTCGCCGCCCGCATCTACGGTCCCGTGATCGCCGACGGCCTGTCGTGCTGGATGGGCCGCGACGGCAATTACTGGGGCCATAACGCGATCATCCGCACGAAGGCCTTCGCCGCCCATTGCGGCCTGCCCCATCTCAAGGGCAAGCCGCCGTTCGGCGGCCATATCCTCTCCCACGATTTCGTCGAGGCCGCGCTGATGCGCCGCGCCGGCTATTCCGTCTATATGCTTCCCTCGCTGCCGGGCTCCTATGAGGAATGCCCGCCTTCGCTGATCGACGTCGCCGCCCGCGACCGGCGCTGGTGCCAGGGCAATCTCCAGCATATCAGGGTGTTGCCGGCCAAGGGGCTCGCGCTCGCGACCCGCCAGCATTTCGTCACCGGAATCATGGCCTATGTCGCCTCGCCGCTGTGGCTCGCGCAACTCCTGATCGGCATCGTGATCGTGCTGCAGGCGAGCTATATCAGGCCGGAATATTTCTCCAAGGAATTCGCGCTTTTCCCGACCTGGCCGCGATTCGACGCCGAGCGGTCGCTGGAACTATTCATCGTGACCATGGCGGTTCTGCTCGCGCCGAAATTATTCGGGCTGATCGTCGCTTTGTTCGACGGCCCGACGCGGCGCGGCGCCGGCGGCGCCATCCGCCTCCTGTTCTCGACCCTGTTCGAAGTGCTGATGTCGGCGCTGCTGGCGCCGATCATGATGATGGTCCACGCCGGCCATGTCCTGCATATCCTGTTCGGCTTCGACACCGGCTGGGAGCCGCAGCGGCGCGACGACGGCTCGGTGCCGTTCAAGTCGATCATGCGCCGCCATCGCGACCATGTCATTCTCGGCGTCATTTCCCTGGTCGCGGCGCTCCTGATCTCGCCCTCGCTCGCAGCCTGGATGTCGCCGACCATCGCCGGCCTCATCCTGGCGATCCTGCTGTCCTGGGGCACCGGCCTGAAATCGGTCGGCATGGCCTTCCGCCGCATCGGCCTTCTGACGACGCCGGAAGAACGCGCGCCGCCGCCGATCGCGACCCGCGCCAACGCCTTGTCGGAAGAACTCGCATCGGAAGGCTTCGACAAGGCGGATGGCTTGCGCGTCCTTCATGCCGATCCGCATTTCTGCGCCGCCCATCAGGCCTTTCTGCCCCCTGCCCCCCACCACGCGCGCGGCGACATCGCGCCGGAGCGGGCGATGGCGATCGCCAAGCTCGGCGAGGCCCGCACGATCGAGGAGGCTTCGGCGTGGATCCAGCGCAAGGAGCGCGCGGCCTTGATGCACGATCGCGCCCTGATCGCCGTACTGGTCCGCCTGCCGGCCGAATCGAGCGCGGGCGAGTGATGCTTTTTAGCGACACCCGCGGCGAAAATCGCGGCGTTATTAATCGCGGGTTAAGCTGATGCCGGGAAAATACCGTCTCATGTGAAGCGGGCGGCGAGCGCCCGCGCGGAGCCGCCCGATGCAAGACCTGATCCCGCCCTCCAAACCCGTGCCGGAGCCTCGCGAGCCCTATCGGTTCTATGCCGACGAAAGGCCGGAGATCGAATTCCGCGCTGTCGAGCCGCGCGGCAACGGGTGGCGCTTCCTCGCCGCCTCGGCCGCGGTCCTGGTGCTGACGCTCGGCGCCGGCTGGGCGACTGCCGACCGCATCGGCGCCCTGCTCCAGCCCGCGCCGGCCAAGCCCGACCCGGTCGCGACGGCGGCGGCGCAAGCCCTCCACGCCGCCAAGGCGCAGGGCCAGGAACTGGCCGCGCTGCGCGTCCATGTCGAAAGCCTGAAAAACAAGCTCGACGCCCAGGCGCGCAAGTCGCGCTCGGAAGAAGCGACCATCGCCTCGCTGCAAAAGAATATCGCCGACGCCAAGGCCAATGTCGCGGCCACCGCCTCGCATTTGCAGGCGAAGCTGGAAAAGGTCCAATCGGAGGCCGAGAAGATCGCGCAGAAGAAGGTGGACCGCACTCCGACCGCCTCGATCGGCAAGCCCCTGCCCCATGCGGCGCGGGCTCGGACGGCCGCCGTTTCGCCCCCGGACGAGACTGTCATTCTCAGCCCCTACCGCGACTTCGTCCTGCGCGACGCCGGCCACGGCCACGCCCTGATCGAAGGCGCTGGAAGGATGGAGGAGGTCCAACCGGGCGACATCCTGCCCGGCGGCGCCCTGGTCGAGCGGATCGAACGCCACGGACAAAGATGGGTGGTGCGGACCGACCGCGGCTATATCGGCCCAGAATTCATGTGGGACGATTGAGGAATTTCAGAATTCCGGGCCCAGCGCGAGCCGCGGCTGCCGCGCTTCGGCAAAGGCCGCCTGCAGGGCCGGCAGAATGTCCTCGACCTTTTCGCGCACCAGATAGCGCGCCTCCAGTTGGGGGCGAATAAAACCCTGGCCGCGCATATGGTCGAGCAGCGACAGCAGCGGCGCCCAGAACCCCGCGATGTCGGCGATCAGCACCGGCTTGTCGTGGCGCTGCAACTGGACCCAGGTGAGCTGTTCAACCAGCTCCTCCAGCGTCCCGAGGCCCCCGGGGAGCGCGACAAAGGCGTCGGCCTTCTCGAACATCAGCCTTTTGCGCTCGTGCATGTCCTCGACGACCACCAGGTCCTGGACGCTTTCGAGCATGTGCTCGCGTTTTTGCAGGAAGCGCGGGATGATTCCGGTGACATGGCCGCCGGCGTTCAGCACGGCATGGGCGACCGCCCCCATCAGGCCGAGGTCGCCGCCGCCATAAACGAGGCCGACGCCGTTTTCCGCGAGAATCCGCCCGAAATCGCGCGCCGCCCCGACAAAAGCTGGGTCCGCTCCGGCCGAGGAGCCACAATAAACGCAGATTTTGCCGATCCCCTGCATGCTGCGTCCCTTCGCCCCGTCCCTTCCCTTTTCCCGCGACCGGCCGGGACGGTCAAGCCGGGCGATGATTTTCTCTTTTGGCGGATGGCGATTCCGGCGCCGCAAGAATAAATAGGGCGTGAACGCGCAGTCCGGCTTCCGAGTCGCGGGAAGCCTCGACTGCCCGCCGGATCCCGAGATCGAAGAGGCGTCATGTCCGACAAGCCCGAAGCCGCGCCCAATCCCCCCGTCCGTCTCGCCGAATATCGCCCCGCCGATTATCTGATTGACGCGGTCCGTCTCGACATCAGCCTCGACCGCGTCGCGACGCGGGTCGTCTCCCGCCTGGAGCTCAGGCCCAATCCGGCCGGAATCGCCGGCGCGCCGCTCATCCTCGACGGCGGGGACCTGCGGCCCTTCCGCGCCTTGCTCGACAATCAGGCGCTCGATCTGGCCGAGGTCGCCACACCCGACAGAATGATCATCGCCCACCCGCCGGCGCGCCCCTTCACCCTGGAGGTCGAAACCCTGCTCGACCCCTCGGCCAACACCAGGCTCGAAGGGCTCTACCGCTCGGGCTCGACCTATTGCACCCAATGCGAAGCCGAAGGCTTTCGGCGCATCACTTATTATCTCGACCGGCCCGACGCGATGAGCGTCTTCACCGTGCGCATCGAGGCCGACAAGGAGGAAGCGCCCGTCCTGCTCTCCAACGGCAATCCGATGGAAAAGGGCGATCTCCCCGGCGGCCGCCATTATGCCGTCTGGCATGATCCCTTCCCCAAACCATGCTATCTGTTCGCCTTGGTCGGCGGCGATCTCGGCTCGATCGAAGACGAGTTCGAAACCGTTTCGGGCCGCAAGATCAAGCTGGGCATTTATGTCGAGAAGGGCAAGGAGCATCGCGCCCATTACGCGATGGAATCGCTCATCCATGCGATGCGCTGGGACGAATTCGTCTATGGCCGCGAATATGACCTCGACGTGTTCAACATCGTCGCCGTGCCCGACTTCAACATGGGCGCGATGGAGAACAAGGGTCTCAACATCTTCAACGACAAATATATCCTGGCGATCCAGGAGACCGCGACCGACGGCGATTACGTCGGGATCGAGACCGTCGTCGCCCATGAATATTTCCACAACTGGACCGGCAACCGCATCACCTGCCGCGACTGGTTCCAGCTCTGCCTCAAGGAAGGCCTGACCGTCTATCGCGATCAGGAATTCTCCGCCGACCAGCGTTCGCGGGCGGTCGGCCGCATCGCCAATGTCCGCACCCTGCGCGCCAGCCAGTTCCCCGAGGACGCCGGCCCGCTCGCCCATAATGTCCGCCCGGACGCCTATAACGAGATCAACAACTTCTACACCGCGACGGTCTATGAGAAGGGCGCCGAGATCATTCGCATGCTGCGCGCCCTGATCGGCCATGACGCCTATCACAACGGCATGGCGCTCTATTTCGAGCGCTTCGACGGCAAGGCGGCGACGGTGGAGGATTTCATTTCCTGTTTCGCGGAAAGCTCCGGCCGCGACCTGTCGCAATTCTTCCTGTGGTACAATCAGGCCGGCACGCCGCGCTTGAAAGCGCGCGGCGCCTATGACGCCGCGGCGAGGACCTACACGCTCGACCTGTCGCAGGAGACCCCGCCCACCCCTGGCCAGCCGGACAAAAAACCGCTGCTCATGCCGATCCGGCTTGGCCTGATCGGCCAGGACGGCCAGGAAATTCCGCTCGTTCAGGACAATCCGACAAGCCCGCGCGAAGCCGAGTTCGGGATTTTCGAACTGGCCGGAACGGAACGGCGGATCGTCTTCAAGGACGTGCCAAGCAAGCCGGTCCCATCGCTGCTGCGGCGCTTCTCGACCCCCGCCATCCTCGATGTCGAACTCTCCGAGGACGACCTCCTGCTGCTCATGGCGCATGACACGGATCCGTTCAACCGCTGGCAGGCGGCGCAGACCTTCGCCACGCGGCTGATGATCCGCTCGACCACGCTGATCCACGCCGGCGAGCTGCCGGATTTCAACCCGGCCTTCGCCGAGGCTTTGGGCGCCCTGATCGAGGCGGGAGCGGCCGACCCCGCCTTCGCCGCGCAAATGGCCATGCTGCCGAGCGAGAGCGACATCGCCCGCGACATCGGCTCCGACGTCGATCCCGACGCCATTTTCATGGCGCGGCGCTCGCTGCGGACCGAAATCAGCAAGAGTCTCGGCGCCCGCCTGCTCGCGGTCTATGAGCGCCTGACGTCCGACGCGCCCTTTTCCCCGGACGCGGCGAGCGCCGGACGGCGGTCCCTGCGCAACGCCTGTCTCGACCTTTACGCGGCCGGCGCGCCGGCGGACGGATCGGACATTGCGATGCGCCAGTTCCAGCTCGGCGCCAATATGACCGACACCATGGCCGCGCTCTCGACGCTCTGCGCCCACGCCACGCCGCAACGCGAGCGCGCGCTCGACTCCTTCTTCCGGTCGCACGCCGAAGAGCCTCTGATCGTCGATAAATGGTTCTCGCTCCAGGCGATGATTCCGGAGCTGGAAACCCTTGCGCGCGTCAAACGCCTGACCCACAACCACGCCTTCAGCCTGACCAATCCCAACCGCGTGCGGGCGCTGATTTCCGCCTTCGCCAACGGCAATCCGACCGGATTCAACGCCGCCGACGGCGCCGGCTACCGCTTCATCGCGGAGACCGCGCTCAAGCTCGACGAGATCAATCCGCAGGTCGCGGCGCGGCTGCTTTCGGCCTTCCGGTCCTGGCGCAATCTCGAATCGGGGCGCCGCCAGCTCGCCCGGGACGCCCTCGAAAGCGTCGCCGGCCACGAAAAGCTCTCGCCCGACGTGCGCGATATCGTCGCGCGCGCCCTCGCCTGATCAGGCCCCGCGACAATTTTGGACCGAATGGCCGAACCATGAACGCCCCACCCGTCCGGCGGGGCGTTCTGCCTTGGTTTCGCGCCAATTCCGCCAAAATTTCGCAATCCTCCGGCGAAAAATCGTCGCGGCCCGAGTCGAGCTTGAGCGAGACAACCAGCGCATTGTTTTGACTCTCATTTATGCCCTTTTCCGGCTTCGGGCGCGCGCGTCGGCCTTCCCTAACGTCTTCAAATCGCGCCTGATTTTCGCTGCAAAAAACGCCTGCATTAACGAAAATTTAGTCTGGACAAAAAGCCTGCTTGGGATTCGAATGGGGATGATTCGGAAGCGTCGCCGTAAGGCTCCGGGTCATCCCATTTCAACATTGTAGGAGCGTATGATGGCGCGTGCGAACGCAGCCGATGCCTCATTATGCCTCGACGCTGCGGGGCCGATCGAGACCCGGTGGCCTCACTCCATCCCCGCCGGCGCCCCCGAAGGAGGCGCCTCGGTGACCCCGCTTTTCCCACGCGGCGACAACGCCCCCCATCGAGAACAAGCCGCGCCCGCCTCGCCGTCGTCGAAGGAGCGGCTGGAGCCGCTGCTGCGCGCCGCCGTCCCCACGCTGATCGCGCTTTTTCTGCTCACCCTGTTCGGCGTCGCCGCCCAGGTCGCGATGCAAACGCACGACCGCGTCGTCCCCGAGGCCCTCGCCCAGATGGATATGGTCGGCCGCATCGCCGCCGAAGACCTCAACGCCGCCGCCCGCCGCGCGCCGCCGGGCGAGCCCGCCCAGATGATCCTCGAATCCGCGCTCGGAAACCTTGACACCCACGGCCGCATCATCGCCGTAACCGACGCCAGCGGCCTGGTCATCGCCACGCTCCCGCGCGGCGCCGTGCCGGAAATCCCGCTTGCCGATCATCTCGGCCCCGCCCAGCCGCTCACCGTATTCGCGGAAAAAGCGGGACCGATGCGCCTCAGCCTGCCGAGCGGCGCCGATGTTCTCGCCACGGTGCGTAACCTCCGGCCGCCGTTCGGCCAGCTCGCGATCATCCGGCCGCTCGACAGCACCATGTCGGAATGGCGCGCGACGGTCTGGCGCTCGGCCCTGCTGTTCCTGCTCACCGCGGCGGTGATGGGCGTGGTCGCCTTCGCCTATTTCGCCCAGACCAGCCGCGCCGTCGACGCCGAATCCGACCGCGCCCGCATCCGCAACCGCATCGACGCCGCGCTCAATCGCGGCCGCTGCGGATTGTGGGACTGGGATCTCGCCACCGGCCGCATCTATTGGTCGGATTCCATGTATGACATGCTGTCCATGACCCGGACCGACGAATTCCTGTCCTTCGGCGACCTCCGGGCGCTGATCCATCCCGAGGACGAAAATCTCGCCGGCGTCGCCGAGCAGCTCACCGCCGGGCGTATCGCCTCGATCGACCACGCCTTCCGCATCCGCGACGCCGAGGGGCAGTGGATATGGATTCGCGCCCGCGCCCAGGTGATCCACGAGGGCCGCGAACGCGCGCCGCATCTCGTCGGCATCGCGGTGGACATTTCCGAACAGGTCCGCCTCGCCGAGCGTTCCGCCGCCGCCGACCTGCGTTTGAGAGATGCAGTGGAATCGATTTCCGAAGCCTTCGTGCTGTGGGACGCGCAGAACCGTCTCGTACTGTGCAATTCCAAATTCCAGCGCGTGCACGGCCTGCCGGCGGAAGCCGCCGCGCCGGGGACGCCTTATCTGAAAGTGATGGCGCATTCCCGGAACGTCGCCGAACAGGCCGAGGCCTTGCCCGACGACGGCGCCGGAAGGGTCTATGAGGCGCGCCTCGCCGACGGCCGCTGGCTCCAGATCAACGAGCGCCGCACCAAGGACGGCGGCTATGTCTCGGTCGGCGCCGATATTTCCGCCCTCAAGCAGCACGAGCAGCAATTGCTCGACAGCGAGCGCCGGCTGACCGCCACCGTCGCCGACCTGCGCAAGTCCCGCCAGACCCTTGAGTTTCAGGCCCAGCAGCTCGCCGAGCTCGCCGAACGCTATCTCGAACAGAAGGCCGTGGCCGAGACCGCCAATCGCGCCAAATCCGATTTTCTCGCCAATATGAGCCATGAGTTGCGCACGCCGCTGACCCATATCATCGGCTTCGCGGAAGTCATGGAGCAGCAATATTTCGGCGAAATCGGCAATCCGCGCTATCTGCAATACGCCAATCATATCCGCCAGTCCGGCGAATATCTCCATGGCGTCATCAGCGACGTGCTGGAAATGTCGCGGCTCGACGCCGGCCAGGTCGCTCTCAACGCCCGCGAGGTCGATCTCGCGCCGACGCTTGCCGAAACGGTGGACGCCTATCGCGCCCCGGCCGAAGCCAAAAAGGTCAAGATCGCCTTCGACCCGCCCGCCGAGGCCCGGGTTTTCGCCGATCCCTCCCTCCTGCGCCGGGTCGTCGTCATCCTGCTGAAAAACGCCGTGAAATTCACGCCCGAGGGCGGAAGCGTCGCGGTGCGCGCGGTCCGCGACGGCGCGGCGTACGACATCATCGTCGAGGACAGCGGCTGCGGCATGAGCGCGGAAGAGCTGGCCCCGGTGTGCCATCCGTTCGAGCAGCGCTCGCCGCTGATGCAGGACGGCATGAAGGGCCCCGGCCTCGGCCTGGCGATCGCCCGCTCCCTGGTCGAACTGCACGGCGGCGAATTGCGCATCGATTCCACACCGGGCCAAGGCACGCGGGTCGGCATCCATCTGCCCGGCCCGCGCCAACAGGCCCAGAACCGCATCGCCGCGATCAGCGCGGCGGAATGATCAGCGCCCGAGCAGAAAAATCCTGTCCATATGGCCGGCGAGCGCGAGATCCTTTTCGGTGACCCCGCCAGCGTCGTGGGTCGACAGTTCGACCCAGATCTTGTTGTAGATGTTTTTCCACTCGGGATGATGGTCGACGCGCTCGCAATAGAGCCCCACCTCGACCATGAAGGCCAAGGCCTGAGCGAAATTGTCGAACTCAAAGACTTTCGTCATCCTTCGGTCGTCGCCGCGCCACCCTTCCGGAATCATCGCCATTCTCGTTGCTCCCTATGCGGGGGAGAGGTAGTCGCCCGCGTGACGCCAAATCGCTCTGCTGATAGTTTAATTTAGCGATTCACCCAGGAGCCGTCATGTCCAAACTCGATAGAGCGCTCGCCGCCCTCGACTCCGACCGCCAGGGGGCGCTGGACCGCTTGTTCGACCTGCTGCGCCTGCCCTCGATTTCCACCGACCCCGCCCATGTCCCCGATTGCGCGGCCGCCGCCGAATGGCTCGCCGGCCAGCTGCGGGAGGTCGGCTTCGAGGCCTCCGTCCGGCCGACAGCCGGCCATCCGATGGTCGTCGGCAAGGCCAGGGCGGCGCGGCCCGACGCGCCCCATGTGCTGTTTTACGGCCATTACGACGTGCAGCCGGTCGATCCGCTGGAGCTGTGGAAGGCCGAACCCTTCGCGCCGGCCGTGGTCGAGGCCGAGCCGGGCCGAAGCCAGATCGTCGCGCGCGGCGCCGCCGACGACAAGGGCCAGCTCATGACCTTCGTCGAAGCCTGCCGCGCCCTCCACGCCGACGGCGGCCTCCCCTGCCACGTCACCATCCTGTTCGAAGGGGAGGAGGAGTCCGGCTCGTCCTCCCTGCCCGCCTTTCTCGCCGCCAATGGCAAGGAGCTGAAAGCCGATCTGATGCTGGTCTGCGACACCAATATGTGGGATCGCGACACCCCGCTCATCACCTGCATGTTGCGCGGGCTGGTTCTGGAGGAAGTCATCGTCAAGGCGGCGAGCCGCGACCTCCATTCCGGGATGTTCGGCGGCCCCGCCGTCAATCCGATCCATGTCCTGGCGCGGATCGTCGCCGGCCTGCACGATGACGATGGCCGCGTGACCCTGCCGGGCTTTTATGACGGCGTCCCCGAACTGCCCGAGGAGATCAAGGCGCAATGGGCGGCGCTCGATTTCAACGAGGCCGCCTTCCTGGGCGACGTCGGCCTGTCGGTTCCGGCCGGCGAGGCGAATTATTCCGTTCTGGAGCAGATCTGGGCGCGGCCGACCTGCGACGTCAACGGCATTGTCGGCGGCTATATTGGAGAGGGCTCGAAGACCGTGCTGCCGGCGCAGGCGAGCGCGAAATTCTCCTTCCGCCTCGTCGGCAAGCAGAATCCGCAAAGCGTCATCGACGCCTTCCGCGAACATGTGCGCAAGAGCCTGCCCGAGGATTGCGAGGCGGAATTCTTGAGCCATGGCGCAAGCCCGGCCTTGTCGCTGCCCTTCCGCTCCGAGGCGATCCTGCGCGCCAGCCGGGCGCTCGAAGCCGAATGGGGCAGGCCTCCGGTGCTTGCGGCCTCCGGCGGCTCGATCCCGATCGTCGGCCTGTTCAAGCGCGAATTGAAGATGGATTCGCTGATGGTCGGCTTCGGTCTCGACGACGACCGCATCCACTCGCCCAACGAGAAATATGAATTGTCCTCGTTCCAGAAGGGCGCGCGCAGCTGGGTCCGCATCCTCACGGCGCTCGCGGAATAGCCTGAGGGAAGAACGAAAGCCGAAACCTGGCCTTGCGCCGATTCGCGCTCCTTTTGTTCGCGTCTTGATCGTCGATTCCCATTTCGGGCGGCCGGCGAGGCCGAACGACCCGAAATTCATTAACCCTGACCGTTCGAAGGCGCCCAGTCGTGCTCCCCTGGATTCTCCTCGATACCGCGCAAATTCCGGGCGGCGGCGCGCTGCGGCTAAAAAAGCGGGGCGGCGAATTTTCGATCATGCTCGGCGACAACGAGCTGATGAATTCGCGCCTCAGCGGCTCCGAGGAGGCGCTGGCGACGCTGAGTCTGAACAAGATCGGACGGCGCCCCGCGCCAGTGATCCTGATCGGCGGGCTCGGCATGGGCTTTACCTTGCGCGCGGCATTGGCGTCACTCGATGCGTCGGCGCGGGTCGAGGTCGCGGAACTGGTTCCCGCAGTCGTCGCCTGGGCGCGCGGTCCGATGGCCGACGTTTTTCGCGGCAGCCTCGACGACCCTCGTGTGAAAATTCTGGAGGGCGACGTCGGCTCCTTCATCGGCGCGCGCGCGGGCGCCTATGACGCCATCCTGCTTGATGTGGACAATGGCCCCGACGGCCTGACGCAAAGCGCCAACGACCGTCTTTACAACGGGCCGGGCCTTGCCGCCGCCCGCGCGGCGCTGAAACCCGGCGGCGTTCTCGCGGTCTGGTCCTGCGCGCCGGACGAAAGCTTCACCCGACGATTGCGCAAGGCGGGTTTCGAGACCGAGGAACGCCCGGTGCGCGCCGGCCGCGGGCGCGGCGCCCGGCACATGATCTGGCTCGCCTCCCGAACAAACCGCGACTGACGCCGCGAAGCCAATTCGCGCCCGTTTCGTTCGCGCGAGATTCCGCGATTCCCATTTTGGGGCGGCTTGCGCGAGAACCGCGTAAAGGATCGGTTCAACGACGGAACAAAGCCTAAATATCCACAATTCAGCGATTCGTTCAGGGATCATTCCCGTCCTGATCGCGAAATCCCATTTTTGGGGTTAAGAGAAGGTAAAATGGAAAGACGATATTAACCGCCCCTCGCCATTGCATCTAATCTCGTTTCTTCCGCCCCTTTTTCGCGGCCTTGGGAACCTTGGCGGGCCAGGCGACGATGTGGTCGAGCAATTCATCGACCGACAATTCGTCCTCCAGCGCGCTGACCCGTCCCAGCACCGAAACCCCGGCTTCGACCACGCTTTCCGGCCTTCCGCTGACCAGCGGATGCCAGTCGGGCAGATCCTCGCCCTGCGCCAGCAGGCGATAGGCGCAGGTCGGCGGCAGCCAGGTCAGGGTCGCCACGCTTTCCGGGCTCAGGCGGATGCAATCCCTGACCCGCCGCGAGCGGTGGCCGTAATCGGAACAACACGCCCTTGCCGGGTCGAGCAGGCGGCAGCCGACGTCGGTGAAATGGATCTCGCCGGTGTCCTCGTCCTCCAGCTTGACCAGGCAGCAGCGGCCGCAGCCGTCGCACAGGCGCTCCCATTCGGTCTTGGAGAAATCGGCGAGGGCGCGTCCGCGCCAGAACGGCTCGCTTGCCGCGCCGGATTTCCGCGATTTTTTCTTTTCGCTCATCGTCCGTTTCAAAATGGCGCAGGCGACGCTGGCGCGCATTTTGCGCTTGATCGTCGTTAGCGTTAAGGCAATCTAAAGGCGTCTGCGGGGGCGGCCTGTCAAGACCGGCGCGGACGAGGACTGGTAAGGAGCGGAACCGCCTTGGCCTATGATTTCGAAAAAGCCGGATGGTTTCGCGCGCTGCGCAACGCGCTCCTCTGGATCGATTCCTGGATCGACAGCACGTTCTATTCGCTCGGCGTCGACACCGGGGAACTGTGGCGCGATTTTTCCAGCTTCATGGAGCGGTTCCACGTGCGCGGCGCGTCCCGCGCGGCGGTCGAACTCGCCTGCGAGGCCCTGACCCTCGGCGTGTTCGGCGGCGTCGTCATGGTGACGCTCGCCCAGCCCGCCTTCCGCCTCACCGCCTCGCCCAACTGGCTCAAGAAGACCGATCTCGCCGTCACCTTCGAGGACCGCTACGGCAAGGAGGTCGGCCGGCGCGGCATTCTCCACGACGACGCGGTGCCGCTCGACCAATATCCCGATTATGTGGTCCAGGCGGTGATCTCCACCGAGGACCGTCGCTTCTACGACCATTGGGGCGTCGATCCCATCGGCCTCTTGCGGGCGCTCACCGTCAACGCCCGCGCCTCGGGCGTGGTGCAGGGCGGCTCGACCCTCACCCAGCAGCTCGCGAAGAACCTGTTTCTTTCGAACGAGCGCACCATCACCCGCAAGATCAATGAGGCCTTCCTCGCCTTCTGGCTCGAATCGCATCTCACCAAGAAGCAGATTCTGCGGCTCTATCTCGACCGCGCCTATATGGGCGGCGGCGCCTTCGGCATCCAGGCGGCGGCGCAATTCTATTTCGGCCGCTCGATCAAGGACGTGACGCTCGCCCAGGCCGCCATGCTCGCCGGCCTGTTCAAGGCCCCGACCAAATTCGCGCCTCATGTCAACCTGCCCGCCGCCCGCGCCCGCGCCAACGAGGTGCTCAACAACATGGTCGCGGCAGGCTATCTGCAGGAGAACCAGATCGCCGACGCTTTGCGCCATCCGGCGTCGCCGGTCGATCGCGCCGGCGAGGCCCCGACCCCCGACTGGTATCTCGACTGGGCCTTCAACGAGGTCAAGGCGCTCGCCGACGCCGGCAAGCTCGGCAAGGATCGCGTCGTCACCGTGCGCACCGCGCTCGACTCGGGCTTGCAGCAGAAGGCGGAATCGACCATCGACCAGATGTTGCGCGAGAGCGGGCCGAGCTTCGACGCCCATCAGGGCGCGGCGATCGTCATGGAGCCGGACGGCGCCGTACGGGCGCTCGTCGGCGGCCACGATTACGCCGTCAGCCAGTTCAACCGCGCCACCGACGCCCTGCGTCAGCCGGGCTCGTCCTTCAAGCCCTATGTCTATCTCACCGCCTTGATGAGCGGCAAATTCACGCCCTACACCACGGTGGTGGACGCGCCGATCTGCCTCGGCAACTGGTGCCCGAAGAATTACGGCGGCCACTTTCGCGGCTCGATGCCGCTGTGGAACGCCCTCGCCCATTCGATCAATTCGGTGGCGGTGCGGCTCTCGGTGGCTGTCGGCGACGGCAACGCCAAGCTCGGGCGCTCTCGGATCATCGCCACCGCGCGCCGGCTCGGCGTGACCGCCCCCCTGCCCGACACCCAGTCGCTGCCGCTCGGCGCCGACGAAGTGAGCCCGATGGACCAGGCCACCGGCTATGCCGCCTTCGCCAATGGCGGCAAGCGGGTCAAACCCTATGCCGCGCTGGAGATATACAACAGCCGCGGCGAGCTGGTTTACAGCCACGACCGCGACGGCGAGAAGCCGCAGCAGGTGATCGATCCGCGCTATATCAACGAACTCGTCTTCATGATGACCCAGGTGGTTCAGCAGGGCACCGGGCGGCGGGCCCAGCTCGACGGCATCGAGGTCGCGGGCAAGACCGGCACCACCAATGATTACAAGGACGCCTGGTTCTGCGGCTATACCGGCAATTTCGTCGGCATAGTCTGGTACGGCAACGACGACGACCAGGCGATGAACAAAATGACCGGCGGCTCCATGCCCGCCGCCACCTGGCACGACATCATGCAATACGCCCATAGCGGCGTCGATCTGAAGCCTCTGCCCGGCATGACCCTCGCGAACCCGGTTGGTCCGGTCGCCCAGTTCACGAGCGCCGACGGCGGCCAGACCCCGGTCGCGCGCGAGCAATTGTCGAAAAACGCGGCGCAGGCCCTGGGAACGATCGAAATTCTCATGAAAATGGCCGGCGAAAAACACGGCGCGGTCGATCTTGCCGGCCCGCATTATGCGAAGGCCGGGCTGTCCGTCGTCGCCGCGCGCCGACCGGCGCCGATCGTCAATCTGCGCTAAGCCTTTTTGCGGACCAGCCGGCCGAGGCCCATTTGCGCGGCGGTGACGCCAAGCGCCCGGCAGCCGCCGACGACCGCGCCGCCATAGACGAGCAGCCCGACGAGTCCGAACAGGGCCAGGGCGATCAGGCTGCCGAAAATGCCGAGCCGGTGGCCGAGCGCCTCGAAAGGCCCCTGAAGCCAGAGGGCGATATTGGCGAGCACCACCGCCGCCGTCGCCGCCGCCAGCGCCACGCCCTTGAATATGTCGTCGGGCTGGAACAGATAGCGCCGCAATCCGATAATGACGAGCGCGACGAGATTGATCCAGGCGTTGGCCGAGGTCGCGAGCGCGATGCCCACCGCGCCCAAGGGCTTGTAGAGCAGGATCTTGAGCAGCAGATTGATCGCCAGCGCGCCGAGCGAGACCAGCATCGGCGTCTTGGTGTCGCCCATGGCCTGAAAGCCCGAGCGCAGCGCATTGATGGCGACGATGGCGACGAGGCCCGAGCCATAGGCGCGCAGCACGGCCGCCGTGGCGGCGGTGTCGGCGGCGCTGAACATGCCGTGCTGGAACAGGGCGCGCACGATGACGTCGGGAATGACCATGAAGGCGACGACGAAAGGCGCGGTCAGGGCGAAGGTCAGGGCGAGCGTGCGGTTCTGCGCGGTAAAGGCCCCGGCCCAGTCCTCGCGCGCGAAACAGCGGCTCATTTCCGGCAGCAGGACGGTGCCGGCCGCGACCCCGACGAGCCCGATCGGCAATTGATAGAGCCGCTCGGCGTAATAGATCGAGGACAGGCCGCCGGTCGGCAGCATCGAGCCGATGATCGTATCGGCGAACATGGCGATCTGCAGCCCGGACGAGCCGATCACCGCCGGGCCGAACATGCGGAAAAAAGAGCGAACGTCGGCGCTCAAAGTCGGCCGCGCGAGTTTTTCCATCAGATGCAGCCGCCGCGCCGACGACATCAGCAAGGCGAGCTGGGCAAGGCCCGAGGCGGTGACGCCCGCCGCCGCCGCATAGGCCGCATTGGGGAAAAGGAAGGCGATGGCGAGAAAGGCCATGATGAAGACATTGAGCAGCACCGGCGCGAAGGCGGCGACGGCGAATTTGCCATGGGCGTTCAGGGTCGCCGAATGCATCGTGACCAGAGTCACGCAGAACAGATAGGGGAAGGTGATCCGCGTCAGCTTGACGGCGAGGTCGAATTTTTCCGGATGGGCGGCAAAGCCCGGCGCCAAAAGGTGGACGAAGCTCGGCATGAATATCCAGCCGAGCGCCAGCATCACGACCTGGGAGATCAGGAGCAAAGTGAAAATCTGATTGGCGAAATGGCGCGCCGCCCAGATGTCGGATTGCTCATAGACCCGCAGATAGGTCGGGACGTAAGCCGCGTTGAAGGCGCCCTCGCCGAAGATCGCCCGGAAGTGATTGGGCAGGCGCAGGGCGACCGCCAGAGCGTCGCCCATCATGCCCTCGCCGATCAGGCCGGCGAGCATGACGTCGCGCAAAAATCCCGTCAGACGGGAGAGCAGCGTGAACCCGCTGACCGAAAGAAAGCTTCTGTACATAAGGCGGGATCGCTCTCGGCTGGGTCGTTCGGTGAGATTATTCGCCGCGCGGGGCCTCCGCCGCCGCGCCGATCCGATTGGCGACGACATAAAGCGGGCGGCCTTTCACCTCGGCGAAGACGCGGTCAATATATTCGCCCAGAATGCCGAGCGAAATCAGCTTGGACTCCGGCAAAGAACATGATCGAGACGATCAACGTGGCGAAGCCCGGGACTTTGACGCCCCAGATCACCACTTCAAGCACGTAATAGACGGCGTTGGCCAGCGCAAAAGCGACGACCGCCGTGCCGACATAGGTCCAAATTTTCAGCGGCGCGGTGGTGAAGGACACGAGCCCGTCGAAGGCGAAGCGGGTGAGCTTGCGGTACGAGAATTTCGCTTCGCCGGAATGGCGCTCGGCGACCTCGAAAGGCGCCCCGATCGATTTGAAGCCGATCCAGGCATAAAGGCCTTTTGAGATGAAGATGATCTCGAAACTCTCGACGCAGGCGAGCGCCGGAATGAGCCGCCCGACGAGCGGCCGCAAGTTCCCGCTCTCGTTGAAAACCGGCACGATCACGGAGAGTTCCGGACCCGCGCCATTTGGTGGTTCAGACATTCACGTTTCCGCCGTTGCAACGCCGAAGCGGCGCGCTCGTCTTCCGTTCGAGCATGATCTTTTCCGAAAACCGGCCTCCGCTTTTCTGGATCATGCTCTAGGCCGCGCCGCAAAAATGCGCAAGAAAGAGACGAATTCACGTCCGTCCCCGATCGGCCATGTCCCCGCCTGCCGCCTTCGCGCTCTGCGCCGACGATTTCGCCCTTTCACCCGCCGTCACCCGGGGGATTCTCGAAGCTTTGGCCGCCGGGCGGCTCACCGCGACCTCCGCCATGACCACGCAGGCGAACTGGCCCGAGGCCGCCAGGGCCTTTCGCGGCCTCGCGCCGCGGGCAGATCTCGGGCTGCATTTCAACCTGACCCTCGGCGGGCCTTTGGGAAAGATGACGAAATTCGCGCCCGACGGGGCGTTTCCGGCGATGAACGCCATCGTTCCCGCCGCCTGGCGCGGCGCTTTGCCGCGCCAGGAAATCCGCGACGAATTGCGCCGCCAGCTCGACGCCTTCGAGGACGCCTATGGCGCGCCGCCGGATTATGTCGACGGGCATCAGCATGTCCAGGTCTTGCCGGGAATAGCCGACGATCTGATCGCCGAACTCGCCCATCGCGGGCTCGCCGGGAAAATCTGGCTGCGCGACAGCGCCGACCGGCCCAAAAGGATTTTCGCCCGCGGCAAGCATTGGGGCAAGGCGCTGACCGTGGCGGCGCTGGCGCGCGGTTTTCGCGCCAAGGCGAAAGCGGCGGCCTTCAAGCTCAACGACGGCTTTTCCGGCTTTTCCGATTTCGACGCCAAGACGGATTACGCCGAGGACTTCGCGACTTTCCTGCGCGCGCCGGGCGCGAAGCCGTTGATCATGTGCCATCCCGGCCATGTGGACGAGGAACTGGCGCGGCTCGATCCGGTGACGGCGTCGCGCGAGACGGAGCTGGCCTTTCTGCTGTCCGACCGTTTTTTGGCGATTCTCGGCGCCGCGGGTGCAAAACTTGAACGGATTTCGGCGATGTGAGGCCGTTCAGGCGAGGAAGTCGTCGAAGAGCGCCGTGACGGCGGCCGAATCGGCGTCGGGGCGGAGCGAAAAGAAACGGCCCTGCTTGACCTCGGCCAGATCGCGATAGAAGGCCTCTTCGTCGCCTCGCGCCGTGACCGCGAGCAGGCGCAGCCCGCGCGGCGCCAAGGCGGCGTTGGCGAGGCCCGCGCCCGCCGCGCCCGCGATCCATTCCGCTTTTCCAAAAGCCCGCGCGCGCTCGGCGAAACTCATGCGCTCCGGTTCGACCGCCACGAATCCCGAAGGCTTGAGCAGGTCGAGCAAAGCTTCATCCTCGCCGGTCTTCACATAAAGGCGCCTCGGCGCGTCGGACGCGTCGGGAAAGCGCGCCGGCAGGTATTCGAGCGCCTCGATCGCGCGCGGCGATTTGCCGCAAGGATATTTGGCCGCCGGTAAGGGAAAGACGAGGCGCTGGAAAAAGGTCGGCGCGTCGCCGATCGCGACGATCCGCTCCGGCCGCACGCCGAAAAGACCCAGGCTGTCGCGCACGACCTGCATCCTTTGCGAGGTTGAGCGCGCGACCACGAATCGGAACGCCGACAGGTCGCAGAATTGCGCGGCGACCACCACGCGCGGCAGCAGGTCGATCAGCCAGCGGGCGTAATCGCCGTCGCCCGGCTGGCGCAGGAAAATATAATCGCCAGCGAGACGCCGCATCGAGGTCAGGGGCCAGATCCGGACGGACGCGGCGCCGTCGCTTTCCTGGCGCAGGGCGCCGCGACGGGGCCCGGCGACAAGACTTTTGGCGACAAGACTTTCGGCGACAAGCGCGCCGCTGGCGGCGATCAGCGCGCCGCCGAGGCAGCAGGCGTCCTCGAACAAAGCGAGGCCGCCCGGGGGCGGCTGGACCGCGCCTTCGCCATAGGGCGGCTCGTGCGCCAAAGCGTGAAAGGCGCGCGCCAATTCCGCCGCCGGCCGGACTTGCGCCCGGCGCCGGAACGGCGCGGTCAGGGCGAGGCGGCTCTCGCCAAGGTCGAAGAACCGCCAGACGAACGCCGCGTCCGTCACTGGTCTTTGACGCGCTTGATTTTTCGCCCGCGCGAATAGCCATAGGCGAGCAGAATCGCGATCAGGGCGCCGATCGGCGGGGCGTAATCGCGCATGAGGTCCGGCGGCATCGGGCTCGCGAGCACCAAGGCGTCGGCGCAAGTCATCCGCCCGGCGATCCAGCCCAGGAGGCCCGCGGTCGCCCACAGCAGCGGCGGCTTGCGCAAAATCGTGATGAATTGCGCCGAACCCAGCGCCAGCAGCGGAATGGACAGCGCGAGGCCGAGCATCACGAAAGGCTTTTCGCCCTGCGCCGCCCCCACCACCCCGGTCATATTGAGCAGAGCGCCCTGCGCGTCATAGGCGAGCGCGGCCGCCATGGCCGGGGCGAGGCTGCGATTGGGCGGCATTTGCGGCGTCTTGTCCGATTCGCCGCGGATCGCGACCCACAAGGCGGCCCACATCAGCAAAGCGGCGCTGGCGAAGCCGACGCCGGGCAGGCCAGAGACCGCCATCAGCGCATAGGCCAGCGCGACGCGCAGCAGGATGAACAGGATCGTGCCCAGATTGATGCCGATGCGCCTGCGATCCAGCGGCAGCGCCCGCGTCGCCATGGCCAGGACGATGGCGTTCTCTCCGGCTAGAACCAGATCGACCCAGAGAATTTCGATCAGACTGCTGATCGTTTGCGAAAGATCCATGCTGTTCACCGCGTTTCCCGCCGCAAACTAGGACAGCGCAAAGTCTTTGGCCATGAGCAGAATGACGCGGGCCGCGCGCCGCAATTGCGCGCCCCGCCAGTCGGGAAGGTGGACGAAACAGGCCCGCCGGTCCATCAGCAGCGAAAGATAAAGGCTCTCGTTGCACAGATAATCGCCGGCGTCGCGCGAGGGCGAGGCCGGCAGGCCATGCCGGCGCGCGATCGCCGCGAGGCGCGGGACGGAGCCGCCGGCGCGCAAGACGTCCGGCCCGCCATGGACGATGAAGCGGCAATAGGCCCGCTGGCGGGCGGCGTCGCTTTTCAGAGTCGAGACGCGATTGCGGGCGAGCGTCTCGATCGTCAGCCGCCGCCGGCGCCCCGCCACGCCGAGCAACAGCACCGCGTCCGGGCTTTTTTCCGCGAACAGCCGCGACAAAGTGGGCGACAAGGCGAAATATTCGACCGGCAGGACGGCGGTGTGAAGATCGATGCCGGCGAGGGCGAAAGAGCGTTCTTGCCTTTCGAGCATCCGCACGACGAATTCGGCCGGATTGCGCCTGTGGCCCGCAAAGGCGCCGAAGCCCGCGACGAGCAGCGACCTCGTCATGCGCTAAAGACCCAGGACGGCCGCGATCTTCTCGACCGCGAGCGTCGGCGACAGCGCGCCCTCGGCGACCCGGCGCTCCAGGTCGGGCAGCAGCGCCCGCACTTGGGCGTCGGAGCGCAGACGCGAGAACATCAGCTCCTCCAGCATCGTCCACATCCATCTGACCTGCTGGTCACGGCGCTTTTGCGCCAGTTCCCCGGTGGCCTCGAATCTGTGGCGATGCTCGACCACCTTGGCCCACATCTCGTCGAGCCCGATATTGTCGAGCCCCGAGACCAGCACCACCGGCGGCGACCAGTTCTGCGACGCCGGCTGCATGATATGGAGCGCGGCGCGATATTCGCCCGCCGCCCGCACCGCGCGGGCGCGGCCCTCGCCTTCGGACTTGTTGACCGCGATCATGTCGGCAAGTTCGAGCACGCCCTTCTTGATGCCCTGCAATTCGTCACCCGCCCCCGGCAGCATCAGCACCAGGAAGAAATCGGTCATTTCCGCGACCGTGGTTTCGGACTGGCCGACGCCGACGGTCTCGACCAGGATCACGTCGAAGCCCGCCGCCTCGCACAGCAGCATGGTCTCGCGGGTCTTCGCCGCCACCCCGCCGAGCGTTCCGGAAGACGGCGACGGCCGGATGAAGGCGTTGCGCTCGACCGCGAGCCGCGCCATGCGGGTCTTGTCGCCCAGAATCGAGCCGCCGGTGCGCGCCGAGGAGGGATCGACCGCCAAAACCGCGACCCTGTGGCCGGCGGCGATGAGATTGGAGCCCAGAGTATCAATGGTGGTGGATTTGCCGACGCCCGGAACGCCGGTGATCCCGACGCGCATCGCGCGTCCCGTATGCGGCAGCACGAGCTGGACCAGCTCGCGCGCCTGACGCTGGTGCTCGACTTTTCGGCTCTCGACCAAAGTGATGGCGCGGGCGAGCGCGGCGCGGTCGCCCGCGCGCAGACGCTCGGCGAGGGTCGGAACATCGAGGACACGGGGATTCGTCGGCGAAGTCATGGCACGCTTATAGGCGGGCGGCGTCCCCGGCGGAAGTCGTGGATCGCCGTCAGCGTCTCCCTTTCAATTTTGGGCTTCGAGCCCGAGCGGTGGCGGCGCGGCGTCGTGAGCGGCGGCAAGATCACGCGCGGCCGCCATTCAGGCAACGCGGCGATCGGCTCGTCATGAAACGCCAAAGGGACGGATGAGGTCCTGGCTGCGCTCTGGACGGCGCAAAGCCCGTCGGCGCGCCACGCGGATTTCATCCGGCGCCACAGTTTCGGCCGCGTTTACGTCAAGGCCTCGCGGAGCTTCGAGTCGTAGGCCTCGGCCAGGCGGACGAGCGACTCGCTGCATCGCATCTTCGTGGACGAGCCGTGCATGAGCGCGAGCGTCTGCGGCCTGAGCGTTGCGAGACGGCGGATCGTTGCGCCTGTATTGGGCGTAAGGGCCGTGGCCCCGAAAAGACTTTCCGCCGCGAGCGCTGGCCCGACAATATCATCATCGGTGAGCGCCGGCCCGTCGCCCGTATGTGTGAACAGATCGCCACAGAAAAGCGTCCCGGTGGTTTCCTCGAAGAGAACGCGAGCCTCCCAATTGTGCGGAATATGCGGCGTATCGATGTGCCGCACGCGTCTGCCCCCCAGATCGATGATTTCACCATCGCCCAATCGGCGCGGTTGCCGATCCGCCAGATCGTCAAGCGAAACCATGCAACCGAGAGCGCCGTGCGCGACTTCGGCGCGCGGGGCCGCGGCAAGGAAATTGTTCATTGCGCCGCATTCATCGGACTCGACATGGCCAAACGTGATCCATCTCAGCCGATCGAGCGCCACGATGCGGCTGATCGCCTGCGAGACAAGAGGGAACAGCCGTCGCGGACCGGTGTGGAAGAGGAGCGGCTGATCCGCCTCTATGAGGAACTGGTTGAAGGAGAGGCCTTCAGGGCCTGCTTCCGCGATAAAGGTCGAAATGCGGTAGACGCCGGCGGCGATTTCATCTGTCCGCGTTTCCATTGAAGCGCCCCCGGAAGCGGTTTTGGGTTGCCGGTCTTTGGAGCCGAAACGCGCGGCGCCGGCCGCTGTTCCATATTTGACCGGGCTTTGGGCCGACGACTGCAATCCGGCCGAAACCGGAATGCAATCGGAGACAGACCGGATCGCGCTGTCAGGGCATTCCCGGCTGCGGGATGAGCGGCGGGCCGAAGCCGCCGTGCTGCTGCACCGCATCGACCTCGACGCCGACCGTCAGATTGTTGGTGACGGCATAATTGACGCCCGCCCCGACCATGGTGATCGAACTCGTCGGCTGCGAGCCGATGGCCATGTCGTCGAGCGCGGCAAAACCCAACGGCGCGCCGTTCAGCGCGCTGGTCGGACGGGCGAGGCCGGCGCCGAAAGTCACATAAGGCATCAGCCGGCCCATGTCATAGCCGACCTTGACCTGGGCGAGACCGAAATCATAGCCGCGCGGGCCGTAATCATAAAGCCCCGGCGCATAGCCCGCGGTCCCCTGCGCGCCGATGACGATGCGGTTGTCGAACTCCTTGTAATAGCCGAGATAAGCGTCGCCGCCAAAGCCGCCGCGCCCGCCATGGCCCGAACCCACGGCGCCGAACATGTCCGCGCCCACCGTCAGCCCCGACCACGGATTGGAAGGCGCCGGCGCGTCCCACGACGGCGCTTTCGACGCCCGCAGCGGCGGCGGCGAATCGAGGGTCCAGTCCCCGTCGCCGCCGGCGAAGAAAGGCAGGCCGTCGGCCTTGGCCGAAGGGGCAAGCGCAAGGCAAAACAGGGCGGAAATGCAGGCGGCGCGGATCATGCGGACCTCTTTCGTCGGCGCGAGTTTAATCGCAGCCAAGTTGGGCTGCAAAGTGGCGGACTCCGATCGAACGGCAAAGGCTGGAATTCAGCTTACGGCGGGAAGCGGAAGGCCGCGAGCGGCGCCAACAAGGGCAGGATCGCGCCATGGGATTAAACCGCTCTCGCGGTGGGGGCGGCGAGCGGCGGCGGGAATTTTGAGCACTTTTCAGACAGGGAGCGTCTAAAAGTCTCATCAATTCCGCCCCACGTTAAAATCTCTTTCTCGGCAACTCCTGACTAGAGCCGCGGGGCCTGGCGAATTTTCACGCCGAAAAATTCGCTCGCGCAACCGAAGTGCGGGATGCTCCACAATATGCCACGACGCCACCGCCAAGAGGAGCGTTATCGGCGCGGCGATGACGAACAAGGCCAATGGGCTGACGCCGTCCATTTTCGCCACGATGAACTGTTGCACCGGAAAAGCATAAATATAAACTCCATAAGAATAATCACCAACACGTTTATACATGCCTAATATATCGCTCCTTGAAAAGGCTAAATACATAACTATATAAGGTAGTGCAATGTAAAATACAGCCGTTTTATAAGAATTAACTGAAAATATATATAGCATAATGACCATCACTATTGCCATACCCCTGCTATAAATGATCCGGTCGCGCCATAGCCATAAACTCGCTCCCGAGAAGAAGAAGATAAAATTGCGCGCGGTGGAAAAAACCGGGGCGCCGCGAAACAAATTTCCTCCTTGAGCATTCCAGCTAAAATGGAAAACCAGCACAAGAGCGGCGTAAGAAACAATGCCTGCCAACAGGACACCGAGCGCCGTCCATCGTTTCAGCAAACCGAGTCCGCCGATGACGGGCAGGATCAGATAAAATCCGAATTCAATCGGCAGCGTCCACAAGCTGCCGTTGACGATCTTCGCCTCGGGATTCGCAAGAAAAACGCCTGGCAAATCCTGCCTGATGGCAAAAACATTCACTCCCTCCAAATAGCGCCACGTTTCATGGCTGAGCAAATAATAGGACAGAGGCTTTTGCGTAACGATCGGGCCAATGACGAATGCTGAGAAAATCAAGGCAAAGGCTAGCCCCGGAACGATCCGCAACAGTCTCGAAAGCAGATAGGACATCAAATCGTGTTGTAGTACAGATTTCGTTACCAGGAAACCGCTGATGACGAAAAAAATAGCAACACCGTATCCGCCTCCCGTGTCATATCCACCAAGATAATAATAGAATGGATCAAAATTATTCATGCCCGCCAAAGGATAGCAGTGGCTAAGCAGCACAAAACTCGCGGCGACGACACGAATAAAATTAAAATTATTATCTTTTCCAGTGAATACATCATTGAATGTGAGTCGATCAGATTTGCTGCTTTTACACAGGTTGTCGCTGAGCATCTAATACCTCTACGGCTACGCTTAAGATTGGACGCCGCAACCTTACGTCATAACGCGATCAAGAAATGGAACGCGCGCAGAGGCCGATGTCAATGTCTTATTCTGCTTGCAAAAATGCTCCCTTGAATCGGGGATCGGCGTCCAAGCATTTTACGTGCCGATTGACACTGGTCGCCGGATCGAGCAGCAAGGTCGACTTCGAGCCGAAATACGAAATTCAGGTCGAAGCTCTGCTAAACTCACCCCTCGTCCGCCTCGCCCGCCCGCGCGCGATATTCCGCCCGCAGGTCGTCGATGCTGGTCTCGGCGCCGTCGCGCATGGCGCGCCAGAAGGTCCAGCCGTTGCAGGCCGGCAACCCTTGCGCCAGGGCGCCGATCTTGTGGATCGAGCCGACGATGTCGCCCAGCGCCACCGCGCCGTCGGCGCGGACCACCGCCCGCCAGCGGCGTTTTTCGTCGAACAGTTCGGCGCCTGGCGCGATCATTCCCGCCTCGATCAGGCTGGCGAAGGCGACGCGCTTTTCCTGTCTTTTCGCCACCGGCGTCGCGAAGGCCGTCTCGGGCGCGGGCTTGACGGAGGCGATGCGGCGCAAGGCCGCGGCGATGTAATCGGGGTCGCGCTCGCAGCCGATGAAGCGACGGCCAAGCTTTTTCGCCACCGCGCCGGTGGTGCCGGAGCCGAAAAACGGGTCGAGCACCACGTCGCCGGGCTTTGACGCCGCCATGACGATGCGGGCGAGCAAGGCCTCGGGCTTCTGGGTCGGATGGGTCTTGCGGCCCGTCTCGTCCTTCAGGCGCTCGGCGCCGGTGCACAGCGGAAAGAACCAGTCCGAACGCATCTGGCGGTCCTCGTTGCCCGCCTTCAGCGCCTCGTAATTGAATGTGTAACGTTTCGCGCCCGCGCTTTTCGAAGCCCAGATCAGGGTCTCATGGGCATTGGTGAAGCGCCGGCCGCGGAAATTGGGCATCGGATTGGCTTTGCGCCAGACGATGTCGTTGAGAATCCAGAAGCCGAGATCCTGCAGGATCGCGCCGACGCGGAAGATATTGTGATAGGAGCCGATGACGAAGATCGTCGCCTCGGGCTTCATGGCGCGATGCGCCGCCGCGAGCCAGTCGCGTGTGAAGCGGTCGTAATCGGCGAAGGAGGCGAATTTGTCCCAGTCGTCGTCGACCGCGTCCACTTCGCTCTGATCCGGCCGGGTCAGGCCGCCTTCGAGCTGGAGATTATAGGGCGGGTCGGCGAAGACCAGATCGACGCTGGCTTCGGGCAGGCCGAGCATGGCCTCGACGCAATCGCCGCGAAGGACGCTGTCGAGCGGCGCCTCGCGAATGGCGCGCGGCGCGACTCCCGCGACGGGGCCTCGGACGGCCTCAAGTCCAGCACGCGAAACCAGTTTCTGGACTTTTGGGCCGGCCGCCCCGGCGCGAAGGATACGCATGCACTCACAACCACAACGCGACTGACTGACATGGGCCAGTTAAGCTTAATGGGGTAAAAGGCGCGTTTAGGGAGCGGACAGGCGATTGTCCCTTTTCCGAACGGAACGCTTAACAGATCGTTCGACTGACCCTTGGGTCGCGGCAAAAAATTAACATGTCGCGAAGGCGGGGCGCGCCGGTCGGATCATTGCTCGCACAAGCCCAGGGCCTTGCGCACCGGCGCGAAGGAGCGGCGATGGGCGCCGCACGGACCCAGACTTTTCAGCGCCGCCTTGTGCATGGGCGTCGGATAGCCTGCATGGGCGGCGAAACCATAGCCGCGGTGGAACGTATCGAGCCGCGCCATCAGCCGGTCGCGGGTCACCTTGGCGACGATCGAGGCGGCGGCGATGGAAAGGCTGATGGCGTCGCCCGCGATCACGGCGCGGCCGGGACAGGGCAGATCGGGCAGATCGCGCCCGTCCACCAGAGCGAAACGCGGCGCCAGGATGAGCCCGCGCGCGGCGCGGCTCATACAGGTCAATGTCGCGCCCCTTATGTTCAGCGCGTCGATTTCCGCCGCCGGCCCCAATGCGACGGAGATCGCGAGCGCGCGCGCGCAAATCTCTTCATAGAGCGCCTCGCGCCGGCGCGCGGTCAGCTGTTTGGAATCGTCAATGCCGGCGGGCGGGTCATTCGGGTCGAGAATGACCGCCGCCACGCAGACCGGCCCGGCGAGCGGGCCGCGCCCGACCTCGTCTATGCCCGCCACCGGACCGAGGCCCTGCGCGATCAGTTCGGCTTCGAGATCGAAATGCGCGGCCATCAGGCGGCGCCGGCGCGATCGAGCGCGTGTTTCAAGGCGCGCAGGTCGCGCCAGGCCTGGGCTTTTTTCAACGGCGCGCGCAGAAGATAGGCCGGATGCAGCATGGGCAGGGCGCGGATCGTCCTGTCGCCGCAGCGATAATCGCGCCAGTGGCCGCGCAGACGCATGATGCCTTCCTTCTCGTTCAGCAGGGTCTGCGCCGCCGAGGCCCCGAGCAGAACCAGATAATCCGGCGCGACCAGCTCGATCTGGCGGCGCACGAAAGGCAGGCACAAAGCCAGTTCCTGCGGCGTCGGCGTGCGATTGCCGGGCGGGCGCCAAGGCACGACATTGGCGATATAGACTTTCGAGCGGTCGAGGCCGATCGCCGCCAGCATCTTGTCGAGCAATTGCCCGGCGCGGCCGACGAAAGGCTTGCCGATGCGGTCCTCGTCGGCCCCCGGGCCTTCGCCCACGATCATGATTTTCGCATCCGGCGCGCCATCGGCGAAAACGAGCTGGGTCGCGGAATTCTTCAGGGCGCAGCCATCGAAACTCGCCAGTTTTTCGCGCAATTCGTCGAGGGTTTGCGCGCTCGCGGCCTGTTCGCGCGCGCTCGCCGCGGCCGTTTCGTGTGACAGCGCCGCGGCCGGTTTGGGCGCGGGCGGCGGAGGCTGACGGAGCGCTCTGGGCGCGGGCGGCGGCGCGGGAGGGTCGGCCTGCGCCGGTTCGGGCTCGGCCTGCGCCTTTTTTTGCGCCGACCGCGCGAAACGATCGACCGGCGCATCCTCAAGGGCGCAATCGACCCCCATGGCGGCGTACCACCGCAGGAGCGCGGCCAAAGTCTCCCGATCCATGGCGCCGGCGTCGATCATAGCGGCTTTTAGCCAGCGCTCGTTGCTGGCGCAAGAGTTGCAATTCAAACGAACGCGCCATTGATCCAATGCTTCGGTAGACAGCGCCGATGAGCGCGCTAAGAAGAGCATGAGAATTCTGCCGGAACGCCCCGTCCGGCGCCCTGTTCGGAGACGCAGATGAGCGAAGTCGCATTGGAGCCTCGCGAGGCGATGGATTATGACGTTGTGATCGTCGGCGGCGGTCCTTCGGGCCTGGCGGCGGCGATCCGGCTCAAGCAGATCAATCCGGACCTTGCCGTCGTCGTGGTGGAAAAGGGCTCGGAAGTCGGCGCCCATATCCTTTCCGGCGCCGTGATCGACCCGAAAGGCCTCGACCAGCTCCTGCCCGGCTGGCGCGACGACCCCGCCTGCCCGCTCAAGGTCCAGGTGACGGAAGACCGTTTCTACCTGCTCGGCCCCTCGGGCGGCGTCCGCCTTCCCAATTTCCTGATGCCGCCGCTGATGAACAATCACGGCAATTTCGCCGGCTCGCTCGGCAATGTCTGCCGCTTTCTCGCAACCAAAGCGGAAGAACTCGGCGTCGAAATCTATCCCGGCTTCGCCGCCAACGAGGTGCTTTACGGCGACAAGGGCGAAGTCGTCGGCATCGCCACCGGCGACATGGGCGTCGGGCGCGACGGCAAGCCGAAAGACAGTTTCACCCGCGGCATGGAGCTGCGGGGCAAATACACCCTCTTCGCCGAGGGCGCGCGCGGCTCGCTCTCCAAACTGCTGATCGCGAAATACGGGCTTGGCGCCGGCCGCGAGCCGCAAAAATTCGGCATCGGACTCAAGGAGTTGTGGCGCGTCGACCCGGCGAAACACAGGCCGGGCCTGGTGCAGCATTCCTTCGGCTGGCCGCTCGGCTCCGACACCGGCGGCGGCTCCTTTCTCTACCATATCGAGGACAATCAGGTCGTCGTCGGCTTCGTCATCCATCTCAATTACAAGAATCCGACCCTCTCGCCCTTCGACGAGTTCCAGCGCTTCAAGACCCATCCTTTGGTGCGCGAGACTTTCGAGGGCGGCAAGCGCCTCGCCTATGGCGCCCGCGCGCTTACCGAAGGCGGCTGGCAATCCGTGCCGAAACTCGTCTTCCCCGGCGGCGCGCTGATCGGCTGCGGCGCCGGCTTCATGAACGTCCCGCGCATAAAAGGCTCGCACAACGCCGTTCTGTCGGGGATGGAGGCGGCCGAGGCCGCGGCCAAGGCGATTCAAACCGGCCGCTCCCATGACGAACTGGCCGATTACGAAAACGGCTGGCGCGCCGGGCCGATCGGCGCCGACCTGAAAATGGTGCGCAACGTCAAGCCGCTATGGTCGAAGCTCGGCACTTATATCGGCATTTCGCTCGGCGGAATCGATATGTGGCTCAACAACATGTTCGGCCTGACCTTGTTCGGCACGCTCAAGCACGGCAAGCCGGATTTTGCGACGTTAAAGCCGCTCGCCGCGGTCAAGCCGATCGTCTATCCCAAGCCCGACGGCGTCATCACCTTCGACAAGCTGTCGTCGGTCTTCCTCTCGAACACCAATCACGAGGAAGACCAGCCCTGCCATCTCAAACTGGCCGACCCCTCCATTCCGGTGGAGAAAAACCTGCCGGTCTATGGCGAACCGGCGCGGCTTTACTGCCCGGCCGGCGTCTATGAAGTGGTCTATGGCGACGAGGCGGCCAAAAAGGACCCGCGTTTCGTCATCAACGCCCAGAATTGCGTCCATTGCAAAACCTGCGACGTCAAGGACCCGGCCCAGAACATCACCTGGACCACGCCGGAAGGCGGCGGCGGCCCGAACTATCCCAATATGTGAGGCGCCTCGGGGGACGAAGAGCTTCGTTCGCGCGCGGCGGGCGCCGCCGCGCATATCGTTGAGCGCGAAAGGCTTTTACGAAGTCTCAAGCGGAAGTGGATAAGCTCGTCGCGACAATGCGTCGCTCCATTCCGACCCGAGACGCGAACATGCTGAATAATCGAGAAAATCCGCTTTCTCCGACGCCCGCCGTCGTCGGCGCGGCGTTTTTGCTTCTCGGCGCCGGCCACGCGATGGCGGGCGGTTATGGGCACGGCTCCTCCCTGCCCTTCCTCGACCCTGTCGTCGAATGGATCGGCTTCGACGGTCTGAGCGGCGATCGCCGCAACCTGTTCGGCTATGCCGTGATCGGCTTCGCCCTTGCTTTCGGCTATTTCACCAATCTCGCGCTCAAGGAGCGCGGCCTCGGCGCGATTGTGAACGGCGTCGTCGGGGTCGGCGGAATCGCTTTGGCGCTTCACCTGGTGCTGCCGCGCCTGTCGCTGCTGAATGACGCGTCCGACAAGATGCGCTTCAATCTGGCGATGATCGCCGCCGGGGCCGGCGCCGCTTTTGCGCTGGTGGTCGCGGCGGTCGCCAAGAGCATGGTCTCGCGCCTGCTCACGCGCGGCTTCATCGTGATTGGCCGCCCTCCCCGCCCGGCGCCGATCCAGACTGAACCGAAGGTCGAGCCGCGCATCGCCGCCGCCCTTCGCAAGAAGGATTGAACTTCGCATTGGCCCGCAATTACGCCGGGCGCGGCGAAAATCGCTCGGCGCTCGCCTGCTCCCACATCGCCGCCAGACGCGGATCGCGCGCGCCGCTCAGCAATTCGCCTTCCTCCAGCGCCGGATAGAGATCGGCGAAGCTGACCACCCGGCTTTCCAAAATCCGCCGGCGGAAATGATCGAGCGTGAATTCTTCGGGATGCTCCAGCCCGGCGGCCGCCGTCAGTTCGGCGAGGACATGCAGGGTCGCGCGGTGAAAATTGGCGACGCGCTCGACCTTGTCCGGCACGTGAAGGGCGCGTCCGCGCCAGGGGTCCTGGGTCGCGACGCCGGTCGGGCAGGCGTCGGTGTGGCAGGACAGGGACTGGATGCAGCCGATCGAGAACATGAAGCCGCGCGCGCTGTTGCACCAGTCGGCGCCGATCGCCATGGCGCGGGCCATGTCGAAGGCGGTGAGAATCTTGCCGGCGCAGCCGATCTTCACCTGACGGCGCAGGCCGATTCCGACCAGGGCGTTATGCACGAAGCTCAGGCCATCGCGCATCGGCATGCCGAGATGGTCCATGAATTCCAGCGGAGCGGCGCCGGTGCCGCCCTCCTTGCCGTCCACGACGATGAAATCGGGCGCCGTCCCGCTCTCCAGCATGGCCTTGCAGACGCCTAAAAATTCGATCGGCTGGCCGAGGCAGAATTTGACGCCGACCGGCTTGCCGCTAGAGAGCTCGCGCAGTTTCTGGATGAAGGCCATCAGCTCCAGCGGGGTCGAAAAGGCGCTGTGGCCAGGCGGCGATACGCAGTCGCGGCCCACCGGGACGCCGCGAATGGCGGAAATTTCCGGCGTCACCTTGGCGGCCGGCAGCACGCCGCCATGGCCGGGCTTCGCGCCCTGGCTCAGCTTGATCTCAACCATCTTGATCTGGGGATTTTGCGCGGTCGCGGCGAAATGTTCGGGGCTGAACACGCCCTCCGGCGTGCGGCAGCCGAAATAGCCCGAGCCGATCTCCCAGATGACGTCGCCGCCCTTTTCCGCGTGATAGGGCGAAAAGCCGCCTTCGCCGGTGTCATGGGCGAAATTGCCGAGCTTCGCCCCGCCATTGAGGGCGCGAATGGCGTTGGCGCTCAGCGAGCCGAAGCTCATCGCGGAAATGTTCAGCACCGAGGCCGAATAGGGCTGTTTGCAGTGCGGCCCGCCGATGTCGATGCGGAACGGCGCCGTCGCCACCGGCTTCGGATTGAGCGAATGCAGCATCCATTCGAAGCCGTCGGCATAGACCGCGAGCTGGGTGCCGAACGGCCTTTTGTCGAGCTGCATCTTGGCGCGCTGATATACCACGGCGCGGCGGTCGCGGCTGAAGGGCGCGCCGTCGGTTTCGCTTTCGAACAGATATTGCCTGATCTCGGGACGGATTTCCTCGATGATGAAGCGCAGATGGGCGAGAATCGGATAATTGCGGAGCACCGAATGGCGCTTCTGGAGGACGTCGCCCACCCCCACCGTGGTCAGGCCGCCGAAGATCACCAACGGCAGCGCCAGCAGATGGCTGCGCTCGTGGTGAAGCGCCATCGAGAACAGGACCCAGACAAAAAACGCCATGCTGAGAAGCAAAGCGATGTGACGGGGCGCGAAAATCAGTCGGAGCAGGCGCATTGGCGTTTCCTTGGCGCTGCGCAGCAGGATTTTGAGGGTCCTCGGCGGGGGGCGACCATAACATTGCAGATCGGCGACAGCCGCATGACCTTTCACTAAGGCATATTCCCAAAAAGTTGGAGACTTTTTTGACACGAATATGCGTTAAAACAATGCCCTAAGACTTCCGGGCGCCGGGATCGCCTCGCGGCGCGGGACGGCCGGCGGGCGACATGCTAGCTTGCCGCGCCAAAATGGACCGCCAAGGTTGAGCGAGGCTGAGGCAAATCGTTTTTCGCATGCAGGAATGCGGGGAGCAGGATGATGGTTGATTATGTGTTTGCGCCGCCGCCGCAAGCCGCCGCGCCGGTCGCGGGCGGAAAATCGTTCCCGGTGCGCCGGATTTTCTGCGTCGGCCAGAACTACGCGGCGCATACCCGCGAAATGGGCGGCGACCCGACCCGCGAGCCGCCCTTCTTCTTCGCCAAGCCGGCCGATGCGCTGGTGACCGACGGCGCCGACGCGCCGTACCCCAGCCTGACGAAGAACCTCCATCACGAGATCGAACTGGTCGTCGCGATCGGCAAGGGCGGCGTCGATATTCCCGCGGCCGCCGCGCTCGATCATGTTTACGGCTATGCCGCCGGGTTGGACATGACCCGCCGCGACATCCAGGCCGAGGCGCGCAAGGCCGGCAGGCCCTGGGATATGAGCAAGGGCTTCGATTTTTCCGCCCCGCTCGGCCTCATCCACGCGGCCGCGCAAATCGGCCATCCCAAGACCGGCCGCATTTCGCTGCAAGTGAATGGCGCGGTGAAACAGGATGGCGACCTCGCCGACCTGATCTGGTCCGTGCCGGAAGTGGTCGCCGCGCTCTCGACCTTTGTCGCGCTCAGCCCCGGCGACCTGATTTTTACCGGCACGCCCTCCGGCGTCGGCCCGGTCGTTGCCGGCGATGCGCTCGTCGGGGAAATCGCGGGCGTCGGCGAGGTGCGGACGAAAATCGTGTGAGGCGACGGAGGTCAGGTCCTCACTTCACGCCGATCACCATGGAATCCGGGCCGAGCAGATGTTCGACCCGGATTTCGGCAAAGCCCGCCTCGCGCATCCAGTTCTGGCAGTCGGCGCCGGTATAGTCGAAGCCGCCCGGCGTCTCGATCAGCATGTTGAGGCTCATCAACAGGCCGAAGGCGTTCTCGCGGCGGTCGTCATCAATGAGCGCTTCATAAACGACCAGCAAGCCGCCCTTCGGCAGCGCCTCATAGGCCTTCGCGAGCAGAACCCGTTTTTCCTCCATGCCCCAGTCGTGGAGGATATGGCCCATGATCATGACGTCCGCGGTGGGAAGCTTGTCCTTGAAGAAATCGCCCGGCATGAAACGCAGCCGGTCCGAAAGGCCGTTGCGCGCGACAAATTCCTCGAAAATGGGGCCCACTGCCGGCAGGTCGAAGGCGGCGCCGGCGAGATGCGGATGCGCGCGCGCGATCGTCACCGGGACCATCCCCTGCGCGGCGCCGACGTCCACGAAACTCTTGTAATCCCGCCACGGGATTTTGGCGGCGATGGCCTTGGCCGGACCGGCGCTGACGCCGCTCATCGCGGCAAGGAAGCCGCGCAGGCGATCAGGATCGGCATAGAGCGCGCCAAAAAAATCCTCGTCGGCGGGGTCCTCGCTCTCGCGCCGCCCCGTCCGCAGGGCGTGGGTCAGCCGGCCCCAGGTCGCATAGAGCCGGGCGTTCGCCATTTCGAGAATGCCGCCGACATAGCTCGGCTTCGCGCGATCGAGAAAAAGATCCGTCTCCGGCGTGTTGCCATAGACGCCGTCCTCGCGATCGAGAAGCTTCATGGCGACGAGCGCGTCAAAAAAATCGCGCGCGCCGCGTTCGTGCAAGCCGAGGTCTTCGGTCAGCTCGGCGAGATTGGCGCGGCCCTTGCCGAGCCGGGTGAAAACGCCGAGCTCGACGGCGGAAAGGAGCGCCTTGGCGCCCCAAAAGCCCATGCCGACACCAAGAAGTCTTTCGGGCGACAATTGCGAGGTCATGTGGCGGCTCTCTGCGAACGGGTCCAGGGAAGATCAAGCTAGCGCAACGCCAATCCCGGCGCGAGCCTCTTGTCCCGCAGGCCCCCACGGCTAGCCTACCCCCCTAAGCCGCCGAGCAAGACATATTTGATTTCGACGAATTCCTCGATGCCGTGGCGGGAGCCCTCGCGGCCGATGCCGGATTCCTTGACGCCGCCGAAGGGCGCGACTTCGGTGGAGATGATGCCGGAATTGACGCCGACCATGCCATATTCCAGCGCCTCGACGACCCGGAACACCCGGCCGAGGTCGCGGGCGTAGAAATAGGCGGCCAAACCAAATTGCGTCGCATTGGCCTGGGCGATGACATCGGCCTCGTCCTTGAAGCGGAACAAAGGCGCGACCGGGCCGAAAGTTTCCTCGCGCGCGACGATCATTTCAGGCGTGACGTCGGCAAGCACCGTAGGCTGGAAAAAGGTCCCGCCCAGTTTGTGCCTATGGCCGCCGACCAGGACCCGCCCACCCTTGGCGAGGGCGTCGGCGATATGGGCCTCGACCTTGTCCAACGCCTCGGACGTGATCAACGGCCCCTGCTGCACCCCCTCCTCCAAGCCGTCGCCGACTTTCAGTTTCGCCACCGCCTCGGCCAATTTGGCGGCGAAGGCGTCGTACACGCCCTCCTGCACATAGAGCCGGTTGGCGCAGACGCAGGTCTGCCCCATGTTGCGATATTTCGACAGCATGGCGCCGGCGACCGCCGCGTCGAGATCGGCGTCGTCGAAGACGATGAAGGGCGCATTGCCGCCAAGCTCCAGCCCGACCTTTTTGACGCCGGACGCTGCCTGCCGCATCAGCAGTTTGCCAACCTCGGTCGAGCCGGTGAAGCCGACGAAACGGACCGAGGGATGTTCGCAGAACACCTTGCCGATCGAAGGCGCGTCGCCGGTGATGATGTTCAGCACGCCGGGCGGCAGGCCGGCGCGGACCGCGAGTTCCCCGAGCGCCAGAGCGGTGAGCGGCGTCTCCGGCGCCGGCTTGACGACGCAGGCGCAACCGGCGGCCAGCGCCGGCGCGCATTTGCGGGTGATCATCGCCGCAGGGAAATTCCACGGCGTGATCGCGGTCATGACGCCGATCGGCTGGCGCAAAGTGACAATGCGCGAATCGGGCCAGGGCGAGGGAATGGTCTCGCCATAGACGCGCTTGGCCTCCTCGGCGAAAAATTCAATGAAGCTTGCGGCGTAATCGATCTCGGCGCGCGCCTCCGCCAGCGGCTTGCCCTGCTCGCTGGTCATGATGACCGCGAGGTCCTCGCGCGCGGCAAGGATCAGCTCGAACCATTTGCGCAGCAGGCCGGAGCGCTGTTTGGCGGTATGGGCCGCCCAGAGCTTTTGCGCCCGCGCCGCGATCTCAACCGCCTCCGTCGCCTCCGCCGCGCCGCCGTTGGGAACATGGCCGAGAACCGCGCCATTGGCGGGGTTTTTGATCTCCAGCGCGCCCGCGCCGCGCCACACGCCGCCGATGAGATTTTGGGTTTTCAGGACGGAGGGATCATTGAGCCGCATCGGATTTTCCTTTCCGCGCGGCAAGATAACGCCGCAACGCCACCATCGACCATACCGCCTCGACCAGACCGAAGGGCCAGGCGCCCTGCAGGAAGCCATAGGCGGAACCGAGCGCGCAGGACGCGGCGAAGCCGAGAATATAGATGGGGCCGCGCGGCTCCAATGCATAGAACAGCAGCATGGCGCTGACGGCGAAAAGACCGAAGGCCGTCAGCGGGTCCATCATTTCGCCGGCGGGGTGCAGACCACGGCGCCTTTCAGCACATAGCAGATCGACATCTCGCCGGTGCGCTGATTGACCCGGAAGACGCTGGCCTCGCGCTCGTGCCTGGTGGCGACCAGGGCATATTCGCCCGGGACCTGAGGCCCGCCGCCGTCGCCGGGCGGATAGCACAGGGTCACGCCAACCGGCGCTCCGTCCTTGAGCCCGAACTGGCAGGCGCCGACCTCGCCCGTCGCCTTGTCGAGCCGATAGACCCGGTTGAGGTCGATCTGGGGCGCCGGCAGAAAATCATAGGTCGCGGCTTGCGCCGCCGCGGTCGTTATGAGCAAGACCATCATAGTCCAGCGCAGCATGGCGGCTCCCTCCCCCTCGATTCGCCCGAAAAGCGCGAATCATCCCCTTTCTTGGGAATTTATCATCATGGTCCGGCAAAGGCGGCGATGGCATGACATATAATCAGGGACCATCTATAGTCTAAAGTTGAATATAAGGAGGACTTGATGGCCGCGATGAAATCCGACCCCGTGCTTTACGTCTTCGATCTGGACGGCACCCTGGCCGATACGGCCGGCGACCTGATGGGAACGCTGGATCATATCATGCTGGGCGAGGGTTTTGCGCCGACGCCGCTCGAAGATTCCCGCTCCCTGCTCGGCGCGGGGGCGCGCGCGCTCATCGTTCGCGCGTTGGAGGCTCAGGACAAGGAAGTCTCGCCGGAGCGACTGAACGACATGTTCGAGCGCTTTCTCGCCCATTACGAGACGCGGATCGCGGACGAGAGCCGGCTTTTCCCTGGCGTTGTCGAGGCGCTCGACGCGCTCGAACAGCGCGGCGGCCTTTTCGCCGTCTGCACCAACAAGGTCGAGCGCCCGGCCAAGCTCCTGCTGGAAAAACTCGGCGTCGCCGACCGTTTCGCCTTCATCTGCGGCCAGGACACTTTCGGCATCGCCAAGCCCGACCCCAGGCCCCTGCTCAAAACCATCGAGGCGGCGGGCGGCGAGGTCAGGCGCGCCATCATGATCGGCGATTCCAAGACCGATATCGCCACCGCGCGCGCCGCGGAAGTCCCGGTCATCGCCGTCGATTTCGGCTATACCGACCTCCCGGTGAGCGAATATGCCCCCGACCGGATCATCTCCCATTTCTCCGAACTTCCGGACGCGGCCGCGGCGTTTTTCGCGGCGAGCGAAGGCGGGAAAGACGACGTGATGGCGGGCTAGAATCGTCGAAATCTGAAACTCGGCGCCTTTGCGGGATGGCGGCGTTCGGCTCGAAGCGGCCGGCCGCGAACTCCTTCGGCAAGAGCGGCTTGGCGTGCTCAACGGACATTCGGCAGGCGTGAAACTCAGAGCTTAAGGCGCCTTTAAATTTGTCGCGTCACGCGTGTGACATGAAATTCGCGGTCATGCCGGAAAGCGTTGCCTCGGTCATGCCCTTGAAGGTCAGCGTGTCGCCATCGCTGAAGTGCAGCGTCGCATTGCCGCCGGAATAGGTTCCATTCTGGATCGCCGGGCTCAGTTGCGCATATTCCGCCGACGACAGCGACACCTTGTCGCCGCTGTTGAAATTCGTGATTGTGTCGGCTCCATAGCTGGCGTCGAGCAGGAAAGTCGTCGCGCCCGAGCCGGTCATCTTGTCGTCGCCCAGACTCGTCAGCGTCTGTCCGCTCGCGAGCGCGATCAGCGTATGGCCGCCGCTGTCGAGGTCGAAGGTTTCCCGCTGTGCGACTCCGTTCGCATCGGTCACGATCTGATAGGAATGATAATTCCCGCCGGTCACATTGGTGAAATCATAGACCAGATCGGAAACGGAGCCGTTGGAATAATCCTGCTCGACCGAGGCATAGGGCGTCCCGGTCAGGCCGGAATAGACAACCTTCTCGAGCGCTCCCGAGGCCGAAACGTCCACTTCTTCACTGGTGTAGCTTTGGCCCATGACGTTGTAGAAGGCCTTGTAGCCTTGGTAGGCTCCGGCGGAATAGTCGAGTTGAAGCGAGGAATAGGCCTGATCCTGGAAGCCAGTGAGGACGATGCGCGAAAGCTGGCCGCTCGCGTCGAAGTCCGCCTCCTCGCCGGTGTAATCCTGGCCCGTGACGCCGGTGAAAAAGAATTTCTCGCCGGCGAAGGCGTTGGCGTTATCGTAGTCGACCTCGTAGGACGAATAAGCGGCGCCGGAAGGCGCGGTCGTGTAGGTGAACATGGAGCCAGAAAAGACGCCGCCGACATAATCATATTCATAAGCCGCGTAAGGCTGGCCGCTGACGCCGGAAAAGGCGGCGCGGGTCAGCCGGCCCGCGCCATCGTAATCGGCCTCCTCCGCCGTATAGGCCTGCCCGGTGACGCCCGTGTAGAAGTCCTGCGCGCCGACAAACCCACCGCCCGCATAGAGGTATTTGTATGAGGTGAGGAAGCCCTGGCCGGTGACGCCCGTGAAGACCTGATCCACGAGCAGGCCATGGGCGTCGACATCCTTCCGGCGGGCCGTATAGGGCTGGCCGGCGACATTGGTGAAAAAGTAAGCTTTCGCGCCGTCGGCGAGGGTTTCGACCGCGTTATACGCCGCACCGGGCACGCCATAGGCGACGACCGAGCCCGGATCGGCGCTGACGATCGGGGCCGAAGCGAGCTTGAGTTTCGTTCCCCCGCTCCCGTCATCGGAGAGGCTGATGAGTTCGCCGGAAAGATCGGCGTTGGGAAAGGTCAGCGTCGCCACCACGGCGTTCGAAGCCGCGGTGTCGACGATCTGTAGGACGCCCGTCGAGACGGTCCAGACCGCTTCATAGGACGTCTTGTAGCTCAGCGACGTGAGATCCGAGATCGTGTTGGCGGCGGCGTTGATCACGCTCTGCGTGATGGTCGTGAGGTCGCCGAGCTTGACGCTTCCGGTCGGATTGGTGAGCTCGATCGAGAACGTCTCGATCGCCGGGGCCGCCGCATCGGCCTTGAGCGTCACCGCAGCGCCGTAGGCGAAGGTGATGCCGGACAGCGAATTGTAATTGAACGTGCCCGAGGTCGCCCCCGAAAAATCGCCGAGCGGCGGTCCGCCAGCCCCTGTCGTGACGTGCCAGGACACCGAACCCGAGGCGCCGTCGGCGCCGAAGGTGAACAGGTGATAGGTGAATGTCTGGCCGAAATTCGTGTTCGTATCCGTGACGGTCTCCGGCTCGGCGACGAAGGACGCGATGATCGACGACCCGATCGTGAAGGCGCCCGCCGTAGGCCCGGCCCCGTAGAAATCGGCGTAAGCCGAGCCCGATGCGCCGCTGGCCCCGTCGCTGCCGGCGGTCCCGGCGGCCCCGGCCAGTCCCGTCCCCAGAAAATCGCCGCCAACGCCAAAAGCTCCGCCCGCGCCCCCGGGAGCGCCTGCGCCGCCCGCGCCGCCCTGCCCGCCAGTCGCGCTGTCGTCATAAAGCACGGCCGCGCCGAGAATGGCGAGCGAGCCCTCGTTATAGACGCCGCCCACGGCCGAACCGCCGTCGCCGCCGGCGCCGCCGCTGCCGCCGTCGCCGCCATTGCCGCCGTTGCCGCCCTTGCCCGGGGTCGCCCCGGTCGCGTTCATGGTCGTGAAGCCGCCGTTGCCACCATAGCCGGCCTGTGCGCCGGCGCCGCCGTTCCCGCCCTTGCCGCCGGCGCCGCCGAACGCGCTGCCGGTGACGGCGCTGTTTTCGAGGGTGAGCGAACCTTTGTTGTCGATGCCCCCCACCGCCCCGCCGCCATTGGCGCCGGCGGCGCCGGCGCCGCCGCTGCCGCCGGCGCCGCCGTCAGCCCCGTTGCCGCCATTGCCGCCGGGCGTCGAGGTGCCGCCCCCGGAGCCACCATATCCGCCAGGAGCGCCGGCGCCGCCGTTCCCGCCCTTGCCGCCGGATTTGCCCGAGAAGGAAAGGCCGATGACAACGGAATCGACGATCGTCAGCGCGCCATCATTGACGATGGCGCCCCCGGCGACGCCGACGATCGGCGCGGCGTCGCTCCCTGCGTCGCCGTTTCCGCCGTCGCCGCCTTTCGACCCCGGCTGTCCGGTGAAAGCGGTCCCATCGACGCCGTTGGCGCCGACAGCCGTCGAGTCCGCTCCGTCGGCCCCCTTCAGGCCCGAGCCGGAGCCGCCGCCGCCGCCAGAAATTTCCAGATAGGCGAAGGTGACGTTCGCGCCGGCCTCGACCGTGATCTGGCTCGTCGCAAGCTCGCCGCCGAACGTCGGGCTTCCCTCGATCGTCAGCGACTTGCCGATGTCGAGTAAGCCCGCCGTCGCAAAGCCCTGAATCACGATCGTGTCGCCGTTCTGCGCCTCGGCGACCGCTTGGGCGACGTTGGTTTCCCCGCTGACGGGGGTCGTCGTGTCATTGTCGACGATCCAGGTGGCCATGTTCCGGTCTCCATTATCTTGTGAAATATATAAAGGTTTCTCGCTCCCCGCTCGCTGGCGCCGGGTCATGCGTTTGACCGCCGACGATCAATTGTTTCGTGGGGACGCGCGGAACCTGAAGCTGTCTTTTATACGGGGAAGCGTCGCAATGGTCATGTTCCTCGGCGTGAGCGTACGGCCGTCGAAAGCCCTTATGACGACATTAACGCCACTCCGCGCCCTTAGTTCAGCGGCTCGTTGAACTTCCCGGACTCGCTCATCGGCGCCAAGATCGGTGAGCTTGTTGACGGCGTCAGCACCGCAGATCGCGATAAGCGCCGAGGTTGTCGCGACGGATGGGCGCCAGACGCTTAATTTTCTGGTGAGGAGGGGACGCTCAAACGACCCGCGGGCGCCCGAAGCAGCACAGACGGAACGCTGGGTTACCGAAATGTTGCGGCCGTTCGCGCCAACAGCCGAAATGGCTTATCCGGGTTGACTCCGGAATCCGGGCCGACCAGCCACGAATTTCCGCTAATTAGCGCCGAGCAGTCCTTAGTCGCGGCGGTTGCGCAGGTCCCTTTTCCGCCGTTTTGGGTCATTCGCGAACGGGAGCCAATCCTCAGATTTCAACCGCTAAACATCCTCGGCCTTGGCGGCGAGAACCTGGTCCATTTCACGCGCCGGTTCGGAGCAGCCCGAGGCGCCGACGACTTTCGCCGGCACCCCGGCGACCGTGACATTGGGCGGCACGGGTTTGAGCACCACCGAGCCCGCCGCGATGCGCGAGCAATGACCGATCTCGATATTGCCGATGATCTTGGCGCCCGCGCCGATCAGCACGCCGTGGCGGATTTTCGGATGGCGGTCGCCGCGCTCGTGGCCGGTGCCGCCGAGCGTGACGCTGTGCAGAATCGACACATCGTCGTCGATCACCGCCGTGGCGCCCACGACAAGCCCCGTCGCATGGTCGAGGAATATGCCCTTGCCGATCCGCGCCGCCGGATTGATGTCGGTCTGGAAGGCCGCGGACGAACGGCTTTGCAGATAGAGCGCGAAATCCTTGCGGCCCGCGTTCCATAGCGCATGCGCCAGCCTATGGGCCTGCAAGGCGTGGAAGCCCTTGAAATAGAGCACCGGCTCGATCAGGCGTTGGCAGGCCGGGTCGCGGTCGGCGACGGCGAGAATGTCGGCGCGAAGCGCCTCGCCGATCGAAGGATCGCGCGCGGCGAGATCGAGGAAATTCTGGCGGATCAGATCGCCCGAGAAATCGGGATGCGACAGGCGCGAGGCGAGGCGATGGCCGACCGCCTGCTCCAAGGTCGCATGATTGAGAATGAAGGAGGTGAGGAAGCAGCCGAGTTCCGGCTCGCGATGCAGCGCCTCCTCGGCCTCGCGCCGGATCTGCGCGAACACCGGATCGGCGTCGCTCTTGCGCAGCGGGCGGACATTGCCGGTCGTCGTCATCGAAAACTCCTTTCGCCTTCTCGGGCGAGGACTTGCCGCCTTCTCGGGCGAAAATTTGCCGCCTTCGCGGGCAAAGACTTATATCACGCGCCCGACGCGCTGTCGGGCCTAGGCCGAAAGGTCGTTAAGGAAGGCCAGCACGCCGTCCTTGAAGACCTTGTCGCCGACCGCCTTGTTATGGTCGCGTCCGGGAATGACCAGGACGCGGGCGTTCGGCATGAGCCGCGCCAGCGGCTCCGGCGGTCCGGCGACATCGTCTTCCGAGCCGACGCAAACGAGAGCCGGCGCGCGGATCGCTCCGACCTCGGCCTCGCTCATGGCGTGGCGCGAGCCCCGCATGCAGGCGGCCAGCGCCCGCAGATCGCTCTTGGTCGCCTCGGCGAAAGAGCGGAACATGCGCTGCATCGGATCGGTCACAACCTCCAGCGACGGCGCCTCCATGGCGTCGGCGATGCCGGCCGGCAACCCCTCTCCGTCCACCAGATGGAAACCGAGGCCCGCCAGTACAAGGCCCCGCAGCTTTTCCGGACTCGCCAGGGCCATATGGGCGGCGATGCGCGCGCCCATGGAATAGCCCATCACGTCGGCGCGGTCGATCCCGAGATGGTCGAGCAGGTTGACGGCGTCGCGCGCCATGATCCAGGGCGTGTAAAGCGCGGGATCGTAGAGCTTTTCGCTGCGGCCGTGGCCGCGATTGTCGAAGACGATGGTGCGACGGCCGGCATGGGTCAGGGTCTTGACCCATTGCGGAAAAACCCAGTTGACGCCGTGGTTGGAGGCGAAGCCGTGGATGAGGAGGATCGGTTCGCCCCGGTCCTGCGTCGTGGGCGCGAAATCGATGAAAGCGAGGCGCGCGCCGTCGGACGTGAATTCCTGCATGGGTCTTTCCGGATTGAGCCGCGCTTACCAGCGCAGCAGGCGTCCGCCTGCGAACCAGCCGAGCGCGACGACGATCGATGTCGCGATCATATACCAGACCGCGACGAAGAAGGGCGAGTCGTCAGGACAGTTGGCGGCGTAAAGCAGCGCGGAAAAGCCGGCCGCAGCGAAGGCCGCCGCCGCCCCCGCGCGGCGCGGATCGCTCGGCGCGCCGTGGCGCAGCGCTAGGAACAGCCCGGCAAGCGGCGCCAGCGCCATGAAGGGGATGAGCGTCAGGCAATGAACGGCGTTATGGCCGATCATCCGCGCCGCCCATTGATCGGGCGGAACGACCGCCATTTCGATCAGGGACGCGGCCACGACCAAAGCCGGCGCGAGGAGAACCGCGCGGCGGGCAAGGCCAGGATCGGCGCCCGGCCGCGACAACCGCCACGCCAGGACCAGGCCGGTTATGGCCATGGTCAGGGAAAAAGCGAATTTGAACAGGAAGCGCGGCTCGTCGAGCGAGGAGAAAAAGGTCGGGCGCAGGCCGAGAAAGGCGAAGAAGAACAGAGCCGAGACGACAAAACCCGCGCCGAGGTCGAGCGCGAAGGCCCGCGGCATCGGCGTCGGCTTCGTGTCGTTGTCCGCGGCAATCGCGGCGATGAGGTCCTCGGTCTTCATTCTCGCATCTTCAACTGTTCAATCTTTGATAGAGCGCCGCAAGCGCCTTCAGGCCGCGATGCACCGACACGCGCAGCGCCCCCTCGGTGACGCCCAGGCTTTTCGCGGCGTCGCGCAGGCTTTCGCCGCGGATCGACACCGCCTCGATCGCCTCGCGCTGCTTCGGGCTCAACTGGTCGAGCAGGCGAAGCGCCCCCTGCCGGTCCAATTCGCGGTCGAAGCCGTCGGCCTCGGCGGGCGCGGCGAGCACATCCTCGAAATCGGCGATGTCCGTCTCGGCGCGGCGCCCGCGTCGGCGCGCCGCGTCGATCATCTTGTTGCGCGCGATGGCCGCAAGCCACGGCGCCAGCGGCTGGGCCGGGTCCCAGGTGTGCCGCTTGAGATGAATGGCGAGCAGGGTTTCCTGCACGGCGTCCTCCGCGTCGCTGGCCGACAGGCCTGCGCGCGCGCAGGCCCTGAGGCAAACCTTGCGCAGAAAGGGAACGAGCGCGGTCAACAGGCGCTGGTAGGCCGCGGCGTCGCCCGCAAGGGCCGCCCGCATGGCCGCGCTCCATTCCCGATCCTGCGCCAGTAAATCCGGCATCCAACACCCTTTTTCGCCCTGGGCCGGCGGATTGTTACAACGGAAACGTCACAATTGCATCTTCGCAGGAACAATTTCCGGCGCCCGGGAATTTTTCGGCGGTTCAGCGTAACGCAGCGCCTCCGGCCTCGTAAGGGGAGCAGGCGGCGACGACCGCCCCAATCGGAGATTTCAGAATGAGCAAGACCAGTTTGTCCCGCGATCTCGCGCTCGCCGCCTCCCTGTTGTCGGCGCTCGCCGCCGTCCCCGCCCATGCCGCCAGCAAGCAGGAAAAATGCTTTGGCGTCGCGCTCAAGGGAACCAATGATTGCGCCGCGGGTCCGGGCACGACCTGCGCCGGGACCTCGGCCATCGACTACCAGGGCAACAGCTGGAAATTCGTGCCCAAGGGAACCTGCGCGGGGATCAAACTTCCCGGCGGGCGCACCGGCGCGCTGGCCCCGCTCGACCGCGACCGCCCGAAAGTCTGATTTTTGGAAAACGGAGCCGCGTCGCCATGAATATCCACATCCCATCCCTCGCGCTCGCGCAAGACGATGTTGTCGCCGGGCTGAAGCCCGCTGGTGACGTTGTCGGCGCCGGACTAAAGCCGACGCATGATGCGGTCGGCGCCGGGCTGAAGCCGGCGCATGGCGCGGAAATCCTGGCGACGCGGCCCGACATCGGCTTTTTCGAAATCCACGCCGAAAATTACATGAATCCGGGCGGCCCGAACCGCCGCCTGCTCGCCGCGATCCGCGAAACTTTTCCGATTTCAGTCCATGGCGTGGGGCTTTCGCTCGGCTCGAACGGAAAGCTCGACCGCGATCATCTGGCGCGGCTGAAAGAGGTCGTGGACTTCGCCGCGCCGGCGCTGATCTCAGAACATCTCGCCTGGAGCGATTTTTCCGGCCGCGCCTTTCCCGACCTTCTGCCCCTGCCCTATGACGAAGCGGCGCTTTTCCGGGTCGCCGGAAAAATCGACGCGGTTCAGGAGGTTCTTGGCCGCGCCATCCTGATCGAAAATCCGGCGACCTATCTGCGCTTTCGCGGCGACGCCCTGGCCGAGCCGGATTTTCTGGCCGAACTTTGCGCGCGAACCGGCAGCGGCCTGCTCCTCGACGTCAACAATGTCCATGTCGCAGCGGTCAACCACGGCTTCTACGCCTGCGCTTATCTCGACGCATTTCCCCTTGAGCGGGTCGGCGAAATCCATCTCGCCGGCCATGTCCAGGCCCACGACGCCGACGGCGCCTTCCTGATCGACGACCACGGCGGGCCGGTGAGCGCCGAAGTCTGGGCGCTTTACCGCGATGTGATCGCCGCCGCCGGCCCGCGCCCGACCCTGATCGAATGGGACAATAATGTCCCGGACTGGGCCGAACTGCTGGCCGAGACGGAGAAGGCGCGGGCGGAAATGCGGGCGTTCCATCCGGCTCCCCTCGCGTCTGGCGCATGTCCGGAAGGGCGTCTTGCGACCAGCCATGGGGTGAGGGGCGCCGCCGAGGCCCTCGACGCCCATTGGCAATCGGCCTTCGCCTCGGCCCTGCAAGACCCCGTCGCGCCGGCCCCGCCTCTGTTCGCGCCCTGCGACACAGCGTCGCGCTTCGCGGTCTATCGCAACAATTCGGCGGTCGCGGAGATTAACGCGCTCAAGGAGCAGTTCCCGACCGTGCTGCGCCTCGTCGGCGACGAAGCCTTTTCCGGCCTCGCCCGCGCCTTTGCCCGCGAAAACCCGCCGCGCTCGCCGGTTCTCGCCGCATATGGCGCGGATTTTCCCGCCTTTGCCGCCGTCTTCCTCGCCGAAAACGGCGTCGAAGACCTGCCCTATCTGCCGGACGCCGCCCGCCTCGACTGGGCCGTGCTGCAATCCCTGCGCGCAAAAGAAGCAGAGCCTTGCGGCCTCGAACGCCTCGCCGCGCTCGACGTAGCGCGAATCGGCGCCGCCCGCGCCCGGCTTCATCCCTCGCTTGCGCTCGTCGCCTCGCACTGGCCGCTGCTTGCGCTGCGCGACCCGGAAACCCGCGACATTGCGGACTGGCGCGGCGAGACGATACTGGTCCTGCGCCCCGAAAGCGAGGCCGTTCTGATCGCGCTCGAGCCCGGCGCCGCCGCCTTTCTGGCCGCCTGCGCCGCGGGCGCGACGCTCGGCGAGGCGGCGCAGGCCTGCGAAGCCGCCCAATCCGGTTTCGACTTCGGCCATACGCTGGTTGCGCTGACCCGGACCGGCGCCTTCCTCGACTTCATCTTCGACATCTGAAGGGAGAAACCCATGACCGCGTCTACAGCCTTGTTTCCGATCGAACTACCGTTATGGCGGACGGCGAGGCCCTATCTCGTCAGCCTTGCGCAACTCGCGCTGCGGATCGCGCTCGCCATTCCCTTCTATCGGTCGGGAATCACCAAATGGGACGGCTTCCTGCAGCTCAGCGACAGCGCCGACGCCTTGTTCACCGATGAGTTCAAACTGCATCTCTTTGGCGGCGAATATCCTTTCCCCGCCCCGCATTATATGGCGCTGGCCTCCGGCGTCATGGAGGTCGTGCTGCCGGTTTTGCTCGTGTTCGGCCTCGGGACGCGGGCCGCCGCGCTCGGCCTTCTCGGCATGACCGCGATCATCCAGCTCACCGAACCGCAGGGCTGGGCCAATTTCCACCTGATCTGGGCGGCGACCGCGCTCGCCCTTTTCGTCCACGGACCGGGAAAAGTCTCGCTCGACGCCCTGATTGGCAAAGGACTGGCCGGATTGCGGAATTGAGCCCCCTACCCAAAAGGGGCGGCATTGATTATGGTGCGCCGCGTCGAGCGAAAAAAGCCGCCCCATTTCGGAAAAAAGAGCCATGTCGGACCACGCCATTCCGCATTTCCATAACCAGCCCGGCCTTGCCAAAATTCGCGTCGGCGCCAAGGAATTCATGTGCATCGGCGCGCTGCCGCCTTGCGACCATCCGCATGTCTATATCGACATGGGCGCCGACGACGAGGCGATCTGCCCCTATTGCTCGACGCTTTTCGTTTATGACGCCTCCCTTCACGGCCATGCCGATCCCGCCGAATGCGAGGCCCCGGCTCAGGCGGCCTGAGGCGTTTGCCGACGCGCCCAGGCGCGCCGAGGGAGTTTGAAACGTGACCCCGCAACAGCCTTTCGTGATAGCCGGGGGCGGCGTCGGCGGCCTGACCGCCGCGCTCGCCCTGGCGCAGATCGGCCGTCCTTCCCTGCTGTTCGAGCGCGCCTCGGCTTTTCGGGAGGTCGGCGCCGGTCTGCAGCTTTCCCCCAACGCCAGCCGCATCCTGCGCAAGCTGGGCGTGCTCGACGCCCTGATGGACCTCGCGGTCGCGCCGAAATATGTCCGGCTGCGGCGGGGGGCCGACGGCGCCGATCTCGCGCGCGTGCCGTTTGACGACGCCGAAAAGCGCTGGGGCGCGCCCTATCTCGTCGTCCATCGCGCCGATCTGCTCGCGGCTCTGGTCGATCGCGCCCGCAGCGAAAACCTGATCACGATCAGCAATGATTCCGCCCTCACCGGCTTCATCCAGGACGAGAAGGGCGTCGCCGTCACCTATCGTTTCGACGGCGAGTTCCGCCGCGCCTCCGGCGCCGCGCTGATCGGCGCCGATGGGGTGCGCTCGATGACGCGCACGCGACTCATTCAGGGCGTCGCCGACCAGCCGGCCTATACTGGCCACACCGCCTGGCGCACGATTCTGCCCGCCGCTGGCCTGCCGGAAGCCTTCCTGCGCCCCGTCGCCAATCTCTGGTTCGGCGAGCGCGCCCATCTCGTCCATTATCCCTTGCGCGGCGGCTCGATCGTCAATGTGGTCGCGCTGGTCGAGGACGCCTGGCGCGGCGAGGCCGAGAGCGATATGGAATTCTGGGACAATGAGGGCGACCGGCGCTTCCTCATGAACCGCTTCAAGGACTGGTGCGGCGAGGCGCGCGAGCTGATCGGCGCCGGCGAAACCTGGCTGCGCTGGCCTTTGTTCGACCGCCCGCCGCTCGATTCGTGGTCGCGCGGAAGGGTCGCCCTGCTCGGCGACGCCGCCCATCCCATGCTGCCCTATCTCGCCCAGGGCGCGGCCCAGGCGATCGAGGACGCGGCGGCGCTGGCGGCGGCCGTCGCCGCCAATGAGCACGATCCCGCCGCCGCTCTGTCGCAATATTCCGCCGCCCGCGCCGCCCGCGCCCGCCGGGTTCAGGAAGCCGCCCGCGCCCAGGGCCAGATTTACCATCTCGCCGGCTTCAAGGCTTTCGCCCGCGACGCCGCCCTGCGGCTCTCGACGCCTGGCCTGCTGCGCGGGCGCCAGGATTGGCTCTACGCGCAATAGAGCATGCGGCGTTTCCACAAAAATGCCGCATGCTCCATGCCTTTTGATTGCGCACGATCTTTTCCGAAAACCGGCTCCCACTTTCGGGTTCATGCTTTGGCAAGTGCGGCCGGTGACTTGCGGTCCGGGGCCAAATCAGTCTAAGCAGCGGCGCCTGACGCAACGAGCGGCATGCGGAAAAGTGGAAGCCGATTTTTCGCAAAAATGCTGCGAAAACAAATGTATCCCGAGAGCGCACGCCCGATGACCTTTGACGCCAGCGAAGCGCCCGAGCTGCGGACCGCCCATGTGATCGTCGTCGCCAATGAAAAGGGCGGCTCCGGCAAGTCCACAATGTCGATTCACCTCGCCGTCGCGCTGCTGAAGGCCGGTTATCGGGTGGCGACCATCGATCTCGACGTCCGCCAGCGCACTTTGACCCGCTTTTTCGAGAATCGTGAGTCCTGGGCCCGCACCGCGCCGTGGGCAGTGGAGCTGCCGCGCCATTTCGCGCCGGACCGCGCCGAAACCGCCAGCGTCCAGGATAACGAATCAGCCGATTTCGCGGTTTTCGCCGAGGCGATCGGCGAGGTCGAGCACGAATATGAATTCGTGGTGATCGACACGCCGGCGAGCGATTCCTACCTCATGCGGCTTGCCCATTCGCTGGCCGACACGCTGATTTCGCCGATGAACGACAGTTTCATCGACATGGACGTGCTGTCCCGGGTCCACCACGACCGCGTCAAACGCGGCATGGTGGCGCAATATGCGGAAATCGTGATCGAGGCGCGGCGCAAGCGCCGCCTGGTGGACAATGGCCTGATCGACTGGGTGCTGGTGCGCAACCGTATCGCGAGCCTCCAAAGCAACAACGCCCGCCAGGTCGATCACGCCTTGCGCAAGCTCGCGGTCGAATTGCAGTTCCGCGTCGCCGAGGGCCTGCATGACCGCGTCATTTTCCGCGAACTTTTCCCGCTCGGCCTGACCGCGCTCGACGCGCTGGAGACGGCCAATCACACACTCACGCCGTCGCAACTCTCCGCGCGGCGCGAAATCGAGACCCTGGTCAGCGACCTGCGCCTGCCCTCGCGGGTCGAGGGCGGCGATTACCTCGAATCGCGCCACATCTGGTTCGAGGCGCTTTCTTCCTATTATCGCGAGCTGACGGCGAAAAAGGCGGACTGATCCCGTCCGTTCGATCCCAGATGGGTGGCGCCGAATCCGGTCGGATATTTGAGGCCAAAACCTAAAAGCCGGTCCGTCCCGATATGCGCGATCCAGATCAAGGCGATTCCATAAAGCGCAGGCGTCGCCAGCGCATATCCCGCCACGGCGAGAATCGTCGGCGTCAGATAGGTATGGCCGAAATTATAGACCCTGGCGCCCCAGCGCGGGTCGATCAGATAACCCAGCATGGTCAGGTCGGGGGCGAGAAAAAGCAAAGCGAACAGCGCCCAGCCGCCGCCCAGGCGGTGGTAGGCCAAGGTGGCCAGGGCCAGGACCAGCGCGCCTTCCGCTCGCAACAGCCATTTGACGGCGCCGGTCGCGGCTGCCGCGGGCGAATCGCCTTGGTCCGGGGAGGAGGCAAGCGAATGTGTCGCCAAGGATGATCTCCTTCGCAAGGCGCACGACAGGATGCGCCAACGTGGCCCCGATATAGGTTATCCGAGCGACTTTTCGATGTCGCCCACAATGTCCTCGGGCTTGTCGTTCGGCGCATAGCGCTTCACGACCTTGCCGTCGCGGCCGACCAGGAATTTGGTGAAATTCCATTTGATCGATTCGGTCCCGAGCAGGCCGGGCGCCGCCTTCTTGAGATGGCGATAGAGCGGGTGAGCGTTGTCGCCATTGACCTCGATCTTGGCGAACATCGGGAAGGTCACGCCATAGTTCAGGGTGCAGAAATTCCTGATCTCGGCCTCGTCGCCCGGCTCCTGATGGCCGAACTGGTCGCAGGGAAAGCCCAGAACATCGAAGCCGCGCCCGGCGAATCTTTGTTGCAGCGCCTCCAGCCCGGCATATTGCGGGGTGAAGCCGCATTTGCTGGCGACATTGACGATCAGCAGGACCTTGCCGTCGAAATCAGCCATTCTTTTGGCCTGCCCGTCGATGGAGCGGACGTCGATCTCCGAGAATTCGGTCATGAAACAATCTCCGGGCGCGGCGTTCGCGCCCTGCGATCATGCCGCCATTTCGGCGATTTCGCCAAGCGAATCGCGTCCGGCGAGCAGGACCGTCCGCGCCCCGGCGGCGGCGAAATCGTCGGACAGGAAATCGCGCGCCCGCGCATCCTCGGCATAAATCACCGTGAGGTCGGCGTCGCGCGCGATTCGCGTCGCTTCGGGGCCGGCGCCCGAAGCGACGATGGCGAAATCATAGGTCGCCTGGAGCGCGTCGAGCACCAGATCGATGTCGGCTGGTTCGGCCGAGACCGCGCCGCCCGACTGGATGATGTGCAGCCGCGAGGCCCCGTCGCGATAAATCGTCTCGGCGAAGGAGGCTTCCCCCGACAAGAGCTGCGCCAGCCCGAGCTGGGCATCCTCGAAGACGTCGATATCCTGGGCCGCCGCTAGCTCGGCCGCCAGAGCGTGGTCGGAATCGTCGATCTGGACGAGGATGGCGCGGCCCTCGCGGGCCAGGGCGCGCGCCAGCGCCAGAGCGGCGCAGGCGGGCGCCGCGGCGGGATCGCTCACCACCAGAAGCTTGGCTCCGCCGTCGGCGGCGAATGCGGCGACCCGCTGGATGAAGGCGCGCGAAAGGGCGGAGCGTGCGTTGCGCGGCGCGGGCGCCGCCGCCTCGGCCGCGACGACGGCCGCCGTCACGGCCTCCGGCTCAGGCTCGGGCGTGGCGGGCGCGGCAAATACCACTTCCTCCGGTTCGAGCGCGACGGCAGGCGCGGCGTCTTCCGCTTCCTCCGGATCGAGCGGCGCGGCGGGCGCGGCATATTCCGCCGCCACCTGCTTGATGCGCTCGAAAAAGCCGGGGCTTTCTTTGTTTTCTCGGCGCTTTTGCGACAAATCGGTATCCACTTTTTCGCGCGCCGCTCCGGGCTCGTCTTCCAGCTTCTCTTCGCCAAATCCGGCGAGGCCGCGTTTCAGTTCCGCGATCGGGGCGAATTCCGGCGCCTCGACCGGCGCGGGCGCGCCCTCCGCCTGCCGCTGGCGGCGACCGCCGGACAATTCGCCGGCGATGACATAGGCGACGGAGAAGAACAGGCCGGCGAGCGCCGCGAAAATGGTGATCGGAACTTTTTTGGGGAACACCGGCTGGCTCGGCGCCAGCGCCCGGGAAATGATCCGCGCGTCGGGCGGCGCCGAATCGCCGAGGTCGCGGGCGAGCGCCGCCTGATATTTCGAGGACAGGCTGGCGAGCTGATCCTTCAGGATCTTGGAGTCGCGCTGCAGTTCGAACAGTTTGGCGGCGTCGATGTTGGAGGCGCCGACCGCGCCTTTCTGCTCCTGGAGCAAAGCCTCCAGATTGACGACCCGCGCCGAGGCGACATGGGCGTCGTCCTCGAAGCCGCGCGCCGCCTTGTCCACCGCCGCGCGCAATTGCGCGTCGAGGTCGGACAATTGCGCCTGAAGCTCCTTGATGCGCGGATGGCCCGGCAGCAGAGTGCGCGATTCCGCCGCGAGCTGCGCGCGCACCGCGACGCGCTGGTCCGCGATTCTCCGCACCAGATCGTTTTTGGCGATGTCGCCGGCGTCGCCGAGCCGCCCCTTTCTGAGCAGGTCGCGCAGGCTGTGCGCCTTGGCGAGCGCCTCCGATTGCGCGGCGCGCGCCTCCGCGAGCTTGGTCGCGATTTCACCGAGCTGCTGGGTCGGCACGCTGGTGTTTTCGCTGCTCTCGTAAAGCCCGGTCCTGGCGCGGAAGGCTTCGACCCTGGCGTCGGCCTGGGCGACCTTCACCTCGAGTGAAGCGATCAGGGGTTTGAGCGCCTGCGCCGCCTGATGGGCGTCCTCGCGCTTGGCCCGCGACTTCATGTCGATATAGATTTTCGCGACCGTATTGGCGCCGCGCGCGGCGAGTTCGGGATCGTGCGAGGTGAATTCGACCTGAAGCACCCGGGTCTTGGCGGGCGACATCACGGTGAGATGATTGATGAAATTGGTCAGCAGCCGGTCATCGATCGAATCGTCCGTGGGGCGGCGGCCGAAGCCCAGCAGGGCGAGCGGCCGCAGGAGCAGGCCGAGGCCGCTGGCGGCGGGATCGAATTCCGGATTGCCCTGAAGATGAAGCGCCTTGACGGCCCTGCGCGCGAGGTCGCGCGAGGTGAGGAGCTGAATCTGGCTGTTGATCGCTTCGGCGTCGAGCGCCTCGGTCGATTCGACGCGGGCGCCCTCGGGGGCCGCGCTGGTGAAATAGGTTTCCTGATTCTCGACCAGGATGCGCGATTCGGCCATATAGCTCGGCTTCACGACCAGGCAGAACAGGACGGCCGCCGCCGCCGCGCCGATGGTCGCGGTCAGGATGAGGCGTTTCCTGCGCCCGAGCGCCGCCGCGACGCCGCCGAGATCGATCTCGTCCCGGGCGTCATCCATCTCGAAATCGCTTTGCCGCGCGCTCATTCCCGACTCCGTGCAACGCCGGGACTTTAGGGTCGTTATGGTTGAAGCAATGTTAACCGCACCCGCTAATGTTTAATCATCTTCATTTTTCATCCCCGCAACCCGGGCGGGAAATTTCTCCGCCCGGCCATACACTTCGCCTCGCAGCCGCTGCGTTTGGCGCGGCCGCGATGGTTAAAGGCAAAGCTTTGTTAACCATAAGCGGATAGTTTCCGCCCTGGCGCCATGTTGCGGCGCACGCTTGCCGGGTCCCTCTCATGCGCCGTTTCCTGTTGCTCGCCTGTCTGGTCCTTTCGGCCGCCCTCCAGGGCTGCGCCGATCGCCGGATTCCGGCCGAATTCCAGGCCTATGCGGATGCACCCTATTCGCTCGGCCCGGGCGACCGCCTGCGGGTGATCGTGTTCGGCCAGGATTCGCTGAGCAATTCCTACGCGGTGGACAGTTCCGGCAAGATCGCCATGCCGCTCATCGGCTTTGTTCCCGCCACTGGCCGAAGCCCCTCCGAACTCGCGCGCGAGATCGCGGCGCGCCTGCGCGCCGGCTATATCCGCGATCCCCAGGTTTCGGTCGAGGTCGAGGCCTATCGCCCCTTCTTCATCCTCGGCGAGGTCACCACCGCCGGGCAATATCCCTTCGTCAACGGCATGAGCGTCGAGACCGCCGTGGCCATCGCCGGCGGCTACACCGCGCGCGCCCGGAAGGACGACGCGCAGGTCACCCGCACCCGGGGCGACCGCACGGTCACCGTGGACGTGCCGGTGACGACCCCGGTCCGCCCGGGCGACACCATCTATATTCCCGAGCGGTTCTTCTGAACCGTCAAAACGCTCAAGAATACAAGACGGTTAAGAATAAAGGTAAATATCGGAAAATCGGGCGCGGGTTTCGCATTCCGGTTCATTCATTCTTTCTTAAGGTTATGATCCCGCGAAGACCGGCGCGCCGACGCGCCGGCCAAAGCAGCGATCGACATGCGACCTGGCCCCCCGGCGGAAGCCGTCACGCAGAACCGGCGCAATGCCGCCTTTTCGGGCTTCGCGCTGGCGGCGTCGGCGCGGGCCGCCGAATTCGCCGCGGTGCTGCTCCTCGGCCTCGCCCTGCGCCAGGGCCTCGCGCCGGGCGGCGATGTCGCGCCTGTCCTCGTCGTTCCCTTCGTCGCCGTCGCCTTTTCGCTTTTCGCACGCGCTTCCGGCGCCTATTCGCTCGCCATCCTGCGCAAGCCTTTTCAGGGCTGGCTGCGCGCCGCTTTCACCTGGGCCGGCGCCGCGCTCGCCACTCTGGCGCTCGGCGTCATCCTCGGCGCCGAGGGGCTTTCGCGCGAGTGGTTCGGCGTGTGGACGGCGACAGGTCTTCCAGCCCTTTTCTTCATCCGCCTTGGCGCAGCGCTCGCCGCTTTCCTGCTCGCCCGGCGCGGAAAACTCGACCGTTATGTGGTGATCGTCGGCGGCGGCCGGCCCGCCGAAGACCTGCTGCGCGCCTTGTCCGAGCCGCCCCTGCCGGACACCCGCATTCTCGGCCTGTTCGACGATCGCGGCGACGACCGGACTCCCGATGTGGTCGCCGGCTATCCCAAGCTCGGGACCATCGACGATCTGATCGGTTTCGCCCGCAATGTCCGGGTCGATCAGATTCTCTTCGCGCTGCCCGTCCATGCCGAGACGCGCATCCTCGACATCCTGCGCCGCCTCTGGGTGCTGCCGACCGACATTCGCCTCGCGGCCCACGCCAATCGCCTGCGCTTCCGGCCGCGCGCCTATTCCTTCCTCGGCGAGGCGCCCCTGTTCGACCTGCTCGACAAGCCGATGTCCGAGGCGGCGATCGCGACCAAGGCCGCGTTCGACCGCGTCGTCGGCCTCGCCGTCGCGCTGCTGTTCGCGCCGGTCATGCTGGCGGTGGCGGCGGGGGTGAAGCTGACCTCGCCGGGGCCCGTCCTGTTCCGGCAGGAAAGGTTCGGCTTCAACAACGAGCGGATCACGATCTATAAGTTCCGCTCGCTCCATCTCGATCGCTGCGACCTCGAAGCCAGCCGGCTGGTGACCCGCGACGATCCGCGCGTGACGCCGTTCGGCCGCTTCATCCGGCGAACGTCGCTCGACGAATTGCCGCAGCTTTTCAATGTGCTGAAGGGCGATCTCTCGCTGGTCGGCCCGCGCCCCCACGCGCCCGGAGCCAAGGCGGCGGATTGCGAATATGAAAAGGTCGTGGACGGCTATTTCGCCCGCCACCGCGTCAAGCCCGGCGTCACCGGCTGGGCCCAGGTCAAGGGCTGGCGCGGCGAGACCGACACATTCGAGAAAATCCAGCGCCGGGTCGATCACGATCTCGACTATATCGAGAACTGGTCGATCTGGCTCGACCTCGCCATCCTTGCCCTCACACCCTTTGCTTTGGCGCGGAGTCCCAACGCTTATTGAATGCGCCAGCGGCGCTGGGCCTATTCTTTAACATTCGTCGATTATGAAAAAGCCGGTGCGGAATTTCGATGATATGCCTTTGTGTGAGCCAAGCCTGCGCATTCTCCATGTGCTCAGAGCGCCGGTCGGCGGCCTGTTCCGCCATGTGCTCGACCTCGCGCAGGAGCAGGCGGCGCGCGGCCACGCGGTCGGTTTGATCGCGGATTCGCGCACCGGCGGCGAAACCGCCGACCGTCGGCTCGCCCGGATCGCGCCTTTGCTGCGGCTCGGCGTCGTCCGCCTCCCCATGCGCCGCAAGCCGCACGCCAGCGATCTCCCGGCGATCGCCCGCGTCTGCCGCGAGATCGCCCGGCTCAAGCCGGACGTCGTTCACGGCCACGGCTCCAAGGGCGGTCTTTACGCCCGCGCCTCGGGCTTCGTCCCAGGGCTCGGCGATCCCTTGCGCGTCTATACGCCGCATGGCGGCAGTTTCCATCAGCAGCCGGGCCGCGCCCTCTATATGGCGGTCGAGCGGGTCGTCGCCAGCCAGACCGATCTCCTGCTGTTCGAGAGCGAGTTCATCGCCCGTGAATACGCCAAGGGCGTCGGGCCGACGCGGGCGCTGCGGCGCATCGCCAGGAACGGCTTGCTCCCGAACGAATTCGCCCCGGTCGCCGCCGCGCCGGAGGGAGCTGAATTCCTCTATGTCGGCGAACTGTCCGCCTATAAGGGCGTGGATACGTTGATCGAGGCGCTGGCCGCCCTTCATCGCAGCGGCGCGGCCAAGGCGCGGCTCGCCATCGTCGGCTCGGGCTGCGAACTCGCCCGCCTCGCCGCCATCGTCGAACATTACGACCTCAACCGCCACGTCGCCTTTCATGGCGCGCTTCCCGCCCGCGACGCCTTTGCGCTGGGCCGGATCGTGGTGGCGCCGAGCCGCGCGGAATCCCTGCCCTATATCGTCATGGAGGCGATCGCCGCCGACAAGACCGTCATCGCCACCGACGTCGGCGGCGTCGCCGAGATTTTCGGCCCCTTGCGCGACCGCCTCATCCCGCGCGACGACCCGGCGGCCCTGGCGCGGGCCATGGCCGCGGCCTTGCGCCGCGATCCGGCGGACGCCGCCGCCGAACGCGCCGCCCTGTCGCGCCAGGTCGCGACCCATTTCAGCGTCAAGGTCATGGCCGATTCGGCGCTCGCCGCCTATGCACAAGGCCTTTCGCGAAAAGGCCGCGCGCCGGCGGCGCTTTCGGAGGCCGCGATATGAGCGAAATCGGCCTCGCCGCGCCCAGACCGACGCCCTTCCCGGCCCGCCGCTGGACCCTGGATTACCGCAAGCTGGTCAATGGCTTGTTCTGGCTGACCATGGCCAGTGGCTCGGTCGTGTTCTTCGAGCCCGCGCCTTTCGATATCCTGATTCTCATCACCATCGCGCTATGGGGTTTCGGCGGCTTCACCGTCCACCGCGCCATCCTGCCCTTCGTCCTGTTCCTGTCGCTCTGGGTCCTCGGCGGCTTCATCGGCCTCATTCCCTATTGGAACGAACCCGACCCCGTCAGCTTCATGTTCCATACGCTGTTCATCAGCTCGACCGGCCTGTTCTATGCGCTGTTCCTCACCGATCAGACCTCGCGCCGCGCGGAGGTGCTGCTTTCGGCTTACGCCGCCTCCTGCGTCCTCGCGGCGGCGGTCGCGGTGACGACCTGGCTCGCGGCATTCGACGGGAGCGGCGATTGGGTCAAGGACGGGCGCGCCATGGCGCCCTTCAAGGACCCGAACGTGCTCGGCTCCTATATGGTCACCGGCGTGCTCTATCTCGTCCAGCGCCTGCTGCTCGGCCGCACCCGCTACTGGCAGCTCGTTCTGCCGAGCCTCGCCCTGATCCTCGCCGCCTTGTTCCTGTCCTTCTCGCGCGGCTCATGGGGCGCGGCCGTCGTCTCTACGACGATGATCATCGCCTTTCTCGTCATGACCGCCGATTCGCGCCGGATGCGCCTGCGGATCGTGGCCGGGGCGGCTGCCGTCGTTTTCACCGTTTTCCTCGGGATCATGGGCGCGCTGAGCTCGCCCGACATACGCGCCTTCTTCTTCAAGCGCGCCGAAGTCGAGCAAAGCTACGACAGCGGCCCGAACGGGCGCTTCGGCAACCAGGAACGCTCGATCCCGATGCTGCTTGCCCTGCCCAATGGCTTCGGGCCCCTGCGCTTCCGGCTGACTTTCGGGCTGGAGCCGCATAATTCCTATATCAACGCTTTCGCCTCCAACGGCTGGCTCGGCGGCTTCGCCTTCATCAGCATGGTGCTCTCGACCTGTTTCGTCGGCTTCCGGCTTTGCCTCACCCGACATCCCTGGACCAGGCAGGCGCAGGTGCTGTTCTCGGCGACCTTCGTGTTTTTCCTGCAGGGCCTCCAGATCGACATCGACCATTGGCGCATGTTTTACGTGTCGCTCGGCGCCGTCTGGGGCCTCGAAGCGGCGCGACGCCGTTGGCTCGCGCGAGTTCCGCCCCAAGGGGAGCAGGTTGCGGAACCGGCGGGGCAGGCGGCGCGTCCGCCAGGCTCCGCCGCCGGAAGGTCCGAGCCTCACGCCGCCGCGCGGCGGCGCTCCAGCATTTCGCCATAGACCGCGCCCAGCCGCTCGACATGGCGCGCGAGCGTCGGCGGATCGGCCCAGAATTGGTCGTAACAGGCGTTGGACATCGACGTGACCAAAGCGTCGTCCTTGGCCTTGACCAGGGATTGCGCGAGCGAATCCGGATTGGCGCTCTGAAACCACAGGCCGCTGACGCCGTTCTCGACCTCTTCGCGGCCCGCGCAGCCGTCCGAGACGATGATCGGCGTGCCCATGGCCTTGGCCTCCAGCACCGTGAGCGGCTGGCCCTCGAACCACAAAGAGGGGAAGACCAGGGCGCGGGCGTTGCGCATCAAAACCTTGACCTCGTCCGGCGATTTCCAGCCGAGCAGCCGCGCCTCCGGATAAGTCGCCCGCACAGCTTCGAGCGCAGGCCCGTCGCCGGCGAAGACCGGGGTCACGCCCGCCTTGCGCGCGGCTTCCGCAAACAGCAACGGCCCCTTTTCCGTCGATACGCGCCCGACGAACAGAAAATCGCCGCTCGCAGCTTGCGGCTTACGGCCGAGATCGAGGCAATCGATGGGATTGGAGATTGCATGGACCCGCGCGCCATTGGGCAGGCGATGGGCGACCACGCCGGCCTGAAAGCGCGAGATGAGGATGAAATCGTCGAAAGTCCGCGGCAGGCGGGCGACGCGCTCCATCACCGTCTGGCGCAGGCAGCGCCACACTTTCCGCGGATAAGTGCGGGAATCGCAATGGGTCGCCCAGCACGCCGCCGACAGCGGGGTCAGCTCGCAGACATGGTTCTGCTGATAATTGTAGAAGCCGCCATTGGGGCAGAACATGAAATATTCATGCATCGTATAGACCGCCGGCAGGCCCGACTGTTGGATCGGCCGCGCGATCGAAGCCGAAAGCGCCTTGGCCCAGCCGTGGACATGGACGATGGTCTTTTCGCCCTTCAGGCGCGAGAGCAGCCTGCGCATTTCCGTCTCGGCCCGGAAATTCCAGGTTCCCTGCACGGCGGCCGCCGCCTTCGATTCATTGCCGAGCAGGTCGGCCTGGTCGAGGCAGATCACCTCGATCCCGGCCTCGGCGAGACGCGGATCGACCGGCGCGGCGGCGGCGAAGACGATCGGATTATAGCGCGCCTTTTTGAGCCCGAGCGCGCTTTCCAGCGCCACCTTGGCCTGCCCGCCGGTGATCGAGGCGTGATCGATCGCGATGACGATATTGATGCCGGAGCTGTTTGCGCTCATCAATGTTCCCGCCGAGCCTGAGCCGTCCAAGCCGCGACAATGGCTCAAAACTTTTTCGGAAGGCTGAAGAACCATGGGAAAAATCCTTGACGCCCTGAACGCCTGCGCCGGCCTGTTCGGGTTCTGCGGCGTCGCCGCCGCGGCCGCCGCAGCCCATGTGTCGGGCGCCGAAAATCTTCGCTCCGTCGCACTCATCCTGCTGGTCCACGCCGCCGCTCTGCTCGCCATCACCGCCCGCGCCCGGGAGGCCTCGCCGGGCGCGCGGCTGTGGTTCGTCTCGGCGCTGGCGATCGCGCTCGGCGCGGCGCTGTTTTCCGCCGCCGTGACGCTCCTGACCCTGCGCGGCCCCGGTCCCTTCCTGTGGGCGGCGCCGGTCGGCGGGACGACCACCATGCTCGGCTGGCTCGTCGTCTGCGCCGCCGGTCTCGTCGACCTCTTCAGACGCTACCCTTAATTAACGCCGGGCTTTTATCCTGTCCGCAATCGGGCGCGCGGGTCAGGGATGAAAGTCGCAATCGTTCATGAATGGCTGGTGACGCGCGCGGGCTCGGAAAAAGTCGTCGAGGAAATCCTCGCCCTCTATCCGGAAGCCGACCTCTTCACCTTGATCTGCGCCTTGCCGCCCGGTCAGGACGACATGATCCGGGGCCGCAAGGTCACGACCTCCTTTCTGCAGAATCTGTGGGGCGCGCATAAAAGGCATCGCCTGTTCATGCCGCTGATGCCGCTCGCGGTCGAGCAATTCGACCTTTCCGGCTATGATCTGGTTATTTCCTCGTCCCATGCGGTCGCCAAGGGCGTCATCACCGGGCCGAACCAGATCCACATTTCCTATATCCACTCGCCCATGCGCTACGCCTGGGATCTCCAGCACACCTATCTCGCCGAATCCGGCCTGTCGCGCGGCTTCGGCTCGGCTTTGGCCCGCATTCTCCTGCATTACCTGCGCATATGGGACATCCGCACCGCCAACGGGCCGGAGCGCATGGTCGCCAATTCGGCCTATATCGCCCGGCGCATCGCCAAGGTCTATCGGCGCGAGGCGGATGTGGTGTTCCCGCCGGTCGATATCGCCGCCATGCCCTTCTCCGCTCATCGCGAAAATTTCTATCTCGCCGCCTCGCGCATGGCGCCTTACAAGCGCATGGCGCTGATCGTCAGCGCCTTCGCCCGCATGCCGGACAAGAAGCTGGTGGTGATCGGCGACGGCCCGGAACTGCCGCTGGTGCGCCGCATCGCGACCTCCAATATCGAAGTGCTCGGCTATCTCGACGACGCCGGCCTGCGCGACTACATGCGCCGCGCAAAAGCCTTCGTCTTCGCGGCGGAGGAGGATTTCGGCATCATGCCGGTCGAGGCGCAGGCGTGCGGCGCGCCGGTCATCGCCTTCGGGCGCGGCGGCGCTCTGGAGACGATCGTCGGCCCCGAGGGCGTCCGGCCGACAGGCCTGTTCTTCGACTGCCAGAGCGAGGAAGCGATCATCGCCGCGGTGCGGCGGTTCGACGCCGAGGCCGCGCGTTTCGCCCCGGAAAACTGCCGCGCCAACGCCGCGCGCTTCTCGCGCGAGGCCTTCCGCGCCCATTTCAAGGCCATCGTGGACGAGGAGATCGCGCGCGCGGCCGGATCCTTGCGGAAGGCCGCCTGAAGGCATATTTTCACAAAAACGCTGGAAAGACCTTGGACATAGGATGCGGTCGCGATGCTCCGCGGCGCGACCGCTCTCAGCTTTTTGCTGTTTGCCGCAGCGGAGCGGACGGCTATTCTCGGGAAATGAAAATCAACGCCGTATGGGCCAAAATCAACGTCAGATGGATTCTGGCCGCGGTCGTCGTCGTGCTGCTGGCGCTCGCCGCCGCGCCCTGGACCGTGTCGCAGAGCGCGCAGATCGACGCGATCAAAAGGGAAATCCGCGGTTCGTCGGACATACGGCTCGCCTCGCACGGGCGGTCGGTCTTCGCCATGCTGCCGCGCCCGCATATCCGCATCTATGACGTCCAGCTCGACTATCGCGACGGCGCCGCGACCGTCGAAGCCTCCAGCCTGAGGGTCGATCTCGGGCTTTCCGGCCTTTTGACCCGCCGGCTCAGCATCGCGCGGGTGGTGCTCGCCAACGCCGTCATCACCATCGATCCGGCGCGCGCGCGGATCGACGGCCCGATCGTCGCGGCGAAGTCGCACTGGGACTCTCCGCCGGACGAGGTCGAGGCCACCAACGCCAAGGCGTTTCTGAAGCGCACGGACGGCCCGCCCCAGGCCATCGCCGACCAATGCGACGCGCGGCTCGACTTCAGCCGCGCCAGCGCGCCGGTTTCGCTCATTGGCCATTGCGCCGCCCTGCCGGCGCTGAATGACGACGACTCCCCGACCCGCTTCGCGCTCTGGGTCGCCAAGCCCAACAATTTGCGCAAGGGGGGAGAGAGCCCGGTCACGTTGCGCGCCGAGGGCGACGCCTTCCATCTCAATCTCAACGGCGCCTTCACGCTCACGCCCAAGCCCCATTTCCATGGCCGCGTCGCCGGCCTCGCGCCCTCGCTGCGTCAGGTCGCCGACTGGTTCGGACTGACCCTTCCTCTGCCCGGCCGCTATCGCGACGTGTCGGTCCAGGGCGAGGCGACGATCGACCCGGGCGCTCTGTCCTTCTCGCCGCTGTCCGTCACGCTCGACGGCAATTCCCTCGACGGCGCCGCCTCCGTGCGTCTCGACACGCTGCGGCCGCAAATCTCGGCCACGCTCGCCGGCGCCGACGTCAATCTCGACCCGATGTTCGAGGACGTTCCCTCGCCCTCGGCCAATGGGCAATGGAGTCACGAAACTTTCGCGCCCTCGCGCCTCGGCGCCGCCGATCTCGATCTGCGGCTTTCCGCGAGCCACGCCCGCCTTGGGGAGTTCCGGGCCGACGACGCCGCATTGTCGGCGATCCTGAAGAACGGCCGCCTCGACCTGTCGCTCGCCGGCGCCTCGGCCTATTCCGGCCAGATTCATGCGCGCGCGATCGTCGCGGAAGGCGCCGAGGGGCTGGACGTGCGCGGCTCCGCCTCGGTCGAAAAGATCGACGCCTCCGCCTTTCTCTGGGACGTCTTCCGGCGCCAAACCGTCTCCGGAACGGCGCGCGGCGCCGTCAGTTTCGAAACCAATGGCCAATCCTTCTACGATTTTGCCGATCATCTCGACGCGCGCGGCGATTTCAGCATCGAAAACGGCGAGGTTTACGGCCTCGATCTCGACCTCGCCTTCCGCCGCATGGAGCGCCAGCCTTTGACCGCCGGGATCGAATTGCGTTCCGGCCGCACCGCCTTCGACCAGCTCTCCGCCAAATTCGACGTCATCCAGGGCCAGGCCGAAATCGAGGAGGGCGCGGCGCGAGAGGACGGCATTGCGCTCTATTTCTCGGGCCGCGCCCGGATCGCCGATCGCACCGTGGACCTGCATGCGGTGGCGACCCGCGCTCCGCCCGCCGGGTCCGACGCCAAGCCGCTGCAGATCGGCTTCACCCTGTCCGGGGCCTGGGACGACGCCGTGCTCGCGCCCGACGCGCTTGGCCTGATCCAGCGCTCCGACGCCGCGGCGCCGCTCCTGCCCAAGCCGCAACCGCCGCAGAACTAGCGTATATTCCCGAAAAGCGGCTCCGATTTTTGGACAGGAACCGAAGGTCCGCGTTAGCGGATATGCGCAAAACAAAAAGTAAGAACCCATGTTCATCCGGCAGTTCGAATATCTCGACGCCCTCGCCCGCGAAAAGCACTTCCGGCGCGCCGCCGAGGCCTGCCATGTTTCGCAGCCCACCCTGTCATCCGCGCTTGCGCAGTTGGAGGACGAACTCGGCGTGCTGCTCATCGAGCGTGATTCGCGCTTTCAGGGCCTGACGCCGGAAGGCGACATCGTTCTCGCCCGCGCGCGGCGGGTGCTGGTCGAAATCGAGATGATGCGCGCCGAAATCGCCGAGGCGCGCGACGGGATTTCCGGCAAGCTGCGCCTTGGCGTCATTCCCACCGCCCTGCCGCTCGCCGTTCACGTCACCGCACCATTCTGCGCCGCCTGCCCCGCCGTGACGCTGGAGATTCTGTCGCTGACCTCGGCGGAAATTCTGGCGCGGCTGCATAATTTCGAACTCGACGCCGGCATGACCTACCTCGACAACGAACCCCTGTCCGGGGTTATCGCCAAGCCGATCTATGCCGAAACCTATTGCCTGCTGACCCGCGCCGACGGGCCGCTCGCCGACCGCGAGAACATCGCCTGGGCGGAGGCCGCCGAACTGAACCTCTGCCTGCTCAGCGGCGACATGCAGAACCGCCGCATCATCGACGGCATTTTCCGTGCGGTCGGCAAGGCGCCCAAGCCGACCGTCGAGACCAATTCGATCTTCAATCTCTGCACCCACGCCACCATTCCCGGGGTGAACAGCATCGCGTCGGTCCAGGTGCTGGAGTTTTTCGGTTTGCCCCTCGGCGTCAAGGCGCTGCCGCTGGTCGAGCCGGAGGCGCGGCGGATCATCGGCCTTGTCGCAGCCGACCGCGACCCGGCGCCGCCGCTCGCCCGGCGCCTGATGCAAAGCGCCGCCGCGCTGTGAAGGCCCCGTAGATTTCCCACCTTGCGGACGCGCGCGATGGATGAAAACATTTCGGTCGGGGCACGCCATGATCCAGACCGCCACGACCGCCGCTGAAATCACTCTCGGACGGGAAGCCCTGCCGGGCCTCCTCGCAATCCCGGCCGATCCGCGCGGCCTGGTCCTCTTCGCCCACGGCTCGGGGTCGAGCCGATTCAGCCCGCGCAATCGTCAGGTCGCCGACGCGCTCAACGCCGCGGGCTATGCGACCCTTTTATTCGACCTGCTCACCGAAGAGGAGGCGCAGGACCGGCGCAAGGTCTTCGACATCCAATTACTGGGCTGCCGTCTTGTCGAAGCCATCGACTGGGCGCGCGAGGACGACCGCGTGTTTTCCCTTCCCTTCGGCCTGTTCGGGGCAAGCACGGGCGCCGCCGCGGCCATTCTCGCCGCCGTCGTCCAGCGCAGCGAGATCGCGGCCGTGGTCTCGCGCGGCGGCCGGCCCGATCTCGCCGGATCGGGACTGGAGGAATTGGCGGCGCCCATCCTTTTCATCGTCGGCGGCGACGACGACGAGGTCCTGGAGTTCAACCGCGCCGCCCAAAAACATTGCCATGCCAAGACCCAACTGCGCATCATCCCCGGCGCGACCCATCTGTTCGAAGAGCCGGGCGCGCTGGACCAGGTCGTCGAGGCCGCAGCGCTTTGGTTCGACCTTTATCTGCGGCCCCGGCCGATCCGCTTCGACGACCGCGAGGCCGCCGGCCGCGTCCTCGCCCGCGCGCTCGTGCGGCGCGCGCCGGAAAACCCCGTGGTTTACGCTTTGCCGCGCGGCGGCGTTCCCGTCGCGGCGCCGATCGCACGCGCGCTCGGCGCCCCGCTCGACCTCATTCTCGCGCGCAAGATCGGGACGCCCGGCAATCCGGAGCTGGCGCTCGGCGCCGCGGTGGACGGCGAAAAACGGGACATCGTCATCAACCACGACATCGCTGTCGCCCTCCATTTCAAGGACGCCGAAATCCAGCGCCTCGCCGCGCGCGAATTCGCCGAAATCGAGCGGCGGCGCCGGATCTATCTTGGCGACGCGCCGCCGGTCTCCGCGCACGGGCGCGCCGCCGTCGTGGTCGATGACGGCGTCGCGACCGGAGCGAGCATGGAGGCGGCGCTGCGCGCCGTGCGCCGGCGCGATCCGCAAAAGATCATCCTCGCGCTTCCGGTCGCGCCGCCGGACTCGCTCGAACGCCTCATGGCCCTTGCCGATGAGACCGTCTGCCTCGCCACGCCCGCCAATTTCTTCGGGGTCGGACAGTTCTACCGGAACTTCCACCAGATCGAGGACGACCAGGTGATCCGCACGCTGGCCGAATTCAGCGGGCGACGCTGACCTCCTCCACAGCCGCATCCGGGACGCCGCCATAGTCGGAACAAAGCGGCAGCTCGAATTCGAAGATGGAGCCGCGCGGCGCGTTCGGCCGATAGGCGATGGCGCCGCCGTGGCTCTCGACAATGCTCTTGCTGATGGACAGGCCGACGCCCATCCCGTCATGCCTTGTGGTGAAGAAAGGCTCGAACAATTGCGGGACGGCGTCGCCGGCCACCCCCGCGCCATTGTCCGCGACGGCGATCCGGACGCGGTCGCGTCCGACTCGGCTGGTCTCGACGACGATCTCCGGCGTCTCGGCGTCGATCAGGGCGTCGTCGGCGTTGCGCAGCAGATTGACGAGAACCTGTTGGATCAGGATCGGCTCAGCAAGGACGCGCGCGTCGTCGAGTTCGCTTGGGACCGGCGCGCGGACGATTTTCGCATGAGAGCGCAGCGAAACCAGTTCGAGCGCGTCGTCGATCAGCGCGGCCACCGCGACCTCGCGTTGCTCCGGCGGACGCTTTTCGATGAAGCCGCGCAGCCGCTTCAGGATTTCCGTCGCCCGCCGCGCCTGCTCCTCGATCTTGCCGATCAGCCCAGGCTCGGGCGCCTTGCCCTTGGTCGCGAGCGCCCGGCGATAGGCGGCGGCGAAATTCAAGATAGCGGCGAGAGGCTGGCCCACTTCATGCGCGAGGCCCGCGACCATTTCGCCCATGTCGTTGAGCCGGCTGACATGGGCCAGTTCCTCGCGCAGCAGGCTCACCCGGCGCCGCTCGGCCTCGATCGGGCTCAGGTCGCGCATGATCCCGACGAAAAGCACGTCGCCGTTCAAAGCCGCCTCGCTCACCGTGAGCTCGAGCGGGAAGACTTCGCCGTTCTTGCGCAGGCCCTCGACCACGCGCCGCTGCCCGATGATCTGTTTCACGCCGATCTGCCCCTGGGCGGCGCGAAGGCGATCGTCGCTGGCGACAAAAGGCTCGGACATCAGCAACTTGACGTCGCGCCCAAGCAGCTCCTCGGCGCGATGGCCGAAAATGTCCTCCGCCGCCGGATTGGCCGAGCGGATCATGCAGTCGGCGCCAATGGTCACGATGGCGTCCATCGCCGTGTCGAAAATGGCCTCGAGGCGCCTTTCGTTCTCGAAAAGCTCCTGCTGCATACGGATGCGCTCGGTGATGTCTTCCGCGAAAATGACGATACCGCCGATCTGCCCGCTGCCGAGCCGCCAGGGCCGGACCTCCCAGCGCACCCAGCGCTCGCTCCCGTCGGCCAGCGGCGCCCCATCCTGCTCGCAGCGCACGGTCTCACCATTGAGCCCGCGGCGGTGCGCGTCTTTCCACGCTTCAGGAAGATTCGGATGAAGCGCATAATGCGATATCCCCTTCGCGTCGCCGTCGAGGTCGTTAATGTCGCGCCAGCGGGCGCTTGTCGCCAGATAATTCATGTCCTGATCGAACATGGCCATGGCCGCCGGCGTCTGTTCGACGAAATGGCGCAACTGCTCGGCCTCGACGCGAGCGAGTTCATCGGCGGCGCGCCGCGCGCGGACGAGGAAATAGGGCAGACGCGCGAAGGCGATATAGGCCGCGGAATCGAACAGGAAATCGAAATAGACCGAGAAATGGACAAGGGGCGCGACCGGCTGCCCCAGAATCGATTGCACGACGCCGAGATGGCCGAAAAGCATGAAGACGGCGACAGAGGCGACACCGCCGGCGCCGCCGCACAGCAGGGCCGAGACGAAGATGGCGGGATAGGCGACGTCCCGCCCTGCGAACAGGTCGAAGGCGTTGGGAAGGACGCTGATGATGAACAAGGAGCCGATAACGACGACGAGGCAGATCGACGCCCGCAGGCTGAGCGGCGTCGCCGCCAGGGAGTCGAAGTAATGCAGCGCGCGCGCCTCCAGGGCCGAGGTCGCGCGCGACGCCGTATTGCCAAGCTCGCCGCGCTCGCCCAATTTACGCCCCCGTTCCCCCGCCTATGCGGCAATTTAAGCAAGGTCCCTGCCAAAAAGCGGGACAGTCTAGCGCAATGCGCCGCCGCGTCCAACGTCCGCGCGGGGCGGCCCGGCGAATTGCGCCAAGGCAAATCATTTGGCTGGCCATGAGCGCATTCTTGACTTTAGCATATGATCGGTACAGCCTTGGGCCATACCAAAAAAGAGCAGGGCCGGACGCCGGGGAGGGAGCCTGGGCAATGCATAACGGACAGATCGTTCACATCATCGAGGACGACGCGGGGGTCGGCGAATCGCTTTCCCTGCTTCTCAACAGCGCCGGCCTTGAAACCAGGCTGCACAGCTCTGCGGCGGATTTTCTCCATTCCTGCCCGCCGCCCGGCGGCTGCGTGGTGAGCGACGTGCGGATGCCGGGCATGACCGGGATCGACCTGCTCGGCGAGATGAAAAATCGGCGAATGCCCCAGCCGGTCATCCTGATGACCGCTTTCGCCGACGTCCCGCAGGCAGTCAGGGCGATGAAGCTCGGCGCCGTGGATTTCATCGAAAAACCCTTCGATGACGAATTGATGGTGTCGTCCGTGCGCGCGGCTCTGGTCCGCCGGGTTGGCGATACCGCGATCATGGCCCACGAGAAACTCGAGAAACTCACCGCGCGCGAGCGCGACGTCCTCGAAGGCTTGCTCCAGGGCAAGCTCAACAAGACAATCGCGCATGATCTCGGGGTGAGCGTCCGCACCGTGGAGTCCCACCGCGCCAATCTGATGGTCAAGACCCAGGCGCGAAGCCTGTCCGAATTGATCAGGATGTCGCTTCTCGCCGAAGGCGTCGACCTCGAGGCGTGAACGCCGCCTTATTCCGGATGCGTCGTCGCCGAACGGGGCTTTGCGGGATGAGGCGCCGAATGCGTCGCGCTTCCCGCGCCGTGGCCGCCGTGCTTCTTGCCCGGGACGCCAGCCTTGCCCTCGACGCCAGCCTTGCCCTCGACGCCAGCCTTGCCCTCGACGCCAGCCTTGCCTTGGACGCCAGCCTTGCCTTGGACGCCAGCCTTGCCTTGGACGCCAGCCGGTTCGGGGAGGGGATCGCCGGGAATGTCCGCAATCGCCATGGTGTCGTCGGGCAGCCGCGTCCACACCCGGGTCTGACCCAAAAGGGGCGTGGCGAGATAGCCGCGCAGATTGAGCTTCTGGTCGTCCGGAGACAGTTCGATCTGCGCGCTCCAGATGGAGCCGTCGCGCGGGTCGAGGACGTGGCCGTTCTGATATTTGGTGGCGCTGGCTTTCTTCATGCCCCACACAATCACCAGCCCCAGCATCGGCGTGTTCTTTTTCTCGCCCGGACAATGGGTGCAGAGCGGATTTCCCGGCGGATCTTCCGGATAGGTGACCTCCTTGACCAGCCGGCCCTCATAGAGACCGTCCTTCTTGTAGAAGTAGAACACGCCGCCCGGCCGGCCGTCGTCGTTATAGGCGGTCCAGAAGCCGGTCAGGGGGGGGCCGGAAGGATGGGCAGGGGCGGCGGCAGGCGCCGCCGGCTCCGGCTTCGCGTCCTGCGCTCTGGCGGCCGGTACGGCGGCGGCGATCATTGCCGCCGCGCCGACGCCCGACAGGACGCGGGACAGGAGCGACGAGGAAAGGTAACGAGAAATGGGGCGCATCCGCGCTCTCCTGGGCTGCAAGGCAAAGAACAAGACAGGATATTTTGTCCGCGCTAAATGGAGAAATTCGGACGAAACGAAAAAAAGCGACAAATTCTTCGTCGGCCCCATCGTCCGCCCGGGCTGGAATCGTCCGCCCAGGCTGGAATTGATTGGCGCGCCATCGAATTCCCGCCTGGCGTTCTTCATTTAGGCAGGATCTGTCCGAAAACCGGCGCCCGCTTTTCGGGAATCCTGCCTGGCGCGTCGGACCATAATGCAGAAAATCTTCGCTGCGAAGCGCCGTTGCGCCGAATGCGCGACAATAAGGTTCAATAATCGCCGCTTCCGACCAGCGGGTGGATGCCGCCGAGACCGCGGCCGTGGCGGCTGGCGGCCGGGCGGCCTTTCCGGGCCGTGTGCGCGCTCGCTTCCCGCTTGACCTTGGCGCTCGCATGGGAGCTTTTCGCCGAGGCGGCGGTCGCGCCGAGCGGGACGAGCGCGCAAAGAATGATCGCGGCAAGAATGTAGCGCATCGGCTTCCTCCCATTCGACGAACGTTCGCCGCCGGCGAGCTCAGGACGCAGGCTTGCCGATTATAAGCGATGTCGCCCGACGTTCCTATGTCACGCGCGCGCGGCGCGTGCCGAAAGCGAAAGATAGACAAAATTAACCAAATTTAAGCGCCTCCGCGCTAGAAAGAAGTTCGGGCCGCCGCCGCGCCGGGTGGAATTTCGTGAACAAACCGTTTCAGATTTTTCCCTTTGCGTCCGTTCCGGCGCACGTGGCGACGCCGGTCCACGCAGGCCGCGCCGCTTCTGGCGCCGTTCTCGACCTCTTCCTGTTCGGACCCGACGAAAGACTGGGCGAGGCGTCCGCCGGCCCGCGCTGGGCGACGGGCGAAATCTGGTTTTCCTCCTGCGATGCGGTCGCGCTTTCGGCCCGGGCGCATCGGGCGGCGCGCGAAACCTATGCCGGCGTTTTCGGCGGCGAAGCCAGCCGCCCCCTGCCCCATTGGCTCGATGAATTGCGCCGCCGCCTTGCCGGCCTGTTCGGCGCGCGGAACTGCGAGGCCGTGCTCGCCGCCTCTGTCCACGAAGGCGAAATGCTGTTCGCCGCGCTCGCCCGCGCCGCGTCGGACCGTCCAATCGTCCATGTCGCCGCCCCGCCCGAGCGGCCCGAAGGCGCCGGCCAGCCAGCTGAGACTTTCGCGCTGCGCGACCGTTACGGCCTGGCGCTGCCGGCCGACGACATTGACTCGCGGGTGGCGCGGCAGGTCGCCGAAGCAATCGCGAAAGGCGCGGACGTGGCGCTCCATGTGACGGATTGTTCGGAAACGGGGCTTTCCGCGCCGTCGCGCGCGGCCGTCGCCGCGCTCGAACAGGACCATCCCGGGCGGCTGACCGTGCTGATCGACGCCCGCCAGATGCGCGCCGGGCGCGAAACCATCGCCGCCGACCTCGACGCCGGCCGCGCCGTGCTGCTTTCGGGCTCGACCTTCGCCGGCGGCCCCTGTGGCGCCGCCGCCGTGCTGCTGCCCGGCGCGCTGATCGAAAGAATCGGGCCGTTCGACCTGCCCGGCGCGCTCGCCTTTCAATCGGCGGCGCTCGACTGGCCGCCGATTTTGCGCGAGCGCCGCCGCGGCGCCTTCGCCGCTTTGGCCGACCCGCGCCTGGGGCTGCGCTGGGAAAGCGCGCTGGCCGAACTCGAAGCGCTTTTCGCCATCGCGCCCGATATGCGCGCGGCGATCGCGAGCGCGTTCCTGCGCGAAACCCATCGTCATCTCGCCGCCGCGCCCTTGCTGAAGGCCACGGATTTCCGCCATCCGGGCGATGGCGCGCCGACGATTTTGCCGATCCTGACCTTCGATGAACGCGGCCGGGCGATCAGGGCCGCAAATCTGCGCCGCGCCCTCGCCGAACCGGCGGCCCGTCCTGGGCGGCGCGCCGCGCGCGGTCGCCCGATTCATCTGGGCGCCCCGGTCGCGATCGGGAGCCGCGACGCCCTCCGCCTGGCTCTGGGCGCGCCGCAGGTCAATGACGTCGCCGAACGGCTCGCCGCAGGCGAAAGCTTTGCCGAGGCCTTCCGGCCGCTCGCCGACGACCTGCACGAGACCTTCGCACGGTGGAGCGAACTCGCGCAGGACGGCCTCTGACCCGCGCTGCTAATTCAGCAGAATCAGCCCGTCCGTGGTCCTGTGCCGATGTCGCTTCCGGCGCGGCGGCTGGCGCGGCTTTTCGCGCGCCAAGGGCGGCTGCGCGGAGACTGGCGGCTGCGCGGCGACTGGCGGCTGCGCGGCGCCGGATTGCTGCCGGACGAGCGAGGCATGGACTCGCGCCGGCTTGCCGCCGTCGGGCCAGAAGGTGAAGATCAGCTTGCGCGGGCCGGCGTGAAATTTGAAACGTCCAGCAAAGCCCTTGGCCTCGCTCGCGCCGGTGAAAAGCTGGCCGGCGATGTGTCCCGAGACCGGGCCCGAGGCGCCGCGCGTCGCCTCGCGCCATTGGCCGCGCGTCTGGGCGCCGTCGGCGACGATCTGGGCGCGGATGTCGAATTTGTAGTTATTCGAATCGCAGGCGATGTTCTGCGACAGGACGCGCCCGTCGCCCGCCGTCTCGCCGGTCGCGCGGCAGGACAGGTTTTTGCGCGCGCCGTCGTCCGACATGAAGTAGCCGGGGCCGCGGAAGGCGCCGGAATAATAGGAAAAAGGGCCGTCCTGCGCCGCTGCGGCGCCAAGCCCGGCGAGCGAAAGCCCGGCGAACCAAAGCGCGGCGGCCCAGACGAGCCGGAACAGCGCATCGCTTGCGGACATCGGCGTCTCCAGTGAAACCCGCGGCACTATAGGGCCGCCGCCACGCCATTGAAAAGCGAGCGTCCTAAACCAGCGCCCCGATCCCCAGCAGGAGCGCATAAAGCGCCTGGGTTTGCGCCGTGCGCGCGAGCAGCGCGTTCAGCCCCGGTCCCGCCGGCTCGGCGTAAAGCTGGCGGACCTGCGCCCAGGCCATCGGCAGCGCGCCGAGCGCGAGCCAGAGCGCGCGTTGCGGCGCCAGCGCGGTCAGCACGCCCGCCAGCAGAAAAGGCGCGAGCGTCATCGCCGCGAATAGAGCGCGCGAGACACGCTGCCCGGCGAGGATGGCGAGCGTCCGCCGCCCGACCCTGGCGTCGGCGGCGGCGTCGCGATAATTGTTGACCATGAGCACGCCCGCCGCGAACAAGCCGAGCGCGAGGCCGGCGATCAAAGGCGCCGGCGCGAGCGCGTCAGCCGCGAGCCAAAAGGTTCCGCCGACCGCGCCAAGCCCGAAAAAGACGATCACGAAAAGCTCGCCAAGCGGCGTGTAGGAGATCGGCGCCGGGCCGCCGGTATAGGCCCAGCCCGAAAGGATCGAGAGCAGGCCGAGAACCAGGATGGGCCACCCGCCCACGGCGACGAGATAAAATCCGCCGAGCGCGGCCAGAGCGAAAAAGCCATAAGCGGCGCGCTTGATCTCATGCGGCGTCAGCAAGCCGCTGGCGGCGGCGCGCTTCGGCCCGAGACGGTCCGCCCCGTCGCCGCCGCGCTCGAAGTCGCGGGCGTCGTTGAAAAGATTGGTCGCGATCTGGATGCAGACGGCGGAAAAGGCGGCGACGAGAATCGGCGGAAGGTCGGCCCGGCCGACGAGGCCTTGCGCCAGACAGCCGCCGACGAAAACCGGCGCCAAAGCCATGGACAGGGTGCGCGGCCGCATCGCCGCGAGCCAGACGGAAAATTTCGGCGCGCCGCTCATGCCGGCGCCCTCCCCTTCGGCAGGCCGGCGGCGCGCCGCTCGAAGGCCGCGACGATCTTGCGCTCGAATTCGGGCGCCGCGAGAACCGCCAAGGCGTTGAACAGGCCGGAGGCGAATTCGAGCAGAATGTCGCAGGTCAGCAGGCAGCCCTCGCCCCGCGGCTCGAACAGCCAGCGCAGGCGCAAGGCGCGCAGCGGCCCGTCGCAGGATTCGATCACCAGTTCGCGCGGCGGATCGGCGCGGGCTTCGCTGACGAAGGCGATGCGGAGCCGGCCAAGACCGAAGACATTCCGCACCCGCCGCCAGGCGCCTTCGCGCGCCAGCACCCGCGTCCCGAGGCAGGCGGGAACGAAAGCGGGATAGGCTTCGATGTCATCGACCAGGGCGAACAGGGCCTCCGGCCCATGGTGCGGAAAGAAGACTTCGAACTTTCGCCGCACCCTCACCCCTCCCTCAGCCTGGCCGCATTTCGACCGAAATTGACTTGAACGCAAGCCGGACTCAGGGAGAATTGATATTGTCTTCGCGCCGCCCGCCTTGAGGACCTCAAGTATGTCCGCGCAGCGCTTCGTCTCCTGCTCGCGGCCCTGTCAGCCGCCGCGAAATGGCAAATCGCAAACAAAAGCCGAGCGAATTTTTGCACGGTTTGAGGAAGGGGAAGGCGGCGCTTCCTCTCTCACACCCCTCCGGTCACCGGCAGCAGGGCGCCGGTGATGGCGCGCGAATGTGTCGAGGCGAGGAACAGCATGGCCTCGGCCAAATCATCGGGGCTTACCCATTTGCTGAAATCCGCGTCCGGCATGGCGGCGCGATTGGCGGGCGTGTCGATGATCGAGGGCAGGACGGCGTTGACCGTCACCTTGCCCTTGAGTTCCTCGGCGAGACTTTCCGTCAATTTGGCGACGCCCGCCTTGGAGGCGGCATAGGCGCCCATGCCGGCGCCCGCCTTGACCGCGCCGAGCGCGCCGACATTGACGATCGAGCCCGCGCCGCTCTTTTCGAGGAAGGGCAGCGCCGCCATGCAGGCGGAAGCCGCCGTGCGCAGGTTCAGCGCGAACATGCGGTCCCAGGCGGCGAGGTCGCCCTCCGCGACGGTTTGCCAGACGAATCCGCCGGCGACATTGAGCAGCGCGTCGATGCCGCCGAAATGCGCGTTGATGCGGGCAAAGGCGTCGCGCGCCGCTTGCGCGTCGGCGAGATCGATGCCCGCAAGGCTCAAGCTCCGCTCCTCGGCCTGCGGCGCGCCGGAGGCGGCTTCGCCGACGTCCACCTGCGCGACAAAAGCCCCCTTGTCCAAAGCGCGCCTGACGACCGCCCGGCCAAGGGCGCCGAAGGCGCCGGTGACAACAATGATTCTCTTGTCCATGGCGCTTCCCGCCTCCCGTTCGAGCTCAAGATTGGCCGCGTCCAGGCGTCTTGGCAAGACCCGAGCGCGGCCGCGAACGATGCCGGCGTTTATTTTTTATCCTATTGAATTTATTAGAAATATCTTTGTCGGACGGCCAATTGCGCCGTTCGAATTGTTTTTTTTACCGGCCTGTGGGTCTAATTGCGCAAATCTTTCGGAGTTTCCAATGTTCGCGCTTCTGTCCCAGAAACGTTTCGCGCCCCTGTTCTGGACGCAATTTCTTTCCGCCTTTAACGACAATTTCCTGAAAAACGCGCTCATTTTTCTCATCATGTACCAATTGTCGGGGCCTGGCGCGGAATCCCTGATTACATTGGCCGGGGCGATCTTCATCCTGCCCTTCTTCATCCTGTCGGGCCTCGGCGGCGAAATGGCCGACCGCTACGACAAGGCGATGATCGCGCGGCGGTTGAAACTCGCCGAAATTTTCGCCGCTTTCGTCGCCGTTACCGGCTTCTTTTATGCTTCCGTGCCCATTCTCCTTGTCGCGCTGGCGCTGTTTGGAATCATTTCCACCCTGTTCGGCCCGATCAAATATGGCATCCTGCCGGATCATCTGGAAAAGTCGGAGCTGCCCGCCGGCAACGCCCTGATCGAGGGCGCGACCTTCATCGCCATTCTGCTCGGCACGATCGTCGGCGGCCTCGCCTCCCGCAACGGCGGCGATCCTTCGAAAATCTCGGGCTTCATGCTGGCGGTCGCGCTCGCCTGCTACGGCGCCAGCCGCTTCATCCCGCCTACCGGCGGCGAGGCGCCAAACCTGAAAATCGACGCCAATATTTTCCGCTCGACCAAAAACCTTCTCCTCGACCTCTGGGGCGACAAGAGGCTGTGGCGCGCCGGCGTCATGGTCAGCCTGTTCTGGATGTTCGGGGCCATCGTCCTTTCCGTCCTGCCGCCGCTGATCAAATTGCGCATGGGCGGCGAGGAAATGGTGGTGAGCCTCTATCTCAGCGTCTTCGCGGTTTCGGTCGCGATCGGCTCGGGCTTGGGCGCCTTTTTCTGCAGCGGCCGCATCGTGCTGCTGCCCGCCCCGATCGCGACTCTGGTCCTCGGCTTTTTCTCGGCGGAGCTGGCTCTGGCCCTCCATTCCATGCCGCCGGCGACGACGCAGCTTGCCGTGGCCGAATTTTTCACACATCCCGCCGCATGGCGCGTCGGCTTCGATCTCGCCATGATGGCCATGGCCGGCGGCGTGCTGGCGGTGCCGAGTTTCGCCGCCGCCCAGGCCTGGGCGCCGATTGAGCGGCGCGCCCGTATCGTCGCCGCCATCAATGTGCTCAACGCCGCCTTCATGGTCGTCGGGACGCTGGCGACGGCCGCGCTTCAGGCGAAAGGCCTCGGCCTCGACGGCGTTTTCGCCCTCATGGCCGGCGTCGCATTGGTCAGCGCATTGTGGATGTTCGCCCGCCTGCCGACCAATCCGATGCGCGATTTCCTGTCGATCCTGTTCCGCGCCTTCTATCGGCTGGAGGTGAAGGGCCGCGACAATATCGCCAAGGCGGGGCCCAATGCGATCATCGCGCTCAATCATGTCAGCTTCCTCGACGCGGCGCTGGCCTTGTCGCTGCTCGACCACGATCCGATCTTCGCCATCGATTCCGGCATCGCCCGGCGCTGGTGGGTCAAACCCTTCCTGCGCTTCGTTCGCGCTCTGCCGCTCGATCCAACGAGCCCGATGGCGACGCGCCGCATGATCCATGCGGTGCGCAATGGCGAGACCCTGATCATTTTCCCCGAAGGGCGCCTCACCGTCACCGGCACTTTGATGAAGGTCTATGACGGCGCGGGAATGATCGCGGAAAAATCCGGCCGGAAAATCGTCCCGGCGCGCATCGAGGGGCTCGAAGCCACCATGTTTTCGGCGCTTTCGCGCCAGCTCGCCCCGCGCCGCTTCTTCAGCAAGGTGAAGGTGACGATCCTTGAGCCGGTCGATCTCAAAATCGACGACAATCTGCGCGGCAAGGCGCGGCGGCAGGCGGCGGGCGCGGCGCTCTATCAAATCATGTCCGATCTGTTCTTCCGCACCGCCGATTGCGACCAGACGATTTTCGCCGCCGTCGCCAAGGCCGCGCGCAGACACGGCATGGGGCGCGTGACGCTGGAGGACCCGACCTCGCCGGCTTTGTCCTACCGAAAACTGCTGATCGGCGCCCGCCTCCTGGGAAAGGAATTTTCACGCCTTGCCCCGGAAGGCCAGCCGCTCGGCCTGATGCTGCCCAACGCCAATGGGGCCGGCGCCGCCTTCCTCGGCCTGCTCTCGGCCAACCGCCCGCCGGCGATGATCAATTTCACCGCGGGCCCGGCCAATATCGCCGCGGCCTGCGCGGCGTCCGAGGTCAAAACCATCGTCACCTCGCGCGCCTTCATTGAAAAGGCCAAGCTACAGGCCCTGGTCGAGCGCCTCGGCGAAAGCGTCGCCTTTTTCTATCTGGAGGATTTGCGCGAAAAAATTTCGAGCTTCGACAAGGCCCGCGCTTTTCTCAACTGCCGCGCGCCGCTCGCCAAAGCGAAAGCGGAGGATCGCGCGGTGATCCTGTTCACCTCGGGCTCGGAGGGCGCGCCCAAAGGCGTCGTCCTCTCCCACCACAATATCCTGTCCAATGTCGCGCAGGTCGCCGCGCGCATCGATTTCGGCCGCAGCGACCGTCTGTTCAATGTGCTGCCGATCTTCCATTCCTTCGGGCTGACGGGCGGTTTCGTCCTGCCGCTCGTTTCCGGCGTGCCGATCTTTCTCTATCCCTCGCCGCTCCATTACCGCGTGATTCCCGAACTGATCTACGACAGCAACGCCACGATATTGTTCGGCACCGACACGCTTCTCAACGGCTATGCGCGCACCGCCCACCCTTATGACATGCGCTCGCTGCGTTACATCATCGCCGGCGCCGAGGCGGTGAAGGAATCGACCCGCAGGCTTTACGCCGAAAAATTCGGCCTGCGCGTTCTCGAAGGCTATGGCGTCACCGAAACCTCTCCGGTCCTCGCCCTCAACACGCCGATGTTCAACCGTTTCGGCGCGGTCGGCATGCTTTGCCCCGGCATGACGGCGCGGCTCGAAAAGATCGAAGGCATCGAGGAGGGCGCCCGGCTCCATGTGCGCGGCCCCAATGTCATGATGGGCTATCTGCGCGCGGAAAATCCCGGCGTGCTGGAGCCGCCGCCGGACGGCTGGCACGACACCGGCGACATTGTCGCGATCGACAAGCAGAATTTCATCGCGATCAAGGGCCGCGCCAAGCGCTTCGCCAAGGTCGGCGGCGAGATGATTTCGCTCGCGGCGGTGGAAAATCTCGCGTCCATGTGCTGGCCGGACGCCAAGGTCGCGGCGGTCGCTTTGCCGGATCCGCGCAAGGGCGAGCGGATCGTGCTTTGCACGGAACAGGCGGGCGCAACCCGAGCCGATTTCATGGCCTTCGCCAAGGCGCGCGGCGCCTCGGAGTTGATGTTCCCGGCCAGGATTTTGGTGATGGACAGACTGCCCCTGCTCGGCTCGGGCAAGATCGATTATCCTGCTTTGGCCAGGATTGTCGCGGAGACCCGGGACGACCGCGCCAATTCATCGGACGGCAGCGCCGCAGCATAGAGCTTGCGCGCGGCCGTCGGCTTACCGCAGAGGCAGCCAAAGCCGGCGATCGAAGGAGAAATCCCGGACCGTCCGCATGCGGCCGCCGCCGTCGGGATGGAGCGGATTGACCAGAAGGTTGCTGGATTCCGGGACGATGAAGGACGGGACGCGCAATATCGGCGTCCGCCGCCCGGCAAGCCATCGGTCGCCGAATTCCGCCGGATCGGCCGGCAGGTCAGGAACCTCCTCGATGGTCAAGCCATCGAGATCGACGCTCATGAGCACATAGTCGTCCGGAATCAGTTCGGGCGGCAGGTCGAGATGGACGCGCACTTCGAGGGCGGCCAATTCCGGCGTTGCCGCCATATAGAGCATGGGCCGGCCAGGATTGTTCCAGCGACCGCCGACGAGACGCGCGCCCGCGCCGGCGAGATCGGCATGAGGTCGCCGGCAAATCCTCCATCCAACCAGCATCAGGCGGCTATGCCGTGGGCGATGCGGGTCAGAAGAGTCTCGACCTCCCGCGCCCCCTCCTCGGTGTCGAGCAGATCGAGCGGCGGCTCTCCGTCGAGCGCGGTGGTCGGGCGTCGCAGCCAGACATGCGCCTTCTCGGCATTTCCGAACACCTCTTCCGCGGCGGCGATGACGCGCGCCACGCGCAACAGGCGATCCGATTGATCGGCGGTGAGGGCGCCGACCTTTCTTCTGTTCGCCAGCGTCTTGCGAGGCAACACGACCTGATCGACCTCGCTCAGATTCAGGCGGCCGCTGTCGACGATGTGCTGGACGGCTCCGACAGGAAAACCCTCCCGGATCTTGTCCAGCAGCCGAACGCGAGGCGGCAAATGTGTGACACGGAGCGTGGACGATGTGATTTCGGGTCCGTTGCGAACGAGGCCTTCTAAAATTCTGGTCTCCTGATCGCCCATCGCCTGACTTATGTTCAAGCCAAGCAGTTCGGCGGCCTTGTGAATCGTGTTCATGCTGCGCCTATGTGCCATATGCACTATTTATATGTGCATATGGCCAAAGTGTCCAATCAAATCCGTGGCAACCCCAGTCGCGGAATTTCGATCGCCGGGCAGCGGTTCATGATCACCGCCAGGCCGGCGGCCTCGGCCTTGGCCGCCGCGGCGTCGTGGCGGACGCCGATCTGCATCCAGACAAATTTCGCACCCTTGGCGATGGCTTCGTCCACGATGGGCGGAACGGCTTCGGAGCGGCGGAAAATATCCACCAGATCCACCGGCTCGTCGATCTCGGAAAGGCGCGCGCGCACTGTTTCGCCGAGCAGCGTCTGGCCCGCGAGGCCGGGATTGACGGGGATGACCCGATAGCCCCGGCGCTGGAGATAGGCCATGACCTCGTGGCTGGGGCGCAACGGGTTCCGGCTCGCGCCGACCAAGGCGATGATGCGCGATTCGCGCAGGATCCGGGCGATCTCCTCGTTGGCATAGACGAGTTCGGACATTTCAGGCTCCGGTCGCGAGGGGCGGCGACATTTTGGACGACTTCCGACAATTGGCCAATCAGATGGCGCCGAGAAAACTGGCGCCAATTTTGCTGCGCCGCACAATGGAATTGGGAAGCTCGCCGAGGATGAACCACTGAGGACAAACCATCATGTGTGAGATTATCGACTTCCAGTCCAGAAAAACCGCGCTTTTGCAGCACAAGGCCAGAAAATGCGCCGAAGACCTCGGCCGCCACGCCGCGCGGGCCGAATGGCTCAAGCGCAATGGCGCGCCGCTTGCCGATCTGGTCCGGGCCTCGCTCGATTTCGACCAGGCGGATCGCGACTGCCGCGAAATCAAGCAGAGCCTCTCCGGTCCGAACGAGGAGGCTCCGAACAATCTCCATTCCTGACGCCCGCCGCTTCGGTCCTATGGAACGGATCGCCATCCATGAATATATGACCTGAGCGCGGCTGGCGTTCGGGCCGCGCTCAGGCGATGGAGGCGAAAGGTGGACGAGATTTTCGTGGTGTGCCCGCATTGCGGCAAGGTCAATCGCGCCAGCAGGGAAAAGCTCGGCGCCGGCTTGCGGCCCGATTGCGGCGCCTGCGGCTCGGCCCTGTTTCCCGGCGCGATCGAAGCCAGGGACGACGCCGATTTCGAACGCCATGTCGCGCGCACCAATCTGCCGGTCATCGTCGATTTCTGGGCCGCCTGGTGCGGGCCGTGCAAAATGATGGCGCCGCAATTCGCGGCAGCCGCCAAAAAAATGGACGCTTCCGCCCGCTTCATCAAAGTCGATACCGAAAAGCTTCAGCAGACGGCGGCCCGTTTCAACATCCGCAGCATTCCGACCATGGTCATGATCGCCAACGGCCAGGAAGTCGCCCGCCAGGCCGGCGCCACCGACGCCAACAACATCATCCGCTGGGCGATGAGCCACGGCGCCCGCGCCTGAGGGCAAGCGGGTCGAGAGGACGCGTCGCGGAGCTTTTCATAGGACCGGCCGAAGGCCGGAGCCGTTGGCGCGCGATGTTCCGCTCGAAGCGGTCTTACGACATGAAGGTCCCGACGGCGGCTGTCGCACATTCAGCGGACGTTCCGATGCCGAAATGAACCGGCGATCGGGACCCAAGGCGGCCGGTCGCGCTTAGGATCGTCGCCAGCTCCAACGGCGGCAAACGGAACTCCAAAGGTATCGACGGTCACGACCGCTGGACACGCCAATTCCGGAAGGTCGTCATCCCGCTCGGCAATGTCTGGCCGGCGCTCATGAGCGGCCCTTCTTGATGGTCGATGACACGGAAAAATTTGACGCCCCCTCCTGCGAGGCATACACGTCACATTCCAAATCTCCTACAGAACAGGATAAGGATGCCGGCTTTTTTCAAAGGCGCGAGCTTTCAGGACAGACAGAAATCCACGGCTGAGGCAAAAAAAGCCTTGCTGGAAAAATTCAAGGCGCGGCCTGCCGCCGACGATCCCGCAGTGATCGAGCGCGACGCGCAGCGCCGGGAAATCGTCGCGGCGCGCGAGGCGCGGGCCGCCGAACGGGACGCCCGTTTGCGCGCCGAGGCTGAAGAGCGGGCCCGTCAGGAAGCCGAAGAACATGCGGCGCTGCAGGCTCGTTTGAAAGCCGAGGAAGAGGCGCGAGAGGCGGACAGCATCGCCGAAGCGGCGCGACTTCAGCTTGAGGCGGAAGCAGCGATTCAGGCCAAAGCCCTGCTTGAAATCGAAAAGAGAGCCGAGCGCGACGCCCGCTATGCGGCGCGCAAAGGGCGCAAGGCGGAATCCAAGTCCGAACAGCGGCGGTATCGCTGACCGGCGCAATTTTTGGCCTTGGCTCACATCGTCGATCTGAATGAAACGGCGGTTCTGGACAGGCGGCGGAGCCGGGCCTGGTCAGAGCCGCTTGGCGCAACCCTGCCGTCGCGTCTCGGTCCGTTCTCCGTCTCGAACCAGACCTTCGACACCGGACTCCGCCGTTCCGGGACGTTCGCGAACGGGAACCAATCGTCAGATTTCAACCGCTAGCGCGCTTTTCCCGTCAGCGCCAGCAGGCCCTTGACGAGTTGCAGCGGCGTCGGCGGGCAGCCGGGAATGTGCAGATCGACCGGCACAACCACCCCAACCCCGCCGGCGACGGCGTAGCTCCCGGCGAAAACGCCGCCGTCGCGGGCGCAGTCGCCCGCGGCGACCACCCATTTCGGCGAGGGCGTCGCGTCAAAAGTTCGCTCCAGCGCCTCGCGCATGTTGCGCGTCACCGGCCCGGTGACCAGCAGCATATCGGCATGGCGCGGCGAGGCGACGAATTTCAGCCCAAAGCGCTCCAGGTCGTAAAAAGGATTGTTGAGGGCGTGGATTTCCAGTTCGCAGCCGTTGCACGAGCCCGCGTCCACCATGCGGATCGCCAGGCTGCCGCCGAACCAGGCGTCGAGCGCGGTTTTCAGCTCGCGGCCAAGCGCAAGCAATTCGGGATCGTCGCCCGAAGGCGCCGGCTCGGTCAGCGGGCCTTTCAGCAGGCTATCGAATAAAATCCGCCGCATGAGGGCGCCTCAAAGATCATGCCCCGAATAGGAGCAGTTGAAGGATTTGTTGCAGAGCGGGAAGTCGGCGACGATATTGCCCTCGATCGCCGCTTCGAGCACCGGCCATTGCAGCCAGGACGGGTCGCGCAGGTGGCAGCGCTCGACCAATCCGCCGCCAAGCCGCACCCAGGCGAGGATGTCGCCGCGAAAGCCTTCGACCAGCGCGATCCCCTCGCCGGAGCCTTCGCCTGTCGCGGCCATGACCTCTCCGGCCGGCAGGCGGACGAGAATCTGCTCGATCAGCCGCAAGCTCTGTTCGACTTCCCTGATTCTGACCCAGACACGGGCGTTGACATCGCCCTCCGCCAGCACCGGAACCTCGAATTCGAGCCGGTCGTAGGGCGGATAGGCAAGATCGCGGCGGGCGTCGAAAGACCGTCCCGAGGCGCGGCCGACAAAACCGCCGCAGCCGAATTTTTGCGCCAAAGCCGAATCGAGGCGGCCGGTCGCCACGGTGCGGTCCTGAAGCGAGGCGGTATTGTCATAAAGCTCGACCAGGCGGGGAAAGACCGCCCGGATGCGGCCGACCAGGGACCGCAGGATGTGCGGCGCCCGGGCGTCGAGATCGACGGCGACGCCGCCGGGGACGACCGCGTCCATCATCAGGCGATGGCCGAAACAGGCGGCGCTCGCGCGCAAGACTTTTTCGCGCAGGGCCGAGCAATGGGCGAGCATCAAGGCGAAAGCGGCGTCGTTGCAGATCGCGCCGATGTCGCCGAGATGATTGGCGACGCGCTCCAATTCCGCCATCAGCGCCCGAAGCCAGACCGCCCTTTCGGGGATTTCGACCGCCAAGGCCGCCTCGACGGCGCGGGCGAAAGCGATGGCGTAGGCCACGGTGCTGTCGCCCGAGCAGCGTCCGGCAAGTTTGGCCGCTCGGGCGATGGGCGCGCCGGTCATCAGTCCCTCGATGCCCTTGTGGACATAGCCGAGCCGCTCCTCCAGCCGCACCACGGTCTCGCCATTGGCGGTGAAGCGGAAATGGCCCGGCTCGATGATTCCGGCATGGACCGGGCCGACCGGAATCTGGTGCAGCCCCTCGCCGACGCTCGTCAGGAAGGGATAGGGCGGCGGTTCGGGCGCCGGCGGCTGCCTGTCGCCGAGGGGCGCGCGGACCGGCCAGCGGCCATGGTCGAGCCAGGGCCGCTCGTCGGGCGCGTCGATCGGCTCATAGCCGAACAGGTCGTGAATCGCGCGCTCGAAGCGCATGGCCGGGGGGTGGCGCGCCGCGACCGAGGGGAAGCAGCCTTGCGCGCAGGAGAAGCTGGCCACAGCGACGTCCCTGCCTTTTTCGCCGAGCAGCGCCATATGGACGCAATCCGCGTCGCCCCATAACCCGAGCAAAGTCCGCTCGCCCGCGGCAAGACTGGCGACGAGCGCCGACCACTGGCCGGCATCGACCGCGCGCCGGGGCCAGGGCCGATGATTTGCCATCGGCGGCAGTTGGTCGAAGGACTCCGTCACGGCCAACGCGCCTCCCCGATCAATGCAGCGAGGCCGCGACATGCTGGAACCAGGCGACCAGCGGCGGCGGCAGATAGACGCCGGCGACCAGCACCGGCGCGAGATGAAGGATCATTGGCAAAGAGGTCGCCTTGACCGGCTGCAGCGAGCCCGTCGGCTCGCCGAAGGCCAAGCCGTGCAGCCTCAGCATGAGCGCGCCGAAGGCGACGACGAGCCCGAACACGACCAGCGCCGCCAGCGCAGGCGCCTGCGCCACGGTGGAAGTGACGATCAGAAACTCGCTCATGAACACGCCGGCCGGCGGCATGCCAACAATGGCGATGACGCCGACGACGAGCGCCCACCCCAGGAAAGGATGGCTTGCGGTGAGGCCGCGGATTTCGGCGATCTGCTGGGTTCCCTTGACCTGCGAGACCTGGCCGACCGCGAAAAAGATCGCCGATTTGGTCAGGCTGTGCATCGCCATATGCAGAAGGCCGGCGAAATTGGCCAGGGCCCCGCCCATGCCGAAGGCGAAGACGATGATGCCCATATGTTCGATCGAGGAATAAGCGAACAGACGCTTGATGTCCCCGCGCCGGTACAGCATGAAGGCGGCGAAGACCAGCGACAGCAGGCCGAGCGTCATCATCAGCGGCCCCGGCGCGATCGCGCCCGGATTGGCCGACATCAAGAGCTTGAAGCGCAGCACGGCATAGAGCGCGACATTGAGCAGCAGGCCGGACAGCACGGCCGAAATCGGCGTCGGCCCCTCGGCGTGGGCGTCGGGCAGCCAGGCGTGGAGCGGCGCGAGGCCCACCTTGGTTCCATAGCCCAGCAGCAGGAAGACGAAGGCGAGATTGAGCAGCGCCGGGTCGAAACGCGCGACATGGGCGATCAGCACGGTCCATACCATGCCGTTGAGGCCTTCGCCGACCACCGGCCGCGCCGCCATATAGATCAGGATCGTGCCGAACAAAGCGAGCGCAATGCCGACGCTGCCGAGAATGAAATATTTCCACGCCGCCTCCAGCGCCGCCGGCGTGCGGTAGATGCCGACCATGACCACGGTGGTGAGCGTCGCGACCTCGATCGCGACCCACATCAGGCCGATGTTATTGGCGATCAGCGCCAGATTCATCGCCCCGAGCAGCAGTTGGTACATGGCGTGATAGAAGCGCAGATGGGTCCGCGTGAGACGATGGGCGCTCAGCTCATGGGCGATGTAGCTGGCGCTGAAGGCGCTGGTGGTGAAGGCGACGAAAGTGTTCAGGACGATGAAGACGATGTTGAGATCGTCCACCAGAAGATAGCGTCCGGTGGGCGGACGCGCGACCAGCAGCGACAGGGCCGCGACGAAGGTCAGGAAGGACGACAAAATATTGAGCCGCGCCGAAGCGCGATAGGACTTCACGGCCGCGAGCACCGCCGCCGACAGCAGCGGCAGGAACAGGATGGCCTGAAGATTATGGGAGACCAGCGCGCTCATCGGCGTTCGCCCCTGAAATCGTCGAGCGCCTGGAGATCGACGGTGTCGAAGCGCTCGCGGATGCGGAACAGGAAGATGCCGATGACGATCAGCGCGATCAGGACCGAGAAGGCGACGCTGATCTCCACCACCAGGGGCATGCCCTTGGCCCCTGCGGCGGCAAGGATCAGACCGTTTTCGAGCGACATGAAGCCGACCACCTGGCTGACGGCGTTGCTGCGCGTCACCATCATCAAGAGGCCGAGCAGGATCACGGAAAGCGCGAAGGCGAGATCCTCGCGCGCCAAAGGATCGGCGCCGTGGGTGACGCGCAGCATGACCACCATCGACAGAGCGACGAGACCGATTCCGGCCAGCATGGTCGGGACGAGGCTGACCACGGTTTCGACCTCGCGATGGACGCCGAGCCGCGCCACCATGCGATGCAGCGCCACGGGGATGACCAGCGCCTTGAAGAACACCGCGATCGCGGCCGTGATGTAGAGGTGCGGCGCGTGCTGAATATGAGCCTGCCAGCCGACCGCCAGCGCCAAAGTCAGCGCCTGAAGCGCGAAGACGTTCAGGAGAGCATAGAGCCGGTCCTGATAGAGCAGCATGAAGCTGGTCAGGACCAGGCCGCCGGCGAGCAGATGGGCGATGTCGAAGGCGAGGCGATTCATGTCACATCTCCCGCGACACGAAGCGCAGCAAGGTGGCGAGCAGGCCGAGCATCAGCGCGACGCCGATGAAGTCCGGCACGCGGAACACCCGCATCTTGGCGACCGAGGTTTCGAACAGGGCCAGCAGCGCGCCGGCGCCGGCGAGCTTGGCGAGATAGGCGGCCGCGCCGAGGAGCAGGGCGCCCGGCGCGGCCCCGGTCGGCGCGAGGCCGAAGGGAACGAAAATGCAGGCGATCAGCGAGACATAGAGAAGCAGTTTGAGCTGCGCGGAAAGCTCGATCATCGCGAGATGGCGGCCGGAATATTCCAGCACCATCGCCTCATGCACCATGGTCAATTCGAGATGGGTCGCTGGATTGTCCACCGGTATGCGCGCATTTTCGGCAAGCGCCACGATCACCAGCCCGATCATGGCGAGCCCGAGGGAAACGCGCACGCCCACCGCCGGCGACAGCATGAAAGCGGCGACAGTGGAAAGCTGGGTCGAGCCGGCGATCAAGGCAAGGGAAAAGACGACCATGAGCATCGCCGGCTCGGCGAGCGTCGCGAACATCATTTCCCGGCTGGAGCCGATGCCGCCGAAACTCGTGCCGACATCCATGCCGGCGAGCGCCAGGAAGAAGCGGGCGCTGCCGAGCAGGGCGGTGATCGCGATCAGATCGGCCGACCAGCTGAACAGCAGGCCGGTCGCGAAGGTCGGGACCAGAGCCGCCGCGACCCAGGTCGCCGCGAAGACGAGATAGGGAATGACGCGGAACAGCCAGGACGCGCTCTTCGCCACAATGGTCTCTTTTTTTACGAGCTTGACGAGATCGCGATAGGGCTGGAGCAGCGGCGGGCCGCGCCGGCGCAACAGCCGCGCCTTGACCTTGCGAACAAGGCCGGTCAGCAGCGGCGCCGCGAGCAGCACGACGAGCATCTGGACGATCTGGACGGCAAGGTGGACGAGCAGCGTCATGGCGTCACGTCCAGACCGCAAGGACGAGCAACAGCAGCACCAGAGCCGCGAAAACCAGGCTGAGATATTGCCTTATGGTCAGGAACTGCAATTTGTTCAGCGCGTCCGCCACAGCCAGAACGCCGCGTGCGACCGGGCGATAGAGCGCGTCCCACACCAGATCCTGCACGGAAAGCTCGAAGCGGGCGGGACGAAGTTCGCCCGGCGCCGGCATATCGACCTTTTCGCGCGTCCGGAAGACGAAGCCGGCGAAGACCCTCCGCACCGGCTGGGCGAAACTCTCCGGCGTATATTGCGTCGCCGGGTCGGGGTCTGGAAAGCCGCAGTCCCAGGCCGGCGCGATTCGCGTGGCGTTCGAGGCGACGCGGTGGATCACGACCGCCGCGAGCAGCGCCGAACTGGCGATGAACAGGAAAACGAGCATGCCGTCATAGGAGCTACGGCTTTCGGCGATCGGCGCGATGGCGAACCAGCCGAGACCCGCTTGCGTCGTCATCCGCGCGCCGACCAGTTTTTCGACGATCGGGCCGAGCGCGTCCATGACGCTCCCCGGCAGGACGCCCGCGGCCAGACAGAGCGCCGCGAGCGCGCCCATGGCGCCGAGAGAAAAACGATCGACCTCTTTTGCCGCGCGCGCCGCTTCGCTGCGCGGCCGGCCGAGAAAGCTGACGCCAAAAAGCCGCACGAAACAGGCGCCCGCCAGGGCGGCGGCCAGCGCCAGAAGCGCGCCGACCGCCGGAATTTCCAGCTTGAGCGACCAGGACGGTAGCGAAGGGCTGAGGAGAATGGCCTGAAAGATCAGCCATTCCGAAGCGAAACCGTTGAGGGGCGGCAGGGCCGAGATCGCCGCGGCGCCGACCAGCATGAAGAGGCCGGTCGCAGGCATGAGGTTCAGGAGGCCGCCGAGACGGCCCATGTCGCGCTCGGACGTCGCCGTCAGCACCGCGCCCGAGCCGAAGAAGAGCAGGCTCTTGAACAGGGAATGGTTGAGGACATGGAACAAGGCGGCGGTCATCGCCAAAGCGGCGGCCGGGCCGTTGCCCTCGGTCTCGAAGGCCAGCGCCAGGCCGAGCGCGACAAAGACCACGCCGATATTCTCGATCGTGCTATAGGCCAGCACACGCTTGAGATCGTTATGGAGCAGCGCGAACAGCACCCCCACGACGGCGGTTGCGGCGCCCACCGCCATGACAGGAACGCCCCACCACCAGGCGGCCGGGCCGATCAGGTCGAAGACGATGCGCAGGAAGGCGTAGATCGCGACCTTGGTCATGACGCCGCTCATCAGCGCGGAGACATGGCTCGGCGCGGCGGGATGGGCGAGAGGCAGCCAGAGATGGAGCGGGCTCAGGCCGGCCTTCGAGCCGGCGCCCATCAAGGCCAGCGCCAGAACGACGCCCGCGACCCCTGCGCCGGGCGAATGGCCGCGCATCGCGCCGAAACCGAAATCGCCGTCGGCGCCGCCGAGCAGGCCGAAGGCGAGCAGGAGCGCGAAGGTCCCAAGCGTCGCCATCAGAATATAGACATAGCCGGCGCGGGCGTTGTCGCCTTCACGATGATGGGCCATGACCAGAGCCCAGGAGGCGAGCGACATCAACTCCCACGACAGGAGGAAGGCATAGGCGTCGTCGGCGAGGACGACGAGATTCATCGCGGCGAGGAAAAGCGGGAAGAAGGGCAGAACGCGGCCCGGCGCCGATTCGTGCCGGCCATAGCCCAAAGCGTAAAAGCTCGCGCCCGCCGCGCCGAAATTGACGATGGCGAGAAAAAAGGCCGACAAAGCGTCGATGCGGAAATGGGCGCCGAGCCAGGGCAGGCCGAGCGGCAGGGTCAGCGCCTCGGCCGGCGCCGCAGCGAACAGGTTTTGAACCGAGGCGACGAACATCGCGCCGCAGACCAGCAAGGCGCCGCCATAGACGAAGGAGGACATCCAGCGCGCGCGCAAAAGCGCGAACGCACCGAGCGCGACAAGCGCCGCGGCGCCGACCAGGCAAAGAACGAGAGTCACCCGCGGCCTCGCCGCCGCGCGAGCGCTGGTCTCATATCAGGACCATTCATAGTCATGTTTCAACCATCAGTGTTGATGGTAAATCACCAATCTTTGCAGCCTACGCCCTATATTTTTTCGGTCAATATGATAAGTTGAAAAAACAGCGGCGTCCTCGGGAAGCGCTCGGATTTTCGGCAAAAGATGGACTTGCCGTTTCCGGTCGCCTGTTCCGTTTGGGGGGCGTCAGGGCCGACGGGGCGAATCGCCCTCGGCCCGACCGGATGCCTGAACAGCGGAGCGACAGAGTTTTGATCACCGCCTCCCAATTACGGGCCGCCCGCGCCCTGCTCGGCGTCGATCAGCGCCAGCTTGCCGAGATGGCCGGCGTGTCCCTGCCGACCATCCAGCGCATGGAGGCGAGCGAGGGCAATGTCCGGGGCGTGGTGGACACTTTGACCAAGGTGATCGAGGCGTTGGAGCGCGCCGGCGTCGAGCTGATCGGCGAAAACGTCGAAAGCCGGGGCGGCGGGCGCGGCGTGCGCCTGAGACAGCCGCGCACCGAGGCCTTATAATCCCGCAGCCTCCGGGAGATCGGCCACCATGAGCCCAAGCCCCGAACCGCCGGTCAGAAAAATCCTCCACATCGACATGGACGCCTTCTATGCCTCCGTCGAGCAGCGGGACAATCCTGAATTGCGCGGCAAGCCGGTCGCGGTCGGCCATGGGCGGGCGCGCGGCGTGGTGGCGGCGGCGAGCTATGAGGCGCGGGCCTTCGGCGTCCATTCCGCCATGCCCTCGGTGACGGCGCAGCGCAAATGCCCCGACCTGATTTTTGCGCCGCCCCGTTTCGACGTCTATCGCCGGATTTCGCTGCAGATCAGAGAAATTTTCGCCCGCCGCACGCCAATCGTCGAGCCGCTCGCGCTCGACGAGGCTTTTCTCGACGTCACCGATTTTCTGGCGGCGGACGAGACCGCCACGGCGGCGGCGGAAGCGATTCGCGCCGCGATCCGCGCCGAAACCGGCCTCACCGCGTCGGCCGGCGTGTCCTACAACAAATTTTTGGCCAAAATGGCCTCGGACCAGCGCAAGCCGGACGGGCTTTTCGTCATCACGCCGAAAATAGGCCCCAGTTTTGTCGAAGCGCTGCCGGTCCACAAATTTCATGGCGTCGGCCCTGCGACAGCGGCGAAAATGCGGCGCCTCGGCATCGAGACCGGCGCCGACCTCAAGGCCTGCGCGCCCGAATTCCTGCGCAAGCATTTCGGCAAGGCGGGCGGCTTTTACTACGCCATCGCGCGCGGGATCGACGAACGCCCGGTCCGCCCGGATCGCGCGCGAAAATCGATCGGCGCCGAAAACACCTTTTTGGAGGATGTCTTCGCCTGCGAAGCCGCGCGGGACAGAATCGCGCCGATCGTGCAGAAAGTCTGGGCCGCCTGCGAACGCGCCCATCTGCGCGGCCGGACGGTGACGCTGAAAGTCAAATATGAGGATTTCCAGCAGGTCACCCGCGCCCATACCGCGCCGAATCCGGTCGAATCCGCCGACGACCTGATGCGGCGCAGCCTTGCCTTGCTTGAGCCTTTGTTCCCGCCCAAAAAGGGCGTGCGGCTGCTTGGCGTCACCGTTTCCGCTTTCGCGGACCGCCCGCCCTCGCGCCAACTCGGCTTCGCCTTTTCGTCGGGCGACGATTGACGCCCTTAGCGGGACAATCCCTTATCCTTGAGTTCGTTGAGGTAGCTTTGCCAGATGATTTCTTGTCTGGCTCCGAGGTCGTAGAGATAGTCCCAGGTGTAGATGCCGGTTGAGTGCGTGTCGTCGAATTCCAGTTTTGCGGCGTAATTGCCGACCGGCTCGATCGCGGTGATCGCGACGTCGCGTTTGCCCGCGACGGTCTTGCGCTCTTCGGGCGAATGGCCCTGGACTTCGGCGCTGGGGCTTTCGACCCGCAGCAGTTCGGCGGGAAGGGCGAAGGCTTCGCCGTTCTCGAAGGTCACTTTCAACGTCCTGCCCTTGTCGGCGAGCTTCAATTCGCTCGGCCATTTCGCGTCGCTCATGTTCGTCCTCCCTGATCGCGCCGGCTGTCCGCGCCCGGCTCACTTTGCGTCCGCCACCCTCCCCGCGAGGGGGAGGAATTTGACAGATAGGGCCTAACCGGCTGATTCACAGCTCTGTTATCGGGTTTTGAGAAAAATTCCAATTTTGCCGGGCAAGTCCGTTTTCATATTCATAATCCATGTTATGATGCGCCAAAATCACAAAAATGCGGCCCGGGGAACCAACTCCCGGCGGGAGAGATTTGCGAAGCTCACGCGAGAACCAACGATCGGCGCCGCACTTGCGCGGCGCCCGTATCTGGAGGACATCGATGTCACAGGAAGAATCCAAAGCCCATCATCCCACGCCGATGCTCGACGAGCTTGAGAGCGGTCCGTGGCCGAGCTTCGTGTCGGGGCTGAAGCGTCTGCGCGACAACGCCGACGCGCAATATGCGCCGATGATGAACGACCTGCTCGGCCAGCTCGAACATTCCTATGAGGAGCGGCTCGGCTTCTGGAAGGGCGGCACGGTTTCGGTGTTCGGCTATGGCGGCGGCGTCATTCCACGCTTTTCAGAAGTCGCCGACAAATATCCGGCTTCGAAAGAATTCCACACCCTGCGCGTCCAGCCCCCGGCCGGCATGCATTACGACACCAATGTCCTGCGCCAGCTCTGCGACATCTGGGAGAAGCACGGCTCGGGCCTGATCGCCTTCCACGGCCAGTCGGGCGACATCATGTTCCAGGGCTGTTCGAGCGAGAACGTCCAGCCGGCCTTCGACGAATTGAACGAGATCGGCTTCGACCTCGGCGGCGCCGGCCCGGCGCTGCGCACCTCGATGAGCTGCGTCGGCCACGCCCGCTGCGAGATGTCCTGCTATGACGAGGTCAAGGCGCATCGCTCGGTGATCAACGAGTTTCTGGACGAGATGCATCGTCCGGCGCTGCCCTACAAGTTCAAGTTCAAGTTCTCGGGCTGCGGCAATGATTGCGTCAACGCCATCCATCGCGCCGATTTCGCGGTGATCGGCACCTGGCGCGACGACATGAAGGTCAATCAGGACGAGGTGAAGGCCTATGTCGGCCGGGTCGGGCGCAAATATGCGATCGACCATGTCATCGCCATGTGTCCGACCCGCGCGCTGTCGCTCAACGACGACGACACGCTCGATGTCGACAACAAGAGCTGCGTGCGCTGCATGCACTGCCTGAACGTGATGAACAAGGCGCTGGCGCCGGGCGACGACAAGGGCGCCTCGATCCTGGTCGGCGGCAAGCGCGCGCTCAAGGTCGGCGACCTGATGGGCACGATGCTCATTCCCTTCGTCAAGCTCGAGAGCGACGAGGATTACGAGAATCTGGTGGCGCTGGCCCGCCGGATGCTGGACTTCTTCGCCGACAACGCGCTGGAGCACGAGCGCATCGGCGAGACCATCGACCGCATCGGCCTGCCGATGTTCCTCGAGGCGATGGAGATCGAGCCGGACCCGAACATGGTCAATCATCCGCGCACGTCCTGCTATGTGCGCACCGACGACTTCACCGACGAGGCGGAGAAATATTTCGAGCGCAAGGCCCGCGAAGCCGGCCTCGACGTCGCCGCCGACTGAGACCAGCGCAACGCCAATCAGGCCCCGCCCGCATGGCGGGGCCTTTGCGCTTTTTGGCGCGCGGCTCCCTCCGCCTTGCGGGGAGGGTCAGTCGGCGCGGCGGAGGCTGGACAAGCGCTCGGAACAATCACACATTTTGGAAACGCCGACGCGCTCGGGGCGAAGCGCGCGAAAAGGGTTAAGTTCATGTTCAACAACGACGACATTCTTGCGGCTTTGAACAATGTTGCGGGGCCGGACGGCAAGACGCCGCTGCCGCAGTCCGGCGCGATCTCGGGCGTCAGCATCCGCGAGGGCAAGGTTTTCCTGTCGATTTCGGTGACGCCGGAGCAGGCTCCCCATTGCGAGCCGATGCGGCTGGCCGCGGAAGAGGCGCTCAAGGCTTTGCCCGGCGCCAAGGGCGCGCTGGCGGTGCTGACCTCGGAGCGCGCGCCGCAAAGCGCGCCGCAGGCCGCGCCGCAAAATGCGCCCAGAGGCGGCCATGGCCACGCGCCGCGCGGCGCGAGCCAAGGCTCGGGCGTCGAGGGAATCAAGAAGATCGTCGCGGTGGCCTCGGGCAAGGGCGGCGTCGGCAAGTCCACGACCTCGGCCAATCTGGCGATCGGCCTCGCCCGGCTCGGCTTGAAGGTCGGCCTGCTCGACGCCGACCTGTTCGGCCCGTCCCAGCCGCGGCTGTTCGGCCTTTCCGGACGCCCGGACCTGGCCGAGGGCGGCGCGCTCGTGCCGATGGAGAAGTTCGGCGTCAAGGTGATGTCGATCGGCTTCCTCGTTCCCGACGACGCGGCGATCGTATGGCGCGGGCCGATGGTGATGTCGGCCCTGACCCAATTGCTGCGCGACGTCTCTTGGGGAGAACTCGACGTGCTGGTGGTGGACATGCCGCCCGGCACCGGCGACACCCAGCTCACCATGGCGCAGAATGTCGGGCTCGCGGGCGCGGTGATCGTCTCGACGCCGCAGGACCTCGCCTTGATCGACGCGCGGCGCGGCATCGCCATGTTCAACCAGGTTCACGTGCCGATCATCGGCCTGTTCGAGAACATGAGCTATTTCCTGTGCCCGCATTGCGGCGGCCGCACCGAGATTTTCGCCCATGGCGGAGCCAGGGCCGAAGCCGAAAAGATGGACGTGCCCTTCCTCGGCGACGCCCCGCTCGACGCCATGGTGCGCGAAACCTCCGACGCCGGCCTCCCCGTCGTCGCCAAGGACCCCGAAAGCCCCCAGGCCAAACCCTATCTCGCCCTCGCCGAAAAAGTCCGAGACGCCCTCAACCAGGCCCCAGCCAAAAAAGCCCCCAAAATCGCCGTCGAGTGAGGGGGTTCCCCTCACTCCAACGCCGCATCGAAGCGAATCCGGTCGCCCTTGGCCATCGATTTCAACACTCGCCCCAACTGGATTCCCTGGCCGCCGATCCTGCTGATCGCGGCCGGGGGCGCCGCTTATTTGTTGCAGCGCGGCTTCCCGACCAGCGGCCTTCTCCCGGACTGGCTCATGAGTTTCGGCGAGGCGGTTTTGGCGCTGGGATTGGCTTTCGATTTCTGGGCGATGGGCGTGATGTTTCTTGCCCGCACCAATATCCTGCCCAATCGCGGCGCGGGGCGGCTGGTCACGCGCGGGCCCTTCACCCTGACCCGCAACCCGATCTATCTGGGCAACACGCTCCTCCTGATCGGGATCGGCCTCGCCTTCAGCGCGCTCTGGTTTCTGCCGCTGGCGCTGCTCGCCGCCTTTCTTGTCGACAGGCTGGCGATCCGGCGCGAGGAAGCGCATCTCGCCCTGCGCTTCGGGGCGGAATGGGAGGCCTATGCCGCAAAAACGCCGCGCTGGCTGAGATTGCCGTTCTGAGCCTTCAGGGCTTTTGGGTCAGCCGGTAGGTTTTGTGGCAGGCCACGCAATATTCCATCGCATTGGCGAGATTGGCGTTGACGGCGAAGGGATCGGAACGCCCGGCCACCTCGGCGATGGCGTCGAAGGCCAGGCCGGTCTGCCGTCCCATCCTGCCGAAATCCGTGGGCAGCTCCATCGTCGCCCGATCCGGAAAGGTCTGAAAGGCGCCGGCCTTGCGGGCGGCCCGCGCGACGGCCGCCCAGTCGCGGCCGTTGGCGGCCTCGTCCGCCGCCTCGATGACGGCCACCATCCTGCGCATCTCGCCGAGGATCAGTGCGCGGGTCGGATCGCTGACCGGAACCGCCTGCCGTCCATCCGCCACGAAGCGGGCCGGCGACGGCGTCCCGATCGCATCGGACGGCAACCGCGCCATGGCGATGCCTCCCGCGCAAAGCACCGCCGCCGCGATCGCCGCCATCAATGCAAATTTATGCATCCGCCACCCTCACGAGATGGCGCAAGCTTAATGGATCGCGCCGCGGCGCGGTAGCGGAAAGCCCGCTCAAGCCACCCGAATCGACGACATTTCCTCGCCGTCGGGATCGACCACATGCACCGCGCAGGCGATGCAGGGATCGAAGGAATGGATGGTGCGCTGGATTTCGAGCGGCTGGGATGGAACCGCCAAAGTGTGGCGGTCCTGCAGCGCCGCCTCATAGGCGCCGGGCTGGCCGGTGGCGTCGCGCGGGCCGGCGTTCCAGGTGCTCGGCACCACGGCTTGATAATTGTCGATCTTGCCGTTCTTGATCACGACCCAATGACCGAGCGCCCCGCGCGGCGCCTCCATGGCGCCGAAGCCGCGCGCCTCGCGCGGCCAGGTCGAGGGATCCCACATCGCCTCGTTGTGAACCGAGACCTCGCCTTTGCGGATATTGACCATGAGCGCGTCGAGCCAGCTGTCCATGTGATCGGCGATGATCTTGGATTCCAACGTGCGCGACGCGGTGCGTCCGAGCGTCGAAAACATGGCGGTGAGCGGAAGATCTAGCTTTTTCAGCGCCATATTGGCCAGTTCGCGGGTCTGCGCGTCGCCCTTGGCATAGAGCATCAGCACCCGCGCGAGCGGCCCGACCTCGACCGCCTTGCCGCGCCAGCGCGGCGATTTGAGCCAGGAATAGGATTTTTCGACATCGAGCTGGTCATAAGGCGGCTGCGGGCCGGAATAGGCAAGATTGGTCTCGCCGGCATAGGGATGGAGGCCCGCCGTCTTGCCGGCGGAATAATCGTACCAGCTATGGGCCGCGAATTCCTGGATCTGGGCCGGATCGTTGAGATCGACCGGCTCGATGTGAGAAAGATCGCGTCCGACGATCACGCCGGCCGGAATGAGCATCGAATGGCTGCCGGCGCGGCCGTCGGCGGGGAAATCGCCATAGGTCATGAAATTGCCCAGGCCCTCGCCGCGCGCGAACCAGTCCTTGTAGAAGCCGGCGATGGCGAGCGTGTCTGGCAGATAGACCTCATCAACGAAGTCGCGCATCGATTTGATGATGCTGCGCACCTGATTGAGGGAGACGATATTGACCGCCGTCGAGGCGCTGCCGTTGCCCCCTTCGCCCGGGCCGGCGCTGATCGGCGACGGCGCGCCGCCGACCAGAAAATTCGGATGCGGGTTCTTGCCGCCGAAAATCGTGTGGATCTGGACGACATTGCGCTGCCAGTTGAGCGCTTCGAGATAATGCGCCACGGCCATGAGATTGGCCTCGGGCGGCAGCTTGTAGCCCGGATTGCCCCAGAATCCATTGGCGAAAATGCCGAGCTGGCCCGAATTGACGAAGGTCTGGAGACGCTTCTGGACGTCGGAAAAATAGCCGGGGCTGGATTTGGCGTAAGTGGAAATGCTCTGCGCCAGCGCCGAGGTCGCCTTGGGATCGGCCTTCAGCGCCGAGACCACGTCCACCCAGTCCAAAGCATGGAGATGATAGAAATGCATGACATGGTCATGCACATATTGGGCGGAGATCATCAGATTGCGGATGAGCTGAGCGTTGGGCGGAATGTCATAGCCCAAGGCGTTTTCCACCGCGCGCACCGAAGCGATGCCGTGAACCAGAGTGCAGACGCCGCAGATGCGCTGGGCGAAGGCCCAGGCCTCGCGCGGGTCCCGATCTTTCAGGATCAGCTCGATGCCGCGCACCATGGTCCCGGAGGAATAGGCCTGGCGGATGGCGTTGCCTTCGCCCAGTTCGGCTTCGATTCGCAGATGGCCCTCGATCCGGGTGATCGGGTCCACGACGACGCGCTTGCTCATGGCATTTTCCTCGATGCGGGTGTTCTGTCCGAGCATGTTGCGTTTCCACGGAAACGAAACATGCTCCTACCTCTTTGATTGAGGATGATCTTTTCCGAAAGCCGGATTCCACTTTCCGGGATCATGCTCTTGCTTTCAGTCTTCGAGATTGTCGGCCACGAGCTCCAGCAGGCTCTCGACCTTCTGGTCCCATTTGGCGTGCTTGGCCCCGAGCGTCAGCGTGATCCGGCACTGGCCGCAGGCGGTGACGAAATGCTGGGCGTGAGCGTCCTCGACCTGCTTGCGCTTGATCTCGAAGGCCTTGAAGCGCAGCGGGTCGGCGCGGACGTTGGAGACCACGCCACCGCCGCCGCCACAGCACCAGCCGAGTTCGCCGTGGTCCTCGAATTCCTTCAGCTCCAGGCCGAGCGCCTTGAGCACCGCGCGCGGCTCCTGGATCACGCCGCCACGGCGCCCGAGCTGGCAGGGATCGTGGAAAGAGGTGGTTTCGCCGATCGTCTTCAGCTTGATCTTGCCGTTGGCGACGACCTCGGCGAGGAACTCCGTCATATGGATGATCCGCACCGGAAGCTTCTTGCCGTACCAGCGCGAAGCCTCCCAGCGCGCCGCGCCGTAGGCGTGGCCGCATTCCGGCAGGATGATCGTATGCGCGCCGATGGCGATCGCATTGTCGATCATCTTGCGGGTCATCTTTTCCTGCAGGTCGAGATCGCCGTTGATATAGCCGATGTTGGAGGCCTCGAATCCCTCGCTGCTATAGGTCCAGCTCGCGCCGATCTTGTTGAGGATCTTGGCGACGTCGGTCAGCGCCTTGGTGTGTTCGGTGAGCTCCGCGGGCGCGGTAGTGACGACGTAATCGGCCTTGGGCAAGTCGATATTGACCGGCACGCCATTCTCTTCGCTGGCGTCGCGGACGATGTCGGCGAAATCGTCGGACGGCGTCGCCGGGCTGCCCCAGGCCTTGGTGGTGCGGTCCATCAGTTCGAGGCGGTCGGGCACCAGCCCGGCCTTGTACATGCCGTGCCGCGCCTCCTTGATCAGTTCGGAAATGTCGATGCCCATCGGACAGGCGAGCGTGCAGCGCCCGCACAGGCTGCAGGCGTCGAACAGCAGCGATTCCCATTCCTGCAGCATCTCGATCGAGACGTTGGATTTGATGCCGAGCAACCGGTAGATCGGCGCGAACGGCCCGACATGCCGGTTATAGGCCTGTTCGAACGGCTTGAGCTTGTTGATTGGGGTATATTTCGGCTCGCCGGTCGTCACATAATACTGGCAGGCGTTGGCGCACATGCCGCAGCGCAGGCAGGATTCCATATGGATCGCCGCCGTGCGCGCGAAATCGCGCACGAAGGCCTGCATCGCGGCGTCGCGGCGCTCCGTGTCGGCGCGATCGCCCTGCACGTCATAAGCGACGCCCGAGGCTGTCGTCTTGGCGGTCATATCTGCGCTCCTCTATGCCCGAAGCGAATGCCCGTCGCGCCGCGCGACAGAACGAACAGGAAGGCGTGCATCAATTTGCCGAACGGGAACCAGATCAAAAAGGCGCAGATGCTGAGAATATGCAGCGCCAGCAGGGTCTCGTAGCGCGCCCCGACATGGGCCGCCGCAGCGAGCCCGGTGACCACCGGCAGGAAGGTCAGGAGCCAGCTGATGTAATCGTTCGGGCGCGAGATCAGCTTCAGCACCGGGCTGGTGAGGCGATAGGCCAAGGCCGCGAGCAGCGAGGCGGCGGTCAGCGCCCCGACGCCGTAAATGACGCTATTGGGAAGGCCTGGCCAACTCACCCCGAACAGGCTCTTCAGGAACAGGATGTGCGGCACGAACAGGAAGACGACAATCGCCAGCCCGATATGGAACACATAGCCGTTGACCGTCGTGAACATCCCCAGTTTGAGGAAGGTCTTGTGGGGGATCATCTTGCGGAAGACCGCCCGAGTGGCCGAGAGCCAGTTGGGCGGCGCGCCCTCGCGCGCCGGCGAAAAGTCGTTCCAGGGCGCCAGGGCCAGCACGCCGACAAGACGCCACAGGACGCCGAGGACAAAAACCGCCATGGAGAATGTCAGCGCCGGACCGCGGGCGAACGAGAGCAGATCCATGGCTCACTCCTTCTCTTTCTCTTTTTCGAGCGACGCGAGATAGGTTTTCTGGTGATGGCGGGCCGAATAGGCGGCGCCGACGCCGAGCGCCGCGCCGGCGAGCGCCGCGCCGGCAAGCGCCGGCCCCGTCGCGCCGAGCGGCGTCGGCAGCGGCCGGTAGAAGCCGCCCATGTCCCAGAAATCGGGCTCCGAACAGCCGAGGCAGCCATGCCCCGACTGGATGGGGAAGGATACGCCGCCGTTCCATTTCATCGTGGCGCAGGAATTATAGGTCACCGGACCTTTGCAGCCGACCTTGTAGAGACAATAACCCTGCCGCGCGCCGTGGTCGTCGAAGCCGTCCGCGAACAGGCCGCGCTCGTAAAATGGGCGCCGGTAGCAGCGGTCATGGATCGTCTCGCCGAAAAAGGCCTTGGGACGGCTGAGATGGTCGAGATCGGGCACTTTCCCGAAGGCAAGTAGATAGGACACGACGCCGGTCATCACATCGGCGATCGGCGGGCAGCCCGAAATATTGATTAGCGGCTTGCCGCCAGAGAGTTCGGAAATCGGGACCGCGCCGGTCGGATTGGGATTGGCCTTGGGGATGCCGCCGAAGGCGGCGCAGGTGCCGACCGCGATGACGGCGAAGGCGTCCTTGAGCGTGTCCTCCAGCATCTGATGATTGGTCACGCCGGCGATGGTCGAATAGACGCCGCCGTCCTTGAGCGGCACGGAGCCGTCAACGACGACGATATATTTGCCCTTGTTGGCGGCCATAGCCGCCTTGCGGGCTTGCTCGGCCGCCTCGCCCGACACGGCCATCAAAGTGTGGTGGTAATCGAGAGAGATGAAATCGAAGATCAGGTTCTCGAAGGTCGGCGAATGGGAGCGGGTGAGCGATTCGGTGCAGCCGGTGCATTCCTGGAACGACAGCCAGATCACCGATTGCCGATGCGCAGCCGCCAGGCCTTCGGCCAGGGCTTCGACCGACGAGGGCGGCAGCGCCATGATTGAGGCGATATAGGAGCCGAATTTGAGAAAGGCGCGCCGCGACACGCCGCGTCTTTGCAGTTCGGCGGCAAGAGTATCGTCATGTTTCATGCGGCGCCTCCGCGATCCCGTTTTTGAGTTCGAGCGCTTCCCCCATGCGGCGCGCCGCGACTTCGGCGTCGCGCCGATCGGCGGACAAAATCCTGGGACAGGATGTGATTTCGATCAGATCGGTCGCGATCTTCCCGTCGCCGAAATGGCGGACGCGCCAGACCGCGGAAAACCGCGTTTCCCAGACCTCGGTGCGGCCGGCGACCTCGATGGTCGCGCTCACCTCGCCCCGGCCGAGGAAATCGTCCAGCGATTCGCGGTCGCGGTTCGACATCGGCAGGCCGCCGAGGTCGATTGAAGAGGACTCGCCGCTCGCCGCGAAATCGGTCAGCCTTGCAATGGCTTCCCACAAGAGGGCGTCGGCGAAGCCGCTGTCCTCTTCCGCGATCGCGGTCGATGCGCAGGGTGAAGTCATGGCGCCCACCTCTCGATCAGTTCGCGCGCCGCGCGCCGCATTTCCGGAATCGCCGAGGCGATGGCGGGCGTCGGCTCAAGCCCCCAATCGACGCGTTCCGGCTCGACGCCGATCAGAGCCCGCAGCGCCGGCTTGCGACCGATGAGTTCGGCCGTCGCCAGGAGATCGAACAGCGCAACCTCGTGCGCGGTGCGCTTGACGCCGGAAAGCTGGGCGTCCATTTCAGCCCCCGCGAACGTCCGGACCGCGCCGGGCTGGGCGCCGAAACGGGCGGCGTCGAAGACGATCAGGGCGGAGCAGGAATCGACTTCTGTCAGCAAGGAGAGGCCAAGGGTGCCGCCGTCGAGCACGCGCAAATCTTCGTCGCCAAGCCGATCGAAGCCACGCGCCGCATGAACGCCCGCCCCGTCGTCGCACATCAGCACATTGCCAATTCCGAGCACCAGAACGGGATCCGCCATGAGATGGGAACCTCTTCTTTATTATTCATATTCCGATATGTTCACCCGTTTTGCAATAAGCGCCATGACATGGATTAATCTGAACCTCTGCAACTTTTGGCTAAAGACGCCAAAGGCGGAGATTGAAAAAAATAAGGGCCGGCGATTGCCGGCCCTTACCGAATCCGCTTGGAGCGGAGGGATCAATATTTGGCGAGGACGGGCGCCGGCTGGTCCCAATGATAGGTATAGCCGATCGTGACTTCGAGTTCCTCGAGCCAAACGTTGATGTTGGAATAGGGATTGTAGCCGAAGCCCGGGACATATTCCTGACCGGAGACGCTGGTCCGCGGCGAATAGAGCGCCGAGAAATCGATATCCGAATTATGGGTCCATTTGTAGGTGAAGCCGCCGCCGATATGGTTGGTGACGACGCCCGGGGCGAGGATGTTCAGCATCACGTTGGCGGCGGTGACCGGCTGCGAGCTATAGGAATAGCCCGCGCGCAGGGTCAGGCGGTCATTGTACATCCACTCGAAGCCTATCGCGATGACGTCCACGTCCTTCCAGCCGAAGCCGGGGCCGTTCGCCGTGCCCAGCGAGGCGGGCAGGATCGGGGCCATCGGATTGGAGATCGACGGCACCAGCGAATAGAAGATGTGCTTGTAGTCGATCATCATCGCGAGGGTGGGCAGGAGCTTGTATGAAATGCCCGCGCCGATCGTCGCGGGGACGTCAAAGCTGCCGCCGCCCGCGAACAGGCCGCTGTAATCGTGGAACGGCGTGCTCCAGATCGGCGTCGAACCCTGCACCGAGAGCGAGAAGTCCGGCGTGACGTGATAGAGCATGCCGGCGCGCACCCCGCCGCCGACCGAATAGGCCGGCGAATGGTCGCTGACATTCATCGGATTGGATGACAGCCCGAACATGCTGAACGCGCCGATGCCATAGGCCGAGAAAATCTGGACGCCGAGCACCGGCGCGATGCCGAACGACAAATTGCCGAAGCGCTGGGCGTAGCCGGCATAGATCAGGGCCTGGTTGAGGTCGACGCCCGCGCGGCCGCCACAGAACACGCCCTGCAACGGCGAACCGAACTGGGCGCAGGCCGGATTGATGGTCCCGCTCGAAAAAGTGGTGTTCATGCCACCATTGCCGACCATGGCGAAGCCGAAGGACGAATCGGCGTTGATGGGCTGCGAATAGCCGATCGCCGGAATCGGGAAGACGTTGCGATAGCTGTCCACGCTTCCCGGCGCGGTCAGCATGGTCCCCGTGGCGTCATAGCCGCGCCAGGGCATGAAAGCCGAGATATCGCCGTTGAACTGGCGGCCGACATCGACGAGACTTGCCGGGTTGACCGCGATGGAGAGAGCGGTTGCGGGATTGGCGGAACCTGCGCCGGCAAGCGATTGCTGGCGCGCGCTTTCACCTTCAACGAAATAGCCCTCGGTCGCGTGGGCGGCGGTCGCCGCTGTCAAGACCAGGGCGGCCAGATTCGCGCCCACCAGATTTCGCCATTTCCGCATATTTCTCCCCCACTTGAAACGTCGACGTGATTTTTCGAATCGCCGAGCTTGGTCCGCTGCTATCTTGAGCGTTACGTTTGTCAGATCATAACATTTGAATGGGTTGAAGAATGTCGCGTTTTTGCAACACATCGTTATATTCGGGCGACATTTGCCTCCCGTAGACGCCGGACACAGCTGAATTCCACGCGCCTACGCAAAAAATCAAACGGCGACGAAGACTTGACCGCATCGTCGGCCGGAATATATTCAGCTTTATAAATATATTAAAAACGCTTCGGGGAGCGGAACGCTTGCACCTATCCTATCTCGACGGCGCCGCCCTCCTTTCCGGCGTGATCGTCGGTTTCGTCCTTGGTCTCATCGGCGGCGGCGGCTCGGTCTTCGCCACGCCCCTGCTTTATTATTTCGTGGGCGTCGCCAATCCGCATGTCGCGATCGGCACGGGCGCCGCCGCCGTGGCGGTGAACGCCTTGGCCAATCTCCTCGGCCACGCCCGCGCCGGCCGCGTCAAATGGGCGTGCGCCGCCATTTTCGCGGCGGCCGGCTCGGGCGGCGCGATCATCGGATCCTCGCTCGGCAAGATCGTCGACGGCCAGAAGCTGCTCCTGCTGTTCGGCGTGGTGATGCTGGTGGTCGCGGCGCAGATGGCGATCAAGCGCCCGCCGCCGCAGGGGCACGATTTTCGCCTGACCCGGGAGAACGCCGGCAAGACCGTGCCCGCCCTCGTGCTGATCGGGCTGGTGGTCGGGGTCCTGTCAGGCTTTTTCGGCATCGGCGGGGGCTTCCTGGTGGTGCCCGGCATTCTCGCCGCGACCGGCATGCCGATGATCGCGGCGATCGGCTCGTCGCTGGTCTCGGTGACCGCTTTCGGAGCCGCGACCGCCGCCAATTACGCCTGGTCCGGCCTGGTGGACTGGCCGGTCACCGCCTTTCTCGTGGCAGGCGGCGTCGTCGGCGGCGTGTTCGGAGGAAGGCTTGCGGGCGTCCTCGCCGCCCGCAGGCAGCTGCTCACGCAGGTCTTCGCCGCCCTCGTCGCGGCGGTTGGAATTTATGTCATCTATCGGGGCGTTCTGGTGCTGATGAAGCCGTGACGCCCCGCCAAGTTCGCTAATATCCAAGATCGCTTATATCATAAAGCAAACCATCAAGGGGAATTCCGACATGCTCCAGACGCCCCATCCCTTCGCCCGCTTCATCGCGATCCTCGGGCGCGGCAGGAATCTTTCGCGCGCGCTCACCGTCGAGGAGGCGGAAGAGGCGATGACCATGATCCTCGCCGGCGACGTCCTGCCCGAACAGCTCGGCGCCTTTCTCATGCTGCTGCGCATAAAGGAGGAAAGCCCGAGCGAACTCGCGGGCTTCGTCAAAGCCGTGCGCAAGACCCTGCCCGCGCCCGAGCCCGGGCTCGTCGCGGTCGACTGGTCGTCCTACGCCGGCAAGAAGCGCCAGCTGCTCTGGTTCCTGCTCGCGGCGCTCTCCCTGGTGCAGGCCGGCCATTCCGTCTTCATGCACGGCTTCGACGGCCACACCCCCGGCCGGCTCTATACCGGCGAGGTTCTCACCGAGCTCGGCCTCGCGGTCGCGCCTGATTTCCCGACCGCGACCCGCGCGCTGCGCCAGAGCGGCTTCGCCTATATGGATCTTTCCGCGATCTCCGCGCCGCTCGCCCGCATGATGGGCTTCAAGCCGATCCTCGGCCTGCGCTCGCCGATCCATACGCTCGCGCGGATGATCAATCCCTTCGGCGCGCCGGTTCTGCCGCAGGGCATTTTCCACCCCAATTACATGACCACCCATCGCGACGCCGCGCTGCTGCTCGGCGAGGACAATATGGTGGTGTTCCGCGGCGAGGGCGGCGAGATCGAGCGCCGTCCCGGCAAGCCCTGCGAAACTCTCGGCGTGCGCGACGGCGTCGCTTTCGAAGAGCGCTGGCCGCCAATAATGGAGGAGCCGCGTCAGCTCCCGGACGAGGCGATGGACGTTTCCCGCCTGCTCAGCGTTTGGCGCGGCGATGCGCATGACGCTTACGCCGAGGCCGCCGTCACCGGGACATTGGCGCTGATCCTGCGCGCCATGAAACTCGCGACAGACATGGAAAGCGCGCAGAGCCGCGCCGAGGCCATGTGGCGCGGCCGGGACCCCGGCCGCCTTTTGGCCGCCTGAGCCCGGAGCGCCAATGGACCGCCTGCCCATCTTCCTCGAAGTCCGCGGCCGTAAGGTCGCCGTCGTCGGCCATGGATCGCTCGCCGCGCGCCGCGTGGACACTCTTTCGCGCGCCGGCGCCGAAGTGTGGCTTTTCGCTGCAAGTCCGAGCGACGAATTCGAATCGCTCCAAGGCGGATATCGACGCGGCGACCTCGCCGCGCCGGACGCCTTCGCCGGCTTCGCCATCGTCTATTTCGCCTATGAGCCGGACGAAGAACCTGACGAAGCCTTGATCGCCCGGGTGCGCAAAGCCGGGGCGCTGGTCAATGTCGCCGATTATCCCCGGATGAGCGATTTCATCACGCCCTCGGTGCTCGACCGCAATCCGCTGGTGGTCGCCATCTCGACCGGCGGCGACGCCCCCTTGCTCGGCCGCATGTTGAAGGCGCGGCTCGAAACCCTGATCCCGTCGAGCTATGGGCGGCTCGCGGCGCTCGCCGGCGCCGGCCGCGCGGCCCTGGCGGAAAAACTGTCGAGTCACCAGGCGCGGCTGCGCTTCTGGGAGCGGATCTATGACGGCCCGATCGCGGAAATGGCGCTGGCCGGCGACGACGCCACCGCCAGGACCATGCTCGACCGCGAGATCGCGTCCTGCCGTCCCGACGGCTCGGCGGCCGACGAGACGCCCAAGGGCGAGGTCTATCTGATCGGCGCCGGTCCCGGCGACCCGGACCTCCTCACCTTCCGCGCCTTCCGCCTGATGCAGAAGGCCGATGTCGTGCTCTACGACCGGCTGGTCGAGCCGGCGATCATGGACCGGGTGCGCCGCGACGCCGAGCGCATCTATGTCGGCAAGAGGCGCGACAAACACGCCGTGCCGCAGGAGGAAATCGGCGAGCTGATGGTCAGGTTGGCCAAGGAGGGCAAAAGGGTGCTGCGCCTCAAGGGCGGCGACCCCTTCATTTTCGGGCGCGGCGGCGAGGAGATCGAAAAGCTCGCCGAACACCGCATTCCGTTCCAGGTCTGCCCCGGCGTCACCGCTGCAGCGGGCTGCTCGTCCTATGCCGGGATTCCGCTCACCCATCGCGACTATGCGCAATCCTGCGTCTTCGTGACCGGCCACGGCCGCGACGGCCCGATCGAACTCGACTGGGCGGCGATCCTGCGCCCGCGCCAGACCGTCGCGATCTATATGGGCCTCGCGAATCTGGACTATCTGACCAAGGAATTCATACGCCATGGCGCGGACCCGGCCCTGCCGATCGCGATTATCGAGAACGGCACAAGGCCCAATCAGATCACGGTGACGGGAACCATCGCCGACATCGCCGCCAAGGCGGAAGCCCATGGCCTGCGCGGCCCGACCATCATCATCGTCGGCGAGGTCGTGACCTTGCGCGACAAGCTGAACTGGTACACGCCCCATCCCGAACACGCGGAGAGCCATGCATAAGCAGTCCGCGAAACCGGCTTGAAGACTTTGCGGATTTCGCGCCCGATCGCCGCATCCTTTTGGCGATTGGGCGCGTTATTATCCTGATATGTTCAAGCCTGAGAGGTCGATCATGCTTGCCAGTCCATCCTTTTCCGCCCGCGCCGCCCTTCTTGCGGGCCTCCTGCTCAGCGCGGCGACGCCGGCGCGCGCCTTCCTGTTCTTCGATTTCGGCGACGACCAGCAAAGCGCGCGCGAGGGGCGGCCGATGGCCGCGCCCATCCCGCGCGAAGTGGTGACCTATCACGGGCGGGAAAAGCCGGGAACGATCATCGTCTCGACCGGCGAGCGCCGGCTTTATTATGTGCTCGGCGACGGCCGGGCCCTACGCTATGGCGTCGGCGTCGGGCGTCCCGGCTTCGAATGGGCCGGAGTTCATCACGTCACCAACAAGCGCGAATGGCCGGGCTGGACCCCGCCGCGGCAGATGCTCCAGCGCCGCCCCGACCTGCCGCGCCATATGGACGGCGGAATGGACAACCCGCTCGGCGCCCGCGCCATCTATATCGGCGGCACGCTCTACCGCATCCACGGCTCGAACGAGCCGGACACGATCGGACATGCGGTGTCCTCGGGCTGCATCCGCATGACCAATGGCGACGTGGTCGACCTTTACAGCCGGGTTCACGTCGGGGCGAAGGTCGTCGTCACCCGCTGACGGCCTAAGCATGAATTCGTTGGCTCGCCAACGAATTCATGCTTAGATTCCTTTGAGTTGGCAGGATTTTTGTCCGAAAACCGGCGGCCACTTTTCGGAAATCCTGCTTAGCTCCCGCTCATTCAGTCGGCGTTCAGGCGGCCGGGCGCGTCATATCCCGGTCCGCGCCTGTTCGATGGGCGCGCGATTCGTGGCATCAGGAAGGACTTCCATGCGGGTCAGGACCGAAAAGTTCAAACGCCGCCTCGCCGCCGGCGCATTTTTTGTCGGAGCGATTCTGACCGGAGCGGCCCCCGCAGGCGCGCAGCCGGCGCCGGGCGTCGCGCCCCGCATTGCTCTCGTCATCGGCGAATCGAATTACAAGGACGGCCGCCTGCCGACCGCGGCCAATGATGCCGGCCTGATCGCCGACACTTTGCAGCGCGCCGGCTTCGACGTCACCGGCGCCGCCGACCTCGACCAGGACGGCCTGCGCAAGGCTTTGCGCGAATTCGTGGACAAGGCGGCCGCCGCCGGGCCGAACGCCATCGCCTTCGTCTATATTTCCGGGCGCGGTTTGCAATATGCCGGCGACAATTACATCGCCCCCATCGAGGCGACGATTCCGCGCGCGGTGGACGCGCCGCTGGAGGCGGTGCGGCTGAGCGATTATCTCCAGCCGCTCGCGCAAACGCCAATGAGGGCGAAGATCGTGGTGCTCGACGCGGCCCGCATCAATTCCTTCGCCAAAAGCGGCGAGCCGCTGGCGGGGGGCCTCGCCTTGGTCGATCCGCCGCCCGGCGAGCTCTTTGCCGAGAACACCGCGCCCGGCTCGGTCGCGCCCGACGAGTCCGGCCCCTATGGCGTCTATGCCCAGGCCCTCGCCGAAGCCCTGCGACAGCCGGGCCTGCCCATCGACCAGGCATTCGACCAGACGCGACTGCGCGTCGCGGAAGCGACCAAGGGCGCGGTGATTCCGTGGGACGAATCGAAACTCTCCGCGCCGCCGGCTCTGTTCGCCCGCGCGCCGGGCGTTCCGCAGGCTGCCGCCGCCGAGAGCGTGACGCGGCTGCGGGCGCGGCCGATCCGCGATTATTCCGTGGACGACGCCTATATCGCCGCGCTCGACCGCGACACCATCCAGGCCTATCTCGACTTCCTCGCGGTCTATCCGCATTCGCCCTACGCCCCGCGCGTGCGCGCCATCGTCGCGGTGCGGCGCGAGGCGATCTTGTGGCGTCGGGCGCTTATGCGCAACACGCCCGATTCCTATTGGAGCTATCTGCGCTTTTACCCGCACGGACCCCACGCTTATGACGCCCGCCGCCGGCTCGCGATCTTGAGCGCGCCATTCGAACCGCCGGAGGATTTTGACGTCGTCCATTTCGACGTGCCGCCGCCGCCGCCCGACGAGATCGTCATCGTCCGCCGGCCCTATTACATGTTCGAGGATCGCGACTGGGTCCCGCCGCCCCCGCCACCGGAAGGCTTCCTGCCGCCGCCGGTCATGATCGTCCACGAACCGCCGCCGCCCCCGCCTCATGCCGGCCTGCTGCCGCTGCCGCTCGTCGTCGCGCCGCTGGTCGGCGCGGCGATCGCGGGCCATATGGGCGCGTTCCACGCCCCGGCGGTGGTTCGGGCGCAGTCGCCCGGCGCGCAGAATTATTACAACCGCTTCAACCATCCGCCGGGCGGGCCGGCGCCAGGCGCGGCGGCTCCTGGCTTTCCCGCCGCGGCTCCTGGCGTTCCAGGCGCCGCTCCTGGCGTTCCAGGCGCCGCTCCTGGCGTTCCAGGCGCAGCTCCCGGCGTTCCAGGCGCAGTTCCCGGCGTTCCAGGCGCAGCTCCTGGCGTTCCAAGCGCAGTTCCTGGCGGCGGCTTCGCTCATCCCGGCGGGCCTTCGCCCCATCCCGGCGCGCCCTGGCCGCACCCCGGCGCGGGCGGCGGACCAGCGCCCACAGCCAATCATCCCGGCGCGCCGGGCGGAGCGCGGCTTCCGCATCCGGCGGGACCGATTGCGCCTGTTCCAGCGCCACATCCGGCCGGTCCCGCGCCCCATGTCGCTCCCCTGCCCGCGCCCCATGTCGCGCCCCTGCCCGCGCCCCATGTCGCGCCCCTGCCCGCGCCCCATGTTGCGCCCTTGCCCGCGCCCCATGTCGCGCCCCTGCCCGCGCCCCATGTCGCGCCCTTGCCCGCGCCCCATGTCGCGCCCTTGCCCGCGCCCCATGTCGCGCCCTTGCCCGCGCCCCATGTCGCGCCCTTGCCCGCGCCCCATGTCGCGCCACCGCCTGCGCCCCATATCGCGCCGCGCCCCGCGCCCCATGTCGCGCCGCCGCCCGCGCCTCATGTCGCGCCACCACCGGCGCCCCATATCGCGCCGCGCCCCGCGCCTCATTTCGTGCCGCCACCCGCGCCCCATGTCGCGCCACCACCGGCGCCTCATGTCGCGCCGCCGCCTGCGCCCCATATCGCGCCGCGCCCCGCGCCCCATGTCGCGCCGCCCGCGCCCCATGTCGCGCCCCCGCCTGCGCCCCGTATTGCGCCGCGCCCCGCGCCCCATGTCGCGCCGCCGCCCGCGCCCCATGTCGCGCCGCCGCCTGCGCCTCATGTCCAGGTCCCGCATATGGCCCCGCCCATGGCCGCTCCTGGCGCCCGCCCCCATATGGAGCCGCCGCATGCCGGCGGTCCGGGGCCGCACGGACACGGCAATTGCGGCGCGCCCGGCCAACCGCCCTGCCGTTGAAACGGCCGGTAAAATCGCGCCCCGGCGTTGCGAGACGCGACGCCGGGGCGCCGAAAGCTCCCAAGGAAACGAGCGCTAACGCGATTTTCCGGCAAAGCGCTGGTAAAGCTCCCGCGCCACGAGGTCGGAGGCGTCGTCGGTTTTCTTGCCGGGAAAATTGGTGACGAAGACGATTCCGAGCTCTTTTTCGGGGTCGATCATCCGGTCCTCCCCAAGGTTTTGCGGTCGGCGCGCGACGCGTCGCCTCGGCCAAGGTTACGCCGCAAATCCAGGTTTTACCCGGACGCCGCCGCGACGATCACGCCATCGGCGAACCAGCGGACGAGAAAGCCGCCCGCCGCCTGCGCCATCTCGCCGGCGTCCTGTTTCGGACGGGCGAAAGCCAGACCCGCGCAAATGTCCCCGAACGGCGCGCCGGCCATCGCCTCGGCCAGGGCGATGTCTTCGAGCGTGTCGAGAACGCGATAATTGACATCAAGCTCGCACCGCCACACCGCCAGCGCAGTTTCAGCCTCATCGCGCCCGCGCAGGACCGGCTCGCCCGCCTGAAACGCCTCATATGCCGCAAGCGCGGCGGCGCAGGTCTCGATCCTGATCACGCTCGGATGGAAGCCGAAACGCAGGCCGGGCCAGTCGTCGGCGCTCGTCGCGCGGAGAATTTCGATGGCAAGCGCTGCGGCGTCCGCGGCGTCGAAACTTTTGGCCAGCGCCGCCTCCAGCGCCGCCAGCCCGCAAAGGAAGCGATCCTCGGCATAGGGCGGCGTCGCGCGCAAGAATTGCGGGAGGGAGGCGCCGACCCAGCGCGCATTGCGGAATTTCGAGGGATGCGCCCGCCAATAGGCTTCGACCATGGCCGCGAAGCCGTCGTTCCCCATCGCCTCGGCCAGGACCGGATAATCATTGCTGAGAAATTCCGCCATCCGCAGGCGAAAGCCGTCGTGATAGACGGCGAAGGTCGCGGCGATATTTTGCGCGCGGGCGGGCGGACGCAGCAGCGCGAGCAGACGCGACGACGGCGCCCCCGCCAGCACGCTGTCCTGAAACAGGGATTGCAGCTCGCCGAGCTTCATGCCGCCGCTCTCTCCCCGGCTTCGGCGAGCGCCCGCATGTGGCGCAATTCGTCGAGCAGTTCGGCAAAGGGCGGAAAAAGATCGTCGCGCTCGATCATCGCCGGGACCGGCCCGAACCGCTCCCGCACATAGGAAAACAAAGCCCAGACATCGTCGCAGACGGGGTGATCGTGGGTGTCGATCTTGTGTGTTCCGGCGTCGCTGTGGCCGGCGACATGGATCTGGGCGACGCGCTCCTTCGGCAATTTGTCGAAATAGTCGCGTGCGCGAAAACCGTGGTTGAAGGCCGAGACATAGACATTGTTGACGTCGAGCAGCAGCAGGCAATCGGCCCGCCGCGCGAGTTCGGCCAGAAAATCCGCCTCGCTCATTTCGTCGGCGGCGAAGGCGACATAGGTCGAAGGATTTTCCAGCGCGATCCGGCGGCCAAGGAAATCCTGCACGCGCGAGGCGCGCTCCACGCAATGATCGAGCGATTCCCGCGTCAGCGGCGCCGGCAGCAGATCATGCAGGTTCAGGCCGTGAACGCCGGTCCAGGCGAGATGGTCGGACACCAGTTCCGGCTCGACCCGTTCGATCAGCCTTTTGAGGGCGCGCAGATAATCGAAGTCGAGCGGGTCGGCCGAAGCCAGCGACAGCGACACGCCATGCATGCGCATCGGATAATCGGCGCGGATACGGTCGAGCGTCGCCAGGGGCCGCCCGCCGGGAACCATGTAATTTTCGGAAATGATCTCGAACCAGTCCACCGGCTGCGGGGATTCGAGAATTTCAGGATAATAGACGTGCCGCAGGCCAAGCCCGAAACCTAGCGCCCGATCCTTCGCAATCATCGCGTCCTCCCGGTCGGAACTCCCCGCGCGGAAATGCGCGCGGGGAAAAGTTTCGCGCGCAATCAGCCGACCGTGCCGCCGAGCTTCTTGCAGGCCGTGGCGGATTTTTCGAGCAGGAAGCCCTGGCCCTTGCAGGCGTTCTGGCCCTTGCAGGCGTTGCTGGCGGTCTTGCAGGCGCCCTTGCCCTTGCAGGCGTTGATTCCCATGCAATGGACCATGGCCTTCTTGGCCTGCGCCGGGGTGGAGACGGCGGCGCAGGAAACGGCGAGCGCAATGGCGGCGGCGGCGATGCTCGCGCCGGAAACGACCTTCATCTGCATAGTCATACTCCCTGAGAGCGCCCAGGCGCGGGCGCATCGCGCAAGCACTGCCGGCCTGCAGGAGGGAGTACGGGAGGTCGGATGAAAAGATTACATCCGCCGGGAAAAAATCAGCCGCCGGTCATGCTCATGGGGCGCTTCGACGGCGCCAGCGCGCCGGACCATTGCGCGACGAAATCGTGACCGCGTGGCTTGCGGCGCATGGCGTCGTCGAGCGCGGCATGGAGCGCGGCGCCATCCATCGAGGCGCGCAGCGGGCCGCGCAGGTCGGTTCGATCCTCCTGGCCGAGACAGGTGTACAGCGCGCCGGTGCAGGTGACCCGGACGCGGTTGCAGCTGTCGCAGAAATGCTGGCTGAGCGGGGTGATGAAGCCGACCCGGCCGCCGGTCTCGGCGACGTCGAAAAAACGCGCCGGGCCGCCGCTGGCGTGGGTCGAAGGCGAAAGCGTCAGGCGCCGCGACAGCGCCTCCGTGACAACGTCGAGCGGAAGGAAACTTTCTATATTATGGACGGCGTCCTCGCCGAGCGGCATGGCCTCGATGAAGGAGACCTCCATGCCCAGGTCATGCGCCCATTCGACCAGCGCTAGAAATTCGTCCTCATTGACGCCCTTGAGCGCCACGCAATTGATTTTGACTTTGAGCCCGGCCGCCCGCGCCGCCTCGATCCCGTCCAGAACCCTGGCCATGTCGCCCCAGCGGGTGATGGCGCGGAATTTCTCCGGGTCGAGGGTGTCGAGCGAAACATTGACGCGGCGCACGCCGCAATCCGCCAGATCTTGGGCGAAACGCGCGAGCTGCGAGCCGTTGGTGGTCAGGGTCAGCTCGCGCAGGCCTTGGTCGAACAGGCGCGCCAGGCCGCGGAACAATTGCATGATATTGCGCCGCACCAGAGGCTCGCCGCCGGTGATTCTGATCTTGTGCACGCCGCGCGCGACAAAGGCCGCCGACAGCCGCTCCAGCTCCTCCAAAGTCAGCAGGTCTGCCTTGGGCAGGAAATTCATGTTTTCCGACATGCAATAGACGCAGCGGAAATCGCAGCGGTCGGTGACCGAAAGCCGAATATAGTCGATACGGCGGGCGTAGGAATCGATCAGCGGCGCCGAAGCGGGAAATTCGGCGGCGGGAGATTGGTTTTCGAGCTTGTGCGGGCGCATCCTCTCTATATAGGCTTTTTTCCCGCTGCATACAGGACATGGCGCAAGCAACGCGGCGAAAGGCCTTTTGATTCAATGAACCAATGGATGCGCGACCTCGCCGGCGCTCTTAAATTCTTTTCAAGTCTGCCGATCCCGGCGCCGGGCGGCGATTTCCGCCAGAGCCTGCGCCTCGCGCCGCTCGCCGGCGCAATGCTCGGCCTTGCGGGCGGGCTGGTTTTCGTCGCGGCCTTGCGTTTGCGCCTGCCGGCCGGCGCCGCCGCGCTCCTGGCGCTCGGCTTCGGCGCCCTGATCACGCGCGGCCTGCATGAGGATGGCCTCGCCGACGTCGCCGACGGCTTTGGCGGCGGTTTTACGCGTCAGCGCAAGCTCGACATCATGAAGGACAGCCGCATCGGCGCCTTTGGCGCGATCGTCCTGATCCTGAGTTTGGGCCTGCGCGCCAGCGCCCTCGCCGCGCTCGCCACGGCGCCGGCGAGCGCTTTTCTGGTCATGATCGCCGCCGGCGCCGTTTCGCGCGCCGCCGCGCTTGCGCCATTGGTTCTGCTGCCGCCGGCGCGGGCGGATGGCGCGGGCCGGGCGGCGGGCGGCGAGAATGCCGGGCTGCGCCCGGCCTTTTGGCTTGCTTTGCCCTTCGCCTTCCTGCCGGCGCTCGGGGCTTCGAGCCTTTCAGCCTGTCTTGCCGCGCTGGTCGCGGCGAGCGGCGGCGTTCTCGGATTGTGCGCTCTTGCCCGCGCCCAGATCGGCGGCCAGACCGGCGACGTCGCCGGCGCCGCGCAGCAGATCGCGGAAATCGCGGTCCTGCTCACCTTTTCGGCGGCGGCCTGATCCGCCTCAGCCGCGCTCCGCCGCCGGCATGGCGGCGTGCTTTTTCCTGCGGCGGAACGGCAGTTCCAGCAGGCGGAGCGCGAGCAGAACCCCGCCGAAACCGATGGCGGCGCTCGCGGCGCCGTCGGCGGTGAGCGGCAGGGCGGGCTCATAGTCTGCGAAGGCGCCGCGCGCCACTTTCGGATCGGCGTGAAAGGCAAGGCCGAAGAGTTTGGACAGGGGCATGTCGCCCTTGAGATGCGCGGCCTGGCGCTCAAGCCGTTCGAGCCGCGTCTTCTGTTGCTGGATACGTTCGCCGCGCTGGCGCACGAAGGAATCCGTCGAGCCTTCCAGATGCGCGACGCCCTGATCGTGCGTCATGCCCGACGCTGCGCTGTCGGCGTCGAAGGCGCCGACGACCGCCTGCAATTCGTCGATCGCGCCGGCAAGGCGCTGGCGATATTGCTGGGCATATTCCGGCGCCTGCGAAAAACCCAGGCCCGCGGCGACCGCCGCGGCGAAACTCGTCCTGCGCCACAAGCTCAACATGTGAATCCTGACAGGCGCCCGAAAGGCGTCAGGCGCTCAGACGCTCAGACGCGCGGGGGGCGAAAGAATGATCGACCAGAGCGAGAGCGTCGGCGACGACCTGCCCGTCGGCGCCCCGGCGCACGGCATGGGTCGCGAGATGGCGGCGGAAGGCCCGGGCGCCCGGGCGACCCGCGAAAAGACCGAGCATATGCCGGGTGATGTCGGCAAGACGCGCGCCTTCGCTCAGCTTGTTTTCGATATAGGGCAGAAAGGCTTCGACCGCGAGGCGGCCGCTGGCGAAGGGCGCCGGAACCCCGAACAGCACCGGATCGACCTCCTGCAGCATCGACAGATCGTGATAGGCGGCGCGACCGATCATGACGCCATCGACGCTTTCGAGCTGGCCCGCGGCGTCGGCAAGCGTTGCGACGCCGCCATTGATCGCGATCGCGACCTCGGGCAGCGCGCGCTTCAATTCATGGACCAGGGGATAATCGAGCGGCGGAATGTCGCGGTTCTCCTTCGGCGACAGGCCCTTGAGCCAGGCTTTGCGGGCATGGACGATCAAGGCGTCGGCCCCGGCGCCGACCACGGCCCGCGCCATCGCGAAAAGCGCCGGGCGCGGCTCCTGGTCGTCGACGCCGATGCGGCATTTGACTGTGACCGGCAGGTCGGACGCGTCCTTCATCGCCGCAACGCAGGCGGCGACGAGCGCGGGATCGCGCATGAGACAAGCGCCGAAGGCCCCATTCTGCACCCGGTCCGACGGGCAGCCGACATTGAGGTTGATCTCGTCATAGCCGAATGCGGCGCAGATCTTCGCCGCCTGCGCCAGTTCCCGCGCATCCGAGCCGCCAAGCTGGACGGCAAGCGGATGTTCGACGGCGTCATAGCCAAGCAGCCTTTCGCGGTCGCCATGAAGGATCGCGGCCGAAGTGACCATTTCCGTGTAAAGCCGGACGTTGCGCGAATGAAGCCGCGCAAGAACCCGGTAATGACGATCCGTCCACTCCATCATAGGCGCGACGGAAAAGCGCCACGGGCTGAATTTTGTGCCTATTTCTCGAAATTCAATTTGTCCCGCCATTTCCAGCCGATTCTCTTTTCACGCCAGTCGTCGCCATTTGTGCCGATTTTGGCCTTTAATGACAATATGGCCTGAATTCAAGGAATGTCGGGACTCGGGACAATCGGCGGAAGGCGCGCTCTTCCCCTCGAAATTTTTAGCGCGCTCTTCCCCTCGAAATTTTTAGACGGCGCACTTCTTGTAGACAGCGCGCTTCGGCGCAGATGACTGGGGCGCGCAAATCACCGGGGCGCGACAGCCGGTGGCGGCCCGCCCTCGATGACGCATCGCAGCGACGCATCATAGCGCCCTGCGCTTGGCCGTATTGCAAGGCCTGCCTGGGGCGAGGCGATCACGAACGGGCCAAGGCCTTGGCGACGCCGAACGCCATTGGCCGGCGCGACGCGACCGCCCGTCGCCGCGCCGGCCAATCGGCCCAGCCTGATTCAGGCTCAGTCGTCGTCGTCGCGGCGGTGCGGGCCACGCGGAGGCCCCCAGCCACCGCCGCCGGGAGGTCCGCCGTGGGGTGGATCGCCCGGAGGGCCCCAGCTGCGCCCGCCTGAATGAGCGATCGCCTGAGAGGTCAAAGACGTCGACAACAGCATGGTGATGGCCGGTGGCGTCGCCGCCGCGAACCTTCCCAAGGTGGAAAGGAATTTCCGGCGATCGGCTTGGGCGGCTTCTCCCGCGCCAAGCCCGTCCTCGCCTGAATTGTCGTCTTGCCGATGTTCCATGACGTCCCTCCACTCCGCGTTAGGATCCTTGCCGACTGTGCGAACCAATATCGACAGCCATCATCCGGCGCGACCACAACCGATCGCGCAGGCCCCGCGCGGCATTTCGTCCCGAAACAGCGCCAGACCCCGTCCGCCGGAACAATATGTCTCAGCGGTCCGTGTCTTCAAACTTGCCGTTCGGGCTTCCGTCCGAACCGCCGTTGCCGAAGCCGTTGTTCCCTCTGCCGCCGGATTGGGCGATTGCCTGGGATGTGAGCGTTGTCGATAACAGCAGCGTGACCGCGGGGGGCGTCACGACGGAGAATCGCCCCAGCGCGGAAAGGAACTTCCGACGATCGGCCTCAGCTTCGCCAAGCCCGAGCAGCCCGTTTTCGGCTGGCTTGTCATGATGTTCTAGTTCCATCGCATTTCTCCATTCGAATCCGTGATAACGATTTGCTACGCGCATTGATTTTTAAATTTAATCGCTTGGGTGATCGCCCGCATCGCAAACTGAAACTCAGCGCCATGTGCCCCCGGGGCGTTTTTTCATTTTCCGCCCTTTTCGCCACCCAACCTTGCGACTAGAATGCGCCCCTGATTTAATAAGTCAACGATGGAATTATTAAATCAATTAACCATGGTATTAAATAGCGTCGCGCAAAGGGAAATCTCGGGAAGTCGATGCGCGCCCACCCCCGGGAAAGCGCATGGCGGAGCTGGAAAGCACGACAATGGAACGAGCTCAATGCAAAGCTCACGAAATGCAAAACGACGACGCGCCTGAATTCGTCTTGCGCGCGGCAAAGGACGCTGTTTTCGCGCTGTTCGACGACACGCCGACGGTCTTCTGCGAATCCGCCCAGAAACTCTATGCCCTCAACCCGGTCGCGGCCCTGATCTGGTGCTGTCTGGATGAAGGCGGCGGGCGGCAGGCGGCGCAGGCGCGTCTGGTCGCGGCCGGCGTCAACCCGGCCGCCGCCGGAAGCCGGGTGGAGGACGCCGTCCGCGACTGGCTCGAACTTGGACTGCTGGACGTCGATTTCCATCCCGCGCGGGAGCCCCACGCCTGCGCTTTTTGCATCGACGGCCAATCCTTCACCGTCGAAACGTCGAGCCCGCGGCTGTCGCGCCAGATCGCCGCCCTGTTCGACCACCATCCGTCGGAGATGGATGACGCGGAGGCGACTCGGATAAGGGTCGTCGAGATCGACGGACGGTCGCACGTCTATCTCGACGACCAGCGACTCGCCGTCTGTTCGCCAGAGGAAACGCCGCCGGCGATCAAGGGCCTCGCGACCGAGCGCATTCTCGCGCAAATGGGGCAGGACATCGCCTTCCACGCCGCCTGCCTGTCGCAGCGCGGCAGAGCGCTTCTCATCAGCGGGGAGCCGGGAGCGGGCAAGACCACGCTGACGCTGCATCTGGCGGCGAAAGGTTTCGGCTATGGCGGCGACGATGTCGCCCTCATTTCCCCCGCCGGCTACGTCAGGGGCCTGCCCTGCGCGGCCGCGGTGAAGCCCGGCGCCTGGGACATCGTCGGCCAGATCCGGCCCGAACTGCGCGACGCGCCCGTCTGGCGCCGGCCCGACGGCGTGAAGGTGAAATATCTCGAAGCCGGCGCGATCGACGCCAAGCCGAAGCCGGCCGGATGGATTGTCTTCCTTCGCCGGGAAGCCGGCGGCGCGGTCGAATTCAGGCGGCTCGACGCCCTGGAGGCCATGCGCCGGCTGATCGACGCCGCTTTTTCGCCTCTCGGCCGCCTGAGCCTCCCGGGCTTCGGCGCGCTGCGGCGGGTCGTGACCCGCGCGCAAATCTTCGAACTGACCTATGAGCACTCGGCCGAAGCGGCCGACGCCATTTCAGCGATCTGTCATGACGGCGCCTGACCGCAGCTTCAACGACCTGTGCCGGTGCCTGCGCGGCGCCCTGCCCGAGGCGCCGGACTGGGTCGAGATCGTCGCTGTGGCCAACAGGTCGCTGACCACGCCGTTTCTGATCGATTTCGTCCGCCGCTTCGCCGCCGAAATTCCGGAGGACGTTCGGGCCTGCGTCGAGGAAATGTTCAACCGCAACGTCCTGCGCAACGACAGGCTCGCCGCGCAATTGGGCGAGGCGGTCGCGGCGCTGAACGCGCGCGGCGTGACGCCGGTTCTGCTGAAAGGCGCGGCTTTTCTCGCCGCCGCCGACAGCAGCCGGCGCGGCCGCCGCCTGACCTGCGACCTCGACCTTCTGGTTTCCCCGCGCGAGGCCGCCACCACGATCGAGGCCCTGTCGGCTTTGGGCTATCGCCCGTTTCGCCAGGCGCCGGACGACGCCGGCAAATGGTTCGTCGATCTCGCGCGCGAGGGCGACGTGGGCATGATCGATCTGCACACGGCGCTCCCGGGTCCGGCGTTCTATTACCGGGCAATGGGCAAGGTCCGGAACCATTGCCGCCCGGTCTGGGTCGGACAGGGCGTCGCCTTGGCGCCGTCTCCCGCCTGTCAGGCGATGATATTGATCATCCACGATCAGTTTCAGGATCACGATTATTGGATCGGCGACATCGACCTGCGCCATCTGCTCGATCTGCGCGAACTCGCCACCGCGCCGGAGGGCCTCGACTGGCGGAGCCTGGCCTCGTTTGCCGCCGCACCGCTCGCACGCAACGCACTCGAGACCGAACTGACAGCCCTCCACGCCCTCCTTGGCGTGGACACGCCCGCGGACATGCGCAGCAGGCTTGTCCCGCGTCTTCAGCACCGGCGACGCATGCTTCAGCTCCGCTTTCCCTTTTTGCGGCCTCTGCTGATGGGGATGGCTCTGATCGACCTTTTCCATTACCGGGCGGAAATAGGATCGCGGGAAAGCGAGGCGCATGCGCCCGCCGCGCGGCGGCTGCTGCCCCGGATCGAGACTTTGCGCTTCCTCCTCGCGCTGGCCCGGGAAAGCCGCGCCTCGAAGCTTTGAAGCATGTTCGCCTGAAGTCTTGGCGCGCGCCGCACCCGGGCGGAACGTCAGGGTGGGACGCGTCCTGCGCTAAAGCGTTCGAATATAGGCAATAAGGGCGGAGCGTTCCTTGTCGTCCGGGACGCCGTTCATATCCATATTCGTGCCCGGGCAAACGACAGCCGGCGCCTTGAGAAAGGCGTCCAATCGACTGGCGGTCCAGACGCCTCCCATGTGGCGCAGCGCCGGCGAATAGTCGGGATATCCTGAAAGCGATGCGACCCCCCGGCCGAAGACGCCGGCCAAATTGGGACCTATCCGATTGCCGCTCATCTCGGTCGATTGATGGCAGCCGCCGCATTTCTCCGCGAAAAGAGCTTCCGCCGTTCCGCCCGTATTCGGGACAATCGAAATCAGCGTGCTGTCATCGGTCCAGAGCAGGATGCGTCCGTCCTGGCCCTCAATCAGATCGCGGATCCGACTCCCGATATAAATGCTTTCGAAATAAAGGACATGATCGTTTCTGACATGCGCGCGAAAGAGAGTTTTGGCCTTGAGCGAGCCGATCAGGAGATCGCCGCGCCAGCGCGGGAACAGACCCCGTTCGACGACCAGGAGGTTCGAGACCCCGATTGACGGGACCCAGGCGAACAGCGGCTCCCGATAGGCTCCCCAACTCGACTCCGGTTTGTTCAACGGCCAGGTGAAAGATCCGTAATCCGTTCCGAACGTGGCGTAAGGCCAGCCATAATTCGCGCCGCGTATCAGCCGGTTAAGTTTGTCGCCGCCTGCCGGTCCATGTTCCGTGGACCATATGTTTCCGGCATTGTCGATAAACAGGCCTTCCGGATTCCTGTGGCCGATCGTGAACGTTTCAGCATGCCCGTCGGCGATATTGATGGCGACCGTCTTGCCGTAGGAGGTTGAGCGATCCTGCGCCAACGCATCTACGGAAGCCAAGCCGTCGAAACCGAAGTCGCCGACGCTCAAGAGAATTGTCTGCGGATCCATCATCTGCATCCGGCCGCCGCCAAAATAGCCGACGAACGGCAAGCCATGCCGCCGGTCTTTTCCGTGGACGGGCAGGCACGGCGACGTCTCATAAAGAGTTCTCCATTCGAGACCGGGCGCGCCGCGAAAAATCGCCGCCCGGTCTCCTTCCAGCATCGAGACCCGTTCGACGAAACACGCACGGCGCCAATGCCAATAGGCGTGCGAAACGAATATTCGCGCCTTGGTTCCGATTTCCTGCAAAAGAAGGCCATAAGTGCGGAAGTTTTCGGGATTGAGCCTCTCGTCTCCGCCAGATTGTTCGATTCCCGCGCGTTCCCCGGGAAAAGTCTCCCATGGACGCCCCGCCGCCGCGGCGAAAGCGTCGCCATTCAATGGAACGCGATAGGGCAGCCGCGAAAAATTTCGCCCGTTTGACGAAAAATTCGGACCAAAGAGGAACAGATGGCCGTCTCCCGTCACGAGGAGATAGCGGTCTCCGATCCGCCCGAGCGAGCCGCCGTGGACCGCCGAACCGGGCCCCTGGTGCGTGTCCAGCCTCAAATTATAATAGGACGATCTGATGAGCGCGGAACTGTGCGCTGGCGTGAAGCGCGCGGCGAGCTCGGACGCCAGATGCGCCGTGGATTGGTTAACGACCAGAATGAACATCAGCGCGCCGAGCGCCAGCGTCCGCAAAGGCCATGACGCCGGCAGAAGGCGGGGCGCCAGGTTCAATATGAGGGCCAAAACAAAGACGGATAATGTCACGCCGCGTGAAAAATCATTCTTGAAAACATTGAGCCCCAGGAAGACCATGCCATAAATCGCCATGGTGGACATGGCCGTCAGCAGCAGGCCACGCCTTCCACACTCACGGTGGAGCCAGCCGGCGACTACGGCGCTGGCCACGAATGCGCCGCACAAAGCGACGCCGGGCAGGAATTTCGATGGCGGCAAGCGCCATACCGGCACGCCGAATTTCCAATAGGGAATGAGCGCGATGACCGCGAGCGCTAAAACGTTCCAGGCCAGCAGAAAGATCCACGACGACCATCGGTTGATCCTGGCCGTCGACCACCCAAGCTGATCGAAGTGAGCAACGGCGCCACTGTTTGGAGCGCCCTCAGAAATACCGAGATCGCGCATCGGTTCAAGCCTCTTTGGCTTCGACCGCCTTTAACCGGGAAGCCGCCGGCGCGGGTCGCCAAGGTCCTTCCCCGGCTATTTAATTATAATCCGCAGAAAAAATAATAGCGCTATCCGAAATAAAATGACAGCCTTGTCGGATAAATTATATTTGTTTTCATGCGTAGCGGCTCCTCACCATTTTTCCGAGCGCCAGACGCGACGCGATCCAATCGGAATCCGGCAGAACCGCACCGACCGCAACAGGTCTTTAACATTTGATTAAGAGGCGTTTTTGATGAACGCCGCGTCCGACTCTGCCTTGGCCGCACTGACGGTCGCCGGGAGGGCCGCGCCTTTAATTGGAAACATACCCCCCGGCGCGATATTTTCATTTATTTTTCCGATTGAGCTCTTATTATTCCGTGTGAGATTATGCGCGCGCCTTCGCGGCCATGACCGAGCCGTCGCCGTCATTCGGCCGCCAATATCGTTTTCAATCGCGCAGGACATGAGCAGTGCAAGCGCCATTCGACACCGAGCCAACCGCCGAACTCGTCGATCAATGGCTTGAGCGGGTCCGCGGTTTCCTGAGCATCCTGACCGCGCGCAAGAAGCAGCAGTTCAATCGCCGGGTTTCCCTGGGCGATCTCCTGACCGAACGCGCGGACAACGCCGCCGCCTATGGCTTCGGCGAGGGGACGACGATGTACGACAATGTCCTGGTCCTCGGCGACGTAGAGGTGGGGCGCGACACCTGGATCGGCCCCGGCTGCATTCTCGACGGGTCCGGCGGCGGCCTGCGGATCGGCGACTGGTGCTCGATCTCCGCCGGCGTCCAGATTTACACCCATCACACCGTCAACAGGTCGATTTCACTCGGACAATCGCCGATCGATTATGCGCCGACCCGGATCGGGAACGGCGTCTATCTCGGGCCGAACGCCATCGTCCAGATGGGCGTGACCATCGGCGACAAGGCCGTGATCGGCGCGAATTCCCTGGTCAACCGCGACATCCCGGCAGGCGCGCGGGCGTTCGGCTCGCCAGCGCGGGCCCGTTAGAACATGATCCCGAAAAGCGGCTTCCGGTTTTCGGAAAAGATCATGCTCTAACAAAAGGCCCGCGTCCGCCTCAACGCTCCTTCATCGCATGCGCCGCCTGGTCCAGAAGGGGCTTGGTCAGATAGGACAGCACGGTGCGTTCGGGCGATTCGATGAAGACTTCGACCGGCATGCCGGGTACGACCTTGAGGGACCCGATCTTGGCGAGCTCCTGCGCGTTGAGCTCGACCCGCGCCGTGTAATAGCTGTGGCCGCTGCGCTGATCCGTGATCAGATCCGCCGAGACGACTCCGATCTTCCCCTCGATCTCCGGCGTGGTCTTCTGGTCGAAGGCGGTGAAGCGCATTTGCACCTTCTGGCCGACATGAACCTCGTTGATGTCGCGCGGCGCGAATTTGACCTCGACCGCGAGGGCGTCGTCATCGGGCACGATGAGCATGATCTGCTGGCCCGGCTCGATCACGCCGCCGACCGTGTGGACGGCGAGCTCATGGACGCGGCCCGACTGCGGCGCCCTGATGTCGATGCGGTTGAGCTGGTCGTCCGCGGCGATCTTGCGCTCGGCGAGTTCCGACAGTTTGGAGCGCGTTTCGATCAGATCCTTGCCGACCTCGCTGCGAAGATCCTGGTCGATCTGAATGATCTGCAGCTGGGTTTCGGCGATCTTGCCTTTCGTCTGGGCGATCATGCCCGAAAGCTGGCTGCGCTCGCCTTCGAGCCGCGCGGCGTCGCGCTCCAGAGCCGTCAGCCGGGTGAGCGGAATGAGCTTCTTCGCATAGAGCGCGCGGACGCCGTCGAGTTCCTGATGGATCAGTTCGACTTCCTTCTGCTTGGCGTCGCCCTGGCCGGAATAGCCCTTGATTTCATCCTGCAGCTCGGAAGTACGCTCCTTGAGCTGGGCCTTCTGTCCGCTCCGGGACTGGCGCCGCAGGTCGAACAGCTTCCGTTCGGCGACAATGGCCCGTTCGGCTTCGGAATTCGGCTTTTTGGCGCGGTCGAGCAAGGCGGCCGGAAAGACGATGGCGTCGGAACTGTCGCGCTCCGCCTCGAGGCGCGCCTCGCGGGCGAGCAATTGGTCGAGGCTCTGCGACACCGTGGTGGCGTTGGCCAGCGTCTGGGTCGGGTCGAGCCGGACCAGGACTTCGCCGGCCTTGACCCGGTCGCCGTCGCGCACGCGCAATTCGGCGACGACGCCGCCAGTGGCGTGTTGCACTTTCTTGACGCTCGAATCCACCACGACCACGCCTTCGCCGATCACAGCGCCGGCGATGCGCGCGGTGGCGGCCCAGCCGCCGACGCCGAATGTTACGAAGCCGACAAGGATCATGCCGACCACCAGATGACGCTGAATCGAATGCAGCGCCGTTATCGTGACTCGTTCCATTATCGGCCTCCCTGGCCGGAGGCGACCACCTTGAACGCGACCGGCGTCCGCAGCACCCGGTCGAGAATCTGCTGACGTGGTCCGAACGCCTGCGCGCGCCCCTCGCCGATCACCAGCACCTGGTCCACAGCCTCCAGTGCCTTGGGCCGGTGCGCGACGATGACGACGACGCCTTCGCGCTCGCGCACCCCGGCGATCGCCTTGGTAAGGGCCTCCTCGCCTTCGGCGTCGAGGTTGGACGACGGCTCGTCGAGCACCACCAGGAAGGGTTCGCCATAAAGGGCGCGGGCCAAGCCGATCCTTTGGCGCTGCCCGGCCGAAAGGGCGAGTCCGCCTTCGCCGATCTTTGTCCCATAGCCCTCGGGAAAGGACAGAATCAGTTCATGAGCCCCCGCGGCCTGCGCCGCTTTCAGAACGTCCGCCGCCTTGGCGCGCGGATCGAAGCGGGAAATGTTCTTGGCTATGGTGCCGTCGAACAGCGCCACATCCTGCGGCAGATAGCCGATATGCCTGCCGAGCGCCTCGGAAGACCATTGATCGATCGCCGCATTGTCGAGCTTGACCCTGCCGCGAACGCGCGGCCAGACCCCGACCAGCGCCCGCGCCAGCGTCGATTTGCCCGCGCCGCTCGGCCCGATGATCCCGACTGCCTGGCCGGCGCGCAATTCGAAGGAAATGTCGGTGAGGATCTGGCGTTCGGAATCCGGCGCCGCCACGCAAAGCCCTTGCACGACGAGCGCCTCCTTCGGCGCCGGCAGCGCCAGGGGCTCCTCCTCCGCGGGCAGCAGCTTGAGCAACTGGTTGAGCCGCCGGCCCGATTGCCGCGCCGACACGAAACCCTTCCAGTTGGCAATGGCGACATCGACCGGCGCCAGCGCCCGCGCGGTCAGGATCGATCCGGCGATGATGATGCCGGCGGTCGATTCCTGGTAGATCACCAGATAGGCGCCGACCGCGAGGACCACGGACTGCAACATCGACCGGAACACTTTCGAGACGCCGCCAAGCCCGCTGGAAACGTCGCTCGCGCGTTCATGCGCCGCGAGATATTTGCTGTTGACCTCCTGCCAGCGCTGCGCCGCCTGGCTCCGCATGCCCATGGCGTGGAGGACTTCGGCGTTGCGCCGGCCCTCCGCCGCGAGCGCCGTGCGCGACACCGCAAGGCGCGCGAAGGCCTTCGCCGGCCCCTGCGTCTTGAACTCGGTGAGAATGGTGATTGCGATCAGGATCACGGCGCCGATCACGGCGGTGACCCCGATCCAGAAATGAAACAGGAAGCAGACGCCGATATAGACCGGCATCCAGGGCAGGTCGAACAAAGCCGTCGGCCCGCTCCCCGACAGGAAGGCGCGCAGCTGGTCGAGGTCGCGCAAAGGCTGCATCCCGTCGCCGTCGGCGCGGGTCTTCAACGGCATCCGGACCAGGGAGTCGAACACCCGCGCGCCGATCCGCTCGTCGAAATGGCGGCCGACGCGCACGCCGATGCGGTTGCGCACGAGATCCAGCCCGCCCTGAAACAGATAGAGCACGATCGCCAGAACGAGCAGCGCCAGCAGGGTCGGCACGCTGCGGCTCGGCAGCACCCGATCATAGACCTGAAGCATGAAGAACGAGCCGGTGAGCATCAATAAATTGCTCAGGCCGCTGAAGGCGGCGAGGCCCCAGAAAATCCGCCGGCACGAGGCGAGAAAAGCCAGAACCTCGGAGCTGGATTCCGCGAATTCGTCCACCGGCCGGGCGTGATCGGAAAAGATCCGGTGCCGCAGAGTCTCTACCGGGCGGGTCGTGGCTGCAGCCAGGCCGGCGGCATGCGCGCGGACGCGCTCGGCCGCCAGGCCGAGCCGCGCCCGCAACGGCAGGCGCGAGGCCTGCGCATTGCCGTCACGGTCAGGCGGAGAGAGTTCCCTCCGCCTTCCGAATTGAGAGATTTCTCTTCTCCGTCCGAATTCAGTCAAAGCGTTCGCTCCTGAATCGCGCCGTCATTGAGATGATTCTCCCAAAGCATATCAATCCTCATCATGACCTTGTAACCCGCCCGCATTATGCGAAGTGGAAGTCATGAGAATTGAGCGAGCTCAGGCTGGTGTTCTTCAGCGTGAGCGTGTCGTGCCCCGATGCGATGACCGTGTCGTGACCGACCTGCTGGGCGTGGGAGAGCACGCTGGCGAAACTGTCAAACTCGCTGGAGCTGAACTGAATCGTATCGTGCCCGCGGTACCCGGCGCGGAAATCCCTGATCGTATCGTGGCCGAAATTGGCGGCGAACACGAAAGTGTCGGGATGGCCGTTGCCGACGAAATAATCGTCGCCCGGCGTGCCCGTCAGCGTGTTGGCGCCATTCGTGCCAAGGATCGCCTCGCCCGAAGTCTTGGCCACGACCTGGCCGGAGCTGTTGACCTCCTGTGCGGTATAGGTGTGGACAACGGTCGAATCGGGCGTGGTCACGAAATTCCAATTCCCGCTCGAATCGGCCGTCACGGCGCCGACCTTGACGCCGGCGTCATAGACATTGACATGACTGTTGGCGTCGGCCGTGCCCTTGAGCGAAGCGAGGCCGCTCCAGTTCTCGTGGAGATTGGAGAAGGCGATCCCGCCCGAGGTCGAAGTCGAACCGGAACTCGAAGTCGAGCTTGAGCTGGAAGCCGAGGTCGAACCCGAGGCCGACGTTGTGCTCGAACTCGAGGTCGTGCCGATCACCGGATCGAGAGCGACGGAATGCGCGCTGACATTGCCGGCGGCGTCGGTCGCCGTCGCGTCAAGGGCGTGGTTCCCGCTCGACAAGGCGGACGTCGTAACGCTCCAGGCGCCGCTCGAATTTGTCGTGCCCGTGCCGACCGCCGTCGTCCCGTCATAGACGGTGATGGTGCTGTTCGCCTCGGCCGTTCCCGAAATCTGCACATGGTTGGTGTTGACGACGGCGTCGCTCGTCTCCACCGGAGCAGACGGCGCGATGGTGTCCACGGTGACGTTGGTCACGCTGGACGCGGCGCTTGTCGCGCCCGAAACCGTGTCGGTCGCGGTCAGGGCGTGATGGCCGTCGCTCAGCGTCGAAGTGGCATAGCTCCAGGCGCCGCTCGAATTGGCCGTCGCCGTCCCGAGCTTGGTCGAGCCGTCGAAGACCGTGATCGTGCTGTTGGCCGCAGCCGTTCCCTTCAGCGTCAGATGGTTGGCGTTGGTGATCCCGTCGCCGGAGACGCCGCTGTCGGGCGACCAGGACGCAATCGCGGGCGCGGCCGGCGGCGTGGATGCAGAGGACGAGGTGGAGGTCGAGGTAGAGGTAGAGGTAGAGGTAGAGGTAGAGGTCGACGATGTCGACTGGTTCGCCGACGTGTTCAGCGTCGCGATGAGGGTCGCGCCATCATTGACGTTCCCGGTATAGGTGGGATTGGTGCCGTTGAAATCCGTAACGCCGTAGGCGCCCGATTGCATGTGATTGTTCGTGAACGACACGCCGCCGATCGACCCGCCGCTGAACTGGCTGTCGTCGTAAACGGTAAAGCCGCCGCCAGAGAGGAGATTGTTGTCCACGCTGATATTGGAGATCGGCCCGAAATAATTGTCGATCATGATCGCCGACGTCTGGCCGTACGAATTGATGACGGTGTTATGGCTGATCGTCACATTGGACACGCCGCCGTCGATCTGGATGCCGTCGTAATGCGGCGAGCCGGACGCGAGCAGGCTGTGGATATAGTTGTTCTGGATCGTCGAAGAGCCGGTGACGTTGATGCCGTTTTCGACGTTGTAGATGTTGTTGTTGATGAACGTGCCCTGGCCATTGATGCCGTTAGAGCCGTCGTTGCCGCTGCCGACGCCGTTGATCTCGCAATTTTCGATCGTCGTTCCCGTTACGCCGGAAGCGATCTGGACCACGCTGAAGCTTGCCGCGGTGATCTTACAGTCGATCAGCGTGACATTCGGGGCGTTGATATAGACGGTACCGGAAATGTTGAGCCCGGAGATCACGGCGCCAGCCTGCGTCACGACGAGACTGCCCGATGGCGTCAGCGTTACACCCGCTGGGACACCAGTATTCGTGGCGTCAGGCCATCCGGTGTTTGTAGTCGATGTAGCCAAGGTATCTCTCCTGATGGTTTTGTCAGCGTATAACGCGATTTGAGCGACTCAGTTATTCTCATGAACCAAGACGACAATCGGCATAGCTGCCGGTCGTAAAAGAATTTGCCGAAGAGGCATTTTTGTGGCGAGATGATCGTCCAAAAAAGGTCATTTCATCACGCCAAGCGCTCGTTCGTTCGTCCCGTACGGCCACCATTCCATTGATATACTTACAACTTTTTAAAACTTAGAAACGGATCAACGATCTGGCGCCATTGCATTTTTTTGTGACACCGTCACCATTCAATAGCCAAGGTAACGCTTTCAATCTGCATGAACGCCCCCTTCTACCTCTCCCGCGCTCATGGGGCAATCTGTTTGTCTCCACCTTGAATAATCATAGGTTGCCATCCGCTTTTTTATTTTGTTTCTATTTTTATATTTTTCAATTTTCCGTGATCGTGGTTTATTATATTATCATATTGTTTTTGCTATTGATTCATGGCGGCGACCGTTCGATCCCTGCCAAGGCCAACCATTTAAAACTCGATCAAGTATAATTCGCCAATGCTATTAACAAGCGCTGACGCCACGCTGAAAATGGCCGCCATTGACCTCCATTGTATGAATCTCATGGTTAACGATCGATTAAAATTCGATTAGAATTGTCGTGCGCAGCGACGCGGCTCCGGCACCGTGAAGCGCCTTCGTGGACCGCCCGGTTTCGACGGGACTGGGATCGTCGCGGATACGGCATAACCCTTGTTTATGCTAATATATTCGGTATTATGTATCAATATTTACCTAAAACCTGGTCGCAGGCATTATTCTATACATTAATACCCTGAGCCGGACGAAAGGCGTTCTTCGCTTCCCGATTGCTTCGACCGGCTGCTGGCTTCGGTGCGACGAATCGGAGCCTGTGTTTGATCGATTCGCAGCGATTCGCGCGCCGCGAACATCGCAGCCGATGCGCATCTGGTTCGTCACGTCTCGCTACGCCGGCGATTTCGCCAGCCGACATGGTCGGGCCATATTCAAATGGGAAAGGTCGCCGGGACGGTGATCTTTCGACGAACGAAACGAACAGGGAGCAAGGCCATGGCGCAACCATCCCTGAAGATCGGCGATCCAGCGCCGTGGTTCGCCGCGGCGGCAGGAGCCGATCGCGGCCCGGTAGCCTTTGACGAATTGGCCGGCCGCTTCATCCTGCTGTTTTTCTTCAGCTCAGCCGGCGCGCCCGACATCGCGGCAGCGCTCTCGTCCCTCGATTCGAAGGCCGAGATTTTCGATGGCAGGCGTTCCCAATTCGTCGGCGTCAGCAACGATCCGAATGATTTCGCGTCGGGGCGCCTGCCTGGGCGCGCCGGCCAGGTCTATTTTCTGGACGCGAGCGCCGCCGCCGCCGCGCGCTACGGGATCGCCGCGACGCCGGCGAGCCCGTTTCGACCCATTGCCTTCCTGTTGAGCCCCGCGCTGCAAATCCTGAATATCATTCCATTCGAGCGCGCCGACGATTTCGTTCGGCGATCGACCCTGCTGCTTGGCGCGGCCCTGGCCGAACCGGCCGCGGAGCAGAACGCTCCCATCCTCGTGGTTCCCCATGTCTTCGACCGGGACCTCTGTCGCCGCCTGATCGAACTCTATGACGCGAACGGCGGGCGCGAAATCGGCTTGATCGAAAACAAGGGACAGATCGTCGAACGAACCGACACGGCGTACCGGAAACGTCTCGACTATTACGTCGCGGATGACGGCGCGCTGCAAAGATGCAGGGAATCGCTCGAACGCCGGCTGCTGCCGCTCGTCTATCGCGCCTTCCAGTTTCCCACGACGCGCATCGAGCGCTATCTCGTCGGCTGCTACGACGCGACCACGGGCGGATATTTCGGGGCGCATCGCGACAATACCGCGCCGTCGGTCGCACACCGCCGTTTCGCCCTTACCTTGCCTCTCAATGACGAATATGAAGGCGGTCGGCTTCGCTTTCCCGAATACGGCGCCCGCGAATTCACTGCGGCGCCGGGCGACGCCATCGTGTTTTCCTGCGCGCTCCTGCATGAAGTCACGCCCGTGACCGCCGGCCGGCGCTATGCCTTCATCTCATTCTTCTATGACGAGCTGGGGCAAAGAATGCGCGACGCCTACGCAAAGGACGCCGCGGCCAAGCAAACGGTCAAGGGCTAGTTTGGCCGCGACGGCGTCGCGCCCGCCATTTCCATCACCCTATCGCGAACCGAGATTAGCTCCGGTCCTGTCGTCGACATTCCCGCGCCAGACCGGGCTGTTCTTCTCGAATGCGCTATAGCCCCAGCGACCCTTTCCCATCCGATTGTTGGTGAAGGACACGCCGCTGACGGCCCCTCCCTTGAAGCGGCCGTCGCTATAGACGGTATAGCCGCCCCCCACGAGGCGATTGCCGTCGACTTTGATGTTGGACACGGGCGAAAAATAATTGTCGATCATGATCGCCGAAGTCTGGCCATGGGGATTGATGATGGTGTTGTGGCTGATCGTGACATCATGGCCGCCATCGATCTGGACGCCATCGTAATGCGGCGATCCCGACGCGAGCAGGTCATGGATATAATTGTCGCGGATCACCGAGGGGCCGGTGACATTGACGCCATTCTCGACATTGTAAATGTTGTTGCCGATAAAGGTCCCCTCGCCGTTAATCCCATTGGAGCCGGCATTGTCGCTGCCGACGCCGTTGATCTCGGAATTCTTGACGATTGCGCCGGTCACGCCCGGCGCGATCTGCACCACGCCGAGGCCCGCCGCCGTGATCCTGCAATCGACGATCGTGACATTGGGCGCCTTGATCGTGACCGCCCCATGAATATCGCGCCCGGAAACGACCGCGCCCGGCTTCGTGATGACGAGTTCGCCGGAGGGCTGCAGCGCGACATTGGCGGGCGCGCCGGTGTTGGCGGCGTCCGGCCAGCGCGCGGTCGCGGCGGCCGCTGGTTGCGCCGGAACCGAAACGGACGCCAGGGATGCGGCCACGACGGACAGGCGCAAACCGGCGAGCGCCGGGTCCCACGATCTCGATTTATCGATCGGTCGCCTCATGAGGGATTTCGATGCCAACTCGGCGCCCCCGTCTCGCCGCGAATCCCGGCGCTCATTCCTTCGAGCGCCGCGGCGCCGGCGCCGGGGGCGCGATTGAGCGCAAAGCGAACGGCGTAAGCGATCGACATGGCGATCCGGAGGGGCAGCGTCCATGGGTAATGGCGCCGGACAAAATGAATCGCGTTGCGATGCTGCAAATAGACGGCAAGCCTGGACAAAGCCGCGCCGCGCCCGGCGGAGCCGGTCGTGGTGCCGCGCCGATGGGCGACGACGGAAGTGCTGGCGTAGCCCAGGCCGAGCTTCTTGGCCCTGACGCCCCAGTCGAGATCCTCGAAGAACAGAAAATAGCTCTCGTCCATCATCCCGATCTGCTCGACGCAACGCCGCGTCACATACATTGACGCGCCCGAAGGGCTATCCATGGCGCGCTCGATCGCCGGCAGGTCGATGGGCGCTCCGAGTCGCTCGCCGAGCCCGATGGCGACGCTGCGCGCCGAAAGCTTCCGCCATTGAAGGCCGCCGCGAAAACGAACGACCTCCTCGCTGCCCGCTTCCAGAATGGTGCTGCCGACCATGCCTTTGCCGCCGTCTTCGGCCCGCGCGACCAGCGCGCCCAGAGCGTCCGGCGCCGGCTCCGCGTCCGGATTGAGGATCCATACGCCCTTCCAGCCCTCGCGGCCCATGAGAGGACGCAGCCAGGCGTTGACTCCGCCCGCATAGCCAAGATTGGCCTCGGCCCAGCCGACCGTGACCGTTGCGGGTCGCGAACCGAGTTCCAATCGCTGGACGGCCAGGAACGGCGACGGCGGCGCTTCGCCCCGCGCATCGCCCGCCTCCGCGCAGGCGCGACACAGATTTTCCTCGATCAGGCGGCGGACCAATCTTTCATAAGCCGCGCGCCCGCCGTTCTCGCAGATGTAGACGTCGAAACGCGGAACGGCGGCGGCGCGCGCCAGCGCGGCGAGACAATTGGCGATGTCGTTCGGATTGTTGTAGCCGACAATCAAGACCACCGCCTCGGCGATATCCATCTTTCCGCTCGCCATCAGCCGCTCCCGAATCGCCTTGGGCTGCGCCGGCGCAGCCCAACCGGCGCCTATTATTTAATTCGACATTAATTACGCTCGTTGGTATTAAATGCAAGGTGATTTTAAATATCGTGGTTTCGGAGTCCATGATGGCGGCCGCACTCGACCTAAAGCCCTTAAGCGCCAAGGCTTTCGCCAGATATCTCTATGCCCGCGTTCCCGGCGCGGCGCGATTTCGCTTCGCGCTTAAAGATATAGCCGCGAAATATGTGTCGAAACCGGAATTCGAGGGAATGACGCGATTGGCGCTGGACGGCGGGCCGATCATCGACGTCGGCGCCAATCGCGGCCAAAGCGTCGCGGCCTTCAGACGGCTGGCGCCCGGATGCGAAATCATCGCCTTCGAGCCGGAGCCGCGCGCTGCGGCCCTGCTGCGAAAATATTTTCATGGCGCGAAAGGAATCGTCCTGAACGATTGCGCCCTGGGCCACGCCCCTGGCCGATTTTCCTTCTTCATCCCGCATTACGGCATGTGGGATTGCGACGGAATGGCCGCGACGAGTCGCGAGGAGGCGACGCTTTGGTTGCGCGACGGCGGCCGAATGTTTCGTTTCGACGAGCGCCTCCTGAACGTCGAGGAGCATTGGGTCGAATGCCGGACGTTGGATTCCTTCATCTTGTCGCCCGTCCTGATCAAATTGCATGCCCAGGGCGCCGAACTCGACATTCTGGAGGGCGCCGTCGACACACTTCGCCGCAGCCGGCCGGCGCTGATGTGCGCCTTTCCAACCGGCGCGGTCGTCGAATTTTTCCAGAAGCTCGACTATCGGCCATTTTCGTTCGATGGCCGAGGCTTCATTCCCGGTCTCGCCGGGGGCGGCGCGACTTTCACCTGGTTCCTGACCGCGGCGCATCTGTCGCGCGGTTGAGATCGGCGCCGTAAGCGTCGTGGGCCGGTTCCGCTACGCCATATGCGAGACGTCGGGGTTCATGGCGCGCTCGCGCAGCGAAGCCTTGATGCCGATGCACAGGCCCCAGAAAATCCACATATAATTCCAGAAATGAACGGTGATGCCGCTGAAGATGAACAGCAGCAGCACGATCGCGAAAGCGAGATTCATCCGCCGATCGAAATCGCTCTCTACGCCCGGCGCCCGCCGCCGCGCTGGCCAGACCGCCGCAATATTGGCGCAAAACAGAAGGGCGCTCGCGGGAATTCCATAGCGCAGGGCCTCGACCAGCCAGACGCAATCGACCGTGGAGTCGAGAATATTCTTGTGGAACAGTTCGAAGGAAAATCCGGTGATTGGGCTCTGTCCGATCTCGGCGAGCGCGGCGTCCCAGATCAGGATGCGATAATAGCCGGTCACCGGATCGAGGGTCAGATGCGAGATCAGCCAGCCGATCGGATGTCGGGAGACGATGAACACGACGCCGAGGACGGTCCCGAGCACGATCCAGAACAAGGTCCATCGCGCCGGCGCCGTCCGCATCAGGCGGTCATAGGAATAGGCCGCCACGCCCAGCACATAGGCCATGAGCGCCGCGGAGGACTGGGACAGGACGCATCCGAGAAGGCAGATCGCGGAGAACAGGACGCGCCGGCCGGCGTTTTTCTCCCACAGCAGCAGGATCGCATTGACCAGCGCGCAGAAAACGCCGAACAGGATGGGGTGATCCAGGGTCGACGTCGCGCGAATGGTGTCGCCGCGATAGACCGGGGTGAGCGGCGTGGTCCCAAAGATCGACGCCGCGGCGTCGTGAGCGATCCAGCGTCCGGCGACATGTTCGCCGATGGCGATCGCGATCATGAAGAAAGTCAAAGTCGCCAATGTGCGGACGAAGGCGTCGAGCGACGCCGGGCCGGAAAAGAACGCCCTGCCGACGATATAGGCGAACAGCATCTGCAAGGCTTCGGCCGCCGGCGACGAGAGCGAACCTCCGTTGGAGGCGGCCGAGACAAACATCCAGATCGCCATGAACAGCGCCGCGACATCGGCGGCCATGAGGCGCCGCCCGCTGCGCGCCAGAACGACGAGCGCGGGGACGACCAGCACAGTGATCAGAAATCGTCCGGCGGTGAATTTGGCGTCGGCGATCGAGATTTGCGCCTCCCAGGCCGGGATGACCAGGCCGAGCAGCGCAAGCCAGCTCACCAGCCGGCGCGGAGGGTCGGCACGGACGGCGTATGAGGCGGCTTCGTCCGCCGATTCCGGCCAGGCGAGGTCCCTCGCGCCCCATTCCGTCATCGGCGCAACCCTCATATGAATTCTTCCTGCCGGGAAGCATGTTTCGCCGGCGAGGCCGCCGGTCTGGCGACGACGACGATGTCCGAGGCGAGCGCGCGCCGCGCGGCAAGAGGGATCACGCCTTCATAGTGTTCGACGCGGCGATGTAGAATGTCGGCGGCGCGTTCGACGGTCAGGCCGGCGCTGCGGCACCATTTCTCCACGCTCCTGCCGGAGACGAAATGGGCTCCGGACTCCGCAAAACCCTGCGGCGCCCGGTTGCGGCGGTCGCGAAGGCGCCGCCAGACGATCGGCAGAGCCGCCATATGCGGGCTCTGAACGATGATCGGCGCGCCGGGCGCAAGCAGCTTGCCGAACAGCGACAGCGCTTCCGCCGGGTCCGGCGTGAGATGCAGCACGTTCAGTAACAATATGCAGTCGAACGCCCGGCCTTCGAGACTGCGGCTGGCTTCGACGAGGTCGCCTTCGATCAGCTCGACGCCGGCTTCCGCCGCGCCCGCCGCGATGACGAAATCGAGCGGGATCGCGGCGACGCGAAGGCCGCGCGCCGCCAGCGCGATTTCGGTCGCTCCGGAGCCGCAGCCGACGGAAAGCACGGAGCGGGCCGACGCGGGAACAAGTTCGACGATTTCCTCGCGCGCCGGTTCGTAATAATCCTTGGAATATTCCGCCCGCCACAGCCGCGTCTCCGTCGGCAGCAGCGCGCGCGGCGGCAGCGTCCCGTCCGCAATCCGCATCAAGGCTTCAGTCTGCTTCGTGAAGTCCTTGGCCGGCAGGCCCATCTTGCCGGCATAGCGGTTTGACATGTGATGAACGGTGAAAGCGTCGAGGCGCGAGACCGGGATCAGCTTGGTGAGGCCGCATTGGGTATAGACGTCAGTGGCCGCGGCGCAGAGCATGTCATATTTGCCTTCGTGCGGCGGCACGTCGAAGCCGCCGGATTTCATCGCTTTGTCGAGCTGTGCGCGGGTGAGCGCATAGCAGGCGGCGTGCTCGTTGGTGAAACAGGCCAGCGTGTAAGGGCCGCGCCGCCGCACCGACGACGGATCCCAGTGAAAGAAGGCGTGGGCGTCGGGAAAATGGGTTTCGCCGTCGGGGCCGTGTTCGACCCGAAGGAAACCGGGCGCCTCATCCTCCGCCAGCGCCGCGTTCACCTCGATAAAGGCGCGGAGGTTGCGCTCGGAAATGAGGATGTCGTCCTCGGAATAGATGAAGAGATCATAGCGGTCGCGCCGCTCGACGAATAATTTCCGGTGCGCGAACGGGAGCGACCATGGATTTTTCGCCGGCAGGCCGACGCGGCATTCGACCCCGAAAGCAGGACCCTTGTCGATATCGGACAGAACGACGATATCGACGGCAAACGACATCGAGCGATATGTGCGAATGATCTCCTTCAGATAACGATCGTTCGCCGCGCCATAGCTCGCGATCGCCGCCAGCACGCGCGGCGGCCCAGCCGCTTCATTGGTCGCCGTTCCTTCCATGCCGGTCAGCCCTCCCTGGCGCGCCGGCGCCGCGTCCGCCGGCGCTGCTAATTAAATACAGCAATATAATAAGATTGCGCAATTTTTAAATCGAGATAATATTATTTTCAAATTTGATCCAATCGCGCCGGACGCCGTTTTCCCTCGTCGGGCCGGCGGGAGGGGAGCCGCGCCGAATGAGGGTGCTTGTTTATCCGCATTCCATGGAGCTCGGCGGCTCCCAGATGAACGCCATTCAGATCGCCGGCGCCCTGCGCGACCGCGGCCACGAGGTGGCCGTGATTTCCGATCCTGGCCCGCTGGTCGCCCGGGTCGCCGCCATGGGACTCGAACATATCGAACTGCCCTCGCGCCGGTCGCGGCCTTCGCCGGGCGTCGCCCGTCTGCTCCGCGACCTCGTCGGCGCCCGCGCCTTCGACGTCGTTCACGGCTGGGAATGGCCGCCGATTCTCGACGCCTTTTTCGGCGTCGGCCTTCCTGGCCGCGCCGCCGTGGTGGGAACGGTGATGTCGATGTCCGTCCCCGCCTTTCTGCCCCGCCGCATCCCGCTCACGCTCGGAACCGAGGCGATCCGTCTGGCCGCCGTCGCCGGCGGCCATCGGCGCGCCGCCTTGCTCGAACCACCCATCGACGCCGAAGCGGATCGCCCGCAACTCGACAGCGGCGCGTTCCGGGGCGCGCTCGGCGTCGCGCCGGACGAGATTCTCATCGGCATAGTCTGCCGGCTGGCGCCCGATTTGAAGCTCGAGGGCCTGCTTTCAGCCTGCCGCGCCGTGCGCGCCCTCGCCGAATCCGGCGCGCCCGTGCGGCTGGCGATCGTCGGCGACGGCGCCGCGCGCGGGCAGGTGGCGGCCGAGGCCGAGGCCGCCAATGCGGCGCTCGGCCGGCCCATCGTCATGCTAACGGGGGAGATGGCCGACCCACGACCCTGCTACGCCGCCGCCGACATCGTCCTCGGTCAGGGCGGTTCGGCGCTGCGGGGCATGGCCTTCGCCAAGCCGGTCGTGGTGGTCGGCGAGGATGGCTTCAGCGAATTGCTAACGCCCGGCAGCGCGCCGATTTTCCTGCATCAGGGCTGGTATGGCCTCGGGCCCGGCTCACAAGGATCCGGCGCGCCGGCGCTGCAGGAGGCGCTGCGGCGGCTGATCTCTTCCCCGCCCCTGCGCGCCGAACTGGGACGGTTCGGCCGGCGGCTGGTCGAGGCCCGCTTCAGCCTGACGGGCGCCGCGCAAACCATGGAGCGGATCTATCTCGCCGTTGCAGGAGAGCCCGCGCCGGCCGGCGCGCGCGCCCTCGACGCCCTCTTTTGCGGCTCTCGCGTGCTGAGCTACAAGCTGGAGCGCCGCTATATGAGATGGATGGGCCGGGCCGCCGCCGACGACGCCAACGCCCGCGCCAAAATCGCCGCCGTCCTGTCGGCCACAGACCCTTCCAGCGTCGAGAAGACCGATCGTCTTCCACGCGGCCGAACGGCCTGAAGCCGTCAATTCAAAATTCAAGCCCGGCGCGCAGCGCGGCGGCGATCCGTTCCTGGTCCTTTTCCGTCAATTGCGCATAAAGCGGCAACAGGATCGCGTGATCCTGCGCGTGCTCCGACCAGCGCAGATCGTGGCGCGGCGCGCCGTTGGCATAGGGCGCCTCGCGGTGCGAACACATGATGCCACGGCGGGTGGCTATGTCCTGGTCGAGCAGTCTCTGCATCACCCCGCGCTGATCGATCCGGTCCGGCAGGAGAACGCAATAGCTCTGCCAATTGGATCGCGCCCAATCCGGCTCGAAAGGCAGAACCAGGCCTTCGATATTGCCGAGCAATTCGGTATAGCGCGCCGCGAGCGCCCGGCGCCGCGCCACCAGTTCAGGCAGTCGTTCGAGCTGCTTGCGGCCGATCGCGGCCTGGATGTCGGTCATGCGGTAGTTGAAGCCGACCATCAGGTAATCTTCGAACAGCACCTGTCGCGAACCGTGGCGGACGGTGTCGGGCACGCTCATCCCGTGCTGGCGCAGCAGGCGGAATTTCCGGTCGAGCGCCGGGTCCGCGGTGGTCAGCATCCCGCCCTCGCCGGTGGTGATGACCTTGCGCGGATGGAAGGAGAAGCAGGCGATGGCGCCGCGAGGCCGGCCAACCGGCTCCCAATTTTGGTCGATGCGGATCATGCTTCCTGCGGCGCAGGCGGCGTCCTCGACCAAAAAGATTCCGTGACGATCGGCCAAGGTCGCCAGCGCGGTGACGTCGCAGGGCATCCCCATCTGGTGGACGGCGATGATGGCGCGGGTGCGAGGCGTAATCGCTTCGGCGACCCGCGCGGGATCGATATTGTAGGTCTCCGCCTCGATATCGACGAAGACCGGCGTGGCGTCGCAATAGCGGACGCAGTTCGCGGTCGCGATGAAGGAATGGCTGGGGACGATCACCTCGTCGCCCGCCCTGATCCCGAGCGCCTTGAGCGCGATGTGCAGCGCGCTGGTGCAACTCGACACGGCGCAGGCGTGGGGCGCGCCGACAAGGGTCGCGAATTCCTGTTCGAAAGCCGCGACCTGAGGGCCCTGCGAGACCCAGCCCGAAAGCACGGCGGCGCGCGCCGCCTCGGCCTCGTCCTCCGCGAGCAGCGGCAGAGCGATCGGGATCACGACGCCACCGCCTGCGGTTGCGAAGCCGCGATCGCCGCCGCGCGTTCGGCCCGCCACCATTTCACCAGATCGCCGAGGCCTTTATCCAATGACGCCGAGGCGCGGAAGCCGAGCAGGCGCTCCGCCTTCCCGGTCGAGGCCAGCCGGCGCGGCACCGGATTGACCGAACGTTCGGGCGCGAATTCCGGGACCATGCCGCGACGGCCCATGACCGAGGCCAAAGCCTCGGCGAGCTGCAGCAGGCTGGTTTCCGTCCCGCTCGCCACGTTGAACACCTCGTCCGTCACCTTGGATTTGGCGCCGAGGATGTTCGCCCGCGCCACGTCGCGGACATGGACGAAATCCATGGTCTGCTGGCCGTCTCCGAAGATGATCGGCGGAAGGCCGGCGTCGAGCCGCTCCATCCAGCGGATCAGAACCTCGGTATAGCGGCCATGAATGTCCATGCGCTCGCCATAGACGTTGAAATAGCGGAAGGCGACATAGTCGAGGCCGTACATGTCGTTGAAGGCGCGCATGAGGCCTTCGTTGAAGGCCTTGGCCGCCCCGTAGAGCGTGCGGTTGTTATAAGGATTCTGCCGCTCCGTGGTCGGAAATTCCTCGGCCAGGCCATAGACCGAGGCCGACGAGGCGGCGACGAGTTTCTCGACATTGTGCTGGACGCAAAGCTCCAGCAGATCGAAGGTCGCCTGCGCCATGACTTCCATGGCCTGGCGCGGCTCGGCGGCGCAATGGGTGATGCGCAGGGCGGCCTGGTGGAAGACGATGTCGGCCGACCTCACCAAAGTGTCCATCAGCGCGGCGTCGCGGATGTCGCCGTCGACGAGACGGACCGGGCCGCGCCCGAAGGCCCGGCTGAGATTTTCCGGCCGGCCCCGGATCATATTGTCGAGCGCGACGATCTCGATACAGCCCTCGTCGCACAGCAGATCGACGATATGGGAGCCGATGAAACCGGCGCCGCCGGTGACCAGAATGCGTTTTCCCTTGAGATCAGTCACGACGACTCTCCCTTCGTTCCATTAAAGGTTCCATCCCGAAACTACGCGGCCTCGACGCCCGGGACCGCATCGAGCGCGCGCGCGACATATTCCGCCTGTTCGGGCGCCAGTTCGGGATAAATCGGCAGAGACAGGAATTCGCCCGCCAGACGCTCCGTCACGGGAAGAGAGCCGGGCTTGAAGCGAAGGTCGGCATAGGCCTTCTGCAGATGGACGGGGACCGGATAATGGATCCCGACGCCGACGCCCGCGGCCTGCAAGGTTTTCAAAGCCACATCGCGGCGCGGATGGCTGATTGCGTAAACGTGATAGACATGCCGGCTATGCGCGGGCGGATTCGGCCGGGCGAGCCCCGAAGAGGCGAGAAGCTGGTCATAGCGCGCGCCGACCGCGCGGCGCGCTTCGGTCCATTCCTCGATATAATCCATCTTGACGTTGAGCACGGCGCCCTGAATGGCGTCCATGCGGTAATTATAGCCGGCGATGACGTGGTTATATTTCGACGCCTGGCCCCAATCCCGCAGCAAGGCGATACGCTGCGCAAGGTCGGCGCGCGAGGTCGTCACCGCCCCGCCCTCACCGTAAGCACCGAGATTCTTGCCGGGATAGAAGCTGAAACAGCCGAGATCGCCGATCGATCCGGCGCGGCGGCCCTTATATTCCGCGCCATGGGCCTGCGCCGCGTCCTCGATCACCACCAGACCATGGCGCCGGGCTATGTCCATGATCGGGTCCATGTCGGCCATCAGGCCGTGAAGATGGACCGGCAATATGGCCTTGGTCCGCGGCGTGACCGCCGCCGCGACGCGCGCCGGATCCATGGTCCATGTGACCGGATCGACATCGACATAAACCGGCTGCGCGCCGGCATAGAGAATGGCGGCCGCAGTCGCGACGAAGGTCATCGACACCGTGATCACTTCGTCGCCCGGGCCGACGCCCGCCGCGAGCAGGGCCAGATGAAGCGCCGACGTGCCGCTGTTGACCGCCCGGCAATGGCTGGCGCCGCAATAGGCCGCGAAACGCTCCTCGAACGCCTCAACCTGCGGCCCGAGCACATATTGACCGCTTTCCATGACCCGCAGGACGGCGTCGTCCACCTGCGGCTTGATCTGGCGATATTGGGTCTTCAAATCCAGGAAGGGTATCAAGACATCCCCCATCGTTGCGCGCGCGCCCTTGGTTGCGGGCCTGCGCCCTTGATTTAATATTAAATACTCTATTTAAAATAAAATAAACTGGATTTTTATATTAAGCATAATTTTTCCAAAATGGACGCGCTCGCGCTTCAGGCCTCGGATCGCGCCGCTTCGACGAAGCGGGTGGCGGCGCCGCCCGGCCGGACGATCCGCGCCGGAACGCCGGCCACGACGGCGCCGGCGGGCACGTCCCGGGTGACGACCGCGCCAGCCCCGACGATGGCGCCGGCCCCGACGGCGACCCCGCACAGGATGGTCGCGTTCGATCCGATCGAGGCGCCCCTGCCAATGCGGATCGGCACGACCGCCCAGTCCTCGCCGCCCTGAAGCCTGCCGTCGGCGGTGGTCGCGCGCGGATATTTGTCATTGGTGAACATGACGCCGTGGCCGATGAAAACCTCGTCCTCGATGGTCACGCCTTCGCAGATGAAACTGTGCGACGAAATCTTGCAGCGCGCGCCGATCTGCGCGCCGACCTGAATCTCGACGAAGGTCCCGATCCGGGTTTCGTCGCCGACGGAACAGCCGTAGAGATTGACGAGATCGGGATGGAAGATCCGCACGTCGCGGCCGAGAATTACGTCCTTGGCGATGGGCATCAATTCGACTCCCTGGCGTTGCAAACCGTTTCGACAATATCGTGGCCCGGCCCTCCGGCGCCGGCCGCAACCGGCGGAGCCCCGCGGCCGAGGACGGCGCGCAGGCCGCGGGCCGCGGACTTGAGCTCCGCAAGCAGCGGATGATCCGCGACCGCGAGCGCGGCGAGCCATGCCGGCGCCGCCAGCGCCGCGCTCAGCGCGATCGCGGCGATGGGGGCGAGATGGCCATAATGCGCCGTTGAAGCGCCGATTGCCACCGCAGCGCCGGCGCACAAAGCGACGAAGGCGCTTTTGCGCAGGGCGCCGACGAGGTCGCCGACGCCGAAATGAAGGCGCCGCCCGACGAAATAGATCGCCACCGCCGCCTGGAACGGCAGCGTCGCCAGGGCCGAAGCGGCCACCGCCTCGACGCTGAAAAAGGACGCGATGAAGATCGCCGCAAGCGACGGCGGCAGCGAGATCAGGGACGAGACCAAAGTGTCGCGGACGCTGCCGGCCGCGACCAGGACAGGATAGGTCAGGCAGGCGCCGAAGAGAGCGAGATAGGCAATGCTGAGCAGCCGGACGAGCGGCGCCGCGGCCAGCCAGGACGGCCCCAGCCAAAAGGCGATGATCGGCTCAGCCAGCATCGCGACAAACAGGAAGAAGGGCCATTGTAGCGCCGTCAGCAGCGAGACGGCGTGAAGATAGACCCGCTTGAGATCGTCGCCCGCCCGGTTCTGCGCCGCTACGGCGGGCATGATAACGGGGCTGATCGCCTGGATCACCAGCCGGTCGAACACCTGGGTGACCGCGACCGCGCGGCTATAGAGACCGACGGCGGTAAAGCCGAGCACCCGCGCCAGGAAAAGCTGCGGAGCCGAATTATAGGCCACATTGATGAGCACCACGCCGCTGGAATAGAGGCCGAAATGGACGACCTCGCGTTGCCCGGAAAGCGAGGGCCGGAAGATCCGGAAATCTCTGTGCGCCGCCACCAGATAAGCGGTCTGGACGACGCTTCCGGCGACCTGTCCCCAGATCGGCGCGAAAAAACTGTAGCCCATCGCGGCAAGTGTGATCGAAACCACGACCATCGCGACATTGCCGAGGAGGTTGCTGGCGGCGATCTCCCCGAATTTGAGGTCGCGGCGCAGCAGCGCGAGCAATGTCGTCGAGAAGGGCGACACCAGGAAGCCGAGCGCGGCGATGCGCACGCCGGCGCCGACCCCGTCCACGCGGAACCAGGCGCCGAGCGCTCCGCCCAGAACGGCAAGAAGCGCGCCGATCGCCAACGACAGCGCGAGCGTGATGGTGAAGGCGGTTCGGACATGGCCTTCGTCAAGGGTGGTTTTCTGGATCAGATAATTGGCGCCGCCGAATTCCTGCGACGAGACCGAAACCATTGTGGTCACCGCGCCGACGACGGCATAGACGCCGAATTCCTTCGGCGTCAGCAGGCGCGCCAGCACCGCCGTCGAAATGAAAAACAGAATGAGACTGGCGTAGCGTTCGGCCGCCGAGAAAAAAATTGAACGCTGAATCGGGGTCATCGCGAAATCCCGGCGCGCGGGCTGGGCCGGCGGTTCACGCCGTCGCCCGGGCGCGCAAACGAGCGGGCCGCCTGAGCGACACCGGCTTGCCCTGCTCGGCCACCGAGCGCGACGCCGCCTCCAACACTTCGATGACCCGCAGCCCCGACAGGCCGTCGCACAAAGGCTGCGCGCCGTTGCGCACGCAATCGATGAAATGTTCGACCTCGGTCTCCAGCGCCTCCTTGGCCGGGACATGTGGCGCCCACATGTCCCCGGCGCGGTAGCCGATGCGGAGCTGGTGGGCTTTTTCCTGCGAGCCGTCGACGGTGATGCCCTTGTCGTAAACCTTGATCTTCTCGGTCGGCTGCATGTCGTCATAGACGATCATCTTCTTGCTGCCGCCGATGAAGGTCTGGCGCACCTTGACCGGCGACAGCCAGTTGACATTGACATGGGCGACGCAGGGGCTGTCGAAGAACAGAGTGATATGCGCCATATTCTCGGGCGACCCGGCGACATGGCGGCATCCCGTCGCCGACACCGCGACCGGCTCCTCCTCAATAATGTGATCGATGATCGAGAGGTCGTGAACGGCGAGGTCCCACAACACGCTGACGTCGCTCTGAAACAGGCCGAGGCTCACGCGCGTGCTGTCGTAATAATAGACGTCGCCTAGATCGCCCTTGCGGACGAGTTCGCTGATCTTCCTGACCGCCGGCGTGTACAGGAAAGTGTGATCGACCATCAGCATCAATCCGCGACGATCCGCTTCATCGATCAGGCGGCGCGCCAGGTCCGCGGTCGGCGCCATCGGCTTCTCGACCAGGACGTGCTTCCCGGCTTCGAGCGCCGCGAGCGCCAGGTCGTAATGGCTGTGCACCGGCGTCGCCACGGCGATCGCCTCGATATCCGGATCGTTCAGCAAGTCGTCATATCGGTTTGTCGTCGTCACGCCGGGATTGAAGCGCGCGCAATTGGCGAGCCTGGCCGGATCGAGATCCGCCACGGCGACGACTCTTGCCCCCGGATTGGCGGCGAAATTACGCACGAGATTCGGACCCCAGTAGCCGTATCCCACGACCCCGACGCCAAATTGGCTGTCACGCATGATCTGTCCTCACGCTTTGAGGCCGGACGGCCTCCTTGTGGGCCGCGGCGCCCGCGCGGGAGCCGCGAAATTTCTCGTCCCGCCGGCGTTACGTCCGCACGGGCATGTCCTGCCACACGCCGCGGGTGTCGATGACGTCGAGGTGACGCCGCTCCGCCAGCGGGATCATTTTGAATTCGTCGTGATCGACCAGCAGGATCGCGATCTCGCAGCAGTGCAGCGCCTCGTCGATCGTCATGAATTCGACGCCGAATTCGGCGAGCTCCGGCGGCGGGCGCCGCAGGTTGGGCTCGACGATCTTGATCCGCGCGCCATATTTGGCGGCGAGGGCATGGGCGACCTCCATCGCCGGGCTTTCGCGCAAATCGTCGATATTCGCCTTGAAGGTCAGGCCGCAGCAGGCGACGCTGGCGTAAGGATGATCGTCGATCAGGGCTTCGGCCTTTTCGATCACCTTCCGCGTCTTGTCGTTGTTCACGTCGCGGCTCGTCCGCATCAGCCGCGCGAGATCGGGCGCGGAATCGATGATAAACCAGGGATCGACCGCGATGCAGTGCCCGCCGACGCCCGGACCGGGCCGCAGCACATTGACGCGCGGGTGGCGGTTGGCGAGATCGATCACTTCCCAGACATTGATGTCGAAGCGATCGCAGATCAGCGACAATTCGTTGGCGAAGGCGATATTGGCGTCGCGAAAGGCGTTTTCGGTCAGCTTGACCAGTTCGGCGGCGCGGGCGGTCGTGGCGACGCAGGCGCCCCGCACGAAGCTCTTGTAGAAACGCTGGGCGCGCCGCGTCGAGGCAGGCGTGACGCCGCCGATGCAGCGGTCGTTGTTGATGAGTTCGGTCAGGATGCGTCCGGGGAGAACCCGTTCGGGACAATAAGCGACGGAAATCGCGCCCTTGTCTTTGCCATTGCCGTTCTCCCAGCCGACGCCGTCGACATGGAGGTCCGGCCGCATCTTGGCGATCCGGACGGCGACGCCCTCGGTCGTGCCGATCGGCGAAGTCGATTCGAGAATGACGAGATTTCCCGGCGCCAGCACCTCGACGAAACTGTCCACCGCGGCGTAAACCATGGAGAGGTCCGGCCGGCTGCTGGCGTCGATCGGGGTCGGCACCGCGATCATGAAAACATCCGCCGGCTGCGGTTTGGACGCCGTCGTCAGCGCGCCGCTCGACACCACCTTCGAGACGAGACCGTCGAGATCGGGCTCGGAAATATGGATCGTGCCGGCGGCGACGGTGCGCACAACATCTTCCTTGGCGTCGACGCCGAGCACCTGCATGCCGCGGCTGGCGATCAGCGCCGCCGTCGGCAGCCCGATATAGCCCAGACCGATCACAGCGATTTTCTGGAATTCAGGCATCGAGGAGCGCCTTTACGATTCGTTCGCTGGCGTGGCCGTCGCCAAACGGATTGTGGGTGCGGGCCATGGCGGCGTAGCTGTCCTCGTCGTCGAGCAGCCGGAAGGTCTCTTCGACGATCTTGTCGTAATCGGAGCCGACGAGGCGGGCCGTGCCGGCCTCCACGCCCTCGGGCCGCTCCGTCGTCTCCCGCATCACCAGCACCGGCTTGCCGAATGTGGGAGCCTCCTCCTGCACGCCGCCGGAATCGGTCAGCACCAGATAGGACATCGACAGGAGGCTGACGAAATCGGTGTATTCCTGCGGCGAGGTGAGAACGACGCGCGGGTGGTTCGACAGGCGCGCCGCGAAGACGTCATGGACGTTCGGATTGGGATGCGCCGGCAGGACGATGGCGACATCCTCCCGCTTCAGGATCGTCTCCAGCGCATTGACGATGTTGAGGACGCCGCCGCCGAAATTTTCCCGGCGATGGCAGGTCACCAGGATGATGCGCCGGTTGCCGTGGCGCGCCCTGACGCCGTCCCATCGCGACGCGAGGTCGGGATCGGCGTCCACCATGGCTTTGGCCAGGATCAGCGCGTCCACGACGGTGTTGCCGGTGACGTGAATGCGCTCGTCCGGCACGTTCTCGGCGCGCAGCGCGCTGGCGGCGCGCTGGGTCGGCGCGAAATGCTGGTCGGCGATCGAGCCGACGATCTTGCGGTTCACCTCCTCCGGCCAGGGCGCATAAATGTCGCCGCTGCGCAGGCCCGCCTCGACATGAGAGACCGGAATGCGATGGTAATAGGAGGCGAGCGCCCCGGTCATGGCCGTCGCGGTGTCGCCCTGGACGACGACCCGAGTCGGCTTCACCCGTTCGAGCACCTCGCCGATATCCTCGACCAGTTGCGAGGTGAGGCGGTCGAGGTTCTGGTTGGCCGTCATGATGTTCAAATCGACGTCGGGCGTGACCTTGGCGAGCTTGAGCACCTGATCGAGCAGATGGCGGTGCTGGGCGGTGGCGCAGACGGTCAGCGCCACGTCCTTTTCGGCCTTGAGCCGGTTGATCACGGGAAAGAGTTTGATCGCCTCGGGACGCGTTCCCACCAGGACGAAGAGATGTTTCTGCATGCGTCAGCCTCCCACCCGGCCGGCGGGCGGCGCGAACCCGCCCGGCCCGACCGCGCCCCCCAGGCCCTGGCGGACCAGCGCCGTCGTCAGAATTCCGGCATAGAGCGCATTGGTCCTGGCGTAGCGCCACCACATGCGGCGCGGCTCCTGGTAGACCCGGTAGAGCCATTCGAGGCCGAACCGCTGCATGCGCTCGGGCGCCCTCTGCACCGCCCCGGCGAGAACATCAAAGGATCCGCCGACGCCCATGATGAAGGGCGTTGCGAGTTCGTCGCGATGGGCGGCGAGGAAGCGCTCCTTGCGGGGCGTGGGCATGCCGATGAACAGGCAGTCGGCGCCGCTTTCGCGGATCGCGCGGACGACCTCAGGCTCTTGCTCGCGGGTGAAATAGCCGTCCCGCAGTCCGGCGAAACGAATGGCGGGATAAAGTTCGCGGACGCGCTCGGCGGCGCCCTGAAGCACTTCCGGCCTGGCGCCGAGAAAAAAAGGCTTGAACCCTTCCCAGGCGCAGATGGCGAGAAGTTCGCCGAGGAGATCGACGCCCGCGACGCGGGACGTGACCGGCAGGCCCAAGGCGCGGGCGCCCCAGACGATTCCCATGCCGTCGATCCCGACGACGTCGCTGTTGGCGACGTCGGCGGCGAGCACCGGATCGGAACGCATATTGACCAGCTTGGCGACATTGAGCGCCACATGCTGAACGCGCCGCCGGCTGCGCATCGCGCCTCGCGCGACTTCGACCGTCTCCGCCATGGACAGCGCGTCGATGGGACAACCCAGGAACGAATAACGCATCGGCCCCCCCATTCTTCATCGCGCTGCTTCGCCGCGCCGGCGCCGCATGCGCAATTAAATGAATAAAAAAGACAATAATCAAACTCTATTTAATTGCAAGCGGATTTAATTTGCGCTTTAAAATTCCGGGGAGATTCCGGCGGTCACGCTTGGGGATTGCGGCCATTCGTGTTTTTATGTCAAGCGCAGTCGCCGAAAAAATAATCGGAGATTAAATAATATCATGATTTCCGTGATTATTCCGCATCTCAATCAACCGGAGGGGCTCGAGCACTGCCTCGCCAGCCTCGACGCCCAGACCCTCGACCCTGGCCTGTTCGAGGTCATTGTCGTCGACAACGGCTCGCGGGCGCTCCCGGTCGAGGTCATCGCGCGCCATCCCAACGCGCGCCTGCTTCAGGAAAGCCGCCCCGGTCCCGGCCCCGCGCGCAACAGGGGCGCGGCGGAGGCGCGTGGCGACGTCTTCGCCTTCATCGACGCCGATTGCCGTGCGGACCCGAACTGGCTGCGCAGCATCCAGGCCGCGCTCGCCGTCTCCGGGCCCGGCGTCGTGCTCGGCGGCGACGTCAGAATCTGGCGTTCCGGCGCCCGGCTCAATGCGATCGAGGCCTATGAGAGCGTGTTCGCCTACCGCTTCAAGCTCTATATCGAAAAGCACGGCTATGCCGGCACCGGGAATCTGGCGGCCTGGCGCAGCGATTTCCACGCGGTCGGGCCGTTCGACGGCATCGAGGTCGCCGAGGATATGGAATGGGGGCGGCGCGCCCGCGCCGCCGGGCTGCATTTCCGCTATATTCCCGAAATGGTGGTCTATCATCCCGCCCGCGGCTCGCTTGAAGAGCTTTACGTCAAATGGGATCGGCAGATCCTGCATTATCGGCGCATGGCCGAAGGCGAGCCCCATTGGCGCCTACGCTGGACCGGCCGGGCCCTGCTCGTTCTCGCCTCCCCCATCGCCGCCGCCTTCACCGTGCTCGCAAGCGACCGGATTTCGGGCCTGTCCGCGCGCTGGCGCGCGATCGCGGTGATGACTGCGGTCCGCTCCCATCGCGCTGCGACCATGCTCTCCCTGCTGCGCGGCGAGCGGGCGATGGCCTGGAACCGCTGAGCATGAAGTCGTTGGCCCACCAACGACTTCGTGCTTAGATTTCTTTGTTTCAGCAGGATTTTTGTCCGAAAGCGGGCGACCGCTTTTCGGAAATCATTCTCTAAGCGCTAAGCGGCGCTTGTTTGCGCCTGCGCCGACTGGAACAGGCCATGGTCGGTGAGTTGCGGCAGATCGTTGCGGCGCCCGAACGACCACAGGATCCAACCGAGTTCATAGCTGCGGCATTCGAGGCGAAGGCCGACGCCGGCGCTGTCGATCAGGCCCGAAGAGCGTCCAAGAAGCATATTGCCGACAGCGCGCAGCATGCGCGGCGTCTTGTTTTGAAGTTCGTCCTTGCGGATCTGCGAGCGTATGCTCAGGCCGCTTTCCCGCAGCAGCATGGAGCGCCCGAGCTGGTTGCGGCCGAAGACCCATTGGAAGCCGCGGATCAGCGCCTCGCGCGCGCCGGGAACGCCATAACGCTCGCCCCATTCGAGCAGCGCCGGCGCCATGCCGTATTGATGCACCGAATAGACCTCGTAAAAGTCCAGCACGCGGCCGCTCGCCGCGTCGAAGAACCAGGGCCACTCGCCCTGGGGCCCCTGAAGCGCGATCAATTTCCCGGCGCAGGCCGACGCCATTGCGATCGCCGGAACGTCGCCCGTGAGATCGCCATATTGATAGCAGGCGATCGCCAGATAGATCTGGGTCGCGAAAGACGCAAAGCGCCGCCGCAACCCATAGGGCGTGTCGAAGAACAGGCCCGCGCCGCCATGGTAGCGATCCTGCAGGAACCGGAACAAAGGCTGGGCGTATGGACGCCATTCGTCGCGGCCGGCGCGTGTTTGCGCCACGACGCCTGTCAGCAGCATGCCGAGATCCTGCGCATGAAAATCCCGCCAGGCGTCGCTGTCCTCGAGAATCGCCCTGACCGCGCGCGCGACATCGTCGGGGATGGCGAAGCCCAGTTCGGCGCTGGCCCAAAGCGCCATGCCGAAAGCGTATTTGCGCACCGGCAGGCGGGTCAGCTCGCGCGCATTGCGATCGAAAATCTCGCGCAGGTCGAGACCTTCAGGAATTTCGGCGACCCGCGACATGCCGAGCAGAACGTTGAGCGTGTAGAAGACGTCGCTGTGCGGCAGGGATTCGTTCGGCGAGGCGCGGCCGTCGAGGTGATATATATGCGACCAGCGCCCGTGCTCGGGAAGCCAGCAATGTTCGAGGCCGCGCAAGGCGAAATTTACGAGCGGCGAATTGCGGACCGGCTCGTTCCTGTTGGCGGCGGCCGGAGGAGCCGCGTCGGCGAGCGTGTTGATCGTCATCATTTTCCCACCCTGGCTGGTCAATATTCGCGGATGCTCTCGTCCAGTCCACGCATGAGCGGATAGAGGAAATAGGAAATCACGCTGCGGCGACCGACCTTCATCTCGGCGGTCACCGCCATGCCCGGAAGCAGTGGCGCGCGTCCCTCCGGCGCCCGCAGACGCGTATCCTTCAGGTCGATCAGGACGCGATAATAGGGCGCGGCGTCACGGCGCCCCGTTTCGGCTTTCGGGTCCGGCGAAAAGGCGTCCTCGCTGATGACTCTGACCTCTCCCGCGGCCGTTCCATATTTCTGGAACGGGAAGGCCTCGAACTTGATCCGCGCCGATTGGCCGACCGACACCTGGCCGATGTCTCTTCCCTGGACATTCACTTCGGCCTGCAGCGTCGCGTCGCGAGGCACGAGAACGAAGAGAGTCTCCGCTTCGCGCGCCACCGAGCCGACCGTCCGGTCGGCGATCTGCAGAACGGTGGCGTCGGCCGGCGCCTGAAGCACGATCAGCTTGCGACGCAACTCCGCCTTCTTGAGATCTTCCGCCGCGCTGTTGCGCTTGGTCAGCGTGTCGACAAGCTCCTCATAGGCCTTGCGCAGAAATTCCTCGGCGAAGACTTTTCGATCCGCGCGCGCCTTGTCGACGCGATGCGAGTCGTCGGCGATATTGCCGCGAATCCGCGCCAGATTGCTCTCCACTTCGAGGCGGGCGTCACGCGACAGCAGGAAGTTCAGCTTCGACCCGATCTCCTTGTTCATCAGCGTGGTGCGCATGGTCTCGATCGACCGGGTGGTGTCGAGCCGCTGAACCAGCACCGCCTCCTCGTCACGAGCGGTCTTGAGATTGGCCTGAGCGGAGGCGATCTGCGCGTCGTCATCCTCGATCTGGGCGTCGTAGGCGCTCTTGCGCTGCAGGAAGATTTTGCGCTGGAGAATCTCGTCGGAATTGGCGGGGTCCGTAATGACATAAACCTTGCCGTTCAGCTCCGCCCGCAGCCGGTCGATCGTGGCGTCGAACGCCGCCACCCGGTTGCGCAAAAGATCCTGATCGGCCTGGGAGAAGGTCGGGTCGAGAGTCGCCAGCACATCGCCGCGACGGACCCGGTCGCCGACCCTGACGCGAATGTCGCGGATCACGGAGGTTTCGAGCGGCTGGACCACGAGATTCGGCCGGGTGGTGATGAGCTTGCCCTGCGCGACGACGATCATGTCGACGTGGGAAACCGACGCCCAGCCGATCGCCGTCGCGATCAGAGCGACGACCGCATAGAGCGTCAGGCGGGCGAGGCGCGGCGGCGGCCGGTGCTCGATCTCTATGGCGTCGGACTGAAATTCCGTGACCAAAGCCGGCCGTCGCGGCGCCGGCCGCGCCCGACGGCGCCGCTCCGCCGGCCCGCGCGCCGCCGGCGCGGATTTCGTCTCGGCCCGCGTCTCGTCGGTTGCGCTCATGCGACGTGCCTCATCTGCTGGTTCCACAAATGCCGGTAGATCGTGCATTTCGACAGCAGCCGGTCATGGGAGTCGACGTCGACGATCCGGCCGCGGTCGATCACCAGGATCTGGTTGGAGTCGGCGAGCATCGACAGCCGGTGCGACACGATGATCACCGTCCGTCCCGCCGCGATCCGGCGGAGGTTGCGGCGGATGATCAGCTCGCTTTCCGAATCCAGCGCGCTCGTCGCCTCGTCGAGGATGAGAATGCGCGGATCGACGACGAGCGCCCGCGCGATGGCGAGGCGCTGCTTCTGTCCGCCCGAAAGATTCGAGCCGTCCTCTTCAAGCATGGTGTCGAAGCCGCGCGGCAGACGCTCGATGAATTCGTCGGCGCCCGCCAATCGCGCGGCGTGCGCGACCTCGGCGAAAGTCGCGTCGCGCTTCACGCAGGCGATGTTCTCGCGCACCGTGCCGCGAAACAGAAAATTGTCCTGCAGCACGACGCCGAGGCTGTTGCGCAGATGCGCGAGATCGATCTCGCGGGAATCGGCGCCGTCGATCCGCAGCACCCCCTGCTGCGCCGCGTAAATGCCCGAGATCAGGCGCGTCAGCGTCGTCTTGCCGGAGCCGCTGCGGCCGACGATCCCGAAGATCGAGCCGGGCTCGACCGAAAACGAGACGTCGTCCAGCGCCGGCGCGCCCTCCGGGCCGTAGCGGAAGGAGACATTCTCGAATTCGATCCCGCCCGCGATTTCCGGCCGCAGGCCTTCGCTTTTGCCCTCGCGCTCGGGCTTCTGATTCATCACCTCGCCAAGCATCTTCACCGCCAGGGCGACTTCCTGATATTCGTGGACCATGGCGACCATCTGCACCAGCGGTCCCGAAACCCGCCCGGCCAGCATGTTGAAGGCGACCAGGGCGCCAATGGTCATCACGCCGTTGAACACGTCGAATGCGCCCAGCGTGATGATCCCGAGCGTCATGATTTTTTCCAGAAAACCGGTCAGCGCCTGGGCGCCCGCCGAAATCTTCTCGACGCCGAAGCGCATGGTCACCGCCTGGGCGCAACGCTCGTCCCATCTGCGGCCCTGCATAGGCTCCATGGCCAATGACTTGACCGTGCGCATGCCGTGGACGGTCTCGACGAGCAGCGCCTGGCGCGCGCCTTCCGCCTGATAGAGATCGGCGAGGCGGCGCCGGAACGGCCCCATCAGCGTCATGACCACCAAGGCGCTCAACGCGGTAAAGGCCAGCACGACGAAAGTGAGCTTGACGCTGTAGAGCAGCAGGACGGGAATGAAGACGACGAGCGAAAGCGCGTCGAGCGTGGTCAGGAACAGCCGCCCGGTCAGAAACTCCCGGATCCGCGCCGCCTGCTGCATGTGCTTCACCAGCACGCCGGCCGAAATATGCTCGAAGAAGGAGACAGGAAGCCCAAGCAGATGGCCGAAGGTCTGGGTCGCGACGCGGATATCGACCTTGTTGGTGGCGTAGAGCAGAAGATAGCGCCGCAGGAAGGTGAATACAGCTTCGAACGAGAGCGCCGCCGCGGCGCCCGCCGCAAGCACGTAAAGGGTCGTGAAGCTCTCGTGCACCAGCACCTTGTCGATGACGAGTTGGAAGAAGATCGGCAAAGCGAGGCCAAGCGCATAGAGCAGGATCGCGGCGACGGCGACGTCGATGAACAGCCGCCATTGGCGCAGAAGCTCGGGAACGAACCAGCGCAGGCCGAAGGCCGGCCTTCCGTCAGCCAGGCGCGATTCGCGTTTCATGAGGATCGCGTCGCCGGACCACCGGGCGCAAAACAGTTCCTTTTCGACCACGAGAGGCTCGTAGCGGCGATCCGCGAGCGGATCGAACACGACGACCGCCTCGCCGCCATCGGGCGCCTCTCCGGGTCCGAGAACCACGATCCAATTGCCGTTGTCGAGGCGAAGCAGCGCGGGATAGGCTTCCCCGAGCCGGAGCAGGACTTTCCAGTCGAGCCGCGCGCTGCGCGCGCGCAGGCCCGCGTCCTTGGCCATGCGCAGCAATTGCGTCGCGGCGAGCGCTCCGCCATCGACGGCATAGGCGTGCCGCAGGCGCTCCGCCGAGAGTTCGACACCGTGACGGCCCGCGATCAGCGATAGACATTCCAGGCCGGTGCGCGCGGCCTCGCCGGAATCTTCCGCCGGAGCCGCCGCGACTTCGATGTCCGGCGGCGCCGCAACCTCGACTACCGGCGCCGGCGGCGCTTCGGCCGGATCGCTCCCGACTGCGGCTTTCCCGGCCTTGTTGTTGCGAAAGGCCGAGAACCACTTTTTCGGGCGACGCTTGGGGACGTCAACGGAAATTGGCTGAGACATTTGGCGCCCGCGAGCTGTTGTTTGTGGTGACCTGGTGGTTTTCTCCGGGGGCGATGTCGGACGTCGCGGCCAAGGTCGGCGCACCGCGGCGGATCGCGCCGGCTTCCACGAGGCCCTGCAACGCCTTCTGCATCACCTCGACCGAATTGGCGAAGGCTTCGACCGAGAAGATCAGCCTCTGGCAGAGCACGCGCTTGGGCGCGTTATTGGCGTCGCGCTCGGTCGGCGACAGGCTGACCAGATCGACCCGCACGATCGATCCGCCAACGGTGATTTCGTCCACTCCATCCGTGTAGATCTCGGCATGCATGCGATATCTCCTATGCCGCCAGTTGCGCCTTGAAAACGACGTCCACGCCATAGCTCGTGGCGTTATACGAGTTGGTGGGGAAGAGGCTCGAACCGCCATAGGCATAGACGCCATTGCCGCCGCTGCTCGATGACGACGGCGCCGTGAGCGGTCCGTTGGCAAGCGAGGTCGCGAACAGGTTCGGATCGGCCGAATATTCCCCGGTATTGGTATGGTAAGACGCGACATAGGTCGTCCCCGCGGCAATATTGACCGGCGTGGAGAAATCGGCCTCCTGCCAGCCGCTCGTGGTCTCGTTGGTGAAGGTCGCGGTGGCGAGCAGCGTCCCGGTCGAGCTCCACAGATCGGCGACATGGGTTCCGGTATTTTGCGGCCCCTTGTAGAACCTTATGCCGCTGATCGCGCCACTCTGCGATGACGTGAACTTGACACCGAGTTCGACCGCGTTGGGATCGTTGACGGTGACGATCGACGGCGTCGAGCTTGCGCTGAAAAGGGTCGCCGTATTCGGATTGTTCACCGTCAGCGCGACATTGGCGGAAGCGGTCCCGCCGTCGGCGTCGGTGATCGAATAAGTGAAGCTCGCCGCGCCGGCGTAATTGCTGGTCGGCGTGAAGGTGACGACCTGCGTCTGGGAATTATAGCTCACCGTTCCGTTCACCGGGCTGCTCACCCCGGTGATCGACGGCGTCAGGCCGTTGGGATCGGTGTCGTTGGCGAGCAACTGGGAGGCGTTGATCGCGAGCGCCGTGTTCTCGGTCGTTACGAAGCCGCTGTCATTATTGGCGACGGGCGCCAGCACGCCAGTGGATTTCGTATAAACGACATCGACCCAATAATTGGTCGCGTTATAGGTGCTGGTCGGGAATGTGTCGGTTCCGCCATAGGCATAGACGCCATTGCCGGAAGCCGGCGCGGTCAGATCGCCGCTCACCACATTCGACGTGAAATAATTGCCGCTGGCCGAATATTCGCCGACATTGGTGTGATAGGCGGCGACATAGGTCATGCCGGCGGTGATCGCGACCGGCGTCGAGAAATTCACCTGCTGCCAGCCGCTCGCGGTCTCGCCGGTGAAGGTCGCGCTGGCGAGCAGCGTTCCCGTCGAACTCCACAAATCGGCGATATGGGTCCCGGTATTCGACGGGCCCTTGTAGAAGCGGATGCCGGTGATCGAGCCATTGGCGGCGGCGGTGAATTTCACGCCGAGTTCGATGGCGTTCGGGTCGTTGACGGTGACGGTCGCCGGAGTCGAGGTCGTGCCGAACAGGCTTTCCGTCGCTACGGAATTCGAGACCGTCAAAGCGACATTGGCGGAGGCCGTTCCGCCGTCGGCGTCGGTGATCGAATAAGTGAAGTTCGCCGGCCCGGTGTAATTGCTGGTCGGCGTGAATGTGACCGTCTGGGTCTGCGAATTATAGCTCACCGTTCCGTTCACCGGACTGCTCACCCCGGTGATCGACAGAGGCAGGCCGTTGGGATCGGTGTCGTTGGCGAGCAGCGCGGCCGCAGGAATGTTGAGCGCGGTGTTCAGATTGGTCGAAAAGCCGCTGTCGTTATTGGCGACGGGCGGCGGCGCCGCATTCACCGTCAGCGCGACACTGGCGGAGGCGGTTCCGCCGCCAGCGTCGGTGATCGAATAAGTGAAGTTCGCCGGCCCGGTGTAGCCGGTCGTCGGGGTGAAGGTGACCGTCTGTGTCTGGGAATTATAGCTCACCGTTCCGTTCACCGGGCTGCTCACCCCGGCGATGGACAGAGTCAGGCCGTTGGGATCGGTGTCGTTGGCCAGCAGCGCGGAGGCGGCAATATTGAGCGCGGTGTTCTCGACTGTCGAAAAGCCGCTGTCATTGTTCGCGACCGGCGGCGGTTGAATGACTTTGGTATAAACGACATCCACCCAATAATTGGTCGCGTTATAGGTGCTGGTCGGGAAGGTGTCGGTCGCGCCATAGGCATAGACGCCATTGCCGGAAGCCGGCGCGGTGAGGTCGCCGCTCACCACATTCGATGAGAAATAATTGGCGCTGGCCGAATATTCGCCGACATTGGTGTGATAGGCGGCGACATAGGTCACGCCTGCGGTGATCGCGACCGGCGTCGAGAAATTCACCTGCTGCCAGCCGCTCGCGGTCTCGCCGGTGAAGGTCGCGCTGGCGAGCAGCGTTCCCGTCGAACTCCACAAATCGCCGATATGTGTCCCGGTGTTCGACGGACCCTTGTAGAAGCGGATGCCGGTGATCGAGCCATTGGCGTCGGCGGTGAATTTCACGCCGAGTTCAACCGCGCTGGGGTCGTTGACGGTGACGGATGTCGGGGTCGAGGTCAGACTGAACAGGTTTTCCGTCGTCACGGTGGAATTGCCCACCGTCAAAGCGACATTGGCGGAGGCTGTTCCGCCGTCGGCGTCGGTGATCGAATAGGTGAAGCTCGCCGGCCCGGTGTAATTGCTGGTCGGCGTGAAAGTGACGATCTGCGTCTGGGAATTGTAGCTCACCGTTCCGTTTGCCGGACTGCTCACCCCGGTGATCGACAGAGGCAGACCGTTGGGATCGGTGTCGTTTGCCAGCAGCGCGGAAGCGGCAATGCTGAGCGCGGTGTTCGCATTGGTCGAAAAGCCGCTGTCATTGTTCGCGACGGGCGGCGGCGCCACATTCACCGTCAAAGCGACATTGGCGGAGGCGGTTCCGCCGTCGGCGTCGGTGATCGAATAAGTGAAGTTTGCCGCCCCGGTATAGCCCGTCGTCGGCGTGAAGGTGACCGTCTGGGTCTGGGAATTGTAGCTCACCGTTCCATTGACCGGGCCGCTCACCCCGGCGATCGACAGGGTCAGGCCGTTGGGATCGGTGTCGTTGGCCAGCAGCGCCGAGGCGGCAATGTTGAGCGCGGTGTTCTCGACCGTCGAAAAGCCGCTGTCATTGTTCGCGACCGGCGGCAGCCCCCCCGAGGAGCCGTTGAAGACGACATCGACCCAGTAATTGGTGGCCTTATAGGTGTTGGTGGGGAAAATGTCGGTCGAGCCATAGGCATAGACGCCATTGCCAGCGGTCGGCGCCGTCAGATTGCCGTTGGTCACCGGCGACGTGAAATAATTCGCGGTGTCGGAATAATAGCCATTGGTATGGTAGGCCGCGACATAGGTCGTGCCGGCGGTGATCGCGACTGGCGTCGAGAAATTCACCTGCTGCCAGCCGCTCGACGTCTCGTTGGTAAAGGTCGCGGTCGCCAGCAACTGGCCCGAGGAGCTCCAAAGGTCGCCGATATGCGTGCCGACGTTTGCGGTTCCCTTGTAGAAGCGTATGCCCGTGATCTTTCCATTCGTCGTCGCCGTGAACTTGACGCCAAGTTCGACGGGACTGCCGTCGTTGGAATTGACCTCGGCCGGCGTGACATTGGTGCCGAACAGGCTCTGGGCCGAAACGGGATAGGTGACGTTGAGCGACACCGCGCCCGTTGCGGAGGCGCCGCTCGTATCCTTGATCGTATAAAGGAAGCTCGCCAATCCAGCATAATTTGCGGTCGGCGTGAAGGTGACCATCTGGGTCTGGGAATTATAGCTCACTGTCCCATTCACCGGCCCGCTCACGCCGGTCAGCGACAAGGACAGGCCGTTGGTGTCCGTGTCATTGGCGAGCAGGGCCGAAGCGGCGATCGAGATCGAGCCGTTTTCGGTGACGGTGAATCCGCTGTCGCTATTGGCCTGCGGCCCCCCCGAATTGGTGTCGTCGAAGACGACGTCGACCCAATAATTGTCGCTGTTGGTGAAAGAAACATTATTGGGGAAGATCGGACCCGAGCCATAGGCGTAGACGCCATTGAGGCCGCTTCCGGTCGCCGTCAGGGCGCCATTGGTCGTGCCGGCATTGTCGAAATAGAAATTGGTGGTCGAATAATAGCCGGAACTGGTCCAATAGGACGCGATGTAGGTTTGACCAGCCTGAATCGCGACGGGCGACGCGAAACTGACCTGCTGCCAGCCGCTGGAGGTCTCATTGGAGAAGGTCGCGCTGGCGAGCAACTGGCCGCTCGACGACCAGAGATCGCCGATATGGGTTCCGGTATTCTGCGACCCCTTGTAAAATCTTATCCCGGTGATCATGCCCGCGTCCGCGGACACGAACTTGACCCCAACCTCGATCGGGCTGTTGTCGGGCGTGTTGGCGACCGCAGGAGTCGCCGTGGCGCTGAAGATCGACAGATTGGACGAGGGCAGGACCGTATAGGAGGTCGCGTCGCTCGGCGTTTCGAGATTGATGCTGTCATCGACAGCGCGGCTTTCCACCTTGAAAGTTCCCGCAGCGCCCGCCTTGAAGGTATAGGACCACGACACGGTCGCCGCGCCGACATTGCTCGTGGCGGGATGCCAGGTATTCCCTCCGTCGGTTGAGACCTCGACCCCGCCAATCACGCCGCCGACGTCGGTCGCAGTTCCAGTCACCGTCATCTGGCTTCCCTCGACAATGCTCGTGGTCGAGAGACTGGTGATATACGAGGTCGGCGCGGTATGGTCCGTCGTAGCCGACGCCAGCACGAGACTCGCCTGCAATGTCTGAGGCTGAACGCCCATATCGGCGAGGACATTGACCGTCGCCTGCTGAACGCTGGGGTCGACCGGCTGCAGCGTGCCCTGATAGACGTCATGCTGGTCGGACAGACCCCACGACCAGAACACGGTGCCTGTGCTGAAGACGAGCGCGCCGCTGACGGGATCGCGGAATTCGACCAGATTGTGGGTCGCCGTCCCGTTCCCGGTCGTATTGCCATAGTCGAGCAGAAGGGTGCTGACCTGCAGCGTCGTCGAAGACAGGCTGACCAGGCCGCCGGGCCGGAAACCGTTGTCCGGCGACGAATCCCATTCGTAACCGAGGATGCCCGGTTGGAGCGAGGCGGTTCCGCCAGGCTGCGTGTTGGCGACGGCGGTATTGTCCCAGATGCGCAGCTGCGTCATGCCATAGGGAATGGTGAGTGTGTCGAAACGCTCGGAATCGACCGAGAAGACCTGCCCCGTCAGGGCGTTGGACGGCGTTCCCGCCAGCCCGCCGGTCGAGGCGAAGCGCGCGTCCATGAAGGTGCTGGTCGCCGTTCCCGAGGGATCGATCAAGGTGTTGGCGTGAGTGTCCTTATATGAGACCAGGGTGCGGTTGGGGTCGCTGGTCGCGTCGATGCTCGGCGCGAACCGCGTCTGCCAATAGGCTTCGTTGCCGCTCAGGAACATGAGGCTGACGCCGGCTTGCCCCGCGGCCTGAACATTCGCATATTGCTGGTCTGTCCAGTATTCGTCGTGGCCGCTGTCCATATAGACTTTGTGATTGAGCAGCAAAGAGTCGTTAGGAGCGGTGGCGAGTTGTTGACCAGAAATATAGCTGACGTTGTAGCCGTTCTGTTCGAGCCAGTAGATTGTCGGAAACTCGGCCGAGAACACCATGTCGTTGGACGAGCCATAAAGGCTGCCGAATCCAGGATAGCTGCTGTCGCGAGTGGTGATAGGGCGATTGTAGCTGACCGCATAGGCCGAGCCATTGTAGCCAGGACCGTTGCCGGCATAGAGGTCGGCGCCGCCCCAGGGATTGTACGCCTGCCAGGTTTCGTCGGCGGTCTGGAAGATGATGTCGCTGGTCGAGCTGGGGTCGCTGACGATGAAGGGAATCTGGAAGACCTGGCTCCCTTGGGTGACATTGGCGATATAGACGCCGGACACTGCGGTTGTCGGCACATTCCAGGAATCGGTGACGCTCCAGTTGCCGGCGTCGACCAGCCCGGTCGAGGGATCGGTCAGGGCCGCGGGCTGGGCGATGACGCCGCCGCTATGATTGATAGTGGTGACGAGACGCGCCCCGTCGCCGCCGTAATAACCCAACCGGTAAATGCTGATGGTGTAGCTGCCATTGCCGGTCAGGTTATCGATCTTGAACTGGACTGTGCCGCCGACATTGGTCCCCATCTGGGTGGTGAAGCCTTCCAACTTGGTCGAATCCTGGCCCGGATCGACCCACCAGACGCTCATCGGCGTGCCCGCAAGCTGGTTCTCCGCGACGATGGCGTTCGGCGTCCCCGTCACCGGGTCGATCGGCGCCGACATGGCGCTGACATTGCCGGCGGCGTCGGTCGCGGTCGCGGTGAAATCATAGGAGCCGGCCGGCAGCGGAACCGTGGTCACGCTGAAGGCGCCTTTGGCGTCGGTTATGCCGGTCCCGATTACGGTTGTTCCATTATAGATCTTGATCGCGCTGTTCGCCTCGGCCGTTCCCGTCAGCACCACCTGGTTGACGTTGACGATCGACTCGCCCGTCAGGACCGGCGCCGCCGGCGGCGTCGTGTCCACAATCACGCTGAGCGGACTCGACGCCGCGCTCGTCTGGCCCGCGCTGTCGGTCGCCGTGGCCGTGAAGACCTGGCTGCCGTCTGGGAGCGCCGGGGTGGTCAAGCTCCAGGCGCCGGTCGCATCCGCCGTCACCGTCCCGATCAGGGTCGCGTCGTCAAAGATATTGACCGTGGCGCTATCCGCGGCGGTCCCCGTGAACGTCAGTTGACTGGCGTTGGTGAGCCCATCGCCGACCACGCCTGAGTCGGGCGACCAGGACGCGATGACTGGGGCGGCGGGCGGCGTGGTCGCCGGCGACGCCAGAAGCGGCTGGGTCTGGTCAAGCGATTGGTTGGCGGCAAACGCGAGATTTTCGGTTTCATTGGGCATGGCGGAGCCCCTATAAAGCCCGTCCGGGCGCAACGGAATAATGCATTTAAACCAACGAAATTTAATTCGTCAATTCACATTCAATTATTTTTAATAGAGCATCGGCAGAACATTCAATACAAAGACTTTTCCCGCCTCGCGCCGGAAAGCGGGCGCCCGGGCGGCTCAGGAAGAAGCAGATGTCCCGCCTCGCTGAAAATCCCGCAAAAACCAAGAGTAAATCGTCACTTACAACCCAGCCGGATCGGCGCCGCTCCGGGGATCGGCCCCGTCTGCCCGGGCGCGGCCGGGCGAACCGGTCCGCCGGGCCAGCCGCCGGCTCCGTGCGGCCCCGGCGGCTGGCCCGATCATTTTCACGTTATTTAATTTGGACAAGGTCCGCTTTATTGGTTATCTTGATTAAAAGATTAAATTCAATCCGTCGAGGCTCAGATGGCGATTCCGACATGTGTTTGAGCGACATCCGACGAGAGTCGTGGCGAAGGCAGAAAGGCGTCCCATGCTTCACAGCAACATGCCGCAGATGAATCGCGACCGCCGCCCCGCCGCCGCGCCGTCCGGCGAGGCCGGCGTCGGCGACATGATCAATTTCGCGTTCGGCCTCGTCCGGCGCCAATATCCGGTGATCCTGGTCTCGACCGCACTCGCGCTGGCGCTCGCCGTTTTTTATCTGCGCATCACGCCGCCGACATACAAGGCTGAGGTCCAGGTCATGCTGGACGATCGCAAGGCCCAGTACGTCAAACAGGAATCGCCGCTCGCCGAGCCGGATTTCGACATCACCCGGATTGAATCGCAAATTCAGATCGTCAGATCCTCGGCGGTCGCCATTCCCGTCATCAAACAGATGAATCTCGCGCAAGACCCCGATCTGACGAGCGCGCCGCTCTCGCTCTCCTCGATCTGGCGGAGCATTCGCAACCTGTTCGCGCCGCCGGACCAGACGCCGCCCAGGACGGCGGCGGACGAGCCGCCGGAAGGGCTGATCGCCGCGTTCGAGAACCGACTCCGGGTCAATCGGGTGAGCTTCAGCAATATCATCGGCATCAGCTATAGTTCCCGCAGCCCCGTGCGCGCCGCGGCGGTCGCCAATGCGGTCGCCAATGTTTTCATCAATGACCAGATGAATTCGAGATTCGAAGCCAACCGCCGCGCCACCGCCTGGCTTCAGGACAGGCTGCAGCGGCTCGGCGATCAGGCGCGCGCCGCCGAGCGCGACGTCGACGCCTTCAAAGTCAGTCACAATATGGTGTCGAGCGGCGGCAAGCCGCTCGACGAGCAGCAGATCACCGATTTGAACGCCCGCCTGGTCGCGACCCGCGCGCAGGCGTCGGACGCGCTGGCGCGACTGAACAGCTATCAGGCGATTTTGCATGCCGATGCAAAGAATGCCTCCACTACCGAAGCGCTGGGCGCCGTGTCCGACGCGCTGAGCAGCCCCGTCATCAACAGCCTGCGAACTCAATATCTGGAGCTGTACCGGCGAGAGAGCGAATGGGCCGCGCGGTTTGGCAAGAACCACGTCGCGGTGGTCAATCTGCGCACCCGCATGCGCGACGTCCGAAACTCCATTCGCGACGAGGTCGGCAGACTCGCCGCGACCGCCCAAAGCGATTACGACGTGGCCGTAGCGCGGCAGAAATCGATCGAAAAGCAACTCGACGACGCCGTATCCAAATCCCGCGGCGCCAATTCGGCGGAAGTCGCCCTGCGCGACCTGGAAGCCAAAGCCAAGGGCTACCGCAGCCTCTATGAAACCTTCCAGCACCGCTATATGGGCGCGGTTCAGCAGGAATCCTACCCGATCTCCGAGGCGCGCGTCATCTACCCAGCCCTGCCGCCGGACAGCAAAAGCAAACCGAAATCCGCTCTTATCCTGGCGCTCGGCGCCTTCGGCGGCGTCGCGCTCGGCCTTGGGCTGGGACTGCTGCGGGAGATGATGGATCGCGTCTTCCGCACGTCCACGGAGGTCGAGACGGCGCTGCAAACGCCCTGCCTTGCCCTGACGCCGCGCGTCCAGGCGCCGAAATCGCCCAAAATCACCGATGCCGACATCCCGCTGCTCGACGCCGAACGCCGCCAACGCATCGTGCCGAGGCGATCCTCGATCGACTCCTCGGTGGTCGCAACGCCGCTGTCGCGCTACGTCGAAGCCATAAGGGCGATCAAGATCGGAATCGACCTGAGTCCGAGCAAGACCAGCAACAAGGTCATTGGCATCACCTCGGCCCTGCCCAATGAAGGCAAGACGACCACAGCCGCTTCCCTTGCCCGGCTCATCGCCCATGGCGGCGGCCGCGTGATCGCCGTCGACTGCGACCTGAGAAATCCCTCGCTTTCGGCCAGCCTCGCCCCCGGCGCCACCACAGGCCTTCTCGAGGTCCTGCGCGGCGTGCGGCCGCTCGAGGAGGCGATCTGGCGCGATCGGGCGACCGACCTAGCCTTCCTGCCGGTGGTATGGCGCCGCGACCCCCCGTTTCACACCAGCGAAATCCTGGCGTCCGAGGCGACCCACAAGCTCTTCGATCGGCTTCGGGCGGCCTATGATTATGTCATCGTCGATCTTCCGCCGCTGTCGCCGCTGGTGGACGCCCGCGCGGCGGCGTCCTTCACCGATTGTTTCGTCCTCGTGATCGAATGGGGACGCACCAAGGTCGATGTCGTCCAGCACGCCCTGCACAATGCCCCGAACGTGTATGAAAACCTCGTCGGCGCCGTGCTCAACAAGACCGACGTCAAGGCGATGACGCATTACGATTCCCATCGCAGCGACTATTACAGCGACAGGCATTACGCCCGATATGGCGCGACGGAACGGGTGTGACCGGGCGAAGCCGCTGGATACATGGCGATTGAGACTGAGCCATCGCAACCGCGCCCGGGCTTGACTTGGGGCGTTGTCGCTGCCGTCCGGACGGGTCCGGCGCGCGAAATCAATTGCTCCAGCCCCCTTGGCGTCGATCCCGCGACCGCGGCGGGCAGGACGGCGGCATTAACCTCAGGTTAACCTCAGTAAGTCCGCGCCACGGCGCGACGCCGATTCAGTTGATTTACTTGAACTTTTTCCCCGCCCGGAAGCCGAGGCGCGACTGACGCTGTGATAATCTCGCAACACACGCCAAACTATTTGAATTTCGTGGATTATTGGCTGGCTCGAAACGATTCAAGGCGCCATTTTATGTCGCCTATTGCATTAAATTTGGGGGCAATGCTGATTTCCGCTTCACACAAATGGACAAAGATCGCTGCCTGCGTCCTGGCGCTATCGAGCGCCGGATGCGCGATGATGCCGATCAGCGGTCCCCAGGGACATGATATTGGCGCCGGCTCGCAAAACGGGCAGACGAACGCCCTGCCCTACGCCCTCATTCCCGTGACGCCGCAAGTCGTGAACGTCCTGCAGCAGATCACGCCCAGGCTGTCGACCGCCTTCGCCTCGCGCACCCCGCCGAAGACCTTCCGCTTCGGAATCGGCGACATTGTCAGCGTGACCATATTCGAAGCGGCCGCCGGCGGTCTCTTCACCTCCGACGCCGGCGTCAGGGCGGGCAATTATGTCACCGTGCCGAACCAGGCGGTTGACGATCGCGGCGACATCACCATCCCTTATGCGGGCGCGATCCGCGCAAAGGGGCTGACGCCTTCCGAAATCCAGAACGAAATCACGGACCGGCTGAAAGGCCGCGCGCTCGAACCGCAAGTCGTGGTCGCGCTCGCCGAGCAGCGCACTTCCCTCTACAGCGTCCTCGGCGACGTGAAGACCGCCGGGCGGTTCCCCGCCAGCCCGTCGGGCGAGCGCATACTCGACGCCATCGCCCGCGCCGGCGGCCCGGGCAACCAGGGCTACGACGTATGGGCCGCGCTCGAACGGTCGGGACACCGCGCCGCCGTCCCCTTCGGCGCGCTCATGTATGAGCCGGCCAACAATATTTATGTGCTGCCGAACGACGTCATCTTCGTTTACGCTCAGCCGCAGACCTTCGTCGCCTTCGGCGCCGCCGGAAACCAGGGCCAGTTCAAGTTCGACGCCTGGCGCCTGTCGCTCGCCGAAGCGCTCGCCAAGCAGGGCGGCCTCAACGACGCGGTGGCCGATCCCTCCTCGGTCTTCATCTATCGCGGCGAAACCCGGGAGGTCGCGCGTCGCTTGGGCGTGAACGTCAACAGGTTCGACAGCAAGATCATTCCTGTGATCTACAACGTCAATCTGCGCGATTCATCGGGCTATTTCCTCGCCCAGAATTTCCCGATGCGCAACAAGGACGTGCTCTACAGCTCCAACGCAACCTCTGTCGAAGCCACCAAATTCCTGACCTTCGTGCGGACTATCCTGGCCACGGTGAACGATCCGGTCATCTATGCGACGAATGGCTACACGCTGAACGCCGCCATCCATGGCTTCACGCCGACCACCATCAGCAACGTCGGGACGCCGATCAACACCACGTCCGTCACGGTGAACCCCGCAGCCCAATAAGCGACCAGTTCCTCGTCGGCAAAGACGAGGAACTGGCCTTCGCCGATGAGGCGAAATCACACATCGCTGTCCGCGATTTTCGGAATTATATCCGCTAATTTAAATTTTGCCGCCTGCCCCATGAATGGCGGGGTTCTCGATCGCGCCCGGATAAATCCGGATGGCCCTTCCATTCCTTCCGCCCGCTTCGCTGATCAATCTTATCCTGTCTTTCCGACTGAAAGACTGGCTTGGGTTTGGGTTTGGGTTTGGGCTTGGGCTTGGGCTTGGGCGCAGCCGCGCCGCGTGAGGCCATTCCCGATTCGCCGGCGCCGCTTATATCGCGCTTCAATTAAATGTTAAAATTTAACGCTTGATTAATTAAATCCGCTCTGGTTAATTATTTAAATCAGCAACCGCACGCCATCGGTTTCGACGATGAACGCTCATAATCGCATGATCGTCGCTGCGCGCGCGGAAAGCGCCGCGCCACGCGACGCTCCGCACCCGCGTAAACGGCGGAAATGGCCGATTCGGCATCAGGCGGTCGCGCCGCTGGTCGCCTTGGCCGATGTCGCCGCGATCCTCGTCGCGAGCGTTCTGGCCGCTCTGGCCGCACCGATCGAAAGCGGCGTCGTCGATTTTGGCAAAGCGCTCGGATCGACCATTCTGGTCTCGGCGCTTTTCGTTTCGCTGCAGCAAATTCGCGACAAATATCGCCCGGCCGAACTCCTCGCGCTCCGCAATCAGCTGCGCGCCGTCGCTCTCGCCTGGGCGTCGGTCTTCATCCTGCTCGCCGCCGTCGTCGCAGCATCCGATATCGGCGGCCATATGCCTCGCGGCGCCGGCCTGTTCGCCGCCCTCAGCCTCTTCATGCTGACCGCGGTCCGCATCCTCGCCAAGCGCCTGCTCGCGATCGGGATCGGCGGTCGCAGGTTCGCCGGCCACAAGGCCCTCCTGCTCACCGACCAGCCAAAGCGATCAGCGGTCGATTCCGATCAGACGCTTGCAACCCTTGGCTTTTCGGTGGCGCAGAGCTTCGTTTTGCCGCCGCCGGACGCCGGCTCAGGCGAACGGAAACGGTTCAGCGCCCGGGTGATCGACTATGTCCAGGGGTCCGACGTCGAAGAAATTGTCATCGACGCGGATCCCAAGAGCTGGCGTCAATTGCGCTCTTTCCTGGGAGATCTGAGGGTTCTGCCACTCCCCATCCTGTTTGTTCCCATTGGCGCCCCCGCGGACTTTTTCAGGCGTCCGACCCGCGACCTCGGCGGCGCCCTATGCGTCGAGCTTCAGCCCAGCCCACTCGCCGAAGCCGAACATGCGGCAAAACGCGCCCTCGATCTCATCGGCGCCGGGCTCGCGCTGGTTCTGCTCGCGCCCTTGCTGGTCGCCGCGGCGATCGCGATCAAGCTGGATTCGCCGGGACCGGTTCTTTTCCGGCAACAGCGTTGCGGCTTCAACGGCCGTAGCTTCACCATCCGGAAATTCCGGACCATGTCGGTGCTCGAAGACGGCCCGACTGTGGTTCAGGCGCGTCAGGACGATCAAAGGGTGACCCGCGTCGGAAAATGGCTGCGCCGGACCAGCATCGACGAGTTGCCGCAATTGTTCAACGTGATCGGCGGCAGCATGTGCCTCGTCGGACCGCGCCCTCACGCCCTTGCGCATGACAATGAGTTCGACAAGCTCGTACGCAATTACGCCTTCCGGCGTCGCGTCAAACCCGGCCTGACCGGCTGGGCGCAGATACACGGTTGCCGCGGACCAACCCCGAACGCCGCGGCGGTAGAACGGCGGGTCGAATACGACCTGTGGTATGTCGATAATTGGAGCCTGCGGCTGGACATGGTCATTCTGCTGAAGACTCCATTCGAGCTGCTGCGCGGCCGCAATGCGTTTTGAATCAAGCGCTCCGCTCGATGGAGCCGTCGGGCGGCGCCGGCGAAGCCGGATTGAATTTCAGGTCGCCCGGGTCCTTGATGCGGAAATCTTCGATGTCATGGCCCGACGCCATGGCGAGGACGACCCAGCGCGGCCGCTTGCCGCGCCCCGACCATGTTTCGAACGTCTCGGGATTGCGATATTGAGGCACGACCTTCGGATATTTCCGGCGCGGCTTCGCCTCCGGCGCGAAACGCGGCGGGGTACCATTGACGACCATGTCCGCGCCGCGGCTGAGGATTGCGAGACGCTTCTCCAGCTCGCGCTTCTCCTCCAAAATCCGCGCCGACAGAATCGCGCTGACTTCCTCGTGGAGCGACCATAGCTCGTCCACGGTCATTGAATTAAAATCGACTTTGTTCCCAACCATAGCGCCGGTTTCCCGCCATAACGCCGCTTGCGAATCGACATTTTATGATCTCCAATTATATCGTCGGATCGATGATCTCCACAAGCGCCAACTAGGTATTTTCCGCAGGTTATGCCAAACAGGCGATCAAGTGACGGAAATATGACCGAAAATCCGGAGCGAAACCGTCCCGAGCGGCCTTTTGGTCCGGCCGGACGACAAAGGCACATATGGCGCAGAATTTCGCAGGTTATCCTGAGGATTCCGAATCTCTTTGATTAAACTAGATAAAATTTATCGAATTCGGCGCTGCCATGGGCGCGCGCCGAGTGGGCAGGCGCCCCAGCCCGCAATCAGAAAAATAATAAGCAAGAAACATGCCGAACGCCGGAGATTCGCCGCCCCGCCGGACAAACCGCCGGACAAGCGGTCGCCCTTCGACGCCCGCTGAAGCCTGGAACGCAGGGCCTGGCGCGTCACACGGCCGCTTCGCCGGACAGAGCCGCCCGCAGCCGCGACGCCGAAACCGAAGCCGGCAAATCAGCAGGATGCAGGTCTGTTATTTATTTATTAATTCCCGCCTGGCAATTTAATAATTAACTCTTGACATAATAAATTAAATGTCGTTTTATAAATCCCCACGATTGAAATTGGCTTACCGCACACAGTTGAAGCGTTCCGTTCGGGAAACAATTTCGGTCATGTGGCAGAAACGCGAACACCGCGCGTCTTTGCGCAGTACGGTCATTAGAGACTGCGCAAAGACGAAGGCGTTCGACAATCAACCGAAACTCGGCGTCCAATACCGGCGGGCGCTCGCGGAGTGGATGCGGCGCCGCGGCGTTTCCGCGCCGAATGTTGGCGTAACCTGTCGGAAAATCGCGAGAGCACGATGCGCAGACAGGATCTCGAGACAATGGACTTCGAAGAACTCTGGATTTTACACGAAGAGCTCACGAAGGTCCTGGTCGAGAAGATCAAGACCGAAAAGGTTCAGCTGGAAAGGCGCCTCGCCCAACTCAGCCAGAGGCGTGGCGATATCGGCGGCGCGACCGGCATGGCGGCGCCGCGTAAATATCCGAAGGTAAAGCCGAAATATCGCAATCCCGCAGCACCAAACGAGACATGGTCGGGACGGGGCAAGCATCCGCGGTGGCTTGCCGCGGCGCTGAAGGCGGGTCACAGGATCGAAGAGTTCAAAATCGAGGGAGCAGAAGACTCGCTGGCCGGCGAGAAGACAGGCGGAAAGCGCAGCTAAAAAGCCGGCCCCTCAATGAGGCCGGCGGAAACGATCGGGCGCGGCGCCGCACGGGCTTGACCGCCCAATCTTGACGTCCTTTTCGAGCCGCCTACGAATTCCAGAGATTTCGCTGAGCAGAACATTGCAGAGCTGGATCCGCCGCACCAAAGCCGCGGGCGTAGCCGATCCGTCTCCTAAATAATGCAAGCGAAAATGGGCGTTCCTGATCGTGTTTAATGAACGACCGACAGAATCCCTACCCATTCCATCCGAAATGTCTATGTGTTTCATCTTACTCCCCCCCAACAACAATCCAAGCCCCGATGCAAAGATATTTTTCACATGGCCTGACCAGCTAGTGATTTTTATTTTAACTCTAACCTATTTTACTAGCTACGCTATACATCGCAGTAAAAGTAAGGATAAATTTTCGTCTCGAAACCATGTTCCACCGACAGCTTGCATCGTCAAGGTTATCGCACGGCCGCCTCACTTGGTGCAATGCAAACAGTTTACGTAATTTTACGGTCACATGAAAAAACGGCCTGCTGAGCTGGAGCTGCAAGCGTTTTCATTTGTGCGCGCCGACATGGCGGGACACCGCCACTCGATATTTCAACGACACCCTGCTGGTTACACCGGAGTTCCCACGGATGCCGCGAACCCCGCCGAAGGAGAATTTCTTTCGCCCGCCTTCAAACGTAAGCTTTCAATGCGGCAGACGTTTAAGTCAAAACGATCTAGTCAGCGGTACGGCGTCGTAATAATGCGTAGCGGATTCTACGGATTGCTCAGAACGTGACTTTCTTTATTAACTTACCTGACCGCGACGGCGCCAAAGCGCAAACAGAACGACGGCGCGTCGTCCGGGCGGTTGAAACGGGGGAGGACAGAATGTTGCACGCGTTTCAAAATCTCGCCCAAAGCCCGCTTCGGGGAGCGGTGGCGAACAGCGCGGGAAATCTCGTTCAGGCGATGATCGACCAAGCCCGGAAACCCCGCGCCATCGTTTCGGCGATTGCGGAAGGCGTTTTGAATGCAACCCCATCCGAGGCTTTCAACAGCCGGGCGACGCGGGATGCGGCCTTCCCACCTGCGCGCGAACGCCAATATAAAGACGGTTTGAAACCGGCGCCGGGCGTCAAGATCCCACAGGCAATGGCCAAGCCAAGCGCGCGCCATGCGTGCATGAGCGCATCCGGCTGGGTCGGCAGCGCCCTCTAGCTGGCCCTGGTTTCCGGCCGCACAACCCGATCTTCCACGAACAAAATTGAGTTCGTCAATGGCGCGCTATAGTTTTCTGCTGCGTAAGATCGACGGCGCCACCGTCTTCAAACGCACCATGGATTGCGAGGACGTCGCCGACGCCTGGCAGGCGATCGGAGAAATCGCGCGGCAGACCGACCCTGAAGCGGGCGAGAGCATTATCGTCAGGGACGAGCGCGGCGAACTTGTCGTTTTCGTGGGGATAGCCTCGGCGCGCGTCCTTGCCGCCTGAAACGCTTTCGCGACGATGGCGACGCCACGCCAACGCCAGCCGCGGGCGAGCGAGACAAACTCAAGCGGAACAAAAAGGCGCGCCGCGCGTCCTATCCGGAAATGGCCAACGTCGGACCAGGCATGCGCGCAAAATGATGAAAGTTTTTGTCCGAACCCGCGAAAAGGCGTTGGCGCCGCGGCGGACCAGGCTCGAAATCCCCGGCTGGGCGGGCGAACGAACGCCTCGCGGCGAGGGCGCGCGCGAGCAGCCTTGGCATTGCGCCCTTTTCTCCGAGGGTGCTCAATATGGAATCGAGCTGTTTTATCCTTACAGAAATGAATTGCGGGTCGAAACCCGCGACGGCCGGTTGCACCTGGAGGGCGATTTCGGCCCCTGCCCCGAAGAAGGCCTGCAATGGCCGCCATTCCGCGATTTCGGCGGGAATTACTACACCTATCAAATCCTGCTCGACCTGAAAGTCCCCCCGGGCTTTGCGCTGCGCATCGAGCCGCATCCACGCTTTTACACCGACCGCACTGACACCTGCCCCATTGCTGTGCAGGCGCTCATCCGGCGCTGGTGGCCGATGATGTTTTTCTGCGTGTTCAAATCGCCGGCGGAGGGACGCGTTCATATTTTTCGTCCAGGCGAACCTTTCGCGCAAATCCTGGTCATTCCCGAGGAAGCGCCGTTCGACCTGGAGGAAATGGCGCCCGAGGAAGCGGCCGAGCGCGAATTGCAGGCGCGCCGCATTCACGCCAATCGCGACCGGCTGAGCGGGGACTCGCGTTGGGTTTCGCAGACCGACACCGTCTTCGACGGCACTTATCGCCAGATGTTGCGCGCCGCAAAAACCCTCGCCAAAGACAAGTGAAAAGCCGGCCATGGGGCCGGCTTCTCGTCACCAATAGTTGTGATGGTGATGATGGTGGTGGTGATGGTGATGGTGACGCCAGAAGGGGAGCGGATAGGGGTAATAGCGCCGCCAATGGTGATGATGATGGTGGTGGTGATGGTTGTAATATTGCACGAGTTGGACCTTCCCACGCGCGGCCCCACCCACGGCGCGCGGCGCTGAATCGATCGCGGCCAGCTTTTCCTGCGCATTCGGAATCGGCTGCAACAGTTCCGCGAAGGAATAGGCTTCAAGCGCCTGCGCCGGAGCGGCCGGCGCGGCGCCGACGATGGCAAGCGCGGCGGCGCCGGCGAGAAGAGGAAGTTTTTCGGACATGGGCATTTTCTCCAATAGTCCAAGCCGGCTCCTGCCGAAGCCGGCGAGAGCTGACGAAGAGCCAACGTCGCCCGCGCTAATATGTTCCGCGTCGAATTTGCCCGAGTCTTTCCGTAACGCGCGTTGATGAAAGGAAAATCCCGCGCGCCGCGTTAACGGCGCGCGGGATCATGGCGCGGGGCGAAGAACAGGGCTTGAATCAATCAACCATCCGGGCGCGCAGCCGGGCATATTCCTCGTCCGTGATTGTCTTGGATTCTTTGAGCTTTTCGAGCTTGGCCAGTTCGTCGGCGACGCTGAAGCCGGCGAAACGGCGCATATCGTCGCGCGCATGCTTGGCGTCCTGCAGGCGGCGCTCAGCCATGCCGCGCCCCTGGAAGATCAGATAGGCGAGCACGCCGAGATAGGGCACGAAGATCAGAACGACGATCCAGACCGCCTTGATCCAGCCCGAAACATCGTGACGGCGGAACAAATCGCTGATCACATTGATCAGAATCCAGATCCACATGATGAAAAGAAAGATCGTGATGGCGTCCGCCAGAAAATTCCAAAAATTGAAGCCGCCGTCGAACAACATGATCGAACTCCCAGGATCGCTTGAAATTTAAGATCACTTTAACTTTAATGTTCTCATTGCCGCTGTCACGATCAGCAGCAAGTATGCACGAAGTTCTTCACTCAATAGCCTAGCTAGCGCCGACGAGCAAGCCGAACTGACGCCATCGCGCCGCGCGGGCGCGCCTTAATTAAGCCTTTACCATGTGGCTTCAAAACTGGTGCGATAGTCGGGATCGGAGAGCCATGGGATATTTGCATCCGCCGCCGGGCAATGCGCCGGTCGTCGTGATCAAGGACGTCGGCGGCGACGTCCGGCAATATGCCGCCCAGACCAATGCTTATATTCGCAGCGGCCGCGAGGTGCGCCTGCACGAATGCCGCTCGGCCTGCACCCTGGCGTTGGCCGTGCCCAATGTCTGCGTCTATCCGAACAGCCTCCTGCGGTTCCACAAGGCTTATAATCCGATCACGAAAGCGACCAACGACTGGGTTTCCGACGCGATGATGGTGGCCTATCCGCCGGCAGTGCGCGCGCGGCTCGGCATCCTCAACCGCCAATATAAGACGCTGACGGGCTCCGAGTTGATCCGGCTCGGCGTGCGCGACTGCAACGCGCCGGCGAGCCCGGGGATCATGGTCGCGCGGGCGAGCGCCCGGCCGGTTGGCCCGCGAAATCCCCTCTCCAACGCCTTCGCCGCGCTGACCGTCGGCTTTAGCGCGCCCGATATTCCCGTTTACCACGGATATGGCGCGCCGGTCCGGGTCGCGCGCGTCAAAATCCCGCCCGCCCAAGACCAGCGCGCCCAAGACCAGCCCGCTGAAGCCGGGCCCGTCCCGGCGTCCCAAGGCGACGCGACCGCGACATCGCCCGCGACCGCGCCAAGCATGGAAGCGCCCCTCCCGCCGCCCCGTCCGCTGGAACTGGCCGGCCTGCCCGATCCTGCGGCCGCGCCCCCGGAAGCGGCTCCGCCCGTCCCCGCGCCGCCCGATCGTCCGCCTGCTCCGCGGACCCGGTTTTCCGCCTGGACCGCCCAGATCCGCGGCTCGGCGCCGGTTCTGGCATCGGCGCGCTTTACGCCCTTTCCCTATCGCCTGACTGGCGACGGCTGATCTCTAAAAGAGGCTCAGCTGGCGCTCGCCTCCTTCCGGCGGGCGGAAAAGGTCGGTTCGCAACCTGATTTTCGTCTTGCCGAAGCCGAGCTTTTCGCTGGCAAGCTCGAAGCGCCGGCCAATCATCCAGGCGTAGGGCCCGGTTCCGGTCATGCGCTTGCCCCAGGCGGCGTCGTAGAGCTTGCCTTCCCTGGTCGAGCGCAGCAGCGCCAGCACCTTGCGATATTTGTCGGGGAAATGCTCCAACAGCCAATTGGCGAACAGGTCCTGCGTCTCCAGCGGCAGGCGCAGCAGGATATAGCCCGCCTCCCGCGCGCCGTGGGCGAAGGCGCGGGCAAGAATGGTTTCGATCTCCTGATCGGTGACGCCGGGAATGACCGGCGCGACCATGACCGCCGTCGGAACGCCGGCCTGAGTGAGTTTTTCTATCGCCTCCAGCCGGCGCGCCGGCGTGGTCGCGCGCGGCTCCATCGCCCGCGCCAGAGCGCGATCGAGCGTGGTCACCGACAACGCGACCTTGACCAGACCTTTTTCGGCCATCGGCGCGAGCAGATCGAGATCGCGCAGCACCAGCGCCGATTTGGTGACGATCGCGACCGGATGGTTGGCCGCCGCCAGCACCTCCAATATGCCGCGCATGACCCGATGCTCGTGCTCGATCGGCTGATAGGGATCGGTATTGGTCCCGATCGCCAGTACCTTGGGCTGATAGCCGGGAGCCGACAATTCGCGCCGCAGCGCCTCCGCCGCGCCGTCCTTGACGAACAGCCGGCTCTCGAAATCGAGACCCGGCGAGAGGCCGAGATAAGCGTGGGTGGGGCGAGCGAAACAATAGACGCAGCCGTGTTCGCAACCCCGATACGGATTGATCGAGCGTTCGAAGGCGATGTCCGGAGAATCGTTGCGGGTGATGAGCCTGCGCGGCTTTTCATGCGTGATCTCGGTCCTGAACGGCGGCAACTCGTCCAGCGAACCCCAGCCGTCGTCGAGATCGACGCGCTGGAATTTTTCGAAACGCCCGGACACATTGTTCGCCGCCGCGCGGCCGCGCCGCCGCCCGGGCGCGACCGCGGCGCTCGAAACCGGGGATGAGGCCAGGGAAGCCATTGACGTTCCTTGAGAACAAATCAGATACAAAGAACAATTAAAGAACGGTAACGCGTTGTCAACCGGTTTGGTCAAGCCGCTTGCCAAAACAGCGAAAACATTTAAAGCGATCCGCCATGGTTACCGTTATCGTCCTTTCCCCCTCGCTTGACGCGACCGCCCCGGTCCAGCGCGCGGCCGAGGCGGTGGCGCGCAGCCTGTGCGCCCTGGTGCGCGCCTCGGTGGAGGGGATCGTCCGCGACGCCCTCATCATCGGCCCCGCCGAGGACCAACTCGCCGAAATCGCCGACGAGGCCGGCTGCTCCTATATCGAGGCCTCTTCCGCGCAGGAAGGTTTCGCGCGCGCCGTCGCCCAGTCGCGCAGTGACATCGCCTTCGTGCTCGAAGGCGGCTATGCGCCGCAGCAGGGCTTTGTCGAAGAAGCTGGCGACCTTCTGCATGACGCCGGCTTCCGCGGCGCGCTGTTGCGGCGCTCGCCGGACAGTCTGATGACCTGGCTCGCGCCTTCGCTGGCGCGGCCGGTGGGGGCCTTCGCGGCGCGCGACGATTTGCGCGGCGCGGCCCCGCGCGACCTCGCCGAATTGATCCGGCGTCTCAAGATCCGGCACACGCTCACCGCCCGCGCCCACAAAATCCTGTGACATTTGCGCCGAAGGCGAGAATCTGACGCAGGAAAAACGCCTTTGTCGCTTTCCCCCCTCAAGGGGATCGGCTAAGGTCGCGCGTCTATCTGCAATGAAATCAATGATTATAGTTTCGCTTTAGCAAAGGAGGCGGCATGGCGCCCGCATCGAACTGCGAACAGGCCGCCCGCATCTTCAATGTCGTGCTGATCAAACCCACGCATTACGACGACCAGGGCTATCCGATCCAATGGTTTCGTTCGGCCATCCCGTCCAATACGCTCGCCTGCATGTTTGGACTGGCGCAGGACGCCGCGCGGCGGCAAATCCTCGGCTCCGGCGTCGAGCTTCGTCTCCATACGTTCGACGAGACCAACACCCGCATTCGCCCGAAAGAAATTGCCGCGCTGGTGCGCGAGGCCGGCGGCGAGGGCGTGATCTGCCTGGTCGGCGTGCAGTCGAACCAGTTTCCCCGCGCCCTCGACCTCGCGCGGATGTTTCGCGCCGAAGGGCTCCAGGTCGGCATCGGCGGCTTTCACGTGTCCGGCTGCCTCGCCATGCTGCCCGAACTGCCGCCCGAAATCCGCGAGGCCCAGGCGCTCGGCATTTCGCTGTTCGCCGGCGAATCCGAGAACTGCCGCCTCGAAGGCTTTCTGCAGGACGCCTTCGCGCGAAAACTTCAGCCGCTCTATAATTATCTCGACGACCTGCCCTCGCTCGAGGGCGAGCCCCTGCCGATTTTGCCGCGCGCCCGCGTCCGCCGCACCATGGGCAAATTGTCGAGCCTCGATTTCGGGCGCGGCTGCCCCTATCAATGCTCGTTCTGCACCATTATCAATGTGCAGGGCCGCAAAAGCCGCTTCCGCAACGCCGACGATCTCGAACGCATCCTGCGCGAGAACCAGGCGCAGGGCGTGAACCGCTTCTTCATCACTGACGACAATTTCGCCCGCAATCAGGAGTGGGAGGCTTTGTTCGACCGCATCATCAAGCTGCGGGAAGAAGAAGGCATGACCTTCGGCTTTACAATTCAAGTGGATACGCTCTGCCACAAGATTCCGAATTTCATCGAAAAGGCGGCGCGTGCCGGCGCCAACCGCGTCTTCATCGGGCTCGAGAACATCAACCCCGACAATCTGATCGGGGCCAACAAGCGCCAGAACAAGATCACCGAATATCGCGCCATGCTGCAGAAATGGCGCGAGCATGGCGCCCATACCGCCGCCGGTTATATTCTGGGCTTTCCCGCCGACACCAAGGAAAGCATCTTGCGCGATGTCGAGATCATCAAGCGCGAACTGCCGCTCGACATTCTCGAATTCTTTTTCCTCACGCCCCTGCCGGGCTCGGAGGACCACAAGCGCCTGCTCGCCAAGGGCGTGTGGATGGACGCGGACCTCAACAAATATGACCTCAACCATCGCGTCACCCATCATGGGAAAATGACGGACGCCGAATGGGAAGAGGCCTATCACGCCGCCTGGGCGGCCTATTACACCGACGACCATGTCAAGACGGTCCTGCGCCGTTCGGCCGTCCATGGACTACGCTCGATCAAATCGCTGCGCTCCAAGCTTTTGATGTTCCACCTCATGATCAAATATGAGGGCGTCCATCCGCTGGAAGGCGGGGCCTTGCGCCTGAAATTCCGCAGGGACCGCCGCCCCGGGATGAAATTGGAAAATCCGCTGCTTTTCTATCCGCGTTTCGCGTTCGACACCCTGCGCAAGGGCGTCGGCTATTGGCGAACAATCCGCAAATTCGACGGATTCATGAAGGAAGTCATGGAGGCCCCGGACCGCGAAAGCTATACGGATATCGCGGTCGCCCATCCCGGCGCCGCGGAATTCGAGGAAATGGCCCTCTATCACGCCACCTCGGGCGGTGAGAACGCACTCGCCCGCAAGCGCCGCGACGAGGCGATCCGCAAGGGCTCCCAAAAGCCGGCGGCGGAGGACGTGGCCGCGCCGGCGGCGGAATGATCCCAAAATGATCGATCTGCGCGATCCCGCGCTCGACGCGCAGGCCGTGCGCGACGCGCTCGGCCTCGTCCCACATCCGGAAGGCGGCGCTTTTCGTGAAATCTGGCGCGACGCGCCGCAAGGCGGCGCGCGCGGCGCCGCGACCAGCATCTATTTCCTGCTGGCGGCCGGCGAGCGCTCGCACTGGCATCGGGTGGACGCCGCCGAACTTTGGATCTGGCAGGCGGGCGCGCCCTTGCGGCTGGCGTTCAGCACCGTGGCGGGAAGGGTCGAGCAGATCCGTCTCGGCCCAAATCTCGGCGCCGGCGAAGCCTTTCAGGCCGTCGTTCCCGTCGGCGCCTGGCAGGCGGCGGAAAGCCTCGGCGCCTGGACGCTGGCGTCATGCGTCGTGGCGCCGGCGTTCCAATTTTCGGGCTTCGAACTGGCGCCGCCGGGCTGGTCGCCGGGCTGAGATCACTGCGCGAAAGTGTTGCAATCCTTGACCTTCCCCGAATGCAGGCCTCGCTCCAACCATTGCACGCGCTGGGCCGACGTGCCGTGGGTGAAGGAATCCGGCACCGCATAGCCGCGCGAGGCCTTCTGCAGGCGGTCGTCGCCGATGGCCTGGGCGGTGGCGACCGCCTTTTCGATGTCGCCCGGCTCGATCACCTGCCATTTCTGGTTGGCGTTGGCCGCCCATACGCCGGCGAAGCAATCCGCCTGCAACTCGATGCGCACGGAAATGGCGTTGGCCCGTTCCCGCGACGAAGCGTTCTGCTCCGCGGCCTGGGCTTTGCGCAGGATGCCGAGCAGGTCCTGAATGTGGTGACCCATTTCATGCGAGATCACATAGGCATAGGCGAAATCGCCGCCGCCGCCGAATTTGGTCTTCATGTCGCGGAAAAAGGACGTGTCGAGATAGATTTTCCCGTCAAGCGGGCAATAGAACGGCCCCATCGCCGATTGCGCCACGCCGCAGGCGGAACGGGTCGCGCCGTTGAACAGCACGATCGGGGCCGGCTTGAACTTCACGCCGGTCTGGGCAGGCAGGACGTCGGACCAGACGTCCTCGTTTTCGGCGAGGATCGCGGCGACGAAACGGCCGACCTGGTCCTTGGGCGCGCCCCGCTGGCCCTGCGGCCCGGCCTGCTGCTGCTGCGAGCGTCCGCCCATATGGCTGACCATTTCGGCGCCGCCGATCAGGACGCGCGGGTCGATGCCGAGCGCATAGCCGATCAAACCGAGTACGATGATCGCGCCAAGGCCGAGATGGCCCGACGACCCGCCGCCGCCGGCCATCATCGGGCCGTCGCCGCGGCGGTCTTCGATATTTTCGGACTGACGGAAATCTTCCCATTTCATCGCACTTGGTCTCCGCGAAGGCGCGCGAGTCTTTTAGCAGCCTGCCCCTTCCCTGAGGAGCGGGTCATTCATAGGCTACTTCAAGGCCGAGCCGGTCGAACGCCTCGTCGATCGCCTCGAGAATCCGCTGCAATTCGTTCATTTCGATTTCGGTCTCTTCGTCCGGCGGATCCCAGCATACGAGATCGTCCAGGACGACGATGAAATCCGCCTTCTCCTCGCAGCCGGGCGGCGGCGGAGCCGACAGGATGGTGCGGGCGCGGCCCCGCCAGACGACGCGGATCGCGCCCTCCGTCAGTTCCACCTCCGGCTTGTCGCCGCGTTTCTTCGCCATGCCCGCCTCCGGTCCCGCATCATGGACGGATCTGCGCGTCAGGCAAGACGGGCGCTCAGAAATTTATGCGCTCGCGCCTCCGCCTTGCGCATGACGCTTGGCAGCGCGGCGGCCTTCATATCCGCCGCGCCGCGCCAGCGCCCGCCCTCCGGCGCCGGCGCCCCGCGCGGCGCTTCCCCGACGAATATCGAAAGCTTCAACGCGAAATGGGTGAAAACATGGTCGATTTCCCCGGCAAAGGCCCAGTTGGCGCCAAAAGCGGGCATATCGGGGTTGGCGGGAAAATCCTCGCGCCAGTCGGCGCCGAAAAATTCCTCCATGCCGCCGAGCAGACCGTGCGGTGGGCGGGTCCGCGTCAGCACCGCGCCGTCGGCGCGGCGCAGGTAAAAAACCGCTCCCCGCCGCGACGGCCGCGGCTTTTTCGCCGCCTTGCGCGGAAAATCCTGGGCCGCGCCCAGTTTTCGCGCCGCGCATTCCCCGCTCAGCGGGCAGAGGACGCAGGCGGGCCTGCGCGGCGTGCAGATGGTGGCGCCGAGGTCCATCATCGCCTGGGCGAAATCCCCCGGCCTTTGGCGCGGCGCAATTTCGGCGACGAGGCCGGGCATCTCCTTTTTCGCTGCCGGCAATGGAGTCTCCAGCGCCCATAGCCGCGCGATCACCCGTTCGACATTACCGTCCACCACGATCGCCGGCCGGTCAAAGGCGATCGCGGCGATCGCCGCCGCCGTATAGGGCCCGATCCCCGGCAGGCGGCGCAGTTCCGCCTCGTCCTCGGGAAAGCGCCCGCCATGGTCCGCGACCAGCTTTTGGGCGCAGGCGTGCAGATTGCGGGCGCGCGAATAATAGCCCAGGCCCGCCCAGGCCTGCATCACCGCCTCGACCGGCGCCGCCGCAAGATTTTCCACGCGCGGCCACAGCGCCAGGAATTTTTGGAAATAGGCCGCGACGGCGGCGACCGTGGTCTGCTGCAGCATGACCTCCGACAGCCAGACCGCATAGGGGTCGGGCCGCTGGCCCGGCCTTGCCCGCCAGGGCAGGTCGCGGCGATGGCGGTCATACCAGGCAAGCAGTTTTTCGCTCGCTTGCATCTTGCTTTTGGCCATGACCCTCCCACAATGGCTTATGGTTCCGCACCGGAAAAAATCGCGCCCCGCGCCGCTCGCCGATTTTGTCGGCGCGGCGGTCGATCCCGTTTTGGCCAAACTCGGATTCGGCCAGTCTAGTCTTATTTTGCACTGGGACGACATCGTCGGCGAGCGGATCGCCGCCTGTTGCGAGCCGATCAAGCTGCAATGGCCGCAGCGGCCCGCGAAGCGCCCCGATGACGCCGCTCCAAAGCGTTTTCAAGCGGAAGGGGAACCCGGAGGCGTAAAGAAAACGCGCCCTCATAGGAAGCCAGAGCCCCGGTTCGAATATTTCGAACCGGAAAAGGCTCTGGAGCCCGCGACGCTCGTCCTGCGTGTTGCCGGGGCCATGGCGCTCGAAATCCAGCATAGCGCGCCACAGCTCATCGCGCGCGTCAACGCCCATCTCGGCTGGCGCGCGGTCGGCAGATTGGCTATCCGCCAGGGCCCTCTGACCCGCGCCGCGCGCCCCGGACGCCCGCCCCCGCCCGACCCGCGGGCCATCGCCCGCGCCGAACAGGCCGTAACGGGCGTCGAGGACGAGGCGCTGCGCAAAGCGCTGGTCGCGCTCGGCGCCCGCGCGCTCGGCGGCCCCGGTCAAGACGCGTGAGGCCGCCGAGTTTTTTGCCCCAAGTTCCTTGTGCCGAGTTTCTTGTGCATCGCGGCGGGACGGCTTTACGAGTCGCCGCGCCGAAGTATAAGAATGTCCGGTTGTTCCCTTCAGGCAGGCTCGCCCCATGTCACTCACCCGGTCCGGCGCGACGCGCCGTTTTCTCCTCGCTTTCGCCGCCGTCCTGTGCGTGGCCCCTTTCGCCGCTCATGCACAGGCCGCGAAGCCCGGCCCAGCGCATGACGCCGGCAAGGAGACCGTCGACGCGCTGATGGCCGCGCCGCCCCTGCCCGACGTCTGGCTCGGCAGCCCCGATGCGCCGGTCACCATCATCGAATATGCCTCGATGACCTGCGGCCATTGCGCGCGATTCGAGGACGAGGTCTTCCCGATCCTGAAAAAGAAATATATCGACACCGGCAAGGTGCGCTACACCATGCGCGAGTTCCCGCTCGATCCGCTCGCCGCCGCCGCCGCCATGCTGGCGCGCTGCTCGGGCGACAAGCGCCAGGCCATGATCGAGCTGTTGTTCACGCAGCAGAAGAACTGGGCTTACGTGGACAAGCCGCTGGAGGCTTTGCGCGACGTCGTCAAGCAGACCGGCATCGGGCCGAAGGAATTCGACGCCTGCCTGAACAACCAGTCCATGTTCGACAAGGTCAGCCAGGAACGGAACATCGCCGCGCAGAAATTCGGCATCGACGCCACCCCGACCTTCTTCATCAATGGCGACAAGAAGACCGGCGAAATTCCTCCCGACGCGCTCGACGGCGTGCTCGCCCCCTATCTCAAGAAGTGAAGCGGATCGGATGCGTTATCTGCCGCTCAGCCTCCAGGAACGCGACGACATGCTGCTGCGCATCGGCGCGGCGGCCATCGACGACCTCTATGCCGACGCGCCGCGCGACGCCCTGCTGAAAGGGCCGCTCGACCTGCCTTTGCGCAAGACGGAGCCGGAGGTCGAGCGCCGGCTGGCGGCGCTGGCCGCGAAAAATGTCGCCGCGGGCGCCGCTCCCTTCTTCGTCGGGGCCGGCGCCTATAAGCACCATGTGCCGGCGACGGTCGATCATCTGATCCAGCGCTCGGAATTCCTGACCGCCTATACGCCCTACCAGCCGGAAATTTCCCAGGGCACGCTGCAGGTCCTGTTCGAATTCCAGACCCAGGTCGCCAATCTCACCGGCATGGAGGTCGCCAACGCCTCGATGTATGACGGCTCGACCGCGACCGCCGAGGCGATTTTGATGGCGCATCGCGTGACGCGCCGCCGCAAGGCCCTGCTTTCGGGCGGGCTGCACCCGCATTATGCCGAAACCGCGCGCACCCTCTCGGACATGGCGGAGGACGAGATCGCGATCCTGCCGCCGGACCCGCGCGCTTCGGAAGATCTGATCGGCGCGCTTGACAGCGGCCTGTCCTGCGTCGTCGTCCAAAACCCCGACTTCTTCGGCAATCTGCGCGATCTTACGCCGCTGGCGGAGGCCTGCCGGGCCAAGGGCGTGCTGCTGGTCGTCGTGGTGACCGAAATCCTCTCGCTCGGCCTCGTCGAAGCGCCCGGGACCATGGGCGCCGACATCGTCGTCGGCGAGGGCCAGTCGATCGGCAACGGCCTCAATTTCGGCGGTCCCTATCTCGGCCTCTTCGCGACCAGGGAAAAATATCTGCGCCAGACGCCGGGCCGGCTGTGCGGCCAGACCGTGGACGCCGACGGGCGGCGCGGCTTCGTCCTGACGCTCTCGACCCGCGAGCAGCATATCCGCCGCGAGAAGGCGACCTCGAACATCTGCACCAATTCCGGCCTGTGCGCCCTCGCCTTCTCGATCCATATGGCCATGCTCGGCGAAACGGGATTGAAGCAGCTGGCGCTGATCAACCACGCCAACGCCGTGTCCTTGGCGGAGGCGCTGGAGAAGACCTCCGGCGTCGAAGTGCTGAACCGCAGCTTCTTCAACGAATTCACATTGCGGGTGAAAGGCTCGGCGGCGCAAGTTGTCGAAGGCATGGCGGAGCGCGGCGTGCTCGCCGGCGTCCCGGTCTCGCGTCTGCTGCCCAAGGCCGGCCTCGACGATCTGCTGCTCGTCGCTTCGAGCGAAGTCAACACCGACGAGGATCGCGCCGCCTTTGTCACGGCGCTCACGGAGGAGCTGCGCGCATGAACAGCGAAGGCCGCCCCACCCAGCCGCAGATCGCGACGCCCCTCGCGCCGCAAACCTTTACCGGCGCGCGGGCGCTGCAGATTCACGAAGCCCTCATTTTCGACACCGGCCGCCTCGATTTCACCGGCGTCGATCTGGATCCGCCAAAGCCCTTCACGCCGCGCCTCGGCGGGCTGGAGCGCAAGAGCGAGATCGGCCTTCCCGGCCTGTCCGAGCCGGAAACGATGCGCCATTATGTCCGGCTGTCGCAGAAGAATTACGCCATCGACATGGGGCCCTATCCGCTCGGCTCCTGCACGATGAAGCACAATCCGCGCCTCAACGAGAAAATGGCTCGCCTGCCCGGCTTTGCCGACATCCATCCGCTGCAGCCGGTCTCCACCGTCCAGGGCGCGCTGGCGCTGATGGAGGAACTGGCCGACTGGCTGCTGAAGCTGACCAATATGGACGCCGTGGCGCTGACGCCGAAGGCCGGGGCGCATGGCGAAATGTGCGGCATGATGGCGATCAAGGCCGCGATTTCCGCGCGCGGGGAGGCGGAGACGCGCAAGGTCGTGCTGGCGCCCGAATCCGCCCATGGCACCAACCCCGCGACCGCCGCCGCGCTCGGCTTTTCCGTGCGCGCCGTACCCGCCGGGGCGGACGGGCTCGTCCATCCCGAAGCTGTCGCCGCCGCGCTCGGACCGGACGTCGCGGCGATCATGCTCACCAACCCCAACACCTGCGGGCTGTTCGAGCGCGACATCGTCGAGATCGCCCGTCTCGTCCACGAGGCCGGGGCCTATTTTTACTGCGACGGCGCCAATTTCAACGCCATCGTCGGCAAGGTGCGGCCCGGCGACCTCGGCGTGGACGCAATGCATATCAATCTGCACAAGACCTTTTCGACGCCGCATGGCGGCGGCGGGCCCGGCGCCGGCCCGGTAGTGCTGTCGAGCCGGCTCGCGCCTTTCGCTCCCGTTCCCTTCCTCAAGCGCGAAGGCGACAGGCTGACGCTCGTCGAAGAGACGGAGGGAACCCAATCTTTCGGTCGCATGGCCGCCTTCCACGGCCAGATGGGCATGTTCGTGCGCGCGCTGGCCTATATGCTGTCCCACGGCGCCGACGGCCTCGCCAAGGCCTCGGAGGACGCGGTGCTCGCCGCCAATTATGTCCGGGTCTGCCTGAACGACCTGTTCTCATCGCCCTTCGGCGACCGCATCTGCATGCACGAGGTCCTGTTCGACGACCGCTGGCTCAAGGACACCGGAATCACCACGCTCGATTTCGCCAAGGCGATGATCGACGAGGGCATCCATCCGATGACGGTCTATTTCCCGCTCGTGGTCCATGGCGCCATGCTGATCGAGCCGACTGAATCGGAATCGATCGTCTCCCTGACGCTCTTCATCGCCACCTTGCGCGATCTAGCCATCCGGGCGCTGCGTGGCGAGACCGAGCGCTTCCTCGGCGCCCCTTATTACGCCCCGCGCAAGAGGCTCGACGAGACGGCCGCCGCGCGCAAGCCGGTCCTGCGCTGGACCCCGCCCGAACCGATCGAGGATTGACCCTCGACCGCAAAGCAAACCCGCCGGGGCGGCGCCTCCGGCGGGTTCTTTTGTTGCGTTCGGCCGAAATCAGGCGGCGGCGGCGGTCTGATGCTTTTCCAGGTCCGTCGCCGGCACGCGGAAGATCAACCGGCCGCCGGAAAGCGGCTGGGCGCTCTCGCCGACATTTTCATACAGATATTTGAACCAGGCCTGCGGCGTGAGGCTCGCAGGGCGTTCCCCGATTTCCATGCAGGTGCCATCGGGGGCGTAACGCGCGTGAATCACGATTTCGGAAGGCGCCATCTCTCACACTCCTTTTCCCTGAGACAATCCCGCCGGACGGGCCGCGCCCGACGGTTCGCGCGCGCATATTTGCGTCGCGCTTTTTCGTCGCCCCGGCCCTCTCGCCGGCGCGATGCTTCAGACGAAGCTCAGAATTTCGACCTTGATGTTTTCCGTGCCGAGCACCTTCACCTGGCAGGCGAGACGCGACTTGGAGCCGACGCCGACGATCGCGTCGAGCTTTTCGTTTTCCTCGCGGGTGGTCTTGGTCACTCCTTTGCGGCCTTCGAGTACGAAGATGTGGCAGGAGCCGCATTGGGCGTTGCCGTCGCATTTATGCGGAAAGTCGGGATCGGCCTGAAGGATTGCCGCCAGCAGGGTCGTTCCCTCACCAACTTCAACTGACTTTCCCGAAGGCGCCAAGGTAACCAAAGACATCGTATTTCCCTCTCATTTTCAGGTGACGCGAGCGTCAATAAATCGCCGCGCCGGCTCCCACATTGATCGACGCGTCCTTCATGGTCGCGACGATGAATTCGATCTGCCCTTCGGTAAGATGGCAGTGGTAAGGCAAGGCCACCGCACGGTCCGCGACCTTTTCGGTGACGAAGAGATCCCCGCGCCGCCAGCCCCGATCGACGTAGAACCGCTGGAGATGCAATGGATTGCAATAGCCCGTCGCCTCGACGTGCTCGGTCGCGAGATCGTCCACTATGGCGTCGCGGCTTGACTTGGAGAAGCGCGTGCCGAGATGGACGACATAGAGGAACCAATGAACCTCGGTCACGTCCGGCGCGACATAGGGCGGCTTGATCCCCTCGAACGACTGAACATATTTGTTGTAGAGATGCTCGATCGTCAGCCGCTTTTCGAGGATCTCCTCCAGCCGCCGCAATTGCGCGAGGCCGAGCGCCGCGGTGATGTCGCTCATCTGCAATTGCAGCGCCGGCGCGGTCGTCACCGCGACCGATCCGCGCTCTTCCGGGGCATGGGCGCGGCGGCGCTTGATCGCCATGGCGAGGTCCGGATCGTCGGTGACGATCATGCCGCCCTCGCCGCAGGTCAGCGGCATGGGCTGGGCGAAATCGAAAACCGAAGCGTCGCCGAATGTCCCGACCAATTGGTCCTTGTATTTCGAGCCGATCGCCTCGCTCGAATCCTCGATCAGCATCAGCCCGGCCTTGTCGGCGAGTTCGCGCAGGCTCGACCAATCCGCCGGATGGCCGTTGGGATTGGCGGCGAGAATCGCCCGCGTTTTCGGCGTAATCTTCGCTTCCGCCTTTGGCGCGACCATCGCGCCGGACCAGTAATCGATATCGGCGAAGACCGGCGTGGCGCCGATGGCGGCGATGGCCTGCGCCGTCTCGCGAAAGGAAAAGCTCGGCGCGATCACCTCGTCGCCGGGCCCAATTCCCTTGGCCATCAGAATGAGAAAGAGCCCGATCGTTCCGCTCGGAACCGCGATCGCGTAACGCCGGCCGAGATAAGCCGCGAACGCCGCCTCGAATTCGGCGACCGTTGCGCCGTTGGAAACGCGCGACGTGCGCAGGACGGAATCGACCGCCTGCAACTCATCCATCGTCATGTCCGGGTCGGACAGAGGAATGCGGACCGACTCGACGTCCTCGTCCTCGATCTCGTCGGGCTCGTAAGCCGGCTCTGTCATCTTGTGACGCTCCGCGTCGCGAGAATGGCGCCGCTGGCGGCCGCCGGATCGGCGACGACCGCCACGCAATGATTGCTCGCGTCCATCAGATGAAGGTCATAGGCGGGAAAGGAGCGATAGGGCTCCTCGAGCACGTCGGAGGCGTCGCAGCGCGACCATTTGAGATGCGGGAATTTCAGCCGCAGCGCGGCGAGAACCGAACCGTCGGCTTCCGCGCCAGTCAGCAGCGTTTCGATTTCCTGCAATTCTTCCGCCTGGATCGCCATGTTTCGCCCTCTGCCTCATCACGCGTCACGCCAGCTCGATTTCTTCCTCGACGCAGCCGATCACATATTTCTCTTCAAATTCAACAATATATACGGGCGTGTTGGAATCGACATGCGAGCCGACCTGGACGATCTCGCCGACGGCGCCGGCGGCCGCCAGAAGAGCGTCCTCGGGCGCGTTGGGATAGGAGCCGTCGTTCACTAGATCGATCAGGCAGCGCACGCGCTGGCCCCATTGATATTTCGGCACACGCGGGTCGATCATGCGGGCAACTCCGCTGGCAAGGGGATATCGCCGATTTCGTCGCGCGGAACGGCCAGCTCCAGTTCCTTGCGCTTCATGCCGACGCGATGGCCGGTGTCCGTGAATTCGACGCCATAGATATAGAATTGCTGCAGGAACGTGCCGATGCTGACGACGTAGCCGACCTCGCCTTTGCGGCAAAGAATCTCGCCGATTTCCTTGCCCGCATAAGTGCCGTCGTTGCGGACCGTGCGCTTGGCCAGAACCTTGTCGCCGAAGGTGAAATAGGCTGGCTTATCCAGCTCGACCACTTCGCTGTCGCGAACGATATTGCTCATAATGGCCCCTCCTTCCTTCGCCTCTCGCCACCCGACGCCCGCGCGCAGGCGGTCTCACGCACCAATTCGTCCTCGTCCGCGATCAGCGATCCGATCTCCTCCGGCGCGATCCGGCTCGCCACTTCGTGCCGGATGCGCCAGTCGGAATCGCCGCGCATCTCGCCGAGCTTCTCGGCCGGAAGCCGCTGGACGATTTCCAACCGCACCCGCGGCTCCGGATCGCCAGCCATGCGCATCAGCCAGTCCGGCGGGATGCGTTGGGCGACCACGCGCCGGACTTCCGCCTCCTCGTCATGCAGCATCCATTCCAGAAGCTCCGGCGCCAGTCGCCGCGCCACCGAAAGGCGGACGTAATAATCGCGGTCCTGCAACATCGGGACCAGATCGGAATCGTCGAGCAAAGTGACGATGCGGATTCGCACTTCGCGATGCGGATCGTCGCGCAATTTCAAAATGTGCTTTTTCGGCAACCGGCGCGCGGCGTTCCAACGCACCGTTTCTTCGGGATCGTCGAGCAAAGGCGGCAGCAGGAAAACCGCGGCGTGCTTGGCCGCGATCGCGCGCACCTCGAAATGGGGATGGCTCACATATTGATTGGCGAGACCGGGATTCCAGTTGAAGAAACGGTCGATGCGCCGCGCGTAACGGTCGTTCACGCAGGCGTGCGAAAGCCGACATTTGCCGCTCGCCAGCATGTCGCAATGCGCACAGGACGCACAATCGACCTCACTGCCCTGCCAGTCGATGGTCTCTTCGATGTCGTCATTCATCGTCAGCCTCCTGACGCGCGACGATATCCAGAAGCAGACCGGCGTTGATCTTGTCGCCGGCGTCCAGCTCAAGACATTTTTCGGCGGCCGCGCAGCCCTCCGCCAGGTCGCCGAGCCGCAGGTTCAAATAGGCGTAGCCCTTGAGACAGAACATGAAAAAGCGGGCGATGACGTCGTCGTAATCGCCGAAGCGCGCGTCGCTCGCGCGCACCGCGCGCCAATCGGTCGCGAAATTTTTCTCCCGCGCCGCCTTGGCCATGCAAATGTTGGAAATGGCCAGCGCCTCGTTCAGGCGCCCCTTGTAGAAATAATAGCGATAGAAGCCGATCAAGACAGCGAAATGATCGGGCGCGATTTTTTGCGCTTCGCTCAGATGATATTCGGCGAGTCCGTCGGCGGAATAATTCAGCCCGGCTTCAACGAGATGCTGGTCCGCCAGCGGCGGCAGACCGCCGCCGAACAGGGGATGTGAAAGCAGGGCGTCATCGAAGGACGAAGACTCCCTGCTCAGTTGTTGCGCCGCAGCCATTGGTTCAACCGAGTCGCGTTAGAGCATTTTCCGTTCGTTCCGAATCGGAAGAATGCTCTAGTTCATTGTTTTGACGCATATTCTTATCCAAAAAGTCTGCAACTTTTTGGGAATATGCTCTAGCCCGCATTGCTGCCGCAGGTCGCCGGGGCCTTGGGGTCGTAAAACACCAGGCCGGTGCTGGTCGGAGTCTCGGCGAAGTCGATCGTGACGCCTTGCAGCAGCAGGCGGCTTTCCGCCGGCAGGAAGAGCTTCAGGCCGGAATGCGCGACCACCGCGTCGCCGGGCTCGGGCTCGGGCTTCACGGAAATATCCGCTGCGAGTCCCGAACATCCGCCAGGACTGACAGAGAGCCGGAAGCCAGCTCCCTGACCACCATCCGCCATCACCATCATCCGCATGAATTTCGCGGCCTTGGGGGTAATTTCGAAATTCATGCCGTCGTCCTCACGGAGCCTGATAACGGGGATAATTCTTGTCGACGACGCAGGTTTCATCGACCGGACAAACCGCGACACATTGCGGCGTGTCGAAATGGCCGATGCATTCGGTGCATTTCGCCGGATCGATGATGAAGGTTCCACCCTTCTCCGAAATGGCCTCGTTCGGACATTCCGCCTCGCAGGCCGAGCAACTCGTGCATTGCGACGAGACGATTCTATACGCCATGGTTCATTCCTCGTTGTTCGGAAATCATATCGGGCCCCCACGCCTCTGGCGGGAACGCCTTTCTCCGCGCTTGCGCTGGATTCGGCGCGATGGCGCGCCCGCGGATCGCCGCACGATCCGCGGGCGCCGCATCATCACTCGGCGGCGGCGGCGGTCGCGATCAGCGCGCCCTGACGGATCACGGCGTCGCCGCGCTCCTCATGGACGATTTCGCCGCTCTTGACCTTTTCCAGATAGGCCTTGAACCAGGCGATCGCCGATTTCTCGATGAACTCGTGGGCATATTCGTCCACGGCCTCGATGCCGGCCTTGGCGAGATCGCCCTTCGGGCAGCCGCCGATCTTGGCGACAAACACCGCATGGCAATCGTTGATCGCGCGGATCACGGTTTCGAGCGAGTCCTCGTCGCCGAAACCGCCCTGGCAATAGAGGTCGACGCGGCGATGCCCGACGAATTTCGCGCCCGAGGTCGAGAGTTCGTAGATCTGGAACTCCTTGGCGTGGCCGAAATGCTCGTTGATGAGGCCCGAGCCCTTGGTCGCGACGGCGGTCAGGATCTTGATGTCGCTGGCGACGCCGGCGAGCGTCTCAAGCTCTTCCTTCTTGGCCTCGACCTTGGCGACGCGCTCCAGTTCGACCGCAGCCTGATAGGCCTTGCGGCTTTCGAGATCGTAATTGACCTCCATCGCCATGATCTTGTCGGTGGTGAATTCCTCCGACCGATCCTCGCCCAGCAGACCCACGGCGTCGGCGCGACACTGGCGGCAATGCCGCATCATGTTCATTTCGCCTTCGCAGGAGTCCTGCAGCGCCTTCAGTTCCTGGGCGGACGGGCCGCGTTGACCAGTGAGGCCGAACACCGTGCCATGCTCAGGCGCCGAGATCAGCGGCATGATGTTGTGCAGGAAGGCGCCGCGGGATTTGACCGCCTTGTTGACCTCGACAAGATGCTTGTCGTTGACGCCGGGGATCATCACCGAATTGACCTTGCACAGAATGCCGCGCTCGGTCAGCATTTCGAGCCCTTGCATCTGGCGCTCGGTGAGTATGCGGGCCGCCTCGATGCCCTCGACCCGCTTGTGTTTCCAGAAGATCCACGGATAGATCTTCGCGCCGACTTCCGGATCGACCATGTTGATGGTGATCGTGACGTGATCGACGTTATATTTCGCGATGGTGTCGACGTGATCGGGCAGCGCCAGACCATTGGTCGAGAGGCACAGCTTGATGTCCGGCGCCGTCTTCGAGATCAGCTCGAAGGTCTTGAAGGTCTTGGCCGGATTGGCGAGCGGGTCGCCCGGGCCGGCGATGCCGAGCACCGTCATCTGCGGAATGGTCGAGGCGACCGCCAGGACCTTCTTCGCGGCCTGTTCCGGCGACAGCTTCTCGGAAACGACGCCCGGACGCGATTCATTGGCGCAATCGTATTTGCGGTTGCAATAGTTGCACTGGATGTTGCAGGCCGGCGCGACCGCGACATGCATGCGCGCGTAATGGTGATGCGCTTCTTCGCTGTAGCAGGGATGGTTCTTGACCTTGTCCCAGATTTCCGGAGGCAGGTCGTTCTCGCCCGCGCCCGAGCCGCAGCTCGCCTTGCCGCTGCCGCCCGAAGTGCCGCAGCCCTTGTGCTCGGCAACCTGCTGCATGACAGCGTCCATATCGACGTCAGTCGCGGACGCGCCCGTTTCAAGATGTCCCGTGGAATCCATGTCCGACCCTCTCTCAACTTCCAGCTCAAGCCATTAAAGCTTTGCCCTGCCCTGAAATTAGCAACGCATGTGCCAGAACCGGCTCCTGTCAATTATCACCATTTATTCAATAACTTATGCACATCCAACGTGGCCACATGTCGGTTTGCGCACAGCGTTTTCGGGGACTTTTCTACCTGTTGCAAAGCCGACAAGGTATTTTTCCGAGCGGCGGGAAAAGCGAAGGGAGCCGCAAGCGGCTCCCTTCGCGTGACGCGGATTGCGCGCGAATTCACGCCGTGACGAGAAGATCGCAGACGCGGGCCAGAGGCAGCGCGATCGGCACGATGCCTTCCGAAGCGAAGAAGCGGCGCTCGTTCGCCGTCATCTGGTCGCGATCGACCACGGCGTAATGCGGCGCCGCGGAACGTTTGCTGATCTGGCGCGCGTAGGTGCGCAGCATCTGGTCGTGGAACCGACAGCCCAGGAACAGGAAACTGCGCTCGGCGCGGCGGTTCTTGACCACGTCCGGGATGGGGGTCTGAATGTCGATTTCGGTGAGAACCTCGACATAATCGGCGTCGGAGATCAAAAAATTCTTTGCCGGCTGAACGCCGCCATGCGGCTTGTAGAGGATTGTCTTCCAGCCCTCGGCGTCGTCGCGGCTCGCCTCGTTTTCCTTGGCGTCATAGAAGCGATACCAGCGATCCTCGCCGACGCCGGCGCGGGTATTGCCCTGGATTTCGCCCCAGTCGTCTCGCGTTTCCAACGCCGCGCGGAAAGCGCCATCATACCATGTATCCACGATCAGCGGCAGCGGCAGCGAAGCGAGAAAAGCATGCAAGGGAGTCGGCGCGACCGGCGCGGAAAAAGCCTCCGCCATGAGCGCGGTCACGGTCGAGCGATGCTTGAAACTTTCGATATGCTGGCCGGCGGCCCAGGCGTTGCCCTTGGCGCGGCGCGGCAGCGCCACCTTGGTTCCGAAGAAGGCGGCGAGATCCTCCGGCGTCAGCGGGACGGAAGGCGTCGACAAAGCCGCAAGGCCCGGTCCGACATAGGGAATGATTTCGCCGGCGCGCAGGCGGCCCGAAAGGGTCGCGACGAGCTTTTCCGCTTCCTGCGGCGGCATCAGGTCCTGATCGAGGATCGCCGCGTTCATGTTCAATCCTCCTCGCCGCGCTTCTTGGCGTTGACGGTGATCGGCAGGCGGGTGTCCGCCGCCATTTCGGGAAGTTCGAGCACCCAGCCGTTGGCGATTTTGATCCAGCCGCCCCAGAGGGTCTCGAACTCCGACTCGACGATCGGCTCTTCGAGGTCCTTCTTCGGAACATAGATCGAGAGCCCGGTATCCTCGGAGCGTCGGATCATGACCTTCATAATGTCTTCCTTTGGCGGCGACGGTTTCTCAAACAACGCGCCGGCGAGAAAGCCGGCGCGATTTGCCGGAGCCGGACCAAACGGCCCGGCGTCCGAGCGCAATCAGGCTTTCACGCAGGTCCCGGGAACCGGGCAGACCTCGTCGCACTTCGCATGGTCGAAATGACCTTCGCATTCGGTGCATTTCTTGGGGTCGATCACGAAAGTGTCGCCCTTCATCGAGATCGCGGCGTTGGGGCATTCGAATTCGCAAAGGCTGCAGCCCGTGCACTGCGAAGCGATGATCTTGTAGCTCATCGAAAACTCTCCTCAATCCTGGCGCGTTCGCAACCGGCGTCGGGAGCCCTGGGGACGAACCGGCTCGCGGACGAACGTCGCATCCAGTCGAGCAAGGCGCGTGCCAGCCTATAATCGAGGGTTTTCGGGCCGCGCCGCGACGCTTTGGAGGTTTCGCAACGTCCGCGTTGGCAATGCGACAAGGGGCCGGGCGCCCGGCCGCCAAATCGCACGACGCTTCAGAATTTCTTGATCGGGATGTTGTGTTTGGCGAGCGCGTAAGCGATCTGGCGCGGCGTCAGATTGAGGAGGCGCGCCGCCTTCGCCTGCACCCAGCCGGCCTTTTCCATTGCATCGATCAGACTGTCGCGATCCGGCGTTTTCGAAAGCGCGGCGCGCGCGCTCGCGCGTGACCGCAAGGCGTCGGCGCGCGAGGCCGCCGCAATCGCCGCGCGCCGCGCCACGCCCTCATCGAACGGGGCGGAATCGACCGCGGCCGGCGGCGCATGGCGCTCCCCGAACGCGTCCTGGGGCTTGGGCGCGGAAAAATCCTTCCAAAGGGTCGAGGACAGGCAGGCGCCGACGGTGCAGGCGAAATCGCCCTCGACCAGGGCGTCGCCATGCGACAAGGTCGCTGTGCGGCGCACACAGTTTTCCAGCTCGCGGACGTTGCCGGGGAAGTTGCAACCCTGCAGCAACTGCACCGCCGCCGGGGTCAGGCGCTTGCGGGCGCCGTTTTCCTCGTTGAACCGGCGGAGGAATTCCTGCGCCAGCAGCGACACGTCCTCGGGCCGCTCACGCAAGGCCGGCAGCAGAATTGGCACGACATTGATGCGATAATAAAGATCGGCGCGGAAATCGCCGCGCTCGACGGCCGCCTCGAGATTCTTGTTGGTCGCGAAGACGAAACGGACATCGACCTTGACCGTCCGCGTTCCCCCGACCCGCTCGAATTCGCCCTCCTGCAGCACGCGCAGCAATTTGGCCTGGAAGGCGGGCGAGATTTCGCCGATCTCGTCAAGAAAAAGCGTGCCCTTGTCGGCCAGTTCGAACCGGCCCTTGCGCTGGCCGACAGCGCCGGTGAACGAACCTTTCTCATGTCCGAACAACTCGGATTCCAGCATGGATTCGGGCAGCGCCGCGCAGTTCAAACGGATGAAGGGGCCATCCTTGCGCGGCGAGAGGTCGTGGGCGGCGCGGGCGAACAATTCCTTGCCCGTGCCGGATTCCCCGCGCAGCAGAATGGTCGTATGGGTGCGCGCCACGACATTGATCTGGTCGAACACCGCGCGGATGGCCCGGCTCGCGCCGACAATGCCGATCAAGGCCTGCTCGCCGCTTATTTCCGCGTGGCGCGGCGATTCCTTTTCGAGCCGGCGCTGGTCCTCCATCAGCCGCTCGCGATCGCGCGTGACGACATCATAGAGATGCAGGGTCTGACCGATCATATTGGCGATCATGCCGAGGAAGCGCGCGTCGTCGTCGGTCGCCACGCGATAGCTTGCCGTCGAAGGGCGGTCGATCGCGAGGAGCCCGATGACCTCGCCGCGATCGAAGATCGGGGCCGCGATCACCGCCTGGCGCGCGCCTGAAGGACCGGCCGGCCAGGCTGCGAAATCGGCGTCGCCGTCGACGTTTTCCACAATCACCGGCGCCCGCGTGGTGACGACGCGGCCGATGGCGCGCTCCGGCAGGCGGGCGCCGCCCGGCCGCGCCGAGAATCCGCCCAGGCCGACCACCGGCCTGACCTCGCCGAAAGAGTCGATCAAGGCGATGACCCCACGGCGCAGATCGACGAAACTTGCGAGCAGGTCGAGAACCTGCGCCAGCACCTCGTCAAGCCGCCCAGGCGCCCCCAAAACTTTGGAAATCTCGTAAATGCCGCGCAAGGCGACATCCGCCCGGCACGACAGAGCGGGCATGGGGGGAAGAATCGTCGCGTCCGCCCTAGCCATTGCGGCGACGCTCCGGATCGCCCCGGCCTCCGTCACGCAGGCCGGTCCTGGACGCCGCTCCATGAGCGCCGCTCATTCCATTCCGCATCGAACAAAGGACGGAAGTCATCTTCTCCTCCAAGACCCGTTGTCGGGGCCGGCGGATATCGCCCTGTCGCGTCGCCGACCGGATCGTCAGATCACCTTGAGGGAATCCAACGGCACGAAATTGCCAGCCGGTTCCAGCTTCGGCTCGATAGCCTCCTTGTGCACCTTGAACAGGCGCTCCTGAATCGGCGTCGAAGCAATGAAGTCCTGATAGGCCTGTTCGAGATGCGCGCGGCACTGAGCCTTGATCTCGTCGTCGCCGAGACCGTCGAAAGCCCCATCGACCTCGCTGCCCTTGAGATATTGGCCCATGCGCCGCAGAATGTGCAGACGCGAAACATGGACGACGGTGGGCTCGAACGGCACGTCGAGATAGTTGAAGAAGTCTTCGGCCGAAGACAGTCTGCCCAGATCCTGCAATACGCTCATAATCTATCCCTCCACTCGCTCGTCGCTTCGGGCGCCCGTCTTTTTCAGACGGCGCTGCGTGTGATTGAGCCGCGCCTCCAGAAAATCGACGCGGTCGAGCAGGAGCGACAAGATTTCGCCGACCGGATCGGCGATGAGATGATGGTCGAGATTGACCCGGGCGCCGGCGGCGTTCCGCGGCAACGCGGCCTTCACCACCTTCGCCGGGATTCCGACCGCCGTCACGCCGGGCGGCACTTCCTCGACCACCACCGAATTGGCGCCGATCCGCGCGCCGGCGCCGACTTTGATCGGCCCCAGAATTTTCGCGCCCGCCCCGATCAGCACGCCATCCTCGATCGTAGGATGGCGCTTGCCCTGCGACCAACTCACGCCGCCCAGCGTCACGCCATGATACATTGTCACATTGTCGCCGATCTCGGCGGTTTCGCCGATCACCACACCGGCGCCATGGTCGATGAAGAATCCGTGGCCAATGGTTGCGCCGGGATGAATATCGACATTGGTCACGACCCGCGCGAACCAGGAAATGAACCGCGCGGGGAATTTGAAGTCCGACCGCCACAGGCGATGGGCAAGGCGGTGCCAGATGATGGCGTGAACACCCGGATAGGTGAGCGCCACTTCAAGGGTGTTGCGGGCGGCCGGATCGCGCGCCTTGACGCAGCCGAGATCCTCGCGCCACATTTTCCACAGGCTGGCGGAAGATCCCACTTCAGCGCCTCTATCAAGTGATGTGGCGGCCAAGGACATGATCGCGCTCAATGACCCGGGCGGAAGCCCATCGGAACGGGCACGACACGGACGAACTCACCAAGCGCCTCGACCACTTTCGCCTGAATCCCTTCGAGCGTCGCGCTGGCCAGCTTGCAGAACACGCAGGCGCCGGTCAGCCTGACATTGACCTTATTGCCTTCGACGGAGATCAGCTCGCAGTCGCCGCCATCGCGCTTCAAGGCGGGACGAACTTCCTCGATCGCCTCGCGGATCAACCGGATGCGTTCGCTCTCGGGCGCCGTGGAGGACTTGGCCACAGAAACATCGGTCTGCATCGTCATCTACCCTCTCCTTGCGGCAAAGATCAGCCAAAACTCTTGCCGCAGGAGCAAGAATGCGTGGCGTTGGGATTTTCGAATGTGAAGCCGGCGCCCTCGATGGCGACGACGAAGTCGATGGTGACGCCGGCAAGAAGCTCGCGGCTGGCGCTCTCGACGAAAACCTTGACGCCGTCGCGCTCGACGACCTCGTCATTCTCTTCCGGAGTCTTCACCAGACCCATCATATATTTGTTGCCCGCACAGCCGCCCGTCTCGACTTTGAGACGCAAGCCCTGGACAGGCTCCGACGCCCCCTTGATGGCGTTGCGGACAGCGTTGATGGCGCTGTCGGTGAGTTGGATCATTGCTGGTCCTCCAGAATGCAAGACGTTTCGCTCAAAGGATTAGCAAGACCCGCGCCAATGGCCTGACGCCGCTTTCGATCTTGTTTTTATTCGAACTCCTAATGGCGGCGGCGCGCCATTGTCGGCAAGCCGACAATGGCGCATGGTCATGATGCAGCCGCTTGGTCGAGGCCGCGAAAGATCGCGCAACGCTTGAACACGCCGAGGTCCGGCGGCGTGTCGCGATGGCGACAATATTTCGAAACGAGCTTGGCCAGCCCCTTGATGTCGCGTCCGCTGGTCTGCGGGTAGAACTCGACCAGCGTCGAGATCAGCTTTTCGTCGAGGCTCAAGGCGAATTGCTCCGACATCACCTTCCAGATGCGCGTACGCGCCTCGGCGTCCGGGGAATGAAAGCGGATCAGGGCGATGCAGCGCGACACGATCGCCTCGTCGATGTCGTCGATCCGGTTTGTGGTGAGGAAGAGCAGGCCGTTGAAATATTCCAGCACGCGCAGGAACACGCCGACGACCGCATTCATGGTCATGTCGTCCTGGCGACGCTTGATATAGACGTCGGCCTCGTCGATCAGCATCACCGCGCCCCAGCGCTGGGCGCGCAGCAGAGCCTCTTTCAGCGAGGTCTCCATCGCCGCGACATTGAGGCCGAGTTGGCCGGAATGAACGCGATAGAGCGGGCGCTTGACGATCTCGGAATAGACTTCGGCCGTCAAAGTCTTGCCGACCCCCGGCGGGCCGGCGCAGAGCACGGTCGTGCCGCCGGACTTGCCGGCGACGATATCGTCCATCAGCACATCCATCTCAGCGGTGAGAATGTCGATCAGATCGGTCTGCTCCTCGGGCAGAACCAGCTTCTGCTTGAGGTCCGGCTGATAAACATAGGGTTCGATGTCCTCGACATGAGCCCAGACGTAATGATGGAGGTCGAGATGGAACATCAGGATGAAGGGATGGACCGGGATCTGACGGAACAGATCCTTGCCGATATTGGCCCGGGCCGCCGCGACCTCGTCCTCCTCCGCGTAGAGATTGCTCTTGGCCGCCTTGCGCAGATAATTGCCGAAAATGTCGCCGGTAAGTTCGAGCGTGAGCGCACGATTGGCCAGCAGACTCTCGTCATTGACGAGCCGCGCCGGATTGCCGCCTGACGACAGAATGACCGTGTCCTTGCGCGTCCAATCATTGCTGCGATGGGAGGACGAGGGGTCCTCGGCGAAAAAGCCGAGCCCGCTGCCGGCGAATTGCGCGCCATAATGCGCGCGCCATTCGAAATAATTCTCGGCGTTGGCGTCATAGGCCGCGATCAGTTCCGGCGTCTCGCGCAGAAAGCCTTTTCCCGCGAAAATTTCCGCCACCGTCCTGCCCGCGATATCGCCGGCCATGATGCGAACCTGGACGGTCGTCAGCTCGCCTTTGGAATTGGCCTTGAGCTCGACGAAGATGCGCCCCGTCTCGTCGTTGGACGGCGGGGTGTAATCGATGCGCGCGACGACATAGGGCAACGGCCGCCCGCCGACATTCATGGCGAACAGCCAGCCGCGCTGGGCGCCGTCGATGAGGAAGCTCGCGATGGCCGGAACCACCGATTCGAGATCGTCGGCGGCGAAACGCGCTCCGCTTCCCTCGAAAGCGTCGCGCAAGGTCGCAAGCTGCGCGCGCGCGCTCTGCATCGGCGGGCCAGCCTCGCCATAGAGGTCATGCAGGCGATCGACCTGCGCGCCGGACAGCTGCTGGAAAGGAATCTCGACCTTGTCGCCGAACAGCAATTGCGCCTTGAGGGATTCGAGCTCGGGAAAATCCGCAGCCAGAGCCTCGACATAAGGGCGCGCGATGTGAAGCTTCATGCCCTTGTCGCCTTCCGTTTACTTGGAGCCAATGGATTGCGACAAGCAGGGTTCAGGCCAGACAATTTGTGGCGCAAAAAGCGGCAGATCATTTGCATGACGGGTTGGCGCGCGGAGACGCGAACAGTTTTTTCAAGCGGAGAATGACAATGACATCGATCGAATCCACCGCCTTCGCCGGCCTGGAGAAGGAGAAGCGGCTGCTCAACGCGACCTTCAAGGGCCCGACCGGCAAGCCCGGCTATTTCGGCTTCCGCGGCGACTTCGCGCTGGAGTTCCAGCAGCAGCTCGCCGACGAGGCGCGCCCGCCGGAATTCAAGCTCGAACAGATTCTCTCAGTGGCCAAGGAAGGCGCGGGCAAAATCGAAATCCTGGTCGGCTATCTGCACGATTTCGCTTATTTCGACGCCTTCAAGAAAGTCGTCCTGCCGCTGCTGGCGCCGGAAGGCACCTATTTCATCTTCGTCAACAACATCGACCTGCTCGCCAAATATACCGTCGAGGTCGACGGCGTGACCTTCACCATCCTGCCCTGCGACGAATCCACGGTCTGGAAGGAAGTCAACGACTTCTGCGGCCTCGATAAGAACGACTACAAGAAGCTCGACGCCGGGGGCAAGCTGCAATTCGTGCTCGACAAACTGGTCGAGGCCAAGGAAACCTTTGAAACGCTTTCCCTCTCCGACGCGCTGTCGCGCGCCGAGCCTGTCAAGAACCGCAACGAAAACCGCCCGGTCTGATTTGCTGCGATTTCGGCGGATGGCGGCGCGCCGTTCGCACGGAAAGAGGAGGCGTTTCCGTGGAAACGCCTCCCGCGTTATTGTTCTGTCTGAGCGTGATCTTTTCCGAAAAGCGGTTCCCGCTTTTCGGAGTCATGCGCGCGGCGGCGCGCCGTTTTCCAATCGCACCTCGACACCTTTCCAATCACGCCTCGACACTGCTGGCGTCCGCCTCGTCCTCGTCCTCGTCCTCCTCCTCGGCCAGGCTGACGCCAGTGATGCAGATGTCGCCGTCGATCACCTGCAATTCCACCGGCTTGAGATGGTCGTTCTTGCAGGGACCAGCCGAGCAGCGTCCGGTGCCCAGCTCGAACAGCGCGCCGTGCTTGCCGCACATCAGGCGCAGGCCGGTCGGATCGAGAAACTGCTCGCGCTCCCAATCGAGGCGCGCGCCGTGATGCGGGCAGGAATTGACATAGCCAAAAACCTGCTTGCCCCAGCGCACCACCACGATCGGGAAATTCTTCTCCTCGCCCGCCTCATCGAGGACGGCGAGATCGAATCCCTGCGCGCGCTGGCTCTGAATATCGTCGAGGGCGCAGATCACATAAGCGACATCGGACATAAGTTTCGCTACTCCTTGCATGATTCAGGCGGCGGCGCCGTCCTGCGCCTCGACTTCGCCGAGGAAACGGGTGTTCAGCGCCAGTGAAAATTCGGTCCAGGCGGCGGCGACGTCGCGCATGATCACCTGAACATATTCCCGCGCAAGCCTATGTTCGTCGGGAAAATTCGACAAAGCGCAGGACGTGGCGTTGAATGCCGCGACATCGTCGAAAAACTGCTTCAGCACGCCGCCGAACGGTTCTTGCGCCAGCGGCGTCAAGGCGCTGCGGCCCTTCTCGACCGCGACGCCGCGCACATCGAAGGGCAGACTTTCGACCCTGGCGAGAGCCTGGGCGAAAAAGGCCTCGACAGAGCCGAGCATCGCGCGCTGGGTCAATTGGTCACGCGCCTGGTTCGCAAGACTGGCGTTGAGCCGGCGGCGGTAGTCGTCCAGAAGTCCTGGCGCCTTGCGCTCGACCCAGGCCGTAAAGCGGCGCAGGCTGGCGTCATTCGCATTTTCGCCCTGGCGCAGCGCCGCATCGTCCTCGGGGGCCGTGTCGCGAAAAATGTCGCGCGCGATGCGCTGGGCCGCCTCCAGCGCGCCTTCCATATAGCCAGCCTGGATCGATCCCGTCTCCGAGCCGCCAAGATGTAGACGCCCCTGCCACAACGCGCGCCGCAGCAGCGGATTGGCGGCTGAGCGCTGCTCCTCGCGGCCGCGCTCGCGGTCGAGCGCACTGCAGGTTTCGGCATCCTTGGCCCAGTCCTGATAGAAATGCTCGCGGCCATCGGGCAGGCCGCCGAACACCTGTTCGAACTGGCTTTGCATCAGCATGGGCAGGCCGTCGCGAAAGGCCTCGCGCAATTCCGGGCCCATGGCCAAAAAGCCGCCAAGCGCGGCTTCGCCGCCGCGCGGATCGCTGGCGTCGAAAATCTCGTCGAACACCGCCTGTTCGTGGCTGACGAAGGCGTTCCCGGAATGCCCCGCCTCGCGCCATGCCGGCGCGGCGAAAGTCGTCACCGCCTTGGCCTGCGCCGCCATCCAGGTCGGCGCGTCGCGCATGACCTGGCGCATCGACCCGTCGAGACCCGGCGCGAAGATGATGCGCTCCTCGGCAAGACGCGGCGGCAACGCCAAAACGACGCGATCCGCCTCGACCACGCGGGTCGCGCCCGCTTCATTGATCGTGAGCACGACATGATCGTCGCCGTCGCGGATGCCCCTGATCTGGCAATCGAGATGAAGCCGCTCCTGCGGCAGCAATCGGCGCAAGGCTTCGACTATTTTCTGGGCGCCGCCGACCACGCGCCGGGCGCCGCCATGCACGCCGCCCGCGACATCGATCCGTTCCGGCGTGGCGTCCGCCTCGTTCAGCCGCAGCACGGCGCCGTCGTCGAACTGGGCGAAGCTCTCCAGGCCCAGTTCGCCGAGCAGCGCCGTCAGCAGCGGCTGGCGGTCCGGCCAGAACCATGACGCGCCGAGATCGACCGCGTGGCCCGACAATTTGCAATCGACCGACAGGATGCGCCCGCCCCAGCGTTGACGGGCCTCGAACAGTTCGAAATCCCGCCCCCGCCGCGCCAATTGCGCCGCAAGGGCCAAGCCGCACAAGCCGCCGCCGACGATCGCCGTTTCCACCATGTCGTCCTCCGTCTGGTCTCCGCGCGTCCCAAGCAAGATTCGCGCAGATTTTCCGACACCCTGACAAAAGGCGACAACTTAGTCGCGATGCCGACGCTCGCGCCGCTGTTCCCGACAGGCCGCGTCCGGTAACACCGAGATTGGCACAGATTTTGATGCTGTCGCACGAGGGTTACAACAGGAGATGGGAATGAACCTCGCTTCCGCTTTCGCCGATCTGTCCACGGACGACATCAAGGCCTTGCTTGATGGCGGCACTTTGACAATCTATTCGGTCGCGCGCCCGATCAGCGCCGACATTCCGGTCGAATTTTCGAGCGCTCTGGTGAGTTTCACCTTCGCGACTCCCGCCTTCGGCGCCGCCGACGGCGAATTCGAAACCCCGGCTTTCGTCGAAGCCTCTGTCGCCGCCGCCCATGTCGGCACCCCCGGCTTCGCCCGCGCCTGCAAGGCCGACGGCACGGTGGTCGCCGATTTCTCGGTCGGCCCTGGAAGCCGCGAGGTCAAGCTCGGCGAAGTCTCGGTTTCGCCCGGCGCGCCGGTGGTGGTGAAGGCGTTCAAATTCGGAACCGTCGGCGATTGGCCGGAGCGTCCCGATTACTACAATTCCAAGCCGAAGCCGGGCTATGCGCTGGCGGCTCAGGACTGATTTTCGTCGGATGGCCGAGCGGCGCGCCCGCCCGCCGTCCGCCTCATTGAGGAAGGTTTTCGGAGGAAGGTTTTCGTCCATGGCGACTCTGGTGAAGACAACGCAGGATGGCCGCAAGGTCGAGGTGACCGGCCAGGCGATCACGCTGGGCGGCAAGCTCGAAGCGGTCGAATTGATTCCGGTGAAGGACCATCCCAACCGCGCCAAAATTTTCCAGGTCATGCCCGAGGCGGCCTATATGGCCGGCCGCGTCGCGCTGACCGAAGAGGAAGGCCGGATCGTGCTCGAAGCTTTGGCCAATGGCGAGGCGGAATTCCTTTCCAACCCCAAAGCGATCGAAGAGCGTTTTCGCTATGCCGCGAACCGCCGCGAGCAGGAACTCGGCATTGAGTGAGGACTGCGCTTGTTCGGCAAAATCCCGCCGCGGCGTCATCGCGGCGGGATTTTTTCATGAGCATGCCAGCGCCGTCATTGCGAGCGGAGCGAAGCTGTCTTTCGGCAGTTGGACAATTTCGCTCCGCTCACAATGACGGCATCGCGCTATAAGCGTTCTTCCTGATAGGCGTGGCTCAATTGCGCGACGCCCTCCTCCGACCCGAAACAGGAAGCGAAATCGTCGCAGTCGGAGCACACCGGCGCCGGACACAAAGTGAATCCTTCTGCGCCGCACACCATGCGATAGAGGAATTTCTTCCACTTCATGTCGCCGGAATTGCGCTCTATCAGGCGCGGAAAATGGCGCGCCATCAGTTGAGACAGTTCTCCGCGATTTCTCAAGCCGAGATCCTGCCACAGATGATGCGGCTCCTGACAGCGGCGCGCGATCATCGTCGCCAGGGGACGCAGGAAATCAATCGGCCCATTCGCGTAGATCAGCAAAATGTCGATGACCGATTTTTCCTCGATTTGCGGGGACGGCCCGACAGCGCCCGCCATCGCCGCAAGAGCCGGCGCCGCAGCCGGAAACAACTCGTGCGCCACTTGCGACAGCGTCGCGCAATCAAGGCCTGAGGTTCGCGCGAGCGGCGCCCCCTCCTCGTCGGCTTGCGCGATCGCCACCGCCAGAATGCTGGCGACGACATGCAGATCGAACCTCTCGCTGGTGGAGGCGTCACCCGCCTCCATCAGCCAGCGATAGGCGCGATCGGCGTTCATCACGCGGCCAGGGATTCGGAGCCGTGGGTCTGGCAATTGGCCGGGCAGACCCGCGCACAGGCGCCGCAGCCGACGCAGGCGCCGACGTCGGCCATCACCATGACCTTCTTCTCGACTTCATCATCCTCGTCATCGTCGAGTTCGACAATATCGCCGTCCTCATTGATGCCCTTGAGGGTCATCACCTCGCGGCCGCAGACCTTGTAGCAGCGGCCACAGCCGATGCATTTCTCGGCATCGATGGCCAGAAGATAATCGGGCGCCCACTCGCGCCCGTCGCGCGCAATCGCCATTGAAATCGCCTTTCCCGTCACGCCGTTTCGAGTGTCTTCAGTTGCTCGCGCTTCGCCTCAAGCTCGGCGAAGGCGTCATAGGTTTTTTGCGCGACATCGAGAACCGTCTGCCAGTTCAACGGCAGTTCCTCGGAGAGGTCGTGCAGATTCATTTTCGCGTTCATTGCGCGCGCCGAAAGCTTTTTGATTTCAGCTTTCAAGGTTTCAACGTCGCTCATGATGGGACCTCAATATTTCGCCGCTTCGGGGAATTTCTCGATCATTTCGAGACCGCCCTTGATTTGCTTCTCGCCCTCCTCGGCGAGTTTGGCGAAAGTCTCGAAACCGAAGCGGTGCACGTCGCGCAATTGCTTGTTGACGACAATGAGACGGCCGCCGATCAGCACCATGCGGCCAAAGCCCTCGTGGCTCATTTTCAGCATCGGCGTGATCATGACCTTCGACGCATGTTCGATGGCGAGGCCGATCGCATTGTAGAACAGTTCGAGCCGCCAGATCGTCTCCGGATCGGGATCGGCGATGATCGGGATCGCCTTGCGCTGCTCCTTGGTGACGATGTAATCGGCGATGAGTTGCGCGTCGCTCTTGTTCTCCCAGGTCCCATGCGAATCCTGCGCCCGCCAGACTTTGACGAGTTGCTTCAGGAAGGGCGATTCCGCAATGATCGCGGCGTCGTCGAGTGTGGCGGCTTCAGTCATCTCAATCCTCATTGTGCTGGCCGGCGTGGGCCAAGTGCGAAAATCAGTCTTCGAGGTCGAAGACGCGCTCCTTGCCCTTGCCCATGGCCTTGCGCAGGAAGGGCGGCGGATTGCCCTTGAGCACGTCCTGCAATTTCTTGAGCAGGTCTTCGATATTCTCGGGCTGCGTAACCTTGATCGGGTGGATATTCTGCGCGACCACGCGCGCGGCGCCCGAACCGCCGATCGCCGCCACGTAAAGAATGGCGCAATCCTTCACCGCCTCGATCTTCGGCGCGAGCTTGTCCTCGTTGCCGTCTTCCTGGAGATCGCCGTCGAAAGTAAAGGCCTCCAGGAAGCTATAGCCATTTTCGTCGAGCTCGTAGACCGCGACGTTCTTGGCCCAGCCGAAATGCGCGTCGACCCGCTTCAAGTCCTGTGTAGCAAATGCGACTTTCATCGGCCTGCCCTTTCTCCCGAAAACTCAGCTCGCGGCTATCGTTGCAATCGCGGCGCCATCCGCGTCACTGGCGTCGAGGCCCCAGGGATTGCGCCACTTATCCGGCGTAACCTCATGATTTTCTTCGCGGTCTTCGATCAGCAGATTGGCGACCTGGAAGATGAGGTCGCGGCTTCCGCGATAGCCGACCGACAATTTATGGCCCGCGCCCAACCGGTCGAACATCGGAATGCCGATGCGATGAAACGGGATTTTCAGACGTCCCGCCGCCTGCCGGCCGTGCGAATGGGTAACGAGCAGGTCGCAGGCTTTTTCGCGCGCCAATGTCTCGAGATCTTCGAGATCGCCGATCCACACTTCCTCCGCCGGGATCTTTTCCAGCACCGGCGATTGCGTCGTCGTGACCGCAGCCACGATTTGCGCGCCCATTTCGTTGAGGCAAGAGCCGACATCGTAGAGCAGGTCCGGCTCGGCGCCGATCGCGAGCTTGCGCCCGCCGAGATGGAAATGTCCATCGAGCATGGCGTCCACCAATTGCCCGCGCTGGCGGCGATATTTCATCGGCGCCGGACGGCCGGAAATTTCGCTAAGGAAACCGATCAGTTCATCGTTCGCCGCAAGGCCGCACAGACGTTCGAACAGGCGATAGGGAACGCCGGTCTTTTTCTGCATCGCTTCGGCGGCGGCAAGCATCTGGGCGCCGACGGCGATCGTCCAGCCCGCGTCGCCCATGGTCGCCACCTCGTCCACCCCGACGCCGCCGATTGTGGTCGGCGTGAAATCATCGGGGATATGGCCGTCGAGCGAGCCGCCGAGGTCGGGCAGGAAGGTCGGCTCCAGGCCGAAATCCTCGATGATCGTGCGCAATTCATCGATGTCGCCGGGCGTGAGATGGCTGCCGGGCAACACATTGACGCGCGAAAAATCGCGGCGCGCCGGATTGACCGGCGGCTCCACCAGTTCCTCGACCAGACGGGTCACCGCCTTTTCCCAGCCGTCCTGAAACGCGTCCTTGAAATCCGGCGTCGAGACATAGACGATCGGGAAATCTTTCAGCTCGGGATGGTTCTGGCGGATCAGCCCGATATAGCCGATGACGTCGTCGCCCTTGGTTTCCGTGACGCCGGTCGATGCTATGCCGATGAGCTCCGGCTTGGTGCGCTTGATGATGTTGAGCACCGCCTGTTCGACATTCTCATAGCCGCCGAGCACGGTTGCGACTTCGCTCATCGCCGTGGTCTGCAGCGGTATGGCTTCCTTGAAATGGCGCACGAACAACACCAGTCCGAAGGAGGTGCAGCCTTGCGAGCCATGCAGCAGCGGCATCGAACCGCGCAGGCCCATGAAGGCCAGAGCCGCGCCGATCGGCTGGCTCATCTTCAGCGGATTGACGGAGCAGGATTTTTTCGGAATGACGACCTTGGCCATGGCGCTTACTCCGCCGCCACGTTCTGGACCTGTGTCGGTTGTCCGACATCGGCCTGAGCCTCCAGGATTTCCTCGATGCGGACCGCGCAGGCGCCGCAGCCACCGGAGGCGTTGGTCTTTTCCTTGACGCCTTCGACAGTGGTCAGGCCGAAGTCGCGGATCGCATCCTCAATGGTTCCCAGCGTGACGCTTTTGCACATGCAGATCGCCTTGGCGCGGCGCGCGTCTTCCGCCTTGACCGGATCTGCGGCAAGTTCGGCCGCCTCGGCCTCGATCTGCGCGAGCGCTCTTTCCTGCCAGCTTTCGCCGGCGCGGGCCCACGGCGCGGGTCGGCGCACCTCCTGCCACACCGGATTGTAAAGCGTCTTCTCGATCTCCTTGACCAGTTTCACCATGCCGACATAGCCCATATAGGCGTGGTGGCGCTCCTGGTTGATGTCGAGCCAGGGCATGGTCGCTTTCAGCGCGATGAATTGCGAACGCCCGCCCGACAGCATGATGTCCGCCCTGGCGTCCTTCAGCATTTTGTACATTTCGCGCGGGGTCATGTCCTCGATCATATGGGCGTCCTGGCCCATCAACTCCTTGATGCGCTCCTTGTCCTCGCGGGTCGACTTCTTGACGCTGGTGCCGACGAGTTCGAGACCGGCCTCCTGCAGCGCCGCGACCACGGACCAGGATTTGACACCGCCGGTGATGAGCAGAACTTTTTTGTTCTTGAAGCGCTCCTTGTAGGCGGCGATCGCCGCATAGGCGTTCTTTTCCTCCCGGGCGATCAGCTTTTCCGTCCGCTCCATCAATTCGGCGGGCGCGCCCTGCTGGACCAGAAGGCCCGCGAGTTCGCGCAGGGAGTCGCTGGTGTCCTCGATGCCGTAGAACGAGCCTTCGAAGAAGGGAATGCCGTAGCGCTCCTCCATCTTGCGGGCGACATTGATCATCGCCTTGGAGCACACCATCATCGAGGCGCGCGCGCGATGCGACGACGCCACCTCATTGTAACGGCCGTCGCCGGAAATGCAGGACAGGATGCGGATGCCGAGTTCATCGAGCAATGGCTTCACCTGCCACAATTCTCCCGACAGGTTGAACTCGCCAATGATGTTGACGTCATAGGGCGTGGTGTATTCCGGCTCGACCGTGCCGATCACATGGTCGAGAAGCGCCTCGCCGGCGAGCTTGTTGCCGAGGTTTTTCGGACCGACGAAACCCGGCGCGTTGACCGGAATCACCGGCTTGCCGAATTTTTCCGTCGCCGCCTTGCATACCGCATTGATGTCGTCGCCGATCATCGCCGGGACGCAGGTCTGATAGACGAAGATCGCGGGCGGATCATATTTGTCGATGATTTCCTTGCACGATTTGAACAGGCGCTTCTCGCCGCCGAACACGACGTCGGTCTCGTTCATGTCGGTGGTGAAACTGGTGCGCCACAGGTTCGAACCGGACGAAGCCGCGCCGCGATTGTCCCAGGAATTGCCTTCGCAGGCGATGGGGCCATGGACCAGATGGGCGACGTCGGTGAAGGGCTGGAGCGCGATCTTGGCGCCGTCGAAAGCGCAACCGCCGGCGGCTCCCCCGGGCTGCAATTGCTTTGTGCAGCCTTTCTTCTTTTCAGCCGCCGATTTATTGGCGTTTTTCGCGCAGCCCGGCTCGTTGAAAACATCCTGAATGGTTGCCGAAAGAGAAGCCATGGAGATCTCCTGTCCGGATTTCTTCTCGCCCTGGACGCTCGGCGCGAACAGGCCATGCGGGAAAGGAATCGTTTTGCTGGCCAGGGTTTGAGCAAGTTTCGCGCCGCATCTGCAAAGGCCCGGGACGCAAAGAAAAAAGCCCGGAGCGGCAGATGCGCTCCGGGCCCTTGGAGGAGGATTGTCGGTTTGTCGCCAAACCGACAATGAACAGGATCAGCGGATGATGTCGAACGAATAGTCGGTCTTGGCCGGCATAATGGTGGCGAGATCGATCGTGTCGAAGATCTTGTCGAGGATCGTCACGAGAACGTTCATGCCGCCCTGATAGCCCCACACCGGATAGCGGTGCTTGTGGTGACGGTCGAAGATCGGGAAGCCGATGCGGATCAGCGGGGTGCCGGTGTCGCGCTCCAGATATTTGCCGTAGGTGTTGCCGATGATGAAGTCGACCGGATCGGTGAACAGCAGCGAGCGCATGTGCCACAGGTCCTTGCCGGGATAGACCTTGCAGTTCTTGCCGAAGGGCGAGCTGTCGAACAGCGCGTGCATCTTCTTTTCCCATTCCTTGCCGCCATTGGTGGCGAGCACGGTGGTCGGCTCGGCGCCGAGTTCGAGCAGGAATTCGGCGAGGCCGTAGCAGAGGTCCGGATCGCCATAGATCGCGAACTTCTTGCCGTGGATGTGGGCGCTGGAGTCGGCGATGGCGTCAACCAGGCGGCCGCGCTCCTTGGCAAGCGATTCCGGAATTTCGACGCCGGCGATCCGCGCGATTTCCATCAGGAAATTGTCGGTCGCCTTGACGGAGATCGGGTGGTTGAAGGCCACCACTTCCTGGCCGTGCTCGGCGATGAACGGCAGGGTCTTTTCGGTGCAATATTGCTGCATCGAAATCGTCGCCTTGGCGTTGATCGCGTTGGCCGCCTCTTCGAGCGTCGTGCCGCCGTCATACATGCGGAACTCGCCGTCGGTCGGGGTGTCCCACACGTCCGAATTGTCGCCGAGGATGGTGTATTCGATGCCCATCTCGTTGAAGATGCGCTTGATTTCGCGGAGGTTGCCAACAGTGTAGCCGTCGAAGCCGCCGAGGAAATTGATCGAGTTGTTCGGCTTGCGCTCGAGCTTCTCGGCCGTGCCGGCCTTGCCGTCCCAGAAATGCCACAGAATTCCCTTCATGGCGTTGTCGTAGCCGGTGATGTGGCTGCCGACGAAGGCCGGGGTATGGGCGAAGGGAACGTCGTACTCGGCAGGAACCGAACCCTTTTCCTTCGAGGTCTTGATGAAGGCGTTCAGGTCGTCGCCGATCACTTCCGCCATGCAGGTGGTGGAGACGGCGATCATCTTCGGCTTGTACATGTTATAGGTGTTGGCCAGGCCGTCGATCATGTTGTTCAGGCCGCCGAACACCGCCGCGTCTTCGGTCATCGAGGAGGAGACGCAGGAGGTCGGCTCCTTGAAGTGACGCGAGAAGTGCGAGCGATAATACGCGACGCAACCCTGCGAGCCATGGACGAAGGGAACGGTCTTTTCGAAGCCGACCGCGACGAACACGGCGCCGAGCGGCTGGCAGGCCTTGGCCGGGTTGACCGTCAGAGCTTCGCGGGCGAAGTTCTTTTCCTTGTATTCTTCAGTCTTGGCCCATTCGCGAATGCGTTCGACTTCCGCCGGGTCACGAGCGTTTTCGAACAAGGCCCGCTTGTTCGCCAGCATTTCCTGGTATTCGGGACCGCGGAACAGGTCAAAATGGTCTAGGACGTGATCGGCGTTCTGCGTCATGATAATGCCCTCTGCTGTCGGTGGGTCGCGGTCGGCGCCCGTCTTTCGACGGGCGCCAACCACGCGCGGTCATTCGGCCGCGAGGAGGTTGGAATTTTCGTCTTTCTTCCAGGGCGCCTTGGCCATTTTCCAGACCGGGGCGTTGATGGCCATGTCCATGTCCCGCGCGAAGATCGCGAAACCGTCATAGCCGTGGTACGGGCCGGAATAGTCCCAGGAGTGCATCTGGCGGAACGGCACGCCCATCTTCTGGAAGACGTACTTTTCCTTGATGCCCGAGCCGACCAGATCCGGCTGGATCTTTTCCACGAATTTCTCGAATTCGTAGCCGGTGACGTCGTCATAGATCAGCGTGCCGTCCTTGACATAGTGCTGGGCGGTGCGCTGATAGTCGTCGTTGTGGCCGAATTCATAGCCCGTGCCGACAACTTCCATACCGAGGTCTTCGTAGGCGCCGATGACGTGGCGCGGACGCAGGCCGCCGACATAGAGCATGACCTTCTTGCCTTCGAGGCGCGGACGGTATTTGGCGATGACCGCGTCCATCAGAGGCTGGTACTTGGCGATGACGCGCTCGGCGCCTTCCTTGATCTTGTCGTCGAAGAAGCTGGCGATCTTGCGCAGCGATTCGGCGATCTTCGACGGGCCGAAGAAGTTATATTCGCACCACGGAATACCGAACTTCTCTTCCATGTGGCGGGAGATATAGTTCATCGAGCGGTAGCAGTGCAGAACGTTGAGCTTCGCCTTGGGGGTGTTCTCGAGCTCCGCCAGCGAGCCGTCGCCAGACCACTGAGCGATCACGCGCAGACCCATCTCTTCGAGCAGGATGCGCGAGGACCAGGCGTCGCCGCCGATGTTGTAGTCGCCGATGATCGCGACGTCATAGGGCGTCGGCTCGAACAGCGGGGCCTTGTTCGGGTCGAGCTTGTCGAAGACATAGTCGCGCACCGCGTCGTTGGCGATATGGTGGCCAAGCGACTGGGAGACGCCACGGAAGCCTTCGCAGCGGACCGGAACGATGGTCTTGCCGGCATATTCCTTCGACTTCGCCTTCGACACCGCCTCGATGTCGTCGCCGATCAGGCCGATCGGGCATTCCGACTGAACAGTGATGCCGTTGTTGAGCGGGAACAGCTCCTGGATCTCGTCCATGATCTTGGCGAGCTTCTTGTCGCCGCCGAACACGATGTCCTTTTCCTGGAAGTCCGACGTGAACTGCATGGTCACGAAGGTGTCGATGCCGGTCGTGCCGATGTAGTAGTTACGACGCGCAGCCCAAGAATACTGGCCGCAGCCGACGGGGCCGTGGCTGATGTGGATCATGTCCTTGATCGGACCCCAGACGACGCCCTTCGAGCCGGCGTAAGCGCAGCCGCGAATGGTCATCACGCCGGGGATCGACTTGATGTTGGACTTAACGCCGCAATCGGACTTGCCGGCTTCGTGAACGTTAAGATGTTTGGCACGGCGCTTGGCGGTCTTTTCGGGATAAACCGCGAGCACCTCTTTGATCAATTCCTTGTTGCGCGCCTTGATCTCGGCAACGCTCTCATTGTTCGCAACACTCATGTCGCCACCTCTCGCAATCCGTTGCGCCGTTCGGGAATCCGGCCCCCGGAATGGGGGCCGGACCATTTCAGGCGAATTAGGCCGTCAGTTCCGCGGCGGTCTTGCCGACCTGGCTTTCGTCGACAGCCTTCATGATGCCGTGCTCCATGAGCAGGTCTTCCAGCTCGTCCATGGTGATCGGGGTCGGGATCGTGCCGTTGCCGGCATTGCCGTGGACCTTGGTCGCCAGGTTGCGATAGTGCTGGGCCTGCTGGGAGTCGGGAGCATATTCCACGACCGTCATGCGGCGCAGTTCGGCGTGCTGCACGATATTGTCGCGGGGCACGAAGTAGATCAGCGAGGTGCCGAGCTTCGCAGCCAGCGATTCCGCCAGTTCGAGTTCCTTGTCGGTCTGGCGCTCGTTGCAGACCAGCCCGCCCAGGCGCACGCCGCCGGAATTGGCGTATTTCAGAATGCCCTTGGAGATGTTGTTGGCCGCATACATGGCCATCATCTCGCCGGACATGACGATGTAGATTTCCTGAGCCTTGTTCTCACGGATCGGCATCGCGAAACCGCCGCAGACCACGTCGCCGAGGACGTCATAGGAGACGTAGTCAGCGTCGTCATAAGCGCCGTTTTCCTCGAGGAAGTTGATCGAGGTGATGACGCCGCGGCCAGCGCAGCCGACGCCGGGCTCCGGACCACCGGACTCGACGCAACGGATGTCGCGGAAGCCGACCTTCATCACGTCTTCGAGTTCGAGATCCTCGACCGAACCTGCGGCGGCGGCGAGCGACAGGATGGTGTCCTGGGCCTTGGCATGCAGGATCAGGCGGGTCGAGTCAGCCTTGGGGTCGCAGCCGACGATGAGGATCTTCTGACCCATTTCCGCGAGAGCGGCGAGGGTGTTCTGGGAGGTGGTGGACTTGCCGATGCCGCCCTTGCCGTAGAAGGCGATCTGTCTCAAGCTAGACATTGATAGCTCCTTAAAATTGTGACCGTGTGGCGTTAACTTCGCGCGTACTGCGCGGAGACTGTTTCTCGTTTGCTAGAAACGGACCCGCTTTGACGGGAAGGAACGCAGCGCTCGTCTCGCGTCTACGTGCGTTCAGCCCTCACTCGCCGTTCCGCCGACTAGGACTGCAACGGGCGTGCCAGAAAATTTTTATTTCCACTTTGTTGTTTTTAAATGCGTTACTGACACAGGTACCTAACTATTTTGTCGGGAAAGAACACGACAACGCCGTCACGGCTGCGGCAAACAAGACACGATTGTCGCAAATTCAGGGCCTTGCGCCCCAGCCGGAACGAAATTTGCTTTTTCGCCATGGGTCGGCGCAGCGGTATGTTCCGGCCATCAGTGTTTTTTATCAGAGAGGCGGCGATGCAGATTGGCGTTGAGACTTCCAAAGCGGTCGACCAGCGGCGGGTGTTTGTCGTCGACGAGGACGAAGTCACCCGAGCGGTGTTGCAATTCATGCTTCATGACGAGATCGAGACCCACGAACTCGTCTCGCCGGACGAGGCTTTCGAAAAAGGTCAAGACTGGCTTAAGCCCGATCTGGTCCTCCTCGGAATCTCCTGGATTCAAAAGAACGGCGTGGGCGTCCTGAGCGCCTTTAATAAAGCCTATCCTGGCGTCCGCATCCTGATCGTTTGCGGCAAGGATGAAGAAAAGCTCGCGGTCGAGGCGATGCAGGCGGGCGCCCACGGCGCCATCGTCAAGCCTTTGACCATCGAGGCCGTGCGCAAGAAGGTCGACACCGTGCTTGGCCGCGGCGGGGCCGCGCCGCTCGTCCAGCTCAATATCATCTGAATGCCTGGAAGCCGATGACCCGCGTGATTTTCTATGAAAAGCCAGGCTGTGGCACGAACCGCAAGCAGAAGGCGATGCTCGCCGCCGCCGGCCACGCGGTTGACGAACGCAATCTCCTGACCGAGCCCTGGACCGAAGAGCGTCTGCTCGGCTTTCTCGGCGACATGCCGGTCTCGGCCTGGTTCAACCCGGCGGCGCCGCGGGTGAAAACGGGCGAGATCGACCCCGCGGCCGCCACGGCGGCCGAGGCGCTCGCTTTGATGATCAAAGAGCCGCTGCTGATCCGCCGGCCGCTGATCGAGGCGGGCGGACAGCGCTGCGCCGGTTTCGACAAGGAGCCGGTCCTGTCGCTACTCGGACAAAACGAAGGCCTTGAAGCGGCGCAGGGCTGCTCCCGTCCCGCCGGCCCGCCCTGCCCCGCGCCCGGCGCAAAAGCGCAAGTCGAATGATGTCGAATAAGGCGCTGCTCTATCACGAGCGAACCAAACATCGCTTTGCCGGCTACGCCAAGGGGCCGGACACTCTGGATTGGGAAATGCAGCCCAATCCATTCCGCACCTTTGACGGCGCCGCGCAAGTCGAGCTACCCTTGGCCCCGGAGAACATTTTCGCGCCTGCGCTGAATGTGAATTCCATCGGCGCCCTGCTGCATCTCGCCATGGGCCTCTCGGCCTGGAAGGAATTCGGCCCCGACCGTTGGGCTTTGCGCTGCAATCCGTCGAGCGGAAACCTCCATCCGACCGAAGCTTATGTTCTGGCGGAGGGAATCGCCGGCCTCGACGACGGGCTCTACCATTATGTTTCGCGCGATCACGTCCTCGAACAAAGGCGGCGCGACGATTCTGGACAAAATTCCGACAATCCGCGCCTGTGGATCGGCCTGTCCTCGATCCATTGGCGCGAGGCGTGGAAATATGGCGAGCGCGCCTTTCGTTATTGCCAGCTCGACCTCGGCCATGCGCTCGGCGCCTTCGCTTATGCGGCCCAGGCGCTCGGCTGGCGGGCGCGCGCGATCGAAAATCTCGACAGCGCCTTCATCGCCGCCCGCCTCGGCCTCGACCGCGACGAGGATTTCGGCCGCGCCGAGCGCGAGGACCCCGACGCCTTGTTGCAGATTTGTCTGGAGCCAGACTCGGCGCCCGCCACGCCCAAACCGAAAGCCGGCGTCTGGGCGGGCAAGGCCAATCTGCTCGACCGCCGGCCGATGTATCGCTGGCCGGTGATCGACGAGGTTTCGCAAGCGACGCTTCGTTCCCCTCTCCCCACAAGCGAGGAGACGGCGAGGGACAGCGCTGCTGGCGGCAATATCGAGGCTAGTCGCCCGAACTCTCTTCCGATAGCCCGCCGAGAGACCGCCGGCGAGGGCGAAAAACCCTGGTCCGGCGCCGATCTGATCCTGCAGCGGCGCAGCGCGCAACATTTCGACGCGCGCCACATCATGCCGGCGGAGGATTTTTTTTCCATCCTCCAAAGCCTCCTGCCGCAGGAGCGCGCGCCCTGGACCGTCTGGGATTTTCCCCCGGCCGTCCATCCCATCCTGTTCGTCCATCGCGTCGGCGAGGTCGAACCGGGCCTCTACGCCCTGCCGCGCCATTCGCAGGCCTTGGCGCTTTTGCGACAATTGCTCGATCCCGAATTCGTCTGGTCGCGCGTCGCCGGCGCCCCGGATGAGCTGCCGCTGTTTCAACTCCGGGCCGGCGACGCGCGCGGCGCGGCGCGGCGCCTGTTCTGTAACCAGGCGATCGCCTCGGACTGCTGTTTCGGCATGGCGATGCTGGCTGAATTCGACGCGGTCGAACGAGATCCCTGGACCTATCGCCGCCTCCATTGGGAGGCCGGCCTGATCGGCCAGGCCCTTTATCTCGAAGCCGAGGGTTTCGGCTTGCGCGGCACCGGCGTCGGTTGTTTCTTCGACGACGAAACCCACGCCTTCCTCGGCATGAAATCGACGCAGCTGCAAACGATCTATCATTTCACGATCGGCGCGCCGCTCAACGATACGCGCATCGCGACCGAGCCCGCCTATCCGCAGAAACAGCGCCCGAAAGCTTTCGCCCCATGATCGACGATTCCGCTCTGCTCGCCTGGCTTCGGCACGAAGGCTTTTCAAGCGACGACATCAACGCCCGCGTCGCCAATGCGACAACGCCGCTGATGCGCGCCGCGCTGAAAGGCGACTGCGACATGGCGAAGAAAATTCTCGGGAACGGCGCCGACCCCACCCTGTGCAACGCCGACGGCAACAACGCTTTATGGCTCGCCTGCGTCGAACGTCATCTCGACATGATCGACCTGCTGATCGAAGCCGGGATCGACATCGACAATCGCAACGACAGCGCTGATGTATGCTTCTTCCTCCGGCCGCACCGAAGTCGTCGCCCATCTGCTGGCGCGCGGCGCCGACATCAGGCCCGAGACGCTGGACGGCTTTTCCGCCATGGACATGGCCAGCAATATCGAAATCCTGAACGTGCTGCGCGCGGCGCATAAGAAGGCGCGGGCGCAAAGCGCCAGCGCATAAAAAAGCGGGAAGCGATCCGGAAGGGCTTGCGGTCCCCGGCGCTTCCCGCTCGTCCGGCGACATGCGCCGGACGTCAAGCTTTTTCAGCGTTGCAGCACCACCACCAGGCGCTCGACCAACTGGCCGCCCTTGAGATGGGTTTCGACGATTTCGTCGACGTCTTCCGGCGTCTTGGGCGCATACCAGACGCCTTCGGGATAGACCACCATCAGCGGGCCGGCGCGGCAGAAGCCGAGGCAGCCAGATGGCGTAAAGCCGACGTCGGCGAGGCCTCCGGCCTCGATCTGACGCCCCAGGCGATCCCATAAAGGCTGGGCGCCCTGCGCGCCGCAGGAGCCGCGCGGATGTCCCGACGGACGCTGGGTGAAACAGGCGAAGACATGACGTTTATAGAGTTGCGGGACGTCGGCGAAAGTCGCGGTTTCCGTGCTCATGCCTCGACCTTCTCCACGCCCTTGTCGGCGAAGAGCTGCGTGAGTTCGCCGGACGCGGCCATTTCGCGCACAATGTCGCAACCGCCGACGAATTCGCCTTTCACATAGAGCTGCGGAATGGTCGGCCAGTTCGAAAACTCTTTGATGCCTTCGCGGACGAAAGGATCGGCGAGAACATTCACCGCCTGATATTTCACCCCGAAAGCGCCCAGCACCTGAACCACGGCGGCGGAGAAGCCGCATTGCGGCTGGGCCGGAACGCCTTTCATGAACAGAACCACATCGGCGCCGTCGATAATCGACTTGATGCGTTCTCCAGTTTTTTCCGTCATCGGAGCGACCTTTCCATTGGCTCGCCCATCCGGGCGAAGCGAATTATGCGCGGACTTCATTGCCCGCTCGCATCATGCGATGCAAAAGCGGGACCATGACAAAGCCCCGCGCCGCGGCGAAAGGCCGGGAAAGGGCGCGTCGCTTGTGCGACAGAGCCTTTGTCCGAAACGCGACGCGCCGCCCCGGCCCCGCTTTTGCAGGCCTGCGAGCCGAAACCTCCCGTCTGGAAAAAGCGCAATGATCGTTCCCTTTCCCGCTCCCGAGAGCGACCCCATCAATTTCGGCGACCTTCCCCCCGCCATCGACGACCTGCTGCAGAAGGGTGTGATCGCCTATCGGCGCGATTTCGCTTTGGCGGAAAAATTTTTCCGCGAGGCGCTCGCGGCCGGCCCGGACGAACTGCCGACTTTCTTCTGTCTCTATAAAATCCACACCTATCATGGCAATCTCGACGAGGCGCGCGCCGTGGCCCTCGCCGGCATGCTGAAAGCCGTGCGTCAGGCCGGCTGGCCGGACGATTTTCGCGAATGGGTCCCGCAGCCCGAGATCTCCGACGGACCCGCGCGTTTCGCGCTTTATACCTTGAAGGCCCTGGCTTTCATCCATTTGCGCCGCGACGAGAGGGCGGCGGCGGAGGAAATCCTCGACGCCTTGCGCAAGCTCGACCCGACCGGCGCAGTCGGCTGGCCGGTCGTCGCAGAACTCGCGGCGGGAGTCGCGCGCTGAAAAAGCGCGCTGAACAAGATGGCGCCTCGCTTGCATTCCTCCTGCAGGGCGCCGCGCCGCACAATGAAAGCTGCGGCACGAGCCGAGGCAAGCCTCTGATCGGCAAATATTTTCGTAGGTCGGAAGTGTGACATGAGCGAAGAAACGGATACCCTTCAGGATCTCGCAGACCGTAAATACAAATACGGCTTCGTGTCCGATATCGAGTCCGATCTCGCGCCGAAGGGCCTGAGTGAAGAGGTTATCCGCTTCATCTCGGCGAAAAAGGAAGAGCCGGACTGGCTCCTCCAATATCGGCTCGACGCGTTCCGCCGCTGGCAGGCGCTCGAAGAGCCGCACTGGGCCAAGCTGCATTATCCCAAGATCGACTTCCAGGACGCCTATTATTACGCGGCGCCCAAGAGCGAGAAGGAAGGCCCGAAAACCATCGACGAAGTCGATCCGGAATTGCTGCGCACCTATGAAAAGCTCGGCATTCCCCTCCACGAGCAGGAGGTTCTCGCTGGCGTTCAGGTGCGCAAGGTCGCGGTGGACGCGGTGTTCGATTCCGTCTCCGTCGTCACCACCTTCAAGGAAGAGCTCGCCAAGGTCGGCGTGATTTTCTGCCCGATCTCCGAGGCGCTCAAAACCCATCCCGATCTGGTCAAGCAATATCTCGGTTCGGTGGTGCCGGCGACCGACAATTTCTACGCCACGCTGAATGCCGCGGTCTTTTCCGAAGGCTCCTTCGTCTACATCCCGCCGGGCGTGCGCTGCCCGATGGAATTGTCCACCTATTTCCGCATCAACGCCGCCAAATCCGGCCAGTTCGAGCGCACGCTCATCATCGCCGACAAGGGCTCCTACGTCTCCTATCTCGAAGGCTGCACCGCGCCCCAGCGCGACGAAAACCAGCTCCATGCGGCGGTGGTCGAACTGGTCGCGATGGAAGACGCCGAGATCAAATATTCCACTGTGCAGAACTGGTTTCCCGGCGACGAAAACGGCAAGGGCGGCATCTATAATTTCGTCACCAAGCGCGGCGACTGCCGCGGGGCGAATTCCAAAATTTCCTGGACCCAGGTCGAGACCGGCTCGGCCATCACCTGGAAATATCCGTCCTGCATTCTGCGCGGCGACAATTCGGTCGGCGAATTCTATTCGATCGCCATCGCCAACAATTACCAGCAGGCCGACACCGGCACCAAGATGCTGCATCTCGGCAAGAACACGACCAGCCGCATCATCTCCAAGGGCATTTCGGCCGGCAAGGCGCAGAACACCTATCGCGGCCTCGTCAGCATCCATGCCAAGGCGGACGGCGCGCGCAATTTCACCCAATGCGACTCGCTGCTGCTCGGCGACCAGTGCGGCGCCCATACCGTGCCCTACATCCAGTCGAAAAATCCAAAGGCCATTCTGGAGCACGAAGCGACCACGTCGAAAATCTCCGACGACCAGCTTTTCTACTGCCTTTCCCGCGGCATCCCCACGGAGGAAGCGGTGGCTCTGATCGTCAATGGCTTCTGCCGCGAAGTGTTGCAGCAATTGCCCATGGAATTCGCTGTCGAGGCGCAAAAGCTCGTCGGCATCAGCCTCGAAGGGAGCGTTGGATAATGCTTGAGATCAAGAACCTTCACGTCAACGTTCACGGCAAGGAAATCTTGAAGGGCCTTTCGCTGAAGGTCCCGCCGGGCGAAGTCCATGCGATCATGGGCCCGAACGGCGCCGGCAAGTCCACGACCTCCTATACGCTCGCCGGCCGCGCCGGCTATGAGGTGACCGGCGGCGAAATCGACTTTTTCGGCGAGGACGTCACGGCGCTTTCGCCCGAAGAGCGCGCGGCGAAAGGCATCTTTCTCGCCTTCCAATATCCGATGGAAATTCCCGGCGTCTCGAGCATGAATTTCCTCAAGACCGCGATGAACAGCCAGGCCAAATTACGCGGCGAGCCTGAACTCGACGCGGCGCAATTCCTGCGCACCGTGCGCGCGGCGGCGAAGGAGCTGAACATTTCGGAAGACATGCTCAAACGCCCGCTCAACGTCGGCTTTTCCGGCGGCGAGAAGAAGCGCAACGAGACCCTGCAGATGGCTTTGCTGAAGCCGAAGCTGGCGATTCTCGACGAAATGGATTCCGGCCTCGACATCGACGCGCTGAAGCTGGTCGCGGAAGGCGTCAACAAGCTGCGCGCGCCGGACCGCTCCTTCCTAGTCATCACCCATTACCAGCGCCTGCTCGATTATATCGTGCCCGACGTCATTCACATTCTCTCGGGCGGAAAGATCGTGCTGTCGGGCGACAAAAGCCTGGCGCTGCAGCTCGAAGAAAATGGCTACGACGCCGTCATCAACAAGGCCGCGTGAGGGCGAAATGGCAAAGGTGGTTTCGCTCGACAATCTCCTCGCCAGCGCGGCCGCAAGGCGCAGCGAAGCCGCGCCCTGGCTCGGCGCCCTGATCGACGAGGCGACGGAAAAATTCGCCCATGCCGGTCTGCCGAACCGCCGCAACGAGGCCTGGCGTTATTCGGACCTCGCCAAGGCGTTGCACGAGACGGTGAAGCTCGAGTCCGGCTTCGACGCCCCGCCCGCGCTGGCGGAAGCCTGCGTAGCCGCCTTCGAGGATGGCGTGCTGGACGAGGCCAAATCCTCCTATGGCGCCATGGGCGCGCAGAGCCTGCGCAAGATCCTGGGCGAGAAGGATTCCCCCTTCGCCGCGATCATCGGCCGCGTCAATCCCCAGGCCGATCATCCGATCATCAATCTCAATACCGCACTCATGGAGGAAGGGCTCGTGCTGCGCGTGCCCGCCGGCGTCATCCTCGCGACCCCGCTCCGTCTGCGTTTCAACTGGACCGGCGCGGACCCGCAGTCGGAGGACGGCCGCCATCTGCGCATCCTGATCGTGCTGGAGGACGGCGCGCAGGCGACTTTGTTCGAATCCCATGACGGCGCCCCGAGTTTCGCGACCGTGGTGACCGAAGTAAGCCTCGCCACCAACGCCAAGCTCACTCATGTCCGGCTGGAAAATTTTGCCGCGACCGCCCGCCAGACGGCGGCGACCGTCGGCGAGATCGGCGAAAAGGCGCTTTATCGCGGTTTCTATTTCACACAGGGCGGCCATTTCGCCCGCCACGAGGCGCTGTTGAAGCTCGCAGGCGAGGAGGCCCATGCCGGCATCGACGCCGCCTATATGGTCGCCGACAGGCGCCATTGCGACAATACCACCGTGTTCGACCACGCGGTTCCGAACACCACGTCGAACCAGGTGTTCCGCGGCGTGCTCACTGGCTCCTCGCGGGGCGTCTATCAGGGCTGCGTGAAGGTCGCGCAGGGCGCGCAAAAGACGGATGCGCGCCAACTCTCCCGCGCCATGCTGCTTTCCCATCGCTCCGAGATCGTCACCAAGCCCGAGCTTGAAATCTTTGCCGACGACGTGAAATGCAGCCACGGCGCCACGGCCGGCGAACTCGACGCCAACGCCTTGTTCTTCCTGCGCGCGCGCGGCATCCCCGAGGCGGAGGCGCGGGCCATGCTGGTCGAGGCCTTTCTGGTCGAGGCGATGGACACGATCGAGAGCGAGACGATGCGCGAACTTGTCACGAATTGCGCGCGGCTGTGGATGAAGCGCCACGCGGGCGAGGCCTCGCATGTCGAATAAAGCCCTTGCGCTGAACCCGGCCGCGCCGGCTTTCGACGTCAACGCCGCGAGGATGGATTTCCCCATCCTTTCGCGCCTCGTCCATAACAAGCCGCTGGTCTATCTCGACAATGGCGCCTCAGCGCAGAAGCCGAAAGTGGTTCTGGACGCCATCCTGTCCGGCTATTCCGACACCTATGCCAATGTCCATCGCGGCGCCCATTTCCTCTCCAACGAATCGACCAACCTGTTCGAAAAGGCGCGCGAATCCTGCCGCTGCTTCGTGAACGCCGAACGCGTCGAGGAAATCGTCTTCACCAAGGGCGGAACCGAGGCGATCAATCTGGTCGCGTCGAGCCTCGGCGCGGAAATCGGCGAAGGCGATGAAATCGTGATCTCCGAAATGGAGCATCACTCCAATATCGTGCCGTGGAATTTTCTGCGCGAACGCAAAGGCGCGAAGCTGATCTGGGCGCCTCTTGCCGCGGACGACAGTTTCGATCTGGAAGCCTTCGCCAAACTGCTGACGAAGAAGACCAGGATCGTCGCGATTACCCATATGTCGAATGTGCTCGGCACGGTCACGCCGATCGCGGATATCATCCGCCTCGCCCATGCCGCCGGCGCCAAGGTCCTGATCGACGGCTGCCAGGGCTCGGTCCATGAAATCGTCGACGTGCAGGCGCTCGACGTCGATTTCTATGTCACCACCGGCCACAAGCTTTACGGGCCTTCGGGCATAGGCTTCCTCTACGGCAAATACGAATTGCTGGAGGCGATGCAGCCCTACCAGGGCGGCGGCGAAATGATCGCCGACGTGTTCCGCGACGTCGTCACTTACGCCGCGCCGCCGCATCGTTTCGAGGCCGGCACGCCGCCGATCGTCGAAGCGATCGGCCTCGGCGTCGCGCTGGATTATCTCCAAAACCTCGACCGCGCGGGAATCGCCGCTCATGAGGCGGCCCTGCTCGCTCATGCGACCGAAGAAATCGACAGGATCGGCAAGGTCCGCATTTTCGGCCGCGCGCCCAACAAGGGCGCGATCGTGACCTTCGACGTCGAAGGCGCTCATCCCCAGGATGTGTCGATGATCCTCGACCGCGCCGGCGTCGCGGTGCGCGCCGGCTCGCATTGCGCCCAGCCCCTGATGACCAAGCTGGGCCTGACGGCTTCCGCCCGCGCCTCCTTCGCGCTCTACAACACCCATGAAGAGGTCGAGGCCCTGGTCAAGGGCATCCGCCGCGTATTGGAGCTGTTTGCATGATCGACGGCCATACGCCCGCCATGGCGCCAGAGCCGGTCGAACTGCCCGAATGGACCGGCGATCTCGAATCCGACGTGATCGCCGCGATCCGCACGGTGTTCGATCCGGAAATCCCGGTCAATGTCTATGACCTCGGCCTGATCTACCGCCTCGATCTTTCGAACCCGGAACTGATCGAGGTCGACATGACCCTCACCGCGCCTGGCTGCCCGGTCGCCGGCGAAATGCTGAACCAAGTGCGCAAGGCCGTGCTCCTCGCGCCCGGAACCAAGGCGGCCAAGGTCAATCTGGTGTTCGATCCGCCCTGGGACGCCCAGAGAATGTCCGACGAGGCCAAGCTCGAACTTGGCATGTTCTGAAATCTTGACAGGAGTCCGCCATGGACGAGCTCTACGCGATCTGCCAGACCTTCGAAATTGACGACAATGACGCCAGAAGTTTCGTTCTGAAAAAGGCGGGCGGCGAGGATGGCGAAGGCGTCGCTTGGCCGATCATCATCTCCCGCAAGGGAAACAATTATTACGGCTTCGAAAACGCATGCCCCCATCAGGGCCTGCAACTCGGCGCCGGCGGCGCCGAAGTGATGGACGACGAGGGCAATTTCCTGGTCTGCCGCCATCATGGCGCGCAATTCGATATCGACAGCGGCAAATGTTTTTCCGGCCCCTGCCAGGGCAAGGAGCTGACGCCGATTGCGATCGTCGTGGACGACGGCGACGTTTGCATCACCGGCGTCGAACTCGCCGAAGAGGATGGCCTCGACCTGCCTGATTCCGACATGCCCGAAGTCGTGATCACCGGCGACTGAATTCCGCCAGCCCGGAGGCGTCATGGCGAGCGAAGCGAACCAATCCGGTCATCGGCCGGATCCTCCTCGCAATGACGACGCGGGCCTCATCCCATCCAATCCGTTCCGGAGCCGAACGCCATGACCGACAACGCGGAACTCATCCGGCGCAAACAGGCGATCAATCTCGCCGTGGTCCATACCGACGCGGAGGCCTTCGTCGCCGCTTTTCCGGGATGGCTGGAAATCACCGCCTTCATCAGCGCCTTGCGCGCGGGAACGGCCGAACCACCGGCCGACGGCGTTACGCCGAAATTGACCCCGCAGCAACTCAAGAGCGGTGGCGTGCTCCATGTCGCCAGGGACGCCTTGTTTTCATTCTGCATGACCGCCTCGCTCAAAGGCGACAAGGCGGCGATCGACAAGGTCGATGCGGGACTCAAACAGCTTTATGGCGACGATTTCCCCGGCGCCGTCGCTTTGTGGAGCTTCCGCTCGCCGATCGCCGAACCGATGTCGCTCGAAGACCATGTCGGCCAGGCCGCGCAGAAAATGCTGAACGACGAACCGCCGCCGCCGCCGATGCGGGCGGCGGAGAACTGGACAACGGGCCTGCGTTTCCTGGAAAAGGCGCGCAAGTCCAATTTCCCGCAGGAGATCATCTATCCGCTGGCTTTGTGGACCCGGGGAAAATGGAGCGAGACGCTGGAAAAAGGCGTCGCTTTCCTGCATCACATCGAGGACAATGTGCCGGTGCTGCGCGAGGCGCTTGACGAGCCCCGTAATGACGAGCCATTTATCGCCAATATTCTGTTGAAAATGGCCCCGGCCGTCGATCGCGAACTCAATGACGAAGCTCAGGGCTTCCTCAAGTCATTGGCGCGACGCGGCTGACCGGCCGTCCAGCGGACCGACTTCTGGAGTTCCCATGACTTTCATCGCCATGAACCGTTTTCGCGTCGCGCGCGGCCGTGAGGCGGATTTTGAGGAGGTCTGGCGGAACCGTCAGACCGACTTGCCCGCCATGCCCGGCTTTGTCGTCTTCCACCTTCTGCGGGGGCCGAGCGACGAGCAGGCGACGCTTTTCGTCTCCCACACCATCTGGGAGACGCAGAAACATTTCGAAGACTGGACCCGTTCGGAGGCCTTCCGCCGCGCCCATTCCGGCGCGCCGAAAACCAAGGGAATTTATCTCGGGCCCCCGCAGTTCGAAGGGTTCGAGGCAGTCGCCGAGACGACCCGGCCGGCCTGAACAACTTTCCCATGGCTTCCAGCATTCCGCGCGCCGAACTGGAGCGCCTGCTTTTCGACGACGCCCCGCATGGCGATCTGACCACGGAAACGCTTGGTCTCGCCGACCGGCCGGGCGTCATGCGCTTCGCCGCGCGCGAAAAAATGGTGGCGGCGTTGACGGCGGAGGCGGCGACAATTCTCGAACTCGCGGGCGCGCGGGTCGAGCTTTGCGTCGCGGACGGACAGAGCCTTGAAAGCGGCGCTGAAATCCTATGCGCGCGCGGCCCGGCGGGCGCGCTGCTGCGCGGCTGGAAGGTCGCGCAAACGCTGATCGAAATCTGGGCCGGCGTCGCGACGTCGGCGCGCGCCATCGTCGAGGCCGCCGGCGCCGTCTCGCCCGGCGTCTGCGTCGCCTGCACCCGCAAAAACATTCCCGGCGTGAAGAATTTCGCCATCGCCGCGGTCAAGGCCGGCGGCGCCGTGATGCACCGGCTCGGACTGTCCGAAACAATCCTCGTTTTTCCCGAACATCGCGCCTTCCTGCAAAACGAATCGCTTGCCGATCTGGTCGCGCGGATGCGGGCGTCGGCGCCAGAGAAAAAGCTCGTCATCGAGGTCAGGAACGCTTCGGAAGGCGCAGCGGCCGCGCAGGCCGGCTTCGACGTGATCCAGGCGGAGAAATTCTCGCCCATGCAAATCGCCGAACTCGCGGCGGCGACGCGCGATCTCGCGCGTCCTCCGGTGATCGCCGCCGCCGGGGGCGTCAAGGCCGACAATGCGCGCGACTATGTGCTGGCCGGCGCGCGACTGCTGGTGACGTCGGCTCCCTATCATGCGCCGCCCCGCGACGTTTCGGTGCGGATATCGGCCGAATGAAGCCTGGCTTTCGCTTGTGTTAAACATGTTTCTGGAACGCTTCAAACAAAGCGCGCCTTTTGTTCAGTTTGCGACAAATATGGGCGGTAGCGTCTGGACCTGCTTGTTTTTTGATGTTTCAAAGGCGACATCGCAGGCTTATTTTGAATCGACAAAGGCAAAGCAGGTGGCTGGACCTGCGCGACGCGAACGTGGCGCCTTCCGTTCGCGTAATGTGTGCCGTTTGCGTGGAGAAGACGATCTTTCGGGCTGCGCCAATTGATCGGGAGCCGCATGATGGCCTCAGCAGATAAAGTACTCTATACCCCCGCCTATAAGGACGTGGCTTTGGCGGGGATTTACGAAATCTCCAAAATCCTGACCGGAGCCCAATCGCTGGAGCGCACGCTCGGCGCGGTGATCGCCGTGCTCTCGTCCTTCATGCAGATGCGTCGCGGCTTCATCCTCGCGCTCGACGACGACGGCGAGCCGGAAATCACCGCCTCTTCCGACGCTTCGCCGAAGCCGAACGGCGCCAAGACGCTACTGCCGCAAAAAGTCATCGACCATATTGTCGCGACCGGCGTGCCGCTGGTGATCGAGGACATTTCGACCCATTCCTATTTCACCGGCACGGCCTATCGCCATCTGCTGCCGCCGATGACCAAGGTCTCGTTCCTCGGCGTGCCGATCAAGGTGGACGGCGTCGCCAAGGGCACGCTCACCGTCGATCGCGAATGGAACAACAAGCTCGACTTCCGCCTCGAAGACGACGTTCGCATGCTGGCCATGGTGGCCAATCTGGTCGGCCAGGCGATGCGCATGCATTTCCTGATCGCGCGCGACCGCGACCGCCTCATCAAGGAGCAGCACCGGCTCGAAAAACAGCTCACCGACGTCCGCTCCATGGCGCCGAAACCATCGCCGCGCGGAAAATCCGATTTCATTCTCGGCGAGAGCCCGGCGATCAGGACCTTGCTCCAACACATCGAAATCGCCGCGCGCTCCAACGCCACCGTGCTGCTGCGCGGCGAGACCGGCACCGGCAAGGAACTTTTCGCACGCGCGATCCATGAGAATTCTCCGCGTGCGAAGGGGGCTTTCGTCAAGGTCAATTGCGCCGCTCTGCCGGAAAGCGTGATCGAATCGGAATTGTTCGGCCACGAGAAGGGTTCGTTCACCGGCGCGGTCAACCAGCGCATCGGCCGTTTCGAGCTTGCCAATGGCGGCACCCTGTTTCTGGACGAAATCGGCGAGATTTCCGCCTCGTTCCAGGCCAAGCTGCTGCGCGTTCTGCAGGAAGGCGAATTCGAGCGCGTCGGCGGAACCAAGACCCTCAAGGTGGACGTGCGCATCGTCTGCGCCACCAATCGCAATCTCGAAGAGGCCGTCGCGAAAGGCGACTTCCGCGCTGACCTCTATTACCGCATCAATGTCGTCACGCTGCTCACGCCGCCCTTGCGCGAAAGGCCCGGCGATATCGTGATCCTCGCAAAGAAATTCCTCGAACAATTCACGCAGGAGAATGGCGTCGATCACGAATTTTCCACGCGCGCGCTCGACATACTGGCCAATTGCGCCTTTCCGGGCAACGTGCGCGAATTGGAAAATTGCGTCCGCCGCACCGCGACGCTGGCGATCGGCGAAGAGATTCTCGAATCCGACCTCGCCTGCTGGCAGGGCTGCTGTCTTTCCGCGACCTTGTGGAAGGGCCATAACAATCTTGTCGGCCTCCATCCCCATCCGCAAGCTCAGCCGACCATGCCGACCGTGACGGCCAAATCGAAGGCGCCGCCGCCCGCGCCGCCGCCCGTGAATGAAAGCGAACTGCCGGCGGAGATCGCGGCGGCCGCGAATGTCTGCGCCGATCATGCGCTCGAAGCCATGGAGCGCGGCCTGCCGCACGAATGTCCGGCTCCCGACAACTGTCCGGTCGTTCACCCCGTCAAAAGCGAGCGCGAGCGGCTGATCGAGGCGCTGGACAAAACCGGCTGGGTTCAGGCCAAGGCCGCGCGCCTGCTCGGCCTGACGCCGCGCCAGATCGGCTACGCCTTGCGCAAGCAGAACATCGACATCAAGAAATTCTGATTTCCCCTGTTTCTCCCGAGCGACTTGGCTCACGGGCGCAAGCCCGTGAGTTTTTGTCGTGAAAATTGGCGCATGCCTTGCACCCGTGTCGCGCGACGCGACAGTCAAGAGGCGGAGCATGGCGACGACGGAAGAGACGGAGGCCGCGACCGATTGGACGGGCCGGCCCTTCTCCTGCCAGGACTGCCCCCACAAGGATTTGCGCGCGGGCGGGCGCTGTGTGCTCGGCCGCATTTGCGTACGCGACAAACGCTCCAAGCGCATCGATCGCTTCTTCGCGCAAAATCAGGAACTCGCCGGAGATTATCTCAACCATCTCTATTTCGAGGTGCGCGCGCTCGCCGCCAAATACGCCAATCCTTTCCAGATCGCGCGGCTGATGAAGGACCGCGAGCCGGAAGTGCGCGCCATGGCCGCTCTGCGCCTGCCGATCGCAAAAGTGCGCGAGATGCGGATCGACAAGGACCGCGCCGTGCGCATCGCCTGCGCCCTGCGTCTCGATGGCGCCGATCTCGTCGCCATGGCCCATGACGAGGACGAGCATGTCCGCCTCACCGTGGCGCGTCGGCTCGATCCCGCCGTGCTCCCTATCATGTTCGACGATCCTTCAGCGACGGTGCGCCGCTATATCGTCGGGCGCCTGCCGCCCGAACGCCTTTACACCATGCTGCATGACCCGGACGCTTTGGTGCGGCGCGAGGCGGCCGAGCGTATTTCGCCCGACGCCCTGGGCCAACTCGTCCGCGACCCCGATCTGCGCGTGCGCTTCATGGTCGCCGACCGCGCGCCGCGCGAGATCGCGCTCAAATTGATTGACGACGAGGATGAGGAAGTCGCGCGGCGCGCGCGCGAAAGGCTGCGCGAAGGCCCTTCTGCGTGAAACTCTCGCGCTGGAAAGGCGCGAAGAATCGTGCGTCAAGCCGCTGACGCGGCGCCCCGAGCAGATCACGAGCGCGTCGCGCGGTGGCATGGCCGAGGCCAGGCTCGCGCCGACAGGACGAACGCCGGACAATCTGGAAGCCTTTCGGAAATCGCGCCCAACACTTCTGTAGCAATGCCGACAGGTTCGTCCTGGGGCGCACGCGCAATGAAACGATCCCCCAATATTAATATATATTTTTCAATATGTTGATGATCAAAAGCCGGTTGGTATGGAGCTTGCGACGTCTGCTGCGAAACCAGGCGCTCCCGTTTTGCACATCGCGGCTGAAGCCGCCGGAGGCTCATATGCATTTTGTCGTCTGCATCAAACAGGTTCCGGATTCGGCGCAGATCCGCGTCCATCCGGTCACCAACACGATCATGCGGCAAGGCGTGCCCACGATCATCAATCCTTACGACCTGTTCTCGCTCGAAGAGGCCCTGCGGCTCCGCGACAAGGTCGGCGGCGAAGTAACTGTCCTGACCATGGGCCCGCCCATGGCCGCCGATTCCCTGCGCAAGGCGCTCACCATCGGCGCCGACCGCGCGGTGCTGCTGACCGACCGCTTCTTCGCCGGCTCGGACACGCTCGCCACCACTTATGCGCTCGCCCAGGCGATCCGCAAGATCGGCGAAACTTTCGGCAAGCCGGACATCGTCTTCGCCGGCAAGCAGACCATCGACGGCGACACCGCCCAGGTCGGCCCCGGCATCGCCAAGCGTCTCGACATGCTGCAGCTCACCTATGTTTCGGCAATCACCGAACTCGATCAGGAAAACGGCTCGATCACGCTCGAGCGCCGCTCCGAGGGCGGCACGCAGGTGCTGAAATCGCAGCTCCCCTGCCTCATCACCATGCTCGAAGGCTCGAATATCGTGCGTCGCGGCAAGATCGACGACGCCTTGCGCGCCGCCCGGGCCGAAATCGTCACCTGGAACGCCAAGGACGCCGGCATCGAGGATCTGCAGCTCTGTGGCTTGCGCGGCTCGCCGACCGTGGTGAAGCGCGTGTTCGCGCCGCAGGCCCGCGCGGAAAAGGCCGCTTTGGTCGAAGTCGGGGCAACCCCTGCCGACACCGCCGAAGCTTTCATCGAAGCGATCTTCGCCAAGGCCCCCACGCTCGAGGCCGACATGACCAAGCTCGCTTCAGGATTTTGACGCCGCCGTTTTGAGGATGGGAACATGAGCGACCAGAAACCCGCGCCGCAGGCGGCAAGCAGCCGCGCTTCGATGAAGAAGGAGCTGCCGGAAAAATATCGCGACCACAAGCATGTCTGGGTCTTCATGGAGATGGAGCGCGGAATCGTGCATCCGGTCTCGTTCGAATTGCTCGGCGAAGGCCGCAAGCTCGCCGACAAGCTCGGCGTGGAGCTTGCCGGCGTGGTGATGGGCCCCCCCGGCGAAGACGTGAAACACGCCGCGCAAGAGGCTTTCGCCTATGGCGCCGACCTCTGCTACATCGTCGAAAATCCGGTGCTGGCGGACTATCGCAACGAGCCCTATTCCAAGGGCCTGACCCAGCTCGTGAACACCCACAAGCCGGAAATCCTGCTGCTCGGCGCGACCACGCTCGGCCGCGACCTCGCCGGCTCGGTCGCCACCACCCTGCTCACCGGCCTCACCGCCGACTGCACCGAGCTGAACGTCGACGACGACAAGTCGCTCGCCGCGACCCGCCCGACCTTCGGCGGCTCGCTACTGTGCACGATCTACACACTGAACTATCGCCCGCAGATGGCCACCGTCCGTCCGCGCGTCATGGCCATGCCCGAGCGTCAGGAAGGCCGCGCCGGCCGCGTCGTGTCGTTCCAGATCGACCTGACGGAATCGGACATCATTACCAAAATCCTGAGCTTCGTCCCGGACCGCGACTCCAGCAAGTCGAATCTCGCCTTCGCCGATATCGTGGTCGCCGGCGGCATGGGCCTGCAGAGCCCGGAAAATTATCAATTGGTGAAAAATCTGGCGTCGGTGCTCGGCGCGGAATTCGGCGCCTCGCGCCCGCTGATCCAGAAGGGCTGGATCACGTCGGATCGCCAGATCGGCCAGACCGGCAAGACCATCCGCCCCAAACTCTATATCGCCGCCGGCATTTCGGGCGCGATCCAGCATCGCGTCGGCGTCGAAGGCGCCGACCTGATTGTCGCGATCAACACCGACAAGAACGCGCCGATCATGGATTTCGCCCATCTCGGAATCGTCACCGACGCGATCCGCTTCCTGCCCGCGCTGACGGAAGCGTTCCGCAAGAGGCTTTCGCCCCATTCCAATGACCGGCTCGCCGGCTGATTCGCAGGAGTCGAAAAATGATCGAGGAAAAATTCGACGCGATCGTCATCGGCGCCGGCATGGCCGGCAATGCCGCAGCCTTCACCATGGCCTCGCGCGGCCTCAAGGTGCTTCAGCTCGAACGCGGCGAATATCCGGGTTCGAAGAACGTGCAGGGCGGCATTCTCTATGCCGACATGCTGGAAAAGATCATTCCGGAGTTCCGCAACGAGGCGCCGCTCGAACGTCGCCTGATCGAACAGCGCTTCTGGTTCATGACCGACAAGGCGCATACCGGCATGCATTATCGGTCGGAAGACTTCAACGAGGAGAAGCCGAACCGCTACACCATCATCCGTTCGCAGTTCGACCGCTGGTTCGCCAAACAGGCCCAGGAAAAGGGCGCGATCCTGCTGTGCGAGACCACTGCGATCGAGCTGATCCGCGACGCCTACGGCAAGGTGATCGGCGTGCGCACCGACCGCTCCGGCGGCCCCATCCACGCCGATGTCGTGGTGCTGGCGGAAGGCGTCAACGGCCTGCTGGGCACGCGTTCGGAACTGCGGCCGCGTCCCTCGGCCAGCCAGGTCGCGCTCGCCGTCAAGGAAATGCACTTCCTGCCGACCGAAGTCATCGAGCAGCGCTTCAACATCAAGGAAAGCGAAGGCGCCGTGATCGAGGCCGCCGGCACGATCTCCAACGGCATGGCCGGCATGGGCTTCATCTACACCAACAAGGAAAGCATCTCGATCGGCATCGGCTGCCTGGTTTCGGATTTCGCCGAAAGCGAAACCTCGCCTTCCCAGCTGCTTGACACCTTCAAGAAGCATCCCTCGGTCGCGCCGCTCATCGCCGGCGCCGAGGTCAAGGAATATGCCGCCCATCTCATTCCGGAAGGCGGCTACAAGGCGATACCGCAATTGTTCGGCGACGGCTGGGTGATCTGCGGCGACGCCGGCCAGCTCAACAACGCCATCCATCGCGAAGGCTCGAACCTCGCCATGACCTCTGGGCGCATCGCCGGCGAGGCGATCTTCCAGATCAAGTCGCGGCGCGAGCCGATGACCGCCGCCAATCTCTCGCTCTACAAGAAGATGCTGGAGGAGAGCTTCGTCCTCAAGGATCTGAAGAAGTACAAGGACATGCCCGAGCTTCTTCACACCCAGGCGCAGAACCTGTTCCTGACCTATCCGCAGCTTGTCTCCAGGGCGATGGAGAATTTCGTTCGCGTCGACGGCAAGCCGAAGATCGACAAGGAAAAGGACACTTTCACCCGTTTCCGCAAGGCGCGCGGAACATTCGGGCTGCTCGGCGACGCGTTCCGCCTCGCCCGCGCCTGGCGTTAATGAATTTCCTCTTTGCTAAGGGAGATGTCGATGTCACTCGAAGGCCAGTTCCAGAAGGTCGAGGAAAAACTTTTCCAGAACCGCTATTTGGTCGATTCCGGCCAGCCGCATATCCGCGTCGCGCCGCATGAAAAGCCGTCGAAAAACCTGCTGGCGATGACCCATCTGTGCCCGGCCGGCTGCTATTCGCAGGCGGAAACCGGTCAGGTGGAAATCACCGCCGACGGCTGCCTCGAATGCGGCACGTGCCGCGTTTTGTGTGAGGAATCCGGCGACATCACCTGGGATTATCCGCGCGGCGGCTACGGCATTCTCTTCAAATTCGGTTGACGCCGCCGCGCTCGCCAAGGACCGTCGGTCTGCTATAGTCGCGCCCATTGGTCGGGAGCGACGCGCATGCCTACGGATCCTATCGCGGCGGCAAGCCTCGCCAAACCAGCGGCCGAACTTCTGCAACGGCAGCGCCGGGCCTTCGCCGCTCATGGCGCGCCAAGCCTGGAGGAGCGCCGCGCCGACATTTCCCGCCTGCGCGACGCGGTGAAACGCGAGGCGGAAGCGATCGCCGCCGCCATCTCGGAGGATTTCGGCGGCCGCGCAAGGCAGGAAAGCCTGCTCGCGGACGTCTGGCCGGTCGTCGCCGCCGCGCGCCACGCCCTGCGGCATCTGCCGCAATGGATGAAAGCCAAGAGCGTCGCGGTCCCCCTGGAGCTCATGCCGGGCCGCGCCCGGATCCTGCCGCAACCGCTCGGCGCGGTCGGAATCATCGCGCCCGGGAACTATCCGGTCCAGCTCGCGCTCTCGCCGATGATCGCGGCGCTCGCCGCCGGGAATCGCGTCATGCTGAAACCCTCCGAGCTGACGCCGCGCACGTCCGAACTGCTGGCGAAAATGCTCGGGGAATCGTTCCCGGAGGAACAGGTCGCCGTCGTCCTCGGCGGCTCCGAGACAGGCGCGGCCTTCGCCAGCATGCCCTTCGACCATCTGTTCTTCACCGGCTCGACTGCGGTCGGTCGACGGGTGATGCAGGCCGCGGCGAAGAATCTCACGCCCGTTACGCTGGAGCTTGGCGGCAAGTCGCCCTGTATTCTCGGCCCCGACGCGGATCTCGCCGAAGCCGCCCTGCGCGTCGCCCATGGCAAATTGCTCAACGCCGGGCAGACCTGTATCGCGCCCGATTACGCTCTCGTCCCGCGGGAAAAATTGGAAGGCTTCGTCACGGCTTTTGCCGCGGCGGCCAAAAAACTCTATCCGAAGTTGCGCGCCAATCCGGATTACACCGCCATCATCAACGGGCAGAATTATGCGCGACTCGCGGCCGCGCTGGACGAGGCCCGCGCGGCGGGCGCCCGAATCGTCGCAGTCGACCCGGCCGACGAGGGCGACATGGCGGAAGTGCGCAAGATCGCGCCCACGCTGGTCATAGAGCCAGACGACGGCCTCACCCTGATGCGCGATGAGATTTTCGGCCCGATCCTGCCGGTCAAGGCCTATGACAGGCTCGACGCGGCCATCGCCTTCGTCAACGCCCGGCCGCGTCCCCTGGCGCTTTATTATTTCGGCGCGAGCGCGCGAGACCGCGACAAGGTGCTGGCCGGCGCCCATTCCGGCGGCGTCACGGTCAACGACACCCTGTCGCATATCGCCGTGGAAAACCTGCCCTTCGGCGGCGTCGGACCGTCGGGCCTCGGCGCCTATCACGGCGAAGACGGCTTCCGCGCCTTCTCGCACCGCAAGGGCGTGATGATCCAGGGGTCCCTGGATACCAAAAAGCTCCTGCGTCCGCCCTACGGGCGCCTTTTCGCGGCCACGATCCGCTTCATGATGTCGCGCTGAGCAGGCTTGCGCGCAAGCGCGTTCATGCCTTATCGCAAAAGCCGGAATCGGCCGGAAGGCTCGCGAGGCCGCGGCAAAATGCTATAAGCCCCGCGGCCTCCCATTCGGCAGCAAAGGAAATCGCGCCTTTCCATGTGGATCGTCAGAATAGCGCTGCAGCGCCCCTATACGTTCCTGGTCATGGCGCTGACCATCGTGCTGGCCACGCCCTATATGCTGCTGACCATGGCGACGGACATCCTGCCGGACATCAATATCCCGGTCATCAGCATCATCTGGAACTATTCGGGCTTGTCGGCGCAGGAGATGGGCTATCGGATCACGGCGCCGGCCGAACGTATCCTGACCACGACCGTCAACGACATCGAGCATATCGAATCGCAGTCCTACAACAGCATCGGGATCATAAAAATCTTCTTCCAGCCCGGCGCGAATATCGCCACGGCCATCGCCCAGACCTTGGCGAGCGAACAGGTCATGCTCAGAACCTTGCCAACCGGCACGACGTCGCCGCTGATCATCACTTATTCGGCTTCCGCCATTCCGGTGACCCAGCTCGCCCTCTCCAGCCCTACCCTGCCGGAACAAAAGGTTTTCGACGCCGCCTTCAACGCCCTTCGCCCGCAGCTCGTCACCATCCCCGGCGTCGCCATTCCCTTCCCCTATGGCGGCAAGCAGCGCATCATTTCGGTCGATATCGACAATTCCGCGCTGCTCGCCAAGGGCCTGACGCCGCTCGACGTGGTCAATGCGATCAGCGCGCAAAACCTGATCCTGCCGTCCGGCACGGCGAAAATGGGGCCGACGGAATTCGGCGTCAGCCTCAACGGCGCGCCGGAAACGATCGAAGGCCTCAACAATCTGCCCGTCCGCACCGTCAATGGCGCGGTGACCTATCTGCGTGAAGTCGCCCATGTGCGCGACGGTTTCCTGCCGCAAACCAATATTGTCCGGCTCGACGGCGTGCGCGGCGTGCTGATGTCGATCATCAAGAACGGCTCGGCCTCGACCTTGCGCATCGTCGAGACCCTGAAGCAGACCCTGCCCGGGGCGGAAAAGCTGCTGCCGCCGGGGATCACGGTCCGCGCCCTGTTCGATCAGTCGGTCTATGTCCGCGCCGCCATTTCCGGCGTGCTGCGCGAGGCTTTGATCGCGGCCGGCCTCACCGCCGCGCTGATCCTGCTGTTTCTCGGCAACTGGCGCGCCACCGTCATCATCGCCATTTCGATCCCGCTGTCGATTCTGTCGTCGCTGCTGGTTCTCGATCTCATCGGCGAAACCATCAACATCATGACGCTGGGCGGCCTGGCGCTGGCCGTGGGCATTTTGGTGGACGACGCCACGGTGACGATCGAGAACATCGAGCGCCATCTCCATCTGGGAACGGGCCTTTACGATTCGATTTACGAAGGCGCAGGCGAAATCGCGCTTCCGGCGCTGGTTTCGACGCTTTGCATCTGCATCGTGTTCACGCCGATGTTCTTCCTCGCCGGCGTCTCGAAATTCCTGTTCGTGCCCCTGGCGGAGGCGGTGGTTTTCGCCATGCTCGCCTCCTACATCCTGTCGCGCACGCTTGTTCCCACTTTGGCGCTGCTGCTGTTGCGCGCGCCCGGCGCGCAGGAGGGACGCCGGAATTTCTTTCAGCGCCTCCACCACAATTTCGACGCCGCCTTCGAGAAAATGCGCGGCGTCTATGTCGTTCTTCTGAGCATGCTGCTGACGCGGCGGCGGATCGCGGGCTCAGCCTTCCTGCTGTTCTGTCTCGCCTCGCTCGGCCTGTTCTTCACGCTCGGCAAGGATTTCTTCCCCACCGTCAACGCCAACGCTATCAGGCTGCACGTGCGCGCGCCGACCGGCCTGCGCATCGAGGAGACGGCGCGGCTCGCCGACGAAGTCGACCGCTTCATCCGCACCCAGATTCCGCCGAACGAATTGCAGACCATCGTCGACAATATCGGCCTGCCCTATTCGGGCATCAATCTCTCCTACAGCAACGCCGGAACCATCGGGACGCTCGACGCGGAAATCATGATCGCCCTGACCCCCGAGCATCGCCCGTCGCAGAGCTATATCGACGACCTGCGCCGGAAACTGCCGGAAAAATTTCCCGGCGTGGAATTTTTCTTCCAGCCCGCCGACATCGTCACCCAGATCCTCAATTTCGGCCAGCCGGCGGCGATCAATGTCCAGATCGTCGGCGCCAATGTCCGCGACAACTTTGCCCGCGCGACGAAAATCGCGAATGAGATCAAGAAGATTCCCGGCGCGGTGGACGTCCATATCCTGCAAAGGCTCGACCAGCCCAATCTGCTCCTCGCCATGGACCGCACCCGGTTGCAGCAGGTGGGGATCAACGCCATATCCGTGGGCCAGAACGTTCTGATCTCGCTTTCCGGCAGCAGCCAGACGTCCCCGACCTTCTGGCTCAATCCGCGCAACGGCGTTTCCTACAATATCACCGCCCAGACGCCGCAATATCGCATCGGCTCGGTCAACGACCTGCTGGCCATGCCGGTGAACTCCGGAACCGGCGACGCGCCGCAATTGCTCGGCAATCTCGTCCGCGTCGAGCCGGGCGTCCTGGAGGCTTTGGTGTCGCATTACAATCTGCGCCCGGCCGTCGATATTTATGTCAGCGTCGAGGGACGCGCGCTTGGCGGCGTCGCGGGCGACGTCGCGAAAATCGTCGACGCGGCGCGGGCCGATCTGCCGCGCGGCTCCGAAATCGCCTTGCGCGGCCAGGCGGTCACGATGAAAAGCTCCTATTTCGGACTGGGCCTCGGCGTGCTCGTCGCCATCGTGCTGGTCTATCTGCTGATCGTCGTCAATTTCCAGTCGCTGCTCGATCCGCTCATCATCATCAGCGCGCTGCCCGCGGCGCTTGCCGGCATCGTGTGGATGCTGTTCCTGACCGGCACGCGGCTTTCCGTCCCGGCGCTGACCGGCGCGATCATGACCACCGGCGTCGCCACCGCCAATTCCATCCTACTCGTCTCTTTCGCCCGCGAAAGGCTGCGCCAGGGCGCCGCGCCGCTTTCGGCCGCGCTCGAAGCCGGGGCGACCCGCATAAGGCCGGTGCTGATGACCGCCTTCGCCATGATCGTCGGCATGATCCCGATGGCGCTCGGCCTGGGCGAAGGCGCAGAGCAGAACGCCCCGCTCGGACGCGCGGTGATCGGCGGCCTGCTCTTCGCCACTTTTTCCACCCTTCTCTTCGTGCCGCTGGTCTTCGCCGGAGCCCACAGCCGCCATGCCAGGGCGGCCGGCCGGGGGGGCGATCAAGAGGCGACTCCCGCGCCGTGACCAGAAAGTCCCACGAAAATCTCGCGCTGCACAGCGACGACGGCCATCTCCACCTACCGCGCCGCGAGAAAGTCTGGCGCGGCGCGATGCGCGCCATTCTGGTCCTTGCCGCGCTGCTCGGCGTCGGCGCCGCCCGAGTGTTGGTCGAGCGCGCGGCGAGCAGGACGGAGCTTGAGGCCCAGTCGCTCGAAAGCCAGCGCGTCTTCGTGACGACGATCACGCCCAAGCCGAGCATGTCCGGCGGCGTGCTGACCCTGCCCGCGACCCTGCGCGGCGACAACGAAACCGCGATCTATGCGCGCGTCAACGGCTATGTCCGCAAGTTCAACGTCGAGATCGGCGACCGCGTGACCAAGGGCGAGACGCTGGCCGAACTCGAAACGCCGGAACTCGACCAGCAGGTCCGGCAGGCCGCCGCCCAGGTCGAACAGGCCAAAGCCAATGTGGTTCTGGGCAAGGTCGCGCTCGATCGCTGGAAGAAGCTCTATTCGCAGGATTCCGTCGCGCGGCAGGACCTCGACACCAAACAGAACGCCTATGACACCGCCGTCGCGGCCGAGGCCGGGGCGCAAGCCAATCTCAAGCAGTTGCAGGCGACCACCGCCTTCAAGAACGTCGTCGCGCCGTTCGATGGCGTCATCACCGCGCGCAACGTCGATATCGGCAATCTCGTCAATTCCGGCAGCAGCGGCGTGGCGCTGTTTTCCATGGCGGTCACCGACCCATTGCGCGTCTTCGTGGACGTGCCGCAAGCCTATATGACGGCGATCCATGTCGGAACCGAAGTCGCCGTCACCCAGCCCGAACTGCCCGGCCAGACGTTCAAGGCGACGGTAACCTATGTCGCCGGCGCCATCGCCGTTGCGACGCGCACCTTGCGGGTCGAACTGATGCTGCCCAATCCGCAGGGCCGGCTCAAGCCCGGCGCCTATGTCCAGATCGCCTTGCCGCTGAGGCCGGCGGGCCAGGTCTCAATTCCCGCCAACACCCTGCTGTTTCGCGCCGAAGGCCCGAATGTCGCGTTGGTGGATTCATCGGGTCTGGTCCGCCTCCAGCCTGTGACCATCGCCCGCGACCTCGGCGCGACCCTCGAAATCGCCGAAGGCGTCACGACCAAGGATCAAATCATCCTCAATCCGCCGGATTCCATCGCCAATGGCGAGCGGGTGACCGTCGTGACGGGGAAAAATTCCGGCGCCGGGAAATAGGGATCGGGCCGTTTCAGGACGCCTCGCGCGGAATCTCGCGCAGCAGCGGCGTCTCGCCTGGCCTGTGTCCCGGCGCCTCGCGAATGGCGACGGCCCAGCAGAACAGTCCCGCCGCGAAGAAAAACGGCCAGGCGTCCAGCAGCAGCGCCTTGATCGCTTCGACCGCCGGACGAATCCGTTGATCCGGATTGACGTCCGGCGGCAGGGTCGCGCGAATTGTCGGATCGTCGAGCAGGGACTTCAGCCGTTCGGCGGACGGATAGGGAATTTGCGGGATCGTTTTCCCCGCCAGCGCCGCGGCGTCGCCCGTGGTTACAAAAGCGCGCAGATTGGCTTCCTCGATCCGCGCGTCGTCGTGGCGTTGCAGAATTGCGGCGACCTTGCCGACCCGGCCATGATTGATGACGAGAAGCGCCGCGATAATCGCCGCGACCGCCAAAGCCAGACGGGCGAGATGGCGCGGATCGGCGAAAATGTCGAGCCTCGGCGCAAGCCAGAGCGCGGCGACGAGATTGACGAGCAGGCCGACCACGGAGAAATCGAGATAACGGGAAACCACCATGCCGTTGCGACCGAAGGCTAGTGCCGCGCATTGGACGAGCGACCAGGCGAGAACGCCAAGATTGAACCAGCGCGGATCGTCGCGCGCGGGCGCGTCGCGCAGCAAGACGAAGGCGAAGGCCAGTCCCGGCGCATAGAGCAAGGCGCCGATCGGATTGTGCAAAGGCCAGGCGAGCAAATCGGCGAAGCCAAGCAGGAAAGCCGAAATCGAATGCGCGTGATAGACGTCGTTTTCGGGGATATGCGGCGTGAGCGCGACGAACAGCGCGCTCAGGGCCAGCAAGGCGGCGGCGGCGAGCCATTCCGCCGCGCCCGAGCGCGCCCGGCGGGCAATCTGGAGCAAAGCAAGGCCCGCGCCGATCGCGGGCGCCAGGGCGCCGCTCGCCATGGAAAGAAAGGCGCCCGAGGCAAGCAGGACCGCCGAAAACCATCGCAGCGACCACGCCTCGGCGTCGGCGAACAACCAGATGGCGGCGAAGGAAAAGGCCATCACGGTATAGAAATGGGTGTTGAAGCCAAGCAGCGTGTTTTCATGGCCGAAAGGCAATAGCGCCAGGCCGCAGCCGACAATGGCCGCGACCATGAGCTTCGGCCCGTCCAGCGCGCGCGTCAGCGCCGCCAGCAACAAGGCCAGGGTCGCGGAATGCAGCAGGGCGTTGAAGATCATCGGCAGCACGACGTCCCAATAGCCGGAGATTTTGAGGTTCAGGATCGTCACGAGCCTTGTGGGGACGATCAGATGCTCGTTGTCGCGCTGAAAAAGACTCCAAAAGCCGAAATGACCTTCAAGAAAGGGCTTGATCGTGCTGACCGCGTCCCCGTCCCATTCGTCGGAAAAGGGAACCTGGCTCGACGCGAAATGGATCAGCAGGAACTTGCTGGCGAGAATGAGCAGGAACACGCCGACGAAGGCCAGAACGGCGACGCGGGGCGATCCGGCGCCGCGGGGCGATCCGGCGGTTCGGGAGGACGCCGCCGCGGGATTGTCGTTCACAGGACAAGATTGGTCAGCGCGCGCGCCGGGAATCGGCGTCGCCAGTTCTTCACGCAGGATCATGGCGTAATGGCTCCGAAGCTTTCACGCGCGCGATTCCGCGGCCGGGCCGCCATGTGGCGCCCGGATGTCGTACAAAGCTCTGTTTCAGTTTGATTTTTTAATCAGGAGCGCCTTGGCCGCCGATTTCGTCCCTCATGGACTGGCGCGGGCCGACGGGCAAGGCCGCGCCCTCATAAGCCGCCGCTCCAGGCGACCGGGGCGGAAATGGAGCCGCCCGGTTTCAGGGAGGCGTTGGCGCCGCTTCCATCTGTCCGCGAAAGCTGCGTCGGGGCGGCGTGCGGCCGCTCGCCGCAAGACGACGGCCGTGCGCAGGCGAGGCCGGCGCCGATAAGGGCGATCGCGGCGAGGCTGCGGACGAAACGCCGCAGAATCGCGGCGTGGAGGCGGATGGAAAAGCTGGACGGCGCGGAGGCCAGAATGGCGACGAAGCTCAAGGCGGCGCACTCCAAAGGATGGCGATAGGGCAAATTACGTGAGAACTTTTCCCACGTCAACGCCGCAAAGCGATTCCGTGGGATTTATTCCCATGGAAAATCATCTATGCTGGCGCCATGACCGAAGCCGCCCCGCCGCCTGACGCCGCTCGCCTGCAGACGCCGATCGCGCGAATCCTGCGTCCGCTCGTCCGCCTTTTCATCCGCTGCGGGATGACCTTTCCCGCCTTGTGCGACCTGTTGCGCGAGCTTTACGTGAATGTGGCCGAATATGATTTCGCGCTCAGGGGCAAGGAGCAGACCGACAGCCGCGTCAGCCTGCTGACTGGGATCCATCGCAAGGAAGTGCGCCGGCTGCGGGGCGCCGGCGCGCCGGTGCGGCTCGTTCCCGCGAGCGTGTCACGATCGAGCATGATCATTGCCCGCTGGGTCGCCGCGCCACAATTCACCGACGACAAGGGCGCGCCGCTGCCCCTGCGCCGCGCTGGAGATCCCGGTGACGGCCCGACCTATGACGAACTGGTGGAATCGGTAACCCGCGACGTGCGCCCACGCGCGGTGCTCGACGAATGGCTCGATCGCGGCATGGTTACGATCGATTCCGAGGGGCGCGTCCGGCTTGAGGAGGCGGCCTTCGCGCCGCGCGCCGGCGACGACCGCCAGCTCTATTATTTCGGCCGCAACCTCCACGACCATGTCGCGGCGGCAGTGGAAAACATTCTCGCCGCCGAGCCGCCCTTTTTCGAGCGCGCGGTGCATTACGAAGGCGTATCGCAGGCCATGGCCGAAAACATGCTGGCCCTGTCGCGCCGCGTCGCCTTGGAGGCGCTCAAGGGCGTGAACCGCGAAGCGCAGGGCGCGATGCGCGAGGATCCAGGCGGGACCTGGCGCTGGAATTTCGGCCTTTATCTTTATGGCGAGGACGAATCCCTGCGGCGCGAGGCCCCGGCGGAAGACGACGGGGGAAAGTCGGAATGAGCGCCCCGAAATCCCTGAGCCGCCGCCGGTTTCTGCTGTTCGCCGCCCTCATGGGAAGCGTGAAGGCCTTTGCCGGGGATGACAGCAAAAAAGGCGGCGACAATGGCATTGGCGGGACCGGCTTCCGTCCGGGCGACAATGGCCTCGGCGGCACAGGCTTCATTGGCTCGATCCGCAAATTCGGCAGCGTCTATGTCAATGGCGAGCGCATCGCTTATCCGGCCGATGCGATCATCGAAATCGACGGTTCGCGCGCCACGCCCGCCGACATGCGCCTCGGCCAGGTCGCGCGCCTCGTCGCGGAGCGCGCCGACAATGTCTGGACGACCCATCGCATCGTCATCGTCAGCGAAGCGATCGGCTCGGTCGAACGGATCAGGGGCAAAAAGCTCGACATTCTCGGGCAGCGCATACTTCTGCCCAGCGCAAGGATCGCGCGCGCGCTGAAAGTCGGGGATCGCATCGCGGTCGGCGGCCTGCGCCGTCCGGACCAGACCATTGTCGCCTCCTCAGTCGAACGCGTTCCGGGCGGGCTCGACCAGATCGCGGGCCTCGTCCAGCGCCACGCCTCGGGCGGATTGAGGATCGGCGGCCAGAAGATCGCCGGCGTCTCCGACGCGCTGGCCGGGTCCCGCATCGTTGCGCGCGGCGCTCTCGACAATGGGGTCTTCGTCGTCCGCGAGGCGCAAAACGAGGCCGAGATCGGCATTGGCGGCGCGCGCAACGTCTCCGTCGAAACCTGGGTGAGCCGCCGCGCCGGCGGGCTGGAGACCGCAGGCGGCGTCCGGGTCGAGGATCGCGGCGGCGGCGCCCCGGCGGGCGCCCGTCTGGTCGTCATCAATGGCGCATTCGGCGCCGACGGTTCTCTGGTCGCGCGGCAAATCGAACGGGTCGATCCGCGGCGCGGCTTCGATGCGCCCGGCGGCGGTCCGAACGGCGGCCCCGGAGGAGGTCAGGGCGGAAGAGGATCTGGCGGAAGAGGTCCCGGAGGAATGGGCGACCCCGGAGGCTCCGGCGGCGCCCCCGGCGGCCGCCCCGGCGGATTCTTGCAACACGGTCCCGAACGAGGGGGGCTTGACCAGCGGAGATTTGGCGCGCCCGGCGGCGGCGCTTTTCCGGACGCGCCAGGAACCGGAACGCCAGGGATCGGATTGCCAAGCGGCGGAACCCCGGGCGGCGGAAATCCAAGCGGCGGGCTTCCGCCGACAGGCGGCTCGCCATTCGGCGGCCCCGGAGCCTTCCCGGGCGGACCCGGGGCCTTCCCCGGCGGGCCCGGAGCGTTCCCCAGCGGACCCGGGGCCTTCCCAGGCGGGTCCGGCCCCTTCCCCGGCGGGCCCGGCGGCTTCACGGGACCGCCCGGCGGCCGATTCCGCTGATCCGGGCAGGCTCGCCTTCAGGCCGGGATAAGGGGCCCGACCGCCCAGACGAGCCAAAAGCCCAAGGCGAGATGCGGGCCGAAGGCCAAGGGTTCGCGCGGATGGGCGAGCGCGCGGTCGCGCAAGGCGATCGTCGCGGCAAGCGCGCCGGAAAGCGCCGCGATCAGCAGGCAGGACGCCAAGCCGTCCCAGCCGAGCCAGAGCCCGGCCAAAGCGAAAAGCCGCGCGTCGCCCTGCCCCAGGCCGGGATAGCCGCGCGCCTTTTCAAAGGCCCAGGCGGCGGCGCGAAAGACCGCAAAGGCGAAAGCAGCCGCCGACAGAAAGAAGGCAAAATTTTCGACCGGCGCCGCCAGCCGCAGAGCGACGCCGGCGAGCGCCAGAACGAGAAGCGGCCCATCGGGCAGGATGAAATAGCGGGCGTCGATCAGCGCCGCGACGCTTAAGGCCACGAAAAGAACGAGGCTCGGCGCCGCATACCAGCCAAGCTGATCCGGTTGGGCCGCGAGCCACAACAGCCCGGCGATGAATCCCCACGCCGCCGGCGCGAGACCGCGAAACCCCTTGCGGCAGGACAGGATCGCCAGCGCCAAAGCCGCCAGCAGACGCGCGCGGCGGAAAAAGCGCGCGAGCCATGGCGGCCGCGCGCTTTGCGCAAAAAGGTCGGAGCGCGCGGCGCGCGCTCCTTCAGTCTGGCCTCGCTGGATCAATTCCAGCGAAATTGCAGGCCGGGCAGAGGCGTCGTGCCCTCAAGCTTCACGCCGTCGAGTTCGTCGGGGTCGAGGCCGAAAAGCTTCAGGACCGTCGGCGCGATCTGGGTGGTCTCCACCGGGGCGTTGATCGACGCATGGATCAGTTGGGGATTGGAGACGATCAGAGCGACGTGGGTGTCGTCCTCGTTGAAGCCGCCATGCTCGGCAAGCTTCGAGCCGCCGGTATAGATCACGCCGACACGGGTGACCCCGATAATGTCGGGCGTGCGCGAATCCTTTTGCGGATCCTGGTAATTCGACGCCAGCAGCGGCCCGGAAAGCCATTCCATGATCCCGGTGTCGCCATAGGCGTTGAGAGCCTTGACGGCGTCAGCGGTCTTGGTTCCGCTATTGTCCTTCAGCCAGATCAGCGTGACGTCGTCGGCCATATCGAAGGCGTAATTCGAGCCGGGCGGGCCGGCGATGACCGTGCTGTCTTTAAGGGTCACGCGCTTGCTCACGTCGATCGGCGATTGACCGTGCTTCGCGCTGACGATGATCGTGGTGTTCCGGTCAAGATTGTTGCGCGCCAGCGTCTCGACCATCTGGCCGATCGAATTGTCGGCGAAGGTGATCGCGCTCTGCAAGCCGGCGCTCGGCGTCGCCTGCGGATCGGAATAGCCGTTGCCCTTCAGCTTCTGGCCGACGCTGACGGACTGGAAGTTCAGACCGAACACCGCCGGAACGCCGACCTTTTTCATGCCGGTGTGATCGCGGCCGGCGATCTCGTTCAGGATCGCCTGCACCTTGAGGCCATCGTAACATTCGACGCCGCCGATCGAGCTGGTGAAGCTGCCTCCGGCGATCGGAGTCGGATTGGGCGCCGTGGACTTCAGGCCGAGCGACGCGACAAGGGCGATATTCGCCGCGCTCAGGTCGGAATCGATTTCCGGCGCGAAGAAGTCGTCGATATTGCGGCCCGGACCATTCAGGGTAAAGGCGTCGGGACCGTTGAGGATGTCATAGGCTGGGTGCTTGTCGGACCAGGCGGTGCGATAGCCACGGGCGTGGAGGATGCTGAAAATGGTGTTGACGCGCAGAAAATTGTGCGGCCACACCGGCTGGCATTTGCCGTTGACCATCTTGCCGGGCAGGTGGGCGGCCGAGATCGCCACAGCGCCATTGGCGCTGAGCAGGCTGTTGGGAACGCCGCCGTCGATGCGGGAACTGTCAGTGTCGACGTTTTCCGCAAAGGTCGTTTCGGCGCCGGGACCGGAAGCGCAATTGGGCGAATAAAGCGTGCGGTCGTAGCTGTCGTCATAAAAGACGCCAGCCGATTTGGGCGTAGCGCCCGAAACCTGGGCGATCGTGCCTAGGAACGAATCCGACGGCTTGGTGGTCGAGGCGGACGTGTAGGTCACCCCCGATTTGACCAGAGCCGCAATATTCGGACAGGTCCGGTGGGCGACGAAATAGTTGAGGTCGGCCTGGTGGAAACCGTCGATGCTCAGGATGAGAACGTGTTTGTCACGATCCTGCCTGGCGGCGGCGGGCGACAGCGTCGCGAAGGGAATCGCGAGGCTGGACGCGACAGCGGTGCTGGCTAAGAGATTGGCAAGGCTTTTCGAATTCGCCACTGTAACCCCGCGGTCTGAATGACGGCGAGGAAGGAAACACAAGCCCGTGACGCGGCGGTGTCATTAATTTGAAACTTCGGATTCCGAGAATGGAGCTCCATCGCGCACTCCCCTGCGCGAGCGCGACGATCGCAAGTTTCGAGGAGAAAAAGTGTCCGCCTCCAGATTGCTTCGCCTTGCCGCCCCTATCCTCGTCGCGCTCGGATGCGGCCCGGCGCGCGCTCAGGACATTTCGCCTCAGGCGCTGACCCATTACGCCTATTGCATCGAGCAGGCGCAGCAATATGGCTTCGTCTTCCAGGGCCAGCGCGGAATCGCCTATCGCTGCCGCGATGAAGTCGCCGTCGCCTATTTCAACGATCTCGGACGGCAGCGCCGGCGCGCGGTCGATCGGATCGAGCGCAACGCCACCGGCGTCTATGATCTGCGCGCGATCCGGGACGTCGGCTTCTGCTGGCACAAGATCGAAAACGAGCTTCGCCAGCCGGTTTCGTTCTGGGGCTGCGACATCTATGTCGCTTTTTGACGCCGGGCGGCGTCCCCGCGTCATCCAGCCATCACAAAACTGGGCTTAATTGTCGCCTGTTCGAGAGGAGAACCGTCCTTGCAGCCCGTTCGCGCCTATGCCTTGCCGCCGATCCGCCGGATTGTCCGCCCCGGACGGGCGCGGCGCCCCAAGGGAGGGCGCGCGGGCTTCACTCTGGTCGAAATGCTGGTGGTGCTCGCGATCATCGGCATGATCGTCGGCCTGGTTGGCCCTCGCGTGCTCAATTATCTCTCCCAGTCCAAGGTCAAGACGGCGCAGATCCAGATGGAAAACATCGCCAGCGCGCTCGATCTGTTCTATCTCGACGCCGGCCGCTATCCCACGACCGAGGAGGGTCTCGCGGCGCTGGTGCGCGCGCCCGCCGACGCCTCCGCCTGGAACGGCCCCTATATCAAATCCGCGACGGCGCCCAAGGACCCCTGGGGGCATGATTTCGTCTATCGCGCCCCCGGCCGAACCGGACCTTATGAGATCGACTCTTTGGGGCCCGACGGCAAGGGCGACGCCGCCGGCCTGACCCGCGCCGCCGCCAACCGCTAGCAGCCGATGGCGAAGCCCGGCGGGAGCAAGTCGCTGTCGCGAAAAGGCTTTGCCCTTCTCATCGTCATCTGGGGCCTGGGCGCGATCGCGCTCCTCGTTCTATCCTTTCTGACCACCGGCCGGCTGCGCCTGCAGACCGCCTTCAACCTCGCCGGCGCGGCGCAGGCGCAATCGATCGCCGAGGCCGCCGCCAATCTCGCCATCCTGTCGCTGGTCGCGGAAAAGGATGCGCGCAGCGGCCCGCAGGCGCCCGCGCCCCATGACGGCGCGCCGCGCTTCTGCGCCCTCGGCGACGCGGCGGTCGCCCTCGCCATCGAGGACGAGAGCGGCAAGATCGACCTCAATGCGGCGTCCGAGGGTTTTTTGCGCCAGGCGCTGGCCGGGCTGCTTGGCCTCGGTCCGGCTCGGGCCGACGCCATCGCCGGGGCGATCGCCGAATTCCGTACCCCGCCCCCGGACGAGGCGCCGCCGGCGAGCAATTCCAGCGACAAGCCCTTCGCGCCGAAGCGCGCCGCCTTTCAGACCGTGATGGAGTTCGATCAGGTCGCCCCGATCGACCAGGCGACATTTCGCGCGCTCAAACCTTTCGTGACCGTCCATTCCCGCGCCGACGGGATCGACCCCAAGGTCGCGCCGCCCGCTTTGCTCGCCGCCCTGCTCGGCATGGCGCCGGACCGGGTCGCGGAGCTGGCGGCCGCGCCTTATCCCAACAATCTCAACCGCGACGACCCGCGCTTCCCGGTGCAGTTCCGCCAGACCGGCGGCAATAACGCTTTCCTGATCCATGCCGAAGCGGTCCTCGCCAACGGACCTGCCGCGGTGTGGGAGGCGCTGGTCGAAACCGACCCGAGCGACGGCGGGCCCTACGCCATCCGCGAAATCCGCCACGGCCCCCCGCGCTTCCTCGACGCCCTGCGCGCCATGCGCGGCGCGCGGGAAACGCTCGGTCCGTGCTGACCGAGGCGCGGGGTCGAGAGGTTACGCCATGGCTTGAAGAGAAAAAATCACTCTGTTAGCGTTGTTTCACGCATCGGCGCCTGCATCGCGAGCGTTCTTTGTTCTCATGCAACAGCATCTGAGGCGCATCCGCCATGGACGACACGAACATTGGCGCCGTCGCCAAAGTTGATAATCTCGCCGATGGCGATGCGGCCGTGAACGGGGACGGCGCCATCCCCGCCGCTTCGGCGCAAGCGGCCGCCAGGCCCTCTTCCGGCGACGCGAGCGCCGCGAGCGATTCCGCTTCCGTGTCCCACTTTCCGGCGCCGCCGGAAATTCCCACCCAGCTCGACGCCTGCGGAATCCGCTTCGACTTCAACGACGGCTGCCGCGCGCAGGCCCCCCTGGGAGCGGACGTCTGGCGCATCCGTCTGTTCGATCTCGACACCGGAAACATATTGTTTCAAACCACCCCGGAATTTTACGGCGGGTCGGTGCGCAGCGCCAAGAAATATTACGTCCGCTTCCGGATCGAGGCCTGGAAGGGCGAAAAGCTCGTTTTCGCCCATGATTACGACGCCTCGGGCCGGGAGGTGCTGATCGCCTTTCCGGTCGGCACTTTGGGCGACACCATCGCCTGGCTCTCCTATGCGGTCCGCTTCGCCGACAAGCACAAATGCAGATTGACCATCGCCATGGCCGAGCGGCTGATCCCGCTCTTCGCGGGGGCCTATCCCGAAATCCAATTTATCGACGTCAAGGCCTCCAGGCCCGAATACTATTATGCGACCTATCGCGTCGGGCTCTTCTTCGACGACGTCGAGCGCATTCATCAGCCCATCGATTTCCGCCATGTCGGGCTGCATCGCGCGGCGGCCCATATTCTCGGCCTCGATCTAGCCGAGGCGCCGCCGCGTCTGGCGGTGCAGGATGCGGGGAGACCAATCGCCGAAAAATATGTCGTCATCGCCACCCAGGCGACGTCGCAATGTAAATATTGGAACAATCCCTACGGCTGGCGCGAGATCATCCATTTCCTCAAGGCGGCGGGCTATCGCGTCATCTGCATCGACCAGAAGGCGGTGAACGGCGCAGGCATCGTGTGGAACCATGTTCCCGCCGGCGCCGAGGACATGACCGGCGACATGCCGATCGAGGAATGCGTACGTTGGATTCGCCACGCCGAATTTTTCGTAGGTCTCAGCAGCGGCCTGTCCTGGCTGGCCTGGGCCGCGGGCGCGCCTATTGTGATGATCAGCGGCTTCACCCTTCCGAACACGGAATTCGAAACGCCCTGGCGGGTGATCAATTACCACGCCTGCGTAGGCTGCTGGAACGACCCGACTTTGCGCTTCAACCACCGCGACTTTCTCTGGTGCCCCCGCCACGCGGGCACGGCGCGCCAGTTCGAATGCACCAGCCTGATCACCGCGGAACAGGTGAAGCAGGCCATAACACGCATCCCCGGTTTCCGCGGATAAGCGGGCCGGCCGGCACGAGGGACTACGCCCCGGCTGCGCACGGCGGCGGGGCGCGTGATCGCAATCGGGTCGGCCCGCCGGCGCCTCGGCGCCGGGGGAGCAATGAGCGGAACACTCAATACGACCGAATATGTCGGATCTGGCGCGGGCGTCGTGGAGGGCGACAGCAGCACGACGAACTCGACCCGCGCGCTTGAGCCGAAATTTCACGTCCCACGCATGAGGCTCCGGCCTCAGCGTCAACGCGCCCATGAGCCGATCGAAATTTTTCACCGATCCAATATGGCTCGATCAAAAGTCTGGCGGAGCGAGTGCGGGCGCCTGATGGCGTTGCGCGCAATTTCCTGGATCTGGCGCTTGTATTCCTGGGTGATCTCCTGAGCTTCGCCGAGCGAGCGCACGACATGCGGCGTGATCATGATGAGCAGTTCGGTCTTGGCGACGGTGTCGTTGTTGTTCTTGAAGGCGTTGCCGACGATGGGAATGTCGCCCAGCACCGGCACCTGATTGGCGAGGCCGCTGCGGCTGTTCTGCATCAGGCCGCCGAGCATCAGCGAGGCGCCGTCGCTCACCATGACCTGGGTGCTCACCTTGCGCTGCTGGATTGTCGGCGTCGTCGAACCGGAGGGCGTATTGGGCGCGACATTGGACACTTCCTGCACCAATTGCAGCATCACCCGGCCGCTCTCGCTGATATGGGGCGTGATCGACAGGATGACGCCGGTGTTCTGGTAGGACACCGAGGTGAAAGTATTGCCGAGCGCGGTCGCGCTTTGCAGCGACGTCACCGGCACTTCGTCGCCGACCTGCAGCATCGCCTGATGGTTGTCGAGAACGGTGAGCGACGGAGTCGAGATGATGTTGACCTTGGTGATGGCGTCGAGCGCGTTCAAGGTGACCTGGGCGTTGGCGGTGCGCAAGGCATAGGAGAAGCCGGGAAAGATGGAGGCGACATTCGCGCCGAGCAGGTTGTAGGCGCCGGTGACGTCGTTGAAGCCGCTCGGCGTGTTCGCGGACGCGTTGGAGAGCGCCGTCGCGGATTTGCCGTGCTGCAAGAACCATTCGACGCCGAACTGCAGATTGTCGTTGAGCGAGACTTCCGCGATGGTCGCCTCGATGAAAACCTGGTTGGGCAGAACGTCGAGGGTTTCGATCACCCGGCGGATGCGGCGATAATCGTCGGGCGTCGCCATGATCACCAGCGCGTTCTTGGCCTCGTCGGCGGCGATGCGGAAGCGCTGGTCCTCGCCGAGCGCCGCCGCCTGCGGGCCGCTGGAGGCCGATTTGTCCCTGGCCGCGGCGGCGAAAGGGTCGGCCGACGCGGAGCCGTTCGCGCCCCCCAGTCCGGTTGTGGACATCTGCCCGTTCGAGGAAATGCCACCGATCGGACTGGCGGGCGGATTGCCGTTCTGGCCGATGAAGCCGGCGTTGGCCGAGGCCAGCGTCGTCTGCGACTGGCGCGGCGAAACGGACGATCCCGCCTTGCCGCCCTCGGAGCCGAACATCGACGTGAGCACCTGAAGCAGTTCCTTCGCCGGGCGGTTCTGGACGAGATAGGTGTAAATCTGCCTCTCCGACCCCTCGGCGCGGGCGTCGAGCCGCTGTATCCAGGCGCGGGCGCGGGCGATATAGCGCGGCTGCGACGAGATCACCAGAATCGCGGAAAGGCCCTTATTGCCGACGAACTGGATCATGCCGTTCATCGGCCCTTCCTTGTCGGAGCCGAACACCGCGCGCAGGTCGCCGGCCAGCGCGTCGGGATCCGCGCTCCTCACCGGAACCAGCGCGAAGGACATGCCGCGCATCGTGTCGATGTCGAACAGATTGATCGCGTCGCGCAGCACCGCGATCTCCTGCGGCGACCCGGAAAGGGTGATCGCATGGCGCGCGTCGTCGGCGCGCACGATGCCGCCCTTTTCCGCGATCGGGTCGAGCACCCGCTTCATCTCGGAAGCCGAGACATAGCGCAACTGGACGACGACTGAACCGGTCCCCAATCCCGCCGCCATGCCGCCCGGGCCGATGGTGCCGCCGGCGGAAATGTCGCCACCGGCGGTCGCGGCTTCGGCGAGGGGCACGATCTTGTAAACGCCGCCCGAGCGCACCAGCGCCGCGCCCGACACCCGCAGCGCCGACTGGAACAGGTCGAGCGCCTCCTGTTTCGACACCGGATGCGACGTATGCGCGGTCACCTTGCCGTCGAGCCTGGGATCGACGACATAATCGGCCCCCTCGATGTCGCCGAGGACGATCTTGGCCGCTTCGGCCATCGGCAGATTGACGAGATTGAGAGTCACGCCGCCCGCGCCCGCCGCTTGGGCGCCGCGATCGCGAGTGCGGCCGGTTCCGATCAGACGTCCCGTGCCTTCGGCGACGAGTGTCAGGCCCCCGGCGCCCCGGGAGAGCGGCGTCCCGCGCGATGCGCCCGTGTCGGACGCATAGGCCAGCGGCCGGCCGTCGCTCGCCGAGGAGGCGGCCCGGGACGGATCGACATGCCATTCGGCGACGAAATCCTTTCCGCTCGGCTGACAGCCCATGAGACCGAGAACAAGGCAAAACGCCATAAATTTTAGGAGGTTGGAACGCACATTCTCCCCACGGGTCGCAACAGGCGCGGTAGCTCTAGCAGCGTGACGCAACATATTTGTCACAAGATCGAGGCACGGGCGCCTTCCCTGCCCCGGCCTCAGCGCGGAGGATGCGGCGCCGGAGCGCCGAACACGTCGAAAGCGGCTTCGATTTCCGGCTCCTTGCCCTCCGGCGCGCCCCAGACGCTGGTCTGGCCGCGCAGGTCGGCGCCGCCGATCACGAGCACAGGCTGTCCGCCCTCCAGATCGCGCACGAGGGCGCGCACGGAGCCGATCGTCCCGCCGACTTCAAGCCGCGCCCCGAACAGGGTCGAGCCCCGCAATGTCTTCGACGGCAGCGCCTGCAGGGAGCGCACCGACACTTTGGCGCCATCCGCGGCGGCCTTGAGCCGGGTCTGGAGATTGGCGGCGACGATGCCGTCATTGTCGCCGGCGATGAACTGGCCGCGGTCGTTCCCGGCGGCGACGCTCTTGGCGTAATTTTCGATCCTTGCGGCCTGCGCGGCCACCGCCTCATAACGTGCGAGCGTCGCGCGCCGCTCGGTCAAAGCCTCCTCGCCGCGCGCAATAGCGGCGCGGATCGGCTGCACGACCAGAAGATAAAGCGCGGCGAGAATCAGTCCGTTGGCCAGCCAGAATTTCAGCGCCGGCGGGCGGAGCGCCCCGGCGGCCGAAGGCCGGGTTGACATGAGGGCGCGCCAGTTCATCGCCGCGCCTCCGTCGCCGCGCGGGGCCGCAGCTTGAGGCGGAGCGAAAAGCTTTCCCGCTGTTCCCGGGGATCGGAAGTGATCGGCGCGGTCAGGGCGGCGTCGGCGAAGAATTTCGACTGGTCGAACAGCAGAGGCAGGCCGACGGCGGATTGGGCGAAGCCGGCCAGATCGACGCCGCGCTCGCCGGTCTTGTTTTCGCTCAAGTGGAAGTCGGTCAGAAAAGCGCCGTCTGGCGTGACGCGGGAAATTTCCTCCCACAGATCCGTCAGCGGCGCATTTTCGCGGCGCAGGTCGCGCAGCAGCGAGGCCAGCTTGCTTTCCTTCGCGGCGCGATCGGCGATCTGCCGGACATGGGCGGCGCGCGCCGCCATGCGCGCGATCCGGGCGTCCAATTCATCCGCCTCCCGGGCTTGCCGCCAGAAGATCGCGCCAAGGCCGGCAAGGAGCAGCAGCGCCGCGAGCGCGATCATCGCCAGGGCCGCGCGCCGGAACCGGCGGTCGGCCCCGCCGGCGTCGCCGACCGCGATCGACGGCGGCTCAGTTGATGAATCCGCCGCCTTTTCGGCGCGAATGAGGGCAAGGTCGCCGAGACCGAGGCCGCAGGACGCCAAAGCGGGCTCAACGCGGTCTCGCCGCAGCAGGGTCAGGCGCACGCTCGCCTTGCCCGTCGCGCCAGGGCTTGCGACCTCGCGGCCGACCAGCACGTCGTCGCGGCCAAACGGCGTCCGGCGCTCGATCTCGGCCGCGACGATCTGCGGCAGCTGGCCCAGGGCCGCGACGGGCGCCTCGAACCCCCGGGTCAGGAAGGACGCCGCCGGCATTTCGAGCACGATGGCGAGCGATTTGCGTGACAGGCCGCGACGGGCGAGCGCCGCGTCGAGCGAGGTCGCGGCGATTTCCGCGCCCGAGACGCGGATTTCGCGATGGCCGGGCTCGGCGGCCAGCACGATTTCCGTCGCCCCCGCCCTCGCCACCGCCTCGCGGGCGCCCCGTCCGAGCAGCCAGCGCAGCGCCGCAGGCGGCAGGAGCGCCCGGAACTGGTCACGCTCCCAGACGAAAAAGCGCAGCAGCCCCGCCTTCACCGAGTCGAGAGTTATTTCGCGGCTCAAAAGCCCGCTCGTCGCCGCCAAAATCAGCTCCTGCTCGATGGGGGGGAAGGCTAGCGATCGGCTGGCCGCCCCGGATTGGCTTCCGCGTTCTGCGCGAAGACCGCCCGGCGAAGCTCGACCTCCTCGACGAAACGATGGTAGCCCGCGAGCGAAGGCGACGGCGCGGGCGCGAACCTCGCCGGTTCGAGCGAGAGCAGGCCATAGGGCGAGATCGCGGCGCTGCGCTCGCCCTGGGGCGGCGGCGCGGAAGCGGGCGGCGCCGGTTCGGGATCGTGCAGCATGGCGGCCGGCGTTTCGACCGCCAGCATCGGCGTCGCGACAAGGCCCCGCGGCGCGGGGTCGATCTCCACGCCCAAAGCCTGCGGCCGATAGGAGCCCGACTCTTTTTCGCACAGCTTGAATTGCAGAACGCAATCGACCCGGTCGGGAAATTTCGGCGCGCGCTCGCGCATCAAATCGTCCACCCGGTCGAAGGCCTCGGCGCATTGGCGGGCCGAAAAGGCGCCGGAACTGGCGCAGGCGCGGCGCGAGGCGAAGAAATAGGGCTGGCCGGTCACGACCGGAGCGGGCGGCAAATAAAACTTTCCGGCTTCGGCGCCGGACGACAGCGCGCTGGCCGTCATGAAACAAATATATAAACGCAATAAATCCGTCACAAATCGACGCCTAAACGCCTTCAGCCAAAATCTATCGCTCGGAATTCGGAATGAAAGCATCGCCATTTCAGTGACACAACCATTTACACTACATAATTTATTTAACATCTCCTTCCGCCGCGACACAAGATCGTTTATTCAGCCGGTTCGAAACGGGAAGCGCGGAACATGGAAGCGCACAGGATCACGCCGGCGCGGCTCGCCGGCCTCGCCGAGGATTTCGGCGCCTTTCTGCTGCGGCGCGAGGCGCTCGACGAGCTGGCGCTGCAAAGGTCGCAGCGCGCGGCGCGCCAGAGCGGCGAGCGCTTTGACCGCGTCCTGACCAAGCTCGGCCTCGTCGCCGAGGCCGATTTATGCGCCCATCTCGCCGGCTTTCTCGGCCTGGCCGAATTCAAACCGGCCGACGCCCCGCTCGAAGCCGTCCTGACCGATCTCGCGCCGGAAAAATTTTTGCGCGCCAATGGCGTGATTCCCTTGCGCGTCGAGAGCGGGCGGCTCGTCGTCGCCGTGCTCGATCCCTTCGACGACGAGGCCGCCGAAGCGCTGGCCTATGCCACCGGCTTCGAGATCGAGCGCCGGCTCGCGAGCCCCGCCTTGTTCGAAAAGACCTGGGCCGCGCTTTACGCCGCCGGACGGGAAAATACGAAAGCGCTCGACAGCGACCAGCGCGCCCATGAGGCCAGCGAATTCGACCTCCAGCGCCTGCGCGACATCGCCAATGAGGCGCCGGTGGTGCGGCGGGTCAATGAGATCGTCGCCGAGGCGATCGAGGCCCGCGCCTCCGACATCCATATCGAGCCGACCCCCGAGGGGGTGCAAATCCGCTACCGTATCGACGGCGCCTTGCGCACCGTCAATGTCCTGCCGCCGGGCCTGAAGGCGGCAATCGCCTCGCGCATAAAAATCATGGCGCGGCTCGACATCGCCGAACGCCGCATCCCCCAGGATGGCCGCATAAAACTCGCGGTGCGCGGCGTCGATATCGACTTCCGCGTCTCGACTTTGCCCACAGTCCACGGCGAGAGCATCGTGCTGCGCATTCTCGACCGCAGCCGCATCGCGCTCGACTTCCAGGCGCTGGGCTTCGAGCCCGAGACCATCGCCGCCTTGCGCCAGGTCATGCGCCTGCCCAATGGCATCGTGCTGGTCACCGGGCCGACCGGCAGCGGCAAGACCACCACGCTTTACACCGCTTTGCGTGAGCTGGCGCGGCCGGACGTCAAGGTGTTCACCGTCGAGGACCCGGTCGAATATCAGCTCGCCGGGATCAATCAGGTTCAGGTCCAACCGGCGATCGGTCTCGATTTTCCCGCTACGCTTCGGGCGATCCTGCGCCAGGACCCCGACATCGTGATGATCGGCGAAATCCGCGACGCCGAGACGGCGCGGATCGCGATTCAGGCCTCGCTCACCGGCCATCTCGTCTTTTCCACGCTTCACACCAACAGCGCCGCCTCCTCGATCACCCGCCTGATCGACATGGGCGTCGAGAACTATTTGATCGCCTCGACTGTCAAGGCGGTGCTGGCCCAGCGCCTCGTGCGCAAGCTGTGCCCGGCCTGCGCCGAGCCGCTCGACGGGCGCGACGAATGGCGCGAGCGCCTCATCGGCGACATCGAAGCCGAAGAGCCGGAGCGCCTGATGCGGCCGAGAGGCTGCCCGCAATGCCGCGATCTCGGCTATGCGGGACGCTCGACCATCGTCGAATTGCTGACGATGAACGACAGGCTCGAACGGCTCGTCTGCCGCAGCGTCGCCGACGCCGAACTGGAGCAGGCAGCGCGCGAAGCCGGCATGACCACCATGTATCAATGCGGCATGGCCAAGGCCTGGCGCGGCGAGACCAGCGTGGACGAGGTTCTGCGCGTCACCAGGATGAGCTGACATGCCGAGCTTTTCCTACCGCGCCCTCTCCGACGGCGGCGACCTGCGCGAAGGCCAGGTCGAGGCCGCCTCCCGTGAGGCGGCGGAAGAGGCGGTCTGGCGGCTCGGTCTGACGCCCTTCGAATGGCGCGACGGCGCCGCGTCGCCCAGGCTGAGCCTGCTCTCCTTTCTCGTCCGCGAGCCCAAGCCCAGCGCGGCGCGGCTCGCCGGCTTCACCCGCGAATTCGCGACCCTCGAACAGGCCGATATTCCGCTCGACCAGAGCCTGCGCCTGCTCGCGGCGCAAAACGCCTCGCCCGCCCTGCGCAGGATCGCCGACGACATTCTCAAACAAGTGGTGGACGGCGCCTCTTTGTCGCAGGCCCTCGCCGCGCGGCCCGACGTGTTCGGCCAGGATTACGTCCAGGTGGTGCGCGAGGGCGAAAGCGTCGGGCGTGTGGGCGAGGCCTTGAGCGAACTCGCCGACATGCTGGAGCGGCGCCAGGAATTGCGCGGCCGCGTCCAGAGCGCCCTGGTCTATCCCGCATTGCTCGTTGTCATGGCGATCGGCTCGACGGCGGTGGTGCTCGGCACGCTCATTCCCAATATCGCGCCCATTTTCACCGACAATGGCAAGCCCATGCCAGCCGGGCTGCAATTCATCCTTGGCCTTGAGGCCCATGGCGGCGAGATCGCGCTCGCCGCCGCGCTCCTTGGCGCCGCGATTTTTTTCGCCCTGCGCGTGACGGCCGCGCGGCCCGCCTGGCGCTCAGGCCTAGACCGTTTCCTGCTGCGCCTGCCGGCGGTCGGAGGCCTGTTGCGAAAGCTCGCGACCGCGCGCTTCGCGCGCTCGCTCGGTTCGATGCTGAAGGCCGGCGCGCCCATGCTTCAGGCGCTCGACAGCGCGCGCCTTTCGGTGAGCAACCATTATCTGCGCGAGCGCTTCGCCCACACCATCGAGGAGGTGCGCGGCGGCGCGCGCCTCAGCGCCAGCCTGCGCGCCATTGATTTCTTCCCTCCGGCGGCGGCGCAAATGATCGCCATAGGCGAGGAGACCGGCCAGACCCCCGCCATGCTGCTGCGGCTCGCCGCCATGTTCGAGCGCGACACGCAGGCCGCAATCGAACGGGTGATGAGCCTGCTCACGCCGCTGCTGACGGTGACCATCGCCAGCGTCGTCGGCGGGCTGATCCTGACCGTGATGGACGCCGTGCTCAGCATCAACGATCTGGCGATGAAATGACGCGCCGACCGGCCCAACGAACAACGCTATCGGTCCTTGCAAAGGTCCGATGGCGTCCGCGCCGACCGGCGCGGCGTCGGCTGACCCCGACGGGTGCGCTTACGAATGTAAGGGCCAATAGAAAGATCCCCCGCGCCGGCTTCACCATGCTGGAAATGCTGGTCGCCCTCGCCGTTCTGGCAATGGCCGGGGCGCTCGCCTCGCAATTGCTGCGGCCGCGCTCGCCGCGCCTGCGGCTCGAAGCGGCGACGCGGGCCTTGTGCGCGACCTTGCGCGCCGCGCGTTCGCGGGCGATCGCCGCCGACGCCCCGGCGATCGTCGCCATCGACCTCGTCGCCAAGACCTATTCGTCGCCGGTCGCCGGCCTCGGCCGCCTGCCGAAAGAGGTCGCGATCAAAGTGAACGTCGCCCATGACGAGGCGCGCGGCGGCGCCGGCGCCATCCGCTTCTTCCCCGATGGCGGCGCGACCGGCGGCGACATTCTTCTCGCCCTTGGCGGTTCGCAGGCGAAGATTTCGGTCAACTGGCTCACGGGAGGAACGACATGCGCGCTGGTCTCGGGCGGCGTCGCGGCTTCACTCTGATCGAGACTTTGGCAGCCTTCGCCATCATGGCGCTCGCGCTCGGCCAATTGCTGCGCGCCATCGGCGTCGGCGCGCAAAGCGAGCGCCGCGCCGATTTCCTGCTGCGCGCGACGGCGGACGCCCGGTCGCAACTCGCCGAACTCGGCGTCTCCGAGCCGCTCGCGCCGGGAGAAACCTCCAGCCGCTATGACGACGGCCTTTCATGGACGCTCGACGTCGCTCGCGACCGCGTCGTCGCCTCGCCGGGAGGCGCTCCGCTCATGACCGCCTACCGCCTGCGTCTCGACGTCCGCTCGTTCGCGGGCGGCGGCGAGCATCTGACCTTCGTCGCCGAAAAGCTGTCGGTCCCCAAGCCCGAGGGCGACCTTCCATGAAACGGCGGCCCCCCGACGGCTTCACCCTGCTGGAGCTTCTGGTCGCGCTGAGCCTGGTCAGCCTGATGATCGTCGCCCTCGCCGGGGGCCTGAGGATCGGGACGCGCGCCTGGCAGAGCGGCCGCGCCGGCGTCTCGATCGACGAGGCGGAGCTCGCCGCCCGCGCGATCGCGGGCCAGCTGGAGCGCGCCTTCCCCGCGACCCTGCGCCGCGCCAACGGCCCGCCCGTGGTCGCCTTCGACGGCGGCCCCGACAACTGCCGTTTCGTCGCGCTGAGCGAGGGCGACGCCCAATGGGGCGGGCTCATCGCCACGGAAATCGGGATCGACGGCGCAGGCCCCGGGCGGAGCCTCGACGCCTGGACGCAAGTGTTCCGCGAGGACGACTTCGCGAACGGCCGCGACGCCATGCGCGAAACCCGGCTCATCGACCGTCTCGCCTTCCTGCGCTTTTCCTATTACGGCGCGGCGGATTCGTCGCAAAAGCCGCGCTGGCGCGACGACTGGCGCCGCGCCGCCCTGCCGCCCCTGCTGGTCAGGGCCCGCATCGGCCTCAACGGCCCGAACGGCGTCATCGAAACATCGGCGATTGTGGATTTGCGCCAGCGATAGGCGCTTTGCCGGACTGTCGCGTCGCTGTCAGAAATTTGCGGCATTTTCCGCGCAGCCGGCCCGGAGGGAGGCGTTGAACAGGCTCAAGACAATTACGCTCGCCGTTTTGGCCGTCATCGATGTCGCGGCCGCGGGTTTCGCCTGGCGCAGTGTCGCCGGCGACGCCGCCGTCGTCGATCTTCCGCGGCGAGCGTCCGCCGCGATCATGCCGGCCGCGCCATCGGACGAGCCTGTCGCCGCGCCCGGAGACGACCCGGAAACCCTGGCGCGGCCTCTGTTCACCAAATCGCGGCGGCCCTGGCGCGGCGCGCAGGACGCGGCGAGCGACGGGGATGGCTCGCCGCCGCCCGCCGGACTGAAGCTGCACGCCATCATCGCCTTCGATCGCTCGACGCGCGCCTTCGTCACCTCCGACGCCGATGCGCAAGGGCGATGGCTGCGCGTCGGCGAGACCTTCGAAAGCTGGACGGTCGCCGGCATCTCGCGCCAGGACATCTCCCTGCGCCTGAACGCCAGCCTGCTCCATTTCGGCCTCGATTACGACGATGCGGCGCGCGCCGCGCCGGAGCCGCCGCCGGCCCCCCCGCCGCGCGGAAAAGAGGGCGATGAACGCCCGCCGCCGGCCAAAATCGTTTCGCCGAAGGCCTTCGACGGCATGAGGGCGGCGAAAAGGGGCGAACATTGAGCAAAAGTACCGATTTGCCAAAAAGCGACTATTTTATGCTTTCTTTATGTCATTGATCTGTCTCTTAAAACTCATCAAACAATCATCAAGCTCCGTCATGGTGCACGCGCAATTTTGCACCCCCTTTCATCGCAGGGAAAAGGTCAAAATCCATGCGCGATCATGCGTTCAACACGACCAGACTCAAACGTCATCTTTGCTCCTTCGTCGCGCTCGGCGCCGTCATGGCCAACGCCATGACGCCGAGCCTCGTTTTCGCCGCCACGGCGGAGGCGATCAAGACCCGCACGCCGATCAAGCACGTCATCGTCATCATCGGCGAGAACCGCAGCTTCGACCATATTTTCGCGACCTATAAGCCGGTCAACAAAAACGAGAAAGTGCTGAACCTGCTCTCCGAAGGCATTGTCAAGGCCGACGGCTCGCCCGGCCCGGACTACAGCAAAGCCGCTCAAGAACAAGCCAGCGACACCACGACTTATCAGAACGCCCCGACGCAGACCGGCCCCTATGCCGTCCTGCCTCCGGCGCTGACCGGCGGCCCCGCAGCGCCCTATTTCTGCAAAGCGCTCGGCGTCAACGCAACCTCCTGCGTCGCGGACGCCAATATCGCTTTCGCCAAGACAATCGAAAACGGCCTGCCCGACAATTATTACAAATATCTGCTGACCGGCGGCACTGGGCAGGCAAGCCACGTTCCCGACGCGCGCGTGTTCTATGCCGGCAAGGACGCCAGCCACCTGCCGAACGGCCCCTATCAGCTGACCAACGCCAAATATCCCTATGACGCCTATGCGGCGAGCCCGGTCCATCGCTTCTTCCAGATGTGGCAGCAGCTCGACTGCAAGGCCGACCGCGGCCACGGCGCCAAGGGTTTCGGCTGCCGCAACGATCTGTATCCCTGGGTCGAGGCCACCGTCGGCGCCGGCTCCAATGGCGCGGCGCAGCCGTCGGGCTTCAACGATTCCACGACCGGCGAAGGCTCGACCTCGATGGGCTTCTTCAACGTCGAGAATGGCGACGCGCCCTATCTGAAAAAGCTCGCCGACGACTATACGATGAGCGACAATTATCATCAGGGCGTCGCCGGCGGCACCGGCGCCAACCACGTCATGCTCGGCTATGCCGACGCGATCTGGTTCTCCGACGGCGCCGGCCATGCCGCGGTTCCGCCGCACAACACGGTGAACCCGTCCGCGCCCGGCGCGACCGGCCCCGGCGGCTCGGCGCTGAGCGAGATCGAAAATCCCAATCCGCAGCCCGGCACGAATAATTATTACATTCAGGACGGCTATGGCGGCGGCTCGGGCTCGCCGACCGCGGTTTCGCCCAAGGCCAGCTACGGCGGCGGCTCCTATGTCGCTTGCGCCGACGCGACCGAGCCCGGCGTCGGCCCGATCCTCAACTATCTCGGCGCCCTGCGCCGGCCGGTTCCGTCACGCTGCCAGAACGGCCATTATTATCTCATGAACAACTACAACCCGGGTTATTTCGGCGACGGCTCCAACGCCTATGCCGATAAAAACCCGGACAATTATGTGTTCACGGTTCCGCCGACCAGCGTCCGCAGCATCGGCGACGAACTCAACGATCACAAAATCGGCTGGGCCTATTATGGCGACCAGTACAACATCTATCTGACCGACAAATATCAGCTGAAGTGGAATAACGGCGACGAGTACTGCAATATCTGTAACTGGGCGCAATATTCCACCTCGATCATGACCGACGCCGGCCAGCGCGCGGCCCATATCAAGGATACGACCGACCTCTACGCCGCAATCAAGAGCGGCGACCTCCCGGCTGTGTCCTATGTCAAGCCGAGCGGCCTGGTCGACGGCCATCCGGCTTCCTCGAAGCTCAACCTCTTCGAGGGCTTCACCAAGAAGATCGTCAACATGGTGAAGGCCAATCCGAAGCTGTGGGACGACACCGCGATCCTCGTCACCTTCGACGAGGGCGGCGGCTATTGGGATTCGGGCTATGTCCAGCCGGTCGATTTCTTCGGCGACGGCACGCGCGTTCCGATGATCATCGTGTCGAAATATTCGACGGGCGGCCACATCAACCACAGCTATACCGACCACGCGTCGGTGGTGAAGTTCATCGAGGCGAACTGGGACCTGCCGCCGATCACCTCGCGCAGCCGCGACAACCTGCCGAACCCGCGCACCGAGGAAAATCCCTATGTGCCGGTCAATTCGCCGGCGATCGGCGACATGATGGACATGTTCCAGTTCGCTCGTCACGATGGCCATGGTGAAGATCACGACCGCTTCGGCGGCTATGGTTATGGTTACGGCAAGAACTGAGGTTTTCGCTCGCGCCAGCCGGTAGAATCAAAATTGCGCCCCGCCGAATGGCGGGGCGTATTTTTCGGGATCCGGCATGGGACCGCGGAAGGCGACCGAACAAGCCGATCGCGGGGCGATCGGCGGGAACGTTCATCAGGCGGGTCGCGGGCCTGGGTTCAGGGCTTTCGCCCGAATTGCGCCGGGACGATCATTCCGCCGTGGGCGGGGCGAACAGGCCGCCGCCGCTCCAGGACGCATTGACGCCGCGCGGCAGTTTGAATGGCGATTTGTCGCCGAGATTGCGCGCATAGATCGCGCCGTAATCGCCGACCGTCGCCAGTATATTTTCTCGCCACGACTTTTCGAGACCCAGCGCCGTCAGGTCGAGGCTGATCGCCTTCGCCCCGCCCGGCCGCAATCTGGTCTGGGGCCGCTCGGCGGCGTGAAGAAAATGAACGACCCATGAGACGGCCGCCGTCCATTGCGGGTCGCCGATCGGCGTCGCCGTGAGGATGGGAAAAACGGCCAGCGGTTCGGCGAGGATCTTGCTATCGAAATGGTTGACGCCCTTCCTCCGGCGCAGGCCGATCAGGTCGGTCGCCTCCGACGCCACCGCTTTGCAATGGCGCGAATTATAAGCGTCGAGCAGTTCGACGTCCTCCTGGAAAGGCATGGCGACGAAGCTCTTGCCGTTCCGGTCGAGGCGTTCCTCGAAGGCCTGCGACGCGGCGTCCGCCTCATGGAAACAAACCGGCGCGCCGGCAAGGTCCTCGGGCGTCTTCGCCGTCGAATCATCCTCAACCATGACGGCGTAGGTCTCGAAAAAAGCGGCCGGCCCCGGCGCGACCTTGCGGGCGAGGGAGGTCTCGGCGATTTCCGGTTCGGTCAGGAAAAGCACGTCAAAGGAGCCGGAATTCAGGGCCGTGTTATCCTTGGGCAGGTCGATCGCCTCGAATTCGATCTTCGCATCCGAACCGAAAGCGGCGACCGCAATGGCCTGACAGATGTCTGGATAAAGACCCTTCCAGCCGGACCCGGCCTGCCACGCCAGACCGGGACGCGCGAAAGCGGCGCAGGTCAGATGGCCGCGGGCCTTGATGTCGGCGAGACGCGATTGGGCGCAAACGGAAGGCGCCGCAAGGGCGCCGGCGAGGAGGAACAGAGCGGAAAGTCTGGAGAGCATCTTGTCCACGGAGTCGAAGGTCGCGGCGAAGCCGCCGGATAGGAAAGGCCCGCGCTGGACGCGCGGGCCGAAGTCGATCGTCGAGGCCGGCGAAACGCGCCGGTCAATTATATTTCGACAAGGTTGACGGCAGGGTGTTGAAGCCGGCCGGAACAACGTTGGTGATGCGCTGGCGCTGGTCTTCCGGGACCACGCCGATCGCCTTGCAGGCGCCGCCGGGCCCGTTGCCGAGATGCGGCAGGGTGTTGACCACCGAATCCGGGATCATCGCCAGCGAAGCCGGCAGCAGCGGCTTGCGGCCTTCGAGACGGGCGAGGTCGAAACCGGAAAGCAGGCTTTGGGAGACCGAAGCCGGCAGATCGCGCGGTCCCAGATATTTCTGCTGGAAGCCCGCGGGACCGTACTGGTTGAAGGCGAGCGAGTTGCCGGCGGCGAGCGCATTCGCCTCGTCGGGCAGGGTCGCGAGCGGCGCAAGGCCGAAGATCGCGTTGATCGTCTCGATGATCGCGTTGTGATCGCCTTCCGCGCTCGAAACCGCGTGGGCCCGGGCGAAGGGGGAGATCAGGATCAGCGGGACGCGAATGCCGCGCGACAGCGGCAGCCTGTCCGGTCCATAGGACAGGATGCGCGGCGGAACGTGGTCGTAATGACCGTCGGATTCGTCATAGGTGATGACGATCGCGCTCTCTTTCCACAGCTTCTCGTTGCTCGCGACCGCATTGACCACGCGCGCGGCCATGGCCTCGCTGATCTGGTGGTCGGAATAGGACGGATGGTCGTCGTCGCCCGCCTTCGACGCCTGGATCGTCGAGATATCGGACGCGGTGAGCGCCGCCGGAAAGTTCTTGTTCTGGATCGGCGGCGTCAGCCTCTGGATATTGTTGAAGCCGCCGCGGATATAGATGACGCCGCCATTTGGCATCTTGCCATTGGCGATGTCGCTGAAGAAATCGCCGAGGCCGCGCATCTTGCCGCTCAACTTCGGATTGTTGGCGATATAGCCGAAATATTGCGCGCCATTGTGATGGCTCACATAGCTGAGATGGCTCGCGGTCGAGGTCGTGTCGGTCGGCTCGAGATCATATCCTTCCTGGTACCAGCGCCACGGAACCGGATTCCTGCCGCTCTTGGTCAGGAATTTGATGTCCTGCACCACGTCGATGAGATCGAACTTCTTGTTGCGGTCGAAATTGGACGCCGCTTTGGCCTGGCCGCCGAGGAAGCTGAGCGGCAGGCTGGCGAAGGTCAGGTTGGTCGCGATATTGGTCGAGCCGTAATATTCACCGCAGCCCGCCGGCTCGCGATTGGTCGTCGTACCGTCGAATTCCGAGCCGTAGAAGGGCTGCGGATCGTTGACGAGCGGCACGCCCTGGGTCGTTCCGCCGGAATAGGTGTTGCCGCACACCGGGGACGCCGCCAAATAAGCCGCGCCATTGGAGCCGTGCAGGACCCATTGGCTCTCTCCAGACTGGCCGGCGATCATCGCCACCGCATTCGGCGTCGAAGGCGTGTCTTCGGTCGCGAAAATATTGTCGAAAATGGTGAAGCGCGACGCCCAATACCAGAAGAAGGGAATCGTCTCGCAATTGACATGCGACATGACGAGCCGCGCGAACTGCTTGCCCTTGGCCTGGCCGGCGGCCGAGCCGTTGGCGTAGCGGCCATATTCGTCGGCCGCGAAGCCGTCCATCCTGGCGACGCCATCCGTTCCGACGTCGATCTTCTTGGCGAGGCCGGTGTGCGAATGATCGACACTGTCGGCGAAGGTCGCATTCTGCTGCGGACCGATCAGGAAGGGCTGCACGCTCACCGTGAGGCCGGTGGCCTGATCGGTGTAGGTCTGCGTGAAGCCGGGGGTTTTCGCCGCCGAGCGCGGATTTTCGCCGTCGGAATAGAGGCCGTTGACGCCCGGAAAAGTGCCGAATTCGGCATCGAAGGACTGGTTTTCGTTGAAAATCACGAAAACGAACTTCACCCGCTTCTGCAGCGCGCGGATGAAGCGATCCTGCTTCTCGGCGCTGTAATCCATGTCGGGATCGTGATTGCGCGTATAGGGCTCGACGTCGGGTGTCGCATTCGGCTGCATATGCGCCAGCTTTTGCGTCTGTTTGCCCGAGAACTCGCCGCGCCACATATTGCTGGTCGAATCCGCCAAAGCCGGAGTCAACAGGGCGACGAGCGCAACGCCCGAAGCCAGCCATTTCTTGAATCCATTCGCCATTTGCCAATCCCCACCAGAGTTTAGCCATGGCTTCCTTAATGTTGCCACATTGCGGCCTGTTTACAGCCAAACGACAATCAAGTGACCGTTCGATTTCAGCTTTGACTCCGCACCCTTTGCCGGCGCTTTTTGTCGCAGGCGCCAAGGTCATGCAAGCGGCGCGTTCTCCGCCGCGACGGTCCGCGCGGCCCCTTCCAGGGCGGCGGCCACGGCGTCGATATCCTCGCGCCGGGTCCGATGGTTGACGATGGCGCAGCGAATGACCGCCTCGCCGTCAAGAATCGTCACCGAGGGCGCCGCCGCGCCCGAGGCGTGAACATATTCGACGATGGCGCGGTTGCGCGGCCCGGCCTCCCGGCCGCGCACGCCAAAGCAGACGATGTTGAGCGTCACCGGCGCCTTGACCTCGAAAAGCCCGCCCTGTGTCAGGCGTCGCGCCAGATATCGCGCGAGGTCGCAACTTTCCTCGATGCAGCGGCCGAGCGCATCGGCGCCGAAGACCTTGATCGTGAACCATGTCTTGAGCGCCTGGAAGCCTCGTGACAGGTCCGGCCCATAATCGCACGGCCAGGCCTCGCCCGCCGCAAGGCCGCGTGCAGCCCTTGTCAGATAGCTGTCGGCGCCCATAAACGCTCGCCGCTGGACGTCGCCGTCGCGGGTGAGGAGAAATCCCGCCGCATAGGGAACCTGGCCCCATTTGCGGAAATCGAAGGCGACGGAATCGGCCCGCTCCAACCCCTTGAGCAGCGGCGCGAGGCGCGGCGAGAAGGCGGCGAGCGCGCCAAAGGCGCCGTCCACATGGAACCAGATCCCCTCTTCCGCCGCGAGATCGGCCAGCTCGTCCAGGGGATCGACCGCGCCGAGATTGACCGTGCCCACTGAGCCGACCAGCAGGAAAGGCGTCGCGCCGCGCGCGCGATCTGCCGCAATCATCGCGCGCAAAGCCTCGACCCGGACCGCGCCGTCGGGGCCGCAGGGCGCGCGGCGCAGATTGTCCGAGCCGAGCCCGGCCATTTCCATCGCCCGGGCGATGCAGCCATGGGCGGCTTCCGAGGCATAGGCGCGCAAGGCGACGGACGCGGGCTGGCCGGAGCGCCGCAAGCCGTCGCCGAGCAGGGCATAGCGCGCGATGAGCAGCGCGAGGAAATTGGCGATCGAGGTTCCGGTGACGAAAAGCCCCGCCGCATCTTCAGGAAAGCCGAAGGCCTGGCGCATCCAGCGCGTGATCTGGCGTTCGACCTCGACGCCGATATGGTCGCGGCCGCCGCAATTGGCGTTGAGGCCGGCGGCGAGCATTTCGGCGACCATGCCGACCGGCGTGCCGGCGCCATGCACCCAGCCCATGAAGGTGGGATGGAGATTGCCGGTGGCGTAGGGCTTTATCGCCGTCTCGAAAATGTCGAGCGCCTCGGCAAGGGACGAGCCCTCCCCCGGCAGATCGCTCATGAAACGGGCGCGGATTTCCGGCGGCGCGACTTTCCAGACCGGCCGATCGCGCACAGTGCTTATATGGTCGATCATACGATCGAGCGCGCCGTGGGCCTCGGCGCGGAACGCCTCCCAATCGGCGGGGTCGAGCCGCGAGCCGCAAATCACGACGCCGCCCGGACGCGCGGCGCGCCTTTGCGCCGAATCATGGCCTCGAAGGCGGCGAAGATCTTTTGCATCTGCGGCGGCTTGTAGGGGAAAAGTTCCGCCGGATCGAGCGCATGGACGATCATCGCCGTGCCGGCCTCGAAGATCAGCAGTTCACCCTCCCGCGTCTCGGCGCAGTCGAGCAGGACATAATCAAGGCCCGTGCGCGCATGAACGGCGCGGAAGGCTTCGGCATGGGCGCAAGCGAAATCCTTGTCGAAATTCGCCATGAACCGGGCCTCCTCGTCGCGGTTGGCGGCATTGTCCATCATATCGGCGTTGAGATAATGGACCATCCAGCGCGGCGAGATCGCCATATGGACGGCGAAGGGCGCGCCCTCGATCAGGGCGATGCGATATTTCCGGAACAGACCGTCGGCGCCACGATAATCGACGAAGGGCGCGATATAATGATCCGTGTCCGCCGTTTCGGCCAGATAGGCGTCGAGGTCCTGGCGGCTTTCGATCTTGCGCAATCCCTCCCCGGCGTGGGAGCCGACCGGACGGACGATGAAGGGATGTTCCAGGCCGCCGCCTGCGCCGAGCGCCGCGCGATTCATGCGCCGCGCCGGCGGGACGACGACGCCGGGCGCATCCTGCATCAGCTTGGCGAAGCCGTCGCGGGTCACGGCGGCGATCCGCGCCGGCGGATTGACGATCGGACGCGGCCAGAACCTTTCCGCCGCCGCGAGCCTCTCCAGAATGGGGAGATTGCCGTCGGCCTCCGCTGCCGCGACGAAAGCGACGTCATGGTCGGGCAGCGCCTCAGGCAGGGAGCCGTCAGGCGCGAGATAAAGCGCGTCGAGCGCGACGGCGCCGCCTTCGAGCAGGAATTCGAGCGGGGTATTGGCCATGAAATCACCCGGCGCCATCAAGGCCAGAAGCCGCAAAGGCGCAGCTCCGGATGGCGCATGGGTGAAATGGCGCGCCCGTCTCAATGCGTCCGCCTGCAGCGCCATGCGATTGGCGCGATGGCCCATGACCTGTTGGATGGTCGAAAGATCGAGCCACGCCGCCGCGTCGCCGCCGTCGCGTTCGATACGCGCAATGAGGTCGGACATCAGGGGTGCAAGATCGGCGCCTTGCATGGCGAGGCGGGTGATGGTCGCGAGCCCGATGAGGGGCGTCGCCGCCGTCCCGGCGCGGGCGTTTGAGATCGAAAAACGCAAGGAGCTCTCCTTTGATATGGCTTTATCTCAACAGGCGCCGCCATTTCGCGAACAGGGCGGCGATGTCTTCGGCAAGCGGCGCGAGGGCGCGGTCGAGCCGCACGCCTGTCGCGCATCGTTGCGCGATGTCGCTGAGCATCGGCGCGCCGAGACAGACGCGCAGGGCCTGATCGGACCCGACCGCCACGGCCTGGCCGAGATGGAAGACTTTTGCCGCATATCCCCGCGCTTCGGCCGGCCGCCGCAGGGCGCGCTGAAGCGCCTCCGCTTGTTCCGGCGACAGGGGCAGGCCGTCGGCGCGGCGCGCGGCGATGGGAACGATCGTGCGCGCCCAATCCATGCTTTCGCCCGCCTCGCCCAGGACCGTCAGGCCGGCCTCGCGCGCATCCGCCTCGACGAGGTCGCGAAATCCTGCCGTGATCGCCTGGGCGAGTCCCGGAGGAACGGCGCGAAAACGGTCCATTTCCGCGAGCGCCGCCTCCCAGCGCAGGCCGAGCCCGATATTGGCGTGGCTTCCGAACCCCGCCGCCGCCCCGCGCAAAGGCGCCGGCCAGTCATAGAGCGCCGAATGCGCCGCCAGTCCCTCGGGAAGGCGCAGATCGCGCAACCGGGCATGCAGCGCGTCGGGCACGAGCAAAGCGCCGGAAAAGGGCGGCCCACCAAAGAATTTGGAGCCGGTCGCCGAGACGAGAAAGCCGCAGTCGAGCAGGTCGCGCAGGAGCGGCGCCGCACCCCGCATCTGGCAGCAATCCGCCAGCACGACGACCCGCTCCGGCGCGCGGGCGCGCAATGCCAGCGCGGCGGCGCGGCTGAAGCCGGCAAGGCCGGTCTTGGAGACGTCGAGCAGATGGGCGATCACCCCGCGCCCCCTGGCCAGCGCGGCCTCGGCCTTGGCGAGGACCTCGGCGTCCACTTCGCCCGGCGGGCGCGGAGAACCGTCCGGCGCGCGGATTTCGACGGTTTCGACCGCGACGTCCAGGCTCTCCCAGCCGGCGACGCGGCGGCGCCGGGCCGAAGGCTGGAAATGGAGCCCGGCCGCGGCCAAGGCGACGCCGCGCCCGGTCTCGCCCGGGCCGACCACGATATTGGTGATCGGCCGTTTGACGATATGCGCCGCGAGCGCGAGCGCGAGAAGCTCGGCGTCCGTGCCGGAGGCGGCCAATATCGCTTCGCCGCCGCCGGCATGAGCCGCGATGCGGCGGCGGATGGCGTCGAACCAGGCCGGGAGGGCGAGCCTTTCGCCCGCCGTTTCGCAAGCCAGGCGGCGCCAGGCCGTCACGGCGGCCGCCCAGCCGAGTGGGCTGATCGCCGAAGCGGTCGAAGAGGAGAAAAAAATCTCGTCCGGCGCAGGCCGGGCGGTCAGCCCATAGCGATTGCGCCCGCTCATGGGATCGACGGCGATGCGCTCGTCGCCGCCGGAAAGCAGGGCGGCGGCAAGACCGGCGCCGCCCACGCCCGGCGCGCCGCATTGCGCATTCGCTTGAGACGCCGTGAGTATCATGGCCGCCGTTTCCATCGCGACGCGCCGCGATGGATGGGCCGTCCCTGAACGGCAGAAAAACGCCCGTGACTTGTGTCAGGCTGTCCGCGTCGCCTTCCATTTGATCGAGCAGCCGATCGAGGGCGTCTGGTCGGCAGGAATTTCGTTGGTCGCGGCGATGGCGCGCATGGCTTCGAGCAATTCGCGCCGCGCCCCTGGCGGCGGCGGGCTGGTGCGGCCCTCGTCCAGGCGGCCGCGATATTTCAGCTTGCCGTCGGCGCCATAGCCGAAAAAGTCCGGCGTGCAGACCGCGCCATAGGCCCGCGCGACCGCCTGCGATTCGTCGTGGAGATAGGGGAAGGGCAGATCGTGATCCTTGGCGAAGACCTTCATTTTGGGGAAGGAATCGTCTGGATAGGTCGCCGCGTCATTGGAGCAGATCGCGGCGAAGCCGATTCCCTCGGCCATCAGCTTCCGTGCGTCAGCCGCGAGCCGGTCGATGACGGCGAGGACATAGGGGCAATGATTGCAGATGAAGACGAGGACTGTCCCCTTCGCGCCGGCGATATCGGCGAAGGAATAAGTCCGGCCGTCGACGCCGGGCAGGGAAAAATCCGGCGCGGGAAGATCGAGAACAATGTCGGTTGGACTGGCGGCCATGACAAACTCCCGGCGATGAAGGTCTTCAATGGGAGCCGCCGCGCCTCGCCCGCTCCCGGCCTCGCGGCGCCATGCGCCGCGAGGCCGGGACGAATCTGGCCCTTTCCGCACCGGGAATCAACCGGTCGCACCGCGTGGCCTCATTTGGCCGGCGGCGTGGCGGCGCGCTCTTCCTGGCCGGTCAGCGTGGCGCCGCTGTGAAAACAGGGCGCGCGCAGCGCCACATTGCGCAACGGCGCGGCCGATTGTCGCGCTTGCGCTTCAAGGCCGAAAACCCGGCCGAACCGCTTCGCCTCGATCAATTTTTCTTGTCAGAGACATAGCGAAAATCAATTTCACCCGGTCTGGCGGGTCGGATACCGTGCCTTCGCGTGCGCAAATGGCGAAACCAAGCCACGAACGGAGGCAAGTTATGGACGACATCAGCAAATGTCCGGTGATGCACGGCATCCGTCCCAATGCGACTTTCGAGGGCCGATCCAACCGCGACTGGTGGCCGAGCCAGCTTAATCTCAAGATCCTCAACCAGAATTCGCCCCTGTCCAGCCCGATGGCCAGGGACTTCAACTACGCCAAGGAGTTCGAAAAGCTCGACCTGCAGGCGGTGAAGAACGACCTCTTCGCCCTGATGACCGATTCGCAGGAATGGTGGCCGGCCGATTTCGGCCATTACGGCGGCCTGTTCATCCGCATGGCCTGGCACGCCGCGGGCACCTATCGCATCCATGACGGGCGGGGCGGCGCCGGCTCCGCCCAGCAGCGCTTCGCGCCTCTCAGCAGCTGGCCGGACAACGCAAATCTCGACAAGGCCCGCCGCCTGCTGTGGCCGATCAAGCAGAAATATGGTGACGCGATCTCCTGGGGCGACCTGATGATCCTGGCTGGCAATTGCGCGCTGGAATCGATGGGCTTCAAGACCTTCGGCTTCGGCGGCGGCCGCGTGGACGCGTGGGAGCCGGACGACACCTATTGGGGCAAGGAGGACACCTGGCTCGGGGACAAGCGCTATTCCGGCGCGCGTGACCTCGAAAACCCGCTCGCCGCGGTGCAAATGGGCTTGATCTATGTGAATCCGGAAGGTCCGAACGGCAATCCCGATCCGGTCGCCGCGGCCGTGGACATCCGCGAGACCTTCGCCCGCATGGCCATGAACGACGAGGAAACCGTCGCCCTCATCGCCGGCGGCCACAGTTTCGGCAAGACCCATGGCGCCGGCGACGCCGCTTTGGTCGGTCCCGCGCCGGAAGCCGCCGGGCTTGAGGAGCAGGGGTTCGGGTGGCAGAGCCGTTACGGCACAGGCAAGGGCCCCGACGCCATCACCGGCGGCCCGGAAGTGACCTGGACCCAGACGCCGACCAAATGGAGCAATCATTTCTTCCAGAACCTGTTCGAAAACGAATGGGAGCTGACCAAGAGCCCGGCCGGCGCCTATCAATGGGTGGCGAAAAACGCCGACGCCAGCATTCCGGATGCGTTCGACCCGGCGAAGAAACACAAGCCGACCATGCTGACGACGGATCTCTCGCTGCGGCTCGACCCGGCCTATGAGAAAATCTCGCGGCGCTTCTACGAGAATCCGGATCAGTTCGCCGACGCCTTCGCCCGCGCCTGGTTCAAGCTCGTCCACCGCGACATGGGACCGCGCGCGCGCTATCTCGGCCCGGAAGTTCCGGCCGAGGAGCTGATCTGGCAGGATCCGGTCCCCGCCGTCGATCACGAATTGATCGGCGCCGCCGACATCGCCGACCTCAAGGCGAAAATCCTGGCCTCGGGCCTCACCATCCCCGAACTGGTGACGACCGCCTGGGCCTCGGCCTTCACCTTCCGCGGCTCCGACAAGCGCGGCGGCGCCAATGGCGCGCGCATTCGTCTTGCTCCCCAGAAGGACTGGGAAGTCAACCAGCCCGCCCAGCTCGCCAAGGCGCTTCAAGCCCTTGAAGGCGTCCAGAAGGCGTTCAATTCGGCGCAATCCGGCAAGAAGAGAGTGTCGCTCGCCGACGTGATCGTGCTTGGCGGCTGCGCCGCGATCGAAAAGGCGGCGAAGGACGCCGGACACCCGATAGAGGTTCCCTTCGCGCCCGGCCGCACCGACGCCTCGCAGGAGCAGACGGATGTCGATTCCTTCGCGGTGCTGGAGCCGATCGCCGACGGCTTCCGCAACTATCTCAACAGCAACTACAATGTCGCGGCCGAAGAGCTGCTGGTCGACAAGGCGCAATTGCTGAACCTGACCGCGCCCGAAATGACGGTCCTGGTCGGCGGCATGCGCGCCCTGAACGCCAATGCCGACCCATCCCGGCACGGCGTCTTCACCACGCGTCCGGGGACCCTGACGAACGACTTCTTCGTCAATCTCCTCGACATGGGCACGGTATGGAAGGCCATGTCCGTCGCCGAGGATGTTTTCGAGGGCCGCGACCGCAAGACCGGGGCGGTGAAATGGACCGCGACCCGCGTCGATCTGATCTTCGGCTCGAACGCGCAATTGCGTGCGATCGCGGAGGTCTACGCCTCGAAGGACGGGGCCGGAAAGCTCGTCCGTGACTTCGCGGCGGCCTGGGCCAAGGTGATGAACGCCGACCGCTTCGACCTCGCCGCCTGAGCGGACGAAACATCTTTGCCAAAGGGGCGGCGTTTCAAGTCGGCTTGAAACGCCGCCTCCCCTTTTGAGATGAACCGACGATTCCGCAAGAGCGTATCGGTTCGGAGGGAGCGCGATGAAACGGCTGGCCGCGGGAATACTTTTCGTCTTCATCTGTTCGACCGCGAGCTGGGCGGCGATGAAGGTCGGCGATATTGCGCCGGTTTTCACCCTTGAGGCGGCACTCGGCGGCAAGACCTTCACCTTCAATCTGGCCGAAGCGCTCAAGAAAGGCCCTGTCGTCCTCTATTTCTACCCGAAATCCTTCACCCCCGGCTGCACCATCGAGGCGCATGAATTCGCCGAGAACGCCGCGAGTTTCGCCGCCGTCGGCGCGACTTTGATCGGCGTCTCGAACGATACGATCGCGACCCAGATCGAATTTTCCTCGCGCGAATGTCGCGACAAATTCCCCGTCGGCGCCGATGCCGACGGCAAGGTCATCCGCGCCTATGATTCGCAGATGCTGAAGCTCGGCGGCCTGGGCCCAATGATGGCGAGCCGCGTCTCCTATGTGATCGCGCCGGACGACCGGATCATCTACGCTTTTCAGGATTCCTCGCCCCACAAGCATATTTCCAACACGCTGGCGGTCGTGCGCCAGTGGCGCGCGGATCATCCTCGCTGAGCGGGCGTCGGCTTCGCGACATTCGCCGCCCGTTTTCATGGCCCGCAATTTGCGAGCCTCGCGACGGTCTTTCATCTCGCGAGGCGATTCCGATGGCTTTCACCTTCGTCTGCAACACGAACGCCGTTCCCGAAGGCGGCATGGGCCTATTCCAGGTCGGCAAGAAGAGCGTGCTGCTGGTCTGGCCCGAGGGTGGCGCACTCAAGGCCTATCGCGGCCGCTGCCCGCACGCCGACATGCCCCTGACCGACGCCGTTTTCGATGGCAAGAAGGTCACCTGCCCCATCCATCAATGGGGGTTCGACGCCGCCGACGGCAAATGCGTGACCCATATGGTCCGCAACGCCCTTCATGCTTACGAACTGGAGGTCGCGGACGACGAGATTCGCGTCGATATCGGTCCGGTCAAGGCGCCACGCGCGACCGCCTGATACGCGAGGGCTGACGCCCGCATCGTCCTGGTTTATGGATGATCCCGAAGCGCGAGCGAATGGCTCGCTTTGGAGACCTGACCAGATGACCGGGACCGTTGCGGCGATCGAGGCCAGCGATTTCGTCATGCGTAACTGGACGGCGGGCGAAACCGGCCCGGTCCGGATCGGCTCGCCCGAACATTTGCGCATGTTCGCGCAAATGCTGCTCGACACCCATAATCCATACAAGCCCGCGGTCATCGACTGGCCGAAGCTCGAGCCGGACGCGCTGGCGCGGGTGACCTCGCTGCCGATCTGGGACATTGCGGTCCAGACCGAGGGCCGCGCCTCGATCCGGGTCAAGACCTTCGCCGCGAGCGTCGAGGAGCCGCTGCTGCGCCAGGCGCTGGAGCTCGACGCCGACGAGGAGGCGCGCCACAAGGTCGTCCTGTCCAAGCTGGTCGAGGCCTATGGCGTCAAGCTCGCTCCGGAGCCCGACTATCCCGCGCCTAAACATGCCGTTTGGGCCTGGCTCGTGACCGGCTACAGCGAATGCATCGATAGTTTCTTCGCCTTCGGCCTGTTCGAGACCGCGCGCCGCTCGGGTTTTTTCCCCGAAGAACTGATCGAGACCTTCGAGCCGGTGATCCAGGAGGAGGCGCGCCATATCCTGTTCTTCGTCAATTGGGTGGCGTGGCGGCGGCGCAACCTGCCCGTGTGGAGGCGCCTGACCTTCCGCCTCACCGAAATCGCGGTCTGGGCTTTTCTCATCTATGAACGGATCGGCATTGCGCGCGGCCTCGACGAGGCGGGCGAGATGCAGGACGCCAATTTCGCCATGCAGGGATCGAGCGCGATCGGCGTGGACCTGTCGCCGGCGGAATTGATCGATCTCTGCCTCGCCGAGAACGACCGCCGCATGGCGGGCTACGACAAACGGCTCCTGCGCCCCACGCTCACGCCGGCCCTCGCGCGCTTCGCGCGCCGCTTTCTCAAGCCGTAGGGGCCTTCTCTGGCGGCGCGCGGTCAGCGTTCGCGGAAGGCCTCGGAGGAGAGCTTCGCCAAAGGCGACAGCAGATAATCGATCACCCGGCGCTGTTGCGTCTTGATCTCGACGGTCGCGGTCATGCCCGGCGCGATCGGGATATGGGCGTCGCCGATCTTGATCGTGGTTTCGTCGAGCGCAATGGTGACGGGAAAGACGAAGACGTCGGGCTGGCCCGGCGCGCTTGACGCCGGCGCATTGGCGGCATTGGCGTCGGCGGTCACATTGGCCAAAGCGCGCTTGGCCGCCTGTTCGTCCACGGCTTGCGGCGCGATCGCCGACACCTTGCCGTGAAGGACGCCGAAGCGGGTGAAGGGGAAGGCGTCCACCTTCACCGACGCCTCCTGGCCAAGCCTGACGAAGCCGATGTCGATATTGGGAACCAAAGCTTCGACCTGAAGATGTCCGCCGCGGGGCGAGATGGTCATGAGCTGCTGGCCGGTGGTGACGACCTGCCCGACGGTCGTGACCGCCAATTGCTGGACGACGCCGTCGATCGGCGCGTAAAGCTTCGTTCGCGCCAGCCGCGCCGCCGCCTTGGCGCCGCTCTGGCGCGCCTCGTCGGCCTTGCGCGCCGCTTCCAGGGCCCTGTTCATGTTGTCGGCGATGAATTGGGCCACGACCTTGGACTTCTGGCCCTGCAGCTCGCTAAGCGCGGCGGCGGTCTCGATCAGCTGGCCCTGGTCGGAGGCGAGCGTCGATTGCGATCTCTGCAATTGCTCGGTGGCGTCGTAAAGATTGATCTTGGTCCCGACGTGCAGGTTGATCGCGTCCTGGCGCGTCTTGACCAGCTGGGTCAAGGTCTGGATCAGCGATTCCTGGAAGCCGATGCTCATGTCGAGGCGCTTCCGCGTCGCCCGTTTCTGCGCCATCTGCTTGTCGAGATCGGCGAGATTGTCGGAGAGCTGGTCGAGATCGGCGCGCAGCACCGCGAGTTCGCGTCCCCGGATGAATTCCGGAATCGAAGCGGCCCAGTGGATGGTCTCGTCGGCGTCGGCGGCGATCGACTCAAGCGCCGAAATTTCGCTCGCCGTCGCGTCTTCCTCCGGTTTCGCGTCGAGCTTCTGCTTGACGGAGCGCACGGCGGCGACGGCGAAATGGCGGCGCTCGACCTCCGCCAGATTGGCGTACATGGCGTCGCTCGCCGCCTTTTCATCGGCCAGCGCCTCAGTCGGATCGAGCTCGATCAAAAGTTCGCCGGCCTTGACCCGCGCGCCCTCCGCGACATGGATGGCGATCACGCGGCCGGCATCGAGCGGCTCGATCACCTTGGCGTGGCCGACCACCTCGACCTTGCCCGGCGCGACGGCGTAAACGTCGAGCCGCCCGAAAAAGGACCATGCCAGCGCCAGCAAGAAGACGGCGCAGATCGTCAGCATGAAGGCGACCGGCGCGGGCGGCGGCGGCGTCTCCAAAATTTCCAGCGCGGCGGGCAGAAACTCGCGGTCCGGCCCCCGAACGCCGGAGGTCGGCAACGGCGCGGGCTTGCCCTTCCCGGAGCGCGGCTCTTCCGGCGTTTTCGGTGGCTCGGCTCGCTCGTTCATACGCCAACCCTCGACTGGTCAGACTGCAATTGCCAGAGCTTGGCATAGAGGCCGCCACGGGCCAGAAGCTCGGCATGCGCGCCGATTTCGACGATCTCGCCGGCGGCCATGCCGACGATCCGGGTGCAGGGGCGCAAGGCGGCGAGCCGGTGGGCGATGATGATGGTGGTGCGGCCTCGGGTGATGGCGCTCATATTGTTCTGGATGGTGCGCTCGCTCTCGTAATCGAGCGCCGAGGTCGCCTCGTCCAGAATGAGAATGCGCGGGTTGGTGACGAGGGCGCGGGCGATGGCGACGCGCTGCCGCTGGCCGCCCGAGAGATTGGCGCCGCGCTCCTCGATGATGGTGTCATAGCCCTGCGGAAGCTGGGCGATGAATGCGTCGGCGCCGGCGAGGCGGGCGGCCTGCATCACCAGAGCGCGGGGCATGGCCGGATCGCCGAGCGCGATATTCTCGTGGATGGTGCGGTTGAACAGCAAATTTTCCTGAAGCACGACGCCAATCTGGCGGCGCAGCCAGCCCGGATCGAGCTGGGCGGCGTCGACGCCGTCGATCATGACCTGGCCGACCTGCGGACTGTAGAGGCGCTGGACCAGCTTGGTCAGGGTCGATTTTCCCGAGCCCGACTGGCCGACGACGCCGATGACCTCGCCCGGCGCGATCGACAGGCTGACATTGCGCAGGGCTTCCGGCGCGTCCGGCCGGTAGCGCATGGTCACGCCGCGAAATTCCACCGCGCCGCGCAAAGGCGGCAGAGTGAGGAAGCTCTGCGGCGTCGGCTCCGGCGGGGCGTTGAGAATGTCGCCGAGCCGCGCCACGGAAACCTGGACCTGCTGGAAATCCTGCCACAATTGCGAGAGGCGCAGGATCGGCTGCACCACCTGGCTTGCGATCATGTTGAAGGCGATCAGTTCGCCGACGGTCAGGGAGCCGGCGATCACCGCCTTGGCGCCGAAGAACAGGATCAGCGCGGTCGTGACCTTGCTGACATATTGGATCATGTTCTGCCCGAGCGAGCCGAGCACGCCGACGTCGAAGGAGGTGCGGACATAGGCCGCGAGGCGCTCCTCCCATTGCGCCTGCATCATCGGCTCGACGCTCGCCGCCTTCAGGGTCTGGGCGCCGACGATCGATTCGACCAGAAATTGCTGCGACCGCGCGCCGCGATTGAATTTCTCGTTGATCTGCTCGCGCAGGAAGGGCCGCAGGACAGTCGCGATGATCAGATAGATCGGGATCGTCGCCAGGACGACCAGCGAAAGCTCGACCGAATAGATGAACATCACGACGAAGAAGATCACCGTGAACACGAGGTCGAGCAGCGAGGTCAGGCCCTGCCCTGTGAGAAAAGCGCGCACGGTTTCGAGCTCGCGCACGCGCGCCACCGTCTGGCCGGCGGCGCGGGTCTCGAAATAGGCGAGCGGCAGCCGGAACAAATGATGGAAGAGGCGCCGCCCCAGCTCCACATCTATCCGGTTGGTGGTGTGGCTCAGGGTATAGGCGCGCAGGAATTGCAGGATCGACTCGAACAGGCCGAGCGTGACCATGCCGACGATGAGGACGATCAGGGTGGACAGGCCCTTGTGCACCAGCACCTTGTCGACGACGAGCTGGAAGAAGATCGGCGTCGCCAGAGCGAAGAGCTGCACAAACAGCGAGGCCGCCACCACCTGCGCCAAAGGCCGGCGATAGCGCAGGATTGACGGCAGGAACCATTTGAAGCCGAAGGTGCTGGGATCGACGCCGGCGCCGCCGAGGCGGCGGGTGACGAGGACGATCTCGCCGGACGAAAGCGCCGCGATCTCTTCCGCGCTTCCCTCGCGCGCCTTGTGATCGATCGGGTCGATCAGCCGCAGCCGCTCCTTGCTGGAGCCTGCCGCGAGCACGGCGAAGCCGCCGTCCTTGAGGCCGATGATCGCCGGCAGCGGCAGGGCCGCGAAACGCTCCGCCTTCGCGTTGCGCACCACGCGGGATTTCAGCCCCAGGATATGAGCGGCGCGCACAAGATCGTCGGCCTCGGCCAGGCGGCCCGTCAGCGCAAGCTGATGGCGCAATTGCGCAGGCTCGGCGGCGATGCGGTAATAGCCCGAAATCAGCGCCAGACCCGTCAGCCCGGCATCCCCCGTCGGCTGCGCGGAATTCGGCGAGAGGGGGGACTTGACTTCCGAATCCATGAGCTTGGTTCTGAAACTATGGGTTGCGCAAAGCTTGATGCAATATTTATAGGCTCAGCCGAACCTTCTCGTCCAATGAATCCGCGCCTTTGGAAACGTTTCAGCCGATCGTCCCCGGACCGGCCGACATTCATCCGAGCCAGATCATGGCTGCGGCGAAACGGACGAATCGCGCGAAGCGGACGGTAGGACGGTCGAAGCGTGTTGCGAAGCGTCGAAAGTGCTTCGTTCGATTGAAGCGCCGCTCGATCCGGTTTCGGTGTTTGTAATCGGTTGCGTCATGAGGGATCAGGACCTTTCGACGACTGCTGGCGGAGATGACCGCTTCCGCGCCCATGCCAGCGATCTGTTCGCGCAAGGCGTTACTGCCACGGACATTGTCGGCGAGCATGTGATCCTGGTGATCAGTCCGTCTCGGGAACGCCCCGGAGCCTGGTTCTGACGCCCCCTTTTTCCGGTCGCCGCCTGCGGTGGGCGCACACGATAGCGCTGTCGAGCATCAGATATTGGTTGTCCTGATCCTTGATCAGCGCGCGGACCCGAATCATAAAATCCGGATCGATATGAGGCGCCGCTCAAGCAATTTGTGAATCATGAATGTCGCTTGGTCCCAGCGGTCGCGCCGAAAAGCGGGCGGCGCGCTTTCGCAAAAACGCCGCCCTGACGAGCGACGCGGGCGGCCGGGCGGATGATTTGAGATGGTACCGCCACCCCGGCTCGAACGGGGGACCTCTAGATCCACAATCTAGCGCTCTAACCAACTGAGCTATGGCGGCTGGAATTTCGGCGGAACCTAAAGCGGCGTGCGCGCGAATGCAAGAGCATCGCGCGCCCATTTTTCACGCTTGAAGACGTTCGCCCTGGACAAGTTCGCGTCCGGGAATGGGGCGGCGAAGCGAAGGGCTTCGCCGGCCCGGTCAGCGCGACTTGAACGTCTTGTCCATCTGCTCCTTGAGCGGAGCTGCGGCGTCGGCGGCGACCTGCTGGGCGAGAGCGGTGAGTTCCTTGGCCTGAGAGGTCAGGGCCTCATATTGCTTGCGCATATGTTCGCTCTGCAGCGCGATCGCCTCGCTGACGCTGCGAACACCGGCCAGCGCCTGGACATATTGCACCGACGCGGCGGTGTTGGCCTGATAGGCTTCCATCGCCTTGGCGGAAAAGGCCTGCAGGCTCTTGCTCGCGGCGAGGAAGGAATTTTCCATCGCACCGGCGGTTTCCGCGGCGGCCTGTTTGGCCGCCTTCTGAACCTTGGCGGTTTCGGCCGCCAAAGGAGCGGCCGCCTCCGCGACCGTCTCGGCGACGGCCTCGACGGGCGTCTCCGCCGCAGGCGTTTCACCCGCGGGCGCCGCCGTCTTGGTTTTGCGCGGACCGGTCGCCATTATTTCGTTTCCGTCGATGAGGAGACGACTTTCTTCACGGCTTCGCCCAGTTCCTTGGCCTGCTCCTGGACGCTCGCGACCTGCGCCTTCAGAAATTCGGACTGGATCGTGAGGATTTCCTTGGGATCCTTGGCATGGACAAGCTTGTCGGCGAGGTCGAAGGCCGCCTTCACATTGGCTTCGGCGAAACCGATGGCCTTGGAGCTGACTTCCTTGGCGTTGGTGGCCATGGATTCGGCGGCGGCCTCGGACTGGCTGGTCGCCTTCTGGGCGGCGGCGACAAAACTGTCAAAAGCTTTGCGCGCCTGATCGACGGTCTTCTCGGCGAATTCGCGGACCTCGGCAGGAATTTCGAGATTGAGATTGCTCATAGGATTTTCCTCGTTTTGGCGGGCGGGTTTGTATGGAAATTCCCCGTCCGCGCCTCATCCAGCATTGCGATTTGCCTTATAACGGGGAAATTGCTGCGCTGCAATGTTCATTGTGCGCCGCAGCAAACTTTCTGGCGCCCGAGAGCCGCAGGCAATTAAGCATAAGCGCATGTAGCAGGGAATGAAATGGATCAAATGTGGATTCGCGGCCCCGGACGTGTTTAAGATTTGGTTAAGGCGCGCCGCCCCCGCCCCGCCGAGTCGCGGCCAGGGGACGGCGTCCCGGGGAGTCCAGATTTCCATGGCCGAAGCTATCCATGGCTGACGAAAACGAAAAAGGCCGCAAGAGCGGCGCCATTGCCGCCGATGTGGCGGCGGCGCTGGCCGAACCGGCGCTGGCCTCGCTCGCGCGCGCCGGGGCGCCTATCGTCGTCGCCGCAGGCGAGCCGCCGCGGGTCGTCCACGCCAATGGACCCGCTTTGGCGCTTTTCGGCGCCCACGCGGCGGACGACCTGACCGTTCAGCTTTTCCACGCCGATTCCCCCGGCGCGCGGCGCCTTGCCGAACTGGCGCGGATCGCGCCGCCCGGCGCCGCCCGGCTGGAGCGCGCGCCATTTGGGGGGCCCGGCGCCGTCACTTTGCTGTGCCGTCGCACGGCGGGCGAAAATCCCTTGTTCGTCATCGCCGGCCTCGGCCTGCGCGCCAGCCGGCCGCCGCCGCGCGCCGCCGCCCCGCCCCGCGCCGCCGCGCCTCACGCGGACGCTTTCGTTCCGGGGCCCCGCTCCGCGCTTTCGGCGCTGCGGGCGCGGCTCGACGCGCGCTTCCCCGGCCTCCCGCCGGCGCGTTTCCTCTGGCGGACCGACTCCCGCAATGTCGTCATCCAGATCACGCCGCCGCTCGCCGAAATCGTCGGCCCCGGTTGCGCCGATCTCGTCGGCCGCGATTTTGCGGAGGCGGCGGAAGTTCTCGGGTTCGACCCGCGCGGCGAATTGGCCGAGGCTTTGCGGGCGCGGATCACCTTCAGCAGGGTCGACGTCGATTGGCCGGTGGAGCGGGAGGGCGCGGCTGCGCCCGTGACCGTCGGCGGGCTGCCGGTTTTCGACCATCGCGGGGATTTTGAGGGCTGGCGCGGCTTCGGCGTGGTTCATCTCGATCGCCTGCGCGAGGCGCCCGTCGTCGCCGAGCCTTTCCGCGAGCCCGCGGACGAAGCGCCGCCAGCGACGGCGCCGCCCGCCCCGCCGCCCGGCGTTTCCGGCGTCGTCGTTCCTCTGCGCCCGCTCAACACGGCGCGGTCGGGCCCGGCCGAATCAGACCTGGCGCCTGACTTGCCGCCCGATTCCGGAAATCCGGCGCGCGAGGAGGGCGAGGACGACTTGGCTTTGGTCGCGCTGGCGCCGCATGAACGCTCCGCCTTTCGCGAAATCGCGCGGGCGCTCGGCGCGCGCGGGCCAAAGGCCGACGCGCTCGACGCCGAGCGCAAAAACTTGGACGCCGAGCGCAAGACCTTGGACGCCGAGCGCAAGACCTTGGACGCCGGGCTCGGCGCGGACGCCCCTCCGTCGACGCCGGTCGAAGCGGGCGGCGGCGCATTCGACTCCGGCCTCGCCGAGGCTCTCCCGATCGGTCTGATCGTGAAGCGCGGCGCCGACCTGCTCTTCATCAACCGGCTGGCGCTCGACTGGCTCGGCTATGCCGATCTCCCCGCCCTCGCCGAAGCCGGAGGCTTGCGCGCGGCGTTCCGCTTCGCGGCCGACGATCTCGCGCCCGACCAGAAAAAGACCCTGTTGGCGCGCCCCGCCGGCGGCGAGACCTTCTCCACCGACGTTCATTGCGCGCGCCTCGTCTGGGGCGGCGAGCCGGCCGAGCTTTTGACGCTCGCGCGGCCTTCCGCGGCGGCGCTGGAGCAGCGCGTCGGCGTGCTCGATGCGAGCCTGCGTCAGCGCGAGATGGAAAGCGACGAGATGCAGTCCATGCTCGACGCCGCCGTCGACGGCGTCGTCCTGATCAACGCCGACGGCGTGATCCTCGGCCTCGACCGCAAGGCGGAGGCTCTGCTCGATTACGACCGCAACAGAATCGCCGGCGAAAATTTCACTTTGCTGTTTGCGCGCGAATCCCAGGTCTCGGCGCTCGAACATCTCACCCGCGCCAAGGCGGGCGCGGAACGGCACGGACGCGAGGCGTTCGCGCGCGCGCGCCAGGGCGCGGCGATCCCGGTCCATCTCACCATCGGCAGGCTCGGCAAGGCGGTCGAAGGCAAATATTGCCTGATCCTGCGCGACCTGAGCCATTGGAAACAGACCGAGCGCGCGATGGACCAGGCGCGCGAGCAGGCGGAGCGCGACAGCCAGGCGAAGTCGGAATTTCTGGCCAAGGTGAGCCATGAGATCCGCACGCCGCTGAATGCGATCCTCGGCTTCGCCGAAGTCATCATGGACGAGCGCTTCGGCCCCGTCGGCAACGAGCGCTACAAGGACTATTTGCGCGACATTCACGCCTCCGGCGCCCATGTGCTGAGTCTTGTCAACGATCTGCTCGACCTGTCCAAGATCGAGGCGGGCAAGCTGGAGCTAAATGTCGCTGCGGTGGACGCCAATCGCGTCGTCTCGGAATGCGTGTCGCTGATGCAGCCCCAGGCCAACCGGGAACGGGTCATCACGCGGCTGGCGCTCGCCGCCAATCTTCCTCCCGTCCATGCCGACGAACGCTCTCTGCGCCAGATCATCATCAATCTGCTCGCCAACGCCGTGCGCTACAACGAGCCGGGCGGACAGGTGATCGTCTCGACCGCGCTCGGCGATTCCGGCCACGCCGTCCTTCGCGTCAAGGACACCGGCGTCGGCATGAGCGAGAGCGAATTGCGCACGGCGCTGGAGCCGTTCCGGCAAGTCGCGCCAGGACGGGGCGGCACCGGGCTCGGCCTGCCGCTGACCAAGGCCTTGGCCGAGGCCAATGGCGCCGGCTTCTCGATCAAGAGCCGGAAGAACGAGGGAACGCTGGTCGAGGTCATCCTGCCGCTCGCGCCCGGCGCGGCGGAGGCGGCGTCGGCGGGAGGCGGGCAGCGTTAGGAGGAGACCGATGGAGCCAGCAATGCGCGAGCGCCTGATGATGGCCGGCCTCACCGAAGCCGACATCGCCTGGTTCGACGCCTTCAACTGCGACGACGCCCGCGTGCCCAAGCCGCGCGCCGATGAAATCGCCGATTACCGGCGCCGCGAGGCCGGGCTGAACGCCAGCATCGCCGCGCTCACCTTTTCGGAGCGGGGCGAATCAGGCGAAGGCCGCCTTGCGGCGGCCATTGGGGCGCGGGTCGCCGACGCCCAGGACGAAATTGACTCCGAAGCCGAAGGCGGCGACGGCGAGGACTGACGCCATCAGCCGTCGGGCGTGATGCGGATGCCGGCGCGGAATTCCTGCGCGCTCAGGTTGGGGCCGAGGTTGAGATAGCGGTAGCCGATATCGACCTTGAGCAACTGCGAAATGTCGTAGGAGAAACCAGCCATCAAGGCATAGGCGAAATTGTAGGCCGTGGTATGCGGGCCGCTGTTGTTGATGTAGCCGAGATGATAGCAGGGCACGCCGCCAAGTCCGGTCGAGCCGCCGCAGAAGGTGTTGCCGTCGCCATAGGCCTGGCCGTTGGAGAAGGCAAAGGTGACATTCGATTGCGTGCGGACATAGGCGAGGCCGGCGCCGGCGCCGATATAGGGCGTCACGCCGTACCAATGGCCAAGGTCGAGATAAGCGTTCATCAGATAGGCGCTGGCGTTGACCTTGCTCCACGAATTGGCCGAGCAGCCCACCGTATAGACATAGCCCGGATTGCTCGTATCGGCGTCGACCGGACAACCTCCCACGGGCGTAAGGGGGTTTATCGACGACCATGCGATGCTGCTGCCGGTCCCCGTCCCCGCATAATAAGTGGAGCGGTTTTTCGTGAAGGGCGTCATGTAATCCGCCGTCAGATCGACGCGGAACATGCTGTTGAACTGGTAGCCGACGCCGAGCGTCGCGCCGAAATTGGTGTTGGTCAGCGAACCGAAGACATCGGTGTTGTAGGTCATGTCATAGCCAGTGGCGTCGGCGCGCAAATACCAGCCGCTCCCCAGTTCGACGAGGGGTGAATCCTCCTGCTGATAGGCGGGCGGCATGTTCAGGTCGGCTGCGCGGGCGGCCGAGCCGCCGGCTGACCAGGCCATGAGCGCGGCGGCGGCCGCATGAATGGTCTTACGCATGTCTTTCCTCTTCGCCTGCCGGGGCGCGACGCTGCGCCGAACATGGAAAGAGTGTGAAGGAAGAGGGTTAATCGCGACTTAACCTTAATGAGTACCGCAACAAAATTTGCTAGACTGAAAGGGTGCGATGGAAAGCGATTATCGCGGGCGCAAAATGACTTTACGAAAATAAAAAGGGGCGAAAGCCTTGCGCTTTCGCCCCCGTGACAAGCGTGCGGCTGAAAGATCCGCTCAATATTTCGCGGTCACGATGGGCGGAGCGGCCGGCGCGACGAGCAGATAGCGGAAGCCGAGCAGCAACTGGTTCGAGACCATGTTGTAATGCTGTGTTTCGTAAGCGCAGCCGGTCGACGCGCCGCCGTTGCAGGCGATGGCGCCGGTGCTGTACTTACCCATATTGACGTAGCGGTAGCTCATGTCGACCAGCATATTGGGCGTGACATGGAAGCCGAGGCCGGCGGTCAGGTCCCAGGCGAAATTGGTCCCGCTGTAGTTCGGCGCCAGTCCGTAGCCATTGGGCTGGCTCATGCTGATGTCCGTCACGCCGTTCATGCCGTAAGCGGCAAAACCGATGCCGCCGCCGACATAGGGCGTGACTCCCATCCAGGTGCCGACATCGAGATAGCCATTGGCCAGGAACAAAGCGGTGCGGACCTGGCCATTGTAATTGTCGCCGCAAGTGGTCGCCCCCCCGACCGGGCAATTGCTGCCGCCGCCGGTATATTGATAGAAGACCTTCGAATTATAGCTCGCTCCTGAAATATAGGATGCGGTCAGATCGGCGCGGAACCACGGATTGAACTGATAGCCGACGCCGAAATCGATCACGCCGCTGTCGCCGACATTGACCGGCCCATCCCAGGCGCCCAGGCTCGCCAGGGTCGCGCCCGTGCCGAAAGTCGAGTTCAGGCTTGACGCCTCGTTGATTCCGACGCCGACGTCGCCGCGCAAATAGAAGCCGCTTTCCTCGATCGGCCCGCGCAGCGGAGGCGGCTCCAATTGGGGCGGGGGCGGCAGCAGATCGGCCGCATGGGCGGCGGGGACGATGGCCGCCGGCAAGGCGAACATGGCGACGGCGCTGGCGACAGTAAGGGCTTTCAAGCTGCCCATGACAAAATCCCTTCGTGTGCGGGGCGCGCATGGCCCGAATTCGTTTTCACGCAGCGATTTTTGGCAGCAAAGGCTTAAATAGGTCTTAACCCTAACATTTTACCGCGAATTTTAATCGTTGCGGCCTGATTTGGAGCCCGCTCCGGCCGTTGCCGCTTTACTTCATCGTCTCGATCCGTTACGCGATCCTGGTACCCCCCCGGCGCGAGCCGGGGTTTTTGCGTTGCGCCGCGCCGAAGGCGCGATCCGCGACGAAGCGTTCAGAAAGTCGAAGAGCCGAACGATGGCGAATGTGGTGGTGGTCGGCGCCCAATGGGGCGACGAAGGCAAGGGCAAGATCGTCGATTGGCTCTCGGTCTCGGCGGATGTCGTGGTGCGCTATCAGGGCGGGCACAACGCCGGCCATACTTTGGTCATCGACGGCGTCACCTATAAATTATCGCTGCTGCCCTCCGGCATTGTGCGTCCCGGCAAGCTTTCCATCATCGGCAATGGCGTCGTGGTCGATCCGCGCCACCTGATCAAGGAGATCGCCGACCTGCGCGCCAAGGGCGTGGCGGTGAGCCGCGACAATTTGCGCATCGCCGAAAACGCCCCCCTCATTCTGTCGCTTCACGGCGAACTCGACGCCCTGCGCGAAAATTCCGCCGCCGAAGGCGCGCGAATCGGCACCACCAAGCGCGGCATCGGCCCGGCTTACGAGGACAAGGTCGGGCGCCGCGCCATCCGCGTCATGGATCTCGCCGACCTCTCGACCCTCGACGCCAAGATCGCGCGCCTGCTCACCCATCACAACGCCCTGCGGCGGGGCCTCGGCCTCGAAGAGATCAAGCCGGAAGCGATCCGCGCCGAGCTCGAGGAAGTCGCGCCGCATATCCTCCCCTTCATGGACCGGACCTGGTCCCTGCTCGACGATCTGCGACGCCAGGGCAAGCGTATATTGTTCGAGGGCGCCCAGGGCGCGCTGCTCGACATCGATCACGGCACCTATCCCTATGTCACCTCGTCCAACACCGTCGCCGCCAACGCCCCGACCGGCGCGGGCCTTGGACCCAAGGCGATCGGCTATGTGCTGGGCATCGCCAAAGCGTATACGACGCGGGTGGGCGAAGGCCCCTTCCCGACCGAACTGCTTGACGAAACCGGACGGACGATCGGCGAAAGAGGCCGGGAGTTCGGCACCGTCACCGGGCGCGCGCGGCGCTGCGGCTGGTTCGACGCCGTTCTGGTGCGCCAGACCGTGAAAACCTCCGGCATCGACGGGATCGCTCTGACCAAGCTCGACATTCTCGACGGTTTCGATGCGGTGAAAGTCTGTGTAGGCTACCGCCTCGACGGCGAAACCATCGACTATCTTCCCGCCGCGCAGGCGGCGCAGGCGCGGGTCGAGCCGATCTATGAGACCATCGAAGGCTGGCGCGAACCGACCGGCGGCGCGCGCTCCTGGGCGCAATTGCCGGCGCAGGCGATCAAATATGTGCGCCGCGTCGAGGAATTGATCGGCGCGCCCGTCGCCTTGCTCTCGACAAGTCCCGAGCGCGAAGACACTATTTTGATGCATAATCCGTTTCAGGACTGACGCGGGCCCGCGTCCTGACGACAGGGAAAAAGGCGCGACATGGCTGATTATTATCCGCTGCTGGCCAAGGCCGTATCCGGCCTCAAGACCTCGACGTCGGAATCGCGCGCCGCGATCTACGAGCGCGCGCGCAAGGCGCTCCTTGGCCAGTTGCGCAACATGCAGCCGCCCGCGCCCGAAAACGCGATCGAGCGCGAGGCCCGCGCGCTGGACGAGGCGATCGCGCGGCTCGAACTGGAATTCGCCGGCGCTCAGGCGCTGGAGGAAAAGCCCGCCGCTCCCGGGCCGACGCCGCCTGAGCCCGCAGCCGACCCTTCGCCCGCGCGCGAGGAACAGCCCGACGCCGCCCCAGCCGAACCGGCCGAGGCCCAAGTCGACATTCCTGAAATGGTCGACGTTCCTAAAACAGCCGACGTTCCTCAAACGGAGGCGCCCCAAACCGACGAGACGCAAGCGGACGAGGCCAGGGACGCCGCCGTTGCGCGCGAAAATCTCCGGCCCGCGGCGCCGACGCCGAAGCAAAGCTCGCGCGGCGGACTGCGCCGTTTCGCGATCCTCGCCGGCGCGCTGGCGGCGGTGGTCGCGCTGGTCGCCGTCGCCGCCTGGAAGCTGCGCGACCGGCCCGAGGATCTCGCCAAGCGCACCCCGGCGCCGCAGGCGACAGAACAGAAAGTCGGCGGCAAGATCGAGCAGCGGGTCGGCGCCGCCGCCCCCTCGCCGCAGCCCACGCCGACGCCGTCGTCCGCGCCGGCCAAACCGGCGCCCCAGCCGCCGGAACAGAATGTCCCGATCGCCTATCGCGCGGCCGTCCTGATCCAGGCGCCCTCCGAGCCGGGCGGCGTGAAGACCTATGTCGGAACCGTCGTTTGGCGGCGCGATTCGGTCAATCGCGGACCGAATCAGCAATTGTCGAGCGCCATCCGCGCCGAGATCGATGTCCCCGACGCCGGACTCAAGGCGTCGATGACCATCGAAAAGAATTATGAGCCGACGCTCTCGGCGAGCCACACGCTGACGATACGGTTCGAACCGGCGAAGGATTCCGCGGTGGGCGACGTCCGCGCGATCAATGTTCCAGAAATGCGCCGCGACGACGCGCCGCGCGGCGCGCCGCTCCAGGGCATGCAGGTCGATGTCGCGCCGAACGTCTTCCTCGTCGGCCTTTATTCCTCGGCCGAGGCCCAGAATGTCGACATGATCAGGAACCTGAACTGGTTCGACATTCCGATGAGTCTCGCCAATGACAAGATCGCCAAAGTGACGTTCGAAAAGGGCGCCGTTGGCTCGCAGATCATCAACGACGTCTTCAAGGATTGGCAGAACCCGCCTGCCGCCCAGAGTCAGCAATAGGACATGAAAAAGCCGCCGGAAACGGCGGCTTTTTTGATGGCGTCGGGGGTCAGACCCGCGCGTGGTCCGAGGCTGCGAGCCGCAACGGCCGCGCCGCCGCCTCGACCCGGACGACCCGCTCCTTGGCCGCCTGCTGGACCTTTTCGAAGGCGCGCACCTCGATCTGGCGCACGCGCTCGCGCGAAATCCCGAATTCCGTGGAAAGATCCTCCAGCGTCATCGGGTCTTCGGCCAGGCGGCGAGCCTCGAAAATCCGGCGCTCGCGCTCGTTGAGCACGTCGAGCGCCTGGGCCAGAGCCGCGCGGCGGTTGTTGGATTCCTCGCTTTCCGCCAGGATGGTTTCCTGGTCCGTAGCGTCGTCCACCAGCCAGTCCTGCCATTCGCCGTCGCCTTCCTCGCGCAGGGGCGCGTTCAGCGAGGCGTCGCCGGAGAGCCGTCGGTTCATATCGACCACCTCCTGCTGGCTCACGCCGAGCTTGGTGGCGATGGCGGCGACGTTCTCAGGTCTGAGGTCGCCCTCCTCGAAAGCCGAGATCTGGCTCTTGGCCTTGCGCAGGTTGAAGAACAATTTCTTCTGATTGGCGGTGGTGCCGAGCTTCACCAGGCTCCACGAGCGCAAGATATACTCTTGAATCGACGCGCGGATCCACCACATGGCGTAAGTAGCCAGGCGGAACCCTTTTTCCGGTTCGAACCGCTTCACCGCCTGCATGAGGCCGATGTTGCCCTCGGAGATCACTTCGCCGATGGGCAGGCCGTAACCGCGATATCCCATGGCGATCTTCGCCACGAGCCGGAGGTGGGAGGTGACCAGCCGATGCGCGGCGTCGGTGTCGGAATGTTCGCGCCACCTTTTGGCGAGGACATATTCCTCATTGGGCTGGAGCATCGGGAAACGACGGATTTCCTCGAGGTAGCGCGTCAGGCCGTTATCGCCTGCGAGAATGGGAAGCGCAGCAGCCATCATACCCTCCTTGAACCGGACGCCCGTGAGCGGCGCGCCCGAAACGGCCGCATTAGCCGGCCGCCAACGTGAACATATAGGGACCATAAACAATGGCCGAAAGAGGGCGGAGCCCTTAACGCTCAATTACAATTGAGTAACCCGGCATAATCGAGTAACCCGGAACAATAGAGTAACCCGGGGCGGGCCCTCTGGTTCCGTCGCTGCCGCGGCGCGATTCCAACTGGCGCCCGACAGGAAAAATGCGCTAACAAACGCGCGATATCAAACCAAATCGAGCGCATTCATGCAAAGCAGCCTTTTCGCCGGTGTCGATGAGCTTCCCCGCGATCCGATCCTGGGCCTGACCGAGGCCTTCCTCGCCGACGCCTCGCCCGACCGCGTCAATCTCGGCGTCGGCGTCTATCAGGACGAAACCGGCAAGACGCCCTTGCTCGCCTGCGTGAAGAAGGCCGAGGAGGCCCTGCTCGCCAAAGGCGCGCCGCACAGCTACGTGCCGATCGACGGTCTCGCGGCCTATGATTCGGCGGTCGCGCGGATGGTGTTCGCCGATACGGCGGACCTCGCCAAGGTCGCGGCGGTCCAGGCGCTCGGCGGCACCGGCGCTCTCAAGCTCGGCGCGGAGCTCATTCGCGTCATCTCGCCGCAAGCCAAAGTGTGGATCAGCGACCCGAGCTGGGAAAACCATCGCGCCCTCTTCAGCGCCGCCGGTTTCACGGTCGAAACCTATCCCTATTACGGCGCCGACGGCGAGCTGGATTACGCCGGGCTGATCGAAACCCTGTCGTCGATCCCCGCCGGCGACGTCGTGCTGCTTCACGCCTGCTGCCACAATCCGACCGGGCTCGATCTCACCCACGACCAATGGCGCGAAATCGCGAAGATCGTGCGGGCGCGCGGCCTCGTCCCCTTCCTCGACACCGCCTATATGGGCTTTGCCGAAGGGCTGGAGGCCGACGCTTTTTCCGTGCGACTGTTCGCCGCCGACGGCGGGCCTTTGTTCGTGTCCTTCTCGTTCTCCAAGTCGCTGTCGCTCTATGGCGAGCGCGTCGGCGCCCTTTGCGTGCTCACCGCGAGCGCCGAAGAACGCGCCCGGGTGCTGAGCCAGATCAAGCGCATCGCCCGCGTCACCTATTCCTCGCCGCCCGGCCACGGCGGCGCGGCGGCGGCCATGGTGCTGACCGACCCGGCCCTGCGCCAGCAATGGGACGACGAACTGGGCGCCATGCGCGAGCGCATCAAGAAAATGCGCAAGCTTCTGGCCGACAAGCTGTCGCAGCGTCTTCAGGACCGCGACTTCTCCTATATCGTGCGCCAGAACGGCATGTTTTCCTATTCGCGCCTGACCAAGCCGCAAGCCATTGCGCTGCGCGAAAAATACGCGGTCTACGCCTTGGACAGCGGCCGCATCTGCGTCGCGGCGCTGAATGAAAACAACATCGATTATGTCAGCGAATGCATCGCCAAGGTGATGACGGAAGTCTGAGCCCGACATTCCGGACGCTTCGAACCCCGCCGGCCCATCGCCGGCGGGGTTTTTGTTTCATGGCCCCGGGACGATCACCTCGCGGTCGGCCGGCCATTTCATGCGATAGGCGAGGACGATGTCCTTGTCCTGGCCCGGCGCGAGGTCGATCCGCCAACGCAGCAGGCCGCGCTTGCCATCCGGATCCTTCTCGCTCGGCGGCGTGGTCCGGGCCAGGGTTTCGACGCTGATCGCGGCGTCTTCCGAATAAGGCGTCTGGTCGGTGACGATGGCGTGAACGGGAAAATCGTGGAGATTGCGCAGGACGGTCCTGAACTCGCGGGTTTCGGTCTTGGTCCGGCCGAACCAACTCGGCTCGTTCTCCTTGCGATTGACGGGCTGGCGCCGCACCGTGACGCGCTCATCCACGCCGAAGCCGAGATCGCCGCCCTCATGCGGCGCGACGAGCGGCAGGCGCGCCTGCCCGATCAGTTCGCCATCGCGGTAAAGCGCGGCGGAACCGGGCAGCAAAGGCGCCTCCTCGCCATTCACATAATGGACCGAGAGAAAGGCGCGCGGGTCGAGCGCCGGCGATATCCGCCACGACAGATCCGCCTGCGGCGTCGCCGTCGAAAGCGCGATATTGGCGGTTGAGACGCCGGACGGAACCGTCACCCGGCCGGGCGCGACGAACGTCGTCTGATAGGCCCCGGCGTTCATTCGCGCCTGGGCGGTTTCGGCCTCGACGCGCATCGGCGCCGGCGCCGTCGGCGCCTGACGCATGGCGTCTCTGGCCTTGGCCATGGCGGCGACTGGTACCGGCGGCTCATAAAAGGCGATGATCCGGGGAACCACCTCGGGCGCCGACGCCGCGCCGGTCGCCCGGAACGCGGCGATTGTCAGGGTCACGCCGTTCCAATCCTCGCCGGTGGCTTGCGACACGATCGCGCGGCGGGTGAGTTCGAGGCGCGGGCCGCCATCCTTGCCGGCGGTGGTGAGACGAGCCTCATAGGCCGGCGTCCAGCGCGCGCTGGCGACGCGATAGGTCACGGCCAGGCGGACTTTGCCCGCCGAACCCGCGGTCAGTCCGACAGCGACGTCGCGGGCGGCGCCGCCCGGCGCGGGGGCGGGCCGCGCGGCCGCGAGCGCCTCGATCTTCAGGTCGACCGCCTCGGCGGCCGCGCGCTCCGCGCGCAGGTCCTCGCCGGTTTTGGCCATCGCCGCGCCAAGAGCGTCCCAGGCCGCGCTCCAGTTCTCGGGCTTCAGGCCTTCGTCGCCGATCTTGTCCGGGCCGGTCTGGCCATAGAGCCGGATCATGTCGAGCTTGGCGGCGAGCGCGTCGATCTTGACCTGAGCCGCCGCGCGCTCGTTGCGCAGGCTTTTCATCTCCTTGTCGAAATCGCTTTCGCCGCGCGCCGCCGGGGCCTTGCGCAAATCGACCGCGCCGAGCGTGAAGCGCGTGTCGCCCTGCCCCCGCACGCGCAAAGCCGCGGGATCGATCCCCGCCGGAAGATTTCGAAAGATCAGCCGGCTGTCGCCCGCCGGCAGGTCGATTTCCGCGACGCGGGTGACGCTCGCCCCGTCGGGATAAAGGGTCACGGCGTCTAAATGCGAAGCGACGTCAACCTCGGCCGCCATCGCCGGGACGGCGGCGCAAAGGGCGGAAAGGGACAGAGCGAACGGCAAGATTTGGCGCATGAGGCCTCGGGCGAACGGAAAGGAGGCGCTATAAGGACGCGGAAAAGCGAATTTTTTTCGGCGCCAATTCGCGTTTCCGCGAATGCAAGGCGCTTTCGCTGGACCGGAACGCAAATCTTGGCCAAGGTTCGCGCCAATCCCTTCCCAAGAGTTTGCGATTTGCGCGCTTATTTCGGACGCGCCACGCGGAGCCTCAACGAGCGCGCGGGCCTTCTGCTGATTCTGACCTCAGCCATGTGGGGCGCGAATGGCGTCGTCAGCCGCGCGGCGGTCGGCGCCATCCCGCCTATGACCCTGGTCGCTTTGCGCTGGCTGATCGTCTGCGCCATTCTGCTGCCGCTCGTCCGCGAACCATTCGTCCGCCATCTCCCGGAATTGCGGCGCCATTGGCGCTTTCTCGCCGCCATGGCGCTTTGCGGCTATACCGGCTTCAACGTGCTGTTCTATCTCGCCGGCCATTGGACCACGGCGGTGAACATCACCCTTTTGCAGGGCGCCATCCCGCCAATGGTGCTCGCCGGCGCGGCCCTGTTCAAAGGCGAAAAGGTCTTTTTGCGCCAGATCCTGGGCATGGCTGTTTCCTTTCTCGGCGTCGGCCTGATCGCCACGCGCGGCGATCTCACCCATATCGCCGGCCTTTCCGTCAATTTCGGCGACATGCTGATGCTGGCCGCCTGCGCGCTTTACGCCGGCTATACGATCGCCTTGCGCGGACGGCCTCGTCTGCCGCCTCTGGTGTTCTTCGCCGGCATGGCCGTCGCCGCGCTCGTCGCCTCTCTGCCCTTTTTCGCGGCGGAGGTCGCGCTTGGCCATTTCTTCTGGCCTTCGACCAAGGGTTTCGCCTTGGTGGTCTTCGTCGCGGTCGCGCCTTCGCTGACGAGCCAGCTTTTCTTCATGCGCGCGGTGGAGTTGATCGGTCCCGGCCGCGCTGGGATCTTCACCAATCTCACCCCCCTGTTCGGCGCTCTTTTCGCGATTCTTTTGCTCGGCGAGCCCTTTCACCTCTATCATGCCGGCGCCATGGCGCTGGGCCTTGTCGGCATCGCCCTGGCGGAATCCGCCAAACGGCAAAGGATCGCCCCCGCATGAACCGTCGTGAATTGCTCGCCGCCGCGGCATTTCTTGTGGCGTCCCCCGTCCTTGCGCGGGACGCCGGCCAATTTCCCGCCTTCGTCCAGACTTTTCGCGCGCCCGCGCTAGCGGCGGGCGTGTCGGCGGCGACTTTCGACGCCGTCGCCTCCGGATTGGCCCTCGATCCGTCGCTGACGGGAAAACGCGCGGCGCAAGGCGAGTTCGCGCGGCCGCTGAAATCCTATGTCGAGGCCGCCGCCTCCCCGGCGCGCGTGGCCAAGGGCCGGGCGATGGCCGCAAGATACGCCGCTCCTTTGCGCGAAATTTCCGCCCGCTACGGCGCGCCGCCCGCGATGATCGTCGCGCTCTGGGGCATGGAGAGCGATTATGGCGCGGCGCGCGGCGACCGCGACATTTTCCGCTCGCTCGCCACCCTTGCCTTTCTCAACCCCGACAATCCCGTCTATGGGCAAGAATTCGTTGCCGGACTGGTCCTGCTGCAACGCGGAATTCCACGCGAAAAGCTGCGCGGCTCCTGGGCGGGGGCAATGGGCGATCCACAATTCATGCCCTCGGCCTATATCAAATACGCCCGCAGCTTCGATCGCGCCGGCGCCCCGGACATCTGGACCAGCGCGCCCGATTCGCTCGCCTCGATCGGCAATTTCCTGAAACAGTCAGGCTGGACTCCGGGCCTGCCGCCGCTGATCGAGGCAAGAATTCCACCCAATTTCGGCTATGCGAGCCTGCGCGGCGATTTCGCGGATTTCGCCCGCGCCGGCGTCGCGCCCCGCGAGGGCGGCGCCCTGCCCCGGGGCGGTGAGGCCATGCTGTTTTTCCCCGCGGGCGCGCCAAGCCCCGCTTTCCTGCTGTCGGGAAATTTCTTCGTGCTCAAGGCCTATAATTTTTCCGATTCTTACGCCTTCGCAGCCTCGGTCCTGGCCGATCGCATCGCCGGGCGCCCGATTTTGCGCGAGAAATGGCCGAAGGAGACGCATCCGCTGACGCTCTCCGATCGCGAGGCGATTCAACGCGGCCTTGCGGCCCGAGGCCTTTACGACGGCAAGATCGACGGCCGTTTCGGGCCGGTGACGCGCCTGGCCATCCACGCCCTGCAAAGGAAGGCAGGCGTGGCCAAAGCCGACGGCTATCCGTCGCGCGCGGTTCTGGCTTTGTTGAAAGCGCAATGAAAACGCGGCCCCTCCTAGGCATGAATTCGCTGGCGAGTCGGCGAATTCATGCCTAGGAGGGGCCGCGCGTTTGATCGCCGGATGCGACGCCTCTATTCGGCGGCGCGCCTCGTGGCGAGGGCGGGATAGGTGCACTGCGCGTCATTGGCGAAGGGCGCCTCGACGTCCTGCTGTTCGACGAAGGGAATGCCCAGGGTCGTCCAGACATCGACCAAAGATTCGACCAGATGGGCGATATGGGCGTCGCCGTGATAGGGGGTCGGGGTGATGCGCAGACGCTCCGCGCCGCGCGACACGGTCGGATAATTGATCGGCTGGATATAGATCCCGTGGCGGGTCATCAGCATGTCGCTGGCGGCCTTGCACAATTGGGCGTCGCGGACCATCACCGGCACGATATGCGACGGATTGGGCAGGACCGGCAGGCCGGCCTTCATCAAGGCGTGCTTGGTGAGCCAGGCCTGGCGCTGATGGGCCATGCGCAGGTCCGGGCGGCTCTTGGCGAGGCGAACGGACTGGGCCGCGGCGTCGGCGACGGCCGGCGGCAGCGCGGTGGTGAAGATGAAAGACGGCGCATAGGAGCGCACCGCGTCGCAGATCGCGGCGCTGGCGGCGATATAACCGCCGATGACCCCAAAGCCCTTCGCCAGAGTGCCTTCGATGATGTCGAGGCGGTGCATCTGGCCTTCGCGCTCGGCGACGCCGCCGCCGCGCGCGCCATACATGGCGACCGCATGGACCTCGTCGATATAGGTCATGGCATTGTATTTTTCGGCGAGGTCGCAGATTTCCTTGATCGGGGAAATGTCGCCGTCCATCGAATAGAGGCTCTCGAAGACGATCAGCTTGGCGCGTTCGCGCGGCTGGGCGGCGAGCAGTTCTTCCAGATGGGCGACGTCATTGTGGCGCCAGATCTGGCGCTCGGCCTTGGAGCGGCGAATGCCCTCGATCATCGAATTGTGGTTGAGGGCGTCGGACAGGATCAGGCAATTGGGCAGGAGGTCGGCGACGGTCGAGATCGCCGCGAGATTTGAAATCCAGCCCGAAGTGAAGACGAGGGCGGATTCCTTGGCGTGAAGGTCGGCCAGTTCGGCTTCGAGCTTCACCAAAGGATGGCTGGTGCCGGAAATGTTGCGGGTGCCGCCTGCCCCGGCGCCGTGCCGGGCCGCCGCGCTTTTCATCGCCGCGATCACCTCCGGGTTCACGCCCATGCCGAGATAATCGTTCGAACACCAGATCGTAATGTCGTGCTCGGTCCCCTGCTCGTCGCGCCATACCGCATGCGGAAAGCGTTCGGCGTTGCGTTCGACATCGGCGAAGACGCGGTAACGTTTTTCGGTCTTGAGATTGCCGATTGCGTCCTCGAAAATCTGCCGATACTGCATTTTTTCCGTCCTTTGGCCCCTCGCGCCGCGCGATTTGTTCTGCTGCGGCCCGACCGTTTCCCCCCGAGGCCGCCAGCTATACAGCCTTTTTCAAGCTGCCGCGAGCGGTTAGTTGTCGCATGCTGTCGCATGCGCGCGCCCCGGGTCCGGGATTTGGTCACGACATCACAGGAAGGGGCGCTTTTCCTTGAGCCAAATCATTGTTGGCGCGTTTTTCGGCATTTGCAAGACATTAAGATCAAAAGCGCGGCGACCGCGCGCGCAGCCCTGCCAGCCCGCGCTCAAAAAAGCGCCATACGGGAGGCGTCTCGCGCAACGCCGCCCGCCACCCCATATGGTTTGACGGGGGCGCGGACCACCGGGTTGTTTCATGGTTCTGTTTCGCCATTCCATGCGCCGTTTCGTGCGCGAAGGATCGCTCGAGATTCAGACATCGAACGGCGAAAGTTTCATTGTCGGCGACGGGAGCCCGCCGTCCTGCGGCATCCGCCTCGCCGACGTCCGCGCCGAGCTTGAGCTGCTGTTCGACCCGGAAATGGCGCTTGGCGAACTTTACGCCGCAGGACGTATGGAATTGACGCGCGGCGGCCTCGCCGACCTGCTCGCGATCGGCGCGCGGAACGTCGCCGCGCCCGGAAAGGCGCGCCCGATCGCCGCGTGGCAGGCGGTACGGCGGTTGCGGCAGCGCGCGGCGGCCGTCGCTCCCCGGCGCGCCCGCGCCAACGCCGCGTATCATTATGACCTGGACACGGGGCTTTACCGCCTCTTTCTCGATGACGACCTCCAATATTCCTGCGCCTTTTTCGAGACGCCGTCCGACAGCCTGGAGGCCGCGCAACTGGCGAAAAAGCGCCACATCGCCGCCAAGCTCGCAGTGTCGCCCGGCATGACGGCGCTCGAGATCGGCTGCGGCTGGGGCGGCCTGGCGCTCTATCTGGCCTCGCGGTGCGGCGTCGCGGTGAAAGGCGTCACATTGGCGGACGAGCAACTCGGCGTCGCCAGGCGGCGCGCGGCGGCGGCGGGACTCGCCGGCCGGGTGGAGTTCGCCCTGGAAGATTATCGCGAGACGCACGGACGCTTCGACCGAATCGTGTCCGTCGCCATGTTCGAACATGTCGGCCCGCGCAAATACGACGCCTTCTTCAAAGCCGTCGCCGACCTGCTCGCGGAGGATGGCGTGGCGCTGATCCACACCATAGGCCATTGCGGCCTGCCCGTCCCGACGAGCCCGTGGATGCGCAAATATATTTTCCCGGACGGCTATATTCCCTCGCTGGCCGAAATCGCGCGGGCGGTCGCCCGCGCGGGGCTACTGGTGGCCGACCTCGAAATCCTGCGCGAGCATTATGCTCTGACGCTGGAGCATTGGCGGGCGCGTTTCGCCGCGCGGCGCGACGAAGCCAAAGCGATTTACGGCGAACGTTTTTGCCGAATCTGGGAATTCTATCTCGCGGCCTCGCAATCCGCGTTCCGCCATCTCGGCTTTGTCGTCTTCCAACTCCAGCTGACGAAAAAGCCCAACGTCCTTCCCATCACCCGCGACTATATCGCCGAGCGGGAAGCGGACCTGCGGGGCTCTCTAGCCTTTCGTCAGCCCCGCCGCGCCGCGAGATCATGACGGATTCCGCCGCGATGGTCATTTTGCGGCGCCGCACGATTGCTGCAACAGCGAATAACTCCGCATGTTGCACCGCTACAAATGCCGCTTGTCTTAGCTATTCGACTTGAGTATGTGACAGAAAGAAGTAGGATTGACAAGTTTTCTGCGACCGACGCCTGCCGCGTTGGTTGGTCTTCATGTCTAGGCCCCGGGGTGGAGAGAGTGGAACATCAGAAATCCCGCATTTTGATCGCCGATGACCACCCGCTTGTTCGCGGAGCTTTGCGGCAAGCCGTCGCCAATGCGGTCGCCGGCGCGGAAATCGTGGAATGCGGCAGCCTGGATGACGTGACCAAAGCGCTCGAAGCCAATTCCGAAATCGATCTCATCCTGCTCGATCTCGCCATGCCCGACGTGCGCGGTTATTCGGGGCTGATCATGCTGCGCGCGCAATATCCTGGCGCGCCGGTGGTGGTCGTCTCCGGCCGCGAGGACCGCAATGTCATCCGCCTGTGCATCGATTTCGGCGCCTCCGGCTTCATTCCGAAAAGCACCGACATAGAGACGATGCAGGCCGCGATCCGCTCCGTGCTCGCCGGCGACGTCTGGGCGCCGCCGGAGGTCGATCTCAATGGCCCGATCGATCGCGAGACCGCCGAGAGCGTGCGCCGGCTCGCCTCGCTCACCCCGCAGCAGGTGCGGGTTCTGATGATGCTGTCCGAGGGGCTGCTCAACAAGCAGATCGCCTATGAGCTTTCGGTGTCCGAGGCGACCGTCAAGGCCCATGTCTCGGCCATTCTGCAGAAGCTCGGGGTCGAAAGCCGGACCCAGGCCGTGATCGCGGCGGCGCGGATCGAGGCGATGAGCGATCTCTCGGCGAGCGCGCTCGGCGATTAATTTTCGGTCATGGTCTGGCGCCGCGGCTGGCCCCGCTTATTTTGAGGGCGCGGCGGCGGTCTCCAGCGCCGCGCCGTCCCGCCTGCGACGAGGACTTGAACAGCGAGGCCTTGGGCGACGAGGAGTTGGACCATGACCGAACAAGACACCCCGGCGCGCCATCCCTTCGAGCCCCGCCCCGCCGACATAGCCGACGCGAATCGCCCCGACCCGGGCGGGTTCGAGCGCTTTCTCGGCGGCAAGCCGGCGTCGGTCGCGGTCCGGTTGGTGTTCCTTTCGCTGATCGTCGGTTTTTTCCTGGTCTGGCTCGACATCAGGCCGATAGACGTCCTCGACAGCCTGCGGGGCATGATCCAGCATTTCTGGAACATGGGATTTGAAGCAATTCGCAGCATCGCCGAATATATTGCGGCGGGCGCGGCCATCGTCGTTCCGATCTGGCTGGCGCTGCGCCTGCTCACCATGCGCGGCCGGGAGTGAGTTTTTCCGTTTTTTGACAGTTCCGGGAGCGCGCGGCAGGCTCTTATTATTTCGGTCATATCGGACTGCTAGGGGATGGCCATGAGCCATGGCGAATCCGTGAAATTCCGGCCCCGCCGCCCCGCTTCCCCGGCGCGGCCCGCAAATTGTCGGGACATCGCGGCTCGCGCTTCCGTTTCTTCGCCAAAGCCGTTCGGGGCGAGCGCCAAATGAAAATCTGTATCGTCACGGACGCCTGGCGTCCCCAGGTCAACGGCGTCGTCGTCACCCTTTCCAACCTCATCGCGGCGGGCGAAAAGCTCGGCCATGAATTCGTGGTGATCGGCCCGGACCAGTTCCACACCATCGCCGCGCCGTCCTATCCCGAAATCCGGCTGGCGCTCACCAGCCCCAAGGCGGTCGGCGAATTGATCCGCGCCCATCGGCCCGACCATATCCATATCGCCACCGAAGGCCCGCTCGGCGTCGCTGCGAGCTATTGGTGCCCGCGCAACGGCGAATTGTTCACCACCTCCTACCACACCCGTTTTCCCGAATATGTCGAGGCGCGCTGGCCGATCCCCGCCGCCTGGTCCTACGCCGCCCTGCGCCGGTTCCATTCCGGGAGCGCCGGCCTGATGGTCGCGACCCAGACCCTCGCCGACGATCTTTCCGCGCGGGGGTTCCAGCGTCCCATGTTGTGGCCGCGCGGCGTGGACCAGACCCTGTTCCGCCCGGTCGAGGATTTGCCGACGGAACTCAAAAGCCTGCCGCGCCCATTTTTCCTTTATTGCGGCCGGGTCGCGCCGGAAAAGAACATCGAGGCATTTCTCACCCTCGACCTGCCGGGCTCGAAGATCGTGGTCGGCGACGGACCGTCGCGCCTGCCTCTGCAGGAGCGTTTCCCGAAAGCGCTGTTCGTCGGCGTCAAGGCGCGGCACAATCTGGCGCCTTATTATTCGGCGGCCGATGTCTTCGTCTTCCCCAGCCGCACCGACACTTTCGGCAATGTGATGATCGAGGCCCTGGCCTGCGGCGCGCCAGTCGCGGCCTTTCCCGTCCCCGGCCCGATCGACGTCATCACCGATCCGCGCGTCGGGCTCCTGAGCGAGGACCTGCGCGCCGCCTGCCTCGGCGCGCTCCAACTTTCGCGCGCCGACTGCCGGGCGCATGCCGCGCGCTACACCTGGCCGGAAAGCGCGCGCATCTTCATCGACAATATTTTCCGCGCCCGCGCCGCGGCGCTGACCCGGCGCGCCTCGGCCTGAGGTCGAGCGCCTATATCGAAAAAGCGGACGCCGGTTTTTCCCCACGACGCGTCACGCGCGTCCTAAAGCTTTCGGAAGATTAGGCCCAGATTGTTCGCGGCCGTTTCAATGATCTCCAGTTCCGAAAAGTCGTTGTCCCGCGCCACGGCCTCGACCGCCGCAAGTTCGCGCAAACCCCATTCCGGATTTTGCGCGCGCAAACGAGCGTCGAAAGCGCGAAGGGCCGGCGCGGTTTCGACGCCGTCGCGCAAGAACGGGCCATGGATAAAAAGCCTGGCGCCCGGCGGGAGCAGGTCATAAGCCTGATAGAACAGCCCCTCGGTCGCAGGCCAGGGCGCGACATGAAGCAAGTCGATGCAAAAAACGGCGTCGGCCGTGCAGATAGGCCGCGGCGGACGCCGGGCGTCGAGCGCGATGGCAGGCCGCACATTCCATGTCCGCTTCCAGGCGACCCAGGCGTCGATGCTCGCCCTCGCGTTGGGATCGATGTCCGACGGTTGAAACGTCAGGAGCGGCAGGGCGGCGGCGAAATGGACGATATGCTCGCCGGTGCCGCTGCCGATTTCGAGCGCCAGCCCTCTCCGCGGCAGAACGCCGCGCAGAATCGCGAGAATGGCGTCGCGGTTGCGGGCGACCGCCGGCGCGTGGAGGCGGGGATCGATCATGCCCGCGCGAAGCGAAAAATATGCCGCCGCTCTTAGATGCGGCGGAAGATGACGCTCAGATTGTTCGCCGGCATTTCGACGATCCGCGGCGCGGAAAAATCGTTGTCCCGCGCGACCGCCTCGACGGCGGCGAGATCGCGCAGGCCCCATTCCGGATTCTGCCCGCGCAGCCAGGCGTCGAAGGCGAGATTGCTCTCCGCCGTCGCCACTCCCGCCCGCGCGAAGGGGCCATAGAGATAAAGGACCGCGCCGGGGGCGAGTATTTCATAGGCATGGCGGAACAGGCCCTCGGTCGCCGCCCAGGGCGAGATGTGAGCCATGTTGATGCACAGGATCGCATCGGCCCAGGACAAAGGCCAGGGCGGGCGCGACGCGTCGAGCGCGACCGCCGGCCGGACATTGGGCAGGGCGCTCGCCGCGATCCAGGCGTCAATGCTCGCCCGCGCTCCCGGGTCGGGGTCGGAAGGCTGAAACTGCAGGCCGGGAAACGCGGCGGCGAAATAAGCGGCATGCTCGCCGGAGCCGCTGGCGATTTCGAGCGCCAGCCCTTTCGACGGAAGGATCTGGCGCAGGACGTCGAGAATCGGCTCGCGGTTGCGGGCGGCGGCTGGAGCGAAGAGGCGCGGATCGGTCATCCCCCTTTCATAAGGCAAGCGGCGCGGCTTCGAAAGCCGCTTGCGCGCCAGCTAACGCCGCTCGCGCGTCATGAGCCAAGCGGGACCCTGTCATGTGTAGTTTGCACTGCACAAATCGCTGCACTGCACTATTTTAGACTTTAGTATCAAACGCCTCTCTGAAAGGATAAAAACATGCAGAATGCGCGTCATCTGCTCGCCGCCACGCTCGCCGCCGCGGGCCTTTTCGCCTCGGCTGGCCTCGCTTCGGCTCGGGACAACACGGCACAAACAGTCAAGCCCTATCAGGGCGTCATGCTCGATGTCGGATCGAAGCAGTTGGGCGGCTATTTCGTCGCCGCCGACGGCCGCTGCAAACTGACGGCGATCGTCGCCGACGGCTATCATGAAGACCGCGCGCCGGCCTATTCCGCCATGCGCGTGCAATTGACGGTCGATGTCGGCAAGCCGGCCCAATTGGACACGGCCGAAGGCAAGGCGGTTCAGTTCGAATGTCTGAACGGCGCCCAGGCGATGAAGGCTTCGTTGCTCGATCGGCTCGCCTATTACGCTCCGGCCAAGTAAGACCCGGCTGGAAATTTTGCGAATGACGAACGCGCGGCGACCTTTCGCCGCGCGTCATTATTGCGCGCGGGCACGGCAATTGACGCGGGCAATTTCTGGCGGGAAAGCGCGCATCTGCGCCGACGCCGGCGCATCCCGGTCGCCGCCCTGCGCCGGCGCACGCCCGTCTGAACGCCCAATGGTGTCCTATTCAGAATTCGGCCGTCGCCTGTCTCGCGCTTTGAGGCGCCACGCGAAGAACAGCGCCATTTTCCAGAATCACCGGAATGAGCGCTTGCTTTTCGGTCGCGCCTGCTTTTATGGCGGCGTCGAGCGCACCGAAAAGCCGCGACGCGCCGGCGCGCGAAGTCACGGAAATCATCTCGCCGTCGGTGACAAACCGGAACCAATGCGTGACGCCCGCGGGCACGTGGGCGACGGCGCCGGGTCCGAGCCGCTGGCTCAAGTCTCCAGCGCCGATTTCGACTTCGCCCGTCACGATATAGAACGTTTCGTCCCATTCATGGGCGTGGGGAGGAGGGCCCTGCCCGGCGTCTCCCTGCTGCCGAAACAGCTCGAGCCCGCCAGAGCGGCCTGAATCGACGAGAACGGTGATTCGCTCGCCAAGAACGTTCAAAGGCTGCGGCAATTCCGCGCACGACGCCATGAAAGGTTGCGTTTGCGCCATCGTTCCCTCCATATAGACAGATAACCTGTCTGATATAGACATGCTATCTGTCCAATGTCAATTTGTGGCTCATGGAACAGACCAATATCCGATTACGGCGGCGGACTTTTGGCGGCTTGCTGCAATTCGCCGCCGAAACCCTGCGCGCCCGCGTCTATTCCCGGCTTGCCGAAGTTGGCTTTCCGGACATCCGCCCCGCCCATTCACGCCTTTTCCGAAATTTGACCGAGAACGGCTCTCGCGTGTCGGACCTCGCCGAACGCGCTCAGATGACCAAGCAAAGCATGGCCTATCTGGCGGATAGCCTGGCGGCGGCGGGCTACGTGAAGTTTGAGCCGGATCCGACCGACGGCCGAGCCAAACTGGTGCAGCTCACCGCAAGGGGGCGGGCGGCGTCGGAGGCTTTGATTCAGCTCAGCACTGACAGCGAGGCGGCGTTCGCGGATGTCCTCGGAGCTGAGGAAATGCGGGAGTTGCGGCGACTTCTGGAGCTTTTCGTCGATCGCTTCAGCGCGGCGTCATAGCCAATCCTGGACCGCGCTGCCAACGGCCGGGCCGATCGCGCGCAGTTTTCGCGCCTGCAAATGGGCGACCAGCCCGTTCTTGATGCGCGCGACGAGGCTGAGGCCCTCGTAAACCAGCGAGGAATAGAGCTGGATCAAAGTCGCGCCGGCCTCGATCTTGGCCCAGGCGGCTTCCGGCGAATCGACGCCGCCGACCCCGATCAGCGGAAACTGCCCTTCGACGCGGATAAAAGTCTGCGCCAGCATGCGGGTGGCGAGCGAAAACAGCGGCGCGCCGGACAGGCCGCCGGTCTCTTTGCGCGCCTCGTCGCGCAGCGAATCGGATCGGGAAATCGTGGTGTTGGAGACGATCATGCCATCGACGCCGCGCGCGCGGGCGACCGCCACGACGTCGTCGAGTTCGGCCAGGCTAACGTCCGGCGCGATCTTCAGCAGCACCGGCCGGCGCGGCTCGATTGCGGCGACCGCGTCGCGGGCGTCAAGCACGCGGGCAAGCAGGTTATCGAGCGCGTCCCGCTGTTGCAGGTCGCGCAGGCCGGGCGTGTTGGGCGAGGAAATATTGACGGTGAAATAAGAGGCGACGTCGGCGAAGGCCTCGATTCCGGCGACATAATCGGCGGCGCGGTCGGACGAATCCTTGTTGGCGCCGATATTGACGCCCACCACCCCGCCGCGCGCGCCGCGCGCCGCCAGGCGGTCATGGGCGTCGGCGTGACCGCCATTATTGAAGCCGAAACGATTGATGATCGCGCGATCCTCATGCAGGCGGAAAAGACGCGGCCGCGGGTTTCCTCCTTGAGGGCGCGGGGTGAGCGTGCCGACTTCGGTAAAGCCGAAACCGAGACGAAGAAGGGGAGCGGGGACGCGGGCGTCCTTGTCGAAACCAGCCGCCATGCCGATCGGATTGGGGAAGTCGAGGCCGAAGACGGTCTGGCCGAGCGTTTCATGATCGGCGGGCGGCGGCGGCAGGGGCATGCGCTCCAGCGCGAAAATCGTCAGATTATGCGCGCGCTCGGCATCGATCGCATGGAGAAAGGGCAGAGCGAAAGAATCGAAAAATCCCATCATTCCAGCAGTCCGGAAAAATCATGCGCGCCGTTGGCGCGGCGGTCGAGGGGAAGCGCGAAACGGGCGAGCCCGGTCGGCAGCGGCGCGTAAAGATGAGGAAACAAAGCGCCGCCGCGCGAAACCTCGTAAACCAACTTGTCGCCGAGGTCCTGCTCCTCGACCGCAACCAGCAGGAGATGGTCCCGGCCGGCGAAATGTTTCGCCGCGGTCTCTTCGACCTGGGCGGCGGTCGAGAAATGGATGAAGCCGTCAGCGCGGTCGATGGCCGCTCCTTCGAACAATCCGCGCCCGCGCGCGTCTTCCCATTCGTCGGCCGCGACGATTTTATAGATGAGCGCCAAATTCTCCCCCCGGACCGGCGATTTACAGCATTCTTTTTGCCCTTTCGCCAGCCGCGCGCAACGGATAAAAGCGAGGGCGCAAACGCCAAAGCCTGACACGTTGCCAAAAAAAATGACCGAAATCGCCTCCCAGCTCGCCGAATTCGCCCGCCAATCGAACGCCTGGCCGTTCGAGGAGGCGAAAAAACTCGTGGCGCGCGTGGAGCGCAGCGGACAGAAACAGGTCCTGTTCGAGACCGGCTATGGTCCCTCGGGACTGCCCCATATCGGCACTTTCGGCGAGGTCGCGCGCACGACCATGGTGCGCCACGCCTTCGAAACCCTGACCCAGGGCAAGATCGCCGCGCGGCTTCTGGCCTTTTCCGACGATCTCGACGGCTTGCGCAAAGTTCCGGACAATATTCCCAACAAGGATCTGGTCGCGGCCCATCTCGGCAAGCCATTGACCCAGGTTCCGGACCCTTTTGGCGAATATCCGAGCTTCGGCGCACATAACAACGCGCGGCTGCGCGCCTTTCTCGACGCCTTTGGTTTCGAATATGAATTCGCCTCGGCGACGCAATATTACCAATCCGGCCGTTTCGACGCGACATTGCTGAAAATGCTGGCGCGCTACGACGCCGTCCAGGCGATCATGCTGCCGTCGCTGCGCGCCGAGCGCGCGGCGTCTTACGCGCCCTTCCTGCCGATCCATCCCACGACCGGAATCGTGATGCAGGTTCCGCTCGAAGAAATCGACGTCGCGCGCGGGCTCATCGCCTGGCGCGACCCGGACACGGGCGAGCGCTTCGAAACCCCGGTGACCGGGGGCCATTGTAAATTACAGTGGAAGCCGGACTGGGCGATGCGCTGGTGCGCGCTCGGCGTCGATTACGAAATGGCCGGCAAGGACCTGATCGATTCGGTCAAGCTTTCGGGCGAGATCGCCCGCGCGCTCGATTGCGCGCCGCCGGAGGGCTTTAACTACGAATTGTTCCTCGACGAGAATGGGCAGAAGATTTCCAAGTCCAAGGGCAACGGCCTGACCATTGACGAATGGCTGCGCTACGCCAGCCCGGAATCGCTCGCCTTCTTCATGTATTGGAAGCCGCGCGAGGCCAAAAGACTCTATTTCGACGTGATTCCCAAGGCGGTGGACGAATATCTCGCCTTTCTCGACGCTTATCCCCGCCAGGACTGGAAATTGCGGCTCGGCAATCCCGCCTGGCATATCCATGCCGGGAACCCACCGCCGCCCGAATTCATCGCCCATGCCGGCGAAGCGAAAGGAACGGCGATTTCTTTCGGCATGCTCCTGAACCTCGCGGCGGTGGCCAACAGCGAGGACCCCGCGGTGCTGTGGGGCTTCCTGCGCCGCTATGCGCCCGAGGCGAGCCCGGAAAAATTTCCCCGCCTCGACCGCATGATCCAATACGCCGTGGTCTATTTCCGCGATTTCGTGCGGCCCAAAAAAGTCTATCGCGCGGCGGATGAGGTCGAGCGCGCCGCGCTCGAAAAGCTGTCCGAGGCGCTCGCCGGCCTGCCGCCCGACCCGAGCGCGGAAGACGTCCAGACCCTGCTCTATGACGTCGCGCGCCCCATCCCGCGCTATCAGAATTTTGCCGCCAAGAGCGCGACTCCGGAAAAGCCGGGCGTGTCGAACGATTGGTTCTCCATGCTCTATCAGGTGCTGCTCGGCGAAGCGCGCGGCCCCCGCTTCGGCTCCTTCGTCGCGCTTTACGGCGTGGACAACGCCCGCGCCTTGATCGCCGACGCTCTTGCGGGGAAATTTTTGGCGCCGGCGTCGGTTTGAGCCGGCCGCGGCGTGTGTTCGGTCTTGGTCCACACGAACGGCCGGCGTGTCCATTCCCATAGAGCCCGCCAGGCGGCGGCGCTCAGCAGCAGCAGATAGAACGGCGCAAGCAAAAGAAGCGGCGAGGCTTTCAGGCCGCGCCGTTTCATGCCAAGCGCCATCGGCGCGATCAGCGCGGCGAGGCCGAACAGCCCAACGCTCAGGTTGAGGGCGGCGAAGAAAAGGCGCGTGGCGTTCGCCGGCGCCAGCAGGTCGCCGTAAATGAGGTCACGGGCGAAGCGCGCGCTGTAGAACGGCCCGAACAAAGGGCCGGCGATCAGGCTCGACATGGCGCTGAGCGCGGAAAAACTCTGGATCAGGCCGATCTTGCGGACATGCTTGCGCGGCGTGCGCAGGAAGACCGCAAGGGTTTGCATCCAGCCCTTCATCCAGCGCGACCTTTGCCCGAGCCAGCTCGCAATGTCGGTCGGCGCGTCTTCGTAAGTCGTCGCCGCGATCACCCCGACCTCATAGCCGAGGCGCGCGAAGCGCAAGCCGAGATCGGCGTCCTCGGTGACGTTCCAGGCGTCCCAGCCGACCACCCGGCGCAGAATGTCGGTGCGGAAATGATTTGACGTGCCCCCGAGCGGCAGCGGCAGGCCGAGCGCGGCAAGGCCCGGATTGATGACGTCGAACAAAGCGGCGTAGCCGATGGCGAAAAAATAGGACAGCCAGCTTTCATGGCCGTTGTCGATCGCAAGTCGCGCCTGAAAACAGGCGACGCGCGGCCCGGCGACGGCGAAGGCCGCCGCCGCCGCGCGTAGTTGCCCCGGCTCGGGCCGGTCCTCGGCGTCGAGGATCGTCAGCAGACGCCCGCGCGCCAGCGGCAAAGCGACGTTCAGCGCGCGCGGCTTGGTGCGCGGCGCGCCGCGCGGCGCCACGACAATTTCGGCATAAGGCGGCAATCCGGCGGCGCGCAAGGCCTGCGCGGTGCCCGGATCGTCAGGCTCGACCACGATCTTCAGGTCGAGTTTCGCGCAAGGATAATCGAGCGCCCGGATCGCGCGTAAAAATTGCGCGGCGACGCCGGCCTCACGATACATCGGCGCGACGATGGTGAAAGTCGGCAGATCGCGGTCGCACAAAGGGGGCGGCGGCGGGCTGGTCGGCGTCCGGCTCGCGGCCAGGGCGCACAGCCGCACATAGATCCCGCCCAGGAACAGCGCCGAGAGAAAGGACGAGGCGAAGACGAGCAGTTCCGACGACAAAGCGAACAGGCCAGCCAGCACGACAAGGCTGAAAAGCATGGTCAGCCGGTTGCTCCAGCGCAATTGCGGGGCGTTGGCGCTGAGCCGCGAATCGGCGCGCGACAAAGCGTAACTGGCGTCGTCGGACAAAGCGCGGCGGCCCTTGGCGCGGACGAGCGCCGAAAAAATCGCCGGCGCGCAGATCGCGACGCGACGGGCGGCGCCGGAGCCAAGCGCCAGCAGCTTGCGAACGTCACGGCCGCGCGGCGCCATCAGCCAGTCGAAATTTTCGCGCCCTGGATCGGCGCGGGCGACGCTGGCGCGCAGCGCGGCCCGATAATCGAAACCGGGCGCGAGCGCCGCCGCGCGCTCGACATAGGCGCAGTTGAGGCGCCGCGCCAACGCCCGGTAATAAAGGCTTTCCTCGATCAACCCTTCGGCGATGAGAACCTCGTCGGCGCCGGCGCCCTGGGCGCGGGCGCGCCGCGCCGCATGGTTCAGCGCTTTCACGCCGACCCCCTCGGCGGCGAGAAAGGCGATTTCGGGCGGCCAATCCTCGGCGCCATCGGCTTCAAAACTTCGGCCGCTGCGGTATAAAGGCCCAGGATTCATGAGCGGACCGGGACGGGACGTGACCAGCAGATTCTTTACCCGCCAATCCAGCGCGACAGCAAAGCTTTTTTGCCTAGCACTTTGTTTTTTTTATGCTTTTCAACTCGCAGGTTGCAGCGCCCGGGCCAGAACGGCAAATTCTTCCGTCTTTTTGCCCAGTCTGTTCGATCCCCACAACCGCCCGGCTGCGCCGGGGGCCGAGACGCTGAAGCCGATCCGCTTTCTGCTCGCCGACGATTATCCGCCCTTTGAATTTCTCGGGCCCGACGGGACGCTCGCCGGCTTCAATGTCGATCTGGCGCGGGCGATCTGCCACGAATTGAAGGTTTCCTGCACCGTCCAGCCGCGCCGCTGGGACAATCTGCTCGACGCGCTCGACGCCAAGGAGGGAGACGCCGTCATCGCCTCGCTGAAGGAGACGCCGGCCGCGCGGGCCCACGCGCGTTTCACCGCGCCCTATTATCTCACCCCCGCCCGCTTCATGTCGCTCGCGACCGCCAAAAAATTCGATGTCCGGCCCGAGGCTTTGCGCGACGTGACGATCGGGGTTGAGGCGGGCAGCGCCCACCAGGCCTTTCTCAAGCTATTCTTTGCGCGCTCGACCATAAAAACCTTTCCCGACCGCGCCGCTTTGCTGGCGGCCTTGCGTGACAAAAAGATCGACCTCGCCTTCGGCGACGCGGTGACCTATGCGATCTGGATGAACGATCCGCATTCGGACAATTGCTGCGTCTTCCAGGGCGGACCTTTTCTCGAGCCCGCCTTTTTCGGCGAGGGAATCGGCGTCGCAGTGCGGCCCGGCGACGACAAGCTGCGCCACACGCTCGACTGGGCGCTGCAACAGCTCGACGAAAGCGGCAAGCTGAACGAGCTGTACCTGAAATATTTCCCCATCGGCTTTTATTGATTCCGGCGACAGCAACCATGAAACAGAACGGAACCACGCCATGACCTTCCGCATCTGGCCTTCGCAGAAAATCCGGCAGGCCGCCGCGGACGGCGTCATCCTGGCGGCGATCACCATCGAAGAGAGGCAGATTCAGCCCGCGAGCCTCGACCTGCGCCTGGGAAATTGCGCCTACCGCGTTCCGGCGAGCTTTCTGCCCGGAAAGGCGCGGACGGTCGAAGAACGGCTCGCGACTCTCGCCACCCATCAGGTCGATCTGTCGCGTCCGCAGGTTCTGGAGCGAAATTGCGTCCATATCATTCCGCTGGTCGAGCGGGTCAAGCTCCCCGCCGGCGTCAGCGCGCGCGCCAATCCCAAAAGCTCCTCGGGCCGACTCGACATTTTCGTGCGGCTGATCACCGATGGCGGCGTCGCCTTCGATGAAATTCCCGACGGCTATGACGGGCCTCTATTCGCCGAAGTGGTGCCGCGGTCCTTTCCGGTCATCTGCGGCGTCGGCGCGAAACTCTGCCAGATCCGCTTCCGCGAACAGGCGGACGAACCCCGCGCCGTCCCGCGCACGATGGCGGTGTCGATCAATCTGGAGCCGACCGAACCGGGCAATGTCGTCGCCTATCGCGCCCGCCGCACGTCCGGCCTCATCGACATCGACCGTATCGGCGCCTATAGACGCTCCGATTTCTGGGAGCCGATCGTCCTCGAACCGGGGCAGCGGGAATTGGTGCTCGATCCCGACGATTTCTACATCATGGCCTCATTGGAGGACATCGCCGTTTCGCCCGACGAAGCCTCGGAGATGATCGCCTATGACACGTCGGTCGGCGAAGTGCGCGTACATTACGCCGGCTTCATCGACCCCGGCTTCGGCGCGCCGGACGCCAATGGCCGCGGCAGCAAGATCGTGCTCGAGGTCAGATGTCACGACGTGCCCTTCATCCTCGAACACGCCCAAAGGGTCGGCACGCTGCTGTTCGAGAAAATGACGGAGCGGCCGGACGTTCTCTACGGCCAGGACCTCAAGTCGAATTACCAGGGACAGGGCCTGAAACTGTCGAAGCATTTTCGCTGAGCCGCCCGAGGCCGCCGGCGCTTTCGCGCCGGCGTCAGGAACGGACGCGGAGCGCCTCCCGCGTCTTGACAGGCCGCGGCAAAATCCGGCCAAGCTGTCCCGCCGCCAGGCAGGACGGCGCGCGAAGCGGGAAGCAACCAATGCAGGACCCCATCAATGCGGTGGTCATCTTTCTGATTCTGTGCGCGAGCGCCGCGCTCGGCTTCTTCATTCACACCCGCCTGCCCGAAAAACATAAATCGCCCGAGTCCATATCGCTGGTTCAGCTCGTGGTGATGCTCCTGGTGAATTTCACCGCGATCGTGCTCGGTCTTCTGACGACATCGGTGAAATCCGGCTTCGACTCCGCCTATGCCGCGCGCGGAAACGACGCGGCGCAGATCGTCCAGCTCGATCGCTGCCTGCGCGATTACGGACCCGAAACCGCTGCGATCCGCGCGCAATTGCGCGGCTATGTCGCGGCGGTCATCGCCAGCACCTGGCCGGACGAGCCGCGCCCGACCGGCGTCGCTTATCCCGACACGGCCGAGATGCCGCAATTTGGCGAGGCCCCGCGCCTCTCCACCGTCCTGGGCGACGCCGGACTGGAAATCCGCTCGCTTGAGCCGACGACCTCGCTGCAAAGAAACGTGTTCTCGGCCTGCGAGGCGCAATATCGCGATGTCCTCAAGGCGCGGTGGAAAGTGATCGAAGGCGCGCGCGCCTCGATTTCTCCGCCCTTTTATTGGGTGCTGGTGTTCTGGCTGGCGATTCTGTTCGGCTCCTTCGGACTGACCACCCGTCCGAACACGACAATCATGACCATCATCGCGCTCTGCGCCCTCTCGATTACCATCGCGGTCTTCATCATCCTGGACCTCGACGAGCCTTACGGCGGGCTGTTCGGCATTCCGAGCACGGCGATGCGCGAGGCTCTCGCCGATATGATGCACTGAAGCGCGAAAATTGTTGGCGCGCGCGCGATCCTTGGCTATGCCGGATCGATCGATCCGTCTGGCGCCGAACCCGATGTGCGAACTCCTTGGAATGAGCGCGAATGTCCCGACCGACATTCGTTTTTCCTTCGCCGGCCTCGCGCGGCGCGGAGGCGGCGTCGGGCCGCATCGCGACGGCTGGGGCGTCGCCTTTTACGAAGGCCGCGCCGCGCGCGCCTTTCACGATCCAGAACCGGCGGCAAGCTCCGACATCGCGCGCTTCGTCAGCGCCCATCCGATCAAAAGCCGCACCGTCATCGCCCATATCAGGCAGGCCAATCGCGGCCCGGTGGCCCTCGCCAACACCCATCCCTTCTCGCGCGAACTCTGGGGCCGGGTCTGGACCTTCGCCCATAACGGCCAGTTGCGCGGCGTCAAATCCCTGCCGCTCGACTTTTACGCGCCGGTCGGCGCGACCGACAGCGAATATGCCTTCTGCTGGATGCTCGACCAGTTGCGGGCGCGTTTCCCCTCCCTGCCCGCCGCCCGCGATCTCGACCGCGAAATCCTCCAGCTCAGCGCGCGGCTTGCGCGGATGGGCGTATTCAACATGCTGCTCAGCGACAGCCGGACGCTTTACGCCTTCTGCGGCAAAAGGCTTTCCTGCCTCACCCGCCGCGCGCCTTTCGGCCAGGCGAGCCTGATCGACGACGACCGCAAGGTGAATTTCGCGGAAGAAACCGGGCCGAACGATTGCGTCACCGTGGTCGCGACCGGCCCACTGACCAGCGACGAGACCTGGACCGCGATCAAGCCGGGCGCGCTGCTCGCGCTGCGCGACGGCAAGATCGCCGCCTCGCTTTTCATCGAACCGCCCGGCGGGGAAAAGCCCGCGCGCGGCAAAAGGAGCCCGCCATGCTGATCGACGGCGCAAGACGCCAATCCATCTGGCCCGATCCCGAGGGCGAGGGCGTCTTCATTCTCGACCAGACCCTCCTGCCCCATGCCGTCGCCACCGTGCTGCTGCGCGATCTCGCCGATGCGGCGCGGGCGATCAAGGACATGCAGGTGCGCGGCGCGCCACTGATCGGCGTCACCGCGGCTTTCGGCCTGGCGCTTGCCCTGCGCGCCGATTCTTCCGACGCCGGCATGGCCAAAGCGGCGGAAGTCTTGCGCGCGACGCGGCCGACGGCGGTCAATCTCGCCTGGGCCCTGGCGCGGATGACTGAATTTCTCCAGCAAATGCCCGACGAGCTGCGCCGCGACGCCGCTTTCGCCTTCGCCAGACATCTGGCCGAGAAGGATATCGCCTGCAACGAGGCGATCGGCGACCACGGACTGGCGCTGATCCGCGCGGCGGCGGAAAAACGCAACGGCGCGCCGGTGCGCATCCTCACCCATTGCAACGCCGGCTGGCTCGCCACCGTCGACTGGGGCACCGCGACCGCGCCGATCTACAAGGCCCAGGCGGCGGGCGTCCCCCTCCATGTCTTCGTGGACGAGACGCGTCCGCGCAACCAGGGCGCCTCGCTCACCGCTTTTGAGCTCGGCCAGCAGAGGGTTCCGCACACCCTCATCGTCGATAACGCCGGCGGCCATCTGATGCAGCGCGGCGAGATCGACCTGGCGATCGTCGGCGCCGACCGCATCGCCGCCAATGGCGACGTCTGCAACAAGATCGGCACTTATCTGAAAGCCCTTGCCGCCCGCGACTGCGGCCTGCCCTTCTATGTCGCCGCCCCGGTCTCGACCCTCGACCCCGCGCTCGCCGAAGGCGGCCTGATCCCGATCGAGGAGCGCGCGCAGGAAGAGGTCACGATCATGCCCGGCCTGGCGGCGAATGGCGAGGTGGTTGCGGTGCGGATCGCGCCGAAAGACACGCCGGCGCGCAACCCCGGCTTCGACGTCACCCCAGCACGGCTCGTGAGCGGGATCATCACCGAAAAAGGCGTGTTTGAAGCGAGCAAGGAAGCTTTGGCGGGACTCGCGTGATTTTGTCCCGTTTTCATGGATCAGAACCAGTGCGCGCCGGGACCACATGTGAAGCCGCCGAAGGTCTTTTATCGGCGCGACCAGCCGAGACATCGGAGCAGAATTTCGGCGCTTACGGAATGTCCACGGAGCGGACCTTCATCGTTGCTCGGCCCTCGGGCTCGAAACGCTGTTTGATCCGGCCCATCAAGGCGTCGCGCAAGCCGCGATAGGCGGCGAGTTTGTGGTCTCGGGCGCCATCGACACAAGTGACGTCCGCGGTCGGCCAATATTCGACCGGCGTCGAGAGGTCGCGGGTCAGCTCCAACATGCGGTGATGGGCCTCGGGCGAGAGCGTCACGATCAGGTCGAAACGCGACAGGTCCACCTCGTCGAAGGTCCGGGCGACATGGTCCATCATGGCGACGCCGGCCTCGGCCATGACGCAGAGCGCGAAGCCGTCCATGTCCGCCGCGCGCAGGCCCGCCGAGGCGACTTCCATGGTCGACCGGAACAATTTGCGCGCCAGGCCCTCGGCCATTGGCGAGCGCGCGCTGTTCAGCGTGCAGGCGAATAAAACCGCGCCCGGACGCGAGGCCTCCATTTTCAGCCCTTCCAATGCAGCGCCGTGACCAGGGTGAAAATGCGCCGCGACGTGTCGAAATCGCAGTCGATCTTGCCGCGTAGGCGTTCGGCCAGCAATTGCGCCCCCTCGTTGTGCAGGCTGCGCCGGCCCATGTCGATCGCCTCGATCTGGGCGGGGCTCGCGTTGCGGATCGCCGCGTAATAGCTCTCGCAGATCATGAAATAATCCTTGAGGATGCGGCGGAAGGGCGTGAGCGACAGAATATGGACGACGATCGGCTCGCCGGCGTCGTCCCTGATGTTCAGCGCCAGTTTCGACTCATGCAGCGCGATGTGGAGCTGGTAGGGCCCGCCGGCATGGCCCGGCAGGCCGAAGCAATTTTCCTCGATCAGGTCATAGATCGCTATCGCCCGCTCATGTTCCTGATCGGGATTGCCGCGGCCGATCGAGGCCTCGTCGAGGGTGATGCTGAACAGCCGGTTTCGGCGCTGGCTGTCGAGGTGACGCATGTCTCATCCCTGGCCGAGGCCGGAGCCAAGTCGCATGGCCACGGACAGCGCATGGGCGTCGAGGCGCTCCGATTTTCCCAGCACCACCGCCGCCGGTCCGATCACCCTCAAGGATTCGGGCGAACATTTGAGCAGCGAGGTGCGCTTCATGAAATCCAGCACATTGAGGCCCGAAGAGAAACGCGCCGAGCGCGCCGTCGGCAGGACATGGTTGGAGCCGCCGACATAATCGCCGATCGCCTCGGGCGTGAAGGCGCCAATGAAGACCGCCCCGGCGTTGCGCACGCCCGCCGCCAGCTCTTCCGCATTAACGGCCATGATTTCAAGGTGTTCCGCGGCGATGCGGTCGGCAAGCGGCACGGCGTTTTCGAGCTTTTCGACCAGGATGATCGCGCCGAGTTCGCTCCAGCTCTTTTCGGCGATGGCGCGGCGCGGCAGGGTTTCGAGACGCGCGGCGACCGCCGCCTCGACGGCGTCGGCAAGCCGCGGGTCGTCGGTGATGAGGATGCTTTGCGCCGCCGTATCGTGCTCGGCCTGGGCCAGAAGGTCGATGGCGATCCAGTCGGCGCGCGCCGTTTTGTCGGCGAGGATCAGCACTTCGGACGGCCCGGCGATCATGTCGATGCCGCATTGGCCGAAGACCCGGCGCTTGGCCGCGGCGACGAAGGCGTTGCCCGGACCGACGATCTTGGCGACCGGCTTGATGGTTTCCGTGCCATAGGCGAGGGCCGCGACCGCCTGGGCGCCGCCGACGCGATAAATCTCGTCCACCCCCGCGATATGGGCCGCCGCCAGCACCAGGGGCGACAGTTTGCCGTCAGGCGCCGGCGCGACCATGACGAGGCGCTCGACGCCCGCCACCTTGGCGGGAATGGCGTTCATCAGCACCGAGGACGGATAGGACGCCGTGCCGCCCGGCACGTAAAGGCCCGCGGATTCGACCGCAGTCCAGCGCCAGCCGAGTTCGACCCCGGCTTCATCGGTGAAGCGCAGGTCGCTCGGCCGCTGCTTTTCGTGAAAGAAGACGATACGGTCGCGCGCAAGCTCGAGCGCGGCGATCTGCTCGTTGGAGCAGGCGGCGGTCGCGGCCTCGATTTCCTCGCGCGTAATGCGCAAGGTTTCAGGCGTCAACTCGATGCGGTCGAAGCGGCGCGAATAATCGATCAAGGCCTCGTCGCCGCGCGCGATCACGTCGGCGATGATGTCGCGGACGATCTGATCGACGTCTTCCGCCGTCTCGCGCTTCATATGCAGAAGCTGCTCGAAACTTTCGCGAAAATCGGCGGCGGCGGCGTCGAGCCGGAACGGCATTCGCTTATCTCCTTGGAACGCGCGAGGGGTTTGGAAGCCGCGCGGGCTTTTGTCAAGCGCCGGACTTGTCCTTGCCGCCATGGCCCGGCGCGTGACGGACGCGCCAGCGCGTTCCGAGATCGGCCATGCGGACCTCAAGGCATTCGACATCGAGCTTGACGGCGCAGTCGCCGGAAAAGACCAGGCGCGCTTGCCCCGAGGGCGGTTCGCCCGCGATGAATTCGATGTTCAGCAAATAGAGAAGATCGTCCGGCCTGTCCTGACGAAAGCCGCGCAAGGAAACCCTGCGCACATTTTCGAAATGCAGCCCCGTCAGGGCCCGTTGCGGCGCGCCGCTGGCCGAGGCAAGCCAGTCGAACCGCTTGAGGACGAGGACGAAGCGCCGCTCGCGAGGCTGGTAGAGCATGTCGCCGACACGCAGGATCGCGTCCTGCAGATGGGCGGCGAGGACGGCGAGATCGTCCGCATCGCGGGCCATCAGCCGAAGATCGCGTCCGCCCGGCGGCTCGTCATCACGCCTTTGGGTCATGGTCGGCTCGCGGGCCTGGACGCGGCGGCGATTCCGCAAAATCGGAACCGCGTCTCGAAGCATTTGTTTTCGTAGTTCTTTCGCGAAAATCCGGCGTCCATTTTCGCACGCCGCTCCAATTTTTGTACGCCGCTCCGGGCAGGATTTTCGCGCCCGATTTCGCGCGAAAATCCAGCTCAAGCAACGAAATTAAGCATGAATTCGCTGGACGGCCAGCAAATTCGCGCCGACAGCCGGTTGCGATTCAGCCGAATCGCGATCGACTCTGGATTCCTTTGTTTTCACAGCCTTCATTGCGAAAAACCGGCATCCACTTTTTCGCACGCTGCTCTAGCGGCTCGCGCCGCCGAACATCGCCTCGAAAATATTGGCCGGCCGCGGCGGCGCAGGCGGCGGCGCGAGGGCAAGCGCTTCGGTCGGCTGGACGGGCGGCGAACTGGCGTCGCGCATCTCGCTGAGCATATTCTTGGATTTGGCCGTGTAATAATAGCCCGCGGCGTAGAGCCGCACCGCGCGGTCCATGTCGCCGCCGGACAAGGCCCAGGCGTTGGCGAGATAGGCCGAGGCGTATTTGAGGTTGGTCTCGGCGTCGAGCAGGCCCTTGGCGGAGCCACGATAACCCATGGAGCGGGCCGTCGCCGGCGTGATCTGCATCAGGCCGTAATAGCGGTGACGGCCGATCAGCTGGGGGCAATATTTGCTCTCGCGCATGATGACGCGGTGGATCAGGGCGAGCGGAACGCCGTTGCGCATCGCGTATTTCCGCGTCATTTCGGCAAGGCCGGCCCTTTCGGCCACGTCGAAGCCCGCCGGAACGTTCTCCTGCGGCGGACGCGGATCATAGGGCCCTTCGGCGACCGGCGGCGGGACCACGGCGGCTTGTCGCGCGGGCGCGATCGGCGGCGGCGCGGGATGGCCGGGGACGACGAGCCCGCCGAAAGGCGTCGACGCGGCGGCCGGCGCCGGGGCATATTCCGCAACCGACGACGAACCGTCGAGCGACGCCTCGCGGTAGACGCCCTGCGGGGTCACGGCATTGGGCGGCGCGGCCTGCACGGCCTCGGGATCGGCGGGCATGGCCGGCGGATCGTTCAGGAAAAGCGGGCGCTCCGGCGGCAGCGGCGGATGTTTCGGCGGCGCGGCGCGCGCGGGAGCGCTGCCCGCGAGGGCGATTGCAGCGAACAGAGTGAGGCGCGGCAAGCTTTGCGTCATGCCTCGCTTTTGCCGCGAAAATGCGGCGATGGCAAGGCGCGATCACAAATGCGTGAGCCCGGTCTCCCGGGAAGAGCCGCCACGGATCAGCGCTGCGCCACGAAAAACAGGCGCGGATAGAGCAGTAGCACCTTGCCGTCGGCCTGGGGCGTATAGGCCATTTCCAGTTCGCGGCGGTAATGGGCGAGGAAGGCCGGCGCTTCGTCGCGTTCGAGCTTGGCGAGGAACGGCCGCAGCGCGGAACCGACGAACCAATCCACGATCGCGTCGTGGCCGTCGAGCGGATGGACATAGATCGTCTGCCAGAGCTCGACCATCCGGCAATGGGGCGCGAGCCAGGCGTAATAGTCGTCGAGCGAGCCGATGATCGCACGCGACTTCGCGACCGGCGCGAGCCGCTCCGCCCACGGGCCGTCCACGGAAACCATGCGCATCAGGGCATGGGCGGCGTCCTGCAGCACATTGGGCATCTGCACCGCGAGCACGCCGCCCGGATTGAGGAAGGACAGCAATTTCGGCACGAACTGGTGATGATCCGGCGCGAAATGCAGCGCGGCGTTGGCGAAAATGAGATCGACCGGCTCTTCCGGCGTCCAGTCGCAGAAATCCTGCCTCAGGAAGCGCGCGAAAGGCGCGCGTTCGCAGGCCGCCTCCAGCATTTTCTCCGAAGTGTCGAGCCCGAGAATGTCGGCGCCACGAAAACAATGCGCCAGAATCGCTGCGCTATTGCCCGGCCCGCAGCCGAGATCGACGATCCGGCGCGGCGCCAGCGGCGGAATGCGCGAGATAAGGTCGCGAGCCGCCTGAGCCCGTTCGCGCTCGAATTTCAGATAAAGGTCGCAATCCCAATCCGGCATCATCGCAAATCTGCGCCGCCGCGCCTTTTTTGTCTAGTAAACTACTAGACTAATAATAACGCCTTAATTGCCGCCCGGCGCGCCGCGCAACGCCATCAGGCCGCGCGAAGGATCATAAGCAAGAATTGCGCCGGACATGAAGACGATCGTGCAGCCAAGGGTCACCGCCAGAGAAACCCAATTGACCTGGCCATAGAGCGCGAAGCGGATCAGTTCGACGGCATGGGTGAAGGGATTGGCCTGGCAGAAGTAATAGAGGCCCGGGCTGCCCTCCTGCACCCGCCACAGGGGATAGAGCGCGGAGGACGCGAAAAACATCGGGAAGATCACGAAATTCATGATGCCTGAAAAATTTTCGAGCTGCTTGATCAACGAGGACAGCAGCATGCCGAGCGATCCCAGCATCAGCCCCGACAGCAGCAGCGCGGGCAGGACGGTCAGATAGCCAAGCGGCGGGGCCTGAATGTCCCAGAACCAGGCAATGGCGAGATAGGCGTAGACCTGCAGCACCGAGACCAGCGTCCCGGCGATCAGCTTGCCGAACAGCAAAAACGCGCGCGGGAACGGGCTGAGCAGCAGGACGCGCATATTGCCCATTTCGCGATCATAGACCATCGACAGCGACGATTGCATGCCGTTGAAGAGCTGGATCATGGCCATCAGGCCGGGCGTGATATAGACGTCGTAAAGAATATAAGTCTGGTAGGGCGGGATGATCGACACGCCAAGGGTCTGGCGGAATCCGGCTGCGAAAATGAACAACCAGACCAGGGGACGCACCAGGGCGGAGACGAAACGCTCCCGCTGATGCAGGAAGCGCAGGCCCTCGCGCCAGACGATGCCCTGAAGGCAGATCATGTGGGCGGCGAAGGTCAGGCGGGGCGGGGCGGGGGCTTGCAGGGTCATGGGACGGCTCCCGCGTCGGTCTCGCCGATCAAGGCGACGAAGGCCGCCCTCACGTCGGCGGCGCCGGTTTTCTGAAGCAGGTCGGCCGCCTTGCCCGTGGCGCGTAATTTGCCCTTGTGCAGCACGACGACGGCGTCCCCCGGCTCGACCTCGTCGGTCAGATGGGTGGCCCAGAGCACGCTCACGCCCTCTCGCTCAACCAGTCCGCGCGCCAGTTTGAGAATGTCGGCGCGGGCGCCGATGTCGAGCCCGACCGTCGGCTCGTCGAGCACCAGCAGGCGGGGATGGTGCAGCAGGGCGCGGGCGATTTCGACCCGGCGCATCTGGCCGCCGGAAAGCGCGCGGACCTTGTCCTTGGCGCGGTCGGCGAGATTGATCGCCGCCAGAAGCTCCCCGGTGCGCCGCGCCGCCTCCTTGCGCCCGATGCCGTGCAGGGCGGCGTGATAGTAAAAGTTCTGGGCCACCGACAGATCGAGGTCGAGCGTGCGCGACTGGAACACGACGCCGAGCTGCGCCAGAGCCGCGCGCGGATCGACCGTCAGATTGCGGCCGAACACGACGATTTGACCCTTCTGCAGGGCGAACAGCCGCGTGATCAATGAGAACATCGTGCTCTTGCCCGCGCCGTTGAGCCCAAGCAGCACGCAAAAGGCGCCCTGCGGGACGGAAAAGCTCACGTCATTCAGCGCCTGGCGCGCGCCGTAATGGTGGCTGACGCCGGAGAACTCCAAGGCCGGGGGAGAATCACTCATGCGCGCCAGCATGTCATGGTTCCGGCGCGGCGGGAATGACCAGATCCCAGGTCGGCGAGGGTCCCGCGGGTCGAAGCATCGACGAAATGGACCATATTGGTGGTGTCGGTGGTCGCGGCCACCACCTTGCCGTCGGGCGAGACATCGCCCCGCTCGCAATCGCGGCCGGCCGGAAGCTTCTCCGTCACAACCAGTTTTTGCGGATCGATGATGGCGATGGAATCGGAATCGCCGAGCACGACATGGATTTTTCCGTTGTCGGGGCTGGCGACAATGCCGCGCGGGCGCTGGCTGACGGGAATCGTCGCCTTCACCGTCATCTTGTCGAGGTCGATCACCGTAACGCTATCGCCCTTCTCATTGGTGACGGTGGATCAACCAGACGTCTCCCTGCCGCGCATCCTTGATGATTTTGCGCGCGCCTGAAAAGCCTAGCCATTATCGCGCGGCGGAGGCAACCGCCCGCGACCGGCGCCTTAAGACAATTGCGCGGGATGGGGAGCGCGCGCCAACCCTCGCCTGCGCCGATGAACTGCGAGAGCCGTAAAACCCGTCGCCTTTTTGGCCGCATTTCGTGTCACAATGGACCATGGCGCACAAAGACGACCCCGTATCCGATTGGACGAAACTGCTCTGGCCGGGATTTTACGCCGCGGAGGCCGGTCTGGCCTTGGCGCGCGTGATGATCGGGACCCTGACGCCTCCCGACGCCACATCGCCGCGGCCCGAGCCGGCGTGGGCGAGCCCCAACGAAGTCGTCCTCGAACTCTCCGCGGCGCGGCTGCGGCGCTTCGATTGCCCGCCCAAAGGCGGCGGGGGCCATGCGCCAATCCTGGTCTGCGCGCCCTTCGCCCTGCATGACGCGCGGATCGCCGACCTGTGCGAAGGCCACAGTCTGATGGCGCGGCTGCGCGCCGGCGGTGGACCGCTCTATCTCGTCGAATGGCTGTCGGCCCGGGAAACCCAAGCCTTCCGCACCATCGACGACTATCTCGCCGACCTCAATGTCATGGTCGATGAAATCGGCGGATTCTGCGATTTCGTCGGCCTGTGCCAGGGCGGCTGGCTCGGCCTCGCCTTTGCGGCGCGCTTCCCGTCGAAGGCGCGCCGGCTGGTCATCGCCGCGGCGCCGATCGACACCCACGCCGCCGAGACGCCCTTTTCGGCGCTCGCCCGCTCGACGCCCATCGAAACCTTCGAGGAACTGGCGCAGATGGGCGGAGGCTTCGCGCGGGGCGCCCAGGCGCAGCAATTCTGGGGCCTCCTGGCGCATAGCGACGAACAGATCCACGCCTTGTGCCAGAGCGACCTCACGCTCGATTCTGATGAATTCCGCGCCCGGACCGCGGCGTTTCGCGCCTGGAGCGAAAGTCCGCTCGACCTGCCAGGGGCCTATTACCTCGAAGTCGTCGAAAGGCTTTACAAGCAAAACCAGCTCGCGCGCGGCGAATTCGTCGCTCTGGGGAAAAGAATCGATCTCCGCGTCCTTTGCGCGCCGCTCTATCTGATCGCCGCGCAAGACGACGATATCGCCGCGCCGGAGCAAACCCTCGCCTGCGCCCGCCTCGTCGGAACGCCGCCGGCAGCGATCAGGCAGAGGATCGTTCCCGGCGGGCACCTCAACCTGTTCTTCGGCCGGCGAACGCTCGATGCGATCTGGCCCGACGTCGTCGCCTGGCTTTGCGCCCCGGCCCCTGCCGCGCGGCGCGCCAAAGCTTCGGGCGTCAGGGCTTGATGGGCTCCCTGCTGGCGAGCAGGTCGCGGATTTCGCCGAGGAGGACTTCGCTGCGCGGCGGCTCGGGCGCCGCTTCAGGCGCATCCTTTTTCGCCACCAGCTTGTTGATGGCGCGAATCATCAAGAACAAGGCGAAGGCGACGATCAGGAAATTCAGCGCCGCGGTGATGAAGGCGCCATAGCCGAAGGCCGCGCCGATCTTTTTCGCGTCGGCGTAAGGCGGATGATTGGCGAGTTTCGAGCTGAGCCCGATATAATAATTCGAGAAGTCCAGGCCGCCGGGCGTGATCGCGCCGATCGCCGGCATGATGACGTCGTCGACGAGCGAATTGACAATCTTGCTGAAAGCGGCCCCGATGATCACGCCGACCGCGAGATCGAGAGCATTGCCACGCATGGCGAATTTTTTAAATTCTTCTAACATGCCGACGAAATCCCCCTGTCAGCCGCGCGAAATCCCGCGGCGGCGAGGTTAAGGCGAGGCTCCGGCCAAGGTCAATCCTCGGACAAGACGGACATTTCGGGAAGCCCTGGACGGAGCGTCATGGCGCTGAACTGGATCAATATTTCCGCGACGCTGTTGTATTTCCTCGTCCTGCTCGGGCTCGCCGTCTATGGCGACCGCCGCGCGGCGCGCTTCACCGGCGACCGTACCCGCCGTCTCGTCTATGTGCTCGGCCTTTGCGTCTATTGCACGTCCTGGACCTTTTTCGGCTCGGTTGGTCTCGCCTCGACCAACGGTCTCGATTTCCTGCCCATCTATATCGGCCCGATGCTGGTGTTCGGTTTCGGCTGGCCGCTGGTGGCGCGGGTCGCGCGCACCGCGCGGGCGCAGAACACGACCTCGATCGCCGATTTTCTCGCCGCCCGCTATGGCAAGTCGGAAGCGGTGGCCGCGGTGGCGGCGGTGATCGCGGTGATCGGCGTCTTGCCCTATATCGCTTTACAGCTCAAGGCGATTTCGGCGACGCTGATGATCGGCTTCGGCCACGCCACGCCCTTCGCGCCGGCGCCGGCGTCGGACTGGCCGGACCGCCTCGCCCTCGGCGTCGCCATTCTGCTCGCTCTGTTCGCCATGGCCTTCGGCACCAGGCGGGTGGACGCCGGCGAGCACCAGAACGGCCTGATGGTGACGATCGCCGCCGAATCCATGGCCAAGCTCCTCGCCTTCCTCGTCGTCGGCGGCTTCGTCGTCTGGGGCATGTTCGGGGGATTGGGCGACCTGTTCCAGCGCGCCGCCGTCACGCCCGGCATAAGGGCCGTGCTGACGGCGCCGCCCGATCTCGCGGTCTGGACCACTTTGACCCTGCTCTCCAGCGGCGCCATGCTGTTCCTGCCCCGGCAATTCCATGTCGCCATCGTCGAAAACCGCGACGAAAACGACATCAAGACCGCGGCCGTCGTCTTCCCCCTCTATCTGCTCGCGATCAATTTTTTCGTCGTGCCGCTCGCCGTCGCCGGCCTCCTCAAATTCCCTATTGTGATCGACCGCGACCTCACCGTGATGGCGCTGCCGCTCGCCGCCCGGAATGCGCCGGTCGCTTTCATCGCGATGATCGGCGGCCTTTCCGCCGCGACCGCCATGGTGGTGGTCGAATCGGTGGCGCTTTCCGTCATGGCGTCGAACAACCTCGTCCTGCCGCTGCTGCTGCGCATCGGCCGCTGGCGCAACGGCCGGGCGCGCCCGCTCGTCGAAGGCGAGGCGGGATTGCGCATCCTGCGGGTGCGCCGCGCCGCAATTCTCGTCGTCCTTCTCCTGTCGTTCTTCTATTACCGCCTGACGGGAGAAACCCTGCTCGCCTCGATCGGCATTCTCTCCTTCGCCTGCGTCGCGCAATTCGGACCCGCTTTCGTCGGAGCCCTGCTGTGGCGGCGCGGCACCGCGCTCGGCGCCATCGCCGGGCTCATCACCGGCGTCGTCGTCTGGGTCTTCACATTGCTCATTCCCTCGATCGACGCCGGCCTCGCCGCTCATCCCGCGGCGGCGGCGTCCGCCACGTTCAAGGGACAGATGGACACGCTCGTCCATGGCGTGTTCTGGAGCCTTACCGCCAATAGTCTGGCCTATGTCGTCTTTTCCCTGGCGCGGCGTCCAACCCCGATCGAGCGCCTCCAGGCCGAAATTTTCGTCGGCAAGAACGCCGCGCCCATGGCCCAGGCCTTCCGCCTCTGGCGCGCCAGCGTCCAGGCGTCGGAGGTCGAAACGACGGTCGCCCGCTATCTCGGCGCGCATCGCACGCGCGAGGCTTTCGAAGCCTTCTTCGCCGGCCGCGGCCAGACCTATGACCCGCGCGCCGAAGCCGACATCCATCTGATGCGGATCGCGGAGCATCTCCTCGCTTCGGCGATCGGCGCAGCCTCGGCGCGCCTCGTGCTGTCGCTGCTGCTCAAGCGGCGGAACGTTTCGAGCGCGGCGGCGATACGGCTGGTGGACGACGCCTCCGCCGCCCTGCTCTACAACCGCGACATGCTGCAGCACGCGCTGGATTTCACCCGCCAGGGCATTTCCGTGTTCGACGCCGATTTGCGCCTGACCTGCTGGAACCGGGAATTCCGCGACATGTTCAGCCTGCCCGCCCATTTCGCGCGCAACGGCGTGGCCCTCGACGACATCCTCCGCTTCAACGCCGAGCGCGGCCTTTACGGCGAGGGCGCGGTTGACGAACTGGTCCTTGCGCGCCTCGAACGCCTGACCAATTCGGAGCCGTTTCGCGTAAGGCTCACGCATTCCGGCAAGGCGATCGAGACGCGCTCGGCGCGCATGCCCGACGGCGGCCTCGTCGTCACCTACACCGACGTCACCGACCAATTCGCCGCCGAACAGGCGCTCGAAGCCTCCAAGGAATCCCTGGAGCAGCGCGTGCGCGAACGCACCGAGGAACTGACCCGCCTCAACGAGGAGCTGGCGCGCGCCAAGGCCGACGCCGAACGCGCCAATATTTCCAAGACCCGCTTTCTCGCCGCGGCCGGCCACGACATCCTGCAGCCGCTCAACGCCGCGCGACTCTATGCCGCGACCATGCTGCAGCGCGCCGCCGCCGGCGCGCCCTCCGCCGAGACCGGGGCGCTCGCGCGCAATGTCGACAGCGCGCTCGAGGCGGTGGAGGACATTTTTTCCGCTCTGCTCGAAATGTCGCGGCTCGACGCCGGCGCGATGAAGGTCGAATTGAGCAATTTCCGGGTGGACGAACTCTTCCGCCAGCTAAAAATCGAATTCGCGCCGCTTGCCGAAAAGAAGGGGCTGAAACTTATTTTCACGCCCTGCTCGCTCGCTGTGCGCTCCGACAGGCGCCTGTTGCGCCGACTGTTGCAGAATCTGGTTTCGAACGCGGTCAAATATACCCGCTCCGGCCGGGTGCTGGTCGGCGCGCGGCGCCTGCGCGGCAAGGTCCGCATCGAGGTCTGGGACACCGGCTTGGGGATTCCGCGCGAAAAGCAGAAAAGCGTGTTCCGCGAATTCGAGCGGCTCGACGCGGGCGGCGCCGAACCCGGCCTCGGCCTCGGCCTCTCCATCGTCGAGCGCATGGCCCGCGTGCTCGCGCACCCGCTCGCGCTACGGTCGTCGCCCGGAAAAGGCTCGGTCTTCACCGTCACGGCGCCGTTCGGCGCGCCGCCGCCGCATGTCTCGGCCCGCGACGCCCCGGCCGCCGCGCCACGCCAGTCGCAGCTCGTCGACATGGCCGTCCTCGCCATCGACAACGATCCCTTGATCGTGGACGGGATGCGCGCGCTGCTGGCGTCCTGGGGCTGCGTCCCGATCGTCGCGACGAGCCAGCGCGAAGCGATCGCCGAGCTTGCGCGCCAGAAGCGGACGCCCGACGCCATTCTCGCCGATTATCACCTCGACGAGGGCGACGGCGTGGACGCCATCGTCGCCTTGCGCTGGCGATTCGGCGCCTCCGTTCCCGCCGCTTTGATCACCGCCGACCGCTCGGAGGAGATGCGGGCGCGGGCGCGGGAGAAGGACGTCATGGTGATCAACAAGCCACTCAAGCCGGCGACATTGCGCGCGCTCCTGGCGCAGTGGCGGGCTGCGGCCGCGACTCCGACGCCGGGCTGACCGCGGCGGGCGACCGCAACCCGGGATCGGACGCGAAGCGCGCCTCGACCTCGGCGTGAAAAGCGCAGATGCGCGGCGCGATCTCCTTGCGGAAGCGCGAGCCGTTGAACACGCCGTAATGGCCGACGTCCTTCTGCAGGTAATGCATGCGCAAGCCGTCGGGGATGTTGCAGCAGAGGTCCTGCGCCGCCTCGGTCTGGCCGACGCCCGAAATGTCGTCCTTCTCGCCCTCGACCGTCATCAGGCCGACCCGCCTGATGGCGCAGGGGTCCACCGGATGGCCGCGGTGAGTCATCACGCCGCGCGGCAATTCGTGGTGGACGAACACCTTGTCGATGGTCTGGAGATAGAATTCCGCTGTCAGATCCATGACCGCGAGATATTCGTCGTAGAATTCGCGATGCTTTACCGCCGAATCGCCGTCGCCCTTGATGAGATGGTTGAACATGTCGACATGGGCGTTGACATGGCGGTCCAAATTCATCGCCATGAAGCCGGAGAGCTGGAGAAAGCCGGGATAGACCTCGCGGCCGGCGCCCGGATAGGGGAAGGGCGCGACATGGATGCAATTGCGCCGGAACCATTGCGATCCGCGTTTCTCGGCGACCTTATTGACCGCGGTTGGGCTGCGGCGGGTGTCGATCGGGCCGCCCATCAGGGTCATGGAGGCCGGAACATGGGGGTCCTTTTCGGCCTCCATGCGCGCGACCGCCGCGAGCGCCGGGACCGAGGGCTGACAGACCGCGAGAAGATGGACCGGCGGCGCGCCGGCGACATCGAGGAATTCGCACATTTCGACGACATAATCGATATAATCGTCGAGATCGAAGCGCCCGGCGCTCAGCGGAACCAGCCGCGCGTCAACCCAGTCGGTAACGAAGACGTCATGGGTCGGCAGGAACGTCTCGACCGTGCCCCGCAACAGAGTCGCATAATGGCCCGACATCGGCGCGACAATCAGCAGGCGCGACTGGCGCGGCGTGCGCGGCGGCAGATGGCGCCGGAAATGCCGCAGTTGGCAGAAGGGGCGAACCCAGACGATCTCCTCCTCGACCGCGACCGCCTTGCCGTTGACGATTGTCTTGTCGAGGCCGAAGGCCGGCTTGCCGTAACGGCGGGTCAAGCGTTCGAACAGTTCCGCCGACGCCGCGAGATTGCGGCCGAGGGGCGTGTAGGCCATCGGGTTGGCCGGGTTCTTGAACGTCAGCCGGGTCAGATCCGAGAGGGCGCGCGCAGGCGCCATCGCCAGATGCGCCATCTCGTAGAAATGATAGGCATAATGGTTCATTTTTCCGCCTCGCCGCCTGGCCGCCGCAACTCAATGCGGCTCGAAGTTACACAAACCGGAATTACCGTTGGAGTTTCCGCAGGAATTTCGGAGCGAGAACCTGACAGGATATGGTAAATCCACTGATCCGGCAAACAAAGTTGGCGACGATTGCCCTCATATTTAAGTAGGATAAGGCGGGCCGGATTACCACTGCCGCGCCTTGCATAGGCAAAATGGCGGTCTTGCGCCGCCAGGGAAACGCCTGTCCTCTGGCGATGACGCGCGGCCCGAGATAGGATGGCTCGCAGGCTCCAGGAGCGCCTCATGTCGCAAATCAAGGTCGCCATCGTTCCCGTCACCCCGTTTCAGCAGAATTGCACGATTCTGATGTGCGAAACGACGGCAAACGCTGCCGTGGTCGATCCGGGGGGCGACGTGCCGCTGATCCGCCGCGCGATCGAGCAGACGGGCGCCAAGGTCGAAAAGATCTTCCTGACCCATGGCCACGCCGACCACGCCGGCGGCGCCGCGGAGCTTCGCGACCTGCTCGGCGTGCCGATCGAGGGCCCGCATATCGCCGACAAATTCCTGCTCGACGGCCTCGAAGACGCCTCGAAGCTGTTCGGCTTTCGCTGTCGCAACGTCTCGCCGGACCGCTGGCTCGCCGACGGCGACCAGGTCGCGTTCGGCGACGCCCGCCTCGACATCCGCCATTGCCCGGGGCACACCCCGGGCAGCGTGGTTTACGTCAACGAGCCCATGCAGTTCTGCCTCGTCGGCGACGTGCTGTTCGAGGGCTCGATCGGCCGCACCGACCTGCCGGGCGGCGATTACGCCACATTGATGCGCTCGATCGACGAAAAGATTCTCACGCTCAGCGACGGCATGACCTTCATCAGCGGCCACGGGCCGCTGAGCACCATCGGCGCCGAAAGGCTGCATAATCCCTACCTGCAAAGACAAGCCTGAGCACGCGGTTTTCCGCGTGCTCGGCAGGAATGTGTCCCAGGAATGTGTCCTATGTCTCTTCGTTCCCTCCTCGTTCATCTCAACAGCGGCGAAAGATCGAAGGTCCGGCTGAATACAGCCGCCGATCTCGCCCGATCCCACGGCGCCCGCCTCACCGGCCTGTTCGCGGAAGTCGCCGCGCCCGATGGGGATGACGGGCCGCCGCCCGATCCCGCGCAAGCCGCCGCCGCCAGCCGCGAGGCTTTCGTCGAGGCGACCAAGGGACTCAACGCCGAATGGATCGCTCTCGATCGCGGCGACGACGACGCGACCGTCAAGACGACCACCGATTTCGCGCGCCATTTCGACCTGATCGTCATCGGCCAGCGCCGCCCCGACAATTCCCGGCTGCCGCCGGATTTCGCGGAGCATCTGATCGTCAACAGCGGCCGTCCCGTCCTGGTTCTACCCTATTCCGGGGATTTTCCGACCGTCGGAAAGCGGCCGATCTTCGCCTGGTCGAACTCAGGCCCTTCCGCCCGGGGGTTCGCCGACGGCATGATGCTCGTCGCCCCCCGCGCGGAGGCCCTGGTCGTCGGCCTCCACCAGGCGAACGACACGACGGGCGCGACTGATCAGAAGGAATCCCTGCGGCTCGCCATCAACCATCTCGCCGCGCATGAGATTTGCGCAAAGCCGGAACAACTCACCCTGAGCGACATAGGCTTGATGGACGCGCTGCTCAACCACGCCATGGAGCACAGCGCCGATCTCCTGGTGATCGGCGCCTTCGGCGGCGGCGGCTATCCTCTATTTTCGCGCGGCAGCGGCTCGCGCTACATGCTCAGACACATGACAGCGCCAGTGCTGTTCTCGCACTAGGCTCAAAACGCTATCAATCACCTGATTGAGTGTTGAGCCTAGAATCAACAAACAGTAATCAGAATCGCTTCTGATCACTGCTCATTGATGATTGGTCGCTTATTCGCAGACCCGGATGCGACGGTGGCCGATATAATTGCCCCATTGGTCATAGACCCTGCGGCGCTCGATCCAGCAGTCGCCGGCAGGCTCCGCATAATAGGGCCGGTTGGCGGCGCTGGCCGCCACCGCGCCGAGCGCCAGGCCGCCGATGAGGCCCGCCGCCGCCGCCGCGCCGGGATTATATCCCCCGCCGTAGCCATAGCCACGATACCAGGCCGCCGCCGGGGTCGAGAACGACAGGCCCAGGGTCAGCGCGGCCAACCCCGCGAGCCCGATTTTCTTGAAGGGAACGGTCATCGCTTTCTCCTCTGGCAATGCTTGCGCTTCCGCGCAAAATCAGCTTGATGCGCAAAATGCCCAGGCAAGGCTGAACAGTTACTGAACGAAATGTGCCGCATCCCGTTCCGTTTTTCCACCAGCAAAGACAATTTGGCATGACGCCGACCGGCGCGTTCCATTCATCCCCTACCGGTTCTTCGGGCGATCTCGCCGCCGACCGCCGTTATCAATGGGCCGTCGGCGCTTTTGAAGCGCGCGATTTCGAGGCCGCGCGCGATCTTTTCATGCAAGCCATTGAGCTCGCTCCACATTGGGCGCCCGGCAGGTTCGGCCTCGGCGAGGCGCTGGAGGCGCTCGGCCGGCGCGAGGACGCCATTGCCGCCTACCGCGAGGCGCTGGCCCGCGATCCGGCCGACGCCTGCGGCGCCGCGCTCAGGCTTGCGCGTCTCGGCGACCAAAGACCCGTCGCCGCGCCGCGCGCCTATGTCCAAACCCTGTTCGATCAATATGCGGCGAATTTCGATCGCCATCTGGTCGAAACCCTCGCCTATCGCGGACCCCAGATCCTGCGCGACGCCATCGAGCGCGCGGCGCCCGGCCGGATATTCGCCAATATGCTCGATCTCGGTTGCGGCGCCGGCCACGCCGGCGAAACTTTTCGCGCGCGCGTCGGGAACATGGCCGGGGTGGACCTTTCGCCGGCGATGATCGGGCAATGCCGCGGCAGACGGCTTTATGACCGGCTCGCCGTCGCCGACCTGCTCGATTTTCTCGCGGCGGAGCCGGGCGAAAGCGCCGATCTCGCCGTGGCCGCCGACGTTTTCGTTTATATCGGCGATCTCGACCGCGTTTTCGCCGCCGTCGCGCGCGTCCTGATCCCGGGCGGCCTGTTCGCCTTCACCGCGCAAAACGCAGCCGGCGGCGCGACCTTCGGCGTCGGCGCCGACATGCGCTTCGCCCATTCCCAGGCCTATCTGCGGGACTGCGCCGGCCGGACTGGCTTCGCCATATTGGAGCTTGCGCCAGCCGCCGTCAGAAAGGAACGGGGCGAAGACGTTCCCGGCTGGGCCGTGGTCCTGCGCAAAAACTAGGCTTTGGAGCCGTCTGGACCACGGCGCCCGGCGGGCCTATTGTTGCAGGGCAACACTACTAAAAACGCGGGATTCGCCCATGAAGAAAGTATATCCAGACGCCAGTTCCGCCATGGCCGGACTGGTGAAGGACGGCATGACGCTGATGGCCGGCGGCTTTGGCCTGTGCGGCATTCCCGAGGCCTTGATCGAAGCGGTCAAGCAATCCGGCGCGACCAACCTGACCTTCATCTCCAACAACGCCGGAGTGGACGGCATCGGCCTCGGCGTGCTGCTGGAGACCAAGCAGGTCAAGAAGATGATCTCGTCCTATGTCGGCGAGAACAAGCTGTTCGCCCAGCAATATCTCGGCGGCGAACTGGAAATCGAATTCAACCCGCAGGGCACGCTCGCCGAGCGCATTCGCGCCGGCGGCGCTGGCGTCCCGGCCTTCTACACCAAGACCGGCTACGGCACGCTCGTCGCCGAGGGCAAGGAGACCCGCGTCTTCAACGGCGAAAACTACGTGATGGAGACCGGCCTCGTCGCCGACATCGCCATCGTCCACGCCTGGAAAGGCGACACCGAAGGCAATCTCGTCTATCGCAAGACCGCCCGCAATTTCAATCCGATGATGGCGACCGCCGGCAAGATCACGGTGGCCGAGGTCGAGCATCTGTTCCAGCCCGGCGAACTCGACCCCGACGAGATTCACACCCCCGGCATTTTCGTCCAGCGCATCGTGCATGTGCCCAATCCCGTCAAACATATCGAGCAGCGCACCACGCGCAAACATACCAGCCCGGCCGCGGCCGCGGGAGGAGAAGTCTGATGGCCTGGACACGCGATCAAATGGCCGCCCGCGCGGCGAAGGAGCTCCGCGACGGCTTTTACGTCAATCTCGGCATCGGCATCCCGACCCTGGTCTCGAATTTCATCCCCGCCGGCATGAGCGTGCAGCTCCAGTCGGAGAACGGCATGCTGGGCATGGGCCCTTTCCCCTATGAGGGCGAGGAGGACGCCGACCTGATCAACGCCGGCAAGCAGACCATCACCCAACTGCCGACGACCAGCTATTTCTCGTCGGCCGATTCCTTCGCCATGATCCGCGGCGGCCATATCGACCTTTCGATCCTCGGCGCCATGCAGGTCGCTCAGAACGGCGATCTCGCCAATTGGATGATCCCGGGCAAGATGGTGAAGGGCATGGGCGGCGCCATGGACCTCGTCGCCGGGGTCAAAAAGGTCGTGGTGGTGATGGAGCATGTCGCCAAGGACGGCCCCAAATTCCTCCACAAATGCAACCTGCCGCTGACCGGCTCGCAGGTGGTGGACCTCCTGATCACCGATCTCGGCGTTTTTTCGATCGACAAGCACGGCGACGGCGGCGTGAAGCTGATCCAACTCGCCGACGGCGTGTCCGTTGACGAGATCAAGTCCAAGACCGAAGCTGATTTTTCGGTCACGCTGTGACGGAGGGGGCTGCGGCCCCTTCCCTTCCGGCGAAGCCGCCGCGTTGGCGGGATGCGCTCTTGTCATGGCGCCGATGCAAAGACCGGCTGCAATCCGGCCGACGCCGACCCACCCGCAATTGATGCGGAGCCCGTTCGGCGCAAGGCGGAGAGCGACGCAATGGATGCGACCCCTTCCAGCGGTTCCGGCGAGGCGCCGACCCCGCCGCGCGCCCCCGACCGCATCATCATCTGCGGCCTTGGCGATGTCGGGCGCCAATGCGCCGAACTGCTCAAGGAATTCGGCGCCTGCGTCGTCGGCGTCGATGTCGCGCCGCCGAAATCCATGGAAGACGCGCCCTTCGACAAAATCGTCACGGGCGACTGCACGAAATCTGAAATCCTCAAGCGCGCCGGCGCCGAAACCTGCCGCGCCATCCTGCTGGTGACGACCGACGAGCGCAGCAATATCGCCGCCGCCTTCGCCGCCCGCTCGCTCAATCCGCGCGTGCGCCTCGTCATCCGCTCGGCGCAGGAGCAGCTCAACCGCCTGCTCGCCGGCCAGCTCGGCAATCTGGTCGCCTTCGAACCGCATGAATTTTCCGCGCTCGCCTTCGCCGTCGCCACCCTCGACGACGAGACCAAGGCGCGGTTCGATCTCAATGGATCGACCGTGCGCGTCATCGCCCATATCGTAAAGACCGGCGACTGGCGCCACGGCCTCCGGCCCTCGGAACTCAACACCTTGCACCGGCGCGTCATCGGCCATGTCTCGGAAGGCAAGGCGGTCGGCGACCTGCTCTCGCTGCGCAGCGCCGATTGCGAAATCCGTCCCGGCGATGAAGTGACCTATGTCGAATGCGGCGAATTGCTGCGCGACGCCAGAGGCCCGCGGACGCCGGAAGCAAAATCGCGGCGAGTGCGTTGGACTGCTTTGGCCGAACAGGCGCGCGGCTGGCTGCGCGCGGCGCCGAAGCCCATCATTGTTTCCTTCGCCGTCGTCTTTTCGATGTTTGCGCTGTGCATCGTGCTGTATCGGCGGGAGAATCCCGAAATCAGCTGGTTCGACGCCATCAATGTCTCGACGGTCCTGGCGGTCGGCGGCTTCGATAATGTGTTCGGCGCGCTCAAGGCGCCTTTTCCGATTTCTTCCGGCCTTTACCTTTATTCGCTGCTGATGAAGATCGGCAGCGCCATCTTCCTCGGCGTCATCATCGCCACCATGACCGAGCGCGTTCTCGGCGCGCGGTTCCAGATCGCCGCGCGCCGCCCGCCGCCCCCGGTCGAAGGCCACACCATCGTCGTCGGTCTTGCGCCAATCGGCCAGAACATCGCCGCTTTGCTCCAGCGCTGGGGCCGTCCGACCGTCGGCGTTTCCGCAGAGCCCGTCGCGGAAGACGTCCTGCGCGGCCTGCCGGTCAAGACCGGCCCAATTCCCGACGCCCTGGCGCGGGCGAATATTGCCGCCGCGCGCAGCGTGGTCGTGGTCGGCGACGACCAGGTCGGCAATCTCGAAACCGCCCTGCTCGCCCATTCGCTCAATCCGCGCTGCGCCCTGGTTTTCCGCGTCGCCGATCCCGATCTGGCGAGAAACGTCGCCGCGCTGATCCCCGAATCGACCGGCATCAGCGAATCGGAGATCGCAGCCCAGGCGATCGCCGGCGCGGCCTTCGACGAGAATATTCTCACCGCCTTCCAGCTCCTGGGACGCCCGGTTCTCGTCACCGAATATGCGGTCGCCCATAATCGGCCCCTGCTCGACCTTCAGCTGGCGCAGCTCGCCTATGGTTTCGGCGCCATTCCGATTTTCCACGAGCGCGGCGGCGCCGGACAGTTGAACCCCTCCGACGACATCCGCCTCGAAAGAGACGACAAGGTCGTCGTGCTGGCGACCGTCGCCGCCCTGCGGCGCATCGAGCGGAACGAACTGGAGCCGCCGGACTGCCGCCTGCTCATCGACTCCAGCCTTTCGGCGGACGCCGCCTTCGAAGCGGGCAATGTCATCGCGCGCATCGCCGGCTGCGATCTGGCGATCGCGCGCCAGGCGCTCGCCCACTTGCCAAGCGAACTCGGCGCCAAAATATATCGGCAGCAGGGCGTTCGGCTCGTCCGCGAGTTGCGGAAAATCAAGGTTGACGCGCGCCTGATCGATGGGTGAGACGCTAAAATGGCCGAAAAGACCTTTCCCCTTTACGTTTTCGACGCTTACGGCACTTTGTTCGACGTCCATTCCGCAGTGGCTCGCCATCGCGGCCTCGTCGGGGAGCAGGCCGAACGGCTGTCCGAAATTTGGCGCGTGAAACAGCTGGAATATACCTGGACGCGCAGCCTGATGGGCGCCTATCGCGATTTCGACGCCTTGACCGCGGAGGCGCTTGATTTCGCCGCCGCCCGCTGCGGCGGCCTTTCGGCGGAAGCGTGCGAAAAACTGCTCGACGCCTATCGAACGCTCGACGCTTTCCCCGACGCCGCGCCGGCGCTGCGGCGCTTGCGCGAGCGCGGCGCGAAAGCCGTCATCCTCTCCAACGGCGCGCCGGCGACGCTCGCCCGCGCCGTCGCCGCGGCCGGTTTGCGGGATTTGCTCGACGAATCGCTCTCCGCCGATTCCGTAATTCGCTTCAAGACCGCGGCCGAAGTCTATGCGCTGGTCGGCGCGCGTTACGGAACGACGCCGGAACAGGTGTCGTTCCAGTCCTCGAATCGCTGGGACATCGCGGGGGCGGCGCAATTCGGCTTCAACACGGTGTGGATCAATCGCGCCGGAGCGCCCGACGAATATCGCGACCTGCCGCCGGCGCGCGTGATTTCGTCTCTTGCAAGTCTCTGATCAAAAAGAAAAAAAGGCCGCCGGAAGAACCAGCGGCCCAAGTCTAGGGAGGAAACGCCCAAGGAGGGCTGCAGCACAAGCACCGCTTGCGCTACGGTTGGTAAGTTATGTTGCGTCGCACAAATTGTCAAGAGATTTTTTGCGGTGCGTCATAACGCCCTCCGCCGCTTGCGCGAAACCTGAAAAGCAAGGGGTTTCGTCGCACCAAAAGCAGGGACTCATTCGCTGGCTGGTGCGTTCGGATCAACCAAAAGAACGCCACGCGCGCGATTTTCTCCTTTCAGATCCCTGATCCGAAAAGAAAAAAGGCCGCCGGAAGAACCAGCGGCCCAAGTCTAGGGAGGAAACGCCCAAGGAGGGCTGCAGCACAAGCACCGCTCGTGCTACGGTTCGTAAATTATGTTGCGTCGCACAAAATGTCAAGGGATTTCGTTTGCATCGCATCATAGCGCCGCCGTCTGCTCGTGCGAAACTTGGAAAAATAAGCGATCTCGCGCCCCGGCAACCGGGAACCTTCCATTGTTTCGCGGGTTTCGTGCAATCGACTGATCGCCGGCGCTGTTTTGCCAGGAGGGAGGCGGCCATGTCGCCCGCGGATATCCTGATCGCGATCCTGATCGTCTGTTTTTTCGCGTCGCTGCCGACGTGGCCCCATGCCTCGCAATGGGGCTATTATCCGAGCCTGTTTTTCGCCGCCCTGATACTGGCCGCGACGCTGTTCACGCAGATGACGACCTGAAGATTCATTCCGCGCTTATGACGCGATAGGGGTCCGAAGGCCCGCCGCGCTCAAGCATGATGGCGCGTTCGGCGCCGCTGCGGTCATGCCATTTGGCCCGGCATTTTTCCAGGCCGCACAATACTTCGGGGTAGCGGTGATACGGCTTGCCATTGGCGAGCTTGAGCCCGTAGGAGGTTTCGGGCTTCCAGCCGTCGGCAAGCAATTGCTCGCGCAAATCCTGATAGGCCTCGCCAGGAGCGATATTGGCGGCGACCGCTGGCCCGATTCGGCCGACGATTCCGAGAATCACAAAAAATTTCAGAAGCTTCGCCCGCATTACCGCCTCCGTGATCGGCCTCACCGCAGCCCCGCGCAAAAAAGCTGGATTTTCGCGCAGGCTTTGGCAAGGGCTTCGTTGGATGTCGCATAGCTCACCCGGAAATTCGGCCCCATGCCGAAAGCCGAGCCCTGGACGACCGCGACGCCCTGCTCTTCCAGCAGCGCCGTGACGAAATCAACGTCGGTTTCGATCCTGGTCCCGCCCGCCGAGGTCCTGCCCAGCGCCTCGGCGCAGGAAGGAAAGACATAGAAGGCCCCTTCCGGCTGATGCGCGGTAAGATATTGCGCCTGATTGAGCATCGAAACCACGAGATCGCGCCGCCCCTCGAAGATTTTCCGGCTCTCGGCGATAAAATCCTGCGGCCCGTCGAGCGCCTCGACCGCCGCCCATTGCGCGATCGAACAGGCGCCGGACGTCTGCTGGCCCTGGATCATGTCCATCGCCCGGATGAGCTTGTCCGGCCCGGCGGCATAGCCGATGCGCCAGCCGGTCATGGCATAGGCCTTGGACACGCCGTTCATGGTGAGCGTGCGCTCATGGAGCGCGGGCTCGACCTGGGCCGGGGTCGTATAGACGAAATCGCCATAGACCAGATGTTCGTATATGTCGTCTGTCAACACCCAGACGTGGGGCTGACGAAGCAGAACCTCGGTCAACGCCTTCAATTCGTCGCGAGTATAGGCCGCCCCCGACGGATTGGACGGCGAATTGAAGATCACCCATTTCGTGCGCGATGTGATGGCCTGTTCGAGCGCCTCGGGCCGGAGCTTGTAGCCGTCCTCGGGCCTGGTCGCGACGATGACAGCCTGCCCCCCGCACAAAGCGACGATTTCCGGATAGGACACCCAATAAGGCGCGGAAATGATGACCTCGTCGCCGGGATTGAGGCTCGCCATCAAGGCATTGAACAAAATCTGCTTGCCGCCGGTGCCGACGATGCATTGCGACGGCTTGTAGTCGAGGCCATTCTCGCGCTTGAATTTTTTGGCGATGGCTTCGCGCAGAGGCGCGATGCCGGCGACGGGCCCATATTTGGTCTCGCCGCGCCGGATCGCGTCGATCGCCGCCGCCTTGATATGGTCCGGCGTGTCGAAATCCGGCTCGCCGACCGACAGGCTGATGATCTCGCGCCCCTGCGCCTTCAACTCGCGCGCCTTCTGGGTCACGGCGATGGTCGCCGAAGGTTTGACACGGGAGAGCGCGTCGGCGAGGAAGCCCATTGGTCGCCTTTCAAAATTCGGTTTGGCCGGGGAAATTAGCGCCCGACGCGAAAAAGGGAAGGCCAAAATGATTTTTCGCGCGCGCCGCCGCCCTTCCCGGACAAGACCAATGCGCGGAAAGCGCGAAACCTCTGGCCGCGGGCGGGGCCCGGCAATTTTTTGGCAACTTCCGCGCGCCATGCTGCGCGCATGAGCAAGACCGCCTCCTTCGGCCGGCGCGGCGGCGCGGCGTCGCGCCCGGCTCCGCCGCCCAGGACCGCCAACGGCCCCACGGACATCGCGCTGACGCCCGAGCAGCGCGCCCTTTTGTTCGACGCGCCAAAAGCCTCCGATTCCGTCGATCTCGCCGCGCCGGCGCGCGCGCCGCGCGCGCGACGCGCGGGAACCGTCGCCACATTCGCGATCGCCGCGATTGTCGTCGCGCTCTCTTTTCGCATGCCGCGCGGCGGCGACGCTCTCACGACGGCCGAAATGGCCGAATCGATCCTTTCGATCGGCGCCAATCTCGGCGTCAGCCTGTGGCTGACCCGAATGATCTGCGCCCGGCGGAAATGGTCGAGCCTTGCCGCCCTTTTCCTCGTCGGAGCCGCGATCTCCGGGGTATTTGCCGTCGCGAGCGCCGCGCTCGGATTTGGCGATGGCGCGATCAGCCCGGCGGTCGCCGCTTTGGCGGGCGGCGGCGCGGCGGCGCTTTATCGCCTGGTCGCGGGGCGGCGCTCTTTCCAATAGGCCGCCGCCAGCCCATATTGCCGGCATGGCGAAAAAAACCACTTCCCGCGCCAAGGCGTCGAAGCCGGACGTGAAACCGCTCGACCAACATCTGGCGGCGCTGCTCAATCCCGCGCTGATCGGCGAGGGGTTCGAAGAAGCGTCCTCGCCCTATGTCGCCGAAAAACTGAGCCCGGAGGAGGCCGCGCGCTACGGCCTCGGCCAGGAGCCGGAAATTGCGCGGGAAAAGCCCAGGCGCCGCCCGCCGCCAAAGGAAAATTTCCAGACCGGATCGGGCGTCACCGCCGCCAGCCTCGAAGAATTGCTCGAAAAGGGCGACCCCAATCTCCGCGACAAGAAGCCCTGGGTTCCGCACCGCCCGGAGCGGCCGGAAAAATCCGAGGGCGGCGTCCGCTTCGAACTTGTCTCGGAATACCAGCCGCAGGGCGACCAGCCGCGCGCCATAGACGAATTGGTCGAGGGCCTGAAGGCGCAGGAGCGCGATCAGGTCCTGCTCGGCGTCACCGGCTCGGGAAAAACCTTCACCATGGCCCAGGTCATCGCGCGTTCGCAGCGCCCGGCCTTGATCCTTGCGCCCAACAAGACATTGGCCGCCCAGCTTTACGGCGAATTCAAAAGCTTCTTTCCGCATAATGCGGTCGAATATTTCGTGTCCTATTACGATTATTACCAGCCCGAAGCCTATGTGCCGCGCACTGACACTTTTATCGAGAAGGAAAGCTCGATCAACGAGCAGATCGACCGGATGCGCCATTCCGCCACCCGCGCCCTGCTCGAACGCGACGATGTGGTGATCGTCGCCTCGGTCTCCTGCATCTACGGCATAGGCTCGGTCGAGACCTATACCGCCATGACCTTTTCGGTAAAACTCGGCGAAAAGCTCGACCAGCGCCAATTGCTGCAGGACCTTGTGGACCTGCAATACAAGCGCACGCCGGATTTTTCGCGCGGCGCTTTTCGCGTGCGCGGCGACACGGTCGAAGTCTTTCCCGCCCACTACGAGGACCGCGCCTGGCGCATTTCCTTCTTCGGCGACGAAGTCGAATCCTTGGCCGAATTCGACCCGCTGACCGGCAAGAAAACCCAGGACCTCGAACTCATAAAATTCTACGCCAATTCGCATTATGTCACGCCGCGCCCCACGCTTTTGCAGGCGGCGGACGCCATCAAGGCCGAATTGCGCCAAAGGCTTGAGGAACTGCACGCCTCGGGGCGTTTCCTCGAAGCCCAGAGGCTCGAACAGCGCGCCACTTTCGACCTTGAAATGCTGCAGGCGACCGGCTCCTGCGCCGGCATCGAGAATTACTCGCGCTATCTCACCGGCCGCCGCCCCGGCGAGCCGCCGCCGACGCTGTTCGAATATCTGCCCGACAACGCCATCGTCTTCACCGACGAGAGCCATGTCACCGTGCCGCAGATCGGCGGCATGTATCGCGGCGACTTCCGCCGCAAGGCCACGCTCGCCGAATATGGCTTCCGCCTGCCCTCCTGCATGGACAACCGGCCCTTGCGCTTCGAGGAATGGGACGCGATGCGCCCGCAGTCGGTCCATGTCTCGGCGACGCCGGGCGATTGGGAAATGGAGCGGACCGCGGGCGTCTTCGTCGAACAGGTCATCCGCCCGACCGGCCTGGTCGATCCGCCGGTCGAGGTGCGCTCGGCGCGCACCCAGGTGGACGACCTGCTGGGCGAAGTCCGCGAGACTTCGACCCGAGGCTATCGCACGCTGGTGACCGTGCTGACCAAGCGCATGGCCGAGGATCTTACCGAATATCTGCATGAGCACGGCGTGCGCGTGCGCTACATGCATTCGGACATCGACACGATCGAGCGCATCGAGATCATCCGCGACCTGCGCCTCGGCGCCTTCGACGTGCTGGTCGGCATCAACCTGTTGCGCGAGGGCCTCGACATTCCCGAATGCGCGCTTGTCGCCATTCTCGACGCCGACAAGGAAGGTTTTTTGCGCAGCGAGCGTTCGCTGGTGCAGACCATCGGCCGCGCCGCGCGCAATGTGGACGGCAAGGTGATCCTTTATGCCGATTCGATCACCGGCTCGATGGACCGCGCCATGAGCGAAACAAGGCGCCGCCGCGAAAAACAGCTCGCCTGGAACGAAGAGCACAATATCACCCCGGCGACCATCAAGCGCGGCATCGCCGACATTCTCGGCTCGGTCTATGAGCAGGATCACGTCAGCGTGGACGTCGGCCTCGCCGCGCCGGCCATGGGCCATAATTTCGAGGCGACCATCGCCGATCTCGAAAAGCGCATGCGCGCGGCGGCGGCCGATCTCGATTTCGAAACCGCCGCGCGGCTGCGCGACGAGATCAAGAGACTGCAATCGGTGGAGCTGACCGTTTCCGACGATCCCCTCGCCCGCCAGAGCGAGGTCGATGCCGGCGGCGGCGCCTTTTCGGGCGAGCGCAAATATGGCGCCGCCGCCAATCTGCCGCCCTCCCGCATCCGCAAACCCACCGACGAGGACATGGGCCCGCATAATTTCGGCGGCGGCGAGGCGCGACCGAAAGCGACCGGACCTTGGCGCCACAAGGGCAAGAGACGATAATCCCGAAAAAATCTTTACGGGAGGATCGTCATGCTTGGTCTGATGCAGCGGCGCGAGCTGCTGATTTCATCCATCATCCAGCACGCCGCGCGCCATCATGGCGACGCGGAGGTCGTCTCCCGCCGCGACGACGGCCAAATTGTCCGCACCACCTACGAGAAGCTCGAACGTCGCGCGCGAAAATTGATGGGCGTGCTGCGCGAGCTTGGCGTGGAATTCGGCGACCGCGTCGCCACGCTCGCGATGAACAGCGACCGCCATCTCGAACTTTATTACGCCATTTCCGGCATGGGCGCGGTCTGCCACACCATCAATCCGAGGCTCGCGCCCGACGACATCGCTTACATCATCGGACATGCCGAGGATCATGTGCTGTTCGTGGACGCCTGTTTCGCGCCCCTCGTCGCGGCGATCGCGCCGAGACTCGCCGCCGTGCTGCGCGCGGTCGTGGTCCTGGCCGAGCCCTACGAAATGAAGCCGCTCGGCGCCCGGCTCGACTTGCCGCCCGGCATGGCGCTGCATTGCTATGAAAGCCTGCTGGACGCGGCGCGCGAAGAACCGGACTGGCCCGTTTTCGACGAGAACGCCGCCTCCGGCCTGTGCTACACTTCGGGCACCACCGGCCGGCCGAAGGGCGTGCTCTATTCGCATCGCTCGTCGCTGCTCCACGCCTTTCAGATCAACGGCGCCGACGCCGTCGGCCTGCGCGCCACGACCCGCGTTCTCCCCGTCGTGCCGATGTTTCACGTCAACGCCTGGGGCCTGCCCTATGCCGCGCCCATGGTCGGCGCCGCCCTCGTCATGCCGGGCCGGCATCTCGACCCAGTCGCGCTGCTCGGCCTCATGGACGGCGAGCGCGTCGATCTTTCCGTCGGCGTTCCCACCGTCTGGCTCAATCTGGTCAACCACATGCGCCAGAGCGGCGCGCGTTTTTCAACGCTCAAACGAATCATGTCGGGCGGCGCCGCGCTACCGCGCGCCCTGGTCGCGGCCTTCGCCGAACTCGGCGTCGAGGCCTGTCAGGGCTGGGGCATGACCGAGACCAGCCCGGTCGTCACCTTCAACGAGCCGAAACCGGCGACCGCCTCCCTGAAGGGAGAGGCGCTTTTCGACCATGCGATCAAACAGGGCCGCGCTTTGTTCGGCGTCGATATCCGCGCCCTCGGCCCCGATGGCGCGGAAACGCGCTGGGACGGCAAGAGCCAGGGCGACGTCTCCTGCCGCGGCCATTGGATCGCCAAAGGCTATTTCCGCAGCCCCGAGACCGAGATCGCCGACGACGCCTGGTTTCCCACCGGCGATGTCGGCGTGATCGACGCAAACGGCTTTCTGCAGCTCACCGACCGCTCAAAGGATCTGATCAAATCGGGCGGCGAATGGATCAGCTCGATCGAGCTGGAAAATATCGCGATCGGCCATCCCGACGTCGCCGAGGCGGCGGCCATCGCCGCGCCGGATGAGAAATGGGGCGAAAGACCGCTGCTGATCGTCGTCCCGCGCGAGGGCCACGAGCCGCGGCCCGACGACGTGCGCGCCTTTTTCGCGGGAAAAGTCGCCAATTTCGCCATTCCCGACCAAGTGATCGTCGTGGAGGAATTGCCCCACGGCGCGACCGGCAAAATTCTCAAGAGCGAGTTGCGGACGATTTACGCGTCGCGGAGATGAGCGAGTGATGTCTGCGTCTTGGTCGGCGGCCTTGGGCTGGAAGTGGTCTTGACCCGAATGACCGATTGATGTGGTGGATCTGCCAAAGGCTGATCGTCGTCGTCACGCCAAGGCATGTCGTTGGCGGGCGGCGCCAGCCCGATCCTGGCGCGCCAGCCTTACCTCACGCCATTCAGCCATTTTCAATGATCGGATTAGTGAAACGGGTCGCCTGGTCGGCTAATGTCGCCTCGCTTGATGGGAGCCGAGGATGAGCGCAGCCGCCATTCGGACAGTCCTTTTCCTTTTCGCCGTCAGCGCATTGGCGGCGGGCGCCGGCGTCTCATGGTTTGGCGACGCACAGATCGGAAGGTTGTTCTGGTTCGGGGGAACAATCCCGATCGCGATTTTGCTCCTGGTTTCCATCATTCGGGACCTCTGGAAAGGGCAATTCGGCGTCGACGTGATCGCCCTGTTGTCGATGGGCGGAGCCCTCGCGCTCGACCAGCCGCTGGCGGCGATCGTCATAGCCGTCATGTATGCAGGCGGCGCCGTTCTGGAGGATTTCGCGGTTTCGCGCGCGCAGCGCAGCCTGAAAGGCCTCGTTGATCGGGCGCCCCGCGTCGCCCATCGCCGCCTTGGCGACACGATAACGGACGTCGGCGTGGAGGAGGTCGCGATCGGCGATGTGCTGATTGTGCGCGCTGGCGAAATCACGCCCATCGACGGGATCGCGCTCGACTCCAAAATCCTGCTCGATGAATCGGCCCTGACCGGCGAATCGCTGCCTCTGGTCCGGCAAGCGGGCGAGGCTGTCCGCAGCGGCGCGATCAACGCCGGCGACGCCTTTGAAATGCAGACGACCGCCCTTGCCCGCGACAGCACTTACGCCGCGATCGTCAAACTGGCCGTGTCGGCCCAGCACGCCAAGGCGCCTTTCATCCGCATGGCCGACCGCTATGCCGCGGCGCTGACCCCATTAACCCTGTTCGTCGCGGGCGGAGCATGGCTGTGGTCCCAGGATCCCTTGAGGGCGCTCGCGGTGCTGGTCGTGGCGACGCCTTGCCCGCTCATTCTTGCCGCGCCCGTCGCTTTCGTCGCCGGCGTCGCGCGAGCCGCGCGGCGAGGCGTGTTGGTCAAGGGTGGTGGACCTCTGGAAGTGCTCGCGAAGGTTCACACCGTCCTTTTCGACAAGACAGGAACCCTGACTGTTGGCGGCGCGAGACTCACAGCGATTGAAACCGCGCCCGCAAAGACGGCTGATGAAATATTGAGGCTGACAGCTTCGCTCGAACAGGCTTCCGCTCACTCCGTCGCCGCCACCATCGTGAACGCCGCGCGGGAAAGAGACCTTGTTTTGAGCCCGCCGCGCGACGTTCGAGAACAGGTTGGTTCCGGTCTCGAAGGCGTTATTGACGGTCGGATCGTGAGGGCTGGCTCGTCGACCTTCGTTCTTGGAGCCGCACCGCCGCCGCCCTGGGCGGTCCGGGCCCAACGGCGCGCTTCGTGGCGCTCGGCCCTCAGTGTCTTCGTCTCGATCGACGGCGCGCCGGCCGGGGCTCTGCTGTTTGCAGACGAAATGCGGCGCGAGACGCCGCGAGCGCTCGATCTGCTCAGGGCGGCGGGTGTCCGCCGGATCGTCATGGCGACGGGCGACAGGGCGGAAACGGCGGAGACAATCGCGGCCGCGCTGAACATCGACGCGGTGCTTGCCGAACGAACGCCGGACGAAAAAGTCGCAGCGGTCATATTGGAGCGGGAACAGAATTTGACCATGATGGTTGGCGACGGCGTCAATGACGCTCCGGCCCTGGCCGCCGCGCATGTCGGCGTAGCCCTCGGCGCGAGGGGTGCGAGCGCGTCTTCCGAAGCGGCTGACGTGGTCATCCTTGTCGAGCGGCTTGATCGCGTCGCCGAAGCGATTGCAATCGCGCAGCGAACGCGCCGTATCGCCAGGCAGAGCATCATCGTCGGGATGGGCCTGTCAGGCGTCGCCATGGCGGCCGCGGCGCTCGGATTCCTTTCGCCGGTCGCCGGCGCCATCGGACAGGAGCTTATCGATGTGGCGGTGATTCTGAACGCCCTGCGTGCGTTAGGTTCGGGCGCGCCGCGCGCCGCCAAGCCGCTGGACGGCGGTGGCGCAGCTCGGCTCCACAGCGAGCATGAAAAGCTTGGCCGGAGCCTCGATCGGTTGCGATCGATCGCGGATGCGCTCGACGACGCCGCGGGCGCAACGGCGCAAGACCTCATTGGCGAGGCGGACGCCATCGTCTCGAACGCCATCGTCATTCATGAACGCAAGGACGAGAGCGAGGTTTATCCCAACCTGGTGAAGGCGGAATCCTTTTCCTATGGGCTCGCCGCCATGGGACGCTCGCACCGGGAAATCCTCCATCTCGCGCGCCTCTTGTCCCTGGTGAGTCGTGACATTTCCGAGCCCGAGACGGAGGTTGACGCCTTTCTGATCCGCGACGCCCAGCGTCTGATCGAGGCCATTGAATCGTTAGTTCGCCTGCATAGCGCACAGGAAGAAGACCTTTACGATCTCGCGACCGAGGGAATTTAAGCGGATTTCATCGCGACCCAGCGATGTCTGACCTTCGAGTCCGAACGAGCGCAGCCCCGCTTCGTGCGCCACTGCGCATTTCATCGGATTCTCGACGTTGTTTCGACCGACAGCAGACTTTCAAATGGGCGCCCGATTCGGTCTTAGGCGGCGACCGCGCTCGGCGGCCTCTCGCCGCCGGCGGTTCCATCGATAACCGAAGGGGACATCAGTCGATTTCCCTTGCGGACTCGCCGGCAGCGGCGCCGGAGGTCAGGTCGACGAAAAGCTCGTCTTCCCCGCCGTTCTTGTCGACCGCGTGAAGCTTGGCGCACCCGTCCTTGGCTTCAAGACTGCGGATCTTATAGCCGCGGTCGATTATCTTGGTGAGGAACGCGTCGACGGTCAGATAATTATTTCCTGCCTTGGTCATACAGGGCCGGTCGACGCTCTCTGCATGAGCGAAGCTGGCGGCGCCAACGAGAGTGACGAGAATGGCGAGAATGGCCAATTTGCGCATGATTTTCTCCTTCGGTCAGCGCCTGCTTTCGTTCGGGGCGCTGACAGGAGATTTGGCGCAGGCGCGATGACAGGCCGCTGACGATTCTTGTCAGCGATTTGTAAGCGTCGCCGCGCTAAAATTACAAAGGGAGAGCGGCTGGCCGGAACGTCCCGAACCTGGGGCGCCACGTCGGCGCGACGCGGATTGCTTCCGCCGTTCTCTCTGTCGGTTCTCGACCGAACACTGGCCCAATGGCCGTGGGATCGCCGTTCTTGGCAAGGTCGACGACGTGGCCGCCGTTCGGCCCGCCACCCTTCGCGGCCCGATGTTATTGACGACCCGTGCGGCGACGAAACGTCCAACGACTATGACATCAAGACGAAGGGGCCGTCATTCCGCGACGGCCGATCGGCTGCTGGAGAGTAATTTTATTGGCGGCCTGAAGCAGATGACGCCGTAGCGCCCTTGGCCAATTCCGCCGGAGCGCTTCGGCGCAAATATCAAGCTCGCGGAACTCGCGGAGCGTCCGCAATTTGCGAATTTGCGGTCGCTGCAACCTCATCCTCATATAAGTGTTGAGGGTCGAAATTCGATATTGCCACCGCTCCGCTCAGCCGCCGCCTGCCGCAGCCACCGGAAAAGTCGTTTCCCACCCGCCGCCGAGCGCCTTGAACAATTGCACCAGGTCGAGGCCGAGATTGGTCGTGCTGTCGGCGAGCCTTTGTTCCCCGAACAGCGCGGTGCGCTGGGCGTTCAGCACATTGATATATTCCTCGACGCCCTTCTTGTAGCGGCCGCGGGCGATGTCGAGCGCGAGGCGGGCGTGCTCGACCTGGGCCTTGAGCCTGGCGTGGCGCTCCTGCTCCAGCCGATGCGCGGTCAGGGCGTTGACGACGTCATGCCAGGCCTGCAGCACGGTGCGGTGATAGTTGAGCGCCGCCTCCTGCTGCTGCGCGGTGCGCAATTCGACCGTGCTCTTCAGCCTTCCGGCGTTGAAGATCGGCAATTGCACGCTCGGGCCGAAACTATATTGCAGCGAACTCGCCCACCACATTTTGGGCAATGTGAGCGCATCGAAGCCCGAAGCGCCGTTGAGCTGCACGCTCGGATAAAAGGCCGCGACCGCGACGCCGATATTGGCCGTCGCCTCGTGCAATTTGGCCTCGGCGGCGCGAATGTCGGGGCGCCGCCGCGCCAGCTCCGAGGGCACACCGACCGGGGCCGCCGGCGGCGTCACCGGCGTGGGGCGCGGCGTGGCGAGTTTCGAGCGCAGGGCGCCCGGCGGCTCGTCGAGCAGGAAGGACAGAGCGTTGATCAGCTCGGATTCCCGCTGCTCCAGTCCCGGCAGTTCGGCCTTGACCGATTCGATCTGGGCGGCGGCGTTTTCGGTGTCGAGCGCGCTTTGCATGCCGGAGCTCTGGCGCTCCTGCGCGACCTTGAGCACGTCCTCGCTGATCTTCAGATTGTCGCGCGCAATGGCGAGCTGCACCTGCGCCCCGCGCAGGGAAATATAGTCCCGCGCCACCTCGGCCAGCGCCGAGACCAGAGCGCCGCGGCGCTGCTCGGCGTTCGCCTGGACCTCGGCGTTGGCGGCTTCGACCTGGCGCCGCACATGGCCCCACAGGTCCAGCTCCCAGGAAGCGTCGAAGCCGGTGTAATAATCGGTGATCGGCTGGATGGAGAAAGGCTGCCCCGCCGGAACGAGCGGCTGCATCAGGCTCACGATGCCGTTCTGGCTGAAATTCTCGTGGTTGACCTTGGCGTCGCCGTTGATCGTCGGCAATTGCTGCGAGGCCGCGACATTGCGCTCGGATCGGCTTTCCGCCAGCCTGATCGTCGCCGCGCGCACGCCGAGATTGGCCGCGGCGACCTGCTGTTCGAGTCCCGTGAGAATCGGATCGTGGAAGATCGACCACCAGTTCGGATCGGGCGGCGCGGCGAGGGGCCCGCTGGCGCCGGGCGCGGCGAAGGGTTTTTCGGGCAGGCCGGTCGCCGGCGGTTTGAAGTCAGGCCCGACCGAACAGCCGGCGAGCATCGCGAGACCCGCCAAAGCGGCGAGCCTGCGCGCCGCGCGTCGCGCGCTGCCGCGCGTCGCATGGTCCAGAGCCGTGATTGCGATGAGCCGAAGGCGACGAAGCAGTCCAAAACGCCTCGCCGGCGCCACCGGGTCGCCGGCGCGGATTGCTTCGCTGCGCTCGCAACGACGACGCCAATGACGAGGCGTGGAGGGCCGCGATCTCGTCAATGCGCCGCTCCCGGTCCGCCGGCGGATTTGCGCGACGTCATCAGGAAGCAGAACGGCACGACGAGAAAGGCGACGACGGCGCAGGCGACGAAAGCGTCGGAATAGGCCATGATCGCGGCTTGCGCGCGGATCATGCCGTAGATCCGGCCCATCGCCATTTCCTGGGCGACGGCGGCCGTATGGCCCAAAGCCTGGAGGGAATGGGAATATTTGCCCACCAATTCGTTGAAGGGCTGGAAAAGCGGACTCGCCCGCTCCGCCAGGTAGCTTTGATGGGTCTGGGCGCGCTCGGTCACAAAGGAGGTCGAGAGCGCGATTCCGACCGATCCCGCGACATTACGGAACATCGAGAACAGGGCGACGCCGTCGGGGTTGAGATCGCGCGGCAGGGTCATATAGGCCACGGTGCTGATCGGAACGAACAGAAAGGCCAGCGCCGTGGTCTGGAACAGGCGCATCAACACCAGCCCGCCGAAATTGATATTGGCGGCGAGGTGGCTCGAATAGAGCATCGAAAAGCCCATGATGGTGAAGCCCGCCGCAATGAGATTGCGCGCGGGGGTGATTCTCAGCAGCCGTCCGACGATCGGGATTAGGGCGATCACCATCAGGCCGCCCGGCGACAGGATCAGGCCCGACCAGGTCGCGGTGTAACTGAGATATTCCTGCGCCAATTGCGGGATCATCACCGCGCTGGAATAGAGGATGCCGCCGGTCGCCGCGATCATCAGGCAGCCGGTGGAGAAATTGCGGTCCTTGAAGACGTCGAGATGAACGATCGGCCGTCGCGCGATCAGCAGCCAGAAGATCGCGCCCAGGATGCCGAGAAAGGCGAGCAGCGCCATCACCTGGATGAAGGGCGAGCCGAACCAATCCTCGTCCTCGCCGCGGTCCAGCATCACTTCGAGCGAGCCGAGCCCGATGGCGATGAGGGACAGGCCGATGAAATCCAGGCCGCGGCTCTTGCGCTCGCGGACCCAAGGCGGGTCCTCGACCAGGGCGATGACCAGGAAGACCGCGATGATCCCGACCGGGATATTGAGGAAGAAGATCCAGCGCCACGAGGTCTGGTCGGTGATATAGCCGCCGAGCGTGGGACCGAGCACCGGAGCGACGATCGTCGCCATGGCCGCGACGCCGAAGGCCGCCCCGCGCCGCGCCGGCGGGAAAGTGTCGAGGATGATCGACTGCTGGTTCGGCTGCATGCCGCCGCCGAAAAAGCCCTGGGCGAGGCGGAAGACGATGAGTTGCCCGAGACTTTGCGCCGAGCCGCACAGGAAGGAAAAGAAAGTGAACATTGCAATGCAGATGACGAAATAGCGCTTGCGCCCGAGCAGATCGCCGAGCCAGCCGGAAATCGTCAGCACGATGCCGTTCGCCACGAGATAGGAGGTCAAAGCCCAGGTCGCCTCGTCGGCGCTGGCGGTGAGGCTGCCGGCGATATGGGGCAGAGCGACGTTGACGATGGTGGTGTCGAGCACCTCCATGAAGGTCGCGATCGTAACCGCCACCGCGATCAGCCACGGATTGCCCGCCGGCTTCCAGCCGGCGTGGGGATCCTCGGCGGCGTCGCTCATTTCAACGACACCGTGGGAACGACCGAAAGGCCGAGCGGCAGCGGCACGTCCTTGTCGAGCCCGCTGTCGATGTCGATCTTCACCGGCACGCGCTGCACCACCTTCACGAAATTGCCGGTGGCGTTTTCCGGCGGAAAGGCGGTGAATTTCGAGCCGGTGCCCTGCTGGATGCTGTCGACATGGCCTTCCAGCTTGAGGCCGGGATGGGCGTCCACCTCGATCCTGACCTTTTGCCCCGGCCGCATCCGCTTGAGCTGCGTTTCCTTGAAATTGGCGGTCACCCAGCGCTCAGGGGAAACGATCGCGAATAATTGCTGGCCGGGCGCGACAAAATTGCCAATTTCGACATTGCGCTTGGTGATCCAGCCGTCCTGCGGCGCCGTGATTTCCGTCCAGGACAGATTCAGATCGGCCTGGTCGAGACGCGCCTGCGCCTGCTCGACCTGGCCCTTCAACTGGCCCACCTGCTTCTCGATCTCGCCGATGCGCTGCGGCACGGGCGAGGCCTGAACCACCTGCGCCTCGGCCAGTTCGACCTGCGCCTTGGCCTGAGCCAGCGCGGCTTTGGCGGCGTCCACGTCCTGCGCCGAGGTCGCGAGCTTGCTCAGCGAGCGCTGGCGATCGTAATCGGCCTGGGTCTTGACGAGCGTGGCCTTGGCCGAAGCGAGCTGCGCCTGAGCCTGCGACAGCAGAGCGGGGAAATTCTTTTGCGCGACTTCGAAGCCATAGCGCTGGGCGGCGAGCTGAGCCTTCGCTGTCGTCAGCGCGCCTTCGGCGAGATCGCGCTGGAGCCGGTACTGGCTGGGGTCAATTTTCAGCAGAACCTGCCCCTTATGCACGAATTCATTGTCGGTCGCATCGAGCGCGACGACATTGCCGGGGACGCGTGGCGACACGATCACCGCGTGGCCGTCGATGAAAGCGTCGTCGGTGCTTTCGACATTGCGGTTGGCATACCAATAATAGGTTCCGCCGAGCGCCAGTACGGCAAGAATAAGCAGGCCGACAGGCTTTATACGCGCGGCGCGGCGCGCGCGCGCTTCCTCCCGCGGGTCGGCCGCTGGCGCCCGTTCCGCCACTTCCGACTGAGTCACCTAACCTTCTCCGATCGGCTTGAAGTTTCCGCATAAACTAAAAGCGCGCCTTTGTCTTGCCGCCACATCCTCGGCGGGTCTGCAAGGCGGATTTGCAGCGCCGCAACGGGGCCACAGGAAAGGGAGCCCGGCGCGAACCGGGCTCCCGGAGCTTCAGACAGGACCGCGCGCCGTCAGGCGCCGGAGGTCGCTTTTTCCCGGTTCGGCGCCGCGAGACGGGCCGGCGCCTGGTTTTCCAGCGGGTCCCTGGTCACGGCGCGCGCCGAGGACCCCAGATCCGGCAGGTTCAGGACAGAGCGCAATTTCTCAAGGGTTTTGACGGTCTGCGGCTCCATTTCATCGACCGAACCGGCGATATATTGGACGGTCTCGACCGCACGGCGGCGGTCTTCGGCTTCGGGCAGCAGGTCGGGGAGGGTCTCGATGGCGCGCTCGCGCGCGAATTCGACCACGATGGTCTGCTCGCGGATGATCGCCGCCCGCTTTTCCGCGCCGAGCGAGGCGAAAGGCTCGTCCTGGCTCAGCACTTTCGCCGAGCGTTCGAGGCGGTTGCGGCGCACCGTGCCGCGCGATTCGGCCATCAGGATCAGCATCCGGATCACCGCGACGTCGAAGCCGCCGCGATCGACCGCCAGCAGGATTTCCTGGACCTCCGGCAGATGCGCCAGTTCGCCGGGGTCGAGCCGCTTGCGCGCATAGGCGTTGGGCGCGCCGAGGCGCCGCAGCCACGGATTGCCGTAAATGCCGAAAAAGGTCATCTCATAGGCGAAGTCGCGGATGTCGCGCCAGAAATCGAGCGTCTGGACGACGCCCTCCGCCCAGATCTTCTCAAGGCCGAGGAACGGATTGTCGCGGTCGGCCGGCTGACGCGCCCGGGCGACGTTCTCCGCCGCCTGGGCGACGAATTTCATCGCCGGGTTCCGATCCGAGAACATGCGGCGCTGCACCCGCGCCGGATGGGTGTTGCGCAAAAATTCCGCCGCCTGATGGTTGACGGCGGCCTGAACGAAGGGCCGCGCGCCCATGTCGTAAAGTTCGCCGCCCAGTTCCGACAGGCGGGAGACGGTTGCAAAGCTTTTCTCGTCGTCGCGGCTGTCGTCCAAGGCCGCCAGATCGCTCATCTTGCGTTCGTGGAAGCTGACGCAGAAATGCTCGTGGACGCCTTCGCCGGTGGTCTCGTCTATGGTCATTTCGTAAAGGCCGGGCGCGAGCGCCTCGATCGTCTTCATGGTCGAGGTGACCTCGGAATGTTCCTTCCTGGCGATGGAGGAGGACACGAAAATGCCGAGATGGCCGACCTTGTCGTGGATCATGTAAACGATGCGATGGCCGCGGATGCGGATTTCGTGCTCGTCGACGAAAGTGTCCACGATCCAGTTCAGCGCCTGTTGCGGCGGGGTGATATTGTCGCCTTGCGAGGCGAAGACGATGATCGGGGAGCGAATCGCCTTGATGTCGAGCCGGCGGCCGCGCTCGATGCGCGCCTCGCCGCGCGCCAGACGGTTGCCGACGAAGATCTGCTCCACGATCCAGTGGATTTCGGCCTCGTTCATGAGGTGGAAGCCGCCCCACCAGCGCTGGAATTCCAGGAAGCGCGCCTTCTGCTTTTCCGGATTGACATAGAGATCGAAATAATCGCCGAAATAGAGGCGGCCCGGATTCAGAAGCTCGAAATTCTGGACGAGATTGGCGCCGTCGAACACGCCGCCGCCGAGATCGGACAGGATCAAAGCCGGAAGCACGCCGCCGAGCAGGCCGCCGTTGTAGCGCATCGGATTTTCGCCTTTGCGCCCCGACCAGGCCGCGACCGGCGCGCCATTGATGACCAGAGGGCCGGTGATCTCGGGATTGGCCGCCGCGAGGATCAGGGTCGCCCAGCCGCCCTGGCAATTGCCGACGATGATCGGCTTTGGCGCATCGGGATGGCGACGGCGGATTTCGCCGACGAATTTGGCTTCGGCGCGCATCACGTCGGCGAGCGTCTGATCTGGCTCGGGCATCGGCCGGAAGACGGTGAAATAGACCGGATGGCCGTCATGCAAAGCGACGCCGACCTGGCTGTCGGGCTTGAAGCCGCCGATGCCCGCGCCATGGCCCGCGCGCGGATCGATGATGAGATAGGGCCGCTTCCAGTCGAAGGTCACGACGCCTTCCGGCGGCTTGATCTTCAGGAGGACATAATTGACGGGCGGCGTGAGATCCTTGCCGTCGACGATGACCTCGTAATCATAGATCAGGACCGGCGGCATGCCCGCGGCTTCGTGAGAGATGTCATTGTTGCCGCGCTCGCGCAGGACGTCGAGCGTCAGGACGAAGCGCTGGGCGGCGTCACGGAAATATTCGCTCGCCTCCTTGTACAATTCGCCGTGATTGGCGGCGTCCTGCAGGCGGCCGAACAGCGGGTTGAGCTGCTGCCAGACCTCGCGCAGCCGCGCGCTGTGGCTGGCGGTGATCTTCTGTACATGGGCGCTGGCGACCTCGCCCAGATCCTGCGCCTGGGTCGCCTGGATCGAGCCGTCCTCGGCTTCGCGGCGGAAGAAATTCTCGGGGCTGTAAAGCGGCATCATTGCTTTCCTTCACGAAATGGCGGGCACGATCGGCTGCTTGAGGCCGAGCAACTCGGCGGTGTGGGCGGCGATCATCCGCTCTTCGTCGGTCTTGAGGATCAGGGCGACGGTCGGCGACCCCTTTTCGGATATGACGCGCTCGTTCCTGGCGTTGGCGTCCTCGTCGATCTGGATGCCGAACCATTCCATATCCTTGAGGATGGCGCGGCGGATGTTGACGGCGTTTTCGCCGATGCCGCCGGTCAGGACGATGCAGTCGAGGCCGCCGAGCACGGCCGAGAGGCCGCCGATCTCGCGCCGGACGCGCGACACGAAATAATCGATCGCGTCCTTGGCCGATTGTTCGGTCGAGGCTTCGAGATCGCGCATGTCGTTGGAAATTCCCGACATGCCCTTGAGGCCGGAATTCTTGTAGAGCAGGTCGGTGATCTCGGCCGCGGACATCTTCTTTTCGCTCATCAGATAGAGCACGACGCCGGGATCGAGCTGGCCGCAGCGTGTGCCCATCGGCAAGCCGTCGAGGGCGGTGAAGCCCATGGTCGAGGCGACCGATCTGCCGGCGTTGATCGCGCAGAGCGAGGCGCCATTGCCGAGATGGGCGACGATCACCTTGCCGCGCGCCAGCACCGGCTCCTCATAGCGCAGGATGCGGTGAATGAATTCGTAGGACAGGCCGTGGAAGCCGTAACGGCGCACGCCTTCGTCGTAATATTGGCGCGGCAGCGCGAAAGTGTCGGCGATGAACGGATGCTTGCGGTGGAAGGCGGTGTCGAAACAGGCGACCTGGGCGGCGTGCGGGAAAGCGTGGATCGCCGCCTCGACGCCGGCGAGGTTATAGGGCTGGTGCAAAGGCGCCAATGGTTCGAGCGCCTTGAGGTCCTTGAAGGTTTCCGTCGTCACCAGCACCGGCTGCGCATAATTCGGGCCGCCATGGACGACACGATGGCCGACGCCGACGACATTGGCGCCCGGCAATTGATCTTCCATCCAGTCCAGCACCGCCGTCAGCGCCATTTTGTGATCGACGGCGGCGTGGGTCTGATCGAGCACGAAATGGGTCTTTTCGCCGCCGGATTTTCTGGCCGAAAAGGTCGCCTTGCCGCCAATGCCGTCGATCAGGCCGCTGGCAAGCGGGGTCAGCTTGCCCTCGGCGATTTCCTGGGCCGAAAATTTGACCGACGACGAACCGGCGTTGATGGTCAGGATGATGTCGCCCATATTTGTCCTCGATTTTCCGACGATCACCGCGCCAGCCGCGATCATTCGGCCGCGAGCGCCTCGTCGGACGCCGCGCCGGTAAAGGCGCGGCCGTGCTGGCGCCAATAAGCATAGAGCTGGGCCAAAGCGCAGGACACGAGGCGCGCCTTCTCATTGTCGGCCCGGCTCGTCAGCATGACCGGGGCCGAAGCGCCGACGACGAGGCCGGCGGCCTCGGCATGGGCGACGAAGGTGAGTTCCTTCGCCAGCATGTTGCCGGATTCGAGATTGGGGGCGATCAGCACATTGGCGTGGCCGGCGACCAGCGAGGCTATGCCCTTGGTGCGCGCCGCGTCGACGTCGATGGCGTTGTCCATGGCGAGCGGGCCATCCACCACGCCGCCGCGAATCTGGCCGCGCTCGGCCATTTTCGACAGAATCGCCGCGTCGAGCGTGGAGGCGATCGCCGGATTGATGACCTCGACGGCGGACAGGACGCCGACCTTCGGATCGACGCCGCAGGCGAGCGCCAGATCGATCGCGTTCTGAACGATGTCCACCTTGGTCAGGAGGTCGGGCGCGATATTGATCGCGGCGTCGGAGACGAACAGCAGATCGTCGAGGGTCAGCGTATCGAGCACGAAGACATGGCTGATGCGGCGCCCCGCGCGCAGGCCGCCGTCCTTTTTCACCACGGCGGCGAGCAGGTCGTCGGAGTGGATGTCTCCCTTCATGACCGCGCCGGCCTCGCCCGCCCGGACCATGGCGACCGCCTTGTCGGCGGCGGCGCGGTGGTCCTTCTCCTCGACCAGCTTGAACTGGGAAATATCGGCGTCAAGCTCCCTGGCGGCGGCGGCGATGCGCTCCGGGTCGCCGATGAAGATCGGCTCGATCAGTCCCCTCTCGAACGCCAGCAGCGGACCGCCCAGCGAATTGTGGTCTTCCGGGCAGACCACGACGGTTTTCAGGCGCGGGAGTTGCGCGGCGAGGTTGATGAGATGCGGGAACTGCTCCTTCTCCTCCAGGATCAGCGCCGGCAATTCGCGCACCGGGGTCTCGACATTGCGGGTCGGCGCGCTCACCACCGCCAGGCCCTTGCAGACCGACTCGCCCTTGCCGTTGACGACAACGGTGTCGAAGACCACGACCGGTTCGGCGCGCTTTTCCTTGCACGTCACCGTAACGCGCAGCTTGTCGCCGACATGGACGCGATGCGGGAACTGGAAATTCTGCTCGATATAAAGCGTGCCCGGGCCAGGCAGGATATTGCCGAGCACCGCCGAGATCAGCGAGCCGACCCACATCGAAGGCGCGATCGGCGCCTCGGTCGCCTTCTCGCCTTCCACCAGCGGCAGCATCAACGGATTGGTGTTGCCTGAGACATGGGCGAACAGCAGGAGGTCGCGATCCGAACAAGTGCGCTCGATCGAAGCCGTATCTCCGACTTGAAGCTGAGCCCAGGTCTTGTTGGTGATGGTTTTCGCCGTTTTCATGGCTCGCCTCTCCTTGGAAAGGTCATCGTAAGGCCGATCCGCCCCGGCGGTCGTCCCGCCGTGATCGACGCGCCGCCGGCCGGAGCCCCTTTCGCTGCACTGCAATATACCTTAGCCAACGTGACGCTCGCGTGAAAACGCTTTCTGACATTTGAAGATCATGATCTTTTCCGCAAACCCGATTCCGCTTTTCGCGATCATGATGTAGTTCATTGTTTTAACGTATGTTCTTGTCAAGAAAGTCTGTAACTCTTTGGGAATATGCGCTAGATCACGACGGTCAAATCCTTCGCGGCGCGGGTGACGCCGGTGTAGAGCCAGCGCTCGCGATTCTCGCGGAACGCCCAGCTCTCGTCGAACAGAACCACCTTATCCCATTGCGAACCCTGCGCCTTGTGCACGGTCAAAGCGTAGCCATAGTCGAATTCGTCCGAATCGCGCCGCTGGGCGAAGGAGACGCTTTCCTCATTGCCGTCCAGCAGCGCCGGCAGCACCCCGACCCTGATCGCCTTGGCGCCCGGCGCCTCTTCGGCGGTCAGACTCATGCGATAGCGCGCCCGCCGCACGCCCGAGGCCTTATGAACCCGGAAAATGGCGCCATTGAGCAGGCCCTTGGCCTTGTCGTTGCGCAGGCAGACCAGTTTCTCGCCGACTTCCGGCAAAATCTCCTTGAAGCCGAACAACTCGCGCAGGCGCCGGTTATAGGCGCGGCGCGTCTTGTTCAGCCCGACCAGAACCTGGTCGGCGGCCTTGACCAGATCGGCGTCGATCGCCGCACGCGGCATGACCCGCATCGCGCCGTGATCGCCCGGCGCCAGCCTTTCGCCCGCCCGCACCCGCATCGACAGCCGCACGATGGGATTGTCCGCCGCCTGGCGGTGGACCTCGGTCAGCATGATGTCGGGCGCCTGATCGGTGAAGAATCCGCCGCCTTTCACGGGCGGCAGCTGCGCCGGATCGCCGAGCACCAGAACCTTTTTCCCGAAGGACAAAAGGTCGCGGCCAAGTTCCTCGTCCACCATGGAGCATTCGTCGATGACGATCAGGCTCGCCTTTGACGCCGGACTGTCCTCGTTAAGGACGAAGCTCGGCTCCTCGCTGTCGAGGTCCTTGGGCCGATAGATCATGGAGTGGATGGTGCGCGCCTCGCCGCAGCCTTTTTCGCGCAGAACCAGAGCCGCCTTGCCGGTGAAGGCGCCGAACTGCACCTCGCCAGAGACATTTTCCGCGACATGGCGGGCGAGCGTGGTCTTGCCGGTCCCGGCATAGCCGAACAGGCGGAAGACCTGGGGACCGCCGGCCTCCGCCAGCCAGTCCGCGACCGCCGATAAAGCCTTGTCCTGTTGCGACGACCAGTCCATTCCTGCCCCAAGCTCCGCGTCATGAGAACTTTTATAGAACAACTGTGAAAGATGCGCGAGCGGCGCCGGAAATCACTTGCGAGAAAATCACTTGCGGGAAAATCCTTGGCGCCGCCCGAAACCAAAGCCGACGGCGAAGGTTAAAGCACTGCGCGCTTCCGCGCGGGAGGGAGAGCACAATGGCCGCCTATACGATCAAAGTTCTGGAAGCCGCCGTCGCCCATAACACCGGCGGCCGCAACGGCCATTCCGAAACCGAGGACGGCACGGTCAGCGTCGATCTCTCGGTGCGCAAGGGCATGGGCGGGCCCGGCCTGCCCGGCACGACCACGCCCGAACATCTGTTCGCCGCCGGCTATGCCGCCTGTTTCGGCGGCGCGGTCGATTTCGTCGCCTCCCAGCACAAGGTCAAGATTCCCGACGCGAAAGTGACTTGCAAGGTTTCGGTCGGTCCGCGCGACGGCGGCGGCTTCGGGATCGGCGTCGAGATGAAAGTGACGTCGAAGAGCCTCCCGACCGCCGAATTGCGCAAGATCGTCGAAGAAGCCCACGAAATGGTCTGCCCTTACAGCCACGCGACGCGGGGCAATATTCCGTTCCATCTGGAGGTCGAGGGGACCTAATCCAGTTCCGCCGCCATCCGCGCGCGGGCGCGCAGCTTTTCCGTCTCGCTCTTGAGCTGGCCGCAGGCGGCGAGAATGTCGCGGCCGCGCGGGGTGCGCACCGGGCTGGCGTAACCGGCGTTGAAGACGATGTCGGAGAATTTTTCGATTGTTCCCCAGTCCGAGCATTCATAAGGCGCGCCCGGCCAGGGATTGAAGGGTATCAGGTTGATCTTTGCCGGAATGCCCTTGAGCAGCCGCACCAGTTCGCGCGCCTCAGCCGGAGAATCGTTGACGCCCTTCAGCATCACATATTCAAAAGTGATCCGCCGCGCATTGGAGGCGCCGGGATAATCCCGGCAGGCCTGCAACAGCTCTTTGATCGGATATTTCTTGTTGAGCGGCACCAGCCGGTCGCGCAATTCATCGCGCACGGCATGCAGCGAAATCGCCAGAGCGGCGCCGGATTCGGCGCCGAGCCGCTCGATTTCCGGAACCACGCCCGAGGTCGAGACGGTGATCCGGCGTTTCGACAGCGACAGCCCGTCGCCATCGGAAAAAATCTCCACCGCGTCGCGGACATTCTCGAAATTATAAAGCGGCTCGCCCATGCCCATGAAGACGATGTTGGACACCGCGCGCACCCCCTCGCCCGAGGGAATGAGCCCATTGTCGGGCGGCGTGAGGCCGGGAAAATCGCCCAGTCTTTCGCGCGCCACAATGAGTTGGCTGACTATTTCCGGCGTCGTCAGATTGCGAACCAGTCTCTGCGTGCCGGTATGACAAAAAGTGCAGTTGAGGGTGCAGCCGACCTGGCTCGACACGCAAAGCGTGCCGCGATCGGCCTCGGGAATATAGACGCATTCCACTTCCGCGCCCTTGTCGAATTTGTCGACCGGCGCCATGCGGATCAACCATTTTCGCGTGCCGTCGGCGGAAACCTGCTCCTCGACGACCTCGGCGCGCGCCAACGAGAAATGCTCGGCCAGTTTCTGGCGCATGGCCTTGGAAACATTGAGCATGGCGTCGAAATTCCGCACGCCGTGGAAATAGATCCAGTGCCAGAGCTGGGAGACGCGCATGCGGATTTCGCGCTCGGGCGTCCCGATTTCGCGCAACGCGTCGGCGAGCCCCGCCCGGGTCAATCCGACCAGCGAAGGTTTTGAGGGCGCATTGGAAAAAGATTCAGGCGCGGCCTGCTCCGCCAGCGACATGGCGTCCTTAATTTTGTTGGAAAACGGAAGAGCGCTCAATAGCACAAAAGCCGCGCCGGGGGAACTTTCCAAACATCGGGTCGTGTTTCAGCTCGAATTGCCGTTTGGGCGTCGAAGGAGCGTGGGCTCAAGGCCGGGACGCGGACGGCCAACCGCCGGGTGAAAAAGGCAAGGTCTGGCAAAGTGATTTTTGAGCGAGATCGTTCGGCGCCGAAGGCCGAACGGGAGTCCCTTGCGATGCGCCCGATTCCCTCCGCCCTTGTGGGGAGGGAGTCGGCGCCGACGATTTTGGGCGCTGGCAGGCGCCTTGGGTGTATCAGCGCTTGCGGACGAACTCGGTGCGCAGAACAAGACCCTTGATCCCCTCGTAACGGCAGTCGATCTCCTGGTCGTTATCGGTAAGCCGGATCGACCTGATGACCGTGCCCTGCTTCAGGGTCTGATTTGCCCCCTTCACCTTCAAGTCCTTGATGAGGGTAACGGAGTCCCCATCGGCGAGGACATTCCCAGCCGCATCGCGGACTTTGGCCTGATCGCTTTTGGCCGACGCGGCTATTTCTCCAGCCGGACGCCATTCTCCGGTCGCTTCGTCGTACACATAGTCATCATTTTCGTCGGCCATATCCGTCTCCATCGTCGCACAAGAGCCTTCTCCCGGCTGGAGAGCCAATTGGCAAGAGCCAAACGACAATATCAGGACAGATATGCCCGGGCCATCTCCAGAGATAGGCTCTACGGCCCATGCCGCATCGGCAGGCTGGAGAATGCCCGCTATATCCATCCATGATGGTCGAAGGCATGCCGCCGCCGCGATGTCCGATTTCGAGAAACGGCCGATTTCGGCTAAGCGACGGAGACGGATGCATCCTCGCTCTTGCCGCCTCCAGTCGGGGACTTCGGCATAGCGCCGATTTGAGCCCGTGACAGTTCCAACTGCGCGCGACCGCAAAAGTCATCGCCGTTCATATTTCAATCTCCGGTTGTCAAACCCGGTCAAAAACTGTGAAAAAAGAAGATATTTTTTACGATTTCTGGTCGATTTCGCGCAAAAACCGATCGATTTTCACCCCATTTCCACATCTGCAACCCTCAGGTTGCAAGGACGTCGCACGACGCCAAAAAATGTTCGCGCGCGCCGAAATTTTCAAAAGCGCGCGCCCAGCGGTCCGCCGCAACCATAAAATTCATCGCCCCAACAATCCCTTATGTGAAAACGGCGTCTTGCCCCCTCCCCGTCGCCCGCGCGGCTTTTCATCGCCGATGTTTGGGACCTATATACGTGCTTGACCTAAATCCAAAAAAGGCCTAGAGTCTTCTCAATGGGGGAGACGCGCCGTGGTCACGAATTTCGACAGCCTCTTTGATCTGATGGACGCATTCAAGGACGAACAGGCTTGTATCAACCATCTTCGCGCGATTCGCTGGGCTGACGGTGAATTCTGCCCCCACTGCGGCGCCAACAAGATTTATCACTTCAGCGACCGTAAGACGTTTAAATGCGGCGACTGCAAGGCTCGCTTTTCGATCAAGGTAGGGACCATCTTTGAGGATACGAAACTCCCGCTCCGCAAATGGTTCATGGCTATTTGGATGATTACCAATCACCCGAAGGGCATCGCCTCTGTTACGCTCGCCAAGGATCTGAAAATCACTCAGAAGTCCGCGTGGTTTGTCCTGCATCGCCTGCGCCACGCGGCCCGCACGAATTCGTTCAATGCGCCGCTCAAAGGCGAGGTCCAAAGCGATACCACCTATATCGGAGGCAAACAGCACAATAAACACGCCGATAAACGCGAGGTCGGTTCGCATGGCGGCGCCAAGATGGAAACGTTGCTCGGCGTCGTGGAGACTGGGGGCGAGCTTCGCATTGCCCATACCGAGAACCGCAAGATCGGGACGACGCAGGACGTAATCCTTCCGAACGTCGAGCAGGGTTCGATCCTCGTTACTGACGAAGGTGGCGAATTCAGAGGGCTCGAACGTGATTATGTCCATATCACCATCAACCATAAGAAGGGCGAATATGCCCGCGACGGCTTCCACACGAATTCGATTGAGTCTGTTTGGGCGCTCTTGAAGCGCCAGATCGTCGGAATTCATCATTGGGTTTCACCCAAACATTTGCAAAAATACGCGAATGAAATGGCTTGGCGCTATAATCGCCGCGACATGAAGCCGTCGCCGCGCATGAATGATCTGTTCGCCTGCGTCGAGGGCCGTCTTCGCTATCGGGAACTGATCGCGTGACCAATAAGGGGAAAAAGTTGGAGCCACCGCTCAGGCTCGATATGAGCTTTGGGGAAGCTTTGGGCCGGTTTGCTCGGACAGACCCGAAAGAAGTCGAAGATGGGATCGCGCGGTCAAAAACAAAAAAACCGCCGGAGGAAAGCCCCCGGCGGCGAGTCGCTAAACCAAAAGGCTCACTTGGGAAGTGAGCGATAGTGGCTCCTGACATGCTCGATGCGCCCGTAACGAATGCGAGTGTAGTCAGTTACGTAGACCATATTCAGCTCCTATGATTGGAGCCTTGAACAAGGAGTCGTGATCCTATATACTTATTACGCGATTACGGGCGGACCCCGCTCACCCACCAGGCACCTCACAAGTTTTGGTGGACCCGCAAAACCCGGCCCAGAATGGTGGTTGCAACACCATTCTGGGCCGGACGCGTTTCGCGACCCTGCCAAAGATCACACTAAACGATTCAGCGTCAGGGTTCAAGCGCGGGGAACGTATCGCGCACACGGAAATGCATGGTTAACGAATCCTTAAAAATTGTGGTTAACGGAATCCAGATTTGAATTTCAGAACCCCTCGTGCTATAAACCATATTCAACGAGGGGTTCGGCTATGGACAAGACGTTATCAAATGCGCTTCGCCGCAAATCCGAACTTGAAAGAGAATTAGAAGAAATCAACATTTTCATTAGGTTGCACAGCAAATTCTCTGCCATCCAATCGCCGCTAGTCATGTCTGACTCGGTCGATGCAGTGATAATCAAGGGCAATGCGTCGACATCCCCCGCAGAAGAATCGTCAGCGCGGAAAAGGGGAAGGCCGGCCGATTTCGTAGAACTTATGAAAGCAGTTTTGATGGAAGCGGGCAGGCCTCTAAGCCGTCCGGACTTCGTTGTGGAATTGGAGCGTCGCGGCGTAGAAATTCCCAGCGAAGACAAACCCAGGTATCTTGGAACCATCCTGTGGAGAAACAGGAGGATATTTAGAAACTTGCTCAATCACGGCTATTGGCTTGCATCAATTCCCTATCCGCCAGCTGGGTACGATCCAGCGACGGATACAGAAGCGCAAAGAGTGTTAGATATGGAGGGTGCAATCATAGAGCCACCGCCCTCGGAAGACGGCGCCAATTACGCGGCAGTCGGGGACGATGATGATGACCGTTGATGAATATTACGCCATCGTTAAACGGCTTGGTCTTACCCGCGACAAAATAGTTCATTCAGTTTATTGGGATAGGGACCGACAATCTATAACCGTACCAGATCCTAATGAACTGGAAACGCCAGACCAAGTCAGAAGAGCGGCAATACGATTGATTAAAAAGTGTGGGGAAAACCCAACCGATTTTGGACTAGACGATTAGCAGATAGCCGCTTTCACGAGTTCAGCCGGGAACGCAACCCACGGCTCAAATTGATCGTCACCATCATCAGCCTTTGACACAACGACGTCAGACCCACATGCGAGATATAAATCATGAATCGCTTTAGAAACCGCAATATCCATTTTTTCTAAGGTCGTAGCGGCAACAAGCAATCCTTTCAGATCGGGGCTGGTGGCAAAAAACATGTCACCATCCGCCTCAACCAGAACCCGGACGATCTTGGCTTTCATTTTTGCGGACACCATGCATTTTACCCCTTGACATTTGCCCAGAATCGAAGCCTACGCGCAAAGCGCACTCTATCATATAATATAAGATGGAGGGAATCCCTTTTAGGTCATTTTGGCCGCGTGCACAGTCGGGTCACACTCGTATATAGGTCCCCGATGTTTCACATGGAACATAACGCGAACAAAAACACCGAAAAACCGAATGGATTTTTCCTGTCCAAAACATTTCCACCCCTCGCCGCTTTCGCCCAAAGGCCTGAGGCGCTTCTTCGCGCGTAAATGCGAACGGCCACAGTCAAATCACGCGGCGGGCGGCGCCGGTTTCCTCGGCCTGCGCCGGGGCGGACCCGGCCGGCGCGACGGCGCCGGCGGCGTCACGGCGCCGCTCGCCAGTGCGGCGCGATATTTGTCGAGCATGGCGGAAAAATCCTTGAGCAAAGCCGTCTCGATCTCCGGCCTTCCTTCCATCCGCGATAGCGCCAGGCCCGCCGCCTCGATGGTCGAGAGCGCCTCGCGCCGGGGTTCGCGGCGCAAGGCGCCGTAAAGCGAGGATTTTCGCGGGTTGAGCGCCAGTCTTTTGGCCTTGAGCACCCAAGGGTTGCGCCACCAAAGAGTCTTGGCCTGCGCCCAGGAGCCGTCGAAAATCACCACGCCCTTGAGCCCCTTGAGCGCCCTGTCCTGATCCGGCAGTGGCGCGCCCGTCTTGTCGAGCGCGATCAATTCCCGATCGGACGGAAAATTCCTGGCGTGCCCTGCGCCGAGATGCAGAATCGCCCATTCGGACGGATCGGCGTCGCGTCCCAGAATCTTGGCGAGGCTCGGCCAGGACAGGCCGATTTTGAGCTGCGCGTTTTTCAGCGCGCGCAGGGCGAGGCGCGCAGTGCCAAGCAGCCGGTCCTGCTCCTGCGGATGCTGGAGGATGAGCAAAGCGACGCGATTGTCGATTGCCTCGACCTCGCCGCACACGCACAGAAAATCCGGCTTGGCGCAATGCGGGCAGAGCGGGGGCGCGTCGGATGGGGTCATGCGCCGCTCGATCCTCGTTCAGGCAAGCGTCGCGACGAAAGCGTCATAGGCGCTCTGGTCAAGGAGGCCGGAAAGCTCGGACGTATCGGCGATCCTGATCTTGAAGAACCAGCCGTCGCCATGGGGGTCTTCATTGACCAAAGCCGGATGGTCGGCGAGATCGGCATTGACCTCGACCACCTCGCCGCCGACCGGGGCATAGACCTCGCTCGCGGCCTTCACGCTCTCGACCACCGCGGTTTCCTCGCCCTTCTTGCGCTGGACGCCCGGTTCGGGGAGTTCGACGAAGACGATGTCGCCGAGTTGCCCCTGAGCGAAACGGGTGATCCCGACCCGGCCGACGCCGTCCTCGACGAGGATATATTCGTGATCCTTGGTGAAAAGCATTTCAGCCATGAAGAACTCCGACGCTCAGGCTTTGGCGGGACGATGATAGCGGTTCGGCACGAAGGGCAGCGCAACGACCCGCGCGGGAAGCGGTTTTCCGCGCACGATCAGATTCACGACCGTCCCTTCCAGGGCGAAAGCGGGCGGCGCGTAACCCATGGCGATCGGCCGACCGAGCGAGGGCGCGAAGCCGCCCGAGGTGACGCGGCCGATGACCACGCCCTCGGCATTGGCGATCTCCGCGCCTTCGCGCGCGGGCGCCCTGCCCTCCAGCGCCAGGCCGACGCGCTGGCGCGCCAGGTCGCCGACCAACTCATTCGTAATCCGCGCCGCGCCGGGAAAACCGCCTTCCGCGCGCCGGCGCTTCGAGATCGACCAGGCGAGGCCCGCTTCGATCGGGCTGGTGGTCGTATCGATATCATGGCCGTAGAGGCAGAGGCCGGCTTCGAGGCGCAGCGAATCGCGGGCGCCGAGGCCGATCGGCTCGACATCCTCCTCCAGCAGCAGGACATCGGCGAAGGGGCGCGAATCCTCGCCGCGCAGGGAAATTTCGAAGCCGTCCTCCCCGGTATAGCCGGAGCGGGAAATCGCCAGTTCGGCGCCGCGCCACAAAAATTCGCCCCGCGCCATGAAGGGGAGACTTGAGACGCCGGGAATGTGACGCTCCAGGACGGAGGCCGCCGCAGGCCCCTGGAGAGCGAGCAGCGCCCAGCCCTCCAGCACGTCGAGCCGCAATTCGGGGAGTTTCGCGCGCAGATGGGCGAAATCGGCCTGTTTGCAGGCGGCGTTGACGACGAGAAAGAGCCTTTCGTCCGCATCGACGGGCGCGAGCCGGGTCACCATGAGGTCGTCGAGAATCCCGCCCTCGTCATTGGTGAACTGGGTATAGCGGATGCGGTCCGGCTCCAGGGCAAGGATATCGCCCGGAACGAGGCTCTCCAGCCGGCGCGCGGCGTCGCGCCCTGAAAGAATCGCCTGCCCCATATGGGAGACGTCGAACAGGCCGGCTTTCTGGCGGGTGAAAAGATGTTCGGCGAGCACGCCCTTGCTGTAATTGACGGGCAGGGCGTAGCCGGCGAAATCGACCATCCGCCCGCCGAGGGCAAGATGGCGGTTGTAAAGCGGCGTGCGGGCGGGAGCCTGTCCGAGTTCCGACGTCATGCGCCCCCTCCAGTGATCGCCGTCCAACTGGGCCGGAGCGCGGGCGATTCGCGGCTCCGGCTCGAGGCGCCCCGATCAGGGCAGTTTTTCGAAACCGTCCTTGAAGCCGTTGAGGGCCAAAGGAATGCCGATGCCCTCCTCCGGCGTCTGGAAAATGATGAAGGTCGCGGTCTTGCCGGTTTCGAGCTGGTTGAGCAGCTTGTCCTCCATCACGACCTCTGCGATGCAGCCCGAGGGCAGGCAGCGCACGAAGCCCGCGCGTCCGATGTCGGCCTTGTCGATCTTCAGGCCGAGTCCGGAGGGGAGCAGCACGCCGAGCGGCGCGATCACGCGCAAAAGCCGGCTCTTGCCGTCGGCCGTCTTCAGCACGATCACGACGAGATTGACATTCGGCTTGTCTTCCGCCGCGACGCTCTGCATCAGCGCGCATTGGTCGCGGGAGGCGCCGGGCGGGGTCTCGCAGCGCATTTGCCAGTCGCCGAATTTGCCTTTGACCGCGCCCTGCGCTTGAGCGGGGCCCCAGAAGCCGAAACTCAAAAAGGCGGCGACGAACATCGTGTGAAGAAACAGGCCGGCCCGAGGTGGGCCGTTGCGGTCGAACGCCATAATTCCTCCGATTCGCCCCGGCGTGGGCGAAAGATTCAGGCTCGGACAGGCCTATCAAAAGGGTTGCGCCTGTCAAGCGCCACGCGAGGCGCGACAGAATGTCGCGGGCAAAGCTTTACTGATCGCTCCGGCCGCATATTGATATTGATCTAGGTCAAACTTTGTGTTTCGCTTGGGCTAATTAAAAATCCGACCGACAAGTCGGAAAACGTCGATCCAAAGATCGCGTTTCAGGGAGTGCAACAACCATGCGCTTGGCTTGCTTGGGGTCCGGTCTATTGCCGGCGTACAGGAATTTTTGGCCGATAAGAGCGGGCCGGAGCGCCGCGCTTGTGGCTGGGCTGACCCTTTTGTCCGGTGCTCGGGCTTTCGCGGAGCAGCTTCCCGTCCAGCCCCCCGGCGACGGACGGCCTGCCCCCGGCGAGATGGGCCTGCAAATGTCGAACTCGCCGATCGCCGACGAAGTCCACGCCTTCCACAACGGAATTCTGCTGCCGATCACCATCCTGATCTGCCTGTTCGTTCTGGCGCTGCTGATTTACGTCGTCTACCGCTTCAACGAAAAGGCCAATCCCCAGCCGTCGCGCACGACGCACAACACTCTGCTGGAAGTCGCCTGGACGGTGATTCCCGTCCTCATTCTCGTCTTCATCGCGGTGCCCTCGTTCCGACTCCTCACCAATCAGCTGGTGATCCCGAAGCCGGACGTGACGATCAAGGTCACTGGCAACCAATGGTATTGGTCCTATTCCTATCCCAAGGACCAGGGTGGCTTCAGCTTCGATTCGCTCATCATCCCCGACGATCAGATCAACCCGGCCAAGGGCCAGATTCGCCTGCTCTCGGTGGATAACGCGGCGGTGGTGCCGGTCGGCAAAATCATCCACGTCCAGGTCACGTCCTCAGACGTCATCCATTCCTTCACGGTTCCGGCTTTCGGCATACGTATCGACGCGGTGCCGGGCCGGTTGAACGAAACCTGGTTCAAGGCCGAGCGCGTCGGGGTCTATTACGGCCAGTGCTCCAAGCTCTGCGGCAAGGACCACGCCTTCATGCCGATCGAGTTCCACGTCGTCAGCCAGCAGGCCTACGACAAATGGCTCGCCCAGGCGAAGAAGCAATTCGCCGCCGCGCCGTCGCGTGACCAATTCGCGCAAATTCAAGACGCGCGGAAACTGAACACGCCCGACGCCCATTGACGGCGGCGGGCCCGTCCGCGGCCCGTCCAACGCTTTTCGAGGATGATGCGATGTCCGCAAGCGATTCCCACTTCCAGGCCGCCAATGTCCATGACGAAGCCCACGACCACCCGACCGGATGGCGGCGCTATCTCTTCTCGACCAATCACAAGGACATCGGCACGCTTTATCTGATCTTCGCCATGACCACCGGCGTGATCGGCGGGCTTCTGTCGATGGCGATCCGCGCCGAGCTGATGTATCCCGGCATCCAGATCTTCCCGGGACTCGCCCATATCCTGCAAGGGACCGACCCGTCCATGGCCCTGGACGCCGGCAAGAATCTCTACAATGTGTTCATCACCGCCCATGGCGTGATCATGATCTTCTTCATGGTCATGCCGGCGCTGATCGGCGGCTTCGGCAACTGGTTCGTCCCGATCATGATCGGCGCGCCGGACATGGCCTTCCCGCGCATGAACAATATTTCGTTCTGGCTGCTGCCGGCCTCCTTCACCCTCCTCCTGATGTCCATGTTCTTCGAAGGCTCGCCGGGCATGAAGGGTTTCGGCGGCGGCTGGGTGATGTATCCGCCGTTCTCGTCCAATGTCGGCACCCCGGGCCCGGCGATGGATTTCGTGATCCTGTCGCTGCATCTCGCCGGCGCCTCGTCGATCCTCGGCGCGATCAACTTCATCACCACCATTTTCAACATGCGCGCGCCCGGCATGACCTTGCACAAGATGCCGCTGTTCGCCTGGTCGATCCTCGTCACCGCCTTCCTGCTGGTGCTGGCGCTCCCGGTTCTCGCCGGCGCCATCACCATGCTGCTCACCGACCGCAATTTCGGCACCACTTTCTTCGATCCGGCCGGCGGCGGCGATCCCCTCCTGTTCCAGCACCTGTTCTGGTTCTTCGGCCATCCGGAAGTCTATATCCTAATCCTCCCGGGCTTCGGCGTGATCTCCCACATCATCTCGACCTTCTCGCGCAAGCCGATCTTCGGCTATCTCGGCATGGCTTATGCGATGGTGGCGATCGGCGTCGTCGGCTTCGCCGTTTGGGCGCACCACATGTACACGGTGGGCCTGTCGCTCAACACCCAGCGCTATTTCGTCTTCGCCACCATGGTCATCGCGGTGCCGACCGGCATCAAGATCTTCTCCTGGATCGCGACCATGTGGGGCGGCTCGATCAGCTTACGTGCGCCGATGGTCTGGGCGATCGGCTTCATCTTCCTGTTCACCGTCGGCGGCGTCACCGGCGTGGTGCTCGCCAACGCCGGCGTGGACCGCGCCCTGCACGAAACCTATTATGTCGTCGCGCATTTCCACTACACCATGTCGCTCGGCGCGGTTTTCACCATTTTCGCGGCCTTCTACTACTGGTTCCCGAAAATGAGCGGCTATATGTATGACGAGCGCCTGGCCAAGATCCATTTCTGGGTCCTGTTCGTCGGCATCAATCTGACGTTCTTCCCCCAGCACTTCCTCGGCCTCGCCGGCATGCCGCGCCGCTATATCGATTATCCCGATGCTTTCCACCTGTGGAACGAGGTGTCGTCGATCGGCTCCTTCATCGCCGGCGGCTCGCTCGTGATCTTCTTCTACGCGATCTACGACGCCTTCAAGCGCAAGGTCCCGGCCGGCGACAATCCTTGGGGTCCGGGCGCGACGACTCTGGAATGGACCCTGTCCTCGCCGCCGCCGTTCCACCAATTCAACGAACTGCCCCACATCGCCGAATCGGCCCATTGACGTCGACAGCGGGGGGCGGAAGCGCTCCCCGCCCCTGATTGCACCGAGTAACGCCCATGAGCCTCGTCAGCGACAGAAGTCTTGAGCTTTCCGCCTCCGGCGCGAGCCCCTCCGATTATGTCGCGCTGCTCAAACCGCGCATCATGTCGCTGTCGGTCTTCACCGCCTTCGCCGGCATGCTGACGGCGCCCCATCCGATCAATCCGGTGATCGGCGCGATCTCGCTGCTGGCGATCGCGGTCGGGGCCGGCGCGTCGGGCGCGCTCAATATGTGGTACGATTCCGATATCGACCGCCTGATGGCGCGCACCGCCGGCCGTCCGATTCCCGCCGGTCGCCTGACGCGCGGCGAGGCCCTCGCCTTTGGCCTCGTGCTCGCCGCCTTTGCCGTATTGACGCTCGGCCTCGCCGCCAACTGGCTCGCCGCCGGCCTGCTCGCCTTCACCATCTTCTATTATGTCGTCATCTATACGATGTGGCTGAAGCGGGCGACGCCCCATAATATCGTGATCGGCGGCGCCGCGGGCGCCCTGCCGCCGATGGTAGGCTATGCTGCGGCGGCCGGTTCGCTCAGCATGTCGAGCCTGCTCCTTTTCACCCTGATCTTCGTCTGGACGCCGCCGCATTTCTGGTCGCTGGCTCTGGTCAAGACCGGTGATTACGCCCGTGCCGGCGTGCCCATGGCGCCCAATGTCTGGGGCGAGGACGCCACCCGCCGCCAAATCCTGCTTTATTCGCTGTTGCTCGCCCCGATCGGAATCCTGCCCTGGTTCTTCGGCTTCACCGGCCCGACCTATGGGATCGCGGCAACGCTCGGCGGCGTCGGCATGGTCGTCGGCGCCGTCGCGGTGTTCCGCCGCCGCGAGGGGACGCTGGCGCGCAAGACCGCGATGCGCAATTTCGGCTTTTCGATCCTTTATCTTTTCACCCTTTTCGCCGTGCTGGTCGTCGAGCGCTTGGCGACGTTCTGGATGGGAGCCTGAGCCGTGCCGACCGAAATCATTTACAAAGCCCTGACGCCCGAACAGGAACGGCGCCGGCGCCAACGCAATGTCGCCATCGCCCTCGCCGTCGCCGCTCTGGTGGCGATCTTCTACGTGCTCACCATCGTCCGGCTCGGGCCGCACGTCTTCCAGCAGCCCTTTTGAGTCATGGCGCCGCAATCCACTCCCCCCAGAAAATCGGCGCCGACGTCGAAACCCGCGCCGACTTCCAAACCCGCGCCGACTTCCAAACCCGCGCCGACTTGGCGAACCGGCGTCGCCATAGGCCTCGTGCCGCTGACGATGCTGGTCTTGTCCTTCGCCGCTTATCCATTTTACAAGCGCTTCTGTTCCGCCACCGGCTTCGCCGGAACGACCCAAAGGGCGTCGGCGGCGCCTAAGACGCGTGGCGGCCGAGTCTTCGTCGTGCGTTTCGACGCCAATGTCGCGCCCGGCCTCCCCTGGCGCTTCGAGCCGGAAACGCCGCAAATTTCAGTGCGCGCCGGCGACACGACCACCGTCTTTTTCCGCGCGACCAATCTGTCGGACCACGCGACCGAGGGCGTCGCGCGGTTCAACGTCCAGCCCGACCAGGCGGGCTCCTGGTTCGACAAGCTGCAATGCTTCTGTTTCAACGCCGAGCGCCTCGGGCCTCATGAAACTGCCGAATGGGCCGTCGTTTTCTTCCTCGATCCCAAGCTTAAGCAGGACGATACGATGGACACGGTTGACGCGATCACCCTGTCCTACACCTTTTTTGCGCCGCCGAACGCGACCAAAGCGGAACCGACGAAGACCGGCGCCGCCGACGCCCCGGCCACGCCAGGAAAGAGCTGAACAAAGAACGAGGCGTCGCCAAAAAGGGGCGCCAGGAGGAGACGAACATGGCCAACGGTCACGCCAAGCCTCACCACGATTACCATCTCGTCGCGCCCAGTCCATGGCCGCTGCTCGGTTCGATGTTCGCCTTCCTTACGGCGGTCGGCCTTATTTTCTGGATGCATCATCTCGAACTGGGCGGGCTGAAGCTCGGCAGCATGATCTTCGGAACCGGCTTCATCGGCCTGCTCGCGATCATGGCCTTCTGGTGGGTCGACGTGATCAAGGAGGCCGAGGGCGGCGACCACACGCCCGTGGTCCAGCTCAGCCACCGCTATGGCATGACCCTGTTCATCGCCTCGGAAGTGATGTTCTTCGTCGCCTGGTTCTGGGCCTTTTTCGACGCGAGCCTCTTCCCCGGCGAGAAGATCGAATATGCCCGCGCCGCCTTCACCGGCGGCCATTGGCCGCCAAAGGGCATTGAGGCCATCGACCCCTGGCGCCTGCCGATCATCAACACCATGATCCTGCTGACCTCAGGCACGACGGTGACCTGGGCGCATCACGCCTTGCTCCAAAATGATCGCGAGGGCCTGAAAAAAGGTCTCGCTTTGACCATCCTGCTCGGCATGACCTTCACCGCCGTTCAGGCCTATGAATATATCCACGCGCCTTTCGGCTTCAAAAATTCGATCTATGGCGCGACCTTCTTCATGGCGACCGGCTTCCACGGTTTCCACGTCATCGTCGGCACGATTTTCCTGATCGTCTGCCTGATTCGCGCCAATGCCGGCCAATTCACGCCGAAACAGCATCTCGGCTTCGAATTCGCCGCCTGGTACTGGCATTTCGTGGACGTGGTCTGGCTGTTCCTGTTCACCTGCATCTATGTCTGGGGCAGCTGGGGCGCGGTCATCGCGCCGGAATAATCCGTAGCGACGCCATTCTTTCCCGGCCCGAACCCGTTTCGGGCCGGTTTTCTTTTCCCGGGCGCCGCGTTGCCGCCCAACTCGCCCGCGAGAATAAGCCATGGCAAACAAAAACTTCCCGGTCTGGGCGGCGATCGGCGGCAAATGTCCGCGCTGCGGCCGCGGCAAATTATTCGACGGGTTTTTAGAGCTCGCCCCGCGCTGTGACGCTTGCGGCCTCGATTATTCCTTCGCCGATGCGGGCGACGGCCCGGCGGTTTTCGTCACGCTGCTCGCCGGTTTCGTGGTCGTGGCCTTGGCGCTGTGGCTCGAAGTCGCCTATGAACCGCCGCTATGGGTTTATGTCGCGATCTTTTTCCCGCTGACGATCGCGATCTGCCTCGGCCTGCTGCGGCCCCTGAAAGGCTTCATGGTCGCCGCCCAATATCATCACAAGGCCGAAGAAGGCCGGCTGAAAGATTAGAATGGGCCTGCTGCGCCGCCATTTCGTTCTGCTGTTCTCGGCTCTGGTCGGCGTCGCGCTGCTGTCGAGCCTCGGCGTCTGGCAGCTTCATCGCCTCGCCTGGAAGGAGAATCTGCTCGCGGAAATCGCCACCCGCCGCGACGCGCAGCCCGCGCCCCTGCCGCCGCGCGGCGAATGGCCAAAACTGAAACCCGAGGATTACGACTATCGCCACGTCCGCCTGCGCGGCGTTTTCGATCACGCCAAGGAATCCTATCTGTTTCGCGCCAGCGCCGACGGCGCGGCGGGCGGCGGCCCCGGCTACGAGGTCGTCACCCCGCTCAAGCTCGACAGCGGCGGCGTGGTCTTCGTCAATCGCGGCTTCGTGCCCGACGAGCTGAAGGACCCGAAAAAGCGGGCCGCGGGCGAGGTCGCCGGCGAGGTCGAGATCTTCGGCCTGATGCGCCGGCCGGAGGGTCGCAATCTTTTCACCCCCGCCGACGAGCCGGACAAAAATCTCTGGTTCACGCGCGACCCGAAGGCCCTCGCCGCCCATTGGAGGCTCATGTCCGCCGCGCCCTTCAGCGTGGACGCCGACGCTGCGCCCAACCCCGGCGGCTGGCCGAAAGGCGGCGCGACCGTAATCAATATTCCCAACAACCACCTGTCCTATGCCCTGACCTGGTTCGCTCTCGCCGCGACGCTCATCACGGTCGCCGGAGCCTATATCTGGCGCAAGGAGAGGCGGGAAAGCGCGCGTTGACGCGCCTCAGGCCTTGGTCAGGAAGCGTTCGAAAGCCTCGAGCGTTCTTTCGCTGACATGATGCTCGATGCCTTCGGCGTCCTTGCGCGCGGCGTCCGGATCGACGCCGAGGCGGAGCAGGACGGCCTCGACGACTTCGTGCCGGCGCCGGGTCACCGCCGCCAGGCGCTGGCCTTCCTCGGTCAGGAAGACGCCGCGATAGGGGCGTTGGGTGACAAGATTTTCGTCGGCGAGGCGCTTGAGCATTTTGGCGACAGTCGGCTGGGTCACGCCGAGACGCTGCGCAATGTCGGTCTGCCGCGCTTCGCCTTCCTGTTCGATCAGATCGGCGATGAGCTCGACATAGTCTTCCTTGAGCTCGATCCGCCGGTCGTCGCGGCTTTTCTGAAAAGCCTCGGCGCGCATCCCAGCGGCGGTCGGGGACGAGGCTCGGTCGTCGGACACTGACGGTTTGGTCACGGCGGCTCACCTTCATCCATGGCGTTCGCGCGATGAATCATAGCGCGAACCATAATGCCCGCGCGCGGAAATTTCTCCCTCGCCGGGCGGATCAGCCGGCCAACAGCCCCGGAATAGCGACATTGAAGGCCTGGAGCAGCAGCACGACGTTCAGGACGATGATGACGATGGTCCCAACGATTGCCGCGATATCGGTCAGCCGGCCATTGGCGAATTCGCCCATGACGGTCCGATCGCGGGTGAATAGGACCAGAGCGATCATCGGTACCGGCAAGGCGAAGGACAGTGCGACCTGGCTATAGACCAGTGCGTGGGTCGCGTTGACGCCCAGCAGCACGACGACGAAGGACGGCAGCATGGTGACGAGGCGACGCAGCCAGATCGGGATGCGGAAGCCGACGAAGCCTTGCATGATCATCTGCCCGGCCATGGTCCCGACCGCCGACGCCGAAATGCCAGACGCCATCAGGGAGACGAGGAAAACGCCGGCTGCGGCCCCGCCCAGCAGCGGCGTCAGGGTGTGATAGGCGGTCTGTATTTCGGCGACATCGGCATGGCCCGAATGGAAGGCGGCGGATGCCATGATCACCATGGCCATATTAACCGCTCCGGCGATGGCGAGCGCGATGACGCATTCCCAGTTTGAAAAGCGGACCAACTTGCCGCGCTCGCAATCATTGCGCGCCGGCGCCCGATGCTGCGTCAGCCCGGAATGAAGATAGACGGCGTGCGGCATGACCGTCGCGCCGACGATGCCGACGGCGATCGTCAAGGCCTTGGTGTCCGGCATGGATGGCAGGATCGCGCCGAGGCCCACCCGCCCCCAATCCACCGGCGCGATGAACATTTCGGCGAGATAGCAAAGGCCGATGATGGCGACGAAGGCGCCGATGATCAACTCCATCGGCCGGAAACCGCGTCCCTCGAACATCAAAACGCCATAGGTGACAACCGCCGTCACCGCCATGCCGGCGAGCAGCGGCATATGGAACAGGAGCGACAGGCCGATCGCGCCGCCGAGGAATTCCGCGAGGTCGGTGGCCATCGCTGCGATTTCGCTGACGATCCAGGCAGCGTAGCGCACGGGCGCGGGGAACCGGTCGCGGCACATTTCGGCAAGATTGCTGCCGGTGACGATGCCGAGCTTGGCCGAAAGCGCCTGGAACAGCATGGCGATCAGATTGGCCATGACCACGACCCACAGCAGAGCATAGCCAAAGCCGGCGCCGGCCTGGATGTTGGTCGCGAAATTGCCGGGGTCCACATAAGCGATCGAGGCGATCACCGCCGGTCCCGCGAACAGTGGGACCGACCGCAGGCCGCCGCGCCGCCCCGCCAGCACTTCCCGAATTTGGACGACGGTGCGGTCCGATAACGTTTGCGGCGCCGCCGCATGGATCATGGCGTCTCTCCAGCTTGATCAGGAGATATAGCCATAGCTATATTTATGTCAATACCCCATGTTTGAGAGCATTTGCATAGCCTGCGCCAAGGCGCGACGGAAGCAGCCCGCTTCCGTCGCTGTGTGGATAGGTCGGATTTATGGATTGCGGGGGCGCGCCGCCGGCGAGGACGGTCGCGCCGAAGTCAAATCGCCTTCAGCGCCTGGTCGAGATCGGCGAGAATGTCGTCGATATGCTCCAGCCCAATCGACAGCCGCACATTGCCGGGCGAGACGCCGGTGGCGAGCTGCGCCTCCTTGGCAAGCTGGGAATGGTTGGTCGAGGCCGGATGGATCGCCAGGCTGCGGGCGTCGCCGATATTCGCGACGTGATAGAACAATTGCAACGCGTCGATGAATTTCTTCCCCGCCGCTGCGCCGCCGGCAAGCTCAAAGCCGAGCAGCCCGCCATAGCCGCCTTTCAGAAATTTGTCGGCGCGCGCCCCGGTCTCGCCGGTCTGCTGCGAGGGATGGATCACCTTGACGATTTCCGGCCGTTTCGCCAGCCAGGCGGCGACGGCGGTCGCATTCCGGCAGTGGCGCTCGATGCGCAAGGGCAGGGTTTCGAGCCCCTGCAAGGTCAGGAAGGAATTGAAGGGCGAGGGCGCGGCGCCAAGGTCGCGCAGCAGGGTGGTGCGGATCTTGATGATATAGGCGACCGACCCGATCGGCTTCACGGCTTCGGTCCAGATGGCGTCGTGGTAGGGAGGGTGGGGCGTGTTGAGCGCGGGCTGGCGCTCCGAAAATTTTTCCCAGTCGAAATTGCCGCCGTCCACGATGGCGCCGCCGATCGCCGCGCCATGGCCGCCGATGAATTTGGTGGTGGAATAGACCACCACCGCCGCGCCATGTTCGAGCGGCCGCGTAAGAATCGGCGCGGCGGTATTGTCCATGATCAGCGGAATACCGAATTCCCGGCCGATGGCCGCCACTTCGGCGATGGGGAAGACGGCCAGCTTGGGATTAGGCAAAGTCTCCGCGTAATAGGCTCGGGTTCGACCATCGGTGGCGCGGCGGAAGTTTTCCGGGTCGCTCGGGTCGACGAAACGAACCTCAATGCCCTGATCCTTCAGCGTATTGGCGAACAGGTTCCAGGTCCCGCCGTAAAGATCGGTCGAGGAGACGACATTGTCGCCGACTCGGGCGATGTTCTGCAACGCGTAAGCCGAGGCCGCTGGCCCGACGAGACGCAGAGCGTGGCGGCGCCGCCTTCGAGCGCGGCAAGGCGCTGCTAGAGGATGTCGGTCGTCGGATTGCCCAGGCGGGTGTATATATTGCCCAGCTCTTTCAGGGCGAAGAGATTGGCGGCGTGCTCGGTGTCGCGGAACTGGTAACTGGTGGTCTGGTAGATCGGCGGCGCCACCGAGCCGGTCGCCGGATTGGCGCGCCAGCCGGCGTGAAGAACGATGGTTTCGGGCCTCTTGGTCTCGACCGCCATGGCGTTTCCTCAAGAATTTTTATGCGCTTGGCTGGAATCGGCCCGAGCCGCCCGAGATTGCGACGCCGACGCCATGAAGGGCAAGCCCTCGGCCGAACGATTCAAGACGATCGCGTTAGCTAATTCGTCCGACGCAGCGCTCCCCCGCGGGGTGCGGAGGACCGGGCGGGCGCCGCAAGCGAAAAGCTCCGCGCCCTCGTCGCCGTCGCTGCCAGGCAGAAAAGCCGCCTATCGATCTGTTCAGATTCCCCGAGCCAGCTCTATGGCGGGCCGCGACCGATAGCGATGATCACTATTTTTTCGCCATCACGCTACGATAGTCGAGCCGAGAGCACGAGTGGCCCAAATCGCGATCATTCTCATGGACGCTGAAATAGCCCCGTAAGTCGCCGGACAGGCACTCCCACTTCGCTGAGAGGTAGGAGTAATGTCGTGTTTATGACTGGTGACAATCCGAAGAGTGAGGTCCTGCCGGGCCGAGAACGACGGCGTCGGCGCACGTCGGCGGAGAAATTGGCGATCATTGCCGAGACGATGGAGCCGGGCATGACGGTTAGCCTTGTCGCGCGCCGTCACGGCATCGCCCCCAATCAGCTGTTCACCTGGCGGCGGCTGGCGAACCAAGGCGCCCTGACCGCGACGCAGGCCGAGGAGGACGTCGTTCCGGCGTCCGCCTACAGGGCTTTGGTCGACCAGGTGCGCGAACTGCAGCGCCTGCTCGGCAAGAAGTCGATGGAGGCCGAAATCCTCAAAGAGGCGCTTGAAGTCGCCGCAGGCTCAAAAAAACGGATGTTGCGGTCGTTGTCGCTGCCGACGCTCAATCCACGGGACGGTTCGCGATGAAGGCCGTCTGCGAAACCCTCGGCGTCGCCCGCTCGAATGTCGCCGCGCGCATTGCCGGCGGCGCGGCCAAACGCATGGGCCGACCGCCCCTGCCGGAAGACGATCTGCTCTGCGAGATCAAGGGGATCATCGCCGAACAGCCGTCCTGGGGCTACGCCCGCGTGTGGGCCGACCTGCGCCGCAAAAGACGCGCCGAGGGCGCGGCGCCGGTCAACCGCAAGCGGGTTTATCGGGTGATGAGGGCGCACGGCCTGTTGCTTCAACGTCATGCCGGCGGCGGCGAAAACCGCCCGCATGACGGCAAGATCGCCGTTCTGCGCTCCAACCTGCGTTGGTGTTCCGACGGCTTCGAGATCGCTTGCGACAATGCCGAAAAAGTCCGCGTCGCCTTCGCGCTTGATTGCTGCGACCGGGAAGCCCTCGGCCATGTCGCCACGACGGCGGGCGTCAAGGGCGAGGACATCCGCGACCTGATGGTCAGCGCCGTCGAATATCGCTTTGGCCCGGTCAATCGCCGGTCACGTCCGTCAAGGTGGTGGAAATTGTGGGGCGGTCGTTGCGCCTCTTCTCAGGCTGCGATTTTTGGCGGCGCGGCGGCTTCGTCGGCGAGGCCGGCCATCGTCTCCAGGCTCATGTAGCGATGCTGTAATTGCCACTCATCATTTTGTTCGAGCAGGATGGGGCCGACGAGCCGCCTGATCGAAGTTTCGTTGGGGAAAATGCCGACCACGTCGGCGCGCCGTTTCACCTCCTTGTTGAGGCGCTCGATCGGGTTGGTGGAATGCAGCTTCGGCCAATGCGCGCGGGGAAACGCCATGAAGGCGAGCACGTCGGCCTCGGCGGCGTCCAGCATATCGGCCAGCCGCGAAAATCGCGCCCGCAATTGGTCGGCGACCTGGCGCCAGGTCCGTGACGCAGCGGCCTGATCCTCCTGGGCAAAGACGGAGCGGATCGCCGCCGACACCATGCCATGATGCGCTTTGGAAACATGAGCGAGCGCATTGCGCATGAAGTGCACCCGGCAACGCTGCCAACTCGCCTTGAAGACTTGGGCGATAGCCGCTTTCAGGCCTTCATGCGCATCGGAGATGACCAGCTTGACGCCCTTGAGGCCGCGGCTTTCCAGCGAGCGCAGGAAGCCGAGCCAAAACACCGCCGCCTCCGACGGCCCCAGCCCGAGCCCAATGATCTCACGCCGCCCTTCGCCGTTCACCGCTGTGGCTATTATTGCGGCGACCGAGACGATCCGGCCGTTCTCGCGCACTTTCAGATAGGTCGCGTCGAGCCAAAGATAGGGCCACTCGCCTTCGAGCTTGCGATCAAGGAACGAGTTCACCCGCTCGTCGATGTCCTCGCAGAGCTTCGACACCTGGCTTTTCGAGATGCCCGACATGCCCATCGCCTGAACGAGATCGTCGACCTTGCGTGTCGAAACGCCCTGGATCCAGGCCTCCTGAATGACGGCGACAAGCGCGCGCTCGGCGGTCTTGCGCGGTTCGAGGAAGCCAGGAAAATAGCTGCCCTTGCGCAGCTTCGGGATTTTGAGTTCCAGCGTGCCGAGCCGGGTGTCGAGTTCGCGCGGGCGATAGCCGTTGCGCTGCGTCGTGCGCACATCTGAACGCTCGTAGCGTCCGGCGCCGATCAGGTTGTCGACGTCAAAATCCATCAGCTTCTGCAACACCGCTTCGGCGAGGTCCTTCAGGAGGTCCTCCCCGCCGCGCTCGCGCAGTTGATGAAGAAATGCCATTGTGTCGTCGGTCATCATGTCCTCGTTTCGGTGGGGTCAAGCTTCAGCAACTCGACCATAACCGAAGAGGGCGCGGTGACCGCCCCGGCCCGCCGGCGGGCTCCGCTAAGCGGAGCTCCGCCCGCCGGCTTCACTCAGAAATCTCCACCACCTTCGTGGACGCTACCACTTTTTGCTGAAAAACGTAGCTGGCGGAGGGAGCGGGATTCGAACCCGCGATACGGTTTCCCGTATACACACTTTCCAGGCGTGCGCCTTCAACCACTCGGCCACCCCTCCGTCGTCCCGGCGCGACGCGCCGGGCGAAATCAGGCGCCTTTATAGCCGCCTGTCGCGCCAGCGCAAGGCGAAGCGCCCCGCTTTCGCAAAAGTTTCACGCGCCGGCCGCGGGCGCCTCGGGCGCGGCCCTCAGCGTGACATCCTCGCTGCTCGCCGCCACCTGAACCGCCATGCCGCAGGAGCGCGCGACGAGGCCGGTGAAAAAGGGCTGGATGCCATGGGCGTCCACCATGCCGCTCTCGGAGCGGCCTTCGAGCAGGTCGGCGACATGGCTCGCAAGCTTGAGATTGGGACCCTTGACCGTCACACTCATGCGCGCGTCGTCGCCCTCGCCCTCGATCGAGACGTTCATCACCCCGCCGCGCGGAATGCAGGCGGCGGCGATCAGGCACAGGTTGAGCACGAGCTTGACCTTGTTCTTGGGCATGAACACCCGCGGCGACTCCCAGTTCAACTGGGTGCGGTCGTCGGCGAACAGGCCGCGCGCCACCTTTTCGGCGTCGCCCGTGTCGATCGCGGCGCCCGCCGAGCCGGCGGCGCCGAAGGCGAGGCGGCAGAATTGCAGCCGGGCCGAGGCCGCCTTGGCGCTCTTGCGGATCAGGTCGAGGGCGAATTCGCGCATGCCCTCGTCCTTGTCCTCCTCCAGAACCTCCAGCCCGTTGACGATGGCGCCGACCGGGCTGATGACGTCATGGCACACCCGCGAGGCCACGAGGGCGGCGAGATCGAGCGGTTCAAGCGCGAGAATGTTCATGATCGGGTTCCGGACGACGAATCAGAAAGGGAAAACAGTGCGGCGAGCATAAAGTCTAGCCCGCTTTCGCCGGAAACCAAATTCCGGCGCGCGCAGGTTCGCCGCAAGCCTTACCGAACTTGCTTAACAAGTGGTTGCCGCAACCGTCTCAGCGCGCCCCCGGGCGGCCAATGCTGACATAGTTCAGCCCATAACGCTCGGCTTCGCCGACAGGATAAACATTGCGCAGATCGACCAGAACCGGCTCGGCCAGCAGCGTTTTGATCCGGCCGAGGTCGAGCGCGCGGAATTCGTCCCATTCGGTCAACAGCGCCACGGCATGGGCGCCTTCGACGCAATCATAGGCGCTGGCGGCGTAATCCACTTCCGGCATCAGCGCCCGCGCCTGCTCCATGCCCGCCGGGTCATAGCCGCGCACCCGGGCGCCCGCGTCGAGCAGGGCCTGGACGATGGCGAGAGACGGCGCCTCGCGCATGTCGTCGGTATTGGGTTTGAAGGTCAGGCCAAGCAGGGCGATGGTCTTCCCCCGCACCGCGCCGCCGCAGGCGGCGATGATTTTTCTGCCCATGGCCCGCTTGCGCTGGTCGTTGACGCTGACCACGGTTTCGACGATGCGCAGAGGCGCCTCAAAGTCATGCCCGGTCTTGACCAAAGCGACCGTGTCCTTAGGAAAGCACGACCCGCCATAGCCCGGGCCGGCGTGCAGAAATTTCGACCCTATGCGGCCGTCGAGGCCGATGCCGCGCGCGACGTCCTGCACATTGGCGCCCGCCGCCTCGCACAGGTCGGCGATCTCGTTGATGAAGGTGATCTTGGTGGCGAGGAAGGCGTTGGCGGCATACTTGATCATTTCCGCCGTGCGGCGGGCGACGAAGACCATGGGCAGGCCATTGAGCGCCAGCGGGCGGTAGATCGCCGCCATCACATTTCGCGCGCGTTCGCTTTCCACGCCCACCACCACTCGGTCGGGATGTTTGAAATCCGAAATCGCGGCGCCCTCGCGCAGGAATTCGGGATTGGAGGCGACGTGGATGTCGAGATCGGGACGCGACTCGCGCACAATGCGCTCGACCTCGTCGCCGGCGCCGACCGGAACGGTCGATTTGGTGACCACAACCAGGGGCCCGGTCGCGGCGCGGGCCACATCGGCGGCGGCGGCATAGACATAGGAAAGATCGGCGTGGCCGTCGCCGCGCCGCGACGGCGTGCCCACCGCGATGAAGACGGCGTCGGCGCCCGCGACCGACGTTTTCAGGTCGGTGGAAAAGGCGAGGCGCCCATCGCGGACATTGCGCTCGACAAGCTGATCGAGCCCCGGCTCATAGATCGGCATGACGCCGGCTTCAAGCGCCTTGATCTTGGCCTCGTCCAGATCGACGCAGGCGACGGAATGGCCGAAATCGGAAAAACACGCCCCCGAAACCAGGCCGACATAACCGCTTCCGATAATGGCGAGGCGCAAGGCAATCTCCCTGGACGAAAAACGCGCCGGAATCGCCCGGCCTGCAGGCGTCGGCCACTACTAGACCCAGGCGACAGTTTTGCAACATGAGGGAGAGTTACGACAAAAAGGGCGACCGCGCCCCATTAGCCTAAGGATTGAGCGCCACATTCTGGACTTGGCGGCCATTCCGGCGCACTTTTCGCGCAATTCGCCGCATGGCGGCGCGCGCAAGAACAACGGGAGCGAGGGGAAACATGGCCAGCCGCTATCAAGAAGTCTATCAATCCTGGATCAAGGACCCGAGCGCGTTTTGGGCCGAAGCGGCCAAGGCGATCGACTGGATCAAGCCGCCGCAAAAGATCTTCGACCCGGACATGGGCGTCTATGGCCGCTGGTTCCCCGACGGCACGCTCAACACCTGCTACAATGCGGTCGACCGCCACGTGAAGAACGGCCGCGCCGAGCAGGCCGCGCTGATCTACGACAGCCCTGTCACCGGCATGAAGCGCACCTTCACCTTTGCGCAATTGCTGGCGGAAGTGAACGCTGTCGCGGCGGTGTTGAAGGATTTCGGCGTCGTCAAGGGCGACCGCGTCCTGCTCTATATGCCGATGATTCCCGAGGCGGTGATTGGCGTCCTCGCGTGCGCCCGCATCGGCGCCATCCATTCTGTGGTGTTCGGCGGCTTCGCCGCCAAGGAACTGGCCACGCGCATCAACGATTCCCAGCCCAAGGTCATCATCACCGCCTCCTGCGGCATCGAGCCCAACCGCGTCGTCAAATACAAGCCGCTGCTCGACGAGGCGATCGAGCTCGCCGCGGTCAAGCCGGAAAAGGTCCTCCTGCTCCAGCGTCCGCAGGAAAAGGCCGAGATGATCGGCGGTCGCGACTTCGACTGGGGGGATATGGTCGTCCCCGCGCTGGCGGAAGGCCGCACGGTCAAGCCCGAAGAAATGGCGGCGACCGACCCGCTCTATATTCTTTACACCTCCGGCACGACGGGCGTGCCGAAGGGCGTGGTGCGCGATAATGGCGGCCACGCCGTCGCCCTGTGCTGGACGATGAAGAATCTTTACGGGATCGAGCCCGGCGAAGTGTTCTGGGCGGCCTCGGACGTCGGTTGGGTGGTCGGCCATTCCTACATACTCTATGGCCAACTGCTCTATGGCGCGACCACAGTGGTCTACGAGGGCAAGCCGGTCGGCACGCCCGACGCCGGCGCTTTCTGGCGCATGATCGAAGAATATAAAATCGCCGCGCTCTTCACCGCGCCGACCGCTTTCCGCGCCGTGCGCAAGGAAGACCCGAACGCCGAGCACGTTAAGAAATATGATTTGACGAGCTTGCGCACCCTGTTCCTGGCCGGCGAGCGCGCCGACCCGGACACGGTGGCCTGGGCGGAGAAGATTCTGGGCGTGCCGGTGATCGACCATTGGTGGCAGACCGAGACGGGCTGGGCCATCGCCGGCAATCCGATCGGTCTCGGCGCCCTGCCGGTCAAGCACGGATCGCCGACCGTCGCCATGCCGGGCTATGACGTCCAGATCGTGGACGAAGGCTGCCATCAGGTGCCGGCCGGCAAGATGGGCTCGATCGTGGTGAAGCTTCCGCTGCCTCCTGGCTGCCTCCCGACCCTGTGGAAGCAGGACGAGCGGATGAAGGAGAGCTACCTCACCGAATTCCCCGGCTATTACAAGACCGCCGACGCCGGCTTCATCGACGAGGACAACTATCTCTATATCATGGGCCGCACCGATGACATCATCAATGTCGCCGGCCATCGCCTGTCGACCGGCGGCATGGAAGAGGTGCTCGCCTCGCATCCCGACGTCGCCGAATGCGCGGTCATCGGCGTCAAGGACGAACTCAAGGGCGAACAGCCCTGCGGCTTCGTGGTGCTGAAATCGGGCGTGACCCGGTCGCCGATCGAGATCGAGAAGGATCTGGTCAAGCTGGTGCGTGACAAGATCGGCCCCGTCGCCGCCTTCAAGATCGCGATCACCGTCAATCGCCTGCCGAAAACCCGCTCCGGCAAGATTCTCCGCGGGACGATGAAGAAGATCGCCGACCACGACCCCTGGACCATGCCCGCGACCATCGACGATCCGGCGATCATGGACGAAATCATGGCCGCCTTGCAGACCAAGGGATTTTGACGCCGCCGGCATCGGCCCCGGCGGCGCGCCGCCGGGGCCTCCTTCCGATTTTTCATTAAGCGCCGATTAAACAAGCCGCGCGAATTGCACGCCGCGTTAGCGGATCGTCAATTCGCCTCGACCTAGCGTCGCCGACAAATTGACCGGCGAGGATGCTATGGCTTCCAGGAAAGAACGCGACCCCGAAATCATTCCTCTGATCTGCCAGTTCGTCGCCAGGCGGAACCGGATTCAGGAAGAGGACGTCGCCGCTTTGGCGAGATTCTGCCGGAACCACGCCGAACTCTCGCCCGGCGAGGCCGAGTCCCTCTTCGCCCTCGCCCGCGCCGGCCTGCCGTCCTGCCCGGAATGGGGCGATTTTTTCGCCGAAACGCTGAGCGCCTGGTTCGTGGAGGATTATGCCGGCCACGACGTCGGCGTCGGCGCCGCGCGGCATTTGATCACATGGCTCGGCGGCGACGACGCCCGGCTGAACCCCGCCTGTTTCCGACTGCTCACCCAGGTGCTGGAGCGCGCCGCGCATTGCCCGGAGGAACTGCTCGCCTTCGCCCGCGCCTGCCTGATGCGGGCGATGGGCGTGGAGAGGCTCGCGCCCAAGCCCGACGTCCAGGTCGCCTGACCGACGCAAAGAAAAACCCGCTGCAAAGGCCTGCGGCGGGTTTTTCTTTTTGCGAGGTCGGAAGCCTCAGCCGCCCATTTTGGCGACCAGCGCGTCGGAGATCTCGAAATTGGCGTAGACGTTCTGAACGTCGTCATTGTCTTCGAGCGAGCCGATCAGTTTCAAAATCTTCTCGCCGGCCTCGTCGTCCACCGCGATGGTGTTCTGTGGCCGCCAGATCAGCCTGGATTTTTTCGGCTCGCCGAAGGTCGCTTCCAACGCCTTGGAGACCTCGGCGAGACCTTCCAGCGAGGTGGTGATCTCGTGGCCATCCTCGGTGGTGGCGACATCCTCGGCGCCGGCCTCGATCGCCGCCTCCATCATGTCGTCCTCGCTCGCGACCTCGGCGTCATATTCGATCTGGCCGACATGGTCGAACATGAAGGAAACCGCGCCGGTTTCGGCGAGCGCCCCGCCCGCCTTGGTGAAATAGGAGCGCACTTCGCCCGCGGTGCGGTTGCGGTTGTCGGTGAGCGCCTCGACAATCACCGCGACGCCGCCTGGCGCATAGCCCTCGTAACGGACTTCGTCATAATTCTCGCTGTCGCCGCCGGAAGCCTTCTTGATCGCGCGCTCGATATTGTCCTTGGGCATGTTTTCGGCCCGCGCCGCGAGCACGGCAAGACGCAGGCGAGGATTCATCGCCGGATCGGGCATGCCCATTTTCGCGGCGACGGTGATTTCGCGGGCCAGTTTGGAGAAGAGCTTGGAGCGGATGGCGTCCTGCTTGCCCTTCTTGTGCATGATGTTCTTGAACTGACTATGCCCGGCCATTTTCGTCCCTGCTGTTCAAATGCGCCCGTATCGCCGGCGGCGGCGAGCGAAAAATTCGACGGCGCCTTATAATCGCGCCTGCGCGCGGTGAAAAGATGGAGGAAAGCTTATCCGGCCTCGGGCAGAGCCTGGGCCAAGGTCCCGCCGACCCTCACCGGCGCGACGCGCTTCGCCAATCCGTCGGCTCCGGTCTCGACGAACAGGCCGCAGAGCGTCGCGGGACCGTCAGCGGGCTCGAAACGCGATCCCGGCGTTTTGCGGGTGAAGCGGCGGATCGGCTCCTCCTTGTCCATCCCGATCACCGAATCATAATCCCCCGTCATGCCGGCATCGCTCTGGAAGGCGGTTCCATGGGCGAGAATGCGCCAGTCGGCGGTCGGCACATGGGTGTGGGTGCCGACGGCGAGCGACGCGCGCCCGTCGCAGAAATGGGCCATCGCTTGTTTCTCACTCGACGCTTCGGCGTGAATATCGAGGATCACGGCGTCGCAGCCAACGCCAAGCGGACAGGCGGAAAGCTCCTTTTCCACCGCGGCGAAGGGGTCGTCGAGCGCGTCCATGAAGACCCGGCCCATGACATTGACCACCAGCACCCGCTCGCCCGCCGCGGTCTCGTAGAGCCAGGACCCGCGCCCCGGCGTGCCGGCGGGATAATTGACCGGACGCAGCACATGCGGCGCGCGTTCAAGAAAAACCAGAGCTTCGCGCTGATCGAAGGAATGATTGCCGAGCGTGACGCAATCGACGCCGGCGCCCAGGAATTCCTGCGCAATGGCCTCGGTGATGCCAAAACCGCCGGCCGCGTTTTCGCCATTGGCGACGACGAAATCAAGCGCAAACTGGCGGCGCAGGGCCGGGACATGTTCGACGACGGCCGCGCGGCCGGCGCGTCCGACCACGTCGCCGATGAAAAGGAGACGCATGAAGAATCCGTGAAAGCGAAACGTTACGATCTCGTTACCACGAAACGCCGGCCTTCGTCGCCCTTTTCCCGCGCCGCGCCGAAAGCGCGGGCTTCACGCGCCCGGACCGCCACGAAAAGGCCCGGCCTCGTCCGCGACTTCGCTCAAGCGAAACAGATCATATCCGCTTCCGTGACCACGAAATCCAGCTTCTGGTCGTGGCTTTCGCGCGGAATCTCGTCCGCCCGCTGGCAGGAGAAGGCGAGCCCACCGGCCACGACCGGGCCGCTGGCGCGCAGATGGGCCAGAGTGGCGTCATAATAGCCGCCGCCGAAGCCGAGCCGCGTTCCCTTATCGTCAAAGCCGAGCAAAGGCGCGAAAAGAATCGCGGGCCGCATTTCGGGCGCCGAATCCGGCGGCTCGCGCAGCCCGAAGCGCGCCGCGACCAACGGATCGCCGGGCCGCCACAGACGGAAGATCAAGGGCGTCGCGCGGGCGCCGGCGACCGGCAGCAAGGTGGGGAATCCTGCCCCGGCGAGCGCGGCGAGCAGCGGGAGACAGTCGAGTTCGCCGGGCATGGCGGCGTAAAGCGCGACCGGCGCGGGCGCGCCTCCCTGTTCCAGCACGAGGGCGAACGCGCGCGCGGCGATCCTTTCGGCCGCCGCCGCGGCTTGCGAGGCCGGAATGGCCGCGCGCGCGGCGCGGAGTTTTTCGCGCAGTCGAGCCTTTTCGGCCCCTCCCCCCGCATGGGGCGTCCCCGAACGCCCGTCGTTCGATGGGCTATGAGGGGCGAGGGAAGGGGTGACGGGCCCTTGGTTCATGAGAGAAAGCGTCCGTAAACGATCGGCGCTGACGGGCGCAAAGGGTGCGGGCCACAAAAGCCGTGGGACACGATCCCGGGAAACCTACAAAGTAGGTGGGCGCCATGTGCCTAAGTCCACGGACGAAGACAGGGACAGCTCCCGTTGGGATCGTAAGGCCCCGGGGAATTAGTCCTCACGCACCCCGCAGCGCCGCTACCGTCAATTTAGGGCGCAAACGTCCCGTGCGCCAGTGGCTTGAGGAAGAAAGTCGGCGATCGCGTCCGCCGCCTCGCGCCACAGGACGTCGAGCATCATGGCGTGCGGCAGGCCGGGAAGGATTTTCGCCGCGGCGTTGTAGCGCCGCGCCGTTTCCAAGACGTCGCGCGGCGGGAAAACGATATCTTTCTCCCCTCCGAGAACAAGGAGCGGCGTCCTGATTTTGCCTGGATCGACGAAGTTGGGAAAAATCAGATCAATGAGGGCGCGATGGGATTCGTCGTTCGCCCGCTGCATGAAACGGACGATCTCCTCATCGGGCGTCGCCAGAGAAAAGAAAAATTCGCGGCACAGGTCGGGCGTGGCGAACAGGCTTTTGGTGTTGTTCGACAGATTGGCCTGCAGCCAGCGCAGGGGATGCCGTCGCCAGGCGTCGATGAAGGCCCCAGCCATGCCATAGGGCGGCGCGGAGGCGAGCAGAACGGCGCCCGGCGCGTCATGCGTCTCCAGATATTTCTGAACGACATAGCCGCCCATGGAATGGCCGATCAGAACCGGCGCCGCCGGGAGCTGCGCGACCGCCTCCGCGACATCCGCGACATAATCCGAGACGCTCGCCCAGTGGACCGATCCGGACGATCCGCCATGGCCGCGCAGGCTGACCGCACAGGCCGGATAGCCGGCCCGGGCGAAGAAGGGCAGGAAATTTTCGTCCCAGCACCAGGCGGCGAGCCAGGCGCCATGGACGAAGAGAAGCGGCGGCTTGCCGGTTTCCTTATCGGGCAGACGGGTGAGGATTTCCAGGGTCATGGGCGTTCCCGGGGATCGGATCGCAAGCGGGCGGCGATTTTCCGGGCAATCGACGGAAAGGTCGAGACGACTTTCGGCGACACGATCGCGGCCATCGAAACCCGCGCCGAAGACGCTTTGGTTCAACTGGCCGAGAGAAAGGCGCGCCAGCCGCCGAATGCGGTGATTTCGCGGGCGCCGGCCAAAGCATGGCTTTCGCACAGGAAGCCCGTGACCTGCCTGCCGCTGGCGAGCGTCACCTTGCCGACGCCGAGCGGCGCAGGAATGGCGTTGACGAAACGGCCGAAGCTGTCGGCGGGCAGCGACCAGACTTCAACCTCCAGTCCCGGCCCGACGAAGCCCGGCTCATGAATGAGCCCCGGCTTGGGCGGCGCGGTGTTGGCGAGAGCAAAGAGGCGATAATCGGGCGCGGTGCGCGTGGCTTCGACCAGCCAGCCGCCGCCTTGCGTGAGCTGCCAGTTGAGCGGCTCGCCGGCGAGATGGGCGCCGACCACGACGATTTCGATGTGGTCGCCGACGGGCGTTGGCGCTGGCGCGGCGACCGCCTCGCGCGAAGCGCCGGCGCCGCAGCCCGCCGCCGCATGGAAGGCGGCGGCGAAGGGCGCGAGAGCCTCGTCGCTTTGCGCCGGTCCGATCAGGGTCACGCCAAAGGGCAGGCCATCGGCCCGGAAGCCGGCGGGAATGGCGATGGCCGCCATGGCGCGGAAATTGACGAAATTGGTGTAGCGGCCGAATTGCGCGTTGAGCCGGACGGGATCGGCTTTCATCGCCGCGACCGTGTGAATGGTGGGGGAGGTCGGCAACAGCATAAAATCGAATTTTTCCGCTTCCCGATCCGCCGCGCGCAAAAGGTCCTTCAGGCGATATTGGCCGCGAAAGGCGTCGGCGGCGGAGAATTTTTTCGCGCTTTCGATCAGGCCGCGCACGGTCGGATCGAAAGCCTCCGGCTTTTGCGCAAGGAAGGAGTCTACGGCCGCAAGCCGCTCCGCCAGCCACGGGCCTTCGTAAAGCAAAGCGGCGATTGCGGCAAAGGGCGCATAATCGAATTCGACCAAGCGCCATCCGAGTTTTTCGGCTTGCGCCATGGCTTGCCCATAGAGCGTTTCATTCTGCGCATCGCCGTAAAATTCGCGATCCTTCGCCGCCAGAAAGCCAACGCGCGGCTGTGGCGGCAGGCCCCGGGCCGGGGCTGAAATCGTGTAGCTGTCCTCGGGATCGAAACCTTCGATCGCGCGGCGCACGGCGACGCCGTCGGCGACATTCGTGGCAAAGACATTGACGCAATCAAGGCTGCGGCAGGCAGGAACCACACCCGCCGCCGAGACGAGGCCGGGCGTCGGCTTGACGCCGACGATATTGTTGAAGGCGGCGGGCACGCGGCCTGAACCGGCAGTGTCGGTGCCAAGCGAAAAGGCGACAAGGCCGCGCGCCACCGCGACCGCCGAACCGGACGACGAGCCCCCCGATACATAATCCGCATTGAAGACGCAGCGCGGCGCGCCATAGGGCGAGCGCGTGCCGTTGAGGCCGGTGGCGAATTGATCGAGATTGGTCTTGCCGACGAGAAGCGCGCCCGCCGCGCGCAGCCGCGCTACGACCGTCGCGTCCTTCGCTGCGACATAAGCGAAATCCGGGCAGGCGGCGGTGGTCGCCATGCCCTCGACGTCGATATTGTCCTTGACCGCATAGGGAACGCCCCAGAGCGGCAGGCTCGCCGGATCAGGCGCGCGCGCCAAAAGGTCGCGCGCGCCGGCGCGAAAATCGTCCGGCGCGACGCGGCTGATGAAAATGGCGGGATCGTCGCAGGCTTCGATCCGCGCCAAAACCTCTTCGACCACATCGAGCACGGATTGCGGCCGCGCGGCGTAACGGGCGCGCAAGGCGTCGAGCGTGAACAGGGCCATCACACTTCCTCGAGAGCGCAAACCAGATCGCCGGCGCGCAGCGTCTGGCCCGGCTTGACCAGCAGGCTGCGGACAATGCCGCGCGCAGTGGCGGCGATGGAAATTTCCATTTTCATCGATTCGATCACCACCAGGACTTGCCCGATTTCGACATGATCGCCCTCGGCGACGCGCCATTGCCAGACATTGCCCGGCGCCTCAGTAAACTGGCCGATGCAGCCGTCGGGAACCTCGCCGCCGGAGCCGAGCGCGGCCGCTGCGTCATCCAGCGGCGCTTCGTCGATTTTGGCGTCGCGCCAGCGTTGGCGCTCGGCTTCGAACGCCGCCTGCTGGCAGGTCTTGAAGGCGGCGATTCCCTGCGCTTCGCGGGCGAGAAAAGCCTTGTAGCCGGCATAGGAAAATTGCGTTTCCTCGATCTTCAGCGGAAAAGCGCCATGCGGAAAGGCGGCGCGCGCCTCCAGCAATTCCTCGGCGCTGACGGGGAAGAATTTGATCTGGTCGAAGAAGCGCAACAGCCAGGGGGCGCCGGGGGCGAATTCCTTCGTCGAGCGCCAGCTGTTCCACATCTGGATGGTGCGGCCGAATAATTGATAGCCGCCCGGCCCTTCCATGCCATAGACGCACATATAAGCGCCGCCGATGCCCACGGCGTTTTCCGGCGTCCAGGTGCGCGCCGGATTATATTTGGTGGTCACCAGCCGATGGCGCGGATCGACCGGCGTGGCGACCGGGGCGCCGAGATAGACGTCGCCAAGGCCCAGCACCAGATAATTGGCGTCGAAAATGATGTTGCGCACCGCGGCCTCGTCGTCGAGCCCGTTAATGCGGCGAATGAATTCGATATTCGACGGGCACCAGGGCGCATTGGGGCGCACCAGCTCCTGATATTTCCTCATCGCCAGTTGCGCCTGCGGATCATTCCACGACAAAGGCAGATGGACGATGCGGCTCGGCACGATCATCTGTTCGGTCGAAGGCAGCGCGCTTTCGATCTCGCGCAACGCGTCGAGCAATATGCCGCGCGGCAAAACGGCGCTGTCGTAATGAATCTGCAGCGAGCGTATGCCCGGCGTCATGTCGATCAGGCCGGGAAGTTTCGCCTCGCGCACTTTCTGCGCCAGCAGATGCACCCGCATGCGCAAGCCGATGTCGAGCGTCATCGGCCCATATTCGATCAGCAGATTGTCGTCGCCGGCGCGGCGATAGACGGCGGGAATTTCGCCCTCGACCTTGCCGAGGATGGCTGAGCCCTGCGCCGCTTTGACGGTCGGTCCGGCGATCGGATCCTGCGCGCGTTCGACCGCGACGAAGCGCAACTTGTCGCCGGGCTTGAGCTGGCCGAGCTTCCACAAATCCTCGCGGGCGGTCACGGCGGGGCAGACGAAGCCCCCCAAGCTCGGGCCGTCGGGACCGAGCAGAATCGGCATGTCGCCGGTGAAATCCACCGCGCCGATGGCGTAGGCGTTGTCGTGAATATTGGAGGGATGCAGCCCGGCCTCGCCGCCGTCGGCGCGCGCCCAGGCCGGTTTGGGGCCGGTGAGCCTCACCCCCGTGCGCGCCGAATTGAAATGCACTTCATATTCGGCGGAAAACAGGGTTGAAATGTCTTCGTCGAGGAAGAAATCCGGCGCGCCATGCGGGCCATAGATCACCGACAGGCGCCAGTCATGGGTCAGCGGCGGCAGCTCCTCAGACGCTGCCGGGCGCGGCGCGCTTATCGCGGGCGCGTCGCCGAAATGCAGCACATCGCCCGCCTTGAGCGCGCCGACGGCGTGGCCGCCGAATCCGCCCAGAGTGAAGGTCGCGCGCGAGCCCAGGAATTCCGGGGCGTCAAAGCCGCCGCGCAGAGCGAGATAGGTCCGCAGACCCGGCCCTTCGACCGCGCCGAGCGCCAGCGCCTGTCCGGCTTTGGCCTGATGGGGAAGATGATTTTCGACTTCGACGCCGTCGAGCGTCGCCTTCATCCGCGCGCCGGCGAGCGCGAAAACCGCGTCGGAGTTGAAGCGCAAACTCGCGCCGCGCGCCGTCATTTCCAGCGCGGTGACGGTCTCCGCATTGCCGACGATGCGATTGGCGAGACGGAAGCTCATTTCATCCATCGGGCCGCTCGGCGGCACGCCGACGTCCCACAGGCCGAGACGTCCGGGCAGTTCCTGGACCGTCGATTGCGCGCCGGGGCTGAGCACATCGAGCGAGCGCGGCGCAAAGGCGAAATGCGCCAGCACATTGGTGGCGACATCGCCGCGCGCGAAAACATCCGATGCCGCAATGGCGCGCAGGTAAGCGAGATTGGTCTCGATGCCAGCGATGCGAGTCGTGGCCAGCGCCGCGCGCAGCTTTGCAAGCGCCTCGTCGCGCGTCGCGCCATGGACGATGACCTTGGCGAGCATCGGATCGTAATTGGCCGTGACCTCGGCGCCGGTTTCGATCCAGGAATCGACGCGCGCGTTTGCGGGGAATTCCACTTGCGTCAACAGGCCCGCGCTGGGGCGAAAGCCGGCGGAGGGATTTTCGGCATAGATGCGGACCTCCATCGCCGCGCCCTGCGGCGCGAGATTTTCCGCGCCCGCAAGCACGTCCTCGCCCGCCGCCTGGCGGATCATCCATTCGACCAGATCGACGCCGAAAATCGCCTCGGTCACCGGATGTTCGACCTGAAGCCTGGTGTTGACTTCGAGGAACGAGAAATCCTGCCGCGCGACATCATAGATAAATTCGACCGTGCCCGCGGATTCGTAATTCACCTGGCGGCCGAGCGCGATCGCGGCTTCGCGCAGACGCCGGCGAATGTCGTCGGAGAGGCCCGACGGCGGGGTTTCCTCGATCACTTTCTGGTTGCGGCGCTGGAGCGAGCAATCGCGCTCGCCGAGCGCGACGACGCGGCCCTTGCCGTCGCCGAAAATCTGCACCTCGACATGGCGGGCGCGGGCGACGAAACGTTCGAGATAGAGCCTCGCGTCGCCGAAGCCCGCCTTGGCGGTGCGCTGCACGCTTTCGAATTTTTCGCGCAAGGATTCCGGGCCCTCGCAGAGCTGCATGCCGATGCCGCCGCCGCCCGCCGTGCTTTTCAGCATCACTGGATAGGAGATGCGCTCGGCCTCGGCGAGCGCCTGCTCGACATTGTCGATAAGGCCCGATCCGGGCAGAAGCGGAACGCCGGCGCCTTGCGCGATCTCGCGCGCCGTATGCTTGAGGCCAAAGGCGCGCAAATGTTCGGGACGCGGGCCTATAAAGGCGATTCCCTCGGCTGCGAGCCTTTCCGCGAAGCCGACATTTTCCGAAAGGAAGCCATAGCCTGGATGGACCGCCTGCGCGCCGGTTTTGCGGCAGGCGTCGAGAACGGCGTCGATCCGCAGATAGCTTTCGCTCGCGGGCGCCGGGCCGATCCTGACCGCCTCATCGGCGTCAAGGACCGGCCGCGCGAAACGGTCGGCGTCGGAATATACGGCGACGCTTTTGACGCCCATTTTGCGCAAAGATCGCGCGATCCGGCCGACGATTTCGCCCCGGTTGGCGATGAGCACTTTGTCGAACATTTCAGGCCCCCGGCGCGTCCCAGATCAGCACCCGCACCGGCGTCGGATGGAAGCCGTTGCAGGGATTGTTGATCTGCGGGCAATTGGAAATGACGCAGAGAATGTCCATTTCCGCGACCAGTTCGACATAGTCGCCGGGCTTCGATTCGCCATCGACAATCGCCAGATTGCCGCCGGGCTCGACCGGCACATTCATGAAGAAATTGATGTTGGGCGCGATGTCGCGTTTGCTCATGCCGTGCTTCGTCACTTCCATGACGAAATTCTCGCGGCAGGCGTGCTGATATTTGACGTGATGGCCGAAGCGCACGGTGTTGCTCTCGCAGGAACAGGCCCCCGCGGACGTGTCATGGACGCCGCCGGTATTGGCGACGATCCGGGCCATCGCCCGGCCCTCGTTCGAGATGAGTTCCGTGCCGGTGACGACATAGGCCGAACCCTGTTCGCGCAAAGTGTCCTGCGCGCTGTAACGCTCGTTGAAATCGTCGGCGCGATAGAAAAGCGTGTCCACCGCCTGCTGGCCGAAAAGGTCGACGATGCGCAAAACCTGCCCCTTGCGCACCACATGCGACCAGGGCTTTTTCGCGGGAATCTGGAAATCGTAAATGGCGTCGGCGGCGTCGCGCGCGGCCGGGGCGCAGATGATCTGGCTCATGTTCCCCTCCTCAGGCCAAAGCGGCGTCGGTGTTTTCGAAAGCGCGGATGTTTTCCGCGCTGCCCGTGCGGCAAAAGTCGTCGGCCGCAACGGGGATGCGGAAGCGGATCAGCTCCAGCGGCCCCGGCGCATAATCCGGCGCCGGATCGAGCGGATGCGGGCAATTGGAGATCGCGAGCAGCAAATCCTGTTCGGCGCGCAGATCGACGAAATCATTTCTGGCGCGCTTCGTCTCGTTCCAGACGAAGCGGCCTTCGGCGTCGACGTCGAGCGGCGCGAAAAAGGTCACCGGCAGGGGAATGTCGGCGCGCGCAAGGCCGAGCTTGGTGGCGGCCAGAATAAAATTGTCGCGCGTGTTGCGGAAATCGCCGCCATATTTTTTCGCATTCGACGCCGCCGTCGAGCCGCCGACGAGCGCGTCATGGACGCCGCTGGTGTCCTCGACGATCGAGAACGCCACCTTGCCCATGTCGGTGAGGATGACCCGGCCTTTCCGCAGCGCCGCGCTCCATTGCACCTTGACGCTGTCGGCATGGTTGATGCGTTCCGAAACGTCGTCGGCGCTCCAGGCGACGACCGAGGCCGAGGAGCGGCCAAGGGCGTTGAACAAGCGCAGGGTTTCGCCGCGCGCGATGCGCCCGAACCAGTACCAGCCGCCGGGAACGGTCTCGCGCGCGACGACCGCGTTTTCAGGGATCGGCGCGCCGTCCTTCCGGGTCAAATCCGGCAGGGCGCGGGGCGCGGCGCCCTGCCCCACCGCCTTGAGCTTTTCGTAATTGGCGCGATTGACGGCGATTTCCGCCTTCTCCGCTTCGGTGAGAGTCATTTTTTCCTCACGAGGCTTGAAGTCCGGGCCGTCCCGGATTTGCCCCCGGAATGGCCGGGTCGTCCCGGCCGGGGCGGTTGAAAGGCTGGGTCGCGCCGGCGATGCGCGGCGGCCAGATTTCAATGTCCTTGGCGATGGTCGCGCCATAACGTTCGCGCTCTTCCGGCCGGTTGCGACTGCGCTCGAAGGCGAGAATCCGCGTGCCGAGCCGGAAGGCCTCGGGCAGGTCGTGGGTGACCATGACGACCGTCAGGTCGGTCTCGTTCCACAGCCTTTGCATCAAAGCCTGGATGTCGGCGCGAATGCCGGGGTCGAGCGCGCCGAAAGGCTCGTCGAGGAGCAGTATTTTCGGCTGGCGCATCAGGGCCTGTGCGAGCGCGAGGCGCTGCTGCATGCCGCCCGAGAGCGCGGCGGGATATTTGTCCTCGGCGCCGGAAAGGCCCACTTCCGCGAGCAGGGCGCGCGCCTTGTCCTCGACCGCGCGGCGCCTCGCGCCGAACAGCTTGCCAAGGAAAGGCGCCTCGGCCAGTTCGGCGCCGAACATGACATTGCGCAGGGCGGTCAGATGCGGAAAGACCGAATAGCGCTGGAACACCACGCCGCGATCGGCGTCAGGCTCCGCGATCAGCGGCTTGCCATCCATCAGGATTTTGCCGCGCGTCGGCCCTTCCTCGCCGAGCAGCATGCGCAAAAAGGTCGTCTTGCCGCAGCCCGACGGGCCGACCAGCATCAGAAAGGCGCGGCGCTCGATCACGAAGGAAATGTCCTCGAGCACAATCTGGTCGCCATATTCCTTCCACACATTCTCGACGCGGATGAAGCTCATGACGCCCTCGCCGCGGCAAACCAGGGAAAGGCGCGGCCTTGAATCCAGCGCAGGGTGGCGTCGGAGAGAAAGGCGAGCAAAGTGATCCAGACGACATAGGGCAGGATGACGTCCATCGCGAGATAGCGCCGCACGAGAAAGATGCGATAGCCGAGGCCAGAATCGGAGGCGATGGCCTCCGCCGCGATCAGGAACAGCCAGGCCGGGCCAAGCGTCAGCCGCACGCCGTCCACGAGGCGCGGCAGCATTTGCGGCAACACCACGCGCAAGGCGATCTGCCAGGTCGAGGCCCCGAGCGTCTGGGCTTTCAAAAATTGCTCGCGCGGCAGTTCGGACACCCGAAGCGCGAGATCGCGCACGAGAAAGGGCAGCGAGCCAATGACGATGAGCGCAATTTTCGAGGCTTCGCCAAGGCCCATGACGATGAACAGAATCGGCAGCAGGGCGAGCGGCGGCGCCATGGAGACGACCGCGATGAACGGGCCGAGCAGCGCGCCGGCCATGGGCAGCAGCCCCATGGCGACGCCGACGACGAGCGCCGTAACGGTCGAGATCGCCAGCGCCACGAAAAGACGTTGGAGGCTCGCCGCGGTATCGACCCAGAAAAGATATTGCCCCGTGCGCGAGTCGGCATGGAAGGCGTAATCGCTAAAGGATTGCGCCATGCTTCCCAAAGAGGGAAGCAGCTTGTCGTCGGGATTTGCCGCCAGACGCAAATGCGAGAACAGCAGATAGGCCCCACAGGTCAGAGCGAAGGGGAGAGCGGCCAGGACCAGAGCCTGGCCTCTCGTGGGTTTGACATTGAGAAAACGCATGCTCTCCCCTCGCCCCGATCAAAGCTTGTGTTCAGCCGCGAGCAGCATGAAGCCCGGGTCGAAGCGCAGCTTGACGTTCTTGGCGTCGCCGAGAATTTTCTTGTCGGCGAGTTCGATGCCCACGGCGTCGGCGCTTTTGGCGTCCTTGCCGAGCAGTCCCTTCGCGAACAGGAATTTGCGGACATGGTCCATCGTGACGGCGATGTCCTTGCTCTGGGTAAATGCGGCGGCCTCCTTAGGCGTTGGGAACAGGCGCGTGGTCTTGAGCTGGGCGTCGAAACCGGCGAGATCGGTTCCCGACGCCTTGGCCATGGCCTCGCGCGCGGCCTTGGCCTCGGCGTTGTCGGCCAGCATTTTCTCGAGCGTCTCGTACCAGATGCCGACCAGAGCCTTGCCGAAATTCGGGTTGTCCTTGAGGACCTTGGTATTGACGACCATCAGATCCATGATTTCGCCCGGGATCTGCGAGGAATCGAACACCTTGTGGGCGTCGGGCGCAGCCAGGATCTCGTTGACGATCGGGTTCCAGGTCACCACCGCGGTGACGTCCGGGGTCTTGTAGGCGGCGGCCATGTCGGAATCGGAGGTGTTCACGATCTTCACGTCGCGCTCGGACATGTTGATGCTTTCGAGCGCGCGGGCGAGCAGATATTCCGAAACCGAAAATTCGACCAGATTGACCTTCTGGCCCTTGATGTCGGCAAGCTTGGTCTTGTTCTTGAGGATGACAGCGTCATTGCCGTTGGAGAAGTCGCCGACGATCATCGCCGTGGTGTCCACGCCGCCGGCCGAAGGAATGGACAGGGCGTCCATATTGGTGATCGTCACGGCGTCATAGGCGCCTGCGGTATATTGATTGATCGATTCGACGTAATCGTTGAACTGCTTGACGTCGATCGTGATGCCGTATTTGTCGGCCCATTTCTTGACGATGCCGGTGTCGGCGGCATAGCCCCAAGGCATCCAGCCGACATAGATCGACCAGGCGACCTTGAAGTTCTTTTTGGCCTGGGCCGCGGCGCCGCCGATGCTTAGGGCGAGCGCGCAGCCGGCGACAAGCAGGGTGCGGACGAGAGTTTTTTTGCGCATGTGGCCATCCCTCAAATCTGGTCACGCAGATTTTGAACATGATGAGGGATTGGCATGGACCATCGTATCACCAATCCCTTGGCTTACGAGGTCTCCCGGGCTTTTATCCCGCCGTGCCTCCGAAGGATGTCTCCCTTCGGGCGGCGGCTCTCGGACCAGCGTCCCAAAACGGGACCGGAACCCTAGCCGCCAACTCTATGATCATTTTAGAGGCGCGCCTGAGAAATTGGGAAGGTCGTTCCTGCTGAAATTCTGTTCAATTTCTGCGGATATTTTCGTCAACCCGCCAGGATTATGTACGATCCACGACATTCTCCGGGTCCGGACAGCTTTGTCCAGATGATTTCCGCCCCCGCCGGCGAGGGAGCGACAACCCGTAAAAAAAAGCCCGCGAAACGCGCGGGCTTTTTGTCAATTGTCCAGGAAAGACCGGAGCTTGCGGCTGCGCGAGGGATGTTTCAGTTTGCGCAAGGCCTTGGCCTCGATCTGACGGATGCGCTCGCGCGTCACCGAAAACTGCTGGCCGACTTCCTCCAGAGTGTGGTCGGTGTTCATGCCGATGCCGAAGCGCATGCGCAGCACGCGTTCCTCGCGCGGCGTGAGCGAGGCCAGCACGCGCGTTGTCGTTTCGCGCAGATTGCTCTGGATCGCGGCGTCGATCGGCAGAATCGCGTTCTTGTCCTCGATGAAATCGCCGAGATGCGAATCCTCCTCGTCGCCGATCGGGGTTTCGAGCGAGATCGGCTCCTTGGCGATTTTCAGCACCTTGCGCACTTTTTCGAGCGGCATGGCGAGTTTTTCGGCCAATTCCTCCGGAGTCGGCTCGCGCCCGATCTCATGGAGCATCTGGCGCGAGGTGCGCACGATCTTGTTGATCGTCTCGATCATATGGACCGGGATGCGGATGGTGCGCGCCTGGTCCGCAATGGAACGCGTGATCGCCTGACGAATCCACCAGGTCGCATAGGTCGAGAATTTGTAGCCGCGGCGATATTCGAATTTATCGACCGCCTTCATCAGGCCGATATTGCCTTCCTGGATCAGGTCGAGGAATTGCAGGCCGCGATTGGTGTATTTCTTGGCGATGGAGATGACGAGACGCAGATTGGCCTCGACCATTTCCTTCTTGGCCTGACGGGCCTCGCGCTCGCCCTTCTGCACCATATGGACGATCTTGCGGAATTCCTGGATCTCCAGGCCCGTTTCGGTCGCCAGGGCATGGATTTCGCTGCGCAATTCGTGGATGTCGTCCTTGGCGTTGGCGACGAAGTCCCGCCAGCCGCGCGCGCCGAGCTTCGAGACGCGCAGAACCCATTTCGGGTCGAGCTCGGCGCCGTGATAATGTTTCAAAAAGTCCTCGCGCGCGACGCCAAAACCTTCGGCGACGCGCAGGAGGCGGGTTTCGAGCCCGATTAGCCGGCGGTTGATGTCGTAAAGCTGCTCGACCAGGGCGTCGATGCGGTTCTGGTTGAGCGACAGCGACTTGACGTCGGTGACGATCTCTTTCTTGAGCGTCTTGTATTTGCGCTCCTGGGCCGGCGTCAGGGTCTCGTTCTTGAGCTTGTGCTCGACGTTCTGATCCTGCAGGCGGCGCAGTTTCTTATAGGCGTCGGCGACGCGGTCGAAGGTTTCGAGTACGCGCGGCTTAAGTTCGGTCTCCATGGCGGAGAGCGAGACCGAATTGTCGAGATCGTCGTCTTCCTCGAAGGAGTCCTCGGGGATCGGCGGCTCGTCGAGCCCGGCCGGCGGGTTGCGCGGCGCGGTCGCGGGCGCCTCGCTTTCCGTCTCCTCCTCGCCTTCCTCGCTGCGCGGGGCATTGCGGTCAGGGCCGGAATAAGTGGCTTCGAGATCGATGATCTCGCGCAGCAGAACCTTGCTCTCGACCAGTTCGTCGCGCCAGATGATGATGGCCTGGAAGGTCAAAGGGCTTTCACACAGGCCCGCGATCATCGCCTCGCGCCCGGCCTCGATCCTTTTGGCGATGGCGATTTCGCCCTCGCGCGACAGAAGCTCGACCGAGCCCATCTCGCGCAGATACATGCGCACCGGATCGTCGGTGCGGTCGGCGGGCTCGGACGAGCGCGTGGCCACGGCCTTGCTGGCGGGCGCCTCGATCAGGTCGCCGCCTTCGGCCTCCTCCTCCTCGGCGCTGGCCTCCTCCTCGGTCTCCTCGGCCTCCTCGGCCTCGATGACATTGATGCCCATCTCGTTGAGAACGGCGTAAACGTCCTCGATCTGGTCCGAGGTGACTTCCTCGGACGGCAGAACGGCGTTAAGCTCGGCGTAAGTGACGAAGCCCCGCTTCTTGGCGAGCTTCATCATGCGCTTGACGGCGGCGTCGGAGAGATCGAGCAGCGGGCTGTCCGTCGCCTCGACAACCCCGGCTTCGCCTTCCGGTTTCGCGTCGTCTTTTTTCGCCATGTTGACTCCAAAAAGCAGAATTCTGCCCCTTTGCCCTAGCGAATCAGCCGCCGCTGGGCAAGGTGCGCGGAAAGGTTTAACGCCCGCCTAACCAAGCCGTTCCGCCACGGCTCGATTTTTTTGCGTTTAATTCCCAAGGCTTATTCGATTGCGCGGTGCGCGAATATTCTGTCACACGGACTTGTCTTCCCGGCCGGAACGGGCGCCGAACCCCTCGATCATGGCCTCGACGCCTTCCAGCGCGGACAATTGGGCCCTGATATCGGCAAGAATTGCGTTATTGGCCTCTGAAGGGTCGCGAGCGAGCAGCGTTTCCGCCTGCCGCAACTCCCTATTTAACTCTCGTTGCCGGCGATGCAAGGTCAGGGCCTGACTGAGACTGTAATCGGCGTCGTCCTCATGGGCGTCGGGCCTTGCGCACCAAAGGGTCGAAATTGTGGCGTCGCGCGCCAGCGCCTCGATCTGGGCGCCAAATCCGCGCGCGGCCAGCAAGGCGCGCAGGTCGTGGGGGCTGTGGTCGGGCTCGGCGAGACCCAACAGGGCGTCGCGCAGCCTTTCGCCCGAAGCCCCGACGAATTCGAGCCGCGCGATCTCTTCCGAATGGCGCGCGACAAGGCCCGGATGGTTGAGCAGCAAAGCGAGAATGAGATTTTCGCGCGGCGCCGGGGCTTCCCTGGGCGCGGCGAACAAATTGGTTTGCAGCAGCGCCGAACTGACGGCGAGCGGCCCGCGCCTGCCCGATTCGCGGGCAAACCGCGCGCCGCGGGAAAATCCGGCCGGCCGGCCGCGACCAAACAGGACGGCAAGCCGCTCGCGCAGATCGTCGAGATAATGGCGCCGCAGGCTTTCGTCGCGAATCTGGCCCGCAGCTTCGCGCAGGCGGCGCTCCAGCCCGGCCCGGCGCTCCGGCGTGTCGAGCGGCTGGGCCTCGACTTCGCGCAGAAAGAGCATCTCGACCAGAGGCTTGGCCTGATCGAGGACGGTCTTGACCGCGTCCCGCCCGCCGGCGCGGGCGAGATCGTCGGGGTCCTGGCCCTCGGGCAGAAGCGCGAAACGCAGAGAGCGGCCCGGCGCGATCAGGGGCAGCGCCGTTTCGAGCGCGCGAAAGGCCGCCTTGCGCCCGGCGCGGTCGCCGTCGAAACAGAGGATCGGCTCCTCCGCCATTTTCCAGAGCAATTCGCATTGTTCGGGCGTCAGCGCCGTTCCAAGCCCGGCGACGGCATGGGAAAACCCGGCGCTATCGAGCGAAATGACGTCGACATAACCTTCGACCGCCACCACCGTCCCGCGCTCATGCGCCGCCTTGCGGGCGTTGTGGAGGTTGTAGAGATTGCGGCCCTTGTGGAAAAGCGGCGTTTCCGCCGTATTCTTGTATTTCGGCTGGATATCTTTTGCGAGCGCGCGCCCGCCGAAGGCGATGACCCGGCCGGAACGGTCGCAGATCGGGAACATCAGCCGGTCGCGGAAAAAATCGTAAGGGACCGCAATGTCCGGCCCATGGGTCAGGAGGCCGGCCTCGATCATGGTCTCGGCAAGGCAGCCCTTGCCGGCGAGAAAATCGCGAAGTGCGAATTTTTCGGACGGCGCAAAGCCGAGGCGGAATTTTTCGCGCGCCTCGGCGTTGAGGCCGCGCTCCGTGAGATAGGCCCGCGCCCTGGCGCCCGCCGCGCCGCGCAACTGGCGCTCGAAAAAATCCGCGGCCATTTCGAGGGCTTCGAGCGCGGTGGCGCGGCGCTTTTCTTCCGCCCGCGCCTCCGGCGTCTCGACCGGCATCGGCACGCCCGCCATGGCGGCGAGCTTTTCCACCGCCTCGGGAAAGCCGAGCCCCTGAGTCTCCATGACGAAATGGAAAATATCGCCGTTCTTGCCGGCCGAAAAATCGAAAAAAGCGCCCTTCTGGTCGTTCACATAGAAGGATGGCGTCTTTTCCGCGTTGAAAGGCGACAAGCCCTTCCATTCGCGGCCGTCCTTCTTCAAACGCACGACCTGGCCCGCGACTTCCGACATGGGAAGCCGCGCCCGGATCTCGTCGAGGAAAGAGGGCGGGAATTTCATGTTTGACCTGACGCCGCACGCCTGCCACAAGGGCGCGCCTGACAGACTTGGGGACGCCCGTGGCGCAACGCAACGCGCCGCCCGCTCTTGTCGCCGCTATCCACAGGGCGGCCATCTTATTGGCGCCCTGCCGCCATGTTCTGGACGCGCGAAGCAGAGACAGATTGGCCCGCGCTGCTCGATTCGAGCCGCAAGCGCCGGCCAGGGGAAACGAGAGTTTTGATGCGCTCTTTAAACCGATTCGCAGAGATGAAGCGTAATGGCGAGAAGATCGCCATGCTCACCGCCTATGACGCGCCGCAGGCAAGGGCGCAGCAGGAAGCAGGAATCGACGCGATTCTCGTCGGCGACAGCGTCGGCGTGAACATTCTGGGCTATGCCAGCGAACGCGAGGTCACGCTCGCCGACATGGCGCACCATACCCGCGCCGTGCGCCGTGGGGCGCCGGACGCGTTCATCCTTTCCGATATGCCCTTCGCCACCTATGACCGGCCGGAACAGGCGCTCGCCAGCGCCAAATTCCTGCAGCAGGCGGGCGCCGACGCCGTAAAATTCGAAGGCGCCTATCCCGAACTCGTCCATGTGCTCGGCACGGCGGGGATTCCGGTCTGCGGCCATCTCGGCTTCGAGCCGCAGCATTGCGAGAAGCGGGTCCATGGCAAGACCTTCGAGGAGGCGGCGAAAATCCTTTCCGACGCCAAGGCGCTCGACGACGCCGGCGCCTTCATGCTGGTGCTGGAGCTGGTTCCGGCGGAACTTGCCGCCGCTGTGACCCGGGCGATCAGGGCCGCAACCATCGGCATCGGCGCCGGTCCCGCCACCGACGGCCAGGTCCTCGTCTTCCCGGACGTCCTCGGCTATGCGGAGAAGAATTTCCGCCACAATCGCCGCTATGCCGAAGTCGGCGCGACGATGCGCAAGTCGGCCTCCGTTTATCTGCAGGACGTGCGCGCCAGCCATTTCCCGACGCTGGCGAATTGCTCCACCATGCCCGCGGAGGCTTTCGCCCAATTCGAGGCGGAAATTCTCGAAAAGCAGGGGTGAGCGGCCGCGCCCGCCGATGAAATCCTTGTGTTGCAAAGACCGCCTCCCCGCTTGGCGAGGCGCCGGAAGCCGTTCTTGCCAGAAGGCAGGGAACGTTTCATCTTGCTCCCTTAAAAAAAGCGACGGCGTCGCGCGAACCGGCGCGACGACCGGAGCCGCCAGCGAAAGCGCGGGCGCCATGTGGGAGGAAGAAAAAATGTGCCATTTCTTCGCCAGCCAGAATCCGGACTCTTACGCCTTCGAGACGCGGTCGATCCGGCTCAATGGACAATCGACCAGCATCCGCCTCGAAAAGATTTTCTGGCGCATTCTCGAACAAATCGCCCGCACCCAGGACATGAGCGTGCCGCGCTTCATTTCGACCCTGCATGGCGAGATTCTCGGCCTGTGGGGCGAGGTGGCGAATTTCACCTCCCATCTGCGCTGCATCTGCCTCGTCGCCCTCGAACGCGGACCGGAGGCGGCAGCGCCCGACCAGCGTCGGGTGGCCTGACGTTTCAACGCCAGATCAATGGTTAGCTGACGAGTTTTTGACAATTCGTAACATCGGAATACCACCCATCCCTTCGCTCTCCGGCTAGTCTTTCTCCGAGGCGCCTCGCGCGCAATTCACGAGGAAAGACAAAAGATGGCGAAGGCGATCCACGCCATGATCCGCGTTCTCGACGAACAGCGGTCGGTCGAGTTTTACGACAAGGCTTTCGGCCTGAAAGTGTCCAGCCGGCTGGATTTTCCCAGCTTCACTTTGACTTACCTGCGCAACCCGGAAGCCGATTTCGAGATCGAGCTCACCGTTAACAAGGACCGGACCGAACCCTATGCGCAGGGCGAAGCCTATGGCCATGTCGCCTTCGTCGTGGACGACCTTGCGGCCGAGCACGCCCGTTTCCAGTCGCTTGGCCTCAATCCGCTCGACATCAAGGAATTCGCGCCCGACGGGAAGCTGATCGCGCGCTTTTTCTTCGTCCAGGACCCGGACGGCTACAAATATGAAGTGCTGCAACGCCACGGCCATTACCAGTGAGGCCAATAGACGGACGCGGCTTCGGCGCCGCGCCCGTCTCGGCCGCCGAAGAAGTCCCGAACGGGCGCCGGCGTGACCATCAAAGAAAATTCACCAGGGAGGAACACATGCCCGAACATCACGGCGGCCACGCGCCCCAATCGCCAAGCCGACGCCTGTTCCTGAGGCGATCGTCGGAAGTCGCCTTCGCCACGGCGATCGCGGTGAGCGCCGGCGGCGCGCTGATCAGCGCCACCGAAGCCTGGGGGCTGGAGGTCGAGGCCCTGCGGCCCGAGACCATGAAGACCCTGATTCTGATGTCGCGCGACATCTATCCGCATGACCGCATCGCCGACCGCTATTACGCGATCGCGGCCAAGCCCTTCGACGCCAAGGCCGCCGCCGATCCGGCCCAAAAGGAAATGTTCGAGACGGGCGTCGCCGAGCTGAACGCCCTGGCGGGACCGGGCCGCTATGTCGGCGTCGGCTGGGAGGCGGATCGCGTCGCCCTTCTGCAAAAGATCTCGGGCCAACCGATGTTCGAGACCGTGCGCGCGACGCTTGTCGTCTCACTCTACAACCAGAAGGAGATCTGGCCGATCTTCGGCTACGAAGGCGAGTCCTTTTCCAAGGGCGGCTACATCCATCGCGGTTTCGACGACCTCGACTGGCTGTGAACGAGAAAATCCGGGAGAGGAACATGGCTGCGAAATTCGACCTCAACGACGACAGTCTCGTCGTCATCATCGGCTCCGGCGCGGGCGGCGGCACTCTGGGAAACGAACTGGCGCAGAAGGGCGTCAATGTCGTCATTCTCGAAGCCGGCAAGCGGCACGAATATACTGAATTCATCAACGACGAATGGGCGAGCTTCGCCCAGCTCGCCTGGACCGACGCGCGCACGACCTCGGGAACCTGGCGGGTCGCCAAGAATTTCCCCAACCTTCCGGCGTGGATCGTCAAGGCGGTGGGCGGCACGACCACCCATTGGGCCGGCGCGGCGCTGCGCTTCCAGCCCCATGAATTCAAGGCGCTCACCACCTATGGCCGAGTCCAGGCCGCCAATTTGCTGGACTGGCCGCTGACGCTGGAAGAGCTGGAGCCCTATTACGCCCGCGCCGAGGACAAGATGGGCGTGACGCGCACCAATGGCCTGCCGGGCCTGCCCGGCAACAATAATTTCAAGGTGTTCAAGGCCGGCGCCGACAGGCTCGGCTACAAGGAATGCAACACCGGCCATATGGCGATCAACTCCATCCCGCGCGACGACCGCAATTCCTGCCAGCAGACGGGCTTCTGCTTCCAGGGCTGCAAATGGGGCGCGAAATGGTCCACGCTCTACACGGAGATCCCTAAGGGCGAAAACACCGGACATATGGAGGTGCGGCCGGAATCGCGCGTGCTGCGCATCGAGCATGACGCCAGCGGCAAGGTCAACGCCGTGGTCTATGTCGACAAGGACGGCGCGCAGCAGCGCCAGAAGGCGCGGATCGTCTGCGTCGCCGGCAATTCCATCGAAAGCCCGCGCCTGCTGCTCAATTCGGCCTCGTCCAAATATCCGGACGGGCTGGCCAATTCATCGGGCCAGGTCGGGCGCAATTACATGCGCCACACCACCGGATCGGTTTACGCCGTCTTCGAGAAGCCGGTCCATATGTATCGCGGCACGACCATGGCCGGGATCATCCGCGACGAGGCGCGCCACGATCCGAGCCGCGGCTTCGTCGGCGGCTATGAATTCGAGACCTTGTCGCTGGGCGTTCCCTTCATGGCGGCCTTTCTGGATCCGGGCGCCTGGGGCCGCTCCTTCACCAGCGCCATGGACGATTACGTGAATACGGCCGGCCTGTGGATCGTCGGCGAGGACATGCCCCAGGAGACCAATCGCATCACCCTCAACCCGACCGTCAAGGACAAGTTCGGACTGCCGGTCGCCGACGTTCATTTCGACGATCACCCCAATGACGACGCCATGCGCAACCATGCCTATGGCCAGGGGCGGAAACTCTATGAGGCGGTCGGCGCGATCCGGACGCTCCCCACGCCGCCCTATCCATCGACCCACAATCTCGGGACCAACCGGATGAGCGAGAAGCCGCGCGACGGCGTGGTCAACAAATGGGGCCAGACCCACGACATCGGGAATCTGTTCGTGTCCGACGGCAGCCAGTTCACGACCGGCGGGGCGGAAAACCCGACCCTGACCATCGTCACATTGGCGATCCGGCAGGCCGACTATATCGCCGCCCAGATGAAGGCCCGGGCGATCTGATCGCCACCAAAACCAAAGCCGGGCGTCAGGCGGCGCCCGGCGTTCGCCGTCATCCGGGCGTCATGCCGCGCCGCGCTTCTCCATCATTTCGATGAACCGCGAGAACAGATAATGGCTGTCCCGCGGCCCCGGCGAGGCCTCGGGATGGTGCTGGACCGAAAAAGCCGGACGGTCGGTCAGCGCAATGCCGCAATTCGACCCGTCGAACAACGACTGGTGGGTCTCGACGGCATTGGCTGGCAAGGTCGCGGGATCGACCGCGAAGCCGTGATTCATCGAGACGATCTCGACCTTGTCGGTGGTGAAATCCTTGACCGGATGATTGGCGCCGTGATGGCCCTGGCGCATTTTCATCGTCCTGGCGCCGACCGCCAGCGCCATCATCTGGTGGCCCAGACAAATGCCGAAGGTCGGCACGCGCGCCTCCAGAATTTTCTGGATGGTCGGCACGGCGTATTTGCCGGTCTCCGCGGGATCGCCGGGACCGTTGGACAGAAACACGCCGTCGGGATCGAGCGCCAGAATGTCCTCCGCGCTGGTCGTCGCCGGAACCACCTTGACGTCGCAGCCGGCGTCCGCGAGCAGGCGGAGAATATTGCGCTTCACGCCGAAATCGATCGCCACGACCTTGAAACGGGTCCCATCCTGCACGCCATAGCCGGAACCAAGCTTCCAGGTCGTTTCGGTCCAGCCGTAATCCTGGGCCGCGGTGACGTCGGGCACGAGGTCCATGCCGTCGATCCCCGGCCAGGCGGCGGCTTCGGCCTTGAGGGCGTCGAGGTCGAAATCTCCCTCGGGATCGTAAGCGATCACCGCATTGGGCATGCCCTTCTCGCGGATCAGCACGGTGAGGGCGCGGGTGTCCACCCCGGAAAGGCCGATGATCCCGCGCTCCTTCAGCCAGTCGTCGAAATCTTTACTTGCGCGGAAATTCGAGGGCGCGGTCACCGGGGCCTGGACGATCACGCCGCGCGCGCCCTGGACATGGTCGAGATCGACGGTCTCGACGTCCTCGTCATTGGCGCCGACATTGCCGATATGGGGAAAGGTGAAGGTGACGATCTGGCCGGCATAGGAGGGATCGGTGAGAATTTCCTGATAGCCGGTCATGGCGGTGTTGAAACAGACCTCGCCCACGGCCTTGCCCGGCGCGCCGAACCCCGCGCCTTCGATGACCGTTCCGTCCGCCATGACGAGGAGGGCGGTGGGCCTGGGCTTCGCCCAGCCCTGTTGTTTGGCTTGATCCTGCATTCCGACCACTCTAGAGATTGCGCGATAGACCGCCTCCGCCGAGGCGCGCGCCACCGCTTGCATTTAAGGGCGTTGTTTTCCGCGCGCAAGTTTTGAGCGGCTGCAAGCGACGAAACAGGAAAAGACCATGCTGCGCGAACAATTTGCCTCCGAGCTCAAGCTGGCGATGAAGGCGGGCGAAAAGCGCCGCGTCGAAACCATCCGCATGATCGCCGCCGGGCTGAAGGAGAAGGACATCGAGGCGCGCGGAACCGGCAAGGAGGTGGGCGAGGACGACATTCTCGCCCTGCTGCAGAAACTGGTGAAGAGCCGCCAGGAATCAGCTGAAATCTATGAGAAGAACGCCCGTCCCGAACTCGCCGCCCAGGAGCGCGAGGAAATCGCCGTCATCACGAGCTTCCTGCCGCAGCCGATGAGCGACGAAGAGGTCGCCGCCGCGATAAAGGCCGCGATCGCCGAAACCGGCGCGGCCTCGATCAAGGACATGGGCAAGGTGATCGCCGAACTGAAGGCGCGCCATGCCGGCAAGATGGATTTCGGCAAGGTCAGCGGCCAGGTGAAGGCGGCGCTGGCGGGATGATTCAATTTAGCGGGACATTTTAACGGTCCCACAGGCCTTGCCGAATAATCTGCTCTCGCGCGCCTTCTGCGCGCCGACGAAGCGCGACAGGAAAAAGCGCGGCAGAGAGCGGAAATGTTCGAGCAGACCGCGAAAATGGCTTTGGCGCTGGGGCTTCTGGCCCTGCTTTTCGTCGCGGCGGCGCAGAACCATTGGTTCGCGCGCGGCGGCGGCGCGCTGGAGACTATCATGGCGCCGCGCGACCGCGCCATGTCCGCGGCGCCGGACCCGGTCAGCCAAAGCGCGGCCACGCTGGCCTCCGCCTCCCGCTCGCGCGCCCTCCCCGGCGTAGTCGAGCTCGCGCCCGACGGCAACGCCCAATACCAGACGGAAATGGAAATCGACGGGGCCAGCATCCACGCTTTGGTGGACACGGGCGCGACTTATGTCGTCCTGTCGGCCGACGACGCCCATACGCTCGACATCGATCCGCCGAGTTCGGACTTTACCGTCAAGGCTCACACCGCCAATGGAACCGCGATGCTTGCCCCCGTCCGGCTGCGCGAAGTCCGCGTCGGAGAAATCGAGGTCCATGACGTCCAGGCCCTGGTCGCCAAGCCGGGCCAGACCACAATGAGCCTGCTCGGCATGAGCTTTTTGAAAAAGCTCTCCAGCTTCCAGGTCGCCGACGGGCGTTTCGTCATGAAGCAATGAAAAAGGCGGCCGAGCAGCCGCCTTTGTATCGCTTCTTGACCGCGCCAGAGGCTCTCGAAGGGCCCTCGCGTCAGCTCGGCGTCGCGTTCGCTCCTATCCGGCGCCGAGGCGCCGGTTGCTCTTTTTTGAACGCGCCAGGGGCGCTCGAAGTCCCCTCGCATCAGCTCGGCGTCGCGTTCGCTCCTATCCGGCGCCAAGGCGCCGGTTGCTTAAACGGTACGTCCGCTCACTTCTTGCCGAAGGAGAGGCCGCCGAAGCGCGAGTTGAAGCGCGAGAGGCGGCCGCCGCGATCGAGCAGCTGCTGCGAGCCGCCGGTCCAGGCCGGATGGGTCGTGGGATCGATGTCGAGATTGAGGGTGTCGCCTTCCTTGCCCCAGGTCGAGCGGGTCAGGAATTCGGTCCCGTTGGTCATGACGACCTTGATCGTGTGATATTCGGGATGGATGTCGGACTTCATGGTTTCAACCCCGCGGCTTCCGTGACGGATCGCCGCCTTGGAACCCAAAAGTTAAGCGCCTCGCGGCGCCGAAAAGTGGAAGGAGGCCTTCTATACCAGAGCCGCGTCAGGGGCAAGACGTCGCGAGGAAAAACGGTTCCCTTTCCGCCGTCTCGCTCTATAAAGGCGCAATGACCGACGCTCCCTCCCTTGAAGTTCCCAGAACCGACGCCGCAAAATCGAGGCGCTCGCCGCGCGACTCGTTCAAGGACCTCGCGCCCATGCTGCCCTACGCCCGGCGGCGCAAGGGCTGGATCATGGCGGCGATCGCCGCCCTGACCGTCGCTTCGGGCGCGACCCTCGTCATGCCGCTCGCCGTGCGCGGCATGATCGACATGGGATTCGCGCGCGACCATGCGGGGGCGATCAATTCCTATTTCCTCATTCTCGTCGCCGTCGTCGCCTTGCTTGCCTTGGCCTCGGCCTCCCGCTATTTCCTCGTCATGACGCTTGGCGAGCGCGTCGTCGCCGACCTGCGCAACGACGTCTTCGCCCATATGACCCGCCTCGATCCGGCCTTCTATGACACCGCCCAGACCGGCGAGCTGGTGTCCCGGCTGACCGCCGACACCACCCAGATCAAGGCGGCTTTCGGCTCATCGGCCTCGGTCGCCTTGCGCAATCTCTTCATGTTCGTCGGCGCGATCGGGCTGATGATCTACACCAGCCCCAAATTATCGGCCCTGGTGCTGGTCGCCATTCCGATCATCGTCGTGCCGCTCGTCACCGGCGGGCGCTCGGTGCGCGGCCGTTCGCGCGCGGCGCAGGACACGCTCGCTGAGGCCAGCGCCTTCGCCGCCGAAAATCTCTCCGCCTTGCGCACCATGCAGGCCTTCGGCGCCGAAGCCGCCTCGACAAGGCGGTTCGCGAAAGCGGCCGAAGGCGCCTATCTCGCCGCCCGCGAGGCGGTCAAGGCGCGCGCCGTCCTCACCGCCTTCGCCATTTTCCTCGCCTTCTCCAGCGTGGTCGGCGTGCTTTGGCTCGGCGCCCATGACGTGCTCGCCGGCCGAATGACCGGCGGCCAGCTCTCGCAATTCGTGCTTTACGCCGTGCTCGCCGCGAGTTCCCTCGGGCAATTGTCGGAAGTGTGGAGCGAAATCTCCGCCGCCGCCGGCGCCGCGGGCCGCATCGCCGAAATACTGGCCACCAAGCCTTTGATCACCGCGCCGCCGCAGCCGAAACAAATGCCGCATCCGGCGCGCGGCGAAATCGCTTTCGATCGCATCGGCTTCGCCTATCCGTCGCGGCCGAACAAAATGGTGTTCGAGAATCTCTCCTTCACCATCGCGCCGGGCGAAAAAGTCGCCATCGTCGGCCCGTCGGGCGCCGGCAAATCGACCCTGTTCCAGCTTGTCATGCGTTTCTATGATCCCGTCGCGGGCGCCATCCGCATCGACGGGCTCGACGCGCGCGATCTCGATCCCGCCGACCTGCGCCATCGTGTCGCTCTGGTGCCGCAGGACCCGGTGATCTTTTCCGGCTCGGCGTCGGAAAACATCGCCTATGGCGCGCCGGACGCCCCCGCCGCCGACATCGAGGCGGCGGCGGAGCGCGCGGCGGCGGCGGATTTCATCCGCGCTTTGCCGCAGGGCTACGCGACCGAGCTAGGCGAACGCGGCGTGACCCTGTCCGGCGGCCAGCGCCAGCGCCTCGCCATTGCCCGCGCCATTTTGAAGAACGCGCCGATCCTGCTGCTCGACGAGGCGACCTCGGCGCTCGACGCCGAAAACGAGATCTTGGTGCAAAAGGCTTTGGACGAGCTGATGCAGGGCCGCACCACTCTCATCATCGCCCATCGCCTTGCGACCGTTCTCGCCGCCGACCGCATTCTGGTCATGGAGGACGGCCGGATCGTCGAGCAGGGAACCCACGCGGAACTCGCCGCCCGCGATGGCCTCTACGCCCGCCTCGCCCGGCTGCAGTTCGACGCCGGCATGGCGGCGCAAGCGGGCGCGTGAGGCCTTAGGCGAAAACGAACGGCGTCTTTTCGCTCGCACGCCAGGTCTCGGCGCCGATGACAGCCTCCGGCGCGATGTCGCGCCGGGCGGCGCATAAAGCGTGCTCGATGCGCCGGTCGCGCAGACGGTAGCGGGCTTCGAGATCGATATCGGCGAGCGCCGGGCAAGCTTCGCCGAAAACCTTGCCGTAAAGCTCCGTCATCATGCCGTAGCGGCTGGCCATGAGAGTGTTGCAGGCGCCCTTGACGGCAAGAATGTCGTCCTCGCCGCGCATGTGGAGCGAAGTCACCAGCATGACCGAAATGGCGTGCAATATGTCATAGCGGACATGGGCGATGAAGACTTCGAGATGGTGCGGCGTCAGATCGAGCTTTTCGCGCTGCGCGACGCGGATGAAGCCGCCGACCAGCAAGCTGAAAAATTCCGGCACGCCCCATTCCATTCCCAGGCCCACCGAAGCGAGCGCCTCCAAAGGCGTAAAGACCTTATCGGCGGCGAGCAGGCGCTGGGTCAGGACATTGTCGGCGACGCCGGGAAGCATGGGCGCGTCCTGCGCTTCGACCGGAACGCCCAAGCCCTCGAAGAACTGGCGGTACATGGCGATATGGGTCTTGGCGAGCAACAGATGGCCGAGCGGCGGATAATCGGCGACTTCATGCGCGCCGACGCCATATTCGTCGGCGACGAGCTGGGCGAGCGAAATCTGGGTGATTTCCGAAACGCGCTCGTTGAGCGGGCCATAGGGGAGGCCCATCAACCCGTGGAAGCGGCCGATGGCGGCGGCGACGCATTGGCGGGTGTTCTTGATCTGGTTGAAATAATGGACAGCGAAGACGCGCAGCTCATCGAGCGTGGCGCGCCCCTCGAACACCCGCACGAAAAAGGGATGCAGCCAGACCGGATGGCTCATCACATGGTCGTGCAGGTCAAGGAAAAGCCCGGCGAGCGCACCGGGCCGGAACAAAGCGATGTCGTGGAGGGGATTGCCGGCAGGCGCCTGGTCCCGCAAAGCGGCGAACAGGCGATGCAATTGGGACTGAGGCGCCTCGATGTCGGCGACCATGGCCAGAAAATCGCGCCTTTGACTGTCGCGCATGGCGTCGAGCAGGCCGCGCGCATCGAGCTGGAGCAGGTTTTCAAGCGGATGGACCGTGGGCGGAACGACAATGCGGCCCTTCTCGGAACTGGCGAGCGGATTGGCGTGAAGAGTCATTGCGGGCGGCGTTTCCAGTCTATGAGCGTCATGCTGAGATAAGGGCCGCCAGCAGAGGATCAAGGTCGGCAGGCCGGACAACGGATTGCGGCCTTCCGCGACGCGGCGAAAACCCTCGCGACGATAGAAGGCCAGGGCGCGAAAATTGTCGGCGTTGACCTCAAGCCCCAGTCCCGTAGGACAGCCCTGTTTGGCGCCGCCGATCAAGGCTTGCGCGGCGCCGGAGCCAAGAGAGCGGGCCGCGACCGCGATCTGCTCCAGCCAGCCCCGCGCCGGATCGAACAGAACGAATCCGGCCGGCCCCTCTTCATCCTCGGCGACGACGATATGCGCGCCCTGGGCCAGGGAATTCGCGAAAAGCTCGGCGAGCCAGGGCGCGCGCGCCGCGAAATCGATCCCGGGGCGGGTCCGGCTCCAGGTCTCCACCCACAGCGCCAGCAATCCGGGCCAATCGGCTTCGCCATAGGGACGCAGCGAAAGACTCATCGCCGGACTATCGGTCCGTGATCTTCAGCTCGATGCGGCGGTTCTTGCGCAAAGCCTCCTCGCTGTCGCCATTGTCGATCGGCTGATATTGCCCATAGGCGCCCGCGAGCAGATGCCGCGGCGGAAAGCCTTTGGCGATCAGATATTGCACGACGGCGATGGCGCGGGCCGCGGAAAGATCCCAGTTCGACTTGAACTGCGGCGACGAGATTGGCCGCTTGTCGGTATGGCCGTCCACCCGCAGGACCCAGGGAATTTCCGGCGGGATTTCTTTCGCCACCGCGCTCAGCGCGACATAGACCTTGTCGATTTCCGCCTTGCCCTCGGGCGTCAGATCGGCCTGGCCGGTCTGGAACAGGACTTCGGTCGGCAGGACGAAGCGGTCGCCGACCACTTTGACGTCCGGCCGGTCGGAGAGAATCTCGCGCAGGCGGCCGAAGAAATCCGAGCGGTAGCGCGCCAGCTCCTGCACCTTCTCGGCGAGCGCGACATTGAGCCTCGACCCGAGATCGGCGATGCGCTCCTGGCTCTCCTTGTTCTTCGATTCCTGCGCGGAAAGGGCCTCCTGCACCGCGGCGAGCTGGCGGCGCAGGGCGGCGATCTGGGCGTTGAGAAGATCGACCCGCGCCGCGGCCCGCGCGGAAAGCTGCTTTTCCGCATCGAGACTGGTCGCCGCCGCACCCGCGCCCGCGGCCAGCGCGTCGCGCTCCTTGCGGGTGGCTTCGAGCGTCGCGGTGAGAGCGGCGAGACTTTGCTCCACCTGTGTCTTGCCGCCTTTTTCGAGCGAGAGGATCGAGGTCAGCTCCTCGATTTCCTTGTTCAACCGCGCCAGCGCCGCATCCTTGCCGCCGACGTCGCGCGACAAATAATATTGCGCGACGACGAAGACCGAGAGCAGGAAGGTGAAGACGAGGACCAGGGTCGAGAGCGCGTCGACGAAGCCCGGCCAGTAATTCATCGCCGCCGGGCGGCGGCGCGCGCGGGAGAGCGGCATCAGCGCGGCTCCTGCTTCTCGCTCACCAGATGCGCTTCGAGCGCCGCCTGCAGCCGGGCCTGCCGATCGGCCTGGGCCTCGACCCAGTCGCGGATCATCTGCTGCTCCTGGCGCATGTGGCGCACCAGGGCCTGGACCCCGGTGGCGAGCCCCTCCAGCGCCTCGCTGGCGTCCGATCCGGGCTGCTGCGGCGCGCGCGCGGCCTCGACATCGGCGGAGAGCCGGTCCTCCAGCTCGGTATAGAACCGGCCCTGCGCCTGCCCCGCCTGAAGATCGAGAAAGCCGAGCACCAGCGACCCGGCCAGGCCGAACAGGGACGAGGTGAAGGCGAGGCTCATGCCCGCGAGCGGACGGGCGAGGCCGGATTTGAGGTCGTTGAACAGCGAAGCGGTTTCGCCGCCGCCCTGGAGCGAGCCGATCACCCCGCCGATCGAACCGACCGTCTCCAACAGACCCCAGAAGGTGCCGAGCAGGCCGAGAAAGACGAGAAGGCCGGTGAGATAGCGCAAGGTCTCGCGGCTCTCGTCAAGCCGGGTTGCGACCGAATCGAGCACGAGGCGCAGGATCTGCGGCGACAGCGGCGCCTTGCCCTCGGTCCCGACGATCCGCGCCATGGGCGCGAGCAGCGCCGGCGGCTTCACCGCCGCGCCGTTTTCGCGGGCGTTGACCCAGGCGATCTCGCGGAAAAGCCGCGCGACCTGACCTATGGCGATGAAGACGCCGAGCGCGGCGGCCGCGACGATGACGCTGTTGAGGCCGGGATTGGCCATGAAGGCGGTTCGGATCGGCCGATGGAGGATGACGACGACGAAGCCGACCAGAATCAGGAAGACCGCCATGCGCACGAGGAAAATGGCAGGCGAGGACAGGCGATAGGCGTCTTTGTCCGACATCTCGGCGCTCTCTGTTCGTTGGACCTAGGTTGATCGCAACGTCAGGGGAATTTCAAGACGAATCTGGCCGTTCGCCGCACAACTTGCGCCGATTCTAAGACGGGTCAGGCCTTTTTGACGAGATCGAGCAATTGCTTGTGGATGTGTTCGTTGCCGCAGCACACCGAGCCGGCGCCGAAAATATCGGTCCCGCCGTCGGCGTCGGTGACATAGCCGCCGGCCTCGCGCACCAAAACCAGGCCCGCCGCCATGTCCCAGCTTTTCAGGCCGCGCTCCCAAAAGCCGTCGAAACGGCCGGCGGCGACGAAGGCGAGGTCGAGCGCGGCGGCGCCCAGCCGGCGGACACCGCCGGCGCGGGTCATGACCGAGGCCAGCTCCGCCTTGAAGCGCGGATGGATCGCGGCCTTGCCGAGCGGCGGGATGCCGGTGGCGATCAGGCCCTCCGCCACGTCGCGGCGCGCGGCGACGCGGATGCGGCGGTTGTTGTAATAGGCGCCATGCCCTTTTTCCGCGACGAACAGGTCGTCGGTCGCGGGATTGTAGATCACGCCCGCGACCATCTGGCCCTCGCGCTCCAGCCCGATCGAGACCGCGAAGATCGGCAGGCCGTGGAGGAAATTGGTGGTGCCGTCGAGCGGATCGACGTGCCAGACATGGCTCTTGTCGGCGCCTTCGACGATTCCCCCCTCCTCCAGCACGAAGCCATAGCCGGGCCGGGCCTTGGACAATTCGTCGAAAATGACTTTTTCGGCCTTTTTGTCGGCGATGGTGACGAAGTCGCCCGGCCCCTTGACCGAAACCTGGAGATTTTCGACCTCGCCGAAATCGCGCTTCAGACCGCGCCCGGCCTTGAGGGCGGCCGAGGTCATCACATTCATCAGGGCGGAATTGATCATGGAGTGGAGTCCGGGCAGTCCGTCGAAAGTAGGAGGCTGACATGCCCCGGCGCGCCGTTAAGGTCAATCTTTATTCAAGCCGCACCAGCACGCTGTCGCCGGCGCCATTGGCGTCGATCACCGAAACGCGAGCGAAGCCCGCGCCGTCGGGCGTCCAGCTTGCGTCATGACGCTGGTTCTGGGCGTCCGGGTCCTCTTTGAGCGGCGCGCCATTGATCATCCAGGTCAGCGGCGGGGCGCCGCCCTGCGCCTTGAGCGCGAGTTCGGGCCGATCCCGCCCGGCCGCGGCATGAAGGAGGCCGAGGTCGACACGGGCGCCGTCCGGCGGATAAGTGATCCTGAGCGGATTGGAAAAGGTCGCCGCCAGGATTTTCGGCGCCTCGCGGCGCAGATGCCGCAAGGGCGGCGGCAGATGGGCGGTGGTCGCGACGAGAACGCCGGGCGGGCGCGGCAAAGGCTCGTTGGGCCCGCCGATGCGGGCGAAGGCGGAAAACAGGATCGGCGCCGCGACCCGGCGGCCGATCAGCCCGGCGACCGCGCCATTGTCGGCGCGTCCAACCCAGACCGCGACGGTGTGGGCGCGGTCGAATCCAAGCGCCAGGGCGTCGCGATAGCCATAGGACGTGCCGGTCTTGAAGGCGATGCGGCCGGTCGAGCCATTGTCGGGCGGCGGAGCGAAACGCAATATGTCCGCGACCTGCCACGCGGCGCCGGGCTCGGCGATTCTTTGCCATGGCCGGCGCGGCGGCGGGTCGTCCAGGCTCTCGATGAGCTCCGGCGCAAGCCCGCCGCGCGGAAAAGCGGCATAGGCGCGGGCGAGATCGCGCAGCCGCACCCCGACGCCGCCAAGCCCGATGGCGAGGCCGGCGTCGGAATCGCGGGGCAAAACGAGCGGCAGGCCCGCGCCGCGCATGCGGGCGACGAAGCGCGCCGGGCCGACGGCGTTGAGCACTTGCGCCGCCGGCAGGTTGAGCGAGAGCTGCAAGGCCTCGCGCGCGGTGACCGCGCCATGGAATTTGTCGTCGAAATTGGTCGGCTTCCACGCGCCATAGCGGGTCGGCGCGTCGTCGAGCAGGGTCTCGGGATGGGCGAGGCCGTCGCCGAAGGCCATGGCGTAGATGAAGGGTTTCAGGGTCGAGCCCGGCGAGCGCAGGGCTTCGGTCATGTCGATTGCGCCGGCGCGCGCCTTGGAAAAATAATCAGGGCTGCCGACATGGGCGAGAATGCGGCCGCTGGCGTTGTCGATGACCAGGATCGCCATGGTCAGCTTCGGCCCCAGCCGCCCGGCGCGATCGCGGGCCAGGCGTTCGAGGCTCCCCTGCAAGGGCGCGTCAAGCGTCAGATGCAAAATCCTGCGCCCGGGATGAGCGCGGGCGAGCGCCTCGGTCACATGCGGCGCGAGATTGGGGAAAGGTTTCCGCGTGAGCGGCGGCGGCTCTGATTTCGCGCGCGCCGCTTCGCTCGGCGAGAGCGCATGGGCGGCGACGGCACGGTCGATCACCCGGTCGCGGGCGGCGCGCGCGGCCTTGGCGTTGCGGTCGGGGCGCCGGGCTTCGGGCGACTGGGGGATCGCGACCAGCAGAGCGGCTTCCGCCGTGCTGAGACGGCGCGGCTCCTTGCCGAAATAAGCAAGGCTTGCGGCGCGAAGGCCTTCGAGATTGCCGCCATAGGGCGCGAGCGCGAGATAGATGTCGAGGATCTGTTCTTTGCTGAACCGCCCTTCGAGCTGTCGGGCGCGAAGGATCTGGCGCGCTTTGGCGAGCAGGTTGCGGTCCGGCCTCGGCTCCAGCAGGCGGGCCGCCTGCATGGTCAAGGTCGAGCCGCCGGAAACGATGTGGCGAAAGCGGACGAATTGCCAGGCGGCGCGCAAAAGGGCCGGGAAATCGACGCCGTGATGGTGGTCGAATCTCTTGTCCTCATAGGCTTTCAGCAGGACGAAAAAGCGCGGATCGACGTCCCTGGCATGGACCGGCAGGCGCCAGCGCCCGTCCGGGGTCTCGAAAGCCCGCAGCAGCCGGCCGTCATGGTCGAGCGCCACGGACGAAACCTGGTCGAGGGCGGAAAGATCGAGCGGGCCCAACGCGCGTTGCGCGTTGAGCCATGCGATCGGCGCCGCCAGACCGAGAAACGAGGTCGCAACGGCGGCATAGAGCCACAGGCGCCGGCGTTCCGCTTTCACTTCTTCCCGCCCGCCGAAATCTCGACCCCGCCAAAGCCGGTGCGTCCGAACCGTTCGGGCCGGTACATGTCCTCGATGGTCGCCGGCGGCGACACATAGGTTCCCGGCGTCACCGCGCGTACAATATAGGCGACCGCGAAAGTCGCCTTGTCCGAACCGCTGCGCTCGAAGGCGGCGACGAAACGATCGTCCTTATATTCGGTATGGGTTGGCGTGACCGTCGCCTTGACCCATTCCAGCCCCTCGGCCGAGCCGCCGTCATAGAGGTTGGGATTGTCGATCTCGAGGCCTGCCGGCAGACGGTCTTCGAGAATCAGCCGGGCAAAAGCCGCCTCCGTCTCGGTGATCTTCAGCGCGACCACCAGCCGATCGTTCTGCTTGATCTCATTGGGCGCGACCGGCGTCCCGTCGAGCCGGTAGAAGCCGCGCTCGATCCGATAGCCATGCGATTCCGCCGGCGCCTTGGCGACGGGGCGGCCCGACACGCTGATCGCGAGCCGCACCGGCGCCTGACCGCGATTGACGATGGTCACCTTTTTCGCGGTCAGCACGGAATCGTCGTAACGCATGGCGAAGACGCCCTTGTGCTCCGCGCCGTCGATCACGAAGTTTTGCGCCTCCGCCTGTGCGCCAAAAGCCTGCGCGGCGAGCACCATCCAGCTTTCCTCCTGGGTCGAGGCGTGGGGCGTCGCGGCGGCGGCTCTGTCCACGACCTGGGCCGTCTTGAGGATGACGGCCTGATCCGCCTGGCTTTCGGACGCCAGGGTCAGCAGGCCGGCGCCGTCGCGCAGCAGCGAGCCGTAGTCGGCGCGCGAGAGGGCGGAGGTTTTGGCCGTCTGCAAGGCGGCGCTCGCGGCGTTGAAGGTCTTTGCCGCCCGCGCGCGATCGCCGATCAGGGCCGAGGCGGCCGCGAGCTGGGCGCGCGCGAAGGGCGTAGCAAAGGCGTCGAGCCGCGCGTCCACGAAATAGCGCAGATCGCCCGCCACGGGACGGCCGTTGCGCGCCAGCACATAGAGCGCATAGGCGAGCGCCGCGCTGTTCTCCGCCTTCACGTCGGAGGCGTTGACGACAAAATTGCGCAGCCGGTCGAGCGCCTGATCCATCGCGCGCTGCGGCACGGCATATTTGTTTTCGCGCGCGCGGGTCAGGAAATCGCTCACGAAGGCGGTGAGCCACAGGTCCTCGCCGCCTTCCGCCGACCACAGGCCGAAGCCGCCGCTCGAATCCTGCCGCGACAGCAGAATCGCGATGGCGCGGTTGACCCGCGACGGAATATCGCCCTCGATCGCCTGACGCTCCGCGCCCGGAAGCTTGCTTAAATAGAGCAAGGGCATGGCGCGGCTCACCGTCTGCTCCGAGCAGAACCAGGGATAGACGTCGAGGGCGGTGAGGAGGCCCGCGACATCCACCGCGCCGAGCGGCGACGCGCTCGCGGTGACCGCGCCGGTCGTTGGGATGAATTCGGCGAGCAGATCGCGCGACAGCACCAGGCTTTCGCCCGGTTGCAGATCGTGGAAGCTGCGCTCTACCAGGGCGCTCGTCCCCGGCTCGACGTTGAGAGCGAGGCTTTGCGTCGCCTCGAATTGCGGCCCGGTCAGCCTCACGTCGAGCGAAGCCGCGCCGACGCCGGTCGCGCGCAGCGGGATGTCGACCGAGGCTTTCGCCCCGACGCCGAGCTTGATCGTCTGACGGAGGGCGGCGTCGTCGCTTGCGAGGGGGCCGTGAAGATCGACGCTCAACTGGTAGTCGCCGGCCGCGCCTTCGACATTGTCGAAGCGCAGGTTGAGCCGCGACTGGTCATCGAGGGCGAGGAAGCGCGGCAGGCTGGCCTGAACCACTACCGCGTCGCGCACGATCACGTCGGCCGAGGCCGAGCCGGTCCGGTTCTTCGACCAGGCGACGGCCATGACGCGAACCGTCCCGTTGAAGGCGGGCAGATCGAACGAAACCTTGGCCTTGCCGTCCGGCCCGACGCGCACGACGCCCGAATAGAGCGCCAAAGGCTCCTGGTTCGGCTTTTCCGCGGAGGTCTCCTCGCCGCCGGAATCGCCCCCCGACCGGATTCTTCCGCGCGATCCTTGCAGGCCGTCGATCAGATAGCCGTAAATGTCGCGGATTTCGGTCGAAAGCGCGCGCTGACCAAAGAAATGTTCGCGCGGGTCGGGGGTCTGGTAGCGGGTGAGGTTGAGAATGCCGACATCGACCGCCGCCACCGTGACATAGGCCTCTTCACCCGCCGCGAGGCCGGCGAGCTCGATCGGCAATTCGAGTTTTCCGCGCGGGCGCGACCGCTCCGGCGCGTTGAGCGCGATATCCAGGCGATGCGCGGCGGGATCGACCGCAAACCACGCGAGCCCGATGGCGCGGCCGGGCATGCGCCCCGCCGCCTTGTCGAGCGGGCGATGAGCAAGGACCAGAGCATAGGCGCCGACGCCCCAATCCTTGCCGACCGGCAAAGCGATTTCATTGTCGCCTTTCTTGAGATCGGCGTCGAGCGTCGCCTTCACGCCGTCGCCGAGCACGGCGATTGTGGCCGTGGAATCGCTGCGTGCGAAAATTTTCAATTTCATGGTCTCGCCGGCGGCATAGGCCGGCTTGTCGAGGGTCACGTCGAGCCGGTCGGGCGTCTCCGCCTTGGCCTCGCCCGACCAGCCGACGTCGAAAGTCACCGAGGTCTGCAGGTCTTTCGGATCGTCGTCGCGCAGATCGAGGCGATATTGGCCAAGGCCGACCACAGCCGCGATTTTCGCCGGCGCGTCAGGCGTCAGATCGACCGCGCCATCGGCGACCCGGCGCGAGGATTTGATTTGTTCGAAATTCCAGCGCCCGTCCTGCTTGTACCATTGGTAATCGTTGCTGATGCGATAGAGCGACCAACGGACATTGCGCCGCGTCGTCCGCAAACCATCGGGTCCGACCGCGATCACGTCGAAACGCGCGCGCGAGCCTTCCGACAGATTGGCGAAATCCTTCTTCACCCCGATCAGGCCACCCGACGGCAGCAGCGGCAGGTAGGCCAGGCGCTCGATGGCGTGGCCGCCCGCCTCGCCGGCCCGCACGGCGATCTTGGCCTCAAGCGGCCTCGTCGCCTTGACCGCGGGAATATCGACCTTGAGCACCGCCTCGCCCTTGGCGTCGGTCGTCGGCGCGTCGTCGAGTTCGTTCTTGACCGGCGAAAAATCCTCGTCCGCCACGCCGGCTTCATAATCTTTCAGCGCCGGCAGGCCGTGGTCGCCCGCGGCGTCGATCTCGACATCGCCATTGACGATCAGATTGGCGCCCGGCGCGCCATAGAGATAGCGCACCGCGACGCCGATCCGGGTCGTCTCGCCGGGACGAGCGGCGGCCGATTTCGGGGTCAGGACCATGTCCAGGCGCTCGGGGACGTAATCCTCCACCAGGAAGCCGGTCTCGCCGATCGCTGGGCTTTTCGGATCGGAAAAGGCCTGAACGGTCCAGCCGCCCGAGGCGGCGTCCGCCGGCAGGACGACGTCGAACGCCCGGCCGCCAAGTCCCTGGTCGGGCAAAGAGGCGCGTTTAAATTCCACCCCGTCGGGACGCTTGACCACCATGGTCAGGGGCGCGGCGGCGGCGATCCCGCCGGCGTCGCGCAGGAGCGCCGCGAGATGGACGGTTTCGCCGGAGCGATAGACGCCGCGCTCGGCATAGACGAAGGCGTCGAGCGCGCCGGGCGGGTCACGGCCTTTCACGCCGCGGTCGGTGAGGTCGAAAGCGTTCTGCTGGAGGTTGAGGAAATCGTAATCGGCCTTGCCGTCGCTGACGATGACGAGCCCCGGCGCGAGCCCGCCCTGCCCGCGCGAAAATCCCGGCGCGAAACGAGCCTCGCCCTTGGCGTCGGTGACCGCTTTCGCCAGAAGCTCGTTGTTTTTCGCGATCAGCCGTACATCGACGCCGGCCTTGGGCTCGGCGGTCGCCAGCGAACGCGCCAGAACGGTCACGCCGTCGCGGCCGCTCAAGGCGGTGAGCGCCAGATCGGAGACGACGAACCATTGGGTGGCGCGCAGGCTGTAATCGTCCTCGTCGTCATTGCTCGCGGAAAGATCGTCGCTCGCCGCGGCGCTCATCACATAGACGCCGGGCTGCGGCCGGCCGAGAACTTCGAGAACGGGAAAATCGGTGACAACATCCTGATTGAGCTCGGATTTAACGTCGAGCGTCCCGGACCAGATTTTCTCTCCGTCGCGATCGCCGAATTGTTTCAGGCGCATCGCCGAGAGCTGAGCCAGAAAATCCTCGGAGCTGACGGTCGGCAACAGGTTGCGGTCGCCAATCCGGAAAATCCGGACCTTGACCCTGGCGGTGTTCACCGAAACGATCGGCACTCCCTCCGGCCCGATGCGCGGCAGAACGTAATTGCGTCCGGTGAAATGGGCCTGCGGCGATCGGTCGCGGACAAAGACGACATAGTCCAGATTGCGCGGCAGGCTCTCGCCGACCGCCGAGGGCAGGCCCCGGCGCAGGGCGATATGATAATGTTCGCCGTGTTTCAGGCCCTCGACGCAGATCTGGCGCTCCTCGCTGGAGACAGCGGCGTCGCTGCGGCCGTCGAGCGTCACGTAAGGCGAGAAATCGCCGCGGCCGCGCGCAAGATCCTCGGAAAACTGGAAACAGACGCGCGGACTGGCCGATTCATTGTCGATTTTATAGTCGAGCGCGCGAAAGCCGTATTTCTCGCGCAGATCGGCATAGGTTTTCTGCACCGGCGGCAAGGCGAAGGCGTCGAGGCTGGCGCGATAGGCGTTAAGGGCGTCGCGCCAGGATTCGCGGCTGGCGAAAATCTCGCCGATCAACGCCAACGCCGCCGCCTCCTCGGTCTTGACGCGGGCGTGGCGATAGGCGGCGAAGGCCGCCGCCTGAGCCTGATCCTTGAGCGCGTCGGACTGGTCGCTTTTCGGCCCCGAGGCGGCGAGCGAGGCGCGGGCGAACAACAGCCAGTCGGCGACGCTGTCGGGCGCGGCCGCGACGATCGCGCCGAGAACCGGCAGTGTCTTGGCCACGCCCCCCTTCTGGCCCAGGGCGACCGCCTGCCTGCGCAAATCAAACAGCGAAACATGGGCGCGCAGCTCCGCGCTGTCGTCGGCGAGCGTCTGCTCCAGCCGCGTCGCCGAACTCGAAAGGTCGCCGTTGGCGTAGGGTTTGACGACCCGGTTTTGGAGACCTTGGGCTTGAAGAGCTGGCGCTTGAAGAACGGGGACTTGCGGCTTCTGGGCCGCGAAAGCGCAGGATGACGCAAAGAAAATGACGAGAAAGGCGGCGCGAAGGCGGGAAAAGAGACTCATGACCGCATCCTCCCGGGAAAGCGGGCGGGATCGGGCCTAGAATGGCAAGCCGCGGCGGCGCCTGCAAGACGCAAAATTTGCGGCGACTACTCGCCGAAGCGGACGGCGGCGACGCTGTCCGTCAGTTCGGGATCGGCGGCGAAATCGTCGATCGACGACAGCGCGAGCAGATCCATGAGGCGCCGGCGCGCGCGGTTGACGCGGCTCTTGATGGTGCCGACCGCGCAGCCGCAGATTTCGGCCGCCTCCTCATAGGAAAAGCCGGAGGCGCCGATCAGGATGAGCGCCTCGCGCTGGTCGGCCGGCAGGCGTTCGAGCCGGGCGCGGAAGTCGGCGAGATCGAGATGGGCAAGCTGGTCGGGCATGGCGACCAGCCGCGCGGCGGCCTCGCCGTCCACATCCTGCACTTCGCGGCGCGACTTGCGATATTTGCTGAAGAAGGTGTTGCGCATGATGGTGAAGAGCCAGGCGCGCATATTGGTCCCTTCCGCGAAGGAAGAGGCGTTGGCCCAGGCCTTCATCAATGTGTCCTGCACGAGATCGTCGGCGCCGTCGCTCGACCCCGCGAGCGAAAGCGCGAAGGCGCGCAAGGACGGCAACTCCGCGAGAAGCTTGCTCTTCAGGCTGAGCCTGGCCTTTTCGTTCATGCGGCGCCAGCCTTGTTAGCCCCCGCCCTGGCTTTGTCCTTCCGGGCGTTCTCTTTCCGGGCGTTTTCCTTCCTGGCGTTCACTTGGACATGCCCGTCAGGGTTCTCGCCCGCCTCGAGCTGGTCGAGCAGAAGCTTGAACCTCTCGGGCACGGGCTCCCGGGTCATGGCCTCATACATGTTCCGCAACTGTTTGCCGATATGGGCCTGGAGGAGGGGTTCAAGCGTCGGTTCGACCTTATTTTCGTCATTATCGCTCTCGCTCATCAGGCGCCGATCCTTGCAGTTTCCGAGGGCGTCGTCGAGAACTGAGGCTCCCGCCCGGACATCCGGCGTTAAACGCCGCTCGCGCAGATTTGTTCCCGTTGATCTATAATGTGAGAAATTTTCGCGCTACGATACTGCTACGCCCATGATCACACCCGAGACCGCACCTTTGAGGCCCTTCATGTCCCTGTCCAGTCTGATCGGTCCACAGATTCCCTTCCTGCGCCGCTACGCCCGCGCGCTTTCGGGCTCGCAGGCGAGCGGCGACGCCTATGTCTCGGCCCTTCTCGAGGCGCTGCTGACGGATACCTCCGTGTTCAATCGCGACGCCGAGCCACGCGAGGAAATCTACCGCCTGTTCTCGCGCCTGTGGAACGCCATGCCGATCAATAGCGAACCGGGCGAAACGAAAGAGGCGAACCTGACCGACCGGCGCCTGGAGGCGATCACGCCCCTGCCGCGTCAGGCCTTCCTCCTGACCGCGGTCGAAGGCTTCGACGCGGAAAGCGCGGCGCGCGTCCTCGGGGTCGAGCCCGCGGAACTGGAGCGGCTGGTCGCCGCCGCCGGCCGCGAGATCGGGGCGCAGGTGGCCTCGACCGTGGCGATCATCGAGGACGAACCTTTGATCGCCATGGATCTGGAGACGCTGGTCGAAAGCCTCGGGCACAAGGTCGTCGGCATGGCGCGCACCCGCGCCGAGGCGGTGACGCTCGCGCGGGCGACCCGGCCTGGCCTCGTGCTCGCCGACATCCGGCTCGCCGACGGCAGTTCGGGGCTCGACGCCGTCAATGAAATCCTGGAAAGCATGGGCGTTCCGGTGATCTTCATCACCGCTTATCCGGAATCGCTGCTGACCGGGCACAAGCCGGAGCCGGCTTTCCTGATCTCCAAGCCGTTCCGCGCCGAAACCGTGAAAGCCATCGTCAGCCAGGCGCTGTTCTTCAACGAGATGGCGCGGCCCGCGCAACGGCGCTCGGCCTGAGCGGTTCAGCCTTCGTCCGCCGCCGCGCAGCGGCAAATGAGCAGGAAAGCCTCGACCGCCGCCGCGACTGCGGCGTGGATCGCGGCGTCGTCGTCAGGCTCGGCGGCGCAGAACAGGGCTGCTTTGAAATAGCCCGCCTGGCAGAGCTGAATGAACTGGTCCGCCGCCAGCGCCGGATCTTTTACCGCGATCCGGCCGCATTTTTTATGCCCCGCGAGCCAGGCGCCAAGGCGCTCCGCGCCCGCTTTCGGCCCCGCCTCGTAAAACGCCTTGCCGATTTCCGGATATTTGCCGACCGCGCCGATCACCATGCGCATATGGGCAAGATGCTCGCCGTGACACATATTGCGCATCAGGCCAAGGCCGATCCGGGTGAGAACCGCGCGGATATCGTCGTCCCTGGGGCCGAACTGGAACAATTGCTCGGCCTGCATCGCGCGGTCCGAACGGATCAGGGCGGAAAACAGATCGTTTTTCGAAGGGAAATAAACATAGAGCGTGCCTTTGGAAACGCCGGACGCGCGGGCGATGTCGTTCATGCTGGCGCCGTCGAAGCCGTCGGCGAGGAAAACGCGGCGAGCGCCGTCCAGAATCTGGCGCATCTTGGCCTCGCCGGGCGATCTCGCCTGTAATCTGGCGGGAAGCCTGTCGAGGCCGCCGTCATCGGCGGAGGCCTTGAACTGTTCGTGGTTTTCCAACCTGCTCACGTCAGGAGCCTCTCTCGCCGTCGCGGCCGGTCCCGCACCCGCCCGACCGGTCAGGCAAGACCTTGATCTCAAGCGCGTTACGGGCCACCGCGACGATTCCCAATTATGGTTTCTTTATAGCCCGGCCAAGACGCGGGCGGAAAAAAAATATTGACCGAACGGTTCGGTTGCACATAAAATAATCATAGAAAATTCACCCTTCGCGTGTCACGATTTCGCCCGCGCCCGCACCGGCCGCGATCATTGGATCCAAGGCAATTCAAGGCATTTTTTGCACTTACCCGTTCGGGCCTCGCCGCCGCGGCAGGCCCAAAAAGCATTAACCCGAACCAGGCGTTTTTCCGGCGAGGTCTTTTATGAGCGAATCAGCCGGCCGTCCTCCCGATTCCCACCACCGTCGAGAAGACGCCGATGCGCGTGAACCCGCCGAAGCGGACGCGCCCATCGATCTTGCCCGGCTGTCGCGATTGCGAGCGAAACCAGGCCATGTCGCCGACGCAACCGTGGTGCGGCCATTCGCGGAGCCGCGCCAGAGAACCGCCGACAACCTGGCGGCGGACGCGCCGCGCACGGGAAAAGCCCGTTTCTGGCGGCTGGCGATCGTGGGACTCGCGGTTGTCGCCTGCGGGGGCGCGGCGCTCGCGCATTATATCTCCGTCGGCCGTTTCATCTATTCGACCGACGACGCCTATGTCCGCACCGATCTCGCGATCGTTTCGCCCAAGATTTCCGGCTATGTCGAGAAGGTCGAGGTGGTGGACAACCAGCATGTGAAGGTGGGCCAGGTTCTCGCCCGGATCGACGCCGGCGATTATGTCCTGGCGGTGAAAGCCGCCCGCCAGAAGGTCGCGACCCAGGACGCGACCATTGCGCGCATCCGGGCCCAGGCCGAGGCGCAGGACGCCGCGGTGGCCCAGGCCGCGGCCCAGGTTCAGGCGGCGCGCGCCGAGCGCGCGCGAGCCCAGTCCGAACTCGACCGGGTGCGTTCGCTGGCGGCCTCCGATTTCGCGTCGAAACAGCGCTACGATCAGGTCCTCGCCGATCGCGACAAGGCGGACGCCGCGTTTGCCGGCGCGGAAGCGCGTCTCGCCGGCGCCAAGGCCGATCTCGTCGTCCTGAAATCGCAAAGCGAAGAGGCCAAACGCATGCGCGAAGAGCTCGCCACCGCCCAGGCCCGCGCCGAGCGCGACCTCAGCTTCGCCGGGGTCAGGGCGCCTTTCGGCGGCACGATCGGCAATCGCGTCGTGGAGCCCGGGCAATTTGTCCAGCCCGGCGCCCGGCTGTTGGCGATCGCGCCGGACAACCATTATTACGTCGAGGCAAATTTCAAGGAGACCCAGCTCGACCGGCTCGCCCCGGGCCAGAAGGCCAAGGTCTATATCGACGCTTATGACGGCAAGGCCGTCGCCGGCGTCGTCGAGAGCATCGCGCCAGCCTCCGGTTCGGAATTCTCCCTGCTGCCGCCTGAAAACGCCACCGGCAATTTCACCAAGATCACCCAGCGCTTTCCGGTGCGGATCAGGCTGGCGCATCTTGACTCGGACCGGCTGCGCGCGGGCATGTCGGTGGTGGTGGACGTGGACACCCGCAGCGGTGGCGCCGGCGCCGCCAAATGAGCGGTTCGACGACGCCGGACGCGGACGAGCCGCAATTTTCGGCGCGCCGGTTTGCGGCCTTTCTCGTCATGGTTTTCGGGATGTTCATGGCGATCCTGGACATCCAGGTCGTCTCGGCCTCGCTCGCCACGATTCAGGCGGGGCTCTCCACCAGCGCGGACGAAGTCGCCTGGGTCCAGACCGCCTATCTCGTCGCCGAAGTGGTGATGATTCCGCTTTCGGGCTTTCTGTCGCGCGCCTTTTCGACGCGCGTCACCTTCACGGTCTCCGCCGCCGGCTTCACCTTGATGAGCCTGTTCTGTTCGCTTGCGACCAACATCAATCAGATGATCGTCTGGCGCGCGCTGCAAGGCTTCATTGGCGGCGCCATGATTCCGACCGTCTTTTCCGCCGCTTATTCGATTTTTCCACGCAACAAGACCTCGCTCGTCGCCGCGATCATCGGCTTGGTCGCCACGCTGGCGCCGACGATCGGGCCGACGGTCGGCGGCTATCTCACCGATCTGTTCTCCTGGCGCTGGCTGTTCCTGATCAATATCGGACCGGGTGTCGTCGTCGCGCTGACAGCCTGGCTTCTGATCGATTTCGACGGGCCCGACTTGCGCCTCTTGCGCAATTTCGACTGGATCGGGCTCGTCTCGATGGCTTTTTTCCTCGGCGCGCTCGAATATCTGCTTGAGGAGGGGCCGGCCAAGAACTGGTTCGACGACGGCCGGATCGTCTGGGCCGCCGCCCTCTCCTCCTCCGGCGCCCTGGTCTTCTTCTGGCGGGCCTTTGCCGCCGAAAATCCCATTGTGGACCTGAGGACCTTCGCCGACCGCAATTTCTGGACCGGATCGCTCGCCTCCTTCGTGCTCGGCATCGGGCTTTACGGACTGACCTATGTCTATCCGATCTATCTCGCCCGGGTGCGCGGCTTTTCGGCGCAGCAGATCGGCGAGACCATGTTCCTCACCGGCCTGTGCCAGTTCATCGCCGCGCCGGTCGTCGGGCGCTTGCTCACCAGGATCGACCTGCGGCTGATGATCGGCCTCGGCTTTCTCGGCTTCGCCTGGGGCGCGGCGATTTCGTCCGGAATCACCAACGACTGGGGCTACGACCAATTGATTATGCCGCAGATTCTGCGCGGCTTTTCCCTGATGTTCATGATGGTCCCGATCAATAATCTCGCGCTTGGCACGCTGGCGCCCGCCAAGCTGAAAAACGCCTCCGGCCTGTTCAATGTGACCCGCAATCTCGGCGGCGCCGTCGGGCTCGCCATCATCAACACCGCGCTCGACAAGCGCTTCGACCTCCATTTCGAGCGGCTGCGCGAAACGCTCGCCTGGGGCAATGGACGCACGCAGGAGTTCATCACCGGCCTCACCGCGCTTTACGGGCAATATGGCGACCATGCGCGGCTCGCCGCGACGCGCCAGCTTGCCGCGCTCGCGCGCCGCGAGGCGACCGTCATGGCCCTGGCCGACGTTTTCCTCGGCCTGGCCTTGCTTTTCCTGCTGATGGCGGGGCTTGCGCCCTTCATGCGGCGTCCGGCGGCCGCGCCGCCGCCCGGCGCCGGGCACCGATAAGTCGTAAGACCTATTCCTCGACCCGATCGAGATGCGCGATCTGCCGACCCAGCCGCGAAATCGCCTCGCGCAGATCGAGCAGTTCCTGTTCCGAATTGAATGCCGGGACGAGGCCATTGGGCGGCTCGCCGTTCGCGTCGGCGTCCACTCCGCCAGACAGAACAGCCGCCGCGCGCGCCGCCATCTGGCGGCGCAAATCGAGATTGGCGCTCTCCAGCTCTTCGCCGCGGCGCCGCTCGGCGGCGACCTTCGCGAGCAGACGGGTGCGCCGCGCCTCGAAATCCGCCGCGCGCCGCTCCGCCTCCCCGAGATCGGCGGCGAGCGCCTTGTTCTCGCTGGCCAGATCGTCGGCGCGAGCGGAAATTTCCTTGCGCGCCGCCTCGGAAGTCTCCAGCCGCGAGCGGACGCCCTCCAGCTCGGCGGCCGCCGTCGCCAGTTCGCCCTCCAATTGCCGGACCCTGGCGTCGAGCTTCTGACGATCCTCGGCGAGGCGGTCGAACTCGCCATGCAGTTTGGTCAGCTCCTCCTGCCGGGCTGCGAGCGACGCACGCGTCTCGTCCAGCGCGGCTTGCGTTTTTTCGCCGAATTCCAGCGACTTCGCGAGCTGCAGATTGCGGTCGTTGAGGAGCGCCGTGGTTTCGTTGAGCCTTTCAGTCGCGCGCATCACCGCGACGGCGCGGCGGCCGAGCTCGGCGGCCTCGGCGGCGCGCCCGTCGCGGGCCTCCGCCGCCCTGACCTCAAGCGAGCGGTTCTCCACGGCGAAACGGGCGCGCAAAAGATCGCGGTCGGCCTCGATCTCGTCGAAGGTCATGGGTAGGCGCTGCTCGATTTTCGCCAGGGTGAGCCGGCGCGCCCGCGCCGAAACAAGGGGGAGGAAAGCCAGGCCGATCAGGCCGCAAATGACGAAGCCCAGCGCGAAATCGACGATCTGCTCGACCACTTGTCTTGACCCGTGAAACGACCGAACGAGCTAAGGCGCCCGCAAACCGGCGCATGCTGCCATTTTTGCCGGCGCAATGTAAAGCGAGCCAGATTTCAAAACGGATTCCAGGTCGGTTGCTCGGTGAATTTCAGATAGCCGACATTCACGCCGAGCCGGGCGCCGACGCCGGTGCGGATCGGCACGATGGTGACGCCGTTGATGGTGAGCGCGGTGAGGCCGAAGCCGCCGACGAGATAGGCCGCGCCGTCCACCCCCACGAAACGCTGGTACATCGCCTCGGTCGAAGGCAGATTATAGACCAGCATCATGGTGCGGTCGCCGTCCGCGCCGTAATCGAGGCCGAGCGACGGACCCTGCCAGAACACTTTGCGGTCGCCGGCGTTGCGGGTGTACATCGTGCCCTCGCCATAGCGCAGTCCGCCGATCAGCGCGCCGCCGGCCTCCTGGCCGAGCACATAGGCGTTGGGCCGCCCCCAGCGCCGGGTCGCCGACTGGATCGCCTCGGCGAGGTCGCGTGACAGCGTGCCGAAAAAGTGATGCCCGCTCTCGATCAAATCGTTGTCGGAATAGGGAATCGGCCGCCCGTCCGCGGCCGCCGGTGAAATTTTAGCGGCGCAGGCGAGCGCCGCAAAGAGGCCGCAGGCGGCGCGGCGAGAAACCATCGTCATGGCCAGTATCCCTGTTGAGCCCCCGCGAATTTTGACGACGGAGGCTTAACCGGAGATTAACCGCCCGCCGCCGCGCGCGCAGGATAAAGCGCCGCCGCGCGCGGATCGCCCCAGGCGATGAAAGGCTCGTTGGCGAATCTTTGCGCCTCCTTGCCATAAATGATGGGCGCCCCGGCGAGATCGAGCGCCATACCGCCCGCCCGGCGCAAGACCGCGTCGCCGGCGGCGATGTCCCATTCCATGGTGCGGCCGAAGCGCGGATAGACATCGGCTTCGCCGGCCGCGACCAGACAGAATTTCATCGACGAGCCGGTCGAAACCACGTCCCTGACCGGCAGCCGCGCCAGAAAGGCGTCGGTCTCGGCGTCGCGATGGCTGCGGCTCGCGACCGCCACCGCATTCTGTTCCGGCATCGGCCGCGTACGCAAAAGCCGCCATTGCCCGCGCGGCGGAGCCTTGCTCCCCGGCGTGGCGGCAAAAGTCCAGGCCGCGCTTCCGGCGAGGAACAATTCGCCGCGCGCTGGCGCGTAAACCGCGCCGACCGCCGGCGCGCGTTCGCGGATCAGGGCGATGTTGACCGTGAAACTGTCGCGCTTCTGCAAGAATTCCTTGGTGCCGTCGAGCGCGTCCACCAGGATGAAGGGGCCGCCATCGACTTTCGGCAATGTTCCGTTCTCGCAAAGCTCCTCGGCCACCACCGGAATTTGCGGGACAAGACGGGCGAGGCCCTTGAGGATGACGTCTTCGCCCAAGACATCGGCGTCGCACACCGGGCTTGCGTCCTTTTTTGCCCGCGCCTGGGGGTCGCGCTCATAGACCCGCATGATCGCCGCGCCGGCTTCGAGCGCGAGATTTGCGAACAGCTCAGCCAAAACATCGTCATCGGCCACAACGTCGGTCATTGCGACGCCTTTCTCTCATTTCCTTTTGCGGGCTCCCTCCGGAGGCGCCCCGCCCGAATGATGTAAAGGCTCAAGCCCGCCCTTTCCAGCCGCCCGGGGGCGAAAAGGAGCCGCGGCCCTGGGGTTGACACTTGCGCGGGGACGCCGGCGCGGTCCATTATGCGTCCCGAGCAGGACGAGGCCGAACATTGAGCAAGACCGACGACGTCGCAAACTTGAGTTTCGAGGCCGCTATGCGCGAACTGGAAGACATCGTCTCGACGCTCGAAAAGGGCAATGTCGATCTCGACAAGTCCATTGCGCTCTATGAACGCGGCGAAATACTGAAGAAACATTGCGAGTCGCTGTTGAAAAGCGCCGAGGCGCGAATCGAGAAGATCGTTCAGGGCCCCGAGGGCGGCGCGGCCGGCGTCGCGCCGCTCGACGTCGACTGAGCTGGCGGAGGGAGCCATGCCGGAAACCGCCTCGGTCGAAGCCGTGGTCATTCCGCAGGCGAAGGACATCGGCGGGTTCGGCGTGCGCCGCGCCCTGCCTTCGGCTCAGCGGCGCATGGTCGGGCCCTTCGTCTTCCTCGATGAAATGGGGCCGGCCGATTTCGCCCCTGGAGCCGGCATGGACGTGCGGCCCCATCCCCATATCGGCCTCGCGACCCTGACCTACCTGCTCGATGGCGCCTTGTTCCACCGCGATTCTCTGGGCAGCGCGCAAGAGATTTCGCCCGGCGCGGTCAATCTGATGGTCGCCGGGCGCGGCATCGTCCATTCGGAACGGTCGCCGGCAGACTTTCGCGCCGCAGGCGGGCGCATGCGCGGCCTGCAATTATGGATCGGCCTGCCGCAGAAATTCGAGGAGACCGAGCCCGGCTTCGAACATCACCCGCGCGAGGCTCTGCCCATGCTCGAAGGCGACGGCTTCCGGCTGCGCCTCGCCGTCGGAACGCTGCATGGCCTGCGCGCGCCGGTCAAAACCTTTTCGACCTGTTTTTTCGCCGATATCGCGCTGGACCAGGGCGCGGTTTACGAATTCTGCGCCGGCCATGACGAGCGCGCCTTCTATCTCGTCTCCGGCGAAATCGAGATCGAGGGCGCCGACTTCGCCGCCGGCCAGCTCGTGGTGATCCGCCCGGGCGCGCGCGCGGCCTTGCGGGCGAAGGCGGCGAGCCGGCTCGCGGCGCTTGGCGGCGACGCCTTGGACGGCCCGCGCTTCCTGTGGTGGAATTTCGTTTCCTCGAATCGCGAACGCATTCGCGCCGCCCGCGCCGAATGGGAGGCCGGCCATTTCAAGCCGATCGCGGGCGACCCGGAATTCATCCCCGCGCCGGAACTGAAAGCCTTATGACAAGCAATAACAATCTTTCGGCGAAAGCGCCGGCGAAAATCAACCTCACCCTCCATATCGAAGGCCGCCGTCCCGATGGCTATCACAACCTGCAAAGCCTCGTCGCTTTCGCCGGAACCGGCGATTTCCTGACCTTCGCGCCGGGCGATGTCTTCGACCTGACGCTTGAAGGTCCCACCGCGATCGAAGCCGGCGACGGCGGCGACAATCTGGTGGCGCGGGCCGACCGGGCGCTGCGCGCCGAAAAACCCGGCCTGCGCACGGGCGCCTTCCATCTCGTCAAGCGCCTGCCGGTCTCGGCCGGAATCGGCGGCGGCTCGGCCGACGCTGCGGCGGCCCTGCGCCTGCTCGCCGCCGCCAACGGCCTCGCCCTCGACGATCCCGCGCTTTCCGCGGCGGCGCGCACGACCGGCGCGGACGTTCCCGTCTGTGTCGTGCCGCGCGCCCGGATGATGACGGGCGCGGGCGAAAAGCTCGGTCACGCGATCCGGCTCCCGCCTCTGTTCGCGGTGCTGGTCAACCCGCGCGTACCGGTCGAAACCCGCTCCGTGTTCCAAAAACTCGGCCTTAAGCCCGGCGAGAGCTTTGGTTATGGCCCGCATCCCGTAATCAATTCGAACATGGATTTCGAAAGTCTGCTGCGGGCGCTGAAAAAAGGGCGCAACGACATGGAGGACGCGGCCTGCGTCCTTGCCCCGATCGTCGGTCATGTGCTCGCGGTGCTGAGCGGCGCGCGCGGCTGCCGCCTCGCCCGCATGTCGGGATCGGGCGCGACTTGTTTCGCTCTGTTCGAAACCTGCCGTCAGGCCGGGGCGGCGGCCCGGGCCATAACGCAGGGCCATCCGGAATGGTGGGTCAAGGCGACGCTTCTGCGTTGAGTCGAGCGCGTTCAGTCCGTTCCGGGAACGATCAATTTATTGTGAACCGCGCTGAAACGTCGTCTTTTGACGTCATTCGGCTTTGGGTTATTGGCCTCAGGCTTATTCGACGGTGCCGAAGGACAGGTCGCGGCTATAGGGCGGCGCGGGCACGCCGGCGATTCGGCTGCCCTGGCTCACCGGCCCGCCGGGGAACAGTTCGTAAAGATGCTTGAGGCCGCCGCGCATGCCGAAAGGCTCCTCGAGCGCCCGGAGCAGCTTCGTCCCGGTGAGCGAATGGCCGCGCAAGCGGTAATGATTGCGCAGCAGATGAACGACTTCCCAATGTTCGGGGGTGAGTTCGATCCCCTCCTTGGCCGCGAGGTCGCGGGCAATGTCTTCCGACCACGGCGGCAGATGATGCGTGTCGCCCTGGGGGGCGGCCTGCATGGATTCGGGTATTGCGAGGCTGGCATTGGTATAAGGCATGGTGGATTTCCTCCCCGCGCTTAACTCAACGCGAAGAGACTAGGAGCGAAACCGCAAAGCCGCAAGGGCTGACGATCGAGTCGCGCCAACTGCTTCGCGCGGCCGACGACGGTCGAGGGCGTCGCGCCCATTCGGTCGATCGCCTCAATCGGATTGAAATTTGACGCCCGCGCTGTTGTTTTCCACCCATACGGCCGCACCCGTCCTGGTCTGGCCGTCATGAGACAGGGCAATTTTAGCGCTGACAGCGAGATTGGCGACGCGTTCGCAATCGTTCGAGCCGGAGCCTGCGCGGAACACGCGGGAAATCGAGCGATCCGCAAAATCGGCCGGCACGCCTCTCGAACCCGCCGTCCGACCTATCCGGCTGTCCGGACGCGCTTGGACCGCCTTTGCGACCATGTTGACGCAATCTGTTCGCTTTCGGGGCGGCGGTCGAGATGCAGAAAACGGAAGCGGGATTATTGTTCGGATCCTTTTGAGCGAATTCATCGTATGATGCTTTCACGCTCATACCGCACAATAAATGGTCAAATTACCGAACCTTCTTATCAAATTGCTGAAACCTTTCACTTGCATCGGGATGCGATTCATTATGTAACCGCAATATATATGTGCTGGCCTTTGCTGCGGATTCATGTCCGCCGCGGCGGCCCGCTTTAGTGAGGATGATATTGTGACCAGGACGCCGCCTGACGACTATCGCGCTGGGCTCCTCTCCAGCATATCGCTGATCGCCTTCCTTGCCTCCGGAGCGGCTTTTGCGCAGACGGCGGTTCCGGACGTCAATGTCAACGCGCCGCAGCAGGCCGCGCCGGCGTCCCAGACGGGCAGCGCCGCCGCCGCGCCCGCGACGACGCCGGTCGGCGCGCGCCGCGACCAGGGCGCGACGGTATATGACGTCGATCAGCCCGGCGTCGACCTCGCCACCGGCGGCGGCGGGACCAACAGCTTGCGTTCGGTCGCCAATCTCCCCGGCGTGGACGCCCCGGCGATCGACCCCTTCAGCCTCGCCAATATTCCCGGCGGGACCAAAGGCATCCGCATCCGCGGCGCGCTGTCGCAGCACGGCGATTCGCTCTCCACGGTCGACGGCATCCCCCTGTCCGGCATCGATCCCGGCGTCGGCAACACCTGGCTGATCAACAACGAAAACCTTTCCGGCGTGACCCTCTATCAGGGCCCGGTCCCGTCGAACGTCAATTCCTATTTCACCGCCAGCGGCATCGTGAACAGCAATATTCTCTGGCCGAAGGACAAAATGGGCGCCGAGCTTTCGCAAAGCTTCGGATCTTATGGTTTCCTGCGCTCGTTCGGCCGCATCGACAGCGGCTATATTCTCAACAACACCACAAAATTCTTCATTTCCGGCTCGTGGACCGACGCCAATAAATGGCGCGGCTACGGCCAGTCGCCCAATAACATGGACAATTTCGCGGCGGGCGTCGAAAGCCGTCCGACGGAAAATCTCGACGTCAAGGCTTTCGTCGGCCACACCGGTTTCGACGCCAACACCTATGCCGGCCTGACCTATGCCCAGGCGCGCGACCTCTCGCAATATCGCACCTACGACTTCTCGCCATTCCTGCAAAATCCCGCGGCCAGCCTGGTCAAATGGTACGGCTACAATACCCAGTCCTTCAATGTCTGGACAACCTTTGCCGAGATCAACTACCACATCAACGGCGACACGACCCTGACGCTGAAGCCTTATTACTTGAGCGAGAACGGCTATTACCTCGACGGAATGGCCACGGGCATGGTGCGCAAATGGATCATCGACCATGATTATTATGGCGGCGTCGCCGAGCTGAAGACCCGCTACGCCGACACCAATTTCACCGTTGGCTATTGGGGCGGCGTCGGCAACATTCCAGGGCCGCCGTCGGCGTGGCAGATGTTTGCGCCCAATACCGCCGGCGGATTGACCTTCAAGACCTGGGGCATTCTCGCCGACCAGACGACCCCGAACATCTATCAGGCCGCTTACGGCATGGCCGACCGCCGCTTCGGGGCGCTGCATGCGCAGGCCGGCTTCCGCTATTTGTGGACCACGATCCCCGGCCTCAACGAAATGAATACGGCCGCGGTCGGCTTGGTCGACTATAATACGGCGCTCGCCCTCTCCTCCGGCCCCATCTACAGCCGAAGCGTGAATTCCTTCACGGTCGGGACCGCGCTTCCCTTCCTGTCGCTCGCCTATGACGTGACCAAGGACTTCCAGCTCCGCGCGAGCGCCGGCGTCAATTCCGACGCCCCGGCCTATGACCTGTGGCCGGTCTATCAGGGGAACGCCGCCAAGTTCCTGGCCAAGGGGCTGACCGCGAACGCGCTTTGGAGCCAGATCAGGCCGCAGACGACGGATGCGGTCGATCTCGGCTTCGGCTGGAAATTCGCCACACCCTTCGGCGCAGCCTCGTTCGAGCCGACCTTCTTCTACGCCCGGAACTATAACCAGAACGTATCCTATGATCCGGGCATCGGCGTACAATACAGCCAGAACGTCGGCGAGAGCCGGACGCTCGGCGGCCAGGGCCTGGTCCGGCTCACGCCGCGCGACGATCTCTCGCTGTTCGCGGCGGTCAGCTATCAGAGCATGGTCTTCGTCTCCAACCTGCCCTATCTGCCCGGCGCCTCGACCGCGACCATCGCCAGCACGATGGTCAACGGCAAACAGATACCGGACGTGCCGCTCTGGGTCACGACGCTCGGCGGCGAATGGCGCTGGAACAGCCATCTCTCCGTCACGCCGATCCTGAATCTGGTGAGCCAGGTCTATGGCGACGTCGCCCACACCCAGCCGATCCCCGGCTATGGCACGGTCGATCTCAAGGTCACCTGGCGCCAGAAGCTGCCGGTCGGCGAGGTCGAGGCGAGCCTCATCGCGACCAATCTGTTCAATCAGGCCTATATCGGCCTGATTTCCGCCGGCTATTACCAGGCGAGTTCGGCCTCAGGCATCTATTACCCGGGCGCGCCGCGCGCGGTCATCGCCAAGCTCGACTGGAAATATTGACCTTGCGCCGTATTCCCCTCCTCGCATCCGCGGCGCTTGGCGTCGCGCTCGGCGGCCCGATCAGCGTCGTCTGGGCGCAGCAGCCGGCCCAGGATCCACGCTCGCCCGTCGCCGTCACCGCGACGCAGAAGGCTTTCATTCTGGGCCAGATGCGGCGATTCGTCGTCGCCATCCAGCAGATCGACGAAGGCCTCGCCGAAAAAGACAAGGCGAAGGCAGTCGCGGCGGCGCGCTCGCGCGGAATGAAGGCGATGCGCGCCATGACCGACAAGCCCAAGGGCCTCGAAGACGCCATGTCACCGGAATGGAAGCGGCGTGGCGTCGACACCCATATGGGTTTCGACGCCATCGCCGACGCCGTCGAGCAGAACAAATCGACCGACGAAATCCTCGGCATGCTCGGCGCGACGACGAAGAATTGCGTCGCCTGCCATCAGTCCTATCGGTTGGTGGCGCCCGATCCAACCGCGCATTGATCCGGTTCCCGCAGGATCACTTCGTCATCCGCAGAAACGCGATGGCGAAGCCCCAGGGCGCTGCGATCAACCGCCTAGATTGAAATTGATGTTGATGCTGCCGTGGAACGCGCCGCCGGGCGGCGGCGGGGCGTGGGCCCGCGCCATCATCGCGCGGACCGCTCCGTCAAGCGCCGAAGATCCCGACGACCGATAGATGGAATAGCCCGCGATGCGGCCCGAGCCGCCGACCGTGAACGTCACCCCCACCGAGCCGGTCTCGCCCCGCGCCCGCGATGAAGCCGGATAGAATTTCTGGCGATTGAGCGCCGCCGCGACGATGGCGCCGTAATTGAAACGCGCCGCGCGCACGGCCTGGCCATTGGCGACGCCGGCGCGATGGCCCTGCGACCCGCCCGGACGGCCAGCCTCTGCGCGGCGCTGTTCCTCGCGGCGGCGCCGCCGCGCCTCCTCCCGGCGCTCCCTTAATTCCCTCAGGCGCTTTTCACGCCTTTGCCGCGTCCTTTCCTCAGCCTGCGCGCGTCTTTTCGCCTCCAGCCGGCGCGCCTTCTCCTGCGCCTCCAGCTCCGCCTCGCGCGCGGGCTGAGTCTCCGCCGGCGCGGCGGCCTCGGCAGGCGCCGGGGGAGACGGCTGGGGCGGAGGAGGCGTTTCTTCCCGCGGTTCGGCTTGCGCTTCGGTTTGCGTTTGTTGAGCCGTCGCCGGATCGGCAGGGGGTTGCGGCTGAGGCTGAGGCTGCGGCTGGCTGACCGGCTCGGACGAAGCCGGACCGGCGACCTCGACCGTATCGACGAAATAATCGCCTTGCGGGATCAGGTCGACATTGAGCGGCGCGAGAACCTGGACCTGCTTGGCCACGAGGCTGAGGGCGGCGACGAGCCCCACATGCGCGACGCAGATCAGCCCCGCCATCCCAAGCCGCAGGCCGCGCGGCAGCAGATCGGATCGCCCGGCCTCGGCGGACGCGGAGGTCACGGCCGCGGCCCCAGATCGACCGGCCTGGCGGGGCCTTGTTGGTCCACGGGCCTGGCGGGGCCTTGGTCCACGGGCCTGGCGGGGCCTTGGTCCACAGGCCTGGCGGGGCCTTGGTCCCCAGGCCTGGCGGGGCCTTGGTCCACAGGCCTGGCGGGGCCTTGGTCCACAGGCCTGGCGGGGCCTGGCCGATCCGGGGCGGTCAGGATCGCCAGCCGGGTGAGGCCGTGCGACGCCAGCACGTCCATCAGTCCGACCACCGCGCCATAGCTGGCGTCGCGGTCGGCGCGCAACTGGATCGGCTGGGTCCGGTTGTCGCCGAGCCTCGCTTCGACGGCGGCGACGACCTCGTCGAGCGCATAATCCTGACCATCGAGATCGACCTTGCCGTCCTTCGTGAAGTTCAGAACGACCGGAGGCTTGGGATCGAGCTTCTGCGCCGCCTTGGCCTGCGGCAGGCTGACATGGAGCCCCGCGGCCATCATCGGCGCGGTGACCATGAAGATGATCAGCAGCACCAGCATCACGTCAACCAGCGGCGTCACGTTGATCTCGGCCTGAACCTGATAGACGCCGCTCGATTTGGACACGGAGGAGGACTGCATCAGACGGCCTCCCTTGCCGCCTGGGTCGCCTTGCGGCCGCTGACGAGGAGATCGGTGCGCTCCTGCACCAGACAATCGAGATCGGCGGAGACGTGGGAGAACAGCGCCGCCAGGCGGTTATAGCCGATGGAGGCCGGAATGGCGGCGGCGAGGCCGAAGGCGGTCGCCGCCAGCGCCTCGGCGATGCCGGGCGCGACCACGGCCAGGGACCTGTCCTTGGCCTCGGCGATCCCGGCGAAGGACGACATGATGCCCCAGACCGTTCCGAACAGGCCGACGAAAGGCGCGGTCGAGGAAATGACCGCGAGGCCCGGCAGCCCGCCTTCGGCGCGCAGGAGCAGGCCGCGCGCGGCGCGCGTCATGGACTCGCCGATGCGCCATCGGCGATCGGCGTGGGTTTCCGTCGCGACCCGGATCGCGGCTGCCTCGTCGCCGGCGCTCAGGACCGGCGCGACCAGCGGGGCGACGACGACGCCGCGCGCGTCGCCGACGGCGCGCCAAAGCCGTCGGGCGGCGATCCAGGCCTCGACGATGAGGAACCAGCACCAGATCGAAACAAGGAACAGGGCAAGCATGACGGCCTTGCCGATGATCCCCGCTTCGAGAAACAGGCCGATCGGCGAAATGCTGACAGGATTCATAGGCTAAGACCCGCTTCTAACAGCGCCGGCCACGATCGACGGCGTCACGACCCCGACATGACGAACCTGACAAAAGTCCGATGGCGGCGAAGCCTGGCGGCCCAGGCCTCTATATGTCATTCGACTACATATCTATGTGCGTTGAGGACACGCTGCAATCAAGCCTAAAATCCGTGCGAAGCGCCGCTTATGAGAGCATAACGCTCATGGAGGCTCGCAGGGTCGCCGACTTTCCCCTGTCTCGCAAGCATTGCTGGGCAGGCCCTGCCTATCGTCATGGCCGAGAAAGTCGTCACTCAGCCCAAAATCTCCAACTTCGATGTGCAAGGCGGATCGCTGCTGAAAGCTCCGACAGCGCCGTGCGCAAGCTGGATTTGACGCTGTGCTGGCGCAGTTTATGCATTGAGGAAAAGGCGCGGCCCGATCGAGCGCGCGGGTTGAATGGAGAATTGAGACAACACTCTCCTCCCAAAAGTACTTATCGAAAAGAGGCTAATTCAGATGAAAATCTCCGCTCGCAACGTACTCGAAGGCAAGATCATCGAAATCAAGGAGGGCGCCACGACCTCTCATATCGTTCTCGACGTGAAGGGCCTCCATCTTACGGCTTCGATCACCAATGAAGCGGTCGAGGAAATGGGTCTGAAAGCTGGTCAGACCGCGAGCGCCGTGATCAAGTCGTCCGACGTCATGATCGCCGTCGCGTAATAGGGAAGCGGAATATTGATCGCTCGCCGCGCCCGCATTCGCGGGCGCGATTTTACGATATAATCCATTTGCATAATGCATCGGCGGCTCTCGGCTGCGCTGTTCCGGCGCCGGCAGAAGGACAAGACACCGCGGCATGCGACAAGTTTGCAAATGGAGTTTGGCGCGCGAAAAGGCGTGGCTTTTATCGACGCCGTCCAGAACGGCGAAGCGCTCAAGACCGCGTCTAAAATCCCGCCCGCGGTCACGCCGCGCCGACCGGTTCGGCGTGGCCGACGACGCGCAGAAGGCCGGGCGTGCGCTCGCGCAAAGCGCGTTCGATTTCGTCCATGGCGTCGTGGGTCGCCGCCACGCTTAAGCCGGGATCGACGGTGGCGTGGAAATTCACCACCAGCCCGTCCTCGGTGCGGCGCGCGCGTATGTCGTGGACGCCCTGGAGCACCCCGCCCGCGATCGCCAGCTTGCGCAAGGATTCGGAAATCCCGGTGAGGGTCGCGGCGTCGGCTTCGTGGCCGGTCAGGGCGTGATCCTGCAAAGGCTCGATATGGCTTTCGACCTCGACCTCGGCGCCGAATTCCACGCGAATCTCGTTTTCCAGCGCCGTGGCGATCTCATGGGCCGCGCCTTGCGACATGGCCCCGTCGATTTCGAGGTCGAAGGCGATGCAGTCGCGGCCGTTGAGATGCTGCACGATAATATGATGAACCGCGAGCTTGCGCCGCGCGGCGATCATCATGATGCGTTCGGCGACCGTTTCCTCGTCGAGGGCGCGCGGCGAGGTGATGATGCTGGCCTGGGTCTCGGGCGAGATTTCGGAGATTTTCGCATTCACGGCGCGCTCGATCTGAATCAGGCGCTCGACCGGAAGGGTGCGCGACACGCCAATGGTGACCTCGCCCAGCACATGCGCGCCAATGCCGCGCAATTTGAGGTCCTCCACCGCGACCACGCCCGGGATTTTCACGATCGCGGCGCGCAAGCTGTCGGCCAGTCCTTCCGGCGCAGTGTCGAGCAGGGTCTCGATGGTTTCGCGCCCCAGATGATAGCCGGCGAGCGCGATGAACAACGCGACGCCCATCGCCGCGAGGGCGTCGCCCTGGTGGAAGCCGTAGGAATCGGCCACGAGGCCGACCAGAACCAGCGAGGTTCCGACCAGGTCGCTGGCGAAATGAATGGCGTCGGCGGCGAGCGCATGGCTGCCGGTTTTTTTCGCCACCGCGCGCAGGGTCAGCCAGCGGGTCACGTCCACGACGATGGAAACCCCGAGCACGGCGAAAACCGGCCAGCGCGCGTCCACGGGCTCCGGCCCCTCCCACAGCCGCCGGATCGCGGCGACCAGGACATAGCAGGCAAGGCCCGCGAGCAGGCCGGTCTCGGCCAGAGCCGAGAGCGATTCGAATTTGGCGTGGCCGTAATGGTGGCGCTCGTCGGCGGGCTTGTTGGCCTCGCGCACCGCGAAATAAGTAAGGATGGTGGCGCCCGTGTCGAGCGCGTTATGCGCCCCTTCCGAGAGTAGCGCCAGAGAGCCGGAGGCGACGCCGGCCGCGATCTTGCCGACCGTCAGCAAAAAACTGGCGATAATTGAGCTGAAGGCGACCTTTTCCTTGAGGGCGGCATCGGTCAAGGGAAGTCCTCCTGCCTTGCAGGATTGCAATAGCAGATCGTCGCGCGCCCGGGCAAGGCGGGAGCGAATTGTGCTAACAGGGAGCGAAGCGGCCGCATTTCGGAGATTCTGCCTTGGCCGCACAGGGAGCAGCGGAAATGCGCTATCTTCACAGCATGATCAGGGTCGGCGACCTCGACGCCGCCCTCGACTTCTTCGTGAACAAGCTCGGCATGGTCGAAACCCGCCGCATGGAGAACGACAAGGGGCGGTTCACTTTGGTGTTTCTCGCGGCGCCGGCCGACGCCGCCCGCGCCGCGGCCGAGGCCGCGCCCGTGGTCGAACTGACCTATAACTGGGACCCGGAGGAATATGCCGGCGGCCGCAATTTCGGCCATCTCGCCTATGAGGTCGAGGACATCTACGCCTTGTGCGACAGGCTGGCCAAGGCGGGCGTGACCATCAACCGCCCGCCGCGTGACGGCCACATGGCCTTCATCCGCACGCCGGACGGCATTTCGATCGAATTGCTGCAGCAGGGCGCCGCGTTGCCGGCGCAGGAGCCCTGGGCCAGCGCCCCGAATATCGGAACCTGGTGATGGCCGCCCGGAGCGAGGCGGAGCGCGCGGCGCGGGAGGCGATCGTCGCCGCCTGCCGCGCCATGAACGCCAAGGATTTCAATCAGGGCGCGGCAGGCAATGTCTCCGCCCGCTTCGGCCCGTCCATGCTGATCACCCCGAGCGGCGTCGATTATGACGACCTGACGCCGGACATGATCGTCGCCATGGATCTTTCCGCCGAATCTCCCGACCGCGACGAAAAGACCGGGCTCAAGGCGTCGAGCGAATGGCGCTTCCACCGCGATATTCTGCGCGCCCGCGCCGATGTCGGGGCGGTGGTCCACGCCCATGCGCCCTATGCCACGGTCCTGTCCATGCTGCGGCGGCCGATCCCGGCAAGCCACTACATGATCGCGGCCTTTGGCGGCGCCCAGATCGAATGCACGGATTACGCGCCATTCGGGACCGCGGAACTGTCGGCTCTGGCGCTCGCCGGACTCGGGCCCCGCAACGGCGTGATCCTCGGCAGTCACGGCATGATCGCGGTCGGCCCCGACCTCAAGCGCGCCCTTTGGCTGGCGGGCGAATTGGAAACCCTGGCCCGGCTCCATTATCTCGCAAGTCTCGCCGGCGCCCCGGTCGTCCTGCCGGAAAACGAGGTTCTTTCGCTGGTCGAGCGATTCGCCGCCTATGGTCCGGGCGCGAAAAAAGGTTAACAAATGCTTAAAATGCCTTCCGTTACCCTGGGTCAATCCGGGACTCTCACGGCAATGTGATTCGGTGCGCGGCCGCTTTCGTTGCTATCCTACTTTGGTTCCAAATGGCGTTTGAGTTGCTGCACGGGTTTTCCCCGAAAAACCGCGCGCGGACCCATATCCAGGATGCGAACGCAATTCCAGGATGAAAGTCGGCGCGCCTTCGAAATCGGAGACCTATATGCGAACGACCGAATTGTTCCGCACTTGCGCCAACGAACATGTCGCCGCCGCCGCCCTGGCCTGCATCGGAGGCAAGTTCGAACGGCGCGTCGCGGTCGCGGCCCGTCGCGCAGGCCTGTCCGTCGGAGCCTTCGTGGCCGGCGTCGTGGCGGATTTCGACCGCAAGGCTAGCCCCCTGCGCCGCAAAAGTCTCGAAATGGGCATGGTTCAAAGCGACATGCCAATTCTCGCCGGCCTGCGCCACGTCGTCGAAACCGCATTTGACGATTCGTGGGACGCCGCTCTCAAGTCCGCGCGGGATTTTTCCCCCGCCCCGGCTTCGGCCGGGGTTCATGAATTCACGGGCTTGCGCTGGAACGGACGCTCGCCAGGCGCGCTGCGCCCCCGCGAAGCGGCGCTGAAAAGTCTCGTCAACTGAGGCTTACCGGTTGCAGATCGGCTGCGGAGCGCTTGCACCGCAGCCGAGACCGGTTGCCTTGTTTTCGCGGCGTCCTTTGCGAAAAGCCGGCGCCAGGGATGAGAAGACGGCCTTTCGGGAGGGAAGGCCGCGGCGTCATTCTTCATTCCTGGCGCCCGCCTGTTTCCCGCAATCCGACCGCGCCGCGCCCTCGCGCCCGACACGCCTCCCGATGCGCCTTGGGAAACCAACTGGCGGCGGCGGATTTTTTCCTCTAGAACAGGCCAATGGAACCGCATGGGCGCGACGTCGTGTCCATGCGAGGGTGTGCTTGGGTTCAATTGCCGACGCAAAGCGCGGCTGCGCGGCCTGATTTTCGCCGTCAGGCGCCGTTACCACGCAACCGGCGGACGGCGCGGCGCAAAACACGCGGCTCAATGCCTTCGGGATGAACCAACGGAATTTCAACGCTCTCGTCCTAAATATCGGAGATTGCGCCGCATCCAGGCTTGGCCGCGATGAGAACTGGCCGCGATGAGAAAAGGCGCTCACGGAAAGCACAATGTTTGTTGAAACGATTAAACCCCTGATCGCGCAGCACGGCTATCTGGCGGTTTTCTGCATCGTGGCGTTGGAGAGCGCCGGCGTTCCCCTCCCCGGCGAAACGGCTTTGGTTCTGGCCGCAATGTTCGCGGGCGCGACTGGCCTGCTCGACATCAAGCTGGTCATCGCGCTGGCGGCGCTGGGCGCCATTCTCGGCGACAATGTCGGCTTTTGGGCCGGACGCCGTTTCGGCCTGCCGCTGCTGCTGAAGCACGGCGGCAGGCTCGGCCTCTCCGACGACAGGATCAAGCTCGGCCAATATCTTTTCGACAATCACGGCGCGAAAATCGTCTTTTTCGGCCGTTTCATCGCACTTTTGAGGATTTTCGCGGCTTTCCTCGCCGGCGTGAACCGCTATGGCTGGGGCCAGTTCCTCTTCTACAACGCCACCGGCGGGGTGGTCTGGGCGGCGATCTTCGGCCTCGGCGGCTATGCCTTCGGCGACGCTTTCGAGCGGGTCGCGGGACCTTTGGGCAAGATCACGCTTGTGCTCATCGTCCTCGGCGTCGCCATCGGCTGGTGGCTGATCCATACCCAGGAAAAAAAGCTGATCGCGCGCGCCGTCGCCGCTTATCCGGGGCCCTTGCGCGACGCCGAGCGGAAACGCGCGCGCCCGGCGCCGATCCGCGAACGCGCCGGCGAGTGACCGCCGGATTCGCCCCGTCGCGCGGTTCGTACGCCAATCGCATCGGCGCAGCGCCCTGCCGAAGCCCCCGAAATTGACATAAACGCCGTGCGCGAACGCCGCGCGCGCCCGAGGCGCCATCGAATCATGGCGCCGGCGCGGCGAAAGCTAGCGCCGCGCGCGGAGCGCGGCGAATGGTCGCGTTGACGCGAGTTTGAACCTCTGGCCTATCGCGCGACTGCGAATTTCAAGCTATTGAGACGGTCAGGCGCTTCATTTGACTTGAGTCAATGAAAGCTTTGACAGGGCGGGCAAAGGTCCGCCTAATGACGGGCCAGCGCGTCCGGGCGCGGACGCGACTTCATTGGGGCGAAAACATGGCGCAAACAAGTTCGATATCCACAGCGTCGCCATCCGGCGATAAGCACATGACGATCGGCGAATTGCTGGGTATCGTCCTTTCCTTCGCCGGCGCCTTCCTGGCGCTGTTCATCGCATCGAGGGCCTATACGGCCGGCTATGCGTTCCATATGTTCGTGTTCGCGCTTTCCGGCTTCGGCTCGGCCTTCCTGATCTTCAAGCGCTACACGATGCGCCCGGCCTATGTTCCCCAGGAAATCGACGGCCGGCCGAACTATAATTACGGCCCGGTAAAATTTTCCGCCATCGCCTCGGTGTTCTGGGGCATCGCGGGCTTCCTCGTCGGCCTCATCATCGCGCTCGAACTGGCCTATCCCGACCTGTCCATGGGCATTCCATGGCTCAACTTCGGCCGCCTGCGCCCGCTGCACACATCGGCGGTGATTTTCGCCTTCGGCGGCAACGTCCTTATCTCGACCTCGCTTTATGTGGTGCAGCGCACGAGTCGCGCCCGTCTCGCAGGCGTGCTGTCGCCCTGGTTCGTGGTCCTCGGCTACAACCTGTTCATCGTCATCGCCGGCACGGGCTATCTGCTCGGCATCACCCAGTCCAAGGAATATGCCGAGCCGGAATGGTACGCCGACCTGTGGCTGACGATCGTGTGGGTCACCTATCTCCTGGTCTTCCTCGCGACCCTGTGGAAGCGCAAAGAACCCCACATCTATGTCGCCAACTGGTTCACCCTGGCCTTCATCGTCACGATCGCCATGCTGCACCTCGGCAACAATCCGGCGATCCCGGTCTCGATCTTCTCGCCGAAGTCCTACATCGTCTGGTCTGGCGTGCAGGATGCGATGTTCCAATGGTGGTACGGCCATAATGCGGTGGGCTTCTTCCTGACCGCCGGCTTCCTGGCCATCATGTATTACTTCGTGCCGAAGCGCGCCGAGCGCCCGGTCTATTCCTACCGTCTCTCGATCATCCACTTCTGGGCCCTGATCTTCATGTATATCTGGGCCGGTCCGCACCATCTGCACTATACGGCTCTGCCGGATTGGGCGCAGACTTTGGGCATGACCTTCTCGATCATGCTGTGGATGCCTTCCTGGGGCGGCATGATCAACGGCCTGATGACGCTCTCGGGCGCCTGGGACAAGTTGCGCACCGACCCCGTGTTGCGCATGCTGGTCGTGTCCGTCGCCTTCTACGGCATGTCGACCTTCGAAGGTCCGCTCATGTCGATCAAGGTGGTCAACTCCCTGTCGCATTACACCGACTGGACCATCGGCCACGTTCACTCCGGCGCGCTCGGCTGGGTGGGCTTCGTTTCCTTCGGCGCCCTGTACTGCTTGATCCCCTGGGTGTTCAACCGCAGGCTCTACTCGCTCAAGCTCGTCAACTGGCACTTCTGGATCGCCACGATCGGGATCGTGCTCTACATCACCGCAATGTGGGTGTCCGGCATCCTTCAGGGCCTGATGTGGCGCGCCTATACCGCCAACGGCTTCCTTGAATATTCCTTCATCGAAACCGTCGAGGCCATGCATCCCTTCTATGTGATCCGCGCGGCGGGCGGCGGCCTGTTCCTCGTCGGCGCGCTGATCATGGCCTTCAACTTTTACAAGACCCTCACCTCGCCCGAAGAAGCGCCGGTGACGGAAACGAAACCAGCGCTCGCAGCGGCCGAGTGAGGAGATCGACTATGTCGCTTTGGAACAAACACGCGATCTTCGAAAAGAACAGCATCGTCCTGCTCGTCGGCATTCTCATTGTCGTCGCCATCGGCGGTCTGGTCGAGATCGGCCCGCTCTTCTACCTGAAGAGCACAATCGAAACGGTCAGCGGCGTGAGACCTTACACGCCGCTGGAGCTGGCCGGCCGCAACATCTATGTCCGCGAGGGCTGCTATCTCTGCCATTCGCAGATGATTCGCGCCCTGCGCGACGAGGTCGAGCGCTATGGCCATTATTCGCTGGCCGCGGAATCGAAATATGATCATCCGTTCCAGTGGGGCTCCAAGCGCACGGGGCCCGATCTCGCCCGCGTCGGCGGCAAATATTCCGACGACTGGCAGCGCGGCCATCTGAACAACCCGCGCTCGGTGGTTCCGGGTTCGGTCATGCCGCGCTACGAGTTCCTGTCCGAAACGCCGCTCGACTACACCCATATCCAGGAAGACATGAAGGTCCTGGTTGAGGAAGGCGTGCCCTATACGCCCGAGATGATCGCCAAGGCCAAGGACGACATCAAGGCTCAGTTGAGCCCCGATGATACGACGGCGCTCGCCGCACTCGACAAGCGCTATTCGAAGGCCGTCGCTCACACCAGCCTGGGTGGCCCGACGACGCCGACGGAACAGGACGCGGTGGTCGCCTATCTGCAAATGCTTGGCACCACGGTCGATTTCAAACTGTTCAACGAAAAGGCCAACTGGCGCTGAGGCCGAGGAGGCGACATGGAGCCTGACTATTTCATCGCCATTCTCGGACCACTGAAACTGTTCAGTCTTCTGTCGGTCATAGTCGCTTTCACGGGAGTCGTCGTGTTCGCGCTGTGGCCGTCGAAGAAGAAAAGCTTCGACGAGGCTGCCCGCCTGCCGCTGAACGAGGATTAAAAAATGGTTGATCACACGCATCAAGATATTGACGCGGCCACGGGCACAGCGACCACGGGCCACGAATGGGACGGCATCAAGGAACTCAACACGCCGCTCCCCAAATGGTGGCTCTACGTGCTCTACGCCACAATGGTCTGGGCGGTCGGCTACTGGTTTCTCTATCCGGCGATCCCGCTGCCCGGCGGGGCGACTCCCGGCATCCTCGGCTGGAGTTCGCGCGGCGCGGTCACCATCGATCTGAAGGAGCTTCAGGCCCAGCGCGCCCCGATGGTCGCCCAGCTCAACAAGGATTCGCTGCAGCAGATCGCCGCCGATCCGAAGCTGGCGCAATTCGCCCGCGCCTATGGCCACTCGGCCTTCGGCGTGAACTGCGCGCCCTGCCACGGCTCCAACGGTCAGGGCTCGAAGGGCTATCCCAACCTCACCGCCGACCGCTGGCTGTGGGGCGGGACGCTCGATGAGATCAGCGCCACGATCACCCATGGCGCGCGCTATGGCGATCCCGACGGCCACCAGGGCGACATGCCAGCCTGGGGCGCCTCGGGCATTCTGAACAAGCAGCAGATCGACGACGTCGCCAATTACGTCTATTCGTTGTCGCACAAGACGACGGCGGACGTCTCGGCCGGCAAGAAAGTCTTCATGGACAATTGCACGCCCTGCCACGGCGAGAACGCCAAGGGCAATATCCAGATGGGCGCGCCGAACCTGACGACCAAGATCTGGCTCTATGGCGGCGACAAGGCCGACCTCATCCAGACCATCACCAATGGTCGCGGCGGCCATATGCCGGCCTGGGGCTCCAAGCTCGATCCGGCGACCATCAAGGCCCTGACGGTTTACGTCCACTCGCTGGGCGGCGGCCAATAATCCTCCGCCGGGCGCGGCGCGCCGCAAGGCCGCCCGCGCCCGGCGTCAGCGAACGCTATGACAGGTTCCGATCCGGATTTCGCCGACTCCGGCGCAACCGGCGGCCTGCGACAAAACCGCGCGCAAATATCTCGACTCAGACCGCCTCCTTCGGCTTATAAGGGGCCAACGGCACTGGCGCGCCAAATGCGGCGCGCGCCCTTTCGAGATGGCGAAATGAGCGCAATTCCACAATCGGGTGACAAAAAACCGGCGCCGGCGGCGTCCGGGTCGGAGGAATTCGCGCTTTACGAGTCCCGCAAGCAGATCTATCCGCAGAGCGTCAGCGGCCGCTTCCGCAACATCAAATGGATCCTGCTCGCCGTCGGCATGGCGGTCTATTATTTTCTGCCCTTCGCGCGCTGGAGCCGCGGGCCGGATTTGCCGTCGCAGGCCGTGCTGGTCGATCTGACCAACGGTCGGTTCTATTTCTTCGGGATCGAGATCTGGCCTCAGGAAGTCTATTACTTCACCGGTCTCCTCATCCTGGCCGCCTTCACCCTCTTCCTGATGAACGCCGTCGCGGGACGCATCTGGTGCGGCTATCTCTGTCCGCAAACCGTCTGGACCGATCTGTTCCTGCTGATCGAGCGCTGGACGCAGGGCGACCGCCGCGACCGGTTGAAAAAGGCCAAGCAGCCCTGGACGCTCGAAACGATCGCCGAGGCGATCCTGAAACATTCGCTGTGGCTGATGATCGCCTGGTGGACCGGCGGCGCCTGGGTGCTCTATTTCGCCGACGCCCCGACGCTCGTGAAACAGCTCGCGACCTTCCAGGCGCCCACGACAGCCTATGTCTGGATCATCATCCTGACCAGCACGACCTATCTGCTGGCGGGCTTCGCCCGCGAACAGGTCTGCCTCTATATGTGCCCCTGGCCGCGCATCCAGGCGGCGCTGACTGACGAATATGCCCTCAACGTCACTTATCGGGTGGATCGCGGCGAGCCGCGCGGCTCGGTGAAAAAGGCCAAGGTTCTGCGCGAGGCGGGCAAGCCCGCCGGCGATTGCGTGGACTGCAACCAGTGCGTCGCCGTTTGCCCGACCGGCGTCGACATTCGCAACGGCCTGGACATGGGCTGCATCCAATGCGGCTTGTGCATCGACGCCTGCGACAATGTGATGCGCAAAATCAATCGCCCGACCGGCCTCATCGGCTATGACACGGACATCAATGTCCAGCGCCGCGCCGAAGGATTGCCGGCGCTCAAAGCCCGCATCGTCCGCCCGCGCACGATCATCTATGTGGTGCTGATCTTGGCCGTCGCCTCGGCCATGGGCTTCAAACTGGCGACGCGCGGTAGCCTCGGGGTGGACGTCATGCACGACCGCAACCCCATTTTCATCAATCTGTCGGACGGGTCGGTTCGCAACGTCTATACAGTGCGCATCCTCAATCCGAAGGGTTACGAGCGCGAGTTCAATTTGTCGCTCGCCGGCCTGCCCCAGGCCCGGCTCTCGGTGATGGACGAACCCGTCGGCGGCCCCGCGGGCGTGCCGATCGTCGCGCCGCCCAACCAGACGCTGGAATTGCGCGTCACCGTGACCGCGCCGCCTGACGCGCATTTGCCACAAAGCACGCCCATTCAAATGGTTCTCACCGACGCCAAGACCGGTGAAACGGTGAAAAAGAACGACTATTTCAAGGCGCCGTGACGGCGCGGCAGCGGGATCGAGGTGAAAGGATGATTAGGGAAGAAAGCGACTACCGGCCGTCCGGGCGACCACTTAACGCGCGGACGGTGCTTCTGATCATCCTCGCCTTTTTTGGAATCATCCTGGGGGTGAATTTCATCATGGCGACTTTCGCCGTGAAAACCTTCAGCGGGCTCGACGCCAACGATCCTTACGACACCGGGCTCGCCTACAACAAGGAGATCGCCGCCGCCAAGGCTCAAGGCCTGCTGGGCTGGACGGTCGATCTCACCCGCGCCAACGATTCCGGCGCGACCCAGATCACGGTGAGCGTCAGGGACAAGGCGGGCAAGCCGGTGGAGGGACTCGACGCCTCGCTCGATTTCTATTTCCCGGCGACGCGCAAGTTCGACCGCACCGTCCCCGCGAGCCCGATCGCGGAAGGCGTCTATTCCGGCGCCGCAGCTCTGCGGCCGGGGCGGTGGGACCTCCAACTGACCCTCAGCCGCGCCGGAAAGCGCATGTTCCGCTCGCGCAATTCCTTCATCGTCGAATAATATGGCCGCGCCCGATTATTCGCATTTCGTCAAGACCGATGCGGACGGGCGGTCGCGGATCGACCTCGCCATCGACGGCATCACTTGCGCCGCCTGCCTCGGCGACATCGAGACGGCGATGAAGCGCCTGCCCGGCGTGATGACGGCGCGGCTCAATCTCACCAGCCATCGCCTGGCGGTGACCTTCGACGCCGCCACGACCGAGGCCGGCGCCCTGACCAGCGCGCTGGAGGCGATCGGTTATCGCGCCTATCCGTTCGAGCAGCGCAAAGTCGAGGCCGACGAGGCGGCGCGCTTCCACCTGCTGCTGAAATGCCTCGGCGTCGCCGTTTTCGCGGCCATGAACATCATGCTGCTGTCGATTTCGATCTGGTCCGGCGAAGGCGCGTCGATGTCGCCCGAGACGCTCGACTTCTTCCACTTCATCTCGGCGCTGATCGCTTTGCCGGCGGCGGCCTATGCCGGCCAGCCCTTTTACGTCAGCGCCTGGACATCCCTGCGCCAGGGCCGGCTCAACATGGACGTGCCGGTGACCATCGGCGTTTTCCTCGCTTTGGCGCTGTCGGTCTATGAAACCCAGCATCATGCGCAGCACGCCTATTTCGATTCCGCGATCATGCTGCTCGCTTTCCTCCTCGCCGGCCGGGTCATGGACCAGGCCATGCGCCGCAAGACCCGGGCGGCGGCGGGCAATCTCGCGGCGCTCAAGGGCGAGAACGCTCTGCGTTTCGCGCCGGGCGCGGGCGACGACGAGGACCATCTGGCGCTTACGCCGGTCGCCGCGCTCACCGAGGGCGACCGCGTCCTGATCCGCGCCGGCGAGCGGGTTCCGGCCGACGGCGCGATCGAGCGCGGCGCGAGTTCGGTCGACGAAAGCGCGATCACCGGCGAGACCCTCGGCAAGCCCGTGAAAGTCGGCGACAATATCTACGCCGGCTCGATCAATGGCGACGGCGCGCTCATCCTGCGAGTGACGGCAGCGGGGCACGCCGCTTTGATCGACGAGGCGGCGCGGCTGATCGACGCCGCCAGCGCCGCGCGTTCCGGCTATGTCCGGCTCGCCGACCGAGTGTCGCAACTCTATGCCCCCGTCGTCCATATCGCGGCGCTGGGGACTGGCCTCGCGTGGTGGCTCCTTCTCGGCGCCAGCGTCCACGACGCCCTGGTCATCGGCATTTCCGTCCTCATCATCACCTGCCCCTGCGCGCTGGCGCTCGCCGTCCCCGCCGTGCAGGCCATGGCGTCGGGCGCCTTTTTCCGCGCCGGTCTGTTCCTCAACGACGCGACCGGGCTTGAAAAGCTCGGCGAGGTCAATTCCATCGTTTTCGACAAGACCGGCACCCTCACCCTGCCCGAGCCGCGCGTCGCCAATGCCGGCGAAATCGCGCCCGATCTGCTCGAACTGGCCGGCCGCCTCGCCCATTCCTCTAGCCATCCTCTGGCGCTTGCCCTCGCCCGCTCGGCGCGGGCCGCCGCGCCATTGCCCGACGCGCGCGAGACGCCGGGCATGGGCGTGGCCGCGCCTTTCGGCGGCGGCGAGGCCCGGCTCGGCTCGGCCGCGTTCTGCGACGTGGAGCAGCCGGCGGGCGAAGCCGACGCCAGCGCCATTTTCATCCGCGCCGGCGAACGCTGGGCGCGGCTCCTGATCCGGCAGACGCTCCGCCCCGACGCGGCGAAAGTTCTTTCCTACCTGCGCGACAGCGGGCTGAACATTGCGATGCTTTCGGGCGACCGGCCCGAGGCGGCGGCGCCGATCGCGCGCGAACTGAAAATCGAAAGCTGGCGCGGCGGCCTGAAGCCCGCCGACAAGATCGCCTTCATCCAGGACTGGACCGCCCGCGGCGCGAAAGTCCTGATGGTCGGAGACGGACTGAACGACGCCCCGGCCCTTGCCGCCGCCTATGCGTCGATCTCGCCGATCGACGCCGTCCATCTCACCCAGACGCAGGCCGACGCCGTTTTCCTCGGCGAGCGGCTCGCGCCGGTGGCGGCGGCGATCGCCATCGCCCGGCGCGCGCGCGGCCTGATGCGGCAGAATCTGGCGTTCGCCATCGGCTATAATCTCCTGGCCGTGCCCGTCGCCATGTCTGGCCATGCGACGCCTCTGTTCGCCGCGCTCGCCATGTCGGCCTCATCGATTGTCGTCACCCTCAACGCCTTGCGCTTGCGCGGGCCGGGCAAAGGCGTCACTCTCCTCCTGCGGGAGGCGAAGGGATCGGCCGGCGATCCGGCGCGCAGAGCCAATGTCCACCAGCCGGCGGCGGCGCCTTAGGCCTGAGCCGACCGGTTCTCAGCGGAACGATGCGATGAATGTTCTGGTTTTTCTCATTCCCGCCGCCATCGGCCTGGGCCTGATCGGTCTTTACGGCCTGTTCTGGTCGCTCAAATCGGGACAATATGAGGATCTCGAAGGCGCCGCCTATCGAATCCTTCAAGACGACGACATCGAGAAGAAATGACGGCCTTGGATTCCTCCGTTCCCCAGGCCGGGACCGAGGACCCGTTCGAGGCCGGCGCGCCTGTCGCGCGCGCCGGGCGCATGGCCTGTTTCTGCCCGCCCGGGGCGCCTGCGCCGGGCGTCGCGCCGGAGTCTGCGCTTGCGGCGCCCGGCGTCGCGACCCTGGCGATCGGCTTCGCCCTGTCCGTCCTGTCGCAAAGCCTGACGCTCGGCATGCTGCCGCTCGCCGGCCGACTGCTCGCGCCCGACCTGCGCCTGATGGCCGCTCCCTATGTCGCCATGCTGCTCGGCGCGGCGGCGGCGACCTTCCCCGCCTCTTTCCTGCTCGACGCCTTCGGCCGCCGCGCCGCCCTGGCGCTCGGCGCGAGCCTCGGCGTCGCCGGCGGCCTGATCATGGCCTGGGCGCTCACTTACAACCTTTTCGCGCCCTTCTGCCTCGGAGCCTTCTGGCTCGGCGTCGCCCAGGGCTTTTCCCTGTTCTACCGCCATGAGGCGGCGCTCGGGTCGACTGCCGGGGCGCGGGCGCGCGCGGCCATTATCGTATTCGGCAGCGGCGGCCTCGCCGGCCTCATCGGCCCGGCGCTCGCCTTTTTCGTCGCGCAGGCGGCGCCCGCCTCTTTGTTCGCCGCCACCGCGCTCGCCGCCGCTCTGACCCAGGTGCTGGTGCTGGTCCTCGCCGTTCTCACCACGGCGCGGGCGCCCATCCTGCCCCATCGGGCGGCGCGGGCGGCGCCGCAACCGGACTGGCGGGCCTTCGTCGCGCCGAGCCTCGTCGCCGGCCTCGCCTGGTTCGGCATGACCGCCGCCATGGTCGCGGCGCCGGGCGCCATGGCCGGCTGCGGCATCGGCGTTCCGGTCGTGTTCAGCGCCATTTCCTGGCATGTCGTGGCGATGTACGCGCCGGCCTTCTTCACCGGCGCGCTCGCGCGCCGGCTCGGCGCCCAGACGATCGCCGCGCTCGGCCTCGCCCTCATCGCCGCCGCCTGGGGGCTGGAATATTTCGCGCGCGATTACTGGCGTTTCGCCTCGGCGCTGATCGCCGTCGCGGTCGGCTGGAGTTTCGCGACCGCCGGCGCTTCGTTAAAACTCTATCGCCGCGCCAATCCCTCGCGGGCCATGCTGGCGGCCCATGACGCTGTGCTGTTCCTTTCGGCGATCGCCGGCGCCATCGCCGCCGCCTTCTGGCTCCCGGTATAACAACGTCCCAGGAACGCCTCATGACGCCTGTCGCCAAAATCCTTTCGATCGCGGGCTCGGACCCGTCCGGCGGCGCCGGCGCCCAGGGCGACATAAAGACCTTTTCGGCCTTGGGCTGCTATGGGATGGCGGCGCTGACCGCGCTGACCGCGCAAAACACGCTCGGCGTGCAGGCGGTCCAGACGGTTCCGGCGGATTTCGTCGCGGCGGAGATCGATTCGGTCTTCTGCGACATTGCGGTGGACGCGGTGAAGATCGGGATGATCGGTTCCCGGGAGAATGTCGCGGCCATCGCCGACCGGCTGCGGCGCCACCAGGCGCGCAATGTCGTGCTCGATCCCGTCCTGGTCGCGAGTGGCGGCCACAGCCTCGGCGGCGACGACCTCGTCGCGCCCATCCGCGAGCAATTATTCCCGCTGGCGCGGCTGGTGACGCCCAATCTCATGGAAAGCGCCCTGTTCGCCGGCGACCGCATGCCCGAAAGCCCCGGCGAGATGCGCGCCATCGCCCTGAAGCTGCATGCGCTCGGCGCCCACGCCGTGCTGGTCAAGGGCGGCCATCTTCCCGACGGCGCGGCCTATGACCTGCTCTATGACGGCGCCGAATTCACCGAATATGAGGCGGCGCGCGTCGTCACCCGCAACACCCATGGCACCGGCTGCGCCTTGTCCTCGGCGATCGCGGCGCGGCTCGGACAGGGTGCCGGGCTCAAACAGGCGATCGCCGACGCCAAGGCTTTCTTGAGCGCCGCGCTCGAAGCCGGCGCGACCCTGGAGGTCGGCGCCGGCCACGGCCCGCCGAATCATTTCTTTGCTTTGTGGGGCGGCGCCGTCACACCCGGCGAATCGAGGTGATTTCGGAAAAATTGGTCGAGCGCACGCGGTCGCGGACAATGGCGAGCGGCTCGGCGGCGACGGTCATGGTATGGGCGTTGGCGTGCAGCAGGGTCTGCTCGTCGCGCATGATTCCGACATGGCCGCGCCAAAACACCAGATCGCCCCGGCACAGGCCGCGCATCCTTTTTTCGTCCACCTCGGCGGGACGTCCGAGCGCCGCCTCCATCATGTCGGTGTCGCGCGGCGCGGCGACGCCGATCGCGCCGAGCGTCACCTGAACGAGGCCCGAGCAGTCGATCCCGACATCGGTCTTGCCGCCCCACAGATAGGGCGTGTGCAGGAACATTTCCGCCAGCCCGACGAAATCGCTCAAAGGCCGGTTGTTGGCGGCAAGATGACGCATGAAGACATAGCCGCCGGAATGGATCTCGGCGAATTTGTCATCGGCGCTGACGACATGCGCCTCGGCGCAGAAAGGCAAGGCGTCGAGCGGCGGCGATTTGATGTCCGGCGCGGAAAAGACCAGTGTGTGGCGCACGCGCACGCGGTGCGTGGGCTTGACGACCCTGGGGTCGAGCGCCTCGGAGCGGATATAGCCGACATAGCGGTCGCGATCGAGCTGCACCCAGCACCAGCCGTCCTTTTCTTCGTAGGCGATCAGGGTTTCTCCATAGAGCGCCTGGGTGTCGGTGGCGGCGTCGTCCGACGGCGAGCGGCGCAGATCGACGTGGGAGGCGCTGATCTGCATGCGGCGTCCGCGGGCGTAGGAGGCGGCCGGGATCATGTCGCGAAGATGTTCCGCCGCGAGATCAGGGCGCGCCGGCGTCAGTCGTGGATCATAGTTCAAGTCGTTTCTCCCGCCCCCCGCGCGGGGAAGCCCAGATGCTTTAGCGCGACGGAATTAAGCAATATTTGCAATACCGAATTTCTCCTTAGCGAGGCTGAAGATGAGCCGCGCCGCCTGGGCCTCGCCGCCCTCGGGCCGCCCCGGCCGCGCGGCGGGCGTCCAGCCGTAAATGTCGAAATGGACCCAGGATCGACCAGACTCGCGGTTCGACTCGCTGCCCGGCTCGCCGCTCCTGCCGACGAAACGGCGCAGGAACAAGGCTGCGGTGATCGCGCCCGCCATCCCGCCGGCCGGCGCGTTGGTGAGCTGGCCGACCTTGCCGTCGAGCTTCGAATCATAGGCGTTCCACAAAGGCAGCCGCCACGCCGGATCGTTGACCGCCGCGCCGTGGCGGGCGATGTCGGCGGCAAGCGCATCGTCGTCGGTGAAGAAGGGCGGCAGGTCCGGCCCGAGCGCGACCCGCGCGGCGCCGGTCAACGTCGCGAAATCGACCAGCAATTCGGGCCTTTCCTCGTCGGCAAGCGCAAGGGCGTCGGCCAGGATCAGGCGGCCTTCGGCGTCGGTATTGCCGATTTCGACGGTAAGGCCTTTTCGCGAAGAATAGACGTCGCCGGGCCGGAAAGCCTCGCCCGAGACCGAATTCTCGACGATCGGCACGATCAGGCGCAAGGAAACGTCGACATCCGCCGCCATGATCATCGCGGCGGCCGCCAGCGACGCCGCCGCCCCGCCCATGTCCTTCTTCATCAGCGCCATGGCGCTTTCCGGCTTGATGTCGAGACCGCCGGAATCGAAACAGACGCCCTTGCCGACGAGAGTGAGCCGGCGCGCTCGCTTCGGCTTCCAGCGCAGATCGACCAGCCGCGGCGGCCGGGGCGAGCCCTTGCCGACGGCGTGGATCAGCGGAAATTCCCTCGCCAGCCGGTCGCCGCGAATCACCGCGACCTTCGCCCCGAAGGCCTGGCCGGCCGCGCGCACGGCTGCTTCCAACTCGTCGGGGCCGAGATCATTGGCGGGCGTGTCGATCAGGTCGCGGGCGAAAGCGACGCTGCTGGCGACCGACTCGATCTCGGCGGCGTCGATCCCTTCCGGCGCGATCAGCCGCGGCGCCTCGCGTCGGCTCTGGTAGCGCGCGAAACGATGCGCGCCGAGCAGAAAGGCCAGAGCCGCAAGATCCGGCCGCCGCGGCACGGTCGCAAAACGATAGACGCCGGGCGGCAGCTGATTGGCCAGGGCGCCGGGCTGGAAGGGATCGGCCTTGTCGCCGGCGTCGAGGAAGAAGACGACGCCCGGCGCCCCGTCCTCGGCCATGAACCACAGCAGACGTCCGGCCTTGGCCTCGAACAGGGTCGCCGCCGCAAATTGCAGCGCTTCCGCCGGCAGATTCGGCGCTTTGTTCGGCGCGGTCTGCGCGGCGGCGAAGGCTTGCGGCTCGACGAGCCAGACGGCGACCGCTTTTTCCTCGGGATTGGCGAATTTCAGTTTGGGCAGATCGACCATTGCGGAAGGCGCTCCATCGCGCCGCGCGGCGCAGGCATATTAACGGTCTATTAGGGTTAACGAATTATTCCTTCCTGGAGAAGCGTCAAGGCGTGCGCGAGGGCGGAGGAACAGCGGAACATGGGTGCAGCCTTCTTCAAGCCGCGCATGCTTGGCGGCGTCGCCATCGTCGCGCTTCTCGCCCTCTCGGGTTGCAAGACGGTCAATATGGACGACATCACCGGCTCGATCGGCGCGCCGTCCCGGCCCGCGTCCTCTTCGCCGGCCGATATGATGGCCTATTCCGAGCAATTGCGCCGTCTCTACGAAGCCCATCCCGACAACAGAAAAATCGCCATGGCCTACGCCAAGTCGTTGCGGGCGCGCGAACTCAACGACCAGGCGGCGGCGGTCATGCAGAATGTCGCGATCAAATATCCCCACGACCGCCAGGTGCTCACCGCCTTCGGCAAGGCGCTGGCCGACGACGGCCAGCTCCAGCGCGCCCAGAGCGTGCTGGCCCAGGCCGATTCGCCCGACGACCCCAACTGGTCAGTCGTCAATACGAGGGGCTCAATCGCCGACCAGCTCGGCAACCACCAGGCGGCACAGGAATTCTACGAAACCGCCCTGAAACTTTCCCCTGGCGAGCCATCGGTTCTGTCCAATCTCGGCCTGTCCTACGCTTTGTCGCGCGACCTGCCGCGCGCGGAGAGCGCGATGCGCCAGGCGGCGGCGAGCCCGCGCGCCGACATGCGCGAGCGCCAGAACCTCGCCCTGGTGCTCGCCCTGGAGGGCAAATTCGACGAGGCCGAACAGGTTTCCGAACGGGACCTGCCGCCGCAGCAGGCCAGGGACAATGTCGCCGCCATCCGCCAGATGATTTCGCAATCCAACACCTGGCGCGACATCCAGACCTCGTCCCCGCGACATGCCCAGATCACGACGCCAAGCCAGACCACGACGCGGAGCCGGATGGCGGCGGCGGGCCGCGGCAGGATTTTGTCGGTGGACCAGAGCGAAAATTCGGCGGCGAGCCGCAAAATGCAGCAGCTGAGCTTCGATTCCGTGGCGCGCTGACTTTTCCGCGCTTTTTTTTAAGAACGAACGACGCGAAAAGGGCGGCTTCCCTGAAGGAAGCCGCCCTTTTCGCGTCCTGCGCCTTCTCAATAGTTGTGGGACATGATCTGGATCACCGCCGGAGTCATGATGACGGCGAACAAGACAGGCAGGAAGAAGAGAATCATCGGCACCGTCAGCTTCGGCGGCAGGGAGGCCGCCTTCTTTTCCGCCTCCATCATGCGATGGTCGCGCGACTCCTGCGACACCACGCGAAGCGCGGTGCCGAGCGGCGTGCCGTATTTCTCGGCCTGGATCAGCGAGGTCGAGATGTTCTTGACCCCGTCGAGACCGGTGCGCTTGTAAAAATTTTCATAAGCCTGGCGCCGGTCCGGCAGATAGGACAGCTCCGCCGTGGTCAAGGCGAATTCCTCGGCGAGCGGCACCGAGCGGGCGCCGATCTCCTGGCTCACGCGGCGAAAGCCCTGCTCGACCGACATGCCGGATTCGACGCAGATCAGCAGCAGGTCGAGCGCGTCGGGAAAGGCCAGCCTCATGCTCTCCTGACGCTTGGCGATGATGTTGGCGATATAGATTTCCGGGCCCTTGAGGCCGCCATAGGCGAAACAGATCACGACCGACAGCCTGGTGATGAAAGACCAGTTGCTGTGCATCAGGACGAAGACATAGAGCGCGCTGACGACGGCCGCCGCAATCGGCGTGACGAGGCGGAAGAACAGGAAGCCGACTTCCGCCTGGGCGCCACGATAGCCCGCCATGGCGAGCTGCGACTTGGCCTCGTCGGTGCCCAGCCATTTCGAGAGGCTGTATTTATCGACGATGTCCTTCATAAAGGCCTTGGGCGTCTGCCGTAGCTTGCCCGTGTTGCGGTTCAGCAATTTTTCGCGTTCGCGCGCGCGGATGCGTTCGCGCTCCGAGGCGACGAGCTTCATCCGGTCGCCGAGCCGGTCGCCCTCGATCAGGGGAAGGCCTACCGAAAGCAGGCTGGCGACGGTGAAGACGCCGACGAGCAGCGCCAGCCAGCTTCGCGAATCGGAGACTTTCTCGACGAGCAGATCCATCATGGGCGTGCGGCCTTGTCGAAGTTCAGCGCCTGTTTCAGATGTCGAAGGCGATCATTTTCTTCATGATGAACGACCCGAGGGCCATCATGAAGACGCAGACGACGAGTGTGATCCGCCCCGTGCCGGTGGTCCACAGCAACGAGATATATTTCGGGCTGGTGATATAGACGAGCAGAGCGACGATCACCGGCAATGCGCCGATGATCATGGCCGAGGCCTTGGCCTCCGAGGAAATCGCCCTCACCTTGTCGCGCATTTTTTTGCGCTCGCGCAGGACGCGCGACAGATTGGTCAAAGCCTCGGCGAGATTGCCGCCCGATTTCTGCTGGATGGTGATGACGATGGCGAAGAAATTCGCCTCGGGCGTCGGGATGCGCAAAGGCAGGCGCTCGATCGCTTCCCCCGTCGACAGGCCGAGCGTCTGCGCCTCGACGATCTGGCGGAACTCGCCGCGCACCGGCTCGGAAGCTTCGGAAGCGATGATCCTGATGCAATCGTTCAGCGGCAGGCCGGCCTTCACGCCGCGAATGATGACGTCGATGGCGTTGGGAAATTCCTGGGTGAATTTCCTCAGCCGGCGGTTGGTGAGAAATTTCAGCACGAAATTCGGCAGGCCGAAGCCGCCGATGACGAGGCCGGTCAGTGCCATCGGCAGGCTGTGGGTGATCATGAGCAGCAGCAGCGTGGTCATCACGGCGGCGACGCCCGAAAAGACGAAAAAATTCGTCCGGCTCAGGTCGAGTCCGGCCTGGCCGATCCGCGTCTCGAGCGAAACCTTGGCCTTTTCGGAATTGCGCTGTTCGATTTCCTTGAGGCTGTCGGCGACCTGTTTGCGCCGCGCGGCCGCGTCCGTCACCCGCTCGCCGGGCGCGCGGCGCAGGCCGGTTTTCGAGGCGATCTGGGCCTTGCGCTTCTCCGCCGCCGCCTCGCCGGAAAGATAGGGGAAGACCAGCACATAGAAGGCGCCCGCCACCGTGATCACGGTGAGCATGATGATGAAGAGGGAACGGATGTCCATGATTCAGGCCGTCTTTCTCATTCGCCGGTATCCGAGGCGTCGAGCGCCGCCGCGAGCCGCTCCTCCTCGCCGAAATAGCGCGCGCGCTCCCAGAAGCGCGGGCGTCCAATGCCGGTCGAGCGATGGCGGCCCTTCAGCTTGCCATTGGCGTCCTCGCCGAGGATGTCGTAGAGGAACAGATCCTGGGTGATGACGACCTCGCCCTCGAGCCCCATCACCTCCGTGATATGGGTGATGCGGCGCGAGCCGTCGCGCAGGCGCGCGGCCTGGACGATGACGTCCACCGAAGACACGATCATTTCGCGGATGGTGCGCGGCGGCAGGGCGTAGCCGCCCATGGTGATCATGGATTCGAGACGGCTGAGCGCCTCGCGCGGAGAATTGGCGTGGAGCGTGCCCATCGAGCCGTCGTGGCCGGTATTCATGGCCTGGAGGAGGTCGAAGGCCTCCGGGCCGCGCACCTCGCCGACGATGATCCGCTCGGGACGCATGCGCAGGCAGTTCTTGACGAGATCGCGCATCGTCACCGCGCCCTGCCCTTCAAGATTCGGCGGGCGCGTTTCGAGCCGCACCACATGGGCCTGCTGGAGCTGCAGCTCCGCCGCGTCCTCGCAGGTGATCACGCGCTCGTCGCCGTCGATAAAATTGGTCAGACAGTTGAGCAAGGTGGTCTTGCCCGAGCCGGTGCCGCCGGAAATCAGGACGTTGCAGCGCACGCGGCCGATGACTTTCAGGATTTCGCCGCCCTCGGGCGAGATCGAGCCGAAGCGGACGAGCTGTTCGAGAGTGAGCTTGTCCTTCTTGAACTTGCGGATGGTGAGGGCGGGGCCGTCGATGGCCAAAGGCGGCGCGATGACGTTGACGCGTGAGCCGTCGAGCAGGCGCGCGTCGCAGATCGGCGAGGCTTCGTCCACGCGGCGGCCGACCTGGCTGACGATGCGCTGGCAGATGTTCATCAGTTGGGCATTGTCGCGGAAGCGCACGTTGGTGAGCTGGATCTTGCCGCCGACTTCGATGAAGGTGCGGCTTGCGCCATTGACCATGATGTCGGCGATGTCGTCGCGCGCCAGCAGGGGCTCCAGCGGGCCGAAGCCGAGCACGTCGTTGCAGATGTCGTCGAGCAAATCTTCCTGCTCGGCGATCGACATCACGACATTCTTGATCGAGATGATTTCGTTGACGATGTCGCGGATTTCCTCGCGCGCGTTCTCCGCGTCAAGCTTTGAGAGTTGCGAAAGGTCGATGGCCTCGATCAGTGCCCCGAAAATCATGCTCTTGGTCTGGTAATAATCGTCCGACCGGCGCACCTCCGGAGCCGGCGGTGGCGGTGGTGGCGGCGGCGCCGCCGTCGCCGGCGCGGGCGAGAAAGCTTCGCCGGCGGTCGGCTTCTGCGGCGTGCGTGGCGGGGCGCCGCTGGCGCCCGAGCGCTTTCCGAACATCGTCCTTCCCGTGCTCCTGTGACTCTACGAGGGCGCAACCTTAACCTTTGAAAACCGCGAGCAGCGGATCGAAAAGACCCTTGCGCTCGCGCTTGATGGCTGCCCGGCCGGTGGCGAGCCGCGCCAGATCCTGGAAAATCGCCGCGATCCTGGCGCCCTCCTCGACCTCGGCGATCATCTGGCCGTTATTGGCCGCGGCGCCGAACAGCTTGGCGTCGAAGGGGACGACGACCGACGGCTCCGCCTCGATCGCCTTGGCGAAATCGGCGCTCGAAATTTCCGGGCGTCTGGGCATGCCCACGCCGTTGAGCACGATGCGCGGCGCGGGGTCGTTGCGCCGCGCGCCGCGCAGATTGTCGAGCAGGCTCTTGACGTTGCGCAAGCTCGCGAGTTCCGGCGACGCCACGATCACGGTCTCGTCGGCGGTCGAAAGCAGACGGCGCGACCACGCCGTCCAGACATGGGGAACATCGAGGATAATGTGGGGCGTGGAGCCACGCAGGATTTCAAGCAAGGGATCGAAAGCCGTCTCAGGGAGATCGTAGGCGCGCTCGATCGTCGCCGGCGCGGCGAGGATGGAGAGCTTGTCGCTGCATTTCGACAACAGGCGATCGAGCAGATTGCCGTCGAGGCGGTCCGGCGAAAACACAGCCTCCGCGATTCCCTGGGGCGGGTCCTGGTTGAAGTCGAGCCCCGTCGTGCCGAAGGGCAGGTCGAGATCGACGATGACCGTCGCGGAATCGAGGTCGCGGGCGATGGACCAGGCGAGATTGTGGGAGACGCAGGAGGCGCCGACGCCGCCTTTGCAGCCGGTCACGGCGATGATGCGCCCGAGCGGCGCGGCGACGTCCTGATTGTAGAGCGAAGAGAGCGCGCTGATGAAATCGAGCACGTCGATCGGCTGGACCAGATATTCGCTCACGGCGCGCGCCATCAGCTCGCGATAAAGCGGAATGTCATTATGCCGCCCGACGACGACCACTTTGGTGCCAGCGTCGCAATATTCGGCGAGCGCCTCGAGGTGGCCCAGCAATTCGGCGCGCGAGGCGTTGGTTTCGAGGACGATCACATTGGGCGTCGGCGAGGTGCGATAGGCCTCGACCGCGGCGTGAGCGCCGCCCATGTTGACCTTGACATGGGTCTTTTCCATGCGGCGGTCGTCCGCCGCCTCGTTGATCGTTGCGGCCAGTTCGGCGCTCTCGCAAAAGGCCTGGAGGGAGATGCGCGGCAGCGGCGCGATGGACGTCGGATCCGGCGCGGGCGGATCGAGGGACTCGATGGCCATGGTTCAGTTTCCTATGCCGCTGATATTGCTGTTCTGGGTCTGCCAGGCCGTGCCGGGATCCCTGCCCTGGCGCACCGCGTCGATGGCGCGGCCGCGCATATGCGAATCGGGCGGGGCCAGCGCGCCAGGGCCGACGAGGTCGCGCGGATCGGCGACCTGGGTCGCCATCATCTGCTGGGTCGCGCAGCCGAAGTTCCAATATTGACGGTTTTCCCAGCCATGGACCGAGCCGCCCGAGGCGAGATCGTTGGGCCATTGGCCGCAGCGCGAATCGACCTTCGCGACGATTGTCCCATAAGAGAGGCGAACCGGCGCGGCGAGCGACGGATCGACGACCGGGTAGGTCATAACGCGCACCGCGCCGCGCGCGCCTCCAGCGGCGAGCGCGCGGCGCAGGCCGGGCACGGCGGCGCGCGCCTCGGCGCCGCTGCGCCCGCCCTGCGGAAGCGCCAGGGCGATCTCGCCCGATCCGTGGCTTCTGTATTCACGGGCGAATTGCCGGACCTGGGCCCAACTTCTTTGGTCGAGGGCGCCGTTGCGCACCTCGGGGAACACTTCGAGATGGGTTCGGCCTTCGCGGAGCTCGATCGGATGGCGGGCGCGGTAATCGTCCGGTCCGATCGATCCGGTGACGATGCGATCAGCCCCCGAGCAGGCCGCAAGCGGCGCGGCGAGGGCCAGAAGCGCGGCGAGTCTCATTCTTTTTGCGGTCAGCCGGCCGGCTTCGGTCCGGAGAGGGCGAGAGTGCGACATGTTGGTTCCGTTCGATCGTTGCGCTTGCCGTTTCGGCCTCGCGCCGGGCCCGCCGTCGGCTTTCGCCGGGCGGCCCGGGCGGGGCTCAATCGTGGATGAAGCCGACGCGTCCGCTGAAATGAGCGGCGGCTTCGGGATTATCAGTGGTCGAATAGAGCCTGTTGACGCGGCCGAGCAGCCAGGCCTGGGGGTCGTTGGCGTCGGCGAAATTGTCGTCGGGCCGCGCCAGCGCGCTGTTGGGCACGGCTTTGACCAGATAGGGCGTCACGATGATCATCAGCTCGGTCTCCTTGCGCTGGTAGTCGCGCGAGCGGAAGAGCTGACCGAGGATGGGAAGGTTCATCACGCCGGGCGTGCCGTTCATCGCCTGGTTGGAGCTGGATTCGATCAGGCCGGCGGTGGCGATCGAGCCGCCGCTCGGCAGTTCGACGGTGGTGTCGTGGCGGCGGGTGCGGAAGCCGGGCACGCTCATGCCGTTGATGACCGACGAGGTGGCGGGGTCGATGTCCGAGACTTCGGTCGCGAGCCGCAGCGTGATGCGGCCAGACGACAGGACGACCGGGGTGAAGTTCAGCGTCACGCCATAGGATTTATAGGTCACGCTTGCCTGGCAGTTCGACGTCGTTCCCGTGCCGGTGCAGACGGTGCCGGCGTTGATCGGCACTTCGCCGCCGACCGTGAATTTGGCGTTTTCGCCCGACACCGCAGTGACGGTCGGCTCGGCCAGGGTATGGGCGACGCCGGCGCGTTCGAAGGCCGTCAGGGTCTGGTTCAGGGTCCAGGGGCCGCCGAAATGGGTGACCGTGTTGAGCGCGCCGTCGGTCAGCGCGTTGCCGTTGATCGTGAAGGGATTTTGCTGGGTGAAGGTGCCCCAGTTGCCGGCGAGCGTCGAGGAGGACACGCCGAGCTGTTTGGCGATGTTGCGCTGGATTTCGGCAATGGTGACCTTGATCATCACCTCGTCGCGGCCCTTGATCGTCATGGCGTTGACGACCATGCCCGCCGCGGGCGCGCCGGTTGGGCCGCCGCCGGCGCCTTTATTGAGGCTGTCGACGAAGCCCTTGGCGATGTCGAGCGCGGTCTGCATGTCGCCGGGCGAATCGACCTCGCCGGTCAGGATGATGGAATCGTTGACGGTTCGGGCGACGATATGCGCGCTCGGCAAAGCGGTGTGGATGATGCTCTGCAATTCGCCGATGTCGCGGCCGATCGATAGCTCCAGAGTCGCGATCCGGCGTCCCTGCTTGTCCATCGCATAGATCGTGGTCTGGCCGGTCGCCTGGCCGATGATATAGATCTTGCGGGGGGAGCGGACGACGGCGTTGGCGACGGCGGGATTACCGACGAAGATTTCGCCGGCGGCGGCGGGAAGATTGACGATGAGCGACTTGCCGACGCCCATCGTGATACGGCGCACGGCGTTCGTTCCCTGGAAGGCGATCTGTTCTCCGTTATAAGCCTGCGTATATCCCTCCGTCGCCGGCGCGGCGAAGGCGAGCAAGGCGACTAGGCTTCCGATCAGCCTGGGGCGGTTCATCTGCATCGTCTTTCACTCCTGGGCGGCGCTGTTCGGCTCCGGCCCGCCATTGATCATTTGCCGCGCGACTGGGTGGCTACGCCCGCGCGCACCACGGTGATGGCGCGGTCGTGATTTGCATTGTTCACCGCGACCGGGACGGAGGACGGCTGGCTGTCCTGCATCGAGCGCAGGACCAGGGAGAGCTGTCCCACTCGCTGGGCGAGGATGACGGCTTCGGCTTCCGCCGGGGTCAGTTCGAGCGTCGCGGTCGTGCCCGACGCATAGGGCTGGCCGTTCTTGTCCTGGGTGTTCTGGCCGATCGCGAGAACGCGGACATTCTGCACGATCGTCTCGCTCACATAGGCGTCGCCCGCACCGGACTTGGCGGCGTCCTCGTCACGGTAAATGCGGATCACGTCGACGCGGTCGTTGGGCAGAATGAAATTGCCCGCCGTGGTGGCGCCGCTGCCCTCGATATTGATGGCGACCGCGCGATAGCCGGGCGTCAGCATCGCGGAGAGATAGCCGGAGGCGCCGCCCTTGAACAATTTCTCGCGCCGGATCGGCTCGCCCGCCAGGATCGAGCCGCGCACCACCGAATCCTTGATGTCGTTCATGGCGTTGGGAGCAGCGGACTTGTAAATGAGGCCCGGGAGCGAATCGTCCTTCGGCCAATCGTGCCATGCCAGATCGCTGGGCTGAAGGACCGAGCCGAAATTGAGCTCATGGGCGGCCACGAGAACCTGCGCCGAGGCGGCCGCGCGCGGCGCCTGGACGATCCTGACCGGGGGCGGCGGCTCCGGGCGCGAGAGCACGAGATAGGACGCGCCGACGCCGGAGGCCAGAACAACGCCGAGAAAGATGAGCCGCGCTTTTTTCATGGCTGTTTCAACGGTCCATAGTGAGGTCCAGTTGGGACGTTGACCGAATTGAAACAGTGAAAGGTCAAATTAAGGTTAATGGAACGTCACGAAATTTACGCGCGTTAACAAACCAGGCAAAAAAAACGCCTCGCGGAAGCGAGGCGTCGGCGGGCGAGGCGGCGCGACCGTTCAGGCGGCGAAGGCGCTGAGGTAAATCCGGGTCTCGGGATAAAGAATCAGGCCGGCGGCGGCGAGCGCAATGCCATAGGGCACGCCATTGTCCTTGTCATGTAGGCGCATCAGCCACGCCCGGGCGCGCGCCCAGCCCGGCATGGGAAGCCGGCGGAACTGCAGCAGGACGAGGGTGAGCAAGCCGCCGATCACGGCCGAGCCGAGGCCATATTCAGCAAGATGCTCGAAGCCCATCCACACCGCCGTGGTCGCGGCGAGCTTCGCGTCGCCGCCGCCGATCCAGCCGAAGGCGAACAGCGTGAAGGTGATGGCGAGAACCATCAAGCCGGCGGCGAGATGCAGGCCGATGGCCGTCGCCGGCACGCCGAACAGAAAGGCGAGAACAACGAAGGCGGCGACGAGGACAATCGAAATCCAATTCGAGATCGTCATGGTGAGCAGATCCGAAAAGGCCGCATAGGTCATCAGCGCCGGGAAAATGACGATCGTTAAGGCGTCGAGCATGGCGGGTCCGCGAGTTGGAGGCGCCGGCATCATGGCGCGGGGCGATTACCCCTTGGTTACTGCGCCGGGCGCAGGCCGCAAAGAGAAACCCCGGACCAAGGCCCGGGGCTTCCACATGTGCGGCGAAAATACGCCGGCGTCGCCGAAATCTTAGTTGAGGGCGCTGGAAATCGAACCGAACTTGGAGCTCAGGTTGGTGCCGATCGAGGTGAAAACGCCGATGCAGACGACGGAGATCAGGGCGGCGATGAGGCCATATTCGATGGCGGTGGCGCCGGACTGGTCATTCATGAAACGGGTAACGAGGGTCTTCATATTTTGCTCCTGTTTACGCGACTTGCGCTACGGCGCTGGCAAGCGGTTCGGGGTCAGCGCCGTTGAAGTCACCTTACGGAGGACAACTTGCTGGCAGGTTAACGTTGCTTCATGCAAATCCTTACCGCGAAGCAAGCCAAAGTTCTTGCAAACAACTTCCCTCAAATCCCTGAAACAGACTGAGCGCGACGTTAACCTGCCACGACGCCGTTTCGCTGCGGAAAACGCCTCGCCGCACAGAAAATTTAGCAATCGTTCACCAAGTCATGTCTTAATTGCGCCGATAGGTTATCGTCGACGCGTCGAATGCGCCCCAGCGCCGTTCCGCGATCCGGTTGGCGGCCGCCCGTGAACTCCACGGCGGCATTTGATTTCGGGAGAGGTTCATGCGTCTTCGCGCGTTTCGTTTGATCGGCGTCGCCGCCGCCGTCATGGCCGGATTGCTCGCGCATTCCGAAGCTTCGCCGGCTACGAACGACGTCGTGCAGGTCACCGTGGACAAGGCGCGCGTGGCCCGCATTCCCGACAAGACCGAAACCCTGATCGTCGGCCAGCCCGGCATAGCCGACGTCACCATGCTCAAGAACAGCAGCATGGGCGTGATCACCGGCAAAAGCTTCGGCGAAACCAATCTCATCGCGCTCGACGCCAAGGGCGATCTGCTTGGCGAATGGACGGTCCGGGTCGGCGCCTCGAAACCCGATCTTCTCCTGCAGAACGGTCTCAATCAGGAGAGCTTCATCTGCAATCCCCAGTGCCTCCCGACGATCGATCTCGCCGACGCCAAGGCGATCGCCGCCAATCGAACCGCCGCGGTCGCCGCGCACAACGCCTTTGCAATGGGCAAGTGACGCCAGGCGGACCGGAATACGTCCTTCACCCCGCGTAACCTTATGGCAATCTCCGCCGCCGATAATGGCCGAACCGACGAAGTCGTCGCTCAGACGTTTGGGCCGGGCATGCCGATCGGGGATCGATCGATGGAGCAGAGTGAAACGCGAGGCTCGTCCGCGCCGAAACAGAAGCCTGGACTTCTCGCGCGTTTCGCTCGCGGGCGCGGGGGCGTCGCGGCGATCGAATTCGCCATGGTCGCGGTGCCATTCCTCGGCTTGCTCGCCGCAATCTTCGAAACCGCCTTCGTCTTTTTCGTGCAGGAATCCTTCGAGAACACGGTCAATGACGTCGCGCGCCAGGTCCTGGTGAACAGCTTCTCCGGCGACACGACGCAAACGGCGACCGCTTTCAAGACCAACACCTTCTGCCCCGCCCTGCCGGCCGTCATCACCTGCAGCAAAGTCGCGCTGAACGTCCAGGCCTTCGATCCGTCCTCCACCAGCTTTTCGGCCATCGGCTCCGGCGTCACCACGTCCTGGCACAATAACCCATCCGGAAACGTGAATCTCGGCTCGCCGGGATGGATCGTCGTCTTCCAGGCCTTCTATCCGATGCCGGTCTATCTGTCCGTCCTGGAGGCGACCAGCGCTGACACCTTCGACAATCTCTTCGGCCACACGTCGAAATCCGTTTACCGGGATCCCAATAATGCAGCGCTCTTCGTCCACGCCATTTTTTCGACCGTGGTTTTCAGGAACGAGCCATGACCGGACGCGGGCGTAGAAAGCTCACCCAGATCTTCGAAAAGGCGGCGGCGGCGGCCGCAAAGCTGCGGAGCGAGGCGAAGCGGCTGCGCAGCCGCAAGGCGGGCGTCATGGCGGTGGAGTTCGCCCTGATTCTGCCCCTGATGCTGACCATCTATTTCGGCGTCGTGGTGCTTTCGCAAGGACTCGAAGTGGGACGCAAGGTCCAGCTCCTGTCGCGGACGCTCGCCGACCTCACCACCCAGACCCTGCCCGGAACCTCATCCACGGGAACCTGCGCTCACGGAACGACGGTGAGCGGCGTCGACATGGCGAGCGTTCCCTGCCTGACGGACACCGACCTCACCAATATTTTCAACGCCTCGACCGCGGTGCTGTTTCCGTTCTCCAACGTCGCCAACATGACGCTCACCGAGGTCGTCTTCGACAATGTCAGCAGCAACAACGCCGCCTGCTGCCGCGCGCGGGTGGTATGGAGCGTAGGCTTTGGCGCCAACCCGACCCTGCGCGCCTGTGGACTGCTGACCCAATCGGCGAATGGCGTGAACGGCCCGGCCGATATGCCGGCCGGCTTTTATCCGGGCGGCATGGGCGACGCGGTGACGAGCGGCCAAGCCTATGTCGCCAGCGGCAACAAGACGGACAATTTCGTCATTGTCGCCGACGTCTCCTATAAATTCGCGCCGAATTTCGGCTTCGAGCCCTATCAATGGAACCAGCCGCTGAATGGCGGCTCGGGCTATACGATCACGCAAACGACCTATATGAACCCGCGCTTCCGCTCGTCGGTCACGCAACCGGCGACCACGCCGCCCCGTTACGACCAGCTTATTTATTGGCAGCCAAGCGGCGGAATCACCAGCTATAACTTCTGTCAGGTCGGCAATGCGATAAACAAGTACAATGTGCCGTGAGGCGCAGGTCGCGCGCGAGAGCGGGATGGTTTCCGAATAAGACTTCCCGCGCCGGCGCCTCTATATTGGCGTGATAATTTTCAAAAGTCGTTTCCACGTTTCGGAATCATGCTTTATGCCGCGACGTCGTCTTCGATCGCCTCGAATTGATCGTCGGGCGCGCCCCAGACGACGATGCCCGGACCGAAACGGACGTCAAGGCGCTTCGCGCCGTCGCCGGCCGTCCGCAGCAGCCGGTACGAACACATGACGGCGCCCTGCGCCTCGGAGGGGAGATTCAATCTTTGCTTCAGGGGCGAAGCAGCTTTCAGGCGGACTTTTTGACCGGCGTGCACAATGATACTCCTTGCGGGCGTATCGAACCTTTCGCGGACAAGCCCCCGGGCGATGCGCCCCAAGTCCGGAAAGTTTCGCCAAAAAAACGTCAACTTTCATCATATTGTCGCAACGCAACATCGCAAGTGAAATTCGCGGCGCCGGCCAAAATTTGTGCATTCTAAGAATGGACCAACTAAGAATGGGCCAAGGCTTCCGCGGCGAGCCGGCGGGCCAAAGGCGTGATTTCCTCGCTGAACCACGGCCTGCGCCGTAACCAGCCGTTGTTGCGCCAGGATGGATGCGGCAAAGCGAGCAGATGCGGCTTGAGCTCGATTCTTGCCGCGCAAAGACGGACGACCTCCTCGAGCGAGGCGCCCCTGGGCAGCGGCCGGCCGAGCCGCGCGCTGTGATACTCCTGCGCCGCGCGGCCTACGGCAAAAATGGTCTCGATCTGCGGCGCCAGGCGGAAAAGCGCATCGTGCCAGGAGGCGCGACATTCGCGGCGCGGCGGCAGGTCGCCTCCCTTGGCGTCCTGGCCGGGGAAGCAGAAGCCCATGGCGGCGACGGCAATCTGCGACGGATCGTAGAATTGCTCACGGGTGACGCCCATCCAGTCGCGCAACCTTTCGCCGGAAGCATCGTTGAAGGGCAGGCCGGTGGCGTGGACCCGCGTCCCGGGCGCCTGGCCGGCGACAAGCAGGCGCGCCCGGGCGGAGATTTGCAGGACGGGGCGCGGCTCATGGGGCAGCGGCGGCCCGAACGGGCGCTCGACGCAGAGGCGGCAGGCGCGAATGCGCGCTACCAGGGCGTCGAGGTCGTCGGAGCCGGCCAAGGTCACGCGGCTGCGCTCGGGCGCGCGGAAACGTCGGCGCGCCAGCGCGCGAAATGGATGAGATCGTCGGGAAAGACAATGCGCGCGGGCTTGGCGAAATCCGCCGCGACCAGGGCCGTTATATCGGCGATGGAAAAGGCGTCGCCGGCGAGAAAAGGCCGCCTGGCGAGTTCGGAATCGAGAAATCGCGCGAAAGCGACCGCGCGCGGACGGTTCAACGCGACGAGTTCGGGAATCTGCGGTTTTTCCATTTCCACCATCGCCGGATGGCTGTGACGAAAGGCCCAGGCGATGGGGAAGAAAAACTCCAGTTCGGCGCGGCGCTGCCACATTTCCACCCGCGCCTTTTCCAGCGGATCGCGTCCAAACAGCGGCGGGTCGGGCTGGATTTCCTCGAAATAGCGGCAGATCGCGACGGTCTCGCTCAGGAATTCGCCGGAGTCGAGTTCAAGAACCGGAATGCGCTGAAGGGGATTGATCTCGGCGAAGGCCGGATCCTTCTGCTCCAGTTTCGCCAGATCCACCGTTTCTTTCGGGACGGAAACGCCCTTTTCCGCGAGAAAGATGCGAACGCGGCGGGGGTTGGGCGCGACCGGGGAATCGTAAAGCTTCATGACGGACCTCGGCGAGAAGCAGCGAGGATGGAGCCGGCGGCGCGCCGCTGTCAATCGCCCGCCGGCGCCGCCAGTCCGCCATTTGCAGGGCTGCAAAGGCTTTTAGCCGTCGCATCAGCCGCTCATTAAGCTTTTTCGGTCAAGTTGGAGGGGGACGCGCAAGCGTTCGCGTCAGTGTGTGCGTGAAAATTTACCGGCATGTCCGAAGTCACCGCAGAAATGATCGCCCGCGGGCGGTTTGCCGAGGCCGGCGCTCGTGAGCGGCGCCGCATGGCCGGCCGCATGCGCGAGGCCCGGGAGCGGCTGACCTCATCCGGCGCCGGAAACGTGCGCTTCGACGTCGAACTGTTGCGCCTTTACGCGCGCAGCCGGCGCGCCGCCATTCTGCCGCAAGGCCTGTTGAGCATCGCCGTCGGGGTGATGACCGCCCGTTGGCTGCCATTGACCCTGGTGGGCGCATGGCTGGCGCTCGTTCTCAGCACTCTGACCTTGGGCTGGGTGCTGGCGCTTCGCTTCCTCGGGCTGGACAAGACCGCGCAAAACCCGCGCCAATGGCGGTCGCGCTTCGTCCTGGCCGCGGCGGCCGACGGTTTCGCCTGGGCGACCTTCGCCTTGCTGATGAGCGGCGTCGACACGCCCTGGGCGATCGCTTACGTGATGGTCGTTTTCATGCTCGCCGGGGCGATCCACACGGTGGTGGCGGCTTTCGTGCCGGAAGCGGTCTATGCGGCGCTCGCGCCCAATGCGCTGGCCATCGTGCTTTACATGCGCCCGACCGTTCTCAACAGCCCCAACGCCGCCCTGACCCTTCTGAGCTGCGCGACCCTGCTCTATTTCGCCGCCCTCGCCCGCCGCATCTACGCCGGGCAGGTCGGAACGCTCGGCATCCAGGCCGAGAAGGATTCGCTGATCGCCGAACTGGAGCAGGCCAAGGCCAATTCGGACGAGGCCCGCCGCCGCGCCGAGGAGGCGAGTCTCGCCAAATCGCGCTTCCTCGCCACCATGTCGCATGAGCTGCGCACGCCGCTGAACGCAATCCTGGGCTTTTCGGAGGTGATGAAAAGCGAATTGTTCGGCCCGCATTCGGTCGAAGCCTACCGCGACTATTCCAACGACATCCACGCCAGCGGCCAGCATCTGCTGATGCTCATCAACGAAATTCTCGATCTCTCGCGGGTAGAGGCCGGGCGCTATGAGTTGAAGGAAGAAGCCGTCCTGCTCTCCGGCGTGATCGAGGACTGCCGTCACCTTTTGACCCTGCGCGCGAAAAAACGCGGCGTGCTGCTGACCGAGATCATCGAACCGGACATGCCGCGCCTGTGGGCCGACGAACGCGCCGTCCGCCAGATCGCCCTGAACCTTCTGACCAACGCGATCAAATTCACGCCGCAGGGCGGGCAGGTCACGATCAAAGCCGGCTGGACCATGGCCGGGGGCCAATATTTCTCGGTGCGCGACACTGGGCCGGGCATCCCGGAAGAGGAAATCCCGGTCATCATGTCGTCCTTCGGGCGCGGCTCGATGGCGCAGAAAAACGCCGACGAGGGCACCGGCCTCGGCCTGCCCATCGTCAAGGGTCTCGTCGAGCTTCACGGCGGAACATTCACCTTGCGCTCGAAATTGCGCGAGGGCACCGAAGTGATCGTGGTCTTCCCGCCCGAAAGGGTCATGGCCGCCCTGCCCCAGCTCGATCCCGTCGCGCCGCCCGCCGCGCGCCGCCGCGGCGCCGCCTGACCGGTCGGGCCGCTTTTGGGGAGAGCGGCGGGGGTGGAAATCGATTCGACGGGGTGGAAACCCTTCGGATTCGCGAAAAATGTTCTTGTTTTGTTTTCACGTGAAACATCCGCGATGACTCCTTGCGCCGAGTTCGCTTAAGGACTCAAAGGCGCCTATTCGAATAAGATATTGTTCTGACGCCATATTCGTCGCTGCGCGCGAAGGGAAAACCGGCGCGCGCGCGCCGCTTCGCCGGGTGCGAAAATCCGCTGGCGGCGGGAGGTTCGCGCACAACCGCGCGGTTGCAAGGGGTGAAAATAGCCGTTTTTTTGCGCGAAAATGGCGCGAATTTGCAAAAAATCGCGCGCTTTTTCACTGTTTTTTCCTGCCATTTTGCAACCGATGATTGAATTTTTTCGCTGTGCGGGGGCCGCCGGACACAGCGACGGCGGCGAAAGCCCAACCGACCCCAGCGCCGCCGGTTCGAGCCCATCCTGCCGCTCCTCTGCACCCTTGCTGCAATTGGTGAATTCGCATCATGTCCCGGGAAAACATGAATGACGCAAAACGGCGGATTGCGGACCGCCATGAGCGCCGCCAGCAAGGGCAGGATCGCGCCATGAACGGAAATTCCGCGTTTGCGGAACGAACCCGCGTGTTCAGCGGATAGAGGCCGTTTACGAAGCACAATGAAACTGCGGCCTTGTCAATCTGAAGCTGAGCCTGCGGATCGCCTCTGCTCTATGTTTTCCATCCAAAACAAACCCAAAGGCGCCTGCTATTCCAAGAGGCGCTGTGAGAGCGTATGGTGCTCCGACTATCCGCGAAATCCATGCAATGAGCCATCGATATTCTTGCCCTTCAACATCAACCCGGAAGGCGCGGCAGCCGTGCTTTCGGTCGCGCCAGCAAAGAAACGATAGCTAACGGCGGAGGCCCACCGCATCCAGAGGGCCGTTCGATCCCACCTGAATTGGCGAATTCGAATCATGGCGGCAACGAATGATCAGACCGTCACCGTGTTCGGCGGAACCGGCTTCCTCGGCCGCCGCATCGTTCGGCATCTGCGCTCTCATGGATTTTCTGTTCGGGCCGCGTCAAGGCATCCGGATCGGGGGCACGGATTGTTTGGTCCTGATGATCCGCACCTTCAATCCGTAGGGGCCAACATTTACGACGAACGGTCCGTCGCAGATGCGCTTGCCGGCGCCTACGGCGTTGTAAACGCGGTTAGCCTTTACGTCGAACATGGACAGGAGACTTTTCATTCCGTTCACGTCGATGCCGCCCGACGGATAGCGGCTCAAGCCCTCCGTGCCGGTGTCGATCGGCTTATTCACATTTCAGGAATCGGCGCCGATGCCGCCTCACGATCACGGTACATCCGAAAGCGCGGCGAAGGCGAACTGGCGGTCCGGGACGCCTTCGGCAATGCACTTTTCGTCCGCCCGTCGGTGATGTTCGGACCGGACGACGCGTTTCTCACGACCATCCTCAGGCTTCTCCGCCAGCTTCCGATCTATCCGATGTTCGGCCGCGGCCTGACGAAATTGCAGCCGGCCTATGTGGAGGATGTTGCCGAGGCGGTTGGCCGGACCATGCAGCGAGCGGTAACGCCTTCAATGATCTTCGAGTTTGGCGGCCCGCGCGTCTACTCTTACGAGGAGTTTCTTCGGGCCGTTGCGCACCAAGCTGGACTTGCGCCACGACTGATTCCAATCCCGTTTGCCGTTTGGAATGCGCTTGCATGGGCCTCCGAAATGTTCCCAACCCCGCTCCTCACGCGCAATCAAGTGGAACTGATGCAAATCGACACCGTGTCATCGCCGGAGACGCCAGGATTTGTTGAACTTGGGATTTCGCCGCACTCGGTCGAGGCAATACTCCAGAAGATGCTGTCGAATTGCGAATGATAGAGGCTCCTCGGTTAATCCGCTGCAACGGCTGACGGTTCGCGCGCGACATCCGCGCGCAGCCAGCCATCCGACGTCCGAGATGGGTCAACATGAGACGGTCGCCGACCCGATCAGGAAGGTCGGCAACGAGCCGAACGCAGCCATCTGGCGAGGCCGTCAAGTGGCGGGTTTCGACCACTCGCGGTTCCCATCAACGTGAACCGCGCTTCACGCGTCCTTATTGTCCACGCCGGCCGAATCGAACGTCGCCATATCCTGATGGCAGGCCAGTGCCGCCTTGACCAATCCGATCGCCAGCGCCGCGCCGGAGCCTTCGCCGAGCCGCATGCCGAGGTCGAGCAGCGGCTTCTTGCCGAGCTTTTCCAGCACTTTCGCATGGGCGCCCTCGGCCGAGACATGGCCGGCGAGGCAATGGTCGAGGCTCGCGGGATCGAGGGCGTGGAGCACGGCTGCCGCCGCGCAGACGACATAGCCGTCGAGCAGAACCGGCGTGCGCTCCATGCGCGCGGCGAGAATGGCGCCCGCCATGGCCGCGATCTCGCGCCCGCCGAGCCGGCGCAGCAATTCGAACGGGTCGTCGAGAAAATCCTTGTGCAGGGCCACGGCGCGGCGCACCGCGTCCGCCTTGCGCTTCAAACCTTCGTCGTCGACGCCGGTTCCGCGCCCGACCCAGTCCTCGGCCTCGCCGCCGTAAAGAACATGATAGATCGCGGCGGCGACCGTGGTGTTGCCTATGCCCATTTCGCCGAGCGCCAGCAGGTCGGCGCCGCCGGCGATCGCCTCCATGCCATAGGCGATGGTCGCCGCGCATTCGCGGGACTCCATCGCCGGAGCTTCGGTAATGTCCTTGGTCGGCATGTTGAGCGCGAGTTCGAAAACCTTCAGCCCGGCGCCGTTGACGGCGCAGATCTGGTTCACCGCGGCGCCGCCGGCCGAGAAATTCGTGAGCATCTGCGCGGTCACGCTCGGCGGATAAGGCGAGACGCCCTGGGCGACGACGCCGTGATTGGCGGCGAAAACCACGACCGTCGGGCGATCGAGCTTCGGCTCAGGCCGCCCCTGCCAGGCGGCGAGCCATTCGACGATCTCCTCCAGACGGCCGAGCGCGCCCGGCGGCTTGGTGAGTTTTATGTCGCGCGCGCGAACCGCTTCGACGGACTCCATCGAAGCCGAAGGCATCTGGGCGAGCAAAGCGCGGAAGGCGTCGAAGGGATGTTCGGCGGAAGGGTCTTTTTGCATAGGTCACGAATTCGAGGCGGCGCGCGCTCAAGGAGAAATTTCACGAGGCGCGAGGGTCAGGCCACGCGTTCGCGCAATTCGCGCGGCAGGGGGAAGGACACGTCCTCGGTGGCGGTGGTGATGGTGTCGAGGATCAGCTCATATTTCTCGGCGAGGGCGTCGAGGATTTCCTCGACCAGCACCTCGGGCGCCGAGGCCCCGGCGGTGACCCCGATCGCGGCCACGCCTTCAAGCAGGCTCCAATCGATGTCGGCCGCGCGGGGAACGAGCTGGGCGCGGCGGCAGCCATGGCGCTCGGCTACTTCCCTCAGACGCTGCGAATTGGAGGAATTGGGCGAGCCGACGACGATGAAGGCGTCGACCTTGCCGGCGATTTCCTTCACCGCCTGCTGGCGGTTGGTGGTCGCATAGCAGATGTCCTGCTTGTGCGGCTCGACGATCCGGGGATATTTTTCGCGCAAGGCGGCGACGACTTCCGCCATGTCGTCCATCGACAAAGTGGTCTGGGTGACATAGGCCAGAGGCTCGTCCGGCGAAAAGGTCAGGCGGGCGACATCCTCGGGCTTCTCGACCAGGACGACCGCGCCCTCGGGTAACTGGCCCATGGTGCCCACCACTTCGATATGGCCCCGATGACCGACCAGCACGATCTTGCGGCCGCGGCGGAAATGGATTTCGGCCTCGCGATGGACCTTGGTGACCAGCGGGCAGGTGGCGTCGATCGCCCGGAGATTGCGCCGCCCGGCCTCTTCCGGCACGGATTTCGGCACGCCATGAGCGGAAAAGACCACCGGCGCGGCGCCGTCGGGAACTTCGGCCAGATCCTCGACGAAAATCGCGCCCTTGCGCTTCAGCCCCTCGACCACATAGCGGTTATGGACGATCTCGTGGCGCACATAAATCGGCGCGCCGAATTTGCGCAGGGCCTGTTCGACGACGTCGATCGCGCGAACGACGCCGGCGCAAAAGCCGCGCGGCGCGCAGAGATAGACATTGAGTTTGGGCTTGTCGCTCATCCGGAGCCTCTGGGGATCGCGGGATTGTTGTGGGCGCCCTCCGCCGCGATGTCAAGCCACGGACCCGGGGCGCAAATTCGTTTCCCGCGCCGCCGTTTCGCCTCTATCCTTCCTTAAGCCGTGCGGGCGCGGCGAATCGTCGCCTTTCTAACATCTCCAGCGGGCCACATGCCGGAACTGAGCAGCGAGACGAGCTTCCTCGTCCCGATCCTGATTCTTCTTGCCGCAGCGATCCTTTTCGCGCCCTCGTTCCGCTTCGCCGGGCTCGGCTCGGTGATCGGCTATCTCGTCGCCGGCCTCGCCATCGGCCCCTCCGGACTGGGGCTGATCCACGACCCCCGGACGACCCTCAACATATCCCAGCTCGGCGTCGTCCTGCTGCTCTTTCTCATCGGCCTGTCGCTGAAACCCCAGCGGCTTTATGCGCTTCGCCGCGACATTGGCCTGATCGGGGTCGGCCAGATGGTCTTCACCGCCGCCCCCCTGATCGTCGCGGCGCAACATTTCCTCCATCTCAACATGTTCGGGGCGCTGGCGGCGGGGCTGGCGCTCGCCTTTTCCGCCACGACCATCGCCATGCAATTGCTGGAGGAGCGCGGCGACGCCCAGACCGGCTACGGCCGCCGCGCCTTCGCGGTCCTGCTGGCGCAGGACATAGCCGTCGCGCCGGTTCTGGCGCTCATTCCGCTGCTCGGCGGCGGCCCCGCCTCGGGTTCGCTCGCCGGCTCGATGCATGACGCTTTGCTCCATATTTCATGGGCCTTCGCGGCGCTTTCCTTCGTCATCCTCGCCGGCCATTACGCGCTCAATCCCCTGTTCCGCCTGCTGGCTCGGGCGGGGGCGCGTGAAATCCTCACCGCGGCGGCTTTGTTCATCGTGCTCGGCGCGGCGGTGCTGATGCAGGCGGTCGGCATGTCGATGGCGCTCGGCGCCTTTCTCGCCGGACTGCTGCTGTCGGAATCGAATTTCCGCCATCAGCTCGAAGCCGATATCGAGCCCTTTCGCGGCCTGCTGATGGGCCTGTTCTTCATGTCGGTCGGCATGTCGGTGGATATCGGCCTGGTCGGCGAAAGGCTCGGCCTGCTCGCGGGGGCGGCGCTCGCCATTCTCGGGGCGAAACTCATCATCGGCTTCGTCCTGTTCCGCCTGACCGGCTCGTCCGCCCGCGATTCCTTAAGCGCGGCGGGCGTCCTCACCCCGGCCGGCGAATTTTCCTTCGCCATTTTTCCCCTCGCCGCGGGGGCTGGCCTGATGTCGGCGGCGGAATCGAGCCTGCTGTCGGCGCTCGCCGCGATCACCATGGTCGCCGGGCCGTTCTTCGCCAAGGCGACGGAACGCGTCGCCGCGAAATTCGAGCGCCGCGCGCCCCCGCCCGAAGGCGCCGGCGAACCGCCGCCGCCGCCCGTTCCCAAGGAGCGGCGTGGCAACGTGCTGGTGATCGGCTTCGGCCGCTTCGGCCAGATCGCGGTGCAGCCGCTGCTCGCCGAGCGCATCGATGTGACGGTGATCGATTCCTCGGTCAAGCGCATCCGCGACGCCGGCAAATTCGGCTTCAAGGTCTATTACGGCGACGGCTGCCGGCTCGACGTCCTGCGCGCGGCGGGCGCGGGCGAGGCGCGCATCATCGCCATCTGCGTCGGCGACCGCGACATCGCCAATGCGATCGTCGCTCTCGCCCGCGACAATTTTCCGGTCGCGAAGATCTTCGCCCGCGCCTATGACCGCATCCACGCCATCGATCTGCTCGAGCGCGGCGCCGATTACCAGATTCGCGAGACGCTCGAATCAGCGCTGAGTTTCGGCGGGGCGGCGATCGCCGAATTGCGCGGCGACCCCGACGCCGGCCGCGAGGCGGTGGAGGCCGCCCGCGCCCGCGACCTCGACCGGCTCGCAATCCAGCAGGCGGGCGGCGCGCCGCCGCCGCCCTTTTTCGCGCCCGACCAGCCGCGCCTCAACCCCGAGCCCCTGGTCAGGCCGGCCGGCAAGTCGCAGGGCCTGACCCCGGAAAGCCGGGACATCGTCGAAGGCGCCGCCGAATGAGAAATTCTTAATAATTTCGAATGGCCGCGTCAGGCCCTTGTCTGGCGCAAATCCTGCTTATATCGGATTTTTGTTGGCGAAAACGCACGCCGCGATCCCTATGGCGCGCGATTGCGGCGCCCGCCGCAAAGGTTTATCAACGCCGTCGCCGCAGCGAGGCGCCTCCCGGCGCCGGATTCCCATCTACAGACGGCCTGGCTTCCGCCGGGCGAGAAACTCCTTGTGAAAGCCGCACATGGCGCGTGACCTTAACGATGAACAGGTGATCTCGTCGCGCGACGAACTGGTCGGCTGGCTGGAGGACGGCTGCAAGCCGGAGGGGCCGTTCCGGATCGGGACCGAGCACGAAAAAATTCCCTTTTACCGCGCGGATTGTTCTCCCCTGCCCTATGACGGCCGCCCCGAACTCGGCGGCGCCGGCGTGCGCGCTTTGCTCGAAGGGCTCCAGGCGGCCTCGGGCTGGGAACCAATAGAGGACGCCGGCGCCTTGATCGGGCTTTACGATCCCGCCGGCGGCGGCGCGATCTCGCTGGAGCCGGGCGGACAGTTCGAGCTGTCCGGCGCCCCACTCGACGATGTCCATCAGACTCGCGCCGAACTGGACGCCCATTTCGCGGCGCTCGCCCCCTTTTGCGAGCGGTTCGGAGTCGATTTCCTCGATCTCGGCATGAGCCCCCTGTGGCGGCGCGAGGAGACGCCGGTCATGCCCAAGCAGCGCTACCGGATCATGGCGCGCTACATGCCGAGCGTCGGCGGTCTCGGCCTCGATATGATGTTCCGCACCTCCACCGTGCAGACCAATCTCGATTTCGCCTCCGAAGCCGACATGGTCGCGAAAATGCGGCTGGCCTTGAGCCTGCAACCGCTTTTCACCGCGCTGTTCGCCAATTCGCCTTTCACCGACGGCAAGCCCAACGGCTTCCTCTCCATGCGCTCGCAGATCTGGACCGACACCGATCCCGACCGCACCGGCATGCTGCCCTTCGTGTTCGAGCCGGGCATGGGTTTCGAGCGTTATGTCGATTACGCGCTCGACGTGCCGATGTATTTCGTCAAGCGCGGCGACGTCTATCATGATGTCGCCGGGGCCTCGTTCCGCGACCTGCTGGCGGGAAAGCTGCCGCAATTGCCGGGCGAATTCGCCACGATCTCCGACTGGGCCAACCATCTTTCGACGATTTTTCCGGAAGTGCGTCTCAAACGCTATATGGAGATGCGCGGGGCCGACGTCGGGCCGCGCGCCCATATCCTCGCCTTCACCGCGCTTTGCGGGGGCCTGTGCTACGACCGCGAGGCCAGCGCCGCGGCCTGGGATCTGGTGAAGGATTTTTCCGCGCAGGATCGTGACGATCTGCGCAAGGCCGCTCCGCGCACGGGCCTGGCGGCAAAAATCCGCGGCCGCAGCCTGCTGGATCTGGCGCGCGACATCATGCCGCTCGCGCGCGCGGGACTGGAACGCCGCATGCGCCTCGACCAGCACGGCCGGGACGAAACTCAATATCTCGCGGTTTTGGAAGAGATCGCGGCGACGGGCGAGAATCTGGCGCAAAAGCGGCTGGCGCTCTATCACGGCGCCTGGAAGGAGAGCGTCCTGCCCGCTTTCCGGGAATGCATTTACTAAAAAGCCCGGGAAGCCTTACATCCCACCGAACGCCATGGGCTTCAGGCGCAGGCGGCCTTCCGGCTGGGCGCTTTCCGCATTGCGCTCCAAGTCATTATTGCGCTCCATGTAATTGGCGCGCGCCGGACCGGACGCTGGCGGACGGGCGGCCGGAATGCGGGTTTCGCCGCTGAATGACGGCCGCGCCAGCACGAAAGGCGCGTCGAATTCGAAAAAACCCTCCGCCGCGAAGGCGGACGCCGGCGCCAGCGCCATAAGCGTCAAAGCCGTCCAGCCGAACAGCCGCCGCGCGGCTGACGGTTCCCGAATCTTCCCGGGCATCCCGAATCTTTCTGTCATGGACCGTTTTTGACCCCAACATGATGGCGAGATCATGTCGGCGGGGCGGGACGACCGGTTCAGCCGCGCCAGTCCCCGAGTACGGCCTGGACCAGCGCCAACGCGGCGACGGCGGCGGTGTCGGCGCGCAGCACGCGCGGACCAAGCGAAATGCGCGCGACAGGAGCAATTCGCGCCAGGCGTGCGCGTTCGGATTCGTCGAAGCCGCCTTCGGGGCCAATCAGGACGGCGAATTTGGCAAAATCCGCGCCGGCCTCGCGCAGAGCGTCGAGCGGGTCGGCGATTTCCGCCGCCTCATCGCAAAAAATCAGCAGCCGGTCCTGCGGCCAGTTCCCGAGCGCCGCCTCCAGGCTTTCCGGCTCCAGAACTTCGGCGAGGGCGAGCAGGCCGCATTGCTCGGCGGCCTCGACGACATTGGCGCGCATCCGGTCCAGGTTGACCCGGCTCGCCTGGGTGCGGCGGGTCAGAACCGGGCGCAGCCGCCGCGCGCCCATCTCCACCGCCTTTTGCGCCATATAATCGAGTCTTGCGTGTTTCAGCGGCGCGAACAGATAATCGAGATCGGGCAGGCCTTCCTGCGGCCGGCTTTGCGCCTCGATTCTAAGGACAGCGCCTTTCCTGCCCTGCGGCGCGAGCGTTGCGCGCCATTCGCCGTCGCGGCCATTGAAGACCAGAAGTTGCGCGCCTTCGCCGAGCCGCAGGACATTGACGAGATAATTGGCCTGTTCGCGGGTGAGTTCGACCAGAGCGGCGGCGGCGAGCGGCGCCGCCAGCCAGAGGCGTTGGGTGGTGAAATCCAGGCGCGACATAGTTTGCGACACAGTTTGCGACATCGGTTCGCGGCGTCAGTTCCGGGCGGGGAGCGAGAGGTTGAACTCCACCGGCGCCGGTCCGGCGATCGTCACGCGCAAGGGCGCCTCGGGCCGCATCCTTTTGGCGGGATGCTGGACCAGGGTCAGGAGAAAGGCGTTCTTGGCTTTCGCCGGTTTGACGTCGAAATAAAAGCCGTCAGGCGGCTCGACGAACAGGTCGCGAGCCTCGCCGCCGAGAATCGCGACCCGCCATTGCGGCTTGCCGCCGGCGGGCGGCGCCGGCTCGACGCTGGCCTGACTCGCCGCGGTTTCGCCGTCGAGCGGCTTGGGCACATCCTTCATCGCGCTTTCGAGCAGCGCGCTGTCGGGCGCCTGAGGCTGAGGCGCGAGGACCTCGCTCAACTGGGCGTGAACGGGAATGCAGATCTTGTCGCAGACCGCATAATCGAGGCGAAGGTCGAGCGTCACCGGCTTTTGCGGATCCGCCGGCGTCACCCGGATCGGGAAGGCGACCTGATGCTGGTAACCGATAGCGAGCGAGCCGTCCTCGTCGATCCGCGCCGGCTGGGGATAAAGAACTGCGGCGCCGTCGAGATTGTCGGAGCCGGCGAAATCGAACGTCGGCGGCGCGCCGGCTTCGCCCGGATCGCGCCAATAGGTCACCGCCGCGCCCGCCAGGCGGATCTGCGCCACGGCATAGCGGGCGCCATTGTAAACGCCGCCATCGACCAGCCGCGCCTCGGATTTCGGCCCCGCGACCCAATCGCCCGCCCGCGCGGCGCCCGTGAGGGCCAGCGCCAGCGCGGCCGCCATTGTGGCGCGGCGGAGGATCGACGACGATGGGGCTTCACTTTGCGCGTTCATCCTTTAGCATGTCTCCTGAAGCCGTAGCGCCGGCGTCCGACCTTCCCGCCGGACGCGCCGGGCGCGGAGCAAGGGCGCGACAGTGAATACGACAGAACCCAATCCATTTCTCGAAGGCAAATGCCTCGTGGCCATGCCCAGCCTGCAGGACGCCCATTTCAACCGATCGGTGGTCTATGTCTGCGCTCATTCCGAGGAAGGAGCGATGGGAATCATCGTCAACCACCCCGCGCCGGGCGTCAATTTGGTCGATCTTCTCCTGCAACTCAAGGTGATCGATTCGGGCGACGCGACGCGCCTCGCCGAATCCGTCGGCGACCAGCGCGTCCTCTCCGGCGGGCCGGTGGACGCGAGCCGCGGCTTCGTCCTCCATTCAGCCGATTACCGCGCCGAGGACGCCACCATGGCGATCGACGATGGCGTCTCGATGACCGCGACGCTCGACGTCCTGCGCGCCATCGCGCATGGCCAGGGACCGCGAAAGGCGGTGCTGGCCCTGGGCTATGCCGGCTGGTCGCCCGGCCAGCTCGAAAAGGAGATCCTCGCCAACAGCTGGATGATCTGTCCGGCCGATCCCACCCTTTTGTTCGACGCCGAGCACGAAGCCAAATATGAACACGCGCTGGGGGCGATCGGGGTCGATCTGAGGTTTTTGGCCGACGAGGCCGGCCACGCCTGACGGGCGCCCGGGCCCGTCAGGCCGTTGTCGCCGACAGGCGCGCACATGGCGTCGAAGCTGTCGCCGCCGATCAACCCCATTCGCCCCATTGGCGCGCCGGACGCCGAGCGACAGGTCCCGTCCATTCATGCGCTTATTCGGAGCTTGTGGCCTTCAACACGTCAGAGCTCCAAATTTTTATGGCTTGATGTTGGAACAAACCTAGTTGTAGCACGTCGAATATAGATAGCCTCGTCCGGCCAAAAAGCCGACATGCACTTTGCCAAGCGTCAGAAAACGTTTGCAGTGAGGCGTTACTATAAAAAGCGGAAAATAGCCGTTGCTCAATGACGCTATGTCTATTGCATTTCTTTCTTTATTCGCCTTCGCGAGGAAAGCAATCCCGAGCCCGGATGCCGCCCCACCGTGTGAAACGGCCCGAATCGAGAAAAGGGAAACCCCATGAACCGCACGAAATCCGTCCTCCTCGGAACAATCGCCGTCGTGGGCGTGGCCGGCGCCGCGGCGATTTATCTGAAATGGGACGAATTCGTTCCGATCGCCGCGATGGGGATCAATTATGTGCGCTACGCCTCGGCGCCCAAGGGCAAGTTGACGGTCGAAATGGCGCCTGGCGCGAAGCCGGCGGCTTCCCCGGCCGCGGGAGCCCAGCCCCCGGCCCGCGGAACAGACGATTGGACGAGCTACAACAAGACCCTGACGTCCAACCGCTTCTCGCCGCTTTCAGGCATCAACAAGGCCAACGCCGGACAACTGAAGCCGCTTTGCACCTATGACACCGGCCAATACACCGGGTTCAACACCGGCCTGCTTGAAGTCAAGGGATCGCTGCTGTTCTCGACCGAATATGACATTTTTTCCATCGACGCGAACACCTGCCAGTTGAAATGGCGCGTTCACGAGAATTACACGCCGGCTACGCCGCAGGATGTGAACCGAGGCCCCGCTTTTCTCGACGGCGCGGTGTTTCGCGGGACGCAGGACGGGCGGGTGCTCGCCTATGATTTCAACACGGGCGCCAAACTCTGGGAAACCCGCGTCGCCGATCCGAAAAAGGGTGAAAGCACGCCCGCCGCGCCGATCGCCTGGAACGGATTGGTGTTCATCGGCAATGCCGGCGGCGACATCAAGGGCGTGAAGGGTCGCATGTACGCCCTCGACGCCAAGACCGGCAAGATCGTCTGGGAATTCTATCTCGTGCCCAGACAGGCGGACGACCCGGTGCGCGGGCCGGAAGGCGCCTCGCCGCTCGATCTCTCTACGTGGAAAACGCCGCCAGGATCCCCGATCACCGGCGGCGCGACCTGGACGTCCTACACGCTCGACCCGGACAAGGGCCTGCTCTATGTGCCCGGCGGCAATCCCGCCCCCGATTTCGCGGCCGGCATGCGCGAGGGTTCGAATCTCTATACGGGTTCGGTGGTGGTGCTCGACGCCAGAACCGGGGCCTACAAGTCCCATTTCAAGATCGTGCCCAAGGATTGGCACGACTGGGACGTCTCCAGCGCGCCGGCCCTGATCAAAACCGCGAGCGGAAAAAACGTCCTCGCGGTGGCGCCCAAGGACGGACATCTCTACGGCTTCGATTTAAGCGATGCGGCGCTGCTCTATCGCGTGCCGATGACCAAGGTGGAAAACGCCGACGCCGCCTTCGCCGAAGGGCGATCCGTTCATTTCTGCCCGGGGTCGATCGGAGGCGCGGAATGGAACGGGCCGGCCTTCGATCCGCGGAACAACACGATCATGGTCGGCGAGGTGGAATGGTGCACCACCGTCACGCTGCAGTCGAAAGGCCAATTGCAGGGCACGGCGCTCGGCAAGCCGTGGTCGGGAGAGGCGTCGATCAATCCATACAACATGTGGGGCAAGCAGGATCCCGTCTTCGACTGGGCGGGCTGGGTGACCGCCGTCGACGCCGACACCGGGGCCTGGCGCTGGCGCGCCAAATCGAACTATCCGGTGCAGAGCGGCGTGACGCCGACCGCCGGCGACGTCGTGTTCTTTGGCGACATGGGCGGGAACTTCTATGTCCTCGACGCCGACACCGGTCAGAAATTGTGGGGCCGGAAGATCGGCGGCGCCATTGGCGGCGGCGTGATCACCTATGACACGGGCGCGGGCCAGCGCGTCGCGGCCGCGACCGGACTGACGGAAGTGTTGTGGCCGACCGAAATCACCACGGCGAAAGTCACCGTTCTCGGCTTGCCATAACAGAAGCGAAGCGAAAGCGAGACGACTCGATATTCCTTATTGAATGCCGGCGGTGAAAAGCCTGGCCTTTCCCCGTCGGATCAAATAGCCGGCTCCGCCGCCGCGCCCACGAGCTTGCGGGCTTCGGCCGCGCTCAACGGCAGGCCGAAGGCGAAGCCCAAAGCATATTCGCAGCCGATCTGGGAAAATTCGATCACGTCCGATTCGTTCTCCGCGCCATCGGCGATCGCCTCCATGCCGAAATCATGGGCGAGCGTGACCAGCGAGCGCAGCATGGCGGCGCGATTGGTCAAGGCGTCCTGGCGGACGAAGGCGCGGTCGATCCTTATCATGTCGAAGGGAAAACGCTGGAGATAGGCCAGAGACGAATAGCCGGAGCCGAACCGGGTCAAGGCGAGGCCGGAGCCCAGCTCCTTGAGGCGGCCGAGAATCTGAGCGGCATATTCGGGATTTTCCATCACCAGGCCCTCGTTCAGTTCGAGCTTGAGCGAGCCGGGCAGCACGCTGACCCTGGTCAGGACGTTCTTGACGTCGGCGAGCAGGTCATGGCGCAGGATTTGCCGTGAGGAAATATCGACGCAGGCGAAGATCGGCGGATTGACGTCGAGCGCCTTCTGCCAGGCGGCGAGTTCGCGCGCCGTGCGCTGGATGGCGAACAGTCCAAGATCGACGATGAGCCCGGTCTCCTCGGCGAGAGGCAGGAATTCGCTGGCCTCGACCCGGCCAAGCCGCGGATGCTCCCAGCGCAGCAAGGCCTCGAAGCCGGCGACCGTGCGATCGTCGAGCCTCACGATCGGCTGGAAGAACAATTTGATTTCGTCGAGCTCCAGCGCCCGGCGTAATTCGCTTTCCAGCGCCTGCCGGTTCGCGCCCTGGGCGCGCATCGACGGGCGGAACACCTCGATCCGGCCGCCGCCGTCGCGCTTGGCGTGGCGCATGGCGATTTCGGCGTCCTTCAGCATGTCTTCGCGTCGGGGATGCCATTGCGGATCGTAGAGCGCGACGCCGACCGAGACGGAGAGCGGAATTTCGCGATTGGCGAAAGTGATCGGCGTCGAGACGGTGCGGCGGATGCGGTCGGCGAGATGGACGATCTGCTCGGTCGTGGCCGCCGAGGCGAGGATCACCGCGAAAGTGTCGCCGGCGATGCGCGCCAAAGTGTCGCGAGGCTGAAGCAGCCGGCCAAGGCGCCGCGCGACCGTGAGCAGGACCGAATCGCCAGCCGACGAACCGACCGCCTGGATGATGCGGTTGAAACGGTCGATGTCGACGCAAAGCACGGTCGGACGCTTGTCGGCCTCGGCCTCGGCCTGGAGCAGGGCCAGCTCCAGCCGGTCGAAAAAGATCTCGCGATTGGGCAGGCCGGTGAGATTGTCGTGGACCGCGTCGTGCAGCAGGCGCTCGAAGGCGTTTTTCTGGTCCGTCACGTCGGTGAGCGTGCCGACCAGCCGCACCACGTCGCCCTCCGGCCCCACCACCGGGCGGGCGCGCAGGCGGAACCAGAAATAATGACCGTCGCTGGCGTGGAAGCGGAAATCCTGGGCGATGCGGCCGCGCCGCTGTTCCAGAACGGTGTCGAGGCAGGTCCGGTAGCGGTCGCGCTCCAGCGGATGCAGCAGGCTGAGCCAGGACGAGGCCGGCCCTTCGAGTTCGCCGCGCCGCACGCCGAGCTGCTCCTCGATCTCGGGGCTGACAAAGATGCGGTCGTTGATGACGTCCCAGTCGAAGATGATGTCACTGGCGCCGGTCAGGGCCAGCGCTTTCCGCTCGACATCGCTGATCGCGCCCATGGCGACGCCGCCGGAGGCGAAGGCGCTTTGCATGATGGTGAAGCCGATGAGCATGACGAGCAGCACCAGACCGCCGAGCAGCGCTGGCGAGGCGAGGTCGTTGGCGATCGAACCATTGACGATGAAGCCCGCCGCCGCGACCCAGACCACCAGCAGGAGCCAGGTCGGGATCAGCATCACCGCGCGCTCGACCCCATGGGTGGCGAGATAGATCACCAGAATGAAGCCGACGCCGGCGGTGGTGGCCAGCGAAATCCGGGCGATGCCGGCGGCGATCGGCGGATCGTAGACCGCGAGGCCGACGAGAGCGATCAGGAAGGCGATCCACACCACCGCGACATGGGAGGCGCGGACATGCCAGCGTCTGAGGTTGAGATAAGCGAACAGGAAGACGACCAGGGTCGCGGCGAGGACGGTTTCCGCGCCGGCGCGCCAGATGCGGTCGGCATTGACCTCGGTGCCGAAAATCTTCGCCCAGAAGCCGAAATCGATCGAAATATAGGCGAGCACCGCCCAGGCGAGCGCGGCCGCGGCCGGGAAGATGACCGCGCCCTTGACGACGAAGACGATGGTCAGGAACAGGGCGAGCAGGCCCGCAATGCCGATGACGATGCCTTTGTAGAGCGTCAGGTCGGTGGTCTTGTCCTTATAGGCGTCCGGCTCCCACAGATAGAGCTGCGGAAGCTTGGGCGTCTTCAGCTCGGCGACATAGGTGACGGTCGCGCCCGGATCGAGGGTGATGCGGAAGACGTCGGCGTCGTCCACGTCCTCCTTCTCGGGGGGAATGCCCTGGCTCGCGGTGATTTCGGTGATCCGCTCCGAGCCGAGATCGGGCCAGATCACGCCGGAGCCGACGAGGCGGAAATGGGGCGCGACGATCAGCCGCTCCATCTGCTCGTCGGTGTCGTTGGTAAGGGCGAAGACGATCCAGGAGGGATGGGCCCCCGCGTCGCGGGCGTGGACCTCGATGCGGCGAATGATGCCGTCGGGGCCAGGAGCGGTCGAGACCTGGATACGGTCGCCCTGGTTGGAATATTTCTCGACCCAATGCGTCAGATCGATCGCCGGGGCGTCCGGCGGCACGCGCACCGATTCCACCGCCTGCGCCGGGCCGGGCCCGAACAGCGAGAAAAGAAGCGGCAGCAGCAGGAGAACGAGACGAAACGGGCGCAAGCGACTTTCGAGCGGAAGTTGGTGTCAACGGCTGCGGAAGGCCGCAAGGGCTTTTCGCAAATATCGCCGCAATTTCCTAGCCCGGAAATGCTCGGCCGGCGAGAGGCCCGCCGTGCTCCAGCTTGATGTCGAAACTGTGACCATGGGATTTATGGCGCTCGCTCCGGCAGCGCGTTCCCGGGCTGGTCGCCGCGCAGAAAATCGCGCTCCAGCATGGCGAAGAGGAGATGGTCCTGCCAGGCGCCGTCGATCAGGAGATAGGCGCGGGCGTAGCCCTCGCGCTGGAAGCCGAGCCGCTCCAGCAGGCGGCGTGAGCGCTCGTTCTCGGGGGCGCAGGCCGCCTCGACCCGATGCAGCCCCATTTCGAGAAAGGCGTGGCGCAGCAGCGCCCGCACCGCCTTGGTCATAAAGCCCTTGCCGGCATATTTCTCGCCCATCCAATAGCCGAGCGTCCCGCATTGAGCGACGCCGCGGCGCAAATTGCCGAGCGTGATCCCGCCGAGAAGAGCGTCGTCGCCGGCGCGGAAAATCAGAAAGCCATGGCTCTCGTCCTCGGCCCGCTCCTGGTCCTGGCGCAGGATGCGGCGCAGGAAGGCGGGCCTGGTGAGGTCGTCGAGCGGCCAACTCGGCTCCCAGGGCGTCAGAAAGGCGCGGCTCTCGCCCCGCAGCAGCCGCCAGGATTCGAAATCGCCCGGAACCGCGGGGCGCAGATAGAGGCCTTCGCCCTCGATGCGACTGGGAGACGTCTTCTTGCGCGAAAGTCCGAACAGATTCATGGCAGATTCACGGGGGCCGACGGCGGGAATGGAGCCTGATTAGCATGTTTGTCGGCGACTTTCGACCGCTTCGCGTCAAACCCCGGCGAGCGCCGCGGCGACCTCGGCCGCGCCCGGCGCCTTGCGGGCCGCGCCGAGAATCGCGACAGTCGGGGCCGAGCGCAGCATGGCGGCGCCCGCCGCGCGGACCTCGTCCAGGCTCAGGGCGTCGATCTTGCCGATCATTTCCGCGCGGGTCAGGACCCTGCCGAAGATCATGGTCTGGCGCGCGATCTGCTCGGCCCGCGCCGACGAGCTTTCGAACGCGGTCAGCAGGCCGACCTTGGTCTGGGCCTTGGCGCGGACGAGATCGGCCTCGTCCAGGCCATGAGCCGCCTCGGCGAGGCAGGCGAGGCCGACCTCGACCAGTTCGCGGACCTGGCGCCCCGAGGTCGCGGCCTCGAAGCCGAACAGGCCGGAATCGAGGAAAGGCCAATGGAAGGAGGATATGGAATAAGCAAGCCCGCGCTTCTCCCGCACCTCCTGGAACAGAGGCGAGGCCATGCCGCCGCCGACCGCATTGGCGAAAATATGGGCGGCGTAATTCTGTCCATCGGCATAGGCGCGGCCCTCGAAGCCGATCACGACCTGGGTCTGCTCCAGTTTCCGGGCGACCAAAGCCTCGCCGCCGACATAGGCCGCGGGGGCCGCGGCCACGGGCGGCGCCGCCGCCAAACCGGCGAACAGGCGCTCCGCCTCGTCGCGCGCCTGCGCATGATCGACCGCCCCGGCGGCGGCGACCACCACCGAGCGCGGCGCGTAATGGCGCTGGAGATAGGCCCGGATGGCGTCGCGATTGAAGCCGGCGACCGTCTCGGGCGTGCCGAGAATGGCGCGGCCGATCGGCTGGCCGGGGAAGGCGGCGGCGTTGAACAGGTCCATCACCCATTCGTCGGGCGCATCCTGCAGGGCGGCGATTTCCTGCAAAATCACGTCCTTCTCGCGCTCCAGCTCCCCGGCGTCGAACAGGCTCTCGGTGAGAATGTCGGCGAGGACGTCGAGGGCGAGGCCGCAATCCTCGCGCAGCACCCGGGCGTAATAGGCCGTGCTTTCGACGCCGGTCGCGGCGTTGAGATCGCCGCCGGCGCTCTCGATCGCCTCGACGATGGCGCGGGCGCCGCGCCGCCGCGTGCCCTTGAAGGCCATATGTTCGAGCAGATGCGACAGGCCCTGCTCCGCCTCGCTCTCGTTGCGCGAGCCGGCGGCGACGAAGACCCCGAGCGAGGCGGTCTCAAGCCCCGGCATGGCGTCGGTGACGACGCGCAGGCCCGAAGCGAGCGTGCTGGTCTCAACCGTCATGTTTTTCAGTCACGGCGCGGGCGCGGGCGCGGATGAAAGATGCGACGGCGCCGGCGTCATTGGGCAGGACGTCGAAGCGCTCCTTGCGCTCGAACAGATCGGCGAGATGGGCCGGCAAGGGCGCGGAGCGGCCGGTCGCCGCGCGCACGGCGTCGGGGAATTTGGCCGGATGGGCGGTGCCGAGCGCCACCATGGGCGTCGCCGGATCATGCGCCAGATTTTTCCGCGCCACATGAACCGCGACCGCCGTATGCGGGTCGAGCAGGACCTCGCATTCGCGCCAGACGCGCCCGATCTCGGCGGAAGTCTCCGCCTCGTCCGTGCTGCCGGCGGCGAAATCAGCGCGGATTTTTTCGAGCGCATGGCGAGGAATGTCGAAGGCGCCCGACTGGTCGAGGCGCGCCATCAGGGCGCGCACGGCCGCCGGGTCGCGGTCCAGGGCGTCGAACAGCAGGCGCTCGAAATTGGACGAAACCTGAATGTCCATCGACGGCGACTGGGTCGCATGGACGCCGCGCACCTCATAGCGGCCGGTGGCCAGGGCGCGTGCGAGAATGTCGTTGGAATTGGTCGCAACGATGAGCTTTTCGACCGGAAGGCCCATTTGCTTGGCCATGAAGCCGGCGAGAATGTCGCCGAAATTGCCGGTCGGCACGGTGAAGGACACTTTGCGCAGCGGCCCGCCCAATACGGCGGCAGAGGTGAAATAATAGACCATCTGCGCCACGACGCGGGCGAAATTGATCGAATTCACCCCCGACAGGCCCAGTTCCTCGCGCAAGGGCTTGTCGCGGAAAAAGCTCTTCAGCATCGCCTGGGCGTCGTCGAACGTGCCTTCGAGCGCGATTGCATGGATATTGCCGGCCGCAACCGTGGTCATCTGGCGGCGCTGGACGTCGGAAACGCGGCCGTGAGGATAGAGAATGAAGACATCGACCTGATCGAGCCCGCGAAATGCCTCGATCGCGGCGGCGCCGGTGTCGCCGGACGTCGCGCCGACGATGGTGGCGCGTTTGTTCCGCGCTTTCAGGGCGCGGTCCATCAGCCGGCCGAGCAATTGCATCGCCACGTCCTTGAAGGCGAGCGTCGGTCCGTGGAACAACTCCAGCACGAAAAGATTGTCGCCGATCTGGGCGAGCGGCGTCACCGCCTTGTGGCGGAACGTCTCATAGGCCGCCTCCAGCATGGCGCGAAAATCTTCCCGCCCCAGCGCGCCGTCGAGGAAGGGCGAAATGACAGCTTCCGCGACCTCCACATAGGGTTTTCCGGCGAAGCCGGCGATGGCGTCCCGAGAAAGGCGCGGCATTTTATGCGGCACATAGAGGCCGCCATCGGGGGCAAGCCCCGCAAGCAGGGCTTCGGTGAAAGAGATTTCGGGCGCTTCGCCGCGCGTCGAGAGATAGGCCACTTGCGCTTTCCGTTACAATTCGGGCCATTGTCCGAGCATGATCAATTCCGAAAGCCGGCTTCCACTTTTCGGGAACATGCTTTAGCGCGTCGAATCGTCGTCGTCACGTTCCGCGCTTTTCAAAATCGTCACATGCCCCATCTTGCGGCCCGGTCGGGCATCGGCCTTGCCGTAGACATGCAGGCATGCGCCCGGAACGTCCAAAAAATCGCGCCAGCGGAAAATATCGTCGCCGATCAGATTGATCATCTCGACCGGGCCATGGGCGCGGGCGAGACCGAGCGGAAAGCCGCAGATCGCGCGAATATGCTGCTCGAATTGCGAGGTCGCCGCGCCGTCGAGCGTCCAATGGCCGGAATTATGCACCCTTGGCGCGATCTCATTGACCAGCAGCCTTTTGCCCTCCGGCGTCGAGACCACGAACATTTCCACCGCCAACACCCCGACGTAATCGAGCGCCTCGGCGATCCGCATGGCCTTGTCGCGGGCGCGGACGCGCAGATCGGGGTCGATCGAGGCCGGGACCTCGGTGGTGGCTAGGATGTGGTGCTCATGGGTGTTGAGCCCCACGTCCCAGGCGACGAAATCGCCATCAAGGCCGCGCGCCGCCACCACCGAAACCTCGCAGACGAAGGGCACGAAGCCTTCGAGGATCGAAGGCTGGCCGCCGAGCGAACGGAAAGCGACGGCGAGGTCCGAGCCCTCGCGGACCAGGGTCTGGCCCTTGCCGTCATAGCCGAAGCGCCGGGTCTTCAGGATCGAGGGCCGGCCGATCTGGGCGATGGCGCGGGCGAGCGCCCCGGCGTCGTCGACCTGGGCGAAGGGCGCGACCTCGATGCCGAGGCTGGCGATAAAATTCTTTTCGACCAGCCGGTCCTGGGTCAAGGCGAGAACGGCGGGCGAGGGCCGCACCGGCTTGATCGCGGCGAGAAATTCCGCCGACCAGGCCGGAATATTCTCGAATTCATAGGTGATCACGTCCACGTCGGCGGCGAAGCCGGCGAGCGCCATCTCATTGTCATAGGGCGCGATAGTGGCGGCCGCCGCGATCTCGATCGCCGGATCGTCCTTGCGGTCGGTATAGATATGGCAGGACATGCCGAGGCGGGCCGCCGCGAGCGCGAGCATGCGGCCAAGCTGGCCGCCGCCGACGATGCCGATCCGCGCCCCAGGCGCGAGCGTTGTTGGCGCGAGCGTTGTTTTAGCCATCCTGTTTCGGCCGCTCCGCGACCCCCGCCGTCTGTTTCGCGCGCCAGGCGTCGAGCCGGTCCGCGAGCTTGCCGTCCTCGAGCGCCAGAATGGCGGCGGCGAGCAGCGCCGCATTGATCGCCCCCGCCTTGCCGATCGCCAAAGTCCCGACCGGCACGCCGCCCGGCATCTGAACGATGGAATAAAGCGAATCGACGCCGGACAAGGCCTTGGATTCGACCGGCACCCCCAGGACCGGCAAGGACGTCATGGCGGCGGTCATGCCCGGAAGATGGGCCGCGCCGCCGGCGCCGGCGATGATGACCTTGAACCCGGCGTCGCGCGCGCCCCTGGCGAAATCGACCAGCCGGTCCGGCGTGCGATGGGCCGAGACGATGCGCGCATCCGCCACAATGCCGAGCGAATCGAGAGTTTCCTTGGCGTGGCGCATGGTGGCCCAATCGGACTGGCTGCCCATGATGATCGCGACGGGAGGCTGATTCTTCGACAAGGCTCGAAACTCGGGCGGTTGGGAAGGCGACGGTCTAAAGCGCCACGCCGAAAAGGGAAAGCGCGATTTTGGCGCAAGGCGCGATTTTGGCCAGAATTGCGCGCAAAAGGCGCCGCGGCTCAGGCGATGATGTCGGGCGTGAGCGCGTCTTCGAGGGTGGTGATTCGGTCGCGCAGCATCAGCTTGCGCTTTTTGAGACGCTGCAGCTGAAGACGATCGGTGGCCCCGACCGCCATGAGCGCATCGATCGCGACGTCCAAATCGCGATGTTCCTGGCGTAAACGCTCGACTTCGAAGACGAACTCAGCCCGTTCTTCTTCGCTCAGTTCTCTCGACATCGAAAACCGCTGGGCATTTTCTGGGGCGCCCTCGCGCCGCATGGCGGATTATGGGCGCGACGCGCCCCGAGAGCAAGGCCAAGATGGTTGCGCCGGCATGATTGCCTCAACCATTTGCGGCGGACGCCGAGTATGGCCGCCGCCAGAAAAAAAACGCTATTTCGACAATATTTATGGGCTTGCCATATCGAATCACCTGAGTTACGGGACGCGGTCGCAGAATAATTTTCCCTCTTGCGACTTCCCTCGTTCGTGTCACAATCCTGTCGTTCAAGCATCGATAGGAGTTGCGCATGTCCTTGCAAAGCCATCTCGCCGAACTCGAACGCCGTCATATGGCGCTTCAACGCGAGATCGAGAAGGAAGAGCTCCACCCCGCGACCGACGCGCTCAAACTGCATGAACTCAAGCGGCGTAAATTGCAACTCAAGGACGAAATCAGCAAACTGAAAACCGAAACCGCCAGCGCTACGGTCCATTGACCGCGCCAATTTCGGCAGTTCCAGCCCCCGCCTCACAGCGGGGGCTTTTATTTGCCTTGCGGCTGGGCCGCGCGTCATCGCGGCCTGCCCGGCTCGCTTCCAGGCTCACGCGTCGCGCCATGCTCGCAAAGAGCAAGGCGAGGACAAAGGGCGAAAGCGGCAGAAGGGCGTAAAGCGCCAGCACCCGAGCCACGCCCGGCAGCATATAGGCCGCAAGCAACAAAATTTTCTCATAGGGCAGAAAGCCCGTACGCAAAGCACGCGTCAGCACGACCGCCAGCGGCAGCGCCAGCAAGGTGAAGTCGTAGTCGAGCACGAAAGGCGTCGCCAACAGGGTCGCGACCACGGTCAGCGCGATTTGCATCCGCGCGTCGCCGGTCCGGCGCAGGAGAAAGACCAGAGAGACGGCTGCGGCGAGGCTGACCGGCGCCTGAACGACATAGGCGAGCTGGAACGGCGCGCCCCACAGCCGCAAGGCGGCGAACAGGCTTTGCATCTTGCCGGGCTCGACCAGGCCCTGTTCGAGCGTGGCCCGCGCCAGGGCTGTCTCGGCGAAAAAGGCGCGCCATGCCGCATCCCCAAACACGACATAGGAAAGGCCCGCCAGGGCCAGAGCCGCAACGCCGAAGGCGAAGAACGCCCGCCAGCGTCCGGCGGCCGCCAGGGCGAGTGGAATGAAAATGGCCAATTGGGGCTTGTAGCAGACCGCGCCCAAGAGCAGGCCGGCGAGAACGGGCCGGCGCTCCAGCAAAACCGCCCCGCCCGCGAACAGAGCCGTGGACAGGAAGGCGTTCTGGCCGTGGGTCAGAGTGATCAGAACCGCCGGAAAGGCCAAAATCGGCAAGAGACCGAGGGGTTTGGCGGCGATTTGCCGCAAGGCGAGCACATAGGCGCCCAGAGTCGCGCCGAGCCACAGGACCAGAGCGCCGAAATAAGACAGCGCGCCGAGCGGCAGCACATAGAGGAGAAAGACCGGCGGGTAGAAAAAGGCGTACCAGCCGAAATGGCCGCCGAACGCCGCTCGTTGCGCCGCGAAATGGACGGCGGGGTCATAGACGGAGGCCGGCGCGCCGGACATCGCGAGCCGCGCCGCCGTCCAGAAGCTCACGAAATCGGTGCCGATCGGCTCGCCGCGCGGATCGAGGCCATGCCGCGCGCTGAGCAGCAGCCCGATCAGGCCCAGCGCCTGGACGGCGGCCAGAATGGCCACATAAGCGCGGGCGCGCGAAATATCGAACCATCGCGCCTCGCGCAGCGCGTCGAGCAAGGACCTGAATTTCAAGGCGGCGCCTCCGATGCGCCGCCATTCTCGCCTTGAGGCGTTAAGATTTGCCGGACCTCGAAGGTATTCAAGTTAGAGCGTTTTCCGACCATATTGACGCAATCTGTTCGCTTTCGGAGAGACGATCCGGCAAGCGCGCGCCGAAGAGCGCATTGGGGATGCGGTCGAGGCGCGCGCGACGCCGGGCGTCCGCCGAAAGCGAACCCTTCGGGCCGCGGGCTTTCGCGCCGTCGCGGCGTCGGTCGGCTCGGCCGTGTCCCCGACACGGCCGTCGCCACCCTCCTGGCCACGGCGCGAAATCCCCTCGGCAGATGGCGTCAATATGGTCGGAAAACGCTCTAGTATCGGTATGGTGCGCGAAACCGGTTTCGTTTATGGCGTCTGCGCCATAATAGCGTTCCGGTTTGGGCTCAGACTGGCGTCGGGACTTTCGTCATGAGAATTTTCATCACCGGAACCGCCGGCTTCATCGGTTTTCATCTCGCGCGCCGACTTCTCGCCGAAGGCCATGAGGTTGCCGGCTATGACGGCATGACGCCCTATTACGACCTCAAGTTGAAGCGGGACCGCCACGATCTGCTCACGCGTTTTGAAAAATTCCGCGCCGTCGAGGGCATGCTTGAAGACATGGACAGGCTGCGCGCCGCAGCCGAGTCAGCGCGGCCCGAACTCATCGTCCATCTCGCCGCCCAGGCCGGCGTGCGATACAGCCTCGAAAATCCCCGCGCCTATGTCGAAAGCAATCTGGTCGGCGCGTTCAACGTCCTGGAAATCGCGCGCGAACTGAAGCCGCGCCATCTGATGCTGGCCTCGACCAGTTCCGTCTATGGCGCCAATCCCGACATGCCCTATGCGGAAAACCACAGGACGGACTGGCCGGCGACATTCTATGCGGCGACCAAGAAAGCCAATGAGGCCATGTCGCATTCCTATGCCCATCTGTGGCGGATTCCGACGACCTGTTTCCGCTTCTTCACTGTCTATGGGCCATGGGGGCGCCCTGACATGGCTCTGTTCAAATTCGTCGAGGCGATCGAGCAAGGGCGGCCCATCGACGTCTATGGCCGTGGCGAAATGCAGCGCGACTTCACTTATATCGACGATCTCATCGAGGGAATCCTTCGCCTCTCCGCCTGCATCCCGGGCGAACCGCGGGTTTCGAGCGCGCCCGAGGCGCCGGACAGCCTTTCGCCCGCCGCGCCCTGGCGGGTGGTCAATATCGCCGGGGGCAAAGCGGTCGGCCTGATGGATTTCATCGCGGCGATCGAGAACAGTCTCGGGCGCAAGGCCGTTCTGAACCTGCTGCCGATGCAGCCCGGCGACATGAAAGCGACGTTCGCCGACCATCGCCTGTTGCAGGCCTTGACTGGCTACCGCCCCGCGACTCCGGTGGAGGTCGGCGTCAAGGCCTTCGTGGACTGGTGGAAAAGCCGGGCCTGACCGAAAAGTCAGCCGTCGCGCCCGCCCCGTCCGCCGCGCACGGGCGGGGCGGCGTCGCGAAGCGCGTCGAATGTGCGCGCGCCTTCCTGCGGGTCCATGGGCTCCATCCACGGCGCTTTCGTGAGCGTTGCGCAGGCGTCGTCCAATCCAGCCCGCCACCGCGCCGCCATCGCCTCGCGACCGAAATCGAAGTCCTTGGTCGGACCCTGCGACTCGGCGGGACGATAGATCAGGTTCACAATGTCCATTCTCGTGACACAGCTGAATTCATAAAGCGTTTTCGCGCAGGGCAAAGCGCGAAGCTCTGGCGGCAGATTCTCCCAAAGTTCGTTGATGTTGTGGCGCAGGTCGTGCTCGCGGCGGATCAAGTCCGTCACCGCGCGGGTGCGGCTGGAAAAGCGGATGTCCTTTTCGCGTTCCGCCACCTCGGCGAGATTTTCCGGAACCGGCCCGCGCGCGGGAAAAAGATCGACCTGAAAAATCAGCCGGCTGCGGCGGGGATAATATTCAACGACATAGCGTAGCGGCGTGTTCGAGACGAGACCGCCGTCCCAGTAGAAATCGTCGCCAACCGCGACGGCGGGAAATCCCGGCGGCAAGGCCCCGCTCGCCATCACATGTTCGGGGCCGATCGACATTTCGGCGCTGTCGAAATAAGCGAAATTCCCGGTCGCGACATTGACCGAACCCACCGACAGGCGGGTCTCGCCGCCATTGATCCGGTCGAAATCGACGAGTCTTTCGAGCGTCGAACGCAAGGCGCTGGTGTCATAGAAGCTCGGCGCCTCGCCGAGCCAGAACGACAGCGGCGGGCGCGGCGTGAAAAAGCCGTTCTGCCCGAACATGAGCGCCTTTGCCGGCGCCAGATTCTCATTGATCCCTAGGGGCGCCGGCAGCGCGGGGCAAAAGACCGGCCTGGTCACTTCGGTCCAGAACTGCCGCAGCCGCGCCACCCGGTGCTCGGGCGCATTTCCGGCAATGATGGCGGCGTTGATCGCGCCGATCGAAATACCGGCGACCCAATCCGGCAGATAGTCCGTCGCGGACAGCGCTTCATAAACGCCGGCCTGATAGGAGCCGAGCGCGCCGCCGCCCTGAAGGACGAGGGCGACTTTCTTGTCGTAGGACGCAGGTTTCGAAGGCGACGCGCCGTTCATGCAACCCCCGGATTTTCACGGATCGCCGGATCGCCGATGGAGCCGGCGGGGCGAATCTCTCAGCCGCGGTCCTCGGGCGGCGTCGGCATCGGCAGGATGGAGACGCCGTCTTCCAGCAAAGACCGGGCCTCTTCGAGCGACGCCTGGCCGCGAATGGGCCGCTCCGGCGCCGCGCCGTCGTGAATTCGCCGCGCCTCGCGCGGAAATTCCGCGCCGACATCCACAGTCGCCGCGACGATTTTCGCGTGAAGCTCCCGAACCATCGTGCGCAATTCGCGATCGCCCTCGCCCAGCAGCGCGACATTCTGCTTCGGCGATTTTGCGGGCGCGGCAGGCTCGCCGGGCCCACCGCCGGCGCGCGCCACCGCCGGCGCCATCACCGCCTTGGCGACCTCGGTCCCGTTGCAGTGCGGGCAGGCGACAAGCTTGTTCTCGATCTGGAAATCGAAAGAATCGTTGCTGGCGAACCAGCTTTCGAATTCATGGCCGTTGTCGCAGATGAGGGCGAAGCGGATCATGACGCGCCTCAAGCCGTCAGGAGGGCGTCGAGCTCGCCGTCATGGTCCAGCTCGTAAAGATCGTCGCAGCCGCCAATATGACGGTCGCCGATGAAAATCTGGGGCACGGTATAGCGCCCATTGGCGCGCGCCACCATTTCGGCGCGCCGCGGCGGGTCGTAATCGACCCGGATTTCCTCGAAATTGACGCCCTTCTTGCTGAGCAGCGCCTTCGCGCGCACGCAATAGGGACAAGTCTGGGTGGTGTAAATCTCGATCTTTTTCATCAGCTCCTTCTAATTCGGCCAAGCCGCCCGGGCAATGGAAACATTCGCGCGGGCAATCGGAACATTCATGATTCGCGGACGACGCAGGCGAAGACCAGCGCGTCCACGCGTTTCGCGCCCGCGCGCAGGAGAATGCGGGCGGCGGCGTTGAGCGTCGCGCCGGAGGTCATGACGTCGTCGACAAGGACGATTCTACAGCCCTCGACCTCGATGCGCCGCTCCTCCGGCACAACGAAGGCCCCCTGAATGTTCTGGGCGCGCAGCCGCCGGGTGAGCCCGACCTGCGGCGGCGTCGGCTTCACGCGCAACAGAAGTTCGGTCTCGACCGGCACGGCCGAGACTTTTTCGATCGCCGCGGCGAGCGCCGCCGCCTGGTTGAAGCGGCGCCGCGCCAGCCGCGTCCAATGCAAGGGAATCGGGACGAGCAGGTCGGCGTCGGATAGAAGTTCGGCCCCGGCGCGCGCCATCCACAACCCCATAGGCCCCGCCAGCTCGTCGCGGTCGCCATATTTCAGGCGATGGACGAGCTGGCGCGCCGGCCCCTCCTCGAAACGCGCCACGACCCGCGCGCGCTGGAAAACCGGCGGATCGGCGAACGCGGCGGGCGAGATCGTCCGCCCGCCGGCTTCAGCCGCGAAATCCGCCGCGAAGGGCGTCCCGAGCCGCTCGCAAAAAGGGCGCTCGATGAAGCGCATGGCGCTCCAGCATTGCGGGCACAGCCCGCCATGTTCGGAAACCGCGCGGCGGCAGGCGAGGCAGGCCGGGGGGTAGAGCAGGTCAAGCGTGGCCCCGCCCGCCTTTTTCAAAGCGAGCGCGCCTTCTCTCAACCAGTTTTGCACCTGGAGCGGCGCGGGAATGAGCCGGAACATGGCCCCAGCCTACGCATGAATTCGTCGGCGAGCCAACCAATTCATGCTTGGATTCGTTTGAGTTAGCAGGATTTTATCTGAAAGCCGGCAACCACTTTTCGGGAATCCTGCCTGGCGCTTTTCGGGAGGTTCCGTGACTTTGACCTCAACCCCGCGAGGGCGCATAAGGGCCGGGTGACGACCCCGCCCCTCATCTTCGATCGGCGCCTGTGGCGCCAGCGCCTGACCCGCGCCCTGGGCGCGCAACGCCCCTGCGATTTTCTGGTCGCGCGCGCGGCCGACGACCTCGCCTTCCGCCTTGCGACGATCAGCCGCGCTTTTCCGCGCGCGCTCGACCTCGGCTCGCCCCATCCGGCCATTTTTGGCGCGCTCGCCGCGCCGGGGCGGTTTGTGGCGCGCACGGCGCCGGTCGTCGCGGCGCTCGGCGGCGGCGCCCCCGCGCTCGTCGCCGACGAAGAGGCCCTGCCTTTCGCCCCGCAGAGTTTCGATCTCGTCGTCAGCGCGCTCAATCTGCAATTCGTCAACGACCTGCCCGGCGTTTTTGCGCAGGTTCGCCGCATTCTCGCCCCCGACGGCCTCTTCCTCGCCGCCCTGATCGGCGGCCAGACCCTGGCCGAACTGCGCCTTTGCCTCGTCCAGGCGCAGGAGGAGATCGAAGGCGGAGCAAGCCCGCGAGTCGCGCCCTTCGTCGATCTGCGCGACCTCGGCGGCTTGCTGCAGCGCGCCGGCCTCGCTCTGCCCGTGACCGACAGCGACGCCTTTACGGTGCGCTACGCCAACGCTTTCGAGCTGATGCGCGACCTGCGCGCCATGGGCGCGACCAATGTGCTCGCCGCCGGCGCCCGCCGGCCTTTGCGCCGCGACGTGGCGCTACTCGCCGCCGCGCTTTACGCCGAAAACTTTTCGGACCCCGACGGCCGCATCCGCGCGACCTTCGAAATCGTGTGGGCTTCCGGCTGGGCGCCGCATGAGAGCCAGCAGAAACCGCTCAAGCCCGGCACGGCGCAAACGCCGCTCAGCGCGGTGCTCGGCGACAAGAGTCGAGAAAGCTAAGCTTTTTTCGGCGCCGTCGCGCCAAGCAGCGCCACCAAGGCGATGGCGAGGGACACCGGGACGTTCCATCCCGCCAGCGACAGGCCGAGAATGCGCAGGGCGGGCACGTCGCAGCGCACGATATGGACCTTTTCGAGCTGCGCCCGGAACGCCTCCATCGAGGTCGGCGCGACGTAATTGCCGGTGCAGCCGGCCGGGCCCGGCCAGAACTTCCATTCCACCCCGGCGTGATAGGCGGCAAGGCCCGCGCCAGCGACGAAGATCGCGGCGAGCAGGCCGAGAACCAGCCGCGCGGCAAGCGGCGGCGCGTTGCGGGCCAGAAAATACGCCGCCGCCGCCAGCGGCAGGGCGGCGTAATAGGGATAGCGCTCAATCAGGCACAATTCGCAGGGCTGAAAGCCCAGGGCCTGAAAGGTCCAGGCCCCCGCGAGCGCGGCGGCCGCCGCCGCGAAAACCACGGCTGCGGCGGTCACGGGCTGGAGGGCGGCGCGGAATTTGGCGAAGAGGGTCATGTCACACCAGATGCGCGGCGGCCCAGAAGCCGAAAACGATGATCGCGAACAGGATGATGACGAACCAGGCGAAATGCTTGTCCAGCCAGACCCGCATTTGATCGCCGAAATGATTCATCGCCGCCGCCAGCAGGAAGAAGCGCGCGCCGCGCGTAATCAGCGCCAGCAGGACGAAGAGAGGCAGATTATAGCCGAGCAAACCGCTGACGATGGTGACGAGCTTGAACGGGATCGGCGTGAGGCCCTTCACCAGAATGAAGGCCCAGCCCCAATGGGCGTAAAAGGCGCGAAGCGCATCGATGCGCGAACCATAGCCGTAAAGCTGGATGATGTAATGGCCGAGCGTGTCGTAAAGCGCCGCCCCGATCACATAGCCGAGCACGCCGCCCGCAACCGAGGCGATGGTGCAGACGGCGGCGTAGAACCAGGCCTTTTGCGGCTTGGCCAGCGACATGGGTAAAAGGATGAGATCGGGCGGCAGGGGAAAGAAGGAGCTTTCGGCGAAGGCTATTCCGGCGAGCGCCAGCGTCGAATGCCGGCTTTCCGCCAGCGCCAAGGTCCAGTCATAGAGCCTTCTGAACATAAGAATCCGATCTTTTTGCGCGCGCCGCCTTGGTATACCTTCGCGGGAAAAGGGCCAAGGCGTCTTGCCTACGCTTCAAGTCCTAAAAATGACGGAACCGCCTTCGCGGCGATTGACGGGGCGACGCCGCACGCTATATTTCGCGCCTCTTCCGGCCGCTGCGCCGGAAAAGCCCCTGTGGCGGAATTGGTAGACGCGCTCGACTCAAAATCGAGTTCCGCAAGGAGTGCTGGTTCGATCCCGGCCAGGGGCACCAATGACCCATCCAAGACAGCCCGAAGCCGTCCAAAACGCCTTGAAAAACCTAAGAAGAGCTTGGGTTTTCCGTGCAAAGGCGTCCATCGTCGCGCGCTGGCATCCGCCGCAAATGTTGGTACAATCGTTGGTATCCGCTCTGCGCCAGCCGTGCTCCCCCAACGACAAAACTGGCTTTCGGGCTTTGATCAAATGACTGGCGCAAACGCTGGTCGAACGCGTCGTCTTCGAGCCAACTGGGCCTTATCATCGGGCTTTCGAGCGCGCGCTGGCGCAGGCGGGCCTCCCGCCGGTCGAGGTCAATCCCCGCCAAGCCCGGCGCTTTGCCCAGGCGACAGGCAAACTGGCCAAGACCGACAGACTCGACGCCAGGCTCCTTGCCCGCAGGGGCGCGGTTCATGACCCCTGAGTCGGAGAAACCGACACGGCGTTCCAGAAACGTGGCGTCGCCGCAAGCATTGAGCCATGCAGGCCGTTGCGAGCCTTGACGCCAACGGTCACGTAACGGTTCAAGAATGAGTAGATTCCGAGCCTGCTCCCGCGATTGCCCAACGTATAGGCTTGGCGCATGAGGTGAAACATGCGCCCTTTTCCTGCGTCTTCGAGCGAGGAGTAGACAACAATCATGAAAATCGCCCAGATAGCCCCGCTAATCGAAAGCGTCCCTCCTCGTCTTTATGGCGGCACGGAGCGGGTTGTTTTTTACCTCACCGAAGAACTCGTTAAGCTGGGCCATGACGTCACTCTGTTCGCAAGCGGAGATTCTCTGACTTCAGCCAATCTCGTTCCTTGCGTACCGGTGGCGCTGCGGCTCGACAAGCAAGTTCATGACACGATTCCATACTACATGCTCATGCTCGACCGCGTGCGGCAGCAGGCCCATAAATTCGATATCCTCCATTTTCACATCGACTTTTTCCACTTCCCGTTGTTTCGTTCGATCGCGCGGCGCACGGTGACCACTTTGCATGGGAGACAGGATCTTCCGGATTTACCACCCTTCTACAGAGCCTTTGACGACATGCCGTTGGTGTCGATTTCAGACGCGCAACGATTGCCCCTTCCGAAGGTCAACTTCGCCGCGACGATTTTCCATGGTTTGCCATTACAATTGCACCGTCCGACCTTCGATCCGCGCGGAGGTTATCTAGCGTTTCTGGGACGCATCTCGCCAGAAAAAGGGCCTGAGCAGGCTATTCAGATCGCTCGAACATTGGGGATTCCCCTCAAGATTGCGGCAAAGGTCGACAAAGTTGACGAAGGGTACTTTCGCGAGTGCGTCGCTCCATTGCTCAACGGCCCGGGGGTCGAGTTTATTGGCGAGATCGACGAGCGGCAAAAAACTCAATTTCTCGGGGAGGCTCTCGCCCTTCTTTTTCCGATTGACTGGCCTGAACCTTTCGGCTTGACGGTGATCGAAGCGATGGCCTGCGGAACTCCGGTGCTGGCGTTCCGAAGGGGGTCCGTCCCTGAGATTATCGATGACGGCGTCACCGGCGTGATTGTCGATGGCATGGAGCAGGCAGCCGCCGCTCTGCCCCGGGTTTTGGTGCTGGACCGCCGCGCCGTCCGTAGGCGTTTCGAGGAGCGCTTTTCGGCCACATTAATGGCGAAGAACTACGTGAGCCTATATCGTTCGTTGTTGATGAACGTTCCTGCGGTCGTTCTTGATGAAAAAGGCGACGCTGGCGCACCGCGAAGACTTAAATACTCACCGGGGCCCGCAAATTGAAAGAGGCCGTGTCGCCATCGACCATCGACTCGATAGATCCGGCGGCGCCGGAAGCCGATTTTTATATTCCCGCGACCGGCCCAACGCGACTTAGGCGCAATTTGAAGCATGACGACACCTTTGCCGTGGTTGACAGTCATGGCGACATCGGAGCCAGCGCCGGTGACTCCGATGGAATCTTTCTCGCCGATACCCGATACCTCTCGTGGTTTGAATTCCTGCTCAACGGCATGCAACTACTGCTGCTTGGCTCAAATATGCGTGATGACAATTCGGTCCTCACTGTCGATTTGACGAACCCCGACATCTACTTCGAGAACAAGCTTGTTTTGCATAAAGATGTTTTACACATCGTGCGGACTTTGTTCTTATGGCGTGGAACCGCCTATCAGCGGTTTGGCATTCAAAATCATGGCGACCAGACTGTCTCGTTGAGACTGTCGTTTGCCTTCGGTAGCGATTTTGCCGACATTTTCGAAGTGCGGGGCATTCGACGCGAGCATCGTGGCGTTGCGGCTGCTCGCGTGATTGATGAGAAAAATGTCCTGTTGAGCTATGAGGGGCTCGATGGTCGCGTGCGCACCAGCGCTCTGAATTTCGATCCTCCACCCACCGAACTTACCTCCAGCGTTGCGTCCTACGCAATCGACTTAGAGCCCGGGCAGCGACAATCGCTGTTCGCTACCGTCGGCTGCGATGGCTCAGGAAGAACGCCGCCTGCTCCTTTCCTGAGGGGACTGGTCTCGGCGGCTCGCGCAACGAAAGACGCGACCGCAAATACGGCCACTGTGGAAACCTCCAACGACCTGTTCAATCAGATCTTATGCCGCTCGATGGCCGATTTGCGAATGCTGACAACGGAAACCGCACAGGGGCCTTATCCTTATGCGGGCATACCGTGGTATTCGACGACCTTTGGCCGTGACGGCATCATCACCGCAATCCAGATGCTGTGGTGTGATCCCAGCATTGCTCGTGGCGTGCTGAAGCGGCTCGCAGCCTATCAGGCAAAGAGCTTCGACCCGATCAGCGACGCGGAGCCGGGAAAAATTCTGCACGAGATGCGGTCGGGCGAAATGGCCATCCTGCGCGAGGTGCCGTTTGGGTTATATTATGGAAGCGTAGATTCGACGCCGCTTTTTGTCATGCTCGCGGGGCTCTATTTCGAGCGCACGGGCGACGGCGATACGATCTTGGAATTGTGGCCGCAAATAGAAGCTGCTCTGGCGTGGATCGATGGACCGGGCGATGCCGATTGCGACGGATTTGTTGAATATCATCGTCAAACCGAACAGGGGCTCGCCAATCAGGGTTGGAAGGACTCCCATGACGCCGTCTTCCATGCCGACGGGCAATTGGCGAAGGGACCGATCGCGCTCGCGGAAGTGCAGGGCTATGTATTCATGGCCAAGCAACTCGCCGCTCGCGTAGCGCGACGCTTGGGAAATCATGCCCTCGCTGATGCGCTCGATAGACAAGCGATCGAGCTTGCTGTCCGTTTTGAGGAAGCCTTCTGGTGTCCGGAAATAGGAACCTATGCGCTTGCGCTCGATGGAGCGAAGAAACAATGCAAAATCCGAACATCGAATGCCGGGCAGGTTCTCTTCACGGGCATCGCCTCACGCGCCCGCGCGGTCGCAGTGGCCGAATGCCTTATGCGCCCAAGCTTTTTTTCCGGGTGGGGAATTCGCACACTATCGCAGGAAGAACGGCGCTACAATCCCATGTCCTATCACAACGGCTCGGTGTGGCCGCATGACAACGCCATGATTGCGCTTGGCTTCGCGCGCAATGGCTTGCCGCGCCCCATCGAGCGCGTGTTCAAGGGCATGTTCAACGCGGCGACTTACATGGACATCAGCCGCCTGCCGGAGTTGTTTTGCGGCTTCCAGCGCCGGCGTGGGCGCGGTCCGACGCTGTATCCTGTCGCTTGCGCGCCGCAAGCGTGGGCCGCGGCGACGCCCTTCGCGCTGCTTCAGGCGTCGCTCGGGCTCAGCTTCAATCCCGAGATGAACGAAATCCGGCTGATGAATCCCCGGCTCCCGTCATTCCTTGACGAAGTCATCTTGCGTCAGCTTCGTCTTGGAAATTCCAGCGTCGATCTCGCCATCGGTCGTCACGACGAAGAAGTCTCCCTGCGCGTGCTGCGACGGGAAGGACAGCTTCGTGTGACTGCTGTTCACACGTAGGCCGCCCCATCAAATCGAATGGCGGCGCATGTTTTGGGGAATCGGCGTGAAAGTGTTGCAAGCGTCATGATCGCTTCCAAATCAACAAAGGCATGGCCAGACTCGCCGCCAGCGCTGACCGCGGGCATTTTCGATGTGGACGGCGTCCTGCTCGCATCCCCGCATGAGCGCGCCTGGCGCGAAGCGTTGCAAGGTTTTGCCGATCCCGAAAATTTCACCTCCGCGATGTATCAGGCTCATGTGGCGGGCAAACCGCGTCTCAGCGGCGCCCTTGCGGCCCTGGAGGCATTGGGTGTGCCGGACGCCGGGCGGCAGGCGGCGGTCTATGCCGAGCGCAAGCAGAAGCGGCTGGAGGAACTGATCGAAGCCGGGACAGTCATGGCCTTTCCCGACGCGCTCCGCCTCGTTCGGGCGCTCCATACGCTGGGTTGGCCTATGGCGGTCGCATCCTCCTCACGCAACGCCAACCAGATGATGAGGGTGATCCGCCTCGATTCCGGTCAAAGCCTGCTCGACGCCTTCGGCGTCAATGTCTGCGGACGTGATTTACGTGAAGGCAAGCCCAACCCGGCGATCTTCCTGCTCGCTGCCGAGGAGTTAGGAATAGAGCCCGAACACTGCTTCGTGGTCGAGGACGCGCCGGCGGGCATTGAGGCGGCTCGGGCCGGCGGGATGACGGCGCTCGGCGTGGCCCGCCGTGGAGACGCAGCTCTTTTGTGGGCGGCAGGGGCAAATCTCGTGGTGACGAGCCTGGATGAAATCGCAATAAATGAACTGGCGGACCAGCGCCTCTGCCTGCGGCCAAATTGATCGGATCGGACTCGATGGAACGCGCGCTGAAGCCAACCTTCGACCCCGCTTGGGTTCTCGTCGCGAACGGTTATGATCTGCTTCGTGAGGGCAACCTCGAATCGCGCTTCGCCATCAGCAACGGTTTTTTAGGCGTAAGGGGCTCACGAGCGGCGACTCGGGGGGGCCACTGGATCGTTCCGCCGCGCACTTATGTGGCTGGGCTGTTCGACACGCCCGGCGCCGAGGGAGCAACGCCAGGGCTTATCCCGGCCGCCGACTGGCTGCACGTCCACATCTTGCTGCCCAACGGAGCATTGGTGCATCACCCGGGTGACGTGTCGTCGCATCGCACGACGCTCGACGTGAGGCGGGGCGTATTGTTCACGGAATTCGGCCAGCTAAAGCCACCTGACGTGGGCATGCGTGTGCGCACGGCGCGCCTTGTCTCATTGAACGAACGCGCGGTTGGGATACAATTGATCCGAATGGAGATCGAGGAAGGAGAGGTCGAGGTCACGCTCGAAGCCTCCTTCGAAGGGTTGAACCTCGGGCTCGTGCCCGAGAGGCTCGAGCAGGATCTTGGCGTATGGCGCACTTTGCGCTCCGGCAAGAGACTCGCCATGGCGACGGCCGCGTTCCTGCAGGTCGATGGCCACGACCTTCCGCCGACCCCGCTGGGTCAATTAAAATGTTCCTGGAGCTGGAAATCCCGTCCCGGGCAGGTCGTGTGTTTCGAACGCTTCGTCGCCGTGGTGCGGAGTGACGCCCAAGGTCTCGACCCTGGCGGCGGAGCGCGCCATAAGATCGACGTTGCGCGACAACTTGGCTGGCGACGCGCAATCGATGAGCACGAGGCGGCCTGGGCAAACCGCTGGCGATGCAGTCAGGTCGAGGTCGACGGCGACGCCGCTGCACAGAAAGCGTTGCGGTTCGCTATCTACCATCTGAACAGCGCGGCCAACCCCGCCGACGAGCATGTGTCAATTGGCGCGCGCGCGCTGACCGGCGACGACTATCGCGGGCATGTGTTCTGGGACACGGAAATCTTTCTGCTGCCCTTTTTCATCCTGACTTGGCCAGAGGCGGCCCGGGCGCTGCTCATGTATCGCTTTCACACGCTCGATGCGGCGCGGACAAAAGCCGCTGGGATGGGCTGGCGCGGCGCCTTATACGCATGGGAATCCACGGACACCGGCATTGAGACGACGCCTGAACATGCGATCGCTCCGGATCGTCAGATCATCGACATCCTATGCGGCAAGCAGGAGCAGCACATCAGCGCGGACATCGCCTACGCGGTCTGGCAATACTGGCAGGCGACCGGGGATGATGCGTTCTTGCGCGACGCAGGCGCCGAGATCCTCATCGAGACTGGCCGGTTTTGGTCCAGCCGCGCTCGACTGGAGGCGGACGGACGCCACCATATTCGAGGCGTCATCGGACCGGACGAGTATCACGTGCATATCGACGACAACGCCTTCACCAACGTCATGGCGCGCTGGAACATCCGGCGCGCCCTTGATGTGGCGACATTGTTGCGTGAGCGTTGGCCAAAGCTATGGACAAGTCTCTCAAGCCGGCTCGGGCTAGACGACGCCGAACTCGAGCAGTGGCGGAAGGTCGCGGAAACCATGGCGACCGGCTTCGATGCTAAATCCGGACTGTTCGAGCAGTTCGCGGGCTTCTTCACGCTCGAAGAGATTGATCTCTCCGCCTACGCAGGTCGCTCCGTGCCAATGGACGTGGTGCTTGGGCGGGAACGGACGCGGCAATCCCAGGTGATCAAACAGGCCGATGTTGTCGCGCTTCTGGGGCTGTTGCCGGAGGAGTTCGGTGGCGAGACCGCGGCGAAGAATTTCCTTTACTACGAGGCTCGCTGCGACCACGGCAGCTCGCTGAGCCCCGCCATGCATGGGATGGTCGCAGCCCGGCTGGGATTCTCCGACGTGGCGTTATGTTATTTTCGGCAGACCGCGGCAATCGATCTCGCGGATACCCATGCGGCGATTGGTGGTGGCGTGCACATTGCGGCTCTGGGCGGGGTCTGGCTGATGGCGGTTTTTGGTTTTGCAGGAATTTCCTTGCAAAATGACAGCGTAGCCGTCGATCCGAAGCTACCGACGGATTGGCGCAGCCTCGGTTTCCGCCTTCAGTGGCGCGGCCGCCACCTCAAGATGAGCATCGATCAAACCGAGCAGCACGTTGAAGCGACGCTAGAAGCGGGGGAGCCGATGATGCTAGTCGTAAGCAATGAGCGGCAAGAGCTCTGCCTTGGCAAGACACTCCGGGTTGGTATAGCGAAATAGGACGTCTTGAGCGCGCCGTCTTCACCCCTGACTGGATCAGCGGCTCGGCACGGCGTCGGATGTCAGCGGCGGCGGAAAAATGCAGCTATTGCTGATTCCGACGAAGGCGCCCCGGTATAACGAGATGATGCCGCCCAGGTCGCGAGACACGATGGCCGATGGCTTTTTGTCACTGGTGACAGGGGGGCAAGAGTTGGGAACTTGTTTTGTTCGGGTCGCAGTAGGGACCTGGGTTTCCCGACGCCCCCTGAGCCATCGCCGCCCCCCTGTGCGTCGCTCTCACGCCCACAGCGCCGCCCATCCTTCCTGCTGATTCCGCGAGGAACTGACCCAGCTCTTTCACCGAGAAAAGACAGTCACTCTCTGCCCTTTAAGGCGCGCAATTGTCGGCGGCGGGGCAAGTGCTTGCATTCGCCATCGTTCACACCAATTCAGGGACATGTTTTCCGTATAATTTCCGTACGGATCGGAAATCAGACCCAATATCCAGTCTAACTATTGGATTTCCTTGGCGCTCCCTAGGGGACTCGAACCCCTGTTTTCGCCGTGAGAGGGCGACGTCCTGGACCGCTAGACGAAGGGAGCAGCGGAGGGAATCGTTCTATATCGGGGAGCGGTCTTCGCCGCAAGCCTTTGCTGGCGACAAGTTCGCGCGGCCCGAGGGCGTCAGCAGGCCGTTGAGCAGAAGTTCGATATGGCAGACGATATAGGCGTCCTCGTTCAATTCGAGGCTGCCGCCGAAGATCAGCCGCATCAGGGTCAAAAAGACCGAGGGCGCGACCACGATTTCCGCGCCATGTTTCGCGACTTCGGGACGAAATTCTCCGCTCGCGGCGCCGGCCGCGAGCAGTTCGGAGACCATGCGCATCGCCGGCGCGAAAAAGTCGCGGTGATGGCGCTCGACCAACTGGGGGAAACTCTTGCCGTCGGACACCATGAGCCGAATGATCTCGCGCCCGTAACGATCGCGCGCGCAGCGCCCGTACATGAATTCGAGAAAGGCGCGCAGTTTCTCCGCAGAGCCGCCTTGCGCCGACGCAAGCATCGCGCCGGCGTCCGCCAGCATGTCCCGCGAATAATGGTCCACCATTTCCTCGAACAGGCGCTCCTTGGTTGGGAAATAGAAATAGATCGCGCCCTTGGTCACCCCGGCGCGGGCCGCGACATCCTCCATCCGCGTCGCCGCAAAGCCGCGCTCGGCAAAGGCGTCGAACGCCGCCTCGAGAATTTCCCCCGGCCGCTGCGCCTTGCGGCGCGCCCGTTCTTTCATCTCCGACTCCTCGCGTTTCCGCTTATTGACTTTCTGGTCAGTCAATAATAATCCTGCCAATGGGAAAAGCCCATCAAAATTTCGCCGGGCCGCAGGGAGCTCCTATGTCGCCCAGTCCGCGCCTGATCGTTCCGCGTCTGATCGTTCTGCTGGCGGTTCTTCCGCTCTCCGCCTGCGGCAAGGACGCGCCGCCCGCGCCGCGGTCGCCTTTCGCCGTGCTGACGCAAAAGGCCGAGCCGCAATCCTTCGACAGCGACATCACGCTCACGGGAACCGTGCGCGCGCAAATCCAGAGCGAATTGTCCTTTCGCATCAGCGGGCGGGTAATCGAGCGCAAGGCCGATGTCGGCCAGCATGTCACGGCCGACGAAGTGCTCGCCCGGCTCGACCCGACCGAGCAGCAGGCGGATCTCAAGTCGGCGGAGGCGGGGCTCGCGGGCGCGGAGGCGACCATGCGCCAGGCCGACGCCGCCTTCGCGCGCCAGAAGGCCCTGCTCGCCAATGGCTACGCCACGCAGGCGGCGTTCGACCTCGCCGAGCGCGCCCAGCGCACCGCCGCCGGTTCGCTCGACGTGGCCAAGGCGCAGGTTACGACCGCCCAGGACGCCCTGTCCTATACTTATCTGCGGGCCGGCCATCCGGGGATGATCACCGCGCGCAATATCGAAGTGGGGCAGGTGGCGCAGGCGGCGCAGATGGCCTTTACCCTGGCGCAGGACGGCCCGCGCGACGCCGTCTTCGCGGTTTATGAATCGGCTTTCGCCAGAAAGCTCAGTTCGCCCGACATTTCTCTCGTGCTGGTCAGCGATCCTTCGGTAAAGACCTCCGGCCGGGTTCGAGAAATCTCACCCGTCGTGGACGAGAAGACCGGAACGGTCCAGGTCAAGGTGCAGATCGACGCGAAAGGTCCGGACCTGCCGCTTGGCGCCGCCGTGACCGGAAGCGGGCGCCTCCGCCTCGACAATGTTTTCGTCCTGCCCTGGACGGCGCTGAGCTCCAAGGACGGCAAGCCAGCGTTGTGGGTCGTCGATCCCGCCGACAATTCCGTTCATCTGCGCCCGGTCGCCGTGGCCTTCTATGTGAAGGAACGGGTCGTCCTGCGCGGCGGCCTGAAGCCCGGGGAGAGCGTCGTCACCGAGGGCGGAAAATTCTTGCGCGAGGGGCAGATCGTCGCTCCCCGGTCGGAGGAGCGTTCCTGATGGTTCGCACGATTCGCCTTTCGCTGGTTCTGCCTCTTGCGGCGGTCGCGGCGCTCGCCGGCTGCAAAGAGGAGAAGAACGCGCCGCCGCCGCCGCGCCCGGCCTTCACCATGGTCGTGGAGCCGAGCGCCGCCTTCGACCTGATGCTTTCGGGCACGGTGCAGCCCCAGGTGCAGACGCCGGTCGGCTTCCGCGTCATGGGGCGGATGATTTCACGCCCGGTCAAGGCCGGCGACCGGGTCCAGAAGGGCGAGACGCTGGCGGCGATCGATCCGCTTTCGCTCGAAATGGCGGCGCGCACGGCGACAGCCAATCTCGCCAACGCCCGCGCCCAATTCGACAACGCCGCCGCCACGGAGACGCGGCAGGCCGCGCTGCTCCAGAAAAAGACGACGTCGCAGGCGAGCTTCGACACCGCCCAGCAGGAGCGCGCCGCCGCTCAGGCCAATATGGAGCAGGCCGAGGCCAATCTCGTCAAAGCCAGGGAGCAGCTATCCTATGCCGTGGTGAAGGCCGATTATCCCGGGTTGGTCACCGCCACTTACGCCGAGGTCGGCCAGACCGTGTCGCCGGGCCAGTCGATCGTCGCGATCGCCGAGCCGAGCAAGCGCGACGCGGTGATCGACGCCACGGAGAACATCGTCGACGCGCTCTATATCGGCCAGAAATTCGATGTCTCCCTGCAGATCGATCCGACGAGAACGATCATCGGCGCCGTGCGCGAGATCGCGCCGGAATCGGATTCCGTGACTCGCACCCGCCGGGTGAAGATCGCGCTGGAGAATCCGCCGGATTCGTTTCGCATCGGCGCCACCATTTTCGCGCGCCTCGCGAGCGCCGCGCGCGAGGCGATCCGCATTCCAGGGTCGGCCTTGCTGCGCGAGGGCGAAAAGGCGCGGGTCTTCGTGGTCGATCCGGCGACGTCGCAGGTCAGGTTGCGCGATGTCGAGATTGCGCCCGCCCGCGAGGCCGGGCGCTGGATCGTGCGCGCCGGCCTCAAAGCCGGCGAGCGCATCGTCACCGCCGGCGTCCACCGCCTGAAGGAGGGCGAGGTTGTGAAGATTTATGGGAGCGAAGCGCCGTGAGCCGTTTCAACCTGTCGGATTGGGCGCTCGATCACCGCTCGCTCGTCTGGTATTTCATGCTCGTCTTTCTGCTGGCGGGCGTTTTCTCCTATATCAAGCTCGGCCGCGAGGAAGACCCCAATTTCACCATCAAGACCATGGTGATCCAGGCCAACTGGCCAGGCGCGACCGCCGAGGAAACCACCCTCCAGGTCACCGAGCGGATCGAGCGCAAGCTCGAAGAGCTGGAATCGCTCGATTACACCAAGTCGATCACCACCGCCGGCAGCACGACCGTCTTCGTCAACCTGCTGCCGACCACCAAGGCGCGCGATGTCCCGGCGACCTGGGTGCGCGTGCGCAACATGATCGCCGATATCCGCAGCCAGTTTCCCTCGGGCGTCCAGGGACCCTTCTTCAACGACCGTTTCGGCGACGTTTATGGCAATATCTACGCCTTCACCGCCGACGGACTGACCCTGCGCCAGTTGCGCGACCAGGTGGAGTTCGCGCGTTCGCAGATCCTGACGGTGCCCAATGTCGGCCGCGTCGATCTGATCGGCGAGCAGGACGAAGCGATCTATCTCGAATTCTCGACCCGGCAGCTGGCCGCGCTCGGTCTCGACATGCAATCGGTGATGAACACGCTTGCCGCACAGAACGCGGTGACGCCCTCGGGCTTCGTGCAGGCCGGACCGGAGCGGATCGCCGTTCGCGTCTCCGGCCAGTTCACCTCCGAGGCGTCCTTGCGCGCGATCAATCTGCGCGTCAACAACCGTTTCTTTCCGCTCACCGACGTCGCCCAAATCAAGCGCGGCTATATCGACCCGCCAAAAAGGCTGTTCCGCTACAACGGCCAGCCGGCGATCGGCCTCGCCATCGGCATGAAACAGGGCGCCAATCTGCTCGAATTCGGCGCGGCGTTGGAAAAGAAGGTCGATCTGATCAAGAGCGAGCTGCCGATCGGCGTGGACGTCTATCGCGTCTCCGACCAACCCGCCGTGGTGGACGAGGCCGTGTCCGGCTTCACACGTGGCTTGTTCGAGGCGATTGTCATCGTGCTCGGCATCAGTTTCATCAGCCTTGGCTGGCGCGCCGGCCTTGTGGTCGCCATCGCCATTCCGCTGGTGCTGGCGATCACTTTCCTCGTCATGAGAAGCACCGACATTTCCCTCCAGCGCATTTCGCTCGGCGCCTTGATCATCGCGCTCGGCCTTTTGGTGGACGACGCCATGATCGCGGTCGAGATGATGGTGGCGCGGCTGGAGCTTGGCGACGATCTGCGCAAGGCGGCGACCCATGTCTATACCAGCACCGCCTTTCCGATGCTGACCGGCACGCTGGTGACGGTGGCGGGCTTCATTCCGGTCGGGCTCAACGACAGCGCTGCGGGCGAATTCACTTTCACGCTTTTCGTGGTCATCGCCGTGTCGCTGATCGTCTCGTGGATCGTGGCGGTGCTGTTTACGCCCCTGCTTGGCGTGACGCTCCTGCCGGCGACCATGAAGGGCCATCATGAAACCGGCAAATCCTGGTTCGCGCGCGGCTTCGACCATACGCTCGATTTCTGCATGGGCCATCGCTGGATCACCATCGGCGCGACGCTAGCCGCCTTCGGCCTCGCCCTTTTCGGCATGGGATTTGTGCAGCAGCAATTCTTCCCCAGTTCCGACCGTCCGGAACTGATCATCGACTGGAACCTGCCCCAGAACGCCTCGATCCAGGACACCAACGACCAGATGGCGCGGTTCGAGCGCGAAGTGCTCGCCAAGGACAAGGACGTCGATCACTGGTCGACCTATGTCGGCGAGGGCGCCAAGCGCTTCGTCCTGTCCTTCGACGTCCAGCCTGCCAATATCGCCTTCGGCCAGATGGTGATCCTGACCAGGAGCATCGAAGCGCGCGACCGCCTGCGCGCGAAATATCAGGCCTGGCTGCGCAAGGCTTTTCCGGGAACCGACGCCTTCGTCCATCTGCTCGACATCGGGCCGCCGGTCGGGCGACCGGTGCAATATCGCGTCAGCGGCCCCGACATCAACAAGGTGCGCGACTACGCCCAGGCGCTCGGCAATATCGTGGCCAAGAACCCCCATCTCGGCGATGTGACCTTCGACTGGATGGAGCCGGCGCGCATGGTCCGCGTCAATGTTCTGCAGGATAAGGCCCGCGCCATGGGCGTGTCCTCGCAGGACATTGCGACCACCATCGACAGCGTCGTCAATGGCGCCAATGTCACCCAGGTCCGCGACGACATCTATCTTGTGGACGTCATCGCCCGGGCCCGCGACAATGAGCGCGGCTCGGTCGAAACCCTGCAGAACCTGCAATTGCCGGCGGCCAACGGCCAGTCCGTGCCGCTGGCGGCCGTGGCCAATTTCACCTATGGGCTGGAGCAGCCGACGATCTGGCGGCGCTCGCGCCAGCCGACGATCACCATCAAGGTCGCCGTCACCGACAACGCCCAGCCGGCCACAGCGGTCAACGAACTTAGCTCCCAGGTGAAGAAATTCGCGGAAACGCTGCCGCCCGAATATAAGGTCGAGGTCGGCGGCGCGGTCGAGGAGAGCGCCAAGGCTCAAGGGCCGATCAACGCCGTCATGCCGCTGATGCTGTTCATCATGGCGACCATCCTGATGATCCAGCTCCAGTCCTTCAGCAAATTGTTCCTCGTCTTCGCCGTCGCGCCGCTTGCGGTGATCGGCGTGGTCGCCGCCCTGCTGTCGAGCCATGCGCCGATGGGTTTCGTCGCCACGCTTGGCGTTCTGGCGCTGATCGGCATTCTGATCCGCAATTCGGTCATCCTGATCGTGCAGATCGACACATTGCGGAAAGAAGGCGTCGCGCCGTGGCAGGCGGTGCGCGAGGCGACCGAGCACCGCATGCGGCCGATCATGCTGACGGCCGCCGCCGCGACCCTGGCGCTGATCCCGATCTCGCGCGAAATCTTCTGGGGGCCGATGGCCTATGCGATGATGGGCGGCATCGTCGTCGGCACGGTGCTGACGCTTTTGTTCCTGCCGGCGCTTTATCTCACCTGGTTCCGCATTCCGACGCCTTCCAAGGCTGGACATGAGGCTTGATGCGGGCGAAAACGGAGACGCTGGTCTCGCCTCATGAACCCGCCTCATAATTGACGCATAAGGATGGCTGGCTCCCCCCGGGCCCGCCCGCAACTGATCCGCCCGCAAAATCATGGCTTCGAGCACGAACAAAGCACAGCCCAAAACCCCGCGCGCGCTGCTGGCGCTCCTCGCGGTTTTTGCCGCCGCGCTCGCGCTTTCCGCGGTCGGGCTCGGCATGCTGGCGCGGGAGCGCGCGAGCGCGCCGGCGCCTTCGGCCATCGGCGGCCCCTTCGCGCTCAAGACCGGCGACGGCAAGACGATCACCGACCGCGACCTGCTCGGCGAGCCTTTTCTCGTCTTCTTCGGCTATACCCATTGCCCCGACGTCTGCCCGACGACTTTGGCGCAGATCTCCCAGGTGCTGAATGATTTGGGCCCGGACAACAAGCTCAAGGTCCTGTTCATCACCGTCGATCCCGAACGCGACACGCCCAGACTGATGCAGCAATATGCCGGCAGTTTCGGTCCGAACGTCATCGGCCTGTCCGGCGACCGCGCGGCGATCGACAAGGTGATGAAGGAATATCGCGTCTATGCCCGCAAAGTCCCGGAAAAGGGCGGCGAATATTCGATGGACCATAGCGCGATCATCTATCTGATGGGCCGCGACGGCAAATTCCTGCACGCCTTCAACGTCCAGCGCCCGCCCGAACAAGCCGCCGCCGAACTGCGGCCCCTGCTGTAGCGCCGCGCATCAAATCTCAGCCTGTCGGGCCGGCCGCAGCGTCGGCCGCAAGATCGCACTGGCGCGGCAAGCCGCCAGGGCCAGGCTTTTCCCGACGAGTCGAGCGCAGTTCAATGGATTGACAGCCGGAAATATTCTTCATCTTCCGCAAAATACGCTTTTATGGGATATCGATATTTATGAACTGAAACGGGGAGGGCGGCGCATTCAGGCGAGCGCCAGTTCCCGGCGTTCGGCGCGACACGCAAGCGACGCGGGAAAGCACGACCGCGCCGGAAGGCTGTTCGGGCAGAAGGATCGACGCGAAAGAGGCGCTCGGCGGGGACAAAATACATGGCTTCCAAACAGGACGTCGCGATGATTTGGACCCGGGACAGAGGCGTCGTGAACATGGGCGGCGGCGACGCTCTCGCGGGCCTTACGCCAGACGATTGCGCGGCCCTCGCGCTGGTTCGATATCCGGACGAAATCCGGGGCTATGGCCATGCCAGGCAGGCGGCGATCGCGACGGTTTGAGCGTGGACGATCCGCGGGCGCCGCGTCACATGCGTAAGATCGACGACCTCCTGGTTTTCGTCCGCGTCGTCGAAAGCGGGAGCTTCATCGGCGCGGCGCGGCGGCTCGGGCTTCCGCCCGCGACGGTGAGCCGCAAGATCCAGGAACTGGAAGCGCGCCTGCAAATGCCGTTGCTGCGGCGAACAACGCGACGGCTTTCCATGACCGAGGCCGGCGCGGAGGTTTTCGCTGCGGCGTCGCGCGGCGTCGCCGCGCTCGAAGAGGCGGAAGCGATCGTTCTGGCGCGGCGCGAAACGCCGTCGGGACTTCTCCGGGTCGCCGCGCCCTATGCCTTCGGCCTTCTGCGCCTCGAACCGATCATTCGGGCTTTTCAGGCCGCCTTTCCTTTGATCCGGCTTGAAATCGCACTGACGAACGAGCCGATCGATCTGACGAACTATGATTTCGACGTCGCATTCCGCGCGGGACCGATCGCCGACTCGCCCTATGTCGCGCGCCCGTTCTTTACTGGACGATCGATCGTCGTCGCCGCGCCGGATTGTATCGCGCGGGACGGCCTCCCCCCTTCGCCGCACGATCTTGCCGGGCGCAATATCGCGATCCTTACCGGCCCCGTGTTCCTGGGGTGTCCGAGTTTGGCCGCATCTTCCGTCCTCCGTTTCCTGCGCGGCGGAGACATTGCGGAGCTGACGTTTTCGCCCAGCCTGGCTTCCAACGAGCCGATGCTCCTGCTCGCCCATGCGCTCGCCAGCGTGGGCCCCGCCGTACTCTATGAGGGGCTCTGCCAGGAGCATATCGAGAAGGGCGATCTGGTCGTCCTTCTCGACGATTGGCGGCTCGAGGCGACGCTGGAGCTGTCGCTGATTTATGAGCGCCGCTCCCCCACGGATCCGAAGATTCGCGCCTTCATTGACTTCGTCATCGAAAGCGCCCGCCATCGGAAGGGCTTTGTCGGCGCCAAACCGCCATGAGGCGCGATTAGGAACAAAAATGGAATATTGAAGTTGATTTTTCAGGAGTTATCGCGGGATGGGCCCGCGGTTAGCTTCTTCGCATCTTGGAAAGCAGGAGGCGAGACGATGAATAGAGCGATCATTTATGGACTGGCGGGGTTGGGATTCCTGTGCGCCGGCGCAGCCCTGGCGGGCGAGGCGGCTCACTCGAATTCGACCTGCATCGTTCGGCCCGGTTACTGGGGATATGCGCCCATCACCTGCGATGAGCAGCAGGCCGCCGCGCAGCCACGGAACCAGGCGCATTATGAGAGGCGCGACGCCAGGACAAGACACTAATCCGAACCTGCGGGCGCCCGGGCTTTCGACCGCGCGCCCGCTTCGGCTCCATCAGCTTTTCCCGTCGCTCGAAACCGGGACGAAATCGTCGCGTTCGAGCCGCGGCGAGCGCTTCGACTCCAGGCGTTTCATCGTGGATGACGAAGGACGGATCGTGGAGGCAGGCGCCGTCGCGCGCAGTCCAGGCGCCGCCGCGCGCAGTCAAAGCGATCTTGCGCCGGGAAAGGAGGAGCGCCTCTTCTCCCGCGTCGAACAATTGCTTAAGGGAGACGCCGCCGTCGAACCTGTGTCGATCGACGAACGGGAGACGCTCCTCCTGATGAAAGCCGTGAAAAAGGCGCAGGGCTATCTCGCGGCGGCGGCGCGCATGCTGGGCGTCACCCGACCGCGGATCGTCTAACGGCTCAAGAGCAGCGGGATGCCGCAGGAATCCGGTCGCCGCAGCAATTGATGTCATGGCGACGCCGCCGGCCAGCGGCCAAGACCGCGCCGGCATAATTTTCGCACAGCAGCGGACGGGCGACAATGAGGGGCGCGGGCCTGCTGGCGCGAAAAGCATGCGTCCCGTGGGACCGGGGGACAAAAATCACCGCTCTCGCGTGCGCGGATACCCCTGAGAAAATCCTGTGGCATTTTTTCTGAGTGCATTCAAAGAGTTGTTTTCGGAGACAGCGGTCGAACCTGCTAACCGCTTGCAATCACCAGCGCGGGCCCGCAATCTCGTTCAGTTCTTGTTCTTGGCGAAGCTTGCGCAGGCGCGCCGCTTGTTCGGCTTGCTCAGCTTCGAGGCGGCGCTGATTCGCCTCAATATCACGAAATCTGGCTTCCGCTTCGGCCTCGGCGGCTTCGGATTGCTCACGAGCAACCAGAGCGTTGAGATTAGCTTCGTATGCGGCTTCGGCAGCGTCCGCTTCAGCCTTGCAAGTGGCCGGACTGTCACAAGCATAAGCGGGAGCGACAAGGGCGTGGAGGCACAGAACCATCATGATCGCCCTGAACATTCCCCCCTGTCGTAGCCCTGCCATACGCCGCGGGGATGAGGCTTGTTCGGGAAGTTCTAACCGAAGCATGCAGCCTGGTAGCTATATGGTAGCTAAGAACAAGAACAGCCGTGAACGGAATCGCCCTAACAGATTGACTTTAATGGCGCGCCCGAAAGGATTCGAACCTCTGACCCCCAGATTCGTAGTCTGGTGCTCTATCCAGCTGAGCTACGGGCGCATCGCCTCGCCAGCCTTGCGGTCCGGCGACGGTGGCGCTGTTTAGCGGCTCCCACGCGCCTTGGCAATAGGCAAAGATGCGGCCGGCCGCCAAAATCGCGCCCCTCGCGTTGACTTTTTCCGGACCATCGCCCTATAAGGCCGCTCGCGATTTTCGGCTTCGCGCCGGGGTCGTTTTTGTCATTGCAACGGACGGATTTGTCACTGCAACGGACGGAAACGGCGAGCGCGAACCATTGACGACATGGCGGCGTTCGGCCCTTTGGCGACGCGCCAAAACCAATGCGCCAAGATCAACGCGCAAACCAAGCGGAGCATTCCCGTGAAGCGGACCTATCAGCCCTCCAAGCTCGTGCGCAAGCGCCGTCATGGCTTTCGCACCCGTATGGCCACCGTCGGCGGCCGCAAGATTCTCAACGCCCGCCGCGCCCGCGGCCGCAAGCGTCTCTCGGCCTGACGCATCGGCGCCGGCGCGACCGGCTTTCGCCATGACCCGTCGAAAGGACGGCCCGTCCCCCGTCGCGCACGCCGGCTCCGGCGTGCGTATTGGCGTTTTGCGGCTTAAAAAGCGCCCCGATTTCGTCGCCGCCGCCAAGGGGCGCCGCCAGCATCAAAAAGCTTTCGTGCTTCAGGCGCGCGAGCGCGAATCGGCGCCCGGCGAGACCGAGGGGCCCCGGGTCGGCTTCACCGTGACCAAAAAGGTCGGCAAGGCGGTCGTCCGCAACCGCATTCGCCGACGCCTGCGGGAGGTCGTGAGACTCGCCGGGGCAGAACCGTTCACGCCGGGCTGCGACTATGTCGTGGCGGCGCGGCGCGAGGCCTTGGCTGCTCCCTTCGACGAATTGCGCGGCGAACTGTTCCGCGCGCTGAAGAAAATCCATCGGGCCGGAACCCTCCGGCCTCCCGTCGCGCCGGCCGGCGACCGCAAGCAAGACCTCTGAACATGCAGCAGGACTCCCGCAATCTTCTCATCGCCATGGGCTTGTCGCTCCTGGTCATTCTCGGCTGGAGCCATTTCTTCGGCGCGCCCAAGGTCGAGCAGGCCCGGCGGATGCAGCAGCAGCTCAGCCAGATGGAGGGCGCAGGCGCCGCCCATCCCGGCGTCGCCGAGCCTGGCCAAGCGCCCGGCCAAGGGCCGGTCACGCAGTTTATGACCCGCGCCGAGGCCCTCGCACAGAGCAAAAGAATTCCGCTGGAAACGCCCAGCCTGTTCGGCTCCATCGCCCTGAAAGGCGCGCGTCTCGACGATCTTTCGTTGCGCCATTACCGCGAGACGACCAATCCCAAGAGCCCGAACATCATCCTGCTGTCGCCCTCCGGCGCGCCCGACGCCTATTTCGTCGATTTCAATTATGTCGCGCAAAACGGCGGGAATTTGAAACTGCCGAATTCCGACACGATCTGGGCCGCCGACGGCGACAAGCTGACGCCCGCGACGCCGGTCACGCTTACTTTCGACAATGGCTCCGGCCTGATCTTCAAGCGCAAGGTCTCGGTGGACGATCATTACCTCTTCACGGTGACCGACACGGTCGAGAACCGCGGCAAGGACACGGTTGCGTTCTTTCCCGATTCCAGCGTCACCCGGCAGGGCACGCCCAAGACCTCGGGCTATAGCGTGCTGCATGAGGGCTTCGTCGGCGTGATCGGCGCCGACGCGCGCTCGACCGAGATCACCTACCATGGGATCGCCAAGGAGACCAACGAAGCCAAGGTGCTGCCGGTCGATTCCTACGCCGAAGGCGGCTGGCTCGGCTTCACCGATAAATATTGGGCGACCGCGGTCATCCCCGACCCGACCGAGAGCTACAAGGGCTGGTTCCGCGAATTCCCCGGCGCGCTGCCGCAATATCAGGCCGACGCCTTCGGCAAGGCCCGGACCCTCGCGCCCGGCGCCAACATGGTCCTGACGACGCGGCTGTTCGCCGGCGCCAAGGAGTCCAGCATTCTCGAATATTACGAGAAGGATGTCGGCATCAAGAAACTCGATCTGCTGATCGATTGGGGCTATTTCTTCTTCATTACCAGGCCAATGTTCTGGCTGCTGGAGACGATCTACAAGCTCGTCGGCAATTTCGGCGTCGCCATTCTCGCTGTCACCCTGGTCGTCAAGCTCCTGTTCTTCCCCCTCGCCAACCGTTCCTATCTCTCGATGGCGAAGATGAAGGAGGCTCAGCCCAAAATCAAAGCGCTGCAGGAGCTTTATCCCGACGACAAGATGAAGCAGCAGCAGGAGATGATGGAGCTTTACAAGAGGGAGAAGATCAATCCGGTGTCCGGCTGCCTGCCGATGATCCTCCAGATCCCGGTCTTCTTCTCGCTCTACAAGGTCCTGTTCGTCGCCATCGAAATGCGCCAGGCGCCGTTCTTCGGCTGGATCAAGGACCTTTCGGCGCCCGATCCGACCAATATTTTCAATCTGTTCGGCCTCCTGCCCTTCGAGCCGACCCAATTGCCGGTGTTCGGCCATTTCCTGCACCTCGGCGTATGGCCGTTGGTCATGGGCGTGTCGATGTGGGTTCAGATGAAGATGAACCCCGAACCAACCGACCCGGTGCAAAAGACCATGTTCGCCTGGATGCCGGTGATCTTCACCTTCATGCTCGGCTCTTTCCCGGCGGGTCTGGTGATCTACTGGACCTGGAACAATCTTCTCTCGGTGTCGCAGCAAATGCTGATCATGAAAAAGGCCGGCGTGAAGGTCGAATTGTTCGACAATCTGCGCAAGACTTTTTCGCGCAAGGCGGCGTGAGCGAAGCCGTCGCCGTCCGCGCCTTACGCCATCCCTCTCTCCGTATGCGGGGAGAGGGCGATGAAGTGATCGGCATCGAGCTAGCATTAGGGCAATGGTCTTGACCGACACCGAATCTGCCATGGATTTCATTGAGATCGGGCGAAAACTCTTCGCCTGGAATTGCGAATTCGTCTGGGCGGCGTCGAAGATCGCGGAATTGCCGCCGATGGGGCCGGTCGAAATCGCCTTCGCCGGGCGCTCCAATGTCGGGAAATCGTCCCTGCTCAATGCGCTGACCGGCCGCAAGACCCTGGCGCGGACCTCGCATACGCCGGGGCGGACCCAGCAGCTCAATTTCTTCGCCCTCGGCCCGGATTCCAAAGCGCCGCTGGTGCGCCTCGTGGATATGCCCGGCTATGGCTATGCCGCCGTCTCCAAGGAGAAGATCGCCGGCTGGACGCGGCTGATGCAGGATTTCCTGCGCGGACGGGCGTCGCTCGCGCGGGTCTTCGTGCTGGTGGACGGGCGCCACGGCCTCAAGGATCTCGACCGCGACATGCTGAAGCGCCTCGACCAGGCGGCCCTGTCCTATCAGCTGGTGCTGACCAAGCGCGACGAGGTCAAGAAGGGCGAGATCGAAAAGACCATCGCTGACGCCCAGGCCGTCCTGCGCGGCCACCCGGCGGCGCATCCCGACGTCATTTTCCTGTCATCGCATCAGGGCGAAGGTTTGCCCGAATTGCGCGCCGCGGTGGCCCGGCTCCTGTTCGAACGCGACAGAACGATTTTCGAGCCCGCGCAGATCGGCTAAACAGCCAATTCTCCGCAAGAGGCAGCACCAAAGGCGACAACCATGAGCGAAGCCCCGGCCACGACCGCCCCTCTCAGCCAAGCCGCCGCGATCGATCAGGCCCGAATCCTGACGCAGGCGCTACCCCATATGCTGCATTACGACGACGCCATCGTCGTGGTGAAATATGGCGGCCACGCCATGGGCGACGAAACCACCGCGCGCAATTTCGCCCGCGACATGGTCCTGCTCGAACAATCGGGCGTCAATCCGGTGGTCGTGCATGGCGGCGGCCCGCAGATCGGCGCCATGCTCAACAAGCTCGGCATCAAGTCGGAATTCGCCGACGGCCTGCGGGTGACCGACAAGGCCACGGTCGAGGTGGTCGAGATGGTCCTTGCCGGCTCGATCAACAAGCAGATCGTCGGCTTCATCAACAACGCCGGCGGGCGCGCCATCGGCCTGTGCGGCAAGGACGGCAATATGGTCACCGCCCGCAAGGTCGAAAAGAGAGACGGCGACGGCCGGCCTCCGGTCGATCTCGGCTTTGTCGGCGAGCCCGCCAAAGTGGACGCGACTGTTCTGGAGCAGGTGCTCGGCCGCGAACTGATCCCCGTGCTCGCGCCGGTCGCGCTCGGCGCCGAGGGCGAAACCTATAATGTCAACGCCGACACTTTCGCCGGCGCAATCGCGGGGGCCCTGGCCGCCAAGCGCCTGCTGCTCCTCACCGACGTGCCAGGCGTGCTCGATAAGGACAAGAACCTGATCAAGGAATTGCGAATCGGAGATATCCCGGCGCTGATCGCCGATGGAACCATCACCGGCGGCATGATTCCGAAGGTCGAGACCTGCATCTACGCCATCGAACAGGGCGTCGAGGGCGTCGTCATTCTCGACGGCAAGATTCCCCACGCCGTGCTGATCGAATTGCTCACCGACCACGGCGCCGGCACGCTGATCACAAGGTGACCAAAACGGACGCCCATCTCGCGCGCGACCCGGCGGCCTTCCGCCGGGTGAACACCTGGGTATTCGACCTCGACAACACCCTTTATCCGCCCCACAGCGATCTCTGGCCGCGCATCGACGCCCGCATCACCGCCTATATGATCGCGCTGCTCGGACTCGACGGCCAATCGGCCCGCGCGCTGCAGAAACATTATTATCGCGTCTATGGCACGACGCTGGCCGGCCTGATCAAGGAATATGACGTGGCGCCGGACGACTTTCTGCATTTCGTCCATGACATCGACCGTTCCTCGCTCGATCCCAATCCGGCTTTGGCCGGGGCCATGGAGGCGCTGCCGGGCCGCAAGCTCATTCTCACCAACGGCTCGCACGCCCATGCGCTCGCCACCGCAAAACAGCTCGGGATCGATCATCTTTTCGACGGCATGTTCGCGATCGAGCATGGCGATTACCTGCCCAAGCCCCACATCGAAACCTATCAGAAATTTTTCGAGCGCCACGCGGTTGATCCCGCGCGCGCTGCTATGTTCGAAGACATAGTGCACAACCTTACGGCGCCTCATGCAAGCGGCATGATCACTGTTCTGGTGCGCCCGAAAGAAGGCGCGGCCGACCACCGCGAGCCGTGGGAAAAGCACGACGACACGCCGCCGCATGTCGATTTCGCGACGGACGATCTCGTCGGCTTTTTGTCCGATCTGGTTCGCGGTTAGGGGCCATTGTCATAGCAGGGATATTTCTGAAAACCGGCGCGCGATTTTCGGAAATCCCGCTCAGTCTTCCACGCTCTCGCGCAAGCGGAACAGCAGGGCGCTATCAATGAACTCATGCACTTCGACCACGGCGTCGCCTTCGACGCGGATGAAGCTGAGACATTGGAGGAGGTCCTCGCGGCCGGTGCCGCGATGGCGCAGGCGCATCTCATAACGGGCGCAGGCCTGTTCGCCGTTGATCAGCACGTCGTGGAAACGAATTTTCTTCTGCTGAAATTCAACCGAAAAAGCCTTGAGATAGGCCAGAATCGACTCTCTGCGGCAGCTCAGGCCGGCATAGGGCCAGCGCGACCGGTCGCCATTCATCATCCAATCGGCCTCGGGCGCGAACAAAGCCTCGAGCTTTGCGGGATCGCTCCGCCGATCGAGCAAAGTGGAGACGATCTGTTCGAACCTCATCCTGCTAAACTGCGACGCCAGGCTTTCGCTTTCGCCTCCGCTCATGCCGCTCATTTGTCCGTTCCGTCGCCTTCGCATTAGAGGGACCTCACGGCTGAGGCAAGTAGCGCGCCTTTTCGGGCGCGCTGAGTAGAAATACCTAGTTCTTGGCCTTGTCGACCAGCTTGTTCTTGCCGATCCACGGCATCATGGCGCGCAGCCTGGCGCCGACCTCCTCGATCTGATGCGCGTCATTGACGCGGCGGATGCCCTTGAAGCGGGCGGCGCCGGCCTTGTATTCCTGCATCCATTCCGAGGTGAACTTGCCGGTCTGGATGTCCGTCAGGACTTCCTTCATCTCCGCCTTGGTCTGCGGCGTGATGATGCGCGGCCCGGTGACATATTCGCCCCATTCCGCGGTGTTGGAGATCGAATAGTTCATATTGGCGATGCCGCCCTCATAGATGAGGTCGACGATCAGCTTCACCTCGTGCAGACATTCGAAATAGGCCATTTCCGGCGCGTAGCCGGCCTCGACCAGGGTCTCGAAACCGGCGCGGATCAGTTCCACGAGGCCGCCGCACAGCACGGCCTGCTCGCCGAACAGGTCGGTCTCGCATTCTTCCTTGAACGTCGTCTCGATGATGCCGGAGCGCCCGCCGCCGATCGCCGAGGCATAGGACAGGCCGATGTCATGGGCGTTGCCGGAGGCGTCCTGATGGACCGCAATCAGGCACGGCACGCCGCCGCCCTTGAGATATTCGCCGCGCACGGTGTGGCCGGGGCCCTTGGGCGCGACCATAAGCACGTCGATGTCCTTGCGCGGTTCGATCAGGGCGAAATGGACGTTGAGGCCATGGGCGAACAGCAAAGCCGCGCCGGGACGGATATTGTCGGCGATCTCGTTCTTGTAGATCTCGGCCTGGAGTTCGTCCGGCGTCAGCATCATCAGCACGTCGGCCCAGCGCGCGGCCTCGTCCACGCTCATCACCTTGACGCCCTCGCCCTCGGCCTTCTTGGCGGTGGCCGACCCCCGACGCAGGGCGACCGCGACTTCCTTCACGCCGGAATCGCGCAGATTGAGAACGTGGGCGTGGCCCTGCGAGCCATAGCCGACCACGGCGACCTTCTTGCCCTTGATCAGATTGATGTCGGCATCGCTATCGTAATAAACGCGCATCGTGCTTCTTCCGGGTTTTTCAGCGCGGGCTTGGCGCCCAAGGATTTGGAAAAAGCGTCATAAGGGCTGAAACCTTTCTCGTCAAAGGAAAGTGGGGGGCGGAAAACCCGCCGCCTCGTCACACGAACAGTCCCGCAAAGGCGGAATAGACGCCGAAACCCGCCGCAATGGCGACGATCGCGCCGCAAAGCGCGGCGTAGCCGCCCTGCAGGCGCCAGGGCTCCGGCAAGCGGCGCGCCAGCAGGTAGAGAAAGCCCAGAACGGTCGGCAGAAGCAGGGCGTTCATCACCTGAACGCCGATGCTCAGCGAAACCAGATTGGCGCCCGAGGCCACGGTCAGCGCGCAGGCGATCAGAACGATGGTATAGGCGCCATAGAACCAGGGCGCGTCGCGCGGCGAATGGTCGAGGCTGCAATTCACCTTGAGAATTTCGCCCAGGGTGCGCGCCGCGGTGACGGTGACCACGATCGCCGCCACCAAGGCCGCGCCGGCAAGCCCGAGACCGAAGAGAAGCCTCCCGGCGAACTCGCCGAGGAAAGGGGTGATCGCCTTGGCGATCTGTTGAACCGTGTCGAGCTCGCCGCTTTTGCCCGCCGCGCCGAGCGTGGCGGCGGCGGCGACGAGTACGGCGGCCATAATGATTTGCGTCGCGATCGAACCGATAAACGTGTCGGCGCGCGCCGCGCCAATGTCCGCCACGGTCAGTTTCTTTTCGACGACGGCGCTTTGCTGGAAAAACACCATCCAGGGCATGATGACCGCGCCGATATTGGCGGCGACCAGATAGAGATATTTCGGATCGCGGAAGGGAATATCGATCACTTGCGCCGCAACCACGGCAGGATCGGGGCGCGCCAGAATCGCCACGACCAGAAACACCAGCTCGAAGGCGCCGACCGCCAGAGCGATGCGCTCGACCGTCAGATAGGAGTGGGTATAGGCCATGAGCAGGAGCGCCGAGGCGACCAGGAACATGGTGACCGGCGCGGACAGGCCCATCAGCGCGCCGACGCCCGCGAGGCCCGCGAATTCGGAGAGCAGCGCGCCCACGCAGCAAATGATGAGGGTCAGCACCGAAAACCACGCCCAGAATCGTCCGAAATGCTTTTCGATCAGCTCCGCATGGCCCTGGCCGGTGACGAGGCCCAGCCGGACGGTCAGCTCCTGCACCACATAAAGAACGGGGATCAGCGCAAATTGCAGCCACAGCAGGCGATAGCCCCAGGCGGCGCCGCTTTGCGCCGCGGTGATGACGCTGCCCGCGTCGGTATCGGCGAGCATGACCACCATGCCGGGTCCCGCAACCGCGAGAAATTTGCCCAAACGTGCGCGGCGCGGCAGAACTTCGCTCAGGTCAGCCATGTCAGCACTCTCAAGGATTCTTCCGCGCCTCTTTGGCGCCGCCGCCGACCGGCCGCGATCAAGAGGGGGAGATTTTAGACATCGTCTAAGCTTTGGGGCCGCGACGAATTGCCTCAGCCGCGGGCGGAGACGGCGGCTCTTCTTCGACGGACTCGCCGCCGATGACATAGGCGCCGCTCAGCCAGCGGTGCAGATCGACGTCGGCGCAGCGTTTCGAGCAGAAAGGCTTGTAGGCCTCCTGGACGGGCTTGCCGCAGATCGAACAGGCGGCGACCTGTTTCGCCTTTCGCGCCATCAGGCGAAGACCTCGGGCGCGGCCCAGGATTCATGGGCGCGATAGCCGAGGCCGTCGAGAAGCGCCATGGTTTCATAAAGCGGCAGGCCGACGACGGCGCTATAGGACCCGACGAGTTTCACCACGAAGGCCCCGGCGACGCCCTGGATGGCGTAGCCGCCCGCCTTGCCATGCCATTCGCGCGAGGCGAGATAAGCGGCGATTTCGTGGCCCGACAGGCGCTTGAATCTCAGGCGAGCCTCGACCAGACGGGAACGTTCGCGGCCCGATGGGTCGATCACGGCGACGCCGGTGTAGACGCGATGGGCGCGCCCCGAAAGCAGCCGCAGGCAATGATCGGCGTCATCCGAGGTCTCGCATTTCGGCAGGATGCGCCGCCCGACGCAAACCACGGTGTCCGCGGCGACGACATAGGCGCCCTGCAGTTCCGCGCGGCCCTGCGCGGTCTTGGCGCCGACGCGGGCCTTTTCGAGGGCGAGCCGCGCGGCGAGCTTGCGCGGCGATTCGTTGCGCCCGGGCGATTCGTCGAGATCGGCGGGCAGGAGCGCGTCGGGCTCAATCCCGATCTGCTGGAGAAGCGCGAGGCGGCGCGGCGAGCCGGAGGCGAGCGCGAGACGCGCGGTGCGGGTTTTCGGCTCAGCGGTCACGGGCGTTCCGGGCGCAATTATTTGAAGCGATAAGTGATCCGGCCCTTGGTCAGATCATAGGGCGTCATTTCCACCAGAACGCGGTCTCCGGTGAGCACGCGAATGCGGTTCTTGCGCATTTTCCCCGCCGTATGGGCGATGATTTCATGGTCGTTTTCGAGAGTCACCCGAAAAGTGGCGTTGGGCAGCAATTCGCTGACGACGCCGGGAAATTCCAACAGTTCTTCTTTCGACATCTGGATCCTTGCCATACTCGCGGCCTGTCCCGGTCGCGACGTTTCGAACTCCTCGCGGCCTACGCCGGAAGTCGGCTTGCCATGGCCGCCGAACTCGATCAAGGTGAATTGATCGCCAGCCTGACGCTTGCGCGATGGGTTTGTGAAATATATCTGCGCTCTATATGGTCCGTCGGCCACGGTCGGACAAGCTGGCCGAGCTTTAACGAGCCGGTCGCGCTATAACAAATTGCGACGCGTCTGCCAATGGCGCGCGATGGGAACAACGACCAAGACTTTTCGACGATCAAACATGGTTGAGCGATGAAAAATCTGTTCACTTTGCAAAAGCGCCTGATGCGCACGAGTTTCGAGCTGGTCGAAATCCAGACCGCCGCGCTAACGACCATTTCCGCGCGCCTTCCCATGATTGCTGCCGCCGCCTCGGGCTTCGCCACGGAGCAGCAGCGCCAGGAAACCCATGACATGGTCGCGGAAAAGCTCCAGGCCGCGTCCGAAGGCATCGGGCTCGGCGCCTTACAAACGGCGAAGGCGACCATGAAGGTCATGACCGGGGACGCCGATCCCCTCGCCATGGCCGGCCATATGATGGATGTCGCGGCCGCGGCGACCCGGCCGGCGCGGAAAAAGGTGCGCGCCAACGCTCGGCGGCTCGCCCGCGCGCATTAAGGCGGACGCGGGGCGTCCGGGGCGATGCAGATTTTTGAACGGTCCGGCCGACTTCGCTTTTTCGGGGCTGGACAAGGCGCTTTCGCCTTTCTATAAGGCGCGAACCTCGACGGCCCCGGCCGTCGCGACGAGGTCATCGCCCAGGTAGCTCAGTTGGTAGAGCATGCGACTGAAAATCGCAGTGTCGGTGGTTCGATTCCGCCCCTGGGCACCATATCTCCTTCCAAAGCAGTCCAAAAACGTCCGAAAAGAACTGAAAAACAAAGGATTTCCTTGGTTTTTCAGTCCAAAGTCGTTCATCGCGGTTCAGTTGCGTCCGCCAAAACTGTTGGTACATTTGTTGGAACAGGCCCGATACCAACATTTGAGATACCAACATGGCTCTCACGGAACTCCAAATCCGCAACGCCAAGCCCGGCGAAAAAATCATCAAGCTTTCGGACGGCGGCGGCCTGCAATTGTGGCTTTCTCCCGACGGGGCCAAGCGCTGGCGCCTAGCCTATCGCTACAATGATTCGCAAAAAGCGTTGGCTATCGGCGTTTATCCCGCAATAGGCCTCAAGGAAGCCCGTGTGGCGCGGGAGGAGGCCAAGCGCTTGTTGGCTGCCGGTCAAGACCCGACGCTAGCCAAACAGCTCGCTAAGGTCGCCAAGGTGGCCGCGTCGGCCAATACTTTCGACGCCATAGCGGCCGAATTGTTGGACAAAAAACGCAACGAGGGAAAGGCCGCTCAAACCATCATCAAGGTCGAATGGCTGTTCAGTCTCGCCCGCTCCGATATTGGGGCGCGCCCGATTGCCGAACTGTCCACGCCGGAAATATTAGCAGCGTTGCGAAAGGTCGAAGCGCGCGGACGGCGCGAAACAGCCAGAAGGCTTCGCGCCGTCATTGGCGAGGTCTTTCGTTACGCCGTCGCCACCGGACGCGCCGAGCGCGACCCAACCTCCGACCTGAAAGGCGCCCTGGCCACGCCAATTGTCCAAAATCGCGCGGCCATTATCGAGCCAAAAGCGTTTGGCGGGTTGTTGCGCGCCATCGCGACTTATGAAGGCGCCCCCGAAACAAAGGCGGCGTTAGGTTTGTTGCCGTTGACCTTCGTTCGTCCCGGCGAGCTTCGCGCTGCGGAATGGGCCGAATTCGATTTGGACGCCGCTGTTTGGGCGATTCCTGCCGAAAAGATGAAAATGAAGCGCCCGCACCGCGTCCCGCTTGCGCCGCAGGCTGTAGTCATCCTGCGCGACTTGCAAAAGCTGACGGGGGCCGGAAAACTTCTGTTTCCGTCCATTCGTTCGGCGACGCGCTGCATGAGCGAAAACACCATCAATGCGGCCTTACGCCGCCTTGGTTTCAGCAAAGACGAGATGACGGGCCATGGCTTCCGGTCTGCCGCCTCTTCGATCCTCAATGAAAGCGGCCTTTGGAATTCCGACGCCATCGAACGTCAGTTGGCGCATGTCGATAACGATAGCATCCGTCGAGCATATGCCCGCGCCGATTTTTGGGACGAGCGCGTCCGCATGATGGCGTGGTGGGCCGATAAATGCGATGAATTGCGTCGCGGCGGCGAGGTCGTCCCCCTGCGCGCGTAAAGCTCCTGCCGGCGCGTGCAATTGGAAAAAATATGTGCCAACAATGCTGAATAGCTCAAGCGATTCAGCCCATCGATGGACAAGCGCAGCCTTTCCGAGCGCGATATTTGCACGAAATTCATTTTGCCCGCCCTCACGCGCGCAGGCTGGGATGTCATTTCCCAAATCCGCGAGGAACTTTATTTTACCAAGGGGCGGATCATCGTCCGCGGCAAGCTGGTCAGCCGGGGCAAGGCCAAGAAGGCCGATTTCGTTCTTTATATTAAACAGAACATCCCGGTCGCCCTGATCGAAGCGAAGGACAACAACCACGCCGTCGGCGACGGGATGCAGCAGGGCCTCGAATATGCCGAGGCCCTCGGCGTCCCGTTCGTCTTCTCGTCGAATGGCGACGGGTTCATTCTTCACGACCGTACCGGCGCCGCCACGGCGATCGAGACCAATCTCGGCCTTGACGCCTTTCCCTCGCCAGCCGATTTATGGGCGCGTTATTGCGCATGGAAAGGTTTGCCCCCCGAAGCCGAAAAGATCGTCCTTCAGGACTTTTTCGACGACGGAAGCGGCAAGGCGCCCCGCTATTACCAGGTCGCCGCCGTCAATGCCGCGATTGAGGCGATCGCCAAAGGCCAGAACCGCGTCCTGCTGGTCATGGCCACCGGCACGGGCAAAACCTACACCGCCTTCCAGATCATCTGGCGCCTGTGGAAATCCGGGCGAAAAAAGCGGATTCTTTTTCTGGCCGACCGGAACGTCCTGATTGACCAGACCATGGCCAATGATTTTCGGCCCTTCGGCCCGGCCATGGCGAAATTGTCCACCAGCGCCAAGACCATCGAACGCCCTGACGGCGCGACCGTCGATCTTCCGCTGGCCCTCGACAAGAAACGCCGGATCGACACCGCCTTTGAAATCTACCTCGGCCTCTATCAGGCCATCACCGGCCCCGAGGACCGGGACAAAATCTTCCGCGAATTCTCGCCGGGATTTTTCGATCTGATCGTCATCGACGAATGTCACCGGGGCAGCGCCGCCGCCGATTCCGCGTGGCGCGAGATTCTCGACCATTTTTCGTCGGCGACCCAGATCGGCCTGACCGCGACGCCGAAGGAGACCGAATATGCCTCCAACATCCATTATTTCGGCGAGCCGGTTTATTCCTACACATTGAAACAAGGCATCAGCGACGGCTTCCTTGCCCCTTACAAGGTCATCAAAGTCCACATCGATCGCGACATTGAAGGCTATCGGCCGGAAAAGGGCCAACTCGACCGCGAGGGCGAGGAAATCGAGGATCGGATATACAACACCAAGGATTTCGACCGGAACCTCGTCCTCGACGACCGCACCAAGCTGGTGGCAGCGAAGGTCACAGAGTTCCTGAAGGAAAGCGGCGATCGTTTCCAGAAAACCATCGTCTTTTGCGTCGACCAGGAGCACGCCGCCCGCATGCGGCAGGCCCTGATCAACGAGAACGCCGACCTGTGCGCCGATAATCCGCGCTATGTCATGCGCATCACCGGCAGCGACAAGGAGGGGCAGGATCAACTGGGAAATTTCATCGACCCGGAATCAAAATATCCCGTCATCGTCACGACCTCGCGCCTTCTTTCGACCGGCGTCGACGCCCAGACCTGCCGCCTCATCGTTCTCGACCGCGCCGTCGGCTCCATGACCGAGTTCAAGCAGATCGTCGGCCGCGGCACCCGCGTCCACGAGGACACCAAGAAATTCTATTTCACCCTGATCGATTTTCGAGGCGCGACCAGCCATTTCGCCGACCCGGATTTCGACGGCGAGCCGGTCCAGATATACCAGCCCGGGGAAAACGACCCCATCACCCCGCCTGACGACGCGTCCTCGACCACCGACGCGCCGACGCAACCGGGACCGGACGAATCCACCATCGACGACCCGACATCGGTCACCTTCCCCGACAAGAAGGGCAAGCAGAAGAAGATCTATGTCGATGGCGTCGATGTGCTGATCGTCGCCGAGCGCGTCGAATATCTGGACGAGAACGGCAAGCTGGTCACGGAATCCTTGCGGGATTTCACCAAGGCGGCGCTGAAAAAACGCTTCGCCAGCCTCGACGATTTTTTGAAACGTTGGAAATCTACCGAACGCAAACAGGCGATCATTGACGAGTTGGCGGAGGAAGGTCTTTCGCTCGACCCGCTAGCCGACGAGGTCGGCAAGAATCTCGATCCCTTCGACCTGATTTGCCACGTCGCTTTCGGTCAGAAACCGCTGACCCGGCGCGAACGGGCGGAGAAGGTCAAGAAGCGCGACGTTTTCACCAAATACGGCCCGCAGGCTCGCGCGGTGCTCGACGCCCTGCTCGCCAAATATGCTGACGAAGGCGTGCTCAGCCTCGACGACACCAACGTGCTAAAAATCCCGCCTTTCACCGCCATGGGCAGCGTCGTCCAGCTTGTCAGGGAATTTGGCGGTAAGCCGGGATTCGAGAAAGCCGTGCACGAACTGCAAGACGCGCTCTATCAGGAGGCGGGTTAAGCGATGCCATTGGACTGGGATGAAATTGAGCCGCAGGCCGCCCGAATCTTCAACATTTGGACGAGCGAGGGCGACTTGCATTTCGCGAAAGAAACCTGGGGACACTTGGCTTCGGCTGGTCTTGCGGACGACGATGGCCCGGTCGTTTACACGCTGTCGCTTTTGCGTCTGCTTGTTCTCAGACAAATTTGCGGCGAGTTCTCTCGTGAAAAATGGGATGAAGGCGCGGACGACGACTTAGCGGATTGCGCTTCCGAACTGGACTTCGACCAACTCGCGCTCGGCGTCATCGCTGGCGAGCACATGAAAGGCGACGCGCTGCTGTACCACGATGAATACGACCTCAAGTGCGCGGCTATCGCCGTCGCCTGCGACGCTGTGCGAGCAGAAGTCGTTGACTGCCTGCGAAAGGCCTACGGAGGCTCCGGCGGCGTATATGCGCGTTTGTCGCGAATCGCCGGAGACGATGATGGCGGCGGACCTGACGACTATAACGCCACCGCCAACAACCTCGCCGCATTTAATTATTCTGAAGACCTGTGAGAGACGTTTAAGATTATGTCCGTCCGCACCCTCGTCAAATCCATTCAGGACATCATGCGCCAGGACAGCGGCGTCGATGGCGACGCCCAGCGCATCAGCCAGCTGTGCTGGATGTTCTTCCTGAAAATCATCGACGATCAGGATCAGGAACTGGAGCTGACCCAGGATTCTTACATCTCGCCCCTTCCGGAAAAGCTGCAATGGCGGAACTGGGCGGCCGATCCGGAGGGCATCACCGGCGACGCCTTGTTGAATTTCGTCAATGGCGAACTGTTCCCGGCGCTGAAAAACCTGACGCCGACCGGAAAGTCCGGCGACCGACGCCGCGTCGTCCGCGACGTGTTTGAGGACGCCTATAATTACATGAAATCCGGCCAGCTTATGCGGCAGGTGGTGAACAAGATCGCCCAGGTCGATTTCAATAATCTCGCCGAACGCCAGCATTTTGGCGACATCTACGAGCAGATTCTCGCCGACCTGCAGTCCGCCGGAAACGCCGGCGAATATTACACCCCGCGCGCCGTCACCTCCTTCATGGTCGATCGCATTAACCCTCATCCTGGCGAAATCCTGTTCGATCCCGCCTGCGGCACCGGCGGCTTTCTGACCTGCTCGATCCGCCACATGCGCGAGCATTATGTGAAAAAGCCGTCCGACGAATGGCTATTGAAGAACGGCCTGCGCGCGGTCGAGAAAAAGCCCCTGCCGCACATGCTCTGCGTCACCAACATGCTGTTGCACGGCATCGAGGACGCGAGCTTCGTCCGCCACGACAACACCCTGGCCCGGCCTTTGGTCTCCTGGAGCAAGGACGAGCGCGTCGACATCGTGCTCACCAACCCGCCGTTCGGCGGGCGCGAGGAAGACGGCGTCGAGGACAATTTCCCGACCTTCCGCACCAAGGAAACCGCCGATCTTTTCCTCGCATTGATCATCCGGCTGCTTAAGCCGGAAGGCCGCGCCGCCGTCGTCCTGCCCGACGGAACCCTTTTTGGCGAGGGCGTCAAAACGCGACTGAAAGAACATCTGATGGAGGAGTGCAACCTCCACACCATCGTCCGCCTCCCCAACTCGGTGTTCAAGCCCTATGCCTCGATCGGCACCAACCTGCTGTTCTTCGAGAAGGGCGCGCCGACGAAAGAAATCTGGTTCTATGAGCACCGCGTGCCGGAGGGCCAGAAGGCCTATTCCATGACCAGGCCGATCCGGCTGGAGCATTTTAAATCCTGCATCGACTGGTGGGGCGGGCCGGAGCGCAAGAACCGCGAGAAGACGCCGCAGGCTTGGCGCGTCACGGCGGAAGAGGTCAAGGCGCGCAATTACAATCTCGATTTCAAAAATCCGCATGAGGTCGCCGACGATCACGGCGACCCGGAACATCTTTTGGCCGATCTCAACGCCGCCGAGGCCGAGACAGCAAGACTGCGCGATCAGTTGAAGGCCATTCTGGCCGAGGCGCTGGCGCGATGAACACCGAACGGCTCTTAAAGCATTACGCCCACATCGCCGATGCGCCCGACGCCGCGGCGCGGCTGCGGCGGTTCATTCTCGATCTGGCCGTGCGCGGCAAACTTGTGCCGCAAGAACCGAAAAATGAGTCGGCGTTCGCGTTATTGAAACAAATTGCCGTTGAAAAAGCACGACTAGTCAAAATCGGCGAAATCAGGAAGGAAAAACCTCTTCCCTCGATAAAGCTCGGTATGGAGCCGTTCAAGCTGCCAGCGGGATGGGCATTGGTCCGGCTAGGCACAATCATACATCTTGTCTCCGGCCAACATTTGCAGCCACCCGAGTATTCCGATGACCCAAACGCGGGACTTCCATACATCACGGGGCCATCCGACTTTGGGTCCAATGGCCTTCAGATCACCAGGTTCGCTTTGGTCCAGAAAGCTGTGGCGACGCGCGGCCAATTGCTTCTTACTGTCAAAGGCTCGGGCGTCGGCAAAACCACGACATGCGACATCGACGAGGTTGCCATCAGTCGTCAGTTGATGGCTTTAACCGCCATCGGCTGGGATAGTCAGTTTTTAGTGATGATAACTCATCTGCTTGCCGAAACACTTCAGATGCGGGCGCGAAGCCTGATACCCGGCATTTCACGGGAAGATGTCGAAGAGTTTGTCGTCGGCCTTCCCCCGCTCGACGAGCAGCGCCGCATCGTCGCCAAGGTCGATGAATTGATGGCTTTGTGCGACCGGCTGGAGACGGCGCGCGGGACGCGCGAGGCGAAACGCGATTTCTTCGCGGCGGCGAGCCTCGCCCGCCTCAACGCGCCCGATCGCGAAACCTTCGCCGACGACGCCCGCTTCGCCCTCAACGCGCTCCCCGCCCTGACCGCGCGCCCCGACCAGATCAAACAAATCCGCCAAACTATCCTCAATCTCGCCGTGCGCGGGAAACTGGTGCCGCAGGACGATGGCGATGAGCCCGCGCTGGAATTATCGCGAAGGATCGCGAAAACAAAGAGCGAATCCAACCGCAGTGCTCGGCAAACCCGGAACGACAATTGTGGTCTCGACGACGCACGAGCGTCGTTTGACCTGCCAAAGACCTGGAGTTGGACGACCCTCGGCGCTTTGGCGCTCGATATGCGGTACGGCACTTCCAAGAAATGTGAATATGAAATCGAGGGAACGCCGGTTCTCCGTATTCCCAATGTCTCAGAGCCTGACCTGAAATTGGTTGACCGGCCTCGCGGCCCTTGATTCCCTTGGTTTGCAACAACTTTGGGAGATTCGCGATGCCGTGGAGCGAGGCCGATCGCGCGAAGTATGAAGTCATTCGGGCGCGCTATTCAAGCGATGAAATAGCCCCGTAAGTCGCCGGACAGGCACTCCCACTTCGCTAAGAGGTAGGAGTAATGTGGTGTTTATGACTGGTGACAATCCGAAGAGTGAGGTCCTGCCGGGCCGAGAACGACGGCGTCGGCGCACGTCGGCGGAGAAATTGGCGATCATTGCCGAGACGATGGAGCCGGGCATGACGGTTAGCCTTGTCGCGCGCCGTCACGGCATCGCCCCCAATCAGCTGTTCACCTGGCGGCGGCTGGCGAACCAAGGCGCCCTGACCGCGACGCAGGCCGAGGAGGACGTCGTTCCGGCGTCCGCCTACAGGGCTTTGGTCGACCAGGTGCGCGAACTGCAGCGCCTGCTCGGCAAGAAGTCGATGGAGGCCGAAATCCTCAAAGAGGCGCTTGAAGTCGCCGTAGGCTCAAAAAAACGGATGTTGCGGTCGTTGTCGCTGCCGACGCTCAATCCACGGGACGGTTCGCGATGAAGGCCGTCTGCGAAACCCTCGGCGTCGCCCGCTCGAATGTCGCCGCGCGCATTGCCGGCGGCGCGGCCAAACGCATGGGCCGACCGCCCCTGCCGGAAGACGATCTGCTCTGCGAGATCAAGGGGATCATCGCCGAACAGCCGTCCTGGGGCTACGCCCGCGTGTGGGCCGACCTGCGCCGCAAAAGACGCGCCGAGGGCGCGGCGCCGGTCAACCGCAAGCGGGTTTATCGGGTGATGAGGGCGCACGGCCTGTTGCTTCAACGTCATGCCGGCGGCGGCGAAAACCGCCGGCATGACGGCAAGATCGCCGTTCTGCGCTCCAACCTGCGTTGGTGTTCCGACGGCTTCGAGATCGCTTGCGACAATGCCGAAAAAGTCCGCGTCGCCTTCGCGCTTGATTGCTGCGACCGGGAAGCCCTCGGCCATGTCGCCACGACGGCGGGCGTCAAGGGCGAGGACATCCGCGACCTGATGGTCAGCGCCGTCGAATATCGCTTTGGCCCGGTCAATCGCCTGCCCAGCCCGATCGAATGGCTGACCGACAACGGGTCTTGCTACATCGCTGGCGACACGAAACATTTTGCCCGCGAAATCGGCCTTGAGCCGCTGACCACGCCGGTCGAAAGCCCCCAATCGAATGGAATGGCCGAAGCCTTCGTCCGCACGATCAAACGCGATTACGCGCGCGTGTCGCCACTGCCGGACGCCGAAACCGTGATCCGCTTGCTGCCGTCGTGGTTCGAGCATTACAACACACGCCATCCGCATCGCGCGCTTGGCTATCGTTCACCCCGCGAGTTCATCGCGGATCGCTTGGCCGCCGAAGCCGGAGAGTGTCTGTCCGAAACTTAAGGGGCTACAACACACGATCGGTCTGCCCATCGAATGCCAGATCACGACCGCCGACGTGCAGGACCGCGACGCTCTCGCGCCGTTGCTGAAGGCCGTGCATCGCAAGAGCCCGTGGGTGAAAATGTCCTTCGTCGACGGGGGTTATCAGGGTGATGAAGCCAAGCGCGCAGCCTTCGAGGCGAGCCGCATTTCCATCACCGTCGTCAAGCGAACCGATAAAGAGGTGAAAGGATTTACGGTGCTGCCGAAACGCTGGGTCGTCGAAAGGACGCTCGGTTGGATCAATCGCGCGCGCCGTCTGTCAAAAGACTTCGAGGCGACCATCGAATCCGCCCTCGCGTGGCTGCAATTGGCCCTGGCTTTCCTTCTCATGCGAAGGCTGGCGAGGGCAAAAGCCAGTCAGAATTGAAATTCGAGTCGGGTTCTCAGGCGGGCAAATCAGCCTTGCTGATTTGAAGTTCGGACCGCTCACAACGACTGAAATCGCAGACCTAAGCCTCCGGTGTGGTGATCTTCTGCTTATCCGCTCAAATGGAAGCCTGGAAATTGTCGGTCGCGCCGCCGAAGTAGGCACTTCGGCAGAAGGGATGTCATTTGCGGGCTATCTTGTCCGCATCCGACTGAGCTTGGAAAATGTTCTTCCTCGCTACATCTGGCTCACCACAAACACAGATCATGTCCGAGATCAGATTGAGAAGCCGATCAGGTCCGCCGTGGGGCTCAAAAACGTAAACTCTACCGAGTTGGCGTCGTTGACTATTCCGCTCCCGCCCCTCGCCGAACAACGCCGCATCGTCAAAAAAGTCGATGAACTGATGGCGCTCTGCGACCGCCTGGAGGCGAGCCTGACCGCCACTGAGACCACCCGCGCCAAACTCCTCGAATCCCTCCTCGCCGAAGCCCTCGCGCCGGTCGAGGCGCGCGACATGGAGGCGGCGCAATGAGCAACAAGAATCAGCGGAGCCAGTCATGACGGAATTGCGCGGACGCTACCGGATCGTGAACGACACGTTTTTGCGCGAGAAGGCGGCGCGAAAAAATGATCCTCGTCACAAGTTCTATGAAACGATGTTGGCGAGCAAGACCTACGACGAATATCTCGCGCAAGTCGGCCGCACCGAGGTCAACGTCGCGACCTTCAAAACCGGGCCGATCAACGGACGCATGGAAATTCTGTATGCGCGCCGAAGCGGATGGATCGCTGACGCATGACCTTCTCCCGCCCAAAAATCCTAATACCGGCCGAAGGGCGAGACGCGGAGGTCGCAGTGGGGCCTGCGGTCGATTGGGCCGAAATCCGCCTTTTGCTCGACGGACTCTATTCAACGATCAGCCGCCTCGAAGCGATCTTTCCCCGTCGGAAATTCACGCCTGACGGGCATTTGGTCGGCAGCATAGGCGAGGTGATCGCCGCCTATATGTTCGACCTCGACCTTTTGCGCGGATCGAACAAGGGCCACGACGCAATTGCGCAGGATGGCCGGAAGATCGAAGTGAAATTGACGCAGGGCGCGCGCGTGGCCATCCGCCACGAACCCGACCATCTCATCGTTTTGCAGCGCCTGAAGGACGGCCCCGTAACGGTCGTTTTCAACGGCCCCGGAAACGTGGCCTGGGAACGCTGCGGAAATAAGGGGGACAATGGACAGCGTTCAATCCCTCTGAGCACTCTGAGAGCTTTGGACCGGCAAATCGAGCAGGTTGATCGCCTGCCATTGAAGCGTGAGCCTCCCGTGTAAGGGGAAGATTTAGAAACAGCTTTTTATCGCGGAGACCAATTCGTTGCCCATAGATTCCTCAGCTGTTCAGGCGATGACTGCCGCTGCCGACCTAGTTATTGGCGAAACTCTTCTTCATGGTTCGCCAGCGATGAGCAATCCGCCCAGGACCGAGGTCGGACTGGTCGCATCGATCGTCCTGAGCAGCGTTCAAAGAATTACGCAAGAATGGTCGCCAATTCTTGCGAGCATTGGTTACGGCCTCAAGCTGTCCGGGGTTTTTTGCCACGCGGCGCCAATGGTGCGGTTTTGGCATCCATCGTCAGCCCGAAAGGAAACGGAATGCGAGTTAGCTGATTTGCTCGTCGTCGTGGACGTGTTGCATCAGAGCGGGGGCGTTGAGCGTTCAGCGTCGCTCGTTCAGGCGAAAATGGCCTCCAGAGCAACGCGCGTCACATTCGGCGGCAAGTCGAGCCCTCGGCAGCTTCATTTATATCAAAATTGGCCTGCTTTTTCGTTCGCTGATGCTGTTTACGGTACGCGTATCTTCAATCTTCAGCCGACTTGCGGCGAAGATGCCGGAACGTTTGGCGTCATTGATCGTCATCTGAAAAACACGGCAATCGAGCCACCGATCTGGACGCAGCATCAGGCGTTACCCACCCCATCGGCGATTACGACCGAGCCGACGCTGGGCAAGTTCGTGGCAAATATGATTGGGCAAACTGGCCTGAATTACGGCAGACGCGCAATCGAGAATGGCGCCGACGATTGGAGTGCGGTCGTCGACCTGCTCATGAAAGTTACATACGGAAAAGTCTTTCGGCATAAACCAACGCTGGGCAACCATGCAGTTGCACGAGGCGCGACTGGTATCGCGTTTTTGCAAGCCGCGCCGCAAGGCGTGTACGCATTGGTCGAATCCGGCGGGCCTCCGCCGCCGATTGAAGGCGTTGAACTGATCGATGATGACGATCCGGGAGGAATGAGCGTCTTGCGCATCGTCGTTGCTGAAACAGGCGACGGCGGAGGCTAATTATGGGGTGGGCCACCTTTGGACCGCAATATTCCGTTGCCATTTTCTGAAAGAGAGAATTGAGGAAAGCCAGTGCCCGACATCAAATCTATTTACGAGCAGCAGTTCCTCCCGGCGCAAAACAAGGAATGGTTTTTCACCTATCGCGGCGACGTCGTCTGGGCGGCAGGACTCGATGAGGCGGCGTTCCGCTCGCCGCAGGCCCAGCAGGGCCTCTGGGAACGAGACGGCATCACTGGCATTGGACCGGGCAATTCCGTCACCGTGAAAGGGGCTTATGCAGACGCGGAAATCATTGACGCGCTTTGGTCACTCAAAAATTGGGAAGCGCCGGCCGACTCAAAAGAAGTTGCCAAGCATCTGGACGCCGAATTTGAACGCATCCTTGCCCTGGTGTCGCCGCGTCACTCCGACCGTCGCCCATCGGCGCGATTGGCGCGCGTATTCGCTATGTTGCGACCCTACGATGTACTGTGCTTGATGGATTGGTCGCGCACGGCACAATTGCGCTCGTGGCTCGAAAAGCCGACCTTCGGTTTGCACATGATTGGCCAGAACGTCATCGCCCGAGCGGCATTACGGGAAGCCCTCGGTCCGGAGAAAAGCCTCGACGACGCTATCGCTTATAATCAGTTCGCTTGGTTCGCTTGGGAGATGGTGCCGTCGGATGATGCAAAGGCGGCAGGGCCTCAGGCTGCTGAAAGCGACGTGATCAAGGGACCAACCGATGTCCCGCGGTTGGTGATCCTGCCCGCGGTAATGCAACGCAAGGGCATGTTTTACGTCACTGACAATTTGCGGGTGATCCTGTCGATCGTTCGTGCAGCCGAGACCGGTGTCGAAAAGGAGGATTTGCTCCAGCAGATCGCCGAGGAAGCGCCGGCCCTAAACGCAGGATCGCGCGCGCAGGTCCTTTCGCAAGCGGCGTCGATGGGGCTGATCATCGTCGAGCATGGCGTTTACAGGGTCACGCCCAACGGTCGCCGCCTTCTGGAAGGCGAAAGCCCCGCCAATGTGCTGACGCCCTTTTTCGTCCGTTCGATCTTCGGCTTTGCGCTCATTCTCGATGATCTGCGCGAATCCAGCATTTTGACCCGCGGCGAAATCGCAAAGCGTGCACAGGGCTATTATCCAAAATGGACTTCGGAGTTTGCGCCGAATGCTTTGGTAACCTGGATGCGGGAACTCGATCTGATCTCCGTGGCAGGGGCGGGTCGCTCAGCACAAATTCAACTTACCGAAAACGGGCAATATTGGGTTACCGGATTGCCCGCCAATCTGAAAACACCGGATCATTTGCTCACTGACCAGATGCCTGAAGAGCCGCTGATTGTCTCGCCCGCACACATTTATGACGTTGAGCCGCCCCCCTTCACGCCGGCGAAAATCGACGCCGTGTTGAGCCATTTTCGTGAAAGTCCGGAGACCAGCCGCTTCATCTATAGCGATGAACAAGTTCGGGTGCTCCATGCAGCGCTGCACAGCGCCGAGGGTAAACGTTTCGTGTTGCTTGCCGGACTTTCCGGCGCAGGCAAGACATCAATCGCCAAGGCATACGCTCAGGCCTATTGCGCGGCGTTGGGGATTGCGCCAAACGCACATTACACACAGGTTGCTGTCTGGCCGGACTGGACCGATCCTTCTGGCCTGCTCGGCTTCGTCAATCCCCTAGCGTCGCCGCCTGATTATCACAGGACGGAAGCCCTGCGCCTTTTGATGGCGGCCAACACCAACCAGGACAAGCCATATTTCCTCTGCCTCGATGAAATGAACCTCGCGCGGGTCGAGCATTATTTCGCACCATTTCTTTCCGCAATGGAGGGCCGCAGAACCGAACTCGCCATCCATGCCGGCGATGTCGAAATCGATGAGGTGCCCCCAAGAATGCCGTGGCCCGAAAACCTCTTCATCTTCGGCACGGTCAACATGGACGAAACCACGCACCCCTTTTCCGACAAGGTGCTCGACCGCGCCTTCACGTTCGAGTTTTGGGACATCGATCTCGCGGCGTGGAAGGAGAAGGCCGCAAAAGGCGACGACGCCGTCGCCTTCGATGTCATATTCAACTTGCTTCAATCGCTCTATCAGGCGCTGGAGCCAGCGCGCCGACACTTCGGCTACCGAACATGCGACGAAGTCCTCCGCTTTTGCACCGCGCCCGCCGGTTTGGAATTGCTCTCGGCGTTGGACGCCGCCGTCCTGACGAAAATCCTGCCGAAGCTTCGGGGCGACGCAGGCGGCGCATTGCCTGAGGCCCTGCAGAAGGCCCTGGATATTTGCAACGCGACCAAGCTGCCGCGTTCGGCGCACAAGCTTCAACAGATGCAAAAGAGCCTTTCGGCGCTCGGGATCGTGCGGTTCTGGTCCTGAACATGCTGGAGCTTGCCCCCTATCGAATTGTCGCCGGCGAGCGCCAGGATTTGACGCTCGGCGCGGGCGGCTGGGCCTGTTTCGAGGGCGACACGATATACATCGACACGCGCACCAAGAACCTGCCCGTGATGAGAGTTGCCGGCGCTGAGCTTCCTGCGGGCGGGTTGAAGAACGACTCCGAAGGCTTTTCGGCACGGTTTGAAATCCCCATAATGACATGGGCGGGCCGCACGCTCATTGAGGCGCGAGACGGCGAAAAGATTGTCACCACGACGCTGGAGATCGACCCTCATCAGCAAAAGCTCGGCGCGAACGAGTTCGACAAGATGCTCGCCGAGCTATCCGAGCGGTCGCAGGGCCTGGTCTGGGGCTTGTCGCCGGGCGCGGCGAAAGGAATGATTTCCATGTCCACGCTCGCTATCGTCCATCCTGCAGTCATCACCAGCCAGCTGCCAGTGTTCGAGCGACTGTTGGAGCGCTATGTAGCCGCGCCGCCTATGGTGACGCTCCGTGTTCGCGATGCCTTTCCGCTCAATTTCTCGCGCCGCGCTGATCTGATCACTTTGCGTTGGCTCGGGCGCCGCCCCGCCGTGCTGAAAGCGGTGACTGGCGACAAGGACGTTGGAGCTTTCATGGATGCGCGAACGCCCATTGATCAGCCCAGCGCCGTCCTGTCCACGGACCATCCGATTACCCGTTATTTCGCTTATGTCCTTCGACGGCTTCGCAGGCGGTTCAAGGAAAGTGTTGACGTTCTGCGTCAAACGCGTGGTCGGCCGTTTCTTGATCCAACGATCGAAGCGCACGCCGAAATGCTCGCGGCGACAATTGAGGCGGCGGCGCGCCGGCTGGACGCCCTTCTCGTGCTGCCGCTCTTCAAACAGATCACGCCGGAGCCCATTGGCGAGACCACGCTTCAGGCACTGAGTGACCACCCGCTCTATGCCGCGATTTACCGCGCCGCCCGAAAGTTGCTGGAGCCCGGCCTCGCCTATGATCCAGGCGGCGACCTCCAATCGTCGTTGAAGCACACTTATGATCTGTTCGAATTATTCGTGCTCTATCGAATTGTCGACGGGTTGCCTGGTCTCCTCGGACCGGGCTGGTCAGTCGGCAAGGCGAAGGCGCTGCCATACATCGGCCGTGAGGAACGGTTGCCAGACAGGGCGGCCTGGGGGTTCAGCGGACCAGACGGCTTCAGACTCGAACTACGATACCAGCAATGGTTTTCGCGGGCGCGCATTCCACCGGACTTGAGGATGTTTTCGAGCCTGAGCGGCGTCTTCATACCGGATTACATTATCGTGCTGCGCAAAGATGGCAAACCTGTCAGTTGGATAATCCTCGACGCCAAATATCGGTCTGGTGGGCAGGCGATCGATCAAGGATTGGCTGATATTCATCGGTATCGAGATGCTTTGCGAATTCGTGGGCTCCCCGCGAATGGCGCGTTCATCATCGTGCCGGCGCTGCAGGATGGAAATGCGCCATATGTCACTCCCGAGTATGTTGAAAATCACTCGTTTGGCGTTCTTCCAATTACCTCCACGAACTGGCTGAAGACGGCCGTGAATTTCCTGCACATTTCCAGCATTTCCAAATCTTAGCGCAGGACCACGCCAATCTTGTCGATCTCATCCGCCCACTCGACGCTGGCAGCCCAATTTATCTGCATTTACAGGCCGATCTTGCGGTTGGTGCCCGACCTTCGCGGCCCTGGTACACGACCGAAAAGCAGCATCTGCTGGGCTGGCTTGGCGAATATGATGGCCCTGGCGCTTATGGCCGCGCCAAATGGACCGACCGCTCCGCAGAATTCGTCTACAACGATTTTCAATGAGTTCCTGCGCTGGTTTGGCTGGCGGAGGCCTTTGGGTGTCCACCCCGAAATCTGCTCTCGGCCTGTGACGAGGTCAGGCGGAGCGGATCAAATGCGGCAAGGCAATGCGGCGCTTTCCGGCGTGCGGTTCCCTGGTCAATGATCGAAGAACGGCTGCTGCGCCTGCAAAGGCGGAAATCGCCCTTGCGCCCGGCTCGCCCGAGCAAATTTTGGCGCAGAAACCCATGCCGGTCGGCGGTTTCGGTCGCAAGTCCGCGCCGCGCAGGTGATGCGTCTGGCCTATGCAATCAAAGCGCGAAGTTTCGCCCGCAAATCAGCGTCAGGCACCTCCGGTTCCAATGAAATAGCGCCGATCACGTCGCCTTGGCGGTGCGGATCGATCTTGCCGTAGGACGTGAGCGTGGTGGCGATGTTCTCATGGCCCAAGTTCTGGCTCCATGCCTTGATCTGTTCCGGCGTCCGGCAAGTTTTCTGCATCAAATGCCCCAAAGTGTGCCGGAAGGAGTGGGGCGGGAAATAAGGCAGGCCCGCCCGTTCGAAAGCTTGGCGAAATATCGCCCGCACCGGCGAGGCGTCGCACCAATGCTGCGCTTCAATTCCAAAGGCCTGAAAGCCCATGTCCTGCCCTTGGCCAACCTTCGTTTTGGGAAAGACAGGATCATTCGGCGCGAACAGGTGGATCGTGCGCAATTCGTCGATCCATTCGCGGACGATTTCGGTCAGGTCGTCGCCCAACGGGAAGAAGAACGTATTGATGCTTTTGGCAAACTTCGTCGCCACGCGATCCGGTTCTTGCCGAACCAGCGGCGGCGCCTTGCTCATGTCGACATGACGAAGGCAGAGGGACGCCAGCGCGCGGTCGCGAATCCCGGTCAGAATCGCAAAGGTCACCAACGCGCGATTCCGGCGGTCGATCACGGTTTCGGTAGGCATGGCCGCGATGACGGCCCGGACCTGTTCAAGGCTCGGGAAATCGCGAAGCTTGGGCGCCTTCGCCGTCGCGATGTCCCTGTTCGACGGGCTGAAATATTCGATGTCGGGAACATGGATTTTTGACTTGAAGCCGGGCTGCCACGCCAGCCAAGTGAAAAATTCCTTAAGGGCGGTGAGTGTGCTGGTTTGCGTCGAATGGCTGAGGGCCTCGCCGCTGCGGCAGCCGTTGGTTTCGGCGAGACGCTCCTTGAAAGCGATAGCCTGTTCGCGGCGAAAGGTCTTGAAGTCACGGGCGCCCGTGTAATCCTCGAAGCGCGCCAGCGCCTTGCGGATGGCGTCGAGCGTCGCCTCGCTCTTGCCGCGCGCCTCCTTCAGGAAGCGCAAATAATCGCGCTTGATGCGTTCATTCTGCGGGTTGATCTTGGACATGGCTCCGGTCCTTGTTGAAGTCACTGTTTGCACTGGCATTCGGGCTATCCCTCAATCGCTCCGACGCCATCGGCTGAATGTCGATCAGCGCCGCGAATTTCGGGAGGTCGGCCCGGCGGACCGAGCGGTGCATTGCCGTGTCACAAACGCAGCAAAGGCCGGTGAGCTTCGCGATCTTGTCGGTATGCCAGGAGGCGTCAGCGATGTTGCCCCAAGGCTTGCGGGGCGCTCGGCACCGGAAGCAGAAGAATTCGCCAGGCGCGCATTTCTGACGCCTCGCCCGCTGCTTTTCGGAAATGAACGCCTTCAGCGCCGCCCCATGAACGAGGATAGGGCGGCGATCATCGATGGCCTTGAGGCCGTCCTTGAGCCAGTGCCGGACGGTGTTGCGGTGAACGCCGAAGAGCTTGGCAATCTCGCCCGGATCGTAGCTGGACGATTGCTTGATCCGGTTGACCGGGTAGCGCCGACGCCGCGCGGGTTTTTTGATTGGCGTGAGCATCGGGCGCCTCAAGCCCGGCGAGAGGCGATGCGCTCCGCAATCCAGCCGTCAATTTCGCCTTCCACCCAAGCGATACACCGCTCAGAAATGGCAACGGGCGCCGGAAAACGGCCTTCGCGGATATAAGCGTAAAGAGTACTGCGGCTGAGGCCGGTGCGCGCCTTCACCTGTTCAAGACGAATGAAAGAGGGCTTGAAGTCTTCTTTTCCGGTGTTCATCGAATCTATCCGTGCTTTGTTGGACACGATAGGAAGATGAACGCGAACCAGCGTTTCAAATAGCTGGGCGGTTACAAGAAAACTGGCCTGATGGATTAGCCGAAACGCACCTACCCTTGGTGCCGCAAAAAGGGTCCGCGGTCAGAAGGGTATGTCATCATCGATGGTGAAAATGGACTTTGGGGTGGGAGGGTTTGGCTTATCCCTCCTACCCCATGACCGTTCCTTCCTACCCCACGGCGATGAACCCTCCGGGGGCTTTTGCGTCGAAGTGGGGGTGGGGGTCGGGCTTGCGCCTCCTGCCGGCTTCCAGTTGGCAACCTTGCAGATTTCCTCGATGCCAAGTTCGTTCGGATTGCCGTCTTTGTTGGTCAGGCCATATTCGTTCGCGTGTTTGCGGAGCCAAATTTCAAGCGCTTTTTTCGGCGTCTTGCCGCTCAACGCCTCAGGATTCGAAGTGACTTCATTCCATGCCCGAACGGCCGCGGCGAGCTTCGGCGCATAGAACACGCTTGATGTGTCAGCCAAGCCGTCTGGACTAGCGCCATGTGTGAGAAAAAATCCATCGACAAAGTTTCTGGAGCGCATCCAGTCACAAAAACTATCGACGTCAATTGTCGATAAAATCCAATTTATTTCGTTATATTCTTCATATTTGACTTGTGTATATGTGAGCTTTCCACCACGGGCCGCATTCTTTATTGCGTTTAGGTAGGCTGATATTTCAACCTTTACCTCATCTGGCCATCTGTCATAAGCGTCACCTTCAAACTCCGAAGGATCATAGCCCGAGATCAAAAGGGCGATCTGAAATGCATTCAACTCATCGGCGAGTTTCCAGCGTTTGATGCGGTCCATTGAGGCAACCTATTCGGGCAAGAAAAATTATTGCTTGTATCCTCCACCAGTGTCCGGCAACGTCCAGTCCACTCGACGAACTATGCACAGGGTTTCGACCGTTTCTCGCAGGAATCGAGACAACCATTGCCTGACGGCGGGCGGGTTGGCGAAAATCGCAGCGCCGAAACTTGTTGGTATAATTGTTGGTATAAATATTTTTTGAAGATATTTTAGCATTATATATCAGTGTATTATGCCGCATATTCGATGCCGCCCCTGGCACCACTTCCTTATCCGCTGACGTTCGCAGGCAGCCGATGAAGTCAATAGTTCACTGATATATAAGTTATCTAACCTTCCGCAGGCGTTCACAGGCGTCCGAGGCGGCGCGTTTGCGTTCGCAAAATTGTTGGTAGCTTTGATGGCGTCGCAAATTGCCAACGCGGCGCCTCTATCGATCCTGCCTTCTCCTCCCCGAACACGCCCCGCGCCCCTTCCAGAAGCTGGTTCTTCCGCGTCGTGATCTGGTTCGGCTGAACGTCGAACTGCTGCGCCAACTCGGCCAACGGCTTCTCTTCGTCATCGAAAGCTCCTGATTCGCAGCGAAAATCCTCGCCGCCGTCAGGCAGAAAATCCACTCAAGCTACTGTCCGAATTTGCGAAGCCAGATCTCTTATATTCGGCGCGCTTTTCGGCGCCGCGATGGAGCAGGCCGACAGGGGATCGGCGCGGCGGACGATTTCCCCGTCGAGTTCGGGCGCCAGCCACAAGACGCCCGCGCCGCGGGGCGTTGATGTCCGAAATTCAGCTCGAATTTCCGCGGGCGGCCGCCTGGTCACTTCTCGTCGTGCGGCTTTTTCTCTGGCTGCGCCGGACGCCGCATCGTCCACGACGGAGGGTCGCTGGCGGGAAAGGATTCCCATGACGCCTCCGCCACTTCGTCCCAACGCTCCTTCCGCTCGGCCGCCGATCCTGATTTCGGTTCGGCCTTGGCGGCCTCGGGCTTTTTGGATTGAACGCCGTGCGCGTTTTTGTTGTGTGCGCTCATGGTTGCCTCCATTGAATATTGGCTGTTGTCAGCGCCGGAATGGATCGACGTCGAAACAAGACCTGAAAATCGAGATGGTTCCTGACGCTCTTGAGGCAAGCTGAGCAAACTGGAATTTGCGGTAAAGATCGCGAGATTTTTTGGCGGATGGGCCGGAACCTTTGGACGCCGAGCCGATTAACGGGAGCACGGCCAGGCGTTTTACGATTCCCCGAGGGCGGCGGTCATGCGAAACTCGAACCAATTCGCCCGCGGCCCTCGCCGGACCGCGGGCGGGCCGGAAAGCGGCGCCATATTGACGCATCCGCGTGATAGGAGGGGAGCCGAAGGGGTCGCCAACGACGGAGGCCAAGGCCGCGTGTCATCCGGAAAAACTGAAATCCTCGTCCAATTCCAAAAGGCGCGCGCGGCGAGCCGCAGGCTTGCGGCGCCGCTGACCGACGCCGACGCGACCGTGCAATCCATGCCGGACGCGAGCCCGGCGAAATGGCATCTGGCGCATACGACCTGGTTCTTCGAGGCGATGGTGCTCGAACCCTTTTCGCGCTCCTATCGCGTCTTCGACCCGAACTTCAACTTTCTGTTCAATTCCTATTACGAGACCTTGGGCGCGCGCCAGCCAAGGCCGCGGCGCGGCATGCTCACCAGGCCGACGCTCGAACAAATTCACGCCTATCGCGACCATGTCGACGCGGCGATCGAGGATTTGCTCCGGCGCGAAACTTCCGACCGTGTCGCCGCTTCGATCGAACTCGGCTGTCATCACGAACAGCAGCATCAGGAATTGCTCCTGACCGACATCCTCCATCTGTTTGCGCAAAATCCGCTGCGCCCCGCTTATCTCGATCCTGCGCCGGACGCCGGCGGCGCCGAGCCGACAGCCATGGCTTACGAAAATTTCGCCGGCGGGATCGCGGAATCGGGCGCGGGCGACGAGGGCTTCGCCTTCGATTGCGAACGGCCGCGCCGCCGCGTCCTGATCGAGCCCTATCGGCTCGCCGACCGGCTCGTCACCAATGGCGAATGGATGGAGTTCATCGCCGACGACGGCTATCGCCAGCCCCTGCTGTGGCTGTCGGAGGGCTGGGCCAAATGTCTGGATGGCCAATGGTCGGCGCCGCTCTATTGGGAGGAGCGCGACGGCGAATTCTGGACCATGACCCTATCGGGATTCCAACGCGTCGATCCGGCGGCGCCGGCGGTCCATATCAGCTTTTTCGAGGCCGACGCCTTCGCGCGCTGGTCGAACCGCCGGCTGCCGACCGAAGCCGAGTGGGAGCGCGCGGCGGAGCCGCTGGACGTCGAGGGCAATTTCGTCGAATCCGGCCTGATGCGGCCGTCGCCGGCGACAGCGGGGCAAAACGGCCTGCGCCAGATGTTCGGCGACGTCTGGGAATGGACCTGCAGCCCTTTTTCCCCCTACCCGCGCTTTCGTCCCGCCGAAGGCGCCGCGGGCGAATACAACGGCAAATTCATGTGCGGACAATTCGTGTTGCGCGGCGGCTCCTGCGCGACACCGCAAAGCCATATGCGCGCGACCTATCGCAATTTCTTTCCGCCCGACGCCCGCTGGCAATTTTCCGGCGTGCGCCTAGCTGGAGACGCAGATGATGACAGACGCTGACGTGCGAACGCATTGGGACGAGGCGTTTCACGCCGCCGTCGTCGCCGGGCTGTCGCGCCCGCAAAAGACGATCCCCTGCTGCTGGCTCTATGATGCGCGCGGTTCGGATCTCTTCAACGCCATCACCCGGCTCGACGAATATTATCCGACCCGGGCCGAAACCGAAATTCTCGCGCGCCACGCCGGCGAAATCGCTCAATTCTGCGGCGAGGGCGCCTTGCTGCTCGAATATGGCGCCGGCGCCGGCGTCAAGACCGAGATTTTGATCGCGGCCCTGGCCGCCCCCCGGCTTTATGTCCCGATCGACATAGCCGGCGACGTACTCGCGCGCACCGCGCGCCGCATCGAGGCCCGCTTCCCGGGCCTGAAGACATTTCCGATCGTCGCCGATTTCAATCACGATTTCGATCTGCCTGATAACCTGCCGCCGGGACCGCGAATCGCTTTCTTTCCCGGCTCGACGATCGGCAATCTGAACCGCCGCGAGGCCGCCGCCTTCCTGTCGCGCCTGCGCCGCCACGTCGCGGGACGGGGCAAGGCGATCGTCGGGATCGACCTGAAAAAGGATCTCGCCACCTTGCTGAACGCCTATGACGACGCCCAGGGCGTGACGGCCGCCTTCAACCTCAACCTTCTCGCGCGGATCAATCGCGAGCTTGACGGCGCCTTTCCCCTCGACCGCTTCGCCCATGAGGCGCGCTGGAACGAAGCCGAATCGGCGGTCGAAATGCACCTCGTCAGCCTCGATTCGCGCGTCGTCCCGGTCTCAGGCCAATATTTCGCCTTTCGCGCCGGCGAGACGATCCACACCGAAAGCTCGCGGAAATATGACCCGGCCGATTTCGCCGCGCTCGCCACGAGCGCCGGATGGCGAACAGCCCGAACCTGGCGCGATCGCGAAGGGCGCTTCTCCGTGATCGGCCTCGACGCCGTGTCGTAAGCTACGGCGATTTTATTGACAGACCTGCCGCTGCCAAGCAGCGCCTTAATTTGGGTTACCGGTTTTGTGAAGGGTTTCGGGCGCCGGCCCCGCGGCGACCCGATCACGCGTGTCAGGGCCGGCGACCGAAACCCTTCACACGAGCCGCATCGTAGATCGGACGGAACATGCGGCGGTAATCTTTTGGCATGAGACCAGCGCGCCGCTTGAACAATTTCCGGAAAAATGCCGGATTTTCATAACCGACCACTGCAGCGATATCATCGACCGACATGTCGCTGGTCTCGAGCAGCCGCTTCGCCTCTTCGATCCGAAGATTTTGCACATAGCCTATGACGGTCGATCCCGTGGCAGCCGCAAAGCGACGTTTGAGGCTGCGCTCGGGAATGCCGCATTCCGCGACCACCCCAGCAACCGCCTGCGGCTCGTGGTAATGCGCGCGCAGCCTGTCCTCGGCCCGACGCACGATCGAGTCTGCGTGCGTTTGACGCCGAACCAAGCTGGCAAACGGCAGTTGGCCGGCGCCATGCCATTGGAGCAAATAAACTTTCGCGATGTGCAACGCCTCGCCTGGACTACAATGGCGCGAGATGATGTGAATCGCGAGGTCGTGCCAAGCGGTGGCGCCGCCCGCGGTCACGATACGTCCGCCATCGTCGGCGAACACGATATTGGGTTCAGGAATAAATCGAACGTCCGGAAAACTGTTACGGAATAGGTCCGCATAGCCCCAATGCGATGTCGCCGCCTTGCCGTTGAGCAGGCCGGAAGCCGCGAGCAGCACTGCGCCCGAGCAGGCCGAATAGATCGTGCTGCCGGCCCGGTGGCGGCTGCGAAGCCATTCCTTCAGTTCCGAATAGCGATCTTTTAAGTCGTCGTCGGGCGCGAGCCATAGCTCCGGGATGACGATGATGTCGGCGCCGGACGCCTCCCCGATGGTCAGGTCAGGCGTGACCGGAATGGCGTTGCCGCATCGGAATGGGTCGTGCGTGAGCGAGACAATTTTCGGCTGGATCTGCCGCCCGCTCGGCTCATCGCCGACGAGCGCGAGCCACAGCGTCCCGGTCGACGCAAAAACGTCGATCAACCCGTAGATCGCGGAACCCGCGGATTCCGGCAAGGCGAGGATCAACGCCTCGATAGCCTTGGCATTGGTGTTGGCCATTCCCGCACCAGAAATTGGCATAAAAGGATCGTTTTTGACGAAACCCGACCTGACGCCAGTCCGCGTCCAGCGCTAGCTTCCTCCCCTTATCGAGGCTCATTCAACCAAACGTAGCCCGAAACTAACCTGAGGAGGGAAGCGATGCCAGTTTACCTAATCGCTGACGTGAAGGTGACAGACGATAAGTGGTTGCCGAGCTATGCCGCAACCGTGCACGGCCTCGTGCACAGGCACGGCGGCAAATACCTGGCCCGCAGCGCCAATGTGAAAACACTCGAAGGCCGGCCGCTGGACGCCACCTTGGTGGCGCTCATCGAATTTCCATCGGCTGAGGCCGCGACGGCCTTCACCGGCGATCCCGACTACGCGCCGTTCGCTATGGCCCGCCAGCGCGGCAGCGAAAGCCGGCTTCACCTGATCGACGATACCGACGTCGCCGGCGCAATCGCCTATTTGCCCAAAGGCTGACCTCCGTATCCACGCGTCGAACGCGAAACGAAAGGATGCCAAACAATGAAACGCTATGTGATCGAACGTCATATCCCTGGCGTCGGCGGCTTGAGCCAGACTCAGCTCAAGGAACTTGCAGCCGCCTCGAACGGCGCAGTCGCCAAGCTTTCCGGGACCGTGCAATGGGTGCAGTCCTACATCGCCGCCGACAACACGTTCTGCGTCTACCTGGCCGAGAGCGAAGATCGCGTTCGCGAGCACTCGCGCCTGGCCGGCTTTCCAATCACCAGAGTCAATGAGACGGTCACCGTAATCGACCCGTTGACGGCGTATTCCTGAGCCCATCGGATGGAAGACGCAACCATGTCTGACGCTCATCGCACGAATGTGCTCCGGATCGCGCTCGCCCTCATCGACCTGACGTTCAATTCGGAATCTGTCTGATGGGCGTCATGTGGGCCTCGGGGCGGACCTGGGCCCACGGACACTCGCACGATCTTAAGATGACAGGGAGGAACCGATGAGCCAAGTCAATGACGAAAAGCTGCAACTATTCATCGGCAAAATGTTGGGCGATCTTGGTGGCGCGTTCTGCGTGCCGACGACACGGATCGGCTTGCGCCTCGGGTTATTTGACGCGCTGTACGGGGAAGGTCCCCTCACGGTGGAAGACCTAGCGGCCAAGGCCGGCGGGCTGGCGGCCCGCTACGTCCGGGAATGGGCGCTTGCGCAGGCGGCCAACGGCTTCATCGACTATGATCCGGAGGCGGAAACGTTCAGCCTCTCGCCGGAGCAGGCTATGGTTTTCGCCGTAAAGGACAGTCCCGTCTATCTCGCAGGCGCGTTCGGCCTCGTCGCCGCGATGATCGAAGGTGAAAAAATGGTCGAGCAGGCGTTTCGGTCGGGAACGGGCGTGCACTGGGGCGACACGGCGCCTTGCCTGTTTTGCGCGACCGGGGCTTTTTTCCGGCCAGGATATGCCAATAATATCGTGCAGAACTGGCTGCCTTCTCTGCGCGGCGTGAGCGAAAAACTGAAGGCGGGCGCCAAAGTCGCCGACGTCGGTTGCGGCGTCGGGTTTTCGACCCTGCTGATGGCGAGCGCCTTTCCGGAGAGCCGGTTCACCGGCTTCGATTTTCACGCGCCATCCATCGAGGAAGCGCGCCGTCACGCGGAACAGCATGGTCTCGCCGATCGGGTTCGCTTTGAAACTGCGAAGGCGAAAGAAATCGCGGAATCGGATTTCGATCTCGTCAGTTCCTTCGACTGCCTGCACGATATGGGCGATCCGCGCGGATGCGCGACGCATATGCGCCGAATCCTTAAACGCGACGGCACATGGATGATCGTCGAGCCGATCGCGGGCGACAAGGCGAGGGACAATATGAACCCCATTGGCCGCCTCTACTACAACGGCTCGACAATGATCTGCGTGCCCACCTCGCTCGATCAGGAGGTCGGCGAGGGCTTGGGAGCCCAGGCAGGCGAGGCCAAACTCGTCGAAGTCATTCGTGCGGGCGGATTTTCGGACGTACGCAGAGCGACGGAGGGTCCGTTCAATATGGTCATCGAGGCGCGCGCCTGACAATGCGAACGCCAGCGCGCGTTCATCTGACGTCCACGCGAGAAGTTTGCGATCAGAAAAGGGAAGCCGCGGCCAAGTTATTGTCACCCTGCAAAACCTGGTTTTGGAGGCGAGCGACGAGCCACAGCCATTCCGCAATGTTTCGCAACGCCTACAATGATTTTGCGTGGGGAAGGATTCCTGCGGTGTTTGCAGCGTTTGACCCGGCCCCTCACATGGCGCGTTCCTGGTCACAGTCCGCAATCAGGGAATTATACGGGCCACGGCGAGGTCGGAGATCTTTTCAAGCGAACTTTTTAGCGTTCTGGAGAGGCGTTGCCGATCGGCGACCGGCTGCTGCCCGGGCATAGTCGGCCATCCGACTTGTGACGGCTCCCCGCCCCAAGGCGAAATCGTTGACCCCGCGCCGGCGCGGCGCTACAAGCGCTACTGTGGTCCTTTGAGCCGGCCGGCTTGCCGCCACGTTAAATCAAGGAGCTAAAAGGTCGGTTCTGCCGAAAATCGAGCAGCCGGCTGCATGGCTTCGAACGATCGGGCGTCTCGCGCCCGGAGGAGTTTTCCATGTCCGCCTATGACCGCCCGCCTCTCGACGCCACGAACCTGCGCCCGCGCACGAAAATGGTCCATGGCGGGACGATGCGGTCGGCCTATGGCGAGACCTCCGAGGCTTTGTTCCTCACCCAGGGTTTTGTCTATAACAGCGCGGAAGTCGCGGAAAGCCGCTTCACCGGCGCCGACGAGGGCTATCAATACAGCCGTTTCGGCAATCCGACCGTCGCCATGTTCGAACAGCGCATGGCTCTGCTCGAAGGCGCCGAAGCCGCTCGCGCGACCGCGACCGGCATGGCGGCAGTGACCACGGCGCTGATGGGGCAGGTGCGCGCCGGCGACCATGTCGTCGCCTCGCGCCAGCTGTTCGGCTCCTGCCTCTATATCGTGACCGATCTGCTGCCGCGCTTCGGGGTGGAATCCACTCTGGTCGACGGCAATGACCTCGACCAATGGAAGGCGGCGCTGCGGCCGAACACCAAAACGGCCTTTCTCGAAAGCCCGACCAATCCCGCCCTCGGCGTGCTCGACATTGCGGCGATCGCAAAAATCGTCCATTCGGCCGGCGCTACCTTGGTGGTCGATAATGTCTTCGCCGCGGCGCTGATGCAGAAGCCGCTCGAACTCGGCGCCGATTGCGTGGTCTATTCCGCGACCAAACATATCGACGGCCAGGGCCGCTGCCTCGGCGGCGTGGTGCTGGGCTCCAACGCCTTCATCGAGACCCATGTCCATAATTTCATCCGCCAGACTGGGCCGTCGCTGTCGCCCTTCAACGCCTGGGTGCTGCTGAAAGGCCTCGAAACCCTGCCGCTGCGCGTCGCCCAGCAGCAGGACAGCGCTGGGAAAATCGCCGATTTCCTCGCCGGCGAAAAGAAGATCGCCCGGGTCTATTACCCCGGCCGGCCGGACCATCCGCAATATGAGCTGGCGCGCCGCCAGATGAAGGGCGGCTCGACCATGGTTGCCTTCGACGTCGCCGGCGGCAAGGCCGAAGCGTTCCGCATGGCCAACGCCTTCGAGATCATAAAAATTTCGAACAATCTCGGCGACGCCAAGAGCCTCGTCACCCATCCCGCGACCACCACCCACCAGCGCCTCAGCGAGGAGGCGCGCCAGGCGGCGGGCATCGGGCCGGGCATGCTGCGCCTGTCGGTCGGGCTCGAAGACGTCGAGGACCTGATCGACGATCTGAAGCGGGGGCTGGCGGCGGCGTGAGCCGCTTCGGCGCCTTCTCCCGGGTTCGCTGAGGCCCTCGCCATGGTATGATCCCCGGCGGACATCGCGGGGGAGGGACCAATGCTCAAGGTCAGCCTGTGCTTTTTTCTCGCCTTGACGCCGCTTTGCGGGGCCAGGGCGCAGACCTATCCGCCTGAAATCGCCAAGGCGGCGCCGGCCGCCTTGGCCGCTTGGCGCGCCATCACGCCGCGCGCCTATCGCCGCGAACCCTGGATCGCCAGGCTCGACGGCGTCTCCACGCCGCTGGAGCGCGTCACCATGCACGGAAAGCCGTTTTATTATGGCGCGGTCTGCATTCCGCACGATTGCGGCGGCAATTTCGTCTCGTTTCTGATCGCGCTCGACGGCTCGGACGCTTACGGCCTGCTCGCCTCACAGACTCTGGGCGTGCGTCATCGCTGGTTCGGCGCGCCCGACGCCGAGGCGCGCGGGCTGTTGCAGCGCAAGATCAACGGGTGATCAGTTCGCCCGCACCCAATACATGGTCTTGCAGATCAGACCGCCGAACACGCAGCCGCTGGTGCGCAGCTTCTTGCCCGAGACCACCATGCGGCCGCTGTAGGTCTTGCCGTCCTGGGGATTGAAGGCGCGGCCGGCCCAGCTGTTCTGGTCGGCGCGCACCATGTCGAAAAAGACTCTTTGCCCGACGCGCGCCTTGGAATGGGGATTCTTGAGCCAGACCACAGTGCCGCACAGGGCGCCGCCACAGGGCGCGAAACGGATCTTGGTGGCGCCGTCCTCGCGCATCCATGTGCCTTCCGCGTCCTGCGCGGCCGCCGCGCAGGCGACGGACGCCAGCGTCGCCGCCGCCAGAATGGCGCCGCCAAGCGCGCGACGATCGAAAAAGCGCATGGTTCCTCCTGTCGAATCCTCTGGCGAAGTTGCGAAGCCGCCCGCGCGGGCGGAAAAACGGGACATCGGCCCGGGACGAATCGCGCGTCGCCGGAGGGCGAGAATGCGACTTAAATCCGTCTCGACGGCTTCGCGCAAGAGCTTATCGGTTGGCGTAACGCGCGAATCGCGCGTTCGGGATGAATTGGCCCGGCAAAACGGCTATGTTCGCACGTGCGAAACGCGACGGAGAATCGTCATGAGCATCCGCCAACTCGACCGCGCCCTGCAACCGAAATCCCTGGCGCTGGTCGGCGCGTCGGACCGCGCCGGCTCCACCGGCCAGGCGGTGCTCGACAATATCGTCTCCACCGGCTTCGATGGCGTGCTCCATGTCGTCAATCCCCGTCACCAGGAGATCGCGGGCCGGCGTTCGTTCAAGGAATTGCGCGAGCTTCCCGAACCGCCGGACCTCGTCATCGTCGTCGCGCCCAGGGAAAACGTCCCCGGAATCGTCCAGGAGGCGGCGGACCTCGGGATTCCGGCGGCCATCGTCATGACCGACGACCCCAAGCCGGGCGCCGATTCCCTGTTCGCACAGATGCGCGCCATCTCCCGCAAAAGCGGCATCCGCATCTTCGGTCCCAATTGCCACGGCGTCATCGCGCCGCGCGTCAAGCTCAACGCCAGTCTTTCGGCGCAACCGGTCCGGGCCGGCGACCTCGCGCTCATTTCGCAATCGGCGGCGGTGATGGAGGCGATCGCCGCCTGGGGCCATCGCCGGCAGGTCGGCTTTTCGGGCATGGCGGCGCTCGGCGACATGGCCGACGTCGATATGGACGATCTGCTCGATTACTACGCCCTCGATCCGATGACCCGCGCGATCCTGCTTTACGTCGAATATCTCGAGGACGCGAAAAGCTTCATGTCGGCGGCGCGCGCCGCCTCCCGCATCAAGCCGGTCATCGTGATCCGTTCGGGCCGCCACGAGGCTTCGCGCCGCGCCGGCACCCATGCGGGAAATCTCGCCACCGCCGACGAGGTCTATGACGCCGCCTTCCGCCGCGCCGGCCTGCTCCGCGTGCCCTCGATCGGCGCCCTGTTTGAGGCCGCCGAGGCCTTGGCGCGGATCAAGCCCTTCAACGGCGATCGTCTCGCCATCGTCGCCAACGGGCGGGGCGTGGGCTATCTGGCCATCGACCGGCTGCTCGATCTCGGCGGCAAGCTCGCCGACATTTCGCCGACGACGCGCGACGCCTTGAAGCCGCTGGCGTCGGAGGCCTGGGGCGGCGCGCCGCCGGTCGAACTCCCCCCCGACGCCGACGCCGCGCATTATGGACAGGTTTTGTCGCTCGTCCTGCAGGACCGCGCCAATGACGCGGTGCTTGCGATGCATTCGCCGAACGTTCTCTCCAATGCCGAGGAGATCGCTTTGGCGGCGGTGGAGGCGGTGAAAAAGCACCGGCGCGCCTCGATCAATCAGAAGCCGGTCTTCGCGGTCTGGTATGGCGCCAATGACGCGATCAGCCGCATTTTCGAAGAGGCGCGCATTCCGCGCTATGAAGGCGGCGCGGTCGCCGGCTTCATGTATATGGTCAAATGGCGCCAGGCGCGCGAGGCGCTGATGGCGGCGCCGCCCTCGCTGCCCGTCGATTTCGCGCCCAATACGTCAAAGGCGCGCGCCGTCGTCCAGCAGGCGATCGCCCGCGGCAACGCCTGGCTGGCGCCGGTCGAGATCAGCGCTTTGCTCGAAGCCTATGACATACCGATCGCCCCCGCGCGCCTCGCCCGCACGCCGGAGGAGGCGGCGGAAGTGGCGCGGCTGGTGCTTGGCCGCTATGGCGGCTGCGTCGTCAAGATCATGTCGCGCGACATCATCCACAAATCGGACCTCGGCGGCGTCGCGCTCGACCTGCGCACGGTCGAGCAGGTGGTCGAGGCGACCACGAAAATGCTGGAGCGCGTCGCGGTCGAGGCCCCGCACGCCCGGGTGGACGGCGTCACCATCCATCCCATGGTGCGCCGCCCCAACGCCCGCGAACTGGTGATGGGCGTCGCCGATGACCCGACCTTCGGCCCGGTGATCGTGTTCGGGCGCGGCGGCAAGGCGGTCGAGGTCGTCAACGACAAGGCGCTCGCCCTGCCGCCGCTCGACCTGTCGCTCGCGCGCGGCCTCATGGAACAGACCCGGGTGGTTCGCGCATTGCGCGATTACCGCGATGTCCCGGCGGCCGACATCGACGCGGTCGCGTTGATTCTGGTCAAGCTGTCGCAGCTTTCCGCCGACATTCCCGAAATCCGCGAACTGGAGTTCAACCCGGTGCTGGCCGACGCCGACGGCGTGGTGGTGGTTGACGCCCGCGCCTCGGTCGCCCCGGCCGAGGGACGCACGCTCGCCGGCTGCAACCCGCGCTTCGCCATCGCGCCCTATCCCAAGGCGCAGGAGCGCCGCACCACGTTGAAGAACGGGACGGCGGTGCAATTGCGCCCGGTTCGGCCCGAAGACGAGGAGATGTACAAGGTCTTTTTCACCCATGTCTCGCCGGAAGACATCCGCCTGCGCTTCTTCGCGCCGGTGAAGGAATTCTCCCACGCCTTCATCGCCCGCCTCATCCAGATCGATTATGCGCGCTCCTTCGTCTCCGTCGCGGTGGAGGAGCAGACCGGACTGATGCTCGGCGTGGTGCGGCTGATGCTCGACATCGATCATGAACATGGCGAATACGCGATATTGCTGCGCTCCGACCTCAAGGGCCAGGGACTCGGCTGGAAGCTGATGAAATATATGATCGAATTCGCCCGTGCGGAGGGCGTGAAAATGATCGAGGGCCAGGTCCTGAGCGAGAACCAGACCATGCTGTCGATGAATCAGGCGCTTGGCTTCCGCATCGAGGACGACCCCGCGGAACATGGCGTCAAAAAAGTCACACTCGACCTGACCCAGCCGCCGACCGAGGCCGAGACGCAGCCCAATCCCGAAGCGGATTGAGGGGTCTTAGCCCCCGACCGTATCGACGGTATAAACGTCGTCGCGGAAATGGACCACGCCATCGGCCGAGGCCCAGCCGGTCAGATAGACCCAGACCACCGGAACGGGCTTCGGCAGCTTGATGTCCTCGCGGACGCCGGTGGCGATCCGCTCCCTGATCAGCCGGGAGGTCCAAACCCCGAGATCGGGCGAAATCGCCGAGGCCGAAGGCGACGCCGACGCGACTCTGGGCCCGGTCACCGGAACGCCCTGGAGCAGCCAGGCGGCGAGATCATAGACGCCCTCCACCCGCACGCAGCCATGCGACAGGAAGCGGTAATCATTGGCGAACAGGTTCCGCGTCGGCGTGTCATGCATATAGACCGCGTCCGGATTGGGCATCTGGATGCGGATCAGACCGAGCGCATTGCCCTTGCCGGGGTCCTGACGCAAAATGTAATTCGTCGCCCTTTCCGAATTCCAGTCGATCGACCGCGGATTGATCTCCTTGCCCTGGTAGTTGAGAATGCGGATATGGGCGCGCTCCAGATAATTCGGCTGCCTGCGCATTTTCGGGATGATCTCGTTCTTGATGATCGAGACCGGCACCGTCCAGGTCGGATTGAGGTTGATCGCGACGATCCTGGCGGTGAGCTGAGGCGATTGATGTTCCGGGCCGCCGACGATTGCGGCGTAGCGATGGACAACGTGGCCGTTCTCGACCGCGTCCACGGCGGTGGATGGGATATTCACCACCACATATTTGTCACCGAACGGGAAATTGAGCCCCGCGAGCCGCTGCGCGCTTGAGGCGAGCTGTTTGAAGCGGACATTGGCCGGCACATTCATCGCGCGCAAGGTCATTCCGGCGACGATGCCGGTCTGTTTCAGGCCGTTGCGGAACTGGAAGCGCTTGACGGCGGCGGCGAGCGCCGGGGTCCAATGCGTTCCATTGGCCTCGGCGCCGACGAGATCGCCCTCGATCGCAAGGCGCCGGCGCAAAATCTCGACCGCCGGACCGCGCGAGCCGGGCCGCAATGCGGCCGGAACCGTCGGCCAGCCGCCGGCGTCGGCGATCGCCGCATAACGTTCCGAAGCCTTGGCGGTGGTATAAAAGGTTTCCGGCTGCAGGACCGGGGTCGGATCGTCCGACAGCGCCATTTCGCGCGGGACCGGCTTGGGGCGCGGCCTGGGCTTCGGCTTGGCGCGCTCGGTCTCGGCCGTCGTCGGCGTACGCGGCGCCGCGGTGTGAGGCGCAGCCGCGGGGGCCAGAGCCGGCATGGGCGCGGCCGCGGGGGCCGGAGCTGGCATGGGCGCGGCCGCGGGGATGGCGGGCGCTTCAGCCGCCGGCGCGGCGGGAGTCGGCGCCTGGGCCGCGGGCGTCGCGGCTGGCGGCGGCAGCGGCAAGGATTCGACGGCGCCCGCGGCCGGTTTGGCGGCCGGTTTCGGCGCGGCGGGCGCTTCCGCGGCAGGCGGGGCCGCCGCCGGCGCCACTGGCTGGGTCGCCATCGGCTCGGGCGAAAGCGGGCTTTGCGCCGCCGCAGCAAAGGGCGTCACGCCGAGCGTCACGGCCAAGAGAAGAACCGGGATGCGAAGAGCCGGGATAGTTTGCGCGCGCCTCATGATTCGAAAGGTCCCCGGGACGTGCCCTTCTTTAAGAACGATTGAGAAGTCTTTGCCAAGCCTTTTGCGGATCGTCGCGCAATTTCTCCTGCTCTGTGTCCTTTTTGCGGCTGGCTGCGGCGCAGCCTTGGACCAAACTCCGGCCAAATTCCGACATGACGGAAATTTCATCTGCCGCGGACTTCCCAACTTCGCGCGCGCCTCCCATATTCCGGGCGTCAGGCCATCCGGAATGCGCCGGTCACGGCCAGAGAATGCGCCAAAGGAGTTGCGCGATGTCGCCCGAAGAACGCCAGTTGCTCTCCGAACTGTTCGATCGCGTCCGCAGCCAGGCGAATGCGCCGCGCGACCGCGACGCCGAAAACTTCATCGCCGACGCCGTGCGCGGCCAGCCCTACGCCCCCTATCTCCTGGCCCAGGCGGTCATCGTCCAGGAGCAGGCGCTGCGCGCGGCCGACCAGAAGCTCCAGGACCTGCAGGCCCAGGTCAGCCATCTTCAGCAGCAGGCGCAATCCGCTGCGCCGCAAGGCGGCGGCGGATTTTTGGGCGGCCTGTTCGGCGGCGGGCGCCCGTCGCCACAGCCCCAACCCCAGCCCAATCCCTGGGGGGCTGCGCCGCAGCAGCAGGAGGCCTATGCGCCTCCGCCTGCCCCGCCGCCTCAGCCCGCTCCCTCGCCCTGGGGCGCGCCCCAGCAGCCCTCCGCGGGCGGCGGCTTCCTGCGTAATGCGATGGGCGCGGCGGCCGGCGTCGCCGGCGGCGTGCTTCTGGCTGATTCGATTCGCGGCCTGTTCTCCGGCGGCGGCCATGGCGCCGGCCTGTTGGGCGGCGGTCAGGGGCTCGGCGGCGGCCAAGGACTTGGCGGGCAAGGACTTGGCGGGCAAGGACTTGGCGGCGGCGAGACGATCGTGAACAATTATTACGACACGCCGCCCAACGATAAGACCCAGGCCGCCTTCGACCCCTCCGACAACGGCGATCAGGACTATTCCAACGCCGATTATTCGGGCGACGACGATTATTCCGGCGGCGACGACTATAGTTCGGACGTGTGAGCTTTGTCAGGCCCGCCCCGCCGACAGGCCGGGCGGGTTTCGGCGGGGTTCACGACGCCTTGCGCCGTAGACGAATCATCACATCGACGCGCGCGATCTCCATGCCTTCGGGCGGCTCCGGCAGGCGGGTGAAGTCGATCAGCTCCTTGGGCAGGTCGGTGAGCATATGGGTTTCGTCGTCGATCACGAAATGCTGGTGCTCGGCGAGATTGGTGTCGAAATAGGTCTTGGCCCCGTCCACCGTCACTTCCTTCAACAGGCCCGCGGACGTGAACTGATTCAAGGTGTTGTAGACGGTCGCGAGCGAGATCGGGGCGCGCGCCGCGCGCGCCTCGTCATAGAGGCGCTCCGCGGTGACGTGGCGGTCGCCGCCGCCGAACAGCAGCCAGCCGAGACGCAGGCGCTGGCGCGTCGGCCTTAAGCCCGCCTCGCTCAATTTGCGCCGCAGGTCGTGCAACGGGCAACCGCTGAGGTCGGCCCCCGCGGCCGTCGCCGCATAGACCGCGCCGCCGCCTTTCGCTCCGCGCTCGGACGCCCGGCGGGCGCGTGACGCGCTGTCCCTCTTCTCCATAGGAATTTCCTTTTTCTCCCCATGAAGACGGAAGTCTGCCCCGATGGGAGAACGCGCTGCCGCCCGGCGAATCGGAAATTCGTCGCGGCCGCGAGGACGCGCGATTGCTCCAGATATAGACTTTTGCGCGCGGACCGGCAACAGCGTCGCGCTTCGTCCGCCAGAAGCTGTGCGGGGCTGGAAATGAGTCTTTCGGCGCGGCTTTCGGCGCGGCAAGCGCTATGTTAGAAGGCGCGGTCAATAATCCGGCGACGCGGCGCGCGTCGTCGCGGATGACTGCAATCCGGGCTCTCGTGGGCCGAACAGGGGAAAAATCCCACATGGGCGAGAAACGCTCTCAATTTGCTTATGAAGATCTGCTGGCGTGCGGCCGCGGCGAGCTTTTCGGCCCGGGCAACGCGCAATTGCCCCTGCCGCCGATGCTGATGTTCGACCGCATCGTGGCGATCAGCGAAGAGGGCGGCGCCCACGGGAAGGGCCATGTCCGCGCCGAATTCGACATCAAGCCGGATCTGTGGTTCTTCGGTTGCCACTTTCTGGGCGACCCCGTCATGCCGGGCTGTCTCGGACTCGACGCCCTGTGGCAGCTCACCGGCTTCTTCCTCGGCTGGCTCGGTCTTCCGGGGCGCGGCCGGGCGCTCGGCGTCGGCGAGGTCAAATTCGCCGATCAGGTTCTGCCGACGGTCAAAAAGGTCGTCTATGGCGTCGATTTCAAGCGCGTGTTCAAGGGCAAGCTGGTGCTCGGCATCGCCGACGGCTGGCTTGAGGCCGACGGCGCGCGGATTTACGAAGTCAAGGACATGCGCGTCGGCCTGTTCCAGCCCGCCGCGGCCTGAGCCGCGCTCAAGCACATCGGCTGCAAGGAGGACATCATGAGACGCGTCGTCGTCACCGGCATCGGCATTGTCTCCGCGATCGGCAATGACGCCGCGGAAGTTACAGCCTCGCTGCGCGCCGCGCGGCCTGGCATCGTGCGCGCCGAAAAATACGCCGAACTCGGCTTTCGCTGCCAGGTCCACGGCGCTCCGACGCTCAACCCGGAAAAGCTCGTCGATCGCCGCGCCATGCGCTTCCACGCCACGGGCACCGCCTGGAACCATGTCGCCATGGATCAGGCCATCGCCGATGCGGGACTGGAGCCTGCCGACGTCTCGAACCCGCGCACCGGGATCATCATGGGATCGGGCGGCCCTTCGACGCGAACCATCGTCGAATCGGCCGACATCACCCGCGAAAAGGGCCCGAAGCGCGTTGGCCCCTTCGCCGTGCCCAAGGCGATGTCCTCGACCGCTTCGGCGACGCTCGCCACCTGGTTCAAGATCAAGGGCGTCAATTATTCGATCTCCTCGGCCTGCGCCACATCGTCGCATTGCATCGGCAACGCCGCCGAAATGATCCAATACGGCAAGCAGGACGTGATGTTCGCCGGCGGCTGCGAGGAGCTGGACTGGACGCTCTCGGTGCTGTTCGACGCCATGGGCGCGATGTCCTCGTCCTATAACGACACGCCGGCGACGGCCTCGCGCGCCTATGACGCCGACCGCGACGGTTTCGTGATCGCCGGCGGCGCGGGGGTGGTCGTTCTGGAGGAATACGAGCGGGCGAAAGCGCGCGGTGCCAGAATTTACGCCGAACTCGCCGGCTATGGCCTGACCTCGGACGGCCACGACATGGTCGCGCCTTCCGGCGAAGGCGCCGAGCGCTGCATGCGCATGGCGCTGGAGACCTGCAAGCTTCCGATCGATTACATCAATCCGCACGCGACCTCGACTCCGGTCGGCGACCTCAAGGAAATCGAGGCGATCCGCGCCGTCTTCGGGGCCGACAAATGCCCGCCGATCTCGGCGACCAAATCGCTCACCGGCCATTCGCTCGGCGCCGCGGGGGTGCAGGAGGCGATTTATTGCCTGTTGATGCAGCAGAATAGTTTTATTTGCGAAAGCGCCAATATCGTTAATCTCGACCCGGCTTTCGCCGATATGAATATCCTGCGCCAGCGCAGGGACAACCAGCAGCTCGGCGTGGTCCTGTCCAATTCGTTTGGCTTTGGCGGGACCAATGCGACGCTGATCTTCAAACATATCGACGCCTGACCGAAAGATTGCGCATGACTATCTCCGCCAAGGGTCTTATGGCCGGCAAACGCGGCCTCATCATGGGCGTCGCCAACAATCATTCGATCGCCTGGGGCATCGCGCAGGCGTTGGCGGCGGAAGGCGCCGAACTCGCCTTCACCTTTCAGGGCGAATCGCTCGGCAAGAGGGTCAAGCCTTTGGCGGAGAGCCTCGGCTCCAGTCTTACCCTGCCCTGCGACGTCGAGGATCTTGCGAGCGTCGACGCGGTTTTCGCCGCGATCGAACAGCAGTGGCAAAGCCTCGATTTCGTCGTCCACGCCATCGGCTTTTCGGACAGGAACGAGCTGAAGGGCCGCTATGTGGACGCCACCACGCGCGAAAATTTCTCACGCACCATGGTGATCTCCGCCTTTTCCTTCACGGAAATCGCCCAGCGCGCGCAAAAACTCATGCCGAACGGCGGGGCTTTGCTGACCCTGACCTATGGCGGCTCGACCCGGGTCATGCCCAATTACAATGTGATGGGCGTGGCCAAGGCGGCGCTCGAGGCCAGCGTGCGCTATCTCGCCGCCGATCTCGGCGCGCAGAACATAAGGGTCAACGCCATTTCCGCCGGCCCGATCCGGACGCTCGCCGGCGCCGGCATCGCCGACGCCCGCTTCATGTTCAATTTCCAGAAGGCCCACGCGCCCCTGCGGCGCACCGTGACCATCGAGGACGTCGGCGGCTCGGCGCTCTATCTCCTCTCCGACCTTGCGGCGGGCGTCACCGGCGAAATTCATTTCGTGGACGCGGGCTATAACATCGTCTCCATGCCCCAGCCCGGCAGTTTGAAGGCCGATTTGGACCAAGGCCTTTCCTGATCCTTCCCGGGATCATCTCCCGTTGCGGCCCAACGCGGACGTGAGGAGACGGCCCGACGCGCGGCCTTTCATAAAAGGAGGCCAGCACTAAGCAGCGGTTAACGCCTGCCGTGGCAGAACAAGCCAAACGGCAGGAGTTGTCGCATGGTTCGTTTCATCGAAACTTTGGTTATCGGCGCCGGGCCGGCAGGATTAACGACCGCCTACAAGCTTTCGCAGGAAGGACGGGAAGTCATCGTCCTCGAAAAGGATCCGATCTATGTCGGCGGCATCAGCCGCACGGTCAATTACAAGAATTTCCTCTTCGACATCGGCGGCCATCGCTTTTTCTCGAAGTCGAAGACCATCGTCGACCTGTGGCGTGAAATCCTGCCCGACGACTTCATCGAGCGCCCGCGCCTGTCGCGCATCTTCTACCAAAACAAATTCTACGCCTACCCTTTGCGCGGCTTCGAGGCCCTGCGCAATCTGGGCTTGTGGGAAAGCGCGCGCTGCATGGCCTCGTTCGGCTTCGCCCGCGCTTTTCCGTTCCGCAATCCGGCCACATTCCACCATTGGGTGCGCAACCAGTTCGGCGAGCGGCTGTTCTCGATCTTCTTCAAGACCTATACGGAAAAGGTCTGGGGCATGAGCTGTAACGAAATTTCGTCAGACTGGGCTGCCCAGCGCATCAAGGGCCTGAGTCTTGGCGCGGCGATCTTCGACGGGTTGCGCCGCTCGCTCGGCCTCAACAAGAGCGGGAACAATGGAGCAAACAGCGCCAGGACCCTGATCGAAAGCTTCCAATACCCGCGAAAAGGCCCCGGCATGATGTGGGAGGCCGCCGCCGCGAAAATCAAGAGCAACGGCGGCGAGATCCTGATGGGCCGCGCGGTGGAAAAGCTCGATTTCGACGAAGCGAACAAAATCTGGACGGTCGAGGCCTGGACCGCCGATGGCCAATGCGAAACTTTTCGCGCGCGCCATGTGGTGTCCTCGGCCCCGATCCGCGAATTAATGTCCAATCTGTCGCCGACGCCGATAAGCCTGCTCCACGCCCGCCAGCTGCGCTATCGCGATTTCCTCACCGTTGTCCTGATCGGCAAGTCGCGCCGGGAGTTGCCGGACAATTGGGTCTATATCCACGATCCCGCGGTCAAGGTCGGCCGCGTCCAGAATTTCCGCTCCTGGTCGCCGGAAATGATCCCCGACGGCGTCTCCACCTGCCTCGGGCTCGAATATTTCTGCTTCGAGGGCGACGGCCTGTGGACCGCTTCAGACGCCGAACTGATCGAGCTCGCCAAGCGCGAGATCGGCCGGATCGGCCTGATGGACCCCGAAGACGTCGCCGACGCCTCGGTCGTGCGCCAGGCCAAGGCCTATCCGGTCTATGACGAGACCTATGCTGCCAATCTCGAGACGATCCGCGCCGAACTGAGCCTGCGCTTCCCCAACCTGCATCTCGTCGGCCGCAACGGCATGCATAAATACAACAACCAGGACCACGCGATGATGACCGGCCTCCTGACCGCGCTGAACATCATCGCCGGAGAAATTGCGCACGACGTCTGGAGGGTCAACGAGGACGCCGAATATTGCGAGGCGGGAATTTCCGGCGCCGAGGAAGCGTTGGTCAGTGAGCGCCTCGCCCCGCGCAGGGTGGCCTGATTGTCCCGCAGGCCGGGCTCTTCCGGCGCTGTTCCGGCCGGTGCCGCGACCGCGACGCTTGCACTCGCCATGCTGCTGGCGCTCGCCGTCTATTTCGGCCTCGAGGCGGAGCGGCTGCGCGCGGTCTGGACGACGGGCGCGTTTTTCGACACCGACGACGCCATGCGCATGGTTCAGGTGCGCGATCTCATGGCAGGCCAGGGCTGGTACGACATGACCGCCTGGCGGCTCGACCCGCCCGCCGGCGTGTTTTCGCACTGGTCGCGGGTGGTCGATGCGCCCCTGGTCCTGCTGATCGAATTCTTCCAGCTTTTTCTCAATGGCGTGATGGCCGAGCGCGCGGCGCGCATCGCCTTTCCCGCTTTTGTCCTGCTCGCATTGTTCGGCGCCGGCGCCTATGCGGCGCGGATTTTCGCCGGGCGGTCGATGCGCCTGTTCGGCGTCGCCTCCATGCTGTTCTGCGGCGTGATGTTCTGGCAGTTCCCGCCCGGCCGCATCGACCACCATGCGCCGCAGATCACGGCGCTGATTTTTTCGATGGCCGCTATGGCCGAGGCCTTCGATCCCGCCCGCGCCCGAAAAGCGGCGGCGCTTTCGGGCGCCATAATGGCCCTTTGTCTGGCGATCGGCTTTGAAAATCTGGCCTTTTTCGCTCTGGTCGCGGCGGCGCCGGCGATCCTTTATGTTCTGCGCGGCGCCGAGGCGCGCGATGCGCTTTTGGGCTTCGCCCTGGGCCTTGGCGGCGCGCTGACGTTTTTTTTCCTGCTCACGGTTGGCCCGGCGCGCTGGGGCGTCGAGGCCTGCGACGCGCTCTCCATGGCCCATCTCGTCTCGGCTCTGACGGGCTGCGCCATCTATGCCCTGCTGGCGATTTTTGGCGCGCGGATTTCTTCGCCCGCGGCGCGTCTCGCCGCGGCCGCCTTAGCCGCCGCCATCACCATCGCGCCCCTGGCCTTGATGTCGCCGGCCTGCCTCGCCGATCCCTTCGCCGGCCTCGATCCGATCGTTCGGCGCTATTGGCTCGATCACAACGCCGAGGTCATATCGATCGTCGAGGACTATCGCATCGACCCGACCGCCGCCGTGCTGATGGCCGCGACGATCCTGATCGGCTTTCTCGGCGCCCTGTTCGGGATGTGGCGCGCGTCCGGCATGGCGCGGGCGCGCTGGCTCTTCCTCTCGGCCCTGATCGCCATTGGCGTCGCCATTGGCTCGCTGCATGTCCGGGTGCTTTCGACCACCATGCCGCTGGCCGGTCTCGGTCTGCTCGCGCCGGTCGGCGCCCTGCGCGATTTCATCGCCGCGCGCATGACGAGCGCTCTGGGACGGACGGCGGCGCCGCTGACCGCCTTGCTCGCGCTATTCGGCCTTTCCTCCTTCGGCGTCGCCCTCGCCGAACCGCCTTTTCCTATCAGCGCGGCGATCGAGAATTCCGCGGCCAAGGCCTGGCGGCGGCCCGATCCCTGTCTCGAATCGGCGAGTTACGAGCCTTTGGCCGCATTGGGGCCGGGACTGGCGGTCTCCCAGATTTCGCCTGGCTCCTATCTCCTCGCCCAGACCAGCCTGAGCGTGCTGGCCGCGCCCTATCATCGCGACAACCACGGCAATCGCCTGGCGCTCGATATATTGCGCAGCCCCCCTGCCCTGGCCGAAAGCCTGGCGCGCAAGGCCGGGGCGAAATATGTGCTGCTGTGCTGGGCGAAGCCGTCGGACGAGGCCGCCTTGCGCGAAATGGCGCCGGACGGGCTCGGCGCCGAATTGACCCGGGGCCATGTTCCCGGCTGGCTGCGCCCGCTCGATATCAAGGGCACGCCTTTTCACGCTTTTCAGGTCATGCCGCGCAGCGATTGAACGAAAAAAAGCGGCCGGTTCGTCGCCGGCCGCTTCGGATATCCGCTTTGCGAGGCCTCAGGCCTGCTGCTCCTCGGCCTCCGCCTTTTCCGCCTTGGCGGCTTCGGCCTTGGCCTTGGCTTCGAGGTCTTCGCCGGTCTCCTGGTCCACCACGCGCATCGACAGGCGGACCTTGCCGCGATCGTCGAAACCGAGCAGCTTCACCTTGACCTTGTCGCCTTCCTTGACCACGTCGGTGGTCTTGGCGACGCGCTGGCTGGAGAGCTGCGAAATGTGCACCAGGCCGTCGCGGGCGCCGAAGAAATTGACGAAGGCGCCGAAATCGGTGGTCTTGACCACCGTGCCTTCGTAGATCTGGCCGATTTCCGGGTCCGAGGCGATCGACTTGATCCAGGCGATGGCGGCCTTGATCGAATTGCCGTCGCTGGAGGCGATCTTCACCGTGCCGTCGTCCTCGATATTGATCTTGGCGCCGGTCTTTTCGACGATCTCGCGGATCACCTTGCCACCGGAGCCGATCACTTCGCGGATCTTGTCGGTCGGGATCTTCATGGTCTCGATGCGCGGCGCGAATTCGCCGAGCTCGGCGCGGGCGCTGGTGAGCGCCTTGGCCATTTCATGCAGGATGTGCAGACGGCCGTCCTTGGCCTGGCCGAGGGCGACCTTCATGATCTCCTCGGTGATGCCGGCGATCTTGATGTCCATCTGCAAAGAGGTGACGCCGTGTTCGGTGCCGGCGACCTTGAAATCCATGTCGCCGAGATGGTCCTCGTCGCCAAGAATGTCGGACAGGACCGCGAAACGCTCGCCTTCGAGGATCAGGCCCATGGCGATGCCGGCGGTCGGGCGCTTCAACGGCACGCCGGCGTCCATCAGTGCGAGCGACGAGCCGCAGACCGTCGCCATCGAGGACGAGCCGTTGGACTCGGTGATCTCGGAGACGACGCGGATCGTATAGGGGAATTCGGCCGCGGTCGGCAGCATCGGATGAATGGCGCGCCAGGCGAGCTTGCCATGGCCGATCTCGCGGCGGCCCGGCGAACCCATGCGGCCGGTCTCGCCCACCGAATAGGGCGGGAAGTTATAATGCAGCAGGAAGTTTTCCTTGTAGGTCCCTTCCAGCGAATCGATAAACTGCTCGTCCTCGCCGGTGCCGAGCGTCGCCACGACCAGAGCCTGGGTTTCGCCGCGGGTGAAAATGGCCGAGCCGTGGGTGCGCGGCAGCACGCCGACCTGGGCGACGATCGGGCGCACGGTTTTCAAGTCGCGGCCGTCGATGCGGACGCCGTCGTCGAGAATGTTCCAGCGCACGACCTTGGCCTGAAGTTCGTGGAACACGTCGGCGACGAGCTGCTTGTCGAACCTGGCTTCGCCGCCCTCGGGCAGCAATGCGGCGTTGACCTTGGCCTTCACCGCGTCCACCGCCGCATAGCGTTCCTGCTTGGCGGTGATCTTGTAGGCGGCGCGCAGCTCGGTCTCGGCGATCTCGGCGACCGCCTTCTCGACCTCGGACTTGTCGGGCAAGCTGAGGTCGCGCGGCTCCTTGGCGGCGCGCTCGGCCAGACGGATGATGGCGTCGATCACCGGCTGGAACCCGGCGTGGCCGGCCATGACCGCCGCGAGCATGGTCTCTTCCGACAGTTCCTTGGCTTCCGATTCCACCATCAGCACGGCGTCGGCGGTGCCGGCGACAACGAGATCGAGGTCCGACGTCTTGGCCTCGTCGATCGTCGGATTCACCTTGATCTCGCCATTGATATAGCCGACCCGGGCGCCGCCGATCGGGCCCATGAAGGGCACGCCGGAAAGCGTCAGCGCGGCGGAAGTGGCGACCATGGCGAGAATGTCCGGGTCGTTCTCCATGTCATGGCTGAGCACGGTGATGATGACCTGGGTGTCATTGGTATAGCCGTCCGGGAACAGCGGGCGGATCGGACGGTCGATCAGGCGCGAGATCAGGGTCTCGCGCTCCGAAGGCCGGCCCTCGCGCTTGAAAAAGCCGCCCGGAATGCGGCCGGCGGCGAAGGCCTTTTCCTGGTAATTCACGGTGAGGGGGAAGAAGTCCTGACCGGGCTTGGGCGCCTTGGCGGACACGACGGTGGCGAGCACCGTCGTCTCGCCATAGGAAGCGAAGACCGCGCCGTCGGCCTGGCGCGCGATGCGGCCGGTCTCGAGTACGAGCTTGCGCCCGCACCAGTCGATTTCCTCGCGATGAATCTCGAACATGTTGTCTCGTCTTTCATGAATGGGACAAGCGCTCCACCATGGGCAAGACGGCGAGACGCCGCGTCAAAAACGGCGTCTGACGATCCTGCCATGGCCCGAACGCTTCGTCCGGTTGGCGGACGGCCCCTGCCGCCCGTCTTCTGCGCGCGCGTCCTTGCGCGCCCCTGGAAAAGCGTGGCCGGCCATGCCGGCCACGCGAAAGATCAGCGGCGGATGCCGAGGCGCTCGATCAGCGTCCTGTAGCGCGCTTCGTCGTTCTTCTTGACGTAATCGAGAAGCTGGCGGCGCAATGACACCAGCTTGAGCAGGCCGCGACGCGAGTGATTGTCCTTCGCATGCGTCTTGAAATGCCCGGTCAGATTGGAGATGCGCTCGGTCAGAATGGCGACCTGCACTTCCGGCGAGCCGGTGTCATTCGCTTTGGTGGCGTATTCCTTGATGAGCGCGGCTTTGCGCTCGGCAGTGATCGACATCGGATGTCCTTTTCTGAATAGTGCAACGAAAAACGGGCCGCTCCGGGATGTCGTCCAGCGCGGTCGCGACTTTTCGTTCGCGCCGGAAGATCCCGGCGCAAGCCGCTTTCTATACACATTTTCGTCGCCAGGGCCAGCCCGGAGTTCGGGCCGCGTCAGCGGCGGCTCACCTCCCACGCCTTGTCGGGCTTGACCGGCGCCGCGGCAAATCTGTCTTCCCAAGCCTCGACGCCGCCGGGAAACCAATAGACCTTTTCATAGCCGAGCATGACCAGCCTTTTGCCGGCGTTCCAGCTCCCCCAGCAGTGCGGGTGGCAGAAGGCGACCACCGCGCGGCTCCTGTCGCCGCCGGTCAATTCGGCGACGCGCGCGGCGAAACGCTGCTGATAGGCCGGGCTCCCATCGCCAAAGCCGCCTCCGGCGAACCAGACCGCGCCGGGGATCGACATATGGATCGGCAGCCAGGGCTGATCGGGCGAGAGGCCCGGGGGTTTGGCGGGCGCTTCCGCGACGTCGATCAGCACGGCGCCCGTTTTCTTGAGTTCGGCGACCGCGGCCGCGTCGACGACCTTTGCGCCGGCGAGAGCCGCCGGGGTTTCGCCATGCATCGGCCCGGTCCACAGGCCCGGCGGCTCGCTCGTCCCGGCGACGGCGGCGCCGGTCAGGCCGAGAACGAGGACGGCGACCGGCGCGAAGGAAGATTTGGCCCGCATGTCAGTTGGTCATGCGCAGAATGTCGAAATCCTTGCGCCAGTGGCTGTTCCTGCTGTCATAGGCCTCGACCGTCAGGCGCCCGGAGGCTTGAGGGATCAGGCCGAAGGACAAAACCGGATTGCTGGCGAGCGAAATGCCTGAGTCCATATCGAAAACCTTGGCGTCGCCGTCGCGCACCGAGACCTTGTCGAGATAGCGCGCCGGCGTATAGAGCCGCGTGACCTGATTCATCTGCATGCCGTTGAAATTGGGATGCCGGATCATCAGCTTGGCTTCGACCGGCGCGCCGGGCTGGACCGGGCCCGCGAACTTCAGCCGCATCTCGCCGATGCCCTTGAGCGCCGCGACCACGCCCTCGCCCATGGGCGCCGAGCAGCCGCCGGAGGCTTTCACGAATTTCTCGTCGGCGACGAGCGAGCCGTCCGGCAATTCGGCCACCGCATGAACATTGGTGTAGCTGTTGACGCGGACGCGGAATTTCATTTGATGGGGATCGGCGGCCGGCCCGAACACGAGATGCGCGGCGACCGGCATCGGATTGTCGTCGATGATAAGCCAGAGCGCCTTGACCTTGTCGGCCGGTTTCAAAGTCACAGTCATCGGCACGAGGGCCGCGTCCTCGGCCCGTTCAGGGGCTTCGAGCGTCACCACGCCGTTGGACGGCCCGGCCGTCCTGCCGTGAAAGACGGTCTTTTCAAGATCCTGCCAGCGGCTCTGCCGGGCGGCCGGGCTGTCGGGATCGTCCGCAAAGGCCGGCGCGGCGGCGAGGCCGAGCGCGCACAGGCCGAGAAATGCTGTCGCAAGGCGCGTTTTCATCTTTCCTCCTATTGCCACTCGAGTTCAGAAAAGGCCTCGGCGACATTTCTCTTATTGTAATCGTCGAACAGCTTCCAATGGTCGCGTTCGGATTGCGCGACATGGCTCATGGCGCGCTCGATCGAGCCCCCGCCGTCGATTTCCGCCCTCACGCCGTCGCGCACCGCCGTGAGATAGCGCAGAAGTGCGGCGGAAGCGGGACCGAATTCGACGCTCACAGGCCCGTGCCCCGGAACGGCGCCGCCGTAATTCTGCTTCCGCATGGCTTCGAGCTGGGCGATCCAGCCGGTGAGGCTGCCGTCAAGCGAGGGCATGCGGCCGACGAACAGCAGGTCGGCGGGCAGGAACAGACCACTCGAAATGTCGAGCATCGACAGGTCGGAAGTGGTGTGGGCCGGCTCATGCGCCGTGAAGACGATCCGCCGCCCGCCGAGATCGATCTCCTCCCGCCCCTTGATCGTCCTCGTCGGCGCGACCACCGGCCCGGCATTGCTTTCGCCCAAGATGTCGACGAGGCGTTTGCGGTAGAACGCGCCGCGCATCCCCAGGGCTTCGGGGAGATTGTGGTGGCCGATGAAGACCGGCTTGTCCTCGACGAAAGCGCCCGCGCCGAAAACATGATCGGGATGGACATGGCTCAGCACGACATATTGGATCGGCTTGTCGGTCTTGTCGCGGATCATTTTGCGCAGCAGCCGGCCGTCGGCGAGACTGCCGCCGCTTTCGGTCACCAGTACCGATTTTTCGCCGATGATGAAGCCGATATTGGCGATGCCGTCGAGATTGGCGGCGTCCACTTCGGCGTCGATGCCGCGGCGCATGAAGACGGAAGGTCCAACCTCCTCCAGGGCGAAGGCGTTTTCGCGGGCGAGCGCGGGCAGGCAGCACAGGCAAAGGCCCGCGCCAAAGGCGCGGCGCGTCATGTCAAATGCTTTCGCGCGCGACATTGCTCTCCTCCAGCAAGGAGGATGGGGCGCGCCCCGGCGATTGACGACTTATTTTTGCCTCAGAATGGCAGGTTGAACACCCGATTCGGCAAAAACTCGCCGCGCTCGACCACGCCTGACGCGATCACCACCCCGGAGCAGACGGCATAGGCCGCGCCCTCGGCCGGGGCTTCGCGGCCGCGCAGGATCACCGACTGGCCGCGCCGGGCGCGCGCCGCCCCATTGCGGTCGAGCAGAACGCACGGCAGTTCCGAGAGGCCGGCCTCGACGCCGAGCATATCTTGATGAGCGGATTCCGGCGCATCGAGCAACTCGCCGAGCGGAACGGAATCCTCCTCGAAGAAAGGGCCGACCCGCGTGCGGCGCAAGGCGACGACATGGCCGTGGCAACCGAGCGCGCGGCCGAGGTCGCGGGCGATGGCGCGCACATAAGTGCCTTTGCCGCATTCCGCCTCCAGCACCGCCTCGTCGCGCTCCGTCGCGACGAGGCGCAGGGCGTGAATGGTCACCGGACGCGGGGCAAGTTCGACCACTTCGCCGTCGCGGGCAAGGTCATAGGCGCGCTCGCCATTGATTTTTATGGCCGAAAAAGCCGGCGGCTGCTGCATGATCTCGCCGGTGAAGCCCGGCAGCAGGGCGGCGATCGCCGACGCCTCGGGCCGCGCGTCGCTGGTCGCGACCGCCCGCCCCTCGGCGTCATCGGTGTCGGTCTCGACGCCCCAGCGCACGGTGAAGCGATAGGCTTTCTCGCCGTCCTGGACGAAGGGCACGGTCTTGGTCGCCTCGCCAAAGGCGACCGGCAGCACGCCCGAGGCGAGCGGGTCGAGCGTGCCGGCGTGACCGGCCTTTTTGGCGTTGAACAGGCGTTTCAGCTTGGAAACCGCCTGGGTCGACGTGAGCCCGACGGGCTTGTCGAGCACGACCCAGCCGTTGACCTCGACGCGGGTGGAGCGCGGCGCGTTCAATTCCCGTCCCCGTTGTCCTGATCGTCGTCCTGCGCCGGCGCCGTCAAATCCTGCGCCACCTTGGGCGAATGGAGCAGAGCGTCGATCTTTTCCGCATTGGCGAAGGATTCATCCACCTTGAAGCGGATTTCCGGCGCATATTTCAGATTGACGTGATGGGCGATCTCGCCGCGCAAAAACTTCTTGTGGCGGTCGAGAATGGCGACAATCTGCTCCTGCGCCGCGCCGCCGAGCGGCATGACATAAATGGTGGCGAGCTTGAGATCGGGACTCATCCTCACGGAAGGAATGGTGACGACCAACCCGGCGAGATCGGGATCGTTGATTTCGCCGCGCGACAGCAATTGCGCCATGGCGTGGCGGATCAGTTCGGCGACGCGCAACATGCGCTGGCTGGGCTCGCCGCCCTTTTGATGAAGTCTGGACATGGTTGCCTTTCGACACGCCGGCCCCCATACCGGCGGCAGAGCAGCAATTCCGGCGACGCTAGCGCCGCCCGGCCGGAAGGGCCGGGCGAGGAGCGAACGCGTCGCTGAGCTGATGCGAGGGGCGCTCGACGCGGTCTGCCGCGTCGGGCTAAAAAATCAAAGACTCCGCTTGATTTCCTCGACGCGGTAGCACTCGATGACGTCGCCCTGCCGCATGTCCTGATAGTTCTCGAAGGCCATCCCGCATTCCATGCCGGCGACGACTTCCTTGACCTCGTCCTTGAAGCGCTTCAGCGTGGAGAGCTTGCCCTCGTGGACGACGACATTGTCGCGGATGAGGCGGACGTGCTGGCCGCGCTCCACCATGCCATCCGTGACCAGACAGCCGGCGACCTTGCCGATCTTGGAAATGGCGAACACCTCGCGGATTTCCGCATTGCCCAGCATGGTCTCGCGCAAAGTCGGCGGGAGCAGGCCGGACATGGCCGATTTCACATCGTCCACGAGATTGTAGATGATATTGTAATAGCGGATTTCAATGCCGAGTTTCTCCGCCGCCTCGCGCGCCTCCTTGTGCGCGCGGACGTTGAAGCCGATGACCGCCGCCTTGGAGGCCTCGGCCAAAGAGATGTCGGATTCGGTGATGCCGCCGACGCCCGCATGAATGACCCGGGCGGCGACTTCGTCATTGCCGAGCTTTTCCAGCGCCGCGATGATGGCTTCGACCGAGCCCTGGACGTCGCCCTTGACCACCAGCGGGAATTCCTTGCGCCCGGCGGTCTTGAGCTGGCTCATCATGTCGGCGAGCGACGAGCGCGCCGAACCGCCGCGCACGGCCGCCTGTTCGCGCTTCTGGCGCTCGCGATATTCGGTGATTTCGCGGGCGCGGGCTTCGGACTCGACCACCGCGACACGGTCGCCCGCCTCCGGCGCGCCGTTGAAGCCGAGCACTTCCGCCGGGAAGGACGGACCGGCGTGGACGCAATTGTGGCCCTTGTCGTCGATGAGCGCGCGCACGCGGCCCCATTGCGCGCCCGCCACCACGATATTGCCGACCGCCAAAGAGCCGCGCTGGACGAGCACGGTCGCGACCGGGCCGCGGCCGCGGTCGAGCCGCGCCTCGATGACCGTACCCTCGGCCGAGCGGTCGGGATTGGCCCGGAGGTCGAGCACTTCGGCCTGAAGGGTGATGGCTTCGAGCAGCTTGTCGAGATTGAGCCGCTGCTTGGCGGAAACTTCCACTTCGAGCGTCTCGCCGCCGAGGCTTTCGACCTGAACCTCATATTGCAGCAATTCGGTGCGCACGCGCTCGGGCTTGGCGTCCGGCTTGTCGATCTTGTTGATGGCGACGATGAGTGGGACGCCGGCCGCCTTGGCGTGGCTGATCGCCTCGATCGTCTGCGGCATGACGCCGTCATCGGCCGCCACCACCAGCACGACGATGTCGGTGACCTTGGCGCCACGCGCGCGCATCGCGGTGAAGGCCGCGTGGCCGGGCGTGTCGATGAAGGTGATCTTGCCGCCGAGCGGCGACTGCACCTGATAGGCGCCGATATGCTGCGTGATGCCGCCGGCCTCGCCCGAAACCACATTGGCTTGGCGAATGGCGTCGAGCAGCGACGTCTTGCCGTGGTCGACATGGCCCATGATGGTGACGACCGGCGGCCGCGAAACCAACTGCTCGTCGGCATCCGCCGTGTCGAACAGGCCTTCCTCGACGTCGGATTCGGCGACGCGCTTGACGGAATGGCCCAGTTCGACCGCGATCAGTTCCGCAGTGTCGGCGTCGATCACATCGGTGATCTTGTGCATCTGCCCCTGGCGCATCAGGAGCTTGATGACGTCAACCCCGCGCTCCGACATGCGGTTGGCGAGTTCCTGAATGGTGATCGTCTCGGGCAGCACCACCTCGCGCGACAGCCGCTCCTTCTGCTCGACGACGCCCTTCATGCGCTGGGTGCGGCGCCGGAAGGCGGCGACCGAGCGGGTGCGCTCGTCACCCTCGCTCTGGAGCGCATTGGTGACGGTCAGGCGGCCGCGCTGCTTCATTTCGCCGGTGCGCGTCGGCTTGACGGCGGGAACGGCGAGCTTGGGCGCGAGAATCGGACGGCGCGGCGCAAGGCCGCCGGGCGAGGCGGCGGCGGGCGCGGGACGCGCCTCGGACGAGGCCGGCGCCGGAGCGGAAGCCGAGGACGCAGCGGGCGGCGGCGCGGCGGGCCGCGGCGCGTTGAAGATGATCTGCTGCGGCTTGCCGCGCGAACCGGCGGCGGGCGCGAGCGACAGGCCATGCTCGGGCTCAGGCTCGGACGCGGGCGCCGATGTCGGTGAAAGGCGGCGGCGCGCCTCATCCTCGGCCTTGCGTTTGGCTTCCGCCTCGCGCGCCAGCCGGGTTTCCTCTTCCTTCTTGCGGCTGTCGGCGGCTTCGCGCTCGGCGCGTTCGCGGGCCTCGCGCTCGGCGCGGGCGCGGGCGTCCGCCTCCTGGCGACGGCGGTCCTCCTCTTCGCGCAGACGCGCCTCGTTGAGCGCGCGGGCGCGGGCGTCGCGCTCGTCTTCGGTCAGGGTGCGCAGGACGACGCCGGTCTGCGGCCGAGGAGCCGTGGGCTTGGCCGGCGGACGGGGGGGCGGAGCGGACTGGGACGGCGCGGCGGGGGGAGGCGAAGCAGGCCTGGGCGCGCCTGAAGCCGGCGCCGCGGGCGCGGGAGCCTTGGACGTTTCATGGGCGCGGCGCTTCACCTTCTCGACCACGACCGCCTTCGAGCGGCCATGCGAAAAGCTCTGGCGCACCACGCCCTGCTCCACCGGGCGCTTCAGCGACAAAGTCTTGCTCGGCGGCACGGTCAAGGTTTTGTCGCCAGAATTGTTCGAGTCATTCATGTCGTTCATGCGTCCCAGGAATCTCGCCCGTTGAAATGTGCCGCCCGTTGGCGTCGCGACCGTTCGCGCCAGAGGAATTGAAGTCCTGCTCCAAAGCCTCGTTCATTGTCAAATTTTCGCCCCCTTCGGAGGCGTCTTTTTCGCCGTCGCCGCGATATAGCGCAAGTCGCCGTGCGGAAGCGAGAAAAACCTTCGCGGCCGGGCCGAGGCCAAGCGCGACGTGGACCACATTGCTCCGCCCCAGCGCGGAATCCATCTCGTCCGTGGTCAGAATTTCGAATTCCGGCGGCGCTTGACGTTCCGAGGCCGCCTGCGCGCCGAAGCGGCGGCGCAGGGCCTGCCGCAATTTGCGCTTGCCGTCCGCCGCCGCGTCGCGGGCGTGGACCAGAGCGGCGATTTTTCCTGCGCCGATCGCCGCCTCGACCTTGGCGAAGCCGGTCACGACCAGCCCCGCCTTGTTGGCAAGCGCCAGACCCTGGGCGGCGTCGCGCCGCAGCAGATCCTCGATCAGCTCCGGCAGGTCCGGCGACGCCACCGCCTTGTCGCGCAAACCGCGCGAAAACATTTGCTTCTTGACCGCTTCAGCGACAAGAGCCTTCGACAGGCCGACCCAGACGCCGCGCCCCGGCAATTTGCGCTTGAGGTCCGGAACGACAGCATGATCCGGGCCGAGAACGAAACGGATCAGGTCGTCAGGCGCGTGGGTTTCGCGGGTGACGACACAGCTGCGCTCCGGCCCCGCCCCCGCATGGGGGGCGACCGTTTCCAGCCGATCCTGTTCCGTCTTCAGCGCCAAATTCCGCCTGCCTCTCGTTCGGCCCGCGCATCACGCGGCCTCGCCGCCTTCTTCCGCGTCGCCAGCCTCATCTTCGCCAGTTTCGTCCTCGGTGTGGGCGACGAGATCGGCCTCGTCAACCCAGCCCATTTTGACGCGGGCGCGCATGACAATGGCCTCGGCCTCGTCACGGGCCACGTCCAGACCTTCCAAAAAGCCCGGCGTGCGCACGGTTTCGCCATTCGTCTTCTCGGTCCAGCCGACCAGATCGTCGGTGGCGCAGCCAGCGAGATCCTCGATCGTCTTCACCTCGTTCTCGCCGAGCTTCACCATCATGGCCGTGGTGACGCCTTCGATCTCGCGCAATTCGTCCGCCACGCCCAGCTCCTTGCGCCGTTCGTCCTGCTCCGCCTCGATCCGCGCCAGATAGTCGCGGGCCCGGTTCTGGATTTCCTCCGCCGTGTCGGCGTCGAAACCCTCGATCGCGGCGACTTCGGAAGGCTCGACATAGGCCAGCTCCTCGACGGAGCGGAAGCCTTCCGAGGCCAGCAGCTGGCCGACGACCTCGTCGACGTCGAGCGCATGCATGAAGGTCTGGGTGCGCTCGACGAATTCCTTCTGCCGGCGCTCGGATTCCTCCGCCTCGGTCAGGATGTCGATGTCCCAGCCGGTGAGCTGAGAGGCGAGACGCACGTTCTGGCCACGCCGGCCGATGGCCAGCGACAGCTGGTCGTCGGGCACGACGACCTCGATGCGCGACGAATCCTCGTCGAGCACCACCTTGACCACTTCCGCCGGCTGCAGTGCGTTGACGATGAAGGTCGCGGCGTCCACCGACCACGGAATGATGTCGATCTTCTCGCCCTGAAGCTCGTTGACCACGGCCTGGACGCGCGAGCCGCGCATGCCGACGCAGGCGCCGACGGGATCGATCGAGGAATCGCGCGAGGTCACCGCGATTTTCGCACGCGACCCCGGATCGCGCGCGACCGATTTGACCTCGATCACGCCGTCATAGATTTCCGGCACTTCCTGCTGGAACAATTTCGCCATGAATTGCGGATGGGTGCGGGAGAGAAAGATCTGCGGCCCGCGCTGTTCGCGGCGCACGTCATAGACATAGGCGCGCACGCGGTCGCCGGGGCGGAACAATTCGCGTGGGATCATTTCGTCGCGACGGATGATCGCCTCGGCGCGGCCGAGATCGACGATCACATTGCCATATTCGACGCGCTTGACCTGGCCGTTGATGATCTCGCCGATGCGGTCCTTGTATTCCTCATACTGGCGGTCGCGCTCGGCCTCGCGCACCTTCTGCACGATGACCTGCTTGGCCGATTGCGCGGCGATGCGGCCGAAGTCGATCGGCGGCAGCGGCTCGGCGATCCAGTCGCCGACTTCGGCCGCCGGGTTGCGCTTACGCGCGTCGGCGAGCGAAATCTGGGTCGCTTCGCTCTCGACCTGATCGACCACCAGCATGAGGCGCGAATAGCGCACTTCGCCGGTGCGCGGATTGATCTCGGCGCGAACCTCGGTCTCCTGGCCATAGCGGGAGCGCGCGGCCTTCTGCATCGCGTCCTCCATCGAGGCGAGCACGATCGAGCGATCGATCGACTTGTCGCGCGCGACGGCGTCCGCGATCTGCAAAAGCTCCAGCCGGTTGGCGCTGACGGCCATGGGTTTTACTCCTGATGTGTTATTTGCTTGCGGGGCGTCTTCTTGGCGCCGCCGCCTTTTTTGAATTGCGCCCGCACGCCAGCCGGCAGAACGGGTTTCGATTTTGGAGCCGCCTTGCCCGGAGCGTAACGCCGGGCGGGCGCGGCCTCTTGCGGGGCAGACTCTTCGTCCGGCTCGCCCTCGCCGCGGGCAAGCGCCTTTGCCGCGCGCAAGGATTCCCGAATCAACGCCTCGGTGAGCACCAGCTTGGCCTCGCCGAGGTCCCGCATCGCGAGCTTCGGCGCCTTGTCCTCGTCCGGACCGGCGTCGGTCCGCTCGACTGTCACGACACAATCGCGGCCCTCGCCCTCGACGGCGCGGATCAAGCCGCGAAAACGCTTCCGCCCGCTGTCATGCGCATGGGCCAGTTCAATTTTAGCCTCCTTGCCGAGCGCGCGCAAAAAATCCGAGGCGCGAACCAGAGGGCGATCGATGCCCGGCGAGGAAATTTCCAGCCGATAGGCCTGCCGAATCGGATCCTCGACATCGATGACCGGCGACAGAGCGTCGTGGATCTCCTCGCATTCGTCGATGGTGAGCGAGCCGTCCGGCCGCTCCGCCATGATCTGGACCGTCGCGCCCTGCCCGGTCATGATCTTCACCCGCACCAGGCGAAAGCCCAAAGAATTCAACACCCGTTCGGCGATGGCCGCGATGCGCGCGGCGACGCCGCTCTCCGCGACGAAACGCGGCTCATCGAGCGGCGCTTCGAGTTCTCGCGGCAAGGCGGCGGCTGAATCCTGCGTCACGTTCAAATGGTCCGTCCGAATCGCTCCGGCAAGCCGGGTAAAACAAAAAAGAGCGGGTCCCGCCTGGGCCCCACTCCCGCTTGGCCCCAAGGCCATGACGAAGATGCTGACTGCGCGTTCTATAAAGCAAACGGGGCGCGGACGCAAGGCCGCGTCCCGTCCTCGATGGCGCGACAGGGAATGGCGCGGGAGGAATGGCGCGATCGTGGCGCTGCAAAGGACGCAGCCTACTTTAGCGTGACAAGAACGGCAAAAACTTGGAACCTGCGCTCAAGTTCGGAATTGTTCCTTGGAGCTTGGCCTTGGAATTTGGCCTGGTGTTTTCGTTGGTTGTTTTCGGAGGCGACATGCGCGACAGAATCCTTGCCGGCGCTTTGGCTTGCGCCTTTGTCGCGGCGCCCTTCGCCTGCGTGGCGAAAGTGCGCATCCTCGTCGATCTCTCCTCGCAAACGATGCAGGTCGACTCCGCCAGCGGGTCGTACACCTGGCCGATTTCTTCCGCGCGCGACGGCTATGTCACGCCGCAGGGACATTTCTCGGTCCAGCGCATGGAGGCCGTGCATTATTCGAAAGAATATTACAATTCGCCCATGCCCCATTCGATCTTCTTCGACGGCGGCTTCGCCATTCACGGCACTTATGAGACCCGCAGTCTCGGCCGGCCCGTCTCGCATGGCTGTGTGCGCATTTCGCCGGCCCATGCCGCGACTTTGTTCAGACTGGTGGAGGACGAGGGCGCAACCATTGACATTGTCGGCGATCCCCCGTCCGAGTCGGACTGGACGCTGCCGGCCTCCGATGACGAGGAGCGGCCGGTACGCCGCCGCGCCGCCGCTGCGCCGCGCGGCCATTATGAGGAGCCGGAGACGCGGATTTTCGGATTCTTTCCCTTCCCCTGACCGTTCCGCCGCTCGATCGGTCGTCCGCATTTTCATCGCTCGCCGCTGAAAAAGCCCGATCGCCGTCCGTCGGCGGCGAGATCGAAGCGCGCCGTCCCATATCGAGACGCGCGCCCGACTTCCCCTGGTAACCGCCCATCAAGCCTAACAAGCGATAAATAACGGGCCGGTCGCGCGCTTTCGCGTCGCGACCGGCGACAATGCGGCGCCGCCGCTTCCGTTGGTTGGCATGGGAACGCGTATGCGTATAGCGCGGCGTCAGACGCCCACATCCTGGTTGCGGCCGCTCTGGCCGAGGCTGTTCTGGGCGATGCGGATCGCAACGCCCTGGGCGCTCGGCGTCGCCCTGCTGGCGTCCTTCACCGCCGACGCCGGCCAGGAAGTTCCCCAGGGCGCCTCCATGGCGCCGATCTCCGCGCTCAACGCCGCCGTCGTTCCCGCACCATTCGCGCCCGACCCCCTTACGCTCGACGCCGATTTCGGCCCCCATTTCGGGCGCGGCCTGCTGCAGGAGGCCCGCCTCGAACTCGGGCCGCCCGAAATGCTCGCCACCATCCCGGACGAGATCGAGCCGCGCACGGATCTCAAGAAGGGGGCCAGAATCTTTCCCGAAGTCGACCGGAGCCACAAGGGCGACCCTCTCATCGGCCTGCGCCCGTCCATCTCCAGCCGATTGCGCCAGAAAGGCGCGCTCGACCGCCTGCGAGCGGACATTCTCACCTTCGGCCAGGACGAGAGTGGGCTCGCATCGAGCTTTTCGCCGCGCGACGGCGACCCCCCCGGCCCCGATTCGGTCGCCCATTTCGAGGCCTGGGACGCGGACGACGCCCCCGTCACCCAATCGGGCGTCTCGGACGCCTCGCCGACCTCCGGCCCGGGCGACATGACCATGCGCCCGGCGGCGCTGGCCGAGCGGATCGCCCAGGGCGCGACCCCTCCCGTCCCGCGCGCCGACGCGCTCGGCTCCAACACGCCCTTCGCCGCCGACCAAACGCCGGTCCAAGCCGACCTGTCGGTGATCGCGCGCGGCGAACAGGCGGCCGGGTCCAGCAGCCGGCGGGACTATCTCGCCATGATTCCGTCCGAGCGTCTTGCTTCGGAAAAGCACTGTCTCGCCCAGGCGGTCTATTTCGAGGCGCGCGGCGAATCCGAAGAGGGACAGGCCGCCGTCGCCCAGGTCGTCCTCAACCGGATGACCTCAGGCCTCTATCCCTCGACCATTTGCGGCGTCGTATTCCAGAACCGCAGCCATTATCGCGCCTGCCAGTTCTCCTTCGCCTGCGACGGCCATGCTCTGCGCATCCGCGAGCCCGACGCCTGGACGGAAGCGACGCAGGTCGCGGAAAACGTTCTGGCCGGCAAGACCTGGAACGCCGACATCGGCGACGCCACCCACTACCACGCCAATTATGTGCGACCGCGCTGGGCGCGGTCGCTCAAGAAGATGGATGTGATCGGCAAGCACATCTTTTACCGCCTCGGGCCGGGCTGAGCGCACGGACGCGCCCAGCCCGAATATGAGACTCCGGCCGCCGCAACTTACTCCGCCGGCTGCATTTCGATCATGCGGCCAGCCTCCGCCGGCGCTTCCGCTTCATCGCGCGCCTTGGCGGCGCGCGGCTGATCCATCAAGCTGACCAGCACGCCCGTGCCGAGCCGGGTCAGCGCGATGCGGACGCCATTGTCAAAGGCGACGCCATCCCGATAAAGCCCCTCTTCGAGACGGATGAACTTGACCGCTTCCGCGTCCTTCACGCCGAAGGTCTTCTGCGTCTCCACCGAGAGATTTTCGAGCGAGAGCCGGCTGCCGCAGGCGAGGCATACCGCCGTTCCGGGGTCGTCCGGCGCTGTCAGCCCGATCGATCCGCTCGGAAACCGGGAGGTGATATAGACCTCGTTTTCCCGTGCGGCGCGCGAAGCATACATTTCGAGCGAGTAGTCACACATGGCTTTGCTCCATCATGCTGAGCATCGCCTCGTCGCAAAGACGGTTCGGCCAGAATGGACGAATCACGTCACGGATTATTCTGTCGGGTCGCCAGGACGAGGCGCAACAGGCGACGGCCTTTCCGGTTACCCAAGCAAAGACCTGTCGCTGCAAAAAGGTTCCATAGGCTTGCGCCTAATTTTTGAGCGAACGTAAAACAATTTTGAGCGAATCTGGAAATTTCGCTCAGAAAATGGAATTTCGCGCAAAAAAGGGGGCGCGCCGACCCCCGGCGCGCCCCCTTTTTTCTGCCGCGAGAGTCCCCGCCGCGGCGCCGCGATCGCCCGAAAGCCTCACCTCACGACGACGCGGGTTCCCTTGCCGACGCGGCCGTAAAGGTCGATGACGTCGGCGTTCTCCATGCGGATGCAGCCGGAGGACACCGCATGGCCGATCGACTTCGGCGCGTTGGTGCCGTGGATGCGGAACAAGGTGTCCTTGTTGTCCTGAAACAGATAGAGCGCGCGGGCGCCGAGCGGATTGCTCAGGCTGCCGTCCAGATGTTCGGGCAGCTCGGGATCGCGCGCCAGCATTTCCTTCGGCGGGGTCCAGCCCGGCCAATAGGCCTTGCGGCCGACAATCGCCTGTCCCTTCCAGGAGAAGCCCGACTTGCCGACGGCGACGCCATATTCCATCGCCCTGCCGTCGCCGAGCGAATAATAGAGCTTTCGGCGGGCCGTGCTGATGGTGATGGTGCCGGCCGGCTCGCCGGTCGGGTCGGCCACTTCCCTGCGCGTCGCATATTTATAGTTCACGTCGGGATCGAGATCGACCGGCGTGGAATAATTGGGATCGGCGTCGGGCGGCAGAACAGCGGCGGAGGCCGCGCTCCGGCCGCCGTCATAGCCGCCGTCGAACCCGGAATGGGAGGCGAGATCGACCACCGCGTCGCCGCCGGGTCCGGTCTGGCGCTCTCCCAGGACTTCCTCCGGCCGGGGCGCGCGGCCGACGCGCGGACGCGCCGCCTGCTGCTCGGCCGGCTGCGCCTGGCTGTCCCACCAGAACAGCGGCTGTTGCTGCTGCGGCTGGGCCGCCTGCTGTTGAACCGCCGGATGCTGCCTCGTGTGGCGCTGCCCGTGACGCCGGGCCGGCTGCGGCTGCGGCTGCGGCTGGGGCTCCGGCTGCCCGAAGGGGAACCAGAATTGCGCATCGGCCTGCGGCGCCGCGAGAAGAAGGCCGCCGAGCAAAGCGGAATGAAAAAAGAATCGGCGCGGCCTCGATGTGCAGGACCTCGATTTGACGAACATGGCGGTCCGTTCCTTTGGCGTGCGGCGCGCCAAAGGGGGGCTTCGTTTGGCGGCGGCGAAGGGGCAGAACCTTATTTGCGGATCGCCGCCGCCTTTGTAAAGCCTGTTCCGGCCTAGCCAATTCGACTTCGGCGCGTTTCGTCGGGGCACTGTATCATGTTTTCAACACTGCGCAGGCGCCGCCCGCGCGTTCGATCGCCGCGCAGAGGCGCTCCGCCTGCGCCCGGGTCTGGGCGGGGGAGCGCACCCGCCAGAAGCGCGCAAAGCCCCGTCCCGGCGCCCTTCTGCCGATCACCATCGGCTCGCCATTGCCCAGAAGCGCCGCGAAGCGTCGCTGCGCCCGGGCGTAAGCCGCGAGCGCCGCCCTTTTGTTGAACGAGCCGGAGAGCTGGACGCCCCAGGGCGCGGTGAGGGTCGAGCCGGCGAATTGCTGTGGCTCCTGGATGCGAATCAGCTCCGCAGTGGCGAGGCAGGTCGCCGGCCTGGCGAAACCCGCCTCCAATTTTACGGAGGAAGGCCCGTCGCGCCAATCCTCGGCGGGATGGCGGGTGACCAGTTCGACATAATTCTGCGTCTCGAACGGCAGGCCGCCGGAGCCCGCGAGCCAGTTGGCGACGCGCTGCGGGCCACCGTTATAGGCGGCCGCCGCGAGGCCGAGATTGCCGAAACGGGCGCGCAGATCGGCCAGGAGCTCCGCCGCCTTGGGGATCGCCTGTTCGGGATCGAAGGGGTCGGAAAGACCGCGCTCGGCGGCGGTGCCGGGCATGAACTGGGCGATGCCCTGCGCGCCCGCCGGACTGACGACATGGGCGCGGAAACTGCTTTCCCGCCAGATCAGGCGGGTCAGGAAGGACGGCGGCAGATGATGGGCCGCCGCGGCCCGCTCGATCATCCGGCAAACCTCGCCGCGCAGATCGCCAGAGGACGCTGGATGCGACGCCGCGGCAGAAGCGGGCGGCGGCGCGCTCTGAACGGCGGCGAGGCGCGCCGGCGTGGCGAAGGCGAGCGCGAGCGCGGCGAGGGCCGCTCGTTTTCGCATGCGCGAACGCAAGGCAGGAATTGCGGGCCAAACCGCAGTCAGTCGCGCGCAAACCCGCCAGCTTTGATAAGTTTTAACGCGCGCAGACACGGCGGCCGGCGGCGCGGGCGAGGCCGGGCTGTCGCGGCGATTCCGAAAAGAGAATGGGCGTTTCATGGGTCTGGTGCGTTTCGCCTTGCGATTTCCGCATACATTTTACGTCCTCGCGGCGCTGATTCTGTTCCTCGGCGGCATCGCCATCAAGACCATGCCCGCCGACATCTTTCCCGAAATCCGTATCCCTGTCGTGACGGTGATCTGGCAATACACCGGCCTGAGCACGCCGGAAATGGAACAGCGCATCAGCACCTACAGCCAGTACGCCATCAGCTCCAATGTCAACGGCATCAAGAACATGGAGGCGCAGACCCTCAACGGCCTGTCCGTCCAGAAAATCTACTTCCAGCCCGACGTCAATCTCGACCTCGCCATCGCCCAGATCATCGCGGGAACCAGCGCCATCCGCTCCCTGATGCCGGCGGGCGTCCAGCCGCCGATCGTGGTCCAGTTCAACGCCTCCAGCGTGCCGGTGCTTCAGCTCAGTCTCAGCTCGAACTCAATGAGCGAGCAACAACTTTACGATTACGGCATCTATCGCGTGCGCCAGGGTCTCGCCCCGGTGCCCGGCGTCACCCTGCCCACGCCATCGGGGGGCAAATATCGCCAGATCATGGTCGATATCGACCCCGAAAAACTTGCTGCCCGAGGCCTCACGCCGCTGGACGTGGTCAATGCGGTCAACGCCCAGAACCTGACCCTGCCCTCGGGAGCGGCCAAGCTCGGCGACACTCAATATGTGGTGCGCACCAACGCCATGCCCTCGACCATCGCCGGGCTGAACGACATACCGATCAAGAGCGTCAATGGCGCGATGGTTTTCGTGCGCGACGTCGGCCAGGTTCACGACGGCTGGCTGGCGCAGCAGAATATCGTGCGCGAGGACGGCAAGCGCTCGGTCCTGCTTTCGATCATCAAGAACGGCAACGCCTCGACGCTCGCCGTGGTCAATGGCGTGCGCCAGGCGCTGAAAACCCTGCGCGCCGCCGCCCCGCCCGGGCTGAAGATCGGCGAATTGCTCGACCAGTCGGTGTTCGTGCGCGAGGCCGTCAACGGCGTCGTGCGCGAGGGCCTGATCGCCGGCGCGCTCACCGCCGTGATGATCCTGCTGTTCCTGCGGTCCTGGCGCTCGACGCTGGTCGTGATGGTGTCGATCCCGTTGTCGATCCTCTCGTCGCTGATCGTCCTTTCCGCGCTCGGCCATACGCTCAACACCATGACGCTCGGCGGGCTGGCGCTGGCGGTGGGCATATTGGTGGACGATTCGACCGTCACCATCGAGAACACTCACCGCCTGCTCACCGAGGAGAAAAAGCCGCTCGGCTACGCCACGCTCCATGGCGCGGCGGGCATAGCCGTGCCGACTTTGGTCTCGACCATCGCCATCTGCTGCGTCTTCACCTCGGTCGTCTTTCTCGACGGCCCGGCGAAATATCTGTTCACGCCGCTCGGCCTTGCCGTCGTCTTCGCCATGCTCGCGTCCTACGCTCTGTCGCGCACGCTCACGCCGGTCATGATCGGTCTGCTGCTGCGCCACGAAAAGCATGAGGAAGGCGCGCCAGAAGGCTTCTTCGGCCGCATCAGCCACGGTTTCGAGACCCGATTCGAAAGCATGCGCGCAAATTATGTCGAGCTGCTGCAATCGCTGCTCGCGCATCGTTTCGTCATTCCCGTCGCCTTCGTCGCCATCCTCGCGCTCGCGGGCGTCATGTTCACTCTGGTCGGGCGCGATTTCTTTCCGGCGATCGACAGCGGCCAGATCCAGCTCCATGTCCGCGCCCCGGCGGCGACGCGCATCGAGGCGACCGAGGTCCTGTTCCAGCAGGTCGAGGACAAGATCCGCCAGATCATCCCGGCGCACGAGCGCGAGCGCATCGTGGACAATATCGGCCTGCCCGCGCGCTCCTACAATCTCGCCTTTTCCGACGGCTCGACCATCGGCGCGAACGACGGAATCATCATCGTCGCGCTGAAGAACGGCCATGCGCCGACTCAGGATTACGTCGACAAGCTGCGTCTCGTCCTGCATCGCGATTTCCCGCAGGCCATTTTCTATTTCCAGCCCGCCGACATGGTGACGCAAATTCTCAATTTCGGCCTGCCGGCGCAGATCGACATCCGCACGGTCGGCTATGACCGCGCCAACAATCTCGCCGTCGCCAAGGAAATCCGCGACCGGCTCAACGCCACGCCCGGCTTCGCCGACGTCCATATCCAGCAGGAGACCGACGCCCCGGCGCTCATCGCCTCGATCGACCGCTCCCGCGCCCAGCTTCTCGGCGTCAATGCGAGCACGATCGCCAATAATCTCAATGTCGCGCTCAGCTCGTCGGAACAGGTGTCGCCGAATTTCTGGACCGATCCGAAATCCGGCATTCCCTATTTCTTCGCCGTGCAGACGCCGGAGCGCAAGATCGCCTCGCTCGACGATCTGAAGAACATTCCCGTTACGACCACGATCAACGCCCGGACCGACGCGCCGGCGCCCGGCCTGCTCTCCAATGTCGCGACTTTTTCGCGCGGAACCATCGCGACCAACGCCAATCAGAGCAATATCCAGCCGGTCTACGAGGTCTACGCCAGCCTGCAGGGCGTCGATCTTGGAACCGCCTCGCGCCAGCTCGACAAGCTCGTCGCCGAGCTTACGCCCAAGTTCAAGCCGGGCAATCACATAGAAGTCGTCGGCCAGATCCGGTCGATGCGCGATTCCTTCCGGAATTTAGGGATCGGGCTGTTGTTCGCCGCCGTGCTGGTCTATTTCCTGATGGTGGTCAATTATCAGAATTTCGGCGATCCCTTTGTCGTGATTCTCGCTTTGCCCGCGACCTTCGCCGGAATTCTGACCATGCTGTTCGTGACCGGCTCGACCCTCAGCGTGCCGTCGCTGATGGGCGCGATCATGGCGGTCGGCGTCGCCTCCGCGAATTCGATCCTGCTCGTCACTTTCGCGCGCGAGCGCCAGCTCGACGGCGCCACCTCCTTCGAGGCCGCGATCGAGGCCGGCCATACCCGCATCCGCCCGGTGCTGATGACCGCCGCCGCCATGATCGTCGGCATGGTTCCGATGGCGATCGGCGGCCCCGGCGAAGAGCAGAACGCGGTTCTCGCGCGCGCCGTGATCGGCGGCCTGCTGTTCGCGACGCCGACGACGCTGCTGATCGTCCCCTATCTCTTCGCGGTCCTGCGCCGCGGCAATGACGGCAAGCCCGCGCATGGCGTCTTCCCGGAGGCTGAGCTGACATGAACGAAGCCTGGACAAATCCGCCGGAAGGCAGCGATCCCTCGCATCGCGCCGCCGGGAAACAGAACGATCTCGGCTGCAGCTGGCGGCCGCCGGACGCCGGGGCCTGCGAACGCAAGGAGGCGGAAAGACGCTCCGGGCAACGGCGGCGCTTCGGCCTTCTGGTTGGCCTCGCGCTCGCCGTCGGCCTCGGCTGGGGCTTCTGGCAGAACCGCTCCGCGCGGCTCGCCGCCGAGGAGGCCAAGGCGCAGTTCCGCGACGTGATCCCGCTGGTGCGCGTCGCCGACGTCAAGCCCGGCGCGTCCGTGCTCTCGGTAAATCTGCCGGGAACGACGCTCGCCTTCGCCAACGCCGACATTTACGCGCGCGCCAATGGCTATGTCGCCAAACGCAATGTCGATATCGGCGACCACGTCAAGGCGGGCGACGTGCTCGCCGTGCTGGCGGCGCCGGAACTCGACCATCAGATCGCGCAGGCCGAGGCGGCGATCGCCCAGGCCAAGGCCACGATCCGGCGGAACGACGCCAACGCCAAGCTGGCGGCGCTGACCAATGCGCGCAGCGCCAAGCTGGTGAAACAGGGCTGGACCACCGCGCAGCAGGGCGACATCGACCGCCTGACAGCGGAGGCGCAAAAAGCCGCGCTCGGCGCGTCCGAAGCCAATGGCGCCGCCCTGACTGACGCCCTTCGCGTGCTCAAGCAGGAGCGCGACTATCTCACCGTGGTCGCGCCCTTCGACGGCGTCATCACCCAGCGTGGAGTCGACGTCGGGTCGCTGATCCAGAACGGCGCGACCCTCCTGTTCAATCTGCAGAAGACCGACGTGATCCGGGTCCAGGTCAATGTGCCGCAGGATCAGGCCTTCGGCCTCGGCCCTGGCGACGATGTCGCCGTGCGCGTCCCCGAACTGCCGGACCATGTCTTCCCCGGCAAGGTCACGCGTGTCGCCGGCGCGCTGCAGCAGGGAACCCGCACCCTGCTGACCGAAGCCGACGTTCCCAATCCCGACGGCCTGCTCAAGGCCGGGGCCTATTGCGAGGTCGAGCTGAAAATTCCGCGCAAGACCAATGCGCTGCTGGTTCCGGCCGAAGCCCTGATCTTCAACCGCGAGGGGACCCGGGTCGCGGTGGTGGACGACGGCGTCGCCCGTCTGCGCAAAATCCGGGTCACGCGCGATTTCGGCACGGCGATCGAGGCCTCGACCGGCCTCACATCGGGCGACAAGGTGATCCTCAATCCCGCCGCCGGCTTGGCCGACGGCCAGAAGGTCGAGATCGCGGCGCGGGGGAAATGACGCCGCGCGTCTATTCCGCCGCCTGGACCCTGCGCGCGGCCACGGCCTGGCGCCGCGCCCTGATGTCGCTCTCTTCGTCCTCGGGCCGCGCTTCCCGGCGCGCCGCCATGGCGTTGAAATAGCGGTGGGCCGGCTTCTCGATGAAGCGAAAAGTGAGGCTCGACATGGCGAGGATGAGGCCGACATAGACGGCGACAACCGCGCCCATCATCAGCGGCCCCTGATGGTAGAGCCCCCCGATATAGGCCCCGCCATCGGCGCCTGCGACCGGGTGAAGCCCGATCCAGCCGTGCTTGCCGGCAAAGGACGCGAACCGTCCCAGAATGTGGATCAGCAGGAAGGTGTGGACCAGATAGATCGAATAGGACCATTCGCCGATGGCGTGCAACGGCGGGGTGAGAAGGAGACGCGAGAACGGCCCCTTCTGATGGGCATAGACCAGCGTCGTCGCGGTGAACAGGAGCGGGGTGAGCGCGAACAGCCAGAACCAGGGGCTGAAGGTCACGAAGGCGATGGCGACGACGGTCAGCGCGACCTCCGAAGCCGCGACGGCGCGGTCTGACAGGCGAGCGAAGGGATCGAGCCCGCCGGCGCGGATGCGCTGGGCCAGCACGCCGCAGAAAAAGCCGTAGATGCATCGCACGAAGCCGTAATCATAGCTCATCGCGGTGGAATAGCGCGTCGCCAACAGGGTCGCGACGCAGCCGAACACGGCCAGAGCGGCGATGATCCAGGTCTTGCGGCGCTGGACGCCTTCGCGCGATTCCGCGCCGCGCCACGGCAGGACCATGACCATGCAGAACAGCATATTGACATAGAATTCCACGCTGATGCTCCAGGCCGGAAAATTCCAGGTCAGCCGGTCATGCAGGCCGAGCGACTGGATCAGCAGCAGATTGGAGAACAGCGCCGGAATCGAATTTTCGGCCGTGAAGGGCTGAACCAGAACCGGTACGCCGTGACGCGCCGCGACCCATTTCGCCGCCTCGACCGCGACGAGCAGGCTCAGCATGAAAAAATGCAGCGGATACATGCGGCCGAAACGACGCAACGCGAAAGCCCAGCCGTCGCCCTGAACCGCGAGCTTGTCGAAAAAGGCGTGGGCGAGCACGAAGCCGGACAGGACAAAGAAGAAATCCACCAACGCATAAGCGTGGCCGATGAATTCCGGCGGCGTCACCTTCATCGATTCGTAAAGATGCACCAGGGCGACAGTCAGGGCCGACAGACCGCGCAGGCCGTCGAGAGCGCGAAACCGCATGGCGTTTTTCCTCCTTCGCGCCGGCGCTCAGGCCCCGGCCGGTTCTCCGATTTCCTGGTCGTCGGGCGATTCTTCGGCTTCCGGCGCCGGCGCGCCGCCGCGCAGCTTGCGCATGGCGGCAAGCGCCAGGCGCCCGCGCCAGTTCGGGCTGACCGAATAAAAGCCTTCCGAGGCGATCATTTCCGGACGGAAACGGGTCTTGGAGCGATCGACGCCCGAGGACAGATTGACCAAAGCGACGCCATTCTCATGCGCCCATTGCAGCGTTTCGGCCATCAACGTCGTCATGATGCTATAGGCGCCGTAATCCGGGTCGTAGCCCGAGAAATAGAGATAAAGCTCGTCGCCGAAGGCGAAGCCGAGACGCGCCGCGACAATCTTTCCGCCGACCTGGATTTCGAAAATGCGCAAATCGCCGGCGCGCGCCATTTGCGCGCAATAATCGTCGAGGAAGGCGCGCTCCCGCTCGCCGCCGAACACATTGGGGTGGCGGACGACGTCGGCCATGGCGGCGCGCCGCCCGTGGAGTTCATAGAAGGCCTTCAGACCCTCCTGCGCCTCGTCCGGCGCGGTCGCGACGCGGAACTCGATCGTGATCCCCGCGGCCTTGAGATCGTTGCGACTCTTGCGCAAATGTTTTCTGGTTTTTTTCGGCAAGCCGGCGTGAAAGGCGTCCCAGCTCTCGCGCATGATCAGGCAGGAATCGATGTCCTCCAGCGTCGCCTGACGCTCGCCCTGCTCCAGAACGCAGGCGCCGGGCGCGAGTCCGCGCCACTGGACGAGATCGTGGCCTTTTCGCTTGCGCAGATGAGCAGCGAGCGCCCGTCCGACCTCCGGCAGATGTTCGCGCTGGCATAAGGGCCCGCGCAATTGGGTGACATAGGCGTCGGCGCCGAAGAACTGCATCTCGCGCACCAGCGCCGGGCCATAGCCTGGACGGCTGGTCAGCATCATCGGCGCGACGCCGACGAGCGCGCCCGTTTCGTCGCGCAGGGCGAAGACCCGCATGTCGTGACGGCAGGCGAGCGAACGGCGCCCGCCGAAATGGCGCTGCCACGCCATCTGCCACAAAGGCGATTTCGACGGCGTGCGCGGCGAGGATTTGTCGAACAAAGCCTGCCATTCCGGCGCCAGGGCCTGAAGCCCGTCAAAAGTTTCGATCACATCGATTTCAAGCATGGAGCCGATCCAGAATCTTGGCGAAGGTTTTCAGGGCGTAGAAATCGACCGCGCCATGTTCGCGCCGGTAGCGGGAATGGATGGCGCGATAGGAGGAATCGATCAAAGGCTGGCGGTCCGGCAGGCGCATCAGCGACGGGCCGATGCGGTAATGGATCGACGTGCGGTCGAGGAGGTAAGCGCCGGAATGGCGGATGGCGCGGGCGAAAAAGTCCACGTCCTCGGCGAGCGAGGGCTCGGGATCGAAGCCGCCGATCGCCTCGACGCAGGATTTGCGCACCATGCCGGCGCTGCAGATGAGCAGGGTGCGCTGGAAGAACATGGCGGCGGAAAAGCCGAGCTTCGGCCCGAGCCTCGAACAGCGGCGGGCGCGGCGGAAGGCGGCCTCGAAGAAATCGCGCTCGGAGCTGACGTCGATGTCGCCGAAGGGCTCGACCTTGCCGAAGACCACGCCAATGTCCGGGCGGCTGGCGAAAACCTCCAGCGCCTCGGCGTAATAACCCTCGGGCGCGAGGTCGTCGTCGTCGAGGAAATGGATGATGCCGGCGCGGGCGTGAGGCAAGCCGAAATTGCGCACCAACGCCGGCCGCCCGCCCGAGGGCGCCGGCGAGCGCAGATAGGTCAGGCCGCACCCGGCGTAGCGCCGCGCGACCGGTTCGGCGCCGCCGTCCGGGCAGTCGTCGATGACGATGATTTCGCAGGCGGCGCCCGTTTGCGCCAGCACGCTTTCGATCGCCGCCGCCAAAGGTTCCGGGCGGCGGAAAGTCGGAATGATGACGGATATTTCCGGCTTCATGAGCCTCTCTCACGCAATGCGCCGATATTGCGCAGGTAATTACAAGTTTTATAAAACAACTCTCATCTCAATCCAACGAGTCCTCATTGACTGATAGGCGCCTTTTTAAGCAGTTTTTAGACTTATCCATCTCACAGTGAATTTTAAGCGTTAATTATTTTAACGATTTTTGCTTAATTGGCCGCAACGACGCGCGAACAGGCGGCGCGATAAAAACCCGCCGCCCATTTTTCGCTTGCCTTCACCTATAGAACAAAATAAGAACACATGAGGCGAAACATTCTCCCCGGAGGCGCCCATGGCGCGAAGCTTGTCCCTTGCCCTGCACCCCGGCGGCGCGCGGCCGCTGCCCGCCGATTGGCGCGCCCTGCTCGACCTGCTGCCGGAAAATTTGCGCGAGCTTTACGAGGAGCGCGCCGCGCTGATCGAATATGATGGCGGCGAAAAGCGGGCGACCGCGGAGCGCCGCGCCTTCGAATGCGTAATGGCCGAGACCGACGCCGCTTTCTGGGGATGGAGGAGCGCAGGCGCTGGCGGAAAACACGCCGCTGTGACCTGATGCGAAAATGATTCGTTCCGGCCTTTCCGCGCGATGCCCCGACCGCTGACCTTTTACGAATTCTTCGCCGGAGGCGGCATGGCGCGCCTGGGCCTCGGCGGGGAATGGACCTGCCTGTTCGCCAATGACATAGACGCGGACAAGGCCGCCGCCTATCGCGCCAACTGGGGCGACGCGGAATTCGTCGAGGGCGACCTCGCCACGATCGCCGCGCGCGAAATCCCCGGCCGGGCCGATCTCGCCTGGGCCTCCTTTCCCTGCCAGGACCTTTCGCTCGCCGGCGGCGGCAAGGGCATGGGCGCGGCCGGCGACGCGGTGAAGACCCGCAGCGGCGCGTTCTGGCTGTTCCACGAAAAAATGCGCGCCCTGCGCGCGGAAGGCCGCGCCCCGCGCGCCGTCGTGCTGGAAAATGTCGTCGGCGTGCTGACCTCCCATGGCATGCGCGACTTTTGCGCCGTCGTCGCGGCCCTGGACGAACTCGGCTACAGGACCGGCGCGCTCACGCTCGACGCGCGCTGGTTCACCCCCCAGTCGCGGCCGCGCGTGTTCTTCGTCGCCGTGCAAAAGTCCCCATTGGCCGCGCCGGCCCGCGCCGGCGCGGGGCTCGTCGCGCACGAGGCCCAGCCTTTGTGGACCTCCGCCTCCCTGCGCGCGGCGCGCGCCGCCCTGCCCGCCGAACTGGCGGCCAACTGGCAATGGTGGCGGCTGCCGGAACCGGCGCGCCGCAATGCGGAACTCGCCGAGCTTCTCGAAGATTCGCCCGCCGACGCCCCCTGGCGCCCTCCCGCCGCGACCGAGCGCCTGCTGGCGCTGATGGCGCCGGCGCACCGGCAAAAGATCGCCGCGATCCAGGCCAGCGGCGCGCGCCGCGTCGGCGCCGTTTTCCGGCGCACCCGGACCGACGAGAACGGCCTCAAGCGGCAAAGAGCCGAGGTCAGGTTCGACGGCCTCGCCGGCTGCCTTCGCACCCCGCGCGGCGGCAGTTCGCGCCAGACCATCATGGAGGTCCATCGGGAAACGATCCGCACCCGCCTGCTGTCGCCGCGCGAGGCGGCGCGGTTGATGGGCCTGCCGGATTCCTACAGGCTGCCGCCAAGCGCCGGCGCGGCTTACGAATTATGCGGCGACGGCCTCTGCGCGCCGGTCGTCCGCCATCTCGCCGAACATCTGCTGCAGCCGCTTCTGCGCGACAGCGCGCCTCAGGGACTTGCCGCAGCGGAATAGCTTTTCGCGAATGCGAAGCTATTTTGCGGCGTTGCAGCCTTCTCTTGGCGATGCAGCAAAACAAAACCGATGGAAGTAGGTATTATTACGTAAACGCCGCGCCCCATTTCGGCCCGATTAATGTTCAGTCAATTTGTGACTGAGGTAAAAGCATGAAATGTCTCGGTAGCAACATTTTTCTACCCATCACATAATCTAAACGTCATATTTTTTTGTTAGAGCGCACCTGTCGCGACACGAGGCCGCGCGCAAAGAGGCCGGCATGCCCCTGTATCATTTCCAGATGATCGACCCGACGGGCGCCCGCCACGACATCAAGTCGTTGCAGCTCGCCGACATTGGCGCCGTCTGGCGCGAGATCGACGCCGTCGTCGCCGAACAGGCGCACGGCGGGCAGATTCGCGTCACCAACGAGACTGGCGGCATCGTGGTGCTGGTCGGCGTCTCCACCGCCCGCAGCCTTCGGGCCCGCCGCGCCGCCTGAAAGGCGGACGGCGGCGCCTCCCGTGGCGCCGCGGCGAAAATTTCGCTCGACGCCGCGGCGCGGGCAAGGCAAATTCCCCCGCATGTACCGCGCCACAACTTTCGACATTCAAATCACCGCGACCCCGATTTTCGCCCCCGAACGCAGCGACGCGGGAATCGGCCGCTATTTCTGGACCTACACGATCGAGATCGCCAATCAGGGCGACATCCAGGTGCAATTGCTCGAACGATTCTGGCGAATCACCGACGCCAATGGCCGGGTCGAGACCGTGAACGGCCCCGGCGTCGTCGGCGAAACGCCGATCATCGAACCGGGCGAGAGTTTCAGCTATACGTCGGGCTGCAGCCTCAATACCGCGTCCGGGCTGATGTCAGGGAGCTATCGCATGGTTGACGCCAATGGCCGCACCTTCGACGCGGAGATTCCCCCCTTTTCCCTCGACAGCCCGATGGAGCGGCGCATCCTGAACTGATCGGGCCCGTCCCTGCACGGCTCGCGCGAACTGGCGCGCATAATGCTTCGTGCATAATCCTTGGCGCATAATCCTTGGCGCGCATAATGCCTGGATGGAGAGGCGAGGACAGCCCTGCATGACCCACGACCCCGCCCTGGACCGCGCCATCGCCCTGCTCGACCGGCTGGTGTCCTTCGACACCGAATCCTCGCGCAGCAATCTCGGCCTCATCAATTTCGTCGAGGATTACCTGCTCGCTCTTGGCGCGAGCGTCATCCGCGTTCCCAACGCCCCGGGCGACAAGGCCGCGCTGTTTGCGACCTTCGGCCCGGCGACCGATGGCGGCGTCGTGCTCTCCGGCCATACCGACGTCGTGCCGGTCGCCGGACAGAAATGGACTTCGCCGCCCTTCGTCCTGCGCCGCGACGGCGACCGCCTCTACGGCCGGGGGACCTGCGACATGAAGGGCTTCGACGCCATCTGCCTCGCCATGGCGCCGGAATTCATGGCCGCGCCGTTGAAAAAGCCGATCCACATCATGCTCAGCTATGACGAGGAAACCACCTGCGCCGGCTGCCTCGACGCGATTCGCCGCTTCGGCCACGACCTGCCGCGCCCAGCGCTCGCCCTGATCGGCGAGCCGACGCTGATGCAGGTCGCCGACGCCCATAAGAGCGTCGCGACCTATCGCACCAGCGTCACCGGCCACGAGGCTCATTCGTCGAAGCCCTGGCTCGGCGTCAGCGCCGTCCATATCGCCTGCGAACTGGTCATGGCGCTGGAGCGCATCGGGCGCGAGCTTGAATCCGAACGCGACCCGCTCGGCCGGTTCGACCCGGCTTATTCGACCGTCCATGTCGGCGTCATCCAGGGCGGCACGGCGCGCAACATCATGGCGCGGCAATGCGATTTCTACTGGGAATTCCGCGGCCTGCCGCAGACGCCGCAGAACCGCGCTCTTGAGAAATTCGAGGCCTTTTGCGCGGCGCTCGCCGCCGAAAGGTTCGGGAATTTTCCCGCCGCGAAGATCGAAACCTTCGTCGAGACCGAGGCGCCCGGCCTGTGCGCCGACCCGGACTCCGCCGCCGCGACGCTTGCGATGAAGCTCGCCCAGGCCAATCACACCATCGCCGTGCCCTACGCCACCGAAGCCGGCCAGTTCCAGGCCAGCGGGCTCCCGGCGGTGATCTGCGGGCCCGGCAGCATCGACCAGGCCCATCAGCCCGATGAATTCATCGACATCGGCCAGCTCGCCGAAGGACTGGCCTTCCTGCGCCGCCTGGCCGGCCAGATGTCGAACTGAATTTCACTCCGCGCGCTTGCCGTCGTCGGCGATGAAGGCGAGGCGCAGCATATTGGTCGCGCCGGGCGTCCCGAACGGCACGCCGGCGATGATCAGGATGCGGTCGCCGGGCCCCGCCAGCCCCTGGCGCACCGCGAATTTGCAGGCGCGATCGGCCATGTCATCCACGTCATTGGCGTCCTTGGTGACCACCGCGGCCACGCCCCAGACGGGGGTGAGCCGGCGCGCGGTGTCGCGATTGGGGGTCAGCGCCAGAATCGGCGCGAACGGCCGCTCGCGCGCAACGCGTAGCGCCGTGGCGCCGGAGGAGGTCCAGGCCACGATCGCCTTGAGATCGAGCGTTTCTGCCATGTCGCGCGCAGCGACCGCCACCGCGTCGGCGCCGGTGCGCTCGGGAGCCGCGCGCTGGGCCGCGATGATCGAGCGATAGACCGCGTCTTCCTCGACCTCTTCGGCGATGCGGTTCATCATGGTCACCGCCTCGAAGGGATATTTGCCCGAGGCGCTTTCCGCCGACAGCATGATCGCGTCGCCGCCTTCGAACACCGCGGTCGCCACGTCGGAAACCTCGGCGCGGGTCGGCGCCGGAGCGGAAATCATGCTTTCCAGCATCTGGGTCGCCACCACCACCGGACGGCCGAGCCGGCGGCCGTCGCGGGTGATGCGTTTCTGCAGGCCCGGCACTTTTTCAAGCGGCATTTCGACGCCGAGATCGCCACGCGCGACCATCAGCGCGTCGGCGACCGTCATGATCTCGTCGAGCCGCGATATGGCCTGGGGCTTCTCGATCTTCGCCAGCACCAGGGCGCGGTTTCCAGCGATGCGCTTCACCTCCATCACGTCGGCGGCGCGCTGCACGAAGGAGAGCGCGACCCAATCCACGCCGGTCTCGACCGCCGCCTCGAGATCGACGCGGTCCTTGGCGGTGAGCGCGGCGACCGCGATTTCGGTGTCGGGCAGGCTCACGCCCTTGCGGTTGGAGATGCGGCCGCCGACATCGACCTTGGCCACCGCGCGGTCGGCGTCGGCCTCCACGATATGCAGGCGCAATTTGCCGTCGTCGATCAGGAGCTGATGACCGGGCGCAAGCGCCAGAAGGATTTCGGGATGTGGCAGGCAGACACGGGTGGCGTCGCCCGGCGTCGGGTCGGAATCGAAGGTGAAAAGCTGGCCGGCCTGCAGATCGGCGCCGCCGCCGGCGAAAGCGCCGACGCGCAGCTTGGGGCCCTGGAGATCGACCAGAACGCCGATCGGCCGGCCGACGCGCTCCTCCACCGCCCGGATCATGGCGACGGTTTCGCGCATGGCTTCGGGATTGGCGTGGCTCATATTGATGCGAAAGACGTCCGCGCCGGCGCGCCAGAGCTTTTCGATCGAGGCCTCGTCATTGGAGGCCGGCCCGAGCGTGGCCAGGATTTTACAGCGGCGGCGCCTGATCATATTTTCTCCCCTTTGGCTGATCGCGCGATCAATGTGGCGGACCGGGATCGGTCAGTTGCACCGTCCAGTTCCGCGCGTCCTTGCCGGTGTCCACCTCGAAAAAGCCGGACCGGTCATAACCGCGCACAAAGCAATTGTCGCGGCCCTCAATGCGGAATTCGCGGTCGCGGGTGCACATGAAGGCCTTGCCCTTCCATTCGCCGCCGCGCTCGTCCATCGCATAGACGTAATAATATTGGGCGGCGAGCGGGCCGCGCAGCAGGGTTTCGCAATGGCTGATTTTGATGTTCCACCAGCCTTCGCTCACCCAGCCCGTTCCGTTGGTATAGGCCAGGGCCACGCTGACGCGGGCGCTGGAATTGTTGCACAGACGAAAATCGGCGCGCGCCGGCGCTCCTGGCGCCACGACCAGGGCGAGCACGGCGGCGATCCCGATATGCCTGTTCGTCCCTGCCATGTCCGCGTTCCCTTTCTAGGTCTAAAGTGGTGATTGACTCTTGATCTCCACGGCCAGGGCAAAGGTCTTTTAGCGATATTGCCCGACCGCGTCGATGCGATTTACATTAGAATCGCCTCACAAGATGGAATTTTGTCGCTCACCTTGAAAATCCCTCACAACGATTCGTCCCCCGGCGCCGAACCGGCCTTCCGTCCCTTCGACCTCATCGCAGGCGCGGCGGACCAGCGCCTGATCCTGTTCTGCGACCATGCGAGCAACGCCCTGCCGCCGGCCTATGGCGACCTCGGCCTTTGTCGCGAGGCGCTCGGCCGCCACATCGCCTTCGACATAGGCGCGGAAAAAGTCGTCCGCCGCCTCGCCGCCCTCACCGGCGCGGCGGCGGCGCTCGCCTTGTTCTCCCGCCTGCTGATCGATCCCAACCGCGGCGAGGACGACCCGACCCTGGTCATGCGCATCTCCGACGGCGCGCTGATCCCGGGCAATGCGCGCATTGGCGAAGAGGAAATCGCGCGCCGGGTCGAAACCTATTGGCGGCCCTATCGCGCCGCCTGCGCCGGGCTGATCGATTCGGCGCTCGCCCGCGGCCAGATTCCGGTTCTCATCGGCATCCATTCCTTCACCCCCTGTTTCCAAGGCTGCGCGCGGCGCTGGCAGGCCGGGGTGCTGTGGGACAAGGACCCCCGCCTCGCTTTGCCCCTGATCGAGGGCCTGCGCGCGGAAAATATCGTCGTGGGAGATAACGAACCCTATGACGGCGCGCTTCTCGGCGACAGCATGTACGAACATTCGACCCGGCGCGGCCTGCCCGGCGCCTTGATAGAGATTCGCCAGGATCTGCTGGAAACGCCGGCGCACTGCGAAGCCTGGGCGGAGCGCCTCGCCCGCGTCGTGGCCCCGATCCTTTCCCGCGCCGAGACGCGTGGAATAGAATTCTTCGGCTCGCGGGCCGATCCGAAAATCTCCTCGGCTTGACGCTTGGCTTCCGCTGGTTCAATTCAGGGCCCCGTGAATTTCCCGAACATCATGCAGGAACGATATGGGCGCGAACACGCTGGACGGCGGCCATCTGAAAAGCTTCATCGAGCGCATCGAGCGGCTCGAAGAGGAAAAGAAGGCGATCGCCGACGACATCAAGGACGTTTACGCCGAGGCCAAGGGCAATGGCTATGACGTGAAGATCATGCGCAAGATCGTCTCGATCCGCAAACAGGACGCCAGCAAAAGGCAAGAGGAGGAGGAAATCCTCGACCTCTATATGTCGGCGCTCGGAGAGGGATGATTTCATTTTTGCACGCATGGCCTTGCCGCGACGAAGCGGCGCGGGACATTGTGGCGGGCCGGTCGGAGGCCTAAATCCAGCTCATCCCACGATCTGGAGAACCGGCATGCACGCCCAAGCCGAACCGAAATTGTTTCAGCCCAGCGAACTGAGCGACCTGCGCCTCGCCAATCGCATCGTCATGGCGCCGCTGACCCGCGCCCGGGCGACGCCGGGAACGGACGCGCCCAACGACCTCATGGTCGAATATTACCGCCAGCGCGCCGGCGCCGGCCTCATCGTCACCGAGGCGTCGCAGATTTCCCAGCAGGGCCAAGGCTATATCCACACGCCGGGCATTTACACGCAAGAACAGGCGCGCGGCTGGCGCCGTATAACCGACGCCGTCCACGAGGCCGGCGGCAAGATCGTCATCCAGCTCTGGCATGTCGGCCGGATTTCCCATTTTTCGTTGCAGCCGGGCGGCGGCGCGCCCGTCGCGCCCTCCGCGCTCAAAGCGAAATCGCGAATCTTCATCGCCGAAGGCTTCACCGAGCCGTCGGAGCCGCGCGCGTTGGAGACCGAGGAAATCCCCGGAATCGTCGCCGATTACGCCCATGCCGCCGGGCTTGCCCGCGAGGCCGGCTTCGACGGCGTCGAAATCCACGCCGCCAACGGCTATCTGCTCGACCAGTTCCAGAAGGATGGGACCAATCATCGCGCCGACGCCTATGGCGGCGCGATCGAGAACCGTTGCCGGCTGACGCTGGAAGTCGTGGACGCCATCGCCAAGGTTCTTCCCTCCAACCGCATCGGCATCAGGCTTTCCCCGGCGAGCCCGGCCAATGACATCAGCGACAGCAATCCGCAGGCGCTTTTCGACTATCTCGTCCGCGAACTCGACGCCCGCAAGCTCGCCTATATCCATGTGATCGAGGGCGCGACCCAGGGCGCGCGCGACCATGCGCCCTTCGATTACGCCGCCCTGCGCAAGGCGTTCCACGGCGCCTATATCGCCAATAATTCCTATGACCGGGAACTGGCGATCCAGGCGATCGAAACCGGGGCGGCCGACATGATCGCCTTCGGCCGGCACTTCATCGCCAATCCCGACCTGGTCGAGCGCCTGCGCCGCGGCGCGCCGCTGAACCCGCCGGACGTCAACACCTTTTATGGCGGCGGCTCCGAGGGTTATACGGACTATCCGACGCTTGCCGCCTGAACGGCGGTGCGCCTTGGTAAGGCTCCATTAACTATAAAACCCTAACGCTGGAGCGAGACGCGGCGCCTGTTGCGCCGCGTCGCGAGGCCAGCCCTTGTCAGTCGAAAAGCGTCGCGAGCCCGATTGTTCTTGCGCGCGATCGCCTCGCGATCGTGCGGCTTTCCGCGCCCTCGCGCCGGCGGCTTTCGTTCTCGCGCTCGTCGTCCCGACCCTGGCGCAGACCATTGATCTGCGGCCCTCCGGCGACGACCTCCAAGATTCGACCCCGCCGGTGAGGCCGGGCGCGGGCGCGCCTTTGCCGCCGGCGGCCTCAACGCCGATGACCACGACGCCTTTGCCCGGCGCCTATTATCCCGAACCGTCCGCGTCCTCCACGCCGTCCGGCATGTCCCCCGAGGCGGCGGCGGCCAATTACGGCAAGCCCCGCCCGTTCAGGCCGGGGCCGAAAAAGAAGAAAAAGTCCTACGCCCATCCGCTGCCGGCTTTGGCCCCCTATCCGACCTCCGCCGAAGCCCGCCGCTCGAACCGGCTCGGCCTGCGCGCCGACGGCGTCGATCCGGCCCTGCTGGCCCCGGCGCCGACGACGGCCATGCCGGCGCCGATCCCGCCGCATCGCAAGCCCAAACTCGATCCCGACCCCTTCGCCCCGATCGGCTTCGACGCCGGGCCCTTGCGCGCCCATGCCTATTCCGAGACCGATCTCGGCTATAATTCCAATCCGAACCAGGCCTCGGCGGGAACGTCCTATTTGCGCGGATCGAGCTTCGTGCGCGAGGAAGTCGGCCTTTCCGCCGTTTCCGACTGGTCGAACCATTCCTTCACCGGCGAAATGCGGCTCGGCTATGACGATTATTTCAACGCGCCGAGCGCCAACGCCCCGGACGGCTCGGGCAATTTCCTCGCCCGCATCGACGTGGCGCGGGACACCAAGATCAATATCGACGGCAATTATTTGCTCTCGACCCAGTACCAGACTTCGCCCAATCTCTATAACAACGGCGCCTCGACCCAATTGTCGTCGCGGCCGCTGATCGCCACCTATGGCGGCGGCGTGGGGGTGAGTCAGGTTTTCAACCGCACCGAACTGACGTTACGCGGCTCGTTCGAACGCAATTACTGGGCCGACGCCCATTTCGCCGACGGCTCGACCCAATATCTCTCGCGCGATTCCTACAATGATTACGGCGCGACCCTCAAGGCGAGCTATGCGCTGACGCCGGACGTCAAACCCTTCATCTCGGGCGGCGTGGACCAGCGTATCCACGACACGACGTTCGGCAGCACCGGCTTTGACCGCAATTCGGTCGGCGCGACGATCAATGTCGGCTCGACCTTCGACATCACCCGCTTGCTCATCGGCTCGGCCTCCATCGGCTATGAGGACCGCAATTATCAGGACCCGCGCCTTGCCAATCTGCGCGGCCCGATCTTTGACATTTCGCTGATCTGGACACCGACGCCGCTGACCACGGTGACCTTGCGCGCGCTCACCACCATGGACGAGACCACGGTCTACGGCGCCTCCGGCGTGATCGCCCGCGGGCCCACGATCGAGATCGCCCACGCCTTGCGCCGCGACCTCACCCTGACCGCGACCGGCGGCGTGCAATATGACACCTATCCGGGCAATTCCCTGACCCAGACCTATTATACGGCCGGAATCAAGGCGGAATATCATCTCACGCGGAGCATCGTGCTCAAGGGCGCCTATATGTTCCAGAGCATGACGTCGAACCAGGCGGGGACCGACTATACCGCCAATATCCTGACGGTTGGCCTGCGGCTGCAGCAATAGGGCTACAGACTTCCCACGATCCTCTTCAATTCGGCGCGGAAACCTGGCTCGATGTCCGGCCGCGCCAGCGCGAAGGCGACATTGGCGGCGAGAAAGCCGATTTTCGAACCGGTGTCATAAGTCTTGCCGTCGAAATCGCGGGCGAAGAATTTTTGCATCTTGGCCAGTTCGAGCATCGAATCGGTCAACTGGATCTCGCCGCCGGCGCCCTTCTGCCCCTGGCCGAGCAGGTCAAAGATTTCCGGCTGCAGAATATAGCGCCCGGAAATGATATAATTAGACGGCGACGTTCCCTTCGGCGGCTTTTCCACCATGCTGTCGATCTCGAAGGACGGGCCATAGTCCTTCCCCTTGGCGACCACGCCATATTTGTGCGTTTCGTCCATCGGGACCTGTTCGACGGCGATGACATTGGCGCCAAACTGGGCATAGGTGTCCATGCATTGCTGCAGGCAGCGCTTGCCGTCCGCGCCCGGCAAAGTGATCATGTCGGGAAGGAGCACGGCGAAGGGCTCGTCGTCGATGACTTCGCGCGCGCACCAGATGGCGTGGCCAAGACCAAGCGGCTCCTGCTGGCGGGTGAAGCTCGTCGCCCCCGCGGCCGGAAGAGCGGCGCGCAGATCTTCCAGCTCCTTCATCTTGCCCCGGCGCCGCAAAGTCTCTTCCAGCTCATAGGCGACGTCGAAATGATCCTCGATCACCGCCTTGTTGCGGCCGGTGACGAAAATGAAATGTTCGATGCCGGCCTCGCGCGCCTCTTCGACACAATGCTGCAAGACCGGGCGATCGACCACCGTCAGCATTTCCTTGGGCACGGTCTTGGTGGCCGGAAGCACGCGGGTGCCGAGACCCGCAACCGGAAAGACAGCCTTGCGAACAGGTTTCTTGGACATGAAAGATTCGCTCTTTTGTTCCATGGTAGGAGTTTTGCGACAGGCCGGCGCCTTTTAGCACCTGCGGAATCCTTGCGCCAAGAGAAGTTAAAATTCGCTCTTTCGACTTTCGCCGCTTCGCCTGAGTGATTTTGTGGTTTACAAACCCGCCGCGCCGAAGCGCGCAGCGATCGAAAGCGGCAGAGCAAGAATGACTGTTCTCGTGACTGGCGGGGCCGGCTATATCGGCTCCCACATGGCCTATGAACTGACCGACGCCCGCGAGGACGTGGTCGTGCTCGACAATCTCTCGACCGGACGGCGCGCCTCCGTCCCGCAGGAGGCCGAGCTGATCGTCGGCGATTTTGGCGATGAGGCCCTTGTCAGGAATCTGATCAAAAGCCGGAACATCGATTCCATCATTCATTTCGCCGCGAAGATCGTGGTGCCGGAATCGGTTTCGGACCCGCTCGGCTATTACCGGAACAACACCGCTTCCGCCCGCGGCCTCCTCGCCAATGCGGTTGAGGGCGGGGTCAAAAATTTCATTTTTTCGTCCACCGCCGCCGTCTATGGCGAGCCGGAGAAAAATCCTGTCACCGAGGACGAGAGCCTCAAACCCGTCTCGCCCTATGGCCGCTCCAAGCTCATGGTCGAATGGATGCTGGAGGATGTCGCCCGCGCCCATGACCTGCGCTATGTGGCTTTGCGCTATTTCAATGTCGCCGGCGCCGACCCAAAAGGCCGCACCGGCCAGTCCACGCCCAACGCCACCCATCTGATCAAGGTCGCGGTGCAGGCCGCTTTGGGCTATCGCCCCGGCATCGAAGTGTTCGGCACGGATTATCCGACTCCCGACGGCTCCTGCCTGCGCGACTATATCCAGGTCACCGATCTCGTTCGCGCCCATATGGACGCCTTGCGCCATCTGCGCGGCGGGGGCGAAAGTCTTGCCTGCAATTGCGGCTACAAGCGCGGCTATTCGGTGCTGGAAGTGGTCGAGACGGTCAAAAAAGTCTCCGGCGTCGATTTCCCGGTCAAAATCTCCGGCCGTCGCCCCGGCGACCCGGCGGCGATCGTCGCCGCCAACGAGCGCGCGCGGGAGAAGCTGGGCTGGACGCCGATCCACGACAATCTGGAAGAGATCGTGCGCCAGGCCTTGGCCTGGGAGAAGAAGCTGATTGCGGAGAATAACTGAAGAATTGGAGGCTTGAGACCGGCTCAAGGCGGCGGCCGGCGGCGCGAAAACGGCGACGCGGCGGGAAACTCGGCGGCTGGAGCTGAGCGGTTCATACCCGGTACACGTCAGGCGGGCGACAAGGCCTTTTTTTTTGCCTGGAGTGTTCTTCATGAAAATCTCGCGCGAATGGGCCACGCCCATCACCATTGGCGCCTTCAGCCTCATGGCCGTCACCGGCCTGCTGATGTTCTTCCACCTCGACAGCGGTCTCAACAAGTTCGCTCATGAATGGCTCGGCTGGGTGTTCGTCGCCGGCGTCAGCTTCCATGCCGCCGTCAATTGGGCGGCGTTCAAGCGCCATTTCGTCTCAAGCAAAGTCGGCCGCGCGATTGTGGCCGCTTTCGCCATTGCCCTGCTCGCTTCCTTTGTCCCGCTTGGCGGCAGGGGCGCGGCGCCGCCGGTTCTGGCCATGAACGCCATCGCCAAAGCGCCGCTCTCCGCGATCGCGCCGCTGACCGGCCGCCCGGTCGAGGCGCTTGTCTCCGAACTGAAAAATGCGGGCATCGATATTTCCGGCCCCGACACCACGATAGCCAGCGCCACTGGCCGGAGCCGCGAGGCGCAGGGCAAGGCCATCGCCGTTCTGTTTGGCGGCGGCGCGCGCGATTGAGGCAGCGCGAGGCGCTCCTGCTATTCCCCCCGCTCGGTCGCCTGCCGCGCCCAATCGAGATAGGCGGCGTCGCCGGTCAAAATCGGCAAGGCGATGATTTCCGGCGTCTCGTAAGAATGCAACTCGCGGATCGCGGCGGCGACCGCGGCAAAATCGGCCGTCCGCGCCTTGGCCGAGATCAGAAATTCCTTTTCGCTCGCGGGCGCGCCCTTCCAGACATAGACGCTCGTCACGGGCGCGATCTGGACGCAGGCGGCGAGCTTCTGCTCGATCAAGGCTTCGGCGATGTCATGGGCGCGAAGCTCGTCGTCGATCGTGGTTTGCACCATGCAGAAAGCGCTCAGATCCATCCCGCAGCCTCCGTCCGCACAACATCGGCGATGACGTCCATGCCGCCGATGCTATCGTTCAGACATGGCAGAAGCGCGAAATCCTCGCCGCCGGCGCCAAGAAAGGCGTGACGGTTCTCGACGCCAAGCTCCTCCAGCGTTTCGAGACAATCGGCGAAAAAGCCGGGCGCGATCACGGCGATCTTTTTCACGCCCTTTCCCGGCAGTTCCTTCATGGTTTCGATCGTATAGGGCTTGAGCCATTCCTTGGGGCCAAAGCGCGACTGGAAGGTCATGATCATTTTCTCGCCAAGGCCGGTCGCCTCGCCGAGAAGCCGCGTGGTCTTGGCGCAATGGCAATAATAGGGATCGCCCTTGTCGAAATAATCCTGCGGGATCCCGTGCCAGGACACGACGATTTTGTCCGGCGCGAAAGCGAGCCCGGCGAGGCCTGAGCGCAGCGAATCGGCCAAGGCCTCGATATAGGCCGGTCGGTCGTAAAAGGGCGCGGCGATCCGCAAGGCCGGCTGCCAACGCAGGCGTTTGAGCGCGTCGAAGGCGCAATCGGCGACCGTGGCGCTGGTCGCCGCGCAATATTGCGGATAGAGCGGGACCACCAGCAGCCGGTCGCAGCCCTGCGCCTGAAGCGCTTCAATCCGCGACGCCATGGACGGCGCGCCATAGCGCATGGCCCAATCGACGACGATTCTTTCGCCGCCCGGCCCGAATTCGCCCGAGGCGATTTTTTGCTCGAGCTTTTCGGCCTGCGACCTGGTGACGGTTTTCAGCGGCCCCTCGTCGCGCGCCTTGTTCCAGATCGCCGCGTAATCCTTGCCTTTTCGCGCCGGTCGCGTGGTGAGAATCACCATATGGAGCAAGGGCAGCCACAGCGCGCGCGGGGTCTCGATCACCCGCCGGTCGGAGAGGAATTCAGCGAGATAGCGGCGCATCGGCCAATAGCTCGTACCCTCCGGCGTGCCGAGATTGACGAGAAGGACTCCGATCTTGCCGTGAGCGACGGGGGGATGGGCGGTCGGCGCAGCAGACATCGAAACCTCGAAAGATTGTGCGGCTCGCATAGCATCGGGCGACGCGACGCCCGATGAATTTGATCCGCGTCAAAGAGTCGTTTCCTTATACGTGCGAGAAGGCAAGGATGAGCGCCCTTCCGTCACATCTCGTTCTGGCCGAAAAAGCGGTTCCCCGCTACACCAGCTATCCGACCGCGCCGCATTTTTCCGACGCCGTCGGGCCGGACCAATATGCCGCCTGGCTCGCCGATCTGCCGGCGGAAACGCGCCTGTCGCTCTATCTTCACGTGCCTTTTTGCCGCGAGCTGTGCACTTATTGCGGCTGCCACACCCGCGCGACCCGGCGCGACGAACCGCTCCACGCCTATGCCGCGACGCTGGCGCGCGAGATCGACATGGTCGCCACGGCCTCGCCGGCGCGAAAAGTCATCCACGCCCATTGGGGCGGCGGCACCCCGGGCCTGCTCGGCGGCGAGAAGCTGCGCGCGCTCACCGAAACCCTGCGCGGCCATTTCGATTTCGCGCCCGAGGCCGAGATCTCGATCGAACTCGACCCGCGCCATGTCGACGGCCCGCTCGCCGAGCCTTTGTTCGCCGCCGGCTTCAACCGCGTCAGCCTCGGCGTGCAGGACTTCAACCCGCATGTGCAACAGGCGATCGGCCGCATCCAGCCCTTCGATGTCGTCGAGCGCGCGGTGAACGTCCTGCGGGCGGCGGGATTTCGCGCCATCAATCTCGACCTGATGTATGGCCTGCCGTTCCAGACCGAGGCGGATGTCGTCCACACCGCCGAACGCGCGGCCTCGCTCCGCCCCAGCCGGTTGGCCTTGTTCGGCTACGCCCATGCGCCCTGGTTCGCCAAGCGGCAGAAGCTGATCGACGCCGCCGCCCTGCCCGGCGCGGCGGAACGCCTGCGCCAGGCGGCGACGGCCCGGCGCGTCCTGAGCGAACAGGGCTATGTCGCGATCGGCCTCGACCATTTCGCCTTGCCGGACGACCCCATGGCCGTCGCCCAGCGCGCGGGAAAATTGCGGCGCAATTTCCAGGGCTATACGGTCGATCAGGCCGACGCGCTCCTGCCCTTCGGCGCCTCCTCCATCGGCCGCCTCCCCCAAGGCTATGTCCAGAACGCGGCGGATGTCGGAACCTGGCGCCGGGCAATCGAATCGGAGCGTTTCGCCACGGTCAAGGGCGTTGGCTTCACCCGCGACGATCTCGCCCGCGCGGCGGTGATCGAGCGCCTGATGTGCGATTTCTCGGTCGATTACGGTGCGATCGCGGAAAGATTTTTGGGCGACGCCGCCGCGCTCGACGCGGCGCAAGAGGAATTGGCGCAACTGACCGGGGAGGGCGTTGCGACCCAGGAGGGGCGCCGCGTCTCGATCACCGAGGCCGGCCGCCCCTTCATGCGCCTCGTCGCCTCGGCCTTCGACGCCTATTTGGCCGCCCGCGCCGCACGCCATAGCGTGGCGGTCTGAGGCGGTTGGCGCTTCGCAAAATTAAGACGTCCAGCTCCCGGCGCTGGGAAAAGGCGCTTGCCCTAAGCGATCCATCGGTGTGACGTAGACGAAGCGCCCGCAGATCGACGTCCGCTGATCGTGATCGAAGCAGCGAGGGGCGGTAAGAGCGTTTCCTTTAACGGGTCTGCCTGACCTTTCCGAAAACGATGCCGCCCCATTTCGATCCCACGCTGGTCAACGATGCTTTCGGCGACGCCGGGCTTTACGTCGATCTCGTTTTCCAGAAACGGGCGATTCTTTTCGACCTTGGCGACCGCGCCAATGTCTCGGCGCGCAAGCTGCTTCGGGTCAGCGACATTTTCGTCACCCACCGCCATATGGATCATTTCGCGGGCTTTGACTCGCTGCTGCGCCTTCTCATTGGCCGGGAGAAAATGCTCAGCATATTCGGCCCGCCGGGAATGATCGACGCCATCGAGCACAAATTGCGGGCCTATACGTGGAATCTCGTCGAAGGCTACGACGGAAATCTGGTCATCCGGGCGGTGGACGTCGATGCGGACGGCCGGATGTCCGCCGCCTTGTTTGCGGGCCGGTCGCGTTTTGCCCGCGCCGATCGCGCCTGTGCGCAATATGAGGATGGCCTGTTGTTGCAGGAGCCGGACTTTCAGATGCGCGCGGCCACTTTGGACCATGGCGTGCCCGTGCTCGCCTTCGCCCTGGAAGAGAGAATGGAAATCAATATCCTGCGCGACAGAGTCGAGCGAATGGGGCTCGCCGTCGGGCCGTGGCTGCGCCGCTTCAAGGAGGCGATCCTTCGTGAGGCCCCTGACAATGATCTGATCGACGTGATCTTTCAATCCGAAACCGCCGGCCAGGTGTCGAAGCTGCCGCTAGGCGCGCTCAGGCGGGAAATCATGAAATCCGGCCCGGGCCGCAAGATCGCCTATGTCGTTGACTGCGCCTTCACGCCGGAAAATCAGGAAAAGATCATCGACCTCGCGCGGAACGCCGACCTGTTTTTCATCGAGGCGACCTTCCTTGACGCGGATGCGAGCGTAGCCGCGGCCCGCCGTCATCTCACGGCGCGGCAGGCTGGCTGGCTGGCGCGGAAATCGAACGCGAAACGCCTTGTCACCCTGCACTATTCCCCCCGTTACAAGGGACGAGGCGATCTGCTCGCGGACGAGGCGCAGCACGCCTTCCTGGGGCATTGAAGCGCCCTTCCCTCCGCCAAGCACGGATACGCCCCGCGCCTACCGGCGTTTCAATATCAACTCTGATGGGCAAAGAGTTGCAAACAAGCGCGACAGCGCTGAAAATCCCTCCCAACGAAAGATTTTCGTTCCCTCGCGTAACGACCCAGGCGGCACAGCCTTGAACCCCGATTCGATCCTGCGCGCCCTTGTCCTCCTGGCGGTCGCCAATAGCGCGCCGGTGATCGCAGCCAGGCTCATGGGCGGCGTCGCCGCCTGGCCGCTCGACTTCAATCAGGCTTTTCCCGACGCACGGCCGATCTTGGGGCCGGCGAAAACGATCCGCGGAATCGTCGCCTCAGTCGGCGCGACGGCTGGCGCGGCGCCGCTGCTCGGCCTCGACTGGCGCTCGGGCGCCTTGATCGCCGCGGCCTCGATGGCGGGCGATATTTTTTCGAGCTTCGTGAAGCGCCGTCTCCGCCTGCCGGCAAGCAGCAAGGCGACCGGACTCGATCAAATCCCCGAAGCCCTGTTCGGCGCGCTGGCGGCGCAATTGGCGCTGCCGCTCACGCTTTTCGACGTCCTATTGACGATTCTGGCGTTTTTCCTGGGGCAAATCGTCTTTTCGCGCCTGTTTTACAAAATCGGCCTGCGCAAAGAGCCTTATTGAAGAGACGCCTTCGCCTCAGCCCGACCTGACAAGCCGATGCAAGGTGATCTCCGGCGGGCAGTTGAAACGAACGGGAACGATGCAGGCGCCGCATCCCGCCGAAGTATAGCCGGCCATTTCGCCGTAGCGCCATGCGCCGCGCCCCATGCGCCGCGGCAGACGCGCTTCGAGCGTAAGGGGGAAGCCGCCGGGCAGACAGATTTGCCCGCCATGGGTATGTCCCGAAAGCATCAGATCGAAACCGGCATGAGCGGCCTGGCGATAGATTTCGGGCGTATGCGACAGCAGGATCGAAAAGGCGTCGTCCGGAACGACGCCCGCCGCCTTTTCGAGATTGTCGACGCGAAAGAAATGGGCGTCGTCGACGCCGACGAGAAAGATCGAAGCATCGCCCCGTTCGACGACGACATGCTCGTTGAGAAGCATGCGGACGCCCATTCGTTCCAAATCCGGCGCCATCCGAATGGTGTCGTGATTGCCGAGAACGCCATAGACGTCGCCGCGCATCGCCTCGATCAATTCCCGCATGGCCTGCAGACACGGCAGATAGGGCCCGAATGTCTGGCCGCGATAGTCGCCGGTCAGGACGCATGAATCGTATTTGGCCTCTGCAATGAGCGCGCGCGTGCGCTTCATGGCCTCGACGCTCATATCCGCGTGCAAATCCGACAGATGAAGAATGGTGAAGCCGTCGAAGGCTTCGGGTATCCGGGCCGAAACGATCCTGTTCTCGCGCAGTTCGACCCTGGCCGCATTTTCCCGGCCGCGCCAGAAGGCGCCCGAAAGCCGGAGCAGCGCCTCGATCGCGACCGCGGAGCCGGGAACATTCTCGAAATGGAAAAAGGTCAATCCCTGACCGAAAACCTGGGCTTCGTGGTCGCGTTCTATGCCCAGGCGCTGGCGCGCATGAAACCGGCCAAGACGACCCTCCAGGACCCGAGCGACCTCATCGGGAGCCAGGAAATCCTGCATCATTTCAGGTGAAACTGCGTCAGGATTCAAGGGGAACAGGCTCCCTCGCCGCTGAGGGCGCATTCGCCCATGGCGAAAGGCATTACCACGTTACACGGCGCCGCCGCGACACAAAAGAAGCCGGATTCGAGAGGCGCGAACGCCCCGGATTCGTCGATCGGCCCCAATCGTCAGATTCTCGTCGTCAGATTCTTTGGCCCTCGACCTGGCGCTGCAATTGGTCCGTCTCGCGGCGCAGGGATTCGTTCTGGGGGTCGAAGCCGCGCGCCCGGCGTAGCAGCTCCAGCGCCGGCTGGTCGTGGCCGGCGGCGCGCATCAGATTGGCGAGGTCGGTCATGACCAGGAAATTGCGCGGATCGACATTCAGGGCGCGATCGAGGTCGAGCATGGCGCCCTCGCTGTCGCCCTGAAGCAAAGAGGATTGCGCCCGCCGGCGCCAAGCGAGCGTCCAGTCGGGATAAAGCAGGACGATGCGGTCGAGCAGGGCTTCCGCCGCCGGTCCCTTGTCCGCCTTGAGCAGGACTTCCGCCCGCGCCATCAGCAGATTGGCGGTGGGCGAGGTCGAATGCGCCCATATCTTTTCGATGATCGCGCGGATCGACGCGGCGGCCTCCGGGTCCGGCGCCTCGCGCAATCGCGCCAACAGATCGTCGAGCGCCCTGGCGCGTATCTGCGCCGGGTCGACCTGCGCGGGTTTGGGCGGCGGCTTCAGCCCTTGGGCGCCGGACGGCGCCGCCGACAGGATCGCGATCAGAAGAGAGGTGAAGAGGAGACGCGCCGACATAGGGCGATTAAAGCCTTTTTTCGCGCCGCCGCCAATCGTTCTCAAAGGCCAAGTTTTTGGAGCGTGAGCGGATCGCGGGCGCCGGCGCAATATTTGTCGAGCGCCTGCGCGAAACGCTTTTCGTCCGGCGCCGCGCGCTCGAACAGGGTCATCGAGGAGCGGAATTTTTTGTCGTCGGGATCGCCGAAAATTTCGAACAGGCTGCGGCTCTCGATGCGGTTGACCAGATCCACGCATTCCCGCAATCGCGGACCCAGCACGGGATGCGCGAGAAAGCTTCGGGCCTCGTCGAGCGAGGAAAGGGCGTAGAATTGCGCCGTCGGACTGAAGCCCAATCCCTCGATCTGGGGAAAAACGAACCAGATCCAATGGCTGCGCTTTCGTCCGGCGCGCAATTCGGCGCGCACGCGCTCGAACATGCCGTCCTGCGCGGCGACGAAACGCTGGAGGTTGAAGGGATCGTCCTGGCCCATCCTGAAAAGCAAAACCCCGACAAAGCGCCGGGGTTGCACAATTCGGGCTTGGCGCGCCGGAAATTCAGCCCTGGCGGGCCTTGTAGCGCTTCTGCGTCTTGTTGATGATATAGACGCGGCCCTTGCGACGGACCAGCTGGTTGTCGCGATGGCGCGTGCGCAGGGATTTGAGCGAGTTGCGGACTTTCATTTTCGACCCCGGAAACATTTGGCCGGGGTTCTCCCTCAGCCGGAAATCGGAACCGGTCCTATGCCAAATTTGCGCGCCGCAATCAAGTCCCGACCACCATTTTACTCAGCCGCCGCCGGGATCTGACTCGATGCCGACTCCGACCTGCGCCGGGAACATGCCGGCGCCAGGGCAGGCGTCGTAATTCGTCAGTTCCGGACGGTCATGCGGACCAGCCGGCGGCATTGGGTCCAAGGAACGATCGGTCTTGACCTTGTCGGAAACCGGAACCTTGCTTTTTTCACGAAGGAGAGTCATCGAAGCCTCCTGCTTTGCAGGCTATAGGCTCGGTCGCGGCACTTCGGCGCGCCGCCTCTGTTCAGCCATTCTTTATTAACCACATTTTGACCACAAATGCACCGTGGTCAATTGTCGCGGCTCTGGCCCCGCCGCGCCGCGGACGGTAAAAGCGGGGCATGACTTTTCCCGCCGGCGATTCCCCATTTCGCGCGCTGCGCATCAGGCGCGTCGTCCTCGCCGACTTCCGCTCCTATGCCGCGCTCGACCTGCGGCTTTCCGCCAATATAGCGGCGCTTGCCGGCGAGAATGGCGCGGGCAAGACCAATCTGCTGGAGGCGATTTCTCTGTTCACGCCGGGGCGGGGCCTGAGGCGCGCCGAGCTTGCCGACCTCGCCCGCGAAGGCGGCGGGGGCGGCTTCGCCGTATCGCTGGAGCTGACCGGCGAGGCCGGCGGCCCGCTCCAGCTCGGGACCGGCGCGGAAATGGCGCCGGAAGGCGCCCAGAAAAAATACCGCATCGACCGCGAGCCCGTTTCCTCCTCCCGCGCCTTCGCCGACCATGTTCGCATCGTCTGGCTGACGCCCGCCATGGACGGCCTCTTCGCCGGACCCGCCGGGGAGCGGCGCCGCTTTCTCGACCGCCTCGTTCTCGCCGTGGACAGCGAGCATGGCGCGCGGGTCGGCGCTTTGGAGCGGGCACTGCGCAACCGCAACAAATTGCTGGAAGAGCGGCGCGGCGAAAAAATCTGGCTCGACGCCGCCGAGCGCGAAATCGCGGAATTGGGCATAGCCGTCGCCGCCGCCCGGCGCGAGACGGTGGAGCGGCTCGCGGCGCTGATCGCGGCCGGACGCGACGCCGAATCGCCCTTCCCCTGGGCGGATATTGCGCTCGAAGGCGAAATCGACCGCCTGACCGCCGAGCGCCCCGCTTTGGAGGCGGAGGAAATGTTCCGGGTGCTGCTGCGCGACAACCGGGCGCGGGACGCCGCCGCCGGACGGTCCCTGATCGGGCCGCAGGCCTCGGACCTCATCGTGCGCCACGGACCCAAGCAATGCGATGCCCGCCGCGCCTCGACCGGAGAGCAGAAGGCCTTGCTGGTCGGCTTGGTGCTGGCGCATGCGCAACTGGTCGCGGCGATGAGCGGCATTGCGCCGCTGGTCCTGCTCGACGAGATCGCCGCCCATTTCGATCCGCGTCGCCGCCGCGCCTTGTTCGATGCGCTCGCTGCGCTTGGCGGCCAGATCTGGATGACCGGAGCGGATGCGAGTCTGTTTGACGATTTGATTGGCCGCGCCGATATTTTCACAGTGTGCAATGGCTCGCTTTCCCCTCTTTCCCGCGCGGAGGCGCCATGAGCGATTTGGCCGCGGCAAAACAGATTTTGAAAAAAGTCTTCGGTTTCGCCGATTTCCGGCCAGGCCAGGAAGAGATCGTCGGCGCGATCCTGTCGGGCGCGCCGGTTCTGGCGGTGATGCCGACCGGCTCGGGCAAAAGCCTGTGCTATCAATTGCCGGCCCTGCTCGGCGACGGGCTCACCCTTGTCGTTTCGCCGCTGATCGCCTTGATGCGCGATCAGGTCGGCCAGATGTGCGCGCTCGGGGTTCCCGCCGCCACTTTGAACTCGCAGACCAGCGAGGAAGAGGCGGCGAAAATCTGGCGCGACATCCGCGCCGGCGCGCTGAAACTGCTTTATGTCTCGCCGGAACGGCTCGCCCTCGACGGCCTGACCGAGGCCCTTTCGCACGCGAGAGTGAGCCGGGTCGCCGTGGACGAGGCCCATTGCATTTGCGAATGGGGCCATGATTTCCGGCCGGAATACCGGCTGATCCGCGAGAGCGTGGAAAAGATCGGCGCGGTCCAGGCGATCGCTTTTACCGCGACCGCGGATTCCGCGATGCGCGCCGAAATCGCCGAGCGGCTGTTTGCAAGCCCGCCGAAAGTCTTCGTCCATTCCTTCGACCGGCCCAATATTGCGCTGAAATTCGCCGCCAAGGACCAGCCGCGCAAGCAATTGCTGCGTTTTCTGAGCGCCCGCCGGGGTCAAAGCGGCATCGTCTATTGCGCCTCGCGCGCCGGGACCGAGCGTCTCGCCGAATTTTTCGCCGGACAGTCGTTTGAAACAATTGTCTATCACGCCGGACTCGACCAGGCGCGGCGCAACGCCAATCAGGACCGTTTTCTGCGCGAGGACGGGGTTATCGCCTTCGCAACGATAGCCTTCGGCATGGGGGTCAACAAGCCGGACGTGCGCTTCGTCGCCCATGCCGACATGCCGTCGAGCATCGAAAGCTATTATCAGGAGATCGGCCGCGCCGGGCGCGACGGCCTGCCCGCCGAGACCTTGACGCTTTACGGGCTTGAGGACATGGCCCTGCGCCGCCGCCAGATCGACGAGAAGGACCTCGGCGACGAGCGCCGCCGCTTCGAGCACCAGCGCCTTTCGGCGCTCGGGGCTTTGTGCGAAGCCGCCGCCTGCCGCCGGCAAATCCTGCTTGGCCACTTCAACGAACAGGCGCCGCCCTGCGGCGCCTGCGACTTCTGCCGCGGCGAAATCCTTGTCCGCGACGGCGCGATCGAGGCGCAGAAGGCCCTTTCCGCCGTCTACCGCACCGGCCAGCGCTTCGGCCTCAATTATCTGTCCGACCTGCTGACCGGCGCCGACAATGAGGCGTTGCGCCGCAACGGCCATGATGCGCTTAAAACTTTTGGCGTCGGCGCCGACCGGACCAAGCAGGACTGGGCTTCGACCTTCCGCCAACTCTTCGCCGCCGGCGCCCTGCGCACGGCAAGCGCGGAACATGGCGGCTTCGCCCTGACCGAAAAGGGCGAGGCCATTTTGCGCGGGCGCGAGGGTTTCATGTTGCGCGACGACCCGCCGCGCGAAAAGGCGCCGCGCCAGACATCAAAGACGGCCCGCGACGCGGCGGCCGCCGGCGCCAGAGAAACGACGCCTGGCGAGAACCAAATATTCGAAGCCTTGCGCAAATTGCGGCGCGAGATCGCCCGTGACGAGGGCGTCGCCGCCTATCTGGTCTTCGCCGACCGCACCCTGCTCGAAATGGCCGAACGGCGCCCGGCGACGCTCGATGCATTGCGCGGAATCTACGGCGTCGGCGAGCGCAAGATCGCGCTCTATGGCGAGCCTTTTCTGGAGGCGATCGCGCAGGCTTCCGATTGAAGCTCGCGCGCCGTCCTTATGAAAGGCTTCGCCGCGCTCGCAATGACAACCCTCGCGGCGAGAAGATCGACGTCAATGCAGGCTCACCGTGGCGAGCTGGTGCTCCCAGGCGTTGGCGACGGCGGCGGCCTTGCTGTCGGCAAGCACGATCGGCTCGCCATCGGCGCCGACCAGCGCGAACAGCTGCATGCCGGGCTGGAGCCCCTGAATTTGCGGGAACAGGGCCTGCGCTTCTTCCGACTTCATCGGCCGGACATAGGCGATCGCGCCCTGGCCGAGATGAACAAACTGGTCGGGTGTCAGCGGTCCCGGAACGTGATGGTGATGTTCGTTGGTCATTGTCTTCACCCTTTCTGCGCTCTCTCGAAGAGACGCGCCCAGCGTGCGGACTGAAGTTCAGCTCCGCACAGTGATCTCAATATTCTTAATGATTCGCTCCGGTTCTGGGCGGACGAGATCGACCGACAGCAATCCGTCGGCGAGATCGGCGCCGAGCACCTGCATCCCCTCCGCGAGGAGGAAGGCGCGCTGGAACTGGCGCGCCGCGATGCCGCGATGGAGGAACTGGCGTTCGCGGTCGTCCTGCTGGCGACCGCGAATGACGAGCTGACCCTCTTCAAGCGTGATCGCGAGCTGGTCACGGCTGAAGCCCGCGACCGCAAGCGTGATGCGCAGCCGCTCCGGCAGATTGCCGTCGCGAGGCAGGCGCTCGATATTATAGGGCGGATAGCCGTCGGAGGCGGTGCGCGTCACGCGCTCCAAGGCCTTCTCAATCTCATCAAAGCCCAGAAGAAAGGGCGAATTCATCAAAGTCGGACGCGACATTTCGAAGCCCTCTCAGGCGCCTCGTGGAAGCCGAGGGCCCGGAGCGCCCCCGCGGTTTTCACCGCCCGGATATGGCGTCGGGTTATATTCGTTTCAAGAGCGCGCGCGCTTACAGCATGGACGGAAGCACGCGGTCCGGCGGGCGGTGGCCGTCCATGAAAGTCTTCACATTGATGATGACTTTCTCGCCCATGTCGATGCGGCCTTCGATGGTCGCCGAGCCCATGTGCGGAAGCAAAGTGACCTTGCCGTTTTCGGCCAGTTTCAGCAGCCGGGGCGAGATCGCCGGTTCGTGCTCGAACACGTCGAGCCCGGCGCCCGCGAGTTCCCCCGCCTCCAGCATGCGAACCAGGGCGTTCTGGTCGATGATGTCGCCGCGCGCGGTGTTGACGATGATCGCGCCGGAATGGAGATGTTTCAGGCGGCGCGCCGACAAGAGATGAAAGGTCGCCGGCGTCTGCGGGCAATTGACCGAAACGATATCGACGCGGGCCAGCATCTGGTCGAGCGAATCGTAAAAGGTCGCGCCGAGCTCCTGCTCGATCGCCGGGGCGACCGGGCGGCGGTTGTGATAGGCGATCGACAGGCCGAAGGCTTTCGCCCGCCGGGCGAGGGCCTGGCCGATTCGGCCCATGCCGACGATGCCCAGGCGCTTCCCGGTGATGCGCCGCCCGAGCATCCAGGTCGGCGTCCAGCCGGCCCAGGGTCCGGCGACCAAAACGCCCGCGCCCTCGACGAGGCGGCGCGACACCGCCACGATCAGGCCCATGGTCATGTCGGCGGTGTCTTCGGTCAGCACGCCGGGCGTATTGGTGACGGTGACGCCCCGCCGCAGCGCCGAGGTGACATCGATATGGTCCACGCCATTGCCGAAATTGGCGATGAGCTTGAGGCTCTCGCCGGCCTGGGCGATGAGATGGGCGTCGATGCGATCGGTGATGGTGGGCACGAGAACATCGGCGGTGCGGATCGCCTCGGCCAATTGGCCTTGAGTCATCGGCGCGTCGGTTTCGTTGAACCTTGCATCGAACAATTCGCGCATGCGCGCCTCTACCGGCTCGGGAAGCTTGCGAGTGACGATGACGAGCGGCGCGGTTTTGCCCATGGATATTCCGTTTCTCCCTGCGCCGTTCGCGTCGGTCCGCGCGACGGCGCTCGCCTAAACCAGTCGTTAACGATGGTCGGGCGAGAAAGATCGTAACACGATTTCTCCCGGCGCCGCCGTCCTGCTTCCTAGCAGATGCCTTGGCAAAAACAAGGACGGCGATCCTTTTGCCGCTTCGGCGGCGGATGGGCGCGGGACAAAGAAAGACAGCGAGATGGCGAACTGGACGCGGCGGCTTCTCCGCTTTTCCTTCATCGCGATGGCGCGCGCGCGGGTTTTGGCCGCCCTGACCGGCGCCGCGCTCGTGTTTGCCGGCTTTTCGGCGGCGCGCGCGCAGCAAGCCGTCGGCCCTGTGACCGGCCTGCCGCTGCCGCGTTATGTCAGTCTAAAGTCGGATCATGTGAATTTGCGCGAAGGACCGTCGAAGGACCACGCCACCAAATGGATCTACCAGCGCGCCGGACTGCCGGTCGAGATCACCGCCGAATTCGACACCTGGCGGCGCATCCGCGATTCGGAAGGGGCCGAAGGCTGGGTCTTCCATTCGCTTCTGTCCGGCAAGCGCACCGCGCTCGTCGCCCCTTGGAAAAAGGACGTCCCGCCCCTCCCTTTGCGCGCCGATTCGAACAATGACGCGCGAATCGTCGTCAAGCTCGCGCCGGGCGTCATCGTCAGCGTGAAGTCCTGCGACGGAAAATGGTGTCGCGTGAAAATCGACGGCTATGACGGCTATATGATCCAGACCAATCTCTGGGGCGTCTATCCCGGCGAAAAAGTGAATTGAGCGCCGTCATCGCGCGTCAAAACGGAAAATCAATCTTTGCGTCGCCGAGGCGTCGCCCTCCCAGGGGCGCCGGTTCTTGACGCGGATCGAAAACGGCCCCGCCCGTTTGACCGCAAGAGTGAATTCGCGGGTTCCCGGCGCGCCGATCAGCCCGCTCCGCGCGGTCCAATAGTCGGCGACCACGGCCGCGGCTGACGGCGGATCGACCTCGATCGCCCAGACGTAGCCGGTCGAAGGATTTTCCGGCAGGCGCAGGGCGATCGTCTCGCCTGCCGCGACGGCGCGGACGACCCCGGCGTCGGCCTCGGTCAGGATGTCCGCCGCAAGCGCGCGGCCGCAAAAACAGGCGATGACGAGCACGGCGGCCAGAGCGACCTTCATCGCGCGCTCCCCCTTTCGCCACGCCGCGCCGCGCGCCATCGCGCCGGCGCCAGTCCCGACCAGGCCTTGAAGGCGCGGGTGAAGGCGCTTTGCTCGGCGAAGCCGAGCTGCGCCGCGACCGCCGCGATCGGGACGTCTTTGGTCAACAGGCTTCGCGCCGCCTCGAATCGCGCCTCGTCGGCAAGGCTTGAATAGGTTGCGCCGTAGCTTTCCAGGCGATTGGCGAGAGTCCGGGCGCTGACGCCCAGCTCGCGGCAGACATCGTCGCGGGACATCCCGCCCGTCCCGATCTGGCTGCGAATGACGAGCCTGACGGCGGAAAGGAAATCGCCCGGGGCGCTGGCGACCGCCTATTCGAGGAGCGGCGCGAGGACGTCCACATAATCCGGCCTGCGCTCGCGCGCCGGCTGGCCAAGGATCGCCGCGTCGAAGACGAGGCAGGAGCAAGGCTCGAGAAAATCGACCGGCGCTTCGAAAAAACGCAGGAATGGCGCCTTGTCGCGGGGCGGCGCACGACCGAGACGGACCCGTTGGGGGCGCCATTGCGGACCGCAGAGCTGGCGCATGATGTTGCAAGCGATCGCTCCCGAGCCGTCCTCGATCTGATCGACCGCCTCGATGTTCGGCGCCGTGACGGCATAGCCGAACGAGGCCTGATTCTCGTGGATATCGAGAAAGGTCGCTCCCCCGGTCTCGCTTGTCCTGAGCGTGTCGTTGATGACGCGCAAAGCCTCGCGCACGGTCGAGGAATGCAACGCAACGAGCCCTGTGAGGCCGATGGCGCTCGCTTTCGTTCTGGCCCCGACGCGCAGCCCGAAGCTTTCGCAGCCCGTCGCCTCCACGCTTTCGGCTACCAGCCGCCCGAGCGCCGCATAGGGCATCACGTTTTCCGGGTCCGAGAAAATAAGGGGATCGAGGCCCGCGCGCCGCAATACGGCGTCGACATCGGCGCCAAGCTCGCGGAGCACGACGGGAATGGCGGCGATGTTGCGGATCTTGGCGGTCGCTTCGCGCCGCCTGCTCTGAGCGGTGAGGTCCATCGCCGCCGCCTTTCCTTCCAGAACACTCGATCCGCCGGTCGAGACGGCGCCCCGACCGCAGCTTTCCCAAACAGTCAAATTTCGGCTCGTCAAAGTCAATACGGCCGAAACGTGGCAGGATAACTTGCTCGCTGTCCGGGCGGCGCGGGACCGCCCCGGCTTTTACGGATGACATGCATATCAATCGCGGGCCGCGCGAGGGCCGCTCTTGCCGAGACGCCAGCGTTGCGCGGCAAAGGAGAGGGGAACATGCGCTCATTGTGGAAATGGGCCGCACCAGCGCGGCCGATCGGCGCGTTTTTGGCCGTCGCGCTTCTGTTGATCGCTGGCCTCGCGGCGCCTTCAAAGGCGCAGGAGGGCATCGAAAAGGATTTCGGAATCTTCCGCGCCTGTTCCGGCGATGTCTGGAAACTCTGCTCGGACGTGTTGCCCGATGTCGGGCGGCTCAAAAGCTGCGTTCAGAACAAGATGGGCCAGCTTTCCAAAACCTGCCTCAATTCGCTGCTTGGAGCGATGGCCGGCTCGTCCTTCAAGATCTGCAAGAACCAGACCTATGCGCTTTGCGCCGCGGCGCGCTGCAATGTCTATGACGGCGTCGCCTATTGCCAATGCGACGTGAAACATGACGACAGCATCAGCCTGCCGTTCACGATGGGCAAGGACCAGGACATCTGCGCCACCAACGCCGCCGGCGTCAAAGCCAATTACATGATCAGCACCTACAGCCTGCCGGAATCCATCGCGTCGCCGCAAGGCGGGGGCGCCGTCTATACGTGCCCGAGCAACAGTTCCGACGGCGCCTATGCCCAGTGCGACGGCGGAATCTGCTTCAAGAGCACGGAAGAAATGAGTTTCCCGGGCTTCGACAAGTCGATCCCGAAGGGACAGATCATCTGCTCCTGCCCCATCACCCAGGCCAAATCAGGCCGCTCGCAAGGTTTTCAAATCCTCGGGCCCTACCCCTGCGACAAATCGTTCTTCAAATATTGCAAGAGCGCGACCGCCAACGGCAAGACCGGCTCGACCATCTATGTCGGCGCACCCATCGGCAGGGCGGCGGCGCTGGCCGCCAAGCTCAACGGCAAGGTCCCGCCGCTCAACGAGTGCAAGCCTGATTAAGGTTGAACCGATGCGAGGGGGCATGAACAAAGCGCTGATCATCGCGTCGGTCGGCGAGGCGCTGACGGGACTGGCCTTGCTGCTGGTCCCGTCGCTGGTCGGCGAACTTCTGCTGGGTACGTCGTTGGCGGGCGTCGCGGCGGCCATGGCGCGCGTGGCGGGCATCGCCCTGATCGGCCTCAGCGTCGCGTGCTGGCCCGACCCGCCGTCGCTCGGCATGCTGATCTACAGCGGCGCCGTCGCACTCGGTCTAGCCTATCTTGGTCTCTTCGCGGGCCTGCACGGCGTCCTGCTTTGGCCGGCGGTCGCCGCCCATGTCGTTCTCACCGCGCTCCTGATCAGGGACTCGATGACCGTGCGTCAATAATCCACGCCGATCAAATAAAGCCCCGCCGCCGGCGCGACCTGGCCGCAGCGGGCGCGGTCGCAGGCGCCGAGCGCCGCTTTCAAATCCTCCGCGCGCCATTTGCCCGAGCCGACATGCTCCAGAGAGCCGACCATCGAGCGCACCTGGCGATGCAGAAAGGCGCGGGCGCTGGCGTGAATGTGGATTTCATCGCCCTTGCGGACCACGTCAAGCTTATCGAGGGTGCGCACCGGATTTTCGGCCTGGCAGTCGGAATCGCGAAAAGTCGAGAAATCATGGCGGCCGATGAGACATTGCGCCGCCTCATGCATGGCGGCGGCGTCGAGCGGGCGCTTGACGAGCCAGGCGCGCCCGGCGTCGAAAGTCAGCGGCGCGCGGCGATTGACGATGCGAAAGAGATAATGCCGCGCCTTGGCCGAAAAGCGCGCGTCGAAATCTTCGGCCGCGGCTTCGACCAGCAAAATCGCCACCTTTTCCGGCCGCATCTGCGCGTTCAACGCTTCGCGCAACTTGTCGGGACGCCATTCGCGCGCGAGATCGACATGGCCGACCTGCGCCGCGGCATGGACCCCGGCGTCCGTGCGCCCGGCGCCGCGCAAGCCCCCCCGCGCCGGTTCGAGCCGGGAGAGCGCGCTTTCGATGATTTCCTGGACCGAAAGCCCGTTGGCCTGCCGCTGCCAGCCGACATAACCGGTCCCATCATATTCGATGACGAGCTTATAGCGCGGCATGCTGCGCCTGGACAAGAACATCGCCGACGGTAAGCCGCGCCCCGCGGAAAAACTCCTCCCCGGAAACGACGCTCCGCCCCGCGCGCTGGATTTCCAGCAGCCGGATCGCGCCGTCGCCGCAGGCGACGCGCGGCGTTTCGTCAAGCACTTCGCCAGGCTTCCCCGCGCCCACGGCCGGCGCGGCGCGCATAATTTTCACCCGTTCCGGTCCCCTGCCGAAATCCGCCTCGAAAAAAGCGCCGGGGAAAGGCGACAGTCCGCGAATGAGATTGTGCAATTCCCCCGCCGACCGGTTGAAATCGACCCGCGCCTCGGCCTTGTCGATCTTGCGCGCGTAAAGCACACCTTCCTCGCTCTGGGGCTGGAATTGCAGCCCGCCGCGCTCCAAAGCCGCCAGCGCCCGGCCGATCAGATCGGCGCCGAGCGCGGAGAGCCGGTCATGGGCCTCTCCCGCGGTCATCTCAGGCGTGATCGTCAGTTTCTCGGCCATGGCGATGGGGCCGGTGTCGAGCCCCTCCTCCATCTGCATCACCTCGACCCCGGTCTCGCGATCGCCAGCCATGATCGCGCGCTGGATCGGCGCCGCGCCGCGCCAGCGCGGCAAAAGCGAAGCGTGAAGGTTGAGGCAGCCGAATTTCGGCGCCTCCAGCGCCGGCCGGGGCAGGATCAGCCCATAGGCGACAACCACCGCGACATCGACGTCGAAGGATCGGAATTCCTCGATCGTCTCGGGCTCGCGAAAATTCCTCGGTGTCAGGACCCTAAGGCCATATTTTTCCGCCGCCGCATGGACCGGCGACGGCGTCAGTTCCAGTCCGCGCCGCCCGGCGGGTTTCGGCGCGCGGGTATAGACCGCCGCGATCTCATGGCCGCGGCCAAAAATTTCGGCGAGCGGCGCCAGCGCGAAATCCGGCGTGCCCATGAAAATGACGCGCATGAATCAGCCCAGTTTCTCGCGGATTTCCGGCGCGCGCGGGGCAGCCGGCTCGGTGAGGCGGGCGGCTTTGGCGAATTTCTTGATCGCGCGCTCGCGCTTCAGCCGCGACAGATGGTCGATGAACAATTTGCCGTCGAGATGGTCGATTTCGTGCTGGAGACAGGTGGCGAGCAGACCTTCGGCCTCGATCTCACGGCGCTGGTTGTCGCGGTCAAGAAAGCGCACGCGCACCTTCGCCGGGCGGCTCACCTCCTCGTAATAATCCGGCACCGAGAGACATCCTTCCTCGTAGATCGAGGAATCGTCGGAACGTTCGAGGATTTCGGGGTCGGCGACGAATAGAGGCGCCGGTTCCTCGTCCTTCTTGGCGAGATCGATCACGATGACGCGCTTGGCGACGCCGATCTGGATCGCGGCAAGCCCAATGCCGGGCGCGTCATACATGGTCGCCAGCATGTCATCCATCAGGGCGCGCACGGAATCGTCCACCACGCCGACATTCTGGCTGACGGCGCGCAGGCGGGGGTCCGGAAGACACAGGATAGAACGGATAGCCATGACAGCGAACTCTAGCGGAATTTGCCTTCTGAGATAAGTGGGCTGGCGGGACGCGTCAAATGGGCTGTGCACATAAGCTGTAATATGTTCGATTTTTGTTCATTGATTCCTGCTTTGATCGCGCCATGACGGATCACCTTCTGTTCGATATTTTCAATTTCCCGGCAACGGCCTATGAACTCGTCGCCGCGGTCGCGCTGCTGGCCCTGTTCGCGCTCGGCCTTTTCGCGCGCGACAGGCGCGCGCGGGGCGACGCGCAGATGCAGGCGCTCGCGCGATCTCACGCCGAAATGGCCGGCCGCCTGCAGACGCTCGCCGAAATTCTCGGCGGCCGCCAGGCCGATTTCGCGCGCGCGGTCGCTGAAAAGCTCGATACTTCGGCCCATCGCGTCAATGAAAGGCTGGAGACTTCGACCCGGGCGACGCTGGTCAATTTGAGCGCGCTCAATGAACGCCTCGCCCTGATCGACGCCGCGCAAAATCGGCTCGCCGGGCTGACCGAGGAAGTGGTCGGCCTGAAGGAGATTCTCGGCAACAAACAGGCGCGTGGCGCCTTCGGCCAGGGACGGATGGAGGCGATCATCCGCGACGCCCTGCCGGCAAGCGCCTATGCGTTTCAACACACGCTCTCAACCGGCGCGCGGCCCGATTGCGCGCTGAAACTGCCCGGCGACGACAAGATTCTGGCGGTGGACGCCAAATTCCCGCTCGAAGCTTTCACCGCCCTGAAGGAGGCCGGCGACGAGGCGGCCAAAAAGGCGGCGCAGGCGCGGGTGCGCGGCGATCTCGCCAAACACATAAAGGACGTGTCCGAGCGCTATCTCCTGCCCGGCGAGACCCAGGACGTCGCGATCCTGTTTGTGCCCTCGGAATCGCTTTTCGCCGATTTGCACGAACATTTCGACGACGTGATTCAGAAGGCCCATCGCGCCCGGGTGCTGATCGTCTCGCCCTCGCTGCTGCTCATGGCGATCCAGGTCCTGCAGGCTCTGGTCCGCGACGCTCTGGTTCGCGACCAGGCCCATGTCATCCAGGCCGAAACGCGGCGCCTCGTCGAAGACGTCGCCCGCCTGCGCCAGCGCGCGCTGAAACTCGAAAGCCATTTCCGCCAGTCGCAGGACGACCTTTCCGCGATTCTCGTTTCATCGGAAAAGATCGCGCGCGCCGGCGAGCGCATCGACCGCGTCGATTTCTCCCGCGACGAGGGCCAGGGCTTTTTCGAAGCGGCGCAATGAAGCGCGTCATCGCGCACGAAACAAGCGGAACCGTCCCTCGATCCTGCCGTCTCGGCGGAAGAATCGGGCCGCATGTACGGCGATCCCGGCTCCATTGCGCCTGCGCCGATCCCGAAGCGCCAGGGCCGCTCCCAAACCTGCGCCATTAAAAAATATTTTAGTCGCCGCCGCCGTTGGTCCGCCTTGGTTCGCGCCCATTTTAAAAATGTTCAACGCTCCTTCCGCCCCGGTCTCAAAGGACCGTCGCCGCCAGAAGCCTAATACCTCGTCGGGTCCAGGGCCCGACCCGGCCAAGGAGATCGAAAGATGCAAAATTTGTCTTTTTTATCCAAAGCGTTGGCGCTCGCCGCTTTTGCCGCCTTCGCCGCCAGCCCCGCCGCCGCAACGGTGCGGACAGCCCAGGGTCAAACCTATTGGTCGGGCGATCCGGGGCAGGTGGATCCCGGCGCCTATTGGTCCGGGGGACAAGACCATTTCGATCCGCACCATTACCTTAGCTGGTATGGCGGCGACCCGCAGGATTACCAAATGACCGTCTATTCGACGCATCGGGGCGCCGCCCGCTGCGTCTGGCGCGAGCGCGTTATCAATACCTACTGGGATTTCCAGCACCCCTATGTCAGGGTCTGCGACTGAGCCGGGCCGGAAGGGCTCACGCCCCGTCGTTTTTCGCGGCGTGGCGGCCATCGGCGCAGCCGTCCGCGTGATGGGTCGCGCACCAGAAAGCGCGCGGCCCCGGTTCGGACACGGGCGTCGGCGCACGACGGACGCAAAGCCCCGCCTCTGCCCACCACGATCCCAGCTTGTCGCCGCGATCGACAGGCTGGAGGCCCAGCGCAGGCTGATGCCAATAGACGCAATCGTTGCAGGCGACAGGTTCATTATTGGCGTCCGCCGCCGCAAATTCCCCACACCCCTGCCCGCCATGCGTCGTCGGCCAATGGGAAATCCGGTCCGAAACGCTCGAAGGCTTGGGCGCGTGCCGCCGGCACCACCCTTCGCGCGGACGCGCCATCTTCCAGAAGCCGCACTGGTCGCAGCGGCCCTTGCCTGCCATATCCTCCACCGTCAATGCCCTCCCGCTTCGGCGGTGATCGCCGGCTTGCCCTGCGCGCTGGGATCCTGACCCCGCCATCCGAGCACCGCGATATTGGGAACTTGCGGCGGCTGGGGCGGCGGCGCCTGCCCCGACCACCCGCCGCCAAGCGCCAGCATCAGTTCGACATATTGCTCGAGCAGGCGCGTCTTCGCCGCAAGATCGGCGCGCTCGGCTTGGAGCGCAGCCGACTGAGAAGTCACGACATCCAGCGACGAGGCCGCGCCATCCTTGTATAGACTCATGGACATGTCCAGCGCCCTCTGCGCGGCTTTCGCGGCGGTCGAGAGCGACGCGCTTTCGATCCCCAGCCATTTGATGGAGGCGAGCGCGTTTTCGACCTCCTGATAGGCGGCGAGAACCGAGCCCTTGTAATCGGCGGCTGCGGCGGAAAAATCCGCGCGCGCCGCGTCCAGCGCCGCCTGGCGCTCGCCGCCGTCGAAGATCGGCGCCGAGAGCGCCGGCCCGTAGCTCCACAAGGAATTATGGAAATTCAGCAGATCGAGATTGGTCGACTGGGTGCCGCCGGACAGAAGAATGTAAAAGCGCGGCAGAAAATCGGCCTTGGCCGCGCCGATCCGCTCGCTCGTCGCATAAAGCAGCCGCTCCCTCGCCGCCACGTCGGGGCGGCGCAGCAGCAGGCTCGCCGGAGCGGCGCGGGGCGGCCGCGGCGTCGCCGGCTGGACGGCGGAGGGCGGGATTTTGAACAGGGATGCGTTCTGGCCGGCAATCGCCGCGAGGGCGTTTTCCAGCACGGCGCGCCCCTGGGCGATTTCGGCGGCCGCCGCTTTCGCATTGGCGAGTTGAACCTTGGCGCGCTCGACGTCGATCGGTGGCGCGATATTCTCGTTGAGGCGCTCCTGGGTGAGGTCGAGCGCGGATTGATAGACCTTGATCGTGCGCGCAAGCAAAGCGGCCTGGGCGTCGGCGCCCCGCAAGGCAATATAGGTTCTGGCCAAGGAGGCGTGGAGCGAGAGCCGGGCGGCGGCGAGCAGATCGTCATTGGCCTGGGCGCCGACCTTGGCCGCCGTCACAAGGTCATGAACCCGGCCCCACAGGTCGATCTCCCAGCTCAGTTGGCCGAACAATTGGTTGGCGCCAAAATAATTCGGCTGATCCAGCGAGCGAAGCGGCCGATGCTGCGACTGTTTGTTGTAGCTCAGCTCCGGCATACCGATGACGGTCGGAAAGAACGCCGAATTCGCAAGGTCGAGGAACGCCTTGGCGCGCTGGTATCTCGCGAGGGCCGCGGCATAGTCCGGATTGTCGAGTTCGATCAGTGCTTCGAGCCGGTCAAGCTCGTGGTTGCGAAAGGTCCGCCACCAATCTTCGGTCAGCGCAGCGCGCCGCCCCGGCGGCGCGCTGTCCTTGAATTTTTGCGGTGCGGCGAACTTCGGCCGCGCATAAGGAGGCGCGAGGTCGCAGCCGGCAAGCGCGAAGACGCCGGCGCAGATTCCGACTCGCAGCGCGAGGGAGGGGGAAAAACCCAACTTCATTCCTGGGCTTCCGCCGACTTCGGAGAGGAAATGTGGACGACGTCGCCATCGGCCAATGTTTCGGACGGATTGTTCACGATGCGGTCGTGGGGACCCAGGCCGGAGGCGATAATGATTTCTGCCCCCAAATCCTTGGCGATGACCACATCCTTGAACTTGATCCGGTTTTCTTTGTCCACCGTTGCGACGCGCGTGTTGTGCTCACCGGTCGAAAGGGCGCTCGAGGGAATGCGCAGCTGGTGGGGATTGATCGGCAATTCGAAATGAACGTCGGCATAGGAGCCGGGGAACAGGGCGCCATCGGGGTTAGGCGCGTCGACTTCGACGAGAAGACTGCCGTTGGCCGCGCCGATCGAATTGGAGGTCGTGGCGATCGTGCCGTGGAACTTGCGGCCCTTCGACTGCGGCGTGGTGAAAACCACCTTCATGCCCGGGGTGAGAACGGCGGAATAGACCTGCGGCGCCTGGACATAGAGACGCACGGCGTGAACGTCGGCAACCTTGAACAAAGGCTTGGCGTTGCCCCCCTGCGCCACATAGGAGCCGATGTCGATATTGCGGGCAGTGACGACGCCATCGAAGGGCGCAACGATCCGGGCGAACAATTTCTGGGACTTCAGCCGTTCGAGATTGGCCTTGGCCGCGCCGAGATCGGCCAGCTTGACCTGATAATCGCTGGCCTTTTCGTCCGCGGATTGTTTGGAAACCGCCGAAGACTTGCGCAGCGCCGCCCAGCGTTCGGACGTAACCTTGGCGAGCTCAAGGGCCGCCTCCTGGCGACTCACCTGCTCGTTCGCCCGGGCGAGCTGGTCGTCGAGTTCGGGTGTGTCCACCACGGCGAGCAGATCGCCCTTTTTGACGACGGCGCCGATGTCGGTCTGCCAGTTCTTGATATAGCCCGCGACTTGGGCGTAGATCGAGGCCTCGTACCAGGCCGAAATTTTGCCCGGAAGCGAAAGGGCCTCCGGCTTCGTGTTGTAAGTCGGCTCGATGACGCTCACGTTCGGTATCGCGCGCCCGCGCGTCCATTCCGCGAGCTGTTTCTCCGACTGCCAGCGTTGCGAGAACGAATAGGCCACGAAAGCGGCGAGAAGCACGGCGGCCGCCAGAATCAGCCAAGGGCCGACGCTTCGTCCGCGCACGGCAATGGTCTGCGCCTCGGAGGCTAGTTCATTTTTCATGGGACGCCTCGTTGGAAGGCCTCGACTTGCGCGAATGGGCCATGCCGAATACCACGGGAACGAAAATCAGGGTAGCTACGGTTGCGAAAATCAGGCCGCCGATCACGGCGCGGCCGAGCGGCGCGTTCTGCTCGGCGCTCAGCGCCATCGGCCCCATGCCGATGATCATCGCGAGCGCCGTCATCAGCACCGGCCGGAAACGTCCGACGCCGGCGTTCAGCGCCGCCTCGAAGGGCTCCAGCCCCTCGGCCAGCTGCTCGCGGGCGAAACTGACCACCAGGATCGAATTGGCCGTCGCCACGCCCATGGTCATGATCGCGCCGGTGAGCGCCGGAACGGAAAGGGTCGTGTGGGTCGCAAACAGCATCCAGGCCACGCCCGCCAGCGCCGCCGGCAGCGCCGAGACGATCACGAAAGGATCGGTCCAGGACTGGAAATTGACCACTATCAGCAGATAGATCAGCACGACCGCGAGCGCCAATCCCTCATAGAGCTGGGCATAAGCGGAATTCATCGTCGCCGTCTGGCCTCGCAGGACGATCTGCGTGCCGCGGGGGCGCTGCGACTGGAATTCGTCGAGGATCTTGATGACGTCGGCGGAGACGGCGCCGAGATCGCGTCCGGTGTTGCTCGCGAAAATGTCGATCACCGGCTGAACATTATAGTGGGACACGACGGCGTCGGTTTCCTTGCGCCCGATATCGGCGACCGCGCCCAGGATCTGCGGCGACTTGCCGAGCGACACTGGAATCCTCGCCAGGTCCTGAAGCGACTTCATCCAATATTGCGGCGTCTGGACCACCACGGGATAGGACACGCCATTCTTCGGATTGAGCCAGAAAACCGGACTGGTCTGGATCGAACCGGCCAAGGTGATGAGCATCGACGTGGCGATGTCTTTTTCGGACACGCCAAGCCTGTTGGCGAGAATGCGGTTGACATCCACGTTGATCGTCGGCTGGTCCGCCGGTTGCTGAATGCGGGCGTCGGCGACGCCCGGCACCTGGGCGATGCGCTTCAGAAGCCTGTTGGCCAGCGCGCGGTTGGCGACCTGGTTGTTACCGATGACCTGAACGTCGATCGGAGCCGGCAGGCCGAAATTGAGGATCTGCGTCACAATATCCGCCGGCAGGAAGGAGAAGGTCGCCTCGGGGAAAAGCTCGGGGAGATTCTCGCGCAGCTTGCGGACAAGCTTCCCGCTGTCCTTTTCCTTGCCGTCCTCCAGAGTGATCAGAATGTCGCCATCGGCGGAACCGATCGTTCCCGAATTGCTGTAGGCCATGTTGATGCCGCTGATCGGCAGGCCGATATTGTCGACCATCGAAGAGATGACCCCCGGGCCCACGATCTCCTTGATCGCGCTCTCGACGCGCGAAAACAACCGACCGGTTTCCTCGATGCGCAGCCCGGTGGGGCCGCGGACATGGAGCTTCATCTGAACCGTCTCCACCGCCGGGAAGAAATTCTGGCCCAATGTCGGCACGAGGGCCAGGGAAACGGCGACGAAGCCCAGAAAGCCGGCGATGAATATTTTCCGCCGCCGCATCGCCGCCACCAGCACGCCCTCATAGCCGCGGCGCGTCGCGGCGAAACGCCGCTCGAACCCGTGCTGGAACCGTCCAAATATCGTGCGCGCCGGCGCGTCCGGATCGTGAGCGTGTCCCGCCAGGAGGTAGTTCGCCATCGTCGGCACCAAAGTGCGCGACAGCAGATAGGAGCCCATCAGCGCGAAAATGACCGCCTTGGCCATCGGCCGGAACAGATAGCCGGAAATGCCGCCGAGGCTGAACATCGGCACGAACACGATGCAGATGCACAAAAGCGAGACCGTGGCCGGAATGACGATCTGGCGGGCGCCGTCCATGATCGCCGCCTCGATCTCCTTTTTCTGTTCGAGCTGGAAATTGATGTTCTCGATCGTCACCGTGGCGTCGTCCACCAGAATGCCGACCGCCAAAGCGAGGCCGCCCAAGGTCATGACATTGATGTTTTCGCCCGTCGCCGCCAGCAGGGTGACCGAGGTCAGGATGGCGAGCGGGATGGAAATGATGATGATGACGGTCGAGCGCCAGCTTCCCAGGAAGATCAGGATCATCAGGCCGGTCAGCGCCGCCGCCAGCACGCCTTCGAAGATCACCGAATGGACCGCGTTTTCGACGAAGGGCGACTGGTCGCCGACGGCGACAAGCTTGAGCGCTGCGGGCAGCATTTCGCGCACCCGCGGCAGCAGCGCCTTGACGCCGTTGATGACGTCGAGCGTCGAGGCTGAGCCGGCCTTGAGGATGGTCATCAGCACGGCGTTGGAGCCGTCGACGCGAACCATGTTGATCTGCGGCGGAAAGCTGTCGTGGGCATAGGCGACGTCGCCGACGCGCACCGTCGCGCCGTCGACCGTCCGGATCGGCAATTGGTTGAGCTCGGGGACCGTCTTCGGCGAATCGTTCAGATGGACGACATATTCCTTGTCGCCGATCTTTTGGGTGCCGACCGGGATGATCAGATCCTGATTGCCGACCGCGCGGACAACGTCGTCCGGCGACAGGCCATAGGCGCGCAGCTTCGCCTGATCGACGTCGATCTGCACCTGCCGCACCTTGCCGCCATATGGCGAAGGCACCGCCGCGCCGGCGACCGTCGCCAGCTGGGGACGGATCAAATTTTGCCCGAAGTCGAAAATCTTCGACTGGGGCAGGGAGCTGCTCGACAAAGCGAGCTGGATGACCGGCACGCTGGAAGCGTTGAAGCTCAGCACGTATGGCGGCGTGATGCCGGGTGGCAAAAGCTTCAGGACGGTCTGCGACGCGGCGGTGATCTGGGCGAGCGCCGCGTTGATGTTCACCGTCGGCTGGAAAAAGACCTTCACCACGCCATAGCCGGCGAGCGACTGAGATTCGATGTGCTCGATGTCATTGACCTGCGAGCTGAGCGTGCGCTCGTAATAATAAATGACGCGTCCGGACATGTCCTCGGGCGGCAGGCCATTATAGCTCCAAACCACCGCGACGACCGGGATGCGGATGGCCGGGAAAATATCGACCGGCGTACGAACCCAGGATAGGACGCCGAAAATGACGATCAGCATCGCCATGACGACGAATGTATAGGGCCGCTTGAGCGCGATACTGACGAGAGCGAGCATTAAACCTTACGAAATTCTCTATTGACGGGCGATGGACCCGCGATCCGCCGGGTTATAGTCGGCGCCCCTTAGCCGAGCAAACTAAAATGTTTTTTATCCGGGCGCCGCGTCAGCCGGTCGCGGGGCCAAGCCTGTGGACAAGGCCGGCCGTCGACATTTTCAGGCCTTTCCCGGCCCCGTGGCGCTCCGTTCCGTCAATTTGAATCGGGCCCCGGGCGCGTTATCGGCGAGAACGAGGTCCATGCCGTGGAGGCGGGCGATGGTCTCGACGATGCTGAGGCCCAGGCCGGAGCCAGGCAGGTCCGCGCCGTTCGTGGCCCGGGCGAAGCGGCGGAAAATATCGTGGACTTCGGCCGCCGGCACGCCGCGCCCGTTGTCGCTGACCTCGATTTGGGCCAATCCCGCCTCCTCCGTCGCCGAAACCCGCACTGCGCCGCCGCGGGGGGTGAATTTGAGCGCATTGTCGATGAGATTGGCGACCGCCTCGCGCATCAGGTCGGGATCGCCTTTGCGGATCACGGGCCTCGCCGCGTCGAGGCGCAGACTCACGCCCTTGGCCTCGGCCAGAGGCAGAAAAAATTCACGCAGCTCCGCGCAGACGCCGGCGAGATCGATTTCGGCGAAGGCGGAATGGCGATGCTCGCGCTCGATGGCGGAAACGCGCAGCAGGGCGGCGATCGCCGTCATGGCGCGGTCGAGCTGGCGCAGGGCGCTCTGGATCGGCGGGCGCAGGCTGGAGCCCCGGGGCGCCTCGGCCAGAGCCCGGTCGAGAATGGCTCGGACATTGACCAGCGGCGTGCGCAGGTCATGGGCGATATTGTCGCCGACGGTCGCAAGCTGGCTCATCAGGCGCTCGATTTCGTCGAGCATGTGATTGACCGAGGCGATGACGCCGTCGAGTTCGTCGAGGCCCGACCGGCTCGGCAGCCGCGCGCGCAGGTCGCCGTTCACGACTTCGGCGATCGCGCCGTCGATGTCCTTTATCCGCGCGGCGGTGCGTCGGGCGAAAAAGAATCCCATGGCGAGGGCGCCCGCCGCGACCGGAAGAATGGCGAAGGACAAAGCACGGCCGAGAATGGAGCGCAGCAGGTCGACTTCCGCGATGCTGCGCCCTAGGACGATGACGTCGCCATCGAGCCGCGCCCGCGCCACCATCAGGGTCGGCTCTGGCTCGCTCTCCGCGGTCAGGCGGAAATCGGGCAGGTAATGGCTGCGGCCGTCCGCCGGTATGTCCGGCTTGCGGTCGAGATTGCCGAACAGGAGGCGGCCGGAGGAATCGTAAAGCGCGACATAATTGAGGCGCCGGAAATCGCGGGTGAGCCGCAGCGACAGCGCCCGGCGCAGGCGCGCGTCGTCGCTGGCGGCGGCTTTCCTGGCCTCATCGACGAAAACGGCGCGCAATTGGGAAATCCGCGACGCCGTCGCCGCCTCGAAAACGAAGACGAACACGCCCCCGGTCAGCAGGACGATCGCCAGGGCGAAAGCCGCCGCCAGCCTCAGGGGCGTCGAGCGGATCAGGTCACGCGGCGACATCGAGCACGAATCCTTCGCCGCGCAGGTTGACGATCAGCTTTTTTTCGCCGGGCGCATCGAGCTTGACCCGAAGATTGCGGATATGAACGTCCACGACATTGGTCTGAGTGTTGAAACGATAGTTCCAGACGTCTTCGAGCAGCATCTTGCGGGTGACCACCTGGCCCGGCCGGCGCATGAAATATTCGAGCAGCTTGAATTCGCGCGGAAGAAGGTCGATCGAGCGTCCCTCGCGCAGAACCCTGCGCGCGATCAGGTCCATTTCGAGCGGTCCGGCGCGCAAATGCGGGGCGTTGGCGCAGGCCTCGCGCCGGGCGAGCGCATCGACGCGCGCGGAAAATTCGACCATGGCGAACGGCTTGACCAGATAATCGTCGCCGCCGGCGCGCAGGCCCGCGACGCGATCGTCCACGCCGCCCATCGCGCTGATCATCAGAACCGGCGTCCGGTTTCCGCTGGCGCGCAGCATTTCCAGCAGCGCCAGCCCGTCGGCGCCCTTGAGCTTGCGGTCCATCACCAGAACCGTGGCGCGGCCCGAAAGCGCGGCCTCGACGGCCTCCGCGCCGGTCTCGCTCCAGAACACGCGATAGCGCCCGGACAATTCCTTGATGATGGCCTGGGCCAGCTCCTTTTCGTCCTCGCTGACATAGATGGATTGTTTCGAGCCGTGCATATCGATTCTCTGGCGCCTGCGCCTTCCTGTTTAAAGTGATTTCCAGCAGGATTTTTGTCCGGAAACCGGCATCGTCATTCTGGAAATCCTGTTCCCGCGCGAGCGACCGCCGCGCCGGGCGCGAGCCGTCCCGTCGCTTCATCGACGGTGTGGAAAATGAGCGACCCTTCGTTCGAAGGCGCTCCGCCAAGGGCGTCGAACAGGCCATATCTGGCGAAGGCCGCCTGCGCCCGCAAGGATTCGAGCCTCGCCACCGCGAAATCCACCCCCTTGTGGCGGCAGAGGCGGATCGCGTCGAGGAGGCTCCGCGCCGCGGTATAATCGATCACGTCGATGGCGCTGGCTTCGAGCACGAGCAGTTTCAGCCCCGGCGCCTCGGCGACCTCGGTGAGTTGGCGCTGGAACCTTTCGGCGTTGAGGAAGGAAAGCGGCGCCTGAAAGCCGACGACCTTGACGCCTTCGAGTCTTTCGCCGGCGACGTCCTCGTCTTCCGGCCACCACACCGTCTTGCCGGGCAGGCGTTCGAAAACGCGAAGATCGGTCTGGGTCATGGTCCACACGCCATGGATGAGGGAGAGAATGATGGCGAGGGCGACGCCGGTCTGGACGGGAATCAGGACCACAGCGAACAGGGTCGCGAGCAGAAGGAAAAATTCGGGACGCGAGCGGGCGGCGATGTCGCGCATGACGCCGAGGCGAAAAATGTGGCTCGCAATATAGAAAAGGATGGCGGCGAGCGCCGCCTCCGGCGTATGGCGCAGGAAAGGCTCGCCGAAAGCCGCGACCAGAGCGATTGCGACGCAGGCGGCAAGCCCCGCGATCTGGGTTTCGCCGCCCGATTCCGCGACGATCGCGGTGCGTGGCGGGCTCGCATTGACCGCGAAACCGCCGAACAGGCCTGACAGGATCGAGCCCGCGCCAAGGCCGAGGAAATCCCGGTCGATTTCGGCCGGCTCGCCGGGCATGCCGGGAAAGGAGCGCGAGGTCGCCGCGCTCTGGGCCATGACGATGACCGCGACGATCGCCGCAAGGCCCAGAACCCTGGTGAAATCTTCCAAACCAGCAATGGGCGCGGCCGGGCGCGGCGGCGCGACGTCGAAGGCCCCGATGGTGGGAAGCCCTTGGCCTTCGAGGCCAAGAGCCATGACTGCGGCGGTCGCGCCGACCAGAGTGATCAAGGGCCCGGGCAGGCGCGCGCCGATCCGTTCGATCATAAGGATCGCCGCCAGGCAGAGCGCGCCCGTCGTCAGAGCCACGGGCCTGGTTTCGCCGATATGGCCGGCGATATCCGCGATCCGCTGAAGACTGCCGCCCGATCCGGCGGCGATCCCCAAAAAAGATGGAGTCTGCGACAGGACGATATGGACGGCGATTCCCGCCAGGAAGCCGGTCAGAACGGGGATCGAGAACAGATTGGCGACCCATCCGGCGCGAAACAGGCCGGCGCCCGCCAGAAACAGCCCGACCATGAGCGAAAGCAGGGCCGCCAGCGTCACATATTCCGGCCCGCCGGCCGGCGCCATGCCGGCGAGTGAAGCCGCGAAAATCGGCGTGATGGTCGAATCCGCGCCCGAGGAGAGATAGCGGTTGGCGCCGAAGAACGCGAAGGCGAGCGACCCCGCGATGAAGACGTAAAATCCGATATGCGGCGAGAAGGAGCCCAGCCGCGCCGTCGCCATCTGCTCGGGCGCGGCGACCGCCGCGAGCGTCAGCCCGGCAAGGAGATCGGCCCGCCAGCTCGCCGCCCCGCCCTGCAGGGAATGAAACAGGGGCCAGTTTCTTTTTTTATCCTCAGCCACGCGATTCTCCCCGGCGCAATTTTCGCCCAACGCGCGGGAAAAGGGAACATGCCGGACGGGCTAGAGCGTTTTCCGACCATATTGACGCCATCTGCCGAGGGGATTTCGCGCCGTGGCCAGGAGGGTGGCGACGGCCGTGTCGGGGACACGGCCGAGCCGACCGACGCCGCGACGGCGCGAAAGCCCCCGGCCCGAAGGGTTCGCTTTCGGCGGACGCCCGGCGTCGCGCGCGCCTCGACCGCATCCCCAATGCGCTCTTCGGCGCGCGCTTGCCGGATCGTCTCTCCGAAAGCGAACAGATTGCGTCAATATGGTCGGAAAGCGCTCTAGCGGGTGTCGGATCGTGGCTCGGCTTAAATTTCGGGTTCCCCTTGAACCTGCCGAAGGCATAATGCACCTGCCGCCGGAATTTCGCGCAAGGCTGAATGAGGATGCGGCAGAAATTTTGGCGAAGGGCGAAGCCGGCGCGGAACTCTCGCCAGGGGCCAAGCGTCTTGCTTATGGTTCAGCCCGCGTCTTTGCCGTCTGGCGCCGAGAAAAGGGCGCCGCGCAAACCTTGGATGCCGAGCATGCCCGCCTCGCAATCCGCTCCTCTTCCCGCGGCCCAAGGCGGCGCCCAAGGCGGCGCCCGCGAAGCCGCGCAGGCGATCAAAGGGACCGGCCGCGCCGCTGGCGTGGCCGTGGCGGGCGTTCTGCTGAGCGGTCTCGCCGCCAGCGGACTGTTGATCGGTCAGCCGCCCCTTGCAAGCCGGGGCGCCGGGGCGGAAATCATGACCGTCGCCGCCACGGATATCATCGAAGCCAGCGCCAGCCTCGATCCCGCAAAGGCCTTCGCTTTGGCCGCGGCAGCCCGGCAGTGCCGCGCGCCGCTCGCCTATATCACGCTGTCGAATGCGCCGGGAGAGCCCGACAGCTTCATCCGCATCCGCTCCGGCGCCTATATCTCGCCGCCCTATCATGTCGGCGCAGCGCCCATGCGCGTCGCTCTTCCGTTTCCGAATCCCTATTCAGTCGGCCGTGGCCAGTTGACGGTGGAGGGGCGGCAGAAAGGGCTTCGGGCGACGCTTTATCCGACCTGGGTCAGTCCGGGCGGCCGGAACGGCAATGTGATCGACATCTGGTGGAAGACCGACAAGCCTTGCGGAGGATGATCCGTCGGGATTGAGGGGGCGGACAGATGAAGGGTTTTTTCGAACGCAATCAGACGCTGTCGCTGGTCCTCAGCATGACGGCGGCGTCGCTTCTCACCGCCGCCGCGCTGGCCGCCGTCAGCGGCGGCGGCGCCGCGATCCCACGCCTGTTCACTTTGGCCATGCTGCCGCGGCTCCTGGGCGCCCTCGCCATGATTGGCGGCGGCGCTCTCGCCACTTTTCTCGCCATGCGTCTCGCCCTGGTTTCGGCCAATGTCGCGCAGACCGCCAATGGTCCAGCGGTCGCGCCCGACCAGTTGCGCCTGCTGCGCATCGTCGAGACGCCGGCCATCATCCGGCAAGGACGCACCGCCCAGCAGGCATTGGACGATCTCGACCAGATGATCGGCCTCGCGGCAGTAAAATCCGAGATCAACACCTTGATCGCACGCCTCCAGATCGAGGCCCGCCGGCGCGCCGAAGGGATGAAGGTGACGGCCGTCAGCCAGCATATGGTGTTCACCGGGCCGCCGGGCGTAGGCAAGACCGTGGTCGCCCGCGCCATCGGCGACATCTACCGCGGCCTTGGCGTCTTGAAGCGCGGACATCTGGTCGAAACCGAGGCCAAGGACCTGATCGCCGGCTATATCGGACAGACCGCCGACAAGGTGGACAAGGTCTGCCAGTCGGCGCTCGATGGCATATTGTTCATCGACGAGGCCTATTCGCTCGTCTCGGACAATGCCTCGGCGAGCTTCGGCATGGAGGCGGTCAACACCCTCCTCAAGTTCATGGAAGACCACCGCGACCGGGTGATCGTCATCGTCGCCGGCTATCCGGGGCCGATGCAAAAATTTCTCGATTCCAATCCCGGTCTCGCCAGCCGCTTTTCCAAGACCATCGACTTTCCCAACTATTCGCCGCAGGAGCTCGCGCATATCCTTGATCTCATGGCCAGATCGCAAGGCTTCGCCTTGCCGCAGGGCTACGAGGGCAAGATCGAGTCCTGGGTCGAGGCGAATAGTTCGGCGAAGAATTGGGGCAATGCGCGCTCGGTGCGCAACCTGATCGAGAAAATGCGCGAAGCCCAGGCGGTGCGGCTGGCGCGCGATCCCCATTCCAGCGGCATCGACGAGCTGACGCCGGCCGATCTCGACGCCGCCATCAAGGCGACGGAGGCGCAAGTGCGATGATCGCGCGCTGGCGTTACGCCCATTTCCTGCTCTGGCACGGCGACGCCGCTTATCGGCGGATATGGTTCATCGCGCCGCAATTGCTGGCGCTCGCCGGCGTGAGCTGGCTGCTGATCGAAACGCCCAAACCGTCCGGCTCGCCGCCCGATTGGGGCAAGCCGGCGCTGCCGACCCCGGAGCGCGAGTCGGCGCGGCCGACCCCGGCGGGCGCAGCGGCCGACGCCCTGCGCGACCGAGCCAAGACCGACCCAGCCGCCCTGGCCGAGATCAAGGCTAAAGCCGCGGACGGCGACGCCGTCATGCAGTTCGAGTTGGCGACGCTTTACGATCCGACCTTGCCCATCACGCCGCATCCGCTGGCGCCTAATGCGGAAATGGCCAAGAGCCTCTATCTCACGTCGGCGAAACAAGGCTTAGTGGCTTCCGAGTTCAATTACGGCAATTTCCTCGCCTATGGCCTCGCGGGAACCGCAGCCGATCCCGAAACCGGCCTGCAATGGGTGGTCAAGGCAGCGAAGGCGGGCGATCTCAACGCGCAGCGCGTCGCCGGCAATCTTTACTGGAACGGCATTGGCGCGCCAAAGAACAAGGAGTTGGCCCTGGAATGGTACCGGAAGGCGGCCGACCGGGGGGACCATTATTCGATCATGATGGTCGGAGAGGCCTATTGGGTCGGCATTCCGCCCTTCGCCAAGGACCATGTCGAATCCGTCAAATGGTTTCGCAAGATCGCCTCCAATCCGGCTTTTCCCGCCGTCGCGCGCTATGTCGCCGTCGCCTATCGCGATGGCGACGGCGTCCAAAAAGACCATGAAGAGGCGGTGAAATGGTTCCGCAAGGCGGCGGAAGAAGGCGATCATTTCGCCCAGCGCGAGATCGCCGATTATTATTGGGCCGGAACCCCGCCTTTCGAAAAGGATCGCGTCGAAGCGGTCAAGTGGTATCTCAAGGCCTCGGTCGATCCGGCCTATCCGCTGGTGTGGCGCACGCTGGGCGTCGCCTACCGCAATGGCGACGGCGCGCCCCGCGATCCGCAGGAGGCGATAAAATGGTTCACCAAGGCGGCGGAAGCCGGCGACCCCTTCAGCGCCGCCGAACTCGGAATCGGCTATTTTCTCGGCAATCCGCCTTATGCCAGGGATGACGGCGAGGCGACTAAATGGCTGGCCATCGGCGCCAAATCCAAGACCGAAAGCCTGGCGCAGCGACTGCTCGGCATTTGCTATCTGGAAGGACGTGGCGTCAATCGCGACCCGAAGCTGGCCGATTTTTGGTTGAAACAGGCTCGCGCCAACGGCGACAAGGAAGCGGGAAAACTCTTGCGCACGCTGCGCTGAAGAAGCTTCGCCCTGTGGCCTCTCCCCGCCCAGCGAGGTAAACGGCATGGGCCTGCGGCGCCCAAAACATTCTCATTTATCGGCCTCGCGCCGGATCAGCGCCCCCCACAACTTATGCCGTTCGCCGCCTTGCCGCCGGCGCGGCACAAGCATTAGCATGGCCGGGGACCATATCGGGCGAGGGCGCATTGGGACATAGCTTTTTGGCGCGCAAGGCCATCGCGGATCTGCGCGATGGCGCGGGCGGCGCGGCGCAGGACGGCGGCTTCGCCCGCAGCCTCGGACCGTGGTCGCTGACGGCTTTGGGCGTCGGCGCCATCATCGGCGCCGGCATTTTCGTCCTGACCGGCGCGGCGGCGGCACGCTATGCCGGCCCCGCCGTCGTCCTGTCCTTCGCGCTCGCCGGCTGCGCCTGCGCCGTGGTCGCTTTGTGCTATGCCGAACTCGCGGCGCTGATCCCGGTCTCCGGCAGCACCTATTCCTATGTCTATGCGGCGCTCGGCGAGATTTTCGCCTGGATCATCGGCTGGGACCTGGTGCTCGAATACGCCATGGGCGCGGCGACGGTCGCGGTCGGCTGGTCGGGCTATCTCGTCAGCCTGCTGGCGAGCCTCGGCTTGCATCTGCCGCCGCAATTCACCGCTCCGCCCGGCGCGCATACCGCCGTCGCCGGCGTGACCGGCCTGTTCAACGTTCCCGCGGCGGGTGTGGTCGCCGTCATCACCGGCCTGCTCGTTATCGGGACGAGGGAATCGGCGCGGGTCAACAATATCATGGTCGGCTTCAAACTGGCGGTGGTGCTCGTCGTCATCGTCGTCGGCGGGCTGCATGTCGCGCCGGCCCATTGGACGCCGTTCATGCCCGCGAATTCCGGCGAATTCGGCCATTTCGGCTGGAGCGGGGTGTTGCGCGGCGCGGCGGTGGTGTTTTTCGCCTATATCGGCTTCGACGCGGTCTCGACCGCGGCGCAGGAGGCGCATGAGCCGCAGCGCTCCGTGCCCATCGGGCTCGTCGCCTCTCTGGCCATTTGCACGGCGCTCTATATCGGTGTGGCGGCGGTGCTGACCGGCGTCGTTCCCTATCCGAAACTCGACCGCCCCGACCCGATCTCCGCGGCAATAGACGTCATCGGCCTGCCGTGGCTGGCGGTCACGGTGAAATTCGCCGCGCTCGCCGGCCTCACCACGGTGATCCTGGTCCTGCTGTTCGGTCAGGCCCGCATCATGTACGCCATGGCCAGCGACGGCCTGCTGCCGGCGTTTTTCTCCCGGGTGAACCCGCGTTTTCGCACCCCGGCGGCAAGCCAGATTCTTCTCGGTCTTCTGGTGGCCGCCGTCGCCGGCCTGTTTCCCATCGACCTGCTCGGCGAAATGGTCAGCATCGGCACGCTCGCGGCCTTCGCTTTGGTCTGCGTGGCCGTCATGTATCTGCGCCACAGTCACCCCGAAACGCCGCGTCCGTTCCGCGTTCCGGGCTCGCCGGCCATTCCGACCCTCGGCGTGCTCGCCTGCCTTGGCCTGATGGCGGGGCTGCCCTGGGAAACCTGGGCGCGGCTTCTGGTCTGGCTGGTCCTCGGCATGGCGATCTACTTTTTCTACGGCCATCGCCACGCCCAGAGCCGGCAAGGCGTCAAACATTAGGTTCGGCGGCGAGCGCGCCATGCCGAAGGCGCGGCCACCTCTGGCGAAACGGACGTTGCTCATCGGCAACATGGCGGAAAAATTCGTCGCGTGAAATGCAAGGCTCAAGGCGCGGGTCCGCCCTCGGCCAGGAGCGCGGCAGGAGGTCGTGAAAACGACGAATGTCTCCAGCGCCGATGACTCACTTGCAAAAATTCAGATGATTTCATGGAACCGCGCGCGGGGTCGGGGCCCGGCGGCCGCTCGAACCTCCCCTTGGGCCGGCCGCGCCGCGCCTCGACGGCGATTTGCGTGCAACCGCCGTCTTTGCTAGGGCCGTCCCTGGGGACGGCGATGAAAAAAGTGATTTTCGCGCAGCTTTTTGCGGCGACTTTCGCGACGGGCGCGGAAGCGGCGGACATTTTGTCCCCGAAAGCGACGGGCGCCCCCCCGCCCCAAAATTCCTGTTTCAGCAGCCTGTGGAGCTTTCTCAACTCGTCAGCCGACGAATGCCCTCTGTCCTATGGCGGACTGACGCTCTTCGCCAATATCGACGGCGGCTATGGCTATGAGCAATGGGGCGTTCCGCTCGGCCTGAGCTCCAAAAAGCCCAATTACGGCATCCAGAAGAACAGCGGCGACACCCATTGGCTGTGGTCGCCGAACGGGATCAGCACCTCGGTCTTCGGCGTCAAGCTGAACGAGAAACTGGGCAATGGCTGGCGCCTGATCGGCGTCGCCGAAGGCGGTTTCAGTCCCTATACGCTGAGGCTTATCAACGGCCCGCGCACGCTTGCGGAAAACAATCTGAAAAAGCTTGCGCAGCAGACGTCCAATTCCGATTCCGACCGCACCGGGCAATGGGACAATTCGCAGGGCTTTTTCGGAATCAGCAATCGAACGCTGGGCGTTTTGACCTTCGGCCGAACCAATGCGCTCTCGCACAGCCTCCTGACCGCCTATGACCCGGTCGCCTCGGTCGCCTTTTCGCAACTGGGCTTTTCCGGCGCCTATTCGGGCTTCGGCGTCAATTCGACCACCCGCGTAAACACCGCCGTCACCTATCGCCTGAGCTACCGGAACCTGCGCTTCGCGGCGCAGACGCAGGTCGGCGGCTATAACCAGGGCAATGCCGCAACCGCGCAATATCAGGTTCAGATCGGCGCGGACATCGGCGGCCTGTCGTTCGACGGCGTCCTCCATATGGCGAAGGACGCCGCCGCCTTCTCCAGCTATTCCGGGAGTCCGACGCCAGCCGGCTATGATCCGAATTCGATCGTGAAGGCGACGCTGGCGAACACGCGCGGCGTCGAACTGCTGGCGCGCTACAAATACGGGCCATTCAGATTCTATGCGGGCTTCATCCGGGCCGTGCTGCAAAATCCCAGCAATTCGTACCCGAACGGCATGCCGACGGGCGCCTATGGCATTTTCGTCCCGCCCGGCGCCGTCACCGCCGACGCCTTTACCGTTCCCCGCCGCTACCAAACCGTATGGACTGGCGTGCGCTACAAAATCCTGAGCAACCTCTCGGCGGCCGCAGGCGTCTATTGGGACACGCAGAACGATTTTCTGCCCGCTCCCGGGATCTGCACGGGATCGGGATCGGCGACCAGCAGCTCCCAATGCGCCGGCGGCCGTTATTCCTATTCCTTCCTCATCAATTACAAGCCGCTCAAACGCATCGACGTTTACGCCGGGGCGATGGTCTCGAACGCCTATGGCGGAACCGCCAGCGGCTATCTCCATACCCGGAACATCGACCCGATGGTCGGCGTCCGGATCCGGTTCTGACCTTTCAGTCCGGGTTGCCGCCGATGCAACCCATGTTGCAATCGTCGGGATCGCGGCTCAATCCGGGTCCGTCCCCGGCCTCCGGTTCGGAATTGCCGCGCGGCGACGGCGCGACCGTTCCGCGCTCCCCGACCGGATAGCGCGCATCGGCCGGCGGAGCCGGCCGCACGCCATGATGGCGAGGGCGATGATGATGGCGCGGCGCGCCCTCTTGGGCGGCAATGGCCGTGGAGGCGAACAGAACCAGGCCGAAGGCCGCCGCCAATCCGATGGATTTCCGCATAATGCCCTCCAAGCCTGTCTTTTTCGCAACGGCCCGCAACCAACCATGAATGGCGCGCATTCAACATAGTCCATCCGCATGAGTTTTCATCGCCGCCCAACTGTTATGGTCGGCGATTTGACAATTTCGCCAGGCTTTGCCCGGATAGGACGGCCGAAGAATCGCACGACTTGGCCGATTGTCGCCAAAAAGAAAGAGCCGCGGCGGCGCATAGAGGAAGGCGCATGGAGGAACAGGAAATCGGCGTCGCCGACATTGGCGGCACGCATGCGCGCTTCGCCTTCGCCCGGGTCGCCGGGGGCCGCGCGCGCGAACTCGGGCCGGCGACCGTGTTCAGGGTGGCGGATTTCGCAAGCCTCGACGCGGCCTGGCGCGCCTTTCTCGACCGCGCCGGGCGGCCGGCGCCGCGCGCCGCCGCGCTTGCCGTCGCCTGCCCCGTCCGGGGCGACGAGCTGAAATTCACCAATAATCCGTGGCGCTTGCGCCCCAGGGCGCTGGCCGACGAACTCGGCGTCGAGAAGGTGCAGATCGTCAATGATTTCGGCGCCGTCGGCCATGCGATCGCCCAGCTCGGCCGCGACGATTTCGTCCATGTCGCGGGACCGGCGCGCCTGTTTCCGCACCCTGGAATCGTCAGCGTGATCGGTCCCGGCACCGGCCTCGGCGTCGCCTTGACCCTGCTGGACGAGGGATCCCACCGCGTGGTGGAGGCGGAGGGCGGGCACGCTGGCTTTGCGCCGCGCGACGCCTTCGAGGACGCATTGCTCGCCCGCATGCAAGCGAAATACGGCCGCGTTTCGGTCGAGCGCATCGTTTCCGGCCCAGGTCTCGCGGAGATCCTTGCCGAAATCCGCGCCGCTTTCCCGGAGGCGGCCGCGGCGCCGGCTTTCGCGGACGACAAGAGCCTGTGGGCGGCGGCCATTTCCGGCGCCGAGCCGCTCGCCCGCGCCGCGCTCGATCGTTTTTTCGCCTGTCTGGGCGCCTTCGTCGGCGATGTCGCCCTGATCCATGGCGCCAATGCCGTGGTCCTCGCCGGCGGCCTGCTGCCGCGGATGCCGGACCTGCTGCAGCGCTCCGGCTTCGCCCAGGCTCTTGCCGCCAAGGGCCGCTACGCCACTATGATGGCCAACCTTCCCATCTGGCTTCTCGTCCATCCGAATCCCGGCCTGTTCGGCGCAGCCGCCGCCTTCGCGGCGCAGCACGACTGATTCGCGGGCCGTTCCGCTTAATTCCTCCTCAATCGCCTCGGTTCGGGAAATATTCCCGAAGCGCAACGCCCTCTTGTCCGTGTCATTCCACGAAAAGCCGTATAAATTCCGGGCAAAGACGACGAATGGCGGCGCCCGAGGAAACGGCAGGCAAAGAGGCATGGACACTATTTCGCTCACCCCGATCGGCCTGTTCCTGCAGGCGGGGCTCGTCGGCAAGGCGGTCATGGCCGCGCTGTTTCTCGCCTCGATCTGGTGCTGGCTGCTGATCGTCGAGGCTTTGTTCGGCCTGTCGCGGCTGTCGCGCGCTTTGCGCGAGGCCAAGACCGGCCAGACGAGTTCTTTGCTCGCGCCCATCGAAGCCCTCGGCGCGCAGGAGGCGCGGATTCACGTGGCGGGCGAAACCGTGTCCGAGCGCCGCCAGCGCGTCGCCGACAAGATGACGCGGGCGAACGTCGAACTTCTGACCAAGGCCGAGGGCGGTCTCGCCAATCTCGCGGTGATTTCCTCGGTGTCGCCCTTCGTCGGCCTGTTCGGCACGGTCTGGGGCATCATGGCCAGTTTCGTCGGCATCGCCGCCGCCAAGGACACCAGCCTCGCCGTGGTCGCGCCGGGCATCGCCGAGGCCCTGGCCGCCACCGCCTATGGCCTCGCCGCCGCCATTCCCGCCGCGATCGGCTACAATCGCCTCGGCGCGTCCTTTTCCCGCCTCGGCCAGGCCCTGGTCAACCGCGCCGCCGACCAGGCCGTCGAGATGACCCGCGATCCGGTCGCCGCCGCGAGGGCGGACAGGACGGAAGCGGAGGCGGCCTGATGGCTTTCTCCTCCCCTTCCGGCTCCGACCGCCCGGGCTTCTTCCGTCCGCAGGCCGAGATCAATGTGACGCCGCTCGTCGACGTCATGCTGGTGCTGCTGATCATTTTCATGGTCACCGCGCCGCTGCTGACCGCCGGCCTCAAGGTCCAGCTGCCGCAGGCGCAGGCCGCCCGGCCGCTGGATCCGAAGGAGCCGGTCGTGGTCGTGGTCGGACGCGACGGCGGGCTCGCCGTGGGCAATGAGCCGGTCGAGCCGGCCGATCTCGTCCAGCTTGTGAAGCTCAAACTTGGCGACGACCTCAATCGCGTCGTGCATCTGCGCGGCGACAAGGAGGTCGCCTATGGCCGCATGGTCGAAGTGCTCGACCAGCTCGCCAGCAATGGGATCACCCATATCGCCATTGTCACCGACGCCAGAAAGAAGGCCGCCGCGTCCGCCCCATCCGCGCCGCCCCCCGCGACGGAACAAGGAAAATGAGCGTGGCCGGCGCCCTTCCGGCCCCGGGGCCGGCTATCGGCGCCGGGCCGCGCGACGCAATCCGCCCGTTCTGGTTGCGGCCCGTGGCGCTTGTCGCGATCCTCGCCCTGCACGCCCTGGTCTTCATCAGCGTCAAAAGCCGGCCCGCCGCGCTGTCGCCGCTCGACGGCGTCCAAGTGACGCTCGTCGCAGCGGGCGACGCCGCCGAAGATCAGAAGAAGCAGGACGAAATCACGCCCGCCGCGCCGCCGCCCCCGCCGGTCGAAAAGGTCACGCCGGTCGAGCCGCCGCCCCCGCCACCCGTCGAAGCGCCGCTGCCGAAGGTCGCCGCCCCGGAAGCCATTCCACTGCCGGTCGAGCCGCCCAAGCCGCCGCCCCCGCCCGTCGCGCCGCCGCAGAAGCCTCTCGTCCAGCAGCCGCCGCCGAAGGCCGCGCCGACGCCCGAAGAAAAGAAGCGCCAGGCGGAAAAGCGCAAACAGGAGGAACCCGCCGAGCGCCGGCGCAAGGCGCAGGAGGCGCGGCAGGAATTGCATCGCGGCGCGACCCATGGCGCGGGCCGCGCGTCTGCGATGTCGCCAGCGGCCTATGCCGGCCTTCTGGTGGCGGAGATCCGGCGTCACACTTTCTATCCGGCGGCGGCGCGCGCCGCCGGCAGGACCGGCGTGGTCGGCGTGGCCTTCACCATGGGTCCGTCGGGCCGGGTGATCGCGCTGTCGATCACGCGCTCCTCGGGCAATCGCGTGCTTGACGCCGCCGCGCTCACGACGCTGCGCGCCATTCATACGCCGCCGCCGCCCGGCGGGCGCTTCTCGACCAGCACCAATATTCGCTTTCATTTCAACTGACGGCGCCTCTCAGAAAAGATTAAAAATAGTTTTCTTGCGCGGCGGCGGCCCTCGGCCTTAACATTGGCGCATGTCCCAGACGTTGATCACCATCAGGAGGGCCATGCCCGGCGACGCCGACCAGATCGCCGACGTCCACGACGCCGCTTGGCGCGACGCCTATCGCGGAATCATTCCCGGCCGCGAACTGGAGCGCCTGATCGCGCGGCGCGGGCCGGATTGGTGGCGCGCCGCCGTCCTGCAAGGCAGCCGGCTGCTGGTGCTCTCAACTCACGGGGCGATCGGCGGCTATGTCTCCTATGGCCGCAACCGGGCGCCCTCCCTGGACTATAGCGGCGAGATTTTCGAGCTTTACCTGGCGCCCGAATATCAGGGCCTGGGCTTCGGGGCGCGCCTGTTCCGCGCCGGACGCCGAGACCTAGCCGACAATGGTCTCGACACGATGCTGGTCTGGACGCTGAGCGACAACCAGCGCGCGATAGACTTTTACCGCCATCTCGGCGGCCAACCGGTGCGGCGCGCCAGCGAATTTTTCGGCGGCGAGAAACTCGGCCGCCTCGCCTTGGGCTTCGGCCCTTCCGCGTAACAGTTCATTTCGACTGGCTGTCTGGTGATCGGCGCTTGAGCGGCTCGATCGGCGAGCCGGCGGAGCCTCGCCTGCGCAGACCTGCGGCGATCGCCATCGCGGCGCCGGACGCCGCTTTCAATTGACGCCGGCATGCCCGGAAAGTTCGGGTTGCCTTTTGCCCTTGCGCCTGACTAATGGGCGGCGGAACGCCAACCATCGGAGAGCGCAATGCGTCTTGACGCCATCAAAATCGGCAAAAATCCCCCGGAAGATGTGAATGTCGTAATCGAAGTTCCAATTGGCGGCGAGCCGATCAAATATGAAATGGACAAGGACGCCGGCACGCTCTTCGTGGACCGCTTCCTCTATACGCCGATGCGCTATCCCGGCAATTACGGTTTCATTCCGCACACGCTGTCGGAAGATGGCGACCCGTGCGACGTCCTGGTCGCCAACACCCGTCCGCTGATCGCCGGCTCCTATATCAACGTCCGCCCGATCGGCGTGCTGAAGATGACCGACGAAGGCGGCGGCGACGAAAAGATCATCGCGGTGCCGAGCCACAAGCTCACCAAGCGCTACGACAAGGTGCAGAGCTATACCGACCTGCCCGAGATCACCTGGAGGCAGATCGAACATTTCTTCTGCCACTACAAGGATCTCGAACCCGGCAAATGGGTCAAGTTCGCCGGCTGGGGCGACGCCGATGAGGCCAGGCGCCTCATCTCCGAATCGATCGAGCGCGCCAAGATCGAGAAAAAATAACCCGGCCGCCGCGCAATGCGGGACCCGCGAAGCCCGCCGTGACCAGACAGGTCGCGGCGGGTTTTGCTTTGTTCAGCCCAGATGCTTTCTCGCGGCGCCGATGATACGCTCCTGCGCCTCGGCGCCGAGATAGGGATGCATCGGCAGCGACAGCGCTTCCTGCGCCAGCTGGTCGGTCGCCGCGAGACGCCCTCCGACGCTGGGAAAGGCGCGATAGGCGGTCTGGCGATGGAGCGGGACCGGGTAATAGCAGGCGGTGGGAACGCCTGCTTCCTTGAGCGCCGCGACCAGGCCGTCGCGCTGGCCCGGCTTGAGGCGGATGGTATATTGCGCCCAGACGGATTCGCAGCCCTGGGCCACGGCCGGCGGGATCGCGACCTCGCGCAGCCCTTGCGCATAGCGCGCCGCTATTTCGTTGCGGGCGGAGATCTCTTCGGGGAAGATCGCGAGCTTCTCCAGCAGAATCGCGGCCTGAATCGTGTCGAGCCGCCCGGTGACGCCGATGCGGACATTGTCATATTTGTCGACGCCCTGGCCATGGACGCGCAAGGAGCGCAGGACGTCGGCAAGTTCATCGTCGTCGGTGAAGACGGCGCCGCCGTCGCCATAGGCCCCGAGGGGCTTCGCCGGAAAGAAACTGGTGGTCGTCGCCATGCCGAAGGTTCCGAGCTTGCGGCCGAGAAAAGTCGCGCCGAAGGCCTGGGCGGCGTCGCACAACAGCCAAAGATTCTCGCGGGCGCAGATCGGCTCGATCGCGTCGTAATCCGCCGGCTGGCCGAACAGATCGACGGCGATCACGCCGACCGGATTGAGTTTTTTTTCGCGGGCCTCGGCGATCGCCGCTTCGAGCGACGCCGGGTCCATGTTGAACGTGTCGGGCAGCACATCGACGAAGAAGGGCGTGCCCCCGAGCAAAGCGACGGCCTCGGCGGTGGCGGCGAAGGTGAAGCTCGGGCAGAGCACGGCGACGCCGGGTTTGACGCCCTTGGCGAGCAGGACGAGCGTCAGCGCGTCGGTGCCACTGGCGCAGGACACGGCATGTTTCGCGCCGCAAAAGGCGGCAAGGCGCTTTTCCAGCTCGTACACCTCGGGCCCCATGATATAGGCGCCATGATCGATCACCCTGCGAACCGCCGCCTCGATCTTGTCCGCGATGCGCGCGCGCTGGGCGGCAAGGTCGATGAAAGGCATCATGGGCGCGGACATTCGGAAAACTCCTCCATTCGACATTTGCAGGCGGCAAAACTCTCCGCGAGCGACCGGCAAAGACCCTCCGCGAGCGGTCGGCGGCCTATACGCCGCGAATCGGTCCGCGTCACCAAAATACTTGCCCGAATGGCGGGGCTGGCGCCGCGCCCCCGCGTCATGCTAAGGCGGGCGCGCCCGACGGGACCGGCGCCCCGCCCCATTGAATCCGCCCCATTTAGAAGCGTCGCAAAAGCGCATATGGCGAAAATGACCATCAATATTTCCGTTATCGGCCTCGGCCCCTGGGGCCACACCCTCGCCAACAAATTGAGCGCGCTGCCCGATTTTGCGCTGAAATCCACCTACGACCACCATGACGGACGCAAGATGGCGCATGCCGAAGCCGCGCCGTCGCTCGACGCCATTCTGGAGGATCGGTCGATCGAGGCCTGCGTCGTGACGACGCCGAATCACACCCATGCCGATCTAGCCCTGACCCTGCTCGAAGCCGGCAAGAACGTGCTCATCGCCAAGCCGCTGGCGATGACCTCGGCCGCCTGCGACGAGGTCGCGGCGCTCGCCCGCGCCAAGGGGCTGGTTGCGATGACCGGCCACACCACTTTGTTCAACCCCGGCGTTCTGCTGATGAAGCGCCTGATCGCGGAAACCGGCCGGCCGGTCCTCCATTACGACGCGCGTCGCCGCGGCGTCGGCCGCATCCAGAAGAACAGCGTGCTGCTCGACCTCGCCGTGCATGACGTCGCCAATGCGATTTTCGTCACAGGCCAGCATCCCTTGTCCGCGCGCCATGTCCAGCGCGCCTATGGCGGCTGCGCCGCCGCCCAGGCCCAGATGTTCCTGGCGTTCGAGGGCGGAATGACCGGCCATGTCGAGAGCAGCTGGGTCGCCTCGGAGCGGCGGCGGCTGGCGGTGGCGACGCTCGACGGCAAGATCGTCAAGCTCGACGAATTGACCGCCAAGGTCAGCGTCTATGACACGACGCCCGTGGCGAGCCTCGCCAACGAAAACTTCAGCGCGGTCAAGACCGCGGAATATAAGATCGACGCCCATGACGCGCTGGCCGACGAGCTTTCGACCTTCGCCCGCTTCATCCGCGACGGCGGCTTTCCCGAGGAAAACGCCAGGATCGCGCGCTCCGTGGTCCACGCCATCGAAATCAGCCAGGACCTCGGCGCCTATCCCTAGACGCGCTGTCCACAGGCGCATGCGCGGCAAAGCTTGCTAAAGCTGAGATTTGTGGAAACCTTGGCGCACACGGTCGCGTCAAGTGATTCGTCGATGTGCGGGCGGCCGTCGGTGAGCGTTTTCATCCAGCGCGAAAGGCTGCCTCGATGATCGTGGGCGTGCTGAACCAGAAGGGCGGCGTCGGCAAGACGACGATCGCCGTCAATCTCGCATCCTGTTTCAGCCGATCCGGCCGGCGCGTGCTGCTGGTGGACGCCGATCCCCAGGGCAGCGCCCTGGCCTGGTCGGCGGCGCGGCAGGTCGATCCCGATTTCGTCGTGGTCGGCATGGCCAAGCCGACCCTGCATCGCGAAATGCCGACGCTGGCGAAAAATTACGACATGGTGGTGATCGACGGCGCGCCGCGCGTCAACGAACTCGGCCGGGCGGCGATCATGGCCAGCGACCTCGTGCTGATCCCTGTGCAGCCCTCGCCCTATGACGTCTGGGCCGCCGCCGAAACGGTCCAGCTCATCCGCGAGGCGCGCCAATTCAAAGACTCTTTGCGCGCGGCTTTCCTCATCAACCGCAAGATCGCCAATACCGCGATCGGGCGCGATTTCCATGCCGCTCTGGCGCAATTCCCGGAGACGCCGGTGCTCGACGCCGCCCTCATCCAGCGCGTCGTCTTCGCCGAAAGCGCCGCGCGCGGCCTGTCTGTTCTGGAAGTCGCGCCGCGCGGCGAGGCCGCGCGCGAGCTGCAGCGTCTGGCCGATCTGATCATCGCCGACAAGGAAAGACAGGCCGCATGAGCCGCAAGAGCATTCAGATCAACGTGCCCGCCGCGCAAGTCCAGGCGCCCGTCAAGGCCCCGGCGCGCCGGAAAAGCGGCGCCGAGGGGATGGTCGACTCCTGGATCGTCCAGGACGCGGCCCAGACCTTGGCCGAGGACGCCTTCTCGCCCCATCCCATTCCCGGCGAAGGCGTCACCGTCACGGTCCGGCTCTCGGCCCAGCCCGATTGGGCCGAAGCGGCGAAGATTTTCTTCTTCCTGCCCCAGGCGGCCCTGTGGTTCTGGACCTTCGGCGCGGCGCAGAAGGCGATGCGCCTGCCCTTCGACTGGCGACGCTGATCAGTCGTCGCGCGCCGCCAGCGCGCAGATTTTCGCGCCGCTTTCCCAAGCGTTCGCGCTGCTCTCCCAAGCGAAGGCGCAGCGCCCGCCAAAACGCGCGCGGGCGCTTCCCGCTTCGAGATCGACCTCGATATCGTGAAATTCGAGAAATCGCCGATCGGCGGGAAAAAGCGCCTTGAACACCGCTTCCTTGATGACGAAAAGCGCCGGGCGGCGCAGCAAATCCTCACCATAACGCGCGCGCTCCGCCGGCGTCGCGATCAACTCCATGAGCTCCTGGGCGAGCGACGCGTCGGGTTCGATATCGACGCCGAGGGCGCCGACTTTTTCCGCCCGCGCCACCGCCGCCAGCGCATGGCTGTCGTCATGAGCAAGCGAGCCGGAAAAGCCCGGCGGCCAGCGCGGGACGCCCGCGGCGTCCCGGCCGATTGCGCGAGGCGGCGCACCGAAGGTCGCCAGCAGATCGCGCGCCAGAGCGCGCGCGGCGCCGCTCGCCTGAAGGCGTTCGCGCCGCAAGGCGCCAAGGGCCGCCGCCTCCTCCGGCCACAGGCCCGCCTCGTCGCCGGACGCGATGGCGCGCGCGGCGATCCTGATGTCGCGGCGTTCCGCGAATGTCCGCAGCGGGCCCCCGGCGGGCAAGAGAGTCATCATGCGACCTTATCGCGCGCGGGCGCGGCGGGAAAGGCGATGCGCGCCGCCGCGCAAAATGCTATGGCCCGGCCGTGAAACGAATCATCGTCCTTATTTTCAGCCTTGTCGCGCTGGCAGGCGCCGCCGGTCCGACCGCTGCCTTCGAGGGCCGGGCGTTCGGACGCGACGGTCTCTGGCGGATCGTCCACGGCGTCTGTTCGCCGGTCAACCGCCTCACCGGCCTGGCCGCGCCCTGTCTTGCGGTCGACCGCGAAAAAGGCGTCGCCACGGTGCGGGCGCCCGACGACGCGACCCACATCATCGTGACGCCGCTCGCCCGGGTTTCGGGGGTCGAGAGCGCGGCGCTGCTGCGCAAGGGCGCGCCCAATTACTGGGCCGACGCCTGGAACGAGCGCCATTGGGTGGCGGAAGCGGCGGGCCGGCCGCTCGCCTGGAACGATCTGGGCATGGCGATCAATTCCCGCTTCGCCCGCAGCCAGGATCAGCTCCACATTCATGTCGATTGCGTCAAGCCGCGGCTCAAGGCGGAACTCGCCCGCGCCGCGCGCGGACGCAAGGGCTGGTTCGAGATCGACCTGCGCCCCTGGGCCGGCCGCTACCGCGCCCGCCGCCTGAGGGCCGCGGATCTCGACCAGAACATTTTCCGGATGGTCGCCCTGGAAATTCCCCGCGCCCGCGACAATATGGCGAGCGAAACCATCGCCGTGATCGGACTGGACGAGCCTCGGGGCGGGCGCGGCTTCCTGCTGCTCGTCGCCGGAGGCGGCGGCCATGCCGAGGAATTGCTCGACCACCAATGCCGTCTCGGCCGAAACGTCATGCGCGATTGAGCCCGATTGAGAGGTTTGCCTATGCCGATCTATGGTTACGAATGCAAGAAATGCGGCGCGTCCTTCCAGACCTTGGTGCGCTCCGGCGAGGAGCCGGTCTGCCCGTCCTGCGGCGCCGTCGAGCTTGAGCAGCAATTGTCGCTGATCGCCACGCCGGCGCGCGGCGGCGAGAGCGACGCGCCCGCCTGTTCCAACGCCGGCGCCGGACCGGCCTGCGCCGCCTGTCCCGGCGCCTCCATGTTCGGCTGACGCGAGGGCGCGATGGCGGCGGGCGGACGTTTTAGGGGATTTCCCCGGGTCGCCGCGATCCTCGGCGGCGCGGTTGTCTATTATGCCTTGCCAATCTGGGGCGAGGGCGGCTTCGGGCCTTTCTTTCGCTCCCCGGCCCTCATGGCCTTGACCGTCGTCTATTTCGCGCTCGCCGTCGCCGCATTGTTCTGCGGCGGCAACGTGTCACCCGGGATCCGAGAGGACCGCAACAATCGCTGGGTTCTGCCCGCCTTCGCGCTTCTTGGTCTCGCCATGGGTTTTATTCCGGCCTGGGACGACCGCTACGGTTTTTTGACCTTCGGCGGCGAAGCATTGCGCTGGAGCGGCGTCGTTCTGTTCGGCCTTGGCGGGAGCTTAAGGCTGTGGCCGGTGGTCGCGCTCGGCGACAGATTCTCCGGCCTGGTTGCGATCCAGCCGATCCATGAATTGCTCACGACCGGCCCCTACCGTTATATCCGCCACCCCTCCTATCTCGGATTAATGATCTCCTCGATCGGTTGGGCGCTCGCCTTCTGCTCAGGAGCCGGCCTGGTCATCGCCGCCTTGACACTGCTCCCGTTGCTCGCGCGGATCGACGCGGAAGAGAGGCTGCTGCAATCTGAATTCGGCGCGGAATATGACGCCTATCGCGCCCGCACCTGGCGTATGATTCCAGGCCTTTGGTAGCGGCGAGCGAAATCGCGGCTATAATCCGGACGCACGCAATTCGGGACTTTTCCATGAAAACCATTCTCATCACCGGCGCCACCGCCGGCTTCGGCGCGGCCTTCGCCCGCCGCTTCGTCAAAGGCGGCCATCGCGTCATCGCGACCGGCCGGCGCGTCGAACGGCTGAAGGCGCTCAGCGAGGAGCTTGGCCCCGCCGTGCTCCCGCTCCCGCTCGACATGATGGACAAAGAAAAGGTGGATGGTTTTGTCGACAGCCTGCCCGAGGATTGGCGGCGGATCGACGTGCTGGTCAATAATGCGGGGCTGGCGCTCGGCCTTTCGCCGGCATGGGAGTCGGACCTTGCCGACTGGGACCGGATGATCGCCACCAATATCGTCGGGCTCGTTCATATGACCCGCGCCGTCCTGCCGCAGATGGTGGCGCGCAATGACGGCCTCATCATCAATCTCGGCTCGATCGCCGGGGATTATCCCTATCCCGGCGGCCATGTTTACGGCGGGACGAAAGCCTTCGTCCTGCAATTTTCGCTCAATCTGCGCGCCGATCTCGTCGGCAAGAACGTCCGCGTCACCAATATCGAGCCCGGCCTCGTCGGCGGGTCGGAATTTTCCCTGACGCGTTTCGGCGGCGATGCGGCCAAGGCGGCGGCGGTCTATGCCGGAACCGAGCCGCTGACGG